>NC_021182.1:0-2495353 GCF_000389635.1 Clostridium pasteurianum BC1
TTTGTTGATATTTTTTCAATGTAAAATACTTTTTTGTGGATAACTTCTTGAATAGATACTGATGTTTTGATATTATTAAACATGACCTGTGAATTATTTTAAAAATATAAAGTTATTCACAGGTTGTGGACAAAAATGTTGATAACTTATTTATTTAGTTAATAATTTCATTTATTATCTTTTATTTTTGTCTAAAATCCAACATTTATAAGGTATATTACAATGTTAATATATTTTTCTTACTATATGTGAATAATTTTTATTTTATAAATTATATAACAAAATTATTCACATGTGTATAATTTAATATAAATTTGTCAACAACCTTAAATAACAACTATATTTTGTTATTACTTTTGTTACTAACTTATTTCAAGATAAAAAATTTACTGGAGGATAACATATGGACACCCAACTAAAAGATATATGGGAAAAAACTTTAAATATAATAAAAAGTGAATTAACTGAAGTGAGTTTTAATACTTGGATTAAAAGTATATCTCCTTTATCTATGAATAATGATTTTATAAAATTTGGGGTCCCTAATCAATTTACTAAAGAAATTTTGGAAAGTAGATATAAAGATTTAATTTCAAACTCTTTAAAAGTCATTACTACAAAAAAGTATTCTCTTGTTTTTAACATATTGTCAGAAGAAACTGCTGAAGTTGATGAATCATACGAAGATAAATCTAAAGATAATATATCTTCTCATGATGAAATGTATACAATGTTAAATCCAAAATATAAATTTGATTCATTTGTCATAGGTAATAGCAATAGATTTGCTCATGCTGCTTGCTTAGCTGTTGCAGAAGCTCCAGCTAAAGCATATAATCCATTATTTATATATGGTGGAGTTGGACTCGGAAAAACACATCTTATGCATGCTATAGGACATTATATATTACAAAATAATCCTAAGGCCAAGGTAGTATATGTTTCTTCTGAAAAATTTACTAATGAACTAATTAATTCTATAAAGGATGATAAAAATGAAGAATTTAGAACTAAGTACAGAAATGTTGATGTACTTTTAATAGATGATGTTCAATTTATTGGTGGTAAAGAAAGAACACAAGAGGAGTTCTTTCACACCTTTAATACTCTTCATGAAAATAATAAGCAAATTATCCTTTCCAGTGATCGCCCTCCAAAAGAAATACCAACATTGGAAGACAGATTGCGCTCACGCTTTGAATGGGGACTTATAGCTGATATTCAACCACCTGATTTTGAAACAAGAATAGCTATATTAAAAAAGAAAGCTGATGTAGAAAATTTAAATATACCAAATGAAGTAATGGTATATATAGCTACAAAGATTAAATCAAATATACGAGAATTAGAAGGAGCATTAATACGAATAGTAGCTTTTTCTTCCTTAACAAACAAAGAAGTAAGCGTAGATTTAGCCTCAGAGGCATTAAAAGATATAATCTCAAATAAACAATCACGTCAGGTTACTGTAGGATTAATCCAGGATATAGTTGCAAATTACTATAGCCTTAGAATAGAAGATTTTAAGTCTGCAAGAAGAACTAGAAATATAGCTTATCCCAGACAAATAGCTATGTATTTATGTAGAAAACTCACAGATATGTCTTTGCCAAAGATAGGTGAAGAATTTGGAGGAAGAGATCATACAACTGTTATTCATGCTTATGAAAAAATATCTGGTGGATTAAAAAAAGACGAATCTCTAAAGAATGCAATAAGCGATATAACTAAAAAGATAAATCAAAAATAATAACATATGTTTATAATAATATAAAATAAACATGTGGATAAAAAAATTATTTATATTTAGTCTTAATAATGTGGATAAAGCTAAATTTTTACTATTTACTTATCCACAATTATTTTTTAGTCTAATTAGCCAATATGCTTGCTTTTAGAAGTTACTAACATATCAACAGCCCCTACTACTATTACTATAATATTATTATATTATCTAATCTACTATATAAGCCATTTTATCTGTGTATAAGGAGGACATACAATTATGAAATTTAAATGTGAAAAAAATAAACTTCAAGAGGCTATATCTATAGCACAAAAATCAGTGACTGGAAAATCATCAATGCCTATACTACAAGGATTACTTATAATTGCAGAACAAGGACAGATTACAATAATAGGTTCCGATATTGACTTAAGTATAGAAACTAAACTAGAAGCTGAAATTATAGAAACTGGAAAAATTGTAGTTGATGCTAAACTATTTGGAGATATAATAAGAAAACTTCCAAATTCATATATAGAAATAAATTCATTGGACAATAACTCAATTAAATTAATTTGTGAAAAGTCTGAATTTACTTTGGTTCATATGAATGCAGATGATTTTCCAAGTCTTCCATCCATTAACGATGATATGATTTTTTCTATAGATCAAAAAACACTAAAAAATATGATAAAATCTACTATATTTGCAATTGCACAAGATGAGTCAAGACCAATACTTACAGGGGTTTTATTTGAAGTAAAAGATAAAAAAATTAATCTAGTAGCTCTAGACGGATATAGACTTGCATTTAGAAGTGAATCCATAGAAAATGACGATTCTATAAGTGCCGTTATTCCTGGAAAAACTTTAAACGAAGTAGTTAAAATCTTGCAAGATGAGGGAATTGTAAATATAACATTTACTTCAAATCATATTCTTATAAATCTTGAAAAAACTAAAATAATATCTAGACTTTTGGAAGGTGAATTCATAAGGTATACATCAATAATTCCTGAAGAATATAATTTAAGAGTAAATGTAAAAAGAGAAGAACTTTTAAATTGTATAGAAAGAGCATCGTTAGTAGGAAAGGACGGAAATACAAGTCTTATTAAATTTGATATTGAAGATGATTATATGGTAATAACTTCTAATTCTCAATTGGGAAACGTCCGAGAAGAATTGAATATAATTTTGCAAGGAGAACATTTAAAAATTGCATTTAATTCAAAATACCTAATAGACTTATTAAAAATAATAGAGGAAGAAGAAATATGTATGGAATTTTCTAGTAATATAACTCCATGTTTAGTTAAAAGTAAAGAAAATAATAACTATACTTATCTTATTTTACCTGTGAGATTATTAAATAGTTAATTAATTATAAAGTTGGTTATAATTAAAAAGAGAGGAGTGTAACTTAGGTTACAAAATAAAATTATGGAAGAAGTTAAAATTAATACTGAAATAATAAAATTGGATTCATTTCTAAAATGGGCAGGTATTATTAGTCAAGGTTCAGAAGCTAAATTTTTTATAAAAAATGGAGAAGTTAAGGTTAATGGAGTTGTTGAAATTCAAAGGAGTAAAAAACTATTAAAAGGGGATTTGATAGAATTTAATGGTAATCAATATAAAATAATATAATTGTATTGATTACGTAATTAGATTTGCCATAAGTTTATATACTTGTGTTATAATATAAGGTGTGTAGTTATGCATATAGGATCTTTAATACTTAATAATTTTAGAAATTATGAAAAGCTCAATATTCAATTAGATAGAAATATAAATATATTTACTGGAGATAATGCCCAAGGAAAAACCAATATACTTGAGAGTATTTATTACTGTAGTGTAGGTAAATCCTATAGGACAAATAAGGATAAGGAGCTTATTCAATGGAATAAGGAAAGCTCATATATAAATTTATATGTCTGTAAAGAAAGATTAGATAAAAGAATAGAAATAAAAATTTTTAAAGAAGGTAAAAAAGGCATTAATGTTAATTCTATAAGGTTAAGAAAGATATCTGAGCTTTTTGGAGTTTTTAATGCTGTAATTTTTTCACCAGAAGATTTGAAAATTGTAAAAGATTCTCCAATTTATAGAAGAAAGTTTTTGGATATAGAACTTTCTAAACTAAATTCAAGATATTATTTTGAATTGGTTCAGTATACTAAAGTTTTAAATGAAAGAAACGCATTACTTAGAAATAATAGCAAGGATACTTTTGATATTTTAGAAATATATGATAAGCAACTTAGTAAATATGGAAGCAAATTAATAAAATACAGATTAGATTATATAGATAAATTAAATTATTTTGGAAATATAATACATAATGATATAACCAGTAAAAAAGAAAATATAGAGTTTAAATATATTATGTGTGTTAAAAATACAGATAATATAGAAACTGATTTATTTAAATGTTATGAAAAAAATAGAAATAAGGATATATACAGAGGAAATACATCCATAGGACCCCACAAGGATGATTTTAGTATATTAATAAATAATATAGACACAAGAAGTTATGGTTCACAGGGACAGCAAAGAACAGCTATATTAACTATTAAATTTTCAACTTTAAATATTTTAAAAGAATATACAAAAGAGGAGCCTGTACTTTTATTAGATGATGTTTTATCAGAACTTGATACTTCCAGGCAAAAATATATTTTAAATTCTATAAATGACATACAAACTATCATTACGTGTACAGGAATTAATAATATAAGCAGCTATATAAGTGGAAAATTTAAGGTTTTTAATGTTAAAGATGGAGAAATATCAGAGGTTGATAGCTTATAAGGAGGTTTTTTATGTTTTTGCATTTAGGTGAAAGTGTAGTAGTTCCAATAAAAGATATTATAGGAATTTTTGATATAGAAACTACTATGTATAGTTCAGATACTAGCCAGTTTTTAAGAATGGCAGAAGAAGATGGATTTGTTCAAAGAATAACTAATGAGAAGCCAAAATCATTTATAATTGCTGAGGTAAATCAAAAAAGCAAGATATATTTATCTCCAATATCTTCTGCTACACTTAGCAAGAGAAGTGAAATGTTTTATTTAGAACCATAGAGTTTTTTGATAGGAGGATTTCAATGTCACAAAATAATGAAATTTATGATGAAAGTCAAATTCAGGTTCTTGAAGGATTAGAAGCGGTAAGAAAGAGACCTGGAATGTATATAGGTAGCACTTCTCTAAGGGGTCTTCATCATCTTGTTTATGAAATAGTTGATAACAGCATAGATGAAGCTTTAGGTGGTTTTTGTAAAAACATAGATATTGTAATTCATAAGGATAACTCAGTATCCATAGTTGATGATGGAAGGGGTATGCCTGTAGGAATACATCATAAAATGAATAAGCCAACAGTGGAAGTTATAATGACAGTGCTTCATGCTGGAGGAAAATTTGGCGGTGGTGGTTATAAAGTATCAGGAGGTCTACATGGTGTTGGAGCATCAGTTGTTAATGCTTTATCTGAAACCTGCGAAGTTATAGTTAAAAGAGATGGCCATATTTGGAGGCAGCTTTATCATAGAGGAAATGTAGCTAGTCCTTTTGAACAAATAGGTGATACGGAAGAACATGGTACTCAGACTAATTTTAAGCCAGACAGTGAAATATTTGAGGAAATAGAATTTAGCTATGATACATTAGCTCAAAGGCTAAGAGAATTAGCATTTTTAAATAAGGGAATAAAGATTAATTTTACAGATGAAAGACAGGACAAAAAAGAAACATTCCATTATGAAGGTGGAATAAAATCATTTGTTAGCTATCTAAATAGAAATAAAGAAGCTATTTTTCCAGAACCAATTTATATTGAGGGATACAAAGGTGATTATGTAGTGGAAATGGCACTTCAATATAATGATGGTTATGCAGAAAATTTATTTTCTTTTGCAAATAACATTGATACAGTTGAAGGTGGAACTCATCTTTCTGGTTTTAAAACAGCACTTACAAGAGTTTTAAATGACTATGCAAGGAAATTTAATTTTATAAAGGAAAATGATAAGAATTTTTCTGGAGAAGACATTAGAGAGGGATTAACAGCAGTTATATCAATTAAGCTTTCAGATCCTCAGTTTGAAGGTCAGACAAAGACAAAACTTGGAAACAGTGAAGTAAGAGGAATTGTTGATAGTATTTTAGGTGAAAATGTAAGTGCCTTTTTAGAGGAAAACCCACAAATAGGTAAAATAATAATTGATAAAGCTTTGCTTGCAGCAAGAGCCAGAGATGCAGCAAAAAAGGCAAGAGAACTTACAAGAAGAAAATCTGTACTTGAAACTACTGCCCTTCCAGGTAAACTGGCGGATTGTTCTTCAAAAGATCCAGCAGAATGCGAAATTTATATAGTTGAGGGTGATTCAGCTGGTGGATCAGCTAAACAGGGTAGAGATAGAAAATTTCAAGCTATACTTCCTTTAAGAGGAAAGATTATGAATGTAGAAAAGCAGAGAATAGATAAGATATTAAACTCTGAAATGATAAGAGCTATGATAACTGCTTTTGGTGCTGGTATAAGCAAGGATTTTGATATAGAAAAAATAAGATATCATAGAATTATTATTATG
The DNA here is from genome assembly GCF_000389635.1 of Clostridium pasteurianum BC1. Classification (NCBI taxonomy): domain Bacteria; kingdom Bacillati; phylum Bacillota; class Clostridia; order Eubacteriales; family Clostridiaceae; genus Clostridium; species Clostridium pasteurianum. The sequence continues at coordinate 6,333 of NC_021182.1, forward strand.
ACTGATGCCGATGTAGATGGTGCACATATAAGGACATTGTTATTGACATTTTTCTATAGATATATGAGAGAACTTGTGGAGCAGGGACATATATATATAGCTCAGCCACCATTATATAAGGTTTCTAAGGGTAAAAAGGAAGTATATTGCTATCTTGAAAAAGATTTAGATAAGGTTCTAGAAGAGCTTGGTGGTAAAGATAATAATACAAGTATTCAAAGATACAAAGGTTTAGGTGAAATGAATGCAGAACAACTTTGGGAGACTACAATGGATCCTGAAAGAAGAATACTTTTGAAAGCAACAGTAGAAGATGCTATGGTTGCAGATGAGATATTTACAATTCTTATGGGAGACAAAGTAGAACCACGTAGAGAATTCATACAGCAAAATGCAAAGAATGTTATAAATTTAGATATTTAAAATTTAACATATAAATAAAATAGTCAATATTATCAATGCAATCTTGTTTAGTTGGAATTTACTATGCTAAATTTAGGGTAATTATCTAACAAGCTAACTGTTGTAGTTAACTTGTTTATATATAATGCGAATATAACAGTTAGCAGCTATAAGATATAGCACGATAAAAGAGGTGTGTTACATGAATAATGAAGGTAAGGTTTTACAAGTAGATATAAGTAGTGAGATGAAAAAATGTTATATAGATTATGCAATGAGTGTTATTATTGACCGTGCATTACCAGATGTAAGAGATGGTCTTAAACCAGTGCATAGAAGAATTATTTATTCAATGCATGAATTAGGTTTAACTCCAGAAAAGGGATATAGAAAATGCGCTAGAATAGTTGGAGATGTTCTTGGTAAATACCATCCACATGGTGATTCATCTGTATATGATGCATTAGTTAGGATGGCTCAAGACTTTAACCTAAGATATCCCCTTGTAAATGGTCATGGAAATTTTGGATCAGTAGATGGTGATTCAGCAGCTGCTATGAGATATACAGAAGCAAAGATGAGCAAAATAGCACTTGAAATGATTAGAGATATAGGAAAAAATACAGTGGATTTCGTCCCTAATTTTGATGGTGAAGAAGAAGAACCATCCGTAATACCATCAAGATTTCCAAATTTATTAGTTAATGGATCAGCTGGTATTGCAGTAGGTATGGCAACTAATATACCTCCTCATAATTTAAATGAGGTCATTGATGCAATATTTATGCTTATCGATAACAATGATGTAACAATATTGGAGCTTATGACCAAAATAAAAGGACCAGATTTTCCTACATCAGGAATGATAATTGGTAAATCTGGAATAAGAAGTGCCTATGAAACAGGTAGGGGTAAGGTGGTTGTAAGATCAAAATGTGAGATTGAAGAAAATAATGGTAAGCATAGAATTATAGTAACTGAATTACCTTATCAAGTTAATAAAGCTAAACTTATTGAAAATATGGCTGATTTGGTTAAGGATAAGAGATTAAATGGAATATCGGATCTTAGAGATGAATCTGACAGAGAGGGTATGAGGATAGTTATAGAACTGAAAAGGGATGCAAATCCTCAGGTTTTATTGAATCAACTATATAAGCATACAAAATTACAGGATACTTTTGGAATTATAATGCTAGCTTTAGTAGATGGAAAGCCTCAATACCTTAATTTGAAACAGATGTTACAGCATTATGTAATATTTCAGGAAGAGGTAATACGAAGAAGAACTCAATTTGAATTAGATAAAGCTAGAGCTAGAGCTCACATATTAGAAGGTCTTAAAATTGCACTTGATCACATTGATGAGGTTATAAATATTATAAGATCATCAAAAACGGTTAATGAAGCAGAAGAAAGACTTATGGATAAATTTAATCTTTCAGAAAAGCAGTCTGAAGCAATTGTAGAAATGAAGCTTAGAAGACTTACTGGTCTTGAAAGAGAAAAGATAGAAGAAGAATTAGCAGAACTTATGAGAACTATTGAGTATTTAGAAAGTGTATTAGCAGATAGAAATATGATTTTAAATATAATAAAAGATGAACTTACAGAAATAAAGGCTAAGTTTGGTGATGAAAGAAAAACTCTTATAGAAAGTGTTGAAAATGAAATAGACATAGAAGACCTTATTGAGGATGAAGATGTTGTAATAACACTTACTCATGCAGGATACATAAAAAGATTGCCAGCAGATACATATACAGCCCAAAGAAGAGGCGGAAGAGGTATACAGGCAATGGCTACTAAAGAAGATGACTTCGTAGAACATATATTTATAACATCTACTCATAATAATATTTTGTTCTTTAGCAATCAGGGAAAAGTCTATAAACTTAAAGCTTATGAGATACATGAAGCAGGAAGAACTGCTAAGGGGACAAATTTAATAAATCTTCTCCAATTAAATCAAGGTGAAAAAATTCAAGCTGTCATAACTTTGAAGGAATTTAAAGAAGATAATTATCTAATTATGGCTACTAAAAAGGGAGTTATAAAGAAAACTTCTCTTGACCAATATGCTGCAATAAGAAAGAACGGGCTTAATGCTATAAATTTAAGAGAAGATGATGAACTTATTGGAGTAAGACTTACAAATGGTGATAGCGAAATATTAATGGCAACTAAGAATGGTTATGCTATTAGGTTTAATGAAAAAGATGCTAGGCCACTTGGAAGAAATACATCTGGAGTAAGAGGAATAAGTCTTAGAGAAGATGATATTGTTGTTGGAATGGAAGTTGTAGACATTGAACAGGATGTTCTTGTAGTAAGTTCTAATGGGTTTGGTAAGAGAACCCATATAGCTGAGTATTCTGTTCAAAAAAGAGGTGGAAAAGGTGTAATAACCTACAAAGTAACTGAAAAAACCGGAGAACTTGTAGGTGCCAGAATGGTTAAAGATGCAGATGAAATGATGATTATTAATAGTAATGATATAGTAATTAGAATAAATGTATCAGATATATCTACCACTAGTAGAAATGCCATGGGTGTAACCTTAATGAGAAGTACTGATGAAGAAAAGGTAGTAGCAATAGCCAAGATAGATACAGATGTAAATGAAAATTATGAGGTAGAAGAAACAAATTTGGATTCTAATCATGAATAAATTTATGAGTTAAATAAGTAAAATATAAAATAGCTCTTATTTAGTTAATTAAAAATAATAACTAAGTAAGAGCTTATTTATTATTTTATAACATACAATTCTCCAGGTGTATCAATACTAAATATAATGAGCAAAACAGTGAAATTATAAGAAATATGAAACTATTTTTGATAAAGCACATAAAAATTAAATACATAAGTCATTAAATTTGATAAAATAGTCTTCGTTCTCTGAGATGATTTTTATTAGCAAACTCAAACATTTATATTTACAATAAAAAAATATTGACAGTATAAATGTATGATGATAGAATAGTAAAAGTTGTTGAAAAATAATATATCTAATCAATAAAAATCACAGTAAAAAGTTATTGACAAATTGCATTGATGATGATAAACTATAAAAGCTGTCAGATGACAGAAATTGATCTTTGAAAATTAAACAGAGTATAAGAATAAAACAAACCAGCAATTCTTTAGATTTTAAGAAATTAAAATCAAGAGTAACAAATTCTTCAGTAAAATGAAGAGAAGCGATGAGCTAACATCAAACTTATAAATTGAGAGTTTGATCCTGGCTCAGGACGAACGCTGGCGGCGTGCTTAACACATGCAAGTCGAGCGAGAAACCTTCGGGTTTCTAGCGGCGGACGGGTGAGTAACACGTGGGTAACCTGCCTCAAAGAGGGGAATAGCCTCCCGAAAGGGAGATTAATACCGCATAATATTACAGCTTCGCATGAAGCAGTAATTAAAGGAGTAATCCACTTTGAGATGGACCCGCGGCGCATTAGCTAGTTGGAGAGGTAACGGCTCACCAAGGCGACGATGCGTAGCCGACCTGAGAGGGTGATCGGCCACATTGGAACTGAGACACGGTCCAGACTCCTACGGGAGGCAGCAGTGGGGAATATTGCACAATGGGCGAAAGCCTGATGCAGCAACGCCGCGTGAGTGATGACGGTCTTCGGATTGTAAAGCTCTGTCTTTTGGGACGATAATGACGGTACCAAAGGAGGAAGCCACGGCTAACTACGTGCCAGCAGCCGCGGTAATACGTAGGTGGCAAGCGTTGTCCGGATTTACTGGGCGTAAAGGATGTGTAGGCGGATACTTAAGTGAGATGTGAAAGCCCCGGGCTTAACCTGGGGACTGCATTTCAAACTGGGTATCTAGAGTGCAGGAGAGGAAAGCGGAATTCCTAGTGTAGCGGTGAAATGCGTAGAGATTAGGAAGAACATCAGTGGCGAAGGCGGCTTTCTGGACTGTAACTGACGCTGAGGCATGAAAGCGTGGGGAGCAAACAGGATTAGATACCCTGGTAGTCCACGCCGTAAACGATGAGTACTAGGTGTAGGAGGTATCGACTCCTTCTGTGCCGCAGTTAACACAATAAGTACTCCGCCTGGGAAGTACGGTCGCAAGATTAAAACTCAAAGGAATTGACGGGGGCCCGCACAAGCAGCGGAGCATGTGGTTTAATTCGAAGCAACGCGAAGAACCTTACCTAGACTTGACATCTCCTGAATAGCGTAGAGATACGTGAAGCCCTTCGGGGCAGGAAGACAGGTGGTGCATGGTTGTCGTCAGCTCGTGTCGTGAGATGTTGGGTTAAGTCCCGCAACGAGCGCAACCCTTATCATTAGTTGCTACCATTAAGTTGAGCACTCTAGTGAGACTGCCCGGGTTAACCGGGAGGAAGGCGGGGATGACGTCAAATCATCATGCCCCTTATGTCTAGGGCTACACACGTGCTACAATGGTGAGAACAACGAGATGCAATACCGCGAGGTGGAGCCAAACTTGAAAACTCATCCCAGTTCGGATTGCAGGCTGAAATTCGCCTACATGAAGTTGGAGTTGCTAGTAATCGCGAATCAGAATGTCGCGGTGAATACGTTCCCGGGCCTTGTACACACCGCCCGTCACACCATGAGAGCTGGTAACACCCGAAGTCCGTGAGGTAACCTTTATGGGGCCAGCGGCCGAAGGTGGGATTAGTGATTGGGGTGAAGTCGTAACAAGGTAGCCGTAGGAGAACCTGCGGCTGGATCACCTCCTTTCTAAGGAGTAAGCATGGTAGGATAACTACTGTGATATGGTTGTTTAACTCTTATCTCTGTTTAATTTTGAGAGATCAATATCTCTTAAATGTACTTTGAAAATTGCATAGTGAAACAAAAAGTAAAGTAAAATAATAAAACAAATATCCTTTGTATAATTAATCTTTATCTTTAATAAAATGAAGATTAAAACAAAATAAAAGACTAAACTCGAAAAGCTAACGCTTAAGAGTATAACAGGTCAAGCTACAAAGGGCGCATGGTGAATGCCTTGGCACTAGAAGTCGAAGAAGGACGCGACAAGCTGCGATAAGCTTCGGGTAGGCGCAAATGGCCTGTGATCCGGAGATTTCCGAATGGGGCAACCCACATGTCTTAACGACATGTACTTTATACTGAATACATAGGTATATAGAGACATACCCGGGGAACTGAAACATCTAAGTACCCGGAGGAAGAGAAAGAAATATCGATTTCCTTAGTAGCGGCGAGCGAAATGGAATGAGCCCAAACCAGGAACTTTGTTCCTGGGGTTGTGGATAGATCATTAAAGCCTAATATCTTAATCGAAGAGTTCTGGAAAGCTCTACCGTAGAAGGTAACAGTCCTGTAGATTAAAAGAGAAAATGGCCGGATCTATTCCAGAGTACCACGAGACACGTGAAACCTTGTGGGAAGCTGGGAGGACCACCTCCCAAGGCTAAATACTTTCTAGTGACCGATAGTGAAGCAGTACCGTGAGGGAAAGGTGAAAAGAACCCCGGAAGGGGAGTGAAATAGAACCTGAAACCGTGTGCCTACAACCGGTCGAAGCACTTTTTATGTGTGACGACGTGCTTTTTGTAGAACGAGCCAGCGAGTTACGGTATGCAGCAAGGTTAAGCACTTCTGGTGCGCAGCCGAAGGGAAACCGAGTCTTAATAGGGCGACTAGTTGCATGCTGTAGACCCGAAACCGGGTGACCTATCCATGGCCAGGTTGAAGCGGAAGTAAAATTCCGTGGAGGACCGAACCACATTGGTGTTGAAAAACCATGGGATGAGCTGTGGATAGCGGAGAAATTCCAATCGAACTCGGAGATAGCTGGTTCTCCTCGAAATAGCTTTAGGGCTAGCGTCGATTAATTGAGTTATGGAGGTAGAGCACTGAATGAGGTAGGGGCTGACAACAGTTACTGAACTCTATCAAACTCCGAATGCCATATACTTTTATTTCGGCAGTCAGACTGCGAATGATAAGATCCGTAGTCAAAAGGGAAACAGCCCAGATCATCAGCTAAGGTCCCTAAGTGTAAGTTAAGTGGTAAAGGATGTGGGATTTCTAAGACAACTAGGATGTTGGCTCAGAAGCAGCCACTCATTTAAAGAGTGCGTAATAGCTCACTAGTCAAGAGATCCTGCGCCGAAAATGTCCGGGGCTAAAACTTACCACCGAAGCTATGGGCTCGTAAGAGCGGTAGAGGAGCTTCCTGTATGGATTGAAGTCGTACCGTAAGGAGCGGTGGACTATACAGGAGTGAGTATGCTGGCATAAGTAGCGAGAACTAAGTGAGAATCTTAGTGGTCGAAAACCTAAGGTTTCCTGAGGAAGGCTCGTCCGCTCAGGGTTAGTCGGGTCCTAAGCCGAGGCCGAAAGGCGTAGGTGATGGATAATCGGTTGATATTCCGATACCACCTTTTTCCGTTTTGAGAGATGGGGTGACGCAGAAGGATAAGATGTGCGCACTATTGGATGTGCGTCTAAGCACTAAGACGTGCAGGTTGGCAAATCCGCCTGCTTAGTTGAGGTGTTATGGGGAGCTAATTTTTAGCGAAGTATCTGATTTCACACTGCCAAGAAAAGCCTCTATCAAGGAATTAAGGTGCCCGTACCGCAAACCGACACAGGTAGGTGAGGAGAGAATCCTAAGACCATCGGAAGAATCGTTGTTAAGGAACTCGGCAAATTGACCCCGTAACTTCGGGAGAAGGGGTGCCTACTTAACGTAGGCCGCAGAGGATAGGCCCAAGCAACTGTTTAGCAAAAACACAGGTCTCTGCTAAAGCGTAAGCTGATGTATAGGGGCTGACGCCTGCCCGGTGCTGGAAGGTTAAGGGGATCCGTTAGAGTAATCGAAGCGGTGAACTTAAGCCCCAGTAAACGGCGGCCGTAACTATAACGGTCCTAAGGTAGCGAAATTCCTTGTCGGGTAAGTTCCGACCCGCACGAATGGCGTAATGATTTGGGCACTGTCTCAACAACGAATCCGGCGAAATTGTAGTGCAAGTGAAGATGCTTGCTACCCGCGATTGGACGGAAAGACCCCGTAGAGCTTTACTGTAGTTTAGCATTGAGTTTCGGTATTGTCTGTACAGGATAGGTGGGAGACTGGGATACAGCGGCGTCAGCTGCTGTGGAGTCGTCCTTGGGATACCACCCTGACAGTACTGGAATTCTAACCGGAGGCCATGAAGCTGGTCACGGGACATTGCTAGATGGGCAGTTTGACTGGGGCGGTCGCCTCCAAAAAAGTAACGGAGGCGCCCAAAGGTTCCCTCAGCGCGGTTGGAAATCGCGCGTAGAGTGCAAAGGCATAAGGGAGCCTCACTGCGACACAAACAAGTGGAGCAGGGACGAAAGTCGGGCTTAGTGATCCGGTGGTTCCTCGTGGGAGGGCCATCGCTCAACGGATAAAAGCTACCTCGGGGATAACAGGCTGATCTCCCCCAAGAGTCCCACATCGACGGGGAGGTTTGGCACCTCGATGTCGGCTCGTCGCATCCTGGGGCTGAAGTAGGTCCCAAGGGTTGGGCTGTTCGCCCATTAAAGCGGCACGCGAGCTGGGTTCAGAACGTCGTGAGACAGTTCGGTCCCTATCCGTCGCGGGCGTAGGAAATTTGAGAGGAGCTGTCCTTAGTACGAGAGGACCGGGATGGACTGACCTCTGGTGCACCAGTTGTCACGCCAGTGGCACAGCTGGGTAGCTATGTCGGGATGGGATAAACGCTGAAAGCATCTAAGCGTGAAGCCCACCTCAAGATTAGATTTCCCATAGCGTAAGCTAGTAAGACCCCTGAAAGAACATCAGGTTGATAGGTCAGAGGTGTAAGTGCAGCAATGTATTCAGCTGACTGATTCTTATAGGTCGAGGGCTTGACCAATATTTAAATAAATTACTAAAGTGTATATTAGTATACAATATTATATTTTACTTTTACCCTTTACTATGCAATTTTGAGAGTACATTTTAATTCTTAATTTTAACTCTCAATTTAATATATCCAGTGTCTATGACTTAGAGGTAACACCCGTTCCCATTCCGAACACGAAGGTTAAGCTCTTATGTGCTGATGGTACTGCAGGGGTAGCCCTGTGGAAGAGTAGGTCGATGCTGGGTAATGGATCTTTAGCTCAGTTGGTTAGAGCAACCGGCTCATAACCGGTTGGTCCGGGGTTCGAGTCCCTGAAGGTCCACCATATGGGGGTATAGCTCAGTTGGGAGAGCATCTGCCTTGCACGCAGAGGGTCAAGAGTTCGAGTCTCTTTATCTCCACCAAACAGTCCTGATGGACTGTTTTTTATTTTACTATAAATTTAAAACTAATATATTCTACAATAAATTATCTTAACTAGTAAAATAACTATTTTATTTAAATACTATTAATCAAATGTATAATTTTAATCTATATAAAGGAATATAATATTGTTTATTAATGATTATTTTAAAGTCAGTATTAATGTGAAGTCGTATCTATTTCCCATAATACTGGCTTTTATTTATATTAAAATATATAATATTTTTAAAAGAAATAAAAGCCAGTATATTTTATTAATTTAAGTGAGGTAAATTTTAATGCTTTTTTATAGAATAAAACAATTCATTTTATATATTAATGCAAAGCCTACTGAATATGATTTAAAATATATAGTATCAAAGTTAAATGATAATGAGTTAATACTGTTTAAAAATCTTTCTATGCATGAGCAAAAGCATTGTATAAATGTAGCCAAAGATGTTGAAAAAATTTGTTATAATAAGAAAATAAATTCTTCTTATTTAATAAAAATAGCATTATTGCATGATATAGGAAAGATAAAAGGAAATTTAAATATTATAGATAAATCTATTTTGGTGATTTTAGATTATTTATCTAAAGGAAAAATAAGAAAATTTAATAGTGTAAAAAAAATTAATATATATTATAATCATGGTAAAATAGGAGCAGATATTCTAAAAAAATATGGGTATAATAAAAGGTTTTTATATTTAATTGAAAATCATCATAACATAATAGATGATGAAGAATTAGATATAATTAAATTTTGTGATAATAAAAATTAATTATTCAATAAATTATTTTACTAATTGAATAAAGGGTAAAATATTTTGGAGGTGAATTTATGAATTCTTATGAAAGAAGAAATTATATAAAAGGTATCTTACAGGAAAAGGAAGATCCATTAAAGGGTAATATGTTAGCAGAAAAACTTGGAGTTACAAGGCAAATAATAGTTAAGGATATAGCTATACTGAGGGCAGCTGGAAGTGATATTATTTCCACTCCAAAAGGATATATAATATCTAAAAATAAAAGTAATAGAATAAAAAAGGTTATAGCAGTATGTCATAAGTCAGAGGAAATAGAAGATGAGCTTTTAACTATAGTAAAATTTGGTGGAATAATAGAGGATGTGATTATTGAACATAAGCTTTATGGAGAAATAAGAGGAATATTAATGATTAAAACTATTTTTGATGTTGAAAATTTTATATCAAAATTAAATAAATATGATGCCGAACCTCTATCAATTTTAACTGGTGGGGTCCATCTTCATACTATAAGTGTAGAAGATGAAAATTCTCTAAAAAATATATTAAATGAATTAAATAAAAAGAAATATTTAGTATCTGATTAATATAATATATAATGTATGATTAAGATAGATATAATTGATCAAATTTATAAATTAGTGGAGAGTGATGTTTTGAAAAAGCAGATTATACTTGTAACTACTATTTTTTTTATAATAGTTGCTTTAATATTCTCTGACAGGATAGTAAATTTTATAATAAATGTTCAGTGGTATAGAGAAGTAGGATATTTATCCATATATTTTACAAAATTATTGGCTGTACTAAAACTCATGATTCCTACGTTTGTCGTTTTGTATTTCGTATTTTATTTATATTATGAAAGCATTAGAAAGAGTTTTGTCACCTATAAAAAGGAATTAAATATTCATATTAAGAAAAATAAAATTAAAAAAAGAATTTTTTTTATAATTGATTTTATAATATCTTTTATGAGTTCCTTCTATATTTCTTCTAGATATTGGTATAAAATATTACAATTTCAAAGTTCATCACCTTTTAATATAAAAGATCCAATTTTTAATATAGATATATCCTTTTATATTTTTAAATTACCATTAATAGAATCACTATATAGAGTTATTATGATTTTATTAATATTTTTAGTTGTCATCACAGTTAGTGTATATTTTGTATTATTTACTAGAGATAAATATATCTATGGAAAAAATAAATTTAATAGTGTTTATAATTTTAAACATATAAAAGGTGGCATGACTAAATTTGCAGGAAGGCAACTTGCAATAGTTTCAACCATAATATTTTTAATGTTAGCTGTTGGATATATTATAAAGGGATGGAATTTAGTTTACAGCTCTAGAGGAATATCTTTTGGGGCTAGTTATACGGATATAAATGTGTCTTTATTGTTTTTTAGATTAATTGCGTTAGTATGTTTAATTTCGTCAGTTATTACCTTTGTAAGTTTATTAAAAACTAAAGTAAAACCCATAATTATTTCCATTAGTTTAATAATTGTTCTTGTAATTTCTGAAAATGCCATTTCATTTATATTACAAAATGTAATTGTAAAATCAAATGAAAGAGTTTTAGAAAATAAATATATAAAATACAGTATGGATTTTACTAAAAAAGCATTTAATTTAGATAAAATTCAAGTAAAGCCATATGATATTAATGATAACTTATCACAGGAAGATATAAATAATAATATGGATACTATAAATAATATAAAACTAAATTCATTTAGACAATCTTTAGAATTTTATAATCAAGTTCAAGTATATAGATATTATTATAATTTTAATGATATTGATGTGGATAGATATAATATAAATGGAAAACAGACAGAGGTTTTTGTATCACCAAGAGAAATAGATCAAAACGCACTAATGGGCAACGCTGGAACATGGCAAAATAAGCATCTTAGTTATACTCATGGATATGGCTTAGTAATGAGTAAAGTAAATTCTATTACTAGTGAAGGACAACCAGAATTTTTAATGAAGGACATACCTACTAATAATAATTCTGGTATTTTTTTAAATAATCCAAGAATTTATTTTGGAGAAAATACAAATGATTATGTTATTGTTAATAATAAATTAGGGGAATTCGATTATCCAAATGATAGTTCAGATACTACTTATAATTATAATGGAAAAGCTGGATTAAAGACCAATTTTATAAATAGATTATTGTTTACAATTAATAAAAGAAATTTCAATTTTATAGTTTCTAGTTCTATAGGTTCAAATAGCAAAATTTTAATCAATAGAAATATACTAGACAGAGCACAAAAAATAGCACCTTTTTTAACTTATGATAAAGATCCATATGCCATTGCATACAATGGAAGAATTTATTGGATAATGGATGCTTATACTACCTCCGATAGATATCCATTTTCTCAGCCTATAAATAATATAAACTACATAAGGAATTCAGTAAAAGTTGTGGTTGATGCTTTCAATGGTGATATTAATTTTTACCAGATAGATAGAGATGATCCTGTGGCTAATAGCTATAATAAAATTTTTAAAGGATTATTTAAAGATGTAAATACACTTCCGCAAGGAATAAGAGAACATTTTAGATATGCAGAGGAACTATTTAATATGCAGTGCAATATACTTGATAAATATCATGTAACAGATCCTAATGTTTTTTATAATGGCGAAGATTTGTGGTCTGTTTCTGAAAATCAAAAAAGTATAAATGGTGCAAAAAGTGTGAATGACTCATCTTATGTTATTATGAAACTTCCAGATGAGAAAAAGGAAGAAACTGTTTTGCTTGAATATTTTAACATGAAAAACAAAGAAAATATGGTAGGTATACTTGCAGCAAGAATAGATGGAAATCACTATGGAAAATTAATTATGTATAGTCTCCCAACAGAAAAAACTATATATAGTCCTTATTTATTTAAACAAAGAATAAATCAGAATCCGGATATATCTAAGGAAATAGCACTTTGGAACACTCAGGGGTCGGAAGTTCAATTTGGAGATACGTCAATTATTCCTATAGATAATTCACTACTTTATGTGGAGCCGCTGTATTTAAGAGCTCAAGGTAAAAATAGTATACCGGAAGTAAAAAGAGTTATATTATCTTCAGGAGAGAAATTTGTCATGGCACCTGATATAGGTAGTGCTTTAAAACAATTATTTAATAATAATAATTCGGTTGATACAAATCAAAATAAAGCTGCTATAAGTGATGAAAAATTAAAACAGGCCAAGGACATTTATGATAAAGCAATTGAGGCTCAAAAAAATGGAGATTGGACAAATTATGATGAGTATATTAAAGATTTAGGAAATGTACTAGAGAATAATAAATAAAAGTCCAGCACACACTTTAACTTATAGCCTGACCTCTATACTAATATGTTTAAAATTTATTTAATGGTTAATAATGTTAAATATATTATAGTATTGGAGAATATTAGGATGAGGTTTAATGGGATTAGTAGATTTTTATTATCATGTTTAATATCTGGAATTATGGCTTGTTTTTTTATTATGGTTCCGTCATTTTTATTTGGATCTGTATCAAATCAAGATAAAGCAATAGAAACCTCTGCAAAAGTTGTAGATGAAATTTCTATTAAAAAGCAAGTAATAAATGATATGCAAAATCAGACAAAAGATAATATATCTATATTTTCACTTGATGATTGTTTTAAAAAAACATATTACATAAGTCAAAATGGAGTAAAAATGTACAAAAAAATTGGAGATGAAAGTAGTTTAATAAAATGTTTAGACAGAGATAGTGAAATTGTAGCCTATGAAGAAAAAGATGGATATATTTATTGTGAAGATAATTTTTCAGTTAAAGGATGGGTAAAGAAAGATAATAACAATTTAAAGGCTATGCCTCTTGGTCTTAGTAACTATATAATAGACGTAGATTTGACAAAACAGATTATTAATATATACGGCAATGGAAATGTTGTAAGAAAAAATATTGCTTGTTCTACTGGTATATTAAATAATGCAGACACCGAAACTCCAGTTGGTATTTTTAAAGTAAAGAAAAAATTAGTTTATCCAAATGGGCTTAAGCTTAATAATAATGATGGAACAAAGGAAACAGTAATGTATCCTGTGCAATTTTTTTCAAATTATTTAATACATTCGGTTCCAATTGATGAAACTCATCATAATAATAAAGTAGAACAAGAAGAAAATAAAGTAGAGAAATCAAAACTTGGGAAGCCTGCTTCTCATGGGTGTGTTAGGGTATCTATGGATGATGCAAAATGGATATATAACAATACTCCACAAAATGCTGAGGTTTATATACATTACTAAAATTATTTTAATGGTCTTACAATTTAATTTATAATTTAATTGTTAATGTAAGTGTTTGTGTATTTGTTGTAGATAATTATCATGTGTTAATAAATATTATTTAAATATTACACAAAATAGTATATTTGTATCAAACTATTTTTATCTATAAAATAATTGTGAAATAGCTTTAATTTTATATTTATAAAATTTTTAGGATAATAAAATAATTAATATTATTTTTTGAATTTAGCTTTTATCTATAAAATAATTGATAAATTATATTCAAATAGATATATATTAATAAAAATATGTTTATTATGTAAACTAAAACTAGAAAAATAAATATAAATTATTGTTGACATAGTATTTTTGTGAGCATATAATGATAATAAATTTATAAAACCTGTGAAGAGAATAGTAGCTTGATGAAATTTTTAGAGAGTCGATGGCTGGTGTAAATCGATAATTGTCATTTAGTGAATCCACCTCAGAGGGATTGCGATGAGCAATACGGTGTTAATAACCGTTATTTAAATTAAGAGGATCAATTTATTTGATCAATTAGGGTGGCAACGCGGAGCCTTTCGTCCCTTTATTTTGGACGAAAGGCTCTTTTTATTTTCCGGAGAATAAAAAGGTCTACTTTAATAATTCCAAAATATATAATATTTTGGGTAATATTATAAAATTATTTATTAAGGGGGCAATAAAATATGCATAAAAAATTATTTATTCCAGGACCTGTAGAGGTGAGTGAAGATGTACTTTCAAAAATGGCAACACCAATGATTGGTCACAGAGGAAAAGAGGCATCAGAGCTTCAGAAGAGAATAAGTGAAAAATTAAAAATAGTATTCAATACAAAAGAAGAAATATTACTTTCTACATCATCTGGAAGTGGACTTATGGAAGGTGCAGTTAGATCTTGTACTAAAAAGAGAACAGCAATATTTTCAATTGGAGCATTCGGTAAAAAGTGGTATGAAATTGCCAAGTGTAATGGTGTACCTGCGGATTTATATGAATTTGAGTGGGGAGAGGCATTAAAACCTGAATTTGTAGATGATGTTTTAAAAACAGGAAAATATGATTTGATTACTATTACTCATAATGAAACTTCTACAGGAATAATGAATCCAGTTGAAGAAATTGCTAAGGTAGTTAAAAAGTATCCAGATATAATTTGGTGTTTAGATACTGTAAGTTCTATGGCTGGTACTAGAATTGATGTAGATGAATTAGGAGTTGACATCTGCGTAACATCTTCACAAAAAGCTTTAGGATTACCTCCTGGAATAGCAGTATGTTCATTTTCAACTAAAGCAATAGAAAGAGCAAAACAAGTTGAAAATAGAGGCTTTTACTTTGATCTTTTGAAATTACATGAAGCTATTATAAAGAGAAATTATCAATATCCATCAACACCATCAATTTCTCATATGTATGCTTTAGATTATGCTCTTGATAAAATGTTAGAAGAGGGTATGGAGAATAGATTTAAAAGGCATATAGATATGGCAAACTATGTAAGAAATTGGGCTGAAAAATATTTTGATGTGTTTGGAGATAAAAAACATCTTTCCAATACTGTTACTGTAATAAAAAATACAAGAGAGATTAGTATAGCTGATTTGAATAAAGCCCTAGGAGAAAGAGGTCTTACTCTTGCAAATGGTTATGGAAAAATAAAAGATAAAACTTTTAGAATTGCTCACATGGCAGAATGCTCATTAGATGATATCAAAGATCTTATAGAAAATATAAATGACATACTGAAATTGAAATAAACCTAAAATAGGCAAGTAATCTTTTTAACTGTGGAAAGTTAAAAAATATTTAATTAGCGCCAATGTTTTTGGATTACTTGCTTAATTGAATAATAAATTAATAAATTTTGGGGGGCAAAAACATGGTAAGAATATTGGCTAATGATGGAATGGAAAAAGGGGCAATAGAAGCTTTAGAAGAAAAGGGCTATGAAGTTTTAAAGGATCATCTTGAGGGTGATGAGCTTTTAAAGCAAATAAAAAATATAGATTGTTTGGTGGTTAGATCTGCTACTAAAGTTAGAAAAGATTTAATAGATATAGCAGCCAGTACTGGAAAACTTAAACTTGTAATAAGAGGTGGAGTTGGAATTGATAATATAGATGCTGCTTATGCATTGGAAAAGGGCATAAAGGTTAATAATACTCCTAATGCAAGCAGTATATCAGTTGCAGAAATGACCTTTGGACATATGCTAGCTGTTGCAAGAAAAATCCATTTATCCAATGTAACAATGAGGGAAGGTAAATGGGAAAAGAAAAAGTATGAAGGTACTGAGTTATATGAGAAAACTTTAGGATTGATTGGTTTTGGAAGAATAGCCAAGGAAGTTGCAAAAAGGGCCGTTGCCTTTGGTATGAAGGTAATTTATTATGATATATGTACTACAGAGAATACTGAAAAATGTATCTGTACTACTAAAGAGAGTGTTTTAAGGGAATCAGATTTTATATCACTTCATGTTCCTTATAAAAAAGGAGAACCTTATGTTATAGGAGAAAAGGAATTTGAAATTATAAATAATGGTGCTTATATAATAAACTGTGCCAGAGGAGGAGTTATTGACGAAAATGCATTGGTTAAAGCTTTAGACAAAGGTAAAATAGCTGGAGCAGCATTAGATGTATTTGAAAAAGAACCTCCTGCTAATGAAGCAATAATAAAAAATGCAAAGATATCTTTAACTCCACATATAGGTGCTGCTACAATAGAAGCACAAGGTAGAATAGGAGAAGAGATTGTAAGTATTGTAGAAGATTTTTTTAATGAGAAAAACTGATTTTAGGAGGAGTTAAAGTGGTTAAAATTAAAGCTTTCAATGCACTAAGACCCCAAAATAGATTTGTTGAAAAGGTAGCTGCTCTTCCTTATGATGTTATGAATTATGAAGAAGCTAAAAGCATGGCAAAAGGAAATCCCTATTCATTTCTTCATGTGGATAGAGCAGAAATAGATTTTAATGAAGTAATAGATCCATATAACGCAAAAGTATATGAAAAAGCAAAGGATAATCTAAATAATTTAATAAATAAAAATATATTTATTAAAGATGATAAACCTAATATATATATCTATAGACAGATAATGAATGGAAGAGTTCAAACTGGAATAGTATGTTGTACAGCCATAGATGATTATATAAATGGATTTATAAAAAAACATGAGCATACAAGAGAAGATAAGGAAAAGGACAGAATAAAGCATGTAGATAGTTGTAATGCAAATACAGGTCCTATATTTTTAACTTATAAAAAGAATATAGAAATAAATAATATAATTGACAATGAAACAAAAAACAGTCCATTATATAATTTTAATACAGAAGATGGAATTACACATATTGCATGGGTAATAGAGAAAGAGGAAATAATACAAAAATTGACTATTTTATTTGAAAAAATTGATTCTTTATATATTGCAGACGGTCATCATAGGGCAGCAGCAGCTGTTAAAGTTGGTATAGAGAGAAGAAAAGAAAATGTGAATTATAAAAATGAAAAATTTAATTATTTTTTATCAGTTTTATATCCTGATAAAGAATTGAAAATCTTTGATTACAATAGAGTGGTTAAAGATCTAAATGGATTAACATTAGAAAAGTTATTAAATGATATATCCGAAAATTTTGAAATAGATAAATTAGATGATAAAACTCCATTTAAACCTAGTGAAAAACATACTTTTGGTATGTATGTTGAAAACTCTTGGTATAAATTAAAAGCTAAAAATGGTACTTTTAGTGATAAGGATGCTGTAGAGTCACTTGATGTTTCTATTCTTCAAAATAATTTGTTGTCTCCTGTTTTAGGTATAAATGAACCAAGAAAAGATAAAAGAATTGATTTCGTAGGTGGTATAAGAGGTCTTGATGGCTTGGTTGAAAGAGTAAGAACTGATATGAAAATAGCTTTTTCATTGTATCCTACTACCATAGATGAACTTATGAGGATTGCAGATGAAGGAAAGGTTATGCCTCCAAAATCAACCTGGTTTGAGCCTAAAATAAGAAGTGGGATATTTATACACACCTTGAATTAGTTTTAGGCATGTGAAAAGAAATAATAAGTCGAAGATTTATAGCATACTGACTAGTTATTTCTTTGAATATGCCTTGTATATAAAAAATTCTAAAAGTAGTGTCCTTTATACGTTTGATTTGGTATTATAATTGAATTTTTAGTATATAAATGATAAACTAACATGGTGAGTTAAAACATTGTAAATATTTTAGTAATAAATTGTAATTAATAATCTATGTGTAATATTGTTTATTAATTAATGTAATTAATGTAATTAATAAATTTTATACAAATTGCAATAAAAAATTATATGCTTAGTTAATAATAGTAATTTGGTAATAACTAAATAAAATAGTTATTTTTTATAATTAAAGATAGTTTATTGCAAGCTATAATCAAAATAACTTTTTATTTAAAGACAATTTATTGTAATATATACAAATTTAATTGTTAAGTTTAAAATAATAAAAATTTTTATATAATATTTTTAATACCCTTAAGCGGAAGGAGGAATCTATAAAACTTAGAGTAAAGTTTTATAGTAACATTATGTTAGATTTAAAAAGAATAAGAACAAATCCAGAGGAGATCAAGAAATTACTCACTAATAGAGGTGAGGATTTTGATTTGGGTGATATTGATAAGGTAGTAGAATTAGATGAGAAAAGAAGAAAAATTCTTGTAGAAGTTGAAAATTTGAAAAGTAAAAGAAATAAAGAATCTGCTGAAATTGCAAAGCTAAAAAGGGCTGGTGAAAATGCAGATAATTTAATGGCTGATATGAAAAAACTTTCTGAAGAAATAAAAACTTTAGATGGAGAAGTAGTAAAAGTAGATGAAGAATTAGATTATATAATGATGAGAATACCAAATATACCTCATGAAAGTGTACCGGAAGGTAAATCTGATGAGGACAATGTTGAAATAAGAAAATGGGGAGAACCAAGAAAGTTTGATTTTGAATTAAAAGCACATTGGGATATTGGAAAAGATCTTAATATATTGGATTTTGAAAGAGCAGGAAAAGTGACTGGATCACGATTTACTTTTTATAAAGGTCTAGGTGCAAGACTGGAAAGATCAGTTATAAACTTTTTCTTAGATACACATGTTGAAAAGCATGGTTATACAGAAATTTTACCACCATATATGGTAAATAGAGATAGTATGACTGGAACCGGTCAACTTCCTAAATTTGAAGAGGATGCGTTTAAGGTTGAAAACAATGGGTTTTTCTTAATTCCTACAGCAGAAGTACCTGTTACAAATCTATTTAGAGATGAAACGCTAAAGGGAGAAGATTTACCTATAAAATTTGCTGCATATAGTGCCTGTTTTAGATCAGAGGCTGGTTCAGCTGGAAGAGATACTAGAGGGCTTGTTCGTCAACACCAATTCAATAAAGTAGAGCTTGTTAAATTTGCTAAACCTGAGCAGTCCTATGAGGAGCTTGATAAACTTACTGCAGATGCAGAAGAAATACTTCAGATTTTAGGTATTCCTTATAGAGTAGTTAGAATATGTAAAGGTGATTTAGGGTTTACTGCTGCAATAAAATATGATATTGAAGTTTGGATGCCAAGTTACAATAGATATGTTGAAATCTCAAGCTGCAGTAATTTTGAAGATTTCCAGGCAAGACGTGCCAATATAAGATATAAAGAAGATGCTAAATCTAAACCACAATTTGTTCATACTATTAACGGTTCAGGATTGGCAGTAGGTAGAACTGTGGCTGCTTTACTGGAAAATTATCAAAATGAAGATGGAACTGTAACTATACCAGAAGCTTTAAGAGCATATATGGGCGGAAAAGATTTAATAAAATAATATATATAATTTGCAATCAAAATTGTCCATTTAATAAATGAAGTTTAGTTAGAATCTGCTTAGATGCAATGAATATGATTTATTGCAATATATATAATTAAAAAATCACTATGAAAATCATGTAGTTTTTTATTGATTTTCATAGTGATTTTTATTTTATGATTAAATCACAAAAGCTGTAAATTAGATTTTCACTATATCATTTGTAGTTTTTTTCAAGTGAAAGATCCATAGCATATAGGGGGAATTTTTATTGAATATACTTTTTGTAATATAAACATTTTATGAAAATTGAAATTATATATTTAATCTGTATTCGGCAAGTAATTCATATAGGTGCTTAAATTATTGGAGGTATCTATAAAAAATTTTTTATAAATATTAAGTATTATTAATATCTTAATGGATTACTTTCTAAATTAAAGTGTAATTTACATTGGCTAAGTAAAATAGATTTATATGTTTTTATTCAAATCGTAAGGAATCTATAGGATTTAATTTAGCAGCCTTTCTAGCAGGTATGATGCCTGCAATCATGGCAACTACTATAGTAAATATGATTGTAAACAATACAGTGGATATTCTTATATCAACTATTTTCATACCTGCTTCAAAACCGCCTATTTTATTTGCAACAAGTATTTTATTAATGACAGTTCCAATTATTAAGGCAACTATAGTACCTGAAGCAGCTCCAACAAAGCCAAGGCTTCCAGATTGAACTATAAACATTCTTCTTATATTTTTTCTAGAAGCTCCTTGTGCTTTCATTATTCCTATAGATTTTGTCTTTTCATATACTGCCATAGACATGGTATTGATAACTCCTATGGAAGCAACTAAAAGAACTATAACTCCAGCAGCTGTGAGAAGAACTTTAACAATAGTCAGCATATTATTCATTTGATTTGCTTGGGAAACATTTGATTGAGTTTTATAACCTAATTTTGTAATAGAATCATTTACTGGTGAAGCTTCTTCCATAGATTTAGCTTCAATTTGTGCATTTGTATATCCATGCTTATTTAAATAATCGCTATCATTCATGTAGTAATCTTGAATTTTTGAAGCTAATTCATCAGAAGCAATAATAGTATATCCACCACTTTTAAAAGCTCTATTCACTACACCAGCTATTTTTGACTTTATTATAAGAGGATTTTTTTGTGGAACACCTTCTATTTCTGGAAAAGAAACTTTTATTTCAATATCATTTCCAATAACATTTTTGTAATCTTTTATTTCCATTTTATCCAGTAAGCTCTGGCCTATAAGTATAGAATCCTTATTGCTTTGCTTCAATATTTCCCCAGCAATAATGGGGTTTGAACCATATTTTGCAACCTTTTTCTTATCAGCTTTAATTTCATTTTTTTCTCCATCAGTAAATATAGAAAAATTTAAATTATTACCATTTATATCAACTTTTTTACTAGATTTATTTTGTAAAGTGATTTCCGTAGCCGTTGTATTTATAGATGCTGTAACTTCTGAAACTCCCTGTATATTTTTAAATTTATTAAGGTTACTCACATCTACTATTTTACTTTTAGTATCATTTCCAGAATTTTTTATTGATATGGTTCTAAATGAATCCACTTGTTTTATTTGATCGCTGCTTATTGTTTGAATTCCTTGTCCAAGCCCTCCCATTACTATTACTAGAAGAGTACCTATAGCTATACCAAAACAAGTGAGGCTTGTTCGTAGCTTTCTCTTATTGAGATCACTGAAAGCCATTTTTATACAATCAATTAATTTCATTTAAATCACCTTCCCTATGAATTTAATGCATCTACAGGATTCATCTTTGAAGCCTTTATTGATGGATATATGCCTGCTATTATTGATATTAAAATTGAGAATAGAAGAGAGCCTAGTATAAGCCAGGAAGGCATAACAAAATTAATTGTTTCTTTTATATTTTTACTTTGTAAAAATATTCTCAGTGCCAATTGAATTATATTTATATTAATGGTGCTGAATATGAGGCCCATTATACCTCCGATAAAGCCTATTATACCGGACTGCATTAAAAATATTCCGTGGATATTACTTCTATTTGCACCTATAGATTTCATAATTCCTATGGACTTAGTTCTTTCATATATAACCATTACCATAGTATTTATTGTACCTACAGCTGCAACAAACAACACTATTAGTCCTAAAACTGCAAGTATAACCTTTATTACTTTAAAGGATCCTTTAATCTGTTCTATTATATTTTGATAACTTGCAGAATAATAGTCCATATTTTTTACTGAATTTGATATATTTGATATATTATTCATATTATCAGTATATAAATCAACAGAATCATAGCCATTATTGTCAATATAATTTTCTTGAAAAGAATAATAACTTTTTACTTTATCTACTGTATCCATAGATGTTACTAACACATCTTTAGTTTCAAACTTATCATTTATGACTCCAACTATTTTTGCTTTAACTTGAAGTGGTGTTAAAGTGATATTTGGATTTTCTGTTTTATTTTGAATTATAGTTATATCTTTTCCTATGACACTTTTATAATCTTTTATACCCATATTATTAAGATAATTTTTACCTACCAATACTGAATTCTTATCTGAACTATTTAAATTTCTTCCTTCAATTATAGGATTTAAATTATTGTCATTATTGTCCTTTCTGATAGATTGAATTGAATCATTACTAAAAATACTATTGTTATTGTATAATCCTACTATTTTAGTAGCATCTTTACTTTCATAATTATCTATTTTAATACTGCCAATAGGGGAAGTTATAGTAGCTTTTACATCAGTTACTCCGGATATGTCAGAAAGTTTTTTTACTAAATTATTGTCAATTTTTTTATACATTGAATTCATGTCAAACTCTGAAAAATCAGTGTTTTGATCGTCAAAGTATTTCATGGGTGCCACAGTTACTTTTTTTAACGAAGCATTATTTTCAAATTTACTTAAAATAAGATTTTCGCCGGAAGTTCCAAGACTTACTAGAGTAACTATAAGCATAGTACCAACTGCAATTGCAAGCGCAGTAAGAAATGTTCTTAGTTTTCTTCTTCCTAGATCCCTTGATGCCAGCTTTAATCCGTCGCTAAATTTCATCCTTTGACACCTCCTGAACTTGTCCGTCTTTAATTTTTATTATTCTTTTAGAGTTTTTTGCTTCATCCATATTATGTGTAACCATAATTATGGTATAACCTTTTTCATTTAAATCTGTTAAGAGATTCATTATAAGTTCACCATTTTTAGAGTCAAGATTTCCAGTAGGTTCATCAGCAAAAATTATTTTTGGTTCATTTACAAGAGCTCTTGCAATACTTACCCTCTGTCTTTGTCCACCAGACATTTCAGTAGGTCTGTGCCTTATTTTATCTCCTAGGCCAACCATCTCAAGAGCGTTCTTAGCTTTTTCTTTTCTTTCTCTTCCTCCTACTCCTGCAAATATAAGAGGCATCATTACATTTTCCAGTGCTGTCTGAGTATTTTCAAGATTAAAAGCTTGGAAAACAAAGCCTATTGTTTCATTTCTGTATATGGACATATATTTGTCCTTTAATTTACTAATATCTTTACCGTCAACATAAATACTTCCTGAGGTAGGGGTATCAAGACCTCCTACTAGGTGCATAAGAGTGGATTTACCGGAACCAGAGGGTCCAACAATAGCTACAAATTCACCATCGTTTATTCTAACATTTACATTATCTAGAGCTGTAACTATTTCCTTTCCCATTTTGTAAGTTTTTGAAACATTTTTTACTTCTATCATAATATACCTCCTGAAAATTTTAAAATTTACTATTTTATTACTGTTAGTGAGTAAGTAAAGTTAAATATTAATAGTTAATTAATAAACTTGGTTTCAATAAATATAATATTGTGTTATATATAAATAGTACACTACAGTAATATCAATGTCAATTATATTTGTTAATAAGTTCATTTAATAATATTTTTTATATTAAGCTTTAGTTTAGAAAATATTTAGTAAGGTTTAATTTTTGTTGAAGATTCACAGATAAATACAGTTATAATAATGCATCAAAAATTACTTATTAAAATTAGAATAGCTATATATAATTTGTGATTAGAATTATAAATTTCATGGATAATATTTAAATGTAATATAAACTTCATTGATCAAGATAAATTTATTTAATCATATGTAGATAAAATTTTTGTAAATAAATTACATATAATTTTAAGAAGAAAGTTATAATAAATTAAGCTTACTAAGATTATTATATAGATTGTGTATTCTGACTTACATGACTTATAACTTACAGTTATAAGTTTAATATTACAAGTTTGTAAGATTAAATCTTTTAATTGTATAGACGATAAGAATTGATAAAATCCCATGGAATTTTAAAATACTTATATTATTCTAATTTAGTATTTAAATTTTTTTAATCTATTATATAGCATTATAGCCTTTACCTTCTCTTTTTCAGTACAAGAACATAGATATTTTTCAGTTTGATTAAAACATAATAGTTGATAACTAGAATATTTGCTTCAAATTGAAAATCATATAATATTTAAACTTTATTTTATTGAAAAAAATTGTTTTAATAAACAAGATATGAAATTGAGCTACATATTGCATATCAGAGTTAGTATAAATATTCATGAAAAAATTGTTGACATCATATATATGACCTGATATAATAATACATGTCGTAAGACGTGGAAAGATGGTCGAGTTGGTTTAAGGCACCGGTCTTGAAAACCGGCGTGCGAGTGATCGTACCTAGGGTTCGAATCCCTATCTTTCCGCCATTTTAATTTATAAAATAATTTATTTTGAGGGCATGGAGAAATACTCAAGTGGCTGAAGAGGCGCCCCTGCTAAGGGCGTAGGGCGGGTAACCGTCGCGAGGGTTCAAATCCCTCTTTCTCCGCCAGTAAAACATCTAACTTTTGTTAGATGTTTTATTATTTTTTGTACAAAATGTTAACTCAATGTTAAATAATGTAAAGTTATGAATTTTAGAGTAAATACTCCTTAATAATCATGTGTAAAAGTAAGTTTATAAATTATACTTTAAATAAGTTTCAATTTGGCAATAACCAAGTAAACTAATCTCTAAACATAACTTTGTTCATAAATATTTTATAAGCATACATATATGATAATGTTTACTTAAGTTATTTGCTGAAAAGTACTACATTATTAGGGGGTAATATAACATGTTAAAAAGAGTAAAAAGAATAGTGGTTTTATTATTAACAACTACCATGCTATTTACAACAAGTATTACTGCATTTGCAGGAGTTACTGATGATTGGACTGAAGCTAAGCTTACAGATGCAGCTAAAAATGGGGCTTGGGATAAGTGGGTGCAAACCTGGGAAACAGTAAAAAAAGATCCTATAGAAATATCATTGACACCTGGTAAAAATGCAAGTGAATTGAATTTTGCTTGGTACTCAAAGGTTACTGAACCAAATCCAAAATTTAAAATTGGTAAAAAGCAGGATCTTAGCGATGCAAAAGAATTATCTGTAAATACTACGGCTGCTGTTACAGGATATAATAGTAATAAGGCTACTGCTGTGGGCTTAGAGGAAAATACAACTTATTATTATAGCTATCAGATAAATGGTGTTTGGGGACAAGCTACTCCTTATAAAACACAAAGCACAAAGAGCTTCAGTTTTTTATATGTTGGAGACCCACAAATAGGTTCTTCAAGTAGTAATACTGCTAACGGCGCTGCTACAGCTCAAGGCCAAGATGCTGCAGTAAGAAACGATAGTTTTAACTGGAACAACACTATAAATTCAGCTTTAAAAACACATCCAAATGTAAGCTTTATGCTTTCAGCAGGAGATCAAGTTCAAACATCAAGTCCAACAAGTAATGAACAGGACATTGAATATGCGGGATATTTAAGTCCAGATGCATTAAAATCACTACCTGTTGCTACAACAATTGGTAATCATGATTCAAAAAGTCCAAACTATTCATACCATTTTAATAATCCAAATGCATCTACTTTAGGTGCAACAGGAGCAGGTGGAGATTATTATTATTCCTATGGCAATACATTATTTATTACTTTAAATACTAATAACACAAATGTAGTAGAGCATGATCAACTTATTAAAAAAGCTATTAGCGAAAATCCAAATGCAAAATGGCGTATAGTAACAATACATCAAGATATATATGGATCTGGTGATTCACATTCCAATGAAATATCAGTAATTAATTTGAGATATACTTTAACTCCTATACTTGAAGCTAATAAAATTGATGTTGTTTTAACAGGACATGATCATACTTATTCAAGATCTCTAATATTAAAGGGTGGAGTAAACGATCAGTCTAAAATGATAGATCAAAATACCTATAATGCTCAATATGCTAATGATGTAAATGGACAACCAACAACTCAAGCATATAAGGATTATTTAAATAATATTAATGATTCTGAGGCAATTCAACCTGTTACAGAAGATGTTACTTTCAAAAACGGAAATGTAGTGGATCCAACTGGTATATTATATATGACTGCTAACTCAGCATCAGGTAGTAAATACTATAATTTAGTACAGCAGAAACAATCTTATATAGCAGCAAGATGGCAAGAGAATATTCCAACCTATTCTACTATTGATATTGATGAAGTAAGCTTTACAATAAATACTTATAGAACAGATAATGGAGAAAAGATTGACAATACTTATTCAATTATAAAATCTATTGACAAATCAAGTTTAAATGAATTAATTGCTGCAGGTCAAGAAAAAGTTAATGCTAAAGATACTTATACTACTTCAACCTTTAATAAATTAGAAAAAGCATTAACAGCTGCAAAAGTAGTTTCAAGCAAACCATCTGCTACTTCACAAGAAATTGCTGATGCTTATACAAATTTAAAAGAAGGAATTAATGGTATTGAGCAAAAGGGTGACAACTCAAAACTTAAGACTTCAATAGGTGATGCAAATGCTCTATTAAATAGTGCAGTTGTAGGAACTGGCAAAGGTCAATATCCATCTGAAGCAAAAGACAAATTTAGTGCAGCAATTGCAGCAGCTAATACTGTTTTAGGATCAGATGATGCTAATCAATCAGCAGTAGATGCAGCCGTTGATACTTTAGAATCTTCAGTAGAAAGCTTCAAAGCAGCAGTTATTAAGCAAGATCCAGTTGTAACAAACAATAATCAAAATGCAACAAATGCACAGAGTTCTAACAGTAATAATACAAAATTAGAAGGTGTTAAAACTGGTGATAATTTTAATGTATATCCTATAGTTGCTGTAGCTGGTGTAGCCGTAGCAGGATTAGTTTATGTAAATAGAAAGAAATTATATAAGCTGGCAAAATAGATATTTACATTTAAATATTAATTAATAATTAATGCATATCCTAAAAATTATAAAAGATTTTTAAAACTACATTTAAAATTAGATTCAAAATAATAAAAACACTATGAGAATCAAAATTATATGAATTTCATAGTGTTTTTAGAATTATGAGAGTTTAGTTATAAATTTTAGTTATAAAATATTTTTTGGAGAACCATGTAATTTAAATAAAACTGGAGGATATTAAATTATGCTTTCAAAAGTATTTAGTAATAAATTCATTAATATTAAAAGAATAATTATAATTATATTAGCATTAGGATTTTTTATATTCTTATATTTTTTTAATCAAGTGAATAAGGTAGAATTAACTAATCAAAAGGGTACAAGTTTTGATAAAGCTGTGGTCGAAGAGGTTGTAAAGGATAATATACAAAAGGATGGATCACGTGTTGGAAACCAAGATGTAAGAGTTAAGATGTTAAGTGGTGCTATGAAAGGGAAAATATTAAATGCCACTAGTTTTTCAGGATATCTCTATGGGGCAGATTGTAAAAAAAACATGAAGGTTATAGTTTCATTAAGTAAATCGCAAAATAATTATGCAGCTTCTGTTTATAGTTATGATAGAGAACCAATTTTATATGGTTTTGTTGGATTATTTATTCTAATACTTTGGCTAATTGGAGGTAGAAAAGGATTTAAATCAGCTATAGCCCTTATATTTACATTTATTTGCGTAATATTTTTATTCATACCAATGCTGTATAAAGGATATTCACCATTTTTAGCTGCTGTCATTGTAGGAATTTTAACTACTATAGTTACAATGTACTTAATTGCTGGTTTAAGTGTAAAGACAATAGCATCTATTTTAGGAACAGTTATGGGTGTAGTTATAGCGGGGATCTTCGCCACTGGATTTGGCTATTTTGCAAAAATATCAGGTTATAATGTAACAGAAGTTGAGGAATTAGTATATTTGGGAGCTAAGGCACATTTAGATGTAGGTGGTATTCTATTTGCAGGAATACTTATAGCTTCATTAGGTGCAGTTATGGATGTCAGTATTTCAGTTGCATCAACTATAAATGAAATTTATGATAAAAATACTGAATTAACAAGTAGAGAACTTTTTGCATCTGGAATAAATGTGGGTAGAGATATGATGGGCACTATGTCAAATACTCTTATATTAGCTTTTACTGGTGGTGCTATTAATACTTTAATTTTAATCTATTCCTATGATATGAAATATAATCAAATTGTTAATATGTATTCCGTTGGAATAGAGGTTATGCAAGGAATTTCTGGAAGTATAGCGGTTATTTTAACAGTGCCTCTAGTGTCCTTTATAACATCAAAATTACTTAAAAGTAAAGTTATAAAAGATTTATATATAGGTAAAATATGAATAGACGCGTAAAAATCATTATAAATGTAGTTTTAACTTTGGTAATAGTAATTTGTATTTTTAGTATAGGTTATAAATATTTTCAATACTATAGAGATAGTAAAAATTATTCCAAAGTTCAAATCTTTAAACCAAAGGTACAACAAAATGCTGGAGACAATTCTAATGAAGACAATTTAAAGCGTATTAATTCAGATTATAAAATGTGGTTTAGTGTTACTGGTACAGATATAAACTATCCCGTTGTACAAGGAAAAGATAATGAATTTTATCTACATAATAATTTTTATAGAGAAAAGAGCGACTCTGGAACTATTTTTATTGATTATAGAAATAATATCGATTCAGATAAAAATATTATTATTTATGGCCATAATATGAAAAATGGAACTATGTTTAATAAAATAAATGATTTTAAAAAAGAAGATAATTTTAAAAATGGAACGATAAAAATTTTAAAGAATAATAAAGAATATACTTATGAAGTTTTTTCTGTATTTACAGTAAATGAAAATTATGTTGACTTGAAAATTAATTTTGTTTCAGATCAAGATTACATAAATTATATTAATTATTTGAAACAAAAATCTATGTATAAAAAAGATATTGAAAATAATTACAATAATATATTAACTTTATATACTTGCAGCTATGAATTTAATGGAGCGAGAACTATCGTATGCGCAGTTTTAAAATAAATAGAAAGATAGTTAAGAATCATATTATTGGATTACGGAAATTTATTTGCATTTCTTTATGTAATGTGATAAAATCTGTTATGTTAATAATTATGTGCGTTAGTAGCTCAGTTGGATAGAGTAGCTGGCTACGAACCAGTTGGCCGGGGGTTCGAATCCTCTCTGACGCACCATGAAAAGCCTTGATAACACTATGCTTCAAGGCTTTTTCCATTTTTTGAAAGTTGCCGAAAAATTCAAGGTGTTGGCAAATATAGTCATGAAAAGTAATCATAATAACATCTTTCTATACAATATTATAAAGTCATAATATCCTATTTTTGTAATCTTTATGACCTCTATTTGATTTTATAAAAGCTTCAACGTAAGCATAATTATAGCATTAAATGTAACATGTTCGCATAAATCTATTTCTGATCTTGGAGTGAACCACCTTAAATCATAATTATCACCATTTTTAACTACGAAATCTGTTTCTGATAAATTATTTTCAACAGGAATCTTTTGTATTATATTATCATTTACCCATTCATTTAAAACACATACGCCTGCAGGATTTCACTTAAAAAAGCATCAACAATATAATATTTCATATTAAACCTTACTTTCAAATGTAAATCAATTACTTAGCAAAGTGTATATATCGTAAAACATAGATACATACGCTTGATACGAATATTATTTATCAAGTTTTTTTATATAAATTAATTATTCATAAATCTTAGAAAATGGGTCATATTTGCTATTTACATTCCAGAAGTATTCAATACTTTGACTAATCTCTAATGCTTTTTCTTTTCCCATAAGGTCTTCTATAAAACCTAATGTCATATCTATTCCAGCCGATACCCCAGAAGATGTGTATATGTTACAATCCTTTACTCATCTTGATTAGTTACAGAGGCTAGTCATCAGATAAATCCGTATTTTTTTATATAATATCAATTATAATTAAAATTATAATTAAATTTAACTAAAAATTAAAAATGAATTAACCATTCCATAACGTATAAATATCAGGATGATATATTATAGTATTAAATACATGTTATTATTTTACATTAGAGGAAAATATAAATATCACAAATTTTAGACAATATACTTATTAAATACTCATTCTTATACTTAATTTTTGATATGGCATTATTATAATCAATGGCACATGATAAGATGTAGCATCTCCAATCTGGATAACAATGTTATAACTCATGCATGGAATTATAAAAAATAAATTTAAGGAGTGTTGCTATGAAAATTAGCAGAAGAGACTTTCTAAAGTGGTCTGCAGCTACAGCGGTAGCTCTAAATCTTGAATTAGATATGGGTAAAGTTAATACCGTACTTGCAGCAGAAATAGATCCTTCAGTTATCTGATTAAATGGAGCTGGATGTTCAGGATGTACCATAGCAACTTTAAATTTTACTAATCCAACTACTATTGATGACGTGCCTTTAAACAAGATAATCTTAAAGTATAATACCACTTCTATGACATTCCTCAGGAGATTTAGTAATGCAGACTCTTGATCAATATGATAATACTTATAAGGTTAATTTATACTTGTAGTTAAAGGTGCAGTACCAACAGATGCAAGTGGAAACTACTGTATAATTGGTGATCAAAATGGTTCACCTTTGACAATGCAACAGGCTTTATTAAACATAGTCTCATGGCTAAATATGTTGTAGCAGCATCAACTTGTGCAACTTTTGGAGGAGTACCATCAGCTAGTTCTAATAGTACTTCCTGCTAACCAGTAAAAACAGACAAACTACTAATCAAGTTATAAGTCTTGCAGAATGATCGGTTTATCCAACTGTTATATACAAACATTACTTAATCTTGTCTTAACTCGTATGCCAACATTAGATACTTACAATGAACCAACTTAATTTTGTATTATTACAATATTGCTAAAGATAAACATTTAAATATTATAAGAAATACATTTAGGAAGTGATCTTTTGAAAAATTTGAAATGTAAATTAAAAATTGAGAGAAGAATAGAATTTTTAAAAGAAAAACTTAACAAATGCATTGATAATAATTTATATAATCTTAATAATGAGGAAATTTTGCATATTAGTGAAGAACTTGATATTGCAATAGTTCAATATATTAGAAATAGGTAAATACTATGGATAAAATACCTGAGAGTTTAAAAGAAAAGTTATATTTTTATTATAAATTTTTTAAGAAGATAGATTTATATTAAAAATGCAATTTAATATAAAACTTAATAAAATTGTTGGCTGAAAATAAAGATTTGAATAATAATTTATGCTATTAAATTACATTATGTATAAATATTTATGAACAACAATAAAAAAATGACAGAAGCTCTATTGCATCTTTGTTTTATAAATCCGTATTTTTTGTATAATATAAATTATAATTAAATTTAATTAAAAATTAAAAATAAATTAATTATTTAGTAACTTATAAATATGCAGTGTGGTATATCATAGTATTAGACATATGCCATTATTCGGTAGAATAGGGGAATGTAATATAAATATTGTAAATTTTAGACAATATGTTTACTAAATACATATTCTCATACTTGACTTTTTAACATGTTGTTATTATACAATACAAAACAATAAAATGTAATATAAATGAAATATAAATGAAAATTATACAAGTTTATGTATTCAATTATTGTGTTATGTTATGCTGTAAAAATGAATTTATATTGTTATTTAACTTAAATAACAATGTTATAGCCCATGCATAGTATTATAAAAAATAAATTTATATTTTTATCTTCAATTTGGACAATAATATTAATCCATGCATGGAATTATAAAAAATAAATTTAAAGGAGTATTACTATGAAAATTAGCAGAAGAGACTTTCTAAAGTGGTCTGCAGCTACAGCAGTAGCTCTAAATCTTGATTTAGATATGGGTAAAGTAAATACTGTACTTGCAGCAGAAACAGATCCTCCAGTTATCTGGTTAAACGGAGCTGGATGTTCAGGATGTACCATATCAACTTTAAATGTTACTAATCCAACTACTATTGATGACGTACTTTTAAACAAGATAAGTTTAAAGTATGATACTACACTTATGACACAGTCAGGGGATTCTGCAATCCAGACTCTTGATCAATCTGCAAATACCTACAATGGACAATTTATACTTGTAATTGAAGGTGCAGTACCAACAGGTTCAAGTGGAAACTATTGTGTAATTGGTGAGCAAAATGGAACACCTTTAACAATGCAGCAGGCAGTATTAAAATATGGCCCTATGGCTAAATATGTTGTAGCTGCAGGAACCTGTGCATCTTTTGGAGGCGTGTCAGCAGCTAGCCCTAATAGTACTTCCTGTCAATCAGTAGAAACACTATTAAGCGGTAAAACTACTAATTCAGTTATAAATCTTGCAGGATGCCCGGTTCATCCAACTGTTATGGTACAAACTTTACTTGATCTTATCTTAACTGGAATGCCAGCTTTAGATTCCAATAATAGACCAACTCAGTACTATGGAAGGGCTATTCACAGTGACTGTCCTAGACTTGGAACAGGAGCTGCAGGTCAGCCAGGTGTATATGGATGTTACAAAAGCATAGGATGTAAAGGGCCAAACACTGACAATGTATGTGCTACTATGAAGTGGAATAATGGAGTAAGTTTTTGTACCATATCAAATTATCCATGTATTGGTTGTGCCAATCCAACTTTTCCTACAAATCCATTGTGGTAATCATGATTAATAATTAAAAAAGGAAGGGATGATATATAAATGAGTACATTAGTATTAGATCCAATTACAAGATTGGAAGGACACTTAAAAATTAATGTAACACTTGACTCAAATAATAATGTAACAGTAGCACAGGCTTCAGGTGGCCTTTACAGAGATTTTGAAAATATGCTTTTAAATAGAGTGCCAAAGGATGCAGCTTTTTTAACACAGAGAATATGCGGATTATGTCCAGTTTCTCATGCCATAGCCTCATCAAAGGCAATAGAGCAAGCAGCTGGATTTACACCTACTTTACAGGGATTACTTTTAAGAGATCTTATCCAGGGTTCCAACTATATAGCAGATAATCTTCTGCATTTCTATCATCTATCTTTAATGGATTATGTTCAAGGACCACAAATGTCTCCATGGACACCAGGATACAGCCAGGATTATAGATTTAGTTCAACAGATAACCAAAACCTGGTTAACAATTATATAACAGCATTATCAATAAGAAGACAAGCTCACGAAATGGGAGCAATATTTGGAGGAAAGCTTCCACACGTTGCTAATGTTGTACCAGGTGGTGTAACTGCAATACCATCCTCAACAGATATAAGCAATTTCAAGAATTATTTAAATACTATAACATCATTTATTACAAATACTTATCAGGCTGATGCTAATAAACTAGCTTCAACCTATGGTGATTACTATAGTGTAGGTGTTGGTTACGGTAATTTAATAGCTTATGGTGTCTTTGATACAGATACTAATGGAGGCAAACTGTTCCCAGCAGGTACAGTAACTAATGGAACAGTAGGAAGCTTTAGTCAGACTAATATAAAAGAATATGTAGGCTATTCCTGGTATTCCTCACCATCTGGAGTAAATCCAGCTAGTGAAACAACAACACCAAGCTACGGAAAATCAGGAGCATATACTTGGCTTAAGGCACCAAGATATAATGGACAACCTTACGAGGCAGGTTCACTAGCAAGAACTTGGGTAAGCGGAGATTATAGACATGGCGTATCAGTTATGGACAGACATATGGCAAAATATACTGAAACAGCTAAGCTTGTAAGCAATATGAGCACATGGATTAACCAAGTAGTAACTGGTACAAGCGGATATGTGAATTTGGGAACTCCAACTTCTGGAAGTGGAATAGGATTAACAGAAGCATCAAGAGGAGCTCTTGGACATTGGGTATCAGTATCAAATTCAACAGTATCAAAATATCAGATTGTTACTCCAACCTGCTGGAATGCTTCACCAGCAGATGACAGCGGAAATGTTGGTCCAATAGAACAGGCGTTAATAGGAACGCATGTAGCTGACACAACTCAGCCGGTAGAATTACTAAGAATAGCTCACTCCTTCGATCCATGTACAGGATGTTCAGTACACGTAATGTCACCAGAAGGAGTAGAAATGTCTAAGTTTATAGTACAACCTTTAGGAGTTTAATTATGAAAGATACTGTCATCCTTGGAATAGGTAATATACTTTTAAAAGATGACGGTGTAGGAGTCTATACAATAAGAGAGTTAGAGAATGAAAAGCTTCCATCTACTATAGAATTAGTAGATGGAGGTACTTCTACACTGGATACATTAAGTTATTTTCTAGATTATAAAAAAGTAATTATTGTAGACTGTTTAAAAGCTGGATATGAACCTGGTACTATATATAAGATTAATCCAGAATACATAAAAAGCTATAAAAGTGAAAATTTGTCTATACATGATGTTCAAATTTTGGATGTAGCCAAAATAGCAAATATGTTAGGTAAGTTTCCTAAGGTTACAATATTCGGAATAGAGCCTGAAAAAATATGTTTAGATACGGAAATGACAGAAACTATGAAGAATAAAATACCTGAAGTTATAAAACTTCTTAAGATGGAGTTAGATCTTAAAGAAAAGCAAGGAAATGTAAATTAGGTGATAAATATGCACGAAGTTTCAATCATGGAAAATACAATAAATATTATTTCAGAAAAGGCTAAAGAAAATAATCTAAAGAATATATCTAAAATTACTATAAAAATTGGAGAACTTTCTGGAGTAATGTCTGATTCATTAATATTTGCATTTAACAATTTATCTAAAGGAACTATAGCTGAAGGTGCAAAGTTCTTAATAGAGAAAGTTGATGCCACAGCTATGTGTGATGACTGCGGTATTACATTTGAAATAGATCATTTTAATAAATTATGTCCAAAGTGTAATAAGTTTTCAACTAACATTTTAAGTGGATATGAACTCTATGTTAATACAATTGAAGGAGAATAAAGAATGAGTGAAATTAAGGTAGTAACAAATATACTTCAAACCAATGACGAAATAACTGCAAAGAATAAAGAAATATTAGATGAAAAAGGCATATATGTAATCAATTTAATGAGTTCACCTGGTTCAGGTAAAACTTCAATACTTGAAAAAGTTATTTCAAAACTTAAAGATGATATAAAAATTGCGGTTATTGAAGGAGATATTTACACAACAAAGGATGCAGAGAGAATTGAAGCACAGGGAGTACCAGTTGTACAAATTAATACAGGCGGAGCCTGCCATTTAGATGGAGATATGATTAAGAATTCACTTAATTCATTAAATTTAGATGAGGTTAATCTGCTTGTTATAGAAAACGTAGGTAATCTTGTATGCCCAGCTGAATTTGAGATTGGTGAGGACATAAAGATATGCGTTTTAAGTACTACTGAAGGAAATGATAAACCACTTAAATATCCGCTGATGTTTGAAAAAAGCAGCGCAGTTATTTTAAATAAAATAGATTTAATGCCCTTTACTAATTTTAATAGAGAAGAATTTTATAGAGACGTAAAATCTTTAAATGCTAATGCTATCACATTTGAAACAAGCTGTGTAAAAGATGAAGGATTAGATGAATTGTGTGTATGGCTGAAAGACAGGATTATTGAGAAGAGAAAGTAATAAAATTTTAAATATAAATAGATATTTTAGGAGGTAAAATATTATGCCAAGAATAGGATTTCCAGAGTTAATTGTTATTTTAGTAATAGCTTTAGTGGTTTTCGGACCGGGAAAGCTTCCAACAGTAGGAAAATCAATAGGAGAGGCAATTAATGAGTTCAAGAAAGCTTCAAATGAAATTACCAAAGGAAGTACTACTGAGGGTAACGCTACTGTAGCAAAGGCAGAAGCAAAGGCAGAAGAAAAGAAAGCAGAGTAGTTAGAGGTATATTATGATAAAAAGTGAACAAATCGTTGGTTTTGCAAAGTCGCTGGAGAAATTTAGGAAGATAATAATAACAATGCTTGTCATTGTTATTATTGCTGCTTCACTTATGTATTTTGAGGCTGATTTTATAATAGGTATTTTAGAAAAGCCTATTCATGGAGTTAATTTATACTTTATGGCGCCAGCCGAAGGAATAATGGTGAAAATGAAGATTGCCTTTTTAGGAGGAATAGTAATTTCATTTCCCTTTATAGCATATTTATTAATTTATCAAACAGGCTCAAAATTAACTGTAAAAGTAAGAAGGATCCTTTATTTTTTTGTAACTCCAGTTGCAGTATTACTTTTTATTGGTGGAATTTTATTTGGATATAAGCTATTACTTCCTTCTACAATTGGTTTTTTGATGAGTTCTGGAAATGAATTTATGAAAGCAAATTTGTCTGGGGATAATTATTTCTCTTTTATAGAGACTATACTTTTAGCTGTAGGTCTAATTTTCGAGCTTCCACTAGTGTTAATAGCCTTATCCAGAATAAATATTGTCAATTCAAAAATGCTAAAGGGAAAACGAAAAATTGCTTTGATGGTTTCACTTATAGCTGTAGCATTTGTAGCACCTTCATTAGATGCGATGACTTTTATTTTAGTAACTTTGCCAATAATAGGACTATATGAAATCAGTATCTGGTGTGTATATCTATTAGAAAAGAGTGATAAAAAGAAGCAATTATCTAAATTAAAGGAAAGTGCTTAAATATCAACATTAGAGGTGAATATATGACTAATGAAAATATAAGAGATATGTCTGTGGTAGATCATCTTAGTGAGCTTAGAAAGAGATTGATAATTATTATAATAGCAATAGCTGCTGCCACTGGAGTTATTTATGAAAAAGCTTATTATTTAATCAAATTTTTAATGCTGCCTATAGCTAAATTTAAATTGGAGCTTGTATATTTTTCTTTAACAGAAGGTTTTATGACCAGAATGGAAATATCACTGTTCGCTGGGAATATAATTGTAAGTCCAATTATATTATATGAATTGGCTGCTTTTATTAACCCTGGATTGTCTAAAAAAGAGAAAAATCTATTATATAAAAATTTATTCTTTATAGCAATTTTACTGCTTGCTGGCATGGCTTTTGGATATATATTGGTACTGCCCTATGCTCTTAGTTTTTTAATATCCTATGGACAAGATTACATGAATCCACTGCTTTCAGGCAGTACATATTTCAATTTTATTGGTATTTTTTGTTTCTTTACCGGAATTGTATTTTTGATTCCATATATAATTATACTTTTGGGTAAGTTGTCATTAATAAATTGAAAACGTCTTAGAAGGTGTAGAAAGTATATTATTATAGCTACGCTGACCCTTGAAGGATTATTTATTTCCAATGCAGGCTTAATTACTTGCATACTTGTTGCAGCTCCTGTACTGATATTGTATGAGATCAGCATATGGATTGTTTATTTTACAGAAAAAAGGTTAGAAAAGAAAAAAAGCGAAATTTAATGCATTAATATTGGAGGGATTAGTATGTGCTTAGCCGTTCCAGGCAAGGTTTTAAAAATAGATAACTATAAAGGTGTTGTAGAAATAGGAAATATGAAAAGAGAAGTATTTATGCACCTTATTCCTGATATAAAGGTTGGACAATATGTTTTAGTTCATGCAGGCTGCGCAATTGAAACAATTGATGAGGAAGAAGCAGCAAAAACTCTGGAAATAATAAAGGAGCTATCAGAAAATGAAATATGTTGATGAATTTAGACATGCTTTTGATGCAGATCATATAGCTTCCATTGATAACACTATTCGTAAATTAGTACAACAAAAAGAAGAACCTATAGGTGTTGGTTTTTTCTTTTCCATTGGACGTTCATCTGTGGTGTTTATTATGTCAATTTTACTATAATTTATCAGTTACTGGACTATCTATTGTAGCAGCGTTATGTATAGGATTTATTGAATTAGCTCAGATACTTAGGTTTAAATTTGGATTAAATACTGGAATTTGGAGACGGATACAAAATATTGATTATAGTGGAATTGGATATTTACTTGTAGGTTTATTTATTATATCATGGGGAGTATCATACATGATTTGGAAGATGTTGCGTTTTGAAAATACATAGATTTAATAGCAGGAAACATGAAAGATTATAAATTATTTTATAAAAGTGATTATGAAATTTGAACAAAAAATGAAGTTTAATTTTATTTTAATTGTTAATTAACTCATTTTGAGTAAATATTAATTTTATTTCGTTATATGGGTAAAGGGAGCATCCGTGCCACCAAGTGCAAAGTAAATAGAAATTTTCAAGTTTTTATATAAAAAACTGAAACCTATTGAAAAATCTATAAAATGAATTTTACAAAACTCTGCTGTGTAATATTGGAATCACGTCAAATTACCAGTAATCACTTACTTTGACAATGGTTGCAGAGATGCTCACATTACTCCGTAAACTAAAAATTTATTAATTCAATTTGTCCTTATTAATTTCACCAGCAATAGTTTGTCTTAAAAAGTCTATTTCTTCTTGAGTTAAATATGGACATTTCCTTTTTAATTCATGATTAAACATATCAATCTTATTATCAATAACATTAGTAGCTATTTCTTTTAATCTAAAGTGTTCTTCAACTATATTCCATATATCCAAAGCAAATTTCTTATCTTCATTATACTTTGTTATTCCTATATTTTTAATTAATTCATTATTTTTTAACTTTATAAAATTAATAATATGAGTTGATAATATAGTAATAACAACACCTATTATGGAAATTATTGATTTTATAATTATAGATAGTACTTGATTATCTATTTCTTTTAACATATTAATCACTCCATCTTCTTAATATTCTTATTAAGAAATATAATCCTTATTTTTTTTATCTATATGTTCTCTAATTATAATAATATTTTTTTTTACATCTTCTATTGCCTCAAATTCTTTTGTTAAATTTAAAATTATATTTTGATAATTTTTTTCTCTAATCTCTTGATTTAAATCCCTTTTTTCTTGAGCTTTTAAAATATAATATATCAATATTACAGCTAATAATGCCCATATTCCTTGAGATGCAGCTAGTTTTAATATATTACTTTCCATTCTGATTTAATTCACCACACTATTCAAGAGCTAATTTTCTTAAATTATTTAAAGCCCTGTTCTTTATTCTATTTACAGATTGTCTAGATATATTTAGTTGTCTCGCCAAATCAACTTCCGATATATTACAAATAAAAAGTCTATTTATAATATCATGTTGATATTGAGATAGATTGTCTAATAAAGCGTTTAAAAAAATACAATTATCTATTAAATCTTGACTTTCTTCTGTTGTATTTTTTAAAAGAATATCTATATCTAATTCCGTTTCTTTATTAATTATCTCTATATTTTTTTTAGAAAGTCTAATATATTTACGTCTAATAGAAGTATTAATATATCCAACTATATATTGTTCTTTTTTCAAAGCATCATTTGTAAATATAGGAATAGCTCTTATTGTTTCTATTAAAGCTATTATTAAATCGCTATTTGCACCATCATAATTTAATTTTCTACTATATTTTTTTATTAATGGATTAAATTTTTCTATAATAGCTAACATAGAATCCTTATTGTCTAACTGTGCTTCTTTTACTAAATTAAATAAATTTCTCATAAAACCCCTCCATTTTTTTCATTTATACTATATAAGAAGGGTATTTTGGTATTATTTGTAACATATTTTTACAAATTTATTATAATTAAATTAAAATAATAAATTAATTCAATATAATAGTAAAATAATTTGCTATTATATTATAAAAATAATGTTAAATCTAAATAAATTTGATTTTATGATATTTGTTATATGAAAGAATAATCATCTAAAATCAAAACTTAAATGGACAGTTAGACTCTTTAATGAAATCAGAAGCAGATATATATTGAGGTATTATCAATATTGCTTATAGAAACTACATTAAGAGATATGATTAATAAAATATCTAATTTTCACTCATCCTAATACAATAAATAGTGAACAATGACATAATTATATAAATTACTGATATTAAATAACATTTAATTTAAACCTTTTACACAAAATCTTACCTTTTATGAAGATATGGTTTGTAAATGGCCATTTAAATTGTTTTTATACGGTAAATAATGGCTTAAGGCTGTTTTTATACGAATCATTGCTATATTTCAATTCAAGAAAATGTTAATGATTTTCTTATTAAAGAGTTATTAATTTGAAGAAATAGAGTTAAAAAAGATAATATTCAATCAATTTATAAGTATACTCAAAGTAATATATCTATTGGGATTATTTTTAAAACTGTAAAAGTTGCTTAAGGGGAACTCTAAATATACACTGTAAAAATTTATATTAAAGTTCCTTTATTTATAGTTATAAATAAAGGAACTTTAACTTTTTCTACGTTTCTTTTGAAGATTCTCTTATCAGATTTTGTAATTTAATATTTTTATAATATTACTTTATATGGTCTCATCATTTCATTATCCTCATGGTCTATTATATGGCAGTGCCAAACGTATCCTGGTCCAAGATCAGGCCTGAAAGGATACAAGTTAACGCCTGGCGAAGAGTCATCAACCGAAGTGTCCTGTGGAGCAAAACGAACCCTAATTGTAGTAACTTCTCCAGGATTAGCTCTAACAGTATCCTTCCATCCACCTTCGTTAGGTGCAGGCAAGACTGGATTACCCTCCAGATATTGTGTAACAGGTAACACAGTAGTTGGGCTACTAAATGGAGGCGTGCCGTTTATTGCCATCCAGTCAGTTTTATATTGTTCAGCCTGGAAAGTTTGACGTGCTACAACCTGAAATTGTACAAGATGCAAATGAATTGGGTGTGCATCTGGAGTTAAATTAACTATTTCCCAATCCTCGGTTGAACCAACCTTTGGAAGTTCTGAAATTGGTGCGCTCCATTTTTGACCATCAAGAAGAATTTCCACAGGCCCAGCAGAACCCATTAATTCAATTAATACAAGGGTTCTTTTTGGAGAATCGCTTTTTAGAGCTGGAATAGTGTTAAGCTTTGCTGGAAGTACAGATGCAGATGGAGAAATTGCTGGAACATTCAACACAGTAAACTGCATAATTTGCCCAACGGTCTCAGGATCTGCAGGAGTCCCTGTAGGGAACGGGGCATTTGCATCATTACCAAGAATAATCTTGTTACCCGCAGCAACTCCGGAAAAGTCCACAAGTATATCAGCACGTTCTCCAGGTGCTAAAAGTAGGGACGTAAGATTTACTGGACTTGGGAGATATCCACCATCACTACCTATTTGAGAAAAAGTCATTTTATTAGAGAATTGGAGATTATAAAATCTTGAATTTGATCCATTTAATACTCTAAAACGATACTGTCTTCTTTCTACATTAAGGTTTGGCCATACTTTTCCATTAACCGTTATAGTGTCACCAAAAAATTCTGGTACCCAATAAGGATGTATATCAGGGTTTATTCCAAGGCTTGGAAACGCAAAGGAACCGTCTGTATTAAATGATCTATCTTGAATCACTATAGGTATTTCATACTTGCCCTTTGGTAAAACAGAGTTTGGCTTATCTAATGGATTTTTAG
Source organism: Clostridium pasteurianum BC1 (assembly GCF_000389635.1). Lineage (NCBI taxonomy): Bacteria > Bacillati > Bacillota > Clostridia > Eubacteriales > Clostridiaceae > Clostridium > Clostridium pasteurianum. The sequence goes on from NC_021182.1 coordinate 47,991, forward strand.
GATCTCTAAGAAGATAAAAACCTGCAAGACCCATTAAAACATTCAGTCTTGTTAATCCTAATGTATGGTCGTGATACCAAAGAGTAGATGGCAATTGCGTATTAAGATAGGTATAAAGTGATTTAGCAAATGTCGAACCTTTTATAGCTTCTTTATTAGTGAACCATGCATCAGGATGTCCATCTGATGAAGACTCGGTTTCCCCACCATGCAAATGTGGAACTATAGGAACAGGACTTTGTGCTGCCGCAAGACCTGGTGGAAAAGTTGGAACTGTTGCTGGATCTACCATACCTAATCCGTTAGGATCTGCCCAGTGCAGTGTAGGGTCAACAGGTAAAGGATGAGTTTCTGTAAGGCTGTTAACCCATTGGATATTAATTGGTATACCTCTTATTGCTTCAAAGGTGGCACCTGGAGCGTTTTTAAAATTCGGAAATAAAGTACCTGTCAATGGATCCTTTGCTGCCCCGCTGTATCCCCATACAGTAGTCATTGGGAAGCCAGAAGGTAAAATTTGTTGCGAAAACTCGCTTACATCTACGGTGTAGTTGTGGCTTATTTTCCCTGTTTGAGTATCTGCTATCACAGTTGGTTCATAAACAGGCGGTATTACTAATTGTTCACTATACTTTGGTATTGATTTTGGATCAAGTGAGATTGTCATAATGAAAACCCTCCTAAAAAATGATTTTTATAATAAACACATAACAAAATTCTTGTTTCTGTGTTCTCGGGTTAGTGGGAGCATCAGTGTCATTAAGTTCAAAGGATATGGGGATTTTTGCATAACATGAATGTTCCCACTACCCATTAAAGGTGTGTAATTTGAGTTATTTCCATGAGTGTCATTTAACCGTTGTTGTACTTCTAAAACTATTTAATCCATTTTTCATAACCTCATTTCTTAAATTAATTTGTATACATATATAAAAAAGACTTTAAGAAACAATTTGTAACCTTATATGGACTAGAAAAAGATTGGGAACTTGCTTTTGGAAGCAGTGGGAAAAGATTAAAACTAAGCATGATAATTTTAAAGGTTTAGAATTAATGAATACAAATTATAGGAATATGCAAATACAAGGAAAAGCTATTGGCGAATAGCCAATAGCCCAATAATTGAAACCATGCTTACAAATTCTTATTGAACCGCCAAGTACCGAACAGCTTACTTGCTAGTGTGAGAAATTACTGAATGAAATAATTATTCAGTTCCTAATCGATTTTGATACATATCATATTAAATTGTGTGAAATTTGGGTTTTGTGTATTACATTTTCATATTTTATTTCGCTTACTGCTACTAACTGAAATAGGACGAAGTATAAGGAACAAATTATATGTTGGCACTTTTGTTGGCAAAATTATATTTTTTTATTTTGTGAAATATTATTTTAAATGCGTAAAACCTAGTTATATCAATATTTACATTAGTTTATTAAATTTTATATTTTTATATATTTTCATCAATATATTAGCTACGAACCAGTTGGCCGGGGGTTCGAATCCCTTCTGACGCACCATGATAAAGCCTGTGATATTGATTTCACAGACTTTTAATATTTTCATAGTTTGTTTATAAAATAAAAAATGTTGGCATTTGTTGCAATTATAATTGCTGTAAGTCTATTTATTTTTATTGATATAAGAAGAAAATAATATTATAAATTATGAGAACATATATTTATTTTTAAAAAAATTTGATATAATACAAGTAAGAAATTGAGACAATGAAAATAGGGTGTTATCGTATAACTCTAGTTGTTTAGACAAATGAAACAATGCCAACTAATTCCTAGTTGTACTACTATTTTGTGGACGTTCTTTGTTAAGAAGCGCTGTTAATTGTCGGAATATTCAATAATTATCTTAAATATATAAAAATTATAAATTGAAGATGGGGGAACAAATATGGAGTATATATCTAAGAATAAAATTTGTAGAGAAAAGTGGAAGTTTTATTTTGTACTCTTAGCATGGCCGCTGTATCTGTTTCTAATGCCTATGGCATATAAATACATTGGCTACTTTTCAGTTATAATAATGATATTTCCTGGAGCTTATTTATTTACTTGGTTAGGATTTTTAATGCATGAATGTTGGCATAAATATGTGCCGGAAATAAATAATAAAGTTTTTTACAAAGTTTTTTCATGGTTCTTATTGAATGATCCTCAAACATATAACCTTATTCATGGTATTCATCATTCCAAGGTTAACAGTTGGGAGGATATCGAGTTTCATCCTTTGGGTAAGATTAAAAATACTTTACTCAGGCGTTTATATAATTTGATGGAAATTATTTTTGGAATCGCCTTTGTTTCATTTGTAGTTAACAGTATACTGCCTTATCATAAAGATTTTAAAAACAAATACAGTCGCAGAAGCCAGGTATTATCTATAATTATGTATATAATAATTTATGGAGGGTTAGTGTTAGCATGCCACTATGCTTTTAATATTGGCTATTCAACCATTGTGATACTATATATTGTGAATTTGTGGATAGTTTCTTTTGTACTGCATCATTCTCAATTAATCGAACATGGCAATTTAGTTTTAGAAGGAAATTACAAGGAAAGAAATGTGAAAACCAGGAATTTAAGCAATGATGGTATTCTTGAGAAAATATTTCTTTTTTTAACTCATGGAGATTCTAGGGAACACGTATTACATCATACACTTCCAGGTGTTTATTCAAGACCTTTTCCTAGAAAAGTTCCAATGCCTGCTGAAAGTATGTATATTAATTTAAAGGATTATATGAAAATACTTTGGGTTATGTTATCTGAAAAAATATAAATATAGAAGTAATATTGAAAGTAGAGAGAACATGTATTAACAAAATTTTAACGCTAAAGTGTATTGTAACAGTTATTACAACATGATAAAATACAACTAAATTTACAAAGGAGTTGGAAATATGACAGCTAATAAATGGCTTGTTATTACTTATAATTTACCATCAGAGCCTTCAAAGCTACGGGTCAAAGCATGGAGAAAGCTAAAAAAACTTGGTGCTATAAATATTAACCAGTCAATGTGGGTTTTACCTTTTAGTGAAAAAAACCATTCAGTCTTAGATTCCTTATCTGAAGAGCTTGAGAATAATAATGGAGAAACGTTTATTATGCAATCTGTATTTATGGAGGAGAAATTTGAACAAAGAGTAATAGAATATTTTAATAAAGCAAGACAAATTGAATATGAAGAAATAATTGATAAATGTGAGGATTACTTTGCAGAGATAGAAAGAGAAACAAGCAGAAAGAACTTTACTTTTGCAGAGGCAGAAGAAAACGAAGAGGAATTAGAGAAACTTTTAGCATGGTTTGAAAAAATAAAATTAAGAGATATTTATGGATCATCTTTAAGAAAGTCTACTGAGGAAATACTAGAAAAATGCAAAAATGTATTTGAAGAATTCAATAATAAGGTTTATGAAAATGAAAGAGAAGACTAAAATTTAATTAAAATTCAATTCTAATGGTGCTTACAAGTACATATTCAAGTATAATAAAAAATCCTCTTTTTGATAGATATAAAAATTTTCTTTCATAATAGTATAAATATCAAAAGGAGGATATCTAAACTTATTTCATTATCTTTAGTATTCATGTCATCAAGATCTTATTTAAACATAATTATAATTAGGCTGTCCTATTTCTAATTACTGAGGATAATAAATTATAATTAATTGAAGAGAAACAAACACACATCTTTTTATTAATTCAAATATTAAATTTTCTACAATATTACTTAACAAAGGTTAACCAGGAGTTAACGAAGATTAACTTGTAACACTTGTTACATATTGATATAATTTAGCATGTAACAAACGTTACGAGGAGGTGTTTATAGTTTTCAGTTAAAAATAAAATCGGAATTATACTTTTTATACTTTAAAATTTATACATAAATTTAAGGAGTGGTTTAGAAATGAACAAAAGTAAATGGATAACTGCGGTACTAGCATCTTTTTTAACTCTTGCTTCTTTAACGGCATGTGGTTCTAATCAGAATGCATCTCAGAATACATCTTCTGGAACGTCAGATAATAAATCTAAGGAAGTTGTTGTTTACTCTTCTGCAGGTTATACAGCTGATGTTGCTAAAGTGTTTGAGAGTAAAACGGGAATTAAAGTTAAAATAGTTGACGATTCGGCAGGAAACTTATTAGCTAAAGCACAGGCTGAGAGAAATAATCCTCAGTGGGATATGATGTGGATTGAAGGTACCGGAGCAATGGAAAGCTTAAATAAGCAAGGAATGTTATTGACGGGCTGGACACCAAAGAATGCAGAAAATTATACTGATCTTGGAAAGAGTCTTATTCCAAAGGATAAATCTTATATTCCAACTGGAACATCTGCAGCTGGTATAATTGCGTATAACACTAAACTGGTTACACCAGAACAAGCTCCGAAGGAATGGACAGATCTGTTGGATCCTAAATTTAAAAATTCTATTTCTATGAATGACCCTAACATTTCTGGACCAGCATATCCTTTTATAGCTGGTATATTTAAGGAACTGGGTACAGACAAAGCACATACTTTCTTTACTGATTTAAAAAATAATGGATGTAAATTTTTCCCTTCAAGTGGAACTGCTACTCAAGCAATTGTAGCTGGTACTGTAAAAGTAGCTGTACTACAAGATACAGGAGCACTTGATCTAATACAAAAAGGAAATCCTATTGCAATAGTTTATCCAAAATCTGGAGTTTCCATGGCCACTGGTGCTATAGGAATTCGAAAGAATGCAACTAATATGGATGCAGCAAAACAATTTACAGATTTTATTCTTTCCAAAGAAGCACAGGATATTATGGTTAAAACAAAGGGCGGAGCTTCTAATTTTCAGCCTCTTATTAAAGATATACAAGCTAAACCTGGGCGTCAACAGGATGTTAAGTGGAATGTAGAGGATCCTGTATGGTCTTCAAACCATGAAAATGAATTTAAAACTTGGTTCCATGAAAATATTGTTCAAAATTAAGCATATTAAAAATTTACGTCAAATCATGCCAGCTATTATTGCCTTTGTAGTTTTATTTGTGATTGTGGTCTATCCTTTAACCACAATCCTACTACAAAGTCTTTTCCCAAATATATTCGATGTGACGCCATCGTTAAAACCATCTTTTGGTGTGATACATAATGTTTTTACAAAGAAATATACTTATGAGGCAATAATGAATTCACTTTTGATAGGATTTTTTTCAACTGTAATTGCTACTTTTATTGGTACTGGTCTGGCAATTATAAATAAGCGCTGTGATATGAAGTTCCTAAAAGTTGTGGATTTATTTGCGTGGCTTGTTTTTATTACTCCATCGTATCTTATAGCTCAAGGATGGATTTTACTTTTACAAAGAAATGGTATTTTGAGTCAAGTAATTCCTGCATCTAATTCTATATCTAATTGGTTTTTTACTCCAGTAACTTTAGTTATTATTATGGGATTAAAGCATTTTCCTTTAGTTTATATTGCAGTTAGCAATGCTTTGCTAGGTCTTGGTTCAGAGTATGAGAATGCATCACGTTTATCTGGTGCCTCTCAATTGACTTCTTGGTTTAGAATAAATATTCCATTGCTTGTACCTGCTATGCTAGCTGGTGCTGCTATTGTTTTTGCTGAGGGTATAGGAGATTTTGGACTTACGGCTTCTATTGTTCGTAGTACTCATTTACCTGTTATTACATATGCTATTTTTGCAGCTTTAAATCAATCCCCAGTTAACTATCCCCTGGCTGGTGCGTTGTCATTTATATTAATAATTATAATAAGTATTACTCTAATTTTTCAACTATGGTTTTTAAAAAGAGGTTCATATAGTATTATTAAAAATCAAATTAGTGCTTCTAGCAAAATAAGGACAGGACTTAATAAGATATGGTTGTATCCAGTAGTAGCTTTTATTTTAATAATATCTTATGTAGTTCCGATAGTGACTACATTAATAGCTTCTTTGATGAAAACAATAAGTCATGGATTGGAAGCAAATAATTTTACATTTGATCATTACATGAATGCATTTAATATAGGTGGGGATTCATGGAATGCTATTAGTTTATCTATGGAACTTGCACTTGGAGCAGCAGTGGTAGCAGTTATTCTCGGGCTATTATTGGCTTATATTATTCAATATACTCAAGTTCCTGGTAAAAAAGTGTTATATTTTCTTACCATGTCTACAATTGCTATACCAGGTATTGTACTAGCAGCAGGATTTGTATTTGCATTTAATGCTATATGGTTGGTTCCACTTCATCTAGCCATTTATGGAACAATTGCTTGTCTTTACTTGGCGTATATTGCAGAAGTTTTACCTTATTCTGTTAGACTTCATGTTAGTGCATTAACTCAGATTAGTCCAGCTCTAATTACTGCAGGACGTATACATGGATCATCACCATTATCTCTATTTAGGAAAATTATAATTCCACTGGTTGCAAGTACATCAATATCAACTTTTTTCTTAGCTTTTGTTCATACGCTGTTTGAATTGCCAGCGTCACAATTGTTATATCCGCCTGGTTCACCACCTTTCTCTACGGTTTTAGATACTCTATATCAAAACAATCAATGGGAGAATGGAGCGGCATTAACTATAATAGCGGTAATTGCTACAATTGCTTTATATTCCATAGGGCAAGCTGCTTCAAAAAAATTTCTTTCTGTGTCCTATTCATCACATTCAAATAATTCACGAAAAAGAATAGAAAAGTCTGAAAGTAATAATATACAAGAATCATTACAACCTGTAAATTATGTAAATAAAACTAAAAGTGAGATGATAAATTAATGGGTTTAGAAATTAAAAGAGTAGCCAAAAGATATTCCAATAAGAATATTTTACATGAAATTTCTTTTGAAGTAAAAGATGGTTCCTTTATCTCCTTATTAGGGCCTTCTGGTTGTGGCAAGACTACATTGCTCAATATTATAGCCGGGCTTACAGAATTAGATGAGGGTGAAATACTAATGGATGGAATTACGGTTTCCTCAAAATCCTTAAATCTTCCACCGGAAAAGAGAAAAATTGGAATGGTATTCCAAGATTTTGCACTTTGGCCACATATGACCGTATATCAAAATGTTGCTTTTGGCTTACAAATGAATGGAATGAAGAGTAAAGAAATTGAAAAAAGAGTGTATGAGACTCTTGAAATATTTCACATGGAATCATATGCACATCATTTTCCATCAGAACTTTCAGGTGGACAAAAACAAAGAATTGCTATGGCAAGAGCCATTGCACCACGCCCAAAATTAATTTTAATGGATGAACCTTTATCTAGTTTAGATGCACAGCTTCGTGAAGAGATGCGCTGGGAATTAGTGCGTATTTTTCAGCAGTTTAAAATCACTACAATTTATGTTACTCATGACCGAATAGAAGCAATGAGTATGTCAGATGAAATTGTATTATTGAAAAATGGATATATTGAACAAATTGATTCTCCTGAGAATATGTATAATTTCCCCAAAACATCTTTTGCAGCACGTTTTTTAGATGTAACTAATGAAATTTGTGGAAAAGTTTCAAGAATAAATTCAGAATATATTTATGTAAAATCTTCAATTGGAATTATTAAGGCATTTAATACCTATAATGTTGAGGAAGGGCAAACTGTGACATGGATGTGTCGTCCATGTGATTTAGTAACTGTAGAGAATAATTTAGAATCAAGTTTTGATAAATCAACAAATAATGTCTTCTTAACAAAAATACTATTTAGATCATTTCATGGAGGGGTTTGGCGTTACATTGGTACCTTGATTACCTTAGAGATAGTTGAAGAATCAAAGCAGCAATTGCGTTTTGAATTTTCCTCATCAGTGAAATATAAAATTGATGAAATAGTTCATTTAATAGTTCAAGTTAAATTGTCTAGGTTATTACAGGAAGTTGAGATTTCTTCTACTTCTAAGGAAAAAGGTGCATAAACTTCTTTGAATACAAATAATATAGTGTTAAAAATTCATAAATATATAGATTTTTTCTAGAATATAGATTATAATTTATATTAAATGTAACACTTGTTACACTTGATATAAATTATTTACTAGAATATATAAAAGTAAAAGAAATTGAAAGGAGAATTATTATGATCTGGTCTTCTATATTACCATCTTTTTTTGCTTCAATAGTTGAATTTGTTGAAGCCTTGACCATTGTGCTAGTTGTAGGTGTCACTATTAACTGGAAAAGTAGCTTATTGGGAGGGCTTGCTGCATTTGTAACATTAGCAGTACTTGTTGCAATCTTTGGTTCAACATTAGTACTATTTATTCCAATTGAGGTATTAAGAGTTGTTATAGGAATAATACTTGTACTATTTGGTTTGCAATGGCTTAAAAAAGCACTACTTCGTTATAGTGGTTTTAAGGATTTACACGATGAAGCAGCTATATATCAAAAAAAGATGAAAGAACTAAAAGAACTTGGTAATGTAAATACTAATGAGTTTAATGGTTTTGGTTTTGTTACTTCCTACAAAAGTGTGCTTCTGGAAGGTCTAGAAGTTGCATTTATAGTTATAACTTTTGGGTCCACTGCTACAAGCAATAAAATTGACGGTATATGGGCAGCAACTATTGGAGCCATTTTAGCATTTGCAGTTGTGTCTATACTCGGGTTTATAGTTCGTACACCTCTTACTAAGATTCCAGAGAACACGCTAAAATTTGTAGTTGGAATAATGCTTACATCTTTTGGAACATTTTGGGCAGGAGAAGGTCTTGGAGTAAGTTGGTTATTTTCTGATGTATTCCTACTAATACTAATGGTATTCTTCGTTGCATTAAGTGGCGTAATTGTGTGGTGGCTTAAACGTTATAAAATAGCAGAAGAGAAATACAAAACAGAACTAGGGGGAATAGCAAAATGAACATAATTACTAGTGTACTCAAAAAAATATTTGACTTTTTCTGTGGTGACTGGATAATATTTTGGGGTGTAGTAATAACCTTAATTGTAGTAAAGTTAATAGAGCAACTTGGAGTGACATATATTGGAGCCATAGCAGGTATTATTTTTATGGTTGGAGTCTCATTAAGTTTAGTAAGTGCTCTTAAAAAAGAAGCTAATGTTTGATTATAAAAAATACACTCTTGATAACAGAGTGTATTTTTTATATTATTATATTTTTGGGAAATATATTCTATAGTAAAAATATTTAATTTTGTAGTTAAGTATTATAGTACAGTTTGATAAAATTTTAACAGATATAGTACAGTTTATATGTGCATATATAACCAAAATTATCAATAAATCTTACTTAGTGGAAACTAAGTCTAGATGAATTATCCAGGGATATACTGCTTATATTTACATTTTTAGAAAAATACGCAAAAAAATTTATTTTGTATTTGTTAGCTTCCTATTTAGAGTGGTGTGATATCACAATGGCTAGTCATTAAAAAAATTTCATATTGGAGATTATTTATTTTAACATATAAATATAAAAGCTATTTAGTCATAAAATTTGACTAAATAGCTTTTATCATAAAGAGATGTGAGTAAATCTTTCTATAACATTATAGTTTCACAGAAAAATATAGCTTTTCGCTATTTTTTATATTTAAAATGTAGTATTTCGTGAGCAAGTCCTTCACCAGGTTTACCAAAATAATCTTTATACATTTTAAGCAATGCAGTATTTGTATGAGATTTTCTCTTTGTAAGATGAGCATCTTGATTATATAGTACAGAAGCTCTTACCTTTTTTATATCTACTTTCTCTAGATCTTTTGGATTTACATGAGGTTGTCCTCCACCATTTACACAGCCTCCATGACAAGCCATAACTTCTATAAAGTGATATTGCTTTTCTTTCATCTTACCAGATTCCATAAATTTAAATAAATTTGAAGCACCATTTATAACAGCTACACTGTATTTTTCACCAGCTAGTTCTACTTCTGCTTCTTTTATTCCATCTAAACCCCTTACTTGTTTATACTCTACATTTTCAAGTTCAGCACCTTCAGCAAAATCTTTTGCGCTTCTTAGAGCTGCTTCCATAACACCACCTGTTGCACCAAAGATAGCACCAGCCCCACTGTATTCACCCATTGCTGGGTCTACCTCGCTATCTTCAAGTTTAGCAAAAGGTATTTTAGCATCTTTTATCATCTTAGCTAATTCTCTAGTAGTTATAACGGCATCTATGTCTCTAATACCGTCATTTTCCATTTGCGGTCTATCAGCTTCAAATTTTTTAGATGTACAAGGCATAACTGTTACAGTAACTACATTTTTAGGATCAAGCCCAGCTATAGCAGGATAATAGGTTTTACTTGCAACACCAAATATCTGTTGAGGAGACTTAGCAGATGAAAGATTACCTAATAATTCAGGATAATAATTTTCAGCTTGTCTTACCCAGCCTGGACAACAAGATGTAAACATTGGAAACGGTCCATTATTTTTTATTCTCTGTACCAATTCAGTAGCTTCTTCCATTATAGTCATGTCAGCTCCAAAATTTATATCGAATATTTTATCAAAGCCAAGTTGTCTTAATGCTGTGTAAATTTTTCCTGTTACATCAACTCCAAAACCCATATTGAAAAGTTCTCCTATGGAAGCTCTAACTGATGGAGCCATGGCAACAATGACATGTTTTTCAGGGTCGTTTAATGCATTCTTTACTCTATCAATGTGTAATTTTTCTGTTAGAGCAGCTACAGGACATGCAAGTATACATTGACCACATAATAAGCAATTAGTATCATCAAAGCACTTCTCATCTTCTGATCCAATAATAGTTTTATCACCTTTATTTATGAACTTAATAGCACGGGTTTCTGTATTTATTTTACATGCATTAACACATCTGCCGCATAGTAGGCATTTTGTTCTATCTACAGTTAAGGATTTACTTCTTAAATCAACATATTCAGATTTATCTTTTGGTAAAAATGGTTTTGAAGCTCTTGCTTTATATTTTATAACAAGTTTGAAAAGTTCACAGTTTTCTCTTCTGTTACATGGACCGCATTTGAATTCATGCATATCCAGTAGCTCAGATATTCTACTTTTAATCTTTTCATTAACAGCCTCAGAGTTTGTATTTATGACCATTCCATCTTCAACATAAGTATCACAAGCAGTTACTAATCCTTTACCTTCTACTTCTACAGTACATATTTCACACTTGTTTACATTATTATTACAATTATTTAAAAAGCAAAGTGTAGATATATCTACATTGTTGTCTTTTGCCAATTTTAAAATGGTAATGTTTTCAGCAGCTTGTACTTCTATACCATTTATGATTACTGTATTCATATTAATCCTCCCAAATTAAATTTGAAAAATACACACAATTATAACTTGTACACTAATAAAATTATATTCTTAGTTAGAATTATGTGAAAATATTCACAATTATCCACAATAGTTAGCTAGTTAAAAAATTATTTTTATCTTAACAATATAAATTTTACAAAACTTATTGGATTTTTGCAATAAGTAAAATTATATTATTAATAAAATATTTATAAAAAAGTTAAATACATATACTATAGTATCATATTTACAGATAAACACTTGGAAAGTTAATTTTAACTTTCCAAGTGTATTCTTCTTTAAATTAATTAATATACAAATAACCTCTTGTTTTTAGATAATTAATTTAAAATTATTGAGTTTAACAATATGATACTATAAATAATTTATACCGTAATTGAAATTAAATTTAAATATTTAAACTTTTTCTTCTCTCTTCAATAATAGCTTCTAATTCATCAGCCGCCTTAATAACATCTTCTTGAACTATTAGTTTTCCACCAGTAATATTAACTAGATCTTCTTTAAGTACCTTTGAAACTACAGCACTTCCATCAATAAATGGTGAAATTGCTACATGAAGTGGAAGACCTAAAGTTAAACCGAAGGCTGCATCTGCCAGTGCCTGCTCTTCAAGCCATTGTGGTGCTGAAAGTACAAGCGGAAGCTGAGGTATATCAATGTTTAATGCCTTTGCAAGTTCTACAGCTACCATCTCCAGTCTTCCTATTGCAAGACAAGGTCCAAAATTAAGTACAGGAGGAATTCCAAGTGCCTTGCAAACTTCTTTAAGACTATCTCCAGCAAGTTCTGCAGCCTTTGGTGACATAAGTCCTACATTTTCAAGTCCACCAGAAGAACAGCCAGCAGATAAAACTACAATATTTCTCTTTATTAACTCTTTAGTAAGTTCTACAGTGAATACATCATGTCCTTTTGCAGTAAGATTAGAACATCCTACTACTCCTGCTACACCCTTTATTTTACCCTCTGCTATAAGTTTTATAAGTGGTTCAAAGGTTCCACCTAAGAATTCTTTTAAAGATCCTTCACTTACCCCTGTAATTACATCATCATGTCCATGATCCTTTGGAATGTCTATGTTAACTGAGCCTCTTCTTTCTTTATAGCTATTTAAAGCTTCATCTATCAATTTATCACTTATGTTTTCTGCATCCTTCATACTGAATGGAACATAATCTGCATTTTTCTTTTTAGCTACATCATCTATGCATATCATCTTTACTTTATACTTGTCAGCTATATCTTCTATACCTGGTATAGTACAGTTAAATTCTGAAACTACAAGATCAATACCGCCAGTAGCAAGAACAGCTTCACTTGTATAGTTGTTTCCAGCATGACCAGAGAATACTTCTTCATAATGTTCTCCTCTTAATTGTAAATCTTGTCCTACGCAAGTACATCCAACTAATTTAAAGCCCTTTGCCCCTACTGCTTCAGCTTTCTTTTTAATATCTTCATCAATAAGTCTATCTTGAAGATGAGCAATATCTGAATGCTGATGACCTGTTACCATAATATTTATATAATCTTCATCTATAACTCTAAAACCAACCTTTGCTGCTCTTATCTTTGGAGCACCAAGCATTACATCATTTAATAAATTCGTAAGCATAAGTCCATAAATACCTGTGGAAACTCCAAGTGTTAAAGCGTTTAAAAGCATATCTACAGGATCGCTGCTAAGATTTGTAGAAGTCTTAACTACTGCATCAAATACTTCTGACTTTGCTCCACCAGGAAGTATTCCATTCTTCTCCCAATTTTTAAGTCTTGGTTCATAACCTAGTTTTTTAACAAGCTCCATTTTTTCAAATCTTGGCTTATATAAATCGCTTAATACTGTTTCTGCAACCTTTATAGCTTTTTTATTTAAGTCTTCTTCTTTAATGCCAAAAGCATTTGCTAATTGATCTAAAGTTTCTGGACTCTTTATTTTTAAATTTCCTTTACCTTTGCCTATTTCCATTAAGTTCCGAGCAGTATTTTCAACTACATGAACATAGCATGCTGAACCAGCGGCAATAGCTCTTAAGAAATTTCTTGCAACTATTGTATCCGCATCTGCTCCGCAGACACCTCTAGGTGATTTAGGGGTTATTCTACAAGGACCATTAGAACATAATTTACAGCAGACACCATCTTTACCAAACTTACATTTGTTTTTTTGTTGTTCCACTCTGTTAAAAGATGTTTCCATACCTTCCTTAGACTCTAAAAATTCACATAACTTACAATCGGCTGATTTACACATTGACATTTTAATTCCTCCTCAAAATTTGAAAATATATTTATGATAAGTTTATAAAAATTTAAATTTATTTATCTAAAAGTATACTAAATTAGTATACTTTTAGATAAATAAAAGACTTATCTTCTGCACTCACCAAGTATCTTTTCTTAAATCCTCAAAATTTATTTTTTCTAAGTCATGAATCATATTTGATTGAACTTTGTATAATGCTCCATGGATAGCACAATTATCTCCCTTACTTGCGGAACAGGTATCCTTATCATACAAACACCTATTTATAGTTATAGGACCTTCAATAGCTTCTATAATATTTCTTAAATTTATGTCTATTGGTTCTTTTAACAGTGCATATCCTCCGTTTATACCTCTATAAGATTTTATTATTCCAGCTTTGATAAGCTTTCTTAAAAGTTTTAATAAAAATCTTAAAGGTATATTCCCAAGTTCGCATATAGTTTTTGCATCTAAAACATCTTTTTCTGTATTTTTTGCTAATATAAGTACTGCTCTTATTGCATAATCACTTTCTTGAATGATATTCATTTTCTCACGCCTATCTACAAACTATACCTATTTGGTACACTTTTATGATATATAATTTAATTACATTTGTCAATACTTTAATGAAAATTATTCATTTATAATCAATATTAATTATTTATAGTAAATAATTAATAGATTACCTAATAATTAGTATAATTTTATGTTAATCTACACTACATAATATAAAAAATTAAAATTTTAAACCTATTTTTTCACCCATATACACTTTAGTTTCAAAATTTAACCTAGATTGTTTTAATATATCATCATCAATTTTTATTCTGTTGTTTTCAAAAAAAAGTACTATTGTGGAGCCACCAAATTTAAAGTATCCCTTCTCTTGTCCCTTAGATATTCTTTTATTTGGTGAGTAAGTTTGTATTATTGATCCAACACAGGTTGCACCAACCTCTACATAAAGTACATCTCCAAAATTATCAGAATGAAATATACTCCATTCTCTTTTGTTTTCGCAAAACACCCCATTTATTTTATTTAAAGCTATGGGATTAACTGAATAATAGCTGCCTTTAATTTTAACAGTAGCTTCACAAATACCACTATCCAAAAAATGAAATCTGTGATAATCTGTAGGACAAAGCCTTAAAATGATGCAACTGCCATTTTTATACTTTTCAGCAATAATATCATTTTTAATAAAATCACTTAATTTATAGGTTATACCTTTGACTTGTATTAAATTATCTAGATTTATATCATTGAAAGCAGTAATTCTACCATCGCAGGGTGAAATAAGAGAGTTTTTATTTTTATCAATAGGCCTAGAACTTTCAACTAATTTTCTTGAAAAAAAATCGTTAAAAGATTTGAACTCATTTATAGATTTTTCATTGTGAGATATATCTATATCAAAATTAGTTACAAATTTTTTTGTTTTATAACTGCTTATTTTAGAGTTACAATAGAAACCATAAAATTTAGAGAAAAGTTTTTTCTTTAAGAATTTTTCTAATAAATTCATTCCCATAGGAGAATTATATATCCAATTTAAATATTTTTCACCAGCTACCTTTTCTATTTCATAATTTTTGGTTTTTCTATTATAGTATTTAATCATTTTATAATTCCTCATCAAATTTATTTAAACGGGTCTAGTGTTGATTATAATCTCTTTTTATGTAAAATGTCAAAATTATATAGCACAAATAAATTCTTTAATAAATTTACAATTATGTTTATTTATATGATGGAATTTTATCAAAATATATTGTTATATGACATTTTAATAGTATAATTAAGCAGAGAAGAAAAATCTTAGATTTTGCGTCAATGGTTTTTGCAGAATGCAGTGGGAGTATTAGAGGCTATAGTCATCGGATGAAATGGAATTGTATTGATGGTAAATTATAGCTATAGTGAAATTAATTTAAAAATTCAATAATTAATCAAATAAAATATGTTTCAGTTGATTTGGGGTGATTTTATGAATAAAACTAAGAATGCAATTTTTCATTCTGCAATTAAAGTTTTTTCAAATAATGGATATAATGGTGCTACTATGGACGAAATAGCTAGTAATGCAGGGGTTGCTAAGGGAACGTTATATTATCATTTTAAAAGTAAGGAAGAAATATTTAAATACATAATCACAGAAGGCGTAGATCTCATGAAAAATGAGATTGATGAAGCAACTAATAATGAAAAAAGCCCACTAGAAAAATTACAAGCAGTGTGTAGAGTTCAGTTGAACTTAATACATGAAAATAGAGATTTTTTTAGAGTTATTGCTAGTCAGCTTTGGGGTAAAGAACTTAGGCAATTAGAGCTTAGAGACATAATGCGGCGTTATGTTATTCATATTGAAGAGTTTGTAAAAGCCGCAATGGAAGTAGGCTCTATTAAAGAAGGTAATTCACTATTTTTAGCTTATGCATTTTTAGGAACACTATGCTCTGTATCTCTTTATGAAGTAGTAAATGCAGAAAGTGATAATATTAATGGTACTATCAACAATTTAACGGATTATATTTTGACGGGTATAGGATTACAAAAGTCAACTGATCAAATTTAAAGAAGCAAGAGTTCCCTGCTTCTAACGGTTTGTAATGTACTATCCATCTCCCAACTATAGAGGATAGGAGAATTCCGTATATTAGGTTAAAAATGAATGAAAAGCTTATAACTGAATAAAAATTAGCAAGAGGCTGTCTCACAATGCATATCTATGCATAGCGAGGCAGTTTTTTAACTATTCTGCTATTAAAAATAATAATTTAAATCTGATTTTTAATAAATAAATGAGATCATTCTCAGATCTGATGAATATTTATTTCTTTTGAGACAGCCCCTTTTACAATAAAATTTTTATAATAAAAATAATAGATTTATTATGATCTTTGTATACTTATTTTTATATATTTATGTTTTCAAGTATTGACAGTAAATAAAAAAAGAGTTATAAATATAACTGACCAGTCAGTATAAAATGGTAAATGCTTTTTTTAAATAACAGCTTTAGGGGAGGAAGATAAATTGAATTTCTTAAAAATTACATCTAGAGACATAAAGAAAATTTTCAAAAATAGATTCATTGGAGTTTCTGTTGTTGCTATTATAATTACTCCTTTATTCTATAGTCTTTTTTATCTATCCTCATTTTGGGATCCTTATGGCAATTTACAAAATATGCCTGTGGCTGTAGTAAATTTAGACAAGGGTACTATAAATGATGGTAAAAATGTTAACTATGGTGGAGATTTAGTAAATGAGCTTAAGAAAAATAATGATGTTGGTTGGCGATTTGTATCGCAAAGTAATGCCGATAATGGTCTAACGGGAAGCAAATATTACGGAGAGGTAGTAATTCCTGCAGACTTCTCAGAAAGGGCACTTAGTGCTAAAAATGGAGTACCTGAAAAACCTAATATTGTATTCAAGGATAATCCAAAGAAAAATTATATTGCTACAAAGATATATTCAAGTGTAAAAACAAATTTAGACAATAAAATAACTAAAACATTGGTAAATGAATACACAAAAGTAATTTTTGATAGCTTATATAATGTTAAACATGGCATGGATCAGGCTGTAGATGGAAGCAGTAAATTAGCTAATGGTATTTTAAGTGTTAAAGATGGTAGCAATCAACTAACTAGTGGTGTTTTAAGCTTAATGGGTGGAAGTAATCAACTGAAGAATGGCTTGGCAACTGCTGTAGATGGAAGCAGCCAGCTTAAAACAGGTATAGCCAGTGCTAAGGATGGAAGTGGTCAGCTTAAAACTGGTTTACAACAATTGAACAGTAAAATACCAGAATTACAGAATGGGGTTCTTGATTTGTTCAATGGTTCAAATCAATTGGTTAGTGGAATTGGAATTAGCAATCCAGATGATTCTTCTAAATTAATAGGTGGAATTAATAAGTTTACAACAGGAATTAGAACTGCACAAGATGGGATTTCAACCTTAAATAATGGATTGATTAGTGAATCCACAGGAGTAAATGAAGTTGGAGGTGCTATAGGAATTCTTAATAATAAGATAAATGGACAAAATGGTTTAGTATCTAGTATAAATCAATTAGGGGGTGCTATAGGAACTCTCAATACAGAAGTAAATGTAGGTGGAAATGGGCAGCCAAGTTTAGTAGACGGAATTACTAATGGAGATCCACAAAAGGGTTTGGGGTCGGCTGTACAGAAAATTAATAACAGCTTAAATGGTGATGATGGATTAGTAAATGGAAGTAAGAATGTAAATTCTAATTTAGATTCACTTAGTAAATCAGCAAATGGATTAAATGAAGCTATTCAAGATCAACAATTACAAGAGTTGATTAGTGAGTATATGAATTCTTCAACCAGTGATAGTAGAAAATTGCAGATTGGTGCTAATTTAGTTTTTAAAATGAATGAATTATTAAATAAAGAGTTAAGCCTTAATAATGGTGTTATTGCAGTAAGTAAGGCCAATGGAAATATTGCAAGTGGAATAAATGATTTAGGGAACGCATCAGAAGGGCTTAATACTAAAGTAAATGGACAAAATGGTTTAGTATCTAATATAAATCAATTAGGAGGCTCTATAGGAACTCTCAATGCAAAAGTAAATGTAGGGGGAAATGGGCAGCCAAGTTTAGTAGATGGAATTACAAATAGAGATCCACAAAAAGGTTTAGCTTCAGCTGTAGGTGCCTTAAATACGGCAGTAAATATAGGAATTAATGATAAACCAAGCTTAGTGACTGGTATGCAGCAATTAAAGGATGGTACAACTAATAATCTTGTTCCTGGAATAGGTGAACTATTTGATGGTAGTAACAGCATTCTTTCAGGAGCAAATGCAATTGGAAATGGAGCATTACAATTAAATAATGGTTTAAATAATTTAAGCAATAGCACTCCAACTCTTTCGAGTGGTATAACACAGCTCTATAATGGAGCAAGTACTTTAAACGATGGAACAAATAAGCTTTACACAGGAACAAGTGATTTAAATAATGGTATAAATAAACTTTATAATGGGGCAGTGAGTTTGAGTGATGGAACAAGTAAGTTATATGATGGAGCAAATGGATTACAGGATGGAACAAATAAACTTTATGACGGTTCCAAGGAACTTAGCGATAAACTTTCAAATGGTGCAGGAGATCTAAATAAGAATCTTAAAAATTCAAGTACTACTATGGGTAATTTTGTATCCCAACCCATAAATGTAGAAACAGAACATCTATTTGCAGATGAAACTTACGGCATTGCACTAGCTCCTTATTTTATACCTATTTCTATATGGGTAGGGGCTATACTCATGTTCTTTGTAGTTTCTGATGAAGTGGATGAAGATATAAAGGTAAAAGCAAAGTCAATTGTCATGGGAAAATATCTAGTATATATAGGAATTGGTGCACTACAAGCAATTTGTGTAAGTACAGCGGTATTATTCATAGGTATAAGACCGAGCAATTTATTCGCATTCTACTTATTTAATATATTTATATCCTTTGTTTTTATATCTATAATGCAGTGTTTAATATTCTTGCTAAAGGATGTAGGAAGGCTTCTTGGTATAATACTTTTAGTTCTGCAGCTTGCCTCATCAGCAGGAACTTTTCCAATAGAGCTTTCACCAAAGTTCTACAGAGTAATTTCTCCATTTATGCCTTTTACTTATGTGGTTTCGGGATTAAGAGAAGTTATAAATGGAATAAACTATAGTGTACTTGGTAAGGATATTGCATTTTTAGTGCTTGTGTTCATTGTATTCTTTACATTGTCTCTAACGTTTAGAGGCAAAGTTGTTAAATTTCATGAAATTATAGAAGAAAAAAAGAATGAGTCAGCAGCCTAGATTTATCAATAAAAATAAAAAGTTACCTAGAATTATTATAAAAATTAATAAAATAACAGATTTAGTGGAAATATAATAATAGAATTTTCATTGACTCTGTTATTTTTTTAATTTATAAGGCTGTATAGATATAAATGCATTAAACAATATTAGAAATAAATATGTGTAAATTTTAACTAAATAAATATTTTTAATGAAATTTATACAGTTAATTTTCATTAAAAGATAAATAGTATAATTAAAGAAGGGATGCTTATGATATTAAAAAAAATAAAAGATTTTTTTTCTCTAAATGAGCCACAAAATTTTGATAACACAGTTTTAAGTTATAGTAATGAAAAAAAAGATAACAAAGAAAATAATAAAGAAAAATATAATAATAATCAAAGCATATATAAGATACTTGAACAAAATGAGAATTATATAAAGGGTATTTTTAACAATTGTTATGATTTAATTATAAGAGAAATATCATTATATGATAATAATAAAGGTAAAATTGCTATGGTTTATTTAAATGAATTTATTACTGAGAAACTAATAAATGATAGTATAATTGATAAATTTCCATTAAAGCAAAATACTGAAATAAAGGATATAGAACAGTCAATAAAATATATGCTTGCTATAAAAGATGATAGCGTTTGTAAAGATTTTGGTCAGTGTATAGATGCAATACTTGATGGAAATGTAGTGATTTTTTCAGATATGCTAGATAAAGCTTTTATTGCAAATATTAAAGAGCCACCACAAAGAGCTATTCAGGAGCCAAATGTTGAAAACGCTATAAGAGGGCCCAGAGAAGGATTTACAGAGTCAATTGCTAAAAATATTAGTCTTATAAGAAAAAAAATTAAAAATACAAATTTTAAAACGGAAAAATTTATAGTTGGTGAAGAAACTAAAACTGATGTTGCTATATGTTATATGGATGATGCTGTTGATAGAAAAATATTAGAGGAAGTTAAAGCCAGAATCAGAAAAATAAAAATAAGTCCAATTGCATCTAATTATATTGTAGAAGCTATTAATGATGATCCTATATCTTTAGTACCAACTATATTTAAAACAGAAAGGCCAGATGTAGCAGCTTCTAAATTATTGGAAGGTAAAATTCTT
Organism: Clostridium pasteurianum BC1; assembly: GCF_000389635.1. Lineage (NCBI taxonomy): Bacteria > Bacillati > Bacillota > Clostridia > Eubacteriales > Clostridiaceae > Clostridium > Clostridium pasteurianum. Next base: position 68,546 of record NC_021182.1, read on the forward strand.
ATTATTGTAGATAATACTCCTATTGTTTTATCTGTACCTGCATTTTTTGTTGAATTTATGCAAGCTAGTGATGATTATTATACAAATTATATACCAGCCACTTTAAATAGATGGTTTAGATATATAGGTTTAATGATATCTATAGCATTACCGGGAGTGTATGTGGCTTTATTAACCTTTCATCAAGAACTTATACCTACTCCTTTTATTACTACCATAATAAGAGCTCGATCAGGAATACCTCTTCCATCAATATGGGAATGTTTTTTAATGCTTTCTGCCTATGAAATAATAAGGGAAGCAGGTCTTAGAATACCTAGAACCATTGGTCAGACTGTAAGTATAGTGGGAACTTTAATTCTTGGAGAAGCAGCAGTAAGAGCTGGTATAGTAAGTGCACCTATGATAATCGTAGTTGCTTTTGTTGGAACAGCACTTTATACTATCCCATCTCCAGAACTAAACTCAACTATTCTCTTTATTAGATATACTATATTATTTTTAGGTGGTGCCCTAGGTATTTTTGGCGTTTTGTGTGGACTATTATTTTTAATTACATACATGACATCAAGGCGCTCCTTTGGAGTACCATATATGTATCCATTTATGCCCTTTAGTTTAAAGAGAAACCAGGATACTATTATTAGAACACCAATGGAAAAATTGGATAATAGTATTAAGCTATTTAGAAAATAAAACATTTTGGAGAATGTCTATGAAGAACATCATTAAGAAATTTATCATAATATTATTAATATTAGCTATACCAGTTGTAAGTTTTACCGGATGTAAAGATGCTACGGAAATAGAGAGATTAGGGATTATATTGGCTGTAGGCTTTGACTTAACTAGTGATAATAATTATTTAGTTACTATTGAAGTTATGGATAGTAACAGTGTTAGTGATAATGTAAAATCAAATAGTTATACTGCTGAGGGAGAAACTGTTTTTAAGGCTATAACCAATCTTTATAAAAGATTAGGAGAACAATTTAATTATGCTCATATACAATATATTGTCATTGGAGATAGTATGGCAAGAAAGGGAATAGCCCCTATTATGGATTTTTCCCTAAGATATAATCAGATAAGACCTACAATACCTTTTTTAGTTACAAATGGAGAGGCTCAGGATATTATAAGTGCAAAAATTTCTACATATACTACCGCTGCTCTTTCAGTAACAAATTTATTAGAGTTGCAAAGGAAAAGAGGAGAAACGGCTGTTACTACTAATTTAGATTTTGTAAACAGTGTTGCTCATGGATCAAGATCAACCACTTGCGGTTTAATTAATATAGATAATTCTAAGTTAGATAAAAATAAAAACTATAATTTAAGTGGTGCAGCAGTTTTTCATAAGGATAAACTTGTAGGATATCTATCAACTAGGGAAACTGTAGGACTAAATTGGATTCGTGGAAGTATAGATAAAAATATACTTATGGCAGAATACATGATACAATATCCTGAAAATTATAAGGTAAGTTTAGATGTTACATCAGCTTCAGAGAAAACAGATATAAAATTACATAATAATAATGTAAATATTAAAGTCAATATTAAAGCAAAATCATCAATAAGAGAAATGACAGGAAATGTAGATCCAAATAAAAATCCTAATATCATGGATGAGCTTGCTCAAGAACAAAATAAAGTTATTTTTAATGATGTCTATCTAGTAATAAATAAAGCTCAAAAAGATTTTAAGCTTGATATATTTGATTTTGGAAATATCATGATGCGAAAATACCCTAATGAATGGACTTACATGGAAAAAAATTGGAATGACATTTTTGAAAATTTAAAAGTAGATATAAATGTTAATACACAAGTGAATAAAACAGGAGTTCTTTCAAAACCTCCACTATAGATAGAATTTTTAGATAAAATTTATTAAATAAAAGGTTAGGAGGGTAGTAACATGAAAGAAAAAATAACATCATATGAATTTTTAGCAATAATGTTTTTATTAGGCTATGGAACTGCCAGTTTATTTTTTCTAACACCGGATACTAAAAATGACATTTGGATTGCAATGCTTTTTTATGCATTAGTTTCTATAATTATTCAGATGATTTATATAAATCTTTTTAATAAATATCCAGAAGATTCTATAGTAACATATTTACCTAAAGTATATGGGAAATATATTGGTTTTATATTAAGTGTTATATATATATGGTTTTTTGCATATGATGCTGCTAGAGATTTAAGAGACTTTACTGAACTTACAACATCTTTTGCACTGATAAGAATGCCTATGTATATCACAGCATCGGTCTTTATGATTGTTATTACCTATAGTGTTTATAAGGGTATTGAAAATATAGGGAACATGGCACAGATAGGTTTTATAATTATAGTATTTTCCAGTATTCTTATTTTTATATTATTATTTATGACTAAGGGTGCCTTTAAATTTTACAACGTATACCCAATTTTACATATGGGTTTCATAAAAGTGATTTCAAAGGGATGGAAACTTTCTACGTTTCCCTATGGTGAGTTTATAACTATGACTATGCTTTATCCTTTTTTAATGCAAAAAAACAAATTAAAGAAAACTGTTATTTTTACATCAATTTTAGAGGGCGTATTTCTTGCAATAAATAATATTTTATTTATAGTAACTTTAGGATATGAGTTTGCTAGTTCAAATGACTATCCTTTACTTGAAACTCTTAGATTGGTACATATTGGAGATTTTTTAAACAGATTAGATATAATATTTATAGTGGTTTTAATGCTAGGTGGATTTTTTAAAATATCTGTGCTGATGTATGTATCAGCACTAGGGATTTCACAAGTATTTAAGGTTAAAAATTGGGGGCTATTATGTACTATATTAGGTGTATTAGTATTAATTACTTCACTAATAATTGCAAGAAATAATTCAGAACATATAAATACTGGTTGGAATTTTGTATTGCCATATGTAAATCTTCCTATTGGAATTATTATTCCTGGAATAACACTTATAGTTTACTATTTAAAAAGGCTGATAAAAGTATAATTTTATATTATGACTATTATTAAATATAAGATTATTGTTATTGTATAATAGAAATTTACTTACACATTATTGTAATTTAACCATTTTTATATGGTATACAATAAAGCTTTAGGAGAGATATATTCATGAAGGAAAAGATAACAGCACATCAATTTTTTATAATAATGTTTTTACTTCCTTATGGTAGTGCAGTTCTATTTTATTTATCCCCAGAAACTAAAACTGATATTTGGATTGGAATATTAGCTTATGGAATTATATTTGTAATCATACAGATGATTTATATAAGTTTGTTTAATAAGTATCCAAATGATTCTATAGTAACGTATTTACCTAAAATATATGGTAAATTTATTGGCTATATATTAAGTATTATATATATTGGTGTTAGAATAAAAATAGTACAAGAGAAATTGAGAAAGTTCCTAATAAGTTTTAGAATAAATATAAGAGATGGGGGAACTTAATCATGAAAAAACAACATGACAAGCAGTTCAAAGAAGATGCTGTAAAATATTACATGGATCATAAAGAACTTGGAGTAAGAGGTTGTGCTCAAAACCTTGATATAGGTGGTAGCACTTTGTCAAAGTGGATTAGAGATTCTAAAAGCGAAAATGGTATTCAAGTTCGAGGTTCAGGTAATTATTCCAGTGATGAACAAAAGGAAATTGCACGATTAAAGCGTGAACTTCGTGATACAAAGGATGCTCTTGATGTATTAAAAAAAGCCATAAGCATTCTGGGAAAGTGACAGAAGCAATATATCTTGAAGTCCAAGATAAATGTGAAGACCTCAAGTGGAAACGCCAAGTTTCTGTCAACGGAATGCTTCGTATATTAGGCGTTTCACGTTCAGGGTATAATTCATGGCTGCATCGCCTACCTTCAAATCAACAAAAGAGAAAAGAAATTGTAAAGGAAAAAATTAAGGAAGTCTATGATCAATCCCACCAAAATTATGGTGCTCCTAAAATCACAAAAGAAATACAAAAAGCTGGTGAAAAAATATCAGAACGTACAGTTGGGAAATACATGAAGGAGCTTGGCATTAAAGCTCAATATGTAAAACCATATACCGTTACTACAAAGGATTCTGATTTCAGCAGCAAACTAGAAAACGTTCTAAATGAGCAATTTAATCCATCTGCACCAAACGCAGTATGGTGCACAGATATTACATATCTTTGGACTAATGCAGGTTTTGTATACCTTACAAGCATCATGGATTTATACTCTCGAAAAATTATAGCTTGGACGCTTACGGAAACTTTAGCTGTTTCATGTGTTATTGACACAATTAATAAAGCTAAGAAAAATAGAAAACTTGCTAACCCAGTTATTATACACAGTGACAGGGGCAGTCAGTACGTATCAAAAGAATATCAAAAGGCTGCTTCAAAAATGATACTTAGTTATTCCAAGAAAGCTTTTCCATGGGATAATGCATGTATTGAATCTTTCCACGCAATTATTAAACGTGAATGGATAAATCGTTTTAGAATTAAAAATTATCGTCATGCTTATATTCTTGTATTTGAATACATTGAAACGTTTTATAATACCACAAGAATTCATAGTCACTGCAATTATATGTCACCAAATGAGTTTGAAAAAACATATGAAAAAGTCAAGGAACTTAGTATGTCAATGGCAAGTTAAAATATGGAAGTTAATTAGAACTTTCTCATTTTAATTTGTACTTTTTATTGACATAGCACCAATATAGGAAACATGGCACAATTAGCATTAATAATAATTATATTTATAGTAATTTTAATGCTGGGAGGATTTTTTAAAATATCTATATTTATGTATTGCTCTGTATTAGGAACAGTTCAACTATTTAACATTAAAAATTAGGGATTATTATGTATTATATTTGGAACTCTTATATGCGCTAGTTCTATTACAATGTCAATGATAAATACTTATCCTAAACATCTTTCTACAGGATTAAATCATATACCTATAGCTATTATAATTCCATTAATATCACTAATAGTGTACTATTTAAAGAAACTCATAAGCAGCAGATGATTATAAAGTTCCAGATCTTAATATTGATATTAATAAATAGAATCCCATTAACGCTGCAATCATAAAGCCACTTATGCCTATAATAGAAATATCATGAATTTTTGGTCCTATATTTGTTCTAAGTATAAGTGACGAGCCAATGATCATAGAAGATATAATAATGGCAAAAACCATTCTATTAACCATTCTATTTAAATCTTTAATAGGCTTTTGTAAATTATTATGCTGTAATTGTATTTTTGCTCTTCCACTAATTAAGCTATCAGAAAGTTCTACAAACTTTGAAGGAAATTCAGAAGAACTTTTAATAAATCTAAATCCATTTAATAATAATGTATCAAAATCTAAATCCTTTAAGAATATATTTTTATTTTGAGATTTTACATAGGGTATTAGTACATCTACTATGGATAAATCAGGAGATATTTTTGCAATAACCCCTTCAATTATAAGTGTACTTTTTAGTAGTGTTGTCAGTTCTTTAGGAAGTTTTATATTATTATTTTTTGAAATTTCAAAAATTTCTTGAAGCATAACTGAAATTTTTATATTCTTTAAAGAGGCAGACATGTAGCTAGCAAATAAATAATCTATAGATTCATAAAGAGAATTCCTATTTACATATCCCTTTCTTATACCTAAAGACATAATTACAGATATCATTTTATTTATATCATGATAGGCTATAGCAACCATTGCATCATTAAGTGATGATTTTAATGACTTTGAGATTGTACCCATTATTCCAAAATCTATATAACATATATGACCATTCTGTATAAGTAGATTACCAGGGTGAGGATCTCCATGAAAAAATCCATCTTCAAATACTTGCTTAAAATAAGAAAGTGTAAGTTTTTTACCTAGATCATCTAAATCGTAACCTGACTGCAAAAGTTTTTTTAAATTATCTATTTTAATGCCTACTATTTTTTCCATAGTAATTATTTTTTTAGTACATAATTCATCAATAGTATAAGGAGTGGATACGAAGGCAACGTCTTCATTTAGGTTTGTAAATTTCTTTATATTATTTAGTTCATTTTTAAAATCTAATTCTTGAGTTGTGGATATAAGTAATTCATCTAATGCTTCTTTGGGATCTATTAGCGCATCTGTAAACTTAATTTTTGTAATATTTAATAGCTTTTTTATTATAGATAAATCTATTTTCATTTTTTCAGCAATTCCTGGGCGCTGAATTTTTACGATAACAAAGCTTCCATCTTTTAAAATAGCATCATGCACTTGAGCAATAGAAGCAGATCCAATGGGATTTTTATCAAAATATAAAAATGTATCTTCAATGGTAGTATTCAATTCATTAAAAAAAAGCTTTTGTATATTGTCAAATTTTTCGTGAGGTACATTATTTTGAAGTTTAGATAGTTCTTTTATGTAAGGTGAAGGTAATAGATCTGGTCTGGTACTCAAAATTTGTCCTATTTTTATGAAAGTAGGACCTAATTCTTCAAAAGCTTTTCTTAAGTTTTCAGGTGACTTTTTATTTCCGTTTAATTTTGAATCAACAATAAATCCAAAACCATAGTAAGCTAGTACCTTAACTATTTCTTTTAATCTATATACAGAGTTTCTACGCATACTTGTTTTCTCCTCTTAAAAATAAAAGCCCTAACAAATAAGTTTGGGCCTTTTACAGTTGAAAATTATTGTTTAAGTTTTTTTTCAAGTTCAGTAAGTCTATTTTTAATATCCACAATTTCATCTTTTGTAGCAAAATTTGTTTCTTTTAATATATCTATAATGTCTTTTTTGGTTACAGGCTTAACTTTTTCACTTTTTGATACTATATCTTTTTTTAATTCCTCGGATAATTCCTTACCTTCATCAATAGTTAATTTACCTTTAATAACCATTTCATCTATGACCTTAGATGCCTTTTCATAGGTGTAAGCAGCTGAACCCAGACCAGCAAGGAGAGCTTTTTTTAATTGATCTACCATCATATACACCTCCCATATATAATATTATACTATAATACAATCATATCAAATAAATAAAAAATTGTAAATTCAAGAATAGTAAGAAAATTCCACTGAATTTATATTTAATATTCTTTATTTAGATGATAAAATGTATACATTGTTGTAATAAAATTATATAACTTTATTTTAAATAATAAAGTTAGTGTTTAAATATAAAAATTTTCTAATATAAAAATTAACCATTATAATAGTTAGATAAGATTATTAATAGAATTCAAATTTATATGAAATATATGTTTAGTATATGTAGATAATAAAATTTTATAAAAAAGTATTAATTCAATTCATCCTTTTGCTAAAATAATTGCTATTGCCGATGTATTTGATGCGGTTAATTCAAACAGAGGATATAGAAAGAGCAAGGGACCTTTTGAGGCTTTGGAAATAATTAAAGAGGATAATTTAGGAAAATTAGATTATAACTATTGTACCATATTCCTAAATCATGTAATAAATTACTACATGGGAGAGAATGTATTGCTTAATAACGATAAGGTATATAAGATAATACAGGTGAATAAAAATGATTTTCAAAGACCTTTGCTGTTAGCAGACAATGAATTTCTTCATTTGAGAAATAACAAGGACTTGTGCGTAAAGCAATTAATTGTAAATAATAATTATATTTAGTTTAAAAATTTCTTATAAAAAGTAATATTGAATTGACATTACAATTAAACTATAATAGAATACTAGAGTGAAAGGTATGCATCTATAGCTCAGTAGGATAGAGCGGTGGTTTCCTAAACCATGTGCCGGAGGTTCGAATCCTCTTAGGTGCACCAAATGTGTTGATACAAGCTGGTTTACAGAAATGTAAGTTTGCTTGTATTTTTATTTTCCCTCCTTTTTCCCTCCGGAATTTTCATTGGAGTTATCAAATATAGAATTTATTTTATCTATGGCCTTAACTTTTTCTTCAGGCATTACGTGAGTATATATGTTAGCTGTAATGGATATATCATTATGACCTAGTAAGGTTTGAACAGTTTTTAGTGGTACACCAGCTTCAAATAGACGTGTAGCATATGTATGCCTCAGACTGTGGAATTTTTTATAGTCTATTTTTGCTTTTTTTAGAATTCTTCTATACATGCCTCTTAAATTGTTGGGATCTATTACACTACCTATAGGAGTACAAAATACATATTCATTTTTTATGTAATCATTACCAAATTTCTCTTTTTCTGATTCCTTTTTTTCTTTATATTGCTCTAATATTGGAACTAGACTTCTAGGGAATGGGATAGTTCTGTAGCTGCTTTTAGTTTTAGGAGTCTGCTCTATAAGATGATATTTTTTATTATCACCTTCAAAAATAGAAGTACCCTTTATGGCCTTATTTACTGATAAGGTGTAATTAACCAGGTCTATATCATTCCATGTGAGGGCTATAAGCTCACCAATTCTTAATCCAGTACCTAAATCAAGAAGGAATAAAGCTTTAAGCCTATGACCTCCTACGGCTTCTATAAACTTATTCTGTTCTTCAACTGTAAATACTTTTATACTATCATCTGAATTTTTGTTTTCCATAGGTATGCTTATAGATTTAGGTGAACAATAATTTTTAACGATAAAGCCTTCTGCTACACAATAATTTAAAAACATTTTCAATAATTTATTTAAGTTATAAACTACATTAGGAGTTTTACCATTCTTTATTAAGCTATTGTAATATTGTTGTATTATAAGGCTTTTAAGGTCTTTTAACTTTACTGAATATAATGGAGAAGGCTTTATGTATAGTCTGTATACAGCCTCATATCGCTCAAATGTTGAAGGCTTTACACTGTTCTTAACCTTTTCAAACAACCACAGTTTGCATGTTTTACCAATTGTTAAAGTATCATAATCAGTGGATAAGCCTAAGTGCAATCCATTCTTATATTTTTCCAGTTTAGCTTCAGCATCTTTTTTAGATCTACCATAGAATTCTTTTCTTTTACGATTGCCTTCTGAATCTCTTCCTAGTTCCAGATATACTCTGTAATATTGTTGGCCATTTTTAATAACATTGGTTTTTGTTGGCATTGATTAACTCCTTTCTATTAATTATTTATAATTATGAATGTAATACAGAACTATTCCCATAATAGCTTTGTCTATATCAGTTGAAAAATTATTATAAATTTTATTATTTAAGTTACATGAATTCCCATCATAAGACAATATTATATCGTCTCCATCTTTATCAATATAAAAGTTTAAGGATTTTAGTTGTTCTACAAGCTTTTTTTTACTATCATTTTGAAGTTTGTTGTATTCTTCTTGTGCTTCATTGGCAATTTTTTTACTTTCAGGGGTGGAAATTGCTTCTACTAAATCTTTATTGAATATTATATCGTTACAATTAAAAATATCATCCCTTGTTATGTCAAGAGCCTTAAAGAGCTTTAAAAGTACTCCTTCTCTTGGGTTAGAGGAAGTACCTTTTTCAATGTCGCTCAAATAACTAGCACTAACACCGGCTATTCTTGCCAAACCTCTAATACTTAGTTTCTTAGCTTTTCTTTTATCTTTTAATAGTTCAGACAGTTTCATTTCATATCCTCCTTGTACTTTAAACGTACAAATATATTATAACGTACACTTTAATAAATAGAAATACAACAATTTAAAAAACATAGTAAAGGATAGAATTATGAAGAAAAAACAAGATATTTAAATATAAACTACGGGAAAAGGCATAAACAAATATTGTACGGTTAAAGAACGCGTGCTATTATATATGTACAGTGAGCGAACGGAGGTGGATTGCGTGAATAAATTAAAAGAAATGCGCACTAAGAAAAAGTTATCTTTTAGAGAACTAAGCAAGTTGACAGGTGTAAGTCCGTCATATTTATGCGATTTAGAAAGCGGAAAATCTAATAATCCAAGAATAGGTACGAAAATCCTTATTTCTAAGGGATTAAAAACACCAGTTGATGAACTTTTTTTCAACGAATAGGACAACTCAAATTTGGACAGCCCAATGCTTAAAAATTTAATGATTGGATAGTGAGAAAAGTGAAATTAGTATTTATTGAATCTAAAAATTTAAATGAAGAGCCATATACAACAAGTAAGATTATTTCAGAGTATGGTGGACAGCAACATAGAGCAGTAAGGCAACTTATAGAAACTTACATTAAGGATTTGAAAAAGGTGGGTAGGGTTACATTTCAAATGATACCCTTAGAAACAAATGGAGGAGTACAAAACATAAAAATATACAAGTTAAATGAGCAGCAGTCAACTTTTTTAATAACACTTATGAAAAATACTGAAAAGGTTGTTGAATTTAAGTTTAACTTAGTAAAACAGTTCTTTGAAATGAGAGAAGAATTTACAAAAAGAAGAATTGAGAGAGTTCATGGCAAGGAACAGAGAAATATTTTAACAGAGGCAATTGATAAACTTCCAGATAGTCCACATAAGGCTATGAAGTACAAGCATTTTACTGATTTGGTTTACAAAACTCTATTTGGGAAAAGTAGCAAAGATTTAAAACTTCAATTCGGTATAGGTAAGAGTGGTAATTTAAAAGATTATTTTGATAAAGAACAACTTGCTAGAGTAGCAAAATTAGAACAACAAGTTGCAGCTCTTATTGATTTAGGACTTGATTACAAAGAAATTAAGTCTATGATCCAAAAGAAGTATCTAACAATAAATCAGAATGTTGAAAATTCTATTTCTGTTTAAGGTGGTGGTTACTATGCCTATAAAGGTAATACCTACAGACGATTTAGTTAAGTTAAACAAACAGATAAAAGCTTTAGAGAGTATCATTCCAAAGGATACTCCAAAAGACAAGGGAATACACCAAGAAGCTCTGGAAGTGCTATTAAAGCACAGAGAGAAGCTATTAAAGGGGGAAATTAAGTAATGGCAGAGTATAAAATTCTTGATACTAATATAAACAGTAAATTAATAGGTACAACGGAGCTTCATAAAACAGAGGGTTTTAGTATGACAGCTATTTATAAAATGTGCCATATGGAGGGGGCACCTGTAGTGAAGTTTGGAAATAGATTTTATTTTATTAGGTCTAAGCTAAATGAGTTTATAGAGAGTTTAGCAGGGCAGCAGCTTTAAAAAATATAAGAGAATTATTTTTAGAGGAGGAGTTCATGGAAAAAGAAAATAAGGAAAATTTAGCTTATTTTTGGGGCTTATTATCTGGAATGATTTTTATAGGAACTTTATGGATTATTGCAAAATCTATGGGAATATAAAAAGAGCTCTTATCAAAAGAGCAAAATTAAAAAAATACACATAAAAATAAGAAACAATGCACGTTACAAAGTTAGTTGTTTAATTGAAAAGTGGTGATAATAATGAATTATAGTATGATTAAGTCTTATTTTCAAATAAAATCAGATCATGGAGATACATGTAAAGCGACATGTCCTTGTCATCAAGATCGTGAAGCAAGTTTAAGTATTAGCCATAAACAGGATAAAACTCTGCTTACTTGTCATGCTGGATGCACAACAAGGGATATCCTTGAAAAAGTAGGCCTTAAGATGTCAGATTTATGGGACCAACCATTACAAGGAAAATCTAATTCATTTAATAATAATATAGCAGCTATTTATCAATATAAGGATGAAAATGGCAAGGTTTTATATGAAAAAGTAAGATTTAATCCTAAGAGATTTACACAAAGAAGAAGCATAGATGGTGCTACAGTGTGGGGATTAGATGGAGGAACATATTTTCAAACTTACACTGGAAGCAACAATTGGAGCAAAAGAGAAAGAAAGAATTCAGTAACAAGAGAGTTTCCGAAGCAGGAACCTGTGATATATAATTTGCCTGAAGTGATAAAGGCTGTAAAAAATAAGGAGACAATTTTCTTAGTGGAGGGGGAAAAAGATTCCGACAATTTGGTAAAACTGGGATTTACAGCAACATGTAATTTTGATGGTGCATCCAAGAGTGTACAAAAACAGAAATGGAGAGAAAACTATAATCCATATTTTAAAGGTGCTAATGTGGTGCTGATTCCTGACAATGATGGAGCAGGTCGCCATCATATGAGATATATAGCAGAAAGTTTAAAAAGCTATGTATCTACTATAAAAATGATTGAATTTCAGGGAATGCCGGATAAATCGGATATAAGTGACTGGTTAGACGAAGGTCATACAAAGGAAGAACTTCTGAAGCTTATTGAAAATACAAAAGAATATACTTCTGAAGATGTAAGTATTAAAAAAGAAGGTGAATTACCTCCATGGTACATTGTAAGTACAAATAGTCGAGGTGAAGAAAGAGTTTCAATAAATTCTGGTATTTTATCAAGACATTTAATTAATACAGTTCATTCTGTTTATGCAGCAGAGAAATTTTATATATATGATAAAGGTTCATATGTTAAAAAATCAGATTATGAAGCAGGGGCTATAGTAAAAAAATATATTGAAGATCAATACGTTAAAAGTAGAACAATAACAGAAGTAGTTGACTTATGGCGGTATGAAATATTAAAAAAAGAAAATGAACTTAATAAATATCAATACATTATAAATTTAAAAAATGGACTTTTAGATATTGAACATAAAGAATTTAAAGAACATACTGAAAATTTTCTAAGTACAATACAACTAAATACCACTTATGATAAGAATGCTGAATGTCCAATTTTTATGAAATACATTGCTGAAGCATTGGAAATGGAGAATGTAACATTAATACAAGAAATATTAGGATACTTGCTCATACCAGAAACAAAAGCTCAAAAGTTCTTTGTGTTGAAAGGTAGAGGTGGTACTGGTAAATCTACATTTTTAAACACAGTTAGTTTTTTGTTAGGACAGCAAAATATAAGTAATATATCTTGGCAAAGCTTAGGGGATAGATTTAACACAGCAGAACTTTATGGAAAGTTAGTTAATGAATTTGCAGATTTACCACAAACCCCTCTTGAAGATACTGGCGTATTTAAAGCTCTTGTAGGTGAAGATTTTATTAAAGGAGAGATAAAACACAAGGGTATATTCTATTTTAAAAATAAAGCAAGGTTACTTTTTAGCTGTAATGAAATGCCAGCAAACTACACTGATAGAACAGATGGCTTTTATAGACGATTTATTATAATTCCATTTGATAAGAAACCTAAAGTTATCGATAAAGATTTAGAGGTGAAAATTCAGCAAGAAATCAATGGTGTATTCAACTGGGCACTAAAGGGATTAACGAGACTTATTAAAAACGATTTTACTTTTTCAGAAAATCAATATACTTATGCAGCTCTTGAAGAATATAAATTACAAGCAAATAATGTGTTGCAATTTATTAATGAGGAATGTGATATATCAGAAGGTAAAGCCTGTTCAAGTAGTCTACTTTATTCAAAATATAAAGGCTATTGTGAAGATAATTCTTTAAAAAATGTTTCACAACCTAACTTTAAAAAAGAGCTACTTAAAATACCAGGAATAGATTATGTACAGAGTTTTAGAACAGCTACAACAAAATTCCGAGCCTTTACTGGAATAAGTTTAAGCATACAAGAAGTCAAATATTTAAATGTGAAATAGTAGGCTTGACACACATGCTTTAGTTTGACACACTAGTTGACACACTTGTGACACAGATAAAAGTTAGCGATATCAATGGTTGACGCACATGACACACTATTTTATAACTTTTCACCTGAAAAAATAATAATATATACATAGATATATATTATATATAAAGTAAGTTGCATTTATCTGTGTCATGTGCGTCAAGCCTTATATTAAGCCATTTAATCCGTGTCAAGGCTGTGTCAGCTCTGTGTCAAAGGTGTGTCAGTGTATTTGTAAAGGGGTTGAAAATGAATAAAACTGAAATGCTGGTTGCTACTAATCAATATACAGGCTCTCGATTATTTCTTGAAAATTTGAGAAGCATAAAAAAGGGTCGTTCACGATTTTACATAGACACCAGGACAAAAATAATTAATGAACAAAATCATATTTATCCATTAGCCATTACAGGAAAATCCGTTTATATAGTTTGTTGTTATTGCGGCAGAATTCACAGTCATAGTTGTGCTCGTGGAAAGTACGAAGGTTTTGTAGCTCCCCATTGTTTAGATAATTCAAAGCATTCTGGATATTATATTGAACCAGTAGAATTTAAAATATTAAAATCAGATGTTGCTGTAAAGGAGGTGGTGAATAAAAAGGTTGTTATAAGTAAAAAAAATTTAATTAAAGGAGGCAGCAAAAACTATGAGAAAAAATATTAACGAAGTAGAAAACAGTGATAGTATAGCGGAACTTTTAAACCAAAAATTTAAAGATATTCCTTTGAGTATGAATGATATTATAGAAATTAAAAAAATAATTAAAGAAGTATTAAAGTCCTAAGAATTAGTGTATATGTGTCGACGTAACAAACCGTAGTTAGTATTTAATTCTGTAATGGGTGTTAAATGTTGATATAAGTATGATTGAAAGAGAGAGGATTTGTTGTTTATACTAAGGCTGAGCTTGGCAGACGTGGACATCTGATGTAAAACCACAGCTTAGTTCAATACTAACAATATTATTAGCATTGAACTAAAAAAGAGCAATGTATAACAAATGCATATTATATGTATATGTAGTATTATTATGCATATATATACATTGGTTATTGTATAATACAAAGTTGATACAATGATTATATTAAATATACGTATAAGAATGGCGTAACCATGCGGTTTATACGATATATGGTGCATTAGGATAATAGCATATGAATTACGTAAAAACAAAATTTGACGCAGTTCACGATACGAAACAGGGGGTATCTTTCTAAATCACAATTTCGTTGCGAGCCGGCCCATGGGTTCCACATTTTCCGTGGTATTTTTAAAAGTCAATTGTAATATGTAAAGCAAAATAAAAGGAGTGAATTTTAATGAATGAAATATTAAAAAATATTATTGATAAAACTATGGAATTAAAGTACTACTATGTTTGTGACACTTTAGAGCGTGAAGAATTAAACAATTCAGAGGAATATAAGGATTTGTTAAAAGATGAGGATAAGATTATAAATGAATTGAAGTTAAAATCACCAAAAAATTTACAAGTATTGATTAATAAGCTTATTGATATAAAGGATTATCAAAGTAACTGTTATGGCAAATATTATTTTAAACAAGGTGTTAAGGCCGGATTAACAGATTTAAAGTGTCTTGGGGAAGCAGAGGAAGAAGTAACTATGCTATAGGGGGATTGTTATGATTAGAATAAAAGCTTCATATTCAAATGAAGCAGAAAAGAAAAAAATAATTGCAGCTTTTAATGGTATTTTCAAAATAAAAAGTATATCTAAAGAATATAAAAAAGAAGGTCCATATAAAAGAATACATTTGGACCTATTAGATAAATAAAAAAAGGCTTACCCAAATGAGTAAGACAATAATAGTTTAGCAACTACATTCTACTTCTTTTGGATCTCCAAATCAAGAGGTAATTATATATGAGCATTTTAATATTGAGAGACTACACTAACTATTGTAATACTAATAATATAGTTCCAGTGTTCCAGGAGCTGTTAAAGTGGAAAAAAATATAATAATAGTATAAAATTAATTACACGATAGATAGTAAATAGCGATATTAAATTTATTTAGAAGGTATTGTAAGATGGAAGAGATAGTTAAAGCTGAAATAGAGTGTTACAAGTTGATCATAAAGTTAAGGAAAAGCAATGCTAATAAAAATAATAATTAAGTCAAACTATTGATATTACTGGATTTACATCAATTTTTATGTTATAATAAATATGAAGATAAATTAAATATTGAAGTACCCCATTCATATGAATGGAAGGCTTAACATAAGACCGCGGGAAAATATATTATGTACCTTTATTGAGGTATGTGAGTATTGTTCCTGCGGTCTTTTTAGTTTTTAGGAAAGGAGTGATCCTATGGATGATAAGGCAAGGAAGGAGAGAAATAAATATATGAGGGAGTGGCGTTCTAAAAATAAGGATAAAGTTAAGGCAGCACAGGATCGTTACTGGGAGAAAAAATCATCAGGGAAGGAGGCTAGTATATGTTAAGTGAAGTTATAAGTCAGCAGCAGGAAGATATGATAACAATGATTATGCAAGGTCGTAATATAACGGATATATCAAAAAAATTGAAAGTTACCAGATCAACTATATATTCCTGGATTAAAAAAGATAATATTAAAGCTGAAATTGAAAGCAGAAAACATGAGATCGTTAATGAAGGAAATAGCTACATCTTACGTGATTTAAAATCCTATATAGATAATGTTAAAGAATTGGCAAGTGATAAGTCAGATAAACGTGTGTGCCTGGCTGCTAACCAGTATTTAATTAATAGAATATATGGTAATCCTACATCAATTATTGATACATCTAATGGTGATGTTGATAATACAAGCGACACAAACCATTTAGAAGAGCTTTTAATACAATTTAAAAATAAGAAGCAGCTTAAATAGGAGGTACAATGAGTAAATTACAATTTATTAATAAATTAAATGAATATCGTAATGAAACAATTACTAATAAAAGTAAAAAAAGTGCAGCCATAAAGGATATGCAGAAAAAAGTAGATGATAAGCAAATTGAAATTGATGCTAAACAGGAGGAATATAATAATAATCCTACGAATGAATTATTTCAGGAATTGTTGGTATTAAAGCAGGAACTACAAAAATTAAAAGTCAATGTTAAGAGTGCTGATGAAATAATTGTTATACCACTAACTAAGACAATAACTCCTGAGGAAGCTGCTAAAGATATTGAGGATTTTATTCAGGGATTAGAACTTGAAAAAGCTAGGGAAGATATAGGAAACTATAAACAAAAATTTCTTGACAGCATCGATGTATTTGATGATAAAATCCATCAGATGCATGAAATTAAAGATGAGATAAGAGAATGTTCTGTAAGTGATGATATTAAGCAGGCAGTATTAAAAGTATTTGAAAACCACAGAGATGTTTATAACTGTGTTGAGGAAATTAAATTGTCTGAACAAGATCTTGTTATTAAACGAGCAGGTATCATGGAAAAAGCAGCACGATTATATATAAGAACGTATTTAAATAAATTTTAGGAGGGTAAAATTATGTTTGAAAAGGATGTTAATAATATGAGTACAGAGGAAATGGCAGCAGAATATTTAAAGATTAGAAAAGCTGATCTAGAGAATAAGGAAGCTGAAAGGATTCAGGCAGAAAGGGCACAGGCAGAAAAATCCGCCCAGGAAAAGGAACTGAATGACACAAAAGCAATTATGGAAAAGACTATGGGAATAAAATTTTAATTAGAAATGGAGCCTTTAAATAGGCTCTTATTTCAATTTAAGGGTGATGGTAATGAGTAATGAAGAATTAGTACAATTGTATAAGAAAGGGGATAAAAAAGCTTTAAATGAGCTTGTGAAGCTGAATGAAAGGCTAGTATATAAACTTTCTAATAAATTCTATGTTGAAAAAAGTAATTCTATAGATAAGGATGATTTAATCCAGGAGGGATTCTTGGGATTAATACTCGCTGCAGATAAATATAGATTTGATATTAAGAATTCATGTAAATTTAGTACCTATGCTGTATACTGGATATACCAAAAGATTAATAGATTTGTTACAAGTAAAAATACTAATGAGGAAGCAAGTTTAAATATACCTATAGGAGAAGAAGATGGATCTGAATTACTTGACTATATAGAGGGAGTAGACTATAGCTTTGAGAATGTGGAAGAGAAAATATATAACCAGGAATTAAGGTTAGAATTAGAGTCAATAATGGACAAAGCTTTAACCTTGAAGGAAAGAGAAATATTAAAGCTGCATCATGGATGGGATAATAATAAGGGTATGAACCATAATGAAATAGGAGAGTTATTCAGTGTTGCCAGTTCAAAAATAAATTATATAAAAAAGAGAGCTTATGGCAAGCTCTGGCGTACTCCTTGGGGTATTGAAAAGGCTAGAGAAGTGCACGTTTATAAGAAAAAATCAAGAAAATATAATTATTCAAGTGTAATGGATGATATAAGTTTTGAACAGAAGTATTTAAAAGATTTTTAAGGTATTTTGGCAAAATTTTTAATAAGTTTTTCTATATTAGGAAGTGCTATATTTTTAGCAGCATTGATATCTGCATGTTCCTCATATCCACAATTAATACACTTAAATATTGATTGATTATTTTTAGAATCTCTATTTAATTTATCTATGCAACCGCATATACTACATCTTTGGCTTGTTTTGTATGGATTTATTATTTTTATATCTATTCCTTTTTCTTTAGACTTATACTTAATTTTACTTTGCATATCAAAATATGGCCAAGACTTAAGAAAATTATTTTCAGGATTAAAGCCTGTTAAATCTTCTAATTGTACAGTTCCACAGTTATGTTTTACTGCGAAATCTACAATATATTTTGAATACTTGTGGTTTAATGTATCTCTAAAATTATTTATTTTATCTCCTATATTTGATGCAGATCTAATTTTAGTTTTAGTACCATGTCCGCTTCTTCCGTCACCTGCAACTTTACAGGAGATTAACATACTTCTTCTTCTAGCTTCTACTTTTTGTCTAAAATGAATTGACTCTTTACCGTCTAATATACATTCTCTATATAATAATTTATCCCATTTTTTT
Source organism: Clostridium pasteurianum BC1 (assembly GCF_000389635.1). Lineage (NCBI taxonomy): Bacteria > Bacillati > Bacillota > Clostridia > Eubacteriales > Clostridiaceae > Clostridium > Clostridium pasteurianum. The sequence continues at coordinate 87,235 of NC_021182.1, forward strand.
TCATTATTGTCCCATATTTGTAATGTTGCTGTGTTTGTTATTCCAAGATCTACACCAAGAATTCTATTTTTGTCTAATTCTTTAATGTCTGGAACAAAACTAAAACTAATTATAAAATACCATTTACCTTTTTTATCTTGAATTATCTGAGCGGCTCCCTGCTTATATATACCACTTATTATTTTATTTAAAGTAACCTTTTTGTTGTTATCTAATTTATCAATATTAAAAGTTACGTGCCTTAAATCTTGTTTCTTGTTAAATATAGCTGCATCTATTTCGTATCCATTATTTCCTTGTATTATTTTATAATTTTTATTATAAATATAAATTGGCATATTTAGCTTGAAACTTGCTACAGATTTTCTGTAGTTTAAAATGTCTTGTTTATCAGAATTCCATTTTTTTAACACAAATGCATTTGTTTGGCTTACATTTGATGTATTTACTATATTCATTATTTCCTTCATATATCCTTCTACAACATTTCTATATGTTTTGCCAAATAGATCCTTATCTATAGGATATTGACCATTTAATTTTTTATAATTCATTCTTTCATATTCCCACATATAGTACATTTGCATAGCTTTATTACTGGCTTTACATGTCATATATCGAATATTACTTAATGTCTTATTAATATTTGTAAAGTTTAATTGATTACAATTTTTTATGGTTATTTTTATACATTTATTCATATTCCCAAATACACCGACTTTTATAATTTTATATAATTAGATATAAAGTTAACTTAATCAAAAAAATAACAGTAAATTGATTAAAATTGAAAATAGCACATATGGGGGGCATACACCTTAGGCTTAAACATAACCTATGTTAATAGTTAACAATTCCGGACTGTGATAATCCTGGAAGAGCTCATAGCTTAAACATAACCTATGTTAATAGTTAACTTATACACACAACAATTAAACAAAGATCAGATAGGCTTAAACATAACCTATGTTAATAGTTAACAAAAAAGTTTTTGAAATTAAGGTGATTATCTGTACGCCTAAACATAACCTATGTTAATAGTTAACCGTTTTGGTCTTTTAATAATGTATTAGTATCATCCGCCTAAACATAACCTATGTTAATAGTTAACTACTGTATTTAAGGCATTCCTAAAATTAAGTTATGTTTCCAAACGCCTTGCTTAAAGCATTTGCTTGGAATTTTACCAGCTAAAGCTGGAAGGCTTAACGAGTGTTACCAAGCATCAATGATGTCTTATTAGTACTTCTCGCCTTTACGCTGTCTAAGTCAACGTTAAATTATGTAATTATTGTGTCACATGTAGGTAATAATTATTCATAAATTATGCAATAATGCATTAGAGAAAAACAAGATAAAGATTTTAATAATGTAAATCTACGTCAATATGCTCAAGAATTGCACAACGAACTTACAGAATATGATACGCATGAAATTAATCATCACTGTAGAGGGCTGCGTGTAGGTGAAGGTTACAATAGAGAAACTTTAAGAGAAGTTTCTACACAACTTGGTCATGGTAGGGGAAATGCTGTTATAAGGATACTCATTATGTGGGTATCCTTTTTATTTTTTTAAAGTATTATTTTAGAATATTTTTAGTTTCATAATAAAAACAAAATAGTAGGAGGTAAATGTTAAATTTTGTAGAATAATATACAATTAAAGGATGGTGTATTATGAAGAATAAAAGTAAAAAAATATATATAATAAATATAAATGGGATAGCTTATTTTATAATATTTTCAATATTAATTGCTGTTGTTATTTGGTTTATTAGTAAAGGAATGCAAGATGTTAACATTTCTATTCCATTAACAAAGGCATATAGTGTAGATCAAGCAAATGCTATAAATGCATTAGCTAATAATGCAACTGGAAGGATTAATAATACAATAGCTGTAAGTGCAATTTTTTTTACTGTAATTGTAGCATCAATATCGGTGTTTCAATTTGTAAAGATAAAAGATTTTGATAAGATAAAAGAAAATATTTTAATAAATACAGCAGAAATAGAAGAAAAAATAAAAGAAAGTAATTTAGAGATTGTTAATTTACGTGATGAATATATGAAATTAGATATTTTAAGGCAAAATCTAGAATTTAGAAATGCTAGATTACAAGTTGAATTAAATGATTTAAAGATAGATAAATGTTTGAGTGGAAAAGGATATTGGGTAAAAGAATTAAGAGATTTACTTAACAGTAATATAAAATTAGGTGATGAATTTAAAAATTTGCTATCTAAAAGTGAATTATCTGAATTATATTTTCAATTAGGTAAGTCCTATATTGCAACATGTGATATTTATGAAACATACATATATATGAAAAAAATTTTGAAAAAATCATTAGAATTAATTAAAGACTCTAATGAAGATAATCAGAAAATAGATACATATAAACTTATGATAGATATGGAGCAAACCAGAGGAAACTATGAAGAAGTAGCTAAAATACTAGATGATATGGGAAATTTATTAGAAAAAGACATTGAAGAAAATTTATGGTTATTAGCTAATCTAAATGGAGCATGTGGATGGGATAAAATTGATCAGTGTATAAAAATATTAGATCAATTAGATTTTTATTATGGTGTAAAGTGTGTTGAATATATAAAAAGGTATGATGAAGATGGAAGTTTTAATGAATTAAAAACAAATGAAAAGTTTAAAAATAAACTCTATAGTATTATTGGTAAAAATGAATAAAAGTATCAAGATTATAAAATAATAGAGCGGATTTCTCCGCTCATTCCGTTTGTGAAAAGCTATGTATACATTATTTATTAATAACCGACTAGAGCTCACTCCCAAATAATATTGGAAGTGACACGTAAAATTTAATTAAATTCTACGCGTATGGCAATAATTTTAATGTCAAGAACCTTAATAGTTAATAACATAGTTTCTTCACCTCTATTTAGTTTTCTATTAATTTAGTATTACCAGGAATTTTAGAAATATACAATAATTTTATTATGAACATTTAATGGCAAACCTTTATATTATATAATTAAAGAATAGTTGATTAAAATGCTAATATATTGAGAAAAATATAAATATAACAAGATAATATAAGAAAATATATAATAAACATAGAAAATAGAAGTAAATATGAGTTGCAAATTAACAATTTAACTAGATGAACCTTAGTGAAGTTAGGTATTATTGATATAATATTATATAATTATAATAAAATATATACAAAAAACTATAAAAATTAAAAATGCGAATATTAAGAATATTTTTTGGAAATAATAGCGATATTATTGAATATTATATATAAGGTATATTTTTATGAATGGAGGTAAGAGCATTATGTATAAAGCAAAAGAAATAGCTAGATGGTTTTTAATAAGAAATTACGCAGAAGAACAACAAGATAGCGAAATAGAAGAGATGACCAATCTAAAGATACAAAAGCTATTATACTATGCTCAAGGCGTTCATTTGGCTATTGAAGACTACCCATTATTTTCCGATAATATTGTTGCATGGAAGCATGGCCCTGTAGTTGTAGATGTGTACTATGAATATAAAGAAAACGGAGGTAACGGTATAAAATACATACCTGAGCCTTATGATGAAGGGATATATAAAAAACTAGTAGAAGATAAAGAAAACATTGATATGTTAGAGTTTGTTTATAAGGAATTTGGACAATACACAGCATGGAAATTAAGAAATATGACTCACAACGAAAAACCATGGAAAGAAACTGAGCAAGGACAAATTATAAATAATGAATTGATTAAAGAATTTTTTCGTAATGAAATAGTCGAGGTATAGCATTTAATGCCTAAACTAAAGAATAGTGATAAAAAGAAACCTTCAAAAGAAGATATAAAGGGAAGTTATAAATTTAAGCGTATACAATTTAACTTCTCTTTTTTAAGTACAAATTCTGAATACAATTTTAAAAATTTAACAAGGGATATGAAAGCAGATATAATTGATAGATTATGTGAATTATCATCTATGGATTTAGTACAAATACATTCTATTAGCAAGGAACGTGGGCTAGAATATATTGAAGATAAGGGTATATCCATTAAAGCAAAGTGCCATCCTGATTTTTCAAGTAATGAATATATTAAATCTTGTTGCCCTAAAAAGTATTGTATTATTAGAATTTATCCCAATAATAATCCAACGCCAAGTAGAATATTGGGAAGATTAATTGGACATGCTTTTTATATTCATTTTATTGTTATGGATCATAAGTGCTATAAATAAAAATTAGCATTAAAAATTCCCTCCATTTTCCCTCCAAAGTTATTGATAAACTGAAAATAACAATAACTTTGAATAAGAGAAAAGCTAGCAATACCAATGGATAAGAGGGAATACAATTAAATAAATATATCATTAAAATGTGTTTAATCGAAACCATGTGCCGGAGGTTCGAATCCTCTTAGGTGCACCAAGTAAGAAACACTAGAATAATTTAATTATTAAAGTGTTTCTTTTATATTTGTAATTAAATATCAGTATTGAATTTTATATCTTAATTGACAAAATATGTTTAAATTTTAAATACAATAGTTACAATATGGAAAATAAATTGTAACATTAATTTACTATTATAAAAATGTAAAGATTACTTCTTTTAAATATATATTTTAATTTAGCACCAGTTATAACTGGTGTCTCTTTTGTTGTGATAAAGCGGACGTATTTATATAATACAAACATTAACTCGGCAAATAACCTTGCAACTCATTGATAATACCTAATTCTCTATTAAAAATTTTTTGCGTGTAATCTTAGCAGTAACAATACTTGTAGAGATTAATTGCTCAATATAGGATAAAAGTATATAAATTAAGTGTAATGATTATTATAGAATTTAATATTCATAATGTTATAGCATTAAATAAATAGGTAGGAGAAAAAATATGGAGGAATTATATATAAAAGAGGCATTAATAGAAGCTGAAAGAGCAAAACAAATAAAAGAGGTTCCGGTGGGTGCTATTATAGTTAAGGACAATATAATATTAGCGAGAGCTCATAACCTAAAGGAAAGTTTGAAGGACTGCACAGCGCATGCAGAAATATTGGCAATAAGGCGAGCAGCTTCGGTATTAAAAAATTGGAGATTGAATAGTTGTGAAATGTATGTAACATTAGAACCTTGTCCTATGTGCGCTGCTGCAATTTCAGCGTCTAGAATAAGGAAAGTATATATAGGAACTTTTGACCCCAATATGGGAGCGGGAGGATCTGTTGTAAATTTGCTTCAAAATGAATATTTAAATTATAATACAGAGGTTAAATGGATATATTCAGAAGATTGTAGTAAAATTATTAAGGATTTTTTTAAGGAAAGAAGACAATAAATAAAAAAGTGAAAATACATGCTTGAGATTTATACTTGTATAATAGTATAATTAATTAATATGTTAAGTTTCATAATAAGTAAAATATAAAAGTCTAAGGACTAAAAGCTAGTCAAATCAATGCTTGCGAAATTCTGCAAGAGACTAATTAAGTGTATTAATAAGGAGAGATGTCCGAGAGGTCGAAGGTGGCAGCCTCGAAAACTGCTGTGGGGGTGACTCCGCCAAGGGTTCGAATCCCTTTCTCTCCGCCATAATTTTCAATGAAAATAAAAAATGTTTAGAAATTATTTAAAATAAAGGTATTACAGAGCTTTAACCTAACTAAGAGATTTTAAAATGAATATACCTTAATAAAACATTAACAAATTTGCCAAATTAAAGACACAGAACCAATCTAAACTATTATTCATAGATAAATTATTTATAAAGGATGTGTTTTAAGTGGCAAAGTTTAGAACTTTTAATAAGATAGCCATAATGCTATTGGTTTTAACTATGTCTGCATTTTTAATTATGGGATGCCAAAGCAAAAATAGTGGTAGTTCTCAGAATTCTTCAGGGTCAAATGGTGGAAGAACTTTTAATGCAGATGCTGTTAAACAAAGATATGAGCAAGATCTTCAGGCATTAGTAAAGGCTGGTACAATAACGCAGGATCAATCTACTAAAATATTAGATTCTCTTACAGCAAATATGAATAATATGGGACAAGGTAGAAGGAGACCAAATAATCAAGGAAATTCACAAAATAATACTACACAGGGTAATGGTAAGAATAATCAAACAGGCACACCTAGAAATAATCCTTTAAGTAAGTTAGTAAGTGATGGGGTTATAACTCAGGAACAAGCAGATAAAGTAATGCAAGGTTTAAGAGGTAATAGACAAAATTCTAATAATCAAAGTAATCAAAGCAATCAATAATAAAGTGCTTTATAAATACCAATAATTTAAATTATTGGTATTTTATTTTGGTGTTAAATTGAAAAATAATTTAATGAGACCTTAGCTTAACTTGTTTGTTAATATTTGATATAATACTATAAAAACTTAGTTATTATGAGGTGTAGAATGATAGAAGAAATAATAGAATCCATGATCAATTATTTTGGAAATGATGTATCTAGAATTAATCATGCATTAAAAGTACATGGGCTTTCCCAAAATATAGGTAATTTAGAAAGATTGGATGATGATAAACAGTTTATTTTAGAAATTTCAGCAGTTTTACATGATATAGGTATAAAAATAAGTGAAAAAAAATATAATTCATCCTCAGGAAAATATCAGGAATTAGAGGGGCCAAAGGTAGCAAAAGAAATATTGGAGAAATTTAATCTTGATAGTAAAATATTAAACAGAATACTGTATATTATAGGAAATCATCATACTTATTCAAAAATAGATGATATAGATTTTCAGATATTAGTAGAATCTGATTTTTTAGTTAACATATTTGAAGATAACGTTAAAAAAGATTCTATTGAAGTCATAAAAGATAAGTATTTTAAAACTACATATGGTACAAGATATTTAAATAGCATGTATTAAATAAATTGCATAGAGTTATTTATTTATAAAATTCAGATTTTAAATTAATTATCATTTAAACTGAGTGTGAGAAGCAAACTCACACTCAGTAAGATTTATTCATAATAAATAGCATTTATGCAGTATATATACATAATGGTATTAAAGTAAGTGAATATCTATTCCGAAATTAATATATTTTCAAAATTAATAATAAAATTAAGCTACTTTAAAAAATCACCTTTCTTGCGAAGTATAAGCAAAAATACTATCCAAATACCTATACCAAATAAACTTACAAGCTGTGCTACTCTAACAGGACCAAGCATAAGACTATCTGTTCTTAAGCCCTCTATAAAAAATCTTCCTAAAGAATATAAACCTATATAGGTAAATATTGCAATTCCTGTTTTTTTAGTATTTTTTAATAATATAAATAATACAATAAAGACCAAAATATCCCAAATTGATTCGTATAAAAAAGTGGGATGATAATAAATACCGTCTATATACATTCCCTTTTGTATAAAACTCGGGAAATGGCTTATAAAAGCAGCAGAAACTGGCCCACCATGAGCTTCTTGGTTAAAAAAATTTCCCCATCTACCTATTCCTTGAGCTAGTATTATTGAAGGTGCAGCTACATCTGCATACTTCCAAAAATTAAGCTTTTTATAATATGTATATAAATATGCAACAATTAAACCTGTAATAACACCACCATGTATGGCCAGACCACCTTGACGTGTATTAAAAATTTCTGATAAATTGCTTTTGTAGTAACTAAAATTAAAAATGTCGTAATATAATCTTGCGCCTATTATAGCTAGGGGCAAGGCTATTAAAATTATATTAAATAGTTCATCATAATTTATATCTTTGATTTTTGATGTGAAATTAGCAATTATAATACCAATTAACATACCACAGGCTATTATAATTCCATACCATCTTATAGACAAACCTAATATTGTAAATGCTACTGGATTCACTTTATCACTTCCTTTTATATTTTTGAAATTAATAAGTATACTTGAGATAGAATTACTTCAAACATTATTTTACAACATAACTAAAAAAAAATAAATTAATTCATGTAATTATAACAAAAAAATAATATATGATAGAATTTCATATTGGTGCTTATTGACATTATATTTTATTTGTAAAAGGGTAAAATAATTTAGAAATAAAATATTAAAAAATAACTGGAGGTCATATTATGAATGCTACAGCTTCAAAGCAAATAGAAGCCAATAATTTAAAGGTAATTAAAGATGAAATTGAATATGAGTTATTAATGAATAAAAAATTTCATAAATATGCAGATTGTTGTAATGATGCTCAGCTTAAGTCACTATGCACTGAAGCAAGTAATGCCCATAGAGAAAATTTTAATAGTTTAAAAACTTATCTTGATTCACATCAATAATAAAAATTTGGAGGTATATATTATGGAGAGCAATGGTAATTTTAGTGAAAAGGAAATGATGCAAGATCTATTAGCCACAGAAAAACAAGTTATTTCCTCCTACAGCACAGGTATAACTGAAACATCTTGTGCTAATCTAAGAAATACACTTGTAAATAATTTTAGAAGTGCTCAGGATATTCAATATAAAGTATTTGATGCAATGAAACAAAGAGCTTGGTATCCTACTAAGGATGCACCAGAGAATGAGGTTCAACAGCTTAAAACTGAAGTTACTCAAATGGTAAGTGAGTTAAAATAATAAAAATAGGAGCAAGAAAAGAGATTTTAGTCTTTTCTTGCTCCTATTCTGTATTTTACAGTAAAACCAAAATATTTAATAATTAATGCTAATATTTACTTATTGACGAAGTAAAATTAAAAGTATATAATAAACTGCGTGACAATTTGTTCTGTAAATTGTATAAAATATGGAGAGATGTCCGAGCGGTTTAAGGAGCACGCCTGGAAAGCGTGTGTTGGGGAAACTCAACCGGGGGTTCGAATCCCCCTTTCTCCGCCATTAAAACTTTGTCGTGCTAGATGGGGAGTTAGCGGTGTCTTGTAACCTGCAATCCGCTATAGCAGGGTTGAAGTCCTTGTTGAGGCTTTAATCTGTGAGGTCTGCCTTATATAAGTGGTGTTGAGAGCTTGGTCCCACGCAACGAAAATTCATGAACCCCGTCAGATCTGGAAGGAAGCAGCGGTAAGTGAACCCTTTCGTGTGCCGTGGAAAAACCTGGTTTGAGCTAACTGTATAAGTAACGCTCATGGATTATAGTCGAGACAAGGTGCACGACATTTAATTAAATATAAATTCTTAAGGTGCATACAGCATCTTTTTTTATTATATATTAAATTAGTTTATGTAAATGTAGTATAATGTAAATGGGTATTATTTACTATGGATTTTATATTTGTTTCAACAACAATGAGGTGAAAAAAGTGGGATATACAGCGTTATATAGGGAGTGGAGGCCAAAAACTTTTGATGAGGTTGTAGGGCAAAAACATGTTACTATAACATTAAAAAATCAAGTTAAGGATAATAGAATAGCCCATGCTTATCTATTGTGCGGCACAAGAGGAACTGGTAAGACGTCAACTGCTAAAATACTTTCAAAGGCAGTGAATTGCTTGAGTCCTCAGAATGGGGAGCCATGTAATCAATGTGAAATGTGTAAAAAAATCAATGCTGGTCTTGAAATAGATGTTACAGAATTAGATGCTGCTTCGCATAATGGTGTAGAAGATATAAGAAATATTATAGATGATGTTCAATATCCTCCACATGAAGCAAGGTTTAAGGTATATATTATAGATGAAGTACACATGCTTTCTATGGGTGCAGTGAATGCTTTCTTAAAGACTCTTGAAGAACCACCTAAAAATGTTATGTTTATCTTGGCTACAACAGATCCTCAAAGATTACCAATAACAATACTTTCAAGATGTCAAAGATTTGATTTTAAAAGAATAAAAAAAGATGAAATGTTTCAAAGACTCAGAGAAATAGTTGCAAAACAAGGTGTATTTGCAGATGATGAAAGTTTAAATCTAATAGCAAGAATATCTGATGGTGCCATGAGAGATGCACTTAGCATATTGGATCAAGCTATATCTACAGGAAATGGTAAGGTTCAGTATGATGATATTATTAATATGCTTGGACTTGTGACCAATGAATATCTTATTAAAATAACCTCTGCATTAATAGAAAAGAGTATCGAAAATGCCATGAAAACAGTGGATAGCATAGTGTCTAGTGGTAAGGATATAAATATATTTATTAAAGATCTTATAATCCATATGAGAAATCTCATGATGGTTAAAATTAGTAAGAATCCAGAAGAAATTTTAGATATGTCACAGGAAAATATAAAGCTTATTAGAGAACAGTCTGAAAAAATAAGAGTTGAAGAAATTATGAGGTATATAAAAATACTTCAGGATACAGAAGAAGAGTCTAAGTGGAGTAAGCAAAGTAGAATATATCTAGAATTAGCTGTCATAAAAATGTGTAAAATAGAATATGATACCTCTAATGAAATTATACTTGCAAGACTTAATAAACTTGAGGGTATGATAAAGAATGGAAATATAGTATATAATAATAAAGCATCCAAGAAAAATGATGTAAAACAGGATATAAGAAAAATATCTAAGAGTGTTAATGAAGAAAATAAATCCTCTGTAGAAATAACAGATAATTTTATAAATATTGAATCAAAATTAACTTTAGATGATGTAAAAAAAGTCTGGAAAGACATACTTGAAACTTTTAAAGCTAGAAGATTAAGAGTATTAGGTGCTCATCTTAGTAATGGTGAACCTGTAAGCTGTAAACATAGTATAATAGAAGTGAGATTTAAAAAGAGTTATAATTTCAGTAAGCAGAATTTACAAAAGTCTGAAAATAATAAAAAAGTTGAAGATATATTTTCAGAGATACTTAAAGAAAAGATAAAAGTGCAGTATAGTGTAGAAAAAAATGAGGAGGAAACAAAGTTATCACCAGAGGATATAATAAAGCAGACCTTTGGAGAAGAAATAGTTGATATTATTGATGAATGATGTTTTAAATGGTAAAATATAAAATACTGAAACTTAATTTAGTTTATTTTAGGAGGGTATATATATGGCAAAAGGTGGATTCCCAGGAATGGGCGGAGGAAACATGAACAATTTGATAAAGCAGGCACAAAAGTTCCAAAAGCAAATGGAGGATATGCAAAAGGACCTTGAAAATAAAAGCTTTGAGGCTACTGTGGGTGGCGGTGCTGTTACGGCTGTAGTTAATGGCAAGAAACAATTAATTGATGTTAAAATAAAACCAGAAGTAGTTGACCCAGATGATGTAGAAATGCTTCAAGATTTAATTATATCAGCTTGTAATGAAGCTTTTAAAAAAGCTGAGGATGAATCAGCAGGTGAAATGAAAAAAATGACAGGTGGAATGAATATACCTGGAATGTTTTAATAATTGAGGTGACGGTGTTGGATTTTTATCCAGTAGCAATAGAGAAGTTAATAGAGGAATTTGCTAAACTTCCTGGTATAGGGCATAAAACTGCTCAAAGACTAACCCTTTATGTGTTAAATTTGCCCAAAGAAGAAGTTGATGAATTTTCAAAAGCACTTGTTAAAGCCAGAGGTACTATAAAGTATTGTTCTATATGTGGAAATTTTACTGATACTGATCCATGTGCTATATGTTCTAATCCAAGCCGGGATAAAAAGATTATTTGTGTAGTAGAAGAACCTAAGGATATCATGGCTATAGAAAAGGTTAGAGAATATAATGGTGTATATCATGTGTTACATGGAGTAATATCACCAATGTCTGGAAAAGGTCCGGATTCCATAAAATTAAAAGAACTAGTAAGCCGCATGAAGGATGAAATTAAAGAAGTGATAGTTGCAACAAATCCTAATGTTGATGGAGAAGCTACTGCTATGTATATATCTAAATTATTGAAGCCATTAAGCATTAAGGTTACTAGAATTGCACATGGAATACCTATGGGTGGAGATCTTGAATATGCAGATGAAATAACTTTATCAAAAGCTCTTGAGGGAAGAAAAGAAATATAACAGGAATATTATTCCCATTTTATGTCTATAATTGTAAAGAGGTATAAAATGGGAGGTTTTTTTATGGTTAAGAAAAAAAGTGTAAAATTAAATAACAATATTAAATATAATTTGGATCAAAAAGATATTATTGCTGCTATAGAAGAAGCCAGAAAGGAACTACAAGCTTGTAGAGATTATTTTGAACTTGTGAATGAGCCTGTATTAATAGATTATGCTATTTACAAAGAAGCGGCAGCTAAGGCGAGATATATATATCTTCTTGCAGAAGCGAAAAAATTAAACATAAGAGTTGACGGATTTAATATATATACTGTGGAAGAGAATGTTGATTAACATGTATAAATAGGGGGATGATCAAATGGAATACGTGGGATATTTTTTAATAGCGATAATAGGATTATTTATTGTTGTTAGACTACTAGCGTGGCCATTAAAAATATTCATTAAGTTGATAATAAATGCAGTACTTGGAACTATACTCTTGTTTATAGTGAATTTAGTAGGAGTTCATTTTGGGTTTACCATAGGAATTAACTTAGTAACAGCACTTGTAGCAGGCTTTTTTGGTGTTCCAGGAGTTATTTTTTTATTAATTTTTAAATTTATTTTATGATTAAACCACAAAAAGCTATAAATTAATTTTCACTATATCATTTATAGCGGTCTCAATATTAATTTAATAACATGAGGAATGTTATTAAGTTTTTTCTGAAGGTTTCCTATGTATTCTGCGAACTACTCCAACTTAAAGAAGTAAGAGCTTCCTGCTTCCAAGAGTTATTAATCTACAATCTTTACAGGCTTGAAATCCACTTGCACTGAGGGAACTATGCGATAGAGACCTATATGAGTCTTGGATTTTACGTAGGGAAGGCATAGCTTGGTTTTCGCATTTTTGTATTCTCCCCACAGCCTTATATATTCAGTTTACAAAGAGTAACTAACATTTATATTATATCTAAAATAATAATAATTATACAAATTTAATTAATATAAATGCTATGGAATCATTCATATTAATGTACTATCCATCTCCCACCTATAGAGATAGGAGAAATCCGCACATTAGGTTAAATGGACTAGTTTATATGTATACTTATCCTAGTGTATCTATAAGTAAAAAAGATTGTTAATAATAGATATAGCTATCATATAGGACTAATATAAATATAATGAGTAATAACATATTATAATAAATTAAACTTTATGCTATTATAATACTCATTGCAATTTTATAAAAATAATCTACTCAATATTAAAAAATAAAAAATGTTGACAAGATTCTTAAATAATGATATTATATAAAAGCTGTCAGATGACAGGAATTGATCTTTGAAAATTAAACAGAGTATAAGAATAAAACAAACCAGCAATTCTTTAGATTTTAAGAAATTGAAATCAAGAGTAACAAATTCTTCAGTAAAATGGAGAAGCAAAGCGATGAGTTAACATCAAACTTATAAATTGAGAGTTTGATCCTGGCTCAGGACGAACGCTGGCGGCGTGCTTAACACATGCAAGTCGAGCGAGAAACCTTCGGGTTTCTAGCGGCGGACGGGTGAGTAACACGTGGGTAACCTGCCTCAAAGAGGGGAATAGCCTCCCGAAAGGGAGATTAATACCGCATAATATTACAGCTTCGCATGAAGCAGTAATTAAAGGAGTAATCCACTTTGAGATGGACCCGCGGCGCATTAGCTAGTTGGAGAGGTAACGGCTCACCAAGGCGACGATGCGTAGCCGACCTGAGAGGGTGATCGGCCACATTGGAACTGAGACACGGTCCAGACTCCTACGGGAGGCAGCAGTGGGGAATATTGCACAATGGGCGAAAGCCTGATGCAGCAACGCCGCGTGAGTGATGACGGTCTTCGGATTGTAAAGCTCTGTCTTTTGGGACGATAATGACGGTACCAAAGGAGGAAGCCACGGCTAACTACGTGCCAGCAGCCGCGGTAATACGTAGGTGGCAAGCGTTGTCCGGATTTACTGGGCGTAAAGGATGTGTAGGCGGATACTTAAGTGAGATGTGAAAGCCCCGGGCTTAACCTGGGGACTGCATTTCAAACTGGGTATCTAGAGTGCAGGAGAGGAAAGCGGAATTCCTAGTGTAGCGGTGAAATGCGTAGAGATTAGGAAGAACATCAGTGGCGAAGGCGGCTTTCTGGACTGTAACTGACGCTGAGGCATGAAAGCGTGGGGAGCAAACAGGATTAGATACCCTGGTAGTCCACGCCGTAAACGATGAGTACTAGGTGTAGGAGGTATCGACTCCTTCTGTGCCGCAGTTAACACAATAAGTACTCCGCCTGGGAAGTACGGTCGCAAGATTAAAACTCAAAGGAATTGACGGGGGCCCGCACAAGCAGCGGAGCATGTGGTTTAATTCGAAGCAACGCGAAGAACCTTACCTAGACTTGACATCTCCTGAATAGCGTAGAGATACGTGAAGCCCTTCGGGGCAGGAAGACAGGTGGTGCATGGTTGTCGTCAGCTCGTGTCGTGAGATGTTGGGTTAAGTCCCGCAACGAGCGCAACCCTTATCATTAGTTGCTACCATTAAGTTGAGCACTCTAGTGAGACTGCCCGGGTTAACCGGGAGGAAGGCGGGGATGACGTCAAATCATCATGCCCCTTATGTCTAGGGCTACACACGTGCTACAATGGTGAGAACAACGAGATGCAATACCGCGAGGTGGAGCCAAACTTGAAAACTCATCCCAGTTCGGATTGCAGGCTGAAATTCGCCTACATGAAGTTGGAGTTGCTAGTAATCGCGAATCAGAATGTCGCGGTGAATACGTTCCCGGGCCTTGTACACACCGCCCGTCACACCATGAGAGCTGGTAACACCCGAAGTCCGTGAGGTAACCTTTATGGGGCCAGCGGCCGAAGGTGGGATTAGTGATTGGGGTGAAGTCGTAACAAGGTAGCCGTAGGAGAACCTGCGGCTGGATCACCTCCTTTCTAAGGAGTAAGCATGGTAGGATAACTACTGTGATATGGTTGTTTAACTCTTATCTCTGTTTAATTTTGAGAGATCAATATCTCTTAAATGTACTTTGAAAATTGCATAGTGAAACAAAAAGTAAAGTAAAATAATAAAACAAATATCCTTTGTATAATTAATCTTTATCTTTAATAAAATGAAGATTAAAACAAAATAAAAGACTAAACTCGAAAAGCTAACGCTTAAGAGTATAACAGGTCAAGCTACAAAGGGCGCATGGTGAATGCCTTGGCACTAGAAGTCGAAGAAGGACGCGACAAGCTGCGATAAGCTTCGGGTAGGCGCAAATAGCCTGTGATCCGGAGATTTCCGAATGGGGCAACCCACATGTCTTAACGACATGTACTTTATACTGAATACATAGGTATATAGAGACATACCCGGGGAACTGAAACATCTAAGTACCCGGAGGAAGAGAAAGAAATATCGATTTCCTTAGTAGCGGCGAGCGAAATGGAATGAGCCCAAACCAGGAACTTTGTTCCTGGGGTTGTGGATAGATCATTAAAGCCTAATATCTTAATCGAAGAGTTCTGGAAAGCTCTACCGTAGAAGGTAACAGTCCTGTAGATTAAAAGAGAAAATGGCCGGATCTATTCCAGAGTACCACGAGACACGTGAAACCTTGTGGGAAGCTGGGAGGACCACCTCCCAAGGCTAAATACTTTCTAGTGACCGATAGTGAAGCAGTACCGTGAGGGAAAGGTGAAAAGAACCCCGGAAGGGGAGTGAAATAGAACCTGAAACCGTGTGCCTACAACCGGTCGAAGCACTTTTTATGTGTGACGACGTGCTTTTTGTAGAACGAGCCAGCGAGTTACGGTATGCAGCAAGGTTAAGCACTTCTGGTGCGCAGCCGAAGGGAAACCGAGTCTTAATAGGGCGACTAGTTGCATGCTGTAGACCCGAAACCGGGTGACCTATCCATGGCCAGGTTGAAGCGGAAGTAAAATTCCGTGGAGGACCGAACCACATTGGTGTTGAAAAACCATGGGATGAGCTGTGGATAGCGGAGAAATTCCAATCGAACTCGGAGATAGCTGGTTCTCCTCGAAATAGCTTTAGGGCTAGCGTCGATTAATTGAGTTATGGAGGTAGAGCACTGAATGAGGTAGGGGCTGACAACAGTTACTGAACTCTATCAAACTCCGAATGCCATATACTTTTATTTCGGCAGTCAGACTGCGAATGATAAGATCCGTAGTCAAAAGGGAAACAGCCCAGATCATCAGCTAAGGTCCCTAAGTGTAAGTTAAGTGGTAAAGGATGTGGGATTTCTAAGACAACTAGGATGTTGGCTCAGAAGCAGCCACTCATTTAAAGAGTGCGTAATAGCTCACTAGTCAAGAGATCCTGCGCCGAAAATGTCCGGGGCTAAAACTTACCACCGAAGCTATGGGCTCGTAAGAGCGGTAGAGGAGCTTCCTGTATGGATTGAAGTCGTACCGTAAGGAGCGGTGGACTATACAGGAGTGAGTATGCTGGCATAAGTAGCGAGAACTAAGTGAGAATCTTAGTGGTCGAAAACCTAAGGTTTCCTGAGGAAGGCTCGTCCGCTCAGGGTTAGTCGGGTCCTAAGCCGAGGCCGAAAGGCGTAGGTGATGGATAATCGGTTGATATTCCGATACCACCTTTTTCCGTTTTGAGAGATGGGGTGACGCAGAAGGATAAGATGTGCGCACTATTGGATGTGCGTCTAAGCACTAAGACGTGCAGGTTGGCAAATCCGCCTGCTTAGTTGAGGTGTTATGGGGAGCTAATTTTTAGCGAAGTATCTGATTTCACACTGCCAAGAAAAGCCTCTATCAAGGAATTAAGGTGCCCGTACCGCAAACCGACACAGGTAGGTGAGGAGAGAATCCTAAGACCATCGGAAGAATCGTTGTTAAGGAACTCGGCAAATTGACCCCGTAACTTCGGGAGAAGGGGTGCCTACTTAACGTAGGCCGCAGAGGATAGGCCCAAGCAACTGTTTAGCAAAAACACAGGTCTCTGCTAAAGCGTAAGCTGATGTATAGGGGCTGACGCCTGCCCGGTGCTGGAAGGTTAAGGGGATCCGTTAGAGTAATCGAAGCGGTGAACTTAAGCCCCAGTAAACGGCGGCCGTAACTATAACGGTCCTAAGGTAGCGAAATTCCTTGTCGGGTAAGTTCCGACCCGCACGAATGGCGTAATGATTTGGGCACTGTCTCAACAACGAATCCGGCGAAATTGTAGTGCAAGTGAAGATGCTTGCTACCCGCGATTGGACGGAAAGACCCCGTAGAGCTTTACTGTAGTTTAGCATTGAGTTTCGGTATTGTCTGTACAGGATAGGTGGGAGACTGGGATACAGCGGCGTCAGCTGCTGTGGAGTCGTCCTTGGGATACCACCCTGACAGTACTGGAATTCTAACCGGAGGCCATGAAGCTGGTCACGGGACATTGCTAGATGGGCAGTTTGACTGGGGCGGTCGCCTCCAAAAAAGTAACGGAGGCGCCCAAAGGTTCCCTCAGCGCGGTTGGAAATCGCGCGTAGAGTGCAAAGGCATAAGGGAGCCTCACTGCGACACAAACAAGTGGAGCAGGGACGAAAGTCGGGCTTAGTGATCCGGTGGTTCCTCGTGGGAGGGCCATCGCTCAACGGATAAAAGCTACCTCGGGGATAACAGGCTGATCTCCCCCAAGAGTCCACATCGACGGGGAGGTTTGGCACCTCGATGTCGGCTCGTCGCATCCTGGGGCTGAAGTAGGTCCCAAGGGTTGGGCTGTTCGCCCATTAAAGCGGCACGCGAGCTGGGTTCAGAACGTCGTGAGACAGTTCGGTCCCTATCCGTCGCGGGCGTAGGAAATTTGAGAGGAGCTGTCCTTAGTACGAGAGGACCGGGATGGACTGACCTCTGGTGCACCAGTTGTCACGCCAGTGGCACAGCTGGGTAGCTATGTCGGGATGGGATAAACGCTGAAAGCATCTAAGCGTGAAGCCCACCTCAAGATTAGATTTCCCATAGCGTAAGCTAGTAAGACCCCTGAAAGAACATCAGGTTGATAGGTCAGAGGTGTAAGTGCAGCAATGTATTCAGCTGACTGATACTAATAGGTCGAGGGCTTGACCAATATTTAAATAAATTACTAAAGTGTATATTAGTATATAATATAATATTATATTTTACTTTTACCCTTTACTATGCAATTTTGAGAGTACATTTTAATTCTTAATTTTAACTCTCAATTTAATATATCCAGTGTCTATGACTTAGAGGTAACACCCGTTCCCATTCCGAACACGAAGGTTAAGCTCTTATGTGCTGATGGTACTGCAGGGGTAGCCCTGTGGCAGAGTAGGTCGATGCTGGGTTTATAGTATTTTTAATACTATTTTATGGCCCCTTGGTCAAGCGGTTAAGACACCACCCTTTCACGGTGGTATCATGGGTTCAAGTCCCGTAGGGGTCACCAATTACTTATGCTTGGTTTTACCTTAAGTTGTTTAACTAAGCATTTGTTTATTAATTATTTGTGCAGGTGTGGCGGAATTGGCAGACGCACTAGACTTAGGATCTAGCGCCTATGGCATGGGGGTTCGACTCCCTTCACCTGCACCAATTTTAAGCGGGAGTGGCTCAGTGGTAGAGCGTCACCTTGCCAAGGTGAACGTCGCGAGTTCGAATCTCGTCTTCCGCTCCAAATATATGCGGGTGTAACTCAATGGTAGAGTGTCAGCCTTCCAAGCTGGTTACGAGGGTTCGATTCCCTTCACCCGCTCCATATGCGTCTTTAGCTCAGCTGGATAGAGCAACGCCCTTCTAAGGCGTGGGCCAGGGGTTCGAATCCCTTAAGACGCACCAAAAGAATCTTCTTGAAATATAGAAGGTTCTTTTTTTATTATGTATCTTAAAGTTAGATTGTGATTTAGTGAAAGATAAGTTAAGATGGTCATTCAAAAAGTTTATGGATAGCAGAACTAAGATTTATAAAAAGTATAAAATTTTTTCACTTACTTTATTATTAAATTGAAGCTTTATAGTGAGATTTTAAAAAAACTGTGGATAAATTTAAGTTTATCCACAGTTTTTTATAGATATTAACAGAAAGCTGTGAATAAATATAATAATTTTTATATATTTTGTAGTTTAAAAATATAAATTATCAATATATAGTATTGTGCATAATGTTAATAACTTATATACATAGCTAATCCATTACAGTATAAGTGTTTACAGAGTTATAATATATACTGTGTATAACTTATCAACATTATATGTTGATATTATGCTTAATTTTTAGTAATTCATAAAAATATTGATAGTTATTTGTTAAGTGTGTCATAATATTATATTGAATGGAAGATGATGATATGAATATAGAAAAAAATACAATATCTGTACAATTTATAAATAGGCCTAACAGATTTCAGGCATATGTAAAATTAAATAACGAAATTATTATGGTTCATGTGCCTAATACGGGAAGATGTAAAGAGATATTAATTCCTGGCTGCACAGTAATTTTAAGAGAAGAAAATGGAGTAAATAGAAAAACTAAATATGATTTAATTGCTGCCTATAAGGGAGATAAACTTATAAATATAGATTCACAAATACCCAATAAAGTAGTTCACGAAGCATTGATACAAAAAAAAATTAAAAAGCTAAAAAGATTTACTAATATAGAGAGAGAAAAAAATTATGGTAATAGTAGATTCGATTTTAAGCTTACGGATTCTAAGGGTGGCATATATTATTTAGAAGTAAAGGGGGTTACCTATGAGGAGGATGGTAAGGCCAAGTTTCCAGATGCACCTACAGATAGAGGAAGAAAACATTTAATTGAACTAATTGATGTGAAAAATGAGGGGATGAATGCAGGGGTTATGTTTGTTCTTCAGATGGATAATATGAAGTCTTTTAGTCCATACGATTCTATGGATTATAAGTTTGGAGAAGCACTTAGAAAAGCTAAGGAAAGTCAAGTTGATATTTTCGCCTATGAATGTAATGTGGCAGAAAAATTTATAACTATCTCTAATGAAATAGATGTTATATTATAAAATAATGTACATTAAGTTTTATTTTACTTATAATGTTTATATAAATAAAATAAAACTTAAATTAGATTCTATAACTAATAATAAGATTATAGCTTAGGGGGATAACTTATAATTATGAAATTTAAATATTGTCCTATATGTGGTGGAAAACTAGAGGAAAAGTTTAGTTATGACGAGGGAGGAGTTCCATATTGTCCCAAAGACGATATTATGTACTTTGATACCCCTACACCTTGCGTAATAGTAGCAGTTGTTAAAGATGATAAAATATTGCTATTGAAGCAAAGTTATATTTTTAAACATTCAAAAGTATTAGTATCAGGATATGTAACTAATGGAGAAATTGTAGAAGATACAGTACTAAGAGAAGTTAAAGAAGAAACTGGAATAGTTGTGAAAGAACCAAAATATTTAGGAAGTTATTATTTATCATCAAGAGAAATAATAATGCTGACATTTATGGTGAAATACGAAAGTGGTGATATAATAAAGTCAGATGAAGTAGAGTGGGTTGATTGGAGCAATTTAGAGGATGCACTTTGTGAAATGTGTGAAGATGAAATAGGAAAAAGTGTAGTGAGAAAAGTACTTAAAAATGTAGGGCATAAAGACAAAAAGGCTTATAGATGTGATGATGGAAGCTGCGAGCTATAATAGAAAGTTTAGTATTAAAAATAAAAGTTACATAAAAAAATATATTAAAAAGGGATCGTCCCCAAATGTATTAATATGCATCGGAGACACCCCTTTTTTATTTATAAATAGCTTTTAATTGCTAATTATAATAATAGATCTTTTTTTCTAAATACAAGATGAGAAATAATATAGCAAATAATGCCTATAGCAATTAAAAATATAACAGAGAATAATGGTGTTGCATAGGTTACTCCTAATCTAGGTGCTAAAGAGTTACTTAGTACGCTTCCAGAAGAACCGTAGGTTGTAAATAAGAAAGGCCATATTTTCTGTAAATAAGGTATTTGACCTAGTATTATAAATACAATTGGTATAAGAATACTTATAGTCATAGATATTGAGCTGCTTTTCAAAATTGTGGAAAGTAAGAAAAATATAGATGAACAAGCAAATATATAAATTAGTTGAAATAAGAATATAAGTATAATAAATTGCCATGCAGGCATTATTGATGTACTTCCAAACACAGGTATTAATGAGGTTTGTCCTACATTAGTAGATATAATTGCTTTAACATAGGTTGTACCAACGGTAACTGGATTTAGAGGATTTCCGAAGCCGAAGATTAAACCCATTATTACGTAGGAAATTAATTCTACTATTATAATTACTGCAAAACTTGATAATATAGCAGATAAAAACTTTGATAAAAGTAATTTATTTCTTGTAATAGGTCTGGTTAATAATACTTTCATTGTAGGTGGTGTATATTCTCCGGAAACAATATCAGCTACAAGTATAGCTATTATAATAGGTATAAAAATTGAACCTATTAGGGTGATTAAGCCTTGTAAAAATGATTGTGCTGATACATCTCCACTTTTTTCTGGTCTTATGTTATGGTCAATGTAATATTGATTAGTTATAATTTGTTTATTAAAATATTCTTTTGAACTTGCCTCAGTTAGATCTGATGCATTATCTCTCTGCTGTTTTAATTCTTTTATACTATTATTTAAAGTATCTTTCCAGTTATCTGAGTCTGCGGCTTTTGACAATTGAAGTTGACTAATTTGAGTATTGAGCTGATCTATTTGGTCTTGAAGCTGAGCTTGCTTTTTTTCATCTTTTGTGCTATTTTTTTCATTTTGAATTGAAGTAACAGCCTGCTTATAAGCATTTATTTGTGCATCGGGAGTTTGGAGCTTAGAGAATTTTACATCGGCAAAAGCAAATAATGCACAAAGTGCTGCTAAAATTATTACAGTAATTATAAACTTTTTTCTATGCCACAATTTTATAAATTCATTTGATATTAATCCAAGCATTATTTATTCCCTCCTTGTACTAGTTCTATATATCTGTCTTCTAATTTTAAATATTTCTTATATATTTCCTCAACAGGTATATTTTCTTTTGCTAGATTAAAAATTAGCTTTGGAACAGAACCTTCAGTGATTTCTATGTTAATTTCATTTTCGTTTTCAGTTACATTCTTAATATAATTTATTGAGTTTAGAATTTTAATACAATTTTCTTTTTCTTTTGTGCTGATAACCACATGTTCAAATTTTTCAGTAACATTTGAATCAGTATTATCAGTATTTTCATTATAATTGCCATTTATAGTTTCAATAGATTGTATTTCTCCATTATTTATAAAAGCTACAGTATCGCAAAGCTTTTGAATTTCACTTAAAATATGAGATGAAATAAACACAGCTGTTTTTGTTTCCTTTGCTGCCTTTTTAATAATATTTCTAAATTCTATAATTCCTGTAGGATCTAATCCATTTGTTGGCTCGTCCAGTATTATAAATTTAGGCTTTCCTATTAATGCTTCAGCAAGACCAAGACGTTGTTTCATACCAAGAGAGTATTTTTTTACTTTGTCATCAATTCTATCTTTTAAACCAACAATTTCAACTATATTTTCAATATCTTTTTCAGTTATACTTTTTTGTATTCTTGCAAGTTGTTGTAAATTTTGTCTTCCGGTTAAGTATGTATATAATTCAGGTGTTTCTACAACAGCACCTACATTTTTTAATGCTTCAACTTTGTTTGTCTGTATATTATTCCCCATTACTTTAATGGAACCTCTATTAGGGGAAATAAGGCCTACAAGCATTTTTATTGTAGTAGTTTTTCCAGCACCATTGGGACCTAAGAATCCAAAAATTTCACCTTCTTTTATTGAAAAACTTATTCCCTTTATAATCTCTCTTTTACCTAGAGTTTTATAAAGATCCTTTACCTCTAGTACATAAGACATAAATTAAAACCTCCTTGTATTTTAGTAGTTATTAGTAGAATAAAGCTATTATTATATATAACATAATAATTTTAAAGTTGCAATTATATTATAACAAATATTACATTAATAAGTAATTAACCTATTAATTAACTATTATAGTATTTAATTTTATATTTACCATTATAGTATGCGTCATATTCAAATAGTACACTATATCAATAATTCTGTCAATGGTATTTTCCATAAATATGTAATTTGCAATTTAAATTTATATTTAATTAATAATAGCTCAGAGATGATGTTTACATAAAATAGCTATTTTATTAATGAAGATAATTTATTACAATATATATATACTATGTTTAAAAACTTATAAATTTAATTATTAAATCTAAGTAACAATTATTGTTTAAATGTAGTAAAATTACAGTTAACGTGATAATATAGTTTTAGAAATATTTGTATATTGAGTTGTAAAATTTCTAGTCTGTATTTTAATGTTTTCAATTTGTAATTATTAAAGAAACAAGTTTAGGTAAAAGTATGGTTAGAGGTGAGTATATGGGTAATAACAAATTTGTTCCAGACATAAAAGGAACTTTAAGAAGTCATATGATAGAATTACCAGAGGTTATAAGAAATGCAAGTGGTATAAGAGTATTTGGTAAAAGACTAAAGTCTTTTGTTTTTACTACAGATGTTGCAATAATCAGAAACACTAATGCAGATGCTGTTATTGCAGTGTATCCATTTACTCCACAACCTGTAATTACAGCTGCTTTAGTTTTATCAGCAGATGTTCCCGTATTTTGCGGAGTAGGGGGAGGAGTAACTACAGGGAAGAGAGTCATTAATTTAGCTTTAGATGCGGAATTTAAAGGTGCCATGGGAATTGTTCTAAATGGACCTACATCTAATGAGGTTATAAGACTCGTAAGAGAAACTATAGATATACCTATAGTTGTAAGTGTGCTTTCGGAGTATGATGACATTCAGGCTAGAATTGATGCAGGAACTACAATTTTAAATGTTACAGGTGCAAAGAGAACTGCTTATATAGTTAGGAAAATAAGAGAAAAATTTCCTGAATTTCCTATTATAGCTACGGGTGGCCCTACGGAAGAATCAATAATGGAAACTATTGAGGCTGGTGCCAATGCAATAACCTATACACCACCAACTAGTGCTAAGATTTTTAGCGGAATGATGAATACTTATAGGGAAAGATATAAGGAACAGGAAAATAGACAGAAGTAGATGTTCTATATAGAGGTGTTATAAATGATTAAAGAAGGAGCAAATTGCAAGTATTGTTCGGAATTAAAGAATGGTAATTGCGATGGTAAAGTTACGGATTGTATGTGCAAAAAATGTCCTAGAAACCTAGGACAGTGTTTAATCACAAGATACTGTAGGGAAACGGAATCAGTATTATGTAGTTAAATAATATTATATTTTATGGAGGTATGTAAATGGCAAGAGAATTTCAAGAAAAATTAGATGGTCTAAAGGAATATTTGAAAAAGCTAGAATATTTAACAAGTTCAATAGCTTTGATACAATGGGATAGTATTGTTAATATGCCTAGTAAGGCAGTTGAATATAGAAGTGAAATATTAGGTTATCTTTCTGGAGAAAGTTATAAAATATCTACATCAAAAAAAATTAAACAATACATTGATTTTTTCAGTAATTCGAAGAACTTAGATGATATAACTAAAGGAACTATAAAGAAGATATCAAAGGATTATATAAGAAATAATAGAATACCTAAAAAAGAATACAAGCAATATATAGTTGCAGGATCTATTTCAGGAGCCGCTTGGGAAGAGGCTAAAAAGAAATCGGATTTTAAAATATTCCAGCCTCATCTGAAAAAAATGGTAGAGTATAATCAAAAATTTGCTGATTATTGGGGTTTTAAAAAAAATAGATATGATGCTCTTCTAGACATATATGAGCCAGGTATTACTACAGAAAAATTAGATAAAGTATTTGGCAATTTAAGAGATGCAATTGTACAATTATTAAATAAAATTAAAGAGTCAGGCAATAGCCCCGATATTAAATTCCTTAAAGGAAATTTTCCTAAAGATGCTCAAGAGGAATTTGCAAAAAAGATAATGGGTAAGATGGGATATGATTTCAAAGAAGCAGGTAGAATAGATGAATCCACACACCCATTTACTACTAATTTTGGTAATAAAGACGTTAGGATAACTACTCATTATTATGAAAATGATTTTAGGCCAGCACTATTTAGCTTTATACATGAAGCGGGTCATGCAATATACGAACAGGATATTCCAGATACTCTTCAGGGAACTCTCCTTGCGCAGGGGGCTTCCATGGGTATTCATGAATCGCAGTCAAGATTTTATGAAAATATTATAGGTAAGAGTAAGTATTTTTGGGACTTTTTCTATTCAGAAGCATTAGAACGGTTTCCACAATTTAAAGATATATCCTTAGAGGATTTTTATAGAGGAATTAATTTTGTAGAACCTTCATTGATTAGAACAGAAGCTGATGAGTTAACCTACAGCTTACATATAATAATAAGATATGAAATTGAAAAATTACTTATAAATGGTGATATTTCAGTAGAAGATCTGCCAAATATATGGAATGAAAAATATAAAGAATATCTAGGAGTAGAACCTAAAAATGATGCAGAAGGTGTATTACAAGACATACATTGGTCTGATGGTAGTTTTGGTTATTTCCCTAGTTATGCTTTGGGGAATCTTTATGGCACTCAATTTTTAAATAAGATGAAGATAGATATACCTGATATATATGAAAAAATATCTCAAGGTAATTTAACTATTGTCCATGAATGGCTAAATGAGAATATTCATAAATATGGAGCAATATATAAGCCAACAGAGCTAATTAAAAGAGTGACAGGAGAGGAACTTTCGGAGAAATATTTTATTGAATATTTAAATAAAAAATTTAAAAAAATATATAACATAAATTAGCTTAAAGCTAGTATGAAAATTTAATTGATTTTCATACTAGCTTTTTATTATTAAAGAGAATTTTTTTCATAATTTGAGTAATAATAATAAAAAACAATATAGGCGGTGTTTATATGCTTGACAGTGAAATGAAAAGTGTAATAGCAGAAAATTGTGGCTCTTATGAAACTAAGTTTAAAATAGTCACTATGAGTGTAGGAAGGCTCAGTGAAAGTTGTAGCAATTGCATAAATTTTAATGGAGATAAGTGTTCAAAAGGCTTATTTAATGAAATGAAAGATATAATAAGTATAAACTAATAAAAATACGAAGTTTAAGTAAATATAAAATATTCCTATTATAATTCTTAGATTCACAAGAAGTTTGCTCAATATGAATCTAAGAATTTATTGTTTTAAGGACAAGAAATTAAATTACAAGCATGTACATAAATATAGTATTATTGAAAGCTGATGTTTATGTTATAGTTACTGTTTGATAGAGATTGAACTAAAGTTTTCATTGATTTCTCAGAATTATCTATAGCCGTATTATAATATTGATCTTGCATCATCTTACTTTTCATCTTATCTTTTACCACGCCTATTAATTGTTCATGTTCCTCAGGAGATAGTTTTATGTCACCAAATCTAAGTGGTCCTCTTTCAGGAGTTTCATATACTGTTTTTTCTTCATCTAAAGTGATCGTTTCTATAGAAGGTTTTGGTAAAGTCATAGAGATTGAGTTTTCATTTATACTAATATTATCAGAATTTATATTAGAAAGATCTAATACATAAATACCAGTACCTATAAAATCTATATTTTGCATTTTCTTAAAAATGCTAAGGCTTCCCCAACTATTATCTATGGTCATTTTTTGATTTAAATTTACTTCAGTAGTTATAAGTTTTTGCTTTTGTTTAATCTGAGTTACTAAAGTATCCTTTGTAATAAATTTTTTAGAACCATCTGCTGTTTTAGTGATTGTCCAAGGTTTAGAATCAGCTTTAGGTGTCACATAAATTCTATAAGCAAAGGCAAAACCTATAGCTAGGCACAATAGCATTAGTATAATTGTCCTCTTTTTAACAATTATCCTCATTAATTTTAACACCATCCTAAATTTTAACACCATCCTAAATTTTAATTTTTTTATCATGATTATATATTTTATCATATATTGTACTTATTAATAGATAAAATATGTCAATTAAAGTGAATATTTCGTTAATAAAATCGATAAAAAGAGTTTATTAAATAATTGCTATAAAAATTTATTTTAATTTAATAGATTTTTATAGTAATATATTTTCATTAAGATAGTGATTAATAAATTTTTTCACAGAAATATGTTTAAAAATAAAGCCTTTTTATGAAGGAACCTACCAATTATTAATAAAATCATATAAAGCTGGGTAGACATTTAAATTCGACATAAGCTGAATATAAGAATTTAATAAATTTTCATTTTCATCTTTAGTTTTAAGCGCTCTTATCATAAGGTTCTTAGGTGTTTCTAAAGGGGATATGTATTCAATTACAGATACATCATAGCCCTTAGCTTCTAACATAAGAGATCTCATACCATCGGTTAGTACATCCGCAAGACGTGTTTTAAATACACCATGCTTAAGTATTTCTTTAAAAGGTTCATACTTATATTGACTTGCAAGTTCTTTATGGCAGCAAGGTACAGCAATTATGGCGTTAGCTTCAACTTTTATACCTAAAGCTATGGCCATATCTGTAGCTGTATCACAGGCATGGAGAGATACTACTACATTAATTTTTTTGTTGGGATTATACTCTTTTATATCTAGTGCTTTAAATTCCATATTCCTATAACCTAAATTTTTAGCCATTTTTTCAGAAGATTTGATAACTTCTTCTGAATGATCAAGGCCGATAAAATGACACTTAATTTTCTTTACTTCTGTTAAATAGTAGTTAAGTACAAAAGTTAAATAGGATTTTCCACAACCACAATCTAATATGTTTATTGTATTACCCTTTGGAAGTTTATCAATTATTCCTTCAAGTAATTCTACATAATGGTCTATTTGATTATATTTTCTTATTTTATCATTTTTTACCTTGGAATCTTTACTCATTATGCCTAATTCTTTTAAAAGAGCATCTGCTTTTCCAATTTTAATATAATAATTACGGTTTAAAAGAGAGGAAGTAGAATTATGATTATCACTTATAGATTCCTTTTCTTTTACAACAATATTGGACATCTTTACATTTTTATTGTCTGCTGAAATTAATAGATTTGAACCTCTTTCACTGTATACTAATGATAGGGAGTCATAATTAATTGCATTAAGTATTATTTTATCTATTAATTCATCTATAGATAGATTTTCTGTTTTGCCATTAAAATTATATTTGATTTTATCATTAGAATATATACCGTTACCATTAAATTCCTTTAAACCTGCAGTATATGAAACTGTTATACCATTAAATATCGAACTATCACTTTGAAATCTACTTTTAATTCCAACAAGAAATAGTTTTAACTTATTTAAATTTTGCTTATTCATATTAATTATCACCTTTATGCCTTTCAAGAATATATAAGCTTATTATACAATAGGATTAAAATTATCTGCATAAAATTATTTGGGTTAACAGCTATTATTTTAACCTAGATTGATTAATTAATCCTTGTAAGGTGATATATATTAACTTATGAAAATTTTTATCCGATGACTAGCCGCTGTAACAATCCACCTTCCAAAGGTGGAGATAACACCAGCACGTCCCTGGATAATTCATCTAAACTCATTGGGAATACAAACTCCCACTGAGTAAGATTCATTGATATGATGACTAGCTATAAATACTATGATTGGTTTCGTAGATTAAAGCTAAAAAATACTCAAGGTATTAGTAGCTTTTCAAAGATAATTAATGATACAATATAAAAAATCTATGATATAATGTTTCAATGGAGTAAATTAGAATAAATCTCATGAAAAATCAGGTGATATTATAATGCTTAAAGATATGAACATAAATATGGAGTTAGCCAAGGGCTCTAAAAACGAATATATAATAAGAGACAAGTTAGGTATAACAATTGGGAGAATAAATATTATTTATGCTTCTAAAGAAAATAAGTACTGTTATGCTAAAATTAAATTTTATAGAGATGATTCCGAGGGAGTGTTATATCTTAAGGAAGTAGTTAAGCTTTTTATAGATTCTTTATTTAGGGATAAACAGATATATAAAATAAATATATCTGTGGATGAAGAAATCTCTAAAAGGCCTTTTATTGATTTAGGATTCATTTTGGAAGGTATAATAACGGATAGTATTTTTTATAATAATTTAAGAAAAAGTGAATTGTTATTTGGAATAAATTACAATATTTATGGCAGCTTGAATACTATAAATATTGTAAGACTTAAAGCTGATAATATAAGTTTAAAGATAGTAACTCCTGATGATACAATAGATTTATTACAATATTATATTAGAAATAAGCAGCACTTAAAACTCTATGAGCCTAAAAGAGAGGATAGCTTTTATTCAATTGAGGCTCAACATCAAATATTAATGGACAATTATAAGCAGTTTATAAATGGAACAGCAGCTTGTTTTGGTATATATAAAGATAAAAAATTTATAGGTAAAATACAGATATCTGGTGTTATCTATGGTGTTTTTAAAAGTGGAATAATAGGATATTCTATGGATAGAGAATATGAAGGAAGAGGATACATGAAAGAGGCATTAGCAAAGATTATTGAATATGCCTTTAAAGAAATGGAGCTCCACAGATTAGAAGCATCTACTTTAATTGATAACAAAAAGTCTCAATCAGTATTAAAAAGTTGTGGATTTAAGGAATTAGGAGTTAATGAAAAATATCTTTTTATTAATGGGGAATGGAAGGATCATATTACATTTTACAAAACTAAAGAATAATAAGACGTCATAGTGAGAATATCTAAACTCTATAATGTTTAATGAGTCTATAAAAATTAGTATATACTTGTCCAGGTGTATCAATAATAGTAATTTAATGAATTTTGATGATAATAGTATTATGCAGAAAGTAATTCTGTTGAATGACGTTTAAATAATAATATATTATAGATTACTATGTTATCATACTACATGTTGCAAAGAACAAGGCAATATTTTATTAAGAGGTGTAAGAAAAATATTTTTTTAAGTATTGACACCAAATAATAATAATGATATAATATAAAAGCTGTCAGATGACAGGAATTGATCTTTGAAAATTAAACAGAGTATAAGAATAAAACAAACCAGCAATTCTTTAGATTTTAAGAAATTGAAATCAAGAGTAACAAATTCTTCAGTAAAATGGAGAAGCAAAGCGATGAGCTAACATCAAACTTATAAATTGAGAGTTTGATCCTGG
Source organism: Clostridium pasteurianum BC1 (assembly GCF_000389635.1). Lineage (NCBI taxonomy): Bacteria > Bacillati > Bacillota > Clostridia > Eubacteriales > Clostridiaceae > Clostridium > Clostridium pasteurianum. Next base: position 117,483 of record NC_021182.1, read on the forward strand.
CTCAGGACGAACGCTGGCGGCGTGCTTAACACATGCAAGTCGAGCGAGAAACCTTCGGGTTTCTAGCGGCGGACGGGTGAGTAACACGTGGGTAACCTGCCTCAAAGAGGGGAATAGCCTCCCGAAAGGGAGATTAATACCGCATAATATTACAGCTTCGCATGAAGCAGTAATTAAAGGAGTAATCCACTTTGAGATGGACCCGCGGCGCATTAGCTAGTTGGAGAGGTAACGGCTCACCAAGGCGACGATGCGTAGCCGACCTGAGAGGGTGATCGGCCACATTGGAACTGAGACACGGTCCAGACTCCTACGGGAGGCAGCAGTGGGGAATATTGCACAATGGGCGAAAGCCTGATGCAGCAACGCCGCGTGAGTGATGACGGTCTTCGGATTGTAAAGCTCTGTCTTTTGGGACGATAATGACGGTACCAAAGGAGGAAGCCACGGCTAACTACGTGCCAGCAGCCGCGGTAATACGTAGGTGGCAAGCGTTGTCCGGATTTACTGGGCGTAAAGGATGTGTAGGCGGATACTTAAGTGAGATGTGAAAGCCCCGGGCTTAACCTGGGGACTGCATTTCAAACTGGGTATCTAGAGTGCAGGAGAGGAAAGCGGAATTCCTAGTGTAGCGGTGAAATGCGTAGAGATTAGGAAGAACATCAGTGGCGAAGGCGGCTTTCTGGACTGTAACTGACGCTGAGGCATGAAAGCGTGGGGAGCAAACAGGATTAGATACCCTGGTAGTCCACGCCGTAAACGATGAGTACTAGGTGTAGGAGGTATCGACTCCTTCTGTGCCGCAGTTAACACAATAAGTACTCCGCCTGGGAAGTACGGTCGCAAGATTAAAACTCAAAGGAATTGACGGGGGCCCGCACAAGCAGCGGAGCATGTGGTTTAATTCGAAGCAACGCGAAGAACCTTACCTAGACTTGACATCTCCTGAATAGCGTAGAGATACGTGAAGCCCTTCGGGGCAGGAAGACAGGTGGTGCATGGTTGTCGTCAGCTCGTGTCGTGAGATGTTGGGTTAAGTCCCGCAACGAGCGCAACCCTTATCATTAGTTGCTACCATTAAGTTGAGCACTCTAGTGAGACTGCCCGGGTTAACCGGGAGGAAGGCGGGGATGACGTCAAATCATCATGCCCCTTATGTCTAGGGCTACACACGTGCTACAATGGTGAGAACAACGAGATGCAATACCGCGAGGTGGAGCCAAACTTGAAAACTCATCCCAGTTCGGATTGCAGGCTGAAATTCGCCTACATGAAGTTGGAGTTGCTAGTAATCGCGAATCAGAATGTCGCGGTGAATACGTTCCCGGGCCTTGTACACACCGCCCGTCACACCATGAGAGCTGGTAACACCCGAAGTCCGTGAGGTAACCTTTATGGGGCCAGCGGCCGAAGGTGGGATTAGTGATTGGGGTGAAGTCGTAACAAGGTAGCCGTAGGAGAACCTGCGGCTGGATCACCTCCTTTCTAAGGAGTAAGCATGGTAGGATAACTACTGTGATATGGTTGTTTAACTCTTATCTCTGTTTAATTTTGAGAGATCAATATCTCTTAAATGTACTTTGAAAATTGCATAGTGAAACAAAAAGTAAAGTAAAATAATAAAACAAATATCCTTTGTATAATTAATCTTTATCTTTAATAAAATGAAGATTAAAACAAAATAAAAGACTAAACTCGAAAAGCTAACGCTTAAGAGTATAACAGGTCAAGCTACAAAGGGCGCATGGTGAATGCCTTGGCACTAGAAGTCGAAGAAGGACGCGACAAGCTGCGATAAGCTTCGGGTAGGCGCAAATAGCCTGTGATCCGGAGATTTCCGAATGGGGCAACCCACATGTCTTAACGACATGTACTTTATACTGAATACATAGGTATATAGAGACATACCCGGGGAACTGAAACATCTAAGTACCCGGAGGAAGAGAAAGAAATATCGATTTCCTTAGTAGCGGCGAGCGAAATGGAATGAGCCCAAACCAGGAACTTTGTTCCTGGGGTTGTGGATAGATCATTAAAGCCTAATATCTTAATCGAAGAGTTCTGGAAAGCTCTACCGTAGAAGGTAACAGTCCTGTAGATTAAAAGAGAAAATGGCCGGATCTATTCCAGAGTACCACGAGACACGTGAAACCTTGTGGGAAGCTGGGAGGACCACCTCCCAAGGCTAAATACTTTCTAGTGACCGATAGTGAAGCAGTACCGTGAGGGAAAGGTGAAAAGAACCCCGGAAGGGGAGTGAAATAGAACCTGAAACCGTGTGCCTACAACCGGTCGAAGCACTTTTTATGTGTGACGACGTGCTTTTTGTAGAACGAGCCAGCGAGTTACGGTATGCAGCAAGGTTAAGCACTTCTGGTGCGCAGCCGAAGGGAAACCGAGTCTTAATAGGGCGACTAGTTGCATGCTGTAGACCCGAAACCGGGTGACCTATCCATGGCCAGGTTGAAGCGGAAGTAAAATTCCGTGGAGGACCGAACCACATTGGTGTTGAAAAACCATGGGATGAGCTGTGGATAGCGGAGAAATTCCAATCGAACTCGGAGATAGCTGGTTCTCCTCGAAATAGCTTTAGGGCTAGCGTCGATTAATTGAGTTATGGAGGTAGAGCACTGAATGAGGTAGGGGCTGACAACAGTTACTGAACTCTATCAAACTCCGAATGCCATATACTTTTATTTCGGCAGTCAGACTGCGAATGATAAGATCCGTAGTCAAAAGGGAAACAGCCCAGATCATCAGCTAAGGTCCCTAAGTGTAAGTTAAGTGGTAAAGGATGTGGGATTTCTAAGACAACTAGGATGTTGGCTCAGAAGCAGCCACTCATTTAAAGAGTGCGTAATAGCTCACTAGTCAAGAGATCCTGCGCCGAAAATGTCCGGGGCTAAAACTTACCACCGAAGCTATGGGCTCGTAAGAGCGGTAGAGGAGCTTCCTGTATGGATTGAAGTCGTACCGTAAGGAGCGGTGGACTATACAGGAGTGAGTATGCTGGCATAAGTAGCGAGAACTAAGTGAGAATCTTAGTGGTCGAAAACCTAAGGTTTCCTGAGGAAGGCTCGTCCGCTCAGGGTTAGTCGGGTCCTAAGCCGAGGCCGAAAGGCGTAGGTGATGGATAATCGGTTGATATTCCGATACCACCTTTTTCCGTTTTGAGAGATGGGGTGACGCAGAAGGATAAGATGTGCGCACTATTGGATGTGCGTCTAAGCACTAAGACGTGCAGGTTGGCAAATCCGCCTGCTTAGTTGAGGTGTTATGGGGAGCTAATTTTTAGCGAAGTATCTGATTTCACACTGCCAAGAAAAGCCTCTATCAAGGAATTAAGGTGCCCGTACCGCAAACCGACACAGGTAGGTGAGGAGAGAATCCTAAGACCATCGGAAGAATCGTTGTTAAGGAACTCGGCAAATTGACCCCGTAACTTCGGGAGAAGGGGTGCCTACTTAACGTAGGCCGCAGAGGATAGGCCCAAGCAACTGTTTAGCAAAAACACAGGTCTCTGCTAAAGCGTAAGCTGATGTATAGGGGCTGACGCCTGCCCGGTGCTGGAAGGTTAAGGGGATCCGTTAGAGTAATCGAAGCGGTGAACTTAAGCCCCAGTAAACGGCGGCCGTAACTATAACGGTCCTAAGGTAGCGAAATTCCTTGTCGGGTAAGTTCCGACCCGCACGAATGGCGTAATGATTTGGGCACTGTCTCAACAACGAATCCGGCGAAATTGTAGTGCAAGTGAAGATGCTTGCTACCCGCGATTGGACGGAAAGACCCCGTAGAGCTTTACTGTAGTTTAGCATTGAGTTTCGGTATTGTCTGTACAGGATAGGTGGGAGACTGGGATACAGCGGCGTCAGCTGCTGTGGAGTCGTCCTTGGGATACCACCCTGACAGTACTGGAATTCTAACCGGAGGCCATGAAGCTGGTCACGGGACATTGCTAGATGGGCAGTTTGACTGGGGCGGTCGCCTCCAAAAAAGTAACGGAGGCGCCCAAAGGTTCCCTCAGCGCGGTTGGAAATCGCGCGTAGAGTGCAAAGGCATAAGGGAGCCTCACTGCGACACAAACAAGTGGAGCAGGGACGAAAGTCGGGCTTAGTGATCCGGTGGTTCCTCGTGGGAGGGCCATCGCTCAACGGATAAAAGCTACCTCGGGGATAACAGGCTGATCTCCCCCAAGAGTCCACATCGACGGGGAGGTTTGGCACCTCGATGTCGGCTCGTCGCATCCTGGGGCTGAAGTAGGTCCCAAGGGTTGGGCTGTTCGCCCATTAAAGCGGCACGCGAGCTGGGTTCAGAACGTCGTGAGACAGTTCGGTCCCTATCCGTCGCGGGCGTAGGAAATTTGAGAGGAGCTGTCCTTAGTACGAGAGGACCGGGATGGACTGACCTCTGGTGCACCAGTTGTCACGCCAGTGGCACAGCTGGGTAGCTATGTCGGGATGGGATAAACGCTGAAAGCATCTAAGCGTGAAGCCCACCTCAAGATTAGATTTCCCATAGCGTAAGCTAGTAAGACCCCTGAAAGAACATCAGGTTGATAGGTCAGAGGTGTAAGTGCAGCAATGTATTCAGCTGACTGATACTAATAGGTCGAGGGCTTGACCAATATTTAAATAAATTACTAAAGTGTATATTAGTATACAATATTATATTTTACTTTTACCCTTTACTATGCAATTTTGAGAGTACATTTTAATTCTTAATTTTAACTCTCAATTTAATATATCCAGTGTCTATGACTTAGAGGTAACACCCGTTCCCATTCCGAACACGAAGGTTAAGCTCTTATGTGCTGATGGTACTGCAGGGGTAGCCCTGTGGCAGAGTAGGTCGATGCTGGGTTCTTATTGAAAGAGATTTCTCTCTTTCAATATTTTATTCTAAATTAATATTTGGTTTACTAGCTCAGTTGGTAGAGCACATGACTTTTAATCATGTTGTCCGGGGTTCGATTCCCCGGTAAGCCACCAAGAAACATCCTTATTCTAAGGATGTTTTTTATTTCTTATTAAGAATATAGTCATTTTAAATTTATAATTGGTATTAATCACTATGATTATCAATAAATCTTGCTAAGTGAAATTTTATTTCTCACACTCATTTTAGATGAATTATCTAAATATTACCTTCTGATTAAGAAAAGTAGACAGTGAAAAATTAATTATTTTTGATTTATAACATTTTTTTCTGCAGGTATTGATAGTATACTATTAACTGGTATTGTTTCATTCTTTAAATTGTTTTTTTCTTTAATTTCTTTTATAACTCCACTGGGAACATAAGTGGGCATAAAATTTCTAGCTAAACTGTATAGATCATCTCCAGATTTTATTTTGTAGTTTATATAAGTGTAGTCTAAATTATCATTTCTTATCTTAATAATGTTTTTATTCGATTCTTCCGCAAGAGTAGGCTTGGAGTTTAATGGAGAATCATTTATTACATTGTAACTAGATCTTGTAGATTTCAAAGATTCCTCATTTTGCTGATCTTTATATACTAAACTGCTGCAAACTAATAATATAAGAATTAATGATAAAATTAATAATAACTTGTTTTTAGTCATGATAAAATCACCTCATAATATTAAATTATATATTGGTAATTATTGACTAAAAAAATAAAATTATACATATCCACTTAGTTCATTTTTTAAATTTACCCAATCATTTTCATACATTTTTAAAAATTCATCATTTCTATTATAGGTTAAAGCAGAAGGGTGATACATGGGAAAAATGTATCTGCCTATATGATCATTAAAAATAAGTTTGCCATGACATTCACCAATACTATTAAAGTTTGTTAGTCTTTTTAACGGTGTATTACCTAAAGTTATTATCAATTTAGGATTAACAATATTAATTTCCTGGTCTAGAACTTCCCTAAATAAATTTATTTCTGAAACTTTAGGGGCTCTGTTGCTTACAGTTGTTTTATTGTTATTACCAATTTTTAATTTTACAGGTCTGAAAAAACAGGTATTTGTGATTCTTACATTTTTCCGACATAGACCAACGGTATTTAGATATTTTTCAAAAGTTTTACCAGCTAATCCTACGAAAGGTTTACCAGTCTCTACTTCAGTTTTACCTGGTGCTTCTCCAACAAATAGTATACTACAAGGTGAAGGACCATCACCTGTTATCCAGCCAGCGATAGGTTCATCTTTATAATTTTCTGATATATTTTTAATTTGTTCTTTTAAATCGTCTAATGTCATAATTCGTATCTCCTATTTTCTTAACGTAAAGTAAAGTTTGAACTATATTTTTTTAATTAAAATAATACTTTTTAAAAAATTATATATACAGTTTCAAGAATAATTATAAAATTCATTGCTTAAAGTTAATTATTCTATTCAAATAAAAAGCTTTATAATTTATGTGATTTAGTACAACTTAATATATAATAATAAATTGTATTTATAATATTTTAAGGTATAATGTTCATAATAAATAAAATAATGATAAGCTACGTTATAATAATAGCATAGAAAAATAATTTACAAAATATATTTAATTTTAATTACTAAGGAGGAATAAAATGAAAAAAATAATTATAGTTATAATATTAGTTTTAGCTTTATTACAAATATCGGCATGTAGTAACAAAACTGTGGCAGAAAATAAATCTAATACTAGTAATACTAGTAATACTAGTAATACTGTGAATACTGCTAATTCTGTGAATATAGTTTCCGGTGAGATTAATAATACTCGAGGTAAAGGCTTAGAGGTTAATAGTCCTAGTAGTAACATAGATACAAGTTCAAATACTATAAATGATATAAGTAATTGGAATCATCCAGTAAAATATGTGTTTAAGAATGCAAATATTCAAATTGAAAAAGTGAATTTTAAGAATAATAAAACATACCCTATATTTTATATTGATTTAACAAAAAATATAGATTTTGATAATAAAACCTATTATAAAAATTTAATAAATCAACTGGCAACTGCTAATGGGTACTGGGATTATGAAATAATAGATACAAAAAAGGATATTGATATCAAAGTAATTTGTGATAGAAGTAAGGGTAATGTAAAGCAAATAATATATAACAAAGATAATAATTACTTCGCTGAATCTCAAAACGATAAAAATGATACTAAGAACACAGATAATGAACTTATAAATTATTTAATCAATAATGTAAGTGAAGTGAAAAGTTTTATCAATTCATTAAAAAATAATGAAAATGCAAAAGGTATCGTATATGTGGAGCGCTATCCAGATAAAAACTCAAGTAATGTATATATAAGAGATTATTATGGGCTGTATGTTGGTGAAGAGCATACTGATCATAATGTAAATATATACAGATTTGCTATTAATAAGGATACTAAGGAAATATTATATTATGATGTTGTAAATGATAAATATGAAAGTATTAGTGATTGGAGAAAAAAATAAATAATTGTATCCAAACATTTAACAAAAAATTGATATGATATTATAATATAAATTTAGAATGAACAATTTAGTAATGCATAGGAGTGATATAATGAAAAAGCCACTTATAATGACACCAGGGCCTACTGCAGTTAGAGAAAATGTTAGACTTGCTAGAGCAGAAGAAACTACGAATCCGGATATAGATGAAGAATTTTATGAGTTTTATAAAGAAACCTGTTATAGATTGGGAACTTTTTTAAAAACAAGTAATGAAGTAAGAATTTTAAGTGGGGAAGGAATACTTGGTCTTGAAGCTGCCTGTGCATCTTTGACTGAACAAGGAGACAGAGTTTTAATAATTGAAAATGGCATTTTTGGTGAAGGTTTTGGAGATTTTGTAAAGATTTATGGAGGGGAACCTTTTTATTTTAGAAATAATAGAAAGCGAAAAATAGATATAGAAGAATTAAAAGCTTTTTTAGACAAGGATAGTAATTTTAAATATGCAACAGTAGTTCATTGTGATACTCCTTCTGGAGTTTTAAATGATATAGATAAAATATGTCCTATACTTAAGGAAAAAAACATATTAACAGTAGTTGATAGTGTAGCTGGCATGGGTGGCGAAGAAATAAGAGTAGATGATTGGAAAATAGATATAGTTTTAGGAGGTTCTCAAAAGTGTTTATCTGCACCTCCAGGACTTACATTTTTAAGTATAAGTGAAGATGCTTTTAGCGCAATGGAAAATAGACAAACACCAATAGCATCATTTTATTGTAATCTTTTAGTATGGAAAGATTATTATAAAGATAAATGGTTTCCATACACTCCACCTATAAGTGATATTATTGGACTTAAAAAGGCTGTAGACAACCTGTTAGGAGAAGATAATATAATTGAAAGACATGATATAATTGCTAGTGCTACAAGGGCAGCGGTGGTTTCCTCTGGATTAAAGATTCATATAGAGGATGGATATTCAAATACAGTGACAGTAATTGATGTACCACATGGAATTAATGATAAAAAAATAATAAAATATATGCTTGATAATTATGGAGTTATGATTACAGGATCCTTTGGATACTTAGAAGGAAGAGTGTTGAGAATAGGACATATGGGTGAAAATGCTAAAGCAGGAAAAGTAGGATATACTTTGTTTGCTTTACAGAGGGCTTTAGAGCACTATGGCTTTAAGCTTTATAAAGATATGGCTAGTGTATTTTTCGAAAAAATTTAACTACCTAAAAGAAAGAGGCTGCCTCACAATGCATATCTATGTATTGTGAGGCAGTTTTTTAACTATTCTACAATTAAAAGTAATAATTAAAATCTGATTTTTAATAAACAAATGAGGTCATTCTCAAATCTGATAAATATTTATTTCTTTTAAGATAGCCACTTTTTGCTATTATAAAGTATTTATTTTAAAAAATTGTGTATTTGGGATAAATACTTATCCTAGTGTATCATTATGAAATATAATTAGAAATAATGAGATAAATTGATTAATTTTAATATAATATTAAATAATAAGCACATACTAATTTGTATAATAAGAAGATTATGATATACTAACACATGTTGTCGAGAAATAGTGGATTAAATGAGTAAAAAGTCGTAAAAAAGTAGTTGACATTATTGAATTGACTTGATATAATATAAAAGCTGTCAGATGACAGGAATTGATCTTTGAAAATTAAACAGAGTATAAGAATAAAACAAACCAGCAATTCTTTAGATTTTAAGAAATTGAAATCAAGAGTAACAAATTCTTCAGTAAAATGGAGAAGCAAAGCGATGAGCTAACATCAAACTTATAAATTGAGAGTTTGATCCTGGCTCAGGACGAACGCTGGCGGCGTGCTTAACACATGCAAGTCGAGCGAGAAACCTTCGGGTTTCTAGCGGCGGACGGGTGAGTAACACGTGGGTAACCTGCCTCAAAGAGGGGAATAGCCTCCCGAAAGGGAGATTAATACCGCATAATATTACAGCTTCGCATGAAGCAGTAATTAAAGGAGTAATCCACTTTGAGATGGACCCGCGGCGCATTAGCTAGTTGGAGAGGTAACGGCTCACCAAGGCGACGATGCGTAGCCGACCTGAGAGGGTGATCGGCCACATTGGAACTGAGACACGGTCCAGACTCCTACGGGAGGCAGCAGTGGGGAATATTGCACAATGGGCGAAAGCCTGATGCAGCAACGCCGCGTGAGTGATGACGGTCTTCGGATTGTAAAGCTCTGTCTTTTGGGACGATAATGACGGTACCAAAGGAGGAAGCCACGGCTAACTACGTGCCAGCAGCCGCGGTAATACGTAGGTGGCAAGCGTTGTCCGGATTTACTGGGCGTAAAGGATGTGTAGGCGGATACTTAAGTGAGATGTGAAAGCCCCGGGCTTAACCTGGGGACTGCATTTCAAACTGGGTATCTAGAGTGCAGGAGAGGAAAGCGGAATTCCTAGTGTAGCGGTGAAATGCGTAGAGATTAGGAAGAACATCAGTGGCGAAGGCGGCTTTCTGGACTGTAACTGACGCTGAGGCATGAAAGCGTGGGGAGCAAACAGGATTAGATACCCTGGTAGTCCACGCCGTAAACGATGAGTACTAGGTGTAGGAGGTATCGACTCCTTCTGTGCCGCAGTTAACACAATAAGTACTCCGCCTGGGAAGTACGGTCGCAAGATTAAAACTCAAAGGAATTGACGGGGGCCCGCACAAGCAGCGGAGCATGTGGTTTAATTCGAAGCAACGCGAAGAACCTTACCTAGACTTGACATCTCCTGAATAGCGTAGAGATACGTGAAGCCCTTCGGGGCAGGAAGACAGGTGGTGCATGGTTGTCGTCAGCTCGTGTCGTGAGATGTTGGGTTAAGTCCCGCAACGAGCGCAACCCTTATCATTAGTTGCTACCATTAAGTTGAGCACTCTAGTGAGACTGCCCGGGTTAACCGGGAGGAAGGCGGGGATGACGTCAAATCATCATGCCCCTTATGTCTAGGGCTACACACGTGCTACAATGGTGAGAACAACGAGATGCAATACCGCGAGGTGGAGCCAAACTTGAAAACTCATCCCAGTTCGGATTGCAGGCTGAAATTCGCCTACATGAAGTTGGAGTTGCTAGTAATCGCGAATCAGAATGTCGCGGTGAATACGTTCCCGGGCCTTGTACACACCGCCCGTCACACCATGAGAGCTGGTAACACCCGAAGTCCGTGAGGTAACCTTTATGGGGCCAGCGGCCGAAGGTGGGATTAGTGATTGGGGTGAAGTCGTAACAAGGTAGCCGTAGGAGAACCTGCGGCTGGATCACCTCCTTTCTAAGGAGTAAGCATGGTAGGATAACTACTGTGATATGGTTGTTTAACTCTTATCTCTGTTTAATTTTGAGAGATCAATATCTCTTAAATGTACTTTGAAAATTGCATAGTGAAACAAAAAGTAAAGTAAAATAATAAAACAAATATCCTTTGTATAATTAATCTTTATCTTTAATAAAATGAAGATTAAAACAAAATAAAAGACTAAACTCGAAAAGCTAACGCTTAAGAGTATAACAGGTCAAGCTACAAAGGGCGCATGGTGAATGCCTTGGCACTAGAAGTCGAAGAAGGACGCGACAAGCTGCGATAAGCTTCGGGTAGGCGCAAATAGCCTGTGATCCGGAGATTTCCGAATGGGGCAACCCACATGTCTTAACGACATGTACTTTATACTGAATACATAGGTATATAGAGACATACCCGGGGAACTGAAACATCTAAGTACCCGGAGGAAGAGAAAGAAATATCGATTTCCTTAGTAGCGGCGAGCGAAATGGAATGAGCCCAAACCAGGAACTTTGTTCCTGGGGTTGTGGATAGATCATTAAAGCCTAATATCTTAATCGAAGAGTTCTGGAAAGCTCTACCGTAGAAGGTAACAGTCCTGTAGATTAAAAGAGAAAATGGCCGGATCTATTCCAGAGTACCACGAGACACGTGAAACCTTGTGGGAAGCTGGGAGGACCACCTCCCAAGGCTAAATACTTTCTAGTGACCGATAGTGAAGCAGTACCGTGAGGGAAAGGTGAAAAGAACCCCGGAAGGGGAGTGAAATAGAACCTGAAACCGTGTGCCTACAACCGGTCGAAGCACTTTTTATGTGTGACGACGTGCTTTTTGTAGAACGAGCCAGCGAGTTACGGTATGCAGCAAGGTTAAGCACTTCTGGTGCGCAGCCGAAGGGAAACCGAGTCTTAATAGGGCGACTAGTTGCATGCTGTAGACCCGAAACCGGGTGACCTATCCATGGCCAGGTTGAAGCGGAAGTAAAATTCCGTGGAGGACCGAACCACATTGGTGTTGAAAAACCATGGGATGAGCTGTGGATAGCGGAGAAATTCCAATCGAACTCGGAGATAGCTGGTTCTCCTCGAAATAGCTTTAGGGCTAGCGTCGATTAATTGAGTTATGGAGGTAGAGCACTGAATGAGGTAGGGGCTGACAACAGTTACTGAACTCTATCAAACTCCGAATGCCATATACTTTTATTTCGGCAGTCAGACTGCGAATGATAAGATCCGTAGTCAAAAGGGAAACAGCCCAGATCATCAGCTAAGGTCCCTAAGTGTAAGTTAAGTGGTAAAGGATGTGGGATTTCTAAGACAACTAGGATGTTGGCTCAGAAGCAGCCACTCATTTAAAGAGTGCGTAATAGCTCACTAGTCAAGAGATCCTGCGCCGAAAATGTCCGGGGCTAAAACTTACCACCGAAGCTATGGGCTCGTAAGAGCGGTAGAGGAGCTTCCTGTATGGATTGAAGTCGTACCGTAAGGAGCGGTGGACTATACAGGAGTGAGTATGCTGGCATAAGTAGCGAGAACTAAGTGAGAATCTTAGTGGTCGAAAACCTAAGGTTTCCTGAGGAAGGCTCGTCCGCTCAGGGTTAGTCGGGTCCTAAGCCGAGGCCGAAAGGCGTAGGTGATGGATAATCGGTTGATATTCCGATACCACCTTTTTCCGTTTTGAGAGATGGGGTGACGCAGAAGGATAAGATGTGCGCACTATTGGATGTGCGTCTAAGCACTAAGACGTGCAGGTTGGCAAATCCGCCTGCTTAGTTGAGGTGTTATGGGGAGCTAATTTTTAGCGAAGTATCTGATTTCACACTGCCAAGAAAAGCCTCTATCAAGGAATTAAGGTGCCCGTACCGCAAACCGACACAGGTAGGTGAGGAGAGAATCCTAAGACCATCGGAAGAATCGTTGTTAAGGAACTCGGCAAATTGACCCCGTAACTTCGGGAGAAGGGGTGCCTACTTAACGTAGGCCGCAGAGGATAGGCCCAAGCAACTGTTTAGCAAAAACACAGGTCTCTGCTAAAGCGTAAGCTGATGTATAGGGGCTGACGCCTGCCCGGTGCTGGAAGGTTAAGGGGATCCGTTAGAGTAATCGAAGCGGTGAACTTAAGCCCCAGTAAACGGCGGCCGTAACTATAACGGTCCTAAGGTAGCGAAATTCCTTGTCGGGTAAGTTCCGACCCGCACGAATGGCGTAATGATTTGGGCACTGTCTCAACAACGAATCCGGCGAAATTGTAGTGCAAGTGAAGATGCTTGCTACCCGCGATTGGACGGAAAGACCCCGTAGAGCTTTACTGTAGTTTAGCATTGAGTTTCGGTATTGTCTGTACAGGATAGGTGGGAGACTGGGATACAGCGGCGTCAGCTGCTGTGGAGTCGTCCTTGGGATACCACCCTGACAGTACTGGAATTCTAACCGGAGGCCATGAAGCTGGTCACGGGACATTGCTAGATGGGCAGTTTGACTGGGGCGGTCGCCTCCAAAAAAGTAACGGAGGCGCCCAAAGGTTCCCTCAGCGCGGTTGGAAATCGCGCGTAGAGTGCAAAGGCATAAGGGAGCCTCACTGCGACACAAACAAGTGGAGCAGGGACGAAAGTCGGGCTTAGTGATCCGGTGGTTCCTCGTGGGAGGGCCATCGCTCAACGGATAAAAGCTACCTCGGGGATAACAGGCTGATCTCCCCCAAGAGTCCACATCGACGGGGAGGTTTGGCACCTCGATGTCGGCTCGTCGCATCCTGGGGCTGAAGTAGGTCCCAAGGGTTGGGCTGTTCGCCCATTAAAGCGGCACGCGAGCTGGGTTCAGAACGTCGTGAGACAGTTCGGTCCCTATCCGTCGCGGGCGTAGGAAATTTGAGAGGAGCTGTCCTTAGTACGAGAGGACCGGGATGGACTGACCTCTGGTGCACCAGTTGTCACGCCAGTGGCACAGCTGGGTAGCTATGTCGGGATGGGATAAACGCTGAAAGCATCTAAGCGTGAAGCCCACCTCAAGATTAGATTTCCCATAGCGTAAGCTAGTAAGACCCCTGAAAGAACATCAGGTTGATAGGTCAGAGGTGTAAGTGCAGCAATGTATTCAGCTGACTGATACTAATAGGTCGAGGGCTTGACCAATATTTAAATAAATTACTAAAGTGTATATTAGTATACAATATTATATTTTACTTTTACCCTTTACTATGCAATTTTGAGAGTACATTTTAATTCTTAATTTTAACTCTCAATTTAATATATCCAGTGTCTATGACTTAGAGGTAACACCCGTTCCCATTCCGAACACGAAGGTTAAGCTCTTATGTGCTGATGGTACTGCAGGGGTAGCCCTGTGGAAGAGTAGGTCGATGCTGGGTCTTATTTTTGGCCAGTTAGCTCAGTCGGTAGAGCAGAGGACTGAAAATCCTCGTGTCCCTGGTTCGATTCCTGGATTGGCCACCAAAAAGACTTAAGTTTATAACTTAAGTCTTTTTCTATTATAAAAAAATAGTATAGGAAAAATCCTATACTTAAACAAAACTAATCTTTGGGGGATAATAAATTAATTATATATCAATATAAAAAGTATAATAGCAAGTGTAAATATATATTATAAATCCAGAAAATGAGGAATCTTTGAAATCTACAAATATTATTAGTTTGCAGGAGTTTAGTATATAAAGCCCAGCTTTATTAAATATTTTTAAGTATGTCTTCTATGTGACCATCTACTTTTACTTTTCTATATATTTTTTTTATATTACCAGTTTCATCAATTATAAATGTGCTGCGTTCAATACCAATTTTCTTTTTTCCAAACAGAGTTTTTTCTTTTAATACATCATATAAATTACATACATGTTCGTTATCATCTGATAGTAGTATGTAAGGTATGTTTAATTTTTTTATAAATTTATCATGTGAATCTAAGGTATCTCTACTTACTCCTAAAATTATAGCATTTAAATTATTAAAATTTTCAATACCATCAACAAAACAAGTAGCTTCCTTAGAACATCCTGGAGTATTATCCTTAGGGTAAAAATAAAGGATTACTTTTTTGCCTATATAATCACTTAATTTATGCTGCTTTCTATCGGAACCAATTAAAATAAAATCTGGTGCTTTTGAACCTTCTTTTATATCCATTTGAATCACCAACTTTATATATTTTATATCACTATAATTATTATATAATAATTAATATTAAATATCAATAGTATATTGATTTGAATATTTTATAATTAACAAGAATAAACTAATAAAACACTATGAATTTTAATTTATCCGATGACTAGTAGCTGTAATACCTCATCGTACTCTGTTAAAGAGATTCATACAAAATTTAAAATTTTAGTCCTCTGTTTTTTTAGGTGGAGATAACAGCGACACGTCCCTGGATAATTCATCTAAACTTAGTGGGAGTACAAATTCCCACTAAGTAAGATTCATTGATATAATAATTTCATAGTGTTCTATCTTAAATTTATCCGATGAGTACCTACTCTAATACTTTCATCGCACTCTGTGAAAGCGACCAAATACAAAATAAATTTTGTTTTGTCTGCTTTTCTTCAAAGTGAGAGTAAAGAGTGGCTATGTCCCTGGATAACGGTTTCTAAGCATCAGAGGTCATAACTAAAAACCCCACCTGATGCCAAGAACTCTGTTTATAGTGTAACAGATATTTTTAAGGCTAGTAGTATTAATTTAGTATTATTTGTTATGGGAGAGTTTTGAACGTTTTGTGTATTTTTTAGAATTTGCGTCAGCGCCAACTTTCTCTCCGTTTTCAATGCCTATATTTCCTCCATTTTTAAAAAATATTTTTCTAAGTTCAGGATTAGATTTTGGTTGTGTTTTGTTTAAATTTTTATTATTATCCATTTTCATTACTCCTTAATATAATGTAGTCATAGTATTTAATAGAAAACTATCTTGATAAATAATGATTCTTAAGATAGCATGGAATAAAGTCTTCATATATTTGCAAATATGATTTAATATTAATTTAACCAAAATGCTTAAGAAATATATGAGGAATAATATGAGAAAGTATATTTTATTTATTAGTTGTATAATTGATTTTATGCAGTGATAATTTTAAAAAATAAATTATAGTATAGATTAAGTATTAAAAGGTGGGATATACGTGAAGACTATAGCAGCTTTTTTTGATATAGATGGAACTTTATATAGGGAAGCTCTTATTACAGAAGTATTTAAAAAACTTATAAAATATGAAATAATTGAAGAAAGAACTTGGTTTGAAGAAGTTAAACCTGAGTATGAAAAATGGGATATAAGAATAGGTAATTATGATAATTATTTATTAAAGATGGCAGATATATATGTTGGGGCAGTTAAAGGATTGCATAAGTCTCAAGTTGAATTTATAGCAAAGCAGGTTGTATCCCAAAAAGGAGATAGAGTTTATACTTATACTAGAGATAGAATAAAATGGCATAAAGAACGAGGACATAAGATAATAACAATATCAGGTAGCCCTTTAGAACTAGTAAAAGAAATGTCACTGAAGCATGGGTTTGATGACTATAGAGGGGCTAAATATCTATTAGATGGAGATATATATACAGGTGAAGTTATTCCAATGTGGGATAGTAATAGTAAAAAGAAAGCTATAAATGATTTAATTAAGCTTTATGATATAGATTTAAATAAATCTTATGCTTATGGAGATACTTCTGGTGATTTAACCATGCTGGATGCTGTAAGATATCCTACTTGTATAAATCCAACCAGGGAACTCCTAGAAAAAATATTATTGAATGAATCACTTGGTAAAAAGATAAGTATAGTAGTAGAACGAAAGGATATGATATATAAGCTTAATATAAATTGTATTAAAGCTAACATATAGAAAGTGTAAATTTATTTGTATATAACTAATAGTGGATTTTATCTATTATTTTAATATATTGTTTAAATTAAGCATTTTATTTATAATGAAAAAATAGAGGTGATAAAGTATGAAAGTTAAAATATCAAACTTTTTATTAGAAAAGAAGTCCATGCTAAAAAAATTAATAGATATTTTGTCTATAGAGTTTAAATACGTATCTGTATTAGGAACAGATTCCTTTGGAAAACAGTATTTAGTTCAAAAGACAGGTATTTCTGTTGAAGATTCTTTTTGGAATGAAAGGGGTTTTGTTGTTCGAGTATATAATGATATAGGTTATTCGGAATACTCTTTCAATGATATTGATGCCATAAGCATTGAAAAAATAGCAAAAAATATAAAAACGAGAGTAAATAACCAAATAGAAAAAATGAGGTCATCAGTAAATATAACATCATATCCAATTATATCTGAAGAAGAAATAAGTAAAAGTTTTTTAGGAGATGTTGAGATTCCCTTTGAGAAAATTAGCGATAAAGAGATAATAGGTAAATTAACGGGATTAAATAAAAAGGCAGCTTTAATTTCTGAGTTTTTAATTGATTGTAAATTTAAATTACAACAAGTGCATGTTTCCAAAATATTTATTACGAATAAAAAAAAATTAAGTCAATCTTATGTTTGGAGTGAAGGATATATTTTTCCCATAACTAGAAAAGAAGAGAATACAAAGTTTAACTTTTGTTCATTTTCTGGACTTAAAGGTGCAGAAATTTTAGAAGAAATGGATTCTAAAGTTGATGAAACAGTTGATATGGCAGTTAGATTATTAGATGCAAAACCATTAGAGCCGGGTGAATATGATGCAGTATGTTCACCAGATGTATCTGGAATAATTGCTCATGAAGCTTTTGGTCATGGAGTAGAGATGGATATGTTTGTTAAAAATAGAGCTAAAGCAAGGGAATATATAGATAAACCAGTTGCTTCACCTATTGTAACCATGAGAGACGGTGCAGCCTCGGCCATGGAAGTATCTTCTTATCTTTTTGATGATGAAGGTATCCTGGGAGGGGATACAACAATAATAAAAAATGGGATTTTAAAAACGGGTATATGCGATCTGCTATCTTCTTTAAGACTGGGAATAAAGCCAACAGGCAATGGAAAAAGGCAGTCTTTTGAGAGAAAAGTTTATACAAGAATGACAAATACATTTTTTGAAAATGGAACAGATAAATTAGAGGATATGATAGCTTCAATAAAATATGGGTATTTTTTAGACTGCCCTACAAGTGGTATGGAAGATCCTAAGAATTGGGGAATTCAATGCATGGTTAATTATGGTCTAGAAATTAAAGACGGAAAATTTACGGGCAATATTGTGTCACCTGTAGTTATGACAGGATATGTTCCAGATCTTTTAAAGTCTATTTCAATGGTTTCTGATGAGGCTGAATTAAAAGGTTCAGGTGCTTGTGGTAAGGGATATAAGGAATTTGTAAAAGTATCAAGTGGTGGACCATATATTAAGGCAAGAGTGAGGTTAGGATGATGATAGATAAAATTAAAAATGTATTAGACAATCTTAACGAATTAGATGGATATAAGATAATTGAGATAAAAACTAATTCTGAAGAATTGTTTTTTATAAAGAAAGAACTGGATATTACTAGAAGTAAAGAGGTGCAACATTTTAAAGTTACTGTTTATAAACATTTTCAAGAGAATGGAGAAAAGTATACAGGTAGTTCAACTTTTGATGTTCATCCTGGTACGAATGATAATGAGATACAAAAAATTGTAGAAAATAATATCTTTGCTGCTCAATTTGTGAAAAATCAGTATTATACATTGCCTCAGAAAGATAATAAAATTATTTCTAATATTGAAAGCAAATTTTCTACCAAGGAATTAAGTGATTGGATGCCAAAGCTTACGGAAGCTTTATATATTAATGATAAAGAAGAAAAAGGAGGCATAAATTCAGCAGAAGTATTTCTTAATAAAATATATAAAAGGATTATTACCTCAGAAGGAATAGATAAGAGTTTTGAGAATTATAAAGGTATGATAGAATTTGTAATAAATTGGAAAGAGGAGGAAGAGATAGAATTATATAAAATGCTTACCTTTTCTGACTATGAGCCTGGGTTTATTTCTGATGCAGTTAAAGAAACAATATTTTTAGCTAAAGAAAGAGCAAATGCCAAAGAAACTGTTAAATCAGGGAAATATAAAGTCATTTTGAGAGATGAACCAGTAAAGGAAATATTAAAATATTATGTTGATAAAACAAGAGCAGATGCAGTGTATAATAAGCTATCTAATCTAAAAATTGGTGATTATATTCAAGGGGATAAAATAAAGGGTGATTTGATAAATTTAGAACTTGATCCAAACTTTAAAAATTCCATATATTCAGAGCCTTTTGATAATGAAGGTATTAGTCTATCAAAGATTAATATAATTGAAGATGGAAAATTAAAAAAATACCATGGAGATTTTAGGTACAGCCATTATTTAAATACTGAAGTAACGGGAAGTATAAGTAACTTTAAAATAAAACCGGGAACTAAGAATATAAGTGATATGAAGAAGGAAGAATATGTGGAATTAGTAGCTTTTTCAGATTTTCAATTGGATTCAGTAACAGGAAATTTTGGAGGAGAGATAAGATTAGGATGGTACTTTGATGGAAATGATATTATGGTAATAACGGGGGGATCATTGTCAGGAAACATAAATAACATCCAGTCTAATATATTTTTATCTAAGGAATTACAAAATAGTGATGGTTTTATTGGCCCTAAGGCAATTGAAATGTTTAATGTGTCTATTGCTGGAAAGTAATTAGTGAATAAGTAATTTGCAGGTAAATATTAGGGTGGAATTTCAAGACTTTTTAAAAACTTTTATGACCAGTGGTACAGTTGTATTTAAAAGTGCATGAAAAAGTAGATTGATGGTTGAAAGTCTTGAAATTCCATAATTATAATTCTGCAAATGATCAATTATTATTGAATTAACGGAGTGTGAAGGGATGAATAATGATAATTTAAATAAGCTAAAAAAATCTTTTCCTAAAATTATAGATATAAGCGGGAGAGGTGAATTTTTTAATTCTTCGGTTTTGATTCCTTTGATTCTAATAAAAGAAGAATATTATTTTATATTCCAAAAGAGAAGTAAAAACATAAGTCAAGCAGGGGAAATATGTTTTCCAGGTGGTAAAATTGATCCTGCAATTGATAAGGATTCACAAGAAACTGCATTGAGAGAAACTTATGAAGAATTTTCCATAAGAAAAGAAAAAATAAATATTATAGGCAGGATGAATACAGTATTTTCACCAATAGGAGCTATGGTAGATGGATATGTAGGTATATTAAATATTAAAGATTTACAAGAAATAAAAATTAATATTTCTGAGGTTCAATATATTTTTACTGTGCCTGTATCATTTTTTGAAAAAAACAAACCCGAAAAATACTATGTTAATATAAAGGCCCATCCATCTATTATTGATAGCAATGGAAAAGAAACCTTATTACTACCTTATGATGAACTTAATTTGCCGAAGATTTATTCAAAGCCTTGGGGAAATTATAAACATAGCATTTATGCGTATAAATATAAAGAAGAAGTTATATGGGGATTAACAGCAAGGTTTATTTTTGATATTATTGAAATATTAAAAAATTAAATATAATAAAATAAATATTTCAAATTGACATAACTTGGGTATTGTCTAGAAATTCACTCAAATCATTGCATACAAGTGCAGGTTTATTATAATGAGTAAGTTGTTTTACTGTATTTATAACTGAAGTATTTGGATCTACAATTATTAAATTATCTAGTCTGTTAAATTCAAAGGCCTCCAATAAAAGTTTTTTTATGCCAAAATCTGTTGGAGGAAAAGAATAACCGATAACTATAAGAGTTTTGCAGCAAGATAAAATCTCTTTAGCGCCATCCCATAAAGTGGAGATTATGTCTTGAGAATAATCTTTATACAAGACGGGAGGTATTATAAGAGGGTCTACTATTAAATTATTGTCAGTGTGCTCATTAAAGTATCTGTTGGTATCAGCTAATATAAATTGAGCTTTTTTACAATTCACATCATTTCTATAATTTTTAAATAAAGTGTATTCACTTGCAGGTATACATTTGAACCAATTTAACGATCCATGAAGTTTTAAAATATTCCAATTATATAAAGAACTGTTTGACATATTATAAAAATCCTCTTTCTTTATATAGGTTATACCATTATTTTTTATTCTTTGTATTTTATCAAATTTCACTCCATAGCTAAGAAATGAATTCCACTTATTGCTGGATACAGTTTCTATTGCTGTTTCTAGGTTGCAGTCATAGTTAAAGGTAAGAATGTTTGGTTCCCTGCT
This sequence comes from Clostridium pasteurianum BC1, assembly GCF_000389635.1. Classification (NCBI taxonomy): domain Bacteria; kingdom Bacillati; phylum Bacillota; class Clostridia; order Eubacteriales; family Clostridiaceae; genus Clostridium; species Clostridium pasteurianum. The sequence goes on from NC_021182.1 coordinate 138,508, forward strand.
GTATATAAGTGAAGCAAAACTTAGCATTAAATTGGATGAATTACTGAAAGATTCAAATTCGCATAGGCTTTCTATAAAAATAAATTTTAATGTGGAATTTATCTTTAGCAAATTAGTTATCAGTTCTTGGTCATTATTGTTGGAGGCTTCCAATAGTTGCAGTTGTAGTAATGTAAAACATTCCTCTAAATCAAAGTCACCATAGAGAAGACTTTTTTTTGACTTTTTCCAATATTTATATATATAATCGTATACCAGTTGTGTTTTTTCCTCTGAAATATTTGATTTTTTATTCTTTAATATATTGTTGAAAAAGTTTGTTGAAAGAGGTGGCTTTAATCCGTTAATATTTTTTACGCATTGATTAAAGCCAGCTCCTAGTATGTAAGTAGTTCCATTTTTTATCATATCGTTTTTTACTGCTTAAAAGAGATATTAGTATAACATTAAAGATATTATTATGAAAAATTATATCTTCAATGAAGTTTTAATATGTTATATAGCAGTTATTTCCTTCCTATAATTTTATTTATCCAATGGCTAGCCGCTGTAACACTCCACAGCACTCTGTGAAAGCGAACAAATACAAAATAAATTTTGTTTTGCCTGCTTGCACACAGGGAAAGCGATTCACACAAAATCAAGATTTTGGTTCTCTGCTTGCACGCTGTGAAAGTGATTCACACAAAATTAAAAATTTTGGTTCTCTACTTTTCTAAAGGTGGAGATAACATCGGCACATCCCTGGATAATTCAGCTAAACTCAGTGGAAATATAAACTCCCACTGAGTAAGATTCATTGATAGTTTTACCATTATGAAAAAATATATTATACTTAAGTTTTAAAAATAATTTAGCCTGTAATTTATGGTGCTGTGATTTTATAATGTATCATATCAAGATAACATAAAATATAGCTTGGAATTAAAAATAAAACTGATATTATGGATGAAAATTATCTGTCATGTGTGTTGGTTACAGAGAGTGTTTATTTAAATAAATGTATCTATACATTAGGCTTGCTGAAGGTTTGTTGAGAAAAATTTAAAAATAAAAGATATTTACATATAAGTCAAACATAATAATGGTTATAATAATTGTTTTTAGTCATTCATAAAAAGTAAATTATAGATTATAAAATAAATTTGAAAAAATTGTTGACAGGATGTCTAAATAATGATATTATATAAAAGCTGTCAGATGACAGGAATTGATCTTTGAAAATTAAACAGAGTATAAGAATAAAACAAACCAGCAATTCTTTAGATTTTAAGAAATTGAAATCAAGAGTAACAAATTCTTCAGTAAAATGGAGAAGGCATCTGAAAATAAATAATAAGCAAAGATGCGACGTATATTTTGAATCATACAAGGAAACAGGTTCTGATGATAGTCAGTGCTATCTGAAGGTTCTGTTGACGTAGTAGGATTTAAAATAGACTAGCATACTGGCTATTTATTTCTTTGAAGATGCCGCAAAGCGATGAGCTAACATCAAACTTATAAATTGAGAGTTTGATCCTGGCTCAGGACGAACGCTGGCGGCGTGCTTAACACATGCAAGTCGAGCGAGAAACCTTCGGGTTTCTAGCGGCGGACGGGTGAGTAACACGTGGGTAACCTGCCTCAAAGAGGGGAATAGCCTCCCGAAAGGGAGATTAATACCGCATAATATTACAGCTTCGCATGAAGCAGTAATTAAAGGAGTAATCCACTTTGAGATGGACCCGCGGCGCATTAGCTAGTTGGAGAGGTAACGGCTCACCAAGGCGACGATGCGTAGCCGACCTGAGAGGGTGATCGGCCACATTGGAACTGAGACACGGTCCAGACTCCTACGGGAGGCAGCAGTGGGGAATATTGCACAATGGGCGAAAGCCTGATGCAGCAACGCCGCGTGAGTGATGACGGTCTTCGGATTGTAAAGCTCTGTCTTTTGGGACGATAATGACGGTACCAAAGGAGGAAGCCACGGCTAACTACGTGCCAGCAGCCGCGGTAATACGTAGGTGGCAAGCGTTGTCCGGATTTACTGGGCGTAAAGGATGTGTAGGCGGATACTTAAGTGAGATGTGAAAGCCCCGGGCTTAACCTGGGGACTGCATTTCAAACTGGGTATCTAGAGTGCAGGAGAGGAAAGCGGAATTCCTAGTGTAGCGGTGAAATGCGTAGAGATTAGGAAGAACATCAGTGGCGAAGGCGGCTTTCTGGACTGTAACTGACGCTGAGGCATGAAAGCGTGGGGAGCAAACAGGATTAGATACCCTGGTAGTCCACGCCGTAAACGATGAGTACTAGGTGTAGGAGGTATCGACTCCTTCTGTGCCGCAGTTAACACAATAAGTACTCCGCCTGGGAAGTACGGTCGCAAGATTAAAACTCAAAGGAATTGACGGGGGCCCGCACAAGCAGCGGAGCATGTGGTTTAATTCGAAGCAACGCGAAGAACCTTACCTAGACTTGACATCTCCTGAATAGCGTAGAGATACGTGAAGCCCTTCGGGGCAGGAAGACAGGTGGTGCATGGTTGTCGTCAGCTCGTGTCGTGAGATGTTGGGTTAAGTCCCGCAACGAGCGCAACCCTTATCATTAGTTGCTACCATTAAGTTGAGCACTCTAGTGAGACTGCCCGGGTTAACCGGGAGGAAGGCGGGGATGACGTCAAATCATCATGCCCCTTATGTCTAGGGCTACACACGTGCTACAATGGTGAGAACAACGAGATGCAATACCGCGAGGTGGAGCCAAACTTGAAAACTCATCCCAGTTCGGATTGCAGGCTGAAATTCGCCTACATGAAGTTGGAGTTGCTAGTAATCGCGAATCAGAATGTCGCGGTGAATACGTTCCCGGGCCTTGTACACACCGCCCGTCACACCATGAGAGCTGGTAACACCCGAAGTCCGTGAGGTAACCTTTATGGGGCCAGCGGCCGAAGGTGGGATTAGTGATTGGGGTGAAGTCGTAACAAGGTAGCCGTAGGAGAACCTGCGGCTGGATCACCTCCTTTCTAAGGAGTAAGCATGGTAGGATAACTACTGTGATATGGTTGTTTAACTCTTATCTCTGTTTAATTTTGAGAGATCAATATCTCTTAAATGTACTTTGAAAATTGCATAGTGAAACAAAAAGTAAAGTAAAATAATAAAACAAATATCCTTTGTATAATTAATCTTTATCTTTAATAAAATGAAGATTAAAACAAAATAAAAGACTAAACTCGAAAAGCTAACGCTTAAGAGTATAACAGGTCAAGCTACAAAGGGCGCATGGTGAATGCCTTGGCACTAGAAGTCGAAGAAGGACGCGACAAGCTGCGATAAGCTTCGGGTAGGCGCAAATAGCCTGTGATCCGGAGATTTCCGAATGGGGCAACCCACATGTCTTAACGACATGTACTTTATACTGAATACATAGGTATATAGAGACATACCCGGGGAACTGAAACATCTAAGTACCCGGAGGAAGAGAAAGAAATATCGATTTCCTTAGTAGCGGCGAGCGAAATGGAATGAGCCCAAACCAGGAACTTTGTTCCTGGGGTTGTGGATAGATCATTAAAGCCTAATATCTTAATCGAAGAGTTCTGGAAAGCTCTACCGTAGAAGGTAACAGTCCTGTAGATTAAAAGAGAAAATGGCCGGATCTATTCCAGAGTACCACGAGACACGTGAAACCTTGTGGGAAGCTGGGAGGACCACCTCCCAAGGCTAAATACTTTCTAGTGACCGATAGTGAAGCAGTACCGTGAGGGAAAGGTGAAAAGAACCCCGGAAGGGGAGTGAAATAGAACCTGAAACCGTGTGCCTACAACCGGTCGAAGCACTTTTTATGTGTGACGACGTGCTTTTTGTAGAACGAGCCAGCGAGTTACGGTATGCAGCAAGGTTAAGCACTTCTGGTGCGCAGCCGAAGGGAAACCGAGTCTTAATAGGGCGACTAGTTGCATGCTGTAGACCCGAAACCGGGTGACCTATCCATGGCCAGGTTGAAGCGGAAGTAAAATTCCGTGGAGGACCGAACCACATTGGTGTTGAAAAACCATGGGATGAGCTGTGGATAGCGGAGAAATTCCAATCGAACTCGGAGATAGCTGGTTCTCCTCGAAATAGCTTTAGGGCTAGCGTCGATTAATTGAGTTATGGAGGTAGAGCACTGAATGAGGTAGGGGCTGACAACAGTTACTGAACTCTATCAAACTCCGAATGCCATATACTTTTATTTCGGCAGTCAGACTGCGAATGATAAGATCCGTAGTCAAAAGGGAAACAGCCCAGATCATCAGCTAAGGTCCCTAAGTGTAAGTTAAGTGGTAAAGGATGTGGGATTTCTAAGACAACTAGGATGTTGGCTCAGAAGCAGCCACTCATTTAAAGAGTGCGTAATAGCTCACTAGTCAAGAGATCCTGCGCCGAAAATGTCCGGGGCTAAAACTTACCACCGAAGCTATGGGCTCGTAAGAGCGGTAGAGGAGCTTCCTGTATGGATTGAAGTCGTACCGTAAGGAGCGGTGGACTATACAGGAGTGAGTATGCTGGCATAAGTAGCGAGAACTAAGTGAGAATCTTAGTGGTCGAAAACCTAAGGTTTCCTGAGGAAGGCTCGTCCGCTCAGGGTTAGTCGGGTCCTAAGCCGAGGCCGAAAGGCGTAGGTGATGGATAATCGGTTGATATTCCGATACCACCTTTTTCCGTTTTGAGAGATGGGGTGACGCAGAAGGATAAGATGTGCGCACTATTGGATGTGCGTCTAAGCACTAAGACGTGCAGGTTGGCAAATCCGCCTGCTTAGTTGAGGTGTTATGGGGAGCTAATTTTTAGCGAAGTATCTGATTTCACACTGCCAAGAAAAGCCTCTATCAAGGAATTAAGGTGCCCGTACCGCAAACCGACACAGGTAGGTGAGGAGAGAATCCTAAGACCATCGGAAGAATCGTTGTTAAGGAACTCGGCAAATTGACCCCGTAACTTCGGGAGAAGGGGTGCCTACTTAACGTAGGCCGCAGAGGATAGGCCCAAGCAACTGTTTAGCAAAAACACAGGTCTCTGCTAAAGCGTAAGCTGATGTATAGGGGCTGACGCCTGCCCGGTGCTGGAAGGTTAAGGGGATCCGTTAGAGTAATCGAAGCGGTGAACTTAAGCCCCAGTAAACGGCGGCCGTAACTATAACGGTCCTAAGGTAGCGAAATTCCTTGTCGGGTAAGTTCCGACCCGCACGAATGGCGTAATGATTTGGGCACTGTCTCAACAACGAATCCGGCGAAATTGTAGTGCAAGTGAAGATGCTTGCTACCCGCGATTGGACGGAAAGACCCCGTAGAGCTTTACTGTAGTTTAGCATTGAGTTTCGGTATTGTCTGTACAGGATAGGTGGGAGACTGGGATACAGCGGCGTCAGCTGCTGTGGAGTCGTCCTTGGGATACCACCCTGACAGTACTGGAATTCTAACCGGAGGCCATGAAGCTGGTCACGGGACATTGCTAGATGGGCAGTTTGACTGGGGCGGTCGCCTCCAAAAAAGTAACGGAGGCGCCCAAAGGTTCCCTCAGCGCGGTTGGAAATCGCGCGTAGAGTGCAAAGGCATAAGGGAGCCTCACTGCGACACAAACAAGTGGAGCAGGGACGAAAGTCGGGCTTAGTGATCCGGTGGTTCCTCGTGGGAGGGCCATCGCTCAACGGATAAAAGCTACCTCGGGGATAACAGGCTGATCTCCCCCAAGAGTCCACATCGACGGGGAGGTTTGGCACCTCGATGTCGGCTCGTCGCATCCTGGGGCTGAAGTAGGTCCCAAGGGTTGGGCTGTTCGCCCATTAAAGCGGCACGCGAGCTGGGTTCAGAACGTCGTGAGACAGTTCGGTCCCTATCCGTCGCGGGCGTAGGAAATTTGAGAGGAGCTGTCCTTAGTACGAGAGGACCGGGATGGACTGACCTCTGGTGCACCAGTTGTCACGCCAGTGGCACAGCTGGGTAGCTATGTCGGGATGGGATAAACGCTGAAAGCATCTAAGCGTGAAGCCCACCTCAAGATTAGATTTCCCATAGCGTAAGCTAGTAAGACCCCTGAAAGAACATCAGGTTGATAGGTCAGAGGTGTAAGTGCAGCAATGTATTCAGCTGACTGATACTAATAGGTCGAGGGCTTGACCAATATTTAAATAAATTACTAAAGTGTATATTAGTATACAATATTATATTTTACTTTTACCCTTTACTATGCAATTTTGAGAGTACATTTTAATTCTTAATTTTAACTCTCAATTTAATATATCCAGTGTCTATGACTTAGAGGTAACACCCGTTCCCATTCCGAACACGAAGGTTAAGCTCTTATGTGCTGATGGTACTGCAGGGGTAGCCCTGTGGAAGAGTAGGTCGATGCTGGGTTCTTATTGAAAGAGATTTCTCTCTTTCAATATTTTATTCTAAATTAATATTTGGTTTACTAGCTCAGTTGGTAGAGCACATGACTTTTAATCATGTTGTCCGGGGTTCGATTCCCCGGTAAGCCACCAAGAAACATCCTTATTCTAAGGATGTTTTTTATTTATTTACTGACTAAATGTGTTTAAATAAAAAATAAAATTTAAACATTTAATATTTTTACTTATTTTACGAGTAATATATTAATGGCTATAATCCTAAAATCATATATAAATTTAAAACTTGTGGTAAATTTTAAAATAAAAATGTATAATAACATTAGGGAAATTATTAAAAATGACCTATATTCTGAACAAGATTATAGGTTATTTTATTTAAATATGTAGATTAATTTTTTATTTTCTTGTAATATAAATTAGAAAGTTAATTTATACTAGTGTAATATTTAACCTATTTAAATGGTATATGAATTAAGTTATAGGTCTAAAATATTTATTAGGTTTGGTATATGAAAAAGTAGCCATATTTATTTAAGTATGGCTTATAGAAAAGGAGTGTTTAAAATGAAAGTGTTTCAAGATCTTGTTAAAGAAACATTAGAACTTCGTGATTTAGAAGAATTAGAATCAGCAGCAGATTTATTTCAATTTGGAATAGAAAAAGGGTATTATAATAAAAGGCAGGCTGATGAATTTAATAATATTTACTGGAAGGTTAAAAATAAGTGTCTAGGATATGCTATTGCAGATGTTGTAAAGGGCAATACCTTAGATATTATAAGTATAGTTACTAATGCCCCAGCAGATATAAAGGACAATAGAAATGAACTTATTGGATATGTAAATTCTAGATTAAAGGCACTCAAGGGAAAAGTAACAGGAATCAGATAATTATTATATAATGGATGAGCTATTTAAATAAAAATTAAAACTTTTACTAAATAGTTATATCCATTATAGGTAAGTTTTTGTCATTTTAATGTTTATATATAAGTTGCAATTAAGATTGTAAATTTAATCAATAATATTTAATAGAGGAAGTCTAAAAAATAGCCATTTTATGGTGACGCTGATTATTACAACATATGTAATAAAATTTATATAACTAGTTTATAAAACAAATAAATAATGAATTTCTAAGGAGACTTTTAATGAGGAAAGGGACAGGATCTAGTTTAGCACTTTTAATTGCGGCTGCTATATGGGGATTTGCCTTTGTTGCACAAAGAGTTGGCATGAAATATATTGGACCATTTACCTTTACTGGTATAAGATTTGCATTAGGGGCCATATCATTAATTCCGCTCATGATTTTTTATAATAATAAAGATGAAAAGGTGAAGATTAAAAATATCAAAGGTAATAATAATTTACTAGGTGGAGTTATTATCGGTATAGTTCTTTTTTTTGCAGCATCCTTTCAACAAGTTGGACTCATAGGTACATCGGCAGGAAAGGCGGCTTTTATAACAGGACTATATATAGTATTTGTTCCAATACTTGGACTGTTTTTAAGACATCATATTAAAGCTAATACGTGGATTGGTGCTCTAATAGCAGTAGTAGGCTTGTATTTTTTATGTGTTACAAATAGATTTAGTATATCATATAGCGATATGCTTGAACTTGCCAGCGCTTTTCTTTTTGCAATACATATACTTTTGATAGATTATTTTTCTCAAAAAATTAACGTATTAAAATTGGCATTTTTCCAATTTATAACTTGTTCAATTTTAAGTATGATAACGGCTGTATTTATTGAACATATAACTGCCAGTGGAATTTTACAAGCATTAATACCTATTCTTTATGGAGGTATATGCTCTGTAGGGATAGCTTATACCTTACAAATTGTTGGGCAAAAGAATGCTGAGCCTTCCCATGCAGCAATTATATGTAGCATGGAAACCGTATTTGCTACTATTGGAGGAATTTTGATTCTAAATGAGCAGTTGGGAGTTAAAGGAAGTATAGGATGTCTACTTATGCTTACGGGAATGATATTATCTCAATTAAAAAGCAATAGGCAAGAGGATGTAGAAATTGAATCTGCCTGCTAAATATAATCTTCTAATCATTCTATAGAGTAAAAAAGTTTTAATCTATAGAAATAATTAAATCGCAATAAGATGTAAATAAATTTTTATTACACAATCTATAATATTTACTGCATTAATTATTTGTATATATGGTGAATAAATTTTTTTACTGCATTTTTTATGAGTAATAATATGATAGTATAATTTAGCTATTGAAAGGAGAGTCTTTAAATTGAATGAAATAACAATGTTGGGAACTGGAGCTGCAATGGTTACAAAATGCTATAATACTTGCTTTACAATTTCAAGTAAAGATGAGTATTTTCTTGTGGATACAGGCGGCGGCAATATGATTCTTTCAAACTTGGAAAAAGCAGATATACCTATAAATAAAATTCACAATGTGTTTATATCCCATAGCCACAATGATCATATAACTGGGATTGTATGGATAATAAGGGCAGTGGCACAACAGATTATTAATGGGAATTATCATGGTAAGCTTTATATCTATTGTCATAAAGATGTAATAGATATAATAAGAACCATAAGCAATTTATTATTACAGAAAAAATTTGTGGATCATATTGATAAAGATATAATTTTTATAGAAATATATGATAAATGTATACTTGATATATTGGATATGCATCTTCAATGCTTTGATATTAGAAGTACAAAACTTCTTCAATTTGGATTTACAGCTAAGCTTAGCGATGGGAAGAAGTTAACTTTTCTTGGAGATGAGCCCTTTAATGAAAGTGTGTTTGATTATGCGAATAAATCAAACTACCTTATGCATGAGGCCTTTTGTTTGTATTCTCAGAGAGAAAAGTTCAACCCTTATGAAAAACATCATTCCACAGTAAAGGATGCCTGTGAGAATGCTTCAAAATTACAAGTAGAAAATGTTATATTATTTCATACAGAAGATAAAAATTTAAGTAAGAGAAAAGAATTGTATTCAGAAGAGGGACAAGAATACTTTAAGGGTAAAATAATAGTTCCTAATGATCTTGAGGTTATAGAACTTTAAGATAATGATTATCTCACAAAAAGTATATTTAATAAAAGATATATACTATATAAAGTGAAGATTTCACATTGAAACCGCTATAAATCGTATATTGGAAATTAATTTACAATTTTTTGTGGTTTAATCATATTTATAGACTTTTAATAAAACAGGCATAAAAAGCTAGTGCTAACTTTTTATGCCTATTCTATTTACTATGAATTAGAATAAGTGAATAGGAAATTTAAGAATAATATTATGGGCTAAATATTATAAGGTATACAGAGGGAAAATTATAAATTATTGACAATGTTTACCCTACGTGGTATACTTACAAAAAGTAAACAAATAAGAATACTATGAAATTTGACTGATCAGATAACATGTAGGCCAAGCCTATATTTTAATATAAATATAAGCCTGGCTTTTATCTATAATTTTTAATTATGTATCTAATTAATTCCAATCTTTAGAAAGGATATGCATTAATGTTAAATGAAATTATTAAATTTTTACTAAGTAATGCCAAGCAATATTATACAGCTGTCCTTATACATATATCCATAAGTATAACAGCTGTATTGATAAGTACTGCCATAGCTGTTCCCTTAGGAATATTATGCTCAAAAAGTTCAAAGATTCTCTATCCGGTAATGAATTTTTTTAATTTCCTAAGAATTATTCCGAGCCTTGCCATACTGGTTTTGGCATTGCCTATACTTGGAACAGGTTTTACTCCTGCATTGGTTGCTTTAATAATTCTCGCAGTACCTCCAATACTTATTAACACATATTTGGGTTTTAAAAATATTACTCCATCAATTATTGAAAGTGCAAAGGGAATGGGTATGGGCTATAGAGAATTACTTTTTAAAATCCAAGTTCCATTGGCAATGTCTTTGATAATTACCGGAGTTAGAACTTCTTCTGTGGAGGTTATAGCTAGTGCTACGCTGGCATCCTATATAGGTGCTGGAGGATTAGGCGATTTTATATTTACTGGGTTAAGCATGAATGATTATACCATGCTGCTTGTAGGAGGAATATCCGTGGCAATTTTGTCTGTTATTGCAGAAATGATATTATTTTTTTTACAACAGGGAATTACAAGATATCAAAGAGATTGAAAATAATTATTTAGGAGAGTGTTAAATATGAATAAAAAATTTTTTGCAGTACCTTTGCTAGTGGCAGTACTTACTGCTGTGATATTTACAGGCTGCGGTAAAAGCACTGGTAATAATACTAATACAGCCAATGGTTCAGGCTCTAAACCTACAATAAAGGTTGGTTCCAAGAACTTTACAGAATCTCTAATTTTAGGAGAACTATATGCAGATGCACTAGAGCATGCTGGATATAAGGTTGATAGAAAATTGAATTTAGGTGATGCAGTAGTTCATACTTCTTTGGTAAATGGAGATATAGATCTATATCCTGAATATACAGGTACGGGCTTATTATCAATTTTAAAAGAAGCACCAAAATATGATTCAAAGGAAGTTTACGATGAAGTTTCTGCAAAATACAAAGATAAATTTAAATTGATTTGGCTAGATCCATCTGCAGCTAATGATTCTCAAGGATTAGTTATAACTAAAAAAGCTTCAGATCAGTATAACATACATACAATTTCTGATTTGCAAAAGAATGCAAGTAAAATTAGATTTGCCTCACAGGGAGAATTTGACAAGAGGTCTGATGGACTTCCGGCTTTAATAAAGGCATATGGTCCATTTAATTTCAAAGATGAAAAATTATATGATAATGGCTTAAAGTATGATGTACTTAAAAATGATAAAGCAGATCTTGCTGTAGCCTATACTACAGAAGGCCAATTAAGTGATAGCCAGTTTGTAGTATTAGAAGATGACAAGCATGTATGGCCTCCATACAACGTTGCGCCAGTGGTGAGACAGGATATTCTTGATAAGAATCCTGACATAAAAGATATTTTAAATAAAGTTACTGCTAAATTGGACAATAAGACTTTAATAAAATTAAATGCAGAGGTGGACATAGATAAAAAAGAGTATAAAACTGTAGCAAATGAATTCTACAATCAAGAGTTTGGTAAATAAAAAATTTATAATTTAAATAGGTAGTTTGATTTCATGCCTTTATTGAGAGGATGAAAAGAAGTTACCTTATTCATATATAATTATTGTAGGAGGTAAGTTATCAATTCATCTAAACTCAGTGGGAGTTTGTACTCTCACTGAGTTTAGATGAATTATCCAGTGACGTATCGCTGTTATATCCACCTTTAGAAAAGTAGAGAACCAAAATCTTTAATTTTGTGTGAATCACTTTCACAGAGTGCAAGTAGAGAACCAAAATTTTTAATTTTGTGTGAATCGGTGGAGCATTACAGCGATTAGTCATCGGATAAAACATATTTTAATAGATTATTGCAGAATAGCAGCGTAGAAATTCAATGGATTAGAATTTTGCAGTAAAATAAATAAATTTTAATAAAGGGAGGGACATAAATATTGACAACAGCTATTGAGTTTATAAAGGTTAGTAAAAAATTTAATAATTCTAAAGAGTATTCTGTTTCAGAAGTGAGTTTAAGTATTGAGAAAGGAAATTTTATAACTATTTTGGGAACTTCCGGCTCGGGAAAAACTACATTATTAAAGATGATTAATAGAATATATGAAACTACTTCTGGGGAAATATTGTTTTTTGGTGAGAATATAAAAAACTTGAATGTAGAGATACATAGAAGGAAAATAGGCTACGTTATTCAACAGATTGGATTATTTCCACATATGACTGTGGAACAAAATATAGCAACAGTACCTAAAATATTGCATTGGGATAAAAAGAAAATAGCTGAGCGTGTTGAGTATTTATTAAAGCTGGTGGGCCTTTCCTCAGATGACTTTAAGAAAAGATATCCTAGGCAATTATCCGGTGGACAGCAGCAGAGAGTTGGTCTAGCTAGGGCAATGGCGGCAGATCCAGAAATAATGTTAATGGACGAACCCTTCGGAGCTATTGACGCTATAACAAGGCAGAAGCTCCAGGATGAATTAATTAATATACAAAAAAAGCTTAACAAGACAATTGTTTTTGTAACTCATGATGTTAATGAAGCTTTTAAACTTGGGGACAAGGTTATCGTAATGAATAAAGGTAAGATTCAACAATTTGATAGTCCTTATAATATTCTATTTAATCCTGCAAATGATTTTGTTGCTCGATTAGTCTCTTCAGAGGATGCCCTTCAAAAGCTAAAATATTTAAAAGCAGAACTTGCCATGCTTCCGTTAGACTTGCCTGTTGATCATGAAGCTATAAGAGTTGGAAAAGAAGAAAGTTTATATGATGTGTTAACTACTTTTCTTAATAATAATGTAAAGACAGTTATAGTTGAAGATGATAAGCATCATGTTTTAGGAAAAATAAATTGGAGTCAGCTAAATATTAAGGCTGTACAGAGAGAACAAGATATTTATGAGAAGCCAGGTGATGATTGTGATAAAATATCTATTTGAAAATTATGAGGATATGCTTTCATTGTTATTGCAGCATATTCAATTAGTAGTAATAAGTGTTGTAATATCTTTACTTATTGCAATAGCTTTAGGAAGTTTAGTCTTACGTTCACGATGGGCATCTATGATTGTATTATCCTTGTTTGGAGTGTTGTATTCAATACCAAGCCTTGCAATGTTTGCATTTTTAATTCCGGTTTTAGGTCTTGGAGAAAAAACAGCTGTGGTGGTTCTTATAATATATAATCAATATATACTTGTAAGAAATATACTTATGGCTTTTCAATCAATAGATACTTCAATTATTGAGGCTGCAAGGGGCATGGGACTAAATTCCAGGCAGTTGTTTATATATATTCAATTACCTTTAGCTGCACCAATAATAATTGGAGGAACAAGGATAGCTATTGTATCCACTATAGGTATAGCTACTATTGCATCTGTAATTAATGCTGGTGGATTAGGAGTTATATTATTTGATGGACTAAGAATGAATTATATAACAAAAATCTTGTGGGGTACCATTATGGCTGCTGGTCTGGCCTTAATAGCAAATCAGATATTATTGTTTATAGAAAAAATTGCTGATAGGAAAGCTAAGGGAGAATATAACAGCAAAGATAGAAAAGAAGCACTAGATGGAGTAGTTCTTAAATAATTAGTTGTAATGTTTGTCAGAAATCAAGATAGTTTTTATGAACGATATTATATGCACACACAGTATTCTAAACAAATAGAAAAATGGTTGAGCAGATTTTCATGGCAACACTATTATTGCAGATTATATTAGATTCTGATGTTATAAGATTTTCTATTGAACATTATTACAATACTATATAAGGAGAAAGATATGTCAAATGATGCGGAGATTATAAAACTTTTAAATATTCCTGAAATTGTAATACCATACTTGAATTTGATTTATACCGAAGATCAGTTAAAACTTATAACTGTTATTAGGAATAAAGTATTATCTAAAGAGGAAATTGAAACCATTTTAGGAAAATCTGCAGGTGTTTTATTGGACAATGCTTATAAAGCTGCTGTGGTTGATAAGGTTATAGAGGAAGAAATAATAAAATATCAACTTAGCTCTCTGGCTAATAGACTTGATAAAATGGCGACCTTTGAAGGAGACAAATGGAGTTGTATAGAATCAGAAGATAGAAAGAAAATAGCAGATTGGCTTTTCAATGATTATTTAGAAGCTAAGAGAAATAGTTCCATTGAGAAAATATCTGAGAATGGAAATAAGATACTGCCCTTAAATGAAGCTATAGATTATTTAAATACTGCAAAAAATGATATATATGTTATGCCCTGTGATTGCAAGGCCATAACAGAAAATTGCAGCTTTGATAGAAATGTGTGTATGAGTATGGGAAGTGGTTTAAATAGTTCTTCTGATAGAGGACATGGAAAAAAATTGAATAAGGAAGAAGCTATAGAACTATTAAAACATGCAGATAGAGAGGGCCTTATCCATTCAGTAGAAAATGGTGCAATTTGTAATTGCTGTAGTTGCTGCTGTTATCCTCTAAGAGCATCAAAGGCATTGGGTATTGAAGGAAAATGGCCTTTGGTAAGCTATGTTGCAATTATGGATAAGAATAAATGTGTAAATTGCGGTATATGTACTAAACGATGCCAATTAGATGTATTCCAAAAGAAAGAGGTCGTTATTTATATGGATAATTCAAAATGTGTAGGCTGCGGGTTATGTGTAAATACCTGCCCTAAAGAAGCTTTGCACCTAGAAAAACTATAAAGGAGTGTGTTACTAAATGTCACAAAAGGAATATGGATTTGAAACACTGCAGATAAGAGCTGGTTATGATCCAAAAGAACACAATTATGCTGCAACTGTGCCAATTTATCAGACAACAGCCTTTAATTTTGGAGATACGGAGAGGTTAGAAAAAATATATTCTCTTAAGGAGGGTGGTTTTTACTACACTAGAATAAGTAATCCTACCTCGGATGTACTAGAAAAGAGAATAGCGGCTTTAGAAGGAGGAACAGCAGCAGTTGCAGTAGCTTCTGGTATGGCAGCAATAACTTATTCACTGCTTAATGTAGCAGAAGGCGGAGGAGAAATTGCAGCAGTAAATACTTTATATTCAGGCTCCTTCAATCTTTTTAATCATATTTTGCCTCAGTTTGGTATAAAGGTAAACTGGATTGATGATCCCTATGATCTTAATTCTTTTAGAAAAGCTATTACGCCTAATACAAGAGCAATATTTGCTGAATCTATAGGAAATCCGTTAATTAATGTACTGGATATAGAGGGGGTAGCAAAAATAGCCCATGAGAATGATATTCCTCTTATAATTGATAATACATTTCCTACCCCTCATCTTTTAAATCCTATTAAGTATGGAGCTGATATAGTTGTACATTCGGCTACAAAGGCATTAGGTGGACATGGAACAGCAATTGGGGGAATAATTGTTGAAAGTGGTAAATTCAATTGGGAAAATGGTAAATTCCCTCACTTTACTGCACCGGATTATAGTGCAAAAAATGAAAGTTTATATGAATTGGTTCCCACATCAGTTTTTACAACAAGAATAAGACTTAGATATTTAAGTGACTTTGGAGCAGCTATAAGTCCATTTAATTCATTTTTAATTCTACAGGGTATTGAAACACTATCAGTGAGAATAAATGAAGAAGTGAAGACTACAGAAAAAATAGTAAAATATTTATCAGCACATCCAAAAGTATCTTGGGTTAACTACCCTGGTGTAGAAGGTAATAGGAACAATAAATTAGCAGAAAAGTATCTTCCTAATGGTTATGGTACTATATTTACTTTTGGCTTTAAAGGAAATCAGCATGATATTAACAAGTTTATAAATAGTTTGGAGCTATTTAGTTTTCTTGCTAACATAGGAGATGCCAGATCATTATTAGTTCAGCCATGTGTAGCAACTCATGGATCTTTAAGTGTAGAAAATAGAAATAAAGCCGGAGCCTTTCCAGAGGCAATAAGATTATCTATAGGTCTAGAAAAAGCTGAAGATTTAATTGCTGATCTTGATCAAGCCTTCTCAAAGGTAAACTAGGCAGCTGAAAATAATTTAAGATTTTTAGAGTAATAGGTATGGTTAAATGAAAAATAGTATAAATACTGTTAAGATCAGTTTTGATGAATTATATATAGATGTGCCGCTGTTATTTCTTTCCTAAGAAGAGTAGGCAAAACAAAATTGATTTTGTATTTGTGTCCATTATATTTTAGGAACACATAAGTAATACAGCGGCTAGTCATTAGACAAAAAAATTATAAATAAATGTATAAATAGTAATGCTTATAATAACTATTTATAGAATCTAAGTTAAAATCACACTTTAGAAGAATTTTTTCTATTTTTTTGTTTAAAACCACAATATTCACAGTAAGTAGCAGTATTTTCAATTTCCTTTCCACATAAAGGGCATATTCTTTTGTCTTGAATTTTTGTTATCTTTTTCCTTATGGCAGTAATTTTGTATTTGATTTCTTTAATTTCTTTACAGTATTTTATAAGATTATTATCTACAGGTTTATTCTTTTCATATTGTTTGTATATTCTTTCTCCTATTTTTTTATATAGATTTTGAATTTCCTTTTCTTCTCCTGAGATCTCAAAATTTAATTTTGAAGTTTCTATAAATTCACCTGTCTTTTTCACAGCAGAATTAGCACTATTTTCTATAGAATCTTTTATTTTTGTAAAATTGTAAGGTATAGGCATGTTTATCCCTCCTACTTTATACAAGGTAGCTATAATATTATACGAAATAATTAAATATTATGTTCTAAAAAATCATAAAATTAATAAATGGGATGATTTATTAATTTGGAGTGATGATAGATGACAGAAAATAAAGCGTTTATACCTTTATATTTAAATAATGATATGGTTAATAATCTTTTTACTGTAGTTGTACAAGAGTTTGTTGAATCAAAGAGTATAAACACAAAAGAGCAAATTAGTATTAATTATAGAGGACCTATAAGCGAATTTTCTCAGGAGCTTTTTGGGAAATATGTTCAAGGAGAGGTTAATGTTCAAATATTAAATGAATTTTCAAAACAAAAAACTCAAGTTGCTATTTCCAAGGATATAGAAGTATTCATGAATTTAAGAAATTTATTGTCTAAAAATAACTTGCTTAAAGACATATCTTCAAATGAAATGGTTAACAATATACATGAAAATGATTTTGTAACAGTTAAGTGCAGACTTATTCAAAATCCTATATTTTACTATGTTCAGAATTTAATAAACAATATGGAGATACAGAATGTATTTGGAAACATTAAAAGTGTAAATAGCAGTAAAGTCGACGTAATTAGTAATCTAAAAACTTATATGGATTCATGGAAAAATAAAAATTGTATTAGATGTGTAACTACTGAACTCTGTTCTCCTAAATCTAGATTTATTGTTCCTGTTGATCCAACCTATAATATAAGCAGATTTGATTACACGGGACGTTGTGGAGTGAGCATAATGGGGAAGGTAGTAAATTTTATAGATAATAAAAATTATAATTATATGGATTTATTTGGAGATAACTCCTTGAATTTCATAAATGAAAATTACTTTACAGATTTTATGGGATTAAACAATATTGAAAATTCTATAGAGACTTTTAGCAATAAATTCATTGTCAATGAGGGCAATATGATAGAAATATTACCTATAGCTATATTTGTATAAACAAAGTTCTCAGCGTCAGGCAGAGTCTTTATTCAATCTAATGCTTAGAGACCTTTGTACATGAGTGGTGATAATCTTTATATTTGTATTATTCAACAGTAGTTTAGATTCTTAAATAAATTATAACGAATAAATAGTTTTAATTACAAATAAATGTATGATATAATGTGAAATGTGAAAATTGAAAATGTAAATAATGTTCGTAATAACATTATTTATTGTATTGAAATAATTAAATTAATCAGTTATAATAATTTTACAATAAAAATTATTAATTAGTAATTTTTACAAATTGATTATATTATAGAGCAATATTATAGAATAAGGAGTTGATATTTTTGATTAAACAATGGGAAGGCTTTAAAGAAGGAAACTGGACCAATAATATTGACGTAAGAGATTTTATTCAAAAAAATTATAAAGAGTATACTGGCGATAAAAGCTTTTTAAAAGGATCTACAGAAAAAACTAAAAAGGTTTGGGATAAAGCAGTTACTCTTATTTTAGAAGAATTAAAAAAAGGAATACTTGATGTAGATACGGAAACAATTTCTGGAATAAACACTTTTAAACCAGGATACTTAGATAAAGACAATGAAGTTATAGTTGGTTTTCAGACAGATGCACCCCTTAAAAGAATTACTAATCCTTTTGGTGGAATAAGGATGGCAGAGCAATCTCTTAAAGAATATGGTTTTAAAATTAGTGATGAAATGCACAATGTTTTTACAAACTATAGAAAAACACATAATCAAGGAGTGTTTGATGCCTATCCAGAAGAAACAAAAATAGCTAGATCAGCAGGGGTTTTAACTGGGCTTCCAGATGCCTATGGTAGAGGAAGAATAATAGGTGATTATAGAAGAATAGCTCTTTATGGAATAGATTTTCTAATAGAAGAAAAGAAAAAAGATCTAAGTACCCTAAAAGGAGATATGCTCGACGAATTAATAAGGCTTAGAGAGGAAGTATCAGAACAAATAAGAGCTCTTGGAGAAATTAAGAATATGGCTCTTTCCTACGGAATAGATATATCAAAACCTGCGGTAAATGCAAGGGAAGCAGTTCAATTTTTATATTTTGGATATTTAGCTGGTGTAAAAGAAAATAATGGAGCGGCAATGTCACTTGGAAGGACAAGTACTTTTTTAGATATTTATATTGAAAGGGATTTGGAAAATGGATTAATTAGTGAAGATGAAGCACAGGAGATAATAGATCAATTTATTATAAAATTGAGAATGGTAAGACATTTAAGAACTCCAGAATATAATGAGTTATTTGCAGGAGATCCAACCTGGGTTACTGAATCCATAGCTGGTGTTGGAGTAGATGGAAGAACTCTTGTTACAAAGAATTCCTTTAGATATTTGCATACACTTATAAATCTTGGATCTGCACCAGAGCCTAATATGACAGTACTTTGGTCAGAAAATTTACCAGAAAGTTTTAAAAAATTCTGTGCAGAAATGTCTATTTTAACTGACTCAATTCAGTATGAAAATGATGATATAATGAGACCTATTTATGGAGATGATTATGCAATTGCTTGCTGTGTATCTGCAATGCAGGTTGGAAAACAGATGCAATTTTTCGGAGCAAGATGTAATGTAGCTAAATGTCTTCTCCTGGCAATAAATGGTGGTATAGATGAAAAGAAAGGCATAAAAATTGTTCCGGACATTGAACCTATTACAGATGGCATATTAGATTATGAAAAGGTAAAAGCTAATTATTTTAAGGTTCTTGAATATATGGCAGGTCTCTATGTGAATACTATGAATATAATACATTTTATGCACGATAAATATGCCTATGAAGGTAGTCAAATGGCATTACATGATACGAAGGTTGGAAGACTTATGGCCTTTGGTATTGCGGGATTTTCTGTAGCTGCTGATTCCCTAAGTGCAATAAGATATGCTAAAGTAAAGCCTATAAGAGAAAATGGAATTGCCGTAGATTTTGTTAAAGAGGGGGATTTCCCTAAATATGGTAATGATGATGATAGAGTAGATAGCATTGCTGGAGAAATTGTTGAAAAATTCTCTGCCGAATTAAAGAAGCACCCAACTTATAGAAATGCCAAGCACACACTTTCAGTACTTACTATTACATCAAATGTAATGTATGGTAAGAAGACAGGTACAACTCCTGATGGAAGAAAGCTTGGAGAACCATTAGCACCAGGAGCTAACCCAATGCACGGAAGAGATATGGAAGGTGCATTAGCATCTTTGAATTCTGTGGCCAAAGTTCCTTATGCTTGCTGTGAAGATGGTGTTTCAAATACTTTCTCTATAGTACCAAATGCGTTGGGAAATGATCATGATGCAAGAATAAACAACTTAGTTGGTGTTATGGGAGGATATTTTAGTCAGGGTGCCCACCATTTAAATGTTAATGTGCTCAATAGAGAAACATTAATAGATGCTATGGATCATCCAGATAAATATCCAACACTTACTATAAGAGTGTCAGGATATGCTGTTAATTTTAATAGGCTTTCAAAGGCGCATCAGAAAGAAGTTATAAGCAGAACTTTCCACGAAAAATTGTAATTATTAAAGCAGGCTATTAGCCTGCTTAATTTCTTCTACAGCTAGTTTCTATAATAAGATTTTTTTAGGTATATATAATAACGAAAAGTCTCTAGATAATCTACCTAAGCCTAGTAGGATATAGAAAATAGAAACTGCAATTAAGTAAGATTTATTAATAAGAAGGGGAAGTAATTATGATAAGAGGGAGAATTCACTCAATAGAAAGTATGGGACTGGTTGATGGCCCTGGTATTAGAACAGTTATATTTTTTCAAGGTTGCAGATTAAGATGTGCATACTGTCATAATCCTGATACATGGAATACATCAGGAGGAGAAGAGATAACTGCGGAAGAATTATTGAAAAAAATATTAAGATTTAAACCATATTTTGAAAGGTCAGGAGGAGGAGTAACTTTTTCAGGAGGAGAAGTACTTTTACAACCAGAATTTTTAGTGGAAGTATTGAAATTATGCAAAGAAAATAATATTCATACAACTATTGATACTGCTGGCTATGGAGAGGATAATTATGAAGAAATTTTAAAATATACGGATTTAGTTATACTTGACATAAAGCATGTAGATGAAAAGGGATACGAAAATATTACAGGTAAAGGAAAAAAGGATTTGAATGAATTTTTAAAAGCATTAGAAAATACAAGTACAAAAATTTGGATAAGGCATGTAGTAGTTCCTAATTTAACTGATTCTAAAGATCATATAAAAAAATTAGCTAATATAATTAAAAACATAAAAAATGTAGAGAAAGTGGAGCTTTTGCCTTATCATACCTTGGGTATAAATAAATACGAAAAATTAGGTATAGATTATAGACTTAAGGATATTGAAGCTATGGATAGAGAAAAATGTAAAGAACTTGAAAAGTATTTAACGGATTTACTGGAATAGGTTATTCTAATTATTCTTTATAGATTATACAATAATATTGAAAATATGCTGTTATTAATAGCTAAAAAGAGATTCACTATTTTGGGACAATTAATATTTTTCATTATGTAATTTTTATCAAATGGTATAAACAGAGTTCTTAGTATCGGTATTTTTGATATTTAGAAATCGTTGTTCTTTAGGGTAAATCGTTATCCATGGACATAGCCACTCTTTACTCCCACTTTCACAGAGTACGATGGGAGTACCAGAGGGGATAGTCATCGGATAAAAGTGTTAAATGTAAGATAAAAGGTATAATTATTATTAATATTATAACGATTTATAATATATAGATTAAAAAATTATTTGTAAATATTAATATCAATAAAGTATATAGAGAAATTTGTTTTTATCTGATGTATAATGTAGTTGTTTAGAAAAAGTTCTTATAGTTCTTTAAATCTTAATGCAGCATATATATTTAAATGATTATTTTATCTGATATATACGTAAAAAAAGATATTAATCTAATCAATTTTATCAATGAATCTTACTCAGTGGGAGTTTGTATTCCCACTGAGTTTAGATGAATTATCCAAGGACGTGTCGATGTTATCTCCACTTTTTTACAAGGTGGAGTGTTACAGCGGCTAGTCATCGGATAAATTGTAATTCATATGTAGTTTAATTAATAGATTATTACATTAGGTGGTGATGCAAGATGCGGTTAATTCCTATACAATGTGTAAAAGAAAATACTAAATTGGCAAAATCTATATACGATAATGAGGGGAAAATATTACTAAAAAAGGGAGCTATACTTACAGATGCTATTATAAAAAAAATAAGAGATTTAGATATATATTCAATATATATATTTGATGAATATAGTAATAAAATAATAGAAGAAGTAATAAAACCTGAAATAAGGGAAAAAGCAGTAATAGCTATAAAGAAAAGTTTCATAAATATTGATGATGATAAATTGGAAGTATTTAATTATAAGGATAAGGTAGGAGAGTTTAATTCAATTGTCTATATCACAAAAGAATTGATTGAAGAGATATTATCAAAAGATGATATAATGATCAATTTGGTAGACATAAAAAGTAGTAGTAACTATATATTCCAACATAGTGTAAATGTAGCAATAATATCATTAATAATTGGAATAAAGCTTAATTTACATAAATTTGATTTAATAGACCTTTGTATTGGAGCTATACTACATGACATAGGCATGGTTTTTGTTCCTGTTGAAATAGTAAATAAGGAATCAGAACTTACTTATGAGGAGTATGAAATAGTAAAACAACATACAAAAAAGGGTTACGAGTTTTTAAGAGAGAGTTTTGAAATTCCATTGACCTCTCTTTTGATTGCATTACAGCATCATGAAAGAACAGGTGGACAAGGATATCCAACTGGTAAAGCGGGAGATCATATAAGTAAATTTGCTAAAATTGTAGCTATTGCAGATGCTTATGATGCATTAACAGCTCATAGACCTTATAGAAAAGCTATGAGTCCCAACGAAGCGCTAGAGTATCTTATGGCCAGTGGTGGAATTCAATTTGATTATAAGTATATAGAAGTATTCTCGAAAATAATAGTACCTTACGCAGAAGGTACTTTAGTAAATCTAACTAATGGAGAAATAGCAGTTGTTGAAAAGATAAATATAAATTTTCCACTGAGACCAAATGTTAAAATTATACGGAGCAGTGACAGTAGAAGAACTAATAGGGTTATTGATCTAGAGAAAGAACTTGATATAGTAATTAAGGATGTTTATTATGAATCAATATAATTTAAGCTTAGCATCTTATAATAGTGATATCTTTTTAAAAGGATAAACTCGTAGTATTGCATGTCCTTTTATATCATTAATATTTACGGGGCCAAAGAATCTACTATCAGTACTATTACCTCTATTATCCCCTAACACAAATACGTAGCCTTTTGGAACAGTATAAATTTTGTCACCAATAAATGGACCAGAGTCAGTTATGGTGTTATTGGCTAGATATGGTTCGGATAGAATATGGCCATTAATGTACACTTTCTCATTTTTTATCTGTATTTTATCTCCTGCTATGCCAATGACCCTTTTTATAAAAAGATCATTGTTTTCATCTCTAGAATTAAATATTATTATCTCGTCTCTTTTTATAATATGAGCCATTGAACTTATTTTTTCTACAAAGGTTATGTCTTTATCATTAAGAGTATTGAGCATAGAAGTTCCCTCTATATCAGCCCTGGCTAATATGTATTTATTTATTCCAATGGCAAATAATATTGCAAGGATAAGAGTAAATATAAGTTGTGTTGAAGTTTTAAAAATTCTATGCTGATTATTTTTTTCCATAAAATCCCTCCTATACTTTAATATATTAACAAATGTTATAGTAATTATTCAACTATTTTTGTAAATATAATGAAAATATAGAAAAAATTAAATAAAAGTATAACTATTAAAAGTGAAGGACTTAGTTAAGCAGTAAATCAAAATTCTTAACTATAGATATCCAATTTCGTAATTAAATATTAATAAGCACAAATAGCTTACTGTCATTATTTAAGAAATATAAGATTTATATTTCAACTTGGATATCTATAAGTCCTTAATTATATTATTTACAGAATTGCTGGAAGATGTCCTTTACTTTAGGAACCACATAATGACTACCCCCTCTATTTTTAACATCTTCATACATTTCTAATACTAGTAGCTTTGGATTATTAGTATTTACGGCTATAAACCAACCATTTTCGGTACCATTGGTATCATTTTGATTAGCTTTTATTTCCGCTGTGCCAGTTTTCCCTGCTAAAGGAATATTTGGTATATATGCACCGTGTCCAGTGCCTTCAGGATTTGATACAACTTGACTTAAGTCATTTAATATTGTATTGGATATATCCTGGGAAAAGACATTAGATTTCCATATCTTACTTTGAGAAGAGGATTTTTTGTCAGCGTTTAAATAAGGATTTATAATATTACCTCCATTAACAAAAGAAGTATAAATGGAAGTAAGCTGTAATGGGTTTATGAGCATCTCACCTTGGCCATAGCCTGAATCTGCTAATTGAATATCTGTATTAATTGTATTGTCTTTAGATAATTTTGAAGTTGTCATTCCATATTCAAAAGGTATCTTTTCACCTATTCCAAAATTTTTAGCTTCAGAAACAAAAGTATCTTTGCCTATATTTAATGCTGCTTGAGCAAAGTATATATTATCTGAATGTACTAATGCGTTTAACAGGTTAGAAGGTTCCGAATACTGCTCAGTCCTTGTTACGAAATATCCTCCCCAACTGCTATCTCTTTGCCATTTTAATCCGCTTATATTTTTAGCTGCATTAGGGTCAAGCTTATTAGTTTTTAAACCAACAGCAGCAGTAATAGGTTTAAAGGTTGAGCCTGGTGCAAAGGCAGACTCAAATCTATTTAAAAGAGGCTTTTTAGGATCGTTATTAAGTGAATTCCATTTATCTGAGGACATTCCTAATACAAAATCATTTGGATCATAAGCGGGTGAACTTACAAGAGCCAATACTTCTCCAGTTTTAGGCTGCATTGCAATAGAGGTACCAGAGTCACCCTTGTATTGGTCATATAAGGCAGATTGAATATCTGTATTTATTGTAATATTTAAATCAGTACCATTTTTAGGATCCTTTTTTGCTAAAGTTTTTTTCTTATTACCGTTTTTATCTACTATATATATTTCAGCACCATCTTCTGCTCGTAATTGGTTTTCGTATATTTTTTCTAATCCACTTTTACCTATTACATCATCCTGTGTATATCCTTTGCTCTTAAGATTGGTAAGTTCTTCGGCACTAATGGGTTGTACATAACCTGTAAGGAAAGCTGCTTTTTCTTTTAATGGATACACTCTTGCAGCTTTATCTTGTATCATAATACCAGAAATCTGTGAAAGGGCTGATATTTTAGCAGAGTCATCTTTGGATATAGTATCAATAGGTACAAACATATCTGGCTTAACATAAGAAGCGGAAAGTTTTTTATCAATACTATCTGAAGTAACATTTAGAATTTGTGCAATATTATTTTTCGTATTTGAGTCATTAGCATTAAATTTTCCTGATATAATTCCTATTTGTGCAACAAAACCATTCTTTGCAAGATAAGAACTATTTTCACTACGGATTTCACCACGATTACCTAGCTTTTTATCTACTCTAACTTTTTCTCCATCACCTAAATCTGGGAAAATCATTTTATTACTCCAGACTATAGTCCAAGCTTTTGAGTTATTTATTTCTTCTTGTTTTAAATAGGCAGTATCCTCAAAATTTATTGCTCCACCAGAGGTATTCATTGATACTTTAAAGGGTATGCTTACATTGCCATTTCCATCTTTCTTCAAAGATTTTGGATATTCAGGAGTTACAGATATTTTACTTAAATCAATACCATCATATATATTTTTGTACTTTTCAATAAAATCTTTTTCTGTAATGTTTTTTTTGCTATCTAAACTTAAATAAGAATACATGTTTTTGAAATCACTTTTACTCCAAGCTTTTACGTATTTATCAAAAGAGTCTTTAGCAGTGTTGGTATTACTGCATCCAAATACAAGCATAAGAACAGAGATTAATAGAAGGCTTAATAAAATTTTTTTTTTCATAGTTGCGGGATACCTCATTTCTTATAAAATTCACTGTAAGTACAGTCTAAAGGTCTATTTATCTACTACTATTATACAGTTTGTCACAAAAATTGTATTTTGTAAAGGTATACTGATTATATGTAAAATAATGCTAAGTTTTGTAATATTTATTGAAATATATATACACTTAATAAATAGTATATGAATACAAAATTTTAGGAAGATATCCATTTATCCGATGGCTAGCCGCTGTAACACTCCACCGCACTCTGTGAAAGCGACCAAATACAAAATAAATTTTGTTTTGTCTGCTTGCACACAGCGAAAGCGATTCACACAAAATCAAGATTTTGGTTCTCTACTTTTCTAAAGGTAGAGATAACATCGGCACGTCCCTGGATAATTCATCTAAACTCAGTGGGAATACAAACTTCCACTGAGTAAGATTCATTGATAATAAAGAAGATTTGTTATAATTATGTTTATATTGTCAACTAATATATATATAATAGTTGACAATATTTCTTTAATATATTAATATAAACCTAGTAATAAACTCTATATTAAATTAATTAGTGCGGAGGTGCAGATTTTTGAAGTTTAACACAAGAGGAATGATTTTAACAGCATTATTTGCGGCGTTAACAGCGGTAGGTGCATTCATTAGAATACCTATAGGGCCAGTACCAATAACCATGCAAGCTTTATTTACAATTTTAGCGGGTATAATTTTAGGTGCAAGGGTTGGTGCTATGTCACAACTTATATATGTATTATTAGGTCTTATAGGGTTACCTATATTTGCTGATGGAACAGGTGGACTTACTCATGTTGTTAGTCCAAGCTTTGGGTATTTGATTGGATTTATAATTTCAGCTTTTGTCATAGGAAAAATAGTTGAACGCAGCGAGAAAATCACTTTTATTAAAATGTTTGCTATTTGTATTTTGGGAATCATTATAATTTATCTTATAGGAATACCTTATTTGTATGTAATATTAAAAAATGTTTTATTTAAGGAAATAACTTTTCAATATGCACTTAAAATAGGATTTTTAGTTTTTATACCAGGAGATTTATTAAAGGTTGTAATAGCTTCTTTACTAGCAGTAAAGGTAATACCTATACTTAGAAGGCAGGGAATGTTAGAAAATAGGTAATAATAGTAATTTCACTATAATATATCTAGCTTTAATTCGGAATAGTGAGATATTATTGAGTATAAAAAAGAATGGGATTTGTATCATTATATATTACATAGTTTTTGATATGCTATTTGTTGGGATGGGTGAGGAAATGCTGTTTCGTGGTTATTTTATGGAGCGCTTTCGCACTCTGACTGATTCATGGATATGGGCTGTAGTGATGTCTGCTCTTATGTTTGGTATTTGGCATTTCCCCAATGGACAAGATTTTTTACAAGTAATTTTGACTGCATTAATTGGAGCAATATATGGATTAGCAATGTTGAAAATTAAAAACTGTTCAACATTATCCTTGGGTATTGCTCACGGTCTCCATGATGTTTATATATTGATATTAAGCTGTATTTTGTTGTAGATTTTGAGTATAATCTTCATTTATAGTTATGTCGTAATATTCTATTATTATTTATTGAAGATATCTAATTTTTTAGTTGCTCTATCAATTAATATATCTTTTTTATTTAATTCAGGATTTTTTATTACAAGATCTAGTAATTCATTTAAGGTTTTTCCAAGGGTAATGCCTTTTGGATAGCCTATATCTATCAAATCATTGCCGTTTATAGCTAGATCCTTTAAAGAAAGAGGATCTTTTCTAGATAAAACTTCTTGTACAGAATTTTTTAAACTTATCACTGGTGAAAAATCATGGGGAGGGTTGTGCCCTTTTATATCTGCTATTTGTAAATCAAATAGATAATTAAGATTATCTATACCAACTCTATTTATAAATTTTTTTATTGAGGGTAATTTTAAGTTGTTTCTATTTACTAAGTGTTCTTTTATAAGTTTATAAACTATTTTTGTAGTATTATTATCGTATTTTAATCTTTTCAATATTTCCTGAGAAATTTTTGCTCCTTCTATAGCATGCATGTAAAAATGGCCAATTCCATTTGCATCTATAGAGAAGCAACCTGGTTTACCAATATCATGGAGTAGAGCTGCAATTCTTATTATTAAATTATTAGGTGTATTATCTAAAACCAGCATAGTATGTTCAAATATATCTTTATGGTGATGGGGATTGCGCTGATTAAAGCCTACACAGACATATAATTCTGGGAAAATTATTCTTAATAGCCCTGACTTATTCAATTCATGAAAACCTATGCTTGGAGTATTACTTAAAAGTATTTTTGAAATTTCATCTCTAATTCTTTCCATGCTCACATTTTTTATAAGTAAATAGTTTCTATTAATGGAATCCTCAGTATTTTTATCTATTTGAAAACTGAGTTCTGTGGAAAATCTAATGGCTCTAAGTATTCTCAATGAGTCTTCACTAAATCTTAAATCGGGATTACCAACAGAGCGAATTAATCTATTTCCCAAATCTTTTTCGCCATTAAAGGGATCTTGTAATCCTTCATTATGACTATAGGCCATAGAGTTTATGGTAAAATCTCTTCTGCCTAAGTCTTCATATAAAGAATTGCTAAATATGACTTCATCTGGATGACGATTATCACTATACTTGCCATCTATTCTAAAAGTAGTAACTTCATAGGGAGTTTTATTAATCAATACAGTTATGGTTCCGTGTTTAATTCCCGTAGGTATGGTATTTTCAAAAATTTCACTTATATTTTTTGGTAAGGCACTGGTGGTTATGTCCCAATCTTTAGGTTCTCTATGTATAAGCTTATCTCTAATGCAGCCACCTACAGCATAAGCAGAAAAATTATTTTTATTTAATGTATCAATTATATATTCAACATCTTTTGGTAAAGTTATTTTCATAGGTGACCTCCTTATTTTAAAGTGTTAATAATATTTTGTGGTAAAGATAGGTTTTTTATTCTATGATCTATAGAATAAGCTAACAAATTACCTAGAACTACATAAAGAGTATTTTAGTTCATATTTTATGTAAAGTCTACTAAGTGTAATTATAGATATTCTCATAAATAAAGTAAATATTATATGACTATCTAACTTTGCTATATATTATGTATTTTTTCTTGTAGTAAAAATAGATTAATGCTATCATCTATAATATGAGCAAAGAAAGTTCAAATTTTTTTTGAGGAGAATTAAAATGGAGAATAAGATATTAGCATCAGTAAATGGTAAAGAAATTACAGAAAATGATATTGACCAAGTTATTTTGAGTTTTCCACAAGATAAAAGGCACCAATTGTTAACTGAAAAAGGTAAAAAAAGATTACTTGATCAACTTGTATCTTTTGAATTAATATATAACGATGCAAAAGATAAGGGTCTTGAGAATGACGATGAATATAAGAGTCAGTTAGAAACAATGAAAAAGGAAATTTTAACTCAAATAGGTATGAAGAGAGCTCTTAGTGGAGTTGCAGTAGTAACTGAACAAGAGGCTAAAGACTATTACGAATTAAATAAGGATAAGTTTAAGACAGCAGCAACTGCAACAGCTAAACACATATTATTAGATACAGAAGAAGATGCTTTAAAAGTAAGTGGTGAAATAAAGGCAGGAAAATCCTTTGAAGATGCTGCAAGAGAGTATTCAACTTGTCCATCAAAAGAAGAGGGAGGTAATCTTGGAACTTTTACAAAGGGACAGATGGTTGTAGAGTTTGAAGAAGCTTCTTTTACACAGGAAATAGGAATAGTAGGTGATCCTGTAAAAACTCAATATGGTTATCATATTATAAAGGTTGAGAATAGAACTGAAGATATACCTAAGACTTTTGAAGAAGTAAAAGAAAATATAATTAATGGATTAACTAAAGAAAGACAAAATATGAAATATACTAAGTATATGGAAGAACTCAAGGAAAAATATCCAGTAGAAATAAAATAAGTAATCACATTTTTAGATTAAAATTGTATTTAATTATTTATGGAATTAATCTTAAACTTTGTTTATTTTTAGGAAGCTAAGTTATAGTAGCTTGTTTTCACAATATGCATGAGGATATGTAAAGGCACTATGAGAATTTTATTATAGAAAAATTTTCATAGTGCCTTTACTGTGGTTTAAAATTAAAAATTCACTTTTTATATGATAAATTGTAGTATACTATACCTAGTGTGTCAGTATATGAAATTAGGAGGAATAAAGTATAATAATTAGATATCTATACTTAATGCTAAATTATTATACATATACAAATATAATAATTAATTTATTAATGATACAATAAATGACGTTGTGAAAAACAATATACGAAATAACTTCAAATCAACATGAAAAAGTTATTGACAAATTGTATTGATGATGATAAACTATAAAAGCTGTCAGATGACAGGAATTGATCTTTGAAAATTAAACAGAGTATAAGAATAAAACAAACCAGCAATTCTTTAGATTTTAAGAAATTAAAATCAAGAGTAACAAATTCTTCAGTAAAATGAAGAGAAGCGATGAGCTAACATCAAACTTATAAATTGAGAGTTTGATCCTGGCTCAGGACGAACGCTGGCGGCGTGCTTAACACATGCAAGTCGAGCGAGAAACCTTCGGGTTTCTAGCGGCGGACGGGTGAGTAACACGTGGGTAACCTGCCTCAAAGAGGGGAATAGCCTCCCGAAAGGGAGATTAATACCGCATAATATTACAGCTTCGCATGAAGCAGTAATTAAAGGAGTAATCCACTTTGAGATGGACCCGCGGCGCATTAGCTAGTTGGAGAGGTAACGGCTCACCAAGGCGACGATGCGTAGCCGACCTGAGAGGGTGATCGGCCACATTGGAACTGAGACACGGTCCAGACTCCTACGGGAGGCAGCAGTGGGGAATATTGCACAATGGGCGAAAGCCTGATGCAGCAACGCCGCGTGAGTGATGACGGTCTTCGGATTGTAAAGCTCTGTCTTTTGGGACGATAATGACGGTACCAAAGGAGGAAGCCACGGCTAACTACGTGCCAGCAGCCGCGGTAATACGTAGGTGGCAAGCGTTGTCCGGATTTACTGGGCGTAAAGGATGTGTAGGCGGATACTTAAGTGAGATGTGAAAGCCCCGGGCTTAACCTGGGGACTGCATTTCAAACTGGGTATCTAGAGTGCAGGAGAGGAAAGCGGAATTCCTAGTGTAGCGGTGAAATGCGTAGAGATTAGGAAGAACATCAGTGGCGAAGGCGGCTTTCTGGACTGTAACTGACGCTGAGGCATGAAAGCGTGGGGAGCAAACAGGATTAGATACCCTGGTAGTCCACGCCGTAAACGATGAGTACTAGGTGTAGGAGGTATCGACTCCTTCTGTGCCGCAGTTAACACAATAAGTACTCCGCCTGGGAAGTACGGTCGCAAGATTAAAACTCAAAGGAATTGACGGGGGCCCGCACAAGCAGCGGAGCATGTGGTTTAATTCGAAGCAACGCGAAGAACCTTACCTAGACTTGACATCTCCTGAATAGCGTAGAGATACGTGAAGCCCTTCGGGGCAGGAAGACAGGTGGTGCATGGTTGTCGTCAGCTCGTGTCGTGAGATGTTGGGTTAAGTCCCGCAACGAGCGCAACCCTTATCATTAGTTGCTACCATTAAGTTGAGCACTCTAGTGAGACTGCCCGGGTTAACCGGGAGGAAGGCGGGGATGACGTCAAATCATCATGCCCCTTATGTCTAGGGCTACACACGTGCTACAATGGTGAGAACAACGAGATGCAATACCGCGAGGTGGAGCCAAACTTGAAAACTCATCCCAGTTCGGATTGCAGGCTGAAATTCGCCTACATGAAGTTGGAGTTGCTAGTAATCGCGAATCAGAATGTCGCGGTGAATACGTTCCCGGGCCTTGTACACACCGCCCGTCACACCATGAGAGCTGGTAACACCCGAAGTCCGTGAGGTAACCTTTATGGGGCCAGCGGCCGAAGGTGGGATTAGTGATTGGGGTGAAGTCGTAACAAGGTAGCCGTAGGAGAACCTGCGGCTGGATCACCTCCTTTCTAAGGAGTAAGCATGGTAGGATAACTACTGTGATATGGTTGTTTAACTCTTATCTCTGTTTAATTTTGAGAGATCAATATCTCTTAAATGTACTTTGAAAATTGCATAGTGAAACAAAAAGTAAAGTAAAATAATAAAACAAATATCCTTTGTATAATTAATCTTTATCTTTAATAAAATGAAGATTAAAACAAAATAAAAGACTAAACTCGAAAAGCTAACGCTTAAGAGTATAACAGGTCAAGCTACAAAGGGCGCATGGTGAATGCCTTGGCACTAGAAGTCGAAGAAGGACGCGACAAGCTGCGATAAGCTTCGGGTAGGCGCAAATAGCCTGTGATCCGGAGATTTCCGAATGGGGCAACCCACATGTCTTAACGACATGTACTTTATACTGAATACATAGGTATATAGAGACATACCCGGGGAACTGAAACATCTAAGTACCCGGAGGAAGAGAAAGAAATATCGATTTCCTTAGTAGCGGCGAGCGAAATGGAATGAGCCCAAACCAGGAACTTTGTTCCTGGGGTTGTGGATAGATCATTAAAGCCTAATATCTTAATCGAAGAGTTCTGGAAAGCTCTACCGTAGAAGGTAACAGTCCTGTAGATTAAAAGAGAAAATGGCCGGATCTATTCCAGAGTACCACGAGACACGTGAAACCTTGTGGGAAGCTGGGAGGACCACCTCCCAAGGCTAAATACTTTCTAGTGACCGATAGTGAAGCAGTACCGTGAGGGAAAGGTGAAAAGAACCCCGGAAGGGGAGTGAAATAGAACCTGAAACCGTGTGCCTACAACCGGTCGAAGCACTTTTTATGTGTGACGACGTGCTTTTTGTAGAACGAGCCAGCGAGTTACGGTATGCAGCAAGGTTAAGCACTTCTGGTGCGCAGCCGAAGGGAAACCGAGTCTTAATAGGGCGACTAGTTGCATGCTGTAGACCCGAAACCGGGTGACCTATCCATGGCCAGGTTGAAGCGGAAGTAAAATTCCGTGGAGGACCGAACCACATTGGTGTTGAAAAACCATGGGATGAGCTGTGGATAGCGGAGAAATTCCAATCGAACTCGGAGATAGCTGGTTCTCCTCGAAATAGCTTTAGGGCTAGCGTCGATTAATTGAGTTATGGAGGTAGAGCACTGAATGAGGTAGGGGCTGACAACAGTTACTGAACTCTATCAAACTCCGAATGCCATATACTTTTATTTCGGCAGTCAGACTGCGAATGATAAGATCCGTAGTCAAAAGGGAAACAGCCCAGATCATCAGCTAAGGTCCCTAAGTGTAAGTTAAGTGGTAAAGGATGTGGGATTTCTAAGACAACTAGGATGTTGGCTCAGAAGCAGCCACTCATTTAAAGAGTGCGTAATAGCTCACTAGTCAAGAGATCCTGCGCCGAAAATGTCCGGGGCTAAAACTTACCACCGAAGCTATGGGCTCGTAAGAGCGGTAGAGGAGCTTCCTGTATGGATTGAAGTCGTACCGTAAGGAGCGGTGGACTATACAGGAGTGAGTATGCTGGCATAAGTAGCGAGAACTAAGTGAGAATCTTAGTGGTCGAAAACCTAAGGTTTCCTGAGGAAGGCTCGTCCGCTCAGGGTTAGTCGGGTCCTAAGCCGAGGCCGAAAGGCGTAGGTGATGGATAATCGGTTGATATTCCGATACCACCTTTTTCCGTTTTGAGAGATGGGGTGACGCAGAAGGATAAGATGTGCGCACTATTGGATGTGCGTCTAAGCACTAAGACGTGCAGGTTGGCAAATCCGCCTGCTTAGTTGAGGTGTTATGGGGAGCTAATTTTTAGCGAAGTATCTGATTTCACACTGCCAAGAAAAGCCTCTATCAAGGAATTAAGGTGCCCGTACCGCAAACCGACACAGGTAGGTGAGGAGAGAATCCTAAGACCATCGGAAGAATCGTTGTTAAGGAACTCGGCAAATTGACCCCGTAACTTCGGGAGAAGGGGTGCCTACTTAACGTAGGCCGCAGAGGATAGGCCCAAGCAACTGTTTAGCAAAAACACAGGTCTCTGCTAAAG
The DNA here is from genome assembly GCF_000389635.1 of Clostridium pasteurianum BC1. Taxonomy (NCBI): domain Bacteria; kingdom Bacillati; phylum Bacillota; class Clostridia; order Eubacteriales; family Clostridiaceae; genus Clostridium; species Clostridium pasteurianum. The sequence continues at coordinate 172,379 of NC_021182.1, forward strand.
CGTAAGCTGATGTATAGGGGCTGACGCCTGCCCGGTGCTGGAAGGTTAAGGGGATCCGTTAGAGTAATCGAAGCGGTGAACTTAAGCCCCAGTAAACGGCGGCCGTAACTATAACGGTCCTAAGGTAGCGAAATTCCTTGTCGGGTAAGTTCCGACCCGCACGAATGGCGTAATGATTTGGGCACTGTCTCAACAACGAATCCGGCGAAATTGTAGTGCAAGTGAAGATGCTTGCTACCCGCGATTGGACGGAAAGACCCCGTAGAGCTTTACTGTAGTTTAGCATTGAGTTTCGGTATTGTCTGTACAGGATAGGTGGGAGACTGGGATACAGCGGCGTCAGCTGCTGTGGAGTCGTCCTTGGGATACCACCCTGACAGTACTGGAATTCTAACCGGAGGCCATGAAGCTGGTCACGGGACATTGCTAGATGGGCAGTTTGACTGGGGCGGTCGCCTCCAAAAAAGTAACGGAGGCGCCCAAAGGTTCCCTCAGCGCGGTTGGAAATCGCGCGTAGAGTGCAAAGGCATAAGGGAGCCTCACTGCGACACAAACAAGTGGAGCAGGGACGAAAGTCGGGCTTAGTGATCCGGTGGTTCCTCGTGGGAGGGCCATCGCTCAACGGATAAAAGCTACCTCGGGGATAACAGGCTGATCTCCCCCAAGAGTCCACATCGACGGGGAGGTTTGGCACCTCGATGTCGGCTCGTCGCATCCTGGGGCTGAAGTAGGTCCCAAGGGTTGGGCTGTTCGCCCATTAAAGCGGCACGCGAGCTGGGTTCAGAACGTCGTGAGACAGTTCGGTCCCTATCCGTCGCGGGCGTAGGAAATTTGAGAGGAGCTGTCCTTAGTACGAGAGGACCGGGATGGACTGACCTCTGGTGCACCAGTTGTCACGCCAGTGGCACAGCTGGGTAGCTATGTCGGGATGGGATAAACGCTGAAAGCATCTAAGCGTGAAGCCCACCTCAAGATTAGATTTCCCATAGCGTAAGCTAGTAAGACCCCTGAAAGAACATCAGGTTGATAGGTCAGAGGTGTAAGTGCAGCAATGTATTCAGCTGACTGATACTAATAGGTCGAGGGCTTGACCAATATTTAAATAAATTACTAAAGTGTATATTAGTATACAATATTATATTTTACTTTTACCCTTTACTATGCAATTTTGAGAGTACATTTTAATTCTTAATTTTAACTCTCAATTTAATATATCCAGTGTCTATGACTTAGAGGTAACACCCGTTCCCATTCCGAACACGAAGGTTAAGCTCTTATGTGCTGATGGTACTGCAGGGGTAGCCCTGTGGAAGAGTAGGTCGATGCTGGGTTTTTAAAAACAGTTCTGTATAGAGCTGTTTTTTTCATGAAAAATTTTTATAAACAGAGTTCTAAGTATCAGTATTTATGATACTTAGAACTCGTTGTCCTTTAGGGTAAATCGTCATCCAGGGACGTATCCACTCTTTACTCCAACTTTGAAGATTAGAGTGACTAGTCATCGGATAAACATATTTTTTAGTTACTTATATAATTGGAGTAAACATTGTCTCAAAATAAATGACTTATATAAAGTAATCTTTAATATCATTGAAAGATAAAAAAACCGCCCTTAATCTTTAAGGGCGGTAAATTTTTAGTTTAAATAAAGTTATTACATAAAAGTTTCATAAATAGATCTAATAGCCTTCTCAAAATCATTATTTTCAACGCCTACTATTATGTTTATTTCACTAGAGCCTTGATTTATCATTCGTATATTTACAGTATTTTTAGCAAGAGCATCAAATATTTTTGCAGCAACGCCCTTTGATTGAGACATTCCCCGACCAACAGTAGCTACCAATGCCATATTTGGTAGAACCTCTATGGAATCAGGATTGCATTGTCTCTTAATATCATGAAGTATATTTTCCAATTTATTTTTTATTTGTGAATCTGCAATTACTAATGAAACAGAATCTATACCTGCAGGCATATTTTCAAATACCACTCCATGTGTTTCTAGAATGGACAATAATTTTCTGCAAAAGCCTAGTTCAGTATTCATAAGGTTTTTTTCTATTGTTATTACTGTGAAGTCTTTTTTTCCTGCAATTCCTGTTATAGTGCCAATATTATTTGTTGCCTTAGTATCGCTAACTATTAATGTTCCAGGTTCTTGTGGCATGTTGGTGTTTTTTATATTTATTGGAATGCCTGCTTCTCTTACAGGAAAAACAGAGTCTTCATGTAGAACTGTAGCACCCATATAAGATAGTTCCCTAAGTTCTCTATAAGTTATTGTTTTAATTGGATGAGGACTAGTAACTATTCTTGGATCAGCCATTAAAAATCCTGAAACATCAGTCCAGTTTTCATATAAGGAAGCATTTACTGCACGGGCAACTATAGCACCGGTTACGTCTGATCCTCCACGAGAAAAAGTTTTTATGTGTCTTTCACATTGGCCTTGGCATTGAGAACCATAAAAACCAGGAATTACTGCTTTATTTATCTTAATTAGACGGCTATGTGCAGCTTCTTGAGTGCCTTCAGAAGAGAGGCAACCATTTTCGTCGAATAAAATTATATCAGCAGGATCTATAAATTCATAACCCAATAGGGTTGATAATATAATTCCATTCAAATATTCACCACGACTTGCAGTATAATCTGAGGATGCACCTTCAGAAATATCTTTTTTAATTACATTTAAATAATGATTTATATCAAGATCTTTCATATTATTATATCTTCCAGATAGTTCTTCAACGATTTCTGTATATCTTTCCGCTATAATTTTGAATACATCATCAAAAGGTATACCTTGCTGTACGTGGGTATGACAGAGATATAGTAAATCTGTTATTTTATAGTCTTTACCATGCCTTTTACCTGGAGCTGAAGGTACAATATATTTTCTTTCTGGATTACTTTCTACAATGTGCTTTACTTTTTCAAACTGATGGGCATCTGCAAGCGAACTGCCACCAAATTTTGCTACAATAATGTTTTCCAATTTATTACCCTCCCAAAACAGTATAAATTTTAATTCAACAAACAATTCATAAAGCTTAAATTTGTTTATGAAAAAATTTTATCAATGAATATTACTTAGTAGGAGTTTGTACTCTGCTAAGTTTAGATGAATTATCCAGGGATGTGACGCCGTTATTGATGTTTAGCTGGAATGTTACATCAGCTAGTCATCGGATAAATAATATATTAATACTTATGTAGATTATTTGCCGAAATTAGGATAAATATTTCATTAGTGCCAATTTTTTATTAAAATTAAAAATATTTTTATTATATAACTAAACCATAATATCAAAAAATTAATAATTATGCAATGTTCATTTTAGCCATGTACAATAATCATCTCTGATAATTGTATAAAATACGTCATATATTGTTGGATTTATGCAATATTTAAGAATAATATAATCTAGTTAACTCACAGTATATGTTATAATAACATTATTATACAATTATATCATAGTATCACAGACAAATTTTAACAAAAGCTAACAATTTATTGTTGTGAATTAAAGTGTAAAGGTGGTAAGCCAATGATAGCTGTAAAAAATCTAAGTAAGTCTTTTAAAAAGATAAGGGCAGTAGATAGTATTAATTTTGAAGTCAATGATGGTGAAATAGTTGGTCTTTTAGGGGAAAATGGAGCTGGTAAAACTACTACTTTAAGGGTGCTAGCTACAATGCTAAAGCCCACTGAGGGAACTGCTATGGTAAATGGATATGATATCAATAAGGAGCCTGAAACTGTAAGAGGTGAAATAGGTATATTATTCGGGGGAGAGGTTGGACTTTATGATAGATTAACCGCTAGAGAGAATATAAGATATTTTGCAGAGCTTAATGGCATGTCAAGAAGAGAAGCGGATGAAAGTATAGATAAATTATCCCAAAGTTTAGAAATGGACAAATATATAGATAAAAAAGTAGGTAAGTTTTCTAGGGGCATGAAACAAAAAGTAGCTATTGTTAGGTCTATAGTTCATAATCCTTCAGTGATACTATTTGATGAACCTACGGCAGGCTTAGATGTGACCGCTGCTAGAATTGTACAAGAATTTATTTTAAAATGTAAGAACGAAAAAAAAGCAATAATATTTTCTAGTCATACTATGTCAGAGGTTGAAAAGTTGTGTAATAAAATAATTATAATTCATAAGGGGAAAATATTAGAAGAGGGAACTATTAAAAATATAAAGTTAAAATACAAAAGTGAAGATATGGAAGAAATATTTATGAATTTGGTAGGTGGAAATGATGAGAAATAATATTGTACTAATAGTATTTAAAAAAGAACTTCTAGATATATTTAGAGATAGAAAAACTTTAATATTAAGCATTCTTATACCTCTAATTGTTTTACCTGCCTTGTCTTACTTTATAGGAAAGGCTTCTAATAATGATATTAAAAATGTAGAGAAGAGTATATCAATAAATATAACAGATAAGAGTAATAGTAATTTAAGTAAATTTATTAAAGCACAAAAGAATATAAAAATTATAAATTCTAAAGATGTAAGTAATGATATAAGAACAGGAAAAATACTATTGTCAATAACTATACCTAAAGATTTAGATAAAAATATAGCACATGAAACTGATGCAAAGATAACTATGGACTACGATAATTCCAGTACTAATGCATCCACCGCTGTAAGTATTGTTAAAGCATACATAGATCAATATTCAAAGGAAATAGTATCTAAAAGATTATCAGATAGAAATATAAATGCTAATATTTTAAATCCTATAGATATAGTAGAGGATACCATTGATAAAAAGGAAAGTGGAGTTGGAAAAATGATGATAGTAATGTTGGTTCCACTGCTTTTAATAATTTATAGTATAACTGGAACCATGGCAGCTGCAACAGATTTAGGTGTAGGTGAAAAAGAGCGAGGAACATTGGAACCACTTTTAACAACAAAGGCCAATAGAATGTCAATACTCTGGGGAAAACTTTTTGCAATAGCAATCATGGGAATAATTATATCACTAGCCTCTCTATCAAGCTTATTTATAGCCATGCAGCAAAAAAATGGTATTTTTTCTTCAACAGGTAAAGCTGATTTAAACTTAAACTTTGCTAACATTATTCTTATTATGCTTATTCCAATATTATTAACTATGGTTTTTGGAGCTATTCAGTTATCTATAAGTATTTATGCTAAATCTTTTAAAGAAGCTCAAACATATCTTTCACCAGTAATGATTATAGGTATGATATTGGCTTATTTAACAATGCTTAAGGATGCCAAAAGTATAGAGGGTTATTATTTTAATATACCTATTACTAATGCATCTTGTCTCATAAAGGAATTATTAGTAGGAATATATAATTATAATCATATTGCCATAACTTTTATTTGGATGATAGTATATGTAGTGGTGGCACTTTTATTTGCGAGATATATGTTTAGTAGAGAAGATGTGGTCTTTAGAGCGTAATTTTCTACAATTTATAAGAGGCAGTGATCAATTTTCACCTATGCTTTTATCTCCACCTTTTGAAGGTGGAGTGTTATAGCGGCTAGTCATCGGATAAAAAATTTTACAGGCAAATCTAGTGATATGAAGACTTATAAGGATTATTTGCCAAATATGAAATAAATACAGAAATATTAATATTTATTAGAATTACTTGCAGAATTCAGTTTAGATATAGAAATGTTTAATATAAATATTATATAGATATAGTAATATAAGACTTATTAAGGTTTCAATAAAAATTTAAAATTAAAATAAAAAACCGCTAAACTTATATACGCTATCTTAAAGAAATAATCAATCAATATATAAACATATTTCTTTTAAAATATTTAAAAGCTTAACGGTTTCAATATATTAACTTACTTTTAAATCATCTAATTGTACTTTTAATATAATTGATATAGTCTCTATAACATTAAAGGATGGGTTACGTTTAGAACCTCTTTCTAATTCCTCCAAATAAGTTTTAGAAATAGGAACTGCTAGGTTTTTGGACAAATTAGACACATCCATGCAGGTTAATCCTTTCTCCAATCTAATCTCTCTTATTTTACTACCATTTACCATTAAAAAACCCCCTCTAGCTCTATATGAAATTATATACTCAAGTTTAACTTAGGATGAAGTTTTATTTATATTTTTATTATATCGTAAATTTCTGAAAAATAAAATTAAATTTTTAGTGCAATTTATTGTATTATTTGTAAATATTATAAAATTTTTATGCTATATTACAGTACTCCTTTTAAGATTTTACCTATACTATCGTTTATCACTAAATCTGCTCTTCTATCATAGGGAGTAGAGGCTTTATTTATAAGAATTAATTTTTTGCCTTTGAAATAATCTATGAGACCAGCAGCTGGATAAACAACAAGTGAAGTTCCTCCTACAATAAGTACATCAGCATTACTAATAAATCTAACTGATTCATTTATAATATCCGTATTCAAGCCTTCTTCATATAGTACTACATCTGGTTTTATGGTCTCACCGCACATATCACATTTTGGAATAATGGATTTGCTATCTAAAATGTATTCTAGATCAAAAAATTTATTACAATTTGTGCAATAGTTCCTATGAATTGAACCATGAAGCTCTAAAACTTTTTTTGAACCAGCCATTTGATGGAGTCCATCTATGTTTTGGGTTATCACAGCTTTTAGTTTGCCTTTTCTTTCAAGTTCAGCTAGTGCATAGTGAGCAGGATTTGGTTTTGCCTCTTTGTATATCATTTTTGCTCTGTAAAAGTCAAAGAAGTCTTCCGTATGATTTATGAAAAAACTGTGACTGAGCATAATCTCTGGGGCATAGGAAAAATTATTTTTTGTTTTATATAGACCACTTTCGGACCTAAAGTCTGGAATAGAACTTTCAGTAGAAACTCCAGCTCCTCCAAAGAATACAATATTATTACTATTTTCTATTATATGCTTTAATTCATCATTACACATATTACCACCTCTTTTATATATTATAACATAAAATATAAGATAATTATAATTTAACAACATAAACCTAACCAGGAGTATCTATATACAAAATATAAAGGAAAAGTTAATAAAAGTGAGTAAATTAAAGATAAAATTTTATTATGGTAGGGCTTTATAGACAAATATAATGACAGTATGATATCATCTTAATGTCGCTTTATCAAGTGCTTAGAGTTGTTAAATATAATTGATGTAAGTGATATGAATTATATTATGCAAGTTTGTTAAAAAAGTAGTTGACATTATTAAATTCACTTGATATAATATAAAAGCTGTCAGATGACAGGAATTGATCTTTGAAAATTAAACAGAGTATAAGAATAAGTAAACCAGCAATTCTTTAGATTTTAAGAAATTGAAATCAAGAGTAACAAATTCTTCAGTAAAATGAAGAGAAGCGATGAGCTAACATCAAACTTATAAATTGAGAGTTTGATCCTGGCTCAGGACGAACGCTGGCGGCGTGCTTAACACATGCAAGTCGAGCGAGAAACCTTCGGGTTTCTAGCGGCGGACGGGTGAGTAACACGTGGGTAACCTGCCTCAAAGAGGGGAATAGCCTCCCGAAAGGGAGATTAATACCGCATAATATTACAGCTTCGCATGAAGCAGTAATTAAAGGAGTAATCCACTTTGAGATGGACCCGCGGCGCATTAGCTAGTTGGAGAGGTAACGGCTCACCAAGGCGACGATGCGTAGCCGACCTGAGAGGGTGATCGGCCACATTGGAACTGAGACACGGTCCAGACTCCTACGGGAGGCAGCAGTGGGGAATATTGCACAATGGGCGAAAGCCTGATGCAGCAACGCCGCGTGAGTGATGACGGTCTTCGGATTGTAAAGCTCTGTCTTTTGGGACGATAATGACGGTACCAAAGGAGGAAGCCACGGCTAACTACGTGCCAGCAGCCGCGGTAATACGTAGGTGGCAAGCGTTGTCCGGATTTACTGGGCGTAAAGGATGTGTAGGCGGATACTTAAGTGAGATGTGAAAGCCCCGGGCTTAACCTGGGGACTGCATTTCAAACTGGGTATCTAGAGTGCAGGAGAGGAAAGCGGAATTCCTAGTGTAGCGGTGAAATGCGTAGAGATTAGGAAGAACATCAGTGGCGAAGGCGGCTTTCTGGACTGTAACTGACGCTGAGGCATGAAAGCGTGGGGAGCAAACAGGATTAGATACCCTGGTAGTCCACGCCGTAAACGATGAGTACTAGGTGTAGGAGGTATCGACTCCTTCTGTGCCGCAGTTAACACAATAAGTACTCCGCCTGGGAAGTACGGTCGCAAGATTAAAACTCAAAGGAATTGACGGGGGCCCGCACAAGCAGCGGAGCATGTGGTTTAATTCGAAGCAACGCGAAGAACCTTACCTAGACTTGACATCTCCTGAATAGCGTAGAGATACGTGAAGCCCTTCGGGGCAGGAAGACAGGTGGTGCATGGTTGTCGTCAGCTCGTGTCGTGAGATGTTGGGTTAAGTCCCGCAACGAGCGCAACCCTTATCATTAGTTGCTACCATTAAGTTGAGCACTCTAGTGAGACTGCCCGGGTTAACCGGGAGGAAGGCGGGGATGACGTCAAATCATCATGCCCCTTATGTCTAGGGCTACACACGTGCTACAATGGTGAGAACAACGAGATGCAATACCGCGAGGTGGAGCCAAACTTGAAAACTCATCCCAGTTCGGATTGCAGGCTGAAATTCGCCTACATGAAGTTGGAGTTGCTAGTAATCGCGAATCAGAATGTCGCGGTGAATACGTTCCCGGGCCTTGTACACACCGCCCGTCACACCATGAGAGCTGGTAACACCCGAAGTCCGTGAGGTAACCTTTATGGGGCCAGCGGCCGAAGGTGGGATTAGTGATTGGGGTGAAGTCGTAACAAGGTAGCCGTAGGAGAACCTGCGGCTGGATCACCTCCTTTCTAAGGAGTAAGCATGGTAGGATAACTACTGTGATATGGTTATTTAACTCTTATCTCTGTTTAATTTTGAGAGATTACAACTTATAGTTGACTAGATTACTAGTCAATTTTTGCTAAGTATAATTAATACATTTAATCTCTTAGAAATTTTTATAGGGGCTTATAGCTCAGCTGGTTAGAGCGCACGCCTGATAAGCGTGAGGTCGATGGTTCGAGTCCATTTAAGCCCACCATTTTGGGACGATAGTTCTAAAATAAATATGTACTTTGAAAATTGCATAGTGAAACAAAAAGTAAAGTAAAATAATAAAACAAATATCCTTTGTATAATTAATCTTTAATAAAATGAAGATTAGAACAAAAATAAAAGACTAAACTCGAAAGCTAACGCTTAAGAGTATAACAGGTCAAGCTACAAAGGGCGCATGGTGAATGCCTTGGCACTAGAAGTCGAAGAAGGACGCGACAAGCTGCGATAAGCTTCGGGTAGGCGCAAATAGCCTGTGATCCGGAGATTTCCGAATGGGGCAACCCACATGTCTTAACGACATGTACTTTATACTGAATACATAGGTATATAGAGACATACCCGGGGAACTGAAACATCTAAGTACCCGGAGGAAGAGAAAGAAATATCGATTTCCTTAGTAGCGGCGAGCGAAATGGAATGAGCCCAAACCAGGAACTTTGTTCCTGGGGTTGTGGATAGATCATTAAAGCCTAATATCTTAATCGAAGAGTTCTGGAAAGCTCTACCGTAGAAGGTAACAGTCCTGTAGATTAAAAGAGAAAATGGCCGGATCTATTCCAGAGTACCACGAGACACGTGAAACCTTGTGGGAAGCTGGGAGGACCACCTCCCAAGGCTAAATACTTTCTAGTGACCGATAGTGAAGCAGTACCGTGAGGGAAAGGTGAAAAGAACCCCGGAAGGGGAGTGAAATAGAACCTGAAACCGTGTGCCTACAACCGGTCGAAGCACTTTTTATGTGTGACGACGTGCTTTTTGTAGAACGAGCCAGCGAGTTACGGTATGCAGCAAGGTTAAGCACTTCTGGTGCGCAGCCGAAGGGAAACCGAGTCTTAATAGGGCGACTAGTTGCATGCTGTAGACCCGAAACCGGGTGACCTATCCATGGCCAGGTTGAAGCGGAAGTAAAATTCCGTGGAGGACCGAACCACATTGGTGTTGAAAAACCATGGGATGAGCTGTGGATAGCGGAGAAATTCCAATCGAACTCGGAGATAGCTGGTTCTCCTCGAAATAGCTTTAGGGCTAGCGTCGATTAATTGAGTTATGGAGGTAGAGCACTGAATGAGGTAGGGGCTGACAACAGTTACTGAACTCTATCAAACTCCGAATGCCATATACTTTTATTTCGGCAGTCAGACTGCGAATGATAAGATCCGTAGTCAAAAGGGAAACAGCCCAGATCATCAGCTAAGGTCCCTAAGTGTAAGTTAAGTGGTAAAGGATGTGGGATTTCTAAGACAACTAGGATGTTGGCTCAGAAGCAGCCACTCATTTAAAGAGTGCGTAATAGCTCACTAGTCAAGAGATCCTGCGCCGAAAATGTCCGGGGCTAAAACTTACCACCGAAGCTATGGGCTCGTAAGAGCGGTAGAGGAGCTTCCTGTATGGATTGAAGTCGTACCGTAAGGAGCGGTGGACTATACAGGAGTGAGTATGCTGGCATAAGTAGCGAGAACTAAGTGAGAATCTTAGTGGTCGAAAACCTAAGGTTTCCTGAGGAAGGCTCGTCCGCTCAGGGTTAGTCGGGTCCTAAGCCGAGGCCGAAAGGCGTAGGTGATGGATAATCGGTTGATATTCCGATACCACCTTTTCCGTTTTGAGAGATGGGGTGACGCAGAAGGATAAGATGTGCGCACTATTGGATGTGCGTCTAAGCACTAAGACGTGCAGGTTGGCAAATCCGCCTGCTTAGTTGAGGTGTTATGGGGAGCTAATTTTTAGCGAAGTATCTGATTTCACACTGCCAAGAAAAGCCTCTATCAAGGAATTAAGGTGCCCGTACCGCAAACCGACACAGGTAGGTGAGGAGAGAATCCTAAGACCATCGGAAGAATCGTTGTTAAGGAACTCGGCAAATTGACCCCGTAACTTCGGGAGAAGGGGTGCCTACTTAACGTAGGCCGCAGAGGATAGGCCCAAGCAACTGTTTAGCAAAAACACAGGTCTCTGCTAAAGCGTAAGCTGATGTATAGGGGCTGACGCCTGCCCGGTGCTGGAAGGTTAAGGGGATCCGTTAGAGTAATCGAAGCGGTGAACTTAAGCCCCAGTAAACGGCGGCCGTAACTATAACGGTCCTAAGGTAGCGAAATTCCTTGTCGGGTAAGTTCCGACCCGCACGAATGGCGTAATGATTTGGGCACTGTCTCAACAACGAATCCGGCGAAATTGTAGTGCAAGTGAAGATGCTTGCTACCCGCGATTGGACGGAAAGACCCCGTAGAGCTTTACTGTAGTTTAGCATTGAGTTTTCGGTATTGTCTGTACAGGATAGGTGGGAGACTGGGATACAGCGGCGTCAGCTGCTGTGGAGTCGTCCTTGGGATACCACCCTGACAGTACTGGAATTCTAACCGGAGGCCATGAAGCTGGTCACGGGACATTGCTAGATGGGCAGTTTGACTGGGGCGGTCGCCTCCAAAAAAGTAACGGAGGCGCCCAAAGGTTCCCTCAGCGCGGTTGGAAATCGCGCGTAGAGTGCAAAGGCATAAGGGAGCCTCACTGCGACACAAACAAGTGGAGCAGGGACGAAAGTCGGGCTTAGTGATCCGGTGGTTCCTCGTGGGAGGGCCATCGCTCAACGGATAAAAGCTACCTCGGGGATAACAGGCTGATCTCCCCCAAGAGTCCACATCGACGGGGAGGTTTGGCACCTCGATGTCGGCTCGTCGCATCCTGGGGCTGAAGTAGGTCCCAAGGGTTGGGCTGTTCGCCCATTAAAGCGGCACGCGAGCTGGGTTCAGAACGTCGTGAGACAGTTCGGTCCCTATCCGTCGCGGGCGTAGGAAATTTGAGAGGAGCTGTCCTTAGTACGAGAGGACCGGGATGGACTGACCTCTGGTGCACCAGTTGTCACGCCAGTGGCACAGCTGGGTAGCTATGTCGGGATGGGATAAACGCTGAAAGCATCTAAGCGTGAAGCCCACCTCAAGATTAGATTTCCCATAGCGTAAGCTAGTAAGACCCCTGAAAGAACATCAGGTTGATAGGTCAGAGGTGTAAGTGCAGCAATGTATTCAGCTGACTGATACTAATAGGTCGAGGGCTTGACCAATATTTAAATAAATTACTAAAGTGTATATTAGTATACAATATTATATTTTACTTTTACCCTTTACTATGCAATTTTGAGAGTACATTTTAATTATTAATTTTAACTCTCAACTTAATATATCCAGTGTCTATGACTTAGAGGTAACACCCGTTCTCATTCCGAACACGAAGGTTAAGCTCTTATGTGCTGATGGTACTGCAGGGGTAGCCCTGTGGAAGAGTAGGTCGATGCTGGGTCTTATTTTTGGCCAGTTAGCTCAGTCGGTAGAGCAGAGGACTGAAAATCCTCGTGTCCCTGGTTCGATTCCTGGATTGGCCACCATATATTATGGCGCTATAGCCAAGTGGTAAGGCAGAGGTCTGCAAAACCTTTACCCCCAGTTCAAATCTGGGTGGCGCCTCCATAATAACAAGAAAGTAGTCTGATTGCTGATTTTTCAGTGAATAGACTGCTTTTTCTTTTTTGGTTACAGAATTTATCACTTCTTTAGATTTACAGACCAACGTTAATCAAAGTCTTATTATATATAGATGAAAATAGGATAAAAAATTAACAAATAATATTTATACTTTAAATTAAAGTTAGGCTAACCCTTAGGTTAGCCTACTACTGGTTCAAGAACCTTTATAGTACCATTTTTACAATCCAGCTGTATATTTGCACCAATGGGAAGAGTAAGTTTTGGGTAATCATGTCCGGACATGAAATTTAATACTGTTGGTATATTTAAGGATAAAATTCTATCCTGTATTATTTCTTCCAGTGTTAAACTTCTTTCATAATGAGGCAGAGAACATTTAGTAAATTGGCCAAGTATTATTCCCTTGCAAACTTGAAGCTTGTTAGCCAGTAATAAGTGTGTAAGCATTCTATCTATAGAGTAGGGTTCTTCTCCTACATCTTCTATGAATAAAATTTTATCTGTAGTATCTATTTCAAAATCAGTGGATAGTGTGCTGCAAATCAGCGATAAATTGCCACCTAACAGTGTACCCTCTATAGTTATAGCTGAATTGGAGTCAGTTGGTATATGGTCAGGATTTTTTATAGTAAAAGGATTATATCCATTCATTACTGTATTTAAAAGAGAATTTAATGTAAATTCATCTTCAAATTTTGAAGTAAGCATAGGTCCATGAAAGGTTATTAAATTACATTTTTCATAAAAGCCGTTTAAGTAAGTAGTTATATCACTAAAGCCCACAAATATCTTAGGATTATTTTTTATGATATCAAAATCTATATAAGGTAAGGTTCTCATGGAGCCATAACCGCCCCTTATACATAATATCATCTTTATATTGGGATCAAGAAACATATTGTTTAAATCCTGGGCTCTTTCCATGTCAGTTCCTGCAAGATATCCTAAACGATTATATATGTGTTTTCCATCTTTTATGTTAAAGCCTTGTTTTTTAAAAAAATTTATTCCATTTTTTATAGCTTCAACATTTTCAGCACTTGATGGACATATTATGCCTATGGTATCTCCAATACAAAGTCTTTTACCTATCATACATAACTGCACCTCTTTAAAATACTATAATAGCTTAACTGCTATAGTATAGTATATATTAAATAAGTGAATATGTTAAATTATTTGTTTTTGAGGATAATTCCATTTTAGCCTCTGAAATTAGAGATTCTTTTTCTATTAAGTCAAGTGCAGTTATAGCAAGGGCATTAGCAGTTTTTATAAGTATATCTTTGGCAAAATCAGTTTGAGTAGCCAGAGCAAAATCTCTGGTACCATATTTTATAGTTTTATCTTTAGTAATATTTATATAATAATTTACGCTGGGAACTAAATGGCTCACATTACCAAGGCTTAAAGGAGAACTTAAATTTTTTATTCCAAACATATCTATTATACCTATCTCTTTTAGGTTATGAGAGAGCAGCCTATTTAGAGTGTTATTTGAAATAAGTTCCCTACAAGGTAAGTCATATATATGCAGCTCTCCTTCCATATTTAATAATTTTTCTATGGAATTCATAAAATAATCAATTTTATTTCTTATATTTTCAGCATTTTTTATGTTGTCTGTCTTTAATAAAAAACGAGCAGTAGCTTGTGAAATACTTTTATTTTTAGAATCACTATGTATATCCACACTATCAATAGTGCAGATATTATCAAAACCTTTAATTATTAGATTAACTGCATTAAAAGTGAAAATGCAAGAATCTATAGGTGAGTATAGCTTAGGATGATTTTCAAAAGTTTCTTTTATAGTATTACTATACTTTATTTCAAGAGGTAAGACAGCAGGAGAAGTGCCAATAACAGCCGTTTCAGTATAAGGTTGAGCTGCAAGAACTGTGTCTAAATCATCAAAGACACCTTGATGTGCCATAGTTAGCTTTGAACCTCCCAGTATCTCTCCAGGACAACCTATCACAATCACAGAGCCGCCTAATCTAGAAATTATCTTGGAGAGCCCTAGAGCAGCACCTATAGATATGGCAGATTGAAGGTTATATCCATATATTTGTCCCATATCTTTTACACTATCGTACTGGCATAAAAAACAAATTTTTGGATGGCCATTACCAAATTCTGCCTTAAAAGCAGTATCAATATTAAGATAACTCTTTTGTATTTTAAAAGAATGATTATTCAATAGATTCATTAAATAATTGCAGCTTTTGTTTTCATGAAAACTCTCTTCAGAATTTTCATAGATATATTTAGATATTCCATATATTTCATCTTCAATAGTACTTAAAAAACTTATAACTTCTTGCTTCATGATTTATACCTCCTAGGATATTAAATAGGGCAATCATTTAGATAAACATAAAAAACTTAGATATTTTATGATATTTATAGTATGTGCTAATAGAACCAAATATATTTACTATAAATGGAATATAAAATGGTTGTAAATATATGGAAAATATTATAATATAAAACTTGTTAATATAATATTATATTCAAGAATTCATAAAAAATTACTGGAGGGATAAGAAATGTATAAAAAATCCTTTAAATTTTTAAGTCTAGCTGCTTTTATACTGGTATGTTTTTTTACATTAATACTTTCTTTTAATGTAAAGGGAATTGAAAATACTTATAAGGCGCCTAAAAATAAACCTATAGAGATTAAGGGTAATAAAGCAAAAAGTACTAATGTTAAAATTCTAGGAAATACCTATTCAAATAAAGAGAAAAATAATGAAATAGTAGATTCTATTAATAATAAAAATTTAAAACCGGAAAATTATAAATTAAAAAAAATTGTTGGTAATTATGAGAAAAAGTATACTAATGTTTATAAAGTAGTTGTTCATATTGGAAGCCAAACAGTAGATGTTTATAATAATAATGATTTAATAAAAACCATGATTTGTTCTACTGGTATAGATAGTGCATCTACACCCACGGGTACATTTGTTACTGGAAATAAAGGAACTTCTTTTTTTAGCGATAAATATGGTGAAGGTGGATACTATTGGACAAGCTTTTGGGGAAATTATCTTTTTCACAGTGTCCCCTTTGATAAAGACAAAAATATCATCCAAGGTGAGGTGGCTAAACTAGGTGAGAAAGCATCTCATGGCTGTGTTAGACTTTCTATAGAAAATGCAAAGTGGATTTATAATAATATACCTAGAAATACTAAAGTATATGTGGGAACATGAGCTACTCCAATTTATAGAAGTTAGAGTTTCATGCTTCCTAGAGTTTGTAATCTACACTCTGCACGTGCTTAAGATCTATTTACAGTAATGATACTGTGCGATAAACATTGCAATCATACAATAATAGTTAAATGCAAATAAAATAGTCGTTTTATAATAAGAATATAAAGCAGTATATACTATAAATAAAAAATTAACTCTTTCTAATGCTTAAAATAGAAGGGGTTAATTTTTTATTTATAAAAAATATTTATGGACAAAATAAAAATTGACATGTAATTGAATAAAATATATATTAAGAGGCAAAATAACAGGTGATAAAACTTTATATAAATACATGCAAATTTACTGAATTCATATAATGTTTACATTATAATAAATTGAGATATTGAAATTATAGGTAATAATCAAGTTATGTAATTTGCATCAACAAATTGCTGATTAGTATTCAGACAAAAGCAATAAAATTATGGGCTTAATTAGTTATTTAGCAGTATAAACTATATAGTTTGTAAATGAAGATGATTTTAGGAGGTTGTAATGAAAAAACCAAGTTGTATTATATGCGGGAAGTCTCTAGCTGATGGTATAATAGTTAATGGAAGAGGTATTTGTAAAGCTTGTGAAGAAAGACTGGTTAATTTGGAACCTGGAAATGATTTTTACGAATACTATAAAGAATCCATAAGAAAAAATATGATCCAAGTAAGAGGAGCTGAATGTAATTGTCAAAATTACCACTTGTAGAGGGCATAATTAAATACTTAAGAGAAAATAATTCAATGCTCTGCATGCCCGGTCATAAAAGTGGCAGAGGATTTAAGAACACCGATGTAGGGAAAGAATTGTACGAGAATTTTATAAAGGCCGATATTACAGAAGTGGATGGAGTAGATAATCTTCATCATCCAGAGGGTATAATCAAAGAAGCAGAAAATATGTTAAGAGATTTTTATGGAAGTAAAAAGTCATATTTTTTAGTGAATGGAAGTACTAGTGGGAATTTAGCTATGATATTTTCCTGTCTTAGAGAAGGAGAAAAGGTAATAGTAGAGAGAAATTGTCATAGATCTATTTTTAATGGAATAATAATGAGAAAACTTAAACCGGTTTATATAAAAAATAAGATATACAATAAGTTTAATGCCCCCTTATCTATAGATGAGGATTACTTAATAGATTTGTTTGATAATAATTTAGATGCAAAGGCGGTTATAATAACTTATCCAAATTACTATGGTGTATGCTGTAATTTAAAATTCATAGTAAAAGAAGCCCATAAAAGAGGTATAAAAGTACTTGTAGATAGTGCCCATGGAGCTCACTTTGGAGCTCATAATGAGCTGCCTCAGCATGCTGTAAATCTAGGAGGGGATTTTGTTGTTATGAGTTCTCATAAAACACTTCCCAGCCTTACCCAAACAGCTTATTTACATATTGGCCAGGATATTGATACAGAGAAAGTAGATTTTTATGTTAGTGCATTTTTGAGTACAAGCCCTTCTTATATGCTAATGTGTTCAATGGATTATGCACGATATTATTTGCAGGAAAAGGGAACAAGTGAATATAAGAAATTAATAGATTTATGTAATTATTATAGGGAGAAAATAAATTTAATAGAAGGATTTCATATAATCTCCAGAGAAGATTTACAGAATAATATAGATGTAACAAGATATATTTTAAATGTAAAAGATGGACTTAGTGGATATAAACTGTATGAGTACCTGAAAAGTAAAAAAATACAGCCTGAAATGTGCGATGGAAATAATGTAATTCTTATATTCTCCACTTTTAATACGGAGGAGGAGTTTGAACTCCTTTATAAATCGCTTTTAGACTGCAAACTTGAAGCTATAAAACTTAGAAATTTTCATATAATAGAGTCAGGTATAGCGGATATGAAAATTATGCCTTTTGAGGCTGTAGAAAAAGAATATAGGTTAATACATTACAGCAAAGCTCAGGGGGAGCTGTGTAGAGATTCTATTGTTCCGTACCCACCAGGGATACCTATAATATTACCAGGAGAGATTATAAATAAAAACACAATAAAAGCTATAGAGTATTATCTAAGAGAGAAATGTACTGTACTTGGTATAAATAAAGATGGAGAAATTAAAATTATAGACTAGTATATTGGAGGAGCTTATGGGTAAAATATTTTGCTTATTAGGAAAAAGCGGATCGGGGAAAGATACTATATTTAAAAAGCTAATGGAAGAAAAAGTTTTGAATCTAAAACCAATAGTTTCCTATACAACAAGACCCAAAAGAGAAAAAGAAAGGGACGGAGTAGAGTATTATTTCATAGATAAAGAAAAATTAGGTAAGTACAGGACATTAGGAAAGATTATAGAAAGTAGAGAATATAATACTGTAAATGGACAATGGTATTATTCAACTATAGATGATGGACAGATTGATATAAAAATTAATAGCTATCTTATAATAACTACTCTAGAAGCATATAAAAACTTACAGAAGTACTTTGGAAAAGATGAAGTATTTCCAATTTATATTACTTTAGATGATGGAATAAGATTGGAGAGAGCACTGCAAAGGGAAATGAATGAGGAAAAGCCTAACTACAGTGAATTATGTAGAAGATTTCTTGCAGATAATAGTGATTTTAGTATGGAGAAATTAAAAGATGCTGGAATTGAAAAATTATATTGTAATTATGAAATTGATGAATGTATTAATAGCATAAAAAAAGACATTTTACAGGACATTAAAAGGCATTAGAATTAACCGATGGTGAATAATGATTATATAAGTTATTGAATAAAAAATATTATTTTATTAGCTATCATCAATCAAATGTATAATTTCAATTGCAACTTATATACCTATATTTAATTACAGAAATTTATGATAAAATATAGGTATATGATATATAAGTTTATATATTTACAAAGATTAATTGTTTGGAATTGATTAATTTTAGTATAAAATAGCTATCTTGTTTAAAACTTATATATTATTGCTTATTTATATGATTTTAATTACGACTTATACAAGAAAAGATTTATTTATAATTATTAAAATAAAATTCTATATTTACTAGTAAAATAAAAAAGTATAAGGGAGGGTTATATTTATGAAGCTTATTATTGCTATAGTACAAGATGATGATGCTGGTGATTTAATAGATGTGCTCACTGAAGAAAATTTTCGTGTGACAAAACTTGCTACTACTGGAGGCTTTTTAAAGGCTGGAAATACAACTCTTATGATAGGCGTTGATGAAAAGGATGTAGATAGAGTATTGGGAACTATAGAAGAAGAATGTAAAACTAGGGATCAAGTTATAACGTCACCTTCACCTATAGATGGAGCTACAGGAGTATATGTACCCTATCCTATTGATGTAGAAATCGGTGGAGCTACTATTTTTGTAGTGGATGTAGATAAATTTATAAAGATTTGATGGTGAAAAGTATGAAGTTTGACAATATAATAGGACACACTGATATTAGGAAAAATTTTATTAACGCTATAGAATCAGGAAATTTTTCCCATGCACATTTGATAACTGGTGAAGATGGTATAGGGAAAAGTTTTGTTGCTTTAGAAGCTGCTATGAATATTATAGGTAAAGAGATATATAGAGAATATGCTGATATAGTAGAATGCAGAATAGCAAATAATAGAAAATCCATTTCCGTAGATCAAATTAGAAAAATAATAGAAGAATCAAATAAGAAAGCCTATGAAGGAAATAGAAAAGTAATAATACTTCATGATTCGGATAAAATGACCACACAAGCACAAAATGCTTTTTTAAAGACTATAGAAGAACCTCCTGATGGTGTATTTATACTATTGTTATGCGAAAATCAAGAGAAGATTTTAGACACTATTAAGTCAAGATGTCAAATTCATAAATTAAAAAAATTAAGTGACAGTGAGATAGATGAATTTATTTACAATAAGTATCCTAATATTTTAGAAGATGAAAAAAAAGCTGTTAAGGCATTTGCAGATGGTGTTCCTGGAAGAATAGTAAGCTTTATTGATAATGACTCATTTAAAGAAATAAGGGAAAAACTAATTAATATAATGATGGATGTAAATAATGCAGATATAGAAACTTTTCTTAAAAATGAAGAGTTCTTAACGAAATATAAGGATATGTGGCAAGAAATTCTAACTTGTTTATTATCTTATGTTAGAGATATTATAATATACAAGGAAACGGGAATGGATGAGTTAATTATAAATTTGGATAAAATTTCCTATATAAAAAAATTAACGGAAGTATTCTCATACAATAAACTTAATAGTATCATTGATATTGTAAATAATACTAAAAGTAATTTAGAAAGTAATGTAAATGCAAGTATGGTTTATCATATAATGCTGCTTAATATGAAAGAAACTAAGTCTTTTAGTTAGCATAGCTTAAGATAATAATTAGTTAGTATGCTATGATATTTTATGTCATACTGTGTTAGTAAAAATTTTTCACAGTGTAAAATGTTTTTTTATTTGAATTCTTGTGTAATTGAAAATATAGATCACATCTTTAAGTAATTATTTTTAGATGGTTTACTTATAAGAAAATACAGGAGGTTTAACATGGTAACTGTTGTAGGAGTACGTTTTAAGAAAGCTGGTAAAATATATTATTTTTCTCCTGAAGACAAGGTTATAGCTAGCGGAGATAATGTTATTGTAGAAACTGCTAGAGGAATAGAATTTGGTAATTGTGTCATAGGACCTAAAGAAGTTAGTGAGGATAAAATAGTATTGCCATTAAAAAATGTTATAAGAAAAGCAAATGAAGAGGATGAAAAAAAATATTTAGAAAATAAATCTAAAGAAAAAGATGCCTTTAATATTTGTTCAGAAAAAATACAAAAGCATAATTTAATTATGAAACTTATAGATGTAGAGTATACTTTTGATAATAATAAAATAATATTTTATTTTACTGCTGAAGGAAGAGTAGACTTTAGAGAATTAGTAAAGGATTTAGCTTCAGTTTTTAGAACCAGAATTGAACTTAGGCAGATTGGTGTAAGAGATGAAGCAAAGATGATAGGGGGATTGGGACCTTGTGGAAGACCAATGTGCTGTTCTGTACATTTAGGAGATTTTGCACCTGTGTCTATCAAAATGGCTAAGGAACAAAATTTATCACTAAACCCTACTAAAATATCAGGGATTTGTGGAAGACTTATGTGCTGCCTTAATTACGAACAGAATACTTATGAAGATATAAGAAAAAGACTTCCAAAGGTAGCATCAATTGTTCAAACTGAGTATGGTAAGGGCGAGGTTGTATCTAATAGTGTAGTTAATGAAAGTGTTAAAATAAAGGTGAAGATTGAGGATGGAGAGGACACCATTAAAGAGGTTCCTATAAATGAACTTACTCTAGTATCTGGCTCTTTTGAAGGTGCTGTTGATGAAGCAGATATTAAGCTAGAAATTGATGGAGAAGATGAAAAGATTATAAAAGAGTTATTTAAACCAGACTAGGAGGATAAAAATGAAATCCATTCTTAAAATTTGCAATATAAGGACTTTAAGGGATGTTAGTGTAGTAAGAAATTCTATAGCGTCTAATGAAGGTATTGTTGCATGTCAAATAAACAAAGAAAAAGGCGAAATAGAAATAGTATATGATGCTTACTCTATAAATATGGATAAAGTTATAGAAGCTATAGAAGATTTAGGATTTACTGTAATATAAAATACACTTTTAAAAAATAAAAAAACATGATACAATAGTTTATGGTAAACTTGTTGATTAAAACTTTAAGGAGGTGTGTTTTAAATGGCATACAAAATTACTGATTCTTGCGTAAGCTGTGGAGCTTGTGCTTCAGAATGTCCAGTTAACGCTATAAGCCAAGGAGATTCTATATTTGTTGTAGATGCTGATACTTGCATTGATTGTGGAAACTGTGCTAACGTTTGTCCAGTTGGAGCTCCAGTACAAGAATAGTTTATAATTAAGAGATAAAAATAAGAAGTATACCTTAATAAGGTATACTTCTTATTTTTATTGTAACCAAAGTTCAATATGCTATACTATATATAAAAAGAAAATATCAGGGGGAAACAGGTATGCTTAATATATTTAGGGACACCTTTCAAGTTATGTCACCAGTTAACGGAAATGTAGTAAATTTAAATAAGGTTTCAGATCGAATGTTTTCAGAGGAAATAGTAGGAAGGGGAATAGCAATAGACCCAACAGAGGACATAATAAAATCACCTATAGATGGAAGAGTAAAGCTTATATTTAATACAAATCATGCTTTTGTTGTTACTGGCAAAAAAGGTATCGAGTTATTGGTGCATATTGGAATAAATACCATAGAGTTAAATGGAGATGGATTTAACAGATTAGTAGAGGAAGGCGAGTTTGTAAAAGTTGGCGATCCTGTTATAAAAATAGATAGACAAAAAATTATAGATAAGGGTTATGAACTTATTACACCTGTGGTTATTACAAATTTGGATTATGTAAAAGATATAATTTTTACAAATAATACTTGCGTATTAGGTAGTGAAAATTTTATTATGACTTATAGAATTAAATGAATTTAAATATATAAATTAAATAATATAAAGTATTATTTTAATCTAAAAATTAGTAATATTAAAAACAAACATAAATATATGCAATAAATATACGATAATAAATATAAGGATAATAAAATTAATTAACGCTAGAGAAATGTGAGGGGGAAAAGAATTTGGCCATATCTACTATATTATTTTTAATTATAAGCTTTGGTGCGTTGATTGGATCATTTCTTATGGATGGAGGGCATTTAGCAGCTCTTGTATCATTAGCACCAGCTCTAGTTGTATTTGGGGGTACTATTGGTGCCGTAGGCGTTTCATTTCCCGGAAATGAGATTAAAAATTTAGGAAAAGTTTTAAAAGTTGCTTTTGCCAGCAAGCAGGCAAATACTGTAAAGCTTATAAAATATTTTAAAAATATTGCTTTCAAAACTAGGAAAGAGGGGCTTCTTAGCATTGAGGAAATGATTTCTACAGATGAAAATATGGATCCATTTATGAAAAAAGGTCTTCAAATGGTGGTTGATGGAATAGAACCACAAACAGTTAAAAATACCCTTGAACTTAGCGCTGATCTCATTGAAGAAAGACATAGAGTTGGTATAGCCATGTTCGAATCAGCAGGTGGTTTTGCTCCTACAATGGGTATAACAGGTACCGTTATGGGCCTTATTCACGTTTTAAATAATCTATCAGATCCTACTAAACTTGGAGGACTTATTGCAGGAGCATTCATAGCCACTCTTTACGGAATAGGTTCGGCTAATCTTTTCTGGTTACCAATTGGAACTAAGTTAAAAGAATTAAATTTTCAAGAAATGGGAGAAAAAAATTTAATAATAGAAGCAATACTCTGTATTCAAGAGGGAGTTAATCCAAATACACTTGAAGAGAAATTAAAGGGCTTCTTAGATAAAAAGCAACTAGAAGAATATAGCGGAGGGGAAAGTGGTGAACAAGAGTAATGAGAAAGAAAAAGCCACAAGAGCATGTTAATACGGAAAGATATATGCTTACCTACTCTGATATGATAACCCTTCTTATGATGTTTTTTATAATAATGTATGCTTCTAGTAATGTAGATGCAACAAAATATAAAGAAATATCTGATTCTTTTAAAATAGCTTTTAGTGGGAGACAAACTATTGTTGGCAGTGGAAATTCAATGGATATAAAAAATAAACCGAATCGTAGTAGTACAGAGTATAATGGACAGGTACAAAATGATAAAACTAATCAAGCGGAAGAGGATAGGCTTAAACAGGTAAAACAAATTATAGATGATTATATAAAACAGAATAATATGAGTACAAGTGCCAGTACCCAAATTGAAGAAAGAGGACTTGTAATAAGTATTCAGGATACGTTGTTTTTTGACTCGGGAAAAGCAGATGTAAAGCCAGAATTTCAAAAGAGAATTGTAGAGATAGGAAAGATACTGAATACTATTGATAATTACATAAGAATAGAAGGTCATACAGATAATGTTCCTATAAGCAATTACAAATATGTGGATAATCTTGATTTATCAACAGCCAGAGCAAATGCGGTGCTTAGAGTTTTAGAAAATCAATCTAATATAAATCCAAAGAGACTTGCATCAATGGGATATGGAGATCAAAGACCGGTAGCAGATAACAATACAGATGCTGGAAGAGCACGCAATAGAAGAGTAGACATAGTAGTAATTGATAGCAAATATAATGCTACAGAAGATAATAGTAAAAAATGAGTTTAATCTATAAATAATAAGGGTCTGTCTCAAAAGGAATAATATTCATTAAATTTGAGAACGGCCCAATTTATTTATCAAAAATCAGATTTTAATAATTATTCTTAAAAGTAGAATAACTAAAAAGCTGTTTTACAATATCTATGTATGCATTGTGGAACAGCCCCTTATCCATAAATTTGTAATATACAATGTATATTAATTATTCATAAATAGGTTATAGCAATACTACCTAATAAGGCTACTAAATACTCTAGACATTATAGGTGCAAGTACCACAGTTAAAAGCCCAGCAACACCAATAGCTAAACTGCTCATAGCCCCTTCAACTTCTCCCATTTCTATGGCCTTTGTAGTACCTATAGCATGTGAAGAGGTGCCTAAAGCAATACCTTTAGCAATTGGATCTTTAATTCTCAAAGCCTTGAATACAACTGGCCCGACCACTGCGCCTATAATTCCAGTTATAATAATAGCTGCAACTGTTATTGGTGGAACTCCTCCTAATTGTCTTGAAACTTCCATGCCTATTGGAGTTGTAACTGACTTTGGTATCAATGATAAATCTATATTTTTAGGAATGAGAAATATGCGACACATTATTATTATGCAGAACATTCCTGTTGAGGAACCAACAAATATACCAACTATTATAGGAATTGCATTCTTCTTCAGCAATTGTAACTTTTTATAAAGTGGTACAGCAAGTATAACCGTTGATGGAGTTAAAAAGAAATTAATTAAATCTCCACCTTTATTATAGGTAGCAATACTTATGTTAAATATTTTAAGTAAAGCGATTACGATTATCATGGCGATAAGTAGTGGGTTAAATATAGGGAAATTTGTTTTTTTATACAGAAAGCAACCTATTTCAAAAGCTATTAAAGAAATCATAACGGAAAAAATAGGAGAACTAATTACTGTATTCATTTGGAACCAGCTCCTTTATTTTTTAGAGCGGTTACTACCAGACTAGTAACTGCCATTATTATTATAGTTGATATAAAACAGATAATTAAAAGAATAGGCCAACTATTTTTAATAATTCCATAAGATGCCATAAGTCCAACCCCTGCAGGTAAGAAAAAGAAAGCTAAGTGATCAAGTAAAAATTTGCTTATCAAATCAATTTTGTCAAGTTTTACAATTCCAGTACAAAGGCATACTAGTAAAATTATAAGACCAAGAACATTACCTGGTATAGGTAAGTTAAAAACAGTGCTTAAAAAACTGCCAACAAAGCATATTATAACAACTATGCAGAGTTGTCTTAAAAGTTTCATATGAATCACCCCAATTTAGATTTAGAAATATATAATTATAATATAAACCTTTTTTATAAAAAAAAGCTCATTTTATGAAAAAATAAAATAAAGTGAATATTCAATTTATTTTAATTAGATAAATATAATATATTTATATTGTAAATTTTACATTAAACTACATATGATTGGAACAAATCCATTGTTTAAAGTTTTTATACTAATTTTGATTCAATATTTTAATTCCAATTATATATATTTCATATAGATTGCATATTAAATTTTAAATGGATAATAATATAAAGTCAAATATAAAATCATAAATTTTTAATTTTAAAGTAATACAGCTTTGGTGTATAATGTTAAGAAAGATTTTTAACTGGGTTTAAAAGAAATAATTTCTTAGATATCATGTAACATCTGGTATTATGTAAGAATAGAGTTATAATGATATACTTATATTTACATAATACAGTACAAAATAAATTGGTATATTGGATGATTGTTTTTTGTGAATTATGGAAAGGACGAGTGAAACTTGAGTTTATTAAGAGAAAATGAGACATTAGATGATTTACAACTTAAAGGTATTTTTGTTATACAAAAAAAGAATGCATTTAGGTTTGGAATAGACGCAGTACTTCTAGCAAATTTCGCCAAGATAAAGAAAGATTCTACAGTAATAGATCTATGCTCGGGAACAGGAATAGTGCCATTTATAATTTCAGCGAAAACAGAGGCTTCAGACATAGTTGGAATAGAGATTCAAGAAGATATGGTAGACATGGCTAATAGATCTGCAGCTTATAATAAATTAAATGATAAAATTAAATTTATACATAAAGATATTAAAGATATTGAATTTATTAAAACTATGGCAAAAGCAAATGTGATTACAGTGAATCCTCCATACAAACTTATAAATTCAGGAATTTTAAATCCTAATGATAAAAATGCTATAGCAAGACATGAAATATGTTGCAATTTAGAGGATGTAATAATTGCAGCTAGAATACTTTTAAAGGATAATGGAAGGATGTTTATGGTTCATAGACCAGAAAGATTAGTAGATATACTTTGTCTTATGAGAAAACATAGAATAGAGCCTAAAACTATACAAATGATACATCCTACTTTAAAAAAAGCACCTAATATTGTACTTATAGAAGGACAGAGAGATGGTGGTGCATTTCTTAAATGGAGAGAACCAATTTATGTACACAAGGAGGACGGAAGTTATACTAATGAAATAGAAAAGATTTATGCAAGAGTATAGTAAAAGGTGATTTGAAGGAGATATATTATGGCGGGAAAATTATATTTAGTAGGAACTCCTATTGGAAATTTAAAGGATATTACTTTAAGAGCTCTGGAGACTTTAAAGGAATGCGATATAGTTGCAGCAGAGGATACTAGGCAAACCCTTAAGCTTTTAAATCATTTCAGCATAAAGAAGACCATGATAAGCTATCATAAATTTAATGAAAATGGTAAATCTAGTGAGATTATCAATTTACTTTCAAGTGGTAAAAATATAGCCCTTGTAACAGATGCAGGTATGCCTGGAATATCAGACCCAGGAAGTATAATAATAAAAAAATGTATAGAAAACAATCTATTATTTGAAATAATACCAGGAGCCACGGCGCTTATTACGGCTCTTGTATATTCTAATATTGATACAAGTAAATTTGTATTTAGGGGATTTTTGCCTAGAGAAAATAAAGATAAAAAAAAAGTGTTGGAGGAAATAAAGGAATATAGAGATACTATTATAATTTATGAGGCACCTCATAGACTTAGAAATACACTTATAGCTATTATGGAAGTATTAGGTGATAGAAATATATCCATATGTAGGGAACTCACTAAATTGCACGAGGATGTATTTAGAGATAGTATAAAAGGGGCAGTGGAACATTATGATAAAAATGAGCCAAGAGGGGAATATGTATTGGTGATATCAGGTAAAAGTGATGAGGATATTGAAAGAGAAAGAAAGAGTAAATGGGAAGACTTAAGTATACAGGAACATATATTGAATTATATAGATCGAGGTTTTACGAAAAAGGAAGCTATTAAAATAGTGTCAAAGGAAAGGGAAATTCCAAAGTCTGAAGTATATAAGCACTCATTAGATATGTAAAATCAAATAACAAATTAAAGATTTAGGCATATGAAAATAAATAGTAAGTCAAAGATACGACGGATATTTTTAATCATACAAAGGAAATGGGTTCCGAGGATAGTGAGCTATCTGAGGGTTCTGTTGACGTAGTAGGATTCAAAATAGACTAGCATACTGACTAGTTATTTATTTGAATATGCCTTATATGTATTTTATACCATATACTCAAGTAAGTATTAATAAATAGCAGCACTATTAAAAGTTTTTTCATAACTGTATGTTATAAAATGGATTAATGCAACAAATGGACATTTTTCAAAAAATATTAGGCATATGGGAAGTATTTTGTGGAAAATATTTGTAAGATAAATATATAAAACATAAATTTGATGATAGAATTCAACTAATTTTGCAAATTAGCTCAAAAACAGTACATAGACATTGAAAACATTTAATATTTTTAAAAATACTTTAAAATGCACTGAATTTATAGCAAACATTATTATTGTGGCATATACCTTGTTAATGATAGAATATGAAGTAATAGGGAATTTTGTATAATACGAATGTGTAATTAAGAAGAAACAGGGGGGAATAAAATTTGCATAAGAGAATAATATGTATTGTTATGGCAGTAGGTGTTGTATTAGGTATTAGTACTAAGGCATTTGCAGATCCTTCTTTAAGTGATCAGCTAAGTTCGTCTCAGGCTCAATACAATCAAAGCCAAGCCGCATTGAATGCATCGCAGGCTAAATTTAATGATTTGGTGAATAAGATACAGGCTTTAGATGTTCAAATGCAAGAGAATATGACTCAAGCAGAGCAAATAAAAGGTAAAATAGATAAGGTTGAAGGCAATATAACCCAGGAAAAGAAGAATCTAGAAGCGGCGCAGCAGCGTGTAAAAGAAGAACAAGACTTATATAAAAGTAGGCTGAGAGCCATGTACATAATGGGTAATGATGGATATCTAAGTGCTTTATTGGATTCTAAAGGATTTGGGGATTTTATAACAAAAATTGATAATATTAGCAAAGTAGCTCAATTTGACAATAATTTAATAGCCTCGTTAAATGAAAGACAACAGGAAGTTCAAAACAAGGAAAATTCATTAGAGACAAGTAAAAAAGAATTAGTTTCATTACAAGCTGAAAGTAGTAAAAATTTGGCGAACCTTGGAAAACAGAAAGCGGATCAAGAGCCTTTAGTGGCACAGTATAAAGTTGAAATAGCATCAGCAACTACAGCTAGTGCTAATGCAAAGGCACAAGTGGATGCAGTAAATGGTAAAATAACGGCACAGAAGAATGCAGAGGCTGCTGCGGCTGCACAAGCTGCGGAGGCAGCTAAAGCAGTAGCGGCTGCTAAAGCAGCAGCAAGTTCAGCAGTTGCTAGTGCAACAACATCAACTGCTGATGTTACGGTTTCTATTAATAGAGGTACTCCAGTAACACCAAAGCCAGCGCCTAAGCCACCAGCGCCTAATCCAGCAGTAAGTGGTTCTATAGTGGGATATGCAGAGCAATTTCTTAATGTACCGTATGTTTGGGGAGGTACAAGCCCTAGCGGATTTGACTGTTCAGGTTTTGTTCAATATGTATATTCTCATTTTGGTGTATCAATACCTAGGACAAGTGAGGATCAATTTGGATACGGAACACCTGTAAGTCAATCACAACTTCAAGTAGGTGATTTAGTATTCTTTGAACCTGATAGCAATGGTCTTCCAGGTCATGTTGGTATGTATATAGGCGGAGGAGATATAATACAGGCACCTCACACAGGTGATGTTGTAAAAATTACGCCACTTGCGTATATGGGTTCATATATGGGCGCAAGAAGAGTGAGATAGAGTTAATCTATCTCTTCTTTTCTTTTTGTAAATAAAAGTCTAAATTTGATAGATAGTGATATATAACGGAGAAAACAAGAGCATTCCTATTTAATTTATATAATATGAGGGATAATGCTGTGTAAGCGTGTTGTAGCATTTTATTTATTAATGTTATAATAGAAAGGTAGTTTTAAAAATTGATTATTATAACACATAGTTTATGAAGATATGTACAACTAAAAAAGGGGGAATTTAGGTGCACAAAAAATTACTATGTGCTGTTATAGCTTTAGGTATTACTTTATCTATCAGTGGCAGGGCCTTTGCAGATCCATCTTTAGATGATCAGCTTAATTCCGCACAAACTCAATATAATCAGGGACAAAGTAAGCTTAGTTCAGCGCAGAAAAAGGCTAGCGATTTACAGCACAAAATAGAGACACTTGATAATGAGATTCAACAGGGGATGGCTCAAATTGACAGTTTAAATGGCAAGATAAGCAATACAGAAGCTGATATAAAAGTATCACAGGACAAAATAAAAAGATCAGAAGAAAATATAAAAGTAGAACAAAATAAGTATAATGAGACTATAAGAGCTATGTATATTAACGGAAATAATAGTTATTTAGATGCAGTATTGCAATCAAAGGGATTAAGTGACTTTATTTCTAGAGTGGATAATATAAAAACAGTAGCTAGCTACAATGATAGGATTATTACAGATTTAAATTCAAGAAAACAAGAAATACAAAAGAAAAAAGATGTTTTAGACGGAGAAAAACAAAAGCTTGTCGCTCTTAAGGATGAACAGAATACGAAGCTTACTGCCTTAAATAAACAAAAATCAGATCAAACTCCTCTTGTGGAGCAGGCTAATGCTGAGGTGAATTCAGCACAGCAGTTAAGTGCTTCCGCAAATGCTCAAATTTCAGCTATAAATAAGAAAGTTCAAGATATGAAAGTTGCACAAGCAGCGGCTGTTGTTTCAATAAATAGAGGTGGCAGTGCTCCAGCAGTAACTGGTGGTTATTCCAGTGATGCTATAGTAACCTATGCTGCTCAATTTCAGGGAGTTAAATATGTTTGGGGTGGGACGAGCCCTAGTGGATTTGACTGTTCAGGCTTTGTTCAGTATGTATATGCACATTTTGGTATATCAATACCTAGAGTAAGTGAAGATCAATTTAATTTTGGAACTCCTGTAGATATATCAAATCTTCAACCAGGAGATTTAGTATTTTTTCATAATGACGGCAGAGGGCCAGGCCATGTTGGTATGTATATAGGCGGAGGGCTTATGATACATGCACCTCATACTGGAGATGTAGTAAAAATTATGCCGCTTTCATACGAAAGTGGATATTGTGGAGCAAGAAGAGTAAGATAGTAGTTGATTATTATAAATAAGAAGTTTAAATACATAATAATGTAATAAAATTTATTTTATATGTGTAATTTGTTTAGAATAAGTTTATTAGAAGTTTATATTTAATTTGTTAGATATAGACTTCTTTCATTATATTTAAAGTTAATGAAAGTTTATTTTTATTGTTTGACCTAGAAAAAACACATGATTTTTAATCATGTGTTTTTCAAAAATTTCATTATGTTTATCTACCTTGTTTTAATTCTTCTAGGCAAGATTCACAAATATTTTTTCCCTTATAATTTACAACATCTCTTGCGTCTCCACAGAATATACATGCTGGTTCATATTTTTTTAATATGATTTGTTCTCCATCTACGTAAATTTCCAAAGCATCTTTTTCAGCTATATTTAAAGTTCTTCTTAATTCTATAGGGATAACTATTCTACCTAGTTCGTCCACTCTTCTTACTACACCTATTGATTTCATTTTATATTCCTCCTTAAATTCACACTATTCGACAAAAACTATATTTAAATAATAACAAAAATTACAATAAAAGTCAATATATATTTTTACTTTTTTATTTTTTATTACAAAATTCTTATGAAATTCCATCTATAGTAAATATACTATCATATTATAGAAAAGTCAATGCGTTTATATAATTCATATAAAGCTATATGTATCAAGCTGTTAGGACAAATATTAATTAAAACGGATTTATAGAATAGGTATGAGATTTGTATAAAAAATAAAAGTAATTTTATGGATTTATATTTTATATTTGTCGAAGACTTGTATAAAATATAGCTTTAAGTATATAAATTTATTATATAAATTTTTTTATAAAGGATAGTGATATATTTTTAATACAAAAAATATTATTTATGTAGAAATACATATAAATATATAATATTATTAATGTTTATTTTATAAATATTGTTAAAAAAAAGAATAATTTTTTATAGATATAAACTAGCGGATTTATTTAGTATTTTAACAGTTAATAAGATATTGATGTAGACAATTATCAGGTGAAGCAGTCCATATGATATAATACAATCAATGAATTTTATAGAGAATAATGGACAATCATAAACAGAGTTCTTGGTATAGGTATTTATGATACTTAGAGATCGTTGTTCTTTAGGGTAAATGGTTATCCAGGGACGTAGCCACTCTTTTTACCTAACTTCAAGAAAAGCGATTCACAGAGTGCGGTGATGGTATTAGAGGAGATAGTCATCGGATAAATTGTTATATAAATTAGAATGGAGACGTGCAGTAAACATGGTAAACATAATAAAAGAAATGAAAAAAGCACTTATTGATTTAGGCGGAGATGCATATCTAGTAGGTGACTATGTAAGGGAAAAACTTATAAAGCCTGAAGTCAATATTAAAAAAATGAAAATTCTTTATAGTGAGGATATTAATGAGCTTTTTAAATTATTTAAAGAGAAATTAAACTATAATATTAGATTTTATAATAATAAAAAAGTGTTAATAATAGAAAATGAAGGCTTCATAGTGGAGATATGGAAATTAACTTTTAAAAGCATAGAAGAATATTTAGAGAATATGGATTATACAATGAATGCAGTGGCCCTGAAATTAACGGACAATAAAATTATTGATCCTTATCAAGGAAGAATTCATATTAAGAGAAGAATTATACAGGAAATTAATGATAAAAGTATAGAAAAGCATCCTTTGAGTATACTAAAGGGTATTGCCTATTATATGGGATATGGAATGCACTTTAGTATTAATACTGAATTGCACATAAAAGAGCAGAGTAAAAATTTAAAGAACAAATTTGGCAATACCTTACTAAGAGAACTTATGCATATTATTAATATAGATAAAAATGGTGTAGCCTTTAATATATTGGATCAATATTCAATTTTAGAGAATATATTGCCATATACTAAAGAACTTAAAACTATAGGGAAATGTAAGTACCATTTAGAGGATGCTTTCACCCATATGAATGCTGCTTATGAATTATTAAAAGAAATTCAGGCTAAAAAAATAGAATTACAGGGATTAGATCTAGAATTATTAAGTGAGGATATGGAAGGATACAAATTAATAGATTTTTTAGCATTAGCTGTTTTCGTGCATGATATAGGGAAATTTAAAAATTATAAAAAAGTTGATAATAAGGTAAGTTTTGCAGGTCATGAGATAGCTGGCGAAAATATAATGAGAGAAGTGTGTAAACAGCTAGATATGCCTAAAGCAGCACAAGAATTAATCTGTACTGTAGTAGAAGCACATATGTATCCTTTAAGCTTATATAAAATAAAGAAAAATGAGAATGAATTTAAGAAAGAGCTAAATAAATTTTTTAACAAGTATAGTAACTATAGTATCTATATAATTATAGCATCTTATTGTGATATTTTGGCAACTAATATATATTATGACTCTCAGCATAAAGCTGAAGAATATAAAATTTTTATTGAAGAACTTATAGAAATGAAATAATTCTTGCTTAATATATTAAGATTTTTCACATACTTTAAACAGGTTATACACATGCCAATTGTGGATAATGTGAATAAAAAATTTGTAGGTTTTTGAATGCTATAAAAATCAGTATTGTAGGTAATTATGTAGTTATGCACAGTTTCTGTGGATTAAATCCTTAAAACTGTGGACAACTGTGAACGATGTGCATAACTTTTTCAGATGAAGGTAATATAAATAAAAATTTCATTTGTCATAATGTTAACTCTTGTCGAAATTAAGAATAAAATAGTTAAAATTAAATGTGGATTATATTATGTTTACAATATTTTTTATAATATGTGAAAAAATATTGAATTACGGCATAATTACTTATATTATAGTAACTATGTGGTTAAATGGTATCAGTTTTATATTTGTAATTTTTATAATAGAAAATAGAATCTATATATTTTAAGAAGGTGATTGTTTGGAAGTATATATGGATAATAGCGCAACAACCAGGCCATATAAAGAAGTAATAGATGAAATGGTATATGTTATGGAAGATTACTACGGTAATCCATCCTCGGCATATAGTATTGGTGTTAAAGCGGAAAAAAAGTGTAATGAGGCAAGAAATATAATTGCAAAGTCAATAAATGCTTCTAAGGAGGAAATAATATTTACTTCAGGAGGTAGTGAGAGCAATAATTTTCTCTTAAAGGGCTTTGTAAAAGGTGAAGGACATATAATTACAACAAAGATTGAGCACCCAAGTGTTATGAATACTTGTATGCAGCTAGAAAGTGAAGGGATAAGAGTTACTTATTTAGATGTAGATGCACGAGGTAAAGTTGATGTACAAGCATTAGAAAGCAGCATAAATAAGGATACACAAATTGTAAGTATCATGCATGTAAATAACGAAATTGGAGTGATACAGGATCTGGAGACTATAGGAAAGATAATTAAAGAAAAAAGCAGTAGAATAAAATTTCATGTAGATGCAGTACAAAGTTATGGGAAACTTAATATAGATGTTCATAAATGTAATATAGATTTGTTATCGGCCAGTGGACATAAGATACATGGGCCACGAGGAATCGGTTTTGCCTATGTTAGAAAAGGACTTGTTCCAAAAGTATTAATTGAAGGTGGAGGACAGGAAAAAAATTATAGGTCGGGTACAGAAAATCTTCCAGCTATTTGTGGTATGGCAAAAGCATCAGAAAAAATATATGAAAATATTAAAAATAATTATAAAAGTGTAGAGGCTGTTAAGAAATATTTTATAGATAAATTAAAGAATATTAAGGATATTAGGATAAATAGTGAAATAGCCGATGACTATCTTCCTCACATACTAAATGTTTCCTTTAAAGGTGTGAGAGCAGAGGTTTTACTGCACTATCTTGAAGAATATAAAATTTACGTTTCCAATGGTTCGGCATGTTCTGCTAAAAGACATAAGATGAGCCATGTACTTAAATCTATAGGATTAAGTAATAATGAAATTGAAGGAGCCATAAGATTTAGTTTCAATGAGTATAATTCTTTTGATGAAGTAGATTATACTATAGAAAAGCTTAATAGCGGTTTGCAAATGTTAAGGAGATTAAAAATATGAGAAAACTTATACTTGTTAAATATGCTTCAGAAATATTTTTGAAGGGGTTGAATAAGAATAAATTTGAAAAAAAACTTAGAGACAATATAAAATACGTGCTAAAGGGATTAGACTACGAATTTATAAGTGATCAGGGAAGGTGGTTTATTTACTCAGAACAAATAGATGAATTGGTAAACAGACTTAAGAGATTATTTGGTATTGCAGAACTTTGCATTGTTACAGAGATAGAGACGGATATGGAAAAAATATATGAAGAATGTATTAGAGAAATTAGAGAAGATGGATCGAGTACCTTTAAGATAGAGACAAAGAGAGCTAATAAAAGTTTTCCTATAAATTCTATGGAGATTAATCAGAAGGTTGGAGCATACATATTAGAGAATGTAGAGAATGTTTCAGTAGATGTAAAAAGCCCTGAATGCAGGATAACTGTGGAAATAAGAAATAATACCTATGTATATTCTAAAAAGATAAAAGCAGCGGGAGGAATGCCTTATGGTACTAATGGCAGAACTCTTCTTATGCTTTCAGGTGGGATAGATTCACCTGTAGCTGGATATATGATGGCAAGAAGAGGTGTTGAACTGAGCTGCGTTTATTATCATAGCCATCCCTATACCAGCGAAAGGGCAAAGGAAAAGGTTAAAGACCTTGCAAGAATTCTGCAAACCTATACGGGAAATATAACTCTTTATGTAGTACCATTTACAGATATTCAAATGAGTATAATTGAGAAGTGCAGAAAAGATGAACTTACAATTATTATGAGAAGATTTATGATGAGAATTGCCTGTGAAATTGCCGAAAAAAATGGAATTCATTCAGTATCAACTGGGGAAAGTATTGGGCAAGTGGCAAGCCAGACAATGGAAGGACTTGTAGTTAGTAATGATGCAGCTGACAGGCCTGTATTTAGGCCGCTTATAGCCAGTGATAAGGGTGACATAATGGATACTGCAAGAATAATAGGAACTTATGAAACATCTATATTGCCCTATGAGGATTGTTGTACCATATTTGTACCAAAGCACCCAAAGACAAAGCCCATATTAGGGGAAATTATTAAAGAAGAATCTATTTTGGATATAGATGAATTGGTGAAAAACGCAGTAGACAATATGGAAATTTATAGTGATCTATAGAAAGAGACTTTGTTTTTCAGTTTAAAATTATAAATAATTATTTATGTTTTTATGCTGTTGGAATTGTTCTGAAAATTACTTGCAGATATCTAAAAAAGTATAATAAAATAAAGGGATGTCTCAAAAGGAATAAATATTCATTAAATTTGAGAATGGCCTCATTTGTTTATTAAAAATCAGATTTTAATAATTATTTTTAATAGTAGAATAGTTAAGAAGCTGTCTCGCTATGCATTGTGAGACAGCTTCTTTTACTATGATTTTAATTATTATTTGAGTTAATGATAATCTTATTAGTTAACATTTTTTAGCTTAACTTCTCTCTACATTTTCGTAGGCGGAAGCTGCAAAATTAAAATCTTCTTCATCAGTTATTTCACCATAGGTGTCCTCTGGAAGTTTAGGATAATAGTAAAGGATAAAACGTTCTTTATCATGGATATTTTCTATTAATATATATCTTTTATCTTCTAGAGCATCCTGCACTACAGCTAGTACATTATATCTGTCTTCCTGTCCAGTATTATTGTTTACAAGGTTAAGCATAGCACTTTGTGAATTGTCAAAGAAGGCTACATTAGTTCTCTTGTGATCACAGTAGGCTACACGTCTTCCAGTTCTACAACCATCACAGCTATCGAATTTACAGGCAGCAGTACATCTTAAACATTCACATTTCCAGCACTTTTCAAGCTGGTTGAGCTCTTCAGTATGATCTGCCTTAAAGGACTGAAGTAAGTTGATGTATTTGTCACCGTCAATAAAACCCTTTATAAAGCCTCTCTTTTTACTTTCCTGATTTGCAGAATCTAAAACTTCTATATACTTGTCTAAAACAGGTTGTCTTGAAAAATACTTTCTATTTTTAAGAGTTTCCTCATCTAGAAAATCTCTTATTTCATCTATGGCAAAAGCTATGTCAGAATAGATTTTGCCATAGTATTCTTTTTCTTGTGAGATGAATTCTTCTGTCTTACCCATAATGACCTCCCTACTTTTTATTTTGAATTTGTAGAGTCTTTTGAATTTGTAGAGTCTATGGAAGATTTATATTTTGCAAGTTCATCATCAAGATTTAGATCATTTAATTTTTCAAATTCTTTATCTAAAGAATTATCAACTTGTAAATCACCAAGACCTTCAGCAAGAGCTTCTTTTCTCTCAATTTTTCTTTCTATATCGTCAATATTGATTTTATTTGAACCGGCATCTACGTTTGCAAGAACTTCATTGACCTTTTTAGTAGCTTCTGCATTATTGTATCTTGCAGCAGCTTCATCTCTGTAGTTTCTAGTTTTTTGTATTTCCTCTTCTAAATCTCTTAATTTTGTCTTTATGGCTGTAGCTTTCGCAGAAGCATCAGCATAACTTGTTTCTAAACTTTGAATTCTTTTGTCAGCTTCAAGTTTTCTTTCAAGAGCTCTCTTAGCTAAATCATCATTACCTGCTTTTATTGCAAGCTTCACTTTCTCGTCAAAATCCTTTGATTCTACTTTTGCTTTTTCAAGCTTCTTTTCAATTTCATGAACATTACCAAGTATTTGTGCTGAAGAAAGCTTTGCATCATTTAGACTTTTGTCCATGTCTCTTAATTTTTGATCCAATAATTCAATTGGATTTTCAACCTCGTCTAATGCGTTATTAACCTTTGCCTTAAAGATATTAGATAATCTGTTTATTACTCCCATTGTAAATTCCTCCTAAAAATTATCTTTTAAATTTTTTAAATATTTTGTAAATAATTATGATTATTATGATAAAAAATATAAGTTTAAAAATAAATGAAGCTATTGATCCACCACCATAACCGCCATAATGTGACCCACCAAAGGGTATAGGTATAGGTATTGGTATAAAGGAACGTTTTGTTGAACCCTGATTTGAATTATTGTTATTTTGTCCAAACCAACCACTGCTGCTGGTACTACCCCCTGAAGGATTACTGCTGGTACTTCCAGAAGTTCCTTTACTAGAACTGGAGCTGCTGGAGGAACCACTGCTAAAGCTGCCGGACTTATAGCTTTTAGAACTTCCTGAAGATGAACTTCCTTTGAAGCTGCCGCCATTAAAACCACCTCTAGGTGCTCCGTAAACTATATTATATTTAGTATTAGAATTAAAGTTTAAGAATTCAGGAGATATTAGGTTATAAAAGGTAAATATTAGTGTAAGGAATAAACATAAAATTAGACGCTTTTTCTGCTTTATTGAAAGCACCCCCTTTACAATAAAGATTACTTTCACTTAATTATATTATATACTAATTTATGTAGATAAGTAATAAGAACATGAGTTTATTATAAGTTATTTAATACTATATTACAACTTAAAAATAATCATATTTAAAGTTAATTATAGCCATTATACTTAATTATTTAATGTAAATCTCATTAAAGCTTTATTTATCTTAATATATCTCTGTAAATGTCGATTTTGAACATAGTATATAACTTGTAATAAGTTTTTACATAACTTATAATGAAGATAAATTAATAATACTTGATGCGTTGCAATGACCTTTTAAAGATAATTCATAAAGAAAACTGAATTACTGAATCTTATAAATAATTTGCTTAAGCTACTTATGCAATGAACCTAAAGGTGAGAGTATTAGATTGTATAGTTGTGGGATAAAATATTAATTAGGAGGTGTGGTTTTATTGAAATATAAGAATTTTACTATAGATGATATAAGAAAAATGGCAAATGAGATATCCCAAGAAAGTGTTATACCCTATGAAGATTTGCCTAGATATGATTTATTTCTATCTCAAGTAACAGATTATCTCAATGATAAATTTAAAGGAGAAAAATATACTAATAATATAGTTCAAAATTATATAAAAAATGAGGTTATATCAAAGCCAGAAGATGGGAGAAAAAGAGGATATACTAAAAATCATTTAGTACAACTTTTGCTCCTTAGTTATATGAGGCCTATTCTAACTACGGAAGAGATTAAAAAGGTATTTAGACTAGCGTTTAATGAGATTAATGATAGGGAAGATGATATAATATCCTTGGAAATAGCATATAAGGCTTTTTCAAATATACAGCAGGAAAATTATAATAATTTTTTAGCTAAAGATTATTTTAATGAAAAAGAGTTTAAAAATATGATAAAAGAAGCTAAACTAGAAGGTGAAGAAGAAGAAAGAATAATGGTATTCATTGTAGTTATGAATCTTATAGCAGAAGCTAGTGTTATTAAGAATATAGCTAAAAATGTTATTGATGAATACTTTAACGGAAGAGAATAGAATTGTAGAAGAGGTGTACTAAGATTGAAAAAAGTTTTGACAATAGCAGGCTCAGATAGCTGCGGCGGGGCAGGTATACAGGCGGATATAAAGACAATGAGCGCTCTTGGAGTATACGCTATGAGTATTATAACAGCTGTTACAGCTCAAAATACCATGGGAGTTTTTGATGTTCTAGAAGTTGATAAAAAGATGATAGAGGCTCAAATCAAATGTATTTTTGAAGATATAGAAGTAGATGCTGTAAAAATAGGTATGGTTTCAAATAATGAAATTATAAAGACAATAAAAGATATGCTAATTAAATATAAGGCTAAAAATATAGTTGTAGATCCTGTAATGGTTTCTAAAAGTGGATATTTTCTTTTAAGGGAAGAAGCTGTAGAAGAACTTAAGAGTCTTATTTCTATTGCAGATGTAGTAACTCCTAATATACCAGAAGCAGAAGTCTTATCAGGACTAAAAATAAACAATGCAGAGGATATGAAAGAAGCAGCAAAAATAATTGCCAAAACAGGAGCTAAGCATGTATTAGTTAAGGGTGGTCATAGATGCAACGATGCTGATGATATTTTGTATAGTGGAGAGAGTTTTTTTACTTTAAAGGGTGATAGAATAAATACAAAGAATACCCATGGAACAGGCTGCACACTATCTTCAGCAATAGCATCTCATATTGCAAAGGGATATAGTATAGAGAAATCAGTAGATTTATCTAAACAGTATATAAATGAAGCAATAAAAAATTCTTTTTCAATAGGAAAAGGGGTAGGACCAGTAGGACACTTTATTGACTTATACAAACGAGGCGGTGTAGACTTTGAATAAAATAAAAAATTCATCCATGTTCTTTTTATGGGCTGGTGCGGCCATATCCATAGCTGAAATATATACAGGAAGTATGATAGCACCATTAGGCATAAAAAAGGGATTACTGGCAATATTTATTGGGCACATAATAGGAACATTGTTTTTGGCTTTTGGTGGCTACATATCCTTTAAGGGAAATAGAAATGCTATGGAAAAGGTTAGGGATTCCTTTGGTGGTTTGGGAGGTAAAATAGTAGCACTTTTAAATGTTCTTCAGCTTATAGGTTGGTCCGCCATAATGATAATACAGGGAGGAAGGGCAATAAGCGGGCAAACAAAGTTATCATTAAATTTATGTATTTTAGTGGTGGCTGCAGCGGTATTTTTGTGGTCTTATTGTTTTAGTAATTATACTAAAAAAGTAAATGATATATCAGTTATTATACTTATAATATTATGCATATTATTATTTTTTAAGATGGACGGTTCAAAGGCTCTTTCAATTTCACAAAACATAAGTTTTACTACTGCAATTGAGATAACCATAGCAATGCCAGTGTCCTGGTTGCCTCTTATAGGAGATTATTCAAAGGATGGTAGTAGTGGTAAGGGAGTTTTTCTATCAAGTTTTTGGGGATATTTTGTAGGAAGTGTTTTGATGTATTCCTTAGGACTTGCAATAGCCTTATATACAGGAAAGGACATAGTGGAGTTTTTATCAAGCACAGGAATAATTGCAGCGCTGATAGTACTTTTAGCCACTGTAACTACTACCTTTATAGATATATATTCTGCAGTAATATCCTCTAAGCAAATATATAGTTTTAAAAGAAATAATTTGGGAATAATAATTTATTGTGCAGTATCTACAGCACTGGCATTTATTTTTCCTATGGAAAACTACCAAAATTTTTTGCTCCTCATAGGTAGCATATTTGTACCTGTGTACACGGTAGTTTTTATAAATTATATATTAAAGAAGAGATATAAAGGTAATATTAATATTGTGGGAGGTATAGCAGCTATAGCTGGAATATTATTATATAATTATTTTAACAATAATAGTTTAGGTATACCTACAGTATTTACATTTATTGCAGTTGCAATCATATATGTCATATTTAAGAATGTGAAATTTTTAGGAGGTTTTGAGAATGATTGAGGATATTTCTAAGGTTATAACAAAACTGAGAAAGAAAGTACCTTTAGTACAAGCCATTACTAATTATGTAACAATCAATGATTGTGCCAATATTCTACTGGCTTTTGGCGCTTCACCAGCCATGTGTGAAGCTTATGATGAGAGTTTTGATTTTGCTAAAATAGTTAGTGCCTTGTATTTAAATTTAGGTACTCTTACAAAGGAACAAGAGGCATCAATTATTATGGCGGCAATATCTGCAAAGGTACATAATATACCTGTAGTATTAGATCCAGTTGCATGTCCTGTAAGCAAAAGAAAAGTAGATATAATAGATAAAATTATTCAGCTGGGAAGAGTTGATGTTATAAAGGGCAATTCTGGCGAAATAAAATTTTTAGCTGGTTTACAAGCAGAGGTTAGAGGGGTAGACTCAATAGGTAATCAAGAAGGTCTAATAGAAGCTTGCATAACATTAGCTAATAAATATAATTGTGTGGTAGCGGCTACAGGTGAAAAGGATATTGTATCCGATGGGAAAAGAATAGCAGTAATTGAAAACGGAGTAGAGATGTTAACTAAAGTAACAGGGGCAGGATGCATGCTTGGAGCCCTTTGCGCTGGGACTGTAGGAGCTGAGGAAGATAAATTTACAGCTACCTGTGCAGCAATAGTTTCTATGGGAATTGCCGGTGAAAAGGCTTATGAAGCTGCAAAAGCGCCTGGAAGTTTTAGAGTTAAGCTTTTAGATTCAATATATGAAATAAATGAAGAGGAGATAATTCAATCTTCTAAAATTACCTTTTTAGGGAAATAAGACTTATTTTTTATTTCCTTCTTAGGATAGTAGCAGTGCTTAGTGGCGGCTAAGCGTCACATAATTTAAAAAGATTAGAGGGGATTTTCATATGGATATAGATTATAGTTTATATTTAGTTACTGATAGGAGATTTTTAAAAGATAGAACTCTTAAAAGTGCTGTTGAGGAGTCCATAAAAGGCGGAGTAACTATGGTACAGGTAAGAGAGAAGGATGTAACTACCAGAGAATTTTACAAAGTGGCGCTGGAAGTAAAGAAAATTACAGATAAATATAATGTTCCACTTATAATTAATGATAGAATTGATATTGCACAGGCCATAGATGCTGATGGAGTCCATCTTGGACAGGATGATATGCCTCTTAGGCTAGCCAGAAAGATACTTGGTAAGGATAAGATAATAGGAATATCTGTGGGAAATGTGGATGAAGCTAAAGAAGCAGAAAGAGACGGGGCAGATTATGTAGGTATAGGAGCAATTTTCTTTACAGGAAGTAAAAAGGATATAGACATACCCATAGGCATTTCAGGATTAAAGGAGATTGTAGAGAGCATAAATATACCATCAGTAGCTATAGGTGGAGTTAATAAGGAAAATTTGTCTGAAGTTATAAAAACAGGAACCCACGGTGCAGCAGTAATTTCCGCAATACTTGGCAAGGAGAATATAGAGCAGGCAGCTAAGGAATTGAAAGTAACACTGTAAGATTTTAAAATTAACAAGTTCTATGAAAATAATTATAAGGAATAGGAATTGTACGTGTTTATGCTTATTTTTAGTGATAATTTA
Organism: Clostridium pasteurianum BC1; assembly: GCF_000389635.1. NCBI lineage: Bacteria > Bacillati > Bacillota > Clostridia > Eubacteriales > Clostridiaceae > Clostridium > Clostridium pasteurianum. Next base: position 215,194 of record NC_021182.1, read on the forward strand.
ATCAATTTATCTTAATTGGTGGGAGAGTGTACTTCCATCAATTAAAATAAATTATCCAGAAAAGTAATTTTAGTTTTGTTGTATGCCTCTTTGGAAAGGGGCGTATCACAGCGGTGAAGCATGGGATGAACTTATTTAACTTTATAAATTTCTATTAGACTTTCTGCTTTTTGTAGTATTTCTTCAAACTCAGTAGTGTTATTTATCTTGTCAATAGTTTTTGGCGTTTCAGGAGCTTTTGGATAATCCATAAGTTTTAATTCATAGCATATTAAATCTCGCCAGCTGTCAAATTTAAAAGCTACATTTCGGTATATTCCTACAGGTTTAAAGCCAAGTGCTTTGTGCAGACCCTCACTTTTAATATTTGGATAAGTAATTTTAGCATAGATATTATAATAACCTTGTAGTTTCAATAATTCAAATAAGCTAAAATATAATGCTTTGCCAATTTTCATACCATGATACTTTGAATTTATGTAAATTGAAAACTCAACTGACCAATCGAAAGCAGCACGTTCAGCAAATTGAGAGGCATAAGCATAACCTACAATTTTATGATTAATTTCACATACAAGCCAGGGATATTTCTTTTGAATGTTAAATATTCTTTCACTGAAAGATTTTATAGTTGGAATCTCATATTCAAAAGTAATAACAGTATCAGTTATAAATGGAGTGTAAATTTCTAAAATTGAAGCAGTATCAGCTTCTGTTGTCAATCTGATTTTTTTGTTAATCGCCATTTTTATGTCCTCCTATAAAAATATTATGGCTAGTTAATAAATGTTGTATAATATAAAATCAAAATTATTTTACAAATAATAAATATATTTTTAGCGAATATTAAGTGTATCATATGCTAATATTTAATATGCAGAATATAAAATTAACCAATGGTATTTCTTAAAAATATAAAACGTACAATGGAGTATCATTGAAATTTAAATTGTAATATAGCTAGATTATAGCATTATTAACTATCAATAATCAATGAAGCTTGCTTGACGTGAGTTTGTATTCCACATGAGTTTAGATGAATTCATAAATTGTTTGAATTCCAATAAAAGAGATAGGATTTTACTAATATTAAGCAAAAATCTAGTATTGTACAAATACAGGTTGAAATTTTTTATAAAATGTAGTATAATTATACGTAAATATGAATAAATATAAAATGGTAAAAGGGTGATGTGATTGGTTAGTTTAAAGAATAGAAATTTTTTAACTTTAAGGGATTTTTCTACCGAGGAAATAAATTTTTTATTGGATCTAGCAGAAGAATTAAAATCCACCAAAAAAGCGGGAACAGAAATACAAAGATTAAAGGGTAAAAATATAGCGTTGATATTTGAAAAAGATTCTACTAGAACAAGATGTTCCTTTGAAGTAGGTGCTTATGATCAGGGAGCAAACGTTACTTATTTAGGGCCTACAGGGACTCCAATAGGAAATAAAGAATCTATCAAGGATACTGCAAGAGTTTTAGGCAGAATGTTTGATGGAATTGAATATAGAGGATTTGAACAAGAAAAGGTTGAAATATTGGCAAAGCATGCTAAAGTACCAGTTTGGAATGGACTTACAGACGATGATCATCCTACTCAGGTTTTGGCAGATCTTTTGACTATAAGAGAACATTTTGACAAGCCTTTAAATAAAGTCACTTTAGTGTATTGTGGTGATGGGAGAAATAATACTGCTAATGCATTAATGATAGGCGCTTGTAAGATGGGAATGGATTTTAGAATAGCTACTCCAAAAACACTTTTTCCTAAAGCTGAACTTATAGAAGAATGTACAAAAGTAGCAGAAGAAACTGGTGGGAAAATAACAATTACAGAAGATGTAGATAAGGCTGTTCTAGGAGCTGATGTTTTATATAGCGATATCTGGGTATCTATGGGTGAGGATGAGGAAGTTTGGAAGAAACGATTGGAAATATTATATCCTTATCAAATAAATAAAGAATTATTAAAAAAGACTAATAATAATAATAATGTTAAGTTTATGCACTGTCTTCCTTCTTTTCATGATTTAAATACTATTGATTCAAAAGCAATACATGATAAATTTGGAATAGATCCTTTCGAAGTAACGGATGAGGTTTTCGAAAGTGAAGCTTCCTTAGTTTTTGATGAGGCTGAAAATAGAATGCACACGATAAAAGCCGTAATGGTTGCAACTCTGGCATAGAAATATTCTTTTAAAGAAATTATAATATATAAACATTAAGCTTTCAGGTAGCATATCTATAAACTACTTGAAAGCTTAATATTTTTATGGTTAGTGATTATCGAACATATAGAAAACATGCATGATTTGATTAAATAAATATATATACATTTCCAATATATACGTTATACTGTTTTTTTAACCTCATTTTAAATTAATATTTGTAGAAAGCTTAAAATTCTTTTAGCATGTTTGCCATTTCTATAGCTGTAACAGCAGCGTCATAGCCTTTATTGCCAGCTTTAGTACCAGCTCTTTCAATAGCTTGCTCAATAGTGTCTGTAGTAAGAACTCCAAAAATTACTGGAACTTCTGTTTCAAGAGATACATGAGCAACTCCTTTAGATACTTCATTAGATACGTAATCGAAATGAGGAGTAGCACCTCGTATTACAGCACCTAGGCATATGATTGCATCATATTTTTGTGACTTTGCCATTTTTTTTGCAACAAGAGGAATTTCAAAAGCACCTGGAACCCAAGCAACACTTATATCATCATCTTCAGCTCCATGTCTTTTTAATCCATCAAGAGCACCAGTCAAAAGCTTTCCACCAATAAATTCATTGAATCTTCCTATAATAATTCCAAACTTTAAATTGCTAGCTATTAATTTACCTTCGTATGTTTTCATAATATTATCTGTTCTATAATTATCGTAAAACTTAATGACTTTGGAGCACTAGAAAATAAATGTTAGTACTCTTATTCACCAGTGGATAATTATTAAATCAGATTTTTCACCTACCTTTTTTATTTTTATTATTTTATAAATGTCACATCAGTTTTTAAAACTTAAAAATCCAACAAGTGACCCAATTTATCTTTTTTTGTTTTTAAATAAAATTCATTGTTCTCATTAGAATGAAGTTGTATAGGGACTCTATTAATTACTTCTATACCATATTTAGAAAGAGAATTTATTTTTCTAGGATTGTTTGTCATAAGATTAACTTTATTTACACCTAAATACTTTAATATCTGTGCGCTAACCCAGTATTCTCTTAAATCAGCAGGAAAACCTAATGCTAGATTTGCTTCTACGGTGTCCATACCTTCATCTTGAAGTGCATAGGCTTTTAATTTATTTAAGAGACCTATACCTCTTCCTTCTTGGTCCATATACAGAATAATGCCTTTTCCCTCAGATTCAATTTTTTTCATAGCAGCTTCTAGTTGCTCTCCACAATCGCATCTTGAAGATCCAAATACATCTCCAGTTAAACATTTAGAATGTATTCTTACCAGTGGTGCTTCAGAGTCAGAGGATATATCTCCTTTTACTAATGCTACATGAGAATCGCCATTTATGGCATTTTCATAGCCTATAATTTTGAATTCACCGTATTTTGTAGGCAGTTTTGCTTCAGTTACTGCTTTTATAAGAATTTCATTCTTTTTTCTGTATTCAACTAAATCAGCCACGGTTATAATTTTTAGATTATGTTTTTGCACATATTCCATAAGATTAGGAGTTCGTGCCATAGAACCATCCTCATTCATTATTTCACAAATTACACCAGCAGGATAAAGACCAGCAAGTCTTGCTAAATCCACAGCGGCTTCAGTGTGGCCGGTTCTCTCTAATACGCCCCAAGGTTTAGCTGCCAAAGGAAATACATGTCCAGGTCTTCTGAAATCCTCCTCTTTTGAATTTGGATCAATCATTTTTAGTATAGTTTCAGCTCTATCATAGGCAGAAATTCCTGTAGTTGTATTTATACCATCTACGGACACTGTAAAAGCAGTATTGTGAGATTCTGTATTTTCTTCTACCATTAAACCTATATTTAATTCTTTTAGTCTTTCATTTACAATTGGGGTACAAATAAGGCCACCAGCATATTTAGCCATAAAATTAATGGCTTCAGGTGTAACTTTTTCAGCCGCAATTATGAGATCACCTTCATTTTCTCTATCTTCATCATCTACTACTACTATCATTTTGCCAGCTCTAATGTCTTCTATGGCTTCTTCAATACTATTAAATTTATACATATAAGTAATCCTGATTTTAAAAAGCTATCTTTAAGAAAATTCTTTATTATTAACTGTAAATCAGGATTTTCACCTGCCTTTCTTTTTATTATTTTTAGAATAAGTTTTAATGGTTAGGGTCAGACCCTCATTACATAAATCCATTTGAAGCTAAAAAATCTAAATCAATACCTTTTGATTGTGAGGGTAAATTATCTTCCTTTAAGATTAAAAATTTTTCTATATATTTACCAACTACATCACATTCGAGATTTACCTCATCACCAATCTTGTTTTCCAGTAAAGAGGTTGCATCCTTAGTATGAGGAATAATTGAAACCTTGAAAGCTTTATCATCAACATAGGCTACAGTAAGACTTACTCCATCAATGGCGATAGAGCCTTTCTCTACGATGTATTTTAATAATTCAGGAGAAGCTTCAATGGTAATCCATACTGCATTATCTTCGTTTTTATAGTCTTTTATAACTCCAATGCCATCGATATGACCACTTACAATGTGTCCACCTAAACGACTGTTTAACTGTAAAGCTCTTTCAAGGTTAACTTTAGAACCGATAGATAGATTCTTTAAATTACTTCGTCTAATAGTTTCAGCCATAACATCTACTGTAAAATGGTCTTTACTGAAGTCCACAACGGTGAGACATACACCATTAGTGCTTATGCTGTCTCCAATCTTCAGATTCTCTAGTACAGTATGCGCTTTTATTGTAATTTTAGCGGATTTAGAACCTTTAATTATTCTTTCTAAGGTGCCTATTTCCTCTACTAATCCTGTGAACACTAGAATTTTCCTCCTTCAATAATTTTTTATTTCTTAAACCCATAATCTATTAGATTTTTACATGTTTATAAAAAATCAATCGTTTTTTCTTAAGTATCCTTCAATCATCATGTCTTCTTGAAATCTGTGAATACTTATGTCTTTTAGTTTAATAGCATCTTTAACAAGTGGTATTCCATGTCCACCGACGGGGGTTTTCGCTGTGTCACTACCTATAAATTTAGGGGATATAAATGTATACACTTTGTCTATTATGCCTTCATCTAGAGCAGAATAATTTAAAGTGCTGCCGCCTTCTAAAAGAATACTGTCTATTTTATTTTCCCCGAGCATCTTCATAAGGTAACTAAGATTGACTTTGCCTTCTTTTAATGGAGTTACTATAATATCTGCACCTATAGTTTCTAGGGCCTTTAACTTTTTTTCGTCTGCCTGTTCTGTAGTAGCAATAATTGTTTTTGCTTTAGATTTAAGGGTGAGTACATTGGCATCTAAAGGTATTTTTGCACTACTGTCAATAATTATTCTTGCAGCATCATTTCCATTTTCCAATCTTGTAGTTAAAAAAGGGTTATCTGCTAAAATTGTGCCTATTCCTACCATAATTCCAGAAACTTTATTTCTTATTTTATGTACAAAATTTCTGGAAGCTTCATTTGTAATCCATTTTGAATCCCCAGTATAAGAAGCAATTTTTCCATCTAAGGTCATGGCGGTTTTCATTATACAAAAGGGAAGCCTTGAAGTAATATATTTCAGAAATATTTCATTGAGTTTTGTTCCTTCAGTTTCAAGAACACCTGTAACTACCTCTATGCCATTTTCTTGCAAAATTTTTATTCCCCTACCAGATACTAATGGATTTGGATCTTTTAAACTTATAACTACTTTTTTAATACCTTTTTCTACAATAGTTTTGGCACAAGGTGGAGTTTTTCCATAGTGGGAACAAGGTTCTAGGGTAACATACATAGTGGCTCCAGTAACATCTTCTGTGGAATTCTTAAAAGCATCTATCTCTGCATGGTCTCCACCGTAGATGTGATGATAGCCTTCACCAATAATTTTATTATTTTTCACAATAACAGCGCCAACTAATGGGTTGGGATTTACATAGCCGGTACCTTTCTTGGCCAGTTCCAGTGCATGCTTCATATATTCTACATTCAAGAAAACACCTCCAAATTTTGAATAAAATTTTTAAATTTCAGGAGAATTTTTATTTCAGGTCAATCTCATTTTTTAACAATAAAAAAAGCCCTGAAAAAGTTTTTCAGGGCTGCTAATTAGCTATATTATATATAAAATCATTATTTGCAAATAAATCTACGAATCTAATAATCTTATATAAAAATACGTTCATCTTCTTTCATCCAGACTATACTGTCGGCCTCGGAGTTTCACCGAATCAACCATTACGGTTCGCGGGCTATACCGCCGGTGGGGACTTTCACCCCGCCCTGAAGAGCTTATTCACTTGTATATTAAAAAAATAACACTTTAGAATTGCAATGTCAATAGTAAATTTATTACTACTGCAATTTGGGCACATATAAAAAAGATTTTAACAAAACAATGCAGTTTTAGAGTATTTTTACTCTGAATGTCTATGCAAAAATTTATGAATATTTAATGTATAAATTGTATAATACCAATTGCAATTGGTATTAATAAAAATTTTATATAGGACTTTACAGATATAGGATTTTATAATAAAATAAAAGTGAGTAATCACTCATTACAAGATAATACGAAATTTAAGCATGTGAAAATAAATATGAAGCCAAAACGGTGTATGATTTGAGGATGTCTTGTATGTATTGGAGGAATATAAGTGGTAAGGGAAAGTAAAGAACAGGTGATTTTAGAAGCAGCTATAAAGATATTTGCAGAAAAGAGCTATAATGGCACTACAACCAGTGAAATAGCAAGGGAAGCAGGAGTGGCGGAGGGTACAATCTTTAGGTATTTTAAGACAAAGAAAGATTTGCTTAGAGGCATTTTAAATAAATTCACTGTTTTTATTGGGAGTAATCTTATAGATAATCAATTGTCTAAACTTTTGGAGAAAAATAAAGACAAAGATGAAAAAGAAATATTAAAAAAGATAATAATAAACAGAATCGAACTTATAAAGAAATATAAAGATATGATGAAAATAATGTTTACAGAGATGCAATTTTCTTCTGAGCTCCGGGAAGACATTATAAAAAATATATTGCCTAAAGCAAAGGCCATAATAAGAAAGTTTGTAGTAATGTGTATTGAAAAAAACAAATTTAGAGAAGTGAATTTGGATGCAGCAGAAACAGCCATACTTGGAATAGTATTATCCTATGTAATACAAAATTATATTATTATAGATAACAAATCGGAAGATTATTCTGGATTAGATAATATAATTGACATTGTTATAAATGGATTGAAAAAGCAGTGATGTTTTTTAGGTAAGGTAAATGCATATGCTATTCAATAAATATTGAGTAAAATAAAAAAAATTTATTATACAAGGGGTGATTTATATGAAAAAATTATCAATAGTTGTTTTTATGGCATTTAGTATCGTGCTTCTTGCAGCCTGCGAAGCTGCAAACTCATCTTCTAAAACGGACAACAGATATACTTCAACAGTGGAGGCAGAAAGTTATAACATAGTTTCAGAACTATCTGGAAAAATCACAGATATACCGATAACTCAAGGAAGTACAATAAAGGAAGGAGACAAAATAGCGTCTATAGATTCTACAAGCTATGAACTGCAGCAAAAGGAATCAGAAGCTGTGCTTGCTATTACAAAGGCCAAGCAAGGGGATTTACCGGAAAATGCAAGTGACAATGTAAAGAATTCAGCCCAGGCGTCTGTGAATCAGGCGCAGGCCGCTTTAGATTTAGCAAAGCTTCAAGTAGATAAGTGTACGATTAAGTCCAGTATAGGAGGAACAGTTTTGGAAGTGCTCCTTCATAAGGGTGAAATGGCGTCACCAGGTATGAATATAGCTAAAATTATAGACTTAAATAATAAATATATTAAGGTTTATGTAGAAGAAAGCAAGCGAAATAATGTAAGTTTGAATGAAAACGTTCCAATTTATGATGATAATAAAAAATTAGGTGAAGGAAAGATAACATATATATCACCACAATCAGAGTTTACGCCTAAGAATACGGAAACAAAAGATGAGAAGCAAAAAACAGTATTTGAAGTAAAAATATCATTAAGCAGTATAGATAAAGTGTCTGTTGGAACAATGGTAGATGCTGAAATTAAATAGAGGTGAGGTGAAATTTATGAACGCTATAGAAATAGATAACCTTACAAAAAAATTTGGTAGCATATTAGCTGTAGACCATATAAGCTTTAATGTACCAAAGGGGAAGATATTTGGATTTTTAGGACCAAACGGTTCAGGTAAGTCTACAACCATTAAAATGCTTTGTGGAGTTTTAGCTCCTACAGAAGGAAGCGCTAAGGTACTTGGCTATGATATAGGTACACAAAATCAACAAGTTAAACAGAACATAGGATATATGTCTCAAAGGTTTAGTCTTTATGAAGATCTAACTGTAAATGAAAACCTGGATTTTTATGCAGGAATTTACGGTCTAAATAAGAATGATAGAGACGAAAGAAAGAAAGGTATAATTGCTTTGGCAGGACTTAAAGGTAGAGAAAGAGTATTAACAAAAACACTTTCTGGTGGCTGGAAACAAAGACTAGCCTTAGGTTGTGCTTTAATTCATCAGCCAAAACTTTTAATTTTAGATGAGCCAACAGCAGGAGTAGATCCTGTTTCAAGAAGAGTATTTTGGGAGGTTATTCATAAGCTTTCTGCTATGGGAATCACTATACTTGTAACTACACACTATATGGATGAGGCTGAAAGCTGTGATGAGCTTGCATTTATATTCAATAGCAGGCTTATCGCTAAGGGTTCACCAAAAGAGCTTATTGAAAGAGAAAAGGTATATAATTTAGAGGATGTATTTGTTAAGTATGTGGAAAGAGAAACAAAAGAAAAAGTAAAAACTTCTTTTGAGGAATTAAAATTTGTAGTAAAGGAGGAAAAATTAAAATGAATTTTCAGCGATTTTTCTCCGTTGTAAAAAAAGAATTTATACAAATAAAAAGAGATAGGGCAAGTCTTGTAATTGCAATAATGATGCCAATAATGATGATGATTTTGTTTGGATACGCAGTTAATACAGAACTGGATAATATAAATACGGCAGTATTAGATATGAGTAATACAACTGAAAGTAGAGAACTTATAAAGAGTTTTGAAAATACAAAGTATTTTAAGATTACAGGTGAAGAAAATAATATAGACAATATTAATAGTGAAATAAACAACGGAAAGATACATGCAGCTATCATTATACCATCAGATTATAGATTAAAACTAGATAAGGGTGAAAAGCCTTCTGTAGAACTTATAATAGACGGTTCAGATCCAACTACAGCAAGAACTGCATTAAGTGGAGGAATATTGACGGGAGAAAACTACAGTATAAATTTGGCTGGTAAAAATATGGCGAAAATTAATGAAAATATAAATAGTGCTGGTGTAAATTTTACTACTAAGGTATTATATAATCCAGATTTAAAGAATAGAAATTATACTATTCCAGGACTTATAGGACTTGTCATGCAAAATGTTACTATACTTCTTACAGCTTTTGCACTTGTAAGAGAAAAGGAAAGAGGAACTATTGAACAGCTAGTGGTTTCACCTTTAAAATCTGGGGAAATAATACTTGGGAAACTTATTCCATATATTCTAATTGGTATTTGTGACTTTTTGCTTTCAATGATTTTGGGATTTTATTATTTCAATGTGCCTATTAGAGGTAGTATGCTTCTTTTAATTTTTCTTGGCATAGGTTTTGTAATATGCGCGTTAGCAATAGGTATATTAATATCCACAGCAGCTAAAACGCAGCTTCAAGCCATGCAAATGACTTTTATGATATTACTTCCAAGTGTACTTCTATCTGGATTCGTTTTTCCTAGAGAGGCCATGCCGTGGATCATTAGAATCATAAGTTATTTTATACCTCTTACCTATTTCTTAAATATTGTAAGAGATATAGTTTTAAAGGGTATTGGTATAAATTATATGATTAATGATGTAATAATACTATTTACATTTGGGATAATCCTTTTAGTTATAAGTATGGTTCAGTTTAGAAAAAAATTAGAATAATATTATAGTCAGTAGCCTTAAAGATGTTTTAAATTGCAATTTTAAAACATCTTTAATTTTTAGTATATTTATGATGAAGGTGTACTGTTTTTTTTGTATAATATAACTAGCGTAAAACATCTTAGAATAAATAACAGGTATGGTAGAAGCTATAGATATGGCTAAAATAACCTATGAAGATTTAATGTTTATAGAAATTAAAAATATAAATAAAGAGAATAATAAATATAAATCTATATATTATATTCAAAGGCTTTTAAAGAAATAAAAAATCCTATGCATTTAAGCAGATTTAAAAATGGTTTATGGCAGTATACAGAAAAATATGATAGAGATTTCTTTAAAAATAAAACTGGGAATAAACTTTTTCTACAAATAAAAGATGAGGATATAAAAGCAATATTGAGACATATAAAGATTAAACTTTCGCCTGGACTAAAAGGAATTATATTAAAGTTATCTAAATCATATAATAAAAGAAATATATTAATAATTTATTTTATTATATTTACGTGATGAATAGAAACTGAGAAAATAAACTTTCACTAATTAGAATTTATTTATATATGTTTTTGCTTTATATAACAAAAAAATAGCTTTAAAATCTATATTTTGATAAATTTCCATGCATAAAAAATATAATATTTAGCCAATTTAAAAGTAAAAAACAACAAATAATGTTGCACAGTATTAATTGTACAAATATAATATACTTATGATAGTAATAAAAAAAGGAAGGCGGGCTGAATTTTGGATACGAAAAAAGAAGGCGTAAGCTTGAATATAAATAATATAATAGAACAGAAAAGTGTTAAATTGGTATTTCAACCGGTAGTATCTGTAATAAAAAAATCAGTTATAGGACTTGAGGCTTTATTTACAGGTTCTTTAGATGATAATGGTAAATTTATAAATAAAGATTATTTATTGACTTATGCATCAAAAGAAGGGGAAGCCATAGAACTAGATAGATTATACAGGGAAAAGGCTTTGGGGAGTTTTGTAAATGTGTACAAAGATAATAAAGAAGCTCTATTGTTTATTGATATAAATATATCCATAATAGATAAATATATAGGTTCTAAAATTTTGTTAAATGTGGTAAATGAATATAAAATAGAACCTAAAAATATTGTGTTGGAAATAGTTGCAGAAAAAATAGATGATATAGAAGCTATGCAAAAATTCATTAATTTTTATAGGAGCAGAGGATTTTTAATTGCACTTAAAGATTTGGGAGCAGGTTTTGCTAATCTGGATATGATTTCTTATGTAGAACCAGATATAATAAAAATTAACAGTGTAATAACTAAGGAGATATCCTATAATTATTATAAACAGGAAATATTCAAATCACTTATAAACTTATCTAAAAAAGTTGGAGCTCTTGTGGTTACTGAAGAAATAGAAACTGAGGCAGAAGCCATGGTAGTTATGGAATTAGGTGCTGATATGATTCAAGGATCAGTATTTAGGGAAGCTATTAATATAGAAAATGTTAATTTATCAGAGATAACAGAAAAAACTAAACAATTATCTATAGGTTATAAGGACTACATGATAGAAGAGATAAATGCAAAAGAAAAAGCGCATGAAGATTATGATAATATAATAAATAATATTATAGATAAACTTGTTAAGGAAAATAAAAAGAATTATGATAATACAATAGACAAAATAGTGGAAGATTACTCTATATTGGAATGTGTATATATTCTAGACAATGATGGATATCAGGTTACCGATACGGCAACCAGATGTAAAAATATGCTATCCCAAAAGGCTCTTATATTTCAACCAGCTAAAAAGGGAACAAATCATGCACTAAAGAAATACTATTATTTCCCAAAGAGTATGCATTTAAATAAATATGTAACAGAACCCTATGTTTCATTGGCTACAGGTAATCTTTGTATAACGATTTCAGCTTATTTTAAAAATACTTCAGGTGAGGATTATATACTTTGTGTAGATTTTAATCCAGATTATATAAATATTTAACATAAAGCATTTAGAAGTTAATTAGTAATATATTATATAAAAATAATGAGGCTAATTAAAAAAAAGTCATATGAATTTTAAAATTCATATGACTTTTTTTATAATAGAAAGTTATTACAAAAATAGTATCCAACACTATTTTAATTTGAATTATATTTCCTCCAGAAGACATATGCTTTGAGAAGAGATCCCTTCGCCACTGCCTGTAAATCCAAGCCCCTCTTCAGTAGTTGCTTTTACATTTACTTTAGCTAAGGATATATTAAGAGTGTCAGCTATATTTTTTCTCATTTCAGGTATATATGGGCTCATTTTAGGCTTTTGAGCTATTATTGTGGCATCTATATTGCCTACCTTATATCCTGAAGACTGTATAAGTTTTCCAACCTCATTTAGCAAGGTAAGGCTACTTATACCTTTGTATTTATCAGCATTATCAGGAAAATGAGTACCTATATCCCCAAGGGCAGCAGCTCCTAATATACTGTCCATTATAGCGTGCAGCAGTACATCAGCATCCGAATGTCCTAATAAGCCCTTGATATAATTTATTTCAATTCCACCAAGTATAAGCTTTCTATCTGATACCAATTTATGTACATCATATCCAAGTCCTATTCTCATATAGTACCTCCACAAAAATAAATATATTGGGTCTGACTCAAAATAGTTTTTTCATCAAATATTTTTCAGTTAACTTGCAAAATTAAATTATTTAGCATAAGAAATAAAAATAATTTCAATACTAAATCCTGTTTTTACATCAATTGTTTCAAGTATTTATACAAAACTTTCATGAATTTAGAATTTTGAGATAATCCCTTGCTTTATAAGATAAAGAATTAACCGGGATTAAATTAACCGGTTAATTACTATTTTAATAAAAAATTTTTATTAAGAAAAGTATCTCTTTTTAGGTATACGTTTACAAGTGGAAGCATCTTTTTTGCTTTTAAATCTATTAGCTATAAATAATTTTTTTATGAATTTCTTTATCCTATTAAAAAATGAAGTATTATGGGCTAATAAAACTTTCCTCTCATTAAAATCTACATATACAATATTATTTTTCATTATAAACCACCCGCCCTTCATTATCATATTAACTATTCTATAATATAATAATACTATTTTATTGAGTAAATGTTAATAGTATTTAAAAAAAAAGTAATTTATATTTTACAAATCGATTAAGGTATATATGGAGTGCTATAATAACAATAATGTTGTTTAATGGATATTCCATTATTAATAGAGATTATTGAAGTATATATCTCTGGAATGGTGTTTTTCATTCTAATTATTAATGCAAGTAATAAAAGTATAAGCAATAAAAGTAATGGAGGTAAAAGTGATGAAAAAATTTAAAATAGTTGGAGGTATTCTTATTGCGGCGGGGATAATAGTAATTTCTTCAGCAATAGGTATGAGATTATGGGCAGCACATAAGGAAAATGCAATGATTAATGATTTTCAAAGGACAATTGCTCAGGAAGATAAGAAACCCAATGCAGATGCAAGTACAGATGCACAACCTCCAGCAGATACTAAAGCTGCTATTGGAGTACTTACAATACCAAAGATAAATTTAAAAGTAGCTATAGGAGAGGGCGTTGATTTAGGCACTTTAAAATATGCAGTAGGGCATTTTAAGGGAACAGCTATGCCAGGACAAAAAGGAAATTTTTGCGTAGCAGGACATAGAAGCTATACTTATAGTGAATATTTTAATAGATTAGGTGAAATTAAAAATGGTGACATAATTAATGTACAAGCTAAAAGTGGTACTTATACTTATAAAGTATATAATATTAGTGTTGTAACCCCTGATCATGTGGAAGTTTTAAATCCAACTTCAGATGCTACAATGACTCTTATTACGTGCACGCCTATAAGAATTGCAACCCATAGACTTATAATTAACGCGAGACTTGTTGAAAAACAATAATATATCTAAAAATAAGTGGATACTAAAAGCAATATCAACTTATTATCCACAAGTTATCAACAATTCTGTGGACAATGTGGACAACTCAATAAGATAAATTACTGATTATATGTAATTAATATAGAAAATTACGAATTTACACAAGTTAATAACATGTAAATTGTGGATAATGTGAATAAGTACTAATAATCTAAAAACATGAATTTTATATTTTATAGTATAATATGGATAAATGTATATTTTTTTGATAAAATATACTAGTAAATTAATATAAAAGTAATCATTATTTAAATTATTGGGAAGGAAGCAGTAATGAAAAGTGAAGAGAAAAAGATCCTAATTATTTAACTACATCACAGCTAAAGGATATGCAAAATAATGGATTGGATATAGAAAGTGGTACATATGAAAATGTAAGGATTGGTGATTTGACCGCTGCACAACAGCTAAAAAGTCTTCAAAATTCAAAACAGCTTGTGGAATCAATTTTGAATAAAAAAGTTAACTATGTGTCCTATCCTTTTGGGAGCTACAATACAAATACTTTAGATGCAGCAAGTAAAGCTGGTTATTTATTAGGACTTAGCAGAGATGGAAAATGGAGTTATAAAACTGATGGAGCATATAAATTAAGTAGAGTTTATATAGGACTAAAACATACTGAAGCTAATTTTGAGGAAAGAATAAATAATAACAATTATCAATAAAGTTATGATATATTCTGAGGAGGCATAGTGGTGAGGACTTTTAAACTAAGAATAGTAGGTATAATTGTAATTATCTTAGTTTTGCTATGTGGTATAGTTACATATAATATAATTACTAACAAAAAAAATAATAATTCATCAGCCAATAATAAACAAGAAATTTTACATAAAGTTTCTGAAATTGGTGTAAAAAAAGATGAGCCTAAATATAATAAGCTGAGAGAGTTTAAGGGAGAAAATTTGATACATAATGACAAACAAATACCAGTACTTATGTATCACAGCATTGCTGATAATAGTATGGTAACTGATACTGCCAGTAAAAGTATTATCTTACCTCCGGAAGCTTTCAAGCAGCAAATGCAGTATCTGAAGGATAATGGGTATACTACTTTAACTTTAGATGAATTATATAATTTCTTAAAAAATGGCAAACCGGTTCCAGAAAAATCAGTGGTTTTAACCTTTGACGATGCTTATGAAGATAACTATACTAACGCATACCCTATACTTAAAGAGTTTGGTTTTAGAGCAACTATTTTTGTTATCACAGGCGGTACAGATAAAATTGGTGCATATTTAACTTCAGCCCAGTTAAAGGAAATGGATGCTAACGGAATTGATATACAGAGTCATACGGTAAATCATGAAGAGCTTGATAAATTGTCTTTGAAAGAGCAGCAGGAAACCTTGGTACAATCAAAACAGTTTCTTGAAAAGCTTCTAAATAAGAAAGTGGATTATATTGCATATCCTTATGGAAAATATAATAATTTTACTGAACAGGCAGCCCAAAATGCAGGGTATACTATGGCATTTACCATAAATAATGGGTGGGCAAATAAAGATACAAATATACTTTTCTTAAACAGGGTATTTGTTAATGCTCTAAAGGGCTTTGATCAATTTAAAGAAAGGCTCACTAATCCAAACTATCAATAAATTTGTATATAAAATAACAGGATAAATTATTAGTATATTTACCTGTTATTTTTTTCTGATCCATTTTCATTTATATTAAGATTCAGTTTTTTAGTTTTCACCTCATCAGAAAACTTAGATATGTCTAAAGTATCACCAGAGATAAAAACAGATATATTATGCTTAAATTGATTTTTGTCTAAAGGATCTATATAATTATTAGCCTCAGCTTTACTTAAAATAATTATTAGTGCCTCGCTTATATTTTTGTTATTAACATTACTTTCATTTATTATATTGTTACCACCTGAAGTTAGGGAGGATGCATCTACTACTTTCCCATATTTATTTACTTTTAAATTTATAGATGTGCCCACATCTATAATCACCAGGCTTGAAGAATATGAATAAATATAGTAGGCAATAATGAATAATAGTATTATTGAGATAAATAATATTATCAAAGGATTTTTAACTTTATTGAGTCTAGGTAAAGACTTATTTTTTTTTAGTTTAAATTCCTCTAAATCTACGGTTTCTGCTCCAGTAATTTTATCCATTGTTATCACCTACAATAAAATTTATGTTATAAAATACCTTCTTGTTTTAATATTTCTTCCAATTGCTGCACTTTTTCTGATAAAAAAACAAATTGTTCTTTTACATTTTTATCTGAAATGATTTTAGAATCAAAATCTTTTTCCATGGTTTCTACAGTAATTAGTGCTTCGTCAATTTTTTGTTTTGCTAGCTCTAGACTTTCTTTATTCATAGTAAGCTCCTCAGTTTATATTATCTTTGTATTTTAAATACTCTTCATTTAGAAAAGGTGCTGGAAATTCAAAAATTTTTTCATGCCCACATAGAGAACAAGTACATTGACAAATATCATAAGTTTCATCATTTATAACTAATATTTCCAATTCGTTTGCTTCGTAATCTCCTCCACAGATTTCACAGGGAGTATTATTTATAACTTTATATTCGCTTTCAATATATTTCATTATATCAGTTAATATCATCTCTTGCCTCCAGTTTAGGAATTATAATTTTTTAAAACTTGTCAATACAAAATATTATAACATATATTTTTTAAAAAGTAACAAAATATATTGACATGCGAACTAATGTTCTGTACAATGTAAATACGAACAGAAGTTCGATGTAATAATACATTTTATAAATTCATATATTTTATATGTAAACAAGTATTAGGTATGGATTATTATAGTCTATTTAATAGATGTTGTTAAAAAGTGTAACTAAATAAATCAATAATAGGATGGAGGATTAATCTATGGATAAAAACAATTTGTTTGTAAAAATCGATTATATAATTAATGGTTCAGAGGATAAATCAGGGGAAAATAAAGTTTTACATAATACTAAAATAAGAAATGCAGATATAAAAGCAACTAAATATTTAATTGGTGGCGGTGTATACAATAAAAGCGGTGGAACTATAATTTTCAAAGCAAAAAATTTAGAGGAAATTAAAAATGTTACCTCCCAAAAGCCGTTAGTCAAAGATTCTTTTATGAGATATGATGTAGTTATATTGCCTAAAAGTATTTAGAAGATATATTAGAAAGCAGTTATCAGCTATCAATAGTTTTGTGTAACCTCTACAAAAATTTTAATGCTTGAATTTCTTTTTGGCTTTCAAATTTATAAGTGTAATCTTTCTTTGTATATCAATTAAAGTTTTAGAACCATATTTAGATTTTAGATTAGGATAAGCTTTAAAGATTCTTGAATGATTATAAGCGATTTTATCTAAAATTCCTTCATAAGTATTCTTTAATTCCTTGATCTTTTTATTAAGAGTATAAATTATATCTTTTTCTTCTTTTGGTAATTTGCTAGATATTTTAAAAACCAAGTTATTAGTTGTATTATCAATTTTATAATTTATATTATCGAGTTTGTTAGATAAATTTTTAGTTGTATTTTCAAAAACATCTGTAACTTTATTTTTTATGTTTCTAGGGGCAGCAGATACGGCTATAGGTTTTATAGAATCACCAATTTGTTTTATTGTATTAAGTTTGCTCCTCAATTCTAAAGAAATATGATAAAGTTCAACAAATAATTCCTTTAGTTTTATTAAAGAAATTATGGTTATATACAAATCTATTATAAAATAACCCATTAATATGTACATAATAGTAATGCCATAGTTTAAAGGTATAGCATTTATTATAGGTTCTATTAGATATGGATGAATAAAAATTAATATAAGCAGCGAAACTAAAAACCATATTGTGGAAAATTTGAGGCAAATTCTACCTTTAAGGTTGAATTTAGTACCAGAATAATCCCACCAAGTAGTATTAAATAGTTTCTCGAGAATAAAGCCTGTAATATATTCAATAAAGGATGGGAAAAAAAGACAACTTAGAATTAAAAATATAATATTATTTTCAAAAGGCTTAGCTAAGGTTATTATAGATATAGCACCAAAGCCATAAACAGGACAAAAAGGACCATTTAAAAAGCCACGATTTACAAACTCTCCTTTAAGTTTAAAAGAATAAAGCACTTCCACACACCAGCCTAAAAAGGAATAAAGAACAAAGTAAAAAAATGCATGATAAAAATCAATACTAAATATAAATAAATATGGCATAAATAGTCTCCTTTTAACTAGCATATATAAATGCTAATTTAGCATAAATTCGATTGGAAAATAATTCAGTAAATCATTAACAACTCTTAATCCCCTTCACAAAATTCACAAATAAATGTAGAAATACCATTACAAAATCTAAAATAAATTTTTTATGAATTAACAATATGTATAATATCATATTTATACTAGTAATTTATATAGAGATATAAGAAAAAACTATGAATATTTTACCAATACTGTATAAATTCATTTGAGAATATATTAAAATTTAACATATATGAGAAAAAATTAGCATGTTACATTTATTGGGAGGATATTTATATGATATATTTGAAGTGTCATGTATTTGAGAAAATTATAATAATGTTGGGGATATTAAGCTTATTGTATTTTATAATATGTTTTTTAACCTTTAACATTATAGTAAATTTTTCGCTTTTTTTTGCGTTAATGGGGATTATTTTCATAGCAGTAGGAATTTTGAGAATTAGCCTAAGAGAAAAATATAAAAATAAAATAATAAAAAGAGCTTTTAGAATATTTAATATTTCCATTATTTTAATTTTATCAGTGTTTATATTTATTGAAGCATGCATTGTATATAGTGCAAATAAAACTGTTAAGGACAAGCCGGATTATATTATGATTTTAGGTGGTGGAATAAGGGGAAGAAATATGCTTCTAATCCAACTTCAGCGAACTGAGAAGGCATTAGAATTTATAAAAAGAAATCCTAATGTGAAAGTTATAGTATCTGGTGGACAAGGAAAGGGAGAAGACATATCAGAAGCGGAGTCTATGAAGGAATACCTTATTAAACATGGTGTTAATAGTGAAAATATATTAAAAGAAGAAAAATCCAAAAATACAATGGAAAATATGAAATATACAGCAGAGATTTTAAATAAAATAGATAGTAGACCTAATCCAAAGATAGCTATAGTTACAAGCAATTATCACGTATTTAGGGCAAAATTTTTAGCAAGACGAGCAGGGCTTAATGTAGAGGGTATAGCAGCACCAGTTAATAATATTTTACTTCCTAATTTTTCTATAAGAGAATGCTTCGCTATAATAAAGTCATTTTTTATGGATAAATAAAATTTTTTTAACATAATTTATGTAAATAGTTAACTATTAATTAAATTTAAAGTATAATAAATTTATAAATTTAATTAATAAATATTAACTAAATTAATCTAAGATAGATATCAATTATAAGAGGAGGAAAATTTATAAGTTAAAATCTTGTTAAGAGAGGGATGGAGAAATAGTATGAGGCGAGTCTTGTTAATAGCAATTATAGGTCTAATAATAGTTTTTACCTTTTCTGCCTGCAGTAACCTGGCTGATATAGGTAGTGCCTTTGCGCATAATTTATCTTCTAGTAAAGATAAAAGTAGTAAAAAAGATAATCCACAGGTAAATAAGTCAGGTAATGTTAGTTCATCTGATGAAAAAAAGTCAACTCCAGCACCACCACCACCAAGAGATGTTCTTAAATCAGGAGAAAAAGGTGATGATGTAAAGGACATTCAAAAAAAACTTAATAAATTTGGCTATACTGTAGATGAAGATGGGGATTTTGGAGAACAGACAGTATATGCGGTAATGGATTTTCAACATAGGCATGGTCTTACCACTGATGGAATAGTAAAAGGTTCCACATTGGATGATCTGAAAAAAGATCCTACGGCTGATGTAATGTATCAGCCTACAGCAGCGGTAGTATCTAATGCTAATTCTGCAAATATTGAAAGTATAGTGAATCAAGTAGATACTCAAAGCTACACTAACTATTATGTTATGGTAAATATAGCACAACAAATGGTATATATCTTTAATGGGACAAATCGTAACTGGAAATTAATAGATTCATTCCAGTGTGCATCAGGAACAGGTGGCACACCTACAGTTTTAGGACATTTTTTTATAGGAATCAAAGGACCTGAATTTAAGTCAGGAGAAGCTATACTTAAATACTATACTCAAATTCAAGGTAATTATTTATTCCACAGCGTTTTATTTGATAAGAATGGTAATTTATTAGATGGTACGCTGGGAAAATCTGCCTCTCATGGTTGCGTAAGGTTGGCTCTTGAAAATGCAAAGTATATTTATGATAATGTGCCTATAGGTTCTGGAATCTGGATACAATAGTTTCAGTTTATAATAATAATTAAATACTAATTAATTGTACTTAGCACTGTCAAAATTATTTAAATTTAGTAATTTTGATAGTGCTTTTTATTTTATGATAAATAAACATCAGCTTACTGGTAATATTTAAACCCCAGGAGTGTAATTTCTCCCAATTTTAATTTTCAACTTGCGAAAGTTTGTTTCGTTATTTTCTATAATGGACAATTGCATATATTAATTCCGCATGGGTAAACGTAAAGTTAAAGTAATTTTAATGACAGCTTGTATATATAAATATATAAGGGGTGATTAACATGATAAATTATATATGGTTTCTTATTATAGCATTTGGTATTATATTTGGACTTATAACAGGGAGAGGTGAAATAGTATCAAAGGCAATTGTGGGTTCAACTACTTCAACAGTACAATTAACAATAGAATTATTAGGATTAATGTGTCTTTGGTGTGGAGTAATGAGAATTGCTGAAAAAAGTGGGTTAACAGATAAATTGGCTAGAATATTAAAACCTATACTTAAGATGATTTTTAAAGATAGCTCTAAAAATGATAAGGTTATGGGGCCCATGATTATGAATTTAACCTCTAATATGATGGGACTTTCCAATGCTGCTACGCCTTTTGGAATTGAAACTATGAGTGAAATGGAGAAAATAAATCCCATTAAAGGTACTGCTACAAATGACATGGCTAGATTTTTAGTTTTGAATGCAGCCTGCATTCAGTTTGTTCCAACTTCAGTTATTTCCATAAGGGCGGCTTGTGGATCTCAAAATCCAGGAATAATTATAGTACCGGCTATAATAACTACAGCTATAGCTGCTGTTATGGGCATGATTTATTGTAAAATTTTGGAGAGATATTTTTGAAGCGGGGTGAAGTAGTTGAATTATGCTATTAAGGCAATAATCCCAATAATCATATTAGTGATAGTAGTTTATGGAATGCTAAAAAATGTAAAGGTATATGAATGCTTTGTAGAAGGGGCAAAGGATGGCATAAGTATATGCATTAAGATATTTCCCTATCTTCTTGCCATGATTATAGCTGTAACTGTCTTTAGAGAGTCTAGAGCTATGGATTATTTTATAGCTTTGGTAAAACCTGTGGTAAAATTCATCGGATTACCTCCGGAACTTGTACCATTAGCTTTAGTTAAGCCTCTGTCAGGTAGTGGTGCTATGGGGATATTTGCAGAAACACTAAAAAAGTATGGGACAGACAGTTACATAGGTTTAGTTGCTTCTATAATGATGGGATCTACTGAAACTATATTTTATACTATAACTGTATATTATGGCTCTGTGGGAATAAAAAAAATAAGACATACTCTTTGGGCAGCAGTATTGGCAGATATTACTGCTATTATTATGGCAGTGACTTTTGCAAAATTTATTATATAACTCACTTTAAAGTTTTTAGTAAAGCTTATGACATGATTACATCACAAAAAGTATATTTAATAAGATATATATACTATATATCGTGAAGATTTCACATTGAAACCACTATAAATGGTATAGTGGAATTTAATTTACAGGTTTTTATGCTTTAATCATGATATAATATAAAAATAAGATGATTAAAAAAGTACAAATTTTGGGGAAATATAATTAGTAGATTTATGATATTATTAAAATAAAATGTTATAAAGCTTGAGGTGATTATTATGCTTCATTGGAAAGAACTTAAAGAAGAAAGTGAAGCTTGTACTAAATGCGGCTTATGTGAGAATAAAATTAATGTAGTTTTTGGAGAAGGTAATGTAAATTCCAAATTGATGTTTATAGGGGAAGCACCTGGAGCGGATGAGGATAGAACTGGGAGACCTTTTGTAGGCAGAGCTGGTCAGCTTCTTACAAAGGCACTTAATGCATTGGAACTAACAAGAGAAAAGAACTATTACATTTGTAATGTATGTAAATGTAGGCCAGAAAATAATAGAACTCCAGTGGAAGAAGAAGCAAAGGCATGCATACCATACTTAAGAAATCAAGTTGCACTTATAAAACCTAAGATAATTGTGTGTTTAGGGGCTGTAGCTATGAAGTATGTTATGGAGGAAGCTTTAAATAATAGTGGAAATTCCTTAGATGAGGCGGAAAGTGAACTTTGGAAGGAAGTATTGAAAACTGGAACTATGAAAATAACTCGGGATAGAGGGAAATGGTTAAAAGTAAAAAATTTTAATATTATGGCTACTTTTCACCCAGCAGCTCTTTTTAGAGATGAAAGTAAAAAGAAATTATTTTGGCAGGATCTTAAAAGTGTGAAAGAAAAACTGGAAAAGTTATATTAAGATTCAGATATAATTAAATGAATAATAAGTGAATTTTATATATTATTTATATTAACAAAATTAAAACAGAATTTTTAATTGAAATAATTTCTTATATTTGGATAAAATATAGATAAGCAGAGGTGAGAAGCGGTGTTTGATATTAAAGAGGAAACGGTAAAGTATTGGGCAGATGAGTTTGTATATAAAAAGGCAGATAATTACTATAAAAAAGGTAACGTTAAAAAAATAAATGTTACTAAGAATTACAATAAGGAACTTGATTCTAATGAGACAAAAATAGAAGCTGTAGTAGTAGATAATGGAGGGGAATTTGCAAACGAAATATGGTTTAATGATAGAACGGGAGTCAATAATATAAAATGCCAGTGCAGAGAGTTTCACAAGTATTCCTTAGATGATAGAATTTGCCCACATATAGCTGCTGCTATGTTTAAATACATAAGAGATAAAAATAGTATAACGGGACGGAAGTATACTATGAGAACGAAGATGCTGATTGATCAAATAAAAAATGGAATTGTAGAAAAAGAGAATATTGGGAAAGAGCTCAGCATGGAAGTAAAGCTTGAAATAAATCCATGGTCGGAAAAAGGTTCAAGTCTGCAATTGAAAATTGGGGAAGATAGATTATATGTGGTTAGAAATATGAGAGAATTCATAAATTCTTATATTGGTAAAAGCCAAAATATAGAGTTTGGCAAGGGATTTACCTTTGATCCAATGGTTCATCATTTTAATGAGGAAGACAGAAAAATTGTAGAACTTATTGAAGAAATTTATGAAGATGATGAAAGAAATTATCAATTTGAATACTCTTACAGCGGCGGAAATAAAATTTTAGTAGGTAAAAAGGCTCATCTTACGGATATTAAGGTGAAAAGATTTTTAAATATAATAAAAGATAGAGAAATAAATATTAGTATAAAGGCTCAAGAGTACAAAAATGTAAAAATTGTTAAGGATTCCATACCTTTAGAGTTTCAATTGGTATCTAAGAATAATGAAATAGAGCTTATACAAAAGGATAGCATACCATATCCAATTACAGAAAATGGAGAATATTTTTTTCGTGAAGGCTTTATATATAAGGTGGAGGAACAGAAAAGAAAATTATATATACCTTTTTATAATGCATTTTTGAAAGAAAGAAAAAATGTAATAAAATTTGATGCAGAGGATAGCGGCAAAATTGCATCTTATATAATACCAAGCTTGGAAAAGATATCGGATAACCTTGTAATAGATACTAGTCTTCAAGAAAAATTTTATAGGGAACCATTAAACACGAAAATATATCTGGATAGGTCAAATGATATGGTAATGGGAACGATTAAATTTTGTTACGGAGATATAAGCATAAATCCTCTGACTAAAGACAATGGTGGTTCTGAAGATTCTATACTCATAAGAGATGTAGAAACAGAATTAAATGTAGTTAAACTATTTAAAAATTATAGATTTCAAAAGTATGGAGATGAATTTATAAATAATGAAGAGGAAGAGATAATTGATTTTCTAAATAACGGTATCAGTACGTTACAGGATTTTTGTGAAATATATTATTCAAATTCTTTTAAAAATTTTAAGATATATGGAACCCCATACTATAGTGGTGGAATAAAATTAAATGATAATGATTTGCTAGAATTTAATTTTCAAATAGAAGGCGTGGATAAAAAGGAACTAAAAAATATATTTGAGGCTTTAAGGCAGAAGAAAAAATATTATAGATTGAAAAAAGGAGGCTTTGTGCCGTTAGAGTCTGAAGAGATAAAAAATATTGGAAATATGATTGACTTTTTGGATATAAAGGACTCTGATCTGGAAAAGGATGCAGTAATAATTCCAAAGTACAGTTCAATGTACATAGATGAAAATATAAAACTATATAGCATGGACTATATTAAAAAAAATAATAAGTTTACACAACTTATAAATAGCATTAAGGATGTAAAAGATGCAGACTTTTCTGTACCTATAGTTCTCGAAAAAATTATGAGAAAATACCAAAAGGTTGGATTTAAATGGCTAAAGACTTTAGCTAGCTGTGGATTTGGTGGGATACTTGCTGATGAAATGGGGCTTGGAAAAACTTTGCAGATAATTAGCTTTTTGGCTTCAGAAACAGAAAAAGGAGACAGTGTGCCTAGTCTTGTAATAGCACCAACCTCTTTAGTTTATAATTGGCTTTCCGAGATTGAAAAATTTTATCCAAATTTAAAGGCCTTAGTAGTATCTGGTTCTAAAGAACAAAGAAGAAAACTTATAGAGAGCTCCAATGAGTATGATATTTTAATAACATCTTATCCGCTTATAAGAAGGGATATTGAATATTATAATCCTATAGAGTTCAAGTATTGCATTTTAGATGAAGCACAGCAGATAAAAAATCCTAATTCTATAAATGCCAAGTCTGCAAAGGAAATAAAAGCTAAAAATTATTTTGCATTGACTGGAACGCCTATTGAAAATTCTCTTACGGAACTTTGGTCAATATTTGATTTTATTATGCCGGGATATCTTTTGTCGCATGGTAAATTCGTAAAAAAATATGAAGCACCCATCGTAAAAGCGAATGACAAAAATGCTTTGGATGAGCTTAATAAACATATAAGACCTTTTATATTAAGAAGATTAAAAAGTGAGGTCATAAAAGAACTTCCTCCTAAAATTGAACATAAGATAGCTGTAGAAATGACTGAGGAGCAAAAGAAAATTTACGCTGCCTATTTACAAAATGCTAAAGAGCAAATAGATAATAATATTAAGCAAAAAGGGTTTAACAAGAGTAAACTTATGATATTATCTATACTGACAAGGTTAAGACAAATTTGTTGCGATCCTTCTATATTTATAGAAAATTATAAAGGAGATAGTGGAAAGCTTGCAGCCTTGGATGATATAATCGAAAATAGTATAAATTCTGGACACAGAATATTGCTTTTCTCGCAGTTTACCAGTGTTTTAAAAAATATAGGTAAATTTCTAAGTACTAAAAATATAGAGTACATGTATTTGGATGGTCAGACAAAGATGGAAGAAAGAGGACATATGGTAACAGCTTTTAATCAGGGAAAGGGAGATATATTCCTTATATCCTTAAAAGCAGGAGGAACTGGACTTAATTTAACTGGAGCAGATGTAGTTATACACTATGATCCATGGTGGAATCCAGCAGTTGAACAACAAGCTTCTGACAGGGCTCACAGAATTGGTCAAAAGAAAACTGTAGAAATAATAAAGCTTATAGCTGTTGGAACTATTGAAGAAAAGATATATGAACTTCAAGAGAAAAAAAGGGATATAATAAAAAGTGTTATGGATATTGATAATTCTGAAGAGGCCATAATTTCAAAGATGTCAGAAGAAGAAATAAGAGACTTACTGAGTAGTTAAAGCATCTTTAAATTTTTTATAAGTATAAATTAAGTATATAATAGGTATGTTTAAACCTAGTATTGACAATAGAAAAAATATGTAATAACATAAAAATGTAAGCTAAACTAAAAAATGTTGTTATAATATTTTAAATGTTGTTAATAATATGAAATAGATAATTGAAGAAGAATGCATTGATGGGAAGAGTAACAATTGGAAGTATTTATAAGAGAGCTGAGAGTGGTGAAAATCAGTAATGCCTATATTTGTGAACATGGCCCCTGAGCAGTATATCTGACTAAAGCTGGTGTATGAGAATTACATATAGTTTAGTAGGATATAACGAAAAGCACACGTTAAAGTGCAAGGTGATGAAATTTATATATGAGTTCTGGAATTATCTTATATTGAGGAGTCACTTAGTAAGATTTCTGTTGTAAGGTAGAAATGAAATAGAGTGGTAACGCGATAACACGCCTCTAAATAAAACTGGTTTTTATTTAGAGGCTTTTTTGTATAGAGAAAAGCATCATAGTGAAGCTAGAAGAGGTTTCTAGCTTCAAATAACAAAAATGTAATTACTTTATATAAAATCTTTGATTAGTAATTTAGGAAAATTACAAATTGAAATATAAGATGGAATTTGAGGAGGAAGAAAAATGAACGAAAAGAAAAAATTTTATATTACTACGCCAATATACTATCCGTCAGCTAAGCTTCATATAGGTAATACCTATACTACTGTGGCTGCGGATGCGCTAGCTAGATTTAAAAGATTATGCGGGTATGACGTAATGCTTCTTACGGGAACAGATGAGCATGGTCAAAAGATACAGAGAAAAGCTGAAGAAAAGGGAGTTACCCCTAAGGAATATGTGGATGAAATAGTGGCAGGAATAAAAGACTTATGGAAAATGATGAATATAAGTTATGATAAATTTATTAGGACTACTGATGATTATCATGTAAAAGCGGTTCAAAAAATAGTTGAGAAACTTTATGAGCAAGGTGATATATATAAAGACGCTTATGAAGGACTATATTGTACCCCTTGTGAATCTTTTTGGACAGAAACACAGCTTGTGGATGGAAAATGTCCGGATTGTGGAAGACCTGTGGAAAAGACAAAAGAGGAAGCTTATTTTTTTAAAATGTCAAAATATGCAGATAAACTTATTGAATATATAGAAAATCATCCTGAATTTATTCAGCCAGAATCAAGAAAAAATGAAATGTTAAATAATTTTTTAAAACCAGGACTTCAGGATTTATGTATCTCAAGGACTTCTTTTAATTGGGGAATACCAGTAACCTTTGATAAGAAACATGTTGTATATGTATGGATAGATGCTCTATCAAATTATATTACAGCTCTTGGCTATGGCAGTGAAAATGATGAACGCTATAAAAAGTATTGGCCTTGTGATGTTCATCTTATTGGGAAGGATATATTAAGATTTCACACAATATATTGGCCAATAATGCTAATGGCTTTGGGACTTGAGCTTCCTAAACAGGTTTTTGGTCATGGATGGTTATTAGTAGATGGAGGAAAAATGTCGAAATCCAAAGGTAATGTAGTAGATCCAGTAGTATTGGTTAATGAATTTGGAACTGACCCTGTAAGATACTATTTATTGCATGAAATACCTTTTGGTGCAGATGGATTATTTAACAATGAAATATTTATTAAAAGAATAAATTCTGATTTAGCTAATGATCTTGGGAATTTAGTTTCAAGGACAGTAGCAATGATAGAGAAATATTTTCAGGGTATTATACCAGCACCTACAGACAAGGAAGCTTTAGATAATGAGCTTATTGAGTTAGCAATTGAAACTCCTAAGAATGTAGAAAAACACATGGATGCTTTAAAAATACCAGAAGCTTTAGATGATGTATGGGAGCTTGTAAGAAGATCAAATAAATATATAGATGAAACTACTCCCTGGATACTTGCAAAAGAAGAAGATAAGAAAGCTAGACTTGGAACAGTTCTATATAATCTGGTGGAAAGTCTTAGAATTGTATCTACGCTTTTATCAGCATTTTTACCAGAAACCAGTGAGAAAATAAATGATCAGTTAAATGTAGAATTGACAACCTGGAACAGTATAGCGGCCTTTGATGGAACTAGGGCTGGCAGTAAGGTTAAAAAGGGAGAAGCTATATTCCCAAGAATAGACGTAGATGCTAAACTGGAATTGCTTAATAAGATAAGAGAAGATCAGTTGAAGGCATCAGCAAAAGCAGCTATTCAGCCAATAAAAGAAGAAATTACTATAGAGGATTTTGATAAGATAGACTTAAGAGTAGTAAAAGTAATAGAATGTGAAGCTGTAAAGAAATCAAATAAGCTTTTGAAGTTAAAAGTTGAATTAGGTGGAGAAGAAAGACAGGTAATTTCAGGTATTTCCAAGTATTATAAACCTGAAGAACTTGTGGGTAAATATGTAGTATTAGTAGCAAATTTAAAACCAGCAAAATTAAGAGGAGAACTTTCACAGGGAATGATACTTGCAGCAGCTACAGATGATGATAGCAAGCTATTCACTGTATCCATTCCAGGAGAACTTCCAACAGGAAGCCAGGTAAGATAACTGTAGTTGTCTAAAAAAGTCTTAAACTAGACATTATACTATTTAAAGTATTGGATATTGAACATTAAAATATAAAACTCGATATGCTCAGAAATTTAAGTATATCGAGTTTTTGTTTTATGAAATAAAAGTATGAGAAGGAATGGAAAATTAATTATATATGATTTAATTTACAAAGTTATATTCATAAATATTTAATATAGTAAGTTTTATTATATTGCTGTGAATATAAAATAAAGAAAAGAGTAATGGATGGATTATTAGTAAAAATTCTACTTTTGAAGGAACTTAAGTTTGATTGCAGAATAATGGTATAGAAGGAAGCATTATAAAAAATTGAAGTTAATGTATATAATTGGAAGTTAACAATAAAAATTCTTTTAAAAGTATAGGATGTGATGAGGGAAACGTACATTAAGTAATGGAGATTTATATATTTTAGGTAGTATGATGAGGTTCGCCTCCACCAATAAAACCAACGAATACATAGACAGTATTGGAGAAACCCAATACTGTGATTTATTTATGTTCATTCCATATAATTTTTCTTACCAGTTCAAGATAATTACCTTCATAGGGATATTCTTTTCTTGCAATAAGGATAGCAAGACCATGGACTTTACCCCAACATTCTAATGCATAAGCGTTTTTATCGAAGTTGATATTAGTTGAAGTGTTTTTTTGCTCTAAAGAGAATGCTTCAATAGCATTAAAAAATGTTAAAAAAGGATGATTGGAGTGATTTGGAAGAATGTTATTTTTATTAATAAATTTTAAAATATCACTTAAAAATAGTAATTGAAGATATTCTGGATTTTCAACAAAAAATTTAACATATAAAAAGCCCATTTCTTTAATTTGGCTTTTTATATCATCAGGGTACTTTTTTACTGCTACCTTTAAACTATCATTAAATTTTTGTAAAGCTTCAAGAGTGATTGCAACTATTAGTTCATCTTTGTTTTTAAAATGCCTATAGGGTGCTGTGTGACTTACCCCACAAGACTTTGCAACTTTTCGAAGAGAAAAATTTTTGTATCCTTCTTCATTAAGTAGTTCTAAACCTTTTTCTATTAAATCGTTTTTTAAATTATCGTGATGATAGCTTATTTTATCCATCTATGTTTGTTATCCTTTCAATTAAAGACTAATTCATCTAAAAAGTAATTTTATAAAATTGAAGTTGAAAAATATATATAGTTTATTGTGATTTTATTTCAATATAATTTTACCACACAATGTTTACAATGTAAACATTGTGTGGTAAAATTTTCTTGAATGAAAAGATGGGAGTGGATAAGAGGTATGAAAGTTTTATTTATCGGAGATAAGAATCTAAAAACAGAGTATTCTATAGATTTGGACAAAAAGTTGAATGAATTGTTTACTAAGAAGGGATATGAATCAAAAACTATAAAAATTGGGGAAAAAGATTTGGCAAGTTGTGCTGGATGTTTTGGATGTTGGATAAAAACACCGGGAGAATGTATTATAAATGATTTAATGAGTGAGATAAATAGAAGTTATATGAACAGCGATATTGTTATTTATCTGACACCTATAATATTTGGACAATTCAGTGCAAATATAAAAAATGCTATGGATAGAAGAATCCCTAATATTTTGCCGTTTTTTGAAAAAGTCAATGGAGTGACTAAACATCCATCAAGATACGAAAAGTATCCTAATGAAATGATAATTGGTTATAGTGATGACATAACGAAAGAAGAAAAAAACACATTTTTAGACTTAATTAAAAAGCACAGAAAAAAGGTTGAAAATATATTTTTTTGTTTATCACAAGAAAGTAATAAGGAAATAATCGAAGATATTAAGAAAATAATATAAGTTAATTGGAGGAATGTATTTATGAAAAATGTTTGTTTTGTAAATGGAAGTCCAAAAGGAAAAGAAGCAATTTCATTACACTTTTTAGAGGTGCTAAATAATTTGATCGATGGAAATGAAGATTGTAAGTATTTCATTGATGTAAAAACAAGTACTAAAGGAAATAACTTAGAAGGTGATTTTGAAAAAATGGCAAAAGCAGATGCTATTATTATTTCTTTTCCACTGTATGTATATTGCCTGCCAGGTGTATTGATGCGATTTTTAGAGCAATACTATTTATTTCTTAAAAATAAAAGTGAATTTAATAAAGAAGTTAAGGTTTATGCCATAGTAAATTGTGGCTTCCCGGAACCTGAAATAAATAATGAAGCTATAAGAGTAATACAAAATTTCTGTAATAGATTAAATTTAAATTGGAGATTTGGTATTTCAATTGGCTGCGGACCTTTTGTAGCAGCTACTAAAGATGTACCTATTATGAATAAATCCAGTAGGAATATTAATATGGCTTTGCTCAAAATGACTAAGGACATTGAAAATAATGTGGACAGTAAAAAGGAAAATATTCTTATAAAACCAAGCTTTCCCAAGTCTTTATTACTGCGTATGGGAGGTTCAGTGTGGATTAAAATTGCAAAAAAGAATGGATTAAATAAATTTGACTTATACAAAAGACCTTATGTAAGTTAAGTGCATAAAAAATCAATATTATATTTAATAGTAGTGGGTTTTAAAAGGCATGATTTGCCTCCAGCAGTGAAAGCCAAAAACAACGTTTAACATACATAATGTGGCTACTTAATTATATACTGTTTAATATGTTGTAAGTAGGGATTATATTACCAACACGTATTATTTTTATTAATACGCATTCTTCTTATATTTCGGTGCGACAAGAAGTCGCTAATTAGTAGTGTTTCGTAAGAAACTACGCCAGTTACTAGGCGTATCCTCGCTTGAAACTGCACTCCGAGTAATTGGTTTGTAGGTTGCATGAGAGTTAACTACCTAATGTCATTGCTTTACGCAGGAGCAATACAGGGTTAGGGGAAAAGTGGAAAGTATAAACGAAAGTTGAACCTTTGTAAGCTTCGTTAAAGAAGATAAGCGTACTGCGGAGCAACAAGCTTAATATGGATAGGAAAGATTGAATCGTCTTGCAATCGTGCAGTAACCCATATATCTATCGGAGTATAGAAGGATACTTAACCATTTGAATCTACTGTTAACGGAACTTGGTAAACCCTTTGTGTTCCTCAATAGAGGTAGGGCAATCGAGAGAAAGCTACAATACCAGAGGGTAAAGGATTGTGGAGAAAGCGAATGCCAGTAGGACGAAAGTTCAGGGGAAAAAATTAACCAGTGAAAGCTTTTCACACTCGCGGGTGAAAAAGTGAAAGATTGCCGCTGTGGGGCCAAGGTGAAAGATTTAGCCTTAGCTTCGCCGTGGTTAAAAGTGAAAGAATTCACGGAGTGAATAGTGAAGGATGCTTTTTCTCCGCTATGTTACGAAAAAAGCTTTTAAACTAAAAATTTGACACTTAATTAAAAGACTTATAAGTTTTAAAGACCGCTAGATCATTAAAAGAGCTGAATTATATAAATTCTTATGTTTTAAATATAAGATTACTGCTAACAAATGAGCTATCTCCCTAAAAACTTCTTAAGGGATAAATTTTGTTGACAATATGGGTAACAAAGTATATTATTACAAAGGATGATGGTAATCGACAAAAAATTATGAATTTGTTATTTTGGTTTTACATGAATATAGCATATATTTAGCGTAACAGATTTATACTATATAAAGTAAACGGAACTTGTTAGGTGAGGTTCCTATATGAATATATGCTACTACCCAGAAATGTCGAGAGACGCCAATGGGTCAGCTGATACTACCGAATTAAGGTTTTATCTAATGTAGCTGAGATTTTCTCTATGTCATATAGTGCCAAAGCTGGACTAAAGGGGGAGTTTTTGATATGCTTTTAAAAGCTTTCACTTTCCGTGAAGGCTTTTTTCTTAGCGTTTAAGTTGATTACTTTTTAAGAAAGGTGATGATGATTATGGATGGAGATGCCAGTTATTATAGATGTATAAATTTATTTAGCGAAATTAGGATTGTACTAGATATCTGAAAATAAATAAAAGATGAAAAATACATTAGTCAAAAATTATTTATTTGAAGATACTTAAAACCTTAATTTCATATTAAGGAGGTAAGTTTACATGAGAAATGAAAAAGTTTTTAACAGACAAAAATTTGGAATGATTGATATTGTAATCTTTATATGTATAGCTATGTTTATATATTTAATAATGTCTCCAGGCATGCAGGGAGCTTCTAGCAATGTAAACGTAAAAATTTCAACTGATTTAAATATGCTGCCTTACTATGCACTTAGATCTGTTTTAAGAATGACAGCTGCTTATATAATATCTATAATTTTTACATTGGTGTATGGATATATAGCAGCGCATAATCCAAAGGCAGAAAAGATACTCATACCAATACTGGATATACTTCAGTCAATACCTGTGTTGTCTTTTTTACCAGCAGTAGTTCTAGGACTTATAGCTCTTTTCCCTAATGGAACTGTGGGAGTTGAAATAGCTTCCATTATATTGATTTTTACCGGTCAGGCATGGAATATGACCTTTAGCTTTTATTATTCCTTAAAGGTTTTGCCTAGAGATCTTAAAGAGGCATCCAGTGTTTTACAATTAAATAAATGGCAGCAATTTAAAAAATTAGAACTGCCTTTTGCAACTATAGGATTAGTTTGGAATAGTATGATGTCCTGGGCTGGTGGTTGGTTCTTTTTAATGGCTTGTGAAATGTTTACTCTGCGGGGTAGAAACTTCAGACTTAAGGGTATAGGATCATTTCTTCAGACAGCAGCTAATGAAGGCAATACTAAAGCACTTATATATGGAATAGCAACATTGATTATAGTAATAATACTTCTAGATCAATTCATATGGAGGCCTGTAATTACCTGGTCAGATAAATTTAAAGTAGAGCTTACACAATCAAATGATGAGCCTAAATCCTTTGTTTTAAAATTATTAAGACGTTCTTATATAGTTCAAGTATTAACTGAAAAATTATTAGAACCATTTTTTACTTTTATTGGTGGACTTATAGATAAATTTATTTCTAATATGAATAAAAACAAAGGTGTAAAAAATGAGAAAGCTGGAAAGATAATAAAAATAATAATTAGGGCAGCGGCTATAATTGTAGCCATATACTTAGGCTTCAATGTAATTAAGCTTTTATCTACATTAAGAATCAGAGATCTACAGGCAGTTCCTAAAGCTGTACTTTTCTCATTATTAAGAGTAATAGCAGCACAGGTTATAGCATTAATTTGGACTGTACCTGTGGGAGTGGCAATTGGGATGAATAGAAAACTTGCTAATGTACTCCAGCCAGTTATACAGATTATAGCTTCTATTCCGGCTACAGCACTTTTCCCTGTAGTGCTTGGAATTTTTATGAGTGTACTTGGGGGACTTGGTTTTGCGTCTATAATACTTATGCTCATGGGAACTCAATGGTATATACTATTTAATGTAGTGGCAGGAGCCATGGCAATACCAGAAGACTTAAAGGCAGCTACAAAAACCTTTGGTATAACTGGATTAAAGAAGTGGAAAACTCTTATACTTCCAGGAATATTTCCATATCTTGTTACAGGAATGATTACAGCTACTGGAGGATGTTGGAATGCAAGTATTGTGTCTGAATATGTAAATTTTGGAGGACATTCTGTTAAAACTATAGGTTTAGGGGCCTTAATATCACAAGCCACGGAAAGTGGAAATTTTGCATTACTTTTGATGGGAACAATAACTATGTGTATAGTAGTTGTGGTAATCAATAATGTGGTTTGGAAAAGACTTTATACTTTAGCAGAAGAAAGATTTAAAATAGAAATGTAAGGAGTGAATGATTTGAAGAAACAAAAGGAATTTATAAAGGTAGAAGGAATAACAAAATATTTTGGAGAATCCGAAAAACCTACCATAAAGGATATAAACATAAATATAAATGAAGATGAATTTATAGCTATTCTTGGGCCTTCAGGATCTGGTAAGTCATCACTTCTTAGGATTATAACAGGACTTATTGAGCCTACAGAAGGTGAAGTAATATTTGATGGTAAAAAAGTAGAAGGAGTAAATCCATATGCTTCAATAGTTTTTCAATCCTTTGCTCTTTATCCTTGGCTTACAGTTCAGGAAAATGTGGAACTGGGATTGAAGGCTAAAGGTTTCCCAAAGGATTATACCACAGAAAAAGCATCAGAGCTCATAAGCCTTATAGGATTAGATGGATTTGAAGAAGCATATCCAAAGGAACTTTCAGGAGGTATGAGGCAAAGAGTTGGTTTTGCAAGGGCGCTTGCAGTACAGCCAAAATTGTTATGTATGGATGAACCATTTTCTGCACTGGATTTTTTAACAGCAGAGAACCTCAGAACGGAGCTTATAGATCTGTGGACTACTAAGAAGATGCCTATAAAGAGTATAATAATGATAACTCACGGAATAGAAGAGGCAGTTTTAATGGCAGATAAAATAGTTATGCTAAGTCGTGACCCTGCAAGAGTTATAGCAGAAATAAATATAGACTTGCCTCATCCAAGAAACAGAAAATCACCTGAATTTGAAAAAATTGTTGATAGTGTTTATAAAATACTGACAAAAGGTGAATTTGAAGAACCAAACAAAGATAAGATTGAAAAAGTAGTAAAAGAGAATATTGAAAAACCAGTTGAAATTCCCGAAGCCAGTATTGGAGTTATGTCTGGACTTTTGGAACTGGTAGATGATAATGATGGCAGAATGGATATTTATCAACTTGGACGTGATCTTATGATGGAAATAGACGATCTTTTGCCTAATATTGAAGGTATATCTATGCTGAAATTTGCAGAGGTAAAAGAAGGAGATATTATTATTACACCTCTGGGAAGCAGATTTATAGAATCTGACACAGAAGAGGGCAAGGAAATTTTTAGAGAACAAATAATGAATATATCTACCTTTAAGGTTATAGTTAAAGTTTTAAATACTAAGAGAAATAAAAAGATGAAAGAAGAATTTTTTAAAGAATTATTTTCTCAACATTTAGGAGAGCATTATATAGAAAAGAAAATGAGTGCCATTATAGATTGGGGAAGATATGCTGAATTATTTAATTATGATCATGATACGGAAGAATTATATATAGAAGTGGAATAATTGAGAGCAAGCATTCACTAAAGCAGTCATTGATAAGTATGACTGCTTTAGTTGTTTATAGAGAAGCAGTAAATACCCCCATAATAGTTATGACAATTATAAAAACAATTATTCCCATTATGCTTAGTACAATGCCAGAAGTAGTTAAAGAGTCTCCCTTCATAATTGTACCGGATTCATGAAATCTGATTTTGGTTTTTATACCAAGTGAAATTCCAATTATACTGAATAATAATCCAATAAAATTTATTATGGGGATAAAGCAGAGAATTAGAGCTACTATTCCAAGTATTAAAGTGGCAATGGCCATATCATCATTTTTTATCAAACACTATCACCTCAAAATTCTGATTATCCTATGGAATGTTTTAGAAGTTATTATCTATAAATATGTTATAAACATGTAATTTAGTACTATTTAATGAGAGCAGGGATACAATTTGTAAATAAATTGTAGTTGTAAGGAATACTTTTCTTCTATAAGAATATTAATTATATAGATAAAATTTCTGGTCAATGGAGGTCGGTACATACTATGTATAACATATTTTATTTAATGACTTCAAAGCCTGCTGTAATAATTGAAATTATAAATTACATAATATTCTCTATAGCTTGGTGCAAGCTGTGTGAGAAAGCAAATGTAAGAAATCAATGGTTAGCTTTCACCCCTTTTCTTCAGATTATAGTATTTTTAAATATTATAGATAGAAGTGGGTGGTATGGGTTATTACTTATGATACCAATAGTCAATATAGTTCTCATGATAGTATGGTTTACAGAATTTTATAATTCATTTAATATAAAGAAGCTATGGATTGTTCTATCCATAGTAATTTATCCTATAGGTTGTATTTATATGCTTTATATGGCTTATTCAGAAAAAATAGACTATATTGGTGGCAGCAGCTATCGTTATTGAAGAAAGGCAAAAGAGAAATATTTTATTAATTAGTTTAGTTATGAGCTTTAAGTAGTTTAATTAAGTTTAAACAGTTTATTAAAAGATTAATCATAATAAAAAATCAGCTTAAATATATTTTTATAAATTAAAAAGCGTACATAGAAAAATTTCTTGTACGCTTCTAATAAATTTACCAAGTAAGTTTTATTATGAAAAATTACTTTTCAATCTATGCTTTTTTTACATTAACGGCTTGATCGCCCTTTTGACCTTGGGTTAAGTCGAATTCAACCTTTTCGCCTTCTTCAAGACTCTTGAATCCTGATTCTTCAATACCTGAATAATGAACAAATACATCCTTTCCATCTTCGGTAGTAATGAAGCCATACCCTTTTTGAGCGTTAAACCATTTAACATTTCCTAACATTAAAAAAACCTCCTGAATAACTAATATGAAAATCACTTTGATGACCTTCTTACATATATTATGCCTATTAAGTAGGCATTTATTCAAATTATAGGAAGAGTTAGTAAATAAATTATTAGCATTACATTTAGAATTACCTTTGTATGCTGTAAGTTAAAAGTTATCCATATTATCATAGATTGCTCATGGATAAAATTAAGTATTGTAGAAAGTATAATGTCTAAAGTTATATAGAAACTAATAATTAGGATTATGAACTTAATTGTAATAAAAAAACAATTGAAGCACTTTTAAATTACGAGGTATAATATATTTTAATGAGGATTATGTTTAGAATTAATCTATCAAAATTTGTTATGGAGATGATATTAAATGGAAAAATCTAAAGTATATTTTACAAATTTGAGAACAAAACCAGGCGCTAATTTATTAGATAAACTAGAAAAATTGATGGTTAAGGCTGGAATTAAGGATATAGATTTTAAAGATAAATTTGCAGCTATAAAAATTCATTTTGGAGAAATAGGAAATCTTGCATACATAAGACCAAATTATGCAGCAAAGGTTGTAGAAGTAATTAAAGAATTAGGTGGAAAACCATTTTTAACTGATGCTAACACACTTTATTCCGGTAAAAGAGCTAATGCTTTGGATCATCTTGATACAGCAATGAAGCATGGCTTTAATCCAATGGTGGTAGGCTGCAATGTTATAATTGCAGATGGTCTTAAGGGAACAGATTATACTGAAGTTGAAATAAATCAAAAGCATTGTAAGACTGCTAAAATAGGTACTGCAATAACAGATGCCGATATTATTATTTCTATGAATCATTTTAAAGGGCATGAGATGACTGGTTTTGGAGGTGCTCTTAAAAATCTTGGAATGGGTTCCGGTTCAAGAGGTGGAAAATTAGAAATGCATTCTGCATCACAGCCTAAAATACAAAAGGATAATTGTGTAGCCTGTGGAATGTGTATTAAAAATTGTGCACAAGAAGCCATAAGCTTTGATGAAAACAAAAAGGCTACTATTGATTATGAGAAGTGCGTGGGATGCGGACAATGCGTAGCAATTTGTCAGTTTGATGCCGCACAGGTTGTGTGGAATGAATCTGCTGATACTGCAAATGAGAAAATTGCTGAATATGCTTATGCAGTAGTAAAAGATAAACCCAATTTTCATATTAATTTTATTATGAATGTATCTCCTAACTGTGATTGCTGGGATAATAATGACATGGCAATAGTACCTGACCTTGGAATTGCAGCCTCCTTTGATCCTGTGGCATTAGATAAAGCCTGTGTAGATATGGTAAATAATGCACCAAAGATAAATGGGTCTATATTAGATGATATTCACTATCATGAAGGAGAAGATAAATTTGGTCACATACATGATAATACTAATTGGAAAACAGGATTGGATCATGGACAAGAAATAGGACTGGGTAATGAAGAATATGAGTTGATAAACCTAATATAGTTAAAAAGGAGAAAAATATATGATTTTTGATTCACATGCACATTATGATGATGAGGCCTTTAATGAAGATAGGGATAAGGTTATAGAAGAACTTAAAAAAAATGAGATTATAGGAGTGCTAAATTGTGGAGCTTCATTAGAGGGGGCTAGAGATTCTGTAAAATTAGCAGATAAATATGATTTCTTTTATGCAGCGGTGGGTATTCATCCAGAGTTTGCGGATATTGTAAATGATGAAACCATAGAGGAACTTAAAGAACTTGCTAGAAATTCAAAGGTGAAAGCTATAGGTGAAATAGGGCTTGATTATCATTATGAAGAAAATCCAGCTAGAGAGATCCAAAAGGCAGCATTTATAAGGCAGATGGAACTTGCGCAGGAACTTGAACTTCCGGTAGTTATTCATGATAGAGATGCCCATGGAGACACGCTGGAGATAATAAAACAATTTCCTAAGGTAAAGGGGGTAGTACATTGTTTTGCAGGAAGTGTAGAAATGGCAAGAGAATGTATTAAATTGGGGTA
Organism: Clostridium pasteurianum BC1; assembly: GCF_000389635.1. Classification (NCBI taxonomy): domain Bacteria; kingdom Bacillati; phylum Bacillota; class Clostridia; order Eubacteriales; family Clostridiaceae; genus Clostridium; species Clostridium pasteurianum. The sequence continues at coordinate 254,515 of NC_021182.1, forward strand.
TTATATTGGTTTCACTGGAGTTGTGACTTTCAAAAATGCTAAAAAAATAGTAGAGGTTGCAAAGGAAATACCCTTAGATAGAATGCTCCTTGAAACTGATTGTCCCTATATGTCACCAGAACCTAATAGGGGAAAAAGGAACAGATCTGATTATATAGAATATATTGCAGAGAAAATAGCTGAAATTAGGAGGGATATTCCAATAAATGTAAAAAATCAAACTATACTAAATACTAAAAATTTGTTTAAAATACAATATTAGTATAAAATAGTATTTAAAGTTTTAATTTATCTGATGACTACCCGATCTAATCGTCTATCATATTCCATGAAAGCCATTCACACAAAATCCAAGATTTTGGTTCTCTGCTTTTCTTGAAAGTAAGAGATTAGAACGGCTATGTCCTTGGATAACGATTTCTAATCATCATAGGTCATAAAAACTCCACCTGGTGCTTAGGAATATGTTTATTCAAGTGTCAATAAGTATTTAGATAGATTTGACTTTAATAGTACTATTTTGCTATATGTGTTCATATAATTTAATAAAGGAATTAACCTAGTTATTAATCTCCTATAGTAAAATCAGTAAATTACTAAATTATGGCTATTATACATTTATATTGATAAATACAATACTGTATTTTCTGATTTTGACTAATTATGGCAGATAATTTGACATTGTGTGAAACTTATAGTTATAATGTTAAAGATTCTTGCTAGAGGGGGGATTAACATGTTTAAAAAATTGAAGGATAATTTGTTTAATTTTAGCAGTTATTTTTCAAAGGGTTCTATTATAGCTCTAGTTATGGTAATTATAATATTAAGTGTTGCCATATATGCAAGAAGCATGAGAAAAGTTATAACATTATCTCTTAATGGTGATGTAAAAAAAGTTACATCATACAAGAGTACTGTAAAAGATGTTTTAGAGCAAAATAATATTAGAATAGAACCTAAGGATAAGGTTGAACCTAGTGTAGACACAAAAGTGAAAAATGGACAAGAGATATATATAAAAAGAGCAGTAGGTTTAGAAATGCTTGTAGATGGTAAAAATTTAAAAATTAAATCTGCAGAAAACTCAGTAAAGGATATGCTGAAATCAGAAGGTATAAAGTTAGGTGATTTAGATAAGGTAAAGCCTTCAGAAAATGAAGCCATTAAGGCTGATATGAAAGTTGCAGTGACAAGAGTTACTACTCAGCAGATTACAGAGGCAAAGCCCATAGATTTTGAAACAGTAATTCAAAAAGATAATACTATGGGAAATGATGAAAAACAGGTTATCCAGCAAGGAGTAGCTGGTTCTAAAGAAGTAGTAAGTAATGTTACTTATGAAGATGGTAAGGAAGTCTCACGAAATATAATAAGTGAGGTAGTAAAAAGTGAACCTGTAAAAGCTGTTATTAAAGAAGGAACTCTTGGCGTTATAAATGTAAATCGTGGAAGTAAAACGGTTTATAAGAGTAAAATCAATGCAAAGGCTACTGCTTATACCGCAGATCTTAGTTTTGGAATAACTGCTTCTGGAACGAGAGTTAAAAGAGATGTTAATGGATACAGCTCTATAGCTGTTGATCCTAGAGTTATACCTTTGGGAACAAAGCTTTATGTACCAGGTTATGGCTATGGAATAGCTGAAGATACAGGTGGTGCAATAAAGGGAAACCGAGTAGATTTATTTTTTACAAGCGAGACAGAATGTGATAACTGGGGAGTTAGACCAGTAGATGTGTATGTTTTGAAATAGGGGCTTAAGGCTCCTTATTTTTTTTGTTGTATTAAGAACAAACCTGTTTGCTAAATAGGTTTGTTCAAAAAAGCTTAAGTGTTGAGGGAAAAGATCTTATTTGGGTATAATAGATATGGTTTAGCCGGTCAATCTAAAAACTAAAGGAGTAGATATAGTAGAAAATACTATATTTAACTTGTCATTTCTTTTTGTATAGATTAAGCTATATAATTAGAATAATGTTCTAAGGATATTTGGAGGAATTGTAAAATGATTAAGGAAGTAATTGTTGTGGAGGGAAGAGATGATATTTCTGCCATAAAGAGAGCTGTAGAAGCTGATGTTATAGCTGTAGGAGGCTTTGGAATAAATAAAGCAGTTATTGATAAAATAATAGATGCACAAAAAAGAAGAGGAGTAATTGTGTTTACAGATCCGGATTTTGCTGGAGAAAAGATACGAAGAATAATAACAAAAAGAGTAAAAGGTGTAAAGCATGCTCGAATTACACAAAAGGAAGGAACTAAGGCTGATGATATTGGAGTTGAGAATGCAGAGCCAAAAGCAATAATAAGAGCTCTTAAAAATGCAAAATGCGAAAATAAAGAGAAAGTTGAAAATTTTAATATTCAAGATATGATATTTTTTAAACTTACAGTAGATATTAGGGCAAAGGATAGAAGAGATGCAGTAGGAAGACAATTAGGCATTGGATATGCCAATTCAGCTCAATTTTTAACAAGATTAAATAATTTTGGAATAAGCAAAGAAGAACTTGTAGAAGCTGTAAGAAAAGCAGAAAAGGAGATGAAATAGAGGTTGGGAATTGTTAATACAAAAGAGATAGTAAAAAAATATGGTTTTAAATTTACTAAAAGTTTAGGTCAAAATTTTTTAATTGATGATACAGTTTTAAAGGATATAGTAGTAGGAGCGGAAGTTTCAAAAGAAGACTTTGTAATTGAAATTGGGCCTGGGGTTGGAACACTTACAAAACAGCTGTTAATTGCAGCAAAGGCTGTGTGTGCAATTGAGCTGGATGGTGACCTTTTACCTATATTAGAACAGGAATTAAAAGAATATGATAATTTTACATTAATACATAAAGATGCACTTAAAGTAGATTTCAATGAAATAATGGCTCATGAGAAGTCTGTTAAATTAGTAGCTAATTTGCCCTACTATGTTACTACGCCAATAATATCTAGATTATTGACCGGAGGATATATTTTTAAATCTCTCACTATAATGATACAAAAGGAAGTGGCAGAGAGAATAGCTGCGAAGCCAAATTGTAAGGAATACGGTGCTTTATCACTGCTTGTACAGTATTATTGTGATACGGAAATAATAAGAAAGGTTTTACCTACTTCTTTTATTCCTCAGCCTAAGGTTGAATCCATAGTAATAAAATTAGATAAGTTAAATAAACCTAGGGTAGAAGTAAAAGATGACTATAATAAGAAATGCTTTCAATATGAGGAGAAAGACTCTTTGGAATGCACTTAAACAATTAAAATTAAGTAAAGAAAAATTGGAAAGCGCCTTTTTAGAGGCTGGAATAGATTCTAAAAGAAGAGGAGAGACTCTTTCTATTGAAGAGTTTGCAAAATTATCTAATGTTATTTATTTCATGATTAGCTGATATAATAGAATTTAAAATAGGCTAGCATACTGGCTAGTTTATTTTTTGAACATGCCTTAAGCTTAGTGAGAGTGGGAATTAATACTAGGTAAGTTTTATTGATAATTTAGCAAGTTAATAAATATAAAAACATATATTTACTTGAAATGCCAGATATATTTTTATTGATAAATAAAAAATGCCTAGCATTTTTTTTTATTTGTTCATTTTTAGTTATTTCTCTCATATATTATATTGTATAAATATTGCGGGGGGATAAAGAGGTTGAGTCAGAAAAAAAAATATAGTAGATATTTCATAATACTTCAAGAAGATGAAAAAGGCTATGGATTAGCATCAGATAAAGCACCAACCGGTTATGCCAAATTAGAGGTAAGGAACAATAAATGTAAAGTTTCATTTTATGTTCAAAACCTGAAAAAAGAAATGAAGCCATATTATATATTACTTATTTGTGATAAGAAAGATGAAAAGAAATTAGTTAAGCTTGGTGAATTAAATATAGACAATACTGGAAGAGCAGAAGTAAGTAGGGAGTTTACTCCTGAAAACATTGCAGCTAGTGGTGTGTCGGTAGATAAAATTTCTGGAGCCGCAGTAATTAGATCTGTTGATAGAAATGTCATAAGTGTATTAAATGGATTTTCGGTTACAGATATTCCGGGAGATTGGAAAAAATATACTTTAATAGATAATGTTCAGAAAAGAGATAAAGAAGAAAGTGAAATAAAAGATACTAGCATTGATGATAATAAAGATAGAAGTTTCGATGAGTATGAAAAAAGAATAGAAAAAATTAAGGAAGAAGATTCAAAAGAGCAGTTTGAGGAACGTGAAAGATACAGGGAGGAAATGTCTCAGAATGGTGAGGAACATACAGATATAAATGAACCAATAGGAATTAGATCCTCAGAAGAATTAGATGATAAGGAAGAAAATTTACAAGATTCAAATGGAGAAAATAGTGATGACATTAGAAATTTTAAGAAGCATAAGCATTGGAAGCATGAGTCAAACAAAGACAACAAGGCTAACTCAAAAATAAAGCCTATAATTGAAAAAGGTAATAAGGATAACAAAGACAAGAAAGATAACAAGGATAACAAGGTTAGCCAACCAAATAAGATCAATGAACCTAATAAGGCCAGCCAACCAAATAAAGTTAGCGAACCTAATAAGGCTAGTCAACCCAATAAAGTTGGTGAACCCAATAAGAGTGGTCAAGTCAATAAAGTTGGTGAATCTAATAAGATTAGTGAACCTAACAAAAGCAGTGTTCCTAATAAAGTAAATACAAAAATAGAAAATCAAGGAACTAAAGGATTTAAAGTTGAACAGAAGCCAAATAATAATGCAAATAAAGAACTTAAATATAAATCAAATAGTTACAAACAAAGATTAGAAGACATAGATGATACAGAAATTAATAATAATGAATTAGGATACAATATTAACCAAAATGAAGAAGATAATATATCAGAAGAAAGAGATGTATTAAGTAATAACCTAGGAAGTTTTTATAATAGCATTGTTTCGAAGGATAATATTAATCTTAATAATAATACTGGTGTTAATAACAATTTAAATAATGATATTAATTCTAATAACTATACTAATGTTAATAATAATGAGAAAATACAATTCGATAATAATCAAAAATCAAATGATGATCCAAAAACAAAGTCAGCAAAATTTTTTCAAGGGCTAACAAAGAATTTGCAGCAATGGAATGATGATTTTCAAGATCTTAGCAAAAGTCAATGGTATAATATACCAGTAAAATCTATAGAGGATATGTATAAAGCTTCAAGTTACAACAGGTATACTATATTATATTATCCTATGATAAGCTACTTTCCATATATAATAAGACATGGCCACTATTTATTTGGATACAAATATGATAAAGATGGAAAGGTGAAATATATAGTGTATGGAATACCTGGTACAAAGGCTCATTATGATCAGCCTTTTGGAGGAAAATTTGGATTTGTAAGCTGGGTTCAGGGAAAGAATCATAAGGGTAAATACGGAAATATGGGATATTGGCTATTGTTCTATGATTTCAGAAAGTCAGTAATAGTAATTCCTGTGAACAAGTGAAATGTGTAAGCTTATAGTCGGTATAAATAAAATGGATATCTATCCTGTGAATTTTATTTATGCCGTCTTCATTTTTAATATGCATACATACTAAATAAAATTATTAATAAAGGGGGTATTTATATGAAGATATTTATTGTAGACAGAAAAAAGATGGGTGTGATATTTGTAGTTATGGGTCTTATGGTAGTTCTATTTTCTGTAGGGATAAACTTAGATAATAGAATAAGAACAACAGCCTTTATTCAAAATAATCTAGGAGCATTAAAGGAATACTATGCATCAGAACATAAAATAACTTATAAGCTTCCAGCAAAGTGGACAACAAGTCGAGAAGATTTTGCAGGGGGAGAAATATTATATCATAATAATTTTAATTCACAGGATAATAGTATTCATGGATATGTTCAAATATGGAATTTACAAAATGACTTGAAAAGTTTCTTGCAAAACAGTAAAGTAATGTCGGAAATTCAAAATAGTGCAGAAGATTTTAAGATATCCGATATAAGCATAAATAATAATAAAGGTTATCTGGTTACTTATAAAACCAAGGCAGCTGATAAAACTTATAATGCCTTTGAATATTTTATAAAATATGATAATATTTTTGTGAGGTTTTCTTTTTATGTAGAAAGTGACAAGCTTAACGGTAATATGCCAGCTGTATTTAAAGCAATAGTTGAAACTATAAAATATGAATAATTATTTTAATAAAGCTTACTTGTATGAATTGACTCTTACATGGGGATACAGTATTCATAAGTAAGCTTATTATATTAATTTGTTAATGTACATAAATGATGATGTAGTAATGTGGTGAATAAGACTATAAATAACAATAAAATTTCCAAATATAATTCATATAGAATACATAAAACTAAGGTCCTTTATTCTTGATTACAATTAATATAAGACGTATAATAAATAATATCTATTAAGTATATGAAAATAAATAGTAAGATTCAGAATAGACTAGCATACTGACTAGTTATTTATTTGAAATGTGCCTTAAGTGGATTTAATGAATGTTATCTAGAAAGGGATGTTCTGTAAGGGAGAGGTTTTGGTGAGAAAAAAGAGTTTATTGCTAATAGGGATATTTGTAATAATAGCCAGTTTACTTTCTAGCTGTAATCAAATTGATTCAGCAAAGGTTAAATTGGGTTTAAAAAATAAAGATTTTCAGTATATAAAACAAGGAAAAGTAAAAAAAGTAGTTATACAGAATAGTAGAGACAGTGGATATAAATTTGTAGTAACAAATCCTGTTGCCATTTCAGAATTATATGATATTTTATCAGATGCTAAACCTGTAAATAGCAAGACTTCTCTTGACCCAGATTATATTTTTAGTCTATATGAGGACTCTAATAAAGTTTATCAGCAGTTTGATTACGTAGTGGGTTTAGATAAAAAAGATGGTGGAAATTTATATTCTAAAGATAAATATTATATAGTTCCCAATAGAATTGATAACGATATATTAAATAATTTTCAAGATTTAAGAACTCCTAAGGATTTTAATAAACTCTATTATACATTTATAAATCAGTGTATTGATAAATATAGAGCTGATACTAAAAATAACAATAAATCTATAGGTATAAATATAAATGATGATGTAGAAGTAGCCAAATATATATTTTCCAGTGATTTAGATGATTTTCAAAAATCACTGCCTTCCAATGTAAAACTGCTTAAAAATTCCAATGATGCTTGTGATGTAAAAGAAACGATTACTACGACTGGATATAAAGCAGCTGGATATGCAGATGAATATAGATACAATAATATAAGTTACGATTCAATATATAAAAGTATAGTTGATTTTTATGATAATACAACTAAAGAGACAAAGGAATATTATGTTATAGCCAGATATAAAAATGGTTGGAATATAAATATTAGTGATAAAAAGAGCAGCGATTTTTGACTAGAATAAACCTAAATTAGACAAGTAATATTTGTAGGTGTTGATTAACATATTTATTTGCCGAAGTAAAGTTAAATAAACTTTTTCCAATAGGAGGAATTTTTTAATGAGTAACTGTGATAGCTGTGCCAGCAATGAAAATTGCAGCACTGGGGATAAAGACAAATGTAATAGTAAAAATGATAAGGTTATGCCTAAATATGGCAATATAAAAAATATAATAGGAATTATAAGTGGCAAGGGCGGCGTTGGAAAATCCACTGTGACTGGATTGATTGCTGCAGAACTAAGAAAGGCAGGTTACAAGGTAGGAGTTTTAGATGGGGATGTAACAGGGCCTTCAATGCCAAGATTTTTCGGAGTAAATAAAGAAAGGGCAAAAATGATTCCTATGACTGAAACAGAGGTTAAATTTATACCGGTAGAAACGGAAATGGGAATAAAATTAATATCTCTTAATCTGCTTATAGAGAGTGAAGATGAACCTGTAATTTGGAGGGGACCTGTAATAACGGGAGCTTTAAGCCAAATGTATACTGATACAGAATGGGGAGAACTTGATTATCTTCTTATAGATATGCCTCCTGGAACTGGTGATATAGCTCTAACAGTTATGCAAACTATGCCAGTAAAATCTATGATTGTAGTTTCTACACCACAGGATATGGTTTCTATGATAGTGAAAAAGGTAGTTATAATGATAGAGAAAATGAATATTCCAATAGTAGGAGTAGTAGAGAATATGTCCTATATAAAATGTAATAATTGTGGTGATAAAATAAGGGTATTCAGCAAAAAAACAGCTGAAGAACAAGCCCGATATTTAGGTGTTCCTCTTTTAGCTGAAATGCCTATAAATTTAGATTTAGTTGAAAGTTTAGAAAGAGGTACCGCAGAAAAATATATAAGTAGTAGTAATGAGTATAAAATACTTGTAGAAAAAATTATATAATAAGTATCATTAGCCTTATGTTTGGAAACAATATATACGTGATTTTAAATATATTGTAAAGGATGGTGAAGCTGTTAGCAGAACTAAAGAAATGCTGATAGATTATCAGTTCTATAAATAATCTAGTCCAGTTTTTCAAATGATAAAATCTTAATGAATAAAGATTTTACAAATAAGTTTTGTTTAACGGTAATTATTATGAAAGCGCATGTTGATAAAGATACCTGTATAGGTTGTGGTCTATGTCCCTCAGTTGCTCCAGAGGTGTTTCAGATGGATGATGATGGAAAAGCTGAAGAAATTGTTGAAAGTGTTCCAGAATCTTCATCAGACGCTGCAAAGGAAGCAGCTGATAGCTGTCCGGTTAATGCTATAACCGTTGAATAGATAGGTATTGTCTTAAAATAATTTAAAAAATGGATAAGGGAGACTGCAAAATGCAGTCTCCTTTAGTTTTATTGTAATATTTTATGAATAATAATGTAAATTAAAGCATTTATATTATTAGGACATGTATTCTTAAAAATAAAAATTTTAAGAATATTTGATAATTTTTTTATTGTGAGATAAAATTAATTAAAATAGCATACTAAAATTCTAGCATTTTTAAAATCTATAATTATAATTAGGATGTGATTTTATGAAAGCAATTATTATGGCAGGAGGAAAAGGCACTAGACTTAGACCATTAACTTGCAGCAGACCAAAACCAATGATGCCTATAATGGGAAAACCTGTAATGCAGTATTCCCTGGAGCTTTTAAAAAATAGTGGAATAAAAGATATAGGAATTACTCTTCAGTATCTACCGGATTCAATTATAGATTATTTTGGTGATGGAAGTGAGTTTGGCGTTAATCTGAAATATTTTATAGAAGCTAGTCCTCTAGGGACAGCAGGTAGTGTCAAAAATGCAGAGGACTTCCTTGATGAAACTTTTATAGTTATCAGCGGAGATGCTATAACGGATGTAAATTTAATAGAGGCATTAAAATATCATAAAGATAAAAAGGCTGTGGCTACTTTGATATTGAAAGAAGTCAGTGCTCCATTAGAATATGGAGTAGTTGTTACAGATAAAGAAGGCAAAATCACTGGATTTTTAGAAAAACCAAATTGGAGAGAAGTTTTTAGTGATAAAGTAAATACAGGTATTTATGTGCTGGAGCCAGAAATATTTAAGTTTTATCCGATGACTAGTCGCCGCTGTAATACTCCACCTTCCAAAGGTGGAGATAACAGCGATACGTCCCTGGATAATTCATCTAAACTTGGTGGGAGTACAAAGTCACACCAAGTAAGATTCATTGATGATAAAGACAAAAGTTTTGATTTTAGTAATGATTTATTTCCGATACTTATGGAGAAAAATGTATCTATGTATGGCTATAATTCTAATTTTTATTGGTGTGATATAGGGAATATCAATCAATTTATGCAATGTAATTATGATGTGCTTATGGGTCGTGTAAACGTAAACATAAAGGGCGAAGAATATAAGAAGGGTATATGGATAGGTAATAATTGTACTTTAAGTCCTAATGTGAATATAAAGCCCCCTGTATATATAGGGGACAATTCAAATGTATATGATGGAGTGGAAATAGGACCTTATACTGTCATAGGTAAAAATAATATTATATCCTCTGGAAGTACAATAAAAAAAAGCATAATATTTAATAATTCTTATATAGGTGAAAATACAGAAATTAGAGCTTCTTTAATATGTGATAAGGTACAGCTTGAAAATGGTGTTTCCATGTTCGAAGAGGCTGTAATAGGGGATGAAAGTATTATAGGAGAGAGATCTATAATAAAACCAAAAGTAAAAATTTGGCCAAATAAGTCTATAGGAAACGGAGAAGTCATAAGGGAAAATTTGATTTGGAATCGTAAAATTGAAAGGAGCTTTTTTAGCAGTAAAGGCATAAGAGGAAATATAAATGTAAATATTACTCCAGAGTTTGTGTTAAAATTAAGTTCTGCCTATGGATCTATACTGAATTCTAATTCTAAAATAATAATAAGCTGTAGTGATGAGGGATCAGCTCAAATGCTGAAGTTTTCTTTAGCTACAGGACTTATATCTATGGGAATCCAGGTATATGATCTAAATAAAAGTACATTAGAAGCAACCAGGATTATAACAGTTTCAAGAGGATTCAGTGGAGCAGTTCATATATATGTTGATAAAGATAATAACGAAAGAGCTGTTATAGTTTTTATAGATAAAGATGGACTTGATATAAGCAAGAATATGAAGAGGAAAATAGAAAGTAATTTTGTAAGAGAAGATTTTAGAAGAGTGAAAATGGATAATTTTAAATCTATAGTGACTATGGAGGACTGTACTAAGCATTATATTAAAAATATATTAGATAAATTAAATAGAGAAAAAATAATAAATAATAAATATAAGATAGTATTTATAACAAAAAATAGGATTATTAAGTGGCAGCTGATAAATATGTTCAATGAAATTAAGGTAGATACTGTAGTAATGAAAGATAGCAGTGATTTAGGAGAACTTAGTGAGGAAGTAAAAAAATCTCATGCTTCGCTTGGAATATGGATTTCAGATGAAGCTGATAATTATGTTTTAATAGATGAAAAAGGTAAAATTATGGAAAATAGTTTTAAGGATGTACTTAAAGCTCTGATAATTCTAAATACTTTTAAATTCAAAACCCTTGCTGTAGCTGTAGATGTTACTCATTCTGTAGAAAAGATAGCTAATATGTATAATGCAAAATTTATAATAACTAAGATTGATCATAGAAATATAGTAAGTGAGTATATAAAAAATGAAAAAGATAAAAATGAAAAAGAAATATTAGTTTCATATTTATCTACTATAGATTCAGTTAGTATGTTATCATTAATATTAAATTTAATGGCTGAATTTAATATGACCTTATCAGGACTGACAGAAACGGCACCACAATATCATAATAAGGTTATGAAGGTAAAATGTCCTTGGGAAATGAAGGGTAAGGTTATGAGAAATATTATAGAAAATGGTGACTTTAATTATTTGGATTTAATAGAAGGAGTACGAATAAGTTTTCCAAAGTGCTGGGTGATTATATTACCAGATTTAGATGAACCTTTATGCAGTGTACAAGCTGAGGGCGAAGATGAAGAATATGTGGAGAAGATACTGAAAAAAATATCCCTTAATATACAAAAAATACTTTACTGAATTTTATCCCATGACTATCTACTCTAATATTCCTACTGCACGCTGTAAAAGTGATTTGCACAAAATCTAAGATTTTGGTTCTCTGCTTTTCTTCAAAGTGGGAGTAAAGAGTGTCTACGTTCCTGAATAACGATTTATCCTAAAGGTCAATGATTTCTAAATACTAAAAATACTGATGCTCAGAAATTTGTTTATCAAATTATCAAAATTATGTGGTTAAAATGGAATGGATTTGTATAATTGCAAAGTTGGGAATAATAATATTGATATATTCACATATTAATATTATTATTCCTAAAAGTATTGTATTAATTTACATAAGGTTATATAATATAGAATGTGAAAATGGTGACGATAGGAAGAGTATATATAATTGGATTTGTAGAGAGTCAGAGGTGCTGGAAATCTGATATGAAAATTATATGGAAGAACATCCTTGAACAGTTAACTGAAAGCTATGTGAGCTAGTAGGCTTAAACGGTTGTCTACCGTTAAAAAGACAGGGTATTGATATTTTGAATTCATCTGTACCTGTAAAAGTGAACATTTTATATGTTAAGTAGGATGGTACCGCGAAGTTTTAACCCGTTCCTATATCGAAAGATATGGAGCGGGTTTTATTTATTTGTAAAGCAATAAATTAAACTAGAAAAGGTTTTTATCCGATGACTAGTCGCTGGATAATTCATCTAAACTTGGTGGGAGTACAAATTCCCACCAAGTAAGATTCATTGATAGTTTAGACGTATATTGTATGTAAAAATTTATACATAGGAGGTTATTTTAATGAAAAATATTTATGTAAAAGATGTAGCTGCTTTAGCTGATGGAACTGAAGTAGAATTAAAGGGATGGGTGCACAAAATATATGATTTGGGAAAAATAAGTTTTGTAAAGCTTAGAGACAAGACAGGAATAGTACAAATTGTTATTGATGAGAGTCTTGATGCTAAGCTAAGACTTGAAATGTGCATAGCAGTAAAGGGAAAAAAGGTCAAAAATGAAAAAGCACCAGAGGGAATAGAAGTTCAGGTGGATGAATTAAAGGTACTTGGAAAAACTTATTATGATAAGCTTCCCTTTGCAATAAATGCTGGAAAGATTAAGGCTGCTTTAGAAACACAGCTTGACCATAGAACAATAAGCTTAAGAGCGCCAAAGATAACTGCCGTATTTAAAGTGCAGGAGAAGATAGCTGATGCTTTTAAAGATTATTTAAAGGCAAGAAATTTTACTGAAGTATATACACCAAAGATACTTGCATCGGGAACGGAAGGTGGAAGTGAAGTATTTACGGTTAACTATTTTGATCACAGAGCTTTTCTTGCACAAAGTCCACAATTCTATAAACAGATGATGGTTGGCTCAGGTTTTGAAAGAATATTTGAAATAGGTCATGCTTACAGGGCGGAACTCCATAATACTTACAGGCATTTAAATGAATACGTAAGCTTAGACCTTGAAATGGGCTTTATAGAAGATGAATTTGAAATAATGGATTTAGAAGAAGGCTTTATAAACTATCTATTTAAATATATTAAAAAAGAATGCGAAAGTGAATTAAAGCTTTATAACATTGAACTTCCAGATGAAGTTAAGATTCCTAGAATTCCATTATTTGATGCACAGGAAATACTTCTTAAGGAATATGGAAAGAGATCTCCAAAGGGCAATATTGATAATGAAGGAGAAAAATTATTTTCGGAATACATAAAGAAAGAATATGATAGTGATTTTGTATTCTTAACAAAATATCCAGCTGCTAAAAGACCAATGTATACAATGCCTGATGATGAGATAGAAGGAGCTACTAAGAGCTTTGATCTTATATACAAAGGACTTGAAATAACCACTGGAGGACAGAGAATACACGATTATGAAGCACTAGTTGCAAATATTGCTAAGATGGGCTTCAAAACAGAAGAGTTTGAATTCTATACTGAAAACTTTAGATATGGGATGCCGCCTCATGGTGGGCTTGCTATAGGTCTTGAAAGACTTACTATGAAAATACTAGGTTTAGATAATATCAGAGAAGCATCACTACTACCAAGAGATATGAAGAGAATAACACCTTAAAGAAAAGGGCAAAGCAACTCTTTTCTTAGTGGAAAGTTGAAAGTGGATAGTGGAAAGTTAATAAAAGTTCAAATATCAATAAGGTGAATTTTCAGTCACTATCAACTCTTAACTTTCTATTGTGGATATATAGTGTAATGCAGAATAAATAATTTAGTATGATTTAATATTTGATAGAAGGAGTGAATTTAAGTGGAACATGTAAGTGTTGAAGAGGTTAAACACATTGCTAAGTTGGCAAAATTAGGTTTTACAGAAGAAGAAACTTTAAAAATAGCCAAAGAATTTGAAGCCATACTTACTCATTTTAAAACTATAGATAATCTGGATTTAAATGATGTGGACTTAAACGAATTTGATGAAGTTAATACAGAATTTAGAAAAGATATTCCAGAGGTATTTGAAGATAAGAAAAAGCTTATGCAGAATGTAAAGAGTCTTAGAGATGGAGCAATTGAAGTTCCTAAGATAATAGAGTAAATTCAATAAGGCTAATGAGATTAGGAGGGAAAGCTTTGGATATAGAAAAGATGTCCGTGGAACAATTGAGGGATGGAATAAGAGAAAAAGTTTTTACATCAGAAGAAGTAGTTAAATTTTATTTTGATAGAATAAAAAAGTTTGACGGAGAGGTAAATTCATACCTAACGCTTTGTGAAGAGAATGCTATTAAAGAAGCCAAAAGCATAGATGAAAGAATAGCAAAGGGTGAAAAAGTAGGTAAACTAGCAGGGGTTCCCATTGCAATAAAGGATAACATATGTACAGATGGTGTGAAAACTACTTGTGCATCAACGATGCTGGAGGATTTTATACCACCTTATGATGCCACCGTTATAAAGAAATTAAAGGAACAGGATGCAGTTATAATAGGAAAAACCAATATGGATGAGTTTGCTATGGGATCCTCCACTGAAAACTCAGCCTTTAAAACTACTAAAAATCCTTATGATCTGGAAAGAGTGCCAGGCGGATCTTCAGGTGGTTCAGCTGCAGCTGTAGGAGCAGAGCTTGCACCAATATCTTTAGGTTCTGATACAGGCGGATCTATAAGGCAGCCAGCAGCCTTCTGTGGAGTTGTTGGACTAAAGCCTACTTATGGTCTTGTATCCAGATTTGGACTTATAGCCTTTGGATCTTCACTGGATCAAATAGGGCCTTTTTCAAATAATATTAGAGATTGTGCACTTACTCTTGAAGTTATAGCAGGAACAGACCCGCTGGATAATACCAGTTCTAAAGAGATTGGAGATACTGACTACCTAAATGGAATAGAAGATGGTATAAAAGGTATGAAGGTTGGTGTACCAAAAGAATTCTTAGGTGAAGGTTTAGATGAAGAAATAAAAGCAGCTGTAAAAAATAGCATTGAAAAGTTTAAAGCACTAGGCGCTGAGGTAGAAGAAATATCATTACCTATTACAAAGGAAGGTCTTTCAGCTTATTATATCATATCCTCAGCAGAGGCCAGTTCAAATTTATCTAGATTTGATGGGATAAGATATGGTCATAGAGCTAAAGACTATGAAGATGTATATGATTTAATGGAAAAAAGCAGAAATGAAGGCTTTGGAGAAGAAGTTAAGAGAAGGATAATGCTTGGTACTTATGCACTATCTTCAGGATACTATGATGCTTATTATAAGAGAGCTTTAAAGCTTAAGAAAAAGGTGAAAGAACAGTTTAAAGAAGTATTTTCTAAATATGATATAATAGTAAGTCCAGTATCACCAGTTCTTCCGTTTAAATGTGGTGAAAAGAAGGGTAATCCACTGGAAATGTACCTTGCAGATATTTATACTGTAAATATAAATCTTGCAGGTATTCCTGGAATATCCATGCCTTGTGCACAGAGTAAAGAAGGTCTACCAATAGGAGTACAGCTTCTAGGACCACATTTTGGAGAAAAGAAAATATTCAAAGCTGCCTTAGCACTTGAAGAAGCTTTAAAAAATGGTGGATTTGAATTGAAAAATTGTGCGTTAAAATAGAACATTGATGGGGGTCAGACACTAGGGTTCTCAGAGTCTGATACTCTCAAATAGAAAGGGGGCAAGCAGCGATACTGCTGCATTATTATGAGTTACGAAACTATAATAGGATTAGAAATACATGCAGAGCTTAATACAAAAACAAAGATATTCTGTAATTGTTCCACTAAATTTGGAGCAAGGCCTAATGAAAATACATGCCCAATATGTATGGGACTTCCAGGAACACTACCTGTTCTAAATGAAGAAGTAGTTAATTTGGCTGTGAAAGCCGGAACAGCATTGAATTGTAAAATAAATAAATTAAATAAAATGGATAGAAAAAATTATTTTTATCCGGATCTTCCTAAGGCTTATCAGATATCCCAACTTGATTTACCTATATGTGGACCTGGTCATGTGGAGATTGAGACTGAAAAGGGTGAGAGGTCTGTAAGGCTAAATAGAATACACATAGAAGAGGACGCGGGAAAGCTTGTACATTTAGAATATGAACCATTTTCTCTTATAGACTACAATCGTGTAGGGGTTCCACTTATAGAAATAGTTACAGAGCCTGATATGCGATCACCGCAGGAGGCAGTGACTTTCTTAAGAACATTAAAGGCAATTCTTGAGTATGGTGGTATATCTGATTGTAGAATGGAACAGGGTTCTTTAAGATGTGATGCAAACATATCCCTTAGAGAGGTTGGCCAAGAGGAATACAACACTAAAGTAGAAATAAAGAATATAAACTCTTTTAGAGAGCTTCAAAAGGCACTTGAAAAAGAAGAAAAACGTCAAAAGGAACTATATGATTTTGGTGAAGCACATAGGATAGTTCAGGAAACAAGAAGATGGGATTCTGGTAAAGGAAGAACTGTAACAATGAGAAGTAAAGAAGATGCCAACGATTACAGATATTTCCCAGAACCAGATATAATACCTATAGTAATTAAAGATGAGATAATTGAAAAAGTTAAAGAGGATATGCCGGAACTTCCAGAGGATAGAAAAGAAAGATTCATTAAAGAGTATGGACTTTCAGAAAAGGAAGTAGAAATTTTGGTGTCTGACAAACATTTTTCAGAATACTATGAGGATGTTATTAAACTTGGTGCTGATGCAAAAAGTGTATCAAACTGGATGCTTTCAGATATGCTAAGACTAATAAAAGAACAGGAACTTGAGCTTAAAGATATTCCTGTGAAGAAGGAAGATTTTGCTGCCCTTTTAAAAAT
The DNA here is from genome assembly GCF_000389635.1 of Clostridium pasteurianum BC1. Lineage (NCBI taxonomy): Bacteria > Bacillati > Bacillota > Clostridia > Eubacteriales > Clostridiaceae > Clostridium > Clostridium pasteurianum. Next base: position 271,384 of record NC_021182.1, read on the forward strand.
GGTTGCTGATAAGAAATTAAGTGTAACTTCTGCAAAAAGTGTTTTTGAGGATATGTTTAAAACAGGTAAGCACCCTGAAGACATTGTAAAGGAAAAGGGACTATCACAAATAAGTGATACAGGTGCTATTTCAGAAATAGCTGTTGCAGTGTTAAATGCAAATCCACAGTCAGTAAGTGATTACAAGGCTGGAAAAACTCAGGCGGTAGGATACCTTGTAGGTCAGGTTATGAAGCAAAGTAAGGGTAAGGCAAATCCCAAGATGGCAAGGGATATACTTGAAGAGAAGATAAAAGAAATGTAAATTTATTTAAAAGAGTATTTCAATATAATATTTATAGATTTATATATTGAAATCATCAATATATAATTTTTAGATAATTCCACATAATGTATTATGTTATTATATTATGTGGAATTAATTTTTGAAAATTTGTTTTTTAAAGAAGGAAAAAATAGTGTAAAGCCTTATGTACCAGGGCTTTACACTATTTTTGCGAATTCCACACAACTACTGTTCTGTGGAATTCGCAATTTTCTTACAATTGAAAATTAAAATAATTATTTCAATCTTTAAAGTTTTTAAACTTAGGTAATTAAATTAATAATATATCCAATTTTACATTATTTTAGGTACAGACTTAATGGATATTATTTGACCAAGTAACAACGTACATGATATCGTATTAAGATAATTTGATTTCCATAGTATTTTTATTGTGATTTGGTTTTAGAAGTATGTCACTTAAATTTGATTTATAGTAAGACTGCTTTTGTAAGCAACTATTTTTAAATGTAATTTCAGGTTTACATTCAGTTATGTCAGTATTAGCAATATTATTTAGGCATCTTCATAAATATCAACAATCAGTTTCCTATAAAAAAGCGAAGATTTTGAAGCTAGGATGCTATAAAAAGAATTTTTATATGAATAAAGTAGATTAACAAATTGCTATAAAATTTTTCCTACTGTATAATATTTCAGTACAAGATATTGTGTTCGGGAGGATTAATATATGCTATATGTAGTGAAACGTGATGGAAGAGAGGTAGAGTTTAACTCTATTAAGATTAGCAATGCTATAAAAGGTGCGGCAGAGGAGATTGGAATTAGTATTAAGATTAGTGAGATTTTAGAACTTACTCAAGAGCTTATAAGGAAGCTTGAGGAGATGGATTTGCAGAGAGTTACCGTAGAAGAAATTCAAAATATGGTAGAATGTACTCTTTTACATAAAGGATATAAGGAGATAGGTATTGCCTATTCAAATTATAGAAAAGAAAGAACTAAGGTTAGAGATATAAAATCAGATTTAATGAGGGCAATATCTCAAATAGGCATAGAAACGGATCGCGACAATGCCAACGTAGGAAATAATTTTAGTTCAAAGCTTCTTAGAATAGCCAGTGAGTCAAATAAATGGCATAATCTTGCTAAGATGCCTAAAAGGCTTGCTAAAGCTCATGAGAACGGAGATGTGTATTATCATGATTTGGATAGCTACAATTTAACTGTAAATTGTTTGCATATACCTACAAAGGAGGTATTACTTAAAGGATTTAATACAGGTTACGGGAATATAAGACCCCCAAAGAGAATAGAATCTGCAGCTGAGCTTTCATGTATTTTACTTCAGTCCACTCAAAATGATATGTTTGGTGGTCAGTCTCATCCGGATTTTGATAATGATATGGGAGAATTTGTAGATCCAACAAGGCAGCAGATTAAAGATGAATTTAGAGAATTTGGTATAGATGAAAATAGAATAGATGATATAGCTGAAAAAAAATTAATAAAATCTGTAGAACAGGCTATGCAGGGAATTGTATACAATTTAAATACTATGCACAGCAGAGCAGGTTCCCAGGTACCTTTTTCATCAATAAATCTAGGTATTCCAAATAATAAGGATGCGGCACTGGTATGTGAGGTATTTTTAAAAGAATATGAAAAGGGACTTGGAAGAGGTGAACAGCCTATTTTCCCTAATATAATATTTAGAGTTAAAGCTGGAGTTAATAGAGAACCAGAGGATCCATATTATTATTTATATAAGCTTGCTTGTGACGTGGCAGCAAAGAGAATGAATCCCACATTTATGAATATTGATGCAACCTTTAATAAAAAGTACTATGATGAAGGAATTATACCTGCAACTATGGGCTGCAGAACCTATGTATGTTCTAATGTAAATGGAGAACCAGGTACTAAGGGAAGAGGAAATATAGCACCAACAACTATAAATCTACCTAGAATAGGTATAGTTGCCAAAGGTGATGTGAATAAATTCTTTTCTGCATTGGATGTAAGACTAGAACTGGCCAAGGATAGCCTTATTGAAAGATATAACATGCTTAAGCATCTGAGATCTAAGGATTTACCTTTTGTTGTGGGCCAGGGACTTATGAAAGGCTCTGAAAATTTATTACCAGAGGATTCCATCGAGCCTATATTAAAACAGGGAACCTGGGGAGTAGGATTTATAGGACTTGCAGAAGCTCTTGTGGCATTGACAGGAAAACATCATGGTGAAGATGAAAAATCAAGAGAAATTGGTATAAGGATAATTAAATATATAAGAGATTATACAGATAAGTTGACTAGGGAAACTAAGCTTAATTGGAGCTGCTATGCTACTCCTGCAGAAGGGTTAAGTGGTAAATTTATTCCTAAGGATAGGGCTGTATTTGGTATAATACCAGGAGTTACAGATAAGGATTACTATACAAATAGCTATCACATACCTGTAGGTTATAATATATCAATAAAAGACAAAATAGATATAGAAGCCCCATATCATGAGTTGTGTAATGGAGGACATATAAGCTATATAGAATTAGACAATTATCCAGATGGTAATACTATTAAGGATATAATAGATTATGCATATAAAAATACTAACATAAGTTATATGGGAATTAATTTTCACATAAGATATTGTAAGTGCTGTGGAACTTATCTTTACAATGGCGAACAACAGTGCACGGAATGCGGAAGTCATGATATACAGGGAGTATCAAGAGTTACAGGCTATTTAAGTCTTGATGAGAGATTTGGTAAGGGAAAATATGAGGAAAGATCTGATAGAATTTCACAGGCTAATGGTAACTCTGTATATGATGATATTACAAGTGTTTAGTTAGAAAATACATGAGATTAACGACATCTTTGCATTTGATGTATTGCAGAGCGGCATTAGTTAATTTATAAAAGGTATCAATGAGAGGTTTTTGGGTTAAGGTTCGGATAGAGTATATTGGGGAAAGGAAGAGAATTTTATGAGTGATAATAAAATTAGACTTGCAGGAATGCTTTATGAAAGCTTAAGCAATGGTCCTGGGCTTAGGAGAGTTTTATTTTCTCAAGGATGCAGACATAATTGTAAGCATTGCTTTAATCCCCATACCCATTCTTTTCAAGGTGGAGAGCTACTAGATATGGATGGTATTGTGGAAGATATAGTAAATAATCCTATTCTTAGAGGGGTAACCTTTAGTGGTGGAGATCCCTTGGAACAGGCAGAAAAATTCGCCTATATTGCTAAAAAGGTTAAAGAAAAAGGAAAAAGTGTTTGGGTCTACACTGGATATACTTTTGAGCAAATACTTAAGGCTAAGGATAAACGCTTAGATTGGGATGGACTTCTTAAATACTGCGATGTCCTTGTAGATGGTAAGTTTGATATAAATAAAAAAAATGAGAGCTTAAAATTTAGAGGTTCAAATAATCAGAGGATTATCGATATAAAAAAGAGCTTGAACATGGGGAGAGCTTGTATGGTGCAGTGTTGATATCTAACGAAGATATAAAATGTTAAGTAAGACGCATTGGTAACTAACCATCCATGCCTCAAGTGCCACAACCACCAATGAAAACGCTATGGGACTTGCATTCTCTAACTAAATTTTAATAATTGTAAAGAGTACTATGAGATTCATGTAATTGGTTTTCATAGTGCTCTTATTATTTTTAACCAGTTACAAATATAATTTTAGAAAGCTGTCACCAATTTTGATTTTGGTAACAGTATATTGATAGGCTTAACATAAATAAAATTAATATGGAGAAAATTAATTTGCAGTAAGTATCTTAACATTATTGTTTTCAGTAAGTTTACTTTCAAGCTTTAATGTGTTATTTTGAAGTCGTTCTCCATTTTTTATGGCACTAATGAAGTTTTCCACTCCATCTATAGGAAAACTTAATAATGGAGTTTTATAGTGCATAGGTATAATTAAATGACTATTAATTTTTTCACAAAGTTTTTTAGCTTCCACGCCATTAATAGTAAAATTTCCTCCCACTGGTACTAATAATACATCTATAGCTCCAAGGGCAGTTACCTCCTCATCACTTAAAATGTAGCCAAGATCGCCAAGATGGCATATTCTGTAGCCATCTACTTCAATGATAAATATAATATTTTTACCTCTTACTGCTCCTAATTGCTTGTCATGATAGGAGTTCACGCCTATAATATTTAAATCATCAAAATTATAGTTTCCAGGCGTATTTATAATTTTAGGATTTCCTTTTACCTCATCAGTATAGGCGTGATCAAAGTGTGAATGGCTTATGGTTACAAAATTGGCATTGCCCTTATAGGTTTCATAGCCTACCTGGTCATTAAAGGGGTCAGTTAAAATTAATCTGTTTCTTGAATCTTTTATTAGGAAGCTGGAATGTCCTAGCCAAGCTATTTCCAATGGAACTCATCTCCTTATTGGTATAAAAATTATTTGCTAAAATAGTAGTTTGTATTTATTATAATACTATATCCATGTTGGTACTTATATAAACTTAAGTATAGAAGAGAAACAATAAGTGAAATAATGTAGAATTAAGTTTTATCAATGGGTCACTGTATTATTTGCCCAATTGAAGTTAAGATAAAACTTATAGATAAGAAAAATATTTAAAAGGATAGTGTGGTGGTTTGTAGAATATAATATACTTGAGTTATAGTTTAATCACATTACCTTGAAAACAATTATTTTAATATTAGGGAGATTTTATATGAAAAAAGTTTTTTATGCCAACATTTTTTTTCTCATTTTAGTATTAATTCAAATTTGCGGTGGATACATCATAAAGCCGTTTGTTAAATTACTTCATCTAAATTTAGGCAGCATTCTTGTTACCACTCAGATTCTATTTTTAATAGTCCCTATAATAATCTATCTATTAGTAACAAAGCAATCGCCAATTAACACACTTAGAATAAAACCTCTTAAAATAAGTCAGTTATTTCTTGTTATAATTACAGGCTTTTTAGTAGTACCAGTTGCTACGTTTTTAGGACTTATAACAAATTTGGTATTTCATAATAATGTGAATGATGTATTTGGCAAAATGAGTTCTTTACCTTTTTGGGCTATGTTATTAATTATAGCTTTAACGCCTGCTATATGTGAAGAACTTACCATGAGAGGGGCTATATTATCTGGATATAGAAAGCTTGGTATTAGTAAATCAGCAGTTATAACAGGATTTTTATTTGGAGTACTTCATCTAAATCCACCTCAGTTTTTATATACTTTTGCACTTGGCATAATATTGGCCTATATAGTAGATGCTACAGGATCTATTTTTGCTTCTATGATATGCCACTTTATATTTAATGGAATTAATGTGTTAGCTTCCTGGATAAGCTTAAAAAATGGTTCAAGGCCTCAGGATATAACGGCTTTATCTCCAGCTGTAAGAAATTCAGCATTAATTATATACTTCATAGCCTCTATTATAAGTATTATAATTATTATTGTCATAATAAACCAGCTTAGAAAAAGTAATATTAATTATATGCAAAAGAGTGAAAGCAGAGCAGATAATGTTTACCATAGTGGCTACGAGGAAGAGTTAGGAAGTGGACAGAAAATAGGAAGTATAAAGACTTATTCACCTATTATAATAAGTGTAATTATATATTTTTTGTTTACATTTAATAATTATAAATAATGTGCATTTATCTTAATAATAATTCTTTATTGCAAATGTTTGAATCCTTATTGAAATGCAGAAATAAAGTACAAAAGTTAATACTCATACAAAATTCATAATAATATCCAAGTATTCGTAATTGACAAAAGAAATATAGTATAATATAATGTATTAATATGGAATATTTAAAAGTTAATTTGATATAATAGCTTTGATCGGGAAGAGTACTTATTTTTGATGCTTAAAGAGAGTGGGAAATGCTGTGACCCCATAGTAGATACTTAAGGAAAATCACCTGTGAGCTGAGGGCTGAAACTAAAAGTAAGCTTATCCGTATTTTACGTTAAAAAATAGAGTATGTTTGTACTTGATAGCTTAAATTTAGGTGGTATAACGAATTAACTTCGTCCTAGTTGGGATGGAGTTTTTTTATTCTACAATGATTTTTAAATTATTATAGCTTGTAATTTGGAAAATTGTCAATAATTTAATTGGTATATAAAGTCATTTGAAGGGAGTTCTATGTTATGTACAAAAAAGTGGATGGCTCTAAATCCTTTGTCGATATGGAAAAAGATGTACTAAAACTTTGGAAAGAAAAAGAAGTAATTAAAAAGAGTTTTGAATCTAATGGGGATGGTGAATATTTTACATTCTATGATGGACCACCTACTGCCAATGGGAAACCACATGTAGGTCATGTAATCACTAGAGTTATGAAGGATCTTATACCTAGATATAAAGTTATGAAGGGCTATAAGGTTTTAAGAAAAGCTGGTTGGGATACTCATGGACTTCCAGTAGAACTTGAAATAGAGAAGAAACTTGGAATTTCAGGTAAACCACAAATTGAAGAATATGGTGTAGAGAAATTCGTTAAAGAATGTAAGGATAGTGTTTTCTCTTATGTAAGCCTTTGGAAAGACATGTCTGAGAAATTAGGCTTTTGGGTTGACATGGATAATCCCTATGTAACTTATCATAATACTTATATAGAATCTGTATGGTGGGCACTAAAAACTATGTGGGATAAAGATCTTTTATATAAAGGACATAAAATAGTACCATATTGCCCAAGATGCGGAACTTCTTTATCTTCTCACGAGGTAGCTCAAGGTTATAAGGATGTTAAAGAAGCTACAGCTTTTGTAAAGTTTAAAGTTAAGAACGAAAATAACAAATACATACTTGCATGGACAACAACTCCATGGACTTTACCTAGTAACGTAGCTCTGGCAATAAATAAAGCTTACACTTATGTTGAAGTTATAAATAATGATGAGCATTTAATTCTTGCTAAGGATCTTTTAAAGGTGCTTGAAGGTGAATATGAATTAGTAAGGGAATTTAAAGGAGAAGAACTTCTTGGAACAGAATATGAGCAATTGTTCAAATTTGAAACTCCGAAGGAAAAAGCTTTTTACGTAGTTCATGGAGACTTTGTAACTCTAACAGATGGTACTGGAATAGTTCATATAGCACCGGCCTATGGTGAAGATGATAATTTACTGGGTAAAAAATATGGATTGCCTTTAATAAATCTAGTAGATTTAGAAGGAAAATTTGTAGATGCTGTAGAACCTTGGAAAGGTACTTTTGTGAAGAAAGCTGACCCTAAGATACTTGAATATTTAAAGGAAAAGGGAAGTCTTTATAAATCTGAAAAATTTACTCATTCATATCCTCATTGCTGGAGATGTGATACACCTCTTCTTTACTATCCAAAGGATAGTTGGTTTGTAAAGATGACTTCATTACGTGATAAATTACTTGAAAATAATAACAGGATTAACTGGTATCCTGATAATATCAGAACGGGAAGATTTGGAAAATTCCTTGAAAATGTTATCGATTGGGGAATTAGCCGTGATAGATATTGGGGAACACCACTGCCAATATGGGATTGTGAATGTGGTCACAGAGAATGTATAGGCAGTATAGAAGAGCTTAAGACTAAGGGAATAAATGTACCAGAAAATATCGAACTTCATAAGCCATATATAGATAATGTTAAATTAACTTGTCCGATGTGTGGAAAGCCAATGACGAGAACACATGAGGTTATTGACTGCTGGTTTGACTCTGGTTCTATGCCTTTTGCACAGCATCATTATCCTTTTGAGAATAAAAAACTTTTTGAAGACAATTTTCCAGCTCAATTTATATCAGAGGCAGTAGATCAGACAAGAGGATGGTTCTATACTTTACTTGCCATATCTACAGCTATATTTGATACAAACTCCTTTGAAAACTGTGTAGTTTTAGGTCATGTGCTGGATAAGCATGGTTTAAAGATGTCAAAGCATAAGGGAAATGTTGTAGATCCTTTTGAAGTACTTGAACATCAGGGTGCAGATGCTGCAAGATGGCATTTTTATACTTCCAGTGCTCCATGGCTTCCAACAAGATTTTCAGAGGAAGATGTGGCTGAGACTCAGAGAAAATTCTTGAGTACTCTTTGGAATGTATATTCCTTCTATGTACTTTATGCTGAAATAGATCAATTTAATCCAACAGAATATAAAGATTTTGTATCTGAAAATGTCATGGATAAATGGATTGTATCAAAATTAAATACATTGATTAAAGATGTAGACGAAGGCTTAAATGCTTATAAGATAACTCAAAGCGCCTTAGCTATTGAAAGTTTTGTTGATGAACTTTCAAACTGGTATGTAAGAAGAAACAGATCAAGATACTGGACTACTGAGCTTACAGAAGATAAAATAGGAGCTTATGTAACACTTTATAATGTACTTATAGATTTAAGTAAGGTTGCAGCCCCATTTATACCATTTATGACAGAACAGATTTATCAGAGTCTAGTATTAGCTTTAGATTCTAAGGTTGAAGAAAGTGTTCATTTATGCAAGTGGCCTGTATATGATGAAAAACTTGTAGATAAAAAATTAGAAAATGATATGGATTTAGCTTACACTATAGTTAAACTTGGAAGAAGTGCTAGAAATGCTGCTAATATAAAGAATAGACAGCCATTGGGAGAAATGCTTTTAAGCACAAAGGCTATTCCCTCTTATTATGGAGATATAATAAAAGATGAATTAAATGTAAAAGAAATTGTATTTGGAGCAGATCTTTCAAAATATGTTAATTTTGAAATAAAACCTAATTTACCTGTACTTGGAAAGGCTTATGGAAAATTAATCCCTGGTATAAGGAAGGAAATAGGATCAAAAGATCAGATGGAGCTTGCAAGGACTGTAAATGCTGGGGAAACTGTTAAAATAGATGTTCAGGGAACAGAGATAGAACTCAACAGCAGTAATCTACTTGTGACAATGCAAGGATTAGAAGGCTTTGCTTTTGCCGGTGAAGGAGAATTGGGAGTAGTACTTGAAACTACCATAACTCCAGAATTACAGGAAGAGGGTTATGTAAGAGAAATCCTTAGTAAAATTCAAAACATGAGAAAAGAGAGTGGTTTTGAAGTTGCAGACAAAATAGTTCTCTATGCAGCTGATAATGAAAAATTAGAAGCTGTAATTAAAAAATATGAAGAGGCTATAAAAAAGGAAACTCTTGCTGTAAAAGTTGTATATGATAATGAAAGAAAATATACAGAGTGCAATATCAATGGAGAAGCTCTAAATTTAGCAGTGGAAAAGAGTCTATAGAATAGACTAATCTTTTCTTTGAAGATTATTAAAGTTATAATTATATAAAGCTATGTTTATAATAAGCATAGCTTTATATTTACAATAATGATAGTATTAAATTATTATAAAATAAAGTAAGCTGAATATAAGCTATATATTTTTAATTTACTTTATCTTAGGATAAGGTCTAAGGCACATTCAAATAAATAATTAGGCAGTATGCTAGTCTATTTATTTTCATATGCTTAATTGCAGGAAAAATGTTATATTCAAATTACAAAAACAGCATAATATACATAATTGACATAAAGGTTTTTAAATCTGTATACGTTTTATTACATAATGACAAATTTAACAAAAAAGTTAGGAGTTGATATCAAAATGGCGGCTTCAATAAAAGATGTAGCTAAAGAGGCAGGAGTTTCTATTGCCACTGTCTCAAGAGTTTTAAATGATGTAGACGTAGTAAATGAAGAAACAAAGAAAAAAGTTAGAGAAGCAATAAAAAAGCTTGAATATAGGCCGAATATTGTAGCTAGAAGTTTAAAAACACAAAGAACTAGAACTATAGGTATAATTGTGCCAGATATTTCAAGTCAGTTTTATCCAGAAATAGTTAGAGGCGCAGAGGATGTATCAAACATTTACAATTACAATGTTATACTCTGTAATACAGATCTTGATCCACAAAAGGAAATTGAATATCTTAGAGTTTTAAGAGAAAAAATGGTAGATGGAGTTATATATATGAGCAGTTCTCTTGGGGAGGATATCATAAAGGTACTAAATGATTTATCTATGCCTACAGTTTTAGTGGAAACAAGAGGAAAAGATTTTGGTTTCCCAAGCGTAACTATTGATAACGAAAAAGCTGCTTATGACGCTACAGAATTTTTAATCAAAAAAGGAAATAAGAAAATTGCATTTATAGGTGTAAATCCAGATACAGCTAATGCCAGTGGAATAAGAATTTTTGGATATAAAAAGGCACTTTTAGATAATGGAATAGAATATGATGATAATCTAGTTCAATTTGGAGGTCTAAAGGCAGCTGATGGAAGAGATGGTATGGAAGCCATACTTAATAAAGGTAAAATAGATTCAGTTTTCTGTTGCAGTGATGAAATAGCTATGGGTGTTATCAATACTTTAAGAGCTAAGGGAATAAAGGTACCAGAGGATGTAGATGTTATTGGTTTTGATAATATTTATTCTTCTTCCATATATTATCCAAATCTTACTACTGTAGAACAGCCAATGTATGACATGGGATCTGTTGGTATGAGAATGCTTATAAAGAAAATTAATAAAGCAGAATTGGAAACTGAGCATATAGTATTAGATTATAAGATAATTGAAAGAGATACATGTAAAAAATAAAGATGGAAGGTATCAAAGCATAGTATATATTCTTTGGTGCCTTTTATTTGCTTTTACCTGCATGTAATTTTGTATGAATGGCTTTTGCAGAGTACACTGAAGCATCACTCTGGATAGTCATTGGATAAAAGTTTAATAAAGGAGTGAAAAAATTATGGAGGATAAACTTATATATCTTCCACAAATGCTTTTAATAGGTTCTTCAGGACGTAATAGTGGAAAGACAACTCTTGCAGCTAGTTTAATTAGACATTGGAAAGATAAATTTCCCATTACAGCCTTAAAAATAACTACAATTGAAGAAAAAGATGGGAAATGTCCCCGAGGTGGAAGAGGCTGCGGAGTTTGTACTAATATAAAAGAAAATTTTGAATTAATAGAAGAAAAAACTTCAGATAGTAATAAGGATACCTCCCTTCTACTTGCAGCTGGAGCTGAAAGAGTATATTGGCTTAAGGTATTAAAAACTCATATTAAGGAAGGTATAGAGTATTTTCTAACAGAGATTCCAGAAAATAATTTAATAATATGTGAATCAAATAGTCTTAGAAATATTGTGAGACCTGGAGTCTTTATAATGCTAAAGAATACACAAAATTCAAACATTAAAAAATCAGCAAGTGAAGTTATGGATAAAGCTGATTTTATTGTAGAAGGTGATTTTAGAGATAATATTGATAAGGTAACTGAAGAAATTAACCATTATTTCCCACCCGAACATATTGAGAACTAATTATTAGAAAATGTAAATATACATGCCATTAAATCTAGATTTTTGGTAACGAAAATAATAATGAAATTTAAGCATGAATTATTTTGCGATTATAAAATTTCCACATAAACAAAAAACATAAAATGAGTATTAGGGTAACTATAAGACCTCCCTCTGGACCAAATTGTCCACCATTAATTATATTGTCAGCAGTATTTCTTACATTGTATATCCCATTAGTTTCATTTCCACTGACCAAAAAGCCAAATACATTTCCTTCGAAATAATTCCAAGTTATGTGAAGACCTATGGAAAGCCATAAATTTCCCGATTTAATTGTCATATACATAGCCAAAAGTGCAAATAAAAATAAATTTACATAACTGAGAAAGCTTATGCCTGAATTTAGAGAATGCATGGCAGCAAATATAATAGATGACACTATTAGGGCTATCCATTTGTTGGTGGACTGCTTAAGTACTGTAAAGCAGTAACCCCTGGCAAACATTTCTTCATTTATGCCTACGAAGATGAAGAGTATTATGCCTGTTAAAGCATATGTATTAAAATTAGGTCTGTTTAAAGCGCCTATAAGCTTTATATTGCCAGTAACAAGCAGTATAAAGAACACTATGGTCAGAGCAGCTGCACCGAGAATTAAGCCTATAATGAGATCCTTACAGCCATCTTTTAGATTAATCAGACCAATGTCTCTTAAAGGCTTCTTGTCAAATTTTCTCCAAAAGATAACTATACTTAGAATCATGCAAGCACATTGTAAAAGCGTGGCTATAAAGCCTAATGGAGTACTTAGAGTTAATGATTTGTTTAGGTCGCTGGCAGTCTTAAGTAAATCCTGGTGGTATAAGAGTTGAATTACAGTATAAACAATTCCAACAGCTATTTGAGTTATGAATGTAAGTAGGGTAAAGAAGATAAATACGATAGCTATTTTCCAGCCAGCTCTTGGTTGAGAGTTTTTGTTAATAAAAATATTTTTGAACATGTAGGACCTCCTGTTTTAGTAAAATTTTAAAGTATTTTAATTATTAAATTTATTCTATATCTATCGTTGAAAATATCTGAAGTAATCATTTTGTAAAAATGGATACTCTAATTATAGTAAAATTATAGTAAAAAATCTATATTTTCTTTATCAGATATTTTTAAGGTAGAGTCTTCATCTTCTGCTTCATATACATTTATATCACCTACAATATCCTTTAACATCTTTATAAGATTATTTCTCTGAAGAACATCATCTTCAGCTAACAATATATTAACCATTCAGTCACCGCCAATATTTTCTTGTATAGTTTATTTACGACAATAATTATATCAAATTAAGTATGGTATGTGAAATTTAAGGAAATATTTGTAGGAAATTTAATTAAAAATATTTAGAAAAATATGGTATAATAGTTCGTAGATGGTAATAGGAAAAACTTAAGAGGTGGTAAATATGAATTGTAGGACAAAGGTAAAAAATTTGTTTTCATATCTATTGAGCATAAAGAATATGGACGAGGATGTTATAAGAGATATAAATCAATATGAAAAAATTTATTGGCAAAGGAATTTAAACACAACGGGCAATAATTCAGAAAATAATCAAGAGGAAGAGGAAAACTGGTTTTACATTGATAGTAGTAATAAGGAATTGTATGATGAGTTCTTTCAATTATATCTTTCTGTACAGAAAAGTGGAGAAAATTTTGAAATCATTTGGGGAAGTTATATTCTTGCCTGGAGTACTGAGGATAAACAGATTACACATCCTATTTTTACAACAAAAATGGAACTTTGCTTTGATGCAGAAAAAGGTATTTTCTTTTTAAGACCCTATGATAGAAAAATAAATATGGAGTTTGATATATTCTCCGGGATAAATATTCCCAATATAGATAAATTATTGGAGATAAAAGAAGCTATAGAAAATTCATCTATAGATTTAAGAAATTTAAAAGCTGTGGAAAATATACTACATAAGATATTACATTATTTAACTTCAGACATAAGTCCTCAGGGAGAAATTCAAAGGGATATATGTATTGCTGAGGATATTAATCCAAATAAATATCCTGTATTTTATAACGCTCCAGCAGTTATAATACGAAAGACTGATCATAGATTGTGGCATAACGAATTGACTAATATTTTAAAGGCAATAGACAATGGATATGAAATTCCCCCTACTATAGAGTCCCTTGTCAGTTCAGAAGAAATACAGGAAAATTTAAAAGTAAAAGCCAGATGGCAGGAAATTGGCAAAAATCTTTTATTTCCACTTTCCAGTAATGAAGAACAAAAGGAAATAGTTAAAAAATTATCTGAAAACTTTGGAGTAGTTGTACAAGGTCCTCCTGGTACTGGAAAAAGCCACACTATTGTAAATTTAATATGTCATCTTTTAGCTCATGGAAAGAGGGTTTTAATTACCAGTCAAACTGGGAGAGCACTAAGAGTTTTATCGGAAAATATACCAGAAGAAATAAAACCTTTGTGTATGAGTATTTTGGGAGACGATACAAAAGCCCTTAGAGAACTAGATGAATCTGTAAGAGTGATTACGGAAAATCTTGCCATGAATAAAGAAAATATAAAAAAAGAAATGATGCCTCTTAAAAGACAATTGGAGAATTGTAAAAATAGGCAGAAAGATTTATATAATAAATTAAAGGAAGCTGAATGTATTGAGAATAAAAAACTAAGGTTTCAAGGAACTATAAGTAAATTAATGGATATAGCAAAATGGGTAAAATTAAATGAAAGAAAATATTCATGGATAGAGGATGATATAAAGCTTGAGATTAATTGCCCCCTTACGGAACAGCAATACTTACGATTGTTGTATCTTTTAAATACCGTTGAAAGAGAGGATATAGTTAAAGTAAATAGCATAATGAATGTATTATCAGCACTTCCTGATTGTAGTGATATATGCTCAAAAATAGATAGTTTTAAAAAGACTGATGCAAGGTATGAGGAATATAAAAATAATTTAAAGGATTGGTCACTGAGCTATGATTCAAATATAAATTATAAGGAACTTATAGATATTCTATCAAGGGCAGAGAAACACATGAAAAAGATAGAGGGTTCCTGGCTTAAAGATGTAATGAAGTGTTATTATAGCAGCGAAATTATGAGACCTATATTAAAGCATTTATATGTAAAAAGTAATTTCTTGGTAACAGAGCTTTCAGAAATCCAAAGAAGGCTTACAGTGCATAAGATACAGGTGCCAGAAATAGATGATTTTAACAAGTTTAAATTGGATTTTCAATATATATATGATGTTATTAAGACGAGAGGTAAAATAACTAAGGTATTTAAGGTAATGCACAAGGAATACGGGTATATATTTAATAATTGTTTTGTGGATTCACAGCTAATAACGTCAAGAGATGAAGCTGAAATATTAAGCATATATATAAAAAAGTTAGCTTTAGAAGAGGAATTTAAGAGTTTATGGAATAACACCATGAAGGATTATGGAGCCTTTCAGATAAAGAATTTAGGTGTTAATTCTATGATGGTTCTTGAAGAAAGTGTAAAGGGCTTAGGTAGAGTTATTGATTGGAATATGGATTTTAAAAGTAAAATTATAAATATCTTAGGACAAATAACTTTTCTAAATAAAATTAATTGGTATGAGGAAAAAACCTATACTTATCTTAAAACGGGGATAATAAGCTTAAAACATATAAATGAATATAAAAAAGATAAAGTATATATAAATAATATAAGAAAGCTTTGCAATAATGTATCACAGTTTCAACAGCTTGGTAGTGCTGTTGAAAAGATGGACATAGAAAATATTAAGGAAAGTTATAAAGAAGTCATAAGACTAAAGGAATTATCAAAGAGTATACAGGAAATTAATTTATATATGGGAAAGCTTGAAAAATCAGCACCTATGTTCTCTATGAAGCTGTATGAAAGCAAGGATAGAAATAATTTTAAAGAATTGAATATGGCATGGAAATGGAGACAATTCAGCAGCATGCTGGAAAAGGTTCATAAGGTTAGACCAGAACTTATAGAGAGATTATTAAAGGGTGAAAAGGAAAAAGAAAAAGCTTTAATAAAGGAATTAGTAGCCAAAAAATCCTGGTATAGTCAGATAAACCATACTACGGATGCTCAAAAGAGAAGTCTTTATGCATGGCTTCAGGCGGTTAAGAAAATAGGAAGAGGCAAGGGTAAGTTTACAGATAAATATAGAAGCATGGCTCAAAGAGAAATGGAAATATGTAAGGACTGTATACCAGTATGGATTATGCCTCTAAATAAGGTTATTGAAAATATAGAATTAAATAGCACTCCCTTTGATGTGGTAATCTTTGATGAAAGTAGTCAGAGTGATATATTTTCAATTTGTGCTCTCTTTAGGGCAAAAAGAGCTGTGATTGTAGGAGATGATAAACAGATAAGTCCTCAAGCTGTAGGTATAGATCAAGATATGGTAAATGATCTTATTGATAGATATTTAAAGGGGATACCTCATGGGGAATGGTTTGATTTAGAGACGAGTTTGTACAATACAGCTCTTAGAGTTTTTCCAGATAGACTTTTGTTAAAAGAACATTTTAGGTGCCTGCCTGATATTATAGGTTTTAGTAATGATTTATGCTATTCTGGCGAGATAATACCTTTAAGACATCCTAAAAGAACAGAATTATTTAGTTCGCCAATAAAAGCGGTAAAAGTAATGGATGGATTAAAAGATAAATTAAAGAATATAAATGTAAATGAAGCAAAGGCTTTAGCAGAGCAAATAGTTAAGTGCTGCACTGACAGAAGGTACGAAGGTATGACTATGGGAGTTATATCACTCCTTGGAGATCCACAGGCAGAGCTTATTGAAAATTTAATAAGAGAAAAAATAGGTGAAAAAGAAATGATGAATAGGAAGCTTATATGTGGAGATGCTTATTCATTCCAAGGAGATGAAAGGGATATAATATTTTTGTCTATGGTAGTGGGGGAAAATATGAGATTTACAGCACTTACCAGGGAGGTTGATATAAGAAGATTTAATGTGGCAGTAAGTAGAGCAAAAAATCAGCTTTGGTTATTTTACTCTATAAATACAGAAAATTTAAACCCGGATTGTGTCAGAACAAAGTTGTTAAGATATTGTCTTGATCCTTCTGTGGTTAATGATGATAAAACAAGAGAACAATACGTGTTCCAAAGTGATTTTCACAAAGAAATATTTAGAATGGTAGCTAAGAGAGGATACAATATAACACCAGCAGTAAACTTGAAACATTATAAAGTTGACTTTGTAGTGGAAGGAAATAGCACTAGAGTTGCAATAGAATGTGATGATGGAGAATGGAATGGAATGGAAGAGTGGGAAACGGGTCATGAAAGTCAAATGACGCTAGAGAGAGTGGGATGGACTTTTCATAAGATAAGAGCCAGTGAGTTCTATAGAGATCCTGAAAAAACTATGGAACGCTTATGGTCTAGACTTAAACATCTTGGAATTAAAAAAATAATAGCTTAGTCATAATTTTCAGAGGAGTGATCCACTTGAGTAGCAAAAGGACTATAGGAATAATTATTTTTTTACTCATAATTCTATTTACTCTATTAGCTTGTGATAAAAATAGTAATAAGACGCAAGGAGAAAAGACTTTGGAATCAGTTTCTATAAATGATGCAGCTGCCACTGGGAATAATACACAGAATAAGTCTAATAAAGATGCTGCTAATACATCAGCAAAAAATGTATATATAAATGCCAAATTTGCCTATAGAATAGAATATCCTAGACAATGGACTGATATTATAGAGAGTGAAACTCAGGATGGTGCACTAATATATTATAAAGATGGCAATGATATAAGAACTTTTTGTGAAAAAGCTCCAGATGGATATATTAATTTTGAGAGAGAAGAATATAAACAAGAAGGAAAAAAAATAGAGGACTTTTCTACTGAAGATGGGACTAAAGGAATTATTGTTACTGGGGATGAAGATAAGAAGAAACTTACTCATGCAATAATATTTCAAAATGGAAAGCATTATGATTTTTATGCTTTAGTAACCTCGGATTTTTATAAAGACAATGAGAATAATATATTGGCTATGGCTAAGAGTATAAAAATTTTAAGCTGAAAAGTATTTAAGGATTATTATGTATAGTTTTAATTAGTGATGTAAGAAAATGGCGAACTAACCTGATAGTTAGTTCGCCATTTCTCACTGGTGAAATGGTTACTTCTGTAAATGAAGTTTCAAATGCTATACAAGATGTAGCTAGCGGAGCAACTTCACAAGCACAGGATTTGATGGATGTAGTAAAATGGTATCAGATTTTACTAAAGAATTAGATGCTGCTAATAGTAAGCTGCTAAAGGTTAATGAAGAAATAAAAAACAGTGAAGATAAAGCAAAAGAAGGTAGTGAGCAGATTAATGTGCTGATACAAAACATCTGTGATGTAAAAGAGGCCTTTGATAATGTATTGGAAAAAGTAAATGGTCTTTCCAATTCAGTTTCTAAAATAGGTAATATCACGGATGTTATTAATGCAATATCTGAGCAGACAAATTTACTTGCACTTAATGCAGCTATTGAGGCTGCAAGAGCAGGAGAGCAATGATGTCATTTTAAAGCCTTTGCTAATATTATGATTATACTATAACTATTGAGTTATTTAGTTATAATGAATTATAATTATTAATTAGGAACAATATATTAAGGAAATTAAAAAAAGATAATAGAATTAGAACAAAGGTTTAAGGCAATTGATATCAGAGAACTTTATAGGTTAAGTATGATTTATTATTTTATAAGATGATTAAATATGCAGGAGGTAATATGTATGTATAGTGCAGTAGAAAGATTGTTAAAATATGTAAAGTGTGATACTAAATCTGATGAAAATACAAGAGTAACACCCAGTACAAATGGGCAGTTGGTTTTAGGTAAAGAATTAAAAAAAGAACTAGAAGAACTGGGACTTGAGAGTGTATCTATGGATGAGAATGGATATATAATGGCAACTCTACCTAAAAATATAGATAAAGAGGTAAAAACTATTGGATTTGTATCCCATATGGATACTAGTCCAGATATGACAGCTACAAATGTTAATCCTCAAATAGTTAAAAATTATGATGGTAAAGATATAGTGCTTAATGAAAAAGAAAACATAGTGTTATCACCAAAGGATTTTCCTGAAATCACAAACTATATAGGAAAAGATCTTATAACTACAGATGGAACAACTCTTTTAGGTGCAGATGACAAAGCAGGAGTTTCGGAGATAATGGCGGCTGTGGAATATCTTGTTAAGCATCCAGAAATACCTCATGGTACAATAAAAATTGGTTTTACGCCAGATGAGGAAATTGGTGAAGGGGCGGATCACTTTGATGTTAAGAAATTTGGTGCGGACTTTGCTTATACCGTAGATGGTGGACCCATTGGTGAATTAGAATATGAGAATTTTAATGCAGCTTCTGCCAAGATATTTATTAAGGGAAGAAATGTTCATCCTGGAACAGCCAAAGATAAGATGATAAATTCAATGCATATAGCCGTAGAACTTATTGATATGCTTCCTTGTAACGAAAGGCCGGAGTATACAGAAGGTTATGAAGGATTTAATCACCTTATTTCCATTAATGGTGAAGTTGAAGGTACTAAGATTTACTTCATAATAAGAGATTTTAATAGAGAAAAATTTGAAAGTAGGAAAAAGCTTATGCTTTCTACCGTAGAATTTTTAGATGGAAAATATGGAGAAGGGACAGTTACTGTAGAGCTAAAGGATCAATACTATAATATGAAAGAAAAAATTGAACCTGTAAAATATATTGTGGATATAGCCTATAAAGCTATGGAAGAAGTGGGAATTACTCCTATAGTAAGTCCCATAAGGGGAGGTACAGATGGTGCAAGACTATCCTTTATGGGACTTCCAACACCTAATTTATTTACAGGAGGACACAATTATCATGGTAAGTATGAGTTTATACCAACCTTTGCCATGGATAAGGCTGTGGATGTGATATTAAAAATAATAGAACTTCATTCTAAATAGAATTATAATTTTAATAGGATGTTCAAAAAGTGGTAAACTGTATTTTGTAAGATAGACGCGGAAAAGAGGCGGTGATATCTTCAGGGTACAGTTTATCTTTTCTACTACTAAAACAATTCTTAAAACTTCATTTTTATTAAATGAACAATATTATATGAGATTTAATGAATAATTATTTCTTTTGAGGTAATCTATCTAAAAGTTCCCTATTTTCCCAAAAACATTTTTACTGCTATGAGAACTAAAAATACGGCGAAGGCCTTCTTCATAATATCTTGAGGAAGAGTATTTGCAAATCTTCCACCGAATTTTGTACCTATAAACATAGTGATACATATTAAAATTCCTGCAACTACATTTACATTTCCCCTCTTATAATATTCTAAAAAACCTAGAAGCCCAACAGGGGGTAACAATATAGCTAAAGAAGTTCCTTGTGCCATAAGTTGGCTAAAGCCCATAATGTACATTAGACCAGGTATAATTAAGGTTCCACCTCCAATGCCAAATAATCCACTTAGTATGCCAGAGGCAAATCCTAATATAATATAAAATAAATATGAAAGCATATAGTATAAAAGCTCCCTTCTTGATTATTATAGATAATTTTAATTATTTTAATAGATTACTCATTTAATTTACTAATATAATTAGCATATTTGGGTTAAATTATTATTGTAAATTTATCCGATGACTAGCCTCTGTAACACTCCACCTTAAAAAGGTGGAGATAACACCGGCACGTCCTTGGATAATTCATCTAAACCCAGTGGGAATACAAACTCCCGCTGAGTAAGATTCATTGATATTAGATGAACAGCTTATATGTAAACTTAAATTAGTTTATTGTATATATAACTTAAATTGGGAGGAATACAGAATGTCTCACAAGGGAAATAAAAATGATAAAAGCAACAAAAAAGTAGGGAAAAAAACACATAAGGAATTGGAAGAATTGGAGGAGAAATTAAAAAAATAAATATTGCTAAAACTATAATTTAAATTGATTTATTCAAAATAAGGCTGTTCTGAAATGCACTAAATGTATTAGGGACAGCCTTGTTATTATTCTTTTATTGAGTTGATTTCACAATGAGCTGTACTTATGTTACTATTAATTGTAGTTCATTTGAAAGGAATGTTAGAATGAGTAAAATATTAGTATTAGCAGAAAAACCTTCTGTAGGTAGAGATATAGCAAGAGTTTTAAATTGTAATAATAAAGGAAATGGATTTATAGAAGGAAGCAAATATATTGTAACCTGGGCTCTTGGTCATTTAGTTACTTTAGCTGACCCTGAGGCTTATGATGAAAGATACAAAGCCTGGAGAATTGAAGATCTTCCAATGATGCCAGAAAAATTAAAGCTTGTGGTTATAAAGCAAAGTGGAAAACAATTTAATGCAGTTAAGACACAGATGAGCAGAAAGGATGTAGATGAAATTGTCATAGCTACAGATGCTGGTCGTGAAGGGGAACTTGTTGCCAGATGGATAATAGAAAAGTCTCACATAAAAAAATCATTGAAACGTCTATGGATTTCTTCTGTTACAGATAAGGCCATAAGAGATGGCTTTGACAAATTAAAGAATGCCAGAGAATATGAAAATCTTTATGCTTCAGCTGTGGCTCGTTCAGAAGCTGACTGGTTTGTAGGCATTAATGCAACTCGTGCTTTAACCTGTAAATTTAATGCACAGCTTTCCTGTGGGAGAGTTCAGACACCTACTGTTGCCATAATTGCAAAGAGAGAAGAGGAAATAAGGAACTTTAAACCAAAGGATTTTTATGGGATAATTGCTGAAGCAAATAATCTTAAGCTGTCTTGGCAAGATAATAATAGTAAAGGCTTTAGAACTTTTGATAAAGAAAAAATTGATAAGATACTTGTTTCTATTAGAAATAAAGATGCTCAGATTATAGAGGTAGATAAGGCATATAAGAAAAATTATTCACCACAGTTATATGACTTAACAGAGCTTCAAAGAGATGCAAATAGAATGTTTGGATACTCTGCAAAGGAAACTCTTTCTCTAATGCAAAGATTGTATGAAAGTCATAAGGTATTAACCTACCCAAGAACAGATTCAAGATATATTTCTTCTGATGTAGTGGATACTCTAAAGGATAGAGTTAGAGCTTGCAGTGTGGGTCCATATTCAAGACTAACTGTTAGGGTGTTAAAAAATCCAATAAAGGCAAATAAACACTTTGTAGATAACGGCAAGGTTTCAGATCATCATGCTATTATTCCAACAGAACAGGCAGTTACTTTAAGCTCTTTAAGTGATAAGGAGAGAAAAATATATGATTTAGTGGTTAAGAGATTTTTAGCTGTACTTTATCCTCCCTTTGAATATGAGCAGACTACAATAAAAGCAAAGATTGGAGAGGAATTGTTTATTGCAAAGGGCAAGATTGTTAAATCTCAAGGCTTTAAAGAAGTATATGAAAATAATTTCCATGAGGAACATTCTGAAGATGATATTTCAGAGCAAATACTACCTAATATAAATAAGGGGGATGTATTAAAGGTTAGTAAGGTTCTTGATACTAAAGGCCAAACTAAACCACCAGCACTATTCAATGAAGGAACACTGCTTTCAGCTATGGAGAATCCGGCAAAATACATGAATAATGAGAGCAAGGATTTAATAAAAACCATAGGAGAAACAGGTGGACTTGGTACCGTAGCCACAAGAGCGGATATTATAGAAAAATTATTTAATACTTTTCTCATAGAAAAGAAGGGAAAGGATATTCATGTAACCTCTAAGGGAAAACAGCTTTTAGAGCTTGTTCCAGAAGGCCTGAAATCACCTACTCTTACAGCAAAGTGGGAGCAAAAGCTTAGTTCCATTTCAAAGGGTTCCTTGAATAAAAATATCTTTATTAATGAAATGAAAACTTATGCTAAGGAAGTTGTAAATGAAATCAAGAACAGTGAAGAAAAATTTAAACATGACAATATGACAAGAGTAAAATGTCCTCAATGCGGTAAATATATGTTAGAGGTTAATGGTAAAAAGGGAAAGATGCTGGTTTGTCAGGATAGAGAATGTGGATATAGAAAAGGCATAGCAAAGATTACAAATGCAAGATGTCCAAATTGCCATAAAAAGCTTGAAATGCGTGGAGAGGGAGATGGGCAGATATTTGTATGCAGCTGTGGTTATAGAGAAAAGCTTTCTGCCTTTAATGAGAGAAAGAAAAAGGATAATACAAAACTTTCTAAAAAAGATGTATCAAGATATCTTAAGGATCAGAAAAAAGAAAATGATGAACCTATTAATTCAGCTTTAGCAGAGGCACTGGCTAAATTGAAGCTAAAATAATAAATAGAATTCCTCTGGAGAGCCTAAAAATAACAGGGCTTGTGGAAGTAGTTTTTTCGTGAAATACTATTAAAATTAATCTTATTTAATTAAGGAAAATTATTTTTATAAATCACATATTTTTCACACATTATATTTATAATGTTTTTAAAATTGTATGGTAAAGTTATAATAAGGCATATGAAAATAAAAAGTGATTAGCATACTGACTAGTTATTTATTTGAATGTGCCTAAAATAAAAAGGCATTTTATACATTAATGCTGCCATATAGAGGTGATAAATTTGCCAAAAAGGATATACCTTGTAGAAGATGAAATGAGTTTAAATATTTTATTAGAAAAATACCTTCAAAGGGAGGGCTATGAAGTAACTACTTTTTCAAATGGGGAGTCTGCTCTTGAGAAAATAAAAGATATGCCTGATCTTTGGATTCTTGATATAATGCTGCCAGACATTGATGGGTACGATATAATTAAAGCTGTTAAGCAAAATAATAAAAATACACCTGTAATATTTATGTCAGCCAGGAATGAAGAACTTGATAGGGTAGTGGGATTGGAACTGGGAAGTGACGATTATTTATCAAAACCATTTCTCCCAAGAGAACTTGTTATCAGAACTAATAAGCTTTTAGAGAGAATTTATGGAGAGGAGATAAAGAATAAAGAAGAATCTTCATTGAATATTAATGGATATAAAATAAGTAAAAGTCAAAGGACAGTATTTTTTGAGGATAATGAAATTCAGCTTACAAATAAAGAATTTGAACTATTGAATTATCTTATAGATAATAAAAATAATTTATTAGCACGAGAACAAATTTTAATTAGTGTTTGGGGTAATGATTATTTTGGATCTGATAGAGTGGTAGATGACACTATCAGAAGACTGCGCAAAAAAGTAAGTGAACTTACGATTGAAACTGTATATGGATATGGATATAAGATGGTGATAAGATGATAAAATTAAAAAAAGTAAAATTTAAATCTTTAACCATGAGGATATGGGTTACTTTTACCGCTATAATTTTAATAATAATATTAAGTATTTCAATTATTTACTTGGTGGTTTTTAGGAGTACTAATGAAAAATACAATCTTCAGTTATTGAAAGCTTCTCATGATACTTTTAAGGAAAATAATTTTAACCAGTTAAAAGGCTTCGATGATGTTAGAAATCTTCATGGAAGTAGTCATTTTATTGTAAATATAAATAGCAGCAATATAATCAATATACAGGATTTCAATAAGAGAGGAGGACCACCAGGTCAGCCCAATATGGGTTTTCCTCCAAATTCTGGTATTACACAGGATGCTTTACAAAAGTGGATGGTTGGTTTTATTGAGAATAACAATATCAGTGAGAATGAATTTAAGGAATCATATCATGGAAGAAAGTTTCTTTTCATAATCAGCTCTGTAAATAATATTGATGGAACTAATGGAAAATCCTATTTAATATCCTATATGCCGGCAATGGAGGATAATACATTATTGTATATGGTTATAGGCATTGGAATCATGTTTATAGTCTTTGGATTTATAGCAGCAAAATTAGTTGCAAGTCATATTGCAAAACCACTTAAGGTACTTGAGGATTATACCGTAAGAATAGCCCATAAAGATTGGAAAGAACCTATACAGATTAAAAATGAAGATGAAATTGGAAGACTTGCAAATTCAATGAATCTTATGAGAACAGAATTAAAACGTGCAGATGAAGAAGAAAAGATGTTTTTACAGAGTATTTCTCATGATTTAAAAACACCGGTTATGGTAATTATGAGCCATGCAGAGGCCATAATTGACGGTATATATATAGATTCTATAGAAAAAACTGCTGGTATAATAAGAGATGAAGCTGTAAATCTTGAAAAAAAGATTAAACAATTGTTATATTTAAATACTTTGGATTATGTTCTAGAAAATAATAGCCAGGTTAGCAAAATCAATTTACGTCAACTGCTTTTATATATAATAAATAGATTTGAAGTGGTCAATAGTAAAATTTATTGGGATCTGGATATGGAAGATTGCTTTATTATGGGAAATTCAGATAAAATTCAGGTATCTGTTGAAAATATACTTGAAAATTCTCTTAGATATGCAAAGGAAAAAATTTCAGTAATCTTAAAGGAAGAAAATTCTTCTGTAGTGTTAGAAATGTATAATGATGGTCCCAATATAGAGGAGAAGCATATAAATCATATTTTCGATAATCATTATAAGGATAAAACGGGAAACTTTGGTCTTGGTTTGGCTATATCCAAAAAAATTATAGATTTTTATAATGGAGAGATAGAGGCTGTAAATAGGGATAGAGGAGTAAGTTTTATAATTAAAGCACCTATAGCTTAATTATCAATGAATCTTACTGAGTGGGAGTTTGTTTCTCCCACTCAGTTTAGATGAATTATCTAGGGACGTGCCGCTGTTATCTCCCATTTAAAGAAAAGCAGAGAACCAAAATCTTCGATTTTGTGTGAATCGCTTTCACAGAGTGCGGTGGGAGTGTTACAGCGGCTAGTCATCAGATAAAGTCTTATTAGGGGACAGAGACTTCAGTAGTTATTTTTAATATTCTTAGAAAGTAAATAAATAAAAATATCAGGTGTATTTTATTCTCCGTGAATGGTAAAATAAAAATAGTTTATGCTATTATAGAGTTAAAGCTAACAGTGTTTTTACAATGACAAAAATTGATGCTTATTTATAGATTAATTGATTATTTTATAATTGCAGTTTTTACAGATTAATTATTAAAAAGATAAAGATTATTGTTAGCATAAAGAATATTATTTTAACTTAGGGCATCTGAAAATAAATAACAAGTAAAAGATGCTAGTATAATTACTTAGTTATTTTTTGAATATGCCTAATATAGAGAATGGAGAAAATACAATGATGGATAAAGATAGAATTGAGAAGGCTGTAAGAGAAATTTTAATAGGAATAGGTGAAGACCCTGATAGAGAGGGACTTATTGAAACTCCAAAAAGGGTAGCGGAAATGTATGAAGAAATATTTGCAGGACTTCATAAAAATCCATTGGATGATGTTAAAAAATTTCATGAAGAGCACGACAATGGTATGATAATAGTTAAGGACATACCAGTATATTCTATGTGTGAACATCATTTATTACCTTTTATAGGAGTAGCACATGTTGTATATATACCTGGTGGAAATGAGGTTTTAGGATTAAGTAAATTGGCTAGAATTGTAGATACTGTGGCCAAAAAACCTCAACTTCAGGAAAGATTATGCAATGAAATTGCAGATGTTATTTTGGAGGCTGTAAATTCCAAAGGCATTGCAGTGGTGATTGAAGCGGAGCATTTATGTATGACTATGCGCGGAATTAGAAAACCAGGTTCAAAAACTGTTACCTCAGCTTTAAGAGGCTTAATGAAAACTGATTCTCAAATTAGAATGGAAGCAATTTCGCTTATTAATGGGAGAGGCTTATAATTGATTTTAAGGAGCAGTTTTTATGGATAAAGTTGATAGGATTAATTTAATATTTCATAATGAAGTTTATAAAAAATATTTAGAGAAAAATAGGAACTGTGAAAAAGATAGATATTTTTGCCTTCATGATCTTCAGCATTTTTTAGATGTGGCTAGAATTGCTTATATAATATCTCTGGAAAGAGATATAAATATTAAAAAGGATATTATTTATGCCGCAGCTTTGCTTCATGATATTGGAAGGTGGCAGCAATATGAACATGATATTCCGCATGATGAGGCAAGCTCTCAATTAGCTGTAGAGATTTTACAGACATCTGATTTTACAGATGGGGAAATAGATTTAATAACAGGGGCTATAAGGGAGCACAGAGAAAAAGATAAAAATTCAGAACTTGGTTTTTTATTATATGCTGGTGATAAGCTTTCTAGAAAATGTTATGATTGTGATGCTTTCAAGCAGTGTAATTGGAGTGAAGATAAGAAAAATCTGGATATAATATATTAAAAAGATTATGAAGGAGTAGCAGTAAATGATGAAAATAGGAAATAAAAATTTTGACATAGGTAAAAAAACCTTTGTAATGGGAATTTTAAACGTAACACCTGATTCTTTCTCCGATGGAGGGAGATTTAATCATATAGAAAATGCTGTAAAACATGCAAAAGAAATGATTGAGGCTGGAGCTGATATAATTGATATAGGGGGAGAGTCCACAAGGCCAAATCATATTCCAGTAGATGAAGATGAAGAAATCACAAGAGTTGTTTCTGTAATAGAAGTACTATCAAAGGAAATAGAGGTTCCAATATCTATTGATACCTATAAGGGAAGAGTTGCAGAGCTTGCTATAAAGGCGGGGGCTAATCTTATAAATGATGTATGGGGATTTAAAAAAGATCCATATATGCCAGAGGTAGCTGCAAAATATCAGGTGCCTTGCTGCATTATGCATAATAGGGAAAACAAGGTGTATGGTGATTTTATAAGAGATGTATTGAAAGACCTAAAAGAATCTATAGATATAGCACTACAAGCTGGAGTAAAGAGTGAAAATATAATAATTGATCCGGGAATAGGCTTTGCAAAAAGCTATGATCAAAATCTTATGTTAATGAATAATTTAGAAAAATTAAAGGAGCTTAACTATCCTATATTACTTGGTACTTCAAGAAAATCTGTTATAGGGACTGCTCTTAATTTGCCAGTAGAAGAAAGAGTAGAGGGAACAGTTGCAACTTCTGTAATAGGGATAATGAAAGGCTGTGATTTTGTAAGGGTTCATGATGTTTTGGAAAACAAAAGAGCCTGTGTTATGGCGGATGCTATAGTTAGGAGATAGTAAATTGGATAAAATATTTATAAAAGACTTTGAGATATTTGCAAATCATGGAGTATTTAACGAAGAAAAAAATCTAGGGCAAAAATTTATATTATCTATAGAATTTGGTATGGATTTGAGAAAAGCTGGGGTTACTGGTGATTTAAAGGAAACCGTAAATTATGGAGAGCTCTGCCTTAAAATAGAAAAAGAATTTACAAAGGAAAAATATGATTTAATTGAAACAGCAGCAGAAAAAATAGCTGAGTTTATTCTTTTGGAGTATGAAAGGGTAAAATCAGTAAAGCTATTATTGAAAAAGCCTTGGGCACCCATAGGTAAGCATGTTGAATATGCAGCAGTAGAAATAGAAAGGGCCTGGCATACAGTATACGTAGGTATGGGATCCAATATGGGTGATAAGGAAGAAAACCTTAAAGCTGCTATCAAATTAATAGAGGATAGTTCAAAAAGCAAAGTGACGAAAATTTCAAAGTTTTATATTACTAAACCTGTAGGATATTTAGATCAGGATGATTTTTTAAATTGTGCTATAGAAGTGAAAACTATCTTATCTCCAGAAGAGTTTATGACAGCTTTGCTTAATTTTGAAAAAATCTTAAAAAGAGAGAGGATAATACATTGGGGACCTAGAACCATAGATTTAGATATCCTCCTGTATGATAATTTAGTTACTTCAGAAGAGGATTACATAATACCACATCCGAGAATGCCAGAAAGGCTATTTGTCATAGAACCTTTATGTGATATAGCTCCATATTTAGTTCATCCTATTTTAAATAAAAGGATAATTGATATAAAGGCTGAACTTTCTAAAACAAGACTTTAATAGTGGGCTCTCAAATATTTACATTTATTTCAAAAGCAATTCAGCAAATTTTTCATAAGGCTTAATTTTTTTATAGAAATAGAGTTTAACACTAGAAAATGAATTTTGAGGTTAAGCTCTATTTTAGGAGCATTCAGATAAATAACTAGTCAGTATGCTAGTCTATTTTGAATGCTACTGCGTCAACAGAACCCTCAGATAGCTCACTATCTGAGGAACCTATTTCCTTGTATCATTCAAAATATACGTCGCATCTTTGACTTACTATTTATTTTCATATGCCTTGTATGAAATATTAAAAACACTTCATAAAAATCATTATGTATAATTCATTATTTAATTTTCAAGAGATTTTATATCAGCTTGTGCCGTGCCGTTATTAAGCTTATCCTGAATAGTTGCATTTTTAGTTTCCAGCAATGAAGATGGAATTATTTTTGAGGAAATAAAGGCTATTATAGGTACTGTAAAGATTATAGCAAAACTGCCTGTTAGACCCTGGATAATTTCTATACTTACCATGTCCATATTCATTAATTGTGTAAAGGAAACATTATAAGAGTATATAACCATTATCATGTTTAATGAAGAACCTACAAAGGCCAAAATAAGAGTATTTGCCATAGTTCCCATCATATCTTTACCAACATTCATACCAGAACGAAATAATTCCTTTGTACTAAGTTTTGGGTTTGATGAGTATATTTCCTGAACAGCAGAGGCAATAGACATACTCAGGTCTAAAACAGCTCCCAGGGAAGCAATGAGAATACTTGCTAAAAGCAGTCCCTGTACCTGCATACCAGATTTAGTGGAAATCATGTTTAGTGTTTCCACATCATTGGAGTTTATTCCACTTAAATGTGCTAAGGCTCCAAAAATAACTGCTATTATGGCAGCAATTATAACCCCAGATATGGTACCTAATATAGCAGAAATAGCTTTATTGCTCCAACCGTCTAGTAAAAATAAGGTAATGCAAGTGGTGATAATTACTATTAAAATTGAAGCATATATAGGGGAGTATCCACTATATATCATTGGAAGGAATAAAAATATAATGCATATGAAAGTAAATACAAGACCCAGAACAGATTTTACTCCCTTTCTTCCACCTATTATACCTAATGCCAAGAAAAAAATAAAAATAAAGGCATATTGAATTGGAGCTCTATAATAGCTATACACTGTAGCATTATAAGTATTTTTATTAACGGAGTTGATATTTGCTATGAACTTCATGCCTTTTTTTAAAAATACATTATGAGTATCACTTAAATAATTTGATACATTAGTTATGTCACCCTTATGCTTTCCAGTAAGTATTTTTGCTTTTATTTCCTGGCTTCCAAAATATAATCCCTTCATAGTTATACTCTTTTGTAGATTATTATTTTGTACATCCAGCACTTCTGCCTTTTCGTAATTTACGTTTGTTGTGTCTCCATTTGGCTTAAAAACTATTGGATGACTAACATTAAAAAAATACAAAAATATAAAAAAAGCACTTATAGATATTAAAGAAATTATAATTTTTGAAAGCTTTGAATGGTTATACATAAATTTCCTCCAAATATATGGTTTCCTAATTTTTTATCTTAAAAAACTCATGAATTATATTTTGTAATTAAATATTATATTTATCTAAGAGCTATCTATTGAAACATTGCCATTGTATTAAAGAGAAACACGATGAAAACAAAATAAATTTTGCTTTGCCTGTTTTTATTAAGCAGGAGATAACAAAGATACTTCCATAAATAGTTCACAATTACAAAAAATGATAGATAAAGCTATTATTTAATAATAACTTACTAATATTATAAGGCAGTAAAGATACAAAATAGTAAAGTTTGTGTAAAAAATAGGTTAAAAATAGATAATATTAAAATAATTGTTATAACAATTTTACATGAAATTTACATAAGTCTAGAAATTTTACATAGGCATAAAGAAAAACCTGGGATTAAATGTTAACATAAGATTTGTATAAAGCAATTTGGATAAGTTTGGAGATGATATATAAGTATAGATACGAGTGGAAATGGACCCTTTAAGTAAAGACTTAAAGATTATAAAATATTAAAGCAGAGGGGTAGATTAAAGAATGATAGGTCATAAGAAATTAGCCGCATTAGTTGTAATGCTTACGGTAACACTTTCTGGTTCTTTAGTAACAAGTGGAATTGCAGCTACCAATTCAACAGGAAATAATACATTAACAGCTGAAGCTGTTGACAGCACAAGTAATTTTACTGATATATCACTTTCAGTAGGTTCAAATCCTACAGACTTAAATTTAACATGGTATTCACTAAATAGCAAAGGTACTGCAACAGTTCAGGTTGCATTAAAATCTGATTATAATGGTACAAGCTTTCCGGCTGATAAAGCACGTGTATTCACAGGAACTACTTCATTAGGAAATAACGGTTTTACTTCCTATAAGGTAAATACTAATGGTTTTGCTGAATCCACTCAATACGTATATCGTTTAGGTGATGGAACAAATTGGAGTCCAGTGTATAATTACAATACTTATCAAACCAGTCAATATAGCTTCTTCTATATGGGTGATCCACAGATTGGTGCAGGCGGCGATATAGCCAAAGATACTGCTGGTTGGGTAGATACTATGAATAAAGCTACTAAGCAATTCCCTAGCACTAATTTTATGGTTTCAATTGGTGACCAGATAAACAATGGTGGAGAACTTAATGGACAAAGCAACGAATTAGAGTACAGTGGATATTTTGCACCAGACCAGCTTAAGAATATCCCTATTGCAGCAATTGCCGGAAATCATGAAACCTATGGAGCAGGCCATACAACTCATTTTGATGCTCCAAATATGTCAACACAATATGGTAATTTTGCATCACAGCCTACTTCAGGAGCAGATTATTATTTCACTTATGGTAACACATTGTTTATGGCTTTAAATAGTAATGATATGAATGAAGCTGAACATGAGCAATTTATGAAAGATGCCATTGCTAAAAATCCAAATGCAACTTGGAAAATAGTACTTATGCATCATTCAATTTATAGTTCTGCAAATCATGAAACAGATGCTGATATCATACAAAGAAGAGGAGATTTACCACCAATTATTGATTCACTTGGCATAGATGTAGTCTTAGATGGGCATGATCACGAATATACAAGAACTTATCAAATGAAAGGTGGACAGGCTCAGAAAGTTAATGTAGATGCGGAGGGAAGAGTTATAGATCCAGCAGGTACTCTTTATATGACAGCTAACTCTGCCAGCGGAAGCAAGTACTATAAATTACAGGATCCAAATAATAATTACTATGAAGCTAAAAAAGAACAGCTTAATACTCCAACCTTCTCACGTGTTTCTGTAACAAGTGACAGCTTTACAATTACAACTTATAGAGCTGATAATATGACAATAACAGATAATTACACAATTGTTAAATCAACAGCACCTCAGCAGGCAGCTGTAAATGTTAATGATCAAATAAACAACTTACCAAATGCAGATTCTATTTCATTGAACGATGCAGATAAAGTTCAAGCAGCTCGTAATGCTTACAATGCATTAGATGCTAGTCAGCAGAAATTTACAACTAATTTAGATAAATTAACTGCTGATGAAAGCAAAATTGCTCAGCTTCAGGCAGCAGCAAAACAACAGGCTGATAAGCAAGCAGCAGATGCTGTTATTGCAGCGATAAATGCAATCCCTGATAATATAGTTTTAGATGCAAATAAAAAAGTTTCAGATGCAGATGCTGCATACAATGCACTTACACCTGCACAAAAAGCTTTAGTAACAAATTATAGTAAATTAGACTCAGCTAAAAAGGATGTTGCAAAACTTCAACAATCAACTTCAAATGGATCAGCAGCAGGTAATAATTCAGACTCAAATTCTTCAGCAACATCTAATGGAACTTCAACAAGTACTACACCAACAACTACCTCAGTAGCAACTACTCTTCCAAAGACTGGACAGTTTGTAGATCAAAATGTTCTTATTGCATTGGGAGTATTATTAATTGCTATGGGATCAGCTGTTATGGTAATTTATAAAAAGAAGATAAATTTAAAAGATACCTGTTCAAGATTATTTAATTCTTTTAGACATTTAAGAGCTTAGTTAAATAATAAATAGCTTCTCACTTTAGTGAGGAGCTATATTTTTTTGTAAGATAATAAATATGATTATTTTACAAAAAGTATATTTAATAAAAGATATATACTATATATAGCTAAGATTTCACATTGAAACTACTATAGAGGGTATAGTGGAAATTAGTTTACAGCTTCCTGCGGTAATCATAAATATAATTTTATAAAGATACTATCAGTGCTAAAAGGATGATAGTATTTTTTTATTTCCAACAATCACACAAATTTCACACAATTATTTGATATTGGTGCAGCAATTCATAACTATAATTAATTCCAGATAAAGAAATAGATTAAAAAAGTAAATATAAAAATTGATAATATGAAATTGTTGGAGGGATAAGAATGAAAAGTAAGTTAATTAAAGCTATTATTGCATGTGTTGTAGTTGCTATGCTTGGCACAGGTGGATATTTTGGATATAAAAATTATTTCGGAAAGAAAACTACAACTACTTCTACAAGATACTATAGTGCTTCGGTTACCAAGATGAATTTAAGTAAAACAGTTCAGGGAACAGGTTCTGTTTACTCAGGTTCCACAAAAGATGTTACACCAAATAATAACGGAACCTTATCGGGGTTAACTGTAAAAACAGGGGATACCGTTAAAGCAGGTCAGACTTTATTTACGGCTAGCAGCAGTGACCTTACTAAAGCTGTGACTACAGCACAAAATAATTTGACAAAGGCTCAGCTTTCATTGTCAACAGATGAAAGTGCAGATAAAGTGGATGCAAATAAAGTAGCTCAGGATAAAATATCTGTAAGTGATGCTGAAGATCAATTAACTACGGCACAAACTGCCTTAAATAGTATAACAGTTACTGCACCTATAGGTGGACTTGTAACTGCAGTAAATAATGTAAATGGAGATACGGTACAAGCTGGAAAAAGTGTACTTACAATACAGAATATGAGTTCATTAAATATTAATGTATCTGTAGATGAGCTTGATATAAATAAGATAGCTCTAAATCAAAAAGCTACTATAAAATTTGATGCTATTTCCGATAAAACCTATAATGGCACAGTGGCATCAATAGCTCAAACGGGTACAACTTCAAACAGTGTAACTACCTATAATGTAGTGGTCACTATAAGTAATCCTGATTCAAATATAAAGCTTGGTATGAATGGTACTGCAACTATTGCTGTACAGAGTAAAGAAAATGCTTTAGTAATTCCGGCAGAGGCATTAGTTGAAACTAATGGTCAGAAGTATGTAAGAGTAGCAGATACCAGTGATTTATCAAGCAGTAGTAATAATAGTGGAAGTTCAAATTCAGCTGCCACAAATGGAAGTGAAAAGAGCACTAGTGCACAGAGTGGGAATAATCAGGGACAGAGCTCCAGCACTGGAAGTCAAGGTAGTAATAGCGGAAATGGAAATAGTTCATCTTTTTCAAATAGCGGTGGTAAATTAGTGGCTATAAAAACGGGATTAGAAACTGAAAATTATATAGAAGTAACAGAGGGAGTTAAAGAAGGAGATAAAATTTTAGTTCAGCTGCCACAATCAACTACTACTAATAGCAATAGAAATAACGGCTTTGGTGGTATGGGACAGGGAATGAATGGCGGTATGGGAGGCGGACCTCAAGGAAGCGGGGGAAGCTCTC
Organism: Clostridium pasteurianum BC1; assembly: GCF_000389635.1. Taxonomy (NCBI): domain Bacteria; kingdom Bacillati; phylum Bacillota; class Clostridia; order Eubacteriales; family Clostridiaceae; genus Clostridium; species Clostridium pasteurianum. Next base: position 305,861 of record NC_021182.1, read on the forward strand.
AAGGCAGAAGCAGTAGTGGCAGCAGCGGAAAAAATTAATGTATTTATTTTATAATAATCGATATTAAAAATTAGAAATAAATAGTTAAAATGGTTATAAATAAAAGATTTCCAAAGGGAGGGAAAATAAATGACAGAGGTTTCAAATGGTAAGGATATAATTAAAATGATTAACATAGAGAAGATATATAAAATGGGAAACAGTACCTTTAAAGCCTTAAGTGATGTTAATTTAACTATTGCAGAAGGAGAATATGTCGCCATTGTCGGACCGTCAGGTGCTGGAAAATCTACTCTGATGAATATTATAGGATGCCTTGATAAACCCAGCAGAGGAGAATATGTTTTAGATGGTATAAATACTAATTGTAATGATAATAAATTAGCTGAAATAAGAAATAAAAAGATAGGATTTATATTTCAGAACTATAACTTATTACCTAAATTAAATATATTGGAGAATGTGGAACTGCCATTATTATACTTAGGATACCCAAATAATAAGTCAAAGGAAAAGGTAAGAGGTGTAATTGAAAAGGTTGGATTGTCCAATCATTTAAAACATAAACCTTCGGAGTTGTCTGGAGGGCAAATGCAAAGAGTTGCCATAGCTAGGGCATTAGTAACGGATCCTCAGATGATTCTTGCAGATGAGCCTACAGGTGCACTTGATAGTAAAACGGGAAAAGAAGTTCTAAAAATGCTAACGGATTTAAATGATGAAGGTAATACTATTGTAATGATTACTCATGATATGGAGATAGCTTCTCATGCCAAGAGAATCATCACAGTACGGGATGGGAAAATAACTTCAGATAATTTGAATAAGAGGGAGGTAGGAGCATGAAATTTACAAAACTTGTTAAAATAGCCTTATCCTCTGTATGGAATAATAAAATGCGTTCTTTTCTTACAATGCTTGGTATAATTATTGGTATATCTTCAGTAATTATACTTGTAGGTATAGGTCAGGGAACTCAAAAGGAGGTTAGTGACCAGATTGATAGTTTAGGTACTAACCTCATAACAGCAAATATTATGAGTTCAAAGTCTATAACCATCAGTGATGAAGATTTATCTAGTTTGAAAGCTAAGCCGGGAGTTAAAGAAATTGCTCCGCAAATATCTGAATCAAATATAAATGTAAAATCAGGTACCAAATCAAGTACTACAACTTTAGAGGCATCAACGCCTGAATATGCACAAATTAGAAATCTTACAGTAAGTTCTGGAAGGTTTATAACTGAAAGAGATATAACAAACAGATTTAATGTAGCTGTAATAGGAACTGAAACAGCTGAAAATGTTTTTGGAGATACAAATGTAGTAGGAAATAGTATATATGTGAATGGTATAGAATTTACTGTAGTAGGAGTTCTTAAATCAGAAGGTACTTCAAGCTCAGGTTCTAGTGATGATAGAATAATAGTTCCATTAACCTCAGGACAAAGACTTTTAAAGACTGCCAGTGCTAAGACTTATTATATAGAAGCAGATAGTAAGGATACAGTAGATACAGCAATGTCTTATATACAATTATTCTTAGATAAAAAATTTGGTCTTGCTGGAAATTCTACCAGTACAACCACCAATAGTTATTACAGAGTTATGAGTCAAACAAGTCTTTTGGATACTGCTACGTCCACTACTAAGAGCATGACTACCATGCTTGCAGGAGTTGCGGCTATATCACTTGTGGTAGGTGGTATAGGTATTATGAATATAATGCTTGTTTCTGTAGTAGAGAGAACACGAGAAATAGGTACAAGAAAGGCTATTGGAGCTAAAAGAAGCACCATATTGCTGCAATTTTTAATTGAAGCAGCAAGTGTAAGTGCAGTAGGTGGAGGGATAGGCGTTTTATTTGGGTATTTAGGAGCATTTATTGGAGAAAAATTCTTTTCTACAACAATTGTTATTTCCAACAATGTTGTACTTGGTTCCTTTATATTCTCTGTAGTAGTAGGTCTGGTATTTGGAATATATCCAGCCAATAAAGCATCTAAATTAAATCCAATAGATGCCTTAAGATTTGAGTAAAATCAAAATTTAAAGTGAGGTGATAAAAATGGAAGATAAAATAATTTATTCCGTTGTGGTTCCCTTATATAATGAAGAGCTTGTAATTAATGAAAGTTATAAAAAGTTAACTTGGGTTATGAATTGTACAAAAGAAAATTATGAAATTGTATTTGTAAATGATGGAAGCAAAGATTCTACTAGAATTAAAGTAGAAGATATATGCAGAGAAGATAATAGGATAAAACTTGTAAATTTTTCAAGAAATTTTGGACATCAAGCAGCAATAACAGCAGGAATGAATATAGCTTTAGGATCTGCTATTGTAGTAATTGATGCTGATCTTCAAGATCCTCCAGAAGTAATTTTAAAAATGATTGAAAAGTGGAAAGAAGGTTATGATGTAGTATATGGTAAAAGAGTTAAGAGGGAAGGGAAAACATTTTTTTAAAAATTTACTTCAATGGCTTTCTACAGAGTACTAAAAAGCATGACTACTATTGATATTCCTGTAGATACTGGCGATTTTAGACTTATAGATAGGAAAATATGCAATGCTTTGGCCTTATTACCAGAAAAAAATAGATATGTAAGAGGACTTGTTAGTTGGGTAGGATACAAACAGACCTTTGTAGAGTTTGTAAGACAGGAGAGGTTTGCAGGAGAGAGTAAATATCCTTTAAAGAAAATGACGAAATTAGCATTGGATGGTATAACTTCATTTTCTTATAAACCACTTGTAATTTCAGGATATTTAGGTGCTATAAGTTTTTTCATAGGTATAATTTTGTCTCTTTGGAGTTTTATAAAAGATTTAATTGAAAAAATTAATATTTTAAATTTAGGTTTTATATTAGCAATAAATTTAATGATGTTTGGATTGACCCTTGGTAGTATAGGAATATTGGGACAATATATGGGGAGAATTATGGATGAGACTAAAGATAGACCTATATATATAATTGATAGTATAATAAATTATAAGGAAGATAAAAATAAACATGAATTAGGCATGTAAAAATAGATAGTAAGTCAAATATACTATCATATTGACGAGTTAGTTATTTGAAGATGCCTTAAATACATTGAGATATTGGGATAACAATATGTGAGTTTTTGTATTTATCCCTGTACCGTGTTGAGGATTACAGGTAAATATTGATAAAATTGTCAATAAAAACTTTATAATATTTTTAATTAATAATTAATCATATTGGTTATAATAACCTCGTAATAAATTTTAGGAGGTAACGATATGATAAAATGTGTAAAAAAAATTGCAGCTATGGCTCTTTGCTTGGCAATAGGAATAAGTGCAACAGCTTATGCTTCTCCTCAAACAAACAATAATACTACTAAAAATGAAAATGTAAATAATAAGGCCGACAATGGAGCTAATGAAGGTAATGAAGGAAATGAAAGTCACCAACACCATCATAAGGGAAAAGTATTGGAAAAGTTGGGGATAACAAAAGATGAATTGGAAGAAGCAAAGAAATCAGGAAAAAGTTTCTTTGATGTTGCCAAGAAAAAAGGTCATAGTGAGGCAGAAGTAAAAAAAATTATGATAGAAGATAGAAATAATTATATAAATCAGGCGGTTAAGGATAAAAAATTGACCAAGGAAAAAGCCGATCAAATAAAAAATATAGTAAATGAGAAAATAAAAAATTGGGATGGAAGTCTTAAGGATAAAGACAATTCAAGTAATAAGGAAAATGAAGCTGAAGACAATAAAACTCAAAACAATGACTCTAAAAAAGGCTCTGATAATGGAACAAACCAAAACAATAATAATTTAAATAATAATCAAAATAATAGTAACTCAAATAACAGTAACCAGAATGGCAGCAACCCAAATAGTAGCAATAAAAATAATAGCAATCCAAATAGCAGCCAAAATAATGCAACAAATAATAAATCCAAAGATACTAGATAAGATATACAAATTTATTATGTTTTAGCATATTGATCAATATCTAATCTACATTCGCCAAGTAAGCTTTATAAATATTGATATTTCATATTTAATTCCATCACAGGAGAGTTAAAAATATTAAATATTTATAGGGTTACTTGGCGAATTAAATTTTAGACATCTTTAAGTAAATATTAAAAATTATATTTGAAAATAAAATTTTCATTACATATTATTGATAATGCAAATTGATAGTGATATATTTAGTTATAAGTGTATATACAGATGTAAATATAGAACGGAGGACTGTAAATAATGTCTGAATATTTAAATGAAGAAATAAGGAAGCTTAAGGAAAGTAAAAATGCTATAATTTTAGCACATTACTATCAAGTGCCAGAAGTTCAGGATGCTGCTGATTTTGTAGGAGATTCCTTTGAATTAAGCAGACGTGCTAAGGAAAATGATGCCGATTTAATAGTATTTTGTGGCGTAAGATTTATGGCTGAAAGTGCTAAAATTTTATCCCCAAATAAAAAGGTATTACTTCCAGTTAAGGAAGCAGGTTGTCCAATGGCGGATATGGCAGCAGCTCAACAGATTATCGATATGAAAAAGGAACATCCTAATGCAAAGGTGGTAACCTATGTGAATTCTTCTGTAGAAGCTAAAGCTGTTTCAGATGTCTGTTGTACTTCATCTAACGCCATAAGGATTGTAAAAAATATAGATGCGGATGAAATAATATTTGCTCCAGATAAGAATTTAGGCTCATATATTCAGGAACATGTTCCTGAAAAAAATATTATTTTGTGGAATGGTCATTGTTGTGTTCATGACAGAATCAGTGCAGAGGATGTTTTTAGAGCAAAAGAGCAGTGCAGTACAGCTATGGTATTAGTGCATCCTGAGTGTAGAAAAGAAGTTAGGGATTTAGCGAATTATATCGGAAGTACCAGTGGAATAATTAATTATGCTAGAGAAAGTGACCATGATAAATTTTTAATTGTTACTGAAGAAGGTGTTTTGCATAAGCTTAAAAAAGAAAATCCCAAAAAAGAATTTTTTTCAATAAGAGGTATGACCTGTAAAAATATGAAAAAGACATCTTTGGATAATGTATATTGGAGTCTTGATGAAAACTATTACGAAATAAATATAGATGAAGAAATAAGGGAAAAAGCTGCTGCTGCTTTAGAAAATATGCTTATCTTAGGAAGTGATTAAAATGGATATATATACAGATATTTTAATAGTTGGATGTGGTGTATCTGGAATGTATTCAGCTTTAAACATAGATAAAAACTATAGTATAACTATAATTTCAAAATCTAAAACTGAAGAATGTAATACTTATCTTGCTCAAGGCGGAATTTCTTGTGCAAGAGGTATAGATGATATTGATCTTTTCGTTAATGATACAATGAAAGCGGGAAAAAATAAGAATAATATAGAAGCAGTAAAGGTTTTATCAAAGGAATCCATAGAAAATATTCATAGATTAATGGAATTTGGAATGGACTTTGACTATAAGGATGGGGAATTGGATTATACTAGAGAAGGTGCCCATAGTATCAATAGAATAGTTCATTCTACAGATGAAACTGGAAAAAGAGTATTTGAAACTCTTTTAGATCAGGTTAAAAAAAGAGATAACATAACTATATATGAGGATACGATTTTAGTAGATATATTGAAGTTTAAAGGAGAATGCTGCGGTGGTATAGTAAAGAGAGATGACAAGGTTGATTTCATACACGCAAAATATGTTATTTTAGCATCTGGTGGTATTGGTGGCTTATTTTCCAATTCAACTAATAGGAGAACTATTACTGGTGATGGCATAGCCATAGCTTTAAAAAATAATATAGAAGTGGGAAATCTGGAATATGTACAATTTCATCCTACTGCATTGTATGAAGAAGATAATTTAGAAGAAAGAAAATTTCTTATTTCAGAATCTTTAAGAGGAGAAGGGGCCAAACTATTTAACATTAATAGGCAGCGTTTCATAAATGAGCTTTTGCCAAGAGATGTAGTAGCAGCTAGTATTTGGGATGAGGAAAAAAAGACTAATTCAAAGTTTGTGTATTTAGATGCCAGTTTTATGAAAAGTGAATTTATAATAAATAGATTTCCGGGTATCTACAAAGAATGTAAAAAAAGAGGCATAGATGTTACTTGTGAACCTATACCTGTTACTCCGGTACAGCATTATTTTATGGGCGGGATAAAGGTTGATTTAAATTCTAAGACTTCAATGAATAATTTATATGCCTGTGGAGAAGTCAGTTGTACTGGGGTTCATGGAGCCAATAGACTTGCTAGCAATTCTCTTTTGGAAGGACTGGTATTTTCTAGAAGGGCGGCCTTAGATATAAATAAATTTATATCTGGTAAGAATGTAATTGATGTAAATAGAGATATTAGCATAGAAGAAGTAAATAAATTAATAGATTCAAATTTAGATTGTGTTCTCAATGAATTTAAAAAAGTGTTAGGAGAAAAAAACATGAACTCATTAACAATTGATAGTATAATAACTAATGCACTTAAAGAAGATGGTGCTTATGATGATATTACTACAAACTCTATTGTAAATGTAAGGAACAGCTGTAAGGTACAGCTAATAGCAAAAGAGGATGGTGTCCTTTGCGGCATAGACACATTTACACGAGTATTTGAAATTTTAGGAGATACAACAGTAAAGTTTTTTGCTATAGATGGTGAAAAAATAAAGAATGGACAAGTGATTGGTGAAATTAGAGGGCTAACTTCCAGTGTACTCAGTGGGGAAAGAGTGGCTTTAAATATTTTGCAGAGAATGAGTGGGGTGGCAACTTTAACTAGCAAGTTTGTAGAAAAATTACAGGGTACAAAAGCTAAATTGTTGGATACAAGAAAGACCACTCCTAATTTCAGGATATTAGAAAGATATGCGGTTAAGATTGGCGGAGGAGAAAATCATAGGTATAATCTAAGTGATGGTGTACTTATTAAAGATAATCATATAGATGCTGCTGGTGGAATAAAGAACGCTATTGATATGGTTCGAAAAAATGTTTCCTTTGTTAAGAAAATAGAGGTGGAAACTGAGAGCTTAGAACAAGTAAAAGAAGCTCTTTCAGCTAAAGCAGATATAATAATGCTGGATAATATGAAACTTGATACTATAATGGAAGCATTAAGTATAATTGATGGAAGAGCTCTCACTGAGGTATCTGGCAATGTAGAGCTTGAAACAATAAGGCCATTAGCTGAAACTGGAGTTGATTATATATCTACAGGTTATATAACTCATTCATATAAAGTGCTGGATTTAAGTATGAAGAATCTAATATTAATTTAAAAGTACAATGTCCCTATGTTTAAATGAGAACCTGATATTCACCTTGTTTATTACACTGATTTTGATGTAAAGCATATTCAAATAAATAACTTGTCAGTATGCTAGTCTATTTTGAATCCTACTACGTCAACAGAACCCTCAGATAGCTCACTATCCTCGGAACCCGTTTCCTTGTATGATTAAAAATATCCGTCGCATCTTTGACTTACTATTTATTTTCATATGCCTAAAGCATACACATTTGATGAAAATACATGGAGCCATCTTTTATTTGTTCCTGTATATATAATAAAAAGAGTAAGGTATATCCAAAACTGCACTATGGATATACCTTTTTGTTATAACAAATATATAAAACATCTAAACTCAGATGAAAAAACAAGTACCCAATTAGAAAATTTTATGTAAAAAAATTAATATTTATTTTTTACTTATATGTATTATTTTACAATAAAAGTAGTATAATAGTGGTATGAATTTAAACTAGCTAGTGTAATTTTAGATAATTAATAAAAAAATTTTTAAGATTCTTTAAAACTACTAAAAAATTTTAAAAAACTGTCTATATCCAATAAAATAGAGCCTTGAATCGATTTTAATATTTTGACATTTCATGCATATCATTATAAGTATACTATTAATATGAAGAAAGCTAGAGAAAATTGAAGCATTTAAATGGTAATACCAGGTTATGTGAAATTTATTTCATATTTATAAGATTATGAAGTTGTATAGGATTTGTAAAAATGTCGAATAGGAATATAATAGTTTTATAGAAGAGATGGTACTATCTAATCTAACAACTTTTTAATAGCCTGTAGGATACATGAGTTCTATTTACTATTAAGTTTGTGAGGAGGATTTTTCATGAGTGTTATTAATTCAGTAGAGAAGGGTCTAAAAAATACGTTAGTTAATACTATCGTTGATATTTTAGATAAGAATCCTGAGAAAAATGTTGAGAGGATTTTTGCTCTAATAAAGAAAACAATTAAAGACCCAGATGAGAAGGCTCAAATAGACTTTGTATGTGATTACTATAATGAAAACCAACATATACATGATTTTGTACAAAATATATTGAAAACTACAAATAAGAATTGCATAAAGAAATTCTTTGTTAATTTCTTTGCAAACGCTGCATGGTTTGGAGCTCCTATAAGAGATAGTCTTAAAGAAGAAGGCGGTAGTGTGCCATTTATAATTCTTTTAAGCCCTTCAATGAGATGTAATCTAAGATGTACAGGTTGTTATGCTGGTAATTATAGCAAAGAAGATGATATACCTAGAGAAGAAGTAGAAAGAATCATAAGTGAAGCAAGAGATCTTGGAATTTATTATATGGTAATACTCGGTGGAGAGCCATTTATAAATAAATATATGTTAGATGTATATGAGAAGTTTAACGATGTTATGTTTACACCATTTACTAATGGTACAATGTTTACTCCTGAGGTGGCTGATAGATTACAAAAGCTTGGTAACGTAATTCCCATGTTCTCACTTGAAGGGTTTGAAAAGGAAACTGATGCAAGAAGAGGCAAAGGCGTATTTAAGTCAGTTATGAAGGGCATGGAGCTTTTAAAGGAAAGAGGAGTTCTATTTGGAGTTTCTTCAGCAACTGCCACAAATAATTTAGACGTAGTTACTTCAGATGAATTTATAGATATGTTAATAGAAAAAGGATCAAAAATGAGTTGGTATTTCATGTATATGCCAATTGGTGAAAAACCAGATATCAGTGCTATGCTTACGCCAGAACAGAGATTAAGACTTGGAGAGAGAACAAGAGCAATAAGAACAGAGAAACCTTATTTTACTATAGATTTCTTTAATGATTCACCTTATGTTGGAGGTTGTATTGCTGGTAAATATTACTGCCATATCAATTCAAATGAGGATGTAGAACCATGTATTTTCTCACATTTTGCAGCTTATAATGTGAAGGGTAAGCCTTTAAAAGAAGCTTTTAAGACAGAATATTTTAAAGAGATAAGAAGCAGACAACCATATAATAAAAATTTATTATTACCATGTATGATGATAGATAATACTAATCAGATAAGAGAGATTGTTAAGAAAACAGGAGCATATCCAACTCACCCTAGTGCTGCTAAAATGATAGAAGATCCGTTGTTTATGAAACAATTAGATAATCTTTCAGCAAAGTTTAAACCAGAAGCAGAGAAAGCTTGGAAAGAAGTTTTCAATGAAGAAGGAAATTATAAAATGTCTAAAGTGGATTAATTAATAGTTTATAATAAATTAGATAAAAATATTCCCTAATATGAATGATTATTTATGTTAGGGAATATTTTGTTTAAAGTTTAACACCATTGTTAATAAAATAACAATTTGACAAAAATTTTATCCGATGACTACCCACTCTAATACTCCCATTTGTTTCAAAGTGGGAGCAAAGAGTGGCTACGCCCTGGATAACGACTTACCCTAAAGGACAACGAGTTCTAAGTATCATAAATACCGATACTAAGAACTCTGTTAATAAGCATCAGTGGTCATAAACAAAAACTCCACCTGCTGCCAAGAATTCTGTTTATATCTATGGACATTTTAACTATATAAACTTAAAATTAATATATGTAGTATCTTTAAATCGTTAGTTTTATCCGATGACTAGTCGCTGTAATACCCCACCGCACTCTGTGAAAGTGATCAAATACAAAATAAATTTTGTTTTGCCTGCTTGCACTCTGTGAAAGTGATTCACACAAAATCAAAGATTTTGGTTCTCTACTTTTCTAAAGGTGGAGATAACAGCGACACGTCCCTGGATAATTCATCTAAACTCAGTGGAAATACAAACTCCCACTGAGTAAGATTCATTGATCAATATATTTTAACTAAAATTTTCTTAAACTGGGAGAAACATTTATGAAAAAAATAATTATTATATTAGTTGTAGTTTTTATGAGTATGAGCTTAGTTTCTTGTGATACTAAATCTAAAAATAGTAGTGTAGAGGAAATCAAAGGAAAAGTAAATATATGGACAACAGATGCAAATGAGGCTTTAATAAATGATGCTATGGTATTATTTAAGAAAAAATATCCCCATGTATACGTAAATATATCTACTTTAGCTGAGGATAAATTGGAGGATAATCTATCTAACAGCTTAAAAGAGAAAGTTAATCTTCCTGATATTGTTGTAGTAAGAGATAAAAATGTACCTGTAATAATAAATAAATTTGAAGGTAGTTTTTTAGATGCTTCATCAATTTCTCAATTTAATAAAGATATATTTATTAAAAATCAAATAAATAACAATACATATAAAAATAAAGTTTACGCTGTACCACTCTATGTAGAACCAACCTTTATGCTTTACAGAGAAGATATACTTGGAGGCTTAAATATAAAATCGGAGGATATTAAAACTTGGCAGCAATATATAGATATTGGAGTTAATCCAGTAAAGTCCAATGGTAAACTTATGCTTTCTTCAGATTATTTTAATAATGGAGCTATTTACGATTTAGCATTAAGACAACTTGGAGTCAGTTATTTTAATAAAGATAAAAAAATAGACTTACTTAATGAGAAGGCTGTAAAGGCTGCAGATCTTTTAAATAATATATATAATAGTAAAATTTCACAAGATGATAAGGAAAGTACTGATAAAATACAATCGTTTGTAAGAGGGGATACCGTATCATTATTATGTAATTTAAGCACTATGTATAATATACAAAATAAATATCCGGATTTAAGTGGAAAGTTAAAGGCGCAAAAAATTCCAGCTTTTGAGCAAGGTGGAAATAGAGATAATATAAATTTTGGAGATAATTTAATGCTCCTAAAAACAAGCGAGAATAATTCTGCAGCTTTAGAGTTTACTAAATTTTTAAGCTCTAATGAGGAGTTATCAGCCTATGAATATACTAGATATGGATTTATGTCTTCTAATATTAATTCCTATAGTGATGATAGTTTTTATAAAAAGAATATCTTCTATAATAATGAAAATATAGGAAGAATGGCTATAGATGAGATTTTAGGACTTAGAAATATGCAATATAGTTATAATTTTAATATCATAAGAAATAAAGTATTACAAACTATAATTGATACCTCTATTAACGGTAAGCCTTTAAATGATAGTTTATATAATTTACAAACTAGCTTAGAACAAACAGATGAGCTAAAGTAATGTATTGATTTTTTTACTACAGATCAGTTAAAAGTGACTAAAGTGTAAATATTTTTAAAATAACTGTAAAAAACGTTTACAGCATTAAAAAAGTATTTTATAATTTAGATGTAGCATATAAAGAGAGCTACTAATTACAAAAAATTGGGGTTTAATTAGGGGATATTTGCTTAGGCATCTTTAAAGAAATAATCAGTTTTATCTGACAGTTTTCACTTGATATTTCTTTTGGGATGCCTAAATTGTTTCTGTTAAAATCTGTAGTGATTAAATTATATTTGAAGATATCTGTGAAATTTTATATACATTCTCATATACCTTCAATGTATTCTCAGCTGTTTTTAGCCAGGAAAATTCTAGAGAACGTTTCAGGCCTTTAATGGATAAATCCTTTTTTATAACTTCGCCGCTAGTAAGCACTTTATAAAGTTTATCTGAAAGCATATCTATATCAAGAGGGTCTATTAGCATAGCACAATTACTAGTGACTTCTGGAATAGAAGTACTATTTGAAGTTATAACTGGAGTCCCACAACTCATTGCTTCTAATGGAGGAAGTCCAAAGCCTTCATATAGAGATGGATATACAAATACTTCACAGGAATTATAAAAAACTGGTAAGTCTTCAGTGGGAATAAAATCTGTAAAAATTATATTATCGGAAGTTTTTGAATTACAGCTCATTTTTATTAAATTTTCAATATCATCTTTTTTTGCACCACAAATCACAAGCTTAATATCTTTATTAATTTCATTTGATATCTTTTCATAAGCTTTAATCAAAGAAGATACATTTTTTCTTGCACTGAAACCACCTACATAAAGTATAAAAGGAGAATTTATATTGTATTTTTTTGCAATATATTCTTTGCAGTTATTTTTGTTTAAAGGTTTATATATACTATCCGCAGCTAAGGGTGTAACGAATATTTTATCAGGACTAATAGGAAAAAATTTTAATATATCTTTTTTTGAGTATTCGGAAACTGTTATTATAGCATTTGCCTCATCAATAATCCGCGGCATATCTCTTAAAAATTTTAGTAGATAACCTTTACCTACAGTTTCTGGCATAATATATGGTATTAAATCGTGTATTGTTACTATCTTTAAGCAATTTATATTCTGTGAAAGTCCTATTCCATTTTGAGATATGTGGTATATATCTATATTATCTTTTTTTATGTCCTTTGGGAAAAAGTATTCTTGAAAAAATCTATGATATCTCTTTGATGCCATTCTTATAGTTGTGTTTTTGCTTTTAAACTTTTCATAATTTTCCCCGGACCAATAGAGAACGTATTTATTTAAATTATCTATGGAAATAAGGTTTTTTAAAATATTTTCTGTATAAGTACCTATACCAGTACCTTTATACCAATTTATTCCTCGGGCATCAAATGCAATTCTCATTGAATACACTCCTCAAAAATTGATTAATAAATAAGCATATAGAGTAGTTAATAAATGTTGTGCATTATAAAATGACAATTATTTTACAGATAATAAATTTATTTTTTAAATATTCATATTATATTTCCAATATTATTATATGAGATAAAAAAATCAGTCAGATTATAATTGTTGTACTTATATTAATAATATTAATCTTCACTAAGAAATGTGCCATCATTCACATAGTTGAAAAAACCTCATATAATAAAGGAGAACAATGCTTATTGGAGGCATAGTTATGGAACTAGAAGCTGTAATAAAGCTAGTAGTTGGTAATTATGAAGTAAATGTTAATAAAGCAATAAAAATAAAAAACGTTTATAAGCTAGAAGGAAACTCTGAGGAATATTGTCTTAAGATTGTTCACTATGAATATGGACACTTTTTATTCATATTGGAAGCAATGAACCATTTAATTAATAGGGGTTTTAATAATGTACCTAAAATAATAAAAAATAAAAATGGTGAAAATTATATAAGATTTGGTGAGTATTATGCATTTCTTACCAAATGGGCAATTGCAAGAGAATGTAATTACGATAATCCTTTAGATATAATTTTAGCTGCTTCTACCCTTGCTAGCTTGCATAGAAAAAGTGAAGGCTTTGTTGTAACAGAAGAAATGAATCCAAGATATAATTGGCTTAAATGGCAGAAAGTATTTAGCACGAGAAAAGATGAGATATTGGATTTTAAAAATAGAATTGAAAAAAAAGAAAATAAGACAGAATTTGATTACAAATATAAAAGTATGCTCAGTAGAGAAGTTCAGAGAGCTAATATAAGTATAATAAATTTAAATAAAACGGATTATTTAAATAAAATGAAAATGGAAATGAAGAAGAATGGATATTGTCATCATGATTTTGCCCATCATAATGTACTTATAGACAAGGACGAAGGGGTAATCATAATAGATTTTGACTACTGCATTTTAGATACACATCTTCATGATTTATCAAGTCTTTTAATAAGAAAAATGAAAAATGGTAAATGGGATATGTCCAATGCTATCTATTTATTGGATGCATATAACTCTATATATCCTATAGAAAAAAACGATATACCTGTTATGACTGCATTTATGGAATTCCCACAGGACTTTTGGCAAGTAGGTATTCAATATTATTGGGAGAAGCAGCCTTGGGGAGAAGAGTTTTTCTTGAATAAATTAAAAAAGATAGAATTAGACATAGATGAAAGACAAGAATTCCTAGAGAAATTTAGAAATTTAAATTACGGAGGTAATATATGAGTAAACGCAAGCATGTTGTTGATAATCTAATTGAAACTATAAATGATGAGGGACAAAACATAAGTGATTATGATAAAAAGATTGAAGAATTAAGTGAAAGAGTTAAAAGATTAAAAAAGATAAAGAGAAGAACAAAAAAAATAGCGGAACTTGAAGAAAAAGAACATGAAATAATAAGAAAGCTAACAAAACATCACAAATCGAGGTGATTGTCTATGCTAGAAAGTGAAGTGTTTTCCTTTCAACAGTGTTTAAGTAAAAGCAATATTAAACTAGTAAAAAATGATAATTCCAATGATATATTAGGTAATATTACGGAGGATAAGGTTTTAGAACAAATAGATTCTATGTACCTTTTCCATATAGCAGTATTAAACTGTAATGAATCTGCTTCTAAATTAATTCCTAATAAAATAGGCAAAACCGTTGAAAAATACAAAATGCGTATAAAAAATTTAAAAAGGGACTTAAAAAGTTTTAAATCTAAAAATTCTGTAAATCAATTTGAAAATATGGTGCTTCAGAGTTCGGATTCCTATTTAAGTAGAGCGGAAAAATGTATTGATATAATAAATCATTGTAATTATATAGGCCTGGTTAAAAGAAGTATGAGAAGATTTGAAATTTGTCTTGGAAATACTTATTTTGATAATCTTAGAAAAAATAATGAAATAGAAATAAATAATTTAAAAAAATGCGCTTATAATATGCTGGAGATGGACGGGGTATATTTAATTAGTAAACTTAAAAGAAACGGAAGCCACATAGATTTAGAAAAAATAATAAGCTATTTTTGTAAAGTGGAGGGATTTGATAATAATAGCAATAGTTTTATTAAAGCGTTAGTATCTTATCCACATGTATATATGAAGTGTTGTGAAAGATACAGGTTAAGTAAAAAACAGTGGGATATAAATGAGTATGTTATGAGTCTTAATAGGGCTATAGAACAGGATGGTAATAGCATTTTATAAGATTCATTAATAGGAGGTTAAACTATGGTGGATTTAGGATATAGGGACAGAGCTTATCTGTCCAAATATGATTTAGATGTGAAACTTTTTGAAAAATTTGATTTAAAAGTGCTAGATTTGATTCCAATAAGAAAAGTATTTCTAATTATTACTGATAAAGGGGATAAAATATTAAAGAGAATAGATTGTACCCTAGAGGAATTTGATTTTGTAGTTAAAGCTTTAGAATATATAAGTACAAATTTTAAGCGTGTCATGGGTTTTGAAGATAGCATAGATGGTAAAAAATATGCGGAATGGAAAGGTGAATTCTATTGCATTATGAATAAAGTTGAAGGGAGAGAATGTGAATTCAGTAATCCCGTAGATTTAGCGGTTTCTGCTAAAGGTTTAGGTGAACTTCATAAAGCATCAGAAGGCTTTAGATATAAAAATTCTAATAAAAATATATGTGGTAATCTTTTGAAAAATGTTAATAGAAAAAAAGAAGAGATGTTATTTTTTAAGAGAATGGTAAATCTTTATGAAAATAAATCAGAATTTGATGATATTTTTTTAATGAATGTGGATAGCTATATAAAAAAGATTGATGATTGTATAACATTTTTAAATAAAACTTCTTATTATAAGCTTTGCAGCGAAGAGGACAAAATAGTACTGTGCCATCATGATCTTGCTCATCACAATATAATAATCAATGATGATAATGCCTATTTTGTAGATTTTGATTTTTCGGTAATTGATTTAAAAATTCATGATCTATGCAACTTTATTAATAAGGTAACAAAGGATTTTTCTTTCGATATAGATAAGGCGAGGATTATTTTAGATAATTATTGTACTGCTAATACATTAAATAAAAATGAATTCAATGTATTGTTTGGCATGCTTACTTTTCCAGAGGATTTTTATGATATAACTAAAGATTATTATTCTAAAAGAAAGGATTGGGAGGAAAAAATTTTTACATCTAGGTTAAAGAGGAAAATTCACTTTGAAGCAGATAGACAGGAATTTCTAAAGGAATTTAAACAAGAAATAGATGGGTTTTAAAAATTAGTATGGAAAGTTAAAAGTTCTTTAAATCTACTAATTAAGATATAAAGGGCTTTTAACTTTTTGCATATGCCTTAAATACTGTTGATTATTTTTTTGTAAGCGGTTAATGTAGAAGCAGCTGTATTTTCCCAGGTTAATTTTTGGTTTATACTTAAACCTTTGTAAATTAACTCACATCTAAGCTTATTATCCTTTAAGCATCTGTATAATGTATTGCAAATTTTATCTTCATCCTTTGGATCCACTAATAGGGTACAGTCTTTAAGTATCTCGGGAAGGGATGTAACATTTGAAGCTACCACGGGTACACCACAGGCCATAGCCTCAATGGGTGGAAGGCCAAAGCCCTCATATAGTGATAGATAAACAAAGAGTTCGGCTGAATTATATAAATAGGGCATATAATTTACAGGAATAAAGCCAGGAAATATAACGTTATTTTCGATGTGGAGTTTTTCAGCACAGCTTTTATAGATTTCATAGGACTTTCCCTTAGTACCTGCAATAACTAAATTTAAATCTTTTGTGGTTTTTGATAAAAGCTTTTCAAAAGCCTGTAGAAGACCTATTATATTTTTTCTAGGACTAAAACCACCAACATATAATATGAAATCACCAGTTATTCCATAATTATTTTTAATAATTTCCTTACTTATCCTCTTATTTAACGGTTTATATATGTTTTCAGCGGCAAGATAGGTTACATATATTTTATTAACTGGAAAATTAAATGCTTTTGATATATCATCCTTTGAAAAATTAGATACTGTTATGATACCATCACAGAGAGAAACTATGTTTGGCAGTTCTTCATTAAAAATATGAAGATATCTATCACTTACGGTTTCAGGCATTTTATAGGGAATTACGTCATGTAGAGTTATAACAAAAGGACATATTTTGTCTAGAGGTATACCCACTCCGTTTTGTGGAACATGGTATAACTGTATATCCTTGTTGCTTAAAATATTAGGGACATTAACTTGATCCCAAAAATTGTTACTGACTTTTTCATTTATATTATTTATTTTAAATTTTTTAGAAAAACTTATATCAATATTTGAATTGTCAGGCATAAATAATAAATAATCATTGATGGTGTCAATTTTATTTAAGCAATTTATTAATTGATAAGTATATGTGCCAATACCAGTGCCCCTATACAATTTGGCAGCCCGCGCATCTATTCCTATTTTCATAATATATACCTTTCGTAATTGGTTCACTTTAGTATATTAATATGAACAGTAAAGTGTTAATGATTTTAGCATATGAAGATAAATAGTAAGTCAAAGATGCGGCGAATATTTTGAATATGCATTATGTATATTAAACAAATAATAAAATATATTTATTAATAGATAATTATAAGGCCTAAAATGATAATTATCCAAATATATGCTGCTTTATAACTTGTACAATAAACTTATTCTAAAAAAGTAATAATAATCATATACATATTTCTATGGGGGGTGATTAAGATGATGAGGGAATTTGAAATAGAGAGGCAATTTGATCTAAAAATCGAATCTATTAAACCCAATAGAGGAGTATATTATTTAAAAACCAATAAAGGTAATAAATGCCTTAAAAAGATAGATTACGGTATTCAAAAGCTTCTATTTGTTTATTCTGCAAAAGAACATCTTATTTCGAAAGGATTTGCAAAAGTGGATAGATATTGTTTAAATATTGAAGATAATCCCTATGCACTTGTAAATGAAGATATATATACACTTTCAGAGTGGATTGAAGGTAGAGAATGCAATTTTCATGAAAATGAAGATTTAACAAATGCATCTCAGACTCTTGCTATATTACATGAAAAATCAAAAGGATATGAACCGCCAGAAAATAGTAAATTGAAGACTGACCTTGGGAGATGGCCTCATCTTATGGAAAAGAGAGTTAGATCCTTCGAAAAAATGAGAGACATGGCTAGAAAAAAAGGCAATAAAGCACAATTTGATTTGAATTATATTAAAAATTATGATTTTTTTAAACAAATTGGGCTAAAAGCCATAAAGATCTTAAATACTTCTGAATATATGAATTTATGTAAGAAAACTGAGGAAGAAAAGGGGTTTTGCCACCATGATTATACTTATCATAACATAATTATAGATAGTGAAAATCAAGTTAATGTCATTGATTTTGACTATTGTAAAAGGGAAGTTAGAGTATATGATTTGTCAAATTACATGATGAAAGTACTAAAGAGATGCGACTGGGATATTAAATATGCTAAGCTTA
Source organism: Clostridium pasteurianum BC1 (assembly GCF_000389635.1). NCBI lineage: Bacteria > Bacillati > Bacillota > Clostridia > Eubacteriales > Clostridiaceae > Clostridium > Clostridium pasteurianum. The sequence continues at coordinate 324,315 of NC_021182.1, forward strand.
TAATTGATTCCTATAATAAAATATCACCTTTAGAGGAATATGAGTACAGAGTATTATATGCATTTTTACTTTTTCCCCAGCGATTTTGGAGACTTTGCAATAGATTTTATTATAATGAAGTTAATTGGGGGCAAAGTACCTTCAACAACAAAATACAAGAATTAATAGATGAAAGAGAAAAATTCAATAAGTTTATTGATGATTTTAAAGAAATGTATAATCAAAAGGAATAAAAGATTATATGATAATTAATTAAGTCATGTAAGTATAAAAATTATATTTTACATGACTTTTAACATTTCATCATTACAGTTCATAAAATATAATAGTAATTTTATGGAGTGGGGTTATGAAAATAGGTGATACGGTAGTAAGAAAGTCTTATGACAAAGATATAACTTTTAAAATTATTGATATTACAGATACAGATAAAGGTATTATATATATACTTAATGGCGTTAATTTAAGAATAGTGGCGGATGCTCCATTAGAAGATCTTGAACAAATTGATGAGGATAGTCTTGGAATATCTGACATAGTGTTTAATAGAAAGGTTAATGAGTCTATAAAAAATATAATTAATTCTAGAAATAGCAGTAATAATACTAAAAGATATAAGAACAATAGAGATAGAAAAAATGTTAAAGCTAATAGAGAAACTAAAAGTAAAAGAAATAGTAGAGAAAGCGAAACAGCTAAAAATTATGACAGAGACTTAAAAAAAATTAAGATTACCACCATTGATAGTAGTGATAGTATGGTATTTAGCAGACCGGGTAAAATACTTCATATAGATGGAGATGCTACCTATCTGGATGTTTGTATTAAAGTGTATAAACAGCTATCCATTAATGTAGTAGGAAAAGTAATTCCTGAAAGTAAGCAGCCAGAAGAAATAGTTAACATTGTAAAAGAAGTTAAACCAGATATAGTAGTAATAACAGGGCATGATGGAGTAGCTAAAGGAGTAAAAGATTATTTTGATTTGAATAATTATAGAAATTCAAAATACTTTGTTGATTCTGTATCAAGATTAAGAGACTATGAACCTAACTATGATGATCTGGTAATATATGCAGGAGCATGTCAATCATGCTATGAAGCAATTTTAGATGCAGGTGCTAATTGAACTAAACTGCGACATTTTGCCAAAGTAAGGGAATAGAAGAGCTATTTTTTTTTAGACTCTTCATCTTCCTCAGGATTACTGCCTATAAAATCTATAGTAACCCCATAGGATTCACCGTCCCATGTAATTTTGTCTATCAATACATCTATAAGTTGTTTTATTTCTTCATTAGGTAAAGAGTCTATCATAGAACACCTATTAAGCATAAGTTTGATAAAGGACAAATTTAACTCAGTATCAGTGAATTCAGAGTTTAGTTTATTTAAATTATCCAATTGTACTTTTAATTCTTTAATCTCATTTTTTAAAGATCTAATTTTCTCTATGAGCAAATCTGAAATATCATCAGCTACTGCCAATTTGTTCATCAAATTTTGTATTTGCTTATTTTTATCAGCTATGGAGTTATTTAAAATCTCTTCTCTGTTCGAAGATTTATTTAATTCCCTGGCTTTTTTATTTTTCATTTCTAATTTATTAATAATGCTTTCTTTATTATATGCAAGTTCTTTAAGTTGTTTTATTACAACTGGATCAAGCTCTGATACTTTTGCATTCTTATTATTGCATCTCACACCCTTAGAATGCTTTTTCATGGAGCAGGCATAATAATATATTTGTTTACCTGTTTTTTTGCTTATATGACCATGAGCAATCTGCATATTACTGCCACACTTAGCACACCTAATTTTACCGGTAAGCAATGCATTATGAGTCTTACCTTCGTTAGGAAATGAATCTTTATTTTCACTCAATATTTTCTGAACTTCAAGCCAATCATCAGCTTCAATTACACCTTTCTGAGAGCTTATAGCTGCAATCCATTCAGATTTATCTCTGAATACTCTTACTGTTTTACCATTGTCATTGGATACTGATTTCTGCTTGTTATAGGTTAAAAGACCATGTTCTCCATCCGGATCACCACAAGTAGTTATACCTTCATTTTCTAAATAATCAAAGACATTCTCAGTAGCTTTTACATATACAGGGTTGGTCAATATAATCCTTATATTATTCTTTGTAAAATCAGAGCCACGTTTTGTTTTAATGCTGTTCTGCAAGGCATAGGTTTCTACTTTTGATAAACTTTTTAATTCAAGATATTTCTTATAGAGTAATTTTACTGTATTCAATTCTTTAGGCACCTGCTTAAGTTTAACCATTTTTCTTTCATTCATATCAGCATCAAAATATGTAATTGGGTCTGCATTATATCCTATAGGAGCAGTACCCCCAAGCCATCTTCCCGTCTTACTCAATTCAAGCATATTATCTCGTATTCTTTCAGCAATAGTTTCACGTTCAAGCTGAGCAAAAACACTGGCAATATAAATCATGGCCCTTCCCATAGGGGTACTTGTATCAAACTGCTCTCTTATGCTTATAAAATCAATATCATGCTTTTGAAGTATTTCAAGAGTTGAAGAGAAGTCGGATACATTTCTGCTTATACGATCCAATCTGTAACATATGAGTACATCAAATTTTTTAAGTCTAGCATCATCCATAAGCTTTTGGAATTCAGGCCTATTTGTGTTCCCTCCGGAAAAGCCTTCATCTTCATATATTAAAAATTCAGTTATATCATTATCTCTTAGCTGAGAAGCTGCATACTCCTTACAGAGCTGTATTTGGTTCTCTATAGATTCACCTTTGCCGGTGAATTTTGATTTTCGTGAATATATGGCTGCTATCATTTTTTATTTCACCTCAAATAACATTAATTTTGTCCCTAAATATTAATAATATACAAAAATTCTCTTTTGTGCTTATATTCTAATAATTTTAATCATTGTGTAATTAAGAGCCTGCTAATGATTCATTATTAATTAACTCTTGTTTTGAAATAGATTCGATCATGCATTTCTGATATGAACCAGACTCATCTCTAAATAGGCTTACTCTTATTACTTGCTTGTATTGATTATCTAATATATCATAATATTGAATTTCAACATCTAGTTTTGCTGATAAATACTCGCTTTCTGTCATATATGATATATTTAAGTTCATAATGCCGCCAACTTCAAGTGATTTAACTTCTCTATGTATAGGTTCAATTAATTCATCATCCATATAAGCTTTTCTAATTCCTATAACACTAAGAGAAATAAGTGGGCCAATACCAATATTTTTAATTTTAATTTTCATTTCATCAGTGTAAGTAAAATTAAAATAATCGACTTCAAATATATGTGCATAATAGTTAATTGCATTATCAGTTTGTTCTGAGTGCTCACTTATATATGGACGAATACTTAATCTTTGCTCTTCTTTGTATTTTTTGATATCATTATCCAATTGAATCTTAAGTAAATTATTTGCTTCTTTTTGTTGAATTATTTGTCCTTTTACTCCATCCATGCTTAGATATACACTATAAAATGTTAATAATCCACCCAATAAGCTACCAATAATTGAAGCATAAAAACCAATCCAATCATTTGAAGTAGGTATATCTACAATGTTAATTGAGACTAAGGCAGCAACTATAAATGGAGATAAGACAATTATAGACCATATTATTTTTAAATTAGGATTTTTATAATATTGCATACTATGTTCTCCTTAAAAAATATTGCAACAAATCATAGCGTAAAAATAAAAATTGAAATTTTTTAGTATATTATTATCTATATTAATTTATGCATTAACTTTTAAATCATTATAAGAATCTTCTGATGATTCTAAAATACTATCAACTGACATTGATTGTCTAAAATCTTCTGCCAACATTGTTTTATTAAAGTCAGCAGTTGGATCTATGTCAGCTACAAGTTTTTCAAGTTCATCAATATTAATTTTGAAGAATTCTTTTCTCATATTTACACGATTAAGTCTATTTTCCTTCAATATATCATGAAGCTTAGATTCAAGACCTACAGCATCATCTGAAAAGATAAATGAATGGACATCAAAAGAAAAAGGTACACTTGCACTACTTAATTCATTAATACGTTCTTGAGGATCTATTCTACGGGTCATTCCAACTTTAAATATATCATCACCAAAAGAACCTAAGTTACTAATTATATAAACATTTCCAGCTTTACCGTTTTGTAATTTTACTATTTCATCTTTCTTTGTTTCTAATTCTTTAATATAGTTTTGAAGTTCTAAAATTTTTGCATTTAACTCATTTGTTTTGCTGATATCTTCAGTAGTATTCATCAATGCTTGCAATTTAGCAATTTCATTATTGTATTTTTCTTCTTCTTTTTCCACTTGTTTTTGTTGATCTGCAAGGCGTTTTCTTTCTTCTGCTTCTTGACGCATTTGTTCACGAATAGCTAACTGCTCTTGTCTTGCTTTTTCTTTTTTCAAATAATACTCATATTCTATTTTTACTGCGTTTTTAAAAAGAAGTTCTATTTCACCAATAAATTTAGCTAAAGTACCAGCAATACTTTTATTACCATCTCCAATAATTATAAAGTATTTTTCTATCATAGTTGTAATACTGTTAAGGGAATCTTCTAGATTTTCATATTTTAGATTTGACAATATATTTTGAAGTTCGGCTCTCAGAGCTATGACCATTAATCTGTAAATAGTTATGTTAGCTTTAGTATTGTATCTAGCTTCATATTTTTTTAGGATTTCTTCAATTAATTTATCATTTTCTTTAAATTTCTTTTTTAGCTCCCTAACGTCCATACTATGTAATTTTAATGTAACTGTTGGGGATAATTGTTCTGCTTCATCTAATTTAAGTTTAGGTATTTTATAAGAATCTCCAAGTTCCGCATTAAAGAATCTATCTATAGCATTATTGAATGTGGAATATAATGTTTTAGATTTAGATAATTTTTTTAAAGAAGTGTTTAAGCTTTTTGTGGTTTTTTCAAATTGGGTTTCAGTTTCCAATAATTCATTTTGTTTCAAAGCTTTTTGCTTAACAATTTCATGAATATCAGTTGATATATTTTGTATTACCTCATGTGATTTTTTTGAAGCAAATTCCATAGCTTCTGTTAGAATACTATTTTTTAAATTCTCTTTGTCATTTAATAGTTTGTCAATTTCTGAAATTTGACTGTTAACTTTATTAATATAATTATCTTTTTCCATGATCTCAAGTTTCTTTTGCTCAATGGTTTTCTTTAAAGAAAATAGTTCTCTTAAGTTTTTAAACATGTTTATATCTCCCTTTTCTCTTATGTTTTTTAGCAACTAATACAAAATTTACCCCGAAAGGTAAAAATAAAAACTCAAACCTAAAGTTTTGAGTAATCATTTTGCGTCATATAAAATATTAGCTAATTCATCAGCAGCATTTTCAATGTATGTGTGCTGCATGTCCAATCCTATTATGTAGCCCATGGAGGGCATATCTTCAGCTATATGTTTAATTTCATGAATAAATACTTTGCATTGAGTTTTATAGTTAATTTCACCATTTAATATCAGATGATAATTTCCACGTCTGCTTAAATAAACAAAACCAAGAAGAACTGATGGAATATTGAAAGCTATAGTGGTTTTTATATTAAATGCATTCATTACCTCATAGAATGGTATATCCTCATTTAAAAGTGCCTTTAGCAAAGGTTTATCCAATATATCCATAAACATCATCCTTTCCTAATATGTATATATTTTATCCATCATTTCTATCTTCTTCATCTTCAATGGCTTTCATAATTCTCATCATTTTTTTAACAGCGTTAGGAGGTAAGTCCTTAGTTTGCTTAAATAATAGTTTTAAATCTTCTCTTTCTTTTAATGTATTCCAAAATTCAGATAATTCACTATCATCATTAAGTGCTTCAGGTATCTTTGTATTAGAAGCATCTTTATATGGATTGCGAATATCGCTTATTCCCATAAGCCAGTCTAAAGAAACATTGTAATCTCTAGCAATCCTTTTCTTTAATTCATCATCAGGTTTGCTTGATCCTGACTCATATTGAGACACAGTTGATTTCTTTAAATTATATGGCTTACCAAATTGTTCTTGTGTTAAGTCTTTTTCATTACGTAATATTTTTAATCTTTTTCCTAATACATTATTATCCATAATTTATACCTCATTATAGTTTAAATATTTTAAACTTTATACGCTAATAATACCATAATTAATCAATAAGTATACAAAAGTTTGAAAAAATTAAACTCTTGTATTGACAGTTTTAGTTTTTCAAACTATAATCAAGATATAAGGTTTGAGAAACTAAAACTAAGGAGGCTAGAACATGAATTTACCACTTTTGATTCAAATTAGAGCAGAAACTGGATTAACTCAAAAAGATATGGCTCAGAAATTAAACTATAAAAATAAAGCTAGCTACTGTCTAATTGAAAATGGGAAAACTAAAGTTACTATTGATTTAGCTTTAAAAATAAAGAATATTTTAAAGCTAAATGAAGATGATTTTAACAAAATTTTTTTTGAAAACTAAGTTTGAGAAACTAGAACTTAGTTAATATATTATAGAAAATATTGTCACTAGATAAGTGGTTAAAAGTGACAATTAGGCAATAAAAAATTTCATCAACATAAATTAATAATAACAGCATTAATAAAGGGAGGTGTGGAGCTTGCTATTAAAAGTTACAGTGAATAAGCCTAAAGATCCTACAGAACTATATGAAAAATTTAATGAGACTTTATCAGAAATACTTATAAATAAGCTCCAACCTGAAGAAGTTGACCAGTTAATCGACCTACTTAAAAAAGATAAAATTACTTTTTAAGCTAGTATAAAAACCTATGATGATTGGGCTGAAAAGCCTTCTTAAATTCAATGTGTTTGAGGGTATAAATGTACATTATATTCTATGCTTCATATATAAATTCAGTACAAAATTTAAAAATTAATTTTAGGGGAGGTAAATCAATGAGAATATCATCAAAACAGAAAAAAGAAGTAATATCTCTTAGGAAACAAGGAAAGTCATATTCAGCTATAAGTTTATTTACAGGCGTGCCACGAGGTGACATAGACAGAATTCTTAAGGAGGCAGTTAAGCAATGAGTACATTAGTAGCAAAGACATTAAAAAAATTACAGTGTAGTACAGGTGCTTCATGTAGAGAACTTGCAGATGTAGCAGGTGTTTCTTCCAGTGCCATGTCTAGATATAGTACAGGTAGCAGGAATATTCCGGAAGATGTTATTGTAAATCTTTCAAGAAAGTCTGGCATGGAGGAATTAAAGATTGCCTATTTGTCAGAGAAAAAGCTAGATATTATCAATACTCCTGTTTTAAATGGAATAGATGATAATATTCAGACCATGATCTTTAAATTTATTCATGAAGAGATTCCAGAAGCTCTTGAATCATTATATAACATATCAAAATTGACCATGAATAAGAAAAGTATCGATAACAATGAACATCGTGAACAACTCTATAAGGAAGTTGAACAGGTAGTAGATTTAATACCTGGAATCAAAACTTTTCTTATTAGGATGAAGCAGGACTATGGAATAAGTCTTGAAAGGCTTGATATAGCTGAATGTAAAAAATTAAGGCAGCGTGGATACGTTGTTGAAGAAAGTTGGTGATTCAAATGGCATTAAATGTTGTTTTACCAGGTAGCTTAAATAAAACAGAAAGGCAGATTAGGGCTTTGGAAGCTGTTATTCCTAAGGATACTGCAAAGGATAAGGCTATTCATCAAGAAGCTTTAAAGAAGCTGAAAGAACATAGGAAATTTTTATTAGAAAGTGAGGTGTGTTAGATGATTTTTAATGAAGAAAAAAAGTTATTTGAAATTAAGAAAATGAAGGTTGATGCGATATTTAATTTTGATTTAGAATCTGAATCCAGGATAACAATTAATGACATTATGTACAGAGAACATGTTGTATCTAGAATAATATTTAGAAAATATAAATCCTTTAGGGATAATAGTACATCTTTGTTTATAGAAATATTTATGGGAAATTTAGAATTAGGTACCATTGTATCTTTTGATAAAGATTATGTATTAATTAAGCATTCTAGAGACTTAAACTACACGATACGGATAGCTAATGAATATGATTATCCAAAAAAGAAAATAAACCCTCTGCAAAGGGTTCAGTAGAAAATTATCTTAAATTTTTGGCTAAGGGATTCTGCAAAATACCCTTAGTCCCATTATAGCATATTTTCGCTATAAGTTAAGGGGGCAATTAAAAAAATGAGTGCTTATAAGCAAGAAAATCTTATTGGTCAATTGTCTATATTTGATATACCTGTCATAGAAAAGCCTAAAAATATTACAAAAGTAGTAGAAAAAATTACAGAAACTAAGGTTTTGAGTACAAATATCCATGAAATATCACAGGATCAGCAAAATGTCATAAATAAATATAAGTCCAATGTTTATTTAAACCTCATAATTCATTACGGTGGCGGTGGAGTTGGCATTGAACTTAGGGATAATGAAAACTTTGAAACCATTTATGTAAATAGACAAGGCAAAGAGGAATTTAAATGGTCTAAGCAGCTTGCTGTAATGGATATGGACAAAGTTATTTTAGATAACACGACTATAGCAACTAAATCTAATGTAGGCGAGCTTGCAAAGGCAGGTGATTTTGTAAAAGCATATTATGGCAAGAGAATCATTGAAGGCCCTATAGTCCGTGAATATGGACTTGGAAATTCAATACTCAATATTAATTTTGAAATGGACGGGATAAGTTGTCAAACGGCCATAGGACGACATGCAGTTATAGAAATTTTGAAGGAGGCTATATAATGGCTCAATATAGATTCATTTATACAAATTTTTGGGAATCTCCAAAAGTAGCAGAAACTTTCACACCTGAAGATAAACTATTCTTTTTATATCTTTTGACAAATTCCCATACTACACAAATAGGAGTTTATAGAATAACGCCTAAATTTATTGCTTACGAACTTGGCTATTCTATTGAGTCTGTAAATAGTCTATTAGCTAGGTTTGAAGAGCATCATAAAATTATTAAATATAATGAGAAAACTAGAGAATTGGCTATAAGAAATTGGGGTAAGTTTAATCTTAATAAAGGAGGCAAGCCAGTTGAAGATTGTATAAATAAAGAATTCACCCAGGTAGATGACAAGTCTTTATTACTCTATGTTATGGATAGTATTAAAAGTCCAAGGATCAGACAGCTTTTTATTGCAGAATTACAGAGAAACAATTTATTGTCTACTAATGATAATTTTAGTGACGATACGGTATACGATACGTCGCGCGGTTCGTCAACGATAAGTGGGCAAAAAGAAAACAAAAAAGAAAATGAAAATAAAAATAAAAAAGAAAATAAAGATATATATATTAATCCTTCGGATAATGTTGATCACTCTGTGGATAATGTGGATATTAATGATAACTCTAATGAGGATATAGAAGGTGAGTCTAAGGCAGAAGATACAGAAACTCTCAGTGAAAATGTAAACTACGAAGATATCAGAAATCTTTATAACAACATATGCAAATCCTTACCCAGGGCCACAACCCTTACTAAAAAAAGAAAAGCTACTTTAAAAGCTCGCTGTAAAACTTTTAAAGATATTAAAATTTTTCAAGAGCTATTCTCTAAAGCTGAAAAAAGTGACTTCCTTTCAGGTAGAAATGGTAAGTGGACTTCATGCAACTTTGATTGGTTAATAAATGAGGAAAACATGGTTAAAGTTTTGGAAGATACCTACATTAATAGTAAAAATACAGGCCATAAAAAAACAACTTTCAATGATTATGAACAGAGAGAGAATGATTATTCAGCTATGGAAGCACAAGCATTAGAAGCAAGTGACAGAGCGGCTAAAATTGCAGCAGAGAATTTGGCTAATGATCCCTTTGATGAGCGTTATGCTAAATTAATGGGTCATTAGAAAGAAGTAAGGAAGGAGTTTTAAAGTATGGGATATTTAAAGAATTTTTCAAGGGCCTATGATAAGGAATTAGCTATAAAAAAGGCATTAAGCAATATAGACCAGGATAAAAAAGATAAAATTTTATCCTTATGCAGAAAGCTTAGAAAGAAGGATATCAATGAATTTATCCATGAAGTAGACAGAATGGTCAAGCTCCTAAGCGAAGGAAAAAGTTTTGAAGAGATTGAGAAAATATATGGACTAGATGGAATGTATGAGTTGGAAAAAGAGGAGGTTGCTAATGGGTGGAGGTTTAACCAGGTGAGACTTGGGAAAGTAGGGAGATAGAATCATGGAGGCAAAGTATATAAAAGAGCATAATAATTATGACCTAATACTAGGTAATAGATATAAAGCAAAGTTCTATAAAGATGGATGGCTATTAATAGAATGTGATGATAAAGGTAATAGTGTATTATACCGTGAAGAATGTTTTGAAAGAGAAGAATATTCTCCTGAAGAAGCAGCTATGTATGCCCTGAAATTTTGTGAAAAACATCCAGGATGGAAAAGGATTTGTGATATAGAAAATCATGAAAACCTATATAAGAATTGGGATGAATTATCAGAAAAAGATAAAAAACCTTGGATTAATGATTATGGAATATTGAGTGCAAAGGATGCATGGGAAGAATTTGGACATAAACCTTGTAAGGTACAATATGGATTTATTTCTGGAAAAGGTAAGTTTTATAAAAAAGTTACTGATGTACCACATCTTCATAATTTAATGCAAATTTATAAAGTTGGTTAGTACGAAATTTGAATATAGGTCGAACTAGATGGGTAGATAAAATTGTACTTTGATAATTGAATAATGCGGTGTTTATAGAATAAACTTCTAATATATTTTATCGGTAATAATGGACGATATAGAATATTATGGTATAATTTCTATATGAATTAAGCTAAAAGTATAAGATATTATCTAGCAGTTATTATAGATAATAAATACTTAATTTATAGGTAGTGGTATAGCCGAAATTAAATATAAGGAGAGTTAATGGATGAAGAAAATAGGAATGATTGGTGGTCTTGGACCCGAATCAACTTTAGATTATTATCGCCTAATTATTGAAAAATATCGTAATGAAGTAAAGGATGGTAGCTACCCTGAAATATTGATTAATAGCATGGATATGAATATTCTTTTAAGTTTTGTTGAGAATAAACAATGGGACAACCTTGTAAATTGCTTAATTAAAGGTGTCGAGATACTCTATAAAGCAGGTGCAGATTTTGGATTCATTTCATCAAATACACCACATATAGTATTTGAAAGAATTAAGGAGTTATCTCCTATTCCATTAATAAGTATTGTTGAGGAAACATGTAAAAATGCTGAGGCGTTAGGAATAAAAAAGATTGGCCTAATTGGGACTAAATTTACAATGGAGAGCAATTTTTTTAAGAAAGTATTTGACAAAAGTAATATAAAAATTATCGTTCCAAAAGAAGAAGAACAGGATTATATTCATCATAAACTAATGACTGAAATTGAATTTGGAAAGTTTCTTGATGAAACACGTAATGGATTACTTAATATTGTTAAAAGGATGATTGATGAAGATTCAATAGAGGGATTAATTCTTGGTTGTACAGAGTTGCCATTAATTCTTACAAAAGATGAATTTGGTATACCATTCCTTAATACTACAAAAATTCATGTTGAAAGTATTATTAAAAATTGTATTAAGGAATCTTAATTGATTTACAAAAGTAAAATTTTATTTATATATAATATTTATTAATAGTGAAAATTAAATATTTCATAAAACACCGTATTATTCAAGAATTCTACGGTGTTTTTGTTTCGCCATTCAAGAATTTAACGAAATACCAAAGGAGGATATTATGGAAGCTAAGATAGGAACAATAAAAACTCAAATATCAGAATTTACTATTAGAGATAATGAGATTGCCAGGATTATAAAAGATGCTTTAAAGCAGCAGGGATTTGATTTAGAAGTAAAACCGGTAATAGATGTTTCAACACAATTTTTTATAGGTGAAGAATTTAAAGTTTTTAGAACAGAATAAAAAATAATTCAAAAATTTGAAGGTGATAAATTGAAGATTGAGCAGCTTTCATTTTTAAAACCTATTGAAAAAGCTATAAAAAAACAAGAAATATATGATGCAACTATATGTGATAGATGTTGTTGCTGTAAATGTAAATACAGTGTTGAAATTTATCCATTTTTAACTACTGAAGAATGTAAAGAAATTAAAGAAGATAGTTGCTTTAATTGTGATGAATGCTACTACTACGGAATGGATAACGAAAATTTAAGTAGGAATATAGTTAAATTCAAATGTGATAAATTTAGAATGTCAAATTACTATTCAGATCTTGAAGCTAAAACAAAAAGAAGAAACTTTAAGATAATTTAGTTTGTGGTAGCTCATAATCAATTTAAAAATGTTTATTTAGATATTGATGAAAGGTGATGAATTTATGACTAATAAAGAAATAGCAGTAATTACTTATAAGATACTGCAAAAACGCAAACATAGAAAGAAACGTTTAGAGTCTAAAGTTACAATGTCACAAATAGATGCTATGGAGAGATCTATGGGAAGAAAATTAGGACAAATTTGAGGAGGATAAGATGAATAGGGTAGTTTTGATAGGAAGATTAACAAAAGATCCAGAGCTTAAGTTTACTCCTGGTACTGGGTATGCAGTTGCAACATTTGCTATAGCAGTGGATAGACGAGTACCTAATAAAGAAGGAGTAAGGGAAGCTGATTTTATTCCTATAGTAATATGGGGAAAGCAAGCTGAATCCACAGCTAATTATATGAGTAAAGGCAAGCTTGTAGGCATTAGTGGAAGAATACAAACTAGATCCTATGATGCTAAAGATGGCAGTAAGAAATATATAACTGAAGTAGTTGCTGATGAAATACAATTTCTTGAATGGGGAAAAAAGAATGAAGGTAGTAATCATAATGCTGAATATGAAGCAGCTGGAATAACTCCTGTAGATGATGGGGACGTGCCATTTTAGCTAGTATAATTATTTGAGTGATAATAAAAAAGGTGTTTATTGTAAACACCTTTCCCTTAATTAGAGAATTAACCTTGCAAGTATCCTTCTCTAATTACATCTATTCTAATTATAACATAAAGGATAGGTGATATTGATGAAAAATATTAAAGAAAATCTTATTTTATATAGAGAAAGAATTTGTAATATAGAAAATAAAAATATAGAAATAGAAAGCTTACGTATAAGTGGTTTAGATAATAATGATGATTGTATAAAGAATTTAGATATTGAAATAAAGAAGATGGAACTGGAAAATAAGAAAATAGAGAACATAATAAAAATATTACCTAATAAAGAATATAAAATAATTAAACTTATTTATCTTGAAGGTAAAGGGAAAAAAGAAGTAGCTGTAGAACTTGATAGAACTCAAAGGCAAATAAATTACAGCATAAATAAAGCAATGCAAATAATGTCAAATAAATTTATGTATTAATTTTGTTCTAAAAGTGTCATGTTTTTGGTACTTTTTCGTCAGAAAATTTCCCGAAAATTTCTTACAATTGTCACGCAAATAATGGTAAGATAGTTACATAAATAAGTAATAAACACAAATAAAGAAGTATATTCCTCATTTTAATTTTAGGAGAAATAAAAAATGTCCACTTTAATGGTTTGGGTGAACTATACACTTTTTTAGGAGTTGATTTATTTGTTAAATAGGGAACAGGTTAAAAATTTATATTTAGAAGGACTAAATGCTCCGGAAATTGCAAGAAGATTAAATTCTAAAAAGGATGCTGTTATAAAGTGCATTCAAAGGAATTTTAAAGATTTAAAGCAGCAGCATGATGTTGCAGTAATTCAGAGGCGGGAAGTTTTAAAAGCTGTGAGTTATGAGGCTAATAGATATATTAGTGATAGTGCCTTTATAAAGAAAAACAGGTCAATTTATAAAACCAACATGAACGGAGATATAGTAATAAATAAAGAAGTTGCTCCTGTGGTTACATGGGACACACCAAGAAGGCTTGTAAATGAAAATAGATTTATATAGAAATTAAGAGCTGTTATATTAGCAATAATATAACAGCTCTTTTTAATGCATTTTTAAGGAGAGTGAATTTATGAGGATAGGAGATATTCTAAGAGAAAATGATGTTGGTAATTATAATAAACTTATGAAAGTTAGAGATAAAAAGAAATATAGAGATTTAAATGAATCTGATATAAAAGAATTAATGTCTCATTCTACCTATAGAAGACATAAGGGAGCAATAAAGCAGGTGAGGTAATGGAAGAAAGGATTAGAGAATGGGAAAAAGGAACATCAAGTCCTATTCCACAGCAAAAATACGAGAAGTTTAAAGAAAAATTAGCTGAATGCAGTGAGAAAAACAAAGAAAGGAATCTAATGCTTTTTATATTAGGTAGGACAATAGGCTACAGGTTAGGAGATCTTGTAGGTCTTACTATAGGGCAAATAAAGGATGCGTTAGATAATCAATGTTTTGTTATTCAGGAAAGCAAGCAATATGAACAGTGGAAATCCAATCTTGCAAAGAATCCAGGTAAAAAGAAACCTGCTCCAAGAGAAGCTCCTATTGGAAGAAATTTAGAGAAATATTTAAGGCAATACTGTAAAAATAAAAAGAGATCAGAATTTGCTTTTAAATCCTGTAAAGGAAATGGAAATGAACATATAAGTCAAAAGTCCTTTAGTGCCATACTTACAGAAGTAGGTAAAAGCATTGGCCTTAAAAATATTTCTGGCCATAGTTTAAGAAAAACATACGCTACTAAAATTTATGAAGAATCAGATAAGGATTTAGAACAGGTAAGAGTTGCATTAAATCATCAATCAATAGAAGAAACTAAAAGATATTTAGGTATAAAAGAGAAGATGAAAATTAATGCGGCACTGATAGCAGATTCGGATATCTGATTTTTTATTTATGCTATTTTAGGTAAAAAATAAAATGGTACTTATTTAAAGGGTTTATAAAAAATTATTACTAATATAAGAGTCTTAAAAAATATATAAGTAATTCTCACTGTTATTACCGATTCTCAAAGAAATAAAAAAATATCTGTAAAGGTAGTAGTTTCAATGGATTGAAGGATATTTTATATTTAAAATAAAAAAATAATTATTTTTTAACATTGAGCACAGGTTATAGAGCAAGTGCTAAGTGTTGGGAGGGAGTAAATGAGATCGAATGAAGATTTAATAAAAGATAATCTAGAGCTTATAGAATCTATGGTTGAGAAGGGTTCTACAGATAAACAAATAGCTGAAAAGATAGGAATAGGTTATTCTACTTTCAGAAAATATAAAGCACAAAATGAGGAATTAAAAGCAGCAATGGCACAAGGTAAGGAGAAAAAGAACCAAGCAGTTGAGCAAGCCTTATATAAATGCTGTACTGGATATTCTTACTATGAAGATGTTGCAACTAAAGTAAAGATAGAAACACTTGCAGATGATGAACAGACGGTTTTAACTAAAGAGGAAGTTAAGATAAGTAGTGTTAAGAAGTATAAAGGTCCAGACTTAGCAGCACAGAAGTATTGGTTAAATAATAAGGAGAAGACTAAGTGGAAAGAAGATCCTCACAAAGTAGATAATGATAAGAAGATCACTAAGCTTAAGGAAAGAGAAGTTAATATGAAGTGTGAGTAATATGGATAGCTTGGAGTTAGTGCAATGGATAAGTACTCTTCTAAAGAATAATAACATAAAAGCTTTTTATAATTCTTCCTTGTGGTTACATACAAGAGCTGATGTATTAGAGAGAGATCATAATGAATGTCAGAAGTGCAAGGCTAAAGGGTTATTTAGTCCAGCTGATTGTGTACATCATAAGAATCATATTAAAGAACATCCAGAGCTTGCAGTGGATAAGGAGAACCTTATATCATTATGCAATGAATGTCATAATGAAGAACATCCTGAAAAGTTTTTAAAGTATAGAAGAAAGAAAAAACAATTGAATAAAGAAAGATGGTAACACCCCCCGGGTCAAAAAAATGAAAAATTTCATGATATGGGAAGAACGGGTAATAAGGGGAGACAAAACAGAAATCTCACGCGTATGAGGAAAAATTATACGAAAGGAGATGAATAAATAATTATGACAAGTGCAAAAAAAATTAAAGAATCTTTAATTAAGCAACTCGAAAATAAAGGAGCAGATGTAGATCATTTTCTAAGTTTAGTTGATGATTATGTTTGGTATTTTCAGCAAGAAAAAGCAATGCAAGAAGATATTAAGATTCGTGGACATTCGTATAAAACAAAGTCAGCATCAGGGTATCCAATTAATAAGGAGAATCCATCGGTTAAAAATGCGATAATGTATAACAAGCAAAAACTTGCAATTCTCAAAGAATTAGGATTAACTACAGAAAATGTTATAAGTGATGATGATGACGAACTCTAAACTTATACCTGAAATACAAAACTATATTGATTTGGTTCGTAGTGGCAAAATTGAAGTATGCAAAGAGCAACTACAATTATGCGACTATATTGAGAATTGCTTTGAAAAAGAAAATTTATTCATTGATGAAACACTGCTTCATAAATATTTGAGTTTACAAAAATACTTTCCATTTAAATTAGTTGAATGGGAAGTATTTTGTTTTACGCTGCATAACTGTACTTATTCAAAACCTGGTATTTTAAGATGGCCTGATTTATTCATTTTAGTTGGTAGAGGTTCAGGTAAAAATGGGTATCTAGCTTTTGAAGATTTTTGCTTGATATCTGAATATAACACAGTGAAAAAATATTATATAGATATTTGTGCTAATTCAGAGGAACAGGCTAAAACTTCTTTTGAAGATGTTTATGATGTAATGGAAGAAAATAAAGCCAAATTAAGTAAGCATTTTTACTGGAATAAAGAAGTTATTATAAATCTTAAAACAAAATCTAGGCTAATGTTTAGGACTTCTAATGCTAAAACAAAAGATGGTGGAAGACCTGGTAAAGTAGACTTTGATGAATACCACCAGTATGAGGATTATAAATCTATTCAAGTTTTTAAAACTGGATTAGGTAAGAAGAAAAACCCCAGGACCACAATTACAACAACTAATGGAGATGTAAGAGATGGGCCACTTGATAAATTAATAGCAAGATCTGAAAGAATATTAAATGAGCAGGGTAGTGACAATGGTTTACTGCCCTTTATTTGTAAGCTTGATGATGAAAAAGAAGTAGATAATCCCCAAATGTGGGATAAAGCTAACCCGTTTTTACACTATAATGAAGAACTCTTTAGAGAAATAGAAAAAGAATACATTGATTACAAAGAAGATCCAATAAGTAATTCAGCATTCATGACAAAAAGAATGAATATTCCTAAAGGAAATAAAGATGCCGAGGTTACATCTTGGGAAAATATTTTAGCAACTAATCAAGAAATACCTGATTTAACTGGAGGTACTTGCTTAGCTGGAATCGATTATGCTAAAACTACTGACTTTGTTGTGGCGGGGCTACTTTTTAAATATAAAGGGAAATATTATTGGATATCTCACACATGGGTATGTAAAAAATGTAATGACTTAGGAAGAATAAAAGTTCCGCTAGAAGAATGGTCAACTGAAGAAGGAGGAAATCTATTAACTTTTGTTGATGATGTAGAAGTTGCACCAAGTATTCCTGCTATGTGGCTTGCAGAACAGGCACAAAAATATAATATAACTACCTTAGGAATGGATAACTATAGATATACATTATTAGCAAGAGCATTAAGAGAAGTTGGTTTTGATACAGATAAACAGGGAGCAAATAATATAAAACTTACTAGACCAAGTAATCAGATGCTTATAGCTCCAACAATAAATAGTTTATTCGTAAATCATAATATTGTATGGGGTGATAATCCGTTAATGAGATGGTATACAAATAATACTTGTAAGAAGATTGAAGCACATGACAATATGAGTTATGGAAAAATTGAACCTAAGTCAAGAAAAACAGATGGATTTATGGCTTTTATAGCTGCAATGTGTGCTGGTGGAGTTGAACTAGAGGACAGTGGAGAAACTATTGATTTTGGAGTTTACACATATTAAGGAGCGAATCCAACATGAAAGTAAAACAGTTAATTGAGAAATTAAAAAGTTTGAATCAGGATAAAGAAATAATTATTAATAGTGATGAAGCTTGTATTAGTAAAATAGATGATTTGGGGACAAGTTATTGCATTTTTGGAACAGATGTAATACCAGAAGAGATTGAATAAATATCTTTTTTACTTTACATGAAAGGTGGTGAGACATTGAAATTTCTAGATTGGGTGAAGGACTTCTTTGGTGTTGACCAAAGTACAGTATATCTTAATCAACAAGCACTAGCCACACAAGAGGTTCAACTTGCCATAGAAGATTTTGCTATTTGTATGGCTATTAACTTGGTAGCTAGTGCCATTAGCAAATGTGAATTTAAAACATATTTAAAAGGCAATGAAGTTAAGGGTGATGAATATTATTTGTGGAATGTTGAACCTAATGTAAATCAAAATTCAAGCCAATTTCTGCAAGAACTTGTATCAAAATTACTGTATTATAATGAATGCCTTGTACTCGATATAAACGGTCAGCTTATTATTGCTGATGACTTTTATCAAAATGAATATGCGCTAGTTCCAAATTATTTTACAGATGTAAGCAGAGGAACAATGACTTTTAATCGTTCCTTTAATATGAATGAAGTTTTATATTTTAAGCTTAGTAATACCGATATAAAACAATTACTTTCTAATTTGATAAAAGGATATAACAATCTTTTAAATATGGCTATTGGTAAATATAAACGTTCTGGTGGTAGAAAAGGAATTGTAAGACTAAATAAGGCTCCTTCAGGGGATAAAGATTTCCAACAAAAAATTGATGACTTATTTAACAATAAGTTTAAAAGCTATTTTGAAGCTGAGAACTCAGTACTTCATTTACCTAATGGATTTGAATATGATGAACAAAATGGTGAAGGCAGTAAGAAAAGTATAAGTGAAATAACAGATATATCTAATATAACTAAAGAAGCTTTTGAAAGAGTTGCACAGGCGCTTAAAATACCTCCTGCACTTTTAAGAGGTGATATAGCAGATATAGGAAAAGTAACAGATAACTTTTTAACATTTTGTATAGATCCTATAGTTTCTATGATAGGAGAAGAAACAACGCGAAAAAGATATGGAAAACAGGCATTTTCACAAGGATCTTATTTAAAAGTAGATACTACATGTATTAAGCATATAGATATATTCTCTATAGCTGAAGCCTTTGACAAACTTATTGCAAGTGGAGGCTATAGTATTGATGAACTTAGAATTAAATGTGGTGAAGCACCACTTAATACATGGTGGAGTAAAAAGCATTGGATGACTAAAAATTATTCTGATATTCAAGATTTGAAGGGAGGTGATACCAGTGGCAAAACCAATATGGCTGATTAAACAATCTGCACAATCAAATGCTATGGATTTGTATATCTATGATGATGTAGAAGGAGATAGTACTAACTGGTGGACAGGCGAAACTACTGTAAGTGAAACTTCTGCAAACTATATAAAAAGTCAATTAGATGCTGCTATAGATATTCAAAATATTAATATTTATATCAATTCATATGGTGGCGAGGTTAAAGAAGGACTTGCAATTTACAATCAACTTAAAAGACATCCCGCACAAAAGACAGTATATGTGGACGGTTTTGCATGTTCTATAGCTTCTGTAATTGCTATGGCAGGAGATAAAGTTATTATGGGACCAAATACATTAATGATGATACACCACGCTTCTATGGGAGCATGGGGTAATGCTGAGGAACTTAGGAAGGCGGCTAATGATGTTGAAACAATAGATAGTGCCAGTTGTTCAAGCTATCTTGCTAAGGCAGGAGATAAATTAACTCCTGAAAAATTAACTGAATTGCTTGATGCTCAGACATGGCTTAATGCAGAACAATGTATTCAATATGGTCTAGCTGATGAAATAGCAGGTAAAGAAGATCCAGTAATTGTAGCAGCACAACAGAGATTTAAACAATCTATACAGGAACAAATTTTACAGCATAAAAATAAAACCAAAGTTCCAGAAAATCTAATTAAGCAAAAAACCAATGCTGAAAAATTAATGGCAGCATTTAAAAAGAATTTGGAGGGAAAATAATATGGTAATGAAATCAAAAGACTTAATACAACAGCAATTAAAGGATAACTTAGTACAGGCATTTAAGAGTGATGATGAAAATGCAATAGCACAAGCATTTTCAGGCTTTGCTGAATCTGTTCAGCAAAATGTAATGGATGAGTTTAATGCTTATCAGCAGACAGCAGATAAAACTATTCTTGCCAAAAGAGGTGTACACCAATTAACAGCAGATGAATCAAAATTCTATCAAAGTATTATCGGTGCAATGAAATCAAATAATCCAAGACAGGCATTTACGGACTTAGATATAGCTTTTCCAGAAACTGTTATAGATAACGTAATTGCTGATATAAAGACTGCACATCCATTACTGGATGCTATAAGTTTCACGAATACTACTATTTTGACTAAGATAATACTTAATAAGCAAGGGGCTCAACTTGCAACATGGGGGCCACTTAATTCTGCTATTGCAAAAGAACTTGAAGGAGCAATTGGTAAAATAGATCTTACTATTTGCAAACTTTCAGCATTTATGCCTATTGCAAAGGATATGCTTGAAGCTGGCCCTTCATGGATAGATGCATATGTAAGAAGTACATTATCAGAGGCTATAGCTTTAGCACTTGAAACTTCAATAATAACTGGAACTGGTAATAATGAGCCTATTGGTATGGATAGAAGCGTGGCTGATAATGTAACGGTAACCGGTGGAGTATATCCACAAAAAACTCCCCTTGTCATTACAGATTTAGAAGTAGTGACGTATGGATCATTACTAGGAATGTTATCACAAGCTCCAAATGGCAAAACAAGACCAGTTAATAGTGTTTTACTTGTTGTAAACCCAAAAGATTACTTTACCAAAGTTATGCCTGCTACAACCATAAGAGCATTAGATGGAACATATACGCGTGATGTATTCCCATTTCCAACAACAGTTGAACAGTCTTCAGCAGTAGAAGAAGGTAAGGCTATAATTGGTTTGGCTAGTAAATATTTTATGGGTATAGGTGCTGGTACTAATGGTGGGAAAATAGAGTATTCTGATGAATTCAGATTTCTAGATGATGAAAGAGTATATATTACTAAGTTATATGGTAATGGTAGAGCACTAGATGATAATGCATTTATATTACTTGATATATCTAAATTAACACCAGCAACACTTAAAGTTATTATTGAAGATGCATTAAGATCATTAACAGTTACATCAGAAGCTGGTACTACATCAGGAAAAACAAAAATAACTGTTTCTCCTTCTCTTACAGATGGTAATACTTATAAATATAAGACAGGTGCAAATCTAACAATACCAGTATTCAATCAGGTATTAACTACTGGGTGGACTACTTGGGATGGTATAGCTGAAATTACAGCTACTACAGGTAATAGAATTGTAATTGCTGAAGTTGATGCAAGTAATCAAGCTAAGGCAATAGGTGAAGCAACTGTAACTTCGATGGCTTAATGAGGTGATATAATGGCAACTACAGCAGATCAAGTATTATCTGATATAAAAAGCTATCTTCATATAACCTGGCAGGATGAAAATACAGATAAAAATTTGACTGGTTTTATAAATAGAGGTATGGCGCGTTTACAGAAAACTGCAGGCGCGTCTCTTGATTTTACTGTAGAAGATTTACCAAGGGAATTATTATTCGATTATGTCAGGTATGCTAACAGTCAGGCACTTGAAATGTTTGAAAAGAATTTTGAATCTGAACTTGTAAGTTTGCACATAGAATATCAAGCAAATAGTGTAGATAATTCAGGAGGTGAAACTACTCCATGAAAATTAAAACAGATAATATTGAATTTATCAGTTTTTCTGATGGTATATGTGATATTTATACAGAAGATGAAGAAGGAAATAAATCACCTAAATACAATGGTTTAGGATTTTCAAACAGAGTATTAGGATTTAATAGACATTACGCTGCAAGGGCAAATAATGTACAAACAAATGCGGTTATTCGTATTCCTCAAGTACCAGGAATAGATACTCACGATACATTAGAAATTAAAAATCAAGGTAAATATGATATTGAGTTAATTCAAAATAAATTTGATACAAATCCACCTTGTAAAGAGCTTACATTAAGACAGCTTGAAATGTTTGAGGTGATACTATGAGTACAGTAAACATAGATCAAATGGCAGATGAAATCCTTAAGGGTTTAGAAGATTACACTAGAGAGATTACAGGTGAAGTTAAAAAAGTAGTTGATATAGTAGCTAAGGAAACCAATGAAGAGATAAAAAAGCATATAGCATTTAACCAGCATAGTGGTAAATATGTAAAAGCATTTAGAATTAAAAATGCATATGAAGATGGATATAAAAAAGTTAATGTATGGTATGTAGCTGGTGGACAGCATAGGTTAACACATCTTTTGGAGAATGGTCATGCTTTATGGCAAGGAGGAAGGACTAGGGCATTTCCGCATATAAAATATGGAGAAGAACTTGCAAAAAAACGTATGGAGGAACTTGCAAAGGAGGCTATAGAAAATGCTGGACGTTAAAACATGGCTTCAATCTACTGGTTTGCCAGTAGCTGAAACAGCTTTTATCAAACCTCCTTCTCTACCATATATAGTTTTTCTTACAAATGACAATATTGCAGGTGGTGACAATAAAAATTGTATATCTGATAGATCCATAGGGATAGAACTTTATTCAAGCAGAATAGATAGGGATTCGGAATCCAAAATAGAAAATTTATTAAATGAAAAAGCAATAGAATATAAAAAAAATCGTACATGGATACCAGAAGATACCTTCTTTGAGACTATGTACGATTTTAATTTAATTGAAAAATTTTAGGAGGTTATTTAGATGTCAACAGCAGGAGATAAAATTGTTTTAGGCAGTGGAAAACTTTATATAAGTGAATATACAGATGGAACAATTCCAGATAATGCAACACTTGAAGTAGATGCTAATTTACTAGGATTAATTCAAAAAGGGGCCACAGTGCAATATAAGCCTAAATTTTATGAAGCTACAGATGATTTAGGTCTTGCAAGTAAAACTATGTTAACAGATGAAGATGTAACTTTAAAAAGTGGAGTTATGACATGGTGTGGTAAAACATTAGCTAAACTTTGTGCTACTGCTAGAGTTACAGAAGCATCAGGAAAAAGGACTATAAAAATAGGAGGTATTGGAAAACAGGATGGTAAAAAATATGTTATTAGATTCGTACATGAGGATGCTACAGATGGAGATATAAGAGTTACAATTGTTGGTAATAATCAAGCTGGATTTTCTCTTGCTTTTGCAAAAGATAAAGAAACTGTTGTGGATGCAGAATTTACAGCTGCACCTATGGATAATGAGGGAACTAAGATTATTTATGAGGAAGATATTCCAGTAGCATAATTTTATAATAATGGAGGATAAAAATGTTTGATGTTAGCAGTGTAACTAAAAGATATTTTGATATAAAAATGAAAGACTTGGTGCTTCAACTTGAAGCACCAAGTCTTTCAACTATGAAAAAAATATTATATCTTACAAGGGAAATAAATGAATCTGCCATGGAGGACTTAGAAGAAGCTGTAGGGATAATTTTAAATAAAAATACAGCTAAATATGAAATATCAAAAGAAATGATTAATGATGAACTTGATTTTGACCAGTTAAAAGCAATTGTTCTTAGATTTCTTCAATGGGTATTAACTAACAAGCAATCCCCAAACTAAAAGTCCCTTATTATCCAGAAGATGATGGAGATAATGAGGGGCATTATAAAGTAAATACTGTAGAAGAAAAAATAGTTTCTGAATATACAGGATATGATTTTGACAGGCTGGGTCAACTAAATATATTTGAATTCTGGCTGTTACTTCGTGATGCAATAATTTATAACAATAGTCAGACAAAAGCTGGCAGAGAATATTTGGAAAATTGCTGGAGCATAGATAAGACTGAGCCTGATAGAGAAAGTATAAGAAGAAAAATGTCAGGAAAGTAAGAGATATCTATTCTTAAAGAAAGGAGGACATATGGCAAATAATATTAAAGGCATAACTGTTGAAATAGGTGGAGATACCACTCCCTTAGAAAAGGCATTAGAAGGTGTAAATAAAACCAGCAGAGATCTTCAAAGTGAATTAAAACAGGTAAATACTCAATTAAAATTTGATCCTTCCAATACTGTTTTGCTAGATCAGAAGCAAAAATTACTTGCAGAATCTATTACTAATACTAAAACCAAACTTGAAACACTACAAAAAGCTGAGGAGCAGGCAGAAAAGCAGCTTAAAAATGGTGATATAGGTGAAGAGCAGTTTAGAGCATTACAGAGAGAAGTTATAAAAACAACAAGTCAATTAAATGGGTTAGAAACTCAGTTAAAGAATACTAAAAAGGCTGCAGAAGATGATGAAGGTATATGGGATAAATTATCTTCAGGCATAAAGAAATCTGTATTAGATATTGGTGACAGTATAAAAAACGGCATAGGACTTTCAATTGGCCATGATATATGGGATAAGTTTAAGGAAGGCTCTGTAAGTGTATTAACCTTCGGCTCTGATGCACAAAAGGCTATGAATCAGCTTCAAGCAAGTACTGGAATGTCTACTATAAGTTTAAATGATATGAAAAAGACCATGACAGACATATATAATGATAACTTTGGAGAAGACTTTGCAGATATAGGAAATGCTTTAGGAGTAATAAAACAAAATTGGCATGGAAACTCAGATGAAATTAAAGGACTGACAGAAAATGCAATTCTTTTAAGGGACACTTTTGGTTATGAGGTAAATGAAAGCTTTAGAAGTGCCAATGCTCTAGTTCAGAATTTTGGTATAAGTGCCAAGGATGCATATAACTTAATAGCTCAGGGAGCACAAAGCGGCTTAGATAAGAATGGAGACTTGCTGGATACAATAAATGAATATCCTGTTGAATTTAAATCACTTGGATTAAATGCGCAAGATATGTTTAATATACTTCAAAATGGAGCTAAAGCAGGTAGTTTTAGTATAGATAAAATGGCTGATGCAATAAAAGAATTTTCTATACGTGCAAAAGATGGCAGCTCTACTACAGAGGATGCCTTATCCAAGTTAGGTTTTAATGTACAACAAACAGAAGAAAAGTTTTCAAAGGGTGGAGATACAGCAAAACAGGCATTTCAGCAAGTTAATGAAAAGTTATTGGCTCTTAAAGATCCATTGCTACAAAATCAGCTGGGAGTAGAGCTGTGGGGTACACAATGGGAAGACTTGCAGAAAACAGGCATAGCAGCATTAACAAATTTAAATGGATCTATTAATACCAGTAAGGATGCCTTAGGAGAGATGAATAAGGTCAAATATAATGATCTTGGCAGTGCTTTTGAAGGTATAAAGAGAAACTTAGAAACTGGTATATTATTGCCAATTTCAGAAAAAGTACTTCCTGAACTTTCAGATTTCTCAAACTGGTTTACATCAAATATGCCTGAGATCAAAGCAGAAGTAGGCAATGCAATGGATAAAGTTTTGCCTATAATTGAGGACCTGGGAAAAGGATTAGAATTTTGTACAGAAAATGCAAGTACACTTATTCCTGCAGTTATAGGATTAACTGGTGCCCTTGGAACACTTAGTGTTTTAAAAAACGTTGTATCTACCATTGGAACTATTAAAGAAGTTGCTGGTGGATTAGGATTAATAAGTGCTGCAGCAGAGGGAGCAGGAGTAGCAAGTGGCGGTTTAGCAGCTGGTTTAGGTGGATTAGCTATTGCGGCAGCACCCTGGCTTCTTGCAGGAGCAGGTGTGGTAGCTCTTGGAGTTGGAATACACCATGTCATGACTGAGCAAGCAACTCCAGCGGTAGACTTATTTGCAGATTCAGTAAATACGACAACTAAAACAATTAAAGATAGTAATGGTCAGTTACAGCAGAGTTTTGATACAACTACAACTAAGATAAGTAATAGTACAAAACAGGGAGTTGGAGCATATATAAAAATGAGTGATGATGTACAAGGAACATTAACTAAATTATATGTAAATAACACAACTATAACAGATAAAACTGTATCCGATATGAAAACAAAATATGACAGTATGGGAAGTCAAATAAAAGCAGGAATGGATAAACATTTTAATGAGGAATATTCGTCTATGCAGCAGTTTTTGCAAAAGAGTAATGCTCTTTCAGATTCAGAAAAAGCAACAGCATTAGCAAAATTACAAACTGATAATAACAATAAAAAAGCAAAGATAGATCAATATGAGCAGCAGATTCAACAGATTCTTCAAAATGCTGCAAATCAACATAGGTCGCTAACACTTCAAGAACAGCAACAAATTAATTCTATTCAAGATACTATGAAAACTAAAGCTGTTAATTCTCTTTCAGATAATGAAGTACAAGCTAAAGTTATTTTACAAAGAATTAAGGATTATGGAACTAACATAACAGCCCAGCAAGCTTCTAGTATAATTCAAAATGCTAATAAACAACGTGATGGAGCAGTTAGTGCAGCGAATTCTCAGTATGATAAAACTGTAGCGGAAATAATCAGAATGAGAGATGAATCACATTCTATTACAGCGGATCAAGCAGAAAAATTGATTGCTGATGCAAAAAAACAAAAAGAAGAAAGCATTAAACATGCTGAAGAACTAAGAAGTGAAGCAGTAAAGAAAGTTACTAGTATGAATAGTGATATAGGGAAAAGTGTAGATACAACAACAGGTAATATGCTCACCAATTGGCAAAAGTTTGCTAATTGGTGGGGAAGTTGGTGGCCATCATCTAAAACATTAACTGTAAATTCAAAAGCTAGTGATGGTAAAGACTTTTCTTCCAATGCATCTCCTCCACAATATAGTGGAGGTTGGATAGGTCAAAATGCTAGTGGTACTGGTAATTGGACTGGTGGATTTACAACTATACATGAATTAGGATATGAAATATATGATCTTCCAAAGGGTACTAGAATATATAATCATGATGCCAGTGAGGATTTGGTTAAAAATACAGCTGCAGAAGTAGCTAAAAGTATATTGGATAGATATTCAAGCGATAATGTGTCTTCTACTGGTGATATATACTTGACATCAAATAATTATTTAGATAGCAAATTAATCATCTCAAAAACAGATAAGATACAGGCAAGTAAATATACAAAGGCTAGTAGAAATAAGGGGTTAAAATGAGTAATAAAATAATATTTAATAGTAAATCTAATGAGGATTTTAGTTCAATGTTATCTAAATTTATCCCTAATCCACCGCCTCCAAGGATAATAAAAAAATCTGTACCAGGAAGAAGTAGTTCTTATGATTTTTCAAAAGTTGCTAGTGGTGAGCCTGTATTTGATGATAGACAGTTAGAATGCTCTTTATTAATAGAAGGAAATAGCAGAGCAGACCTTAACCAAAAGTATTCTAAAATATTATCCTGGTTAATGTCAGGAGGATCAGAATTGTTGTATAGTGATGATCCTGGATATCAATATATAGCACAAATTGAAGACAAACCACAACTTGAATATATAAATATTTGCAATGCATTGCTCACATTTAGTTTCACAGCTAAACCTTATAAAGAAGGTGTAGATCTTGCAGGAGAGCTTTTGTGGAACAATATAGATTTTAATAGAGATTATATACAAACTACAAAATTTGATGTGTCTGGCAGTAAGACAGTAACAATATACAATCCTGGTGATCATATGGTAAGTCCTAAGGTTGTAACAAACAGCAGTATGAGTTGTTCTTTGAATGACTATACTGCTGTTTTTGACGAAGGAAAAGACACAGATTGGGGATTTAAATTGAAGGTAGGAGCAAATGTAATAACTATAGTTGGAACAGGAAATATAGATTTTCAGTTTAGAAAAGAGGTGTTGTAAATATGAATTTTACTAATAGAATTAATTCGGACTTGGCAGATATTACGAAAGAAACATATAGAAAAGAGGTGACATAATGAGTGAATGGGGTGATGCAATAAGAGTTATGAATGCAAGTGAAGTAAGGGATGCTATAGCTGTTTTTGCTGATGCATGTGCAAATTTAATTATAAATGCTGGAGAGAGCAATGCTGAAATAGTAGTTGGAAGAAGAAGCAATGTAACAGGACAAAATTTTAATACAATAGGTCAAAGAATAGATGGTATTGATTCACAATTTATCATTATAGCAGCTCAATTACTTTCAAAACTATCAAAATCAGATATACAAAACTTAATAGGTTTTGCAGATATAAATAAAAATTTAAGTAAGATAGACCAAACAATGCTAACAGATGCTTTATTACAACAAATTGCAGGTACTACCCCAGTAAATGCTACTCCTGCTCCTGGAAGCTTAACTACTGATAGATATGCAGATGGTTCAGTTATAGCTAAGAAAACTAATTTTATAGATATAAGAACAGAAAATTTATTTAATAAAGATACTGTAACTGTTGATAAAATAATCGATAGTTCAGGAACAATTGTAAACGGAGCAGGCAATGTTTTATCAGATTTTACTCCAGTAGAATCAAGTACAACTTATACAAGTAAATATATAGGAAATAGAAATTATTATGATGCAAGTCAGGTTAAAATATCTACTGAATTATACAGTGTCGGAAAAACACTAACAACTCCAGCAAATACAAAATTTATACGTTACAGCTTTTTAAATAACTATGGTGGTGACCCAAATAGATCCTTATCTGAAATGTTTGTTAAAGGAAGTACTTTACCATCTGAATATATTTATTATAGCAATCCAATAATAGATTTTAAAAATGGGTATACTGAAAAAATGAAAAATATGCCAAACGGTTATGCAGGATTAGATTCTAATGGTGTTATACCTACGAATTTGTTAGATAAGTGTTCAATTTCAGTTGATTATATAGCTGATGATACTAACGCAAATTTTGATTATGTTGGAACTTGGCAAGCGGATACTGGTAAAACTGGTTGGTATGGTGAAACCAGACATGGTTCATCTAAAACCAATGATTCAGTTACTTTTACATTTACTGGAACAGGCATAAAATTATATGATGCAACATCTAACAACAGAGGGAAAATTGAGATTTTTATAGATAATATTAGTCAAGGTATTATAGACAGGTATTCATCTACAGAAATGTTGCAACAATTGGCTTTTGAAATAGATAGTCTAACTTATGGTACACATACTTTAAAAGCTGTGATACAATACGAGGTTAATCCTAATCATACTAATTTATTGCCTGACCAATCCAATTTAGCAACAATACCAAAGTGGTTCTTTGTGGATTATGTTCATGTGTACAATATACAGGAAAAAACTTTTACGGAGGTAAGTCAAACAGTTATAGAATCAAATAATGGTATTAATTTAAAATTTTGGTTTGGAAATCAAGCTGAATATGATGCCATCCCTGTAAAAGACAGTAACACAGCATACCTCATTGAGGGGGTATAGCATGATTAGTAAGGTTTATGTAGGAAATAAAAGCGTATCAAAAATTATGCTTGGTAATAAAATTATAAATTTTGTAGAAGCATTTAATAGAATCTTAAATTTACAAGATGTAGAGTTAACACTAACGGGGAACTGGTTAGACAGCAGTTTGTTAGGTTATGATGGTTCTTCCACAAAGTATTCTACTAGTGTTGGTGATAAAGCTGAATGGAATTTTTATGTACCTGATAATTCGAATTATGAAGTGTATGCGTGGTTTCCACGAGGTACAACAGATAATGCAAGTGAGGTTAAATATTCAATTAGTTCTTTAAATGGATATTGGGAAAAGGTCATAAATCAAAATGAAAATTATAGTAATTGGGTTAAACTAGCAACAGTAACTGGAACTGGTGGAACAGCTTTAAAAGTAACAGTCCAAGTATCTGTATCTGTAAATACTAGAATTAATGCTATTAGGGTTGTACAGACAACTGCTACAGCAGATGATACTACAGATATAAATGGTAGTCAGGATACAACGACAATTGCAACTTTTATAAATCAGAGTGGTTATGACTTAGATAAAACGAAGAGAGCCACAATAACTAATGTGCCCGATGATACACCTTTTACAATTAAAAAAGCAAGTGATAATTCTGTAGTATATAATGGTACGGTTACTGGTCAAATAGTCAATTTTTCTGACTTTAATCCAAGCGCTGTAGAGGAATATTATATAGAATGTAGTGGTATAACATCTTATAACTTTAAAATTGCTAAATATCTATTACAGAGAGTATCTATTAATCCAGCTCTAAGATTTATGGATGGCTCAAGGCAAGATACATGGGATGTTGGAGGAAATACTGGATATGGGTGGAGAGATTCGCACCAGTTCTCGTTTGAATTGAACTCTTTAGTATTGCAGTATATGGCTAACCCGAGTGCATATGATAGAATGACTTATGGTATTTCGCATTTGAGCGGAACACAATACACTGAATTAAGGACACAAAATGAGCCTGATATAATTTGGCTTGTGAAATTTGGTGCTATGAGATACTATGATTTAAAAACAAATCAAAGTAAAAACTTACATGCATTTATAAAAGGTCAGCTTGCTTATTTTTTATATCTTTACCCAGACATAAGTGACTATGTCAGTCAAAGCTTCTATGAAATGATTAGAACTCTTACTGTTTCAGAATGGAGCAATCCAAACTGTAATTTACAATGGTATGAAGTGAGTGACGGAACGGATAATAATTTATTTGAAGTACAAAGTGTTATAGGTGATATAAAAGGACAAAAGCCACCTGGATATGCAATAGTACCAAATCTATTAATGTATGAAGTGGCCAAGCGAGATGGATTAGCTAATTATCAAGACTTTTTTACTGCTGCATACAATAACTGTGAGTGGCTAATTAACAATGTTGATTTAGATAATCCTATTTACACTAAAGGGCAAAGAATGAACGAGCATATTACAATGGAAGGCTTGACATATTTTTATGAGATGTACCCAGAGGATGCTCCAGCAGGCTTATATAATAAGATAAAGCAATGGGCACAAACAATGGTTAACCGTTCCAATAACTTATGGGATATGAGAAAATATGCAGACATTAATGATAATACAGCTTATGCTAGCATGAACCAGTGGACAGGTGGAGGAAATGCCTATAACGAAGTTGGTAATCCTGCTGGATTTATGGCGGTAGCTTATGCAGTTTGTAGAGTGTTATATTCTGAAGATTCAGTATTAAAAACCAGATTACAGGAAATAGGTATAGCACAAATGGATTCTGTATTTGGACGAAATCCTTTTGGAAGACATTTCAGCTATGACGCACCCACAGAAATTGAAGGGGTAGATGCTGGTTGGTTTACATTTTTGAATGGTGGATATGGTGACCTAATGAGTGTTGCTGGTGTTTTAGATGGAAGTCCTAAAGAATCTGCTTATCCGTTTAATCCCGTAGCAGACCCAGGATACACAGAGGGATGGGTGGCTTTCAATACGTGCTGGAATGATTCTCTTGCTTATTCTGCAAGCAATGATGTAGAAGTAAAAATATTTGATTCTACATTTATAAATGAAATAAGTTCGGCAAGTGCAGGAAATACAATAGGTATTAGGCTTAAAGCTCCACTTAATTTTAACGAAAATGTAGCAGAAACAGGTGAAGTTGATATAACTTTGAGTAATGGAACTAAATCTAAATTGACTGTTACTGAAGCAAGCAATAATGATTATTATTTTACTGCTACTTATGTAGTACCTGCAGATGTTACTTATGTGGATGTATCTTACGGATATGGATTATTTAAGAAAAGTGTTAGGGTTAATATAGTATAATTAAGTGCAATTTTTATTTACAAAAATTGATAAAAAGTGTAATATTAAACCGATAATATATGAAAAAGGGGGATTAATATGCACATAACACTTAACTATATGGTAGTATTATATATTAGCCTAATTGTAATATTGCCATTACTTTTATTAGTAGAAAGCAAAACATTTAAGTTCAATACATACAACTCTAACTATTTAGCCAAAAATAATACAGATATATTAAAGGGGTTGTCTGTAGTAATAATTATCTTTCATCACTTATCTTTATTCTTAACAAATGGTGGCATTTACAAGACTGTTATTTCAAAAGTTGGTTTTCTTGCCGTATCTATATTTTTATTTGTATCTGGGTACGGACTAATGGTACAGTTTGCAAGAAAAAAGAATGAATATTTTAAAGGTTATTTCAAAAACAAAATATTAAAACTGTATTTAGTGTTCTTTTTCTCTAATATAATTTGTACTATTTTAAGCAATGTAATATTAAATGCTCAATATAATTTTGTAGATATAATTAAATCGTCATTGCTCATGAATTTCGCTGATGGAAGAGTATTGTGGTTTGTTGCTGTTATATTATATTTCTATATTGCATTTTATATTGCATTTAAGTTTTTCAAAAACAATACGGCTGTAATAGTTATATTTATATCGTGGATATTATGGATAGGATTAAATATTGCTTTACATCATGGAGCTTGGTATTATAATTCTGCTATTAGTTTCCCTGTAGGTATTATTTTTGGGAAATATGCAGATCAAATATTTGCTTTTGCTAAAAAATATTATTTAATTTTAACCTCTGGAAGCTTGATTTTATTTTTATTAAGCATGGCTGCATATATAAAAGGAATTGATAAGTTACAGTTTATTATCCCAATACTATTTACTTTTGTGATAGTCTTATTATTGATGAAAGTTAGTTTAAAATCAAGATTTTTCAATTTTATGAACGGTATATCGTTTGAATTTTATTTGTTTCAAATTCTTGCTTTAAATATTGTTTTCCAGACGGATAATAAGACAAGTAGTTTATATTTCTTTTTAGCGTTTTTAATTACTGTAGTTTTATCTAAAATTTTAAATGTCTTTATTGGTTTTATATTTAACTTTATACCAAAAAGATTAATGAAAGAAGATAGGCTAGAAGTCTAACAATATAATATTTAATTTACAATAGGAAAATTGGTCGCAATAAAGAGGGTAAGAAAGTACATTGGAAGATTTAAAAAAATTAAAGATATTGATGGAAAAATACAGGAAAATATTTAAAATAAGTAAATACAACGACAAATATTTAGCTAAGGGTACCATGGATAATACTTTAAGTATATCCGTGGTAATATTATATAATATATGTAAACTGTGGAGGGGAACTAATGAATTGCGGAAAATATGACAATAAACTAGATAATCCACTAAATGATAAAGTTGAAGTTATTAAAAGAAAACTAAATCAAAAAGTAATTTTTGGAATAACAATTTTAATTGTTATTGCAATTGGAACAGCTATATTTGTATATAGCAAATCGAAAATAATTGAAAGTAATATTGATCCAACGAGTGCTAATGCTAGTGATATTTTAACTGATAGGGTTTTAGTATGGTCAGATGAATTTAACGGTAAAACTTTAGATACTAGCAAATGGCGTTATGTATTTGGAAGGAGAGATCTAGATAATGGAACACCTAGGCAGTATTACCCACTAGACCCAAGTAAGAATGTGTATATTGAAAATGGTAACTTAGTACTAAAAGCAATAAAAAATAACCCATATCCAAACTACAATTGGTCAGCAGCATTTGTTGAAACAAATAATTTATTTGAGTTTCAATATGGAAGAATTGAAGCAAGGATAAAGTATAGTGATGTACCAGGCTCATACGCCACTTTATGGACATTAGGAGCAAATTATGATAGAACTCAGAAATTAGTTGATGGTAAAAGCGATGAAAATATAGGTGTGCCATGGCCTAAGAGCGGAGAAATGGACATAGCAGAATTTAATTCTACTGGCAGCCCTGCATGTAACTTACATTACGGTGATAATGCTAGTACACATAAGCAAATTGGTAGAACTAGTTTGGGTGTAAATGGAACAGAATGGCATATATACGCAGTAGAATGGACACCGGAATCAATTAAATTTTATGTTGATGGAGTATTGAAAAGATCAGTAAACTTAGATGATTTAACATATAATAATTACAATTCATTTAAACTACCATATTATTTAATGATTAACTCAGGAGTAGCTTGGGATAACAAACCTAGTGCTAATGTTAACGAACTAACTACATTAGTTGATTGGGTTAGAGTTTATGCACCAGTAGGAATATCAAAAATAGTAAATGCAAATTCAATATCCTTAGATACTAATCAAGTAAATTTAAATGTAGGAGACACTTATGCTTTATGCACAACTTTCACGCCTGATGAAACATGTGATAAAACATTAAAATGGACGAGTAGTGATGAATCAGTTGCAATGGTGTATGGTGGGAAAATAACTGCTTTAAAGTCAGGAACTGCAGTTATTACTGCAGAAACTAAAAATAATAAAACAGCTACTTGTAAAGTGACAGTAACTGCACCATAAAAACTTATAAAAATGGAAACACGCAATAGGAATATATAGCGAACTAACTAAAAGGACAGCTACTAGCTGCCCTTTTAAAGTGGTGAATTGGATTATACTGATAGAATTTTGTAAAAATATTTACAATAATAATTTATATTATTTAATCATTATTGTAACCAATTAAAAATGTGTTATACCAATATTGGTAAATTTAATATATAATGTCAAAGGATTTAGATTAATTTCTAAGTCCTTTTTTCATGCTCAAAGTTAGGAGGAGGCTAAAATTTGTATAGAGTAATTATCATAAATGGTGAAGAAACAACTATAGTAAATGAACCTATAGCAAATCAGGAAGCTCCAAAAGTTACTACTGGGGATTATCATAATATTTTATCTCAACCGGATTCCTTTGACTTTGCTATACCTATAATGAATCCTGGATGGGGAAAAATTAAATGCCTTAAGACAAAAGTGAAAATTATTGACACTAGGGATAATTCAACTCTATTTGTAGGTAGAGTAGTACCTTATAAAGATGGAGAAGATACCAGCGGTATCTTTGATGGTCAAGCTACTTGTGAAGGAGCTTTAGGATATCTTAATGATTCTCTTACACGTAGATGGCATTTAGCAAATAAAACTCCTGAAGAAATATTGCAATTTTTATTAGATCAGCATAATTCAACAATGGGAAGTGGCAATTCTAGAAAAATTCAGCTTGGAACTGTAGAGCCAACTCTAGCTATTACAGTGGATACAAACTTTGAAAGTACTTTAAATACGATAATAACAAAGCTTGTAAATATTCTGGGGGGAGATATAAGAGTTCAGGAACGTGATGGAATTCTATACTTAGATTATTTAAATAGTATTGGACAAGACAGAAATGTTACAGTAATGATGAATGAAAATATGGATTCCATAACTAGAGAGAACGATCCTTCTGATTTAGCTAATAGACTTATTTGCCATGGATATGGAGAAGGAATAAATCAGTTGGATATATCAAGTGTAAACAATGGTGTTATATATGTAGAAGATGAAGATTCAATAGCTGAATATGGGGTTATAGAAGGGCATTATACTAACTCTGAAATACAAAACGCATATACTCTTATGCAAGCAGGAAAAACAGCTTTAAAAGATAGTAAGCAGCCTAAAGTTACTTTAGATACAAGTATGACAGATAGAAGTGTATTAGAAGAATATAATTTCGAAAAATACAATCTTGGAGATACTTTGCATATCATGAATTCTATATTAGATATAGATGTTTATGCGAGAGTTACAGAAGAAAAGTTTAGTATATTAGCTCCACAGGATAAGGATATAGTAATTTCAACAAGACCTTTAGGGTTTATTGATCAGATAATAGATTTGAAACAGAGGACTGCAAGCATTGAGAATGCTCCACAAGGTAATACTTGTTTAATATCTTTAAACAAAGCAGAAAATGCAGATGCAACCCACCCTATAACTTTTGACCTAGACATACCAGATGAAGCTATTAATATCAACAAAGTTTATATTAATCTACATGGCAGACCATATAGAGCTTATGAAAAAGGTGCTACAGCTCAACAGGTTGTATCAACCAGTGGCCCAAGTTCTAAATCAACAAGTGACAGTGGAGGGCAAAGTACACAGACAAGCACAAGTGGGGGAGCCAGTACTCAAACATCAAGTAATGGAGGTGGTGCTACAGTAACAAGTTCAGGCGGTGGTGGACATACCCATTTGATAGGCATGAATACGGGTGGGGATACAAAACCGTCTACTTACAGAGATTTTCTATGTTCTGCAAGTCAAGGACAAGATACTACATGGTTCAAGCTTGCTGTAAGTAATGATTATCTTGGAGCCAACTTATATACTTATTCAACTACGGATCACACTCATGATGTTTCTGTCCCTAGTCATTCACATTCAGTGAGCATACCAGGGCATACC
This sequence comes from Clostridium pasteurianum BC1, assembly GCF_000389635.1. NCBI lineage: Bacteria > Bacillati > Bacillota > Clostridia > Eubacteriales > Clostridiaceae > Clostridium > Clostridium pasteurianum. The sequence goes on from NC_021182.1 coordinate 360,775, forward strand.
CACAATGTAAGTATTCCTAGTCATTCACATGGAATGGACCACACTCATGAAATAACTATTCCAGAGCAGGATATTACGATAAAGTATGGCATTTATGAAGATACTTATCCTAAGAATGTGAAAATATCTGTGAATGGTAATGATGTAGGTGTTAATTATTCAGGAGATGCAGCTATAGATGAATATAATATAGATATTACAGCTCATGTTAATAAAGGAAATAATAAAGTAGAAATTACTACAGATCAGAATGGTCGAGTTGAAGCAACAGTTTATGCTCAAATATTTATACAGTCGAAGTAAGTACCTATATAGGTGCTTTTTTATTTTTCAATAATTTAGGAGGTGCTTTATGGATAACGCAACTATAGGACTAATATGTACAGTCATAGGTGCAGTTTTAGGTGTTGTTGGAACTATTACTGGTATGAGAAAAGCTTCAAAGGAGAATGAAAAGGACATAGAAAATAAAGCAGAAAAATCGGCAGAATGTAATACAAGGATTGAAACAAAGCTTGACTATATAGGAAAGGACGTTAAGGACATTAAGTACGATATCCGAACTCATGAGGCTAGAATGGGGAGTATTGAAGAAAGAGTAACCAGGGTAGAAGAAAGTGCAAAATCAGCCCACAAAAGGCTTGATGGTATAGAAAGGGAGGAATAATTATTATGGTAATGAAAGGAATAGATATTTACAGTGACACTATAATTACAGACTGGAACGCAGTCAAAGTAGATGGGGTTCAGGCAGTTTATATTAAAGCAACTGAAGGGTTAACTTATGTTAATCCTTTAATGGATAGCCAGTACAAGAACGCTAAAGACAGAGGGTTAAAAGTAGGATTTTATCACTTTGCAGCTAGAAATGCACCAGCACAAGAATATCAGCACTTTATAAACACTATAGGTAAATATCAGCAAGATTTAAAACCATGGTTAGATTATGAGGTGGCTAATCCGGACATGAATTTTGTTGCTGCATTTATGGCTCTTAATCCTGGTTTACTGTTATATGCAGCTCATAATGTAGCAGATGCTTCGGGACTTCCTAAAAATAAAATAGTAATAGCTGAACCTAATACAAGTCCTTTAGATACAAGAGGTTATGCAGGTATTCAATATACATGGACTGGAAGATTACCAGGAACTCAGGGGAATATGGATATAGATCTATTCTCTAATGATGTATTAATAGATGCTAATAATGTAGTTTTGGCAGCAGCTCCACAGGTAGCGCAGCCAGTACAGCAAGGAGATCCAGCAGTAAGAATTATTCAAATGCAACTTAATACATTACTAAAAAAGGGACTTGTAGTAGACAGTTTTGATGGACCAGTTACAACAGCAGCTAAAAAAGAATTCCAAGGTATAATGGGATTAGTTCAAGATGCTGTATGGGGACCTAAGACAATAGCAGCAGTAACAGAAATTTACTCAAAACCTTTAGACGGAGTAAAAGAAATTCATCACGAGTATGCTACAAGATTCATACAATGGGTAGTAGGTGCTTCGATAGATGGGATCTTTGGAAACGAAACAAAGATAAAAGTGCAAAATTGGCAGGCATCTCATGGGTTAACGCCTGATGGAGTAGTTGGACCCGCAACATGGGCTAAGATGTTAGGCTAAAAGGGATTATAGGAAACTATAGTCCTTTTTTAATTTAAATAAATTGGAGGAATGTAAAAATGATAAGTCAAACAGTTATAAATGAAATTATTATACCAATCATAGGTGCTAGTGTAGTTACAGTGCTTGAGATTGGAAGAAGACAACTAAAAGCTTTCTTAGATGCGCATAAGGAGCTTATAGAAAAGCAGAAAGAAGCTGTTATACAGACTATAGGAACAGAGAAATATAATAAAGATGTAGCTATAGTAAAAAATGCTGTATTTGCTGTAGAGCAGTTAGGTAAAGAGTTTAACTGGGAAGGTGCTATTAAGCATAGTAAAGTTTTAGAATTGATTACTGGCAAGACAGGACTTACAGATGATGAGATATTTAATATTATAAAAGGTGCTGTTTTAGAAGTTAACAATTTTAAAAATGATATAGTGTAAAAATAATTTTCTAGTTTTAGGATTAGGATCATAGTTATTTGTTGATTACGACATAAAATGATTTTTACTTAATTTGTACTTTTTTAAATGCGATAACAATATTATGAAATTATAAAAAAATATGTAAAAAAATATACATTTACCACATAAAAACACCCTTTTGTGACATATATATTGAATTTATGTAAAATTTTATTTAATATTAATCTATTGGATATCCAAAGTTTTAGAACGATAATTTTTTAATTAGTGAATTATATTAAAAAACTAGGGGGCAATGTATGAAAATTTATAAAAGAGTGTTATTATTATTATTATTTAGTACTACATTCATGTTAATAGGATACAATAAAGCTTATGCTGATACAAATACAAATGGATTAGTATGGAAATTAAATACGACTACACCGTTAAGTAAAACAGATAGTTATTGGAGTTTTGCTTCAGGTGATTACAATAATGATGGTAAAGCAGATATATATTGTGTTAAAAGAAATGGAGCAAATGCTAAAACAGAAGTACACGTTTTAAATGGTGCAAATAACTTCCAATCATTTTTACTTGAAACAGCTACAGCACTGCCTCAGGCGACAGATGGTAATTGGAAATTTGCATTAGGTGATTATAATAACGATGGTAAACCAGACTTATATTGTATTAAAGAAAATGGAGGAAATGCCAAAACAGAAGTACACATTTTAAATGGTGCAGATAACTTCCAATCATTTTTACTTCAGACAGCTACAGCACTGCCTCAGGCGACAGATGGTAATTGGGAATTTGCATTAGGTGATTATAATAACGATGGTAAACCAGACTTATATTGTATTAAAGAGAATGGAGGAAATGCTAAAACAGAAGTACACATTTTAAATGGTGCAAATAACTTCCAATCATTTTTACTTGAAACAGCTACAGCACTGCCTCAGACAGATAGTAATTGGGCATTTGGAATAAGTGATTATAATAATGATGGTAAACCAGATTTATATTGTATCAAAAGGAATGGGGCAGGAGCCACAGAAGTGCACACTTTAAATGGTGCAAATAATTTTCAATCATTTTTATTTGAATCAGCTACTCCAATGGAACCAACTGATCAGAATACACAGTTTGTAATTGGAAAAGGTGTTATGGATGTATATGCAATAAAGCAGCAAGCTCCTACATCTACTGAAATACATGAATTTGGTTATCCTGATGGTAGCACAGGAAATACAAATGGAATAGCTTCCAGTAGATCAAGTGCAAATATAATATATTTTATAAAAGAATGTGAGGGATTTGCACCATCATTATACCATGATGAAGTAGGAGTGTTAACAGGAGGATATGGGATGACTGGAGCAGAATTAAATGGATTACCTTCAAGTATAAGTGAGACTACTGCTACACAATTATTAACTACTAATGTAAATAATAATTATTATACGCAAGTATTAAATATTATACATGCACGTGGAGTTGCAAATCCTACACAAAGAGAAGTGGATGCATTTACATCTTTTGCTTATAACGAAGGTGTACAAGCATTTAGTCAATCTACATTATTAAAATTATATGCTTCTGGTTCTAGAGGTGCAGATATACAAACTCAATTTAATCAATGGATTTATGCTGGGAATACAGTTCTTCCAGGATTGGTAACTAGAAGAAACTATGAATGGGGAATTTTTAGTGCGTCAACATCAAGTATTCCAGGATATAATTGTCCACCTAGTATATCATATATAAATACAGCTGGAAATCCTACTGGTCAAGTTGTTACAGAAAATAATGGATATGGAGCTAATCCTTATTAGAAAGTTTAGAATAATAGATACAAATTTTTTATATAATATTTATTGTTTAAATTAAATAAAAATTTAATTAATATTGGATATACTCAACTAAATTATACTTACTAGATTTGATTGAGTATATCCAATAAATTTATAAATAAATATCAGGCTAAGAGAATTAATTGCATAAATGTTGATTTTTTATTTATACAATAAAAAATTAGTAATTGACTACTATATTTTGACGTAATGTAATGAATTGTTACTAAAATTAAATTACTTAATCTTAGTATTTTTAATTATTAGTCATTAAATTTAATATAAATATACTTTTGCTTATTAGTTAATATATTAATTTTAAGAGTAACTGCGCTATTTAAAAGTTAATCTTATATCAAAAGGAGAATAAATATGCTTACTTTATTAAAAAAGAAATCAACTATTGTAGGTATTATAATCATTATTTTAGTTGGAGTCTTTATTATAGGAGATAAAATAATAAATAATAAATCAATTTCTATTAATAACAAAAAAGGTGGTACAGCAATAAAGCAAAATAATGCTACAGATACCAATAGTACAGTGACAAACCAAAGCAATGCTACAGATACAAACAGTATATCAGCAAAGCAAAGTAATGCCGCAGAAATAAATAGTACAGTAACAAAGCAAAGTAATACCGCAGAAATAAATAGTACAGTAACAAAGCAAAGTAATACCGCAGAAATAAATAGTACAGCAGTAAAACAAAGTAATACCACAAACACAAATAGTTCGATAACTAATAACAATAATACTTCAAGTACTTTTGATTATAAAGATTACTTTGGTGAATGGGTCATTAAAAAATCTGTTGGTACATTACCTGTTTATGCCATTCCTGATAGTAAAGTAGATAGTTATATAGGTAAAAAACTTATTCTTTCAGCAAACCAATTTACAGATTTAGATGGGTCTTCATTGAAAACTCCAACTTATAAACAAAAAATTGTATCAGATAATGATTTTTTTACTGATACTAAAAGAAATTTAAGTTATTTTAAAATAACTTCAAATTATATTAATGAAATTGAAATAGATAATAATGGTGGCATGTATAGCAGTATTTACATAATTGATAAAAACACTATAATGTATTTAGTAGATGGAGTATTTTTTCAACTCCAAAAATAGTTTGTTTTATGAAAATAGTATTATTAATATATAATAAAAAATTAGGAGCCTTAAAAAGCTCCTAATTTTTTTAATTCTGCATATATATAATAGGAGAGATTTATTTTATTATTAAGTAATCTTCCAAAACATGAATGGGTAATACCTAGCAGTTTACATGCTTGGCCATAAGTTAATTTATTTTTAATCTTCCACGTTTTAATTTTATCTCCGGGATTATTGAAGTATATGTTATAATATTCATGGAAATAATTATAAGGTAAATTAAAATAATCGCATAGTTTTCTTATGCTTTGAGGTTTGGGCATAATATTATGGACTTCCCATCCTTCTATTGTGTCCCAGTGCATGTTTAATAAATCTGCAAGATCTTCTCGTTTTAGGTTGTGGGTGAATCTTAATTTAGTGATTTTATCAGCAATAGTTATCTCTGGAAGTTCGCTGTAGAGTTCTTTATATATAGAGAAACTTATTCTTGTAAATATCTTTCTAATTATCGCAATTTGGTTAAGTGAGCAGGTGCTAATTACGCAAGTTCTCCTGAAAGAGTACTCATACATTGTTTAGATCCAGTTTTCGTATGTCAAAAGGTTGCTTATACAAATATAAAAGATATTGTAAACATACGGGAAGCAGTTACCAATACCATAACTGGAGCTAAAGGAGTAGGTGGGCTTCAGACTAGGGGGAAATGTAGAGAGGGCTATCCAAGGTCTACTTTTTTTTAATAAGTTAAGTATTTCAAAGAAATTAACTGGCCCTTTGCTTTTTATCCGATGACTACCAACTCTAATACTTCCATCGCACTCTGTGAAAGTGATTCACACAAAATCAAAAAAAGATTTTGGTTCTCTACTTGCACTCTGTGAAAGCGATTCACAGAAAATCAAAGATTTTTGTTCTCTGCTTTTCTTCAAAGGGGAGTAAAGAGTGTCTACGTCCTTGGATAACGACTTGCACTAAAGGACGACGATGATACTAAGAACTCTGTTAGTAAGCATGAGAGGTCATAAACAAAAACTACACCTGATGCCAAGAATTCTGTTTATATGCTTTTTATTAAGTAGGAGAGAAATAACAAGTGAAATAGGTATAAAATAGACCTCAAGCTTAAATATAACTTGAGGTCTATTTTATTAACAAAAAATTTACCTTGACAACTTGTATTATTTACTGTTAAAATAAGAAGTTTATTTGACATAAATAAGTTTATCATGTATAATATAAGATATGGAAAGAGGGTGTTTTGCATGGAAAAAATGAATGTTTTAGATTCCATTAAGAGAAATATTGAGGACCACTTGGGGGAAAAGGTAGTACTTAAAGCAAATAGTGGAAGAAAAAGAGTTGTGGTCAATAATGGAATTATAGAAAAAACCTATCCTAGTATATTTGTAGTTAGATTAGAATCAGACACCCAGAGGAAGGTGTCATATAGTTATTCAGACGTGTTAACAAAGACAGTTCAATTAGTTTTTGCAGTATAATAAAAAACGATACTAATCTTAGTATCGTTTTTTCATATAAAATAATCATTTTACAAAAAATATATTTAATAAAAAAGAAAGATGGTGGGTTCCATCTTTCAACTATGGTATAAAAGGGTATTGAGAATTTATGAGAGGTTATATGGTCAATAACCATTATCTATAATACGTCATATTATGAACTTTGTCAATAAGTTTAAATATTTTATAACGTAAAAACTAGTAGTATATAAAGGAAAATGATGAAAACTAAATAAATATGTAGAAATATACTATAAACATTTATGGAAATATACTGATGTACATATAGTAATTAAAAAATAATTATAAAGTTATCATATTTGTGATGAAATGCTAATATATATTATATTAGGCATCTTTAAAAAAATAATCAATTTATTTATTTTTAAATGCCTTAGGTATTTCATAGGAGGGATAACATGGCTATAGAATTAGTTAAAGAAAATATAGAATATGAGCAGTTACTAGGGGAAAATACAGCCGATACAGTGGTACGGGAAGAATACATTATACCGGATACTCAGCCAGATGTGTTAAAGATACTTATGGTAGATGCAAAGCCTTCTATATTAAATACAGAAGTAATGCAAGACAAGGTATATTTAGAAGGTCAGGTAGAATTTGATGTGGTGTATTTGGGAAAAACAGAAGATGGTACAGAAATCTGTGGAGTTTCTTATTCAGCTAAATTTAGTAATTATGTAGAAATAGAAGGTGCAGCTCACAAAATGATTTCTGACACAGATTATTATGTAGAACATATTGATTGCAACGCAGTAAATGAAAGAAAGATAGCAGTTGAGGGGATAATTAAATTAAAATCAGAAGTATATAGTAAAAATGAATTGGAAATAGTTAAGGATATCACAGGATTAGGGGATGTGCAATTTTTAAGAAATCCAACCTCTATTGATAAAGTTGCTGGTAACACATCAGTAGATTTAGTCGCTAAATCTCATTTGCAAGTTCCTATGGAAAACCCTCAAGTTGGGAACATACTAAAATACGATGTTAACATACACAAAAAGCAAGTAAAGCTATTAGAGGGAAAAATAAGTATAGAAGCCTTTGCTGAAATTAATGTTTTATACAAGGGAAAGGATACAGCAGATGTATTCCACTTATCTGATGATGTGCTTTTAAGTCAGGAAGTTGAGCTTGAAGGTGTAAATTCGAATATGAATGTATTTGGAGAATTTACAGTTGATGCTACAGAATGCAATATAAAAGAAGATGATTTAGGAGAGAACAGAAATATTGATATAGAAGCTCTTGTAAAGGCTAATGTAAAGGTTCAGAGTAAGGAAAATGTGGATGTTATACAGGATGCCTATTCGCCAGATTTAAATCTTAAAATAGAAAAGAAGGACTATGAACTTAATTTGGTATATGGCCATGCAACTACTGAAAATATAGTTAAAGAAAATCTTGAAATCAAAGAAGAAAATGTAGTTCCTACGGAAGTGATTTTAGCTGTGGGAAAGGTTTCTATAACTGATAAAAAGTTGGTAGAAGATAAATTGTCAGTAGAAGGAATAATAAATATTTCTGTTATTTATAAGACAAATGATGAGAAGAACAATTTGAGTTCCTTAAATGAGGATATTCCCTTCAACTCTACTGTGGATATACCAGGTGCTAAAATAGAAATGAGTTCTATTGCAAAAGGTGATTTGGATAGTCTGGAGGCTTCCATTGAGGCCAATACAATAGCAATTAAAGCAATTGTATCTGTGTATGGGAGAGTGAATTATAATTCCAATAAAGATTTTCTTATAAATATAGTTCCGCTAGAGGGAGAAAAACCTAAAAAAAAGGCTAGTGTTACTATATATACAACTCAGGTAGGGGACACCCTATGGAAGATTGCAAAGGTGTACTTCACAACTGTTGAATCCATAGTAAATATTAATGGCATAGAGAATTCAGATTACGTTTTACCAGGACAAAAACTTATAATACCAGGAAGAGCTATTATATAGGCAATTTGAACATGCCTAATAAGTCACATTCAAATAAATAACTAGTCAGTACATCTTTGACTTACTATTTATTTTCATTTGCCTAAGTTAAATATATACAATTGATATCTGTATCAACAAAAATCCTTTTAGCACTATATGTGTTGGAAGGCTTTTTTGTTATAATGTAAGTAATATAATGATTACACGGAGGCTAACCATGTTACTAAAAGCATATGCAAAAATAAATATATCGTTAGATATAGTAGGTAAAAGAGAAGATGGATACCATTTGTTAAAAATGATAATGCAAGCAATTGATTTATATGATGTGATGAATATAAATAGAACAGATAATGGAATAAAGTTAAGTTGTGACAAACAATATGTACCTACTGATGATAAAAATATAGCTTACAAGGCTGCAAAGCTTTTTATAGATACCTATAATATAAAATCAGGAGTTAGTATTGAGATAAATAAAAATATACCAGTAGCAGCAGGGCTTGCAGGAGGAAGTACGGATGGAGCAGCAGTTTTAAGGGCTATGAGAGATATTTTTAGTGTCGATGTAACAGATGAAGAACTTATGGAACTTGGATTAAAATTAGGTGCTGATGTGCCTTATTGTATATTGGGTGGAACTGCGCTTTGTGAAGGAATAGGTGAAAAAATTACCACTCTAAAATCATTTAAGGATAAAATATTAATATTGGTTAAACCAAATTTTGGAGTATCTACAAAGGAAGTATATAAGAATTTTGATATAGAGAGGGTATTTAAACATCCGGATATGAATAGTCTAATAAAAGCTATGGAAAAGGATGATTTGGAATTTATAAGTAATAACATGAAGAATTTGCTTGAAAATGTTACCATTAGAAAATATAATATGTTAAAAAATATTAAAGATTCTATGCTTAGATATGGAGCTTTGGGTTCCATGATGAGTGGAAGTGGCCCTAGTATCTTTGGATTTTTTGATGATATGTTAAAAGCACAGAGGTGTTTTGAAGGCATGAAAGAAAAATATGAAGAAGTATACATAACTAGAACTATATAAAATCAGGGTATAGAGTTGTTTTAAAATTAGTATGCATTAAATAAAGCTTAAAGTCCTATGTTACAATTTACATTGCAGAAATATTTAATCAATTGAACGGTTACAGATAATTGATTAGTGAATAGATTATTTAAGAAATAATCTATCACAAAATGAAAGATAGAAAATTTAACTTGATAACTGTACATTGAAAATTGATGTATTCAGTATCTTTAGTATTTCTTCAACTTTATCTGGTAGTTTTTTGCTGATAATTTCAATGTCTTTCATTGCTATGCCTAAAGAATCAGCAACTGTTTCGTTTAATACGTAGAAAGTATTAAGACATAATAATTTTTCATAATACAATGTGCTAATGGAATAAGCTATGCTCATAACATTAACTTCTTCTATGTATTCAGTTGCAAGTAAAGGCGTATGATGATAGGCTACTGCAGCATTTACATCTTTCGGCAAGTTCCATTTTTCACATAACCAGCTGCCAATATCAGAATGGGTACATCCTTCCATGACTGTTCTTTCAGCAACAATTTGATGAACTCCTTTTGACTGTATTTTTACAACTTCATTAAAAAGTATTTTGTAACATATTGATAAAATTTGTTTATTTATATAGTTAAATATGTTTAAAATTAAATGAAAAATTCTCTCTTTGAAGGTATTAATATTTTTTGCCCAGGATGTAATATCTCCTCTATATTATTTTTATTTTTTATAATTTCTGAGGTTCTCCATGGATTACATTCTGGAAGAAATTGCTCTGATATTGTGAGTAAGTTATCACCTTTTTTTACGGTGTATATAATATAATTTGCCATTAAAAATATACATACATCGTATAATCTTATGGAAATAAGCATTAAAATGCAGATAATGGCGACAATTATAGCCAGTAATATAAACTTTATTGAACTATCATCTCTATGCTTAAACAAAGTAAAAATAATGCCAGTTTCTAATAAAAGAGTAGAAACTATACCAACTCTAAATGTTCTGTTTTCTTCATCTGTTTTATGGATATTAAGACCTAGAAATTTAATTATAATTTTTTTCATAAGTTATACAACCCCTTTTAGTTACATATGTTAAGAATTGCAATTTTAATATGTATCTCTCAATAAATTATCTTCACTAATAAGATAGTGTTTTAAGTAAATCTTATCTATTAGCTGTATTAATTAAATATATTATTTTAATTGGAACTTATATATTTATTATTTTTATCATAATTATAGATTTATAATCTCTAAAAAAAAATTTCTTATTGTAATGAATATAAATAGTATTTATGTAAATAATTAACAATATGATTATTGATTTTGAGGGGGATTATTGATGAAAAAAGTTCTGATATTTATGGGGATAATGTTAATTAGTACTATGCTAATTTGGAATTATAGTAAAAATAAAACTTATTTTACTACAAAAGTTGAGGCGAGAGAAGCAAATGAACAAGCTGACCAGCAGTGCATAGCTAAAAAAATAATAAGATTTCATGTTCTAGCTAACAGTGATTCTAATGAGGATCAAGCTTTGAAGTTAAAGGTCAGGGATAAAGTGTTAGCTTATATTGCTCCTAAGCTGAGTAATTCTAAGAGCATTGAGGAATCAAGAGAGATACTTAAAAAATACGATAAAAATATTAATGCAATAGCTGAGAGTGTAATAAGAGAAAATGGATATAATTATTCCGTAAAGACAGAATTGAGTTATGTAGATTTCCCTGTTAAGTCCTATGGGACTATAGTGCTTCCGCAGGGACGATATGAAGCTTATAGAATTTTAATTGGCAGCGCTAAAGGACATAATTGGTGGTGTGTAATGTTTCCGCCTCTTTGCTTTACTGATATTACTAAAGGTAATGTGGAGGTTGAAAAGACTCAAGATGAAATGAAAAGTGCCTTAACTAAAGATGAATATGCGTTGGTAGATAATTCAAAAAATAATAGTGAAAATGTCAATAATAAAATAATAGTTAGATTTAAGTTGTTAGATGAGGTAAAAAAATTGGTAACTGATATAAAAGATAAAATATAAAATAGCTGATTGCAAAACTAAAAAAGTAAACACTGTAAAGGGGAATGCTGCTATAGAATCCCCTTTACTTTTTATATTTCATTTTTCATAATAGCAATTTCTCTTCTTTTAATAAGGTCATTTATAACATTAAAAATATTATATCCACAGTTGGGCTTTGAAAATTTTTTACAGTTATGCTTCATTATTTTTAAAGTTTCAGAGGAACATAGAAGCTGCACTATTTTTTCTCTGCAATTGCTGCCATCACCTATACTTATAGCAAGATTGTGCTTTAATAAAAATTCCTCATTTTTTTCCTCTTGTCCAGGAATTGGAGAAAAAAGAACTAAGGGTATTTGACATATTAAGGCTTCAGATATAGTTAAACCACCTGGTTTTGTAATGAGAATATCACTACATTGCATATATTTGTTCACATCTTTAGTGAAACCTAGTATTCTAGTATCTACATTAGAAGTTTTCTTAATAGACATAAGTTTTGTATAAAGCTTTTTATTGTTACCTGCAACCACTATTACTTGAATATTTTTAGTGGAATTTGCTATTTGAGAATATATTCCTGAAATTCTCCCCATGCCAAGGCTTCCGCCCATAATAAGTATAACTTGTTTATTAGGATCTAATTTTAGTTCTTTGAGTGTATCATTGCGATTATATCTATCAAAAAAATCAGATCCTACAGGTATACCTGAATCAAATATAGAATTTCTATTTATGCCCCGATGTACCATTTCTTCTAGCATGTCTTTATTAGAAACTATATAGGAATCAACTTGTGGATATATCCAAAAGCTATGAGGTGCATAATCTGTAATTATGCAGACAATAGGAATATTAAGTTTATTTTTTTCTTTTAGTATTGACACCATTTCTACTGGGTACCAGTGAGTACATATTATTATATCAGGTTTAAACCTTTCTATGGCAGGTAGTATTTTATGAGCCATAATCTCAGTTAATTTATTTTTAAAGGATGATATACTAGCATCTTTATCAGTGTTTTCTGTAAATCTATAAATTTTGCCAAAAAGTGAAGGAGTAATTTTTAGTGTATTAAGGTAACCACCTATCAAAACTTTATTTAAAATTGGATTTATATATTTTATCGTATCTAATATCTTAACCTCCGAAACTGGTTCAAACTTTAAGATATAGTCTTTAAGTGCAAGAGCTGCATGCTTATGCCCTCCGCCTGCTGAAACTGAAAGTATTAAAGCTCTCATTATTTTCACCCTTCAATTAAATTAAACTCAAGTATTAAAATTACATGTGTACAAATTATATTATACAACTTAGGCGTTTGAAAATAAATAACAAGTGAAAGGATGTCATATTTATTTTACAGTTATCTTATATCGTAAAATATTAATTTAATTATACAAAATTTAAGATAAAGTATAAATATTTTTCTGAATATTTTACAAAAATTATAACTATAGAGATTATATGATGAATAAGGAAAAGCAAATTACAAATAATAAGAAAAAGGCATATGAAAATAAAGGAGAGTTTTTCAATGAATACAACTAAAAAGAGAATAATATATACTATAGCAGTAGCCCTAATTGTAGTATTTTCAACCACATTTGCAATTCTTATGACTCTAGAGAGAATTGATTATAGAAATTATTTAATGGGAGAATACAGTAAAAGTATGTATCAATTAATAAATTCAGTTGAGAATATAGGAAGTAATTTGGCTAAAGTTCCAGTATTAGGTTCAAAGGATCAAGATATTGTGGCCTTGGAAGAGATATTTAGATATTCTTCTATAGCTAATGATAAGCTGCATTCACTGCCAATTGATGAGCAGCAGTTAAGTGGAACAAGTAAATTTATAACCCAGGTAGGAGATTTTTGTTATACATTAGCTAGTAAAACTACTCAAGGAGGAGAACTTTCAGATGAGGATATAGCAAAAGTTGAAACTCTAAAAAAACAGGCATATACTCTTGAAAATCAATTGAAAAATGTACAGAATAATATAAATAACGGTGATGTGAAGTGGGGAGAAATAAGAAAAAAGGCCAGCGGAGTGTTACTTTCCAGTAATGAAAATGCAGTATCCACTAGTTTTGAGAGCATACAAAAACAGATAGTTCAATATCCTTCACTCATATACGATGGACCATTTTCAGATAACAATTTAGATATAAATCCTAAAATTAATTCTTCAAAAGATGTTACAGTAACTGAGGCAGAAGGAATTGTGAGAAAAGCTATTGGAAATGAAAAGATAGACAGTGTTGAGAGGTTGGAGGATGTAAATAAACAGAAAATTCCTTGCTATAGTTTTAATGTTAATATAAAGGGGCGAAAAAGTGATAATAAAGTATCTTGTGAAGTGACAAAAAAAGGTGGAATGATATATTATATTTTAGATAATAGAAATATCGACAAACCTACTATAGATGTAAATAAAGCTCAGGATATAGGCAGTAAATATCTAGCTGATATGGGGTATACTAATATGACACCAACTTATAGCCTCGTTTATAACAATACTGCTATTATAAGCTATATTTATAATATAGGGAATGTGGCAGTATATACGGATCAGATAAAACTTAAAATTGCATTGGATAATGGAAATATAATTGGTATGGAGTCTGCAAAATATCTTACAGCTCATGATACGGGAAGAAAAATACCTGATGAGAACAGTCTTATAAGTAAAGATAAGGCGCAGGAAAAAGTAAGTAAAAGATTGACCGTTACATCCTCAAGGCTGGCTATTGTGCCTACTGAATCAAACAAGGAGGTCTTGTGTTATGAGTTTGTAGGTAATTACAATGGAGATTCCTTTATTGTCTACATAAATGCTCAAACTGGATATGAAGTGAGAATACTACAAATAAGAAATACACCAAATGGTAAACTAACAATATAATATTCTAATTGATAATATTTACTTCGCCATCTTCTTAAATTATGAATTTAATTTATGATATAATAGAACCGCAGAAGATAAAAACTGGGCTTACTGTGGTTCTTTTTTTAATTATAAAGAAATTGTAAAATATAATAAAGGATGAATTATTTCAATACTATTAAGGTCAGAGGAGAGAATTTGTATGAAAAAGAAAATAGCTATATTATTTGGTGGAAAGTCAACTGAGCATGAAGTCTCAAGAGTATCAGCATCATCAGTGCTTAGAAATATTGATATATCTAAATATGATGTTTATCCAATAGGAATAACAAAAGATGGTGAATGGTTTGAATATACAGGAAGTATAGATAAAATAGAGAATGGTCAATGGGAAAAAGATGAATATTATAAGAAACCAGAAGGTCAAAAGGTTCTATTTAATAGAGAAGTAGATGTAGTATTTCCTGTACTTCATGGGCTATGCGGAGAAGACGGTACTGTACAAGGGCTGTGTAGGCTTATAGATATTCCGTGTGTAGGACCTAATGTTATGTCTTCGGCAGTGTGTATGGATAAGGTATATACCAAATATGTATTGGAACATTTTGAAATAAAACAGGCTGATTACGTAGTTGTAACAGCAGTAGAATATGGTATTAGCAGAGACAAGATAATAGACACAATAGAAAAAAAATTAAAATATGATGTGTTTATTAAGCCTTCTAACAGCGGATCTTCAGTGGGCATTACAAAAGCACATGACAGAAAGGAATTGATAGATGGTATAGAGGAAGCACTAAAATACGATAGAAAAGTTTTAGTTGAAAAAGCTATTAATGCTAGAGAAGTAGAAGTAGCTGTTCTTGGAAATGACAAACCAAAGGCTGGAGTTCCAGGAGAAATTCTTCCTGCAAAAGAATTCTATGATTATGAAGCAAAGTACGAAGATGCAGAATCAAAATTATTAATACCAGCAGATATGAATGGCACTGAATTAGAAAAAATAAAGAAGCTTGCTGTAAAGATATATACAGCTTTAGATTGTGCAGGTATGGCAAGAGTTGACTTTTTAGTAGATAAAGTAACGTCAGAAATATATTTAAATGAAGTTAATACTATTCCTGGATTCACTAAGATAAGTATGTATCCTAAAATGTGGGAAGCTGCTGGTAAGGCATATAAAGACTTGATTAGTGAGCTTATAGAATTTGCTATAGAAAGAAACAATAATTAGTATTTAAAATATGCCTTACGTTAAGGAGATAAAGATGGAGAAAAAAGCTATTATAACCATTTCTAGTATACAGGGAGATAAAGAAGAAGATACCATACAAGTTGTTACTCCGGGAATTTTTTATTTAAAGGATGATTTCTATTATGCTATTTATGAAGAAACAGAAATATCAGGTATGCAGGGTACAACTACTACTCTAAAAATAAAACCAGAGGAACTCATATTATTAAGAGAAGGAACTACTAATGCTAATATGCATTTTCTTTGTGGAACAAACAATTTATCTATGTATGATACTCCCTATGGAACTCTGAAAATGGAAGTGGACACAAAAGAAATAAATATAGATGTAAATGAAAAAGGTGGAAATATCTCTGTTAAGTATGATATGAATATATCAGGACAGATGGTCCCAGCAACTTCTCTTGATATAAATATAAAATTGCAATAATACAAGAGAGTATGCAAAGGTCATCTGGAGTAAATTAAAATTGGAAAAAGGCCCTGTCTCAAAAGAAATAATTTATTCGTTAAATTTGAGAACGGCCTTATTTCTTTATTAAAAATAGTGACTTAATAGTTATTTTTAATAGTAGAATAGTTAAAGAGGATGTCTCACAATAGATATGCATTGTGAGGCATCCTCTTTAAATTTATTTCAATGAGGCTTTAATAAAATCTCTGAAAAGTGGATGAGGTTTATTTGGTCTTGACTTAAATTCAGGGTGGAACTGAACTGCAACAAACCAAGGATGATCTTTGAGCTCCACAATTTCTACTAATCTCTCATCTGGACTTGTTCCTGAAAGTATAAGACCTTTTTCTATTAAACTAGTTCTATATTCATTATTAAATTCATATCTATGTCTATGTCTTTCGTATATAACCTGTTCATTATATGCGGCCATAGCATTTGTGTCTTTGGATAATTTACATGCATATAGTCCAAGTCTCATTGTACCGCCTTTTTCATCAATATCCTTTTGATCAGGCATTAAATCTATAACAGGATGTTTAGTATCAGGAGCTATTTCTGAACTGTGAGCATCTGAATAGCCCAGTACATTTCTAGCATACTCTATTACTGCACATTGCATTCCAAGACAGATTCCAAGGAACGGAATTTTATTTTCTCTTGCCCATCTTATAGATTCTATTTTACCTTCAATACCTCTATCACCAAAGCCACCAGGTACTAATACGCCATCTACGTCTTTTAAAATATCATTAACATTTTCAGCAGTAACATCAACGGAGTTTATCCACTTTACATTTACGCTTGCTCCGCTTGCAAGACCTCCATGGCTAAGTGATTCTACCACTGAAAGATAAGCATCATGTAATTCTACGTATTTACCAACTAATGCTATAGTAACTTCTTTAGATAAACTTTTTAATTTCCCTACCATTTCTATCCATTCAGTATTATCTACTTCATTGCAGCCTAGACTAAGTTGTTCACATACTAAATCATCTAGACCTTCTTTATGAAGTAATAATGGAATTTCATATAGATTTTCTGCATCTAGATTTTGTATTACAGCTTTTCCTTCTACATTACAGAATAGTCCAAGTTTATTTCTCACATCTTCAGATAGTTCTTTTTCAGTACGACATACTATTATATCAGGTTGAATACCTATGCCTCTTAATTCTTTAACTGAGTGTTGGGTTGGTTTTGTCTTTATTTCTCCTGCTTTCCGTAAATATGGTACAAGTGTTACGTGTATAAAACAAGAATTGCCATTACCAACTTCATATTTTATTTGTCTTATGGCTTCTAAAAATGGGAGTGATTCAATATCTCCAACGGTTCCACCTATTTCAGTTATAACTACATCCACATCTTTTTCTTTTGCAACTCTATAAACTCTGTCTTTAAGTTCATTTGTTATGTGAGGAATTACTTGCACTGTACCACCAAGGTAATCTCCTTTTCTCTCTTTAGATATAACAGACCAATAGACTTTACCAGTAGTAACATTACTATTCTTACTTAGGTTTTCATCTATAAATCTTTCATAATGTCCAAGATCTAAGTCCGTTTCAGCACCATCATCGGTAACGAAAACTTCTCCGTGCTGATATGGGCTCATGGTCCCTGGATCAACATTTATATATGGATCAAATTTTTGTATTGAAACTTTTAATCCTCTATTTTTAAGCAATCTTCCAAGAGAAGCTGCTGTTATTCCCTTGCCCAATGATGAAACAACACCACCAGTTACAAAAATATATTTAGTATTTTTCATTTAATATCCTCCCATGTATAAATAATTATAATCAATGAATCTTACGTAGAGGAGGTTTGTACTTCCTCTATGCTTAGATGAATTATCCAGGGACGTGCCGCTGTTATCGACCTCTTTAGAAGAGGGGAGTATTATAGTGGCTAGTCATCGGACAAATTAATGAACATAATATAAAAATTAGTTGACAAACACAGAAAATAAATTTATAATAGAAATTACCCTACAAAATATTTAAAATGGGATTCTTGTGTTTTGCTAACATAAATAATATTGTATCATATCTGATTATGTTTTTCTACATTTTTTTTAAATTTTTTATTTTATAAAGATTTTTTTATATCATCTTCTATTTCAAAATATTCATCTCGGAATTCTTTATTTATAAAAAATTTCTCTTTTGCTTTTTTTAAGCTATAATTTAAAGATTTTTTGCTGTAATCGGGAAAATAGCTATTTATTACATCTAAATCTACGCATTTATATTTTTTTAAAAGTAATAAAAAAATGTATTTACAATTTCTATCCTTTAATATTTTTAAAAGTTCATCTTGAGAAATATTCTTATATTTACATACAAACTCAATTATCTTTTCATATTTACTATTAATTTCCATATACTACACCTCCTTTCAATTATTATCCAAATGTAATAAAATTAAACTTATATTAGGCATTTTAGAAGTGAAAATTTGTTTATCCCATAATTACTCGCTGTAACACTTTCCTAAATAATTGATTTAAACTGATATTTTTTGTTGAGCTTAAAGGAATTTTTAAAAAATTATAGAATAAATATATATAAAATAATATAATCATATGTTTTATTTGATAACCTTAGATTGTGCAAATAATTCAGGTAAGTATTGATAGAGCTATATTTAGTCGTAAAAATTTTTATAAAAATTCTTTTATTATTGACTAATTATTTGCTGAATTGAGGATAATATAATGGAGGTGTGAAGTTTGTTGTTATATGATACCAACTTAAGTCTCGCTTTGAAAAGTGAAATAGGACAATATGAGGTTAAAGATTTTGTATTATTCCAAGCAAAGAATGGCAGTAGTAAATTTGAAAATGTATATATTAAATATACTAAGAATAAGGAAATAAGATTTAAAGTTAAATGCCCATTATGTAATAAATATCATTATTATACCTATAGTTTAGATATCTTTTTTAAAAGAGAAATGCTTATAGGTGGATGTGAACTTTTAGGGGAGCAAATATTTTTTATTGGAAAGACTAAAAAAGTATATGAGAGAATAAATAAATATATGGATATTAGAAATAAAGTGTATGCTATGTTATAGACATTATGGAAATGTACAGCATAATTTAACAATAGTAATTAAACTTGAAAATTTATTGTGTTATGATATCATTAGATTAGTACAGTGTGAATACTTATCATATTGGAGGAAATCATGGACGAGGATATGGAAAAGTGTGAGGATAATTTAAGAGATCTTTGTAATAATATGATTTATCTATTGAATGAACTAAAAGATGAAGGATTAATACAGGAAGAGGAATATGAAAGACAAATATATCTCAAAAAAGAATTTTTAAATAATACATATTAATAATTTGGAAACAATAATATATATGTTGCAATAAATTATATTCATAATAAAATATTTATTGAATTTAAATAGCTACTATCTAAATGTTATTTATTAAATGAACAATTTTAATTGCAACTTATATACAATTTTTTTTTATGCCTCTCTGCTAATTTTCTATACGTTTCTTTAAATTTATAATTTATCTAATTGAATTTCTATTTATAGGGAATTATCTCAAGATTAACACTTTGTGGAAAATATCAATAATAAATATGAAATAATTTGGTAAAGCACATTTAAAAACTTTATTTTCTAATAAAGTTAATATTTATATAAGTGAAGGGTTATAAAAGAATTGTCTTTAATACATATTAATACATTTTGAGACAGTTTTTTATATAAATATCTGTATAAATGAAATAAAACTAATATGCTTTTGATGTAATTTTAAATAGCTATTGTCTTAATATGCTTTTAAGGTTATTATTATATGGACGGAAATTTTTAAAGTATTAAAAAGTTTTTATTGTTTTTATGGATAATACGAAAAAAATGGGTTATAATCTATAAAAGTTAAATTTCATATCTGATAATTCTTTGTAAATTCCCTAATGATTAATTTAAAATACAATATGGAGGTGTTGTCTTTTTGTTTAGCGTTGACTTGGAAAGCAGGACCCTTGTGCAGCTTAAGGAAATGGCAAAAGGGCTGGGAATAAAAAATATTTCAAAATTTAAAAAGAGAGATCTTATTGAGGAAATTAAAAAGGTTTCTCCGGTTTCTATAGAGAAAGATGGAGTTGTACTTAGAGAGAAAATATCTCCTAAAAAAGATGAAAAAGCAGCTCTTATTACCAATAAAAATAAGAATAGCGATTCAAAAAATAAGGTTGATGTTGCAGTTAAGGAAAAAGAAATATTAAAGGTAGAAGCAGACAATGTCCCAAAGGTGATTGCTGAGGGAACTGAAGTTAGCAGTAATAGAGCGGAAAATACTAACAACAAAATAGAAATAGTTGAAGATAAACAAAATGTTAATATCAGAAGAGAAGTTAACAGGGCAGAAACAATTGGTAACAAAGTGGAACCTACTAAGAACAGTATGGAGGTTGCTAGGAATTATGAAAGAAAAGAGTCTCAAAATTTAAAAAATAATTTTGACCAATCAAGAAGTACTAATGAAAAATATGTAAAAGAAGAAAAAGATGATAAATTTAAAGAAATGGTACATGAATCCAATTCTGCCAAGGGAGTTTTAGAATTAGTAGACAATAATAATTTTGGATTTTTACGTGGAAAAAATTATTTAACTGGCCCAGATGACATATATGTATCTCCTTCCCAGATAAGAAGGTTCAATTTAAAAACAGGAGACGAAGTTGAGGGTAAAGTTAGAATACCTAAAGAAGGTGAAAAATTTAAAGCACTTCTTTATGTACAAAGCGTAAATGGAGAGAATCCAGAAAAAGCAGTAGGCAGAAAACCTTTTGAAACATTAGTTCCTATTTATCCTAATAAGAGATTGAAATTAGAGAAAAATGAAAAAGAATTGGCAACAAGGCTTATGGATATTATGTCTCCTATTGGAAAGGGACAAAGAGGTCTTATAGTTGCGCCTCCTAAGGCTGGAAAAACTACATTATTAAAAACAGTAGCACAAAGCATATCTTCTAATCATCCAGAGGTCAAATTAATAGTGCTTTTAATAGATGAGAGACCAGAAGAAGTTACTGACATGAAAGAGTCTATAAAAGGCGAAGTTATATATTCTACCTTTGATGAAGAACCAGAACATCACACAAAAGTTGCATATATGGTTTTGGAACGTACTAAGAGAATGATTGAACAGGGGCAAGATGTTGTAATCCTTTTAGATAGTTTAACTAGACTTGCAAGAGCTTATAATTTAACTATAACGCCTACAGGAAGAACCCTATCTGGCGGTCTTGATCCCGGTGCATTGATAATGCCAAAAAAATTCTTTGGGGCAGCTAGAAATATAAAAGAAGGTGGAAGTCTTACTATACTTGCTACAGCACTTATTGATACGGGAAGCAGAATGGATGATATGATTTTTGAAGAATTTAAAGGGACAGGTAATATGGAAGTACATCTCGATAGAAGACTTCAAGAAAGAAGAATTTTCCCTGCAATTGATATTTATAAGTCTGGAACTAGAAAGGAAAAGCTTCTTTTAGCACAGGAAGAGTATGATGCATCCTATTTGATTAGAAAAGTATTATATAATGAAAATAGCACTCAAAGTGTAACAGAAAAGCTAATAAATCTTTTAAGTGAAACTAAAAATAATAAGGATTTTGTGGATATTATAAATAAAGAAAAATGGGAAAGATAAAATCTTTCCCATTTAAAGCATTTTTAGCCTACTATTTATTTTCATATGCCCAATATTATTACTTATACTTAAAATACTATTCCTCTTCTGATAAGTTGTATTTCTTTCTGAATTTCTCAACTCTACCACCAACGTCAACTAATTTCTGACGTCCAGTGAAGAAAGGATGGCATTTTGAACAAATATCTACTTTAAGTTCTGCTTTAGTTGAACCTGTTGTAAAAGTATTTCCACATGCACATTTAACAACTGCATCATGATGATACCCTGGATGTATGCCTTCTTTCATATTTTTCACCTCTTTCAATACACGATAAATAACTTCAATATCAACTTTGCTATTATATCACATGTATCCAAAGCTCGTCAATATATGTAAAAAACTACTCTTTAATAAATTGCAGATTTCTGTTAGAATATATTATGTCTATAGTTATTAATTAGGGAGGAAAATATTATATGTATGGACCGAAAGATCATGGCTGGATAGAAGTAATAGTTGGACCAATGTATAGTGGAAAGTCAGAGGAATTGATAAGAAGGATAAGAAGGGCGAAGATTGCAAGGCAAAAGGTTCAAGTATTTAAACCTGAAATTGATAATAGATACAGCATAGATGATATAGTATCACATTGCGGTGAAAAGGAAGGGGCTATTGCTATAAAAAATAGTGAAGAAATACTTGAATTTTTAAAAAAAGATATAGATGTTATAGCAGTGGATGAAGTACAATTTTTTAATGAAAATATAATTAACATTTTAACAAAAATATCAAATGGTGGGAAAAGGGTTATATGTGCAGGATTAGATATGGATTTTAGAGGAGAACCTTTTGGTTCTGTGCCAAAGCTTATGGCTATAGCTGAATTTGTAGATAAATTACAGGCAATATGCATGTGTTGTGGTAATCCAGCTACAAGAACTCAAAGACTTATAGATGGTAAGCCTGCAAATTACAATGAATCTGTAATATTGATAGGGGCTAAGGAATCCTATGAAGCACGATGCAGAAAGTGTCATTGTGTTCCGAAAGATGAGGTGTGAATATGGATAAAAAGCATTCTGTAGGTGGTCAAGCTGTAATTGAAGGTGTAATGATGAGAGGGGCTAAGGGTATTGCGACTGCTGTTAGAAAAGAAGATAATACCATTGAATTGAAAATTGAGAAGATAGTACCCTATGCCAAAAGAAATAAGTTTTTTGGACTTCCTATTATAAGGGGGTTTGTATCTCTTGTAGAATCTATGATTATAGGAATAAAAACCTTGAATTATTCGGCTTCTTTTTTTGAAGATGAAGAGGACAATGAGCCCTCTAAATTTGACGAATTCTTAAGTAAAATATTTAAAGATAAAACTAATGATGCACTAATGGCAATATCTTTATGTATATCAATTGTTTTTGCTGTAGGAATTTTTTTCGCATTACCTACTTTTGCAGCTAATATATTTAAAAATTTAAATGTTCATAATACTGTTATTCTGAATTTACTAGAAGGAGTAATAAGGGTAACTATTTTTATTTTATATTTGTATTTAATTGGCAAAATGAGCGATATACAAAGAGTTTTTCAATATCATGGAGCGGAGCATAAAACTGTATTTTGCTACGAGAACGATGATGAATTAACGCCAGAAAATGCTTCAAAGTATTCTAGATTTCATCCTCGTTGTGGAACAAATTTTTTATTTTTGGTTATGATAATAAGTATATTTGTTTTTTCGCTTACAGGCTGGAATTCGCTTATTTTTAGAATTATTTCAAGAATAGTGCTGCTGCCTATTGTATCAGGAGTAACCTACGAGGTCATAAGGTGGATGGGTAGAAGTGATAATGGATTGTCGAAAATATTCTCATATCCAGGATTAATGCTGCAAAAATTTACTACCAGAGAGCCGGACTATAGTCAATTAGAAGTTGCTATAAAAGCTCTGAAAGGAGCAGAAGGCATAGTGGATTCAGAAAATGTAGATGGGGTAGAAGACAAGAATTTTGTAGAAGATAAGGCATATGAAAATAAATAGTAAGTCAAAGATGCGACGGATATTTTGAATCATACAAGGAAACAGGTTCTGAGGATAGTGAGCTATCTGAGGGTTCTGTTGACGCAGTAGGATTAAAAATAGGCTAGCATACTGACTAGTTATTTATTTGAATGTGCCTAAGAAAATGTAGAGGGTTAAAATGAAAATACAAGAGCTTTTAATATCAGGATATGATATATTAAAGTCTCAAAATATTGAGACTTATATGCTGGATACTCAACTTATACTATGCAAGGTTTTAAATAAGGATAAACTGTTTATAATTACAAATAGAGATTTGCAGGTGGATGAAAATAAAAGAGCGGAATTTCTTAAGCTGATAGAACTTAGAAAGAAAAGAATGCCTGTAAAATATATTCTCCAGAGTACGGAATTTATGGGTTTGGATTATTTTATAAAACCAGGAGTACTTATACCAAGAGCAGATACGGAAATACTTGTGGAAGAGGCTATAAAGGAAATAAAAAAACAAAATTTAAAAGAAATTTGTGATGTATGCTGTGGAAGTGGGGCTATAGGTATTGCTATTGCTACTTATATAGCTGATTCACAGGTGGTTTGTTACGATATTTCAGAAATTGCCTTAGAGGTTACACAGATCAATTTAGAAAGATTTAATTTAGAAAAAAGAGTTAAGGCGTTAAGAAGTGATTTGCTTAGTAAGGCTATAGAGAATAGATGCAGTTTTGATGTTATAGTTTCTAATCCACCCTATATAAAAAGTAAAGTTATAGGAACATTAATGGAAGATGTAAAGAATTATGAACCTTTTATAGCGCTTTGTGGTGGAGAAGATGGTCTGGAATTTTATAGAAGAATAATTGGAGAATCAAAAAAAGTTTTAAATCCCAAGGGTTTAATAATTTTTGAGATAGGCTATGATCAAAAGGAAGAAGTAACCCAACTGATGGAACAAAATGGATTTAAAGATGTGGTATGTATTAAAGATCTTTCTGGAAATGATAGAGTAGTTAAAGGCTATTTTTATTGACAATATAAGAAGATGGTGAATTGAATTTGGAAAAAATTACACCCTTAGGGTAACTTGAAAATTTTTATGGTTATAAAAAACATTATATGTTATAATATAGAATTATTAAAATAAGGTATTTTCAAAGATATAGTATGTGAAAGTTTTCATAGAATTTAATTAAATATTTCTTTGATGATTACTAAATACGGAGTGATAAATTAATGCTTGAAAGACTTAATTTTATAGAGAATAAATATGAGGAATTATCAATTAAGATTAGTGACCCAACTGTTATGGCAAATCAAAAAGAGTGGCAGCAGCTTTGTAAAGAACATGCAGAAATGGAAACTATAGTAAATAAATACAGACAATATAGAAGTGCCCAGGAAAGCTTAAAAGATGATCAGGAAATGCTGGGTGAAAAAATAGATAAAGAACTTAAGGAAATGGTTGAGGAAGAAATAAAAGAGCTTCAGGAGAATTCAACTAAATATGAAGAGGAACTTAAAATACTACTTCTTCCAAAGGATCCAAATGACAATAAAAATGTATTTGTAGAAATAAGAGGTGGTGCTGGTGGAGAAGAAGCTGCACTATTTGCTGCCAATCTTTTTAGAATGTACACAAGATACGCAGAAAGAAAGGGTTGGAATATAGAAGTTATGAGTGCCAATGAAACAGATATAGGTGGTTTCAAAGAAGTTGTATTTATGATAAAAGGTGAAGGTGCCTATAGTAGGCTTAAATTCGAAAGTGGTGCTCATAGAGTTCAAAGGGTTCCAGATACAGAATCCAGTGGTAGAATTCATACTTCAACTTCTACTGTGGCAGTTTTGCCGGAGGTTGAAGATGTGGATGTAGAAATAAATCCAAATGATTTGAGAATAGATGTATTTAGAGCTTCTGGACATGGTGGCCAGTGTGTAAATACTACGGATTCAGCTGTTAGAATAACACATTTACCAACTGGAATGGTAGTTTCTTGTCAGGATGAAAAGAGTCAACTTAAAAATAAAGAAAAGGCTATGAAGGTTTTAAGAGCAAGATTGTTCGAAAAAGCTCAACAGGAAAGAAGCGCAGGTATTGCAGAGGATAGAAGGAGTCAAGTTGGAACAGGGGATAGAAGCGAAAGAATAAGAACTTACAATTTTCCTCAAGGTAGAGTTACAGATCACAGAATAGGTGTTACACTTTATAAACTTGATTCCTTTTTAGATGGAGAAATAGATGAAATTATTGATGCATTAATTACTGAAGAGCAGGCAGAAAAGATGAAAGCTGTTGGTAATCAGGCTGTATAATTTTTAATTTAAATATATTTGATGCTGAGATGATTGTGTACCTCTATAGAAAGTCATTTACTAAGGTGGTGGAGAGGATATGAATATAAATAAAGCTATTAGAAAACAAAGTGCCTCTTATAAGAGGTCTATAATAGCCATGATTTTTATACTTATTATTCTCCCTGTTGTCTGGTATTTATCAGGCCAAATAAACATATTTTTTTTCATGTATCTATTTGTAATAGAATTACTAATTTTGTCTGCTATGAGTTTTAAAACAAAAGTTCAGGTTTTAAACTATGAGGTAGATAAATATAGAATAAAGGTTACTGTAGGATTTCCTAAAAAGGATATAAATTTGCTTTGTAAAAAGATAGACATAATCCATGCAGAAGGTTCTGGAAGCGATATGAAACTAATTTTAATTACTAAAAGTACTACAAGAAATAGATTTGTAAGAAAAATTGACATTGATTTTTTAAGAAGGTATCCTTATGCAGGCTATCATTATGGAAGATTTAAAAAAAATAATCCTGAAAATGAGTATTTTTATACAGTGATTTCCACTGGCGGGTATAAAAAGTACAAATTACTAGATGAATTATATAAGTCCTGTACTGGAGCTTTTTATACAGAAGAAGCTATAGCAAAAATAAAGGAATACAGAAATTAGATATTTCAAAAGAAATAATAACTTATTTAGTTATTTAAAGAAAAGTTTATTAATGAATAAATCCTCATGTCTATAAATAGAATGTTATAGATGTGGGGTGATTTTTTGAATATAAATACTGTAATAATATTAATGTTTGTAAGTATAGTATCTTTACTGGGAACTCTCATAGGCTCCTCTGTAGGACTTTTAATTAAAAATCCATCTAAAAGGCTTTTAGGTGCGCTTATTGGTTTTGCTGCTGGTATCATGCTTGCAGTAGTAGTTTTTGACCTTATTCCTGAATGCATAAAAAAATGGAGTTTTACTAGTACTATTTTTACTGCTTTAATAGGAATAGCTGTCATTGCATTTGCGGACAGGCTAACCAGTAAAAATAATTTCCATTCAAATAAACATTTGCAAATTGCACTTTTAACGGCCATAGGACTTATGCTTCATAATTTCCCGGAAGGCATAATTATGGGCTGCGGATTTATAGTGGGTGGGAGTCTTGGAATTAAGATGTGTATACTTATTGCGGTGCATGATATACCAGAGGGAATTGCGGTAGCAGCTCCTATGGTAGCTTCTAAAATAGACCCACTTAAAATTTTTATATATACAGCAATAACTGCATTGCCCACGGCTTTTGGAGCAACTATAGGGATTTTTATAGGAGGCATATCGCAAAGCGTGTTAGGTACAAGTCTTGGACTTGCCTCGGGTATAATGCTTTATGTGGTTTGTGGGAAAATGATACCGGAAGCTAATACAATTTGGCCTGGGACTACAAGTACATTAGGTATTTTAATGGGCTTTTTACTTGGACTTGCTATGTGCACAGTTTTATAATATATTTGACAGTTAAAATACTTAATAGTACAATGAAGTCAATTTTGAAATTTATTCTGTTTAAGAAGGTGTACTTAAAGTGGATACTAAGGTTAAGGTATTGGATAGTAATAATTTAGATAAAGGGATACTTGAAGAAATTGCACAGGTCATAAAGGATAAAGGGCTAGTAGCTTTTCCTACTGAGACAGTCTATGGATTGGGAGCAAATGCTTTAGATGAAGAAGCTGTAACTAAGATTTTTTTAGCTAAGGGCAGACCCCAGGATAACCCTTTAATAGTTCATATTGGTGATTTAGAGGGAATAATACCTTTAGTCAAAAATATACCTGAAGTGGCAAAAGTGCTTATGGAGAGGTTTTGGCCAGGGCCCATGACAATTATACTTGAAAAGACGTCATTAATACCAGATGTTACGTCAGCCGGACTAAAATCTATTGGTATTAGAATGCCAAAAAGCATAATTGCAAGGAACATAATAAAGGCAGCGGGAGTACCTATTGCAGCACCCTCTGCAAATATATCGGGAAGACCAAGTCCTACAGATATAGAAAGGTGTATAGAAGATTTAAAAGGGAAAATTGAATACATAGTAGGTGGAGAAGTTTCAGAAGTGGGATTGGAATCCACTATTATAGATTGTACAGTTACACCACCTTGTGTATTGAGACCTGGTGGCATAACTTTGGAAATGCTTAGAGAAATAGATGAAAATATTTATATAGATAAAGCAATAATGAAAAAACCAGAAAAGGATTTTAAACCCAAGGCTCCAGGAATGAAATATAGACACTATGCACCAAAAGCATCAGTAAAAATTATCAGTGGAGAATTACAAAAAACTATTGCAAAAATTAATGAAATAGTGCAAACTTATATAGATGAAGGTAAAAAAGTTGGTATTATGGCTACAGAGGAAACTAAGGATAGATATAAAGGTGCTTTAGTTATATCACTTGGAAGTAGAAATAATCTTAATAGCATAGGAAAAAATCTTTTTGAGACACTTAGAGCCTTTGATGATAATAAGGTAGATATTATATTATCTGAAGCTTTTGAGGAAGTTGGTTTTGGAATAGCTATAATGAATAGATTAAAAAAATCTGCTGGGTTCAATATAATAGATGTTTAGTCTACAATGTTGATAAAGATAGGATCCAGTAAATTGTGAGGTATACAGGAGGAAATAGTATGAAGCTACTTTTTGTCTGTACTGGGAACACTTGCAGGAGTTGTATGGCAGAAGCAATATTCAATGAGCTTTGTAATATAAATGGAGTTACATCTTTTTCAGCGGGATTAAGTGTAGTGCCTAAAAGTATTATTTCTAAAAATTCCCATTTATTAGTAAAACAAAATTTAAATATAAATTTGGAAAATAGAAAAGCAGTTCAGTTCACTAGAGAAATGCTTGAGGAATTTGATCTTATACTTACTATGACTGGATATATGGCTAATGTAATTAAAAATCATTTTAAAGAATACAATTCTAAGGTATATTCTTTAAATGAATATGTCTCCATTAATAGGGATATAACAGATCCTTATGGTGGTAATATAGATGTATATAAGGACACCTTTAATGATTTAAGGTCTAGTATAGAACTTTTGATTAAAAAATTGCAAGATAAAGGTATTGTATAAAATACATTTATCTTTTTTTTACGTAAGTGTGTGAAAAAAATCATCAGCTATAGGGGCTAAATATTTTGTGAAATATGAGATTTTTGAATATATTGTAGAATGTTGTAAAGTATACTTAACTGAATTAATTTAAAATAAGAAAATACAATTTTGAAAATTATGGAGGTACGTGTAATGAAAATAGCATTAGGCAGTGATCATGCTGGATTATCACTTAAAAAAATAATAATAAAACATTTAGAGGAAAAGGGTATAGAAATAAAGGATTTTGGTACATATAATGAGGATTCCTGTGATTATCCTGATTATGCATACAAGGTAGCAAATGAAGTAGCACAAAAAAACTTTGATTTAGGTATACTGGTTTGTGGTACCGGTATAGGTATAGGTATTGCAGCTAATAAAGTAAAGGGAATTAGAGCGGCCACTTGCTCTGATACTTTCTCCGCACATGCATGCAGGGAACATAATAATGCAAATATAATTGCCCTTGGAGAAAGAGTTGTTGGCCCAGGACTTGCAATTGACATAGTAGATACCTTTTTAGGAGCAAGTTTTGAAGGTGGAAGACATGAAAAAAGAATAAACAAGATTGCTGATATTGAAAATAATAAATAATAGATTAAACATAGAGCATATATTTTGTGTTATATGGGGTTAGTTTCAGGTGAATATACCATGGCAAAAAGCTTTTTAAAATTCGAAATAGGCTATGATATTTAATTATCTATCTGAAAATACTTCATATAGGAAAATTTAGGGGGAAGTAAAATGAGTAAGGTAACACAAATAGCACATCCTTTAATATTACATAAATTATCTTTTATAAGAGATAAGAATACAGGCTCTAAGGATTTTAGAGAACTTGTGGAGGAAGTAGCTATGCTTATGGCTTATGAAGTAACTCGTGATATGAAAACGGAAACTGTGGAAGTAGAAACACCAATTTGCAAGACAGAGTGTAAAATACTTGCAGGTAAAAAGGTTGCTATAGTACCAATATTAAGAGCGGGTCTTGGAATGGTTGAAGGTATGCTCAGACTTATTCCAGCTGCAAAGGTTGGTCATATAGGGTTATATAGAGATGAGAAGACACTTCAACCAGTGGAATATTTTTGTAAACTTCCTCAGGATATTGAAGAAAGAGATATAATAGTAACAGACCCTATGCTTGCTACTGGCGGCTCTGCTATTGATGCAATAAGTCTTCTAAAGAAAAAAGGAGCTAAATGCATAAGGCTTATGTGCCTTATAGGTGCACCGGAGGGAGTAAAGGCAGTACAAGAAGCCCATCCGGATGTAGATATATATTTAGCATCAATTGATGAAAAATTAAATGAAAAGGGATATATTGTTCCAGGTCTTGGGGATGCAGGAGATAGATTATTTGGAACTAAATAAAAAATTTTATAAAAAGAATTTAAAGTGGAGTAAGGAGTGGCTGCGTTTTTGGATAACGATTTACTCTAGAGGACAACAAGTTCTAAGTATCACAAACCGATATTTAGAACTCTGTTAGGAAGCAGCAGAGGTCATAAACAAAAACTCCACTTTATGCCAAGAACTTTGTTTATATTAACTTATAGTAAGGAGGATATGTATTTGAAAAATAAATTTTTGTTGATAAGAATCGTACTTGGAGTATTAATCATTTTGATATCTATTCTTACTTTTTTGGGAATTGGTGATAAAAGAATAATGATGTCATCTATTCTTATTCTATTAGGATTACTTCAATTATTTAATGGATTATATTTTTTAAGTAAAAATAGTGATAAAAAAGGATACGGTTTATTTCTAATAATTAGTGCTATAGTTCTTATTTGTATTGGGATTTTATTTATGTTCATAATGTTTAAATAAGTCCTTGAGCCTATGAAAATGTATTTTAATAATTAGTTTCATAAATATTATGTACATAAAGATTCCGTCATTTTGTTTTATTTTATATAATTTACTTATAATAATAAAATGTTCTGATGGTTTTTTATATTTTGTGGTGAAATTTACTTGAATAAAATATTAATAAATAATCATTATTGACTACTTAATTGGAACAGTTTAAAATTATAAATAAAATACAAGTATAATAAGCATAAATATGAATAAATTTATAATGAACATTCTTTATACAACTTTATTGAATTTGAGGTGTAACTAAACCATGAAGAAATCTTTTAAATTTAATATATTTAAGGATGAGCGTAAGCCTAGGCTTATGGCTATGGATTTTTTGAAATATATAGGACCTGGACTTCTTGTAACTGTAGGCTTTATTGATCCAGGTAATTGGGCATCAAATGTCTCTGCTGGATCTAACTTTGGATATGCTCTTCTTTGGATGGTGACGCTTTCAACTATTATGCTCATAGTATTGCAGCATAATGCAGCTCATCTTGGTATAGTTACAGGAGATTGTCTTTCTGAGTCAGCTACAAAGAATATCAGTCCTGTTATTAAAAATATAATACTTTTGACTGCTGTGGCCGCATCTGTATCTACAGCCCTAGCTGAACTTTTAGGAGGAGCAATAGCTCTTGAAATGCTTTTTAAGATACCAATAAAATTTGGCACAGTCATAATGCTTGCATTGGTAATGTGGATGTTGCTTACAAATTCTTATAAAAAACTTGAAAGATGGATTATAGGTTTTGTATCCATTATAGGAATATCCTTTATATTTGAATTGACTTTGGTACATGTGGATTGGAGAACAGCAGTTATGGGATGGGTAAGTCCGACCTTTCCTAAAAATTCTATGCCTATAATAATGAGTGTTTTAGGGGCTGTAGTTATGCCGCACAATCTTTTCCTACATTCGGAAGTTATACAAAGCAGACAATGGAATTTGAAAGATGAAAGTGTAATAAAAAGGCAGCTTAAATATGAATTCGCAGATACTTTATTTTCAATGATAATAGGATGGGCTATAAATAGTGCAATGATTCTTTTGGCAGCTTCAACTTTTTTTACTAATCATGTTCAAGTAACAGAATTAAATCAAGCTCAAGAAATGCTTAAGCCTCTTCTGGGTGGTGGAGCGTCTATAATATTTGCATTGGCACTTTTATTTGCAGGGATATCCTCCACAGTTACAGCTGGAATGGCAGGGGGAAGTATTTTTGCTGGCATATATGGAGAGCCTTATGATATAAGTGACAATCATACTAAGATAGGTGTTTATATAACATTGATCTTTGCTGCCATTATTATATTTTTTATAGCCGATCCCTTTAGTGGGCTAGTTTATTCTCAAATGCTTTTAAGTATTCAATTACCTATAACTATTTTTACTCAAATCTATCTTACTTCTTCAAAAAAGGTTATGGGCAAATTTGCTAACTCTATATTGGATAAAACATTGCTTTGGATAATTGGAATAATTGTTACGGCACTAAATATAGCTCTATTTATAAGTTATTTTTAAAAATATATTTAATTTATCT
Source organism: Clostridium pasteurianum BC1 (assembly GCF_000389635.1). NCBI lineage: Bacteria > Bacillati > Bacillota > Clostridia > Eubacteriales > Clostridiaceae > Clostridium > Clostridium pasteurianum. The sequence goes on from NC_021182.1 coordinate 393,542, forward strand.
AAAGGATAAGGCGAGAATAATATGTTAAAATGGAAAGATGACTATTTGCTTGGTATTGATAAAATAGATGAACAGCACAAGGAACTTTTTAGAGTTGCAGAAAGAGCCTATAATTTATTAAAAAGTAATTATTTTGTGGACAAGTATAATAAAATAGTAGAAATTATTGGAAAGCTTAAGGATTATACTATTTTTCATTTCCAAGAAGAAGAAAAATACATGTTAAGCATAAAGTACAAGAGATTCTTTGCCCATAAAATAGAGCATGATGAGTTTATTGAACAGTTAAATAAAGTTGAATTAAAAGATGTGGATGAGAATCAAGATAAATATATTTTAGGTTTATTAGAATTTGTAGTGAAATGGATAAATGATCACATTATAGGACAGGATTTAAAAATAATTGAAGATTAAATTCTATTTTGTATAGAAGGACTGTTTTAAAATGTATCAATATGCATTTTAAAGCAGTCCTTCCTTTTTAAAGTAAGGACATAGGAATATTAGTCTTAGGAAAATATATTCTTGAGTTGGTTTTTTATCTTTATAGTTAAAATGTGGGTCTTATTTTAAAATGTGGAATATAATTATCATTTTTATAATAAACATTTTTATAATAAACATTTAATAAATACAATATAATTTTATTAAATTATCAAAATGATTATTGACATTTATATATATCCATAATATACTCATAAACGTTAACTAATTTGTCCGATGACTAGTCGCTGGATAATTCATCTAAACTCAGTTGGAGTACAAACTCCACAGAGTAAGATTCATTGATATTGAGGTGGAACTAATGAGTACTATATTGAAAAAAATACAAAATACTGCAATTCAATGTGCAGATATTCTGTCGCAGGTTTTAGGCGTTGATGTAGAAATTGTGGATAGTACACTTGTTAGAATTGCTGGTACGGGAAAGTATAAAGATGGCATAAATAAAAGCCTAGAGAATGAAGGTCATGTTTATGAGAGAGTCTTAAGGACTGGGGAAAAGTATACAATAACTGAACCTGGAAAGCATGATATTTGTTTAGAGTGTCCTAACTGTGACACTTGTATAGAAAAGTTTGAAATGTGTGTGCCTATAAATTTGAATAATCAAGTAATAGGAGTAATAGGACTTATATGTTTTAATAATTATCAAAAAGAGAAAATTCTATCAAATATAGATACTTATTCAGTGTTTTTAGAACAAATGGCGGATCTTATAAGTGCAAAAGCTTATGAAGCAATAAAAAATGAAAACATTACTATTATGGCAAATCTATTGAAAGTGATAACAGATGAAATAGCTGAAGGAGTAGTAATATTAGATAAAAATTATTATATATCTCATTCTAATAAAAAGGCAAATGAAATATTAAATCTTTATACTGGAAGTAGCTTAAAAATGAATGTAGAATTTACTGGGAACTATCTGCTTGAGGATCAAGAATTTAGAGTTTTATTGAAGGGTGAAGAATATTTTTTGGTAGGCAATGTAAGTGATATAGAATTAGGTGAAAAATATAAATACATATTTATATTCAATGAGAGTAAAACTATAAAAAATAAAATAAATAGATTAACAGGTCAGGGTAATGATGTGGTGTTTGACAACATATTGGGAACTTCCTCAAAGATAATGACCATTAAAAAGAAAATATTAAAAATAGCAAAGTCTACATCTACAGTACTTATTACAGGAGAAAGTGGTTCTGGTAAAGAAATGTTTGCTAGAGCCATTCATAAAGCCAGTGATAGAAAAGATGAAGTATTTATAGCAGTTAATTGTGGTGCAATACCAGAGAATCTTTTAGAAAGTGAACTCTTTGGTTATGTTAAAGGTGCCTTCACTGGAGCAGATCCTAAGGGTAGAAAAGGTAAATTTGAATTGGCTGACAAAGGCACAATCTTCTTAGATGAAATAGGAGATATGCCTCTCCACATGCAGGTGAAGCTTTTGAGGGTAATTCAAGAAAAGGAGATAGTTAGACTTGGATGCAATGACTCTATAAAAATAGACATTAGAATAATAGCAGCTACAAATAAAAATTTAGAGGAACTTATAAAAGAGGATAAATTTAGAGAAGATTTATATTATAGATTAAGTGTTATACCTATAGAACTTCCACCACTGCGTGAAAGGATAGAAGACATAAAAATATTAACCTACAATTTTGCCAATAAATATTGCAAGTTGTTTAATAAAAAGTTTATAGGCATAGATGGAGATATATGGAATTACATGCTTAGGTATAGTTGGCCAGGGAACATAAGAGAGTTACAAAATACAGTAGAATTCATGATAAATATGATGGATTCTAATGGAATTTTAACAAAAGAAGCCTTACCTCAAAAAATAGTGAAGAGAGCTGAACAAAATATACTAAATACGCAGCATGCAGAGATATTAAATCTAAAACAATTGGAGAAGCAAACTATAAAGAGTGCCCTTCGTATTTATGGAACCAGTACAGAAGGCAAAAAATTAGCTGCCATAAAGCTAGGTATAGGAATTGCCACCCTCTACAGAAAAGTAGAAGAGTATAGGTTGAATTCTTAATGTGTTATCATATTGATTATATTTATCATTATGATAAATATAATTTTATATATAATAATTGATAATTTATCAATATATACTTTGAAATAATAAAAAAATGTCAAGAAAACTACTGTATTAATGTTGGCATCAATATTGCTAGTAATAATATTTAGTTATAAATTTAAGGGGGTAACAAACATGAAAAAGATCTTAACAAAATTAGCAGCAGTGTCATTAGTTTCAGCTATGCTGCTGACAGGATGTTCATCAGGTCAGAGTAGTTCTTCGAATCCATCAAACAAAAATTCAAAATTAAAGGTTGGATTTATTCTTAGTGGTCCGGTAACAGATGGAGGTTATAATTACGCTCAGGATTTAGGAAGAAAGTATTTAGAAAAAGAAACTGGAGTACAAACAATTTATAAAGAATCAGTTCCGGAAGAGACATCACAGGTTCAAAAAGTTACTGAAGATATGATAAATCAAGGAGCTACTGTAATAGTTGGAGCTAGTTTTGGATTTATGGATGGAATACAGGCAGAAGCTAAAAAACATCCAGACATAAAATTCCTTCATGCTGGTGGTTATAAGCAGGAGACAAATATGTCTAACTATTTTGGAAGAGAATATGAAGCAAGGTATTTATCAGGAATTGTGGCAGGTATGAAAACAAAAAGCAATAAAATTGGATTTGTTGGCGCTTTTCCAATACCAGAGGTTATCAGAGGAATAAATGCCTTTACTTTAGGTGCTAGATCAGTAAATCCTAATGCAACAGTTAAGGTTGTATGGACAAATACCTGGTATGATCCTGCAAAGGAAAAAGAAGCAGCTAAAGCTTTAATAGCACAAGGTATAGACGTGGTAGGTCAACATCAAAATACTCCTGGAGTACAGGAGGCAGCAGAAGATGCTGGGGTATTCTCTGTAGGCTATAATACTGATATGAGTAAATATGCACCTAAAGCTAATTTAACATCAGATGTATTTAACTGGGGAGTTTATTATGTACAGCAAATAAAAGATATACAAGCGGGAACTTGGAAATCAAGCAGCTATTGGGGCGGCATAAAAGATGGTATTGTAGATATAGCACCACTTACTGCCAATGCACCACAGGGAGCAAAGGAAAAGGTTGATGCAGCTAAAGCTGATATAGTTTCAGGTAAGAATAAGATATTCCAAGGACCAATTAAAGATCAAAAAGGTACTGTTAAAATTCAGCAGGGAAGTTCTTTAACTGATGAGCAGATTAAGTCTATGGATTGGTTTGTTGAAGGTGTAGATGGTACAATACAAAAATAACTAGTGTGGAGTGATACTTATGAGTTCAGAGCTAATTTCTGTAAAAAACATAACGAAAGTGTTTGGAAAAGTTGTAGCTAACAATAACATAGACTTTAGTGTTAATGCTGGAGAAATACATGCACTCTTAGGTGAAAATGGCGCTGGTAAAAGTACTCTTATGAACATGCTGTCAGGGGTTTATACTCCTGACAGTGGTTCTATATTTATTCATGAGAAAGAAGTGCATTTTTCATCTCCTAAGGATTCTATTAAAGCCGGTATAGGAATGGTGTTTCAACATTTTAAATTAGTAGAATCAATGACTGCAAGACAAAATATATTATTGGGGCAAAATAACAAAATTTTTATTAATGAAAAAAATATTTCTTATAAAATAAATGAAGTTTGCGAAAAATTTAGTTTAGATGTGAATCAAGATAAATATGTATACGATATGTCTGTAGGTGAAAGACAAAATCTTGAAATATTAAAAATATTATATAGAGGAGCAGATATACTTATTTTAGATGAGCCAACCTCTGTATTTACACCGCAGGAAACTAAAAAATTATTTAATATAATGAATAAAATTAAAGAAAAAGGCTGCGCCGTTATATTCATAACTCATAAATTGGACGAGGTTATGGAAGTATCAGATAGAATAACTATTTTAAGAAAAGGTGAAGCAATTTGTACAGTGGATAAGAAAGCTACTAATCCTAAAAATCTTACTGAACTAATGGTAGGGAAAGAAATGGATTTGTTCATAGATAGAGTTGAATGTAAACCAGGAAAAGCAGTACTTAAGGTTTCCAATTTAAATGTTTCAAATAAGGACAATATAAGGCTTTTAAAGGATGTCAGTTTTGAAATAAAAGAAGGAGAAGTTTTTGGAGTGGCTGGTATTGCAGGTTGCGGACAGAAGGAACTTTGTGAGGCCATAACTGGTATATGTTCTGTAGAAAGTGGAGAAATTGTATTTCAAGGAGAAAATATAACTGGAAAATCTTCAAGGGAAATGATACAAAATAATATAGCTATTGGATTTATACCAGAGGATAGATTGGGAATGGGACTAGTTGGCTCCATGAATATTGTAGACAATCTTCTGCTTAAAGATTATAAAAGGCAAAAGGGCTTTCTTCTAAGCAGAAAGCAATTGATAGATAAAGCAAAGCAGCTAGTAAAAAATTTGGAGGTAAAAACTCCAGGAATATTTTATCCTATAAGATATCTGTCTGGTGGTAATATACAAAAAATATTACTTGGAAGGGAACTGAGCTTAAATCCAAAATTAATTGTAATGGCCTATCCTGTAAGAGGATTGGATGTAAATACATGCTATACAATTTATAATCTTATAAATGAAGAGAAGAAAAAGGGAAATTCGGTTTTGTTTGTAGGCGAAGATTTAGATGTATTAATAAAGCTTTGTGATAGGATTATGGTTTTGAATAGTGGAGATGCTGCGGGAATTGTGGAATCAAAGGATGCTACAAAAGAAAAACTTGGAATGCTTATGGTTTCAAATGTAAATAAAGGTGGCGGTGAATTACCATGATACGGTTTGCTAAAAGAGCGGATATAAGCAATAAAAAAAGCATGCAAATAAGAATAACTGCTATAGCTCTTGCATTGCTAGTAGTAAGTATATTTTTAATTATACTTAAATTAAATCCAGTTATGGTATATAGTACTATGATACAAGGTGCTTTTGGCTCGTCTTATAATATAAGACAAACTATAATAGATGCCATACCGTTGTTGATAGCAGCTCTTGGAGTATCTATAGCTTTTAAAATGAAATTTTGGAATATTGGAGGAGAAGGACAGATAATGATGGGTGCCTTTGGAGCTGCTCTGATAGCACTGAGATTCCCAAATATGGCACAACCAATATTATTAATATTAATGCTTATATCAGCCTTAATATTTGGAGGTATTTGGGCATTCATACCGTCATTTTTTAGAGTTAATTGGAAAACCAATGAAACTATTACTACTCTTATGATGAATTACATAGCTCTAAAATTTGTAACTTATCTTCAATATGGGCCTTGGAAGGATAAGAGTGCCTTGGGATTTCCTAAAATACCGAATTTCTCAGATAATGCTACACTGCCAGAAGTATTTGGGATTCATATAGGGTGGATTATAGCTATTATTATAACAATATTAGTATATATGTATTTGAATTACACTAAAAAAGGGTATGAAATTTCAGTAATAGGTGAAAGTGAAAATACGGCTTTATATTCAGGAATAAATATAAAAAAGACAGCACTTGGAGCTTTATTTTTAAGTGGAGCTATTTGTGGAGTAGTAGGTTTTATACAAACTTCAGCAGTAAGTCATACGCTATCTGTAGAAATAACAGGTGGAGCTGGTAACACGGCCATAATAGTAGCTTGGCTAGCTAATCTTAATGCTATTGCAATGGTAATAGTATCTATACTTTTTGCAGCACTTTTAACAGGTGCCAGTTATATTCAAACTGCTTTTGGAATACCTGAATCGGCAGCCTTGATATTACAATCAACTATTCTTTTTTTTGTGCTGGGCAGTGAGTTTTTCATAAGATTTAAAGTTAAATTTGCGTCAAAAGAAGAAAAAGCTGAGGAGGTAGCATAATGAGTTGGTTAATTAGTTTTTTGGCAGCAGCAGTAGTTGCGGGAACACCGCTGCTTTTTGGAACTCTTGGAGAAATAGTTACAGAAAAGGCAGGACACCTAAATCTTGGTGTGGAAGGTATTATGCTTATGGGAGCTGTAATTGGGTTTATGGTAGGATTAAAAACAGGTAATCCAATTCTCGCTTTAATTGGAGCCATGTCAGCAGGTGCAGCAGGTGCTCTTATTTATGCATTTTTAACTGTAGGACTTAGAGCAAATCAAGTAGTTTCTGGACTTACTCTAACAATTTTTGGAAGTGGTTTTTCCAGTATGGTAGGTGCAAAGATGGTAGGTCAGATTGCACCCAATTCTATAAAAAATTTTTTTGATCCTATAAATATTCCAATGCTATCTAAAATACCATTTTTAGGTCCTGTATTTTTTACTCATGATATATTTGTTTATTTAGGATATATATGTGCTGTTGTACTGGGAATATATTTATATAAGACTTCAAAAGGATTAAATCTAACTGCCGTAGGTGAGAATCCTGCAGCAGCAGATGCAGCAAGCATAAATGTAAATTTATATAAATATGTGCACATACTATTAGGAGGAGCACTTTGCGGACTTGGAGGGGCTTATTTATCTTTAGTGTATGTACCAACCTGGCAGGATAATGTTACCGCAGGAAGAGGTTGGATTGCAGTAGCTCTTGTAATATTTGCAGGTTGGAATCCATTTAAAGCTATTATAGGAGCATTCTTCTTTGGAGGACTTGACATAATAGGTTTTAGATTGGCTAAGCCTATAGTATCGCAGTATTTAATTGCTGCTGTGCCTTATATAGCAACTTTTATAATTCTAGTAGTAGTTTCTATGAAAAAATCAAAGAAAAATGCTCCACCAAATGCTCTTGGAAATGCTTATTTTAGAGAAGAAAGATAATATTAGTATTATAATATTGTACCTTATATGTTTTGCGTATGAATTAATACAAAGATAATATTTTTCATATTAATACATTTTTGATATTATAATTGATAATGAGAATTTTAATTATTAACTATATGCATAATTATAAAGAATTATTTAACATAGTTTTCTTTAAAAAAGGATAATATCAATATTAATAAGGAGGATATTTTAATGAAAGAATTATTTAAAAAAATATGTGATTCATTAAAAGCGGAAGAACCATTAGTTTGTGCAACTATATTTGGAAGTCTTGGTTCTTCTCCTCGTACCTCTGGAGCTAAGATGATAATATTTAAGGATAATAGTATCTTTGGTACCATTGGCGGAGGAAGATTAGAATCACAGGTTTTAAATAAAGCAATAGAAGTATTTAATAATAAGAAAAATGTTGCTATGCATTTTGATTTGAACGGATTAAAAGAAACAGATATGATATGCGGCGGAGAAGTAGAAGTTTTATTGGAATATCTATGTAGTGATGACATAGATATCTATAAAACTTCTCTTCAGTCAATAGAGGAAAATAAAAAAGCACAATTTATAACTATTTTGGATAAAAAAGATTTGTCTATTAAAAGGTATCTATGCACCTATTCAAATGATGGCGAGCCGAAGGGTATAGATACAGAACTTTACTGTAAGGTAAAAGAAAATTTGGGGAAAAAGCAGCTTAAAACTGTAGAAATAGATAACAGCATCTATATTATTGAGTCTATTTCAAGTAATGAAATTCTATATATTTTTGGAGCAGGACACATATCTGAAAAACTGGCAAAGCTAACTAAAATGGTGGATTTTAAAACAGTAGTAATAGATGATAGGGAGAACTTTGCAAATAGAGATAGATTTCCTTTTGTAGATGACATTAAGATAATAGATTCTTTTGATAAAGATTTTAACATTAAAATTGATGAAGACACCTATATTGTTGCAATAACAAGAGGGCACGCCTGTGATTTAAAGGTAATGAAACAGATATTAAAGTCGAAGGCTAAATATATAGGTATGATAGGAAGTAAGAGAAAGAAAGTAGAAATATGCTCAAAGCTTAAAGAATTTGGATACTATGAAGAAGATTTTTTGAGAATTCATTCCCCTGTAGGTATAGAAATTAATGCTGATACACCAGCGGAGATAGCAATTAGTATTGCGGCAGAGCTTATTAAAGTGAGGGGAGAAAAATGAAAGCTATAGATGTAAAAGAAGCTATAGGACTTCCTATATGTCATGATATTACACAAATTATTCCTGGAGAGTTTAAAGGAGTAGTTTTTAAGAGGGGACATATAATCGAGGAAAAGGATGTCAATGTATTGAAAACTATAGGTAAAGAACATTTTTACATAGATGACATACCAGAAGGGACTATTCATGAGAATGATTGTGCCATAAGAATTGCTAAAGCTATTTGTAATAATGAAGATTATAATATAAGTCATGTATCAGAGGGAAAAATAAATATATCTTCAAAAATAGATGGAGTTTTTAAAGTTGATATGAAAAAACTGTACACTCTTAACGAAATAGAACACATTACAATAACAACTATTAATAATAATACAGTGGTTTCAAAGAGAGAAAAAATTGTTTCAGAAAGAATAATTCCTTTATATACTAAGAAAGAAAATATAGAGAGGCTAGAAACACTGTGTGCTCATAGCAAAATATTTAAAGTAATGCCTTTTATAAAACAGAAGATATGTTTGATAATTACAGGTACTGAAATCTTTAATGGTACTATTAAGGATAAATTTTATGATACTTTAAGACCTAAATTTGAATATTATGGTTGTAAAATTATAAAAACAGTAAAGGTTCCGGATAATAAGCAGTTGATAAAGGAAGAAATAAGAAAAGCTATTAATGCAGGATCAGATATGATAGTTTGTACTGGTGGAATGTCTGTAGATGAAGATGATCTGACGCCTGTAGCCATAAAGGAAGAAGTAGAAAAACTAGTTGTGCACGGGGTACCGGTGCAGCCTGGAAATATGTTTTTGCTTGCCTATGAAAAAAATATACCTGTTATGGGTATTCCTACAGCAGCGATTTTTAATGAAAAAACTGTATTTGATATTGTTCTTCCACTTTTAGTATGCAGAGAAAAATTAAACAGAGAATTTTTTTTAAATTTAGCTGTAGGTGGGTTGATGTAATTTTATGAAAATAAAAAATGTTGATAATTATTATATTATCATTAAAATAAATAAAAAATATTAATTTGATTATGAATTTTAAGATTTATTGACTTTTTAGAAAAAATAAAATATAATTAACCGTATATGATTAAGATATAACTAGGAATTTATGTATGTAAATTTTTAAAATGGGGCGTTTATATCTTATTTTTTTCTTTTTTAAAATAAAAATTACTTTATTTTTTCACATATAATATTAAAATATTTTATCAGAAAAATCATTTATTAATAAATCTTTAAACGCTGATTTTTCTTATATTTAAAGGATGTGCTAAAAGATGTATATGAATGTAGAATGCTTCTATGATGATATTGAAGATAAATGGAATTTGCATTCGAATATTCTTAAGGATTATATACTAGTGAATATAAGTGTAGGACTTACAAGAAACAAAGAAATGAGAAATGATATAGAAAGATTGTACAAGGCTGATAAATTAAAATACTATGATGCTTATAGAAATTCTACATGTATTGATCATGTTATAATGTGCCAGGGTTCATTAGAACAGGAAATTCATGCCAGGAGAATGCTGGGAATACTTTTGGTTGCAGAAAAAGACAAAAGTTTAAGAAATGAAATTATTAAATTATTTCGCAAGCATTATTATTTAATTTATCGTGCTGTAAAAAAGTGCAGTAATAAAGAACTGATAACAAAATATTTGGGTATGGATATAGTTGACATATCCACGGAAAAAAGACTTGATGGTGCAGTATACTTATATTTTGTTATGTACTGTTATACAAAAAAAATAGATTATAATCACATATCCTTTATTGTTAATGATATAAAAAATTATTCTCTTTATAGTCCTATGACAACAGATATAGATAAAGAGGTGGAAGATAATTATAGAGAAGTACAGAGTATTAAGTCTCTGGTAAAAGAAACATATGGTGAGTTTTTAAACTATAATGATATTTTGCATTCTGAAAATGATGATGTGATGGACATAGATGGAATAATAGAAAATATTTTTATGATAAATAAAATTGATATTACTCAGTTTTTTGATAAGTCCCAAGATTTAAATATTGATAATATAATTTTGGCCTGCATAAAGGGCAATAATAAAAAATTAAAGCTTAAGGATATAATTCAAGCTGTTATTAATGGTATTTATGTACAATCTTTTATTAATGAATATAAAAAATCCAGAGACATTTATTTTAAAAATAGTCAGGAAACCTTATATTTTAAATTAGACTCTTTAGAAAAAAAGGTTAATAGTCTTGAAAGTGAAAATAAAGAGATGGAAATGGAAATAAAATCTCTTAGAAATGAAAAAGCAGTATTTGATAAAACATTAAATGGTGAAATAAATAAATTAAATAAAAGTCATAATTCTGAAATATTTGAAATTAAGAAAGATATCAGAATTCTTGAAGATCAATTGGATAGAGAAAGAAAATACAGATATGAATTAAATAATTTAAGAGAATACATGTTTCAGGTGAAAAATGAATATATTCCTATTAAGTCTGATAAAAACTTGGATCATTATATTCAGAATAAAAATATTTTAATAATAGGTGGAAGTAAATATTGGAGAATGAGATTTAAAGAAAAATACAATGAAATACGTACATTAAATGGATTTAATGAAAATTTTGATACAAGTATTTTAAAAAATGTGGATTATGTATTTTTCTATACAGGGCTTATGAGCCACTCTACATATAATAAAGCTATGAAAGTGATAAGAATAAATCAAATTAAGTTTGGATATATTGGAAAAACAAACATAGACCTTGTGGAAGAGGAAATTATTGAAGAATTAAAAAAATGTGACATAGGGGGGAAGGCAAATTTATCAGATTAAGGCGTCTAAGAATAAATAATAAGTCAAAGCTAGCATACTGGTTATTTATTTCTTTGAAGATGACTAAAACAATTGCTGATAAATTGAAATATTTATGGAGATAGCTGTATTTGTAAATGATAATGGTAAAACAATATCTTTTAATGAAAGTGGCATAATAAATGTATATTCAAAAGAAGAAGAATGGCAGATTACAAAAAAAATTCCATTTGATATTACTAATATAATTGATAAAGATATAATATGTGAAAAAATGAGAGATATGGCTGAATCCTTGGATAAATGCAAGGTCATAATAGCATCAGAAGTTAAAGGTGTTTTTTATACAGTTTTGGATTGTATGGAATTTGATATCTGGACTATAGATGGAATGCCAGAGGAATTTTTAGAATATGTGTTTAGAAGAGAGCAGGAAGAGAAAATTGAAAAAATTAGTAGGGAAGAGGCACCGGTACCTATAGAAAAAGGACAACCTAAACATTATTATATTGATTTAAGAACAGTTATGGAGGGTAATGAGAAGGTTAGTTCTAAACAGGTACTTTTACCATTCTTTCAAAATGTTAAATTTGAGGAACTGGAGATTTATTGTACCCATGTTCCAAGATGGTTTGAAGATAAATTTAAAAATTTGAATTTGGGATTTTTTGCTGAGTCTATAAGTTCAAAATTGGTGAAAATAAAAGTCTATCATAAATAAGTCTATTTTAAGAAGTCTATTTTAAGGGGCTGTCTCACAATACATATCTATGTATTGTGAGACAGCTCTTTGATTATTCTACTATTTATTATCAGATGTCTAAATTATCAATGAATCTTACTTGGTGGGAGTTTGTACTCCCACCAAGTTTAGATGAATTATCCAAAGATGTGTCGCTGTTATCGTATAAAAATTATTTCAATATAGTTTTAATAAGTAAAAGTATTTAAGAAGTTCTTAGCGGCAGGTGAAAGATAGCCGTCTTTCATCCATATGGCAGCTATTTGAGTTGTTAGGGATTTGTCATCAATTTCTTTATAAAGTAAATCTGAGGAACCTATCAGTTTAAGAGAAGATTTTGGAACTATGGCTATTCCAAGACCTGCATTTGCCCATAGCAAGGATGTTCTTGCATCTTCATTTTTGCAGAAAACCTTTGGCTGAAAGCCAGAATTTTCACAGGCTTCAGATATAATTTTTTCAAATCGTCTATAAAAAATCAAAGGCCTATCCTTTAGGACTTCCATTTTAATAATTTTATCATTATTCCAGTTTAAATTTTCAACCATAGCAGCTATCATAGGCTCTTTAGGTAAATAAATGTGATTTATGCCTGCTGTACTAAAAGGTGTTCTGACGATTGCAATTTCAATTATACCTCTATTTAATATTTCCATTAGTTTATAGGTATTCCCCTCATATATTTCAAAATTTACGGAAGGATATTTATTATGAAATTCATTTAATCTATTAGTCAGTAATGAAGAACCGGAAGAGGAAACTGTTCCTATAGATAAAGTCCCCTGAAGGCCTTCGTTGAAATCTTTAAGTTCAGCTATGGCGATTTTCGTTAAATTCAATATTTGTTTGGCACGATTATAAAGCATAAGTCCTGCAGCAGTTAATTTAATATTTCGGCTTCCTCTTTCCACAAGCTTTACACCTAATTCATTTTCAAGATTTTTTAATTGATAACTTAAAGGCGGCTGTGCCATATGAAGTTTTTTTGCAGCATTAGTTATCTGACCTTCCTCTACTATTGTGTAAAAATATTTTAATTGTTTGATATCTATAATAATCACTTCCCATATAGAAATTGTATATGACAGATACATATTATGTATTTTTTATATATGTTTATGTTTGATATAATGATAAAAGAAATATAAAAAATATTCAAGCCATCTGAAAATAATAAGTGAAAGATGTGATGTATATTTTACATCTAAGGGGGTTACACTTTGTTTAAACTATTGAGATTTGCTAAACCATATAAAAAACAAATTATTTTAGGACCAATATTTAAATTGTTAGAAGCCATACTTGAAATATTAATGCCTACAATAATGGTTCTAATTGTAGATAAAGGTATAAAAATTAGAAGTATACCTTATATACTTGAAATAGGTGGACTAATGATTGTCATAGCTACATTAGGGGTTACGTCTGCTTTTACTTGTCAATATTTTGCCTCTATAGCATCTCAGGGCTTTGGAACAATTTTAAGAGAAAAATTATTTAATAAGATAGGCACTTTATCCTATAGTGAAATTGACGAATTTGGTACATCTTCTTTAATAAACCGTGTTACAAATGACATAAATCAGCTGCAACTAGCACTAGCAATGTTTATGCGGCTTGCCATAAGAGTGCCATTTTTATGTCTTGGTGGAATTATAATGGCAATGCTTTTAGATATAAAGCTCTCATCCATAATGTATTTATCCATGCCTATAATTGCCTTTGCCATATACATGGTAATGAGCAGGTCTCTTCCTATCTATAAAACAGTTCAAATAAAATTAGATAAATTGGCATTAATATTAAGAGAAAATCTATCAGGAATAAGAGTTATAAGAGCATTTTCAAAAATGGATTATGAAAAAATAAGATTTAAAAATGCCAATAAAGATCAGACGGATACATCCATTAGGGTTGGTAAGATATCAGCTTTGATGAATCCCGCCACAAGTATAATAATGAATTTTTCAGTTCTATTTATATTGTGGTTTGGAGGTATTAGGGTAAATAATGGGTTTGTTACAAGAGGAAAGATTATTGCATACATAAATTATACCACTTTGGTACTATCAGCTCTCATCATTGTTGCCAATCTCATTGTATTGTTTACAAAAGCAGCTGCAAGTGCTGCCCGGGTAAATGAAATTTTTGATACAAATCCAAGTATAGAATATAAGGATAAGCTGTCAGTAGATAAATTATCAAATAAAAATAGAAGTTTAATAAAATTTGAAAATGTATCTTTTGCATATAAAAATTCTAAAAAAAATTCTATAAGCAATATTTCCTTTGATATAGAAAAAGGTGAGACTGTTGGAATAATAGGGGGTACCGGTTCAGGTAAAACAACCCTTATAAATTTAATTCCGCGACTTTATGATGCTTCTGAAGGGAAAGTTTTTATTGATGGAATTGATGTCACAGAATATCCTAAAGAAGAAATTGGAAATAAAATAGGCTTGGTGCCTCAAAAAGCAGCTTTATTCTCAGGATCAATTTTGGAAAATATAAAATGGGGAAAAGAAGATGCTAGTACAGGGGAGATTAAAAAAGTAGCTGAGATTAGTAAGGCAGCGGAATTTATTGAAAAATTTCCATTAAGGTACGAAACAAATGTATCACAGGGAGGAGTGAATCTTTCGGGAGGACAAAAACAAAGACTCACTATAGCAAGAGCCCTTGTGCGTAAACCAGAAATATTGATTATGGATGACAGTCTAAGTGCTTTGGATTATGCCACTGATGCAGCACTTAGAAGTGATCTTAGGAAAAATACAGAGGGAATGACTGTTATTATGGTAAGTCAAAGAATAAGTACAATAAAGGCAGCAGATAAGATAATAGTTTTAGATAATGGATTGGTTTCTGGAGTTGGAAATCATGAGGATTTAATGAAAAATTGCAGTGTATATAGGGAAATTTATAATTCTCAGCTTTCAAAGGGGAGTGATACAGATGAACAGTAATTTAGTAAGATTATTTAAATACATTGCAAAGTATAAAGTATATATGTTTATGGCCCTTATATGTGCACTTATCAGTAATGTTTTAATAGCTTTTATTCCTTTTATTGTAGGAAAGGGAATAAATAATATTATAGGAAAAGGAAGTGTAGATTTTAGTAATCTTTTAAAAGTTATAATTATTTTAGGTATAGTATATATAATCAGTGCCTTATTTACATGGATATTTACGATTATAGCTAATATTGTGGCTTTTAATACTGTTAGGGATATAAGAAACCAGGCCTTTAGTAAAATTGGTACGCTGCCACTTAAATATTTTGATGGAAATGCACACGGAGATATAATGAGCAGACTTACCAATGATATAGATTCTATTTCAGATGGTCTATTTCAAGGAATAACTCAATTTTATCCTGGAATTATAACTATAACAAGCTCAATTATATTGATGCTGGCATTAAGTGTAAAAATAACTATAATAATTATAGTTATGACACCTTTGTGTTTTTTAGTAGCTTCATTTATTACTGGGAGAACAAATAAAATGTTTAAAGAACAGCAAAAAACTGTTGGAGAATTAAATGGCTATATTGAAGAGATTATTGGAAATCAAAAGGTAGTTAAGGCCTTCGGTTATGAAAAGAGATCAGAGAAAAAATTTAATGAGATTAATAAAAGGCTTTATAAATGCGGTCAACAAGCACAGTTTTATTCATCCTTAACAAATCCAGGAACCAGATATGTAAATAATATTACATATGCTTTAGTTGGAATAGTGGGGGGCTTGCTATCGGTTTTAAGCGGTCTTAGTGTAGGTACAATTTCAAGCTTTTTAACTTATTCCACACAATTTTCACAGCCAATAAACAATGTGACCAGTGTGGCAACACAGCTTCAGGCGGCTCTTGCCTCCTGTGAAAGAGTATTCTCTGTAATAGATGAAATGCCTGAAGTATCCGATGCAGAAAATACTAAGGAAATTACAAAGTGTAATGGAAATATAAGCTTTGACAATGTATCATTTTCATATACTAGTGAAGTTCCATTGATTAATGATTTTAGTGCAGGAATAAAAGAAGGAAGTACTATTGCCATAGTTGGGCCTACAGGTGCAGGGAAAACTACTATGGTAAATTTACTTATGAGATTTTATGATATAAATAAGGGTAAAATATTTATTGATGGAACTGATATATATGAAATTAAAAGAGATAATCTTAGAAGTTTATTCGGAATGGTGCTTCAAGATACCTGGCTATTTGAAGGTACCATAAGGGACAATATTGCCTATGGAAAGGAAAATGCAACTCAAAGCGAAATTGAAGCTGCAGCAAAAGCTGCCTATATTGATAGCTTCATTGAAAAACTTCCAGAAGGTTATGATACTATTATTACAGAATCTGGGTCAAATCTTTCAGAAGGACAAAAGCAGCTGTTAACTATAGCCAGAGTAATGATTATAGATCCTCCAATGCTTATACTTGATGAGGCAACCAGCAGTGTTGATACCAGAACAGAATTAAAAATACAAAGCGCCTTTCTTTCCATGATGAAAGGACGAACAAGTTTTGTCATAGCTCATAGGCTTTCTACTATTCGTGATGCAGATGTAATTTTAGTAATGAATAATGGAGAAATTATTGAAAGGGGAAATCATGAAGAATTATTAGAAAGAGGAGGCTTTTATGCTAAACTCTATGAAAGTCAGTTTAAAAATGCTGAGGAGGCAATTTAAAAATTTTTGATTTGATGTTTTCTTATCATATTTTAAGTATAAATAGATGAAATGATATTTTTATCATTGGTTTTGTTATAAATGAATCTTACTTAGTGAGAGTTTGTACTCCCACTAAGTTTAGATAAATTATACAAGGGCGTGCTGATGTTATTGTGTATTTAATTGTAGACAAAATAAAATTTGTCTATAATTTATGTTAATTAAGTAAAAACTAATTTCAAATCTATTATAAGATCTTCAAAAATACTTACTTTTATTTCATCAATTTCCGTATATATTTCAGGTCTGCCGTACCGTTTATTTTTTTGTAATGTAAATATACTTAGGAACTTACCTTCAGGCTCTATTATCCAATATTCCTTTACTCCAGCCTTTTCATATTTATTAAATTTTAGAACTTTATCATTTCTTATAGTAGATGGTGAACACACTTCAATAATTAGGTCTGGAACTCCAAAGTATCCTGTACCCTTTAATCCACTTTTATCACATATAACTAAAAGATCTGGCTGTACCACATTCTGCGATTTGTCTTCTTTAATTCCGTCCTCTGGTATTATTAAGTCAAAGGGTGCTGTAAAAGCTCTACAGGATTTACCTATTAAATAGTTTCCAAATTGTCTAGCTAATTCAAAAGTAATTGCTTGATGCTGCCAGGAGGGCGCTGCTTGCATATAGGGCACTCCTTCAATTAACTCCCATCTTTCATTCTCCGGGTAATTTAGATAATCTGAATAGTTGTATTTCTTATGTTCCTGTGGTAATGGCATATAATTCACCTCTCTTTAATATTGATATGATATATTTATTATATATCATAGGTAAGTTTTCGTGAACTATACATTTGAAGGTTTATAGATAGAACTCTTAGTTTAATTAAATTGATTTTATATTACATGGATTGTATTATTTAACTATAATGATATATTTATAACTTAATAATTCTTTAAAAATGGGGATTAATAAAATAAAGAAAAGAGACAATTTAATTATTTTTTTAATTAATATGATAAATTGATATTAGGAGGAAACAATATGGAATTCACTCATATAAATGATGAAGGAAGAGCTAAAATGGTAGATGTAGGAGCAAAAGCTGAAACGGAAAGAGAAGCTGTAGTTAAAGGTTCTATTTACATGAAAAGAGAAACTCTTGAGAAAATAAAAGAAGGTACTATAAAGAAAGGGGATGTACTGGCAGTAGCTCAGGTAGCAGGAATAATGGCTGCTAAATCTACCTCCAGCATTATTCCTATGTGCCATCCTATATTTATAACAGGCTGCGATATAAGCTTTAATCTAGATTTTGAAGAGAATAAGGTGGACATTACTTGTTCTACAAAAACGGTAGGCAAAACAGGAGTTGAAATGGAGGCCCTCACAGCAGTATCTGCTGCTGCACTTACTATATATGATATGTGTAAGGCAATAGACAGGGGCATGGTAATTAAAGATATAAGGCTTATGGAAAAGAGCGGTGGAAAGTCTGGAGTATATATTAGAGAAGAGTAATAATATCGATTTTTTAAAACATAGTATTATCAAAATGATATGAAATTATCAAAATGACAAGAAGATATTATTTTATTTATAATATCAAAATGTTATTAAAACAAATAAATATTTGATGAAATGATAAAATACTTCTGCCTTAATTATCTGGCATGGACTTTGCTACATATATATATAAAGATAATATTAATGAAGCTTGTTCATATATGTATAAGGACTATTTTTAATATTGAGCTCATAGGAATTAGGCATATGAAAATAAATAGTAAGTCAAAGATGCGACGGATATTTTTAATCATACAAGGAAACGGGTTCCGAGGATAGTGAGCTATCTGAGGGCTCTGTTGACGTAGTAGGATTCAAAACAGACTAGCATACTGACTAGTTATTTATTTGAATATGCCTTATCTAGAAAAGTGTAGCTGGGCGCATTCTTTTACTGAGTGTGATTTACAGCTGGTTATCAGATAAAAAAGGGGTTGTAAGATTATGACGAATAATAATGAAATAGGCTGGATATCCAATCCGATAGCTAGAGAAGCAGAGGGAAATAAATTTTCTACAGCATTTTTATCAAGAGATGTAGTTAATGGAGTGAGAAACTTTCATAAGACGTTACCTGATTATGAAAGAACGCCGCTTCATATACTTAAAAAATTAGCTTCACATTTAGGTGTAGATGAAATAATGGTAAAAGATGAATCCTATAGATTTGGGCTTAATGCCTTTAAGGTTTTAGGAGGATCTTATGCACTTGGAAATTATATATGTAATAAAATAGGGGAAGATATAGATAAAGTATCCTTTGAAAAACTTATATCTAAAGAAGTAAAAGACAAAATAGGAGATATAACCTTTGTTACAGCTACAGATGGTAATCACGGAAGAGGAGTAGCCTGGATGGCAAATAAACTTGGACAAAAATCCGTTGTATTTATGCCAAAGGGTTCATCAAATATAAGACTTGAGAACATAAGAGCAGAAGGTGCAGAAGCAAGTATAACAGATTTAAATTATGATGATGCTGTGAGGCTGGCAAATAAATATGCAGAAGAAAATAATGGCGTTATGGTACAGGATACAGCTTGGGAAGGCTACGAAGAGATACCCAACTGGATTATGCAGGGTTATACTACTTTAATAGATGAAGCTGTTGAGCAGATAATGGAAATGGGCAAAGAAATGCCAACTCATGTATTTTTGCAGGCAGGAGTAGGTTCTTTTGCAGGTGCCATTGAAGGATATTTAGCAGAAAAGTTTAAAGGGGAAAGACCTATAACAACAGTGGTAGAGCCAAATGAAGCAGCTTGCATATATAAATCTGCACTTATGAAGGATGGGGATCCTCATGCAGTAACAGGGGATATGCCTACTATAATGGCAGGACTTGCCTGTGGAGAGCCTAATATAAATGGCTGGAAGATACTAAGGGATTATGCAGATATGTATATTTCATGCCCTGATAATGTAAGTGCCAGGGGAATGAGAATACTGGGAAATCCACTAAAGGGAGATCCTAAAATTGTATCCGGAGAATCAGGAGCAGTTGGATTGGGGATAGTAAGCTTAATACTTGAGGACAGTTCTTTAAAGGAAATAGCAGAGAATTTAAAATTAGATGAAAAATCAAGAATACTTGTTATAAGTACAGAAGGAGATACAGATCCTGAAAATTATAGAAGAATAACTTGGGATGGATTGTATCAAAATAAATAAAAAAACTCCATGAGTATATAAAGAAGGTGATTATATGTATACATTTATACTCAATAATATAGAGGTCAAAGTTAATGAGGACATAAATTTATTAGAATATTTAAGAGAGCAGGAAGATTTAACTTCTGTTAAAAATGGCTGCTCGGAAGGTGCCTGTGGAGCTTGTATGGTGCTTGTGGATAATAGACCTATGAGAGCGTGCATATTATCAGTATCAAAGGTTCAAGGTAAAGAAGTACTAATGGTAGAAGGATTGTCTCAAAGAGAAAAGGATGTATTTGCCTATTCCTTTGCTGAGGCAGGTGCAGTGCAATGCGGATTTTGTATACCTGGTATGGTAATAAGTGCAAAGGCCTTAATAGATAAAAATAATAATCCCACTACTGAAGATGTTAAAGCAGCTATTAGAGGTAATATATGCAGATGCACTGGATATGTAAAAATAGAAAAGGCAATACTTATGGCAGCAGAATTTTTAAGAGAAAATATATCACTTCCTATAGAAGATGAAGATGGAAAAGTTGGGGAAAGATTTCATAGAGTAGATGCTATTAGAAAAACTTTGGGAACTGCTAAATATGTAGATGACATTAAACTCCCTGGAATGATTTATGGATCAGCTCTTAGAACAAAATATCCTAGAGCTCTAATTAAAAGTATAAATGTAGCAAAGGCATTAAGTTACCCAGGAGTAGAAGCAGTACTCACTGCAGAGGATATTCCTGGAGAAAGATATCTGGGACATATAGTTAAGGATTGGCCAGCTCTTATTGCAGTAGGGGAGGAAACTAGATATATTGGAGATGCTATTGCATTAGTTGCAGCAGTATCAAAGAAAATTCTAAAAGAAGCCTTAGCACTTATTGAAGTTGAATATGAAGAATTGGAACCAATTACAAGTCCAGAGGAAGGCTTAAAGGAAGGTGCTCCTAAGATCCATCCTAAAGGAAACATATTGGTAAAAGAGGTTTTAAAGCGAGGAAATGCCCAGGAAGCTATTAAAAATTCAAAATATGTGGTAACATATAAGTATTCCACTCCCTTTACTGAGCATGCATTTTTAGAACCAGAGTGTGCTATAGGCATGCCTGAAGGTGACGGTGTGCTGCTTTATACTGGTGGTCAAAGTGTATATGATGAAAAACATGAAATAACAGCACTTTTAGGACTTCCGGAAGATAAGGTAAGAGTAAAAAGTGCATATGTAGGCGGTGGATTTGGTGGAAAAGAGGATATGAGCGTTCAGCATCATGCGGCATTGCTTGCCTATAAAACCAAAAAACCTGTTAAAGTCATACTGTCACGTAAGGAAAGTATAGCTATTCATCCTAAAAGACATGCCATGGAAATGGAATTTACTACAGCCTGTGATGAAAATGGTATACTTACAGGAATGAAGGCTACATTGATATCAGATTCAGGAGCTTATGCATCTTTAGGTGGACCTGTACTTCAAAGAGCTTGTACTCATGCCGCAGGACCCTATAATTATCAAAATATAGATATAGTGGGTAAGTCTGTGTATACAAATAATCCTCCAGGGGGAGCCTTTAGGGGTTTTGGCGTCACTCAGTCAGCATTTGCCACAGAATGTAATTTAAATAAATTAGCTGAAATGGTGGGCATATCTCCTTGGGAAATTAGGTATATTAATGCTATTGAAGAGGGACAGGAACTACCTAATGGACAGATTGCAGATGCCAGTACCGCGCTAAAGGAAACCCTTATGGCATTAAAGGATGAGTATTTATTTCATGAGGCTAAAAAGGATGAATATGTAGGTATAGCCTGTGCACTTAAAAATAGCGGCGTAGGTGTTGGAATCCCAGATATAGGAAGATGCAAGCTTACTATAATTAATGGTAAGGTACATATTAGAACCAGTGCTGCATGTATAGGTCAGGGGCTTGGAACTATTGTCACTCAGATTTTCTGCGAAACTACAGGAATAGATCCAAAGCTCACAGTATTAGATCAGCCAGATACTCTTATAACTCCTAATGCAGGTACTACTACAGCTTCAAGACAAACTGTATTTACAGGAGAAGCAGTTAGAGTGGTATCGGAAAAGCTGAAAAAAACTCTAGCCACTAAGACTCTTGAGGAATTAGAGGGGGAAGATTTCTATGGTGAGTATTCCTTTGCTACAGATCCTATGGGGTCCGATAAACCCAACCCTGTAAGTCATGTTGCCTATGGCTATGCTGCTCAAATGGTGGTACTTGATGAAAAGGGCTTAATAAAGAAATTTATAGCGGCACATGACGTAGGCAGAGCAATTAATCCCACAACGGTAGAAGGTCAGATTGAAGGTGGAGTTGTAATGGGGCTTGGCTACGCACTTACAGAGGACTATCCGCTAAAAAATTCCATACCTACTGCTAAATTTGGAACGTTAGGCCTTTTTAGAGCTACTAGTGTTCCTGAAATAGATACTGTAATAGTAGAGAAGAATAAAGCGCAGCTGGCATATGGAGCAAAAGGTGTAGGGGAAATAGTGGTGGTGCCCACAGCACCGGCAGTTCAGGGAGCCTACTATAAATTAGATGGCATTTTCAGAACAAAATTGCCGTTAGAAGATACAGCTTACCGTAAGAGCAAGAAATAATTGAAGGTAAATTATTGTGTAGATTAAAATCTATGCCTAAATACAAAAATCAATTTATTATTATGAAAATAGTAAATTACAAATTAGATTATCTAAGAATATGCCCTTTTAGCTTTATTTATAGGAATATAAGCTTTAAGGCTGCTTATTAAGATATAAATAAAATTACATGGAGGAATAGAAAATGAGTAAAGAAATAATCGCAACTAAAAATGCTCCAGGAGCAATCGGACCTTATTCACAAGCTAATAAGGTGGGTAATCTTGTTTTTACTTCAGGTCAGATACCACTGGATCCAGCAACAGGAAAACTTGTAGATGAGGATATAAAGAAAGCAGCAACTCAAGTTTTTGAAAACTTAAAAGCTATTTTAGAAGAAGCCGGTTCTTCTTTAGACAAAGTAGTAAAGACAGTAGTTTATTTAAAGGATATAAATGATTTTGCAGCAGTAAATGAAGTTTATGCTACTTATTTTACATCTAATTATCCAGCTAGATCTTGCTTTCAGGTAGGTAAATTACCTTTGGATGCAAAATTAGAAGTTGAAGCTATTGCTGAAGTGTAATTTGTGAAATAAAACTTTTAAGGATAACTTGTTGATTTAAGATCAGCAAGTTATTTGCTTAAGTAGAAACTTATTAAATAGAGGTTTTATGAACATAAAAACGATTTATGAGAGATATAATGGAATTTTATAAATAAAAAAAAGGATTCATTACAGTAAAATTTTTATGAATCTGATAATTTTTTTAGGGCACTAATAGCAATATCTACTTCTTCTGAAGTATTAAAATATGAAAAGCTGAACCTGACAGCACCTTGATTTTCTGTACCTAAAGCTTTGTGCATTAAAGGAGCACAGTGAGCACCAGCTCTGGTGGCTATATCGTAGGTATCTGCTAATTCTTGGCTTATGTCTTTAGAGTCATAAGAATCTATGTTAAGAGAAACAATAGGAGATCTTAGTGTGGTAGAAAAATCACCGTAGATTTTAATCCTCGGGATATCTTTAATTCCATTATAAAATTGCCACATAAGCTTTAGTTCATGATCTCTTATTTTATCTATACCGGTATCTTCAATGAATTCAATGCCTGCTAAAAGTCCGGCAATACCATGAACGTTAATGGTTCCTGCTTCTAAGGCATCAGGCATGGTGTTTGGATGCTGCTGTGAAAAGGAAAAGCTGCCACTTCCACCTGTTTTTAAGGGAACTATATTTACGGTATCATTTATGCAAATTCCACCAGTTCCCTGGGGACCATAAAGAGATTTATGCCCTGTAAAGCAGAGTATATCAATGTAGTCAGCTTTCATATCAATTGGGAAAACACCAGCAGTTTGAGAAGCATCTAATATGAATAACAGATTGTGATCTTTGCATATTTTGCCTAATTTTTTAATATCTATTAGGTTGCCTGTTAAATTCGAAGCGTGAGTACAGATTATGGCTTTAGTGTTTTCCTTTATTCCATTTTCTAATTCATAGTAATCTAATAAGCCTTTTTTATCACACTTTATAATAGAAATCTGAACACCATTTTTTCTAATTTCGTAAATAGGTCTTAGTACAGAATTGTGTTCCATTGCTGTAGTTATTATGTGATCATTTGCCTTAAAGGAACCTTTTATGGCAATATTTAAGCTTTCCGTGGCATTTGAAGTAAAGGCAACATTTAATGGGTTATCTAGGTTGAATAATTTTGCAATTTTTTCTCTTGCAGTATAAACTTTTCTTGAAGCATCTAGAGATAGTTTGTAGCTGCCCCTTGATGGATTCCCAAGGGTATTTATAGCATTAAACACTGCTTTTGCAACTTGTGGTGGTTTTGGAAAACTTGTAGCTGCATTATCAAAGTAAATCATTAGTTAGTCCTCCTTTGCAATTATTATATCATGCTTTTAAAATCATTGCATAAATGGATGATACCTTAATTTTATCCGATGACTAGTCGCTGGATAATTCATCTAAACTTGATGGGAGTTTGTACTCCAATCAAGTTTAGATGAATTGATAGTATACAGGTTGAAATTAAAAATGTTCATTCAATAATAAATAACATTTAGATAGTAGTCAGTTACTCAAATGAAATAATACTTTATTATGAACGCAATTTATTGCAACATATATAATTAATTATGGGAGTAATTTTTATCGATGTTTTACTGGATTAATGATGAATTTAAGTTTAAAATGGAATTTTGATAGATATAATTATTTCAATGCTTAGTGTCTAAAAAATTAGTTAAATGTTCTATAATGTTATATTAGCCAAGTTAAAATTAAGAATTATGGAGGAGATAAAAATGAGCATAAATAGTTTTGTAAAAACTCATGGATTGGGAAATGAATATATTGTTTTGGATGAGGAAAATATAAATTTTAAATTAACAGAAAAGGCAATTAAAAGGATATGTAATGTAAACTTTGGAATAGGTTCAGATGGAATCTTATTAAAGGTTAAATCTACAAAAGCAGATTTTGGACTTAAAATTTTTAATCCAGACGGATCGGAAGCAGAAAAAAGTGGAAATGGTCTAAGAATATTTTGTAAATATATTTATGACTATGGTTTTGCCAACAGTGAGGAATTTTCTGTTGAAACCAAGGGAGGATTAGTTAAGGCAAAGATTATTGAAACTTCAAATAAAAAAGCAAAATTAATTTCAGTGGATATGGGAAGAGCAAATTTTAATTCAAAAGAAATTCCTACAAATTTTTCTACTGATGAAGTAATAGGAGAAAAATTAAAAGTTGAAGATAAAGAGTATGAAATAAATTGTGTCTCTATGGGGAATCCTCACTGCGTAGTTTTAAAAGATGAATTAAGCATTGATGAAATAAAAAAATATGGCACACTTATAGAAAATCACAGTGAATTTCCCAATAGAACTAATGTGCAATTTGCAAAGGTCATATCAAGAAGTGAGGCAGAAATATTAATATGGGAAAGGGGTGCCGGCTTTACTTTAGCATCAGGAAGTTCATCCTGCGCAGTAGCAAGTGTTTTAAGAAAGAGAAATTTAGTTGATAGTAATATTAAAATAAAAATGCTTGGTGGAGAATTACTTATAGAAATAGATGACAATTGGAATATAAAAATGACTGGTGAAGTTAGACAAATAGCAGAGGGAGTTTTGAGTAGTGAACTTATAGAAGATTTAAATAAGGCATAAGAAAATAAATAATAGATCAAAGATGTGAAGTATATTTTAAATTAAACAAGGAAACAGGTTCTGATGATAGTGGGCTATCAGAGGGTTCTGTTGACGCAGTAGAATTTAAAATATACTAGCATACTGGCCTATTTATTTTTTGAATATGACTAAGTAAATTTAAGCTAATATTATATTTTAGAAATCAGGTGATGTAGTATGGGAGCAAATAATTCTGAATTTTCCTGTGGAGGAGGCTGCAGCGCCAAATTGGGCCCAGGATTTTTACAAAAGGTACTTAAAAAAATTCCCAATAGATTTGATGAAAATTTAATAATAGGTTTTGACAGTTGTGATGATGCAGCAGTTTATAAACTTACGGAAGATATAGCCATAATACAGACTTTAGATTTTTTTACACCTATAGTAGAAGATCCCTATACCTTTGGAAAAATTGCTGCAGCTAATGCTCTTAGCGATATCTATGCTATGGGCGGTGAAGTGAAAACAGCTCTTAATATCGTTTGTTTTCCAGAAAAGCTTCAAGGAGAAATACTTGCAGAAATATTAAGGGGCGGAGCAGAGAAAGTTCAGGAAGCAGGAGGAATAGTCTGTGGAGGACATTCCATAAATGACGATCAGCCTAAATATGGATTATCTGTTACGGGAATAATTAACCCTAAAAAGGTATTACCAAATAATAAATGTAACATAGGAGATAAAATTATACTTACAAAACCTCTTGGAATAGGTATAATAACTACGGCAAACAAGGTTGGAGAAGCCAGTAAAGCCGCCTATGAAAAAGCCATAAAATCTATGGAAACTTTAAATAAATATGCTGTAGAGAAAGCTAAAAAATATAATATAAGTGCATGCACAGACGTAACTGGCTTTGGATTTTTAGGACATTTAAATGAAATGGTAACTGAAGGGTATACTATTTCTGTAGCTGCAAATAAGATTCCCTATATAGAAGAAGCTTATGGATATGCAAAGGAATTTTTTATAACCGCAGCAGGACAAAAAAATAGAAATCATTTAAAGGATAAAGTAAAACTTGAAAATATAGAATTTGCCATGGAGGAAATATTATTTGATCCACAAACCTCTGGTGGTCTTTTAATAAGCGTAAACAGTTCGCAGGCAGAAGCATTATTAAAGGATTTAAATGAGCTTCAGTTAAGATCAGAGATTGTAGGGGAAGTAGTAACTAGAGAAGATGTAAATATAGTAGTTAGAAATCAGACAAATTAAAGTGAAATAAGAAAATAGAAGGAGGTTAGGTGCATATGATAAAGATAGATGCAAGGGGAGAAGTTTGTCCTATACCAATTATAAAGGCAAAGAAGGAACTTAAGAACATTAAAGATAATGGAACAGTCTTAGTTGTAGTGGACAATGAAATAGCTAAGGAAAATTTAGAAAAAATGGCCAAAGAACTTGGTTATAAATATAGCAGTGAAACTATAAATAAAGAACATTACGAAGTGAAAATTGTAAAAGGTGAAGGTACAGAAAAAATTTCTGAGAATTTAAAAAATCAGAATGAAACAGAGAATGATAACGAAATAAGAAAATACCCTAAAAGCAATAATACAATAGTAGTAATTTCTTCTAATGCCATGGGAAATGGCAATGAAGAACTTGGTAAAATACTTATTAAGGGATTTATATATGCCTTAACAGAAATAGAAGAATTACCTGCTTCTATTATATTCTATAATGGTGGGGCAAAGCTTACCATAAAAGAATCCCCAGTAATAGAGGACCTACAAAAGCTTGAGCAACTGGGAGTAGAAATATTAACCTGTGGAACCTGTCTTGATTATTACGACATAAAAGAGTCTTTAGCTGTGGGAGCAATAACAAATATGTATAGCATTGTGGAAAAAATGAACGCGGCTCATAAGATTATTAAACCTTAGGTTTATTATAGGTAGTATTTATGAATATAGAAATATTCAATTTAATTACTTTTAATTCAACCCACAGTACAATTAGGGCAGAGAAAGAGCTGCTTTCAATGGGTATAAAGGTTAAGGTTATACCTGTGCCTACAGAAATAACTTCCAGTTGCGGACTTTCCATAAAAATAAGTTTGGATGATTTACGTAAAGCAAGAAAGATATTATTAAAGGAAAAAATACAGGTGTCCGGTTATTATTATATTAAAAAGACAGGATTAATTAAGGAAATAAGGGCTATTCATGAGTAAATATACAAGCTGCAATTAAAATTGTACATTTGATTAATAGGAGATAGTAGATGATATTTAAATAAAATAGCTAATTTATTGCAGCATATATAGGTTTTATTGCAATAATTGAAATAGGAGGAATCTTAATAGTGTTCACAATACAAAAACTAGTTCAGCCAGAAAGCCTTGCTGCTGCCTACAAGACCTTAATAGAGAGAAAAAACAATAGTATTTTAAGTGGATGTGCTTTTCTCAGAATGGGTTCTAAAAGTATAGGTACAGCTATAGATTTATCAAAATTAGATTTAAATTACATAAGGGAACAGGAACATTACATAGAAATAGGTGCCATGACAAATCTAAGAGAATTTGAAACTCATTATTTATTAAAGGAATACTTTGGACGAGTTCTTGGAAAAGCGGTAAGCAATATAATAGGAGTTCAATTTAGAAATATTGTTACAGTGGGCGCTACAGTATTTTCAAAATATGGTTTTTCAGATGTTATAACAGCGCTGTTGGCATTGGACACAGAGGTTGAATTATATAATGGTGGAAGAATTAATTTAGAGGATTTTCTAAATATGCCCTATGAAAAGGATATTTTAACAAGAATATTTATAAAAAAGAACAGTAGAAAAGCAGTATATAAAGATTTGAGAAATGCTGTTAGTGATTATCCTATATTAAATGTTACTGTATCAAGCTTGAAGAATAATTGGGTTATAGTTGTAGGTGCAAGACCTGGGAAAGCGGCTATAGCTAAAGAAGCATCAAAGGAATTGAACAAAGAAAATTTAACAGAGGAAGATATAGATAAAGCAGCTGATATGGCATCAAAGGAATTGGCCTTTGGCACTAATATGAGAGGTTCAGAAGAATATAGAAAAGCCATGTGCAAAGTATTAGTAAAAAGAGCAATAATGGAGGTGCTATAGTGGAAATAGAATTTATGCTGAATAACAAAAGAGTAAATTTTCAAGTAGAACCAGATGAGTTTCTTGCAGATACTTTAAGATTAAATGGAATATACAGTATAAGAAAAGGCTGTGACACTACTTGCTGTGGGCTTTGTACAGTATGGGTAGATGAGAAACCGATTTTATCATGCTCTTTTTTAAGTGCTAGGGCCAATGGTAAAAAGATTATTACTATAGAAGGAATCTCAGAAGAGGCTGATAAATTTGCTAAAATTCTAGTAGATGAAGGTGCAGAGCAATGTGGATTTTGCAGTCCTGGTTTTATAATGACTGTAATTGCTATGAAAAAAGAATTGAATAATCCAAAGGAATCAGATATAATTCACTATTTAACAGGTAATTTATGCAGATGCACAGGATATATGGGGCAAATGAGAGCCATTAAAAAGTATTTGGAGGTAGTTTAAATTATGAAAATCGTGGGAAAAGGTATTTCAAAAATAGACGGAATGTCTATTGCTACAGGAAAACCTGTTTATACAGAAGATTTAGCTATGTCAAATGCTTTAGTAGTTAAAATACTTAGAAGTCCCCATGCTTTTGCAATGATAGAAAATATAGATACTTCAAGAGCAGAGGCAATGGAAGGTGTTGAATGTATTCTCACCTATAAAGATGTGCCAAAGACAAGATTTACCTTGGCTGGCCAATCTTATCCAGAACCGTCACCTTATGATAGATTGATACTAGATAAAATAGTAAGATATTCTGGGGATGAGGTGGCTATTATAGCAGCAATGGATGAGAAAACTGCTATAAAAGCTATGAAGCTGATAAAGGTTAAATACAAAATACTTCAGCCAGTTTTGGATTTTGAAAAAGCAGCAGATTCTGAAATAGTTGTTCATCCTGAAGAGGATATCCATTGTAATTTTGATATAGGAATGGACAGAAGAAGGAATATTGTTTCAAGTCAAAAGGTGGAAATTGGAGACGTAGAAGAAGAACTTAAGAAATGTGATGTAGTGGTGGATGAAACCTATTATACTCAGGCTCAGGCCCACTGTATGATGGAGACCTATCGTGCCTTCAATTATCTTGATCATATGGGAAGGCTGGTGGTTGTAAGTTCTACTCAGATTCCATTTCATGTGAAAAGACAGTTGTCAATAGCTCTGGAAATGCCAGCCAGCAAAATAAGAGTAATTAAACCAAGAATAGGAGGAGGATTTGGTGGGAAACAGACTTCCGCAGTAGAAATATTTTCAGCTCTTGTAACTATAAAAACAGGTAAACCTGCTAAAATTGTATATGAAAGAAAAGAGACTTTTCAATGTACAACCACAAGACATCCTATGAGAATAAGAGTCAGGCTTGGAGCTGACAAAGAAGGCTTTATAAGGGCTATTGATATTCATGGTTTATCTGATACAGGAGCTTATGGAGAACATGCTTCTACGGTGTTTGGAGTTGTTGGTCAGAAAACTCTTCCATTGTATAATAAGACTAAGGCTGTAAGATTTATGGGCAATGTAGTATATACTAATAAAACACCTTCTGGTGCGTTTAGAGGATATGGTGCCACTCAGGGAACTTTTGCTCTTGAATCAGCCATAGATAAATTAGCAGAAGAAATTAATATGGATAGTACGGAAATAAGATTAAAGAATTTAATAAAAGAAGGAGAGAGTTCTCTAATACATCCTGAAGGTTTAGGAAGCTCTACACTTCATAAATGCATAGAGAGAGGCAGGGAACTAGTAGGCTGGAAGGAAAAGTATCCAAGGAGAAGGGTCTCAAAGAATAAAGTTAGGGGAATGGGCATGGCAGTGACCATGCAAGGCTCAGGTATAGCTAACATAGATACAGCTTCTGCAGAGATTAGATTAAGTGATGATGGAAACTATACTCTTCTTATAGGATCTACGGATATGGGAACTGGCAGCGATACAATTCTTACTCAAATGGCAGCTGAGGTTTTAGAAACTTCCATTGAAAAATTCATAGTAAATGCGGCGGATACAGATGTTTCACCTTATGATCCAGGCTCCTATGCCTCAAGCACTACTTACGTTACAGGAATGGCCGTGGTAAGGGCAGCTGAGGAACTGAAAAGGCAAATAATAGAACGTGGAGCGAAATTTATAGGAGTGGATTCCAATGAGGTGGATTTCAGCGGAGAGGGGATTATGACAAAAGATGGGTCCAAATCTATAAGTTTAAGGAAAATTGCAGAGCAGGCAGTTTTGGGTACAGGAAAGCTGCAGCTGGTAGGTAACGGTACGTATGGAAGCGAAATATCACCACCGCCTTTTGTGGCTGGTTTTGCAGAGGTGGAAGTTGATATTGAAACCGGAAAGGTAGAACTGATAGATTATACGGCAGTGATTGATTGTGGAACTGTAATTAATTCAAAATTAGCTAAAATTCAAGCGGAAGGCGGAATTGCCCAAGGTATTGGAATGGCGCTGTATGAAGATGTTAAATTTGATTATAAAGGTAACCTTCAGACCAATTCCTTTATGCAATACAAAATTCCAAGCAGAAAGGATATAAAAAGTATAAAAATATATTTTGAGCCAAGTTATGAGCCTACAGGACCTTTTGGAGCAAAATCAATTGGAGAGGTGGTAGCAAATACACCGCCTCCAGCTATAGTAAATGCAGTTTATAATGCTACTGGTGTTAGGATAAACAAGCTTCCGATTACTCCTGAGAAGATTTTTATGGAGATGTATAGATAAATTTTAGGGTACAAAAAATATACTTGGGAGTATAATGGTAATATTAGACATATTATTTTTAGGGCTAGTATACTATATACTTATGGAATTATGCACTATAATAATAACTAAAGAAGTATTTGATAATACTAAATTTCGCAATAAGACTCTTAGATGTTATAATATATCTGTACTTATATATGGATTTCTTATATGAGAGTTAAAGAACTTATCAATGATTTGTGGTATTGGTTTGCAAATTGAAGATAATAAGTGTTTAATATGATTATGTATGTGAGAACAAATAATTAGATGGAGGAAACAATATGAGTTATTCTGGAGTTATTTTTGATCTTGATGGAACACTTCTTAATACCCTTGATGATATGGCTGATTCAGTGAATTCTATATTAGAAAAGCATGGATTTCCTGTACATGATGTGGAAAAGTATAAATACTTTATTGGTAACGGCATGGAGAAATTAATTAGAAGAGCTGTACCAGAAAGTATTTTACAGAATGAAGAAATGGTGAAGACATGTTTAGATGAATTTATGAGAGAATATGACAGAAGATGGGACAAATTAACAAGACCCTATAATGGAATAAATGATTTAATGGAAGGTCTTGATAATAATGGTATAGAGATGTCTGTGCTTTCAAATAAACCTAATAATTTTACTAGGGTTTTAATAGATAAGTTTTTTGGATTAAAACGCTTTAAAATTGTTTTTGGTGCCAGAGAAAATGTACCTAAAAAACCTGATCCAACAGCAGCCTTAGAAATATCAAAACTATCAAAAATACCAGTAGAAGAGTACCTTTATCTAGGCGATACTGGAGTTGATATGAAAACGGCTAATGCCGCTGGTATGTATGCGGTAGGAGTTACTTGGGGTTTCAGAAAAGCCGATGAATTACTGGAGAATGGCGCTAAGAAAATAATTGATAATCCTATAGAGCTTATTGAACTTATTAAATGATCGAAAAAAATAATAATAAAATAAATCTAAAAAGTCTACTTAAGCTGAGTAAGGGTGATGTTATTTCCATAGTAGGGGCGGGTGGAAAGACTACATTAATGTTTTCTCTAGCAGAGGAATTAAGAAGAGAAAATAAGGTTCTTGTAACCACTACTACAAAAGTATATGTACCAAAGGAACAGCAATATAATTATATTGCTAATAATAAAGATGAATTCCATTATTATAATCATATGAATAATAATGGAATTTATGTATATGGAAAAGAAATAGATCACCATGAAAATAAATTAATTGGTTTGGATTGTGAACTTTTGCAAAAACAACTGCCTTATTTTGATTATATACTTATAGAGGCAGATGGTTCTAAGAAAAAATCAATTAAGGGCTGGAAAGATAATGAGCCTGTTATAAGTCATAAAACTAATAAAACTATAGGAGTCTTTAGTATAGAAAATATAGGAAAAGAAGTCAATGAAAATAATGTTCATAGATTGGAGCAGTTTATGAATATTACAGCTTCTTCTAAAGGAGATATTATAAATATAGCTCATATTATGAAATTAATATTTCATCCCAAAGGTTTATTTAAAGATGCTGTAGGAGAAAAAATTTTATTTATAAATAAGGTAGAAAGTGAAAATGATATTGTTTTAACGAAAGAATTGGTTGAAAATGTTTGTAAAAATAATAATGGCTATATTGGCAGTATTGTTTTTCAAAAATTACTATAGAAAAAGATATTATAAAAAACTATATAACATTAAGCATGTATAATTGAAGGTATATTAGTGAAAGATTGCTTGCTGATATATAGCATATAAAAGTTTGTTAAATAAATTTTCAATATGTGCTTTATGATGTATAATTGATAATACTGAATATATTATATTTTAAGGAGTTGATAAAATTGGCTTTTTACTTTGATGAACCATCACATACCTTTAGTGAATATTTATTAGTTCCTGGATATTCATCTTCAAAGTGTATACCAGCAAATGTTAGTTTGAAAACGCCAGTGGTAAAATTTAAAAAAGGAGAAAACTCATCAATTGAGATGAATATTCCTTTGGTTTCTGCAATTATGCAGTCTGTTTCAGATGATGAAATGGCAATTGCACTTGCTAAAGAGGGTGGAATCTCCTTTATCTATGGTTCCCAGTCTATTGAAAACGAAGCTGCTATGGTATCGCGTGTAAAAAATCATAAAGCAGGTTTTGTTATTAGTGATTCAAATATTAGACCAGATCAAAAATTGCAGGATGTTTTGGATTTAAAGAAGAAAACAGGACATTCTACAGTGGCGGTTACGGAGGATGGTACAGCTACTGGAAAACTTTTGGGCATTGTTACTAGCAGAGACTATCGTGTAAGTAGAATGAGTCCAGATTGCAAGATCTCTGACTTTATGACACCTTTTGAAAAACTGGTTTCTACAAAAAAAGGAACTTCTTTAAAAGAAGCTAACAATATCATTTGGGATTATAAGCTAAACTCCTTACCAATTGTAGATGATGATCAGCATCTTGTGTATATGGTATTTAGAAAGGATTACGATTCAAATAAAGAAAATAAACTAGAGCTTTTGGACAGCTCTAAGAGATATATTGTGGGAGCAGGAATTAACACTCGTGATTATAAAGAAAGAGTGCCAGCTTTAGTGGAAGCAGGGGCTGATGTTTTATGCATAGATTCTTCTGAGGGCTTTTCTGAATGGCAGAAGTTAACATTAGACTATATTCGTGAAAATTATGGAGACAAAGTTAAAGTAGGAGCAGGAAATGTAGTTGACAGAGAGGGCTTTCTGTTCTTAGCAGAAGCAGGAGCTGATTTTGTTAAGATAGGCGTAGGCGGAGGTTCTATATGTATTACCAGAGAGCAAAAGGGTATTGGTAGAGGACAGGCAACAGCCCTTATAGAAGTTGCAAAAGCTCGAGATGAGTACTTTGACAAAACTGGAATATATGTACCAATATGTTCTGATGGAGGAATTGTATATGATTATCACGTAACTCTTGCCCTTGCAATGGGAGCTGACTTCATTATGCTTGGAAGATATTTTTCACGTTTTGATGAGAGCCCTACTAACAAAGTGAGTATTAATGGAACCTATATGAAAGAATACTGGGGAGAAGGTTCTAACCGTGCTAGAAACTGGCAAAGATATGATATGGGCGGTGACAGCAAGTTATCCTTTGAAGAAGGGGTTGATTCCTATGTACCATATGCTGGGAGCCTTAAGGATAACGTATCATTGACACTAAATAAGGTTCGTTCAACCATGTGTAACTGTGGAGCTATGACTATCCCAGAACTTCAAAAGAATGCAAAAATAACCTTAGTATCAGCTACTTCTATTGTAGAAGGTGGAGCACATGATGTTGTGCTGAAGGATACATCTAACAATATTATAAAATAAAAATAATTTAGCTTACCAAAGGCGAGAAAAGGCGAAGTAACTATCAGGCTAGGTAAGCTAATACATGTTAATTTTTGAGCATTAACTAACGAAAGCTTTTCACTTGGCTTACGCGGTGAAAAAGCGAAAGATTCCGCTGAGGTGTCAAGGTGAAAGATTTAACTTTTTGTGGCTGTAAAATTCTATGTTTTTCGGGATTTTGCAGCCACAAAAGCTTTCACTGATTAGTGAACAGAAACCCTCAAGTTAGTTCGTAACTTTCTTGGAAATTGAAAGAAAAACATATCGACAACGCTATTAATAAGCATTTTAGGACGGTTATTAACAAAATACTCCATTAAAAGCCTCCAATATAATAAAATTATCTTTAGTAAATATATTATTTGTATTATTTAAATATGTGGATTCTTTTAAATATTATTTGATTATGTATACAGTGCTTCTAAGGTTGTATTTATAGTAGTATAATTAATTTGTATGAATATGTAAGCTCTGAATTTAAATAAAATTTATAGGGTATAAAGGAAGTGTATCTAAATGAAAAATAAAAAATTGAGATTAAAGATAATTACTGTGCTTTCTGATGTTTGTATACAGAACATATATGGAGATGTATAGTCATGGAAGAAAATTTAAAAAATATATTAATTACAATGCAGTGTAATGAGATAACTGAAAATGAAATTTACATTAAGGTTTCAAAAATTACAAAGGATGAAAGTAATAAAAAGATAATGCTTAAAATTGCAGCAGAAGAGCAGCAGCATTATAATTTAATAAAATCCTATACGAATACAGATGTTCCTCTAAACAAAATAAGAGTATGGTTTTACTATTTAACAGCTAAGATTTTTGGATTTACTTTTGCGGTTAAGCAAATGGAGGGTAGGGAGAATGAAGTAGTTAAAGGATATAGCTATGAAAAATTAGCAGTTAATTTTCCAAAGCTCTCTAAAATAGCAGAGGAAGAGGAAAAACACGAACTCTTATTGCTTGATATGCTGGATGAAGAAAGACTTAAATATGTAGGGGCTATAGTACTTGGATTAAATGATGCATTAGTAGAGATAACAGGTAGTTTAGCGGGATTTACCTTATCTATGGCAAACACTAGAGTAATAGCATTAGCAGGATTAATTACAGGAATAGCGGCAACTCTTTCCATGGGCGCCAGTGAATATATAGCTGAAAAAACGGAAGGCGCTAAAAATGCTTTAAAAGCCAGCTTGTATACAGGACTTTCTTATTTAGGTACAGTAATTTTATTAATACTTCCATTCATTTTTATGAATAATGATATGTATGTACAGGCACTAATAATAAGTCTTGTTATTGCTGTTATTATAATATTCATATTCAATTATTATATATCAGTAGCTAAAGGACTCAATTTTAAAAAAAGATTTTTGCAGATGGCAGTGGTAAGTCTTGGGGTCGCAGCATTTTCATTTGTAGTAGGGCTTTTAGTTAAGAACATATTGAAAATAAATCTATAAACTAGTTTCAGAATTTAAACTATAAAAAATGAGTAAATAAAAAGACTATTATGTACAAATTTTTATATAATTAAAGGGGCTGTATCAAAAGAAATAAATATTCATTAAATTTGAGAGCGTCCTCATTTGATTATTAAAAATCAGATTTTAATAATCATTTTTAATAGTAGAATAGTTAAGGGGCTGTCTCACAATGCATATCTATGCATTGTGAGACAGCCCCTTAACTTAACAGCATTACTAGTATGTGTATTGCAATATGATCTAATTAGTTTTATTTTTATAACTTCTAGAATATTTGTCATCAAAATGATAAGGACAAGTTGATACTACGATATTTTCATTATGAAGAATTGTTTCTCTTAATAGAAAACTTGTATGGTTATGAAGTATACTGCCCCACCATTTATCAATCATAAATTGAGATAATAATAATGTAATTTTTTCATCCTTACCTGCAGCCCTTGCTATGATATCAATATAGCTTACTAAAGGGGTAAATATTGCTCTATAAGGAGAATATTTAGAAACTAAAAGTATATCTGTATTAAGTTCATTCCATTTACTCTGCAATTTTTCTAATTCACTTTTATTTGTATATACATTAAGTGCTATTACATTAGGTGTAATACTTCTCGCATATTGTAGTGCATTTAGTGAAGCTTTATTTAAACTCTGAACAGGAACTACCATAATATGAGTAAAATTTTTACCTATATCTGCAGTAGATAATTCTTCAGGGGATGTACTCAAATGTCTTGCTACATTGCTGTAATGCCTTTCTATAGACATCATAATAAGTACAAGAATTGGTATAAGTATTATGACTATCCATGCACCTTGATCAAATTTCTCATATATAAGTATTAATGCTGTTATAGCAGAAATAACAGCTCCTAAACCATTGATGAATGCACGTTTTTCCCATCCAGATTCTTTTATATTTTTCCAGTGCATAACCATTCCAGTTTGAGCTAATGTAAAGGAAAAGAAAACTCCTACTGAGTATAATGGAATCAATCTATGAGTTTCTGCATTAAAGGCAATAACGAGTATACATGCTATTACAGAAAGTGCTACAATACCTGTAGAAAAGCTTAATCTCTTACCTCTTACCGTGAATTGTCTTGGTGCAAAACGATCTTTACCAATTACATACATAAGCATCGGAAATCCAGTAAATGCAGTATTGCAGGCCATAAGAAGTACTATGGCAGTGGTGATTTGTACAACATAAAACATAAAGGTATTTCCAAAAACTCCATGGGCTATTTGTGCTATTACTGTTGGACTACCTTGTGTTGTAGGATATGCATGATAAAATCTTGCAAGTAGTGAAGTACCTCCGAATATAAAAAATATTAAACTGGATAATAAAAGCATAACAATTATGGCATTTTTCTGACTTGGTTCTTTAAAGTTTGGAACTGAATTACTTACTGCTTCAAGACCGGTTAAAGCTGAACAACCGGATGAAAATGCCCTTAAAATTAAGTATAAACTTATATCTCCAGCTACTTTTATCGGTGGATTTATCATGGGAGTGGGAGCTCCATACAGAGAATATCTTATTAAGCCATAAATAATCATGAAAAGCATACTAAAATAAATAAATATGTAGGTATACTTAATATCTTTGAGGATTCACTGACACCTCTTAAATTTAATATAGTCAATATTATAATAAGAACAACAACAAGAAGAGCCTCATGCTCTGCAAGATTTGGAAAAGCAGATACTACTGCGGCCATTCCAGCACTGGCACTAACAGCAACTGTTAATATGTAATCAATTAGCAGAGAGGCTGCTGCAACTAGACCGGGTTTAATGCCTAAATTTTCCTTTGCTACAATGTAGGCTCCTCCACCTTGAGGATAAGCCTTTATAATCTGAATGTAAGAAATTGTAAGCATGAAAAGTAATCCTATAATCATTAAGGAAACCCATCCCAGCCATTGATAAGATGCTAAACCTATAACTGCTATTAATACAAGTAAAATTTCTTCTGCTGCATAGGCTACAGATGAAATTGCATCACTGGCCATTATTGCAAGGCCGAAAAGGACATTATACTTTTCACCACTACGTTTTTCGTTTGCCAGGGGTTTCCCAATTAATATGTCAAGAAATCTATTTAACATTGTCTTTGCCTCCAATGAATAATTTTTTACATATAAAAATAATTAATAAAATTAAATGGGTAAATCTTATTATTAGCTCATTATATATAATTTAAAAGTAACTGTATAAATATTTGTGGTAAAATTAGAGTTATTAAACATTTAATTGTATTTTATAGAATAATTGCTGAATAATCAATAGCAGGTTACTTAACAATTCAATTTAGAAGTACGCAAAGCCTCTAATTATCATTGATTAATAAATAATGAAAATTATATAAACATGTATATTTTAGATATAAATAAACAATTTTAACTCCATATATTGTAAAATAGATATGGAGTTTTGCACAATCATATTTTTATCTTAAAATTAGTACTTATACCTTTAAAAAGGTATTTATATTAATAAAACAAATTGACTACATATATGTACATACAACAATAAAAAAATTAGATTGTAAATTTGAAGTTATTCTATAGTATAATTATATATATTATCAATGAATCTTACTTAGTGGGAGTTTGTACTCCCACTAAGTCTAGATGAATTATCCAGGGACGTGCCGCTGTTATCTCCACCTTTTAGGGAAAAGCAGAGAACCAAAATCTTTGATTTTGTGT
Organism: Clostridium pasteurianum BC1; assembly: GCF_000389635.1. Lineage (NCBI taxonomy): Bacteria > Bacillati > Bacillota > Clostridia > Eubacteriales > Clostridiaceae > Clostridium > Clostridium pasteurianum. Next base: position 432,884 of record NC_021182.1, read on the forward strand.
GAATCATTTTCGCAGAGTGCAAGCAGACAAAACAAAATTTATTTTGTATTTTGTCGCTTTTACAGAGTGTGGTGGAGTATTACAGCGGCTAGTCATCGGATAAAATTTGTGAAATGGGATGAGTGTATGAAAAGTATTCTACAAAAGTTAAGTAAATATAGATGGATAACAATATGTGTAACTGTTCTTTTATTGTTAATAAGAATATTTTTGCAAAAAATAGCTAAAAGTAAAGGTCTATATCTTTCACATGACTATATTTATAATATAATAAATTACATTATACTAGCAATGGCATTATCGGTATATTTTACAAATAAAAAAGTAAGATGGGTATATTCTGCGATTATATTAATTTTACTAATAATAAATACAATAGGTATTTATAAGAGTATAGATAATGTACAATTTCAGTTAACATTTACTCATGAAGAGAATTCATTTATTGTAAAAGAAATAAAGAATGATTCAAAGTTCATTTTAGTATATAAAAAACAATATAAGATATTTACGAGGCTTAGTGATAAGATAGCTATAGGAAACGGATATAAGCCATTTTCTAATAAAACGTATAAAGTAATCTGGATAAATAATGATAAAGCTATTCTTAAATTTTTATATGGTGAGGCTCTTAAGCCAAAAGTGGAAATTCTTAATTTTTCTAAAAATAATAAAGAATATTTTAATGTTTTAGGCAGTTTACAGGGAACTTGGACTGATAAAAATAATAAAGACAATAGTATAACTTTTAATGGAAGAGAAATTAGTTATAGAAATTCCAAGGAAGTATATTGGTATTCATCCAGTGATTCAGATGAACAGGGCAACTATGGATCAGTTTTATATGCCCATAACGATGATCCTAGTATATATATCTTAAAAAATGAAGACAATACTATAACGGTAGGATACGCAGATATAAATAATGATACATGGAGTATTTATAGTAAATAGCACAACAATACTATAGTATACAAATTTCAATTGTGCGCCCAGCTAAGGGTAATTAACCTAGCAGGTGGAAATCCTGTCTGAATAAGGTCTAGTCAACCAGCAGTAGCGAGTCTTGAGTTGCCAACAGTAATGGTGGGAGCTAAGCGTAGACAGCGAGAAAGTAGGGTTGAAATGCTATTGAGCCTCGAAATTTTGTATATCAGAGGGCTGACGTCTTAATTGGTGCGGAAAGCAACATCACATAGGTCGTAATGGCAAGAACTATGTGGCACTGCGGGGTCAAAGGGCCAATCATGCTTTACATCGTGGTTAATTATCAACTGGGGAGAGCCTGCCGTTTCTTAGTAATAAGTATGACAGACAACAATAAAACGGAGAATGTCAAATGAACGACAGGCAGTCGGATAGTCTCATAGTACCGCTGAAACTGGGTAATGCCAGTGGAGGGAAGGGGATTACATAATAACAATCTTTCTGAGGACACATCATCTGTACTCAGGGACAGGAGAAATGATGGAAACAAAATTAGAAAGAATAGCAGAAATATCAGCAAAGACTCGAAAGCCAGAATTTACTTCGCTATATCATCATATTAATGATGGTATGCTAAGACAGTGCCACAAAGAACTAGATGGAAATAAGGCAGTAGGCATTGATAGAGTTACAAAAACAAAATACGAAGTAAATCTAGAAGAAAATATATCTAATTTAGTAAAACGGTTAAAGAATAAGTCATACAAACCTTTACCATCATTAAGAGTATTCATACCGAAAGGTAATGGAAAAATGCGACCATTAGGAATTGCATCCTATGAAGATAAGATGGTGCAACTAGCAGTAAAGAAGATACTGGAAGCAATCTATGAACCAAGATTTTTGAGAAATATGCATGGTTTCAGACCGAGACGAGGTTGTCATGATGCTATCAAGGAAGTTTATAACGGAATGTATCATGGAAAGATAAACTACATTGTTGATTCGGACATCAAAGGCTTCTTTAACCACATGAGTCATGAATGGATAATGAAATTTTTGGGAGTATACATAAAAGACCCAAATCTCCTATGGCTGATTAATAAATACTTGAAAGCTGGGGTAATAACTGAGGGCGTATTTGAAGAAAGTACAGATGGTTCTGCTCAAGGGAATATCATAAGCCCAATAATAGCAAATATTTATATGCATAACGTTCTAATGTTGTGGTATAAGATTGTTATTACAAAAGAAACAAAGGGAGATAGCTTTTTGACAGTTTATGCAGATGATTTTATAGCAGGATTCCAGTACAAATGGGAAGCTGAGAAATACTACGGTGAACTCAAGAAAAGAATGGGAAAATTCAATCTAGAGATGGAAGATAGTAAAAGTAGATTACTGGAGTTTGGTAAATTTGCAGAAGGAAACCGGAAAGCAAGGGGAGAAGGTAAACCAGAAACATTTGATTTCTTAGGATTTACATTTTACTGTGGAAGAAGTCGCAGAGGATATCCATGTGTCATGTTACAAACAAGTAGAAAGAAATTTAGACAAAAGCTAAAAGACACTAAAAAGTGGCTGTACGAGAATAGAACTATGCCAGTTAAGGAAATGATAAAGGCATTAAACCTCAAATTGGTTGGGCATTATAGGTACTATGGTGTATCTTTTAATGGTAAGATGATAACAAACTTTTTGCATAGAGTACAGCAATTTCTAAGTAAGACACTGAATAGGCGAAGCGATAAGAAAAGCTACAGCTGGGATGGATATATAGAAATGTTGAAATATTATCCTTTAGCGAAACCAAAGATATATTTTAAATTGTTTTAACTGTGAATGTTATTATGAGGAGCCGTATGCGGGAAAGCCGCACGTACGGATTCTGTGAGGGGCTTACATTGTAAGGTGTAAGTCTACTCGACTGTATATTGTTTATTTTTATCTATAATTTTAGTTTTATATTAAAATGTGTATTTGACTTTTGCAGTTTATGTATTACACTAATTTTTTCAATAAAACAAGGCTTAGATATTATATGATTTTTAATGCTAAACGTATATTTTGATGATGAGTATTATTTTATTAATAAAAAATAAAATTATTTATAATATAGTGAATATATAATATAAATTGTGGTAATAATTAAAAGGTGATGAAAATTATTCATTATATTCCCCTAAATTTTAATATATAATTTGAAAAGGGTACACTGTGCTAGAGTGTACCTCTTGTTTTTTTATGCAGATAAAAAGAAATTATAGCTGCTGAAGGATAACAATTTATACACTGATTATTTATTAAATAAGGAAAATTAATATTTATTACAGAAAAATTTTGTGTTAAATTTCTTACGATATTCATCAATTCTAGGATTTTGCATACTTTAGGCATAATATGGGTGGGGTAATATACTCAAAAAACAATAAAATAGTCTGAGTAAGCTTCATAAAAAGAAGTTTATCCAGACTATTTTACAACTAGCTATGTTTTATTTTACACAAATCTATATTTTAAATATTGTAAATTAAACCTTATGTTTATTATAAAATAAGAATTAGCAGCAGCAAACTGGAGTATTATTCATGCACATTACAGCAGTACATCCACATTCCATCATGCTCATCATGCAATCACAACATCGTTGAATCATAGAACACATCATTTCATCTCCGCTAGTCCAAGTCATGCACATAATTTTCATTTAATAAATTTACTCTTAATGATCTCATGTTTACACCTTCCTTAAACTAATAGAATTTCTTATTAATTGCATTTTATTCCATATTAGTATTAACGTTAAGTGTAAAATTGAATATTACATTATGAAGTTTTAATTGATAAATTGATATAACTCCATGGTTAAGATTATCACAGTTTTTATATTCCACTTCCATTAAGAAAGTCATCATATTTCTTTTTCTTTACTTGTTCTACTGCTTTTGCGTAAGCTCTGCTGTAGAGTTCTTGCATAGCAGAAATTTCTCGCTCAGTTAGGCCGCTATAAAAAGTTTTAGGACAAATTACAAAAGTTTCCTCTTGTTTAGAATTTTCAAAGTTATCATTGAGAATGTTTAAAAACCTGTTTCCAATATCCATTTAAAATACCTCCATTTTATTTAAAGTTTTAAGATTAAACTAATATCAATGAATCTTACTTAGTTGGAGTTTGTATTCCCACTAAGTTTAGATGAATTATCCAGGAACGTGTGGCTGTTATCTCCACATCCTAAAGGTGGAGTGTTATAGCTACTAGTTATCGGATAAAAAGCAAAAGCTACTTTTCCTATGAGAAAAGTAGCTTTTGGGTTATAAAAAAACCTTATACTAATACTACAGTTCTCATCTTCCAGAATAATTATATTCTGTAGGAATTGACACCGATACATTTAAATAATGCCGGTTGTCGGGCTTCAAAGGGCCGATCCCTCCACCACTCTTGATAAGAGTCAAGAATATTAAGTTTTCAAAATATTTTGTTAAGTAATTATTTTACATATTATAACACTATATATTGCTTAATGTCAAGAGAAAATTGAAGGTGATAAATTGCTAATTATCTAGAATTAGGAAGTACAGATAATCAATAAGTTAGAATGAAAAATTATTAATCATATGTTTCAGTACCTAATTAGTTGAATTGTCAATGGAGTTTTCAGGTATACATATATGTATTTTCTTATATAAAAAAGTGCTTGTACCCTTATCTAGATATACATCTACATAAATATCATTAACACTTTTGACGATTATATTGCTCGACGTTAATTCGTAAACTTTGTAACTATTCACTTCTTCGTATTTGGGACTGTTTGCATAATAATTATTTTCTTCTATTTCTATTGATGCAGCATCATAATTTTGTAATGATCCATTTACATTAATCATATATTCTTTTTTGTTATCTATATAACTTTCTTTTACATAAATATTCTTTTTATTATTTGAAGACGATATAGGTTTTATATTATAACTATTTAAAACTTCAGTTTCAATTACATATCCTTTACTCCCTAAATTCCATATTAAAAAAGGAAGAATAAAAGTTATAAAAAAAATTCCTACACAGGCAATGAAAATGTCTATTATGAGAAATTGGCACATTTTTTTATATTTATAATTGAGAGTAAAATTCTTTTTGATTATTTTATTATTTTGCCAATTGAATAATAGGATAACTGGTATAATAATTATTATAGATAGGTACATAAAAGTTATCAAGTAGCATCTCACCCTTTGTTCTCTATTTACTATCAATAAAACTTAATTTTATTTTGATTATATATTAAAGTGTAGGCATATTCAATATTAAAGAATAAATGTTTGTTGAAAAATGTAATTTTAGTGAGATATAACAAAATTCTAATAAAAAGATTAACAAAAATGTCATTTCATAATAGGGGATTTAAAGGATGTTATATGAAAATTATCCGATGACTAGCCGTTGTAACACTCCAAATTCTAAATGTGGAGATAACATCGGCACGTCCCTGGATAATTCATCTAAACTCAGTGAGAATACAAACTCCCACTGAGTAAGATTCATTGACAATATGGTAAAGACAAGGTGATATAATGAAAATAACTGCTATAATTATGGCTTCTGGTTATTCTAGGAGAATGGGTGAAAATAAGCTGTTATTAAAATGTAAAGATAAAACTTTTATTCAGCATACTTTAGATAAAGTTAAAAAATGTGATTTTTACAGTAGAATAATTGTAGCAAGAGATAAAGCCATAGTTGAATTAGCTGAGAGTTTAGATTTTAAGACTGTAAAAAATAAACGGGCGGATAAAGGTCAAAGCGAAGCTATAAAGCTTGGATTGAATAATTCACCTATTAGTGATGGGTATATGTTTTTTACGTCAGATCAGCCTCTCCTGGATATTGAAACTATTGAACTTCTAATGGATACTTTTAATAAGAACAATAATAGTATAATTGTTCCTAGATTTAAAGGCAGAAAGGGAAGTCCTGTAATATTCTCATCTAAATTTTTAAAAGAATTAACACAACTTCAAGGGGATACAGGTGGGAAAAAGATTATTAATGCTCACAAGGAATCCATAATATTTGTGGAAGTTAAAAAAGAAGAAGTACTTATGGATGTTGATACATGGGAAGATTATTATGACTTAAATAGGTTTGGGAAAAATTTATAAAATATCTATTGGAATAGTTATATGTTAAAAACAATAGGAAAAGGATGATAAATTTTGTTTAGTGAAATTGTTGTAGTGAGAGGCGGAGGAGATATTGCATCAGGTACAATACAAAAATTATATAGAAGTGGCTTCAGAGTTTTAGTTTTAGAAATAGAAAAACCCAGTTCTATTAGAAGAAAGGTGTGCTTTGGTGAAGCGGTATATGAAAACAGAATTACTATAGAGGAAATAACCGCAGTTAAGGTAAGAAATAAAGATGAAATATTTGAAGCTTGGAGAGAAGATATTATTCCTGTGGTAATAGATCCTAAGGGTAAGTACATAGATTTATTAAGACCAGAAATTGTGGTGGATGCCATACTGGCTAAAAAAAACTTAGGAACAAATAGGAATATGGCCCCGTGTACCATTGCTCTTGGACCTGGTTCTGAAGCAGGTTCAGATGTAGATATAGTTGTAGAGACCAACAGAGGGCACGATTTGGGAAGATTAATATTTCATGGAAAAGCGGCGGAAAATACAGGTGTACCTGGAGTAATAGCAGGATATTCAAAGGAACGTGTAATATACAGCCCTACCAGTGGCATTATTAATAACATAAGAGACATTGGGGATATAGTTAAAAAAGAAGATATATTAGCCTATATAGGTAACAAAACTGTAAGAGCTACTATAAATGGTGTGTTAAGAGGAATAATAAAAAATAAAACAGAGGTTTTTAAAGGTTTAAAAATTGCAGATATTGATCCAAGGCTTTCAGAAGTAAAAAATTGTTTTACTATTTCAGATAAAGCTAGAAATATTGGGGGAGCTGTACTGGAATCAATATTATATATGAAAAGAACAGGAAAATTATCAAATTAAAATAAAAATTATCAAAATAATATTAATTATCATAAAGATAAACAGAGTTCTAAGTATCAGTATTTTTGATACTTAGAAATCGTTGTCCTTTAGGGTAAATCGTTATCCAGGGACGTAGCCACTCTTTACTCCCACGTGAAGAAAAGCAGAGAACCAAAATCTTCGATTTTGTGTGAATCGCTTTCACAGAGTGCAAGTAGAGAGCCAAAATTTTTAATTTTGTGCGAATCACTTTCACAGAGTGCAATGAGAGTACTAGAGTGGGTAGTCATCGGGTAAATATAAAATATGACAAATTAAATAGTTAAATGCTAGAGAAGCAGGTCTTAATTTAATAAAATGATAAAAAAAGATCTGTTTTTTTAATTGGCACAAAGATTGCTTTATAGTATAGGTATCTGCTTAAAAATATCATTTAGGTTTTTGAGTTGGAAATGTTTTTAACGCTTTAATAATATAAAGTAGGTGATTAAATGAATAAGGTCCTTATAAAAAATGGATTAATAATAGATGGTACAGGTAAAGAGAGATTTTCTGCTGATATACTTATATCCGGTGAGAATATTGATAAAATTGGCAGCAAAGAGAAAATTGAGGCTGATTATATAATAGATGCTGGAGGTAAAATAGTTTGTCCTGGCTTTATAGATACTCATAGTCATTCTGATTTGAAAGTATTGATAGATGGATATATAGAGCCAAAGGTTAGACAGGGTATAACTACAGAACTTCTTGGTCAGGATGGCATTTCTATGGCACCACTTCCAAAGGAATATATAAGTTCCTGGAGAAAAAACTTAGCAGGACTTGATGGAGATAGCGATAAACTCTCCTGGGATTGGGAGAATACTGAGGGTTACCTTAACTTATTAGAAAAATCAGGTGCTGGTCCCAATATGGCATACCTTGTTCCTCATGGAAATATAAGAATGGAAGCTATGGGCCTTAGTAATAAAAGGCCAACCGTTGAAGATATAGAAAAAATGAAAGCTATAACGGAAAGAGAGCTAAAAGCTGGGGCAGTGGGCTTATCTTCTGGGCTTATATATATGCCTTGTGCCTATGGAGATACCGAGGAGATAATTGAGCTTTGCAAGGTTGTGGCAAAACATGACAAAGTTTTTGTAGTACATCAGAGAAGTGAAGCTGATACTATAGTGGAATCCATGAAGGAAATAATAAGAATAGGAAGAGAAAGCGGCGTAAAAATTCATTTTTCTCATTTTAAAGTTTGTGGAAAAAAGAACTGGGATAAAATTGATGAAATGTTGAAGCTTTTAGATGAGGCAAAAGCGGAGGGAATAAGAGTATCCTTTGATCAATATCCCTATGCAGCAGGAAGTACAATGCTTGGAGTAATACTGCCTCCTTGGGTTCACGATGGAGGTACAGATAAGCTCTTAAAGAGACTGCAGGATAGAGAATTAAGAAAAAAGATGATTTATGATATAGAAAATGGTATACCTGGATGGGATAATTTCATAGACTTTGCAGGTATTGATAATATATATGTAACCAGCGTTAAAACTGAGAAAAATAAGGATTGCATAGGAAAAAATCTTAATGAAATAGGAAAACTTAGAGGAAAAGATGCCTATAATGCTGTCTTTGATTTGCTATATGAAGAGGAAAATGCAGTGGGAATGTACGATTATTATGGTAAGGAAGAACATATAGTTAAGTTCATGAAGAGAGAAGAACAGAACGTATGTACAGATGGACTGCTTGCAGGAAAGCCACATCCCAGAGTATATGGCACTTTCCCGAGGATATTAGGAAAGTATGTGAGAGAAGAAAAAATTCTTACACTGGAAGAAGCCATATATAAGATGACCTTAAAACCAGCTCAGGTGTTTAAATTTAAGGATAGAGGAGAACTGGCAGAGGGAAAAAAGGCAGATATAGTAATATTTGATCCTGATACTGTAATAGATAAAGCAAGTTTTATAGAGCCTGGCCAGTATTCTCATGGAATTGAAACTGTGATTATAAATGGAGAGATAATACTAAATAATGACAAAAGGTCTGATAAGTTAACAGGTAAAGTAATAAGGATATAAGTTTAGAAATTAGCAGATTATTTTACAGCAACAACAAATTTTCCATAATTTATTGAGAGTAATAGGGCAGTAAGATAATTTGAATAAGTTATCTGCAGTGGATAATAAAGGTTTAGTAATTATACTGTGTTGGAGGTAATGTAAAAATGATATCTAAAGAAAGAGAAGCAGAAATAATAGAATTATGTCAGGATTTACTTCGTATAAGAAGTTATTCAGGAGAAGAAAATGGTGTGGTGGAAAGAGCTAAAAAGGCCTTTGTAGACATGGGTTACGATGATTTTTTTGTAGATGATTATGGAAATATAATAGGTCACATAAAAGGAAATAAAAGTGGAAGGAAAATATTGTTTGATGCACATATAGATACAGTAACAGTACCAGATGAAACAAAATGGACTCAGAATCCTTTTGGTGGAGACATAGTAGATAAAAGGATATACGGTAGAGGAGCTTCAGATATGAAGGGTGCTCTCTGCGCAATGATTTGTGCACTGTCATATTTTGCAAAGGATACAAATAAGGAGTTTGCAGGAGATATTTATGTATCAGGAGTTGTCCATGAAGAATGCTTTGAAGGGGTTGCGTCTAGAAAGATAAGTAAAAAGGTTCAACCGGATTATGTAGTTATAGGTGAAGCCTCAAACTGCAATCTTAAAAGAGGACAGAGAGGAAGAGCGGAGATAGTGGTAGAAACCTTCGGAAAACCAGCTCATTCCGCCAATCCGGAAAAGGGAATCAATGCGGTCTATGAAATGAATAAACTAATTGAAAAGATAAGACATATAAGCAGACAGCATGACGATTTTCTAGGAGACGGAATTTTAGAGCTCACAGATATTAAATCTTCACCTTATCCAGGAGCTTCTGTAGTACCGGATTACTGCAGGGTAACTTATGATAGAAGACTTTTAGTTGGAGAAACTAAGGAAAGTGTGCTTAAACCTATACTGGATATAATAAGTGAAGCAGAAGACAAAGATTCAAGTTTTAAGGCAAAGGCAAGCTTTGCTGCTGGAACCGAAAAATGTTACACAGGAAATTTAATTGAAGGTGAAAGATTTTTCCCTGGTTGGGTACTTAATGAGCAGGATGAATATGTACAAAAATCCTATAAAGGTCTAGTTGAAGCGGGATTAAATCCAGAAATTACTCATTATTCCTTCTGTACAAATGGAAGTCACTATGCCGGGGAAGCAGGTATAAAGACTATAGGTTTCGGACCTTCAAAGGAAAATTTAGCACATACTATAGATGAATATATTGAAATAGAGCAGCTGTTAAAAGCTGTGAAGGGATATTATTTAATAGCTAAATCTAATCTTGTTTAACTTTCATTGGGTAAGCATACATTATTTTTATTGATAATCTAAAAGGGTGTGGGGATATGAGTGTTTTAATAAAGAATGGAACTATAATAGCAGAAGATAAAGAGCTAATAGGTGATATCTATATAGAAAATAGCATAATAAGTGAAATAGGTGTGAATATAAATAAAACTGCAGATGAGATTATAGATGCCAGTGATAAATTTGTAGTTCCTGGAGGTATTGATGCCCATACACATCTGAATATTCACATGGGAGATATTGTGGCTAAAGATGATTTTTATACTGGAACTGAGGCAGCGGCTTGCGGCGGAACTACTTCTATTATAGATCATATGGGTTTTGGACCAAAAGGGTGTGATTTACATCATCAGTTAAAGGTCTATCATGAATATGCACAGGGTAATTCAGTTATAGATTATAGTTTTCATGGAGTTATTCAGCATGTAAATGAAAATATACTAGAAGAAATGGAGGACATGGTAGCAAAAGAAGGCATATCCAGCTTTAAAATATATTTAACCTATGATAACAAAGTAAATGATGAAGAGGCTCTTAAGGTATTGATTAGGTTAAAGGAACTAGGGGCTATTACCACAGTACATTGTGAAAATGATGGAGTTATAAATTATTTTAGAAAATTATTCATCAAAGAAGGAAAAATAGCACCTATATACCATGCCTTAAGTAGACCTGAAGAGAGTGAAGCAGAGGCTGTAAATAGGATGATCAGTCTAGCATCCGTTGCTGGAAATGCACCACTATACATTGTACATGTATCCTGCGAAAAGAGTATGGAACATATAATAAAGGCTCAGCAGGAAGGTAAAAATGTAATAGCAGAAACTTGTCCTCAATATTTATTTCTAGATCAAGATAAATATAGAGAGAAGGATATGCAAGGCTTAAAGTATATAATGAGTCCACCTCTAAGGGAAAAAGAAAATCAGAATTTACTTTGGAATGATATATCAAATAATAATATACAGGTTGTTGCAACAGATCATTGTCCTTTTGATTTTAAAGGTGATAAACAAAGGGGAAAAGATGATTTTACAAAATGTCCTAATGGAGCACCAGGTATAGAAACCAGAATTCCACTTTTATTTTCAGAAGGAGTTATGAAGGGAAAAATTGATATAAGAACTTTTGTTGATATGGTGAGTACTAATCCAGCAAAGATATTTGGATTATACCCTAAAAAGGGAGTTATAAATGTGGGAGCAGATGCAGATATTGTAATCATCGATAAAAATAGAGAAGTTACATTATCAAAGGCAATGCTTCATGAAAATGTTGATTATACACCCTACGAAGGTATGAAGCTAAAAGGATATCCTGTTTTAACCATGGTGAGAGGAACGGTTATTGCAAGAGATAATGTGTTCACAGGAGAAAAGGGTTATGGAGAATTTCTGAGCAGGGGTAAGGCATCTAAAAATAAATGATAAGTCAAAGCTGCAACGAATATATAGTAATTATAATAGTTTATTTCTCCATATTCAGTCTATGGATATACATGGAATTTTGAGATTTAATTTGAGTATTAGAATATATGATGAACGATAGAATTTGATATCCTCAGAAAGGATGAAACATTAATATGCTTATAAAAAATGGAACAATTGTTACTTTTGATGAGAAAAATACAGTTATAGAAAATGGTGCTGTTTACATAGAAGATAATATTATCAGGGAGGTGGGAAAATTCTCTGAGTTAGAGAAAAAATATAAAACAGAGAAAGTATTAGATGCCAAGGGGAAAATAGTGATGCCTGGGCTTATATGTTCCCACTATCATGCATACAGTGCCTTTGCCAGAGGTATGATTCTAGATGGAGATCCGGCTTCAAACTTTATAGAAGTTTTAAGAAGAGTTTGGTGGAGACTGGACAAAAAACTTACCTTGGAAGATGTATATTACAGCGGCTTAGTTTCTGCTATAGAAGCAGTAAAAAGTGGTACTACTACTTTAATAGATCATCATGCCAGCCCCTATGCTTGCACAGGCAGTCTTGAAGAACTTAGCAAGGCTTTTTCAAAGGTGGGAGTTAGAGGAAATTACTGCTATGAAGTGTCTGAGAGAGATGGTATGGATATAGCAAGAGAAGGACTTCTAGAAAATTATAATTTTATAAAGAAGTGTAATAATAACAGAGATGATTTAATAACAGCTTCCTTTGGGCTCCACGCTTCCTTTACAGTATCAGATGAAACTCTAAAAGAGGCAGTGGTTATGAGAGATGAACTTGGCTGCGGGTTCCATGTTCATGTATCTGAAGGAAATATGGATGAAGAACTTAGTCTGTATAACTACGGAAAGAGTGTAGTAAAAAGACTAAGGGATATGAAGGTTCTAGGAGAGAAGACCATAGCTGTACATGGTGTAAACATAGGGAAGGAAGATGTGGATATACTACGGAAAACAAATAGTATAGTAGTTCACAATCCAGAATCCAATATGAATAACGCAGTTGGAATTCCTCCTATTTTAGATATGATGGATAAAGATGTGCTAGTAGGACTTGGTACAGACGGATTTACAGGAAATATGTTTAGAGAAATAGATAATCTTTATGTGGTGCATAAGCTTGTAAATAAAGATCCAAGAATTATGAGTGTGCCGGAAACTATTAAAATTGCTTTCCAAAATAATAGTGAAATAGTTAAGAGATTATTTGGAAAACCTGCTGGAGTATTAAAAGAAGGAGCCTTTGCAGATTTAATAGTAGTGGATTATAATAGTCCAACTCCTTTAAATAGTTCAAATGCAGGAGGCCATCTTATCTTTGGAATGAACAGTAATAATGTGCTCAGCACCATAATAAATGGAAAAGTAGTTATGAAGGATAGAAGACTTATAAATATAGATGAAGAAATGGTTATGAAGAAGTCCAGAGAAGTTTCTAAAGGATTGTGGGATAGGCTAAATAATAAATAGTAGTAACTACAATATACTGATAGTCAGGAAATAATAATTTCTAATGGGTTAAATAACATATAGTAATTAGCTGGATCCATAGAGGGAAAATAATTTCTAGTAATAAAGAATATATAATTTAAAAATTTTGAAGAAGAAATGTATTTTTAAAAACATTAAATGAGATTTGTTAATAAGGAGGAAAACATATATGGCAGATTTAAAAGTAAAAATAGGTGGTATGGATTTTGAAAATCCTGTTATGGTTGCAGCAGGACCGCCTTCCAGGAATGCAGAAATGATTATAGATTGTGTAAAAAACGGAGCTGGCGGAGTAGTAAGTAAGACTATATCCACAGAGGCTGCGCATATACCTAAGCCTTGCATGGCTGATTACAAGACAAGATTTTTAAATACGGAGCTTTGGTCTGAACTTAGTCCAGAACATTGGATTGAGAAGGAATATGAAAAGGCTAAAACATGTGGAGTACCTTTAATTGTAGGAATGGGATATACTCCAGAGCAAATAGAGAATCTAATCCCTAGAGTGGATAAATTTGCAGATGCCTATGAAATATCCAGTCACTATGTAGGGAGAGATATAACACCTGTATTAAATACTTTAAAAGCAGCAAAGGCTCATACTAAAAAGCCAGTATTCATGAAGGTAAGCCCCGGAATTGCGGATATGGGCGAATTTGGAAGAGCACTGGAGAATGCTGGTGCAGATGGATTAGTTGCTATAAACTCTGTTGGACCATGTTTTGCCATAGATATAGAAACAGGACTACCTAATATGGGAAGTGAAGCAGGCTACGGTTGGATGTCTGGAGCGGCTATAAAGCCAATTGCACTGAGACATGTATATGAACTTTCCAAGGCAGTAAAAATTCCCGTGCTTGCAGTAGGTGGAATTACCAAGGGGGAAGATGTTATTGAAATGTTTATGGCTGGAGCAGCAGCAGTTCAGGTCTGTACTCAAGCTATAGTTGAAGGAAATAAGGCTTTTGGTAGAATAGTAAAGGAAACAAATAACTGGTTAGATAGCCATGGTTATAAATCCTTAGATGATGTAAGAGGTATAACTATAGAGAAGCTGAAGGAAAGAAAGGCTCCACAATATGATACTGTTTATCCAGTAGTCACTGAAGATAATTGTATTGGCTGTGGAAAATGTAAAGAAAGCTGTGTATATCAGGCTATAACTGTGGATAATAAAAAGGCGGTTGTGGATAATTCTAGATGTTTTGGCTGTGGACTCTGCAGCACTCGTTGTCCAGTTGGGGCTATAAAACTTTAAAATATTATAAACAGCTTGGTTAAGAGTTATGGTTTTAGAAGGGGGGAAAATTATATGTTTATTAAGGATATCAGTAAACCAGTAAAGAGAATAGATGTAGATGGGAAAATATGCGGTACTACAAAGTATCTAGCTGACATGGAGTTTAAAGATGCATTATATGCAAAGACATTGAGATCAGAAAAGGCAAGGGCTAAATTGCTCTCCATAGATTTACCTGAAATGCCAGAGGGATATTTTATTGTAGATAAAGATGATATACCAGGGAGAAATAAGGTAAAAATGATTTTTTATGATCAGCCTTTTTTCGCTGAGGATACTGTAAATTATATAGGTGAACCAATCCTTCTTGTAGTAGGACCTGAAAAGGAGAAAATAGAGGAATTGACATCTAAAATAGAGGTAAATTACGAGGAACTTCCAGGAGTATTTACCATAGAAGATGCTGAAAAGTGTACAGAAACCATATATGGTAAGGATAATTGCTTTGCAGATTATAAATATGGTAAAGGTGACATTGAGAGTATTAAAGATAGAGCGGCTCATGTGTTTGAGAGAAATTACAAAACAGGATATCAGGAGCATGTATATCTTGAACCTCAAGGGATGGTAGGTTCCTATGAAGATGGGCGTGTAAAAATAGTGGGTTCTATGCAGTGCCCTTATTATATTAAGGATGCAGTAGTAGAAGCACTTGGAGCCGAATACGATAAGGTACAGATTGTTCAAAGTAATACTGGTGGTGGCTTTGGCGGTAAAGAAGAGTATCCTTCTATATTAGGAGGACAAGTGGCAGCAGCAGCTTTAAAGACAAAGAAAACTGTTAAACTTATATTTGATAGAGATGAGGACATACAATGCACTACTAAGAGACATCCTTCAGATATAACATTAAAAACTTATTTAGATAAAGATTATAAGATAATTTGCGTAGAGGCAGATGTAAAGTTGGATGCTGGTGCATATGCAGGAATATCAAATATAGTGTTGCAAAGAACAATCTTTGCAGTAATTGGAGCGTATAATGTAAAAAATGTAAAGGTTAGAGGAAGAGCTTTTGCTACTAATAATGTAGTAACAGGAGCTTATAGAGGCTTTGGGGGACCACAAGCCTTTTTAGCAGCAGAACTTAATATGGAATATATTGCTGAAAAGCTTAATATAGATGTTCTTAATTTTAAAAGAAAGAATCTACTTAAAAAAGGAGACTTTTCTTCCACTGGAGGAACCTTTAGAGAGGATATACTTCTTCCAGAGATCATTGATACTGTAGATAATATGTCTGATTATAGTAATAAACGTAAAGCATATAAGAATACTCTAAAAGGTATTGGAATGTCTGTATTTTTCCATGGTGGTGGTTTTACCGGTAATGGAGAAAGAGATATTATAAAGGCAAAGGTAAAACTAAAGAAATACGCTGACAACAAAGTTGAAATTTTTGTAGCAAATGTAGAAATGGGGCAAGGAGCTAGTACTACCCTTAAAAAGATTGCAGCTTATATCTTAGAAATTCCGTTTGAAGATATTCTATTTACCAATCCAGATACAGATAGAGTACCTGATTCAGGACCTACAGTAGCATCCAGAACTACTATGATAGTTGGAAAGATTATAGAGAATGCTGCTAGTGATATGAAGGCAACCTGGAAGCAGGATGAGGAAATGGAAGTTATAAAGAGATATGAACATCCCGAAGGCTTCAAATGGGATGCAGAAAAGTTTGTTGGAGATGCTTATAATACTTATTCCTGGGGAGCAAACGTAGTGGAAGTTGAAGTTAATCCAGTAACCTATGAAGTGGATGTAAAGGGTATTTGGACAGCATTTGATGTTGGAAAAGCTATAGATGAGAGAATAGTAGAAGGACAAATAGAAGGTGGAGTATCTCAAGGTCTTGGCTATGCCAGTATGGAAGTAATGAAATCTAAGGAAGGCAGACTTATTCAAAGAACTAATACGGATTATATTGTTCCAACTGCCAAGGATTTTCCTAAAATACACAGTAAATTAATTAACTGTCCCTATGAAAATGGACCTTCTGGAGCTAAAAGTGTGGGGGAACTTACAACGATAGGATCAGGAGCGGCCTATGCCATTGCAGTACAGAATGCCATAGGGAAGCCGCTTAATGAAATACCTATAACTCCAGAATTGCTAATGGAGGTGATGGAAAATGGAAGTGAAAATTAATTTTAATCTGAATAATAAAGATATGAGTTTAAAAGTTAATCCCTTAAGAAGATTGCTGGATTTATTAAGAGAGGATTTAAAATTGACATCTCCTAAGGAAGGCTGTGGACAAGGCGAATGTGGAGCTTGCTCTGTTATAATAAATGGAAATTTAATTAATTCCTGCTGTGTTCCCGTTGGAAATATAGAGGGAGCTAAGGTTATAACCATAGAAGGGCTTATGGGAACAAAGGAATTTGATATTCTTAAAGAATCCTTTGATGAAGCAGGAGCAGTGCAGTGTGGTTTCTGTACTCCTGGAATGATAATGGCATCTTATGCACTGCTTACTAAGAATAAAAATCCTAATGAAGATAAAATAAGAACAGGTATATCGGGTAACATATGTAGATGCACGGGGTATGATAAAATAATCGAGGCTGTGAAGATGGCAGCGAAAAAGGGTGAAGACATATGGTAGATAATGAAAATAAAAAAGAAATAATAACTTATATGCCTGAAGATCTGCAAGAAGCCCTGGAAATACTAGATAAAGATGAAGTTATAATTCTTGCTGGTGGCACTGATCTTATGGTAAGAAGAAAAAACTCATCAGGTCTTATACCAAGATTTGATAAAGATACTTTGTTTGTAAATAATTTAAAAGAACTAAAAAATATTTATAAAGATGACAGTTATATAAATATAGGTGCAGGTTGTACACTCTCTCAGATAAGTGATAACAGCATAATACCTGACTATATAAAGATAGTAATATCAGATTTTGCATCTCTTGGAATAAGGAATGCAGCAACTATGGTAGGAAATGTATGCAATGCGTCTCCTGCGGGAGATACTTTGCCTCTATTATATGCACTTAATGCAAAGATGCTTATCAAAAGTATAAAAAAAGAAAAACTAGTAGATATAAAAGACTTTATCACGGGCCCGGGGAGGCACATATTAAATAAAAATGAAATGGTAACAGAAATAAAATTACCACTGGAGATTTTTAATAAGTTCTATTATAAGAAAGTTGGAACAAGAAAGGCAACAGCTATATCAAAGCTTTCCTTTATGGGCCTTGCAAGGATTAATGGGGATGTAATTGAGGATATAAGAATAGCTTTTGGAGCGGTGGCTGCTGCTGCTGTTAAATCAGATGTTATAGAAAAGAGCATTGCCGGAAAAACTTTTAAGGAAATAGCTTTAAATAAAGATAATATTGCGGCGGAGTATTCTAATTTCATAACACCTATTGACGATCAGAGATCTAATAAAGAGTATAGAAAGAAAGTATCGATAAATTTATTGGTGGATTTTTTAGAACATTTGAATATATAGAAATATAAAAATCAGGCTCGGCGATGAGCATAAATGTAGGTACAAGTTAATTTAGTAAATGAAATAATAAAAACACTATGAAAATCAAATGGATTTCATAGTGTTTTTATTTATACTAAGGTTTAGTATAAATAATATGTATAAAACATATTATTATAATGAATTCTTTAATATTTTGTTTATTATATTGAAACTAAACTGTCACAAATTAATGTTAATCTATAAATGAAATAAGTTTTAAATATCTTTTTTATTTAATTTTTGCAACAATTTTTAAATGAAGTTAGAACTCTAGTCATTTTTACTGCGTGTTGGAAGTTTATTAAGGTGAAAATGATTTCTTAAATAAGCTTGATAATTGTTACTAATCATTGTACTTAAGCACAATGATTAATAATATTTTATTCTAGAAGGAGCATGTTTTGTGGAAAATATGGAAAAAGGAAAATATAAATTTAAGTACCTTATAATTTTAATCTATTTAGCAGCATTTTTATTTTTTGGGTTTAAAATGTTATTTTATGTAGAACACGTTGGAAGATTTCCTGATGAGATTACTCATGTTTCTTATATTGCCTATCTTGAAAAAACACATAAAATAATTCCAGATTTTAAAAGCATGACAATACTACAGCAAACAAAACCTATTGATAACAATAGCATTAAGAATGCCACCTATACTTTTGGCAGTGATTTTAATTACCTAGGTCATCCACCGTTGTATTATCAAATTATGCGTATTAGTGGAGCAGTAAAAATTCAAAACAATACTGTAATTATTAATTTTATAAGACTTCGATCCTTTAACATAATGCTTAGTTCTCTGGCTATTTTACTTATTTTATATATTGGATATAGCAGAATTGGTAAAAATCCATTGTTACATTTCCTGTATGCAGCAATAGTAGTATCTGTACCAATGCTGGCCTATGATTCTGCAGGTGTTAATAATGATACTTTAGCAGTAATTGGATTATCTGTTTTTGTATTTGGACTGCTGCGTTTTTCTGAGCGGAAGCGAAATTTTCCTACTTATCTTATAATAAGCTTAGGTGTATTTCTTTCTTTTATGTCTAAGCTTACAGCGGGCTTAGTAGTTTTTATTTCCTTATGTATATATATTATTTTAATTATAATAAAAGAAAAAAATGCAGGATTTTTAATTTCCAGAAAATTATTGGCTACTTTTCCTGTATATGCTGTAACAGCTGCATATTATATAATAGTTTATTTTCAAACAAGCAGCATTATGCCTACATACAGATTGTTAGATCCTGCAGATTATTATGCCTCAGGCTTTTATGTTGATGTTGCACAGCGTACTCATATGAATTTTACTCAATATATAATATATTTCAGTAAAAGTTTTTTGAGAACTTGGACGGGAATTGCATCAGGTGTTTCTTTAATAAAGATTGATAGACTTTTTTCTGTAAATAATATTGCATTACTTGCACTTTTGGTTCTTCCAGTTATACTAATATTCCAAATAAAAAAGGCTGCAAAAAAATCTTCTATTACTTTAGTGGCAATTTCAGTTTATTTAGGAGTTATAATCTCAGCTATAACACAGTGTTTACGTGCTTATAATGAGTATGTAAGTATTTCAGGATATATGGGGGGATATCAATCCCGTTACTATTTATGTGGTATATCAGCCATCAGTTTGGGCATTGTAATGATTGTGAAGAATCTTTTAGAGGATGAAGATGATATATCTGTAATGAACATAGAATTTGAAAATAAATTAACGCTGCAGTGCTATCAATCAAAAACTGGTTTTAAATATAAAAAAGCAATATTGTATACTATATGTTTATTTTTTATTTTGCTACTTTTTTATGAAGATCTTATATATTTTTTAATTAATTTTAAAGATTATCTATAGATTATAATTAAATTTAATGGAACGGGGGCAATTAATTTTATGAAACTTATAATTCAGATACCTTGTTACAATGAAGAGAATACTTTACCACAAACTTTTAAAGATTTACCTGATTCTATTAAAGGTATAGATGAAATAGAGTATCTTATAATAAATGATGGAAGTACAGATAATACCGTGGATGTAGCTAAGTCTCTTGGCATACATCATGTGATTTGTTTTAAACAAAATAAAGGACTTGCAGCAGGTTTTATGGCTGGCATTGATGCATGTTTATGCCTAGGAGCAGATGTTATTGTTAATACCGATGCCGATAATCAGTATTCTGGTGATGATATTAAAAATCTTGTAAGGCCAATTATAGATGGGAAGTATGATATTGTTATTGGCAGCCGCCCTATAGATGAAACAGAACATTTTTCGAAAAATAAAAAATTATTTCAGCATTTAGGCAGTTGGGTAGTAAGAAAAGCTTCAAATACGGATATACCTGATGCACCTAGTGGTTTTAGGGCATATTCACGTAATGCGGCAATAAAATTAAATGTGGTAAATCAATATACCTATACACTTGAAACAATAATACAAGCTGGTCAGGATAAAATAGCCATAACTTCCGTTCCTGTGAAAACGAATCCTGAGATTAGAAAATCTCGTCTTTTTAAAGGTATAGGCAGTTATATAAAACGTTCATCCATGACTATTATACGTGCATATATGATGTATAAACCTCTTAAATTTTTCTGTATTATTGGAGCTACTGTTTTTGTAATAGGATTTATAATAGCAATGCGATTTTTAATGTTTTATTTGGAAAATAGCGGTAGGGGCCATATACAATCTATTCTACTCAGTGTTCTTTTAATGCTATTTGGTTTTCAAACCTTTATTACTGGGCTCCAGGCAGATTTAATTGCCGCTAATCGTAAATTATTGGAAGATATTCAATACCGTGTACGTAAATTTGATTATGATTCAGAGGTGAAAAATTCAAAGGCAGAGAAAAAAGATGAAACAGACTAATTTTAAAAGAGATTGTATTAACAATATTGTTCATAACAAAAAGTTACTATTTATAACTACAAAAAATATTGATTATATACGTAATTCTCAAGAAATAGATTCTTTGAAAAAATCAGCTGCAGAGGTTAGGGTAATAGGTTATAGCGATAAAGGATATATTTCTAGACTTATTAAGATATATGTTCAGCTGCTTACTATATCCCTAAAAAGCTATGAAGTGATATTTGTAGGCTTTGCTCCTCAGCTGATTGTACCTTTTTTTAGTTTTAGATTTAAAAAGAAAATTGTTGTAGAAGATTTTTTTATTTCTTTGTATGATACAATGATAAATGATCGAAAAAAATTTAAACAAAATAGTATATTGGCTAAGATACTTTTATATTTAGATAAAATCACACTGAAAAAGGCTCATGAAATTATTGTTGATACTTGCGCTCATGGTGATTATTTTGTAAAAGAACTTGAAGCTGATAAAGGCAAAATAAATATCTTATATCTTACAGCTGATTCATCAATTTATTATCCAAGATTAACTCAGAAGCCAAAGGAATTAAGTAATAAGTTTTTAGTATTGTATTTTGGCAGTATCTTGCCATTGCAAGGCATAAATACTATTTTGGAATGTGTCGAAAAAATGAAAAATATATCTTCTATAGTTTTTGAAATAATAGGGCCTGTAAGTAAAGCACATATGGAAAAATACAAAGCATGTGAAAATTTAATCTTTATCCCTTGGCTTTCTCAATCTGCTTTAGCAGAAAAAATTTCAGAAGCAGATTTATGCTTGGCTGGACATTTTAACAGTACTATAGGCAAAGCAGCCAGAACGATTCCCGGTAAAGCTTATATTTATAATTCTATGAAAAAACCAATGATATTAGGAGATAATTCTGCTAATCGTGAGCTGTTTGAAGAAGATAATATTAATAACTATTATGTTGAAATGGGTAATTCCGATAAATTAAAAGAAAAAATACTTTACGTGATGAAAAAGAAAAATTTTAAGGAAAACTAAAATATGTTTAGATAGTTATAAGGTATGTGAAAATAAATAGCAAGTGAAAGATAAGAGTATACTGACTAGTTATTTATTTGAGGATGTCTAAAACTAATTAGAAAGAAATGAGTTTTATATGAGAAATAAGATTATTAAATATATAGGATACATAATTACAATAGTAGCATTTATTTTTATAGGAAAATCTTTTCTTTCCATGAATTTAGATGTGAAATACATAAAAAATCCATTTTCAGCTATAATATTTGTGATATTAATGTCTATAGGATATGCCGTAACAGTCTATATATCCTCTTATGCCTGGAAAAGCATATTAGAGTTTATTAATAAAGATTCTATACCATTTAAAGATATTACAGGTGTCTACGTAAAATCTAATATTGCTAAATACTTGCCTGGAAATGTAATGCATTTTGCAGGTAGAAATTTATTGGCAAGTAGGCTTGGATTTAAGCAGCTGGATATTACCTTTTGTACTATACTTGAAATAGTCGTGTTGATTTTTACTGCAGTTATTATACCACTTATATTTGCAATGAGAATTTTTAGAAATTCACTAGAATATGCATTACTTAAAGTAAATCATAATATTATTTGGGTGGTTTTAACAGCTTTAGCCATATTGGTATTACTAGCAATTTGGATTATATGTAAAAAGAAACAGCTTTTAAAAAACTACAGTCATATATTTACAAAGAAATTTCTTATACTTTTATGCAAATTATTTTTTATTTATAGTATAACACTAATAATTCCCGGAATATTTTTGATGTTATCTTTAAAATTCATTCTTCATTGTAACGTTTCGCTGAATATGACTATGATAATAATATCTTCTTATACGATTTCCTGGGTGCTTGGCTTTATAGCACCTGGCGCTCCAGGGGGAATAGGCATAAGAGAAACGATTTTACTTCTTATATTAACGCCATTTTATACAAATAGTGTAGTGCTTATGGCGACTATTATACTTAGAGTTATATCAGTTTTAGGGGATTTAATAGCATTTTTTTTAGAACCTGTAATAGAAAGTAAAGTTTTATCTTAATACAAAAACTAGATTAACTAAGAAGACACTATGAAATTCCCATAATTTCATAGTGTCTTCTATTATTTCTATGCTATTTTCTGCCTACACCCTCATAAATAAATCCTAATTCTTTTACTTTTGTTGCTGGCAGCATATTTCTTGTATCTATAATTATTTTTTGTTTTATTAATTTTGCAATATTATTTAAATTTAAGTTTCTATACTCATTCCATTCTGTAACCAGCATTAAAGCATCTGCATCTTTAACTGCTTCTAGACTATATTCACAGTATATGATCTTATCACCAAATAATTTTTTTGCATTATTTAATGCTTTTGGATCATGCACTTTTATTTTACAATTATTTTTTATTAATTCATTTATTATACTAATGGCTGGTGACTCTCTCATATCATCTGTTTCAGATTTAAAAGCTAAGCCTAATATGGCAATACACCTATCATTCAAATCTCCCAATATATTTTTAAGTTTCTTAACCATTCTGATTTTTTGTAATTCATTAGAATTTATAACCTCTTTAACCAGACTCATATTAACATCGTATTTAGCTCCAATTTGTACCAAGGCTTTTGTATCCTTTGGGAAACAGCTTCCACCATATCCGGGACCTGCATGCAAAAATTTAGAATTTATTCTGCCGTCCATGCCTAAAGCTTTTGCCACTTCATTTACATCTGCTCCAATAGTTTCTGATAGATTTGCAATTTGATTTATAAATGTAATTTTTGTTGCTAAAAAAGCATTGTTTGCATATTTTATTAGTTCAGCAGTTTCATAATTACACCATACAAAAGGAGTTTCTACTAAATATAAAGATCTATAGACATCCTTAAGTATTTCTTTTGATTTTTCAGATTCATAGCCTATAATAACTCTGTCTGGATGGAAAAAATCAGTTATAGCCTTACCTTCTCTTAAAAATTCTGGATTTGAAACTACATCAAAGTTATCTGAATTTGTTTTCTCTTTTATGTATTCTTTTATCCATTTATTTGTTCCAACTGGAACTGTAGACTTAGTAACAATAACTTTATAATCATTTAAGTTTTTAGAAATTTCATTAATTACATTTTCTACCTGAGATAAGTCCACATCACCATTATCCTTTGGAGGTGTTCCAACTCCTATGAAAATTACTTCTGATTCAATTATGGATGAAGCAATATCTGAGCTGAATCTTAAGCGTTTACTTTTTAAATTCCTATTTAGATAGTCATTAATGCCGTGTTCGTAAATTGGAGATATACCAGCATTAAGTTTATCTACTTTTTCTTTATCAATATCAACACCTATAACCTGGTTACCAAAATCAGCAAAACCTATTGCTGCAACTAAACCCACATATCCTGTACCTACTACTGTTATTCTTTTAGACATATACTAACACTCCATTTCCTATTAAATTTTTATCCGATGACTACCATCCGTAATGCTCCCGTCGCACTCTGTGAAAGTGATTCGCACAAAATTAAAAATTTTGGATCTCTACTTGCACGCTGTGAAAGCGATTCACAGAAAATCCAAGATTTTTGTTCTCTGCTTTTCTATCAAAGTGGGAGATAACGGCTGCTACGTCCCTGGATAACGATTTCTAAGTTTCAGCTGGAGAAAAAAACTCCACCTGAAACAAAGAACTCTGTTTATAATAATTGCTCCATATATTAAATAATACAATTTTATAGTTTGATTGATTACTATTTTTGTTATTATATAACTTAAAGTTAACATTATTAAGTGACAGCTATGGGTAAAAAATATAAATAATTTATGAATTAAAGAGAGGACTATACTTCAGGCATCTGGCAGTAGTAAAGTGGATATAATAAGAAGATTATTCAATGGGGAAATAACTACTGAAAATCCGTCTTCTATGCTTAGGTGTATTCATCGGTAACTGTAATTGTAGATAAAGAGTCAGGAGCCTTTGTATAACCCACACTTATACTTTGCATTCCAGGGGTGTAAAGTACAGAAAAAATGGAAATTATTACACCCATGGGGTACAATAATTCAATTTACTTATAATTATCCTTGATTAGATTAAATGTTTGAAGTATAATAAAGCAAATAAACATATTATTCATATATATTTAATATGAATATAATTGTGTTGTAATTTATCTAATGACAAGCTGTTGTAACAATCTATATCTTAAAAACTTTGGTAACAGCGGCACATCCTTGGATAATTCATCTAAACTTAGCGTGAGTACAAATTCAACTAAGTAAGATTCATTGATTAATAAAAATACGTTTTAAAAATTAAAATTATGATTTAGGACGGGGAGTGAATATATGAGCAGAGATTTCGATGAAAATATGGTTCAATTGGTATCAGAGATTGCGGCGAATTATAGACGAAATTCTATTTTTTCACTATATGCTTCTTCTAAATTAGCTAGTAAAGTTGAAATTATAGAAATTTTGCAGGAACTAAGACAATTGGTTTTTCCGGGTTTTTTTGAAAGTAAAAAATTGTCAAGCGATACAATAGAATATTATATAGGAGATCTTTTAATTAGTATTGAGGAAAAATTACATAGACAGATAAAATGTGCATTGCTATATAAGAATAGTATTGATAATGAATCTGAGGCTTCATGTTTAGAAGAAAAAACAAATAATATATGTTTAACATTTTTAAAATTATTACCTAAGATACAGGAATACATTAATACAGATCTTAAAGCGGCATATGATGGAGATCCATCTGCTGGAGATATAGAACAGATTATATTTTCATATCCAGGTATATTTGCAGTAAGTATTTACAGAATAGCTCATGAACTTTATAAATTATCAGTACCATGCATTCCAAGGATTATGACAGAATATGCACATAGTGAAACAGGAATTGATATCAATGCAGGTGCTCAAATTGGAAAATACTTTTTTATAGATCATGGCACAGGTGTTGTTATTGGCGAAACTTCTATTATTGGAGAAAATGTAAAGATATATCAAGGAGTAACATTAGGCGCCCTGTCAACTAGAGGAGGACAAAGTCTTCAAGGTGTAAAAAGGCATCCAACAATTGAAGATAATGTTACCATATATTCAGGAGCTTCTATTTTAGGTGGAGATACTATTATTGGAAAAAATTCAGTAATAGGTGGGAATGCTTTTATTACAAAATCAGTTCCAGAAGATACAAGGGTTAGTATTAAGAATCCAGAACTTAAATTTAGAAATAGCAATAGCAATAGTAAACCTAAAGAGCTGGAACAGGAATTTATATTTGATTGGATTATATAAAGACATTGTGTATGTAGGAATAAATATGAAAGCCATAATTAGTGTTTCCAATCAACTCTATATAAGTAAATATTGACAATAATACATATCTTATTGTAACATATACACAAATAATTTGATTAGTAGGAATGACCAACCAGTCAAACTGGAGGCCAGGTATTTTTATGAAAGTAAAAATGCTTGGCCTTTTATGTTAATTAGAATTCTAAATAAACTTGGATTTAATTCAGGATATTTACTCAACAGTAATTAAAGAAAATGAAGTTAGTGCTGTAGAGTAATGTTCATTAATAATAGCTTAAAAAAATAAGGATCATCAGATGACTTGTTGAAGTCTGATGATCCTTATTATTAATTAAATTGATAAATACACTTTAAAAGACTTTTGTGTTTTACTTCACAAGGGTATAATGAAAATCATAATTATAAATTTAGGAGAGAGCATTATGGATATATTAGAGTGTAATCAATATTTGAGAAGTATAGAACTTAAAAGAGAACACATAAAATCTTTGTCTGAATATCCCTACCGTCTTCCTGCTATAAAAAATTTGTCAAATTTAAAATTTCATCCAAAGGTGACTTACATTATAGGTGAGAATGGTTCTGGTAAATCCACAATTTTAGAGGCGATTGCAGTTGCCTATGGATTTAATCCGGAAGGAGGAACAATCAACTTCAATTTTTCATCCATGGATACTCACTCAGAATTATATAATCATATAAAATTGATAAAGGGAGTACGAAAGCCTAAAGATGGATTTTTTCTAAGAGCTGAAAGCTTTTATAATCTTGCAACAAATGTTGATGAACTTGACAGGGAAGTTCCAGGTCTTGTGAATTTCTATGGGGGAAAATCATTACATAAACAATCTCACGGAGAATCCTTTTTTTCGGTATTTATAAATAGATTTGGCGGTGATGGATTGTATATATTAGATGAGCCAGAGGCTGCACTATCACCTTCAAGGCAACTTTCTATGCTTGCTAGAATTCATGAATTAGTAAAGCAGAGATCTCAATTCATTATTGTAACTCATTCTCCAATTATAATGGCATATCCAGATGCCACTATTTATGAAATAAAGGATACTTTAGAGTTAGTTAAATATGAGGATACCGAGCATTATCAGATAATGAAAAATTTTATTAATAATAAGGATAAGATGATAAATATTCTTATGGGGTAAAGGAAGAAAAGGGAGGGAATGCTTTGACTCTACAACAATTAAAATATGCTATTGAAATTTCAAATTGCGGATCAATGAATGAAGCAGCTAAACGGCTTTTTATATCCCAGCCCAGCCTTTCCAATTCAATAAGAGAACTTGAAAATGAGCTTGGAATTACAATATTTGATAGAACTAATAGAGGCATTAGTATTTCCTTAGAGGGCGTTGAATTTTTAGGATATGCCAGACAAATTATAGAGCAGACTGAATTGCTGGAAAATCATTATAAGGGAATAAAGTTAAACCCTGCACATTTTTCCATTTCAACTCAGCACTATGCCTTTGTAGTAGATGCTTTTATCAGATTAATGAAGCAGCTTGATACTACTCAGTATGAATTTAATTTGAGAGAGACAAAAACCTATGAAATTATTGATGATGTGAGGACACTGCGCAGCGATGTGGGGATATTATATATTGATGATCACAATTCAAGGGTAAT
Source organism: Clostridium pasteurianum BC1 (assembly GCF_000389635.1). Lineage (NCBI taxonomy): Bacteria > Bacillati > Bacillota > Clostridia > Eubacteriales > Clostridiaceae > Clostridium > Clostridium pasteurianum. The sequence continues at coordinate 460,878 of NC_021182.1, forward strand.
GAATAAATTGTTTAGTGATAGTAATCTTAAATTTACGCCCCTATTTAATACTAATCCACATGTTTTTATAGGGAAAAAGCATCCTCTTGCAGTTAGAGAAAGTATAAGCGCTAAAGATATAGAACCCTTTACATATATAAAATTTGATCAGGGAGAAAACAATTCTTTACACTTCTCAGAAGAAATGATAAATTTTTCTGAAACAGATAAAATGATTCGTGTAAATGATAGAGCCACTCTATCAAATTTATTGATTGGTACAAATAGCTATACCATAGGTACGGGAGTTGTAGTTTCTAATTTAAATGGAGATGAAATTAAATCAATTCCACTAGAAAGCAGTGAAATATTTACAGTGTGATGGATTGCCCATAAGGATATTAAGCTTAGTAAGATAGCAACGGAATTTATAAATATATTAAATGATATTGTTTCAACAAATTATTTTGATTTGGATTATTATCTGCTATAGGAGTTGAAGGGAAAATATGATTGAGAAACTTATAGGTAAAAAAAGAGAAGCTCCACCTTTTCGTTATGATATTGTGGGAAGCTTTCTTCGTACGGACGAAATTAAAACAGCTCGTATTCAATTTGAAAAAGGTGAAATAAACTGTCAGCAACTTACTACTATTGAGAATATAGAAATTAAAAAGCTAGTAGAGAAAGAGAAAGAAATAGGACTTAAGTCTGTAACTGATGGTGAATTCAGGCGTTCCTGGTGGCATCTTGATTTCTTTTTAGGTATAAAAGGCACAGAAAAGATTATTTTAAATCAAGGCAAAAATCTTAATGGATCAAGAATTAAAGCTGAAAGCTTTCGTATTATGGATAAAATAAAATTTCAAAATCATCCTATGGTAGAGCATTTTAAATATTTAAAAAGTATTACTGGGGAATGTGTGCCAAAATTTACAATTCCTTCACCGGCACTTTTTCACTTTGTTGAAAGCCATAATGAAAATAATGTTTATAAGACTAAAGACGAACTTTTAAGTGATATTATTGAAGTTTACAAATTAGCTATAAGAGCTTTTTATGACGCAGGCTGTCGTTATCTTCAGCTTGATGATACTGCCTGGGGAAGTTTGTGCAGTGAAAGACATAGAGAGCATTTAAAAAATAAAAGGATTGATCCAAATGAACTTGCAAGAGATTATGTAATGCTGATTAATGAAAGTATTGCAGATCACCCTAAGGATATGGTTATTACTCTTCACATATGTCGTGGTAATTTTCACTCCTCTTGGTTTGGATCTGGAGGATATGAACCCATTGCTGAAATTTTATTTTCAAATTGCAAAGTAGATGGATTTTTCCTTGAGTATGACAATGAACGTTCTGGAGACTTTGCACCTTTAAAATACATAAAAGACCAATATGTTGTATTAGGACTTGTTACTACAAAGCATGGAGGACTTGAAAGCAAAGAGAGATTAAAAGTTCGCATTGCTGAAGTCTGTCAGTACATTGATATAAATCAGCTTTGTATAAGTCCTCAATGCGGCTTTGCATCCACTGAAGAAGGTAATATACTCACAGAGGAAGAACAGTGGGGAAAGATAAAGCTTGTGGTAGAGACGGCTAATGAGATATGGGTGGAATAGAATAGTTAAATAAGGAAGTTAACAGCTGCTTTTCCTTAGTCGAAAATTCTTTTGGAGAATTTATTTTAACAAAATTAGTAGTTACTAATATAGCAACAGCAAAGAAAACTATAAAAATGAAATAAATAAAAATCTTTCCGTTAAGTATTTTCATTATAAATACCTGCCTTTATTTTTATTATAAAGTAAAACTTAGAGAATTGTAATAAAATTTAGGTGATTTTAAAAATAATCATAATAAATTATTTTTATATCTTAGTCAAGAACTTCACTGGTCAGCATTAAGGTTACTATATCCGCCATTTCATCCGGAGTTTTTTTAGCGCCGTCCTTTACCCATTTAATTAGCATATTCCAAAAACCTCCTGCACTGAAAGCTAGTAGGTATTCCAATATGCTATTATCTTTGTATTTTCCATAGTCATCCTTAAATTGTTTATGAAGGTCAGGTAAGTGTTCATTATATTTTTGCAATATCATATATAGTAAGTTGTTCTTTTCCATTACATTTATAAAATCTATATGCTTTTTCCAAAATGTAAAATAAATTTTAGCAATATCATGTGTTTTCAAAATTTTTTCTTTTTTTAACAGTTCAGCATATTCAACAAATAATTTCTCAATGTATAAATCTAAAACATCTTCTTTAGAAGTAAAATTCCGATAAAATGTACGCCTTGCCAGCTGTGCATGAAAAGCTATTTCCGTTATGGTTATTTCATTGTAAGATTTCTTCCACAATAGATTTAATAGTGATTTCATAATCCATTCTTTAGATTGAACTGATATTGGATTTAGTTTATTATTTTCTTTCATAGAAAGCCTCCAATGTGTAATTGACACATTATATTGATTTTTGTAGCACTTGAAGCAAACCTATTGATTTACCTTCAATAGGTATTATACTAATAACTATCAAGTGACACAAGTGAGACAGTTATTTTATCTGATGATTAGTCGCTGTGTGATAATACAGAGGAGGTTGTTTTATGAAAACATTAACTATAATTATATGGCTTTTCCCTATACTTTTTATGATTCATGACTTTGAGGAAATTATAATGATTAATCCATGGAAGAAGAGAAATAGAGAATACATTGAGGAGATTAAAAATAAACGTATTCCCTTTGAGTTCAATGCTTCAACCGCTGCCTTTGCAATTGCAGTAGCTGAAGAATTTCTTATTATATCAATAGTAACTTTAATCTCATATGTAATTTACAGTTATGCTATCTGGTATGGTTTATTTATTGCTTTTACTCTACATCTGATTTTTCATCTGTTTCAATGGTTAAGGTTTAAAAAATATGTACCTTCCACCATAACCAGTGTATTGTTTATTCCCATTTGCTTTTATATGATATATAAGTTTAATATTTTACTGCATTATAACTCTGTCACTTTGTTTCTTTACATACTAATTGCTTCGATTATAATGATTATAAATTTATACTTTTTGCATAGAGGAATGAAAAAATTTGATTATTGGTTAAAGCAGTTTAGTACAAATTATAAAATATGACATTTATGTGTCATGTTTTATAATTTATAATACCTTTGAGGTGATTGCATGCAGATAAATAGATTATTTGAAATTGTATATATTTTGCTTAATAAAAAAGTATCTACGGCTAAAGAATTTGCTGAATATTTTCAAGTATCAACAAGAACAATTTATAGGGATATTAATACTTTAAGTTCAACAGGAATACCAATCTATACAAACCAAGGTAAAGGTGGAGGTATAAGAATTTTAGATAATTTTATACTTAATAAATCTCTACTTTCAGAAAATGAACAAAATGAAATATTAATTGCACTCCAAAGTTTAAAGGCATTGAAATATCCTGATATTGATACTACTCTTTCTAAATTAAGTAATTTATTTAAAAAAGATAATTATAATTGGATTGAAGTAGACTTTTCAAATTGGGGTAGTAATAAATTTGATAAAGAAAAGTTTGATATATTAAAAGAAGCTGTTATAAACAACAAGATTATTGCATTTAAATATTATAATTCATCAGGAGAAAAAAGTAATAGAAAAGCTCAACCGTTAAAGTTGATTTTTAAAGATAGATCTTGGTATTTACAGAGTTTTTGTCTATCAAAGCAAAATTATAGAACATTTAAAATTAGTCGTATGTCTAATATAACAATTACAGAAGAGATTTCTAATATAATATCCTTAGACAAGTTACAAATCCAATCTCAAAGGGAACAAGCACATAAGGTAACTAATTTTAAATTACATTTTTTACCCAATGCTGCTTATAGAATATATGATGAATTTGATGAAAAAGATATTGTAAAAAATAAAGATGGATCTTTTAATGTTATTACTGTTCTACCGGAAGGAGAATGGATATATGATTATATTATGTCTTTTGGTACTGGCATTGAGGTTTTAGAGCCTAAGGTAGTACGGGATATACTTTTAGAGAAATTAAAAAAAATGATTGGAAAGTATAAATAATATGACATAATGTTGTCAAGTTAATACATTTATAATTAATTTATCCGATGACTAGTCGCTGTAACACTCCGCCTTTAGAAAAGTAGAGAACCAAAATCTTGATTTTGTGTGAATCACTTTCACAGAGTGCAAGTAGAGAACCAAAATCTTGATTTTGTGTGAATCACTTTCACAGAGTGTGGTGGAGAGAACAGCGAAACGTCCCTGGATAATTCATCTAAACTTAATAGGAGTATAAACTCAAGCTAAGTAAAATTCATTGATAGTTGAAAACAGCTATAAGAAAATTTTAGTTAGTCATCGGATAAACTAAAAATGTAATTGAGGAGAGTGTATTATGAATATTAAATTACCACAACCTATTGCTTATTTTATTAAAGCAAAAAATGAACACAATAGTAATGAACTTATTTCTTATTTTTCAGACAACGCTATTGTACAAGATGAGGGAGAAAATATATGTGGAGTAAAAGCTATCAAAGAATGGATTGACGAGACTAATAAAAAGTATAATGATACTTTAGAAGCTTTAAATTTAGTAGAAAAGAATGAAAATATCGTACTTACAGCAGTTGTTTCTGGTAATTTTGAAGGAAGTCCAACTAATTTAGATTTTTATTTTACTTTAAATAATGACAAGATTACTACTTTGAAAATCTTACTTTCTGAAGAAAAATAGTAAAAATGAGTTGGCCATAAAACAAATACTATAAATAAAAATAGGAGATTTTTAAAGTGATTATTAATAATTTATTTATAAGATTAAAGGAAAGAAATAACGAAAATATTCAAAAGACAAGAGATGTTTTACTAAGTATGAAGGGAAAGATTGAGACTCTTCGTGATTTAAAAGTTGAGGTTGATATAAGTCAAGGAGATTATGACCTCATGCTAATTACTAAATATGATTCAATTGATGATTTAAATACTTATTTAAATCATCCAGTTCATGTTGAAGTATCAAAATATATTGTAAGTGTATTGGATAAGCAAGTATCTTTTCGTTATGAATCTCTAGATTAGCAGGGAGGGAACATACATAGTGATTTATACAAATCTATGTATGTTCCCCAATTTACGTATTTTTAATATGCTTCTCACCCCACTGGAACATAAGATTAAGTATCGGAATTACTCCCATAATATAATCCATTTCCATTTCAAACTTATACATCTAATTATAGAAGTATTTTTGGGAGAAAAATATTAACAGCATTTATTTATACTATGAATGTAAGCTATGAACAAATGGAACAATTAGGATATAAACAAGGTCTTAAATTTTCAGAAATGGATATGGGAAGAGTCTTTGGATATTTTGAATCATTAATTGCTAATGACACATACCAGTTTGATGATTATTCAAAATATGTAATAACTGTATTTGATGAAAAGAAAAAGGCAAAGGTTAGAAGTGAACAATTTCCTAAAGATTGTGAAAAGGCTTTTAATATGGGAATAAGATTTGCTCAGCAAATATAGAACAAATAAAAATTATTTATATAATATAAAAATTAGATTGTATATAATTCAGATACCTAAATTGCCTGCTATAGTTAATTGCTATAGCAGGCAATAGTTTTTTGGAGTTACCTTAGGCCGCTGGTGCCATGCTATACTTAATTCACAGTAAAACCGGTTGTAAAGGGGAGAATGAAATAAGTAAAACAACCATTGTAGGTTATTCAAGAATAGGAGTAAATAGAGAACTGAAATTTCCAGTAGAAGCCTATTTTAAAGATGACATTGATGCTGAGGAACTTTCAGACAAGGCAAAAAAATTAAGTTATGAACTTTAACTATCCAATCAATCTTAGTAATATCAACGCTTATAAGGATTACGTAGATAGTGGAACATAGGACAGGAATATCTATAATTGAAGATTATATTGATTTGTTTTAAGAGGGAGGAAATATGTTAAAAAGTAAAATATTAAATAGAGATATGGGAATAGTAACTTATGCAATAACTCCACCTAAGAAAAGCAATTCACAGGAAAAGATTATTGAAATTTCTCAAAGACATGTGGAGAGAATAAAGAACATAGATATTGATGGATTAATTATATATGATATACAGGATGAAGGTGATAGATTGCAGGATAAGAGACCCTTTCCATTTTTAGAAACAATAAATCCTGCTGAGTATAGCAGAAAATATATGCAAGAATTAACTGTGGAAAAGATTATATATCGTTGTGTAGGTAAATATCATGAGAATGAGTTAAGAGAATCTATAGCTTCTGATTTGCAAGAAGATAAATTTTCAGTATTTGTTGGAGCAGCTTCAAGAGAACAGGAGGTTAAATTAAAATTATCAGAGGCATATAATATAAGAGAAAAATTGGAGGATAAGCTGACTTTAGGTGGAGTTGTAATACCAGAAAGGCATACAAGAAATAAAGATGAACATATGAGAATTATTAATAAAACAAATAAGGGATGTAAGTTCTTTGTTTCACAGGTAATTTATGATATAGAAGTCTCAAAAAATTTACTATCAGATTATTTTTATTACTGTAAAGATAATCATATGGAAATGGTGCCTATATTGTTTACCCTTACACCCTGTGGTTCTATAAAAACCTTGGAGTTTATGAAATGGCTGGGCATAAATGTACCTAAGTGGATGGAAAATGAGCTAATACATTCAAATGATATTCTGGATAAATCTATTAATTTGGCTAAAAATATATTTGAAGAATTATTGGATTTTGCACTGGATAAGGGTATACCAATTGGATGTAATGTTGAGAGTCTATCCATTAGAAAAGTAGAAATTGAAGCTTCAATACAACTGGTAAGAGATATAAAATTAATTATTGAAAATAAGTTAAAAGGTTATAAATATGAAAAATTAAAAATTATAAATATGAATTGATCTCATATAGATATATTTTACTGTTAGGAAAAAATTTATAAAAATTCTATATAAATATAAAAAAGGACACAAATTTTGATATAAAAAAGTTTGTGTCCTTTTTTTATATTCACTTATGTTTATTGGAAGGTATATTAACTAATGAACATTTGTATTTCAGTGGCTAGCCATTGGATAAAAGTTATTGTAGTTATGAAACACTAAAATATTCATTATTAAAAATCATATTGTTGGTAACGAAGGTTACCGATTAATAAATAAAAATTCTATATAATAATGCTTGTAAGTTAATGCATATATAAATGAAACTTTTAGATTTTAATACAGTTTTTGTCTTGACATAATGAAATTTTAAAGAGTCATATATATTGTATTTTTAAGACAATCTTATAAAAATAATTACAATAATTTAAATAAAATAATCTGGAGGTATGGAAAATGAGTGCGTTTTTGGGTAAGATCCATTATTTACTATATAATAAAATACAACTAAATGAAGATTTACTGGGGGGTATATTAAATTTTGCAGAAGGAAAAAATATTCCTGTTGAAGAGATAAAAAGTAAAATTTATGAAAAATATGGTTACCCAGAGAAAAGGGATTTGGAAGAGGCTATTGATCAGGGGAATATCCATGGGTGGCTTCAGGAAAAAATACAAAGTGTTGAAAATAGGACAGCAGCAATTGTCACTGAATTAATAAATAAGCATGATATAAAAATGGATGATATTTCTAAAATTTATTATGACAATGGTAAAAGGATTATGGGTGCTATGGAAGTGAAAGATTTTTTACCAAAGGATTTATTTGATATTATATTTACCTATATGCTGGAAGGAATGCCTTGCGACATGATTAATGAAGTTATTTTTGAGTCAGAGAGTGAATTTTCATGGAAAACTACAAGATGTATCCATAAACAGCATTGGGATAAGACTGGTGGAGAAGTAAACAATTTTTATACTCTGAGAAAAGCATGGATAAATGGGCTTTTAGATGCAACTGAATATTCTTATATTCGCAGCGAAAATGGAAATAATAAAATAACAAGGGGGTAAGAGTACATGGATGCTATTAATTTAATGATGGAAGAGCATAATAATATTAAGAGAATGCTTTTGCTAGTGAGAAAAGCTAGTGTTAAGGTTATGAAAACAGGTGAAATTGATTACGAAGACTTTAGTAAAATTATTTCGTTTATAAGAAATTATGCTGATGCACATCATCATGGGAAAGAAGAAAAAATGCTTTTTAATCGTATGATAGATGAAATTGGCGGAGTGGCTGAGCCACTTGTAAGATATGGAATGCTTGCAGAACATGATCTTGGAAGACTTTTTATAAAAGAACTGGAAGAAGCTTTAGTAAAGGTAAAAGAAGGCGATGAAGAGGCGAAAGTAGATGTAATAGCAAATGCTGTTTCCTATACCCATCTTTTACAGAGACACATTGAAAAAGAAGACAATGTAGCTTATACTTTTGCAAAGCGTGGATTAAGCAAAGATACTCTTAAAAAAATAGACGAAGAGTGTGAAAGCTTTGAAAAAGAAGCAGAAGAAAAACATATACAGGAAAATTATATAAAGCTTTTAGAAGAACTGGAGCACAAATATATTATTTAGAGTAAACTAAAAAATATAGAATACCTGTGAAATCATGAAAAAATAATCTTTATTTACAAGTGTATAAATGATGCTTTTTATAGTCAAAATTTATTTGTAAAATCGTTTACGAATTTTAAATGAAATGATAAAATATTAAACGTGGAATTCAATTTAGATGTTATGGAGAAAGTCACTGATAGAAATATCGGTGTCTTTTCTTTATGTGTAAAATGTTGATAAGATGTATATAAACAGAGTTATTGGCATCAGGTGGAGTTTTTGTTTATGACTTCTGATGCTTACTAACAGAGTTCTAGGTATCGGTTTGTGATACTAGAAATCGTTGTCCTTTAGGGTAAATCGTTATCCAGGGACGTAGCCACTCTTTACTCCCACTTTTACAGAGTGCGATGGGAGTATTAGAGTGGATAGTCATCGTATAAAATTAGGTAAGTTTAGTGATAGATCTTCTTCTCTGATCTAAATAAATCATTTCAGGCATATGGGAGTATTATAATATAACAATTAAGTAAAATAATAATATTAGCAAGCTATTGCCTAAAGCTTGTTAATAAATTAATGCTATAATAATAAAGGTATTTAAACTAAATGTAGATTGTATTTAACATAAAGAGGTTTTTATATCATAAACTGAATACAAAATGGAGGCATAAAAATGGATTTATTCATAACTATTTTAAAGACAAGTATATTAGAATTGCTCTATCTTACAGCATTGATAATAGCCATAGGATTATTACTAGGTATACTGGAGAAAGGTACAAATAGAAATATGCAAAGGGCGTTTGGAGTAAAGGGGATTATGACCTTTGCCTTTATTGGTACCCCAATTCATGAATTGGGCCATGCAATTATGTGCATTATTTTCGGTCATAAAATTACCAGAATGAAGCTCATTGATACGCATAGTACAAATGGGGTACTAGGTTATGTGGAGCATTCGTATAATCCTAATAATATATATCAAAGAGTAGGAAATTTTTTTATAGGTATTGGACCAATTATAAGTGGGATATTTGTTTTGATTATAGGATTACACTTTCTTTTACCTCAATCTTTTGGACTGTTCCAAAATCATTTAAAGAGTAACTCTAATTACAATATTTTAGATATAAAATTAATAGAATGGAACATGCTTGCTTCTATAGGATTAATAAAAAGCATATTTGTTTTAAATAATTTTGCAAAAGCAGGTTTCTGGATATTTATAATATTAGCATTTTGTGTTTCATCACATATTGCCTTAAGTAAACCTGATATCAAAGGTGCTTTGGATGGATTCATACTTTTATTTATAGTGATTTTTGTAATTAATTTTATTTCACATTATTTAAATATTAATACTTATGATTACCTTTTAAGAATTGGAAAATACAATGCCTATGTAGCTTCCTTTTTAATTATGGCATTGGTCTTTTCAGCAATTTCCTTTATAGTTAGTTATTTATTGTGTTTAATAAAAGGCGTTGCTTAAATGATAAAATTTTCAATTAATGTTTTATATAGTATAAAACTCATAAAAACATTTGTAGTTATAGATGTTTTTATGAATTTTTTTTAATTGTATAAAGTGATTCTCTCACAAAGAGTATATCTAATAAAAGATATATAGTATATATCGCCAAGATTTCATATTGAAGCCACTATAGATGGTATACTGGAAATTAATTTACAACTTTTGTGATTTAATCATGTAGTATATTATTTTAATTAATAAAAAAATAACAAAAATTTAGCTTTAATATTAATATGATAAAGATGTGTGTTTATATTAATAAACATATTAAATTTAAACGATTACATAAATTAAATTAATTGATACATATTATTTGACAGGTATATATTAGGGGGTTATCATAGTAAACATATTAAACAAATCGGAATTATAAAAAGGGGGATATTCATGAAAAAATTATTAGCAATAATTATAGGAATATTTTTAGTTACGTTAGGTGCATCAGGATGTTCTAGTAAATCCAATACCAGCAGCAGTGATGCACTGACAAAAATAAAAAATGCTGGAGTAATTTCTATTGGTACAGAGGGTACCTATGCTCCATTTACTTTTCATGATAGTAATGGAACACTAACGGGCTTTGATGTTGACATAGCAACAGAAGTTGCTAAACGTATTGGTGTAAAGCCTAAATTTGTGGAAACAAAATGGGATGGAATGATTGCAGGTCTTGACAGTAATCGCTTTGATATTGTTGCAAATGAAGTTGCTATAACCCCAGAGAGACAGCAAAAGTATGATTTCTCAAGTTCTTATATTACATCTAAGGCAGTATTAATAGTGAATAAAGATAACAATTCAATAAAAAGTTTTTCAGATTTAAAGGATAAGAAAGCAGCGGAGACTTTAACTAGTAACCTTGCTAAAATAGCTACAGCAAATGGAGCTGACCTTGTACAAGTTGATGGATTTAATCAAGCCATTGATCTTCTAAATTCAAAGAGGGTTGACGCTACGATTAATGACAGTTTATCTTTTTATGATCTTATTAAGCAAAAACCAGATACACAGTTGAAAATTGCTGATACAGATAAAAATGCAGATAAAAATGCAATTATTCTTAAGAAAAATAAAAAAGAACTATTGGATGCTATAAATAAAGCTTTAGCAGATATGAAATCAGATGGGACTTATTTAAAGATATCACAAAAGTGGTTTGGTACAGATGTATCAAAATAGAATTTGAATAGAGTGGTGCTAACATGAATGATAGAATTATACACATACTTTTAAGCTCATTTTTACCAATGCTTGAAGCAGGTATAAAAGTGACAATACCTTTAACCTTAATTTCTTTTTTACTGGGGCTAATTATTGCACTTTTAACGGCATTAGCTAGGATATCAAATATAAAGCCATTAGTTATAATAACTAAATTTTATGTGTGGATAGTTAGAGGTACCCCGTTACTGGTACAATTATTCATAATTTTTTATGGATTGCCCGCTTCAGGAATAACACTAAATGCACTAACGGCGGCAGTAATAGGCTTTACTTTAAGTGTTGGAGCATATAATTCTGAAATAATAAGAGCAGCAATATTATCTATACCAAGGGGACAATGGGAAGCCGGTTACTCAATAGGAATGACTGATAGACAGGTACTTCGAAGAATAATACTGCCTCAAGCTGTAAGAGTTTCAATACCACCACTTTCTAATTCTTTTATAAGTCTTGTAAAGGATACATCTTTAGCTGCATCTATAACAGTTACGGAGATGTTTCAAATTGGGCAGAGAATAACTGCTACCACCTATGAGCCTCTTTGGATATATTGTGAAGTTGCATTTATATATTTGATCTTCTGTACTTTCTTATCCAAATTGCAGAGTGATTTAGAGAAAAAGCTTGATAGATATGTGGATAAATAATGGAGGCATTCTTATGGTTGATATAGAAAATTTGCATAAAGCTTTTGGTAGCAATGAAATTTTAAAGGGAATAAATTTACATGTAAAAAAAGGTGAAACAGCAGTTATAATAGGTCCATCTGGTTCTGGAAAAACTACTCTTTTAAGGTGTGTTAATCTTTTGGAAACACCTGATAGTGGAATTGTCAGTGTAGGAAATAGTAAGCTTGAGTTTTACGAGAATAAGAAGAACAGTAAAAATGACATAGTAACACTTAGAAAAAAAACGGGCATGGTTTTTCAGGGCTTTTTTCTCTTTCCTCATATGACTGTAGTTGAAAATATTATGGAGGGACAGATTACTGTTATCAAAAAGGATAAAAATGAAGCTAGAGATAAAGCAATAAAACTCCTTGATAAGGTTGGACTTTCAGATAAGCGTGATCAATATCCACATCAGCTGTCAGGTGGACAACAGCAGAGAGTTGCTATAGCGCGTGCTATGGCAATAGAACCAGAAGTTTTACTATTTGATGAGCCTACATCTGCACTGGATCCTGAACTTGAAAACGAGGTTTTAAAGGTTATGAAAGAACTGGCTAAGGAGGGCATGACTATGATAGTTGTAACTCATAAAATGAGTTTTGCAAAGGATGCATCTCAAAAGGTGGTATTTATGGATCATGGTACTATAGTTGATGAAGGTACTCCAAAGTATATCTTTGAAGAAACACAAAATGAGAGAGTTAAGCAGTTCTTGAACTTGTTTAAGGAGTAAAAAGTATAATATTTAATTAATAATTATATAATAATTTGCTGACCGGATAACTGGAGGCTATATTTCATGATAAATGGAGTGTAGTCTTTTTTTATTTATTAAAATAAAGTATGGTTGAAAAATATGTAAATAATCTGTTGTTTATGATTACATTTTTTAAACTAGCAGGTAAAAGTACATTCATATTAAATAAAGAGTAATATATTAAAATGGAGATGATAATAATTGTTAGAAGACGGTAATTATTTTCAGATTGAACCTAATACAGAAATCTATTATATAGATAAAGGAAAAGGCATACCTTTAGTTTTTGTACCTGGTTGGACATTTACTTCTGATGTTTTTCAATATCAGATTGATTATTATGCTAAAAACTATAGAGTTATTGCCATTGACCCAAGAAGTTATGGCAGATCTACAATAGTCTTGCATGGAAATGATTATAATACACATGTAAAAGATCTTATAAAGCTTTTAGATTATCTTCAATTAAAAAATATAATTTTGGCTGGCTGGTCATTTGGTGGCCTGGTTACGTGGGGATATATTGAACAACAGGGATTGTCCAATGTAAAAGCATTAGTGAATATTGATGTTACGCCAAAACAAATATCTATAAATGAAGATGCTTGGGTAGGGGGAGAAATTGATGAAATATCAAATAATTATACCTACAATATGAATTCCAATAGAAGCTTAAGGAATTTTATGATTCCCTTTACCACTGAATTTATGGTTGAACGTGAGCTTTCTGAGGAAGAGGTGAATAAAATAATAAAACATTCAGTACGAACACCCTACTACATAACTCGAGAATTATATGCCAGTGGTATGTTTTCAGATAAGACTAAAGCAGCTAAATTAGTAGATAAATCAATAGCGTCCTGTATGTTTATTTCAGAACCTAGAGCTAGTAAAGCAGTGCCATTTATGGAAAAATACTTTCCTAATCCTAAGACATTTGTCTTAGGACGTCATATGATGTTTTGGGAGTACCCTGATAAATTTAATAAACTGCTTGATGAATTTTTAGAAAATATATAGAGAAAATTTATAGTAGCTTAATGTATCACAAATAAATAAGTATAAGACAGCATTAAAACTGTCTTATTTTTTTATTTAAAATTATTGAAATATATCACATTATGATATATAATTATTATATTATGATGTGATATACATTGACATGATATATGGAGGGCTGATTGATTTGAACATTGAAAAAATACGTAAACGATATATTCCCATGAGTGAGACTATGTTTTATATTCTCTTTTCCTTACAGGAAGAGCGACATGGATATGCAATTATGCAGTACGTTAGAAAATTGACAAAAGAGCGTATTATTTTAGGTGCAGGTACAATTTATCAAAGCTTGGGGAAATTAGAAAGTGATGGATTAATCATACATGTAAAAGAAATAGATAGAAAAAAGATTTACGCAATAACTGATACTGGTGAACAAATTCTTCTAGAAGAAGCACAGCGTATCAAAGAAATATATCATATTGTGGAGGGATTATTATGAAGAATACAAAGACCGTTTGGATATCTGCATTTAGAAATGTTGTTCCTGTTGAAGTAGTAATTACAGCCTTTATAATGAGTTTTTCAAATTTATCTACAAGCGGCATAGTGCAATTTATTTTTGGTATTGCTTTATCTTCTGCCTTTACATTATATTTAGGTTATGTTATGAGAAAAATATATAAAAACAGATTTAAATAATATTGTTTTTAAACTGAAACAAATTAAGTATAATTCATAGCTTTTCAAGTCACAATTTTCATATTATTGGACTGGTTATAGCCTAGAGAATTAATTATATCTAGGCTTTTTATTTTTGAAGGAATTATAAATATTTAAAAATATATGTTTATTAGCACATTATATAGATATGTTAAAGTCTAGAAGGCAATTGAATAGTAATATATATGTATTGGTATAATATAATAAGACACTTACTTTTATTAAGTATATGTGATAAAATAGAAGTAGGGGGTGATTTAATGGAAAAATATCATATGTGCCCCAAATTTGAAAATGCTTTTGAATTACTAGGAAAAAGATGGACTGGATTGATTATAAGAACATTACTCAGTGGACAAAAGCGATTTTCTGATATAGCAGAAACTATTCCTAATATGAGCGCTCGCATGCTTACGGAAAGATTTAAAGAGTTAGAAAAAGAAGGAATAATAATCAGAAGGGTTTATCCAGAAACCCCTGTTCGTATAGAATATGAGCTTTCAGAAAAAGGAAGAGAATTACAAGCTGTTATGGATGAGATTCAAAAGTGGGCAGAAAAATGGAACTAGTAAAAAGAATATCATTTACAATTTAGAAAACCTTCTAATTTAATATTAGGAGGTTTTTTATTTCTAGATATCACTTTTTATATACTAAATCATAAAAAGTATATGAAGATTGTAATTTAATTTAAAAAATATAAGATTTAAAATTATTTAGAATTAATTATTGACTAATAATAATATTTATGTAATAATAAATATAGAGTTAGTTACTAAAAATAATTAAATATACTAAACGAACAAAATAAATATTAACAACTAAAATTTGTTTAAAAATAAACCAGATTCCTGATAAGAAGAAAGTTACAGCTATATTTAATTCAGCTGCGAGGAAACATTATATTAAAGAATAAAAATATATTTTAAAATAAGCAATTTGGTAATATGTCAAGAACAAAATGAAAAGAAAAAGAAATGATTTTGAAAAAAATGGGTAACCTTAACAAGCATACGTCAAACTTAGAACGTATGTTCGCAAAACTATTTATTTATCTACCCTATTTGAAGAGTAGAGTTGATTTTTAGCCAGCAATCCAAAAATCAAACGAATCAATTTACGAGATGTTAGTGCGAGTGCTCGTTTATGCTGATGTGTAGTTACTTCAGCAAATTTCTTCTGATAGAATTCTTGATATTCAGGAATATATCTTACGATACTTCCAGCAGCTTCTATCAGATAATAGCGCAAATAACGGTTGCCTGCTTTGTTCATTGGTGTGTTTTCAGCCTTAAAACCACCAGATTGATTTTCCTTCCATACGATGCCAGCGTATTTAGCAATGGCATTGTTATTAGGGAAAGCATGAACACTACCTAATTCTGAAAGAATGCCACTAGAGTAAACAGGGCCGAACCCAGGTATTGACATTAAAATTTGGTATTCAACGGGGTTCATTCCCATAACTGCTTTTTCAATAGCCTTGTTAATAGCTTTAAGTTCTTTCTCAAAAGCCTGAATACAATTAAAAGAGCAGGCAATTGAGGTTGTTAAAGGCTCATACAAACATTTATCAAGGCGGTATGAATTACGTGCAGCCTGCTGCAGAATTTCAGCAGTCATCTGTGGATTGGAAATCCGCTTGCGACTTTTTTTATTGACGAAGTCAACAAGATCTTCAATTGAAGTATTTGCAATATCTTCAGAAGAAAGAAAATCTGTCAATATAGATGACGCAGTAGCACCATATTTATCAGAAAAAGGATGATCATCACCCTGTAACAAAGCAAATTCACTAAACTTGAGAAATACATTGGATAACATGTAAGTCTTTTCTCTGGTTAAGCATTCAACAATATGAAGCCTGTGTCTTGTAAGTCTTTGCAGAGCAAGATATTGAGAACCCCGCCAGGGTTCAGTATGAATTCTGCCAACTCTTGCAAAATCAGCAATAACAAAAGAGTCAATGCTGTCATTTTTATCAAGAGAATTGAAGGAATCTTTGTAGTTAGCAACTTCCTTAGGGTTTAAGCAGTAAACATAAGGCTTGTAAGGCATAAGTCTTTCACTTGAAGATAAAAAATTGGCAATATGTACTCCGTAAAAGGAAGTAGATTCTAAGCCGATTATTACAGTTTTAAAAGTGTTCTTTTCTAACACTTTAACAAGCATGGATTCTAATTGTTCTGCACCAAATTGTGTATTAGGAACAGGCTCCATTTTAATCAAGAATTCTTGATCAAAATTAATAGCAGAGACAACATTTTGTCTCGCACCAATATCGATACCAACAAATAGAGTTGATAAGTAATCTAATTTCTTCATGAAATCACCACCTTTCAAAAATAATGAGGAAATTAGAAAGGAATTATCCTAATCCAAAGTACTGACTGCAACCTCGCGTAATTAGCATTTATCCAGACGAAAAACCTTGCTGGTGGCTACGAAAGGATATGCAACATTTGTGTAAGCAGAATATGATACTTTGGTCAGGCTGCAAGCTTTCTAGGCAATAACAATAAGTTTTGCAGGAGAGATAATGCAGTAACCTTTGCTAAAGTTCCATAAGGACTATTTTAGCATTAGGAAATCCTTTGATAAATAGTAAGTTAAAATGTATAGATTTGAAAGTTAAAGAATCAGCAATATTGAATTGGGAGAATCCCCATTAGAAAAATAGAGATGCTTTCTTAATCTATACAAAATATAAAAAATAAATAAGTCTATAACAGTTATTTAACTGACTATAAACTTATTATACGAGGGAGAGATTAATATGGAAAAAAATTTTTTAACTGCAGTAGCAGATAGACGTACCTTTTATGGAATTAGTAAAGAGGAAGTTGTCTCAGATGAGAGAATTAAAGAAATTATTCAACATGCCGTAAAGCATACTCCATCCTCATTTAATGCTCAAAGTGCCAGAGCAGTTTTATTATTGGGAAAACAGCATGATAAACTATGGGATATTGCAAAAGAAGATTTAAGAAAGATTGTACCAGCTGATGCTTTTGCACCTACAGAAGCTAAAATAGATGCATTTGCCGGTGGATATGGTACAGTGTTATTCTTTGAAGATAAAAGTATAATTGAATCACTTCAGCAGCAATTTGCTCTTTATAAAGACAATTTTCCAATATGGTCTCAGCAATCAAGTGGAATGCATCAATATGTTATTTGGACTGCATTAGAAATTGAGGGCTTTGGTGCATCTTTGCAGCATTATAATGAAATTATTGAAGGTGATGTAAAGAGAGAATGGGATATACCAGATAATTGGAAACTAATTGCACAAATGCCTTTTGGAAAACCAACTGCAGAACCGGATGAAAAGCAATATCAGCCTTTAGAGGAACGTGTTAAGGTATTTAAATAATTTATATTATATGATGAGAGATTATTAATTTAATAAAAAATGCCGTATTATTCAAAATGACCTGCTCCCTGTTAAGTAGACAGGAGCAGTTCAGAAATGAAATTTTACGGTATTTTTCTTTATATTTGAAAATTATTATGAAATGGGTAAGAATATTACTATTTAAATCCGCCTTTTATTAATATAAGTAAACGTATTGTAATTGCTATGTTGATTAGATTGCGATAGTCTTATTCTTTTAAAATATTTATTCTAGATATGAAAGATACGATAATTATATAAAAAATTATCTAATGGATATGATATGGATAATCTATATTAATATATTTGATGATTTTTGGGAAATATAGTTTTGTAAAATACTCATTAAGTATATTGGGAGGTAATTATGAAAAAATATTTGAATTATTTTTTAATTATGTGCACTGTAATGACAGTTCAGTTGCTTTTGGCAAGTAATGTAAGTGCTAAGTCTACCACGGAAGTATATGATACTTCTATGATATCTATGAATAATAATAAAGAATTCTCCATTCCAAAGCTAGTAAATGTTGAGCAGATTTCAAATAACCAAATTCAAATAAGCTACGATAGAGATGTAGATGTAAAATTAGGAACAAAAGCAACTAATTACTGGATTCAAAGTACAAATAATGTGGAACCAAAAGGTATAGCCACTCTAGGTAAAAATGATAAAGTAAATAATAGCAATTCTCTTACAGACAATATGGTTAAAATAGAGCAAAAGGATGGCTCAGCAAAAACATTTATATTAACTTTTAACGAAGATATTACTAGAGGAGAAGAGTATAAATTAATAATTTGTTACGTTACAGTTCAAGGAGCTCCTCCTTACAGTGGAGATAATGGAGCAGCTACATTTGTTGGTAAGTAATATAAAATTAATAAATCTTTAAAAAGCAAGTTTAAAAATTAATTTTCACCATGAAAAATATTTCATATAATATCATAAAATTTATTAGAATTAAATTTTATGATATTTTTTTATTGCGTAATTTACTTATTTTGCTTAAATAGTAAACTTGGTTGAATATTTACAATATAAAATATACAATATAATAAATTGTTTTTATGAATAGTAATATATTGAGGAAAGGATAATTAAATTATGATTATAGAAAAATTAAAGGCAGAAGATATTTCAGATTTATTAGAGTTATATGATGAGTTAATTCCCTTTGAAATGTCATTGGAAAAATCTATAGAAAATTATAAAGAAATAATAGAGAATGAAAATTATCTTTTAGCAGTAGCTAAAGAAGATAAAAAAATTATTGGATCTATGCTTGGTATATGTTGTAAATGTTTAACATTGTCTTTTTTAGTAATTGAAGATGTAATTGTTAAGGCGGATTTAAGAGGAAAAGGAATAGGTAAAGAATTAATGTCTGCTCTTGATGAATTTGCTAAAGCAAAAGGCTGTGCTTATGCAATACTTGTATCTTCTGATTTTCGAAAAGGAGCACACAAATTTTATGAAAATCTTGGATTTATAGATAGTGTTAGGGGATTCAGAAAAATTTATTAAGAGAATATTATGAAATTTTATTTAGTATTCATAATGTGTAAATGAATACTAAATAAGTTTATGGGTTTTATATATAATTTTTTAATATCATAAAATGTTCGCTAAGGTCTGGTGATAAAAAATGAGCAAATATGTAATGAGTGATATTCATGGGTGCTATGAAAAATTTATTGAAATGTTAAAGCTTGTAAATTTTTCCGATAAAGATGAATTGTATGTAATAGGGGACATATTTGATAGAGGAAATAAACCACTTGATATATTGGATTATATTAGAAATCACAATAATATACATTTGATAAAAGGTAATCATGAGAATATGTATGAAAATTTTTATAAGAACAGAATATATGGTGTGACCTGGTTTATGAATGGAGGACAAAGAACTTATATTGAAATAATGAAAAGAGGGGCAGTCTTCAATGATTCCTTATATGACTATATATCTAATCTTCCTCTATATGAAATAGTTGATAATAACATATTAGTCCACGCAGGAATAAAGCTGCCAGTTGAATATAAAAAATTATCAATAAAAGAAATAATGAATATTCAGGATGAAGAAACCATTCTTTGGTACAGAGGTGGCATAGGACATGAAGAAAAGATAAAAGGTTATAATATTATTTGCGGTCATACTCCAGTTCAAGTTATTAATAACAGTAGTGAAAATGCAAAAATATTAAAAGCAAATGATACCTACTATATAGACTGTGGTTGCGTTTTTACACAAGTAAATGGAAAGCTATCCTGCCTTAGATTGGAAGATAAAGAAGAATTTTATGTTTAGAGTAACAATTATTCTACGATATATATAATAAGGAAATATTTACTTTAGTGTTTATAACATCCTACAATCTGTAAGTGATTCTGGTAGACGTGATATACTCACGTGTATGTGTAAAACTTTTTTAAAAGAGAACTAAGTATTATCAATGCCTACCGAATTATTTGCCCAATTAAAGATATAATAACTAGATAGTTCCTAAATTAATAACTAAAGTAAATTATAAGAGGAGAAATTGTTATGGAAAACAAAAATAATAAAGTATTAGAGGCTTTTTCTACAGTAATGCCATATCTAAAAATAATTTTTGACGATGAAGCTGCTTTTTCAGTAACTGATACTGAAAAATACATAGCTATATTAGAAAATGAAAAGTTGCCTATGAGTGCTGCTGTGGGAGAGCATGGATATTAAAAGGGGGAATTTTGATTGAAGAAGAAACATGAAATTTTATTTGAAGCTGTAAAAATTGGAAAACTTGAAATTAAAAACAGATTTGCCATGGCACCTATGGGGCCTATGGGTTTAGGAGATTCTCAGGGTGGATTTAATCAGCGTGGTATAGACTACTATACTGAACGTGCCAAGGGTGGAACAGGACTTATAATTACAGGGGTTACTCAGGTAGATAATATTGTTGAGAATCACATTGGAACAGGTTTTCCATGTGCAACACAAAATCCAAATCAGTTTTTAAGAACTTCCAGAGAAATGGTAGAACGTATTCATGCTTATGATTCAAAGATATTTATACAATTAGGTGGTGGATTTGGAAGAGTATTGTACACTCCTTATAAAGCTGAAACTGTAGCACCATCACCTATAAAAAATGTATGGACTGATGTAACCTGTCGTGAAGTAACAGTGGATGAAATTAAACATATTGTTAAAATGTTTGGTAAAGCTGCCCTTATTGCAAAAAATGCAGGTTTTGATGGTGTGCAAATACATGCAGTACATGAAGGATATCTAATGGATCAATTTGCAACCGCCTTTTATAATCATAGAAATGACGAATATGGCGGAGGATTGGAAAATAGATTACGTTATGCCAGAGAAGTTGTGGAAGAGATAAGAAAAACCTGTGGACCAGATTTTACCGTTACTCTACGTTATACGTTAAAAAGTTTTATAAAGGATTGGAAAGATGGAGCATTGCCAGGAGAAGAATTTGAAGAAAAAGGTCGTGACATTGAAGAAGGTATTGAGGTTGCAAAGCTGCTTGTAAGTTACGGGTATGATGCTCTTGATGTAGATGTAGGAACCTATGATTCATGGTGGTGGAATCACCCGCCAATGTATCAGAAAAAAGGGTTATATATACCTTATGCTAAAATAATTAAGGAAAATGTAAATGTACCAGTTATCTGTGCCGGAAGAATGGATAATCCAGATATGGCATCCAAGGCAGTGGCAGATGGAGCATGTGATATTATAAGTCTTGGCCGTCCTCTTTTAGCAGATCCATACTATGTCAATAAATTGAAGGCTGAAAAAGTAGAAGCTATACGTCCATGTCTTTCATGTCATGAAGGATGTCTTGGCCGTATGTTTACATATGTTTCTCTTAATTGTGCAGTAAATCCAGAAGCTTGTCGTGAGAGTGTGAATAGAATTGCGCCTGCATTAAAGAAAAAGAAAATTTTAATTATAGGCGGAGGAGTTGCTGGTTGTGAGGCTGCAAGAGTACTTGCACTTAGAGGTCATGAACCAGTGATTTATGAGAAAAGCAATAGGCTTGGTGGAAATTTAATTCCAGGTGGAATGCCAGATTTTAAAGAGGATGATCATGCACTGGTTAAATGGTACGAATATCAGCTTGATTCACTTAATGTTGAAGTACACTTAAATGAAGCTATAACCTCTGAAAAGGCTAAAAACCATAATGCAGATGCAGTAATAGTTGCAACTGGTTCTATCCCAAAAATATTTAATTTTGGTAATGACAATAATGTTTTTACAGCAGCAGATATTCTCAATGGAAAAGTTAATCCAGGGAAAAAAACAGTTGTTGTGGGTGGTGGCCTTGTTGGTTGTGAAATTGCACTTTGGTTGGCTAAAAAAGGTGTTAATGTCACTATTGTGGAAGCATTAGATAAGCTTCTTGCGGTAAATGCACCATCTTGTCCAGCTAATAGTAATATGCTGAAAAAGCTCATTCCTTTTAATGGAGTTGAAGTTTTAACATCTTCTACTGTAGTTAGAGCAACGAAAGATGAAGTAATAATAAATAGAAATGGACAGGATTCTAGAACTATTGAATGTAATAGTGTTATATTGGCAGTAGGGTATAATTCTGAAAGGTCAATATATGATGCTCTAAAAAATGAAATACAAGAAATATATTTGCTAGGTGATTCACGTAAAGTTTCAAATATTATGTATGCTATTTGGGATGCATATGAGATTGCCTCACATATTTAATAATAAAGAGTATATTCCAAAAATAAAATCAGTGAAAAATTTTTAAAATTGTATTAATTTGTAGATGGCAAGTGATTTAATAAATAGGTAGTAATACTTAATTTTGTTAAAAAAAATTTTATGCATAGATATAGTATACTACCACTTATTAGAATACTTGTCAGATTTAATATTAATAGTTATATGTGAAATATCCACTTTCAATGAATAGTAAGTTATTTGAAAGATTATTACAATTGAACGGAAAATATACGAGAAATAACCTATATTTTTTCATCATAAATGTATAATTGTTAAAAAATTATAATTGACAACATATTAATGATGATATATTATAACTATGTGGAAACTAATTAAACCAATATAGTTTCCTTAGACTACAGTGAAAATAGGTGTGAATATGAGAGAAAGAATACTGGATGTGGCGACTTCAAAAATAGAGGTATATGGTTTGAGAAAATTTACTATAGATGAAATTGCAATAGAGCTGAAAATTAGCAAAAAAACTATATATAAGTATTTTCGCAGTAAAGATGAAATAGTAAAAGAATTCTTTAATGAAGTTATAAGAACATGTAAGGAGAATACTATTGAAGCTATTAATTATGAAGGAGAATTTAGTGATAAACTTCATAAAATTGTCAGTTCAAATAATGAATATAAAATACCTATAAATATTATTAATGAAGCAAAACTATATTATCCAGGGCAATGGGAAGAAGTACAGAAACTAAAAAATTTTAAATTAGACATAGTAGAAAAACTCATAAAAGATGCAATGAAAGAGGGAAAAATTAAAGAGGATATAGATTATAGAATTTTAAGTAAGTTAATTCAAAAAATTAGTGATATATTTTTTGATTACGACTTTCTCGTTAATAACAATTTGACTATAGATGATATTATTGACGGTATTATTAAAATAACATTAAAGGGTATTCTCAAATAAGTTTGCATCATACTTTTGGCTAACATAATTATATTGAACTTAGATTCACAACTAATCCTCATAAGCATTAAAATAACTATTTTATTTGTGTAATTTTTGATAAAAATAATAAAGCTTTACCAATAATTTTTGAGTTAGTTGTGAAATTAAAGTTTAATATATAAATTTAATTATATAAAAAATTAATAGGAGTTTAAGTGAGGTGATATATCAAAGAAACTAAAGATTATTGATGGAGGGGAAAAAATGCATAAAATAATAAAATACAGATGGGTTATATTTGTGGTGTGGATTGCTGCAGTAGTATTATCAGTAGTATATTCACCAGATCTAAATAAGGTACTTAGAGATAAGGGACAGCAATTTTTAAGTGATGATAATCCTTCTGTTAAAGCGGATAATATTCTAAAGAAAATGAATAAGACCTCAGGAAATGCTGATCTGATGGTGTTTAACAGTAAAAATAAATTGACTTCCAGTGATATGGATAATATAAAGGCTGGAGTAAATATCATTAAGGATAATGAAAAAGACCTTGGTGTAAGTGATATGCTTGATCCATTTAATATACCGGATATTAAATCAAATCTGGTTTCAAAAGATGAAAAAACTGTTATGGTGACTTTTAGACTTAATAAAAACGGACGTGAAGTAAGTGATATACAAAATGAATTTAAAAATAAACTTAAAGATGTTCATATAAATTATTATTTAACAGGAGAAGATTTTATAAATGATGATTATATAAAGGTTATTTCCAATGGTGTTGATAAAAGTGCAATACTTACTATAATTTTTATATTAGTTATATTAATAATTATGTTCAGGTCTTTTGTTACTCCAATTGTTTCTCTACTTGCAGTAGGAATATCCTATATTGTTTCCATGGCCATTGTAGGACAGTTTGTCTATAGATTTAATTACCCTGTTTCATCACTTACCCAGATGGTTCTTGTACTTATATTATTTGGTATTGGAACAGATTATAATATCCTCTTATTTAACAGATTTAAAGATGAAATGTCAAAGAGTAACTCAATAGATGAGGCAATTATAAAGACCTATAAAACTGCTGGAAAAACAATAGTTTTTAGTATAGCTACAGTTTTTATAGCATTTTTAAGTCTTACTCTTGCTAAATTTGGAATGTATCGTTCTGCAAACTGTGTTGCTATTGGTGTAATAATACTTTTACTTGAAATACTAACCCTTACTCCTTTTATAATGAAAACTTTGGGAATAAAACTTTTCTGGCCTTCAAAAGAAGTTACCAATCACAAGCCAAGTAAGTTTTGGGGGAAAGCAACTTCATTTTCAGTAAAAAAACCAGCTTTAGTTTCAATTATAATAATACTTGTTCTTATTCCTATAGTTTTATTTAATGTTCAAAAGTATTCCTATGATACAATAAATGAACTGAGTGATTCTGTTGGATCTGTAAAAGGCTTTAATTTGGTGGCAGATTCTTTTGGAAAGGGGCAGGCACTGACAACTACAGTAGTTCTTCAGAATAATAAACCAATGAACAATAATGCTGATTTAAGTGCAATTGATAATTTAACTAAGCAAATTAGAAATGTTAAGGGAGTTAAGTCTGTATCCAGTGTGACAGAACCTTTGTCTAATCCTATTGATTTGCTTTATATAGGGAAACAGACTCAGCAGGTAACGGAAGGAATTTCAAAGTCTAGGAATGGTGTAGATACAATAAATAATGGGTTAACACAGATTAATAACAATTTAAATTCGGTTAACTTAAATGATTTATCTAAAGTTGATGCCCTAGTAGCTGGAACTACACAGGTTCAAAATGGATTAACTGCTATAACTTCAGGAATGAATCAGGTAAATACAGTGATTTCTCAGGGAGCTGATGGTGCAGATAAGCTTAATGCTGGTATAGTTCAGGCTAAGAATGGTCTGGCACAGGTAGTAAGCTATACACAGCAGTTATCAGCTGGAGTATCACAAATACATGATAAATATAATCAATTGGGAGCTTCCTATGCTGGGATTGAGAAGGGTGCTGATGATCTTCAAAGTGGGATCAGTGAAATTCAGGAACACATTAGAGAAATAAAAAATGCCTCCAGTACACTTAATGATAATTCTAATGAACTATTTAACTCATTTGCTGCGTTAAATAATGACTCTGGATTTAAAACTGCAATTACTAATGACCCATATTTAAAAAAAGCAGTTGATGGAATAGGGCAATTAAATGGTGGAATAGGACAATTAAATGGTGGTATTACTCAATTAAGCACTGGAGTTGAAGGGTTAAATACTGGTGCTCAGAAGTTAAACAACGGAGTTGTTGAATTCAAAAAGAATTACGATACTGTTACATCGAATCTTGGAGATGTTACAACAAATATAAATAATATTAATGCTGCTCAAAACCAGATAGTAACTGGACTTTCACAGCTTCAGGATGGTTCTTCTGCTTTAGCCAGTGGGCTTAGAGCAGGTGGAAATGGTCAAAGTGAAATAATACAAAATATGAGCAAACTTAATTCAGGATTAAGTCAGGTGAAGGGAGGTCAGGTTCAGCTTAATGATGAACTTAAGAAGTTTTCTTCAAGTATACCTGAATTAAAAGATGCCTTAGGACAAAGCGGTAATGGATTATCTTCTATTTCTAGTGGACTTAATCAGACAAACAATTATTTGGATCAATTAACTAATACTCAGACATTTTTCCTGCCAAGTGAACAATTAAATTCTGATGATTTTAAAAAATCCTTGGATATGTATATGACTGATGATAGAAAGATAACTAAGCTTACAGTGGTCTTGGATGCTGACCCTTATTCAACAGAGGCTATGAATACTGCAAAAAATATTAATGATATAATACCAAATGCTATTAATGGAACTGACCTTAAGAATGCAACCTATGGAGTTACTGGCACCAGTGCTTCTGACTATGACCTGAATAAAATAGCACTTAGTGACTTGAATACTATAAAGGTAATAGTTTTAATTGCTATATTTGCAGTACTGGTATTAGTGATAAGGTCACCTTTAATATCATTGTATATAAGTATAGCTTTAATGGCAGCTTACTATATATCATCCTCTTTATTGAATTTTATAGTATTCCATATATTTAAACTTGATGGAATTTCCTGGAATGTACCATTCTTCTCCTTCGTTATGATTGTAGCCTTAGGAGTTGACTACAGTATATTCCTAATGATGAGGTTTAAAGAATGCAAAGGTATTTCTAAAAATGAAGCAATAATCATAGCTTCAAAAAATATAGGTGGAATAGTAATGTCAGCGGCATTAATTCTTGGAGGTACCTTTATTACTATGGCACCATCTGGGGTGAAATTATTAATTCAACTGGCTATAGCCGTAGTTATTGGTCTTGCAGCTTTAAGTTTATTACTGCTGCCAATATTTGTACCATCACTTATTGCCCTGCCTGGGTGGATAAATAATTTGATGGATAAAAATAAGGATGATTCCTTTGAGGATAGTAAAGTTTCGTAAATAAAAATTAACACTATCAAAGCTATTAAATGCAATAGTTTTGATAGTGTTTTTTAGTATATAATACAAAATAAGAATAATTTGACAATCGAACATATGTTTGGCATGCTGAGTTCATAAAATTATTTTAGTAAATGGAGGATGACATAATGGATACAGATACAAGGCATAAAAAAATTATAGAAATTGTTCAGGAGAAATTGACCATGCTGTTTTAGGTAGTGAAATTGCCGAGGGCATATTGAGAAGTTTAGAATATGAAGAAGAAAAAATAGAAAAAATAAAACACTGTATTATAGCTCATAGATTCAGAACCGGAAATGAGCCTACTACAATAGAAGCAAAGATACTTTTCGATTCAGATAAACTTGATGCTATTGGTGCTATTGGGATTGCCCGTACTTTTATGTTATCAGGACAATTTGGACAAAGATTGAGGGTAGATGAAGCAATTAATGATTATTTAGAGGATAACACTGTTGAAAACGGAAGATTAAAAGATGTTTCAAAACATACGCCTTTTATTGAATATGAAGTAAAGTTTAAAAAAATCCCTGACAAATTGTATACAGAAAAAGCAAAAGAGATTGGAAAAGAGAGGCTTAAATTTATGGCGGAATATTTTAATAGATTGAAGCTAGAGATAGAAGGCGTTGAATAGGATTGCGAATTAATCATATCCTTAATTTAACCTATTCTATTTACAAAAGTAACAAAAATCAACACTATCAAATCTACTTAAACACAATAGTCTGATAGTGTTTTTCTATTTTTTGATACAAAAATAGAATATATATATTTGCATCCTATTGAAATTATTAGTTGATAACTAATATGCTATATTATAATATTGATGTATAAGTTAAGATAAAATGGGATTTTGTGCATGATAATTGGTGAAATTTTGTATAGCTAAATGGGGATTATCACTATATAAAGATTTAAGTATAATATGAAGGAGAAACTAAATGATAGGAAAAAGAAAAGAAGATTGTTCAGGTAATGTAGAATTTAAACGGATATATAAAGAGAAAGATTACAAGCTAAATTTAAAAAAAGAAACTCAACATTTTATAGTTTATTACACCGAAATAGACAAGACATGTATAGATAAAGTTTTAGATGTTCTTGAAAATAATTATAATAGAATTACCATTAATTTTAGTGAACAACTTCAGAAGAAAATGACTATTGAAATTCATTCAGATCTTAATCAGCTTCATGTTGCTTTGGGATTTCCCAATGCACCTGATTGGATAAGAGGAGGGCTTGGGGTAGGTAAAATTGTCATAGCATCCCCTTTAAATCCACCACCAGGTTCAGATTTTGATAACGTATTAAATACAGCTGTTCACGAGTTCGTTCATATCTTAGTAAATAAAATAAATGGGAATACACCAAGATGGTTGAATGAAGGAGTTGCCTGTTACGAAGCAAAAGATAATGATGAAAATTGGATAAGAAAAACCGTTAAGAACGGATTAATAAGTAATATGATTCCCACATTCAAAGATTTAGATACTGGAGAGGATTTTCAAACGTTTTTCAACCGTAATGGGTATCAATACTCATATACCATAGTAGAATCAATAATAGAAGAGTTTGGTTATGATAAGCTATGTAGTTTAATAAAATGCCCTAATAATTTCATGAATATTTTTGGTGTAACAGAGAAGCAATTGCAAAATAAATGGATAGAGTACATTAAGCAAAACTATCTGCTAACATAAGTTTTTCAATTTCTTTTCAGCCGATATTATAGCAAATATTGCTGTACGGAGCATAAAAAACCGATTGTATTCAAGTAGTTTAAGTAGTTAATATGGAATCTAGCCACTGTGTGGAGGTTAATGAATAAAATTACTGATGTTATTGAAAAAAGGGGAAAAATTAAAAATGAATCTACAAAAAGAATATTGGAATAAAATATATGAATCAATTTTGGATAAAAAACTTAAATATGACCCATGGTTAGATAAATATGAGAATATACTTATGAAATCAAAGGATACTCCAATTATTGATTTAGGATGTGGATTTGGGAATGATACTCTTTACCTCAAAGAGAGAAAATATGAAGTGATTTCTTGTGATTTTTCAGAAAAGGCATTAAGACGATTGAGTAATTTTATTGATAATTTAAATGTTAAATGCTTTGATATGAAAGATGGCTTGCCTTTTCAAGATAGTTCTGCAAAAGTAATTATTTCAGACCTTTCATTACATTATTTTACATGGAATGAAACTCAAGATATATTGAAAGAAATAAAAAGAGTTTTAATAAACGAGGGTACATTGATATGTAGAGTTAATTCAACAAGAGATATGAATTATGGCGCAGGACAAGGGATAAAAATAGAAGAAAATTTTTATAATATTGATGGTAATTTAAAGAGATTTTTTAATGAATCACAATTGAGAGAACTTTTTAGAGAATGGGATATTCTATATATAATGGAAACAGAGATAAATAGGTACAATATGAGTAAAATAGCATGGGAAATTTCAATTAAGAAAATGTGACATACAATAAAAGGTGATAAGTTTAACACATTGATGATGGAAAATTAACAGGCAGTTATCAAAGCGAGGTGGATTGTTATATTGCGAGATGGCTGGTGATAGAGTTAAGATAAGTGGAAAGGCTGTACTTTATATGACAGGAGATATTATCATATAGATTAATAATTCGTACGAAAGTGAGATGATTACTTTGAATTATAGATTACTTGAAAAAGCAGATAGTAATGATTACATAATAGAAAAAGGAACAATAAATGACATAGATGAACTAGCGAGTTTATATGATGATTTAAATGATTATTTACAAACAGGAATAAATTATCCAGGATGGATAAAGGGCATATATCCTATTAGAGAAACAGCTGTTAACGGAATTAAAAATAATAATTTATTTGTATTAAAAATTAATAATGAAATAGCAGGTTCTATAATACTAAATCATGAACCTGAAACTGCATACTCTCAAGTAGCCTGGGGAATTGAAGCGGACTACAATGATATTATTGTAATACATACTCTTGTTGTTCATCCAAAGTATATGAAAAACGGTGCTGGAAAAAAGTTAATGGATTTTGCAAAGACATATAGTATTGAACAGGAAATGAAAGCAATTCGTTTAGATGTCTCTATTCATAATGCACCGGCAATCTCATTATATGAGAAGAGTGGATATAAATATGTTGGAACTGTTGATCTGGGTTTAAATATTCCAGAATTAGTTTGGTTTAAACTGTATGAGATAGTGATTTTATAATTATTCAAGTTGATGAAAGGAAGTGTTATAATTGACACAATTTTATTTCATTAGACATGGCGAGCAAGATTGGGATAGTATAGAGAAATATAATTTAAAAGGACAAGCAATGGATTTGATACCTTTGACGGACAATGGTATCAAGCAGGCTAAAAAAGCTTCTAAGGATGTAAGAATAGGTAACTCAAATATTATTATTTCTTCACCATATACACGAGCGCTACAAACTGCTTCTATTATATCAAAGGAGACTGGAGTTGATTTACACGTAGAATTTGACTTGAGAGAATGGCAGTCAGATTTAAATTTTAACTATGATTCGAAAGATCAATTAATTGAATTATGGCATGACTATACTATGCATGGGGGAGTATACCCACAAGATGAGTTAAAACTTTGGGAAACAAAAGAAAATCTTAGAAAAAGAATTGATTCGGTTTTGGTGAGATATTTAAATTATTCGAGGGTAACTGTGGTTGCTCATGCAGAAATATTTGCTGCATTAGTTCCAGTGGATAAAATTTTACATTGTTCAATATTAGAATATACTAAAATTTAAATATATACTTTATGAAAAGATAGACTAGATTGATAAATGCCACTCTGTATTGAATCATATGAATAAAGTAAATTAAGGAGGTCATAAACTTGCTTAAAGAAATAAAAATCAATAAAATATTCAACATAAACGATAAAAAATATTTTGTACTTAGCATTTATTTTATTGATACTAGGATATTACTTGATATTATAACTGAAAGAGAAAACCGTGATAGCCATGAGCCTATACATATGCCTAAGACGTTGGAAGAGAGTTTAATTGAAAGCTTTAATGGAAGACAAAAAGTAGTAAAGTTAGGCTATTTTCAACTACTAGTAAATGGAAAAAAATACAACTCCATTGGT
This sequence comes from Clostridium pasteurianum BC1, assembly GCF_000389635.1. Classification (NCBI taxonomy): domain Bacteria; kingdom Bacillati; phylum Bacillota; class Clostridia; order Eubacteriales; family Clostridiaceae; genus Clostridium; species Clostridium pasteurianum. The sequence goes on from NC_021182.1 coordinate 492,131, forward strand.
GGAAGACAGGGAAACGGAACAGAGAAATATTTTAAAAATAGGATTCAGCTTCCAAAAGAATTCATAGATAAACAACTAGATATTATACAATGTGAATTCGAAGCACTGGAAAAAGATGTTGAAATAAAAGAAATATCCTTGATTAACAAAATTGAAGTCAAAGAATATTTGATACATCAGGAACATACAATGCAGATTGGCTCAGTGGATAAGCCATTTGATTTTACATATAAAGATCCAGAGAATGGTATGGAAAGCAGCATCATAATAAAAGAATTGTATACAGAAGAAATTGCAGAGGATCGCAGGTGTTTATTTAGCTGTAATGAAAATGAAAAGCTGCTATGGGGAGTGGCTAGTTCCCATTCAGATATTAAAGACTTGCAACTATTTACCGAAAAGAGATTAAAAAAGGGTATAAATTATACTACTGCTCCAATGATGTTAATGGAGAAAACAAAAAATCCAGAAAACGAAAATTTATTTGATCACAGGCTATTTATTGGATTTGTAGAACCGCTGCAGGAAAAAGTTGATGTTGTTTTATTCTCTATTACAAAGAAAATATATGATAGTTGGAGAGGAATTTTATATAATTATAATTGATAAAGGTTGTTTAATATTAGAATAAAAAAGGGAGAAGATATTATGGCAGATTGGAATTCAGTACAATATTTGAAATTTGAAAATGAAAGAACACAGCCAGCAATTGATCTGGCTAATCGTATTAATATTGATAATCCCAAAAAGGTTCTTGATATTGGTTGTGGTCCGGGAAATAGTACACAGGTTTTGGCACAAAGATTTCCAAATGCATACATTCTCGGCGTTGATAATTCCTTAAACATGATTGAAACCGCAAAGAAAAATTATCCTAAGCTTTATTTTATGAGTTGTGATGTAAGCAAAGATTTATCAATGCTTGACAATGATTTTGATATTATTTTTTCAAATGCCTGCCTTCAGTGGATACCAAATCACAATGAACTTTTAAAAAACATAATTGGACTGCTGAAGCCTGATGGAATACTTGCAATACAAATACCAATGAATTACGAAGAGCCAATTCATAAAATTATCCAAGAAGTTTCAACAAGTGAAAAGTGGAAATCAGAATTTCCTAATCCTAGAGTTTTCTATAATCTTACACAAAGTCAATACTTTGATTTGCTTTCAGAAATTTCATCGGATTTTTCTATGTGGGAAACTATATATTGCCATAAACTAAAATCTCATAATGGCATCATAGAATGGTATCGTGGTACAGGGTTGAGACCATATTTAAATATTCTATCAGATGAGAAAAAGAAAGCCTTTGAGGAGGACATTTTTAAACGGGTTGTAAAAGAATATCCAACACAGAAAAATGGCAATATTATCTTTAGATTTCCAAGATTCTTTTTTATTGCTGTGAGATGATTATTAAAAAATATAAAAAGAAAAGAGGCGAGAATTTAGTGGAGGCTTGTACTGAGATACATTCTATCACTAAAGATAAATAATGAAATCTGTAAATTTTATTTTTAAAAGTGAAGATAGTTTGGAAATTTACGTTTATAAGTGGGAACCAGAAAAAAATATTAATATTAAAGGAGTTATACAGATAGCTCATGGTATGGCGGAGACAGCAGCAAGATATGAAGGATTTGCAAAGATGTTAACGGAGAATGGATATATTGTTTATATTAATGACCATAGAGGACATGGTAAGACTGCAAAAAATATAGAGAATGTTGGTTATTTAGCAGAAAAAGATGGTTTTGAATGGCTAGTGAAGGATATGCATACCCTTACTGGTATTATAAAAAAAGAAAATAAAGATTTGCCAATATTTTTATTAGGTTATAGTATGGGATCCTTCTTGACCCAACGATACATAATGCTATATGGAAAGGAATTAAAAGGAGCTATACTTTATGGTTCTAATGGTAGGCAAGGACTTATATTAAGGATTGGATTACTAGTTTCTAAATTGGAAATTAAAAAAAATGGAGTAAAAGCAAAGAGCCAGATATTAAATGATCTCATTTTCGGAGGATATAATAAACCGTTTAAGCCAAACAGAACTAAATTTGATTGGCTTAACAGGAATAATGAGGAAGTAGACAAGTATATAAAAGATCCATTTTGCGGCACTGTATTTACCTGCAGCTTTTACTATGATTTTTTTAAATGTTTAATAGAAATAGAAAATAAGAAAAATCTAAAAACTGTTCCTAGAGATTTACCTATATATATTTTCTCCGGTGGAAAAGATCCTGTAGGAAAAAGTGGTAAGGGAGTAAAAAGATTAGTTGAAACTTATAAGTCACTGGGAGTGAAAGATCTTACCTTTAAGCTTTATAAGGATGGCAGACATGACATGTTAAATGAAATTAATAAAGATGAAGTTATTGAAGATGTTTTGGCATGGCTTTCAAGGTATTCTCTTAAAGTGCTTAAAACAATTTGAGCATCTTATGCAAGATGAAATAACTGATAATGTAGTTGCAATAAATATCAACGTATTAGTTGCTAATAATAGATTATTCTGAAATTTGTAAAATAAAATTCCTACTATTCCAGGAATAATATAAAATAAAACTGCTGTTAATTTACCTATAGGATCAGATATGAATAATTCAGAGGTTTTATTATTCAGCTTTTTCCATACATAGGATGTGATTATAAATTCAACAAATTTGCTTAATATGACTATTGTAAACCAAAAAGGTATAATTCCATGAATATTCAGGAATATAAATGATGAAAAAATAAAGGCAGCATCTGCTGCCACATCTAGAAGGCTTCCTATAAAGGATTTACTATTGAGAAATCTGGCAATCTTTCCATCAATTAAATCTGTAATACATATACATAAAAAAACAATTGATAAACACAGAAAAGTCTCCCTATTTTTTATATCATGATATTGTTTATTTTGTAATAAAAGAAATACGTAAGTCAATAAAATTCTAGATAGAGTAATTATATTAGGGAGTATTTTGTATACAATGTTCATAATTATTCCTTTCCAATTTCAGAACCTAAATTAAAAGCTTTATTTTCATTGCCTTTATCATTATATTTGAATGATATTTTCATTGGAATCTCAGCATTTGTAAAAAGCTTTTCTAAGCTATTGAGCTGTTCTGAATCATCCGCTCCACCTGTAACAAATAAAAGGATTTTTTGATCTTTTAAATTATTAACACTTTTTATATAATCGTTTAACACAGAAGAAGTTTGTCCAATATAAATAGGAGAACCAAAAACAACTACCTTATAGGTTGAAAGGTCAGTTGAAAGATATTTCCCCGGATAAGCAATGGTTACATCATAACCCTTACTGTTTAGTCCTTTAGCTAGGTCATAAGCTACATTTTTAGTTGAATCAGTCATTAAAGAGGGTTGGTATACAACAAGTGCCTTTGAATGTGCTATTGAATCTGTTTTCATAATTACTGTTTTGTTTCCCTTTTCTGTATTATTTGAATGTATAAGGATAAAGAAAAACAACATTTCTGATATACATAAGGCAAGTATTCCTAAAACTATATATAAAAGAACTTTTAAAATAATTTTCATTTAAGTATCTCTCCTCATTAGTAAGTTAAAGAGTATTCATTATCTGAGCAAATTTATTGATATTTTCCTCAGAAATACTAGACACATCATCTTTTGTTTTAGCCACTATTTTTATTATGAATCTTTCTAGAGGATTCATATTTTTCAGTATAAATTCACCGCCAAAGCACTCTTTAACAGAGACATGAGTTAATAAATCATTTGGAAAAGAAGTGGCTATTTCAGTTTCAATATTATCTTTTTGCATACCACAGACAAAGAGACCTATTTTTTTATCTTTTAGGACATCAAGATTTTCGGTACAAAATTCAGTTATTTCTTTTTGAATTCTTCCCATGTAAATAGAGCCTCCTATAACAATTTTATCAAAGGAAGATAGGTTAGGAAGAGTATCCTTTTTAATATTTACAGTTGTAACTTCACCAGAAAGTTTATCTTTTAAAAGCTTGCCGCATTTTTCTGCAAAACCATGTTTTGTTGCGTAGACTATAAGTGTTTTCATTTTTATTCACTCCTTAATATTTTTCATAATTAGAAACAGGCAGTATATTATTATCAAATTAAATGCAGGAAATATAATGACTTCTGCAAAACTTACCTTTACTCCTAATAAAATTTGTCCAATTATCATGGCTGTAATTGAAGTGAATATGGTGACTTCACTAACAGTTATTACAATTGATAATACTTAATTTGATTTATAAAAAACTTCACAATTAAATTTAGTGATATCATATTATAAGTATTATTTACTGAATACAGGTTTAAATTAAGTGTTAGAATTCACATAACTAGTTAATGGCTTTCCTAGTATTATGCCATCTACTATAAGATTTATATGGTGGTCAATAAGCAACTTTCGCTGTTCTTCAGGAGTATCTTTTTCAACTATCAGCTTTAAGATAAGTCCAAAAGTAGAAGTCCATATTATTTGTGCAGTTAGCTCAATTACATTATCCTCAATGTTTTTGTTCATATAAATATCTTTTAAAGATTGATATAGTATACCTAAAGCTTTTCTTTTTATAGAGGCACCTTTGAAAAGTACTGATGTATGCTCACGTACTCCAGGTGAGTTGTTAAGAAGTATGGTTCTATATTCCTCAGGCATTTCCAAAGCCAGGTATATATATTTATGTAGGGAATGTCTTATTTTATTTTCAGGAGTATAATTCGAAATTTCAGATGAAGATAAAACATCTAATATTTTTTCATAGGATTTTTGCATAATAATATTTATTATTTCTTCTTTATCCTTAAAATAGTGATATATAATTGCTGGGGAGTATTCTATCCTGGCAGCAATTTTTCTGATAGAAAGATTTTCTAGACCTTCTTTTTCTATAATTTCATTTGCTGCACTGAGAATTAACTCTCTATGCTCATCTTTTTCACGTTCCTTACGTTCTTTTGTACCCATATTTACGACTCCTTTTAAACATAGTTTAGTTATTAAACACTGTTGAATAAGAGAGTATCATTTTAGTGTAGTTATGTCAATACTAATATGTTAAAGTAAAAATCTATTATTATAGTATTTAATATCAAATTTCCATATAATCAATTATATGTTATTATCTATACATGTCTGAAGTGTGATTATTGATGTTCTGTTTATACAGTAATATTTTATGGAGGTGAAGTATGAGAAGAAATATAATTTCTACTCCTTTTGGTTTAGCTTTAGGAAGTTCTTTTTTTGATTTAGTGTTTTTTAAAGAAAAAATTGAAATAATTCATGTGTTAAATTTGTTATGAAGCTTTTATTTATAAATTATTAGTTTAGATAAAATTATAAGAGATTGGGAGGTAAATATGAATTTAAATAAAAAACTGATAGTCATAGGAATGGTACTGTTAATAGTGTTATGGACAGGAAACATTATTTATTATGAAAAGCATGCTATTAAAGAGCCTTTGTTTATAAAACATTACTATGATGTAAACATAAGTGGAGATATCTTTAAATTATACTATGTGCAAAGTATAAATTCAAAAGATAAGATAATTAATATTGTACTGCCTGAAATAGGACAACAGTATATAAACTTTGCTGAGTATGATATGGGTAATACTAATGGACCATATTATAAATTAAAAGTTTTAATGATAAATATTAATAATGATAGTAATAATAAAATACCTGATGAATATAAAAATAAGTTTATCACTAAGGCAAAGATAACTTTTTCCAATGGGAAAATATTAAATGTAAATTTGGGTAAAATATATCTTTACAGTGATAAAAACAGTAGCGATGATTTGGTGCAGCGTGGTGTTACAGCAACCACGGATAGCAATGGAAGCACTATTCTTTATGCAAACAAAGATATCAATATTACAGGGATAAATAGTGGATTTTACGATGGATTAAAAGATGTGCTAAAGATAAACATTGGTGGTGTACCGCTTTCTAAAATAACCTTTCCTATTAAAATGAAAGCTGGTGAAACTATTGATGTAAGTTATGCATTTAATTTCAATAATAGAAATGATATAAGACTAAATAATGCATATAATTTAACCTTTAACATTTTAACGGAAGATTCACAGGGCAACAAAGGCAGCAGTCCTTGTTTTATAGACTTTTATCCATATTCCTCGGACAATATTAATATCAATGTTTTGAAAGATAATAAGGGGGTGGAGTAGTATGTATGCTTCAAGTTATAACAGGCTATTTTGGGGAATGATAGTCCTTATCTTTCACATAAATCTGGGACCTATAAATGTACTCCCTAATTTTGCAGGATATATGCTTATTTATTCCGGATTAAATATCTTATCATCACAACATAAGATCTATGAAAAGGGGAAGCTTCCGGCTATTATACTTGTAATACTTACCTTAAAGGATGTATGGCATAATAAAGATAATAGCATTATGATAGGAAGTTCTTATAATCTAGGATTAGTTACAATGCTAATTGGAGCAGTAACAGCTGTAGTTGATCTCTACCTCATATACATAATATGCAAGGGAATATGTGAGCTTTGCAGGGAACGGGAATTAGATTCACTTATGACAAATACAGCTGATGCATGGAAGTTTTATTTTGTAATATCTTTAATATTTTTATTTTCTATTCCTTTTTCTATAAACTTACCTGTAGGGTATAATATATTTCTCTTTATTGTAGGAATGATAAAGGGCATTGCAATTATTTGTATTATGGTGATGTTTAGGAAGTGTAGAGTGCAGCTAGGAACATAGAATTTATGTTCTTAGCATTATCTTCTTCTAGCAAAATCAGAAAACTCAAAGCGATCAGGACGATGCCTTGATTCTGTATACTCAAATTGAGTCCCATCGTTTAAATATACAAAGTTCTTTACTGCCACTACAAAATCATAAGATTTCATATTCAGATTTTTTTTATCAATGGAATTAGCAGCTTCAATTTTTATAATCCTCTTAGCAAAACCTATTTTAATTTTTAAATCTTCTTCAATGTATTTATAAATAGATTTTTTTGCAATTTCTCTTGTAAGATTTAAAACAGTATCCTTTAGAAAGTAATTTATATCCAAGATAATGCTTTCATTATTTAAACTTCTGACACGATATAATTTATAAGCTTCCTTTCCTTCTGCTAAACAAGTTTTCTTATGCAAAGCTGCATCAATTAATATTTCTCCAAATATTGGTACAGAGGTAACAAAATTATTTCCAGTCATGCTTGAAACTTCAGCGAAGCTTATAATATTACCAAAGGAAAAAGTGATTTGATTGTTGTCTAGAACAAAAGCACCTTTACCATGAACACTGTTTACAAAACCTTCTTCTGACAAGAGGTCTAAAGCTCTTCTAACCGTACCTCTACTTGTGTTGTGAATTTTACAAAGCTCATTTTCAGAAGGAAGTTTTTCACCTAGCTTGTAATTTCCATTAAGTATATCATTTTTTATGGTTTCATATATGCATATGTACTTCTTATCCATTAGTAAGCCTCCGAAAGCTATTTTTCATAAAGAGTATACCATTTACTAATGTCATAAGCAAAATAAATTATAAAAAAGTATCAGTGAATTTTGAAAATCTGTTCGTAATCACTGATACTTTCTATAATCATTATAGATTATCTTATATAGAAGGCTGCAGATTCGTATGGACGCAATACAAATTTATTTACATTGTTTTGTGTATCATCATAGTTAGATATTAATATTTGTGATTTTCCTTCTAAATTTATATCTTTTGGAAGAGTAAAAGTAGTACTTTCAGCATAAAAGTTATTTACTACTAATAGTTTCTCGTTTTTATAACGTCTAATATATGCAAATATTTGTGAATCATTTTTTAATATAAGCTCAAAATCTCCGTAGGCAATTATATCATATTCTTTTCTTAATTCTATAAGCTTTTTATAGTGATAAAAAACAGAATTTTTATCTTTTAATGCATTGTCTGTATTTATATTTGAAAAGTTTGAAGATACATTTATCCAAGGGGTTCCATCAGTAAAGCCTGCGTTTTTAGAATCATTCCATTGCATTGGAGTTCTCGAATTATCTCTAGATTTTTGCTTAAGTATATCCATAATTTCTTTCTCAGATTTACCTTTAGTTTTTAATATATCATAGGCATTTATAGATTCTACATCTCTATAATCCTGTATTTTGTCAAAGCTTGGATTAGTCATTCCTATTTCTTCACCTTGATATATATAAGGAGTACCTTGTAATAAGTGAATAGTAGTTGCCAGCATTTTAGAAGATTTATTATGATATTCCTTATCATTTCCAAAACGTGATACTACTCTTGGTTGATCATGATTACACCAAAACAATGCATTCCATCCGTTACCTTTAATCATACCATACTGCCAGTCACTGAGTATCTGCTTAAGTTTTATGAAATCAAATGGAGCTGCGGACCACTTTTCTCCATTAGGATAATCTACCTTTAGGTGATGAAAGCTAAAACTCATACTTAATTCTTTCTCATCAGGATTTGTATATTTAACGCAATTATTTATAGAAGTAGAAGACATTTCACCAACAGTTAGCATATTATTATATTTTGAGAATACATTTTTATTGATTCCCTTTAATAATGTATGAATTTTAGGACCATCTGTATAAAATTTCCGACCATCTTCTGAAGGCGTATTTAAAGTATCATCAGGGAAAGTTTGATCCTTGGATAATAAATTAATTACATCTAATCTAAAACCATCTACTCCTTTGCCTAGCCAGAAATTCATCATATCATATATGCTTTTTCTAAGTTCTGGATTTTCCCAATTTAAATCTGCCTGAGTAGTATCGAAAAGATGTAGATAATATTGTCCTGAGGTTTCGTCGTACTTCCAGGCACTGCCTCCAAATTTAGACTGCCAGTTATTAGGAATTTCATTATTTTTGCCATCTTTCCATATATAAAAATTTCTATAAGGATTATTTTTGGATTTACATGATTCTTTAAACCAATTATGTTCTGTAGAGGTATGATTAACTACCATATCCAATATAATTTTCAAATTTCTTTTATGAGCTTCTGACAATAAATTCTCAAAAGTGTTCATATCTCCATATCGAGAATCTATTTTATAATAATCACTTATATCATAGCCATTATCATGTTGAGGAGACTCATATATAGGGGTTATCCATATAACATCTACTCCTAAAGTTTTTATATAATCAAGTTTATCTATTATTCCCTGTAAATCTCCTGTTCCATTTCCTGTCGTATCCTTAAAACTTTTTGGATAAATTTGATATACAACAGATTTTTTCCACCAAAGTTCATTCATGCTTAACACCACCATTTATATTTTTAATTATTTATTTTTACTAAGTCTTACATTTGACTTATATACCTACTGACAATAATTCATCACCTTGTTTAACATTATCAACATTTAATGGTTCAACATATTTCACATCATCTACGTTAGTTACTAGAAGCATTGTCATTGCTGAAGGTGACTTTTCTTTAACTAAATCTAAATCAAATTCAATTATTTTCTGCCCAACTGTTACTCTTTCTCCTTGCTTTATAAAACTCTTAAATCCTTCTCCATTCATTTTTACTGTATCTATTCCTATATGAATAAGTAATTCTACTCCACTATCAGTTTTTATCCCAATTGCATGTTTTGTTTCAAATAAAAGAGTTATAGTTCCATCTACCGGTGATACTAACACTCCATCTGAAGGTTCTATTGCTATGCCTTTACCCATTAATTCTAGAGAAAAGGTTGGATCAGGTACTTCTTTAAGTGATATAGCGTTACCATCAAGAGGCGATAAAATGGTTTCATTTTCTTTAGCTTCTCTATCTATAACTTCTTCATTTACAGACTTTTCGTTTAAACTAGCTTTTTCATTCTTTGAATCTTGTAACTTAAAATTCTTGAACTTTGATAATATCAAAGTTAATATAAAAGGAATTACTATGGCTACAATCATTCCAACAAAGAAAATGCCCCATTGTTGTGGAAATATTGATAAAAAGCCTGGTAATCCTCCAACACCTATACCAGGCGCCTTAACATGATTTAGAGTTATTATTATGGCACCTGCTGCTGAACCTATCATTGCAGAAAAGAAGGGGAATTTAAATCTTAGGTTAACTCCAAATATAGCTGGTTCAGTTATCCCAAGATAAGCTGAAATAGCAGAAGTAAAAGATAGTCCCTTTATTTTTTCATCTTTAGATATAAACATCATAGCTAAGGCACCAGAACCCTGTGCAATATTTGAAAGAACCAGTATAGGCCATAAGAAAGTTCCACCTGTGCTTGCTATGAGCTGAAAATCTATTGCTAGGAACATTTGATGCATGCCTGTTATAACTAATACTGAATAGAAACCACCGTATAAAATAGCACCCAGTAGTGGTAACTTATCAAATATGAAAACCAATCCGTAAGTAATTGCATTACCTATAGAGAAGGTTACTGGTCCAATTATAATAAAGGATAAGAATCCAGTTATTAGTAAAGCTATAGGCGCAACAAGTAGTAATTTAATTGAATTAGGAACACGTTTATTTAACTGTATTTCTAATTTTGCCAATACAAAAGATGAAAATAATACTGGTAAAACTTGTCCTTGATATCCTACTTTAGCTACTTTAAGTCCAAATAAATTCCAATAAGGTACTGTACCCTTTGCAACAGCTTCTCCATAATTATAAGCGTTTAGTAAGGATGGATGAATAAGCATTAAGCCTAATACAATACCAAGAAGTGGATTTCCACCAAATTTTTTAACTGCTGACCAACCAATTAATGCCGGCAAAAATGTAAAGGAAGTATTAGCTATAAGGTTTATAACATCGGAAAGATCTTTCCACTGAGTATAAACGTCAATCAGTGATTTATTTGCAAAAAAGATACCTTTGCCAGCAAGAATGTTATTTATACCCATTAATAAACCTGCAGCAACAATGGCTGGAAGTATTGGTATAAATACATCTGCTAACGTTTTCACTAAACGTTGAATTATATTAAGATTGTCCTCTGCTGCATCCTTTATTTCTTGCTTTGTTGCGCTTTGAATTCCAGTAATAGAAACAAGTATATCATAAGCTTTATCAACTAGTCCGGGACCTATAATCACTTGGAACTGACCATTGCTTGAAAAAAATCCCTTAACTATGTCTATTTTATCAAGATTGTCTTTGTCTATTTTATTTTCATCTTTCAAAGCAAATCTTAATCTAGTAACACAATGAGTTGCAGCAGTTATATTGTCTTTACCGCCAACGGCTGCAATAATTTCTTCTACAGACTGTTTTGAAACCTCCATTAATGATTCCCCCTTATAATATGTGTAAACGTTATATTTGCATGGTAACATGTATAAACAAGTTTGTCAACACTTGTTTATACATGTTAAGATAAATTTTTAAAAATATATGTTAATTAAAAATTATAAATTGACATAACAAATTACGTATAATATAATTTAGTAAAAGTTAATAAAAGAATCATGTAACTGGCGGAAATGGAGTTAACCATGGGGAACATGATTCTAGGCATATTCAAAAAATAACCAGTCAGTATACTAGTCTATTTTGCGTCATACTGCGTCAACAGAACCTTCTGATAGCCCACTATCATCAGAACCTGTTTCCTTGTATTACACAAAATATACCTCGTATCTTTGCCTTTTATTTATTTTCATATGCCTAAGAAAAATATCGACCGTCTGGGTAAGTTCATTATTTACTCAGACGGTTTTTTGGAGGTTACTATTGTGAAAGATTCAGAAATTATACTTAAATATGGATGCAATCCACATCAAAAGCCAGCAAGAATTTATACAGATAATAAGTCTTTACCCTTTGAAATTTTAAATGGCAATCCAGGTTATATAAACCTAATGGATGCTTTTAACTCATGGCAATTAGTGAAAGAGTTAAAAGAAGCAACAGGATTACCAGCAGCAGCTTCTTTTAAGCATGTAAGTCCAGCAGGTGCAGCAGTTGGAGTGCCACTTAGTGATGCATTAAAAAAGGCATATTTTGTTGAGGATATAGAATTATCTTCTGTAGCTTGTGCTTATGCAAGAGCTAGAGGTGCAGACAGAGTTTCTTCTTATGGTGACTGGGCTGCCATAAGTGACATTGTTGACTTACCTACTGCAACAATTTTGAGTAAATCTGTTTCAGATGGTATAATTGCTCCAGGATATACAGAGGAAGCTTTGGAGATTTTAAAGAAAAAGAAAAAAGGAAAATACTGCATAATTAAAATGGACTCTGACTATGAGCCAAGGATTATAGAAAGAAGACAAATATATGGTATGACTTTTGAGCAGAAGAGGAATAACATTAATATAAAAGAGGAAATGCTTGATAATATAGTAACTGATAATAAAAATATGACAGATGAGGCAAAAAGAGATTTACTTATTTCTATGATAACATTAAAATATACTCAGTCTAATTCCGTTTGTTTTGCTTTAGACGGTCAGACCATCGGTGTAGGAGCCGGACAGCAGTCAAGAATACATTGTACAAGACTTGCTGCATCAAAAGCAGATCTTTGGTATTTAAGGCAGCATCCCGCTTTACTAAATTTGCCTTTTAAAGAAGGTGTTTCAAGGGCAGAAAGAGATAATGTAATTGATCAATTTCTAAGAGATGACGTTACTTCTATGGAGACTAAAGGATGGAAGGATGTACTTAAAGAGATTCCAGAGAGATTAACCAAAGAAGAAAAAACAGCATGGCTTTCTAACTTAAAAGATGTTGCTTTGGGATCAGATGCATTTTTCCCTTTTAGTGATAATATAGATAGGGCCTCAAAAAGTGGAGTTAAATACATTGCCCAACCTGGTGGCTCCATAAGGGATGATGTAGTAATAGATGCATGTAATGAGTATGATATGGTAATGGCTTGTTCAAATGTTAGATTGTTTCATCACTAACTCCAAGTTTACTTTCCTACGTAAGCTTTTTCAAAATTGAAGGTCAGGCTAAGATGACAAAAGGAAACATCATAATAATGGCAATTGTCAGTTTAATTGTTGCTAAAGCGGCACCTATTGCAGTTGGTATATATTTAATAACTATCAGCATGTTTAATTTTGTTGAAGAACTGGCATTTAGATTATATATGAGAAAAGTTAAAACAGTATAATAAATTTATAGAATCATGGCATTGAAAATTAGTGCCATGATTTTCACATTCAAATCATATATTATACTATTTGTATTTTCAATATTTGGATTGTTTACAGACAAGAGAGTAAAAAAATTTACAAATTATGAAGTAATCTTTAAATACATATTCAGTAATAACTTAAATAATCATATACTTTAACTAGTGGTGGACTGTTATATGTGATGTTATAATTTACTTACGGTGTAAGTTTTGAAGCACCATGTAAATGCATGCTGCTTCTTCTTAAAAATGAGGCCAATTAGATATTTTCTTTATTAAAATACAATATGCACTAAGAGAATACTATAAGGTAATGCTTGTTAGGCAGTCTGAATTTGGATTTTGAAGTAAAAGCATTAGCAGATAGTGATGACTCCAATCCGAATATATTTAGGGAGGAATTTTTATGTCAGAAAATAAGGTCATATTTCATATTGATGAACTTGACAAATGGAATTTGTTATTAAAAGATGTTAGTATTTTATTAGATGCTTTAAGTAATGACAAATTTTATATTGAAGTTTTAGCTACTTCAGAAGCAGTAAAGTTTTATGATATTAATGAAATTTTAAACACAGATCTTAACTTTATGAGAAATTTGAATGATAAAGGGATAAAATTTGTTGCATGTAATAATTCATTAACAACTTATAATATAAAAAGCGATGACATAATTAATTTTGTAGATAAAGTTCCAATTGGAACTTTAGAACTTATAAATAGACAAAGTGAAGAATATATTTATCTAAAAGCGTGGTAGTGTATTGATATAAAATTTTAGTAAAGATAAGTGACATACTCCCCACACCTACGCTATGCTTAGAGGTGGGGGCTGTAATTCATTATCTCATTAATAAAAAATAATTAGGTGGGTAAAATAATATATAAATATGCAAATAAATTTGAGGTGTGATGGATGATTAAAAAACATATAGTATGGAGAATTCTTTTTATGATATTTGCAGCAGCTATCTCTATTACGGGTGTGTGGACAGATATAAAAGGAATGGCTATGTTTGGAGTAATTCTTTGGGTAATAAGTACGATTATAAATATAATTTATAGTTGTCAGGCCATAAAGGCAAAATCAATATAATTTAATTATAGAACGAAGAATAGTGTAATAAGCATAGAACATGTTATAGAAGATGAAGTTAATAAGAGAAATTTGAAAAAGTATATTAAATTTTCAAGAGACATCGGACATCATTATTGAAAAATGATGTCTTTTAATATATGATTGATTCATAGGTTTATAAAGACGAAGGAGCAGATCATATTATGGTGAGGAAAGAAAAGAGTCTATCAGAAAATGTGGCAGAGGATATTTTTGCTATGATTACTGTAGATAAAAAATTTGCAATTGGAGACAAGCTACCTAATGAAAATCAGCTTTCTGCAGAATTAAAAATCAGTCGTACTACCTTAAGAGAGGCTATTCGTATTTTAGTGGTTCATGATATATTGGAAATTAAGAGAGGAAAGGGAACTTATGTTAAAAACAATCAGGAAATAAATGAGGAGTTTGGATTAAAGAAGCTCTCAACTCTTAAATTGGATGTAAAAGATTTGTATGAAATACGTTTAATTTTTGAACCTGAAATTGCTTACTATGCTGCAAAACGTGCTACTGATAAAGAAATGGAACGTATTTTATATTATGGTAAACTGGAAGAAGAAAAAATTTTAAATAGAGAGGATAGAACTGAGATTGAACAGATATTTCATAAATCCATAGCAAAGGCCACTCATAATGAGTTTATGAATAGACTTATGCCTATTCTTTATCAAGCCATTGATAAAGGAGTTATCTTATCAAACGCCAATGAAGAGATGCTTAAAAATACTCTCAATGATCATAGAATGGTTATGGAATTTTTATCAGAAAGAGATGCAGAGGGAGCAAAGACAGCTATGAAATTACACATTATTCACGCTATGAGAGGCTTTGGGATTACAGAAGGATAGTTATCTATTAGAGAATTTCTAAAACTAAATTTACTTTTTTACTATGTATGATTATCTTATTGACATTAGACATCATACATCATACAATAAATTCATACAACTAAAATATAACATAGAGGTGTTTATTGATGAATAGTGATACAGTAACTAGAACCGCACCCCATCGTGCATTGTTTCATGCATTGGGATTAACAAATGAAGAAATAAGTAAGCCTTTAATAGGTATTGTTAGCTCTAAAAATGATATTGTTCCAGGACACATGAATCTGGATAAAATTGTAGATGCAGTAAAGCTTGGAGTGGCTATGGCAGGAGGGACTCCACTGGTATTTCCCGCTATTGCAGTATGTGATGGTTTAGCAATGGGACATCAGGGGATGAAATATTCTCTTGCTACAAGAGAATTAATTGCTGATTCTACGGAGGCCATGACATTAGCTCACTCTCTTGATGCTTTGGTTATGGTTCCTAACTGTGATAAAAATGTCCCTGGATTATTAATGGCGGCAGCTAGATTAAATATTCCAACTATATTTGTAAGTGGTGGACCAATGCTTGCAGGAAAAATCGATGGCAATAAAATAAGTTTCTCCAGTGTATCTGAAGCTGTTGGTGCATTTAATGCTGGAAAAATTACAAAAGAAAAATTAGATGAATTTGAAAATAAAGCATGTCCAACTTGTGGTTCCTGTTCTGGTATGTATACGGCTAACAGCATGAACTGCCTTACTGAAGTACTTGGAATGGGCTTAAAGGGGAATGGAACTATTCCAGCAGTATATTCAGAACGTATTCAACTGGCAAAACGTGCAGGTATGCAAATTATGAATTTGTTGAAGGAAAACATTAAACCAAGAGATATTATGACGAAAGATGCATTTATAAATGCTTTGACTATGGACATGGCTTTGGGCTGCAGTACTAACAGTATGCTTCACCTTCCTGCCATTGCTCATGAATGTGGTATTGAACTAAATGTTGATGCTGCAAATGCAATCAGTGAGAAAACGCCTAATCTTTGTCATCTTGCTCCAGCTGGACATAATTATGTTGAGGAACTCAATGAAGCTGGTGGTATTTATGCAGTAATGAATGAAATAAATAAATTAGGACTACTAAAAACAGATTTGATTACCTGTACAGGTAAAACTGTAGCAGAAAATATTGAAGGTTGTGTTAATAAAAATACAAAGGTAATAAGATCGGTAGAAGATCCTTACAGTAAAACCGGTGGAATTGCTGTATTAAAAGGTAATCTAGCACCTAATTCCTGTGTTGTTAAACGCTCTGCTGTTTCACCTGAAATGCTAAAGCATGAAGGTCCTGCAAGAGTTTTTGATTGCGAAGAGGATGCTATGGAAGCAATTAACTCTGGGAAAATTAATCCAGGAGATGTTGTTGTTATCAGATACGAAGGACCTAAGGGAGGTCCAGGTATGAGAGAAATGCTTAATCCTACTTCCGCCATTATGGGACGAGGTCTTGGAGAAAGTGTAGCACTTATTACCGACGGACGTTTTAGTGGTGCAACTAGAGGCGCAGCAATTGGACATGTATCTCCAGAAGCAGCAGTAGGTGGTAATATTGCCTTGGTAGAAGAGGGCGATATTATACAGATTGATATTATGGCAAATAAAATTAATTTTGTAATCAGTGATGACGAGTTGGAAAAACGTAGAGCAAACTGGAAGCCAAGAAAACCAAGGATTACAACAGGATATCTTGCAAGATATGCAGCCTTAGTTACATCGGGAAATAGGGGAGCTGTTTTAGAAATAGACAAGTAGCAAGTGAAAATTACAAAATTTTATTTTTTACTACAATAAAGAAGCTGCAGCAATAAGTGTATAATAGCACTTGTGCTTGCAGCTTTATTATTATGCAGTAACTATATTAAGTGCCTATTGAATAGTTTTTTCAGAATTATGTGCAAATGAAAAAATAAAAATATTGTTAATTAGCAGTAAAAATAGTATTATCTCATGGGCTAAAATGTTATAATTACTTCAAATTAACAGAGGTAATTAATATGGATGATAAAATTAATAAAGAGAAATTAGTAAAGAAAATATTAGATAATGATAGAGATTTAGATGGATCTAACATTAGTGAAGAATTATTGCATGAACTCATAAGTGGAAAAATCTCAAAAAATATAAATAATATTCATGATGATAATCTCACAATTGGACAAAAAGTTGCAGATAAAATTGCTTCCTTTGGTGGAAGTTGGCCCTTTATAATAAGTTTTATGACTGTATTAGTAGTGTGGATAATAGTAAATGCAGT
The DNA here is from genome assembly GCF_000389635.1 of Clostridium pasteurianum BC1. Lineage (NCBI taxonomy): Bacteria > Bacillati > Bacillota > Clostridia > Eubacteriales > Clostridiaceae > Clostridium > Clostridium pasteurianum. Next base: position 509,578 of record NC_021182.1, read on the forward strand.
ATTATTATCAAAAAAGGCTTTTGATCCATATCCATTTATATTGTTAAATTTAGCCTTATCCTGTCTTGCGGCTATACAAGCACCTATAATTATGATGTCTCAGAATCGTGAATCTGAAAAAGATAGGCTTACTGCTGCTAATGATTATCTTATAAATTTGAAATCAGAAATAATAATAGAGGACTTGCATAAAAAGATTGATATTTTAATAGAACAGCAAGAGGAAAATACGAAAAATATAGAGCTATTATTAAAAACAAAAAAATGATATTATAAAAACAGTACATAGGTATTTATGTACTGTTTTTGAGCTACTCTTCACTTATAGAAGTGAGAGCTTCCTGCTGCTTAGAGTTCGTAACCTAACACTATCCACAGGCTTGAAATTTCCTTGCACCGAGGGTACTGTACGATAAATGCTCCTGTACATGAGCTTTGAATATTTTACTTAGGGAAGGCATAGCTTGGTTATCGCATTTTCTCAAAATTTAAGACTTTTAAAGATTTTTTATAGAAATTGATATAGTTTTATTAAAAAAATAAAGTAAAAAGTATTTATGTTACTGGTTGAAAGCTCTAAGATTAGAATTCTGTGATCTACTACATAAATATACAGAGGAGATGGTTTTATGTACTTAGTCAGTGCATGCTTAGTAGGAATTAATTGTAGATATGATGGAAAAAATAGTGAAAATAAAATTGTAGCTGAATTAGTTAAACAAGGGAAAGCTATACCTGTATGTCCAGAACAGTTAGGTGGATTACCTACTCCAAGAGCAAGCTGTGAAATTGTTATGGATGAGAAAGGTAACATAAAAATACTTACTAAAGAGGAAAAAGACTGTACTAATGAATTTGCTAAAGGAGCAGAGGAAACTTTAAAAATTGCAAAATCAAATGGTATAAAAAAAGCTATATTGAAATCTAAAAGTCCATCCTGTGGCTGTGGTTTTATATACGATGGAACATTTTCAGGAAATCTTATAGAGGGAAAAGGACTAACTGCAGAATTATTAATTAAAAATGGAATTGAAGTGTTTACAGAAAATGATTTAGAAAAATAATCTTATAATTGGAAATATAATTGAAAACTATACAATGAGCAGAAATAAAGTTACTTTCAACTAATTAATTTATCCGATGACTACCCACTCTAATACTCCCATTGCACTCTGTGAAAGCGATGGGAGTAAAGAGTGGCTACGTCCCTGGATAACGACTTCTAAGCATCAGATGAAATAAAAACTCCACTTGATGCCAAGAATTCTGTTTATAGTACATAAGAATAATGAAGGACAATTTATTGATTATGAGTTATGGAGGATACAATAAATGAAAAAGGTATTGTTATTATTAGCAAAAGGCTTTGAGGTTTATGAAGCAAGTGTTTTTACAGATGTTATAGGATGGAATCTTGCTGATGGAGATAGAACTACTGAGGTAATTACATGTGGAATGAAAAAAGAAGTTAAAAGTACTTTTAATTTAAGGATAACTACAGATATAACAATTGATGAAGTTAACGTAGATGACTATGCAGCATTGGCCATTCCAGGAGGTTTTGAGGAATATGGATTCTATGAGGATGCATATAATGAAAAATTTCTTCAACTTATTAGAAAATTTCATGAGAAAAACAAAATAATTGCATCAATTTGTGTTGCAGCTCTTCCAGTGGGAAAAAGTAAAATATTAGAAGGAAAAAAAGGTACAACTTATAATATGAAAAACGGTATTTGGCAGGAAAAGTTAAGAGAATATGGAGTTAATGTAGTTAATGAACCAATAGTAATTGATGATAATATAATAACCTCCTGGAATCCTTCCACAGCCATGGATGTGGCATTTAAACTGCTTGAACTCCTGACATCCAAAGAAAAATCAGATTTTATAAGAGAAATAATGGGTTTTAATGTGGTTTAATTAGATTACACAAAACAATCATGCATGTAAACTGTATGAGAAAAATGGCTATAAAAAAAGAGGAGTTGTAACTTTTAGAAAAGGTGAATTTTTTTGTTTTGAAAAGAAGTTATAAAAATTATAATTCCTATAACATAATTATTTGCCCATAAGTTTTAAAATATCTCCATTGACAATTCTTACAATTTAATTTATATTATAGATATTATTAGAAAGAGGAGGTGTAGATCATGGCTCATATAGTTGGTACTGAAAAATTTGTAACAGATAAGCATTGTAAATATAGTAGTTCTGTTACAAAAAGCGCAATTTTAGATATTAAGGGAGAAGTGCGTCCATTTTTAGAAAAGTATCGACTGTTGTATAAATCCATGATTCTATATCTTGATTTAGTTTAATTCGTAATTTTATGAATTTGTTTACTAATATTATAAGATAATTACAGGACTCAAGGTTTTATACCTTGAGTCTTTTTGTGTGCTCATTTAAATTTGGAATACTTTCTTTCATAAGCCTTAAATAGGGTTCAAATACAAACTTATACTTGACAATTTTGTCTTGAAATCTAGAAGAATACAAAATTACTAGGTTAAGTTTTTATATGAGAACTCTATCTGTTCAGATACTTAAAAAGTAATTGATTAAAGTATCTGTCAGGGGGGCTTATTTTCGTTTGCAAAAAATTAAAAGTATACAATTTTAGATTTCAATAAATTAAAAGGAGAAATTGAAAATGATAGAATTAGCCTTAAATAAATTACAAAAATATTATGGAGCCACTATGATTTTAGAGGATATTACCTTTGAAGTTCAGACTGCCGAAAAGGTGGGTATTGTAGGAAGTAATGGCTGTGGAAAGAGCACATTGTTAAAGATAATTATGGGCGTTGAAGGTTACGAAAAAGGTATGTTGTCTATTAGAAAAGGAGCAAATTTAGGTTATCTTGAACAAATGCCAATTTATCCTGACAGTTTTAAAGTCATTAATGTATTGAATTCAGCTTTTGAAAAAATAGATAACTTACATGAAGAAATGAAGGTATTAGAAAAACAACTGTCAAATACTGATATAGCCAATATGGATAGATTATTAAGCAAGTATTCTCAGCTGCAGGAGCTTTATGAAAGCAGGGGAGGTTATGAAAAAGAGGAAAAGTTAAGTAAAGTTTGCACAGGACTTAAAATAAATAAAATATTTAAAGAAAAATTATTTTCACAATTAAGTGGTGGAGAAAAGACTACAGTGATTCTTGGAAAAATACTACTTCAGAATCCTGATATATTATTGTTGGATGAGCCCTCTAACCATCTGGATTTAGATGCAATGGAATGGCTTGAGAGATATATCAATGAATATAAAGGTGTAGTGATTATAGTATCTCATGATAGATATTTTTTGGATAATGCTGTTACAAAAATAATTGAAATTGAGGATAAGGTATCAAAAAGTTATATAGGTAATTACACGGCCTATGTAAAAGAAAAGGAAAAACAGCTGCAGCTTCAGTTGGAGGGATTTATAGACCAGCAGAAAAAAATCAAAGCTATGGAAAAGGGTATTGCTCAACTGAAAGATTGGGGTAGGAGAGGAGATAATGGCAAATTTTTTAGAAGGGCTGCAAGCATGCAGAAGGTATTGGATAAGCTTCAGCGAATAGATAAACCAATACTTGAGAAAGAAAGCATTAGCATTAACACCCATGTGGCAGAACGTTCTGGAAATGATGTGGTCATAGTTAAAGATTTATGCAAAAACTATGGTGAGAAAGTGATCTTTAATAAAGCCGAAATTTTAGTAAGACAAGGTGAAGCAGTGGCTTTAATTGGTTCAAATGGCTGTGGAAAATCAACCTTGATTAAAATATTGTTGGGGAAGGTGGAAGCTGAGGAGGGAACTGCCTCCTTAGGAAGCTCTATTAAATTAGGATATTTACCTCAAAACATTTCTTTTAAAGATGAAAACAAAACCATATTAGAATGTTTTAGAGAAGAAATAGTTATTACTGAAGGAAAAGCAAGAGAATATCTTGCAAAATACATGTTTTTAGGTGAAATGGTGTTTAAGAGGGTTGGAAAGCTTTCAGGTGGTGAAAGAAGCAGGCTAAAGCTTGCTATGCTTATGTATAATGAAGTTAATTTTCTTATTTTAGACGAACCTACTAACCATTTAGATATTGATTCAAGAGAAGAATTAGAGGATGTTTTAAAAGAATTTAAAGGCACACTTTTATTTGTATCTCATGACAGATATTTTATAAATACTATAGCAGGCAGATTGGTGGAGTTGTCAAAGGGGTCTCTCATTTCTTATGAAGGTAATTACGAATATTATAAAGAAAAAGTAATAGAGAATAAAAATGATGAAGAAATTAAGCAAGCAGCAGTTAAAGATCAAATAATAATAAAGAAAGATAAAATAAAGAAGCGTAAAGAAAAAGAAATCTTAAAGCCAGAAAAAATGGATAGTAATAGTGAAAATAGGAAAAAGCATCTTGAAAAAAGTATAGAAGAGTTGGAACAAAAGATAAAATTTATTGATGTGGAAATTAACAAGGTCAAGGATAATTATAAGAGATTAAATTCTCTATATGAAGAAAGGGTAGATTTAAATGAGATACTTGATGAATTAATGGAGGAATATTTTCAGTAATTTAAGATAAATAGTAGAGCTCACTGTTTTGCTTATTTACATCATATTGAATTTATTAGTTGATAATTAGTAGGCTGTATTATAAGATTAATTTATAAATTAAATGAAAAATTTTATATGTAAAACTCATTCTTATCATATTTTGTTTTCATGATACTTTTGATTTGTGAAAACCATAGAGAATAGAAAATCAGTAGCCTTGGTTAAGTTGCATTTGGCTGTTTGTATGGCTTATTAATTTATGGATAATGAAACAGTATCATAACTAGTGTTTATCAACTAATGAAGAATACTATAAGAAAGGTGTAATGTAATATGTCAGTATTAAACAAATCTTTTATAACTGAAAATAAATCTCTAAGATGTCTTCTAATTGCACGTGTGTCTACTTTTCTTGCTTTTCAAATGTTGGCGGTGGCAGTTGGCTGGCAGATATACTCACTTACCCAGATGCCACTTTATTTAGGTCTGGTTGGATTAGTTCAGTTTTTACCAATGCTTTTGTTTACCCTTGTAGTTGGTCATGTAGCAGATCGTTATAATAGAAAGCTAGTAGTCTGTATAAGTCAAATTGTAGAAGGTATTGGTATTTTTACTTTGGCATTTGCAAGCTATCATGGATGGATTAATAAAGAAACCATCCTTATTGCTGTATTTTTTATAGGAACGGCTAATGCTTTTCAAGGACCGTGTATGCAGTCTATATTACCTAATATTGTAAGTAAAGAAATTTTTCCAAAAGCAGCTGCCGTTATGGCTTCTGCATCTCAATTTTCAGTAATTATTGGTCCTGGACTTGGAGGATTTTTATATGCTTTAGGGCCTTCCGTAGTGTATTCAATTTCTGGAGCTTTAGCATTATTAGCAAGTGTAATTATTTCTTTTATTTCAATGGAAAAGAGAACGGTGAAGCAAGAAGCTGCAACTTTAAAATCAATGTTTGCAGGAGTAGACTTTATAAAAAAGAATCCAATTATATTAGGAGCCATATCACTAGACCTTTTTGCAGTATTACTTGGAGGTGCTACAGCCTTATTACCTATTTATGCTAGTAAAATTTTAGTTGTGGGACCTTTTGGCTTGGGACTACTTAGATCAGCACCAGCTGTTGGAGCGTTAATAATGTCTTTTTTTCTGGCTAAGAGACCTTTAAGAAAAAAAGTTGGACGTACTATGTTTACTGCAGTAATATTTTTTGGAGTAGCTACTATTATTTTTGCAGTGTCAACTTCAATTATAATTTCTCTTGCAGCTCTTTTTATATTAGGAGTATGTGATGTAATAAGTGTTGTTATTCGTTCTACTTTAGTGCAAATTAGGACACCAGATGATATGAGAGGGAGAGTGAGTTCAGTAAATTCCATGTTTATTGGTACTTCTAATGAACTTGGAGAATTTGAATCAGGGGTACTAGCTTCTTGCCTTGGTGTGGTACCAGCAGCTTTACTTGGGGGAATTGGCACTATAATAGTTGTGGTAATATGGATGAAGTTGTTTCCTGAACTTTTAAAGGCTGATAAATTACAATAGGCATGGTTTGCGCTTATTAATCTACGGGAGATTATATATTTAAAAAAGCAAATGATAAAGGTGAATTAATAACTACAAAAGGAAACAGGGGAAAGAAAAATCTAGTGAATTTAAAAGACTTTCGTGCTGATTCTCTGAAAGAGCAATTTTAATTTGAATAATTTTAAAGAACACTATGAAATTCATATTGATTTTCATAGTGTTCTTGTCATTTTTTAAACTTTAATTTGTGAGGAAATTTAGAAAAATATTGATAAATTTAATTCATATTAAGTTAATGTACATTATCATACTTATTCAAACCATATTCCTCTATTAAGCCTATAAGCTCATTAGCATAGTTAGGATCTGTAGCATAACCAGCTGATTGCAGTGCTCTTGCTTGGGTCGCATAATTAGTTGCTGAGAATACTCCATGTTTTGCGTAAATGCTGTTACTAACCAGAAAATTGCCGTGATCTTCAATACTTTCTCCCCAATTATTATAGGCTCTGAATTTGCCCATTATCACCACATTTTTACCGTTATAATTCTCTCTGGTTGGCATATTGATTGTTTTACCAGGCCAACTAAAGGCCTTTATACCAAATAGATTGTTTGCCTGCTTAGTCAGAGAGGATGTTCCCTCACCACTTTCCAGCATTGCCTGAGCAAGTGTGACTGATGGGAATATTTTATCCTTTTTATAAGTATCCTGAGCAACTGGTGCAACTGTAGCAATGAATTGTTCATCATTTAAATATTCTGCAATTATTCTTGCTACATACTGAGTAGTCGCCTTTGATTCATCAAGGGTATTTGGAGAAGAACCTATTTCCAATAAAAATGCATTATTACTTTTATCCTGATTGAAAAAATTTGCTCCATTGTCGGGACAATTTACACCATTACCAATAGTTAATCCTGGGAAATAACTAGAGGCATCCTTTAATAAAAGATTTACCATGGACATATTCTCATTAAAATGTGGATTATTTTTTGCCATGACAAAGGTAAATTTGGCTACATTTAATCCATTCAATTGTTTAGTAACGTCAGCTTTGTTTGGATTTGTAGTTCTATCTAGATCAATTATCATTTTAAAATTACCGTATCTTTGCAAATAGTTATTCACGGTTTGTCCAGATCTTGAATAGCTATTGTCATAGGATAATGCATTGTGGACTGTGGTATCATGAATCACGGAGATCCCATAGTCATTCTCAAGAGTGTTAGTAAGTGAATTACCAATAGCAGTTACATTTTTGTCAGGATCAAGGTTATCTTGACCATCTGCACCATAACTTTCTGTGGTATGAGAATGGTATATGAGAACCTCTGGTTTTGAATTATCAAGGGTTTTCTTTAACTTTGGATTATAGGCTTGACTTATTTGACTTTCAGTATTGGGGCTTCCATTGTTTGCATTGGAAGTACTGCTGCCATCATTCTTAATTACATCACTATTGCTTAAGTTAAAGTCACCTATAGCTGCTGTACCATCTTTAATAGAATTGTCATCTCCATCTAAATAAGATATTTCTTTTTTTAAAATTTCATCAGGATGGCTTAAATTAATTCCTGCATAGTTTAAAATGTAAGTTTTTAAAGAAGGTGTATCTTTCGCTATAGATTTATCGAAGTTTGTAACTTTTACTACAGGCATTACATAGTTTAGAATCTGAATGTAAAGTATATTTCCTGTGACATTTGTGAAGCTTTCCTGATTATTAAAAAAGCTAAAGAACAGATAAATAGAAAATATCATTATGGTAATGCCTAAAACCAATACAAAACTACTTCTCTCATTGTTTATCCTTTTATTAACCATCCATATTACCTCCAGCTTGGACATATAAAAAGAAATATCCGTGAAATTTTTAGCGCATATTTCTTTTTAGGCATGTGAAAATAAATAGTAAGTCAAAGATGCGACGTATATTTTGAATCATACAAGGAAACAGGTTCTGAGGATAGTGGGCTATCTGAGGGTTCTGTTGACTCAGTAGGATGCAAAATAGACTAGCATACTGACTAGTTATTTATTTGGATATGCCTTATAAGTATGTAATTGTTAAGTATGGTATTTCCGTGGCGGAAAATTATTCTTAGCAATTGTATACTTATTATTATTTTTTCAAGGTGCAACTAATTAGAGTATATGAAAAATAATATGAATTTATAACACATTACTTTGAAAATTTATCTTCATAGACAGAGTTATTGGAAGCAGATGAGAGTATTAGAGTGGATAGTCATCGGGTAAATTTATGGCGGCATTCATATTATACATAGTTGACAAATCAACTTGTAGTTGTATAGTAATGATTAGAGAGCTTAATATAAATATCAAGTGTAAGATATCACATATATACACTGATGATTTATTTCATGATAATTTATAGTATATTATATTATAATAAATAGGAGAGCTTATATGGAAGAAAAAATTTATAAAAATAGATGGAAAATATTAGCGGTTGTTTTATTATCTCCTTTCATGGGAAATTTGGACAGCAGTATTGTAAATATAGCCTTACCCATGATGTCAAAGCATCTAGGTGTGGAGATAAATAGTATACAGTGGGTAGTTACTAGTTATTTGATAGTAATATCTGCTTTTGTACTTATATTTGGAAAATTATCAGATAAATTTGGTAAAGTTATTATTTTTAATTATGGATTTCTCATATTCGGGTTGGGATCTTTTCTATGTACTATTTCTCAAAGCTTAAGTTTTTTGGTTTTTGCCAGGATAGTGCAGGCTGTTGGAGCAGCTATGTATATGTCAGCCAATCAATCTATAATAGCCGTTGTATTCCCACAAAACGAGAGAGGCAGGGCACTTGGGCTCCTTGGAAGTACTGTAGCTATAGGTACTATGCTTGGACCTGCACTTGGAGGAATTATGGTGCAACTCTTTAATTGGCAATCTATATTTATAATAAATATACCTATATCCATCTTTGCATTTATTGCAGGGAAATTGATACTTCCTAAAGAAGAGATAAATAAAAGTGCTTCGGCTTTTGATTTAAGGGGAGCTATTTTGTTTATGGTCTTTATAGTTGCTCTTTTCTGGGCACTTCTAAGTGGTGAAGATTTAGGCTGGAATAATGGAAAGATAATTATAAGCCTTATTATAAGCATATTATGTGGAATAAGCTTTTATTTTACAGAGAAAAAAGTAGAAGATCCTATAGTAGATTTGTCTATGTTTCAAAATAAATTATTTGATATAAGTATACTCTGTGCTTTTATATCCTTTGGAGTCTTGTTCTGCGTAAATATAATTCAGCCTTTTTATCTTCAGGATGCTATGAAAATATCTCCTGCGACTTCAGGATTTTTAATGATGTCAGTACCTATAAGTATCGCAGTAGTTGCTCCCATAAGTGGGTATCTTTCAGATAGACTTAGTGGAGAAATTTTAACTGTCTTAGGTTTGTTAACTATGTCAATTGGTCTTTTTACAATGTCACTACTAAGTCTTAGTTCCAACTATATATACATTGCGTTTAGTATAGCCATAATAGGTATAGGAAATGGATTATTTCAGGCCCCTAACAATGCTATTGTCATGTCACTGGTTTCAAAGGATAAATTAGGGGTAGTTGGCAGCATAAACGCATTAGTTAGAAATATGGGTATGGTGTCAGGTATAACCTTTTCCGTAGCTCTTTTATATAATAGGATGAGTAGTAAGATAGGGCATAGAGTTACAGGATATGTAAGTGGAAGACCGGATATATTTTTATATGCAATGAAAATAGTATATGTAGCTACAGGATGTATATGTATTCTAGGTATGACTTTAACTATAATGAGAATTGTAAAAGAGAAAAGAGAAAGAGGAGAAGCCTACCTAAAGTCATGACAGAAAAAGAAAAAATGTTAAAGTGCAAGTCTTTTTATAGCCGGTTATCTTATTGAGATAGAGGAGTAGAGATGGATAGCATATTAGGTTAAAATTGAGAAATAAAGTATAATTCTAATATAAGCTTTTAAAAGGAGGCAATAATTTTGAGTGTAGAAAATGTAAGAAAATTTTTTTTAGAAAGAGAACTTGAAGACCCTGTATTTGATCTTCCAGACAGCGGTGCTACTGTAGATCTTGCGGCAAAGGTTATAGGTGTTGAACCGGAATTTATTGCAAAAACATTAGCTTTTAAAGTAAAAGAGAGAAATGTGATTATAGTTGCTAGAGGAGACGCCAAAGTAGATAATAAAAAGTTCAAGCAGTATTTCAGCACAAAGGCAAAAATGCTTAAATTTGATGAAGTAGAAGATACAATAGGCCATCCTGTGGGAGGGGTATGTCCTTTTGGAGTAAAGGATAATGTAGAAATATTTCTTGATGAATCTATACGTAATTTTGAATACATATACCCTGCTGCAGGCTCTAAAACTACTGCTTTAAAAATAACTCCACAAAAGGTTGAAGAATTGACCAAAGCTCTTTGGATAGATGTTTGTACATATTAAAGTGAAAGGCGGTATGTAATTGGAAAATTTTCATTTCATAGAGGATTTATTTAAGGAAGATGGCTTTCATAGTTATAAAGCAAATATTGAAGAGGAAGTTAATGAAAATAGAGAAAAAATCATTTCCACTTCAGGCTCCCATAATTGTGGGGGAAGATGTGTTATAAAAGTTCATGTTAGAAATAATAGTATAGTGAGAATTTCCACTGAAGACAATATTGTTGATACAAAAGTTGTGCCTCAATTAAGGGGGTGTCTCCGCTGTCGTTCCTATAGAAATCGTATGTATAATTACAATAGACTTAAATTTCCTATGAAACGAATAGGCAAACGAGGAGAAGGCAAATTTAAGCGAATTACCTGGGAGGAAGCTATAGATACCATTGCAGATAATACTAAGGGAGTTATGAAAAAGTACGGCAAGGATGCAATATATGTGCAATATGCTACGGGAAATGCCGGAAGAGTGGCGGAAAGAACCTGGATGAAAAGGTTACTTGGCATGTATGGGGGGTTTTTAGATTATTATGGCAGCTACAGTACTGCCTGTACTCAAATTGCAACTCCTTATACTTTTGGAACAATATATACTGGTAGCAGCAGAGATACCTGGCAGAACTCAAAATTAATTATTCTACTGGGATTTAATCCAGCAGAAACTATACATGGCACTAATACTGCCTATTATTTAAAGCTGGCAAAGGAAGCAGGGGCAAAGATTATAAGTATTGATCCCATTTATTCAAATACTGCCATAGCCTTAGCTGATAAATGGATTCCCATAAGGCCAACTACAGACAGTGCATTACTAGATGCTATGGCTTACGTTATAATTACGGAAAATTTACAGGATCAAAAATTTCTTAACAGTTACTGCTTGGGCTTTGATGATGAGCATATGCCTTATGGTATACCAAGGGGTAACTCCTATAAAAGCTACATATTAGGTGAAGGTGAGGACAAAATTCCAAAGACTTCGACCTGGGCTGAGGATATAACTGGTATACCTCAGGAGACAATTGTTGAATTAGCCAGAGAGTATGCTGTAAATAAGCCTTCTGCATTGATTGAGGGTTTTGGTCCACAAAGACATGCCTATGGAGAACAGTATACAAGAAGCGGTACTGTGCTGGCGGCTATAACAGGAAATATAGGTATTAATGGAGGATGGGCTTCTGGCACAGGCTATCCTACCCGTCAGGAATTTGTAGCATCAATCCCAGCCTATAATCCCAATAAAGCCAAGATTTCTGTGTATAGCTGGCCTGATGCTATTGCACGGGGAAAGGGTATGGGAGCAGAATTAAGTGTAACAGGTGTGGAAAAACTATCCTCAAATATTAAGCTTATGTTCAATTTAGGAGGTAACATCCTTGTAAATCAGCATGGTGATTCAAATGGTACGGCTAAATTATTGGAGAAGGAAGAATTAGTAGAATTTATAGTGGTAAGTGATCATTTTTTGACTCCAAGCGCTAAATTTGCAGACATACTTTTGCCGGCAGATAATATGATGGAGCGAGATGACATTGTTACTCCTTGGGGTCCTGGAGACTATGTAATTTATATGAATAAAGCGGTGGATACGGTGTTTCAGTGTCGTAATGGGTATGAGTGGATAAGCGATTTAGCAGAGAAACTTGGACTTAAGGAAGAATTTACAGAAGGAAAATCCATAGATGAATGGATGGGGTATCTTGTAGAGGAAACAGCAAAGAAAAATCCTGGTTTTCCTTCCTTTAAGGAATTTAAGGAAAAATCTATATATAGATGGAATTATGATGAGCCTTCCATAGCTTTTGAACAGGAGATTAAAGACCCTGAGAACAATCCTTTTCCAACTCCATCAGGTAAAATAGAGATTTTTTCAGAGAGACTGTGGAATATGAATAATCCTTTAGAGATACCAGCTGTACCTAAATATGTGTCAGCATGGGAAGGGCCTGAGGACCCTATGAAGGAAAGATATCCACTTCAATGTATAGGGCATCACTACAAGCGTCGTGTTCACTCAACTTTTGATAATACAAGCTGGATGGAAGAGGCAGGAAAGCAGGAAATTTGGATAAGTAGTATAGATGCTCTAAAACGGGGTATTAAAAATGGAGATGAGGTAAAAGTATTTAATGCTCGTGGTACAGTAATTTTACCAGCAAAGGTTACACCTAGAATTATGCCGGGAGTGGTATCCATACCTCAGGGAGCCTGGTGGACGCCTGATAAAGAGGGCATTGATAGGAGAGGCAATGTTAATACACTTACAAAGTATCATCCAACTCCTTTGGCTTTTGGAAATCCGTCACATACTAATTTAGTTGAAGTAATGAAGGCTTAATAGTATTAATGAAGCTTCCTTAGTTGAAGTTCAAACTACAACTAAGTTTTGGATATGAAGTATTACAATGGATTTTTACTGGGAAGAGTTAATGATTAAAAGTAATATTAAACTTAAAATTAGAAGGTGGTATAAAATATGGGTAAGCAATTGGCATTTTATTTTCAGCAAAATTATTGTGTTGGATGTAACACTTGTCAAATAGCCTGCAAGGATAAAAATAATCTAACAGTTGGTGAGAATTTTAGAAAGGTTTATGAAGTAGCTGGAGGAAATTTTATACAAAGAGGAAAGGCAATTATACCAAATATATATGCTTTTTGGATTACTGTAAGCTGTAATCATTGCCTTAATCCCATATGTGTAAAAAGTTGTCCCACAGGTGCACTTGTAAAAAGAGAAGAGGATGGAATAGTATATATTGAAAAGGAAAAATGTATAAGCTGTAAGAGCTGCATAAAGGCATGTCCTTATGAAGCGCCACAATATAATCCTAAGGAAAAAAAGGTGAATAAATGTGATTTTTGCATGGATTTATTGGAAAAGGGAAAAGAACCTGTCTGTGTTTCATCCTGTCCCATGAGGGCACTTGGCTTTGGAGCATTTGAAGAACTTCGTGAAAAATATGGAGAGGTGGCTGAAACGGAAGGCATGCCAAAAGCTAGTATAACAGAGCCTGCTTTGGTAATAACTCCACACGAAAGAATTGATTCTGATCAGAGGGAGGATAGTAAGAGATAGAGTCATTTTGCATATTGAATAGAAATATTTGCAAATTAACTTCATATATCTATCTTCTTACTAATGCAAATTATGGAAAATATAAAAAATTTTATAACAAAAAGACAAGCTATTTATGCTATGCTGGCAGCACTTTATCGTGGAGATTTAGATAAAGTATTAAAAATTTCTGAGGAAGTCTCAGTATTTAAGGATTTTCTTATAAAAAAGGGCTATAGCAGAGATATTATAGAAGAGATTAAACAGGATAGAGAAGATTTATTAGAGGATTATGAAAATTTATTTGTTGGACCAGCAGCTATACTAGCTCCACCTTGGGAATCTGTATATGAAACTGAAGATAGATTGTTATTTGGAGAATCAGAATTGCAGGTTAGAAAATTTTATAGAAATTTTGGATTGGATGTGAGCAAAAAAGAGCCGGCAGATCATTTGGCCTTTCAGTTAGCCTTTATGTCAAGGTTGTTTTCTATTGAGGAATATGATGATTCTTCAAAGGTTAAGAAAAATATTAAAGGTCAAATAGATTTTTTAAATAATCATTTATTGACTTGGACATATAAGTGGTATGATGAAGTAGCTGAAAATGCAAAAACTAAATTTTGGAGAGATATTTCTCGAATTGTAGTAAGGTGGTTTAAGGAAGATTTAATGGATCTTAATAATGTGATTAAATCCATAAAATAATTTTGTCCGATACTATCCACTCTAATACTTCCATCTTTCTTGAAACTGGGAGTAAAGAGTGTCTACGTCCCTGGATAACGATTTTTCCTAAAGGACAACGATTTCTAAGTATTAAAATACTGATGTTAAGAACTCTGTTTATAAAAATAATATTTGACATAAATTAGTGTAAGGCGTATTATAATAAAATAAATATATTTATTATAAATTGACTATGATAGGAAAAGTAAGTTTATAGGAGCTATACAGTGATTTAGGAGTAGTGAAAACCTAAATGGTAAATATAGACAGAAGGACATCCTTGAGTTGTTTGCCTGAAATCTCAGTAGGGTAAAACGGAAATCCACCGTTATAAGGACATGAGTGAATCAAATTATTTTGGATTAAGCAGGATGGTACCGTGGAATATTACTTCCACTCCTATATTGGAGTGGAAGTTTTTTAGTTCTTTAATTGTGCTTAAAAGAAAATAATTAGGTTAATTTGGGTGGTACCACGGAAGTACATTTCGTCCCTAAACTGTTTTATGTTTAGGGACTTTCTTTTGGTTAAATTATTTTTGAAATGAAATTTAAACTCTTTTTATATGCCGGGTATAAAAAGAGAAATAAAAATAAAAGGTGGGAGATGATTAAGTTGAATCGTACATTAGTAGAAGAATTGAATAATAAGCTTGGAGAAATTGCTAAAGTACAAGGCTGGGTTCAGAGAATAAGAAAGCTTGGAAAAATTGCCTTTATTATTTTAAGAGATCGTTCAGGAAGTGTCCAATGTGTAGTGAATACAAAGAATATAGATATAAATGGATTGAAGCTTGAAAGTGTGGTAGAAATTACTGGAAAGGTAGCTTTAGAAAAAAATATAGAAATTCAGCTAATAAGTTTAGATATCATAAGTGAAGTAGAAGAGAATATACCAATTGAAATTAATAAGGATAAAATTCAAGCTAATTTAGATACAGTGCTGAATAATAGAGTGCTTAGTCTAAGGCATAAAACTATCAATTCAGTATTTAAAATTGAAGCTTGCCTTGCTGAAGCCTTTGAGGAGTTCCTTATAGAACATGACTTTACTCAAATCTTTACTCCTAAGATAGTAGCAGGAGGAGCAGAAGGGGGAACTGAAGTATTTGAGTTAAAGTATTTTGAGCAAAAGGCTTATCTTGCTCAAAGTCCTCAGTTTTATAAACAGATGATGGTTGGAGCAGGATATGAGAGAGTATTTGAAATAGGCCATGTGTATAGGGCTGAAGAGCACAATACAAATAGACATTTAAATGAATATGTAAGTTTAGACTTTGAGATGGCCTTTATTGAGGATGAGAATAATATAATTGATATTGAAACAGAATTATTAAAAAGTATGATTGAAAAAGTGAAAAGCAAGTGCCAAAAAGAGCTAGAGATTTTAGCGGCTGAACTACCAGAAATCAAAGACAAAATTCCTTCCATGCAATTGCCAGAAGCTATTAAGATATTGAGAGATGTATATGGAAAAGATGATTTAGTTAAAGATATTGATCCAGAGGGAGAAAGACTGATTTCTAAATATGTAAAAGATAAATACAATAGTGACTTCGTATTTTTAACTCATTACTCAGCTGAAAAAAGGCCCATGTATACTATGCCCACAGGAGATGGGTTAACTCATAGTTTTGATCTTATCTTTAGAGGGGTTGAAATTACAACTGGTGGACAGAGAATCCACAGTTATGAGATGTTAAAGAGAAATATGGAAGTTAAGGGATTAAATCCAGAAGATTTTCAGGATTATTTACAGGTATTTAAATATGGTATGCCTCCCCATGGTGGATTGGCTATAGGTCTTGAAAGATTAACAGCTCAACTTTTAGGATTGAAAAATATAAGAGAAGCTGCACTGTTTCCAAGAGATAGGGAGAGGATAACCCCTTAGAATAACCTTCTTTGTAGAAAGTGAAAGGAAACCAATAGTGTAAAAAGTAGCCGTTTTTTAAAATTAAGATTAAATATTTAGATGAATGGTATGAAGATTTAAAAACAAGGAGGAGGTAAAATATGGATTGCATTTTATGTAAATCTAATTTAGTTAGAGGAAAAGTTAATCATATTGTTGATTTAGATGGTCATATCATTATAATTAAAGGAGTTCCAGCAAATGTTTGTAAGCAATGCGGTGAATATTTTATTGAAACTGATATAGCATTAAAATTAGAAAAAATAATTGAAGATGTTCTAAAAAATAAGGCTGAAATATTTGTTGTAAATTATTCTGAAATAGTAGCTTAATTAGGAGTATGAAGCTTAGAACCTATTATGATATTACTCATAGGATTAGTCTTGAAATCTTAACTTTATATTTGAAGAAATACATTTTAAAAATTTTTACTATAAAAAGCTTGTGAAATTAACATTCGCAAGCTTTTTATGGTTATATAGACTTTTTGCATATTTATTATTCAACTGTTATAGCATTTACAGGGCATTCCGTAGCAGCTTCCTGTGCACTGGCTACTAGTGTTTCCAGAATTTCATTTTTTGATCTTTCAGCTTTTCCCTTATCATCCATTATAAAAACCTCAGGGCATATTGAAGTACATAATCCACATCCTATACAAGTATCTTTATCAACAAAACCTTTCATAACACTCACTCCTCGTATAATTTAAATTATTTATTTAGGTTATTTCCTATGATTAAATTATAGAATTTTTATGTTAGATAAGATGTGATTTAAGTCACTGTTTAAATTGATAATACAGTTTCTAGAAGAAAACTGAGTATAAACATTTTTAACTGTACTTTGCTGATATTAAATAACTTAGTCTTTTAAAATCCCATATAAAGTGATATATTAATCTAACAATATTTTTTTAATATGTTTGGATTATATAGTTAATATGAAACTAAAATTTTATCTGAAAACATAAGGGAGCTGAAAAAAATGGATATAAAATATGTAGTTATTATTCAGTGTGATATTGCACATAAAAGATGCAGCGGTTTTGCCTGTACCAATGCTTATTATAATAGAGATGAATTATTTAAGGATTATGATGATAATACAAGATATATTTCCTTTACCTGCGGAGGCTGCTGTGGAAAAACAATTGCTTCTAAATTAGAGCATTTTTCAAAGAAGTTAAAGGCTAAAAATAATATAGATAAGAGTGAGGTAGTTGTGCATTTATCTTCTTGTATGGCAACTGACAATTATCATTATGATAGATGTCCTCATATAGATTATATTAAAAATATTATAGCTAAAAAAGGCTATGAAAAGGTAGTAGAAGGTTCTTATATAAGTAAGGGAGCAATTAATAAAAGAGAAAAGGGACAGTATAATAAATACTAAAAATAATGGTGTACAAGCTA
Organism: Clostridium pasteurianum BC1; assembly: GCF_000389635.1. Classification (NCBI taxonomy): domain Bacteria; kingdom Bacillati; phylum Bacillota; class Clostridia; order Eubacteriales; family Clostridiaceae; genus Clostridium; species Clostridium pasteurianum. Next base: position 527,261 of record NC_021182.1, read on the forward strand.
TTTAAGCAATGCATTATTTTAAAAAGTTACTTGCGATTGAATTTATTAACTGTTAGTTTTGATAATAGTATTTATGTATAAGGTTCAACCTACAGGTTAGAATAAACATATTATTATACAATTTGTTTATATCACAAGGGAGGAAGTTTTTATATGCTTGAAAAAAATGAACTAACCGTAGGAAGATATCTTTTTAACTGTCTAAATAGTGAGGGTATTAGTGAAATCTTTGGTGTTCCTGGAGATTATAATTTCACTCTTTTAGATAACCTGGAAAAATATGAGAGAATAAAATTTGTTAATTGCAGGAATGAACTGAATACAGGGTATGCAGCAGATTCTTATGCGAGAATTAAAGGACTTTCAGCAATGATAACCACCTTTGGAGTAGGTGAATTAAACGCATGTAATGCAATTGCAGGAGCCTATTCTGAATATGTTCCAGTTATTCATATAGTTGGTGCTCCAAAAACTATGCTACAGATGGAACATAGAAAAATGCACCATACACTGATGAATGGAGATTATTCTGTTTATGAAAATATGTATAAAAATATAACTGAATATACAGCAGTAATTACTAAAGACAATGCAGAAATTGAAATTCCAACAGCTATTGCCAAAGCTAAGGAAATGAAAAGGCCAGTATATTTAGTTATAGCCATTGATGTAGTTAATCAGCCAGTCACAAAAAGAGAAGTTTCTCTATCAAAGCCTCAGACTAATCAAAATTCTTTACAATTAGCACTTAATAATATAAAGCAGGTTATTAGTAAGGCTCAAAAACCATTACTTCTTCCAGACATAATGGTGTCAAGATATAATCTTCAAGCTGTAGTTGAACAATTAGCTAATAAGCTTGATATACCTGTATCCACTATGATGATGGGTAAAGGTTCTTTTAATGAAGGTCATAAAAATTACATTGGCCTATATGCAGGTAGATGGGGAAGTTTGGAAGTAAAAGATTTTGTGGAAAGCTGTGACTGCATTTTAGCTATTGGACCAATCTGGTCAGATTATAATACAGCTTCTTTCACTGCTAAATTAAATCCTGTGAATATTATAGAAATTCAGCCAAGCTACGTAAAAGTGGGTATGAATCTTTATGAAAATGTGTTAATGGAAGATTTGTTAAATGAATTGGTTAAAGTTTTAGATAGGAAATCAACTCCTGTACCAAATATAAAGCTACCTTACACTGAGAATCAGGTGGGCGATGGAAATAATCAGGTTTCATCAGTTTATTATTATCCCAAATTACAGAGTTTCATTAAGGAAAATGATATAGTAATTGTAGAATCAGGCTCACTGCCACTTGGTATGGCACAAGTAAAGCTGCCAAACAATGTCTCCTACATATGTCAATATGGCTGGGGATCTATAGGATATGCCACTCCTGCTGGTTTTGGTGCCTGCGTTGCTGCTAGAGATCGCCGTGTAGTTATATTTACTGGCGATGGAGCTATTCACTTAACTGCTCAAGAGTTAAGTTCCATGATATATAACGGCTGTAAACCTGTTATATTTTTGATAAATAATAAATACTATACTATTGAAGCTTATCTTAATACACCTAAAACAACTAATTATAATAATATACCTGTTTGGGATTTTCAAAAACTTCTTGAAGCCTTTGGCGGAAATGCCTACACTGCTAGGGTGAATACAAATACTGAATTAGATGAAGCTATAAGACAAATTGCAATTCAAGGTAAGGATAAGATGTGTTTTATTGAAATAAATACAGATAAGATGGATGCACCAGGTATTGTCCATAATGTTCATACAATGATAGAGGAAATGGAAAAGCAGCAAATGAGCTAGAAAATATGGCTAAATAGATATTATAGTTGAAGTGGTATCAATGAATCTTATTCGGTGGAAAGTTGTATTTCCACTGAGTTTAGATGGATCATTCAGGGCTGCGCTTATGTTATCTCTGCCTTTATAGGTGGAGTGCTGCAGCGGATAGTCATTGGATAAATATTTATTTGTTAGAAAGTCTGTATCAAAAGAGATTAAATATTTTTTGATACGGATTTTTTTCAGTTCTTATGAATTGTTAAATAAGTATATGGTAACTAAAAATTTAATTGATAAATGGGGTAAATAAAATTATATGTTTTAGGAAAAGTACCTATTGACAGAAGATATTTTTATAAATATAATGAGTATATAGTCAATGAGTAATTAGTCAGCAAAAGGAGTTAATTAGTGATGGCAGAAACAAAACGGCAGAAGCAAAAAGAATTAACTAGAAAACATCTGATAGAAACAGCAATGAGGCAATTCGGCGAGAATGGAATAATAACAACAAAAACAGCTGATATTGCAAAAGCCGCCAATGTGGCACATGGAACTGTATTTACACATTTTCCAACACAGGAAGAATTATTGATAGCTGTAGTTGAGGAATTTGGAATTAGAATCACACAGAGACTTCAGCAACTGATTGATATAAATATCAGCTTATTTGAAATTTTAGAGGCTCATATGACGGGATTAATTGAATTTGAAGCTTTTTATAGCAGATTAGTTATTGAAAGACGTTTGCTTCCTAAAGCTGTTAATAATACCTATATTATGATTCAATCTACAATTTCATTTCATATTGGTATAGCTGCTGAGAAAGAGATGAAACAAGGTACTATTCGTAAACTTCCTATACACATTCTTTATAATATGTGGATAGGATTGATACATTATTACATAACCAATGGAGATTTGTTTTCTCCTGATGGTTCTGTTTTGAAAAAATACTCTAATGAATTATTACAGAATTATATGAGCTTGATCAAAAAATAAAAAATATAATGCATGTGAAAATAAATAGTAAGCCAAAGATGCGAGCATACTGTCTAGTTATTTATTTGAATATGCCTAATGGGGGAATTAAAATGAAACAATGTATTGCATGTGGAATACCTATGAAAAAGCCAGAAGATTTTGCTATGGGAGATACAGAAAAAGAATACTGTAAATACTGTTCTCGCCCAGATGGAACAATGCAATCTTATGATGAGAAACTAAAATCTCTAACTGGCTTTATACTGAAGACACAGGGATTAGATGAAAACACAGCAAAAGCTGCTGCAAAATCAATGATGTCCAAACTTCCAGCCTGGGAAAATATAGACTAGCTATTTGTATAACTTTTAATTTTTTTATAGTATATAAGATGGAGATAAAAACACAGTTTCGGTTGGTAGTCCGAACCTATCCATATTTTGTAGATAGCAGTAACCTGCCCTCCTGGGGTTGTCCCTTCTTCAGGTTTTAATTAAACAGGAGGAAATATAAAATGAAAACTAATATCAAATTAACAGTATTTTTTGAAGAGGTATTTTGGGTAGGAATATTTGAAAGAGTTTATGAAGAAAAATTAAAAAGGAAACAAAACTTACACCTGTAGGAACGAAAGCTCAAATTGCTGTAAAGTTGCAGCATGAAATAAGCAAAGTAAAGAGAAAAAAGCTTCTAAGAGAAGATAAGGAACAAGAAGAAAAGAGAAAATTTCAATTAAAACAGCAAAAGAAATTAATGAAGCATAAAGGACATTGATTAAACAGCAATAAAAATACAGTATTGGTTGCTTTAAACTTGCCTTATGATGAGGATATTACTAGATTTAAGAGATATGATAATATTTTAAATCGTATCATAGCATAAATAGATACCAACTCTTTACACCAGCTTTAAAAGCTGGTGTTATTTTTGCGTTAAAACCAATTGAGGGAATAACAATAAAATTAATTTGTAAATTTTAAATATCCAGCATAAGATAAGTTTTTAGAAATGACAGTTTTTTCATATAGCTATTTATATAAGTGTTTCAAAAGAAAAATAATCATTGACACATATATAACATGTAGAATAATATATAACATGTAGAATATAAATTATTTGGGAGGAATTAAATTATGTCATTGCAATTTGCAATATTAGGATTATTAGAGTATAAATCAATGACTGGATATGATTTAAAGAAAATATTTGATGAGTCAATTAATAATTTTTGGGCTGCAAGTTTAAGTCAGATATACAGAGAATTAGGTACGCTTGAAAACAAAAGTTATGTAGTTTCTGTTGTTCAACTACAGAGAGATAGACCAGATAAGAAAATATATAGCATCACTGAAACAGGTAAGGCTGCATTTAAAGAGTGGCTTGTAAATTTTCCGGAAAAAGTATCTAAAGAAACAAGGGATGAATTTACGTTAAGAATTTTTTTTGGATCAAATTTAAGCAAAAAAGACTTGATAAAACAGTTCCAACGTTTTAAAGACGAGAAATTAAAAAATTTAGAGGAAATAAAAAGCTTAAATGAAATCTCTGAAAAATACACTAAAGAAATGAAACTTTTTAATGATGAAGAGTTGTGCTGGAAATTTGTATTAAGAAGGGCAAATTTAACATTGGAAATGTTGATTTTTTGGGCAAATGAGTGTATAGAAAATTTAGAAAAACAAGGAGGTGAATGATAATGAACACAACCATGTATTATTTTTCAGGTACGGGAAATTCATTAAAAGTTGCAAAAGATATATCTGAAAAACTTGGAGATGCTGATATTGTATCTATTCCCAGGATTATAAATGAAGAAGTAAATTTATCATCTGATTGCATAGGATTTGTATTTCCTGTGTATGTTTATGGGTTGCCATTAATTGTGTCAAGTTTCATTAAAAGATTAATGATAATAGACAAAAACAAATACTTTTTTGCTGTTGCAACTTGCAAGGCTGAAAAGGGAGGAGCTATATTACAGGTAGCAAATGAGCTTAAAGATAAAGGAGCTAGATTATCAGCGGGCTTCAGCGTAAATATGCCAGGTAATTTCATTTATTCTTATGAAGCTGATTCAATTGATATACAGGAAGAAAAATTTAGGTTGTGGAAAGAGAAATTGGATGAAATGGTTTCAGTAGTAAGAAATAAAGAAAATAAAATTGAGCAACTAACTCTTGTGAAAAGAATTTTTCAATTGACAATTATTTATCCAATGGTATCTCGCTTGTTTAATAAATGGGATAAAAGGTTTTGGACTGACAATAACTGCAATGGGTGTGGAATATGTCAAAGGATATGTCCTGTAATGAATATTGTCATAAAGAATAAAAAACCAGCTTGGTTACATAAGTGTGAGCAATGTTTTGCATGTTTGAATTGGTGTCCAAGGGTATCAATCCAGTACACTGAAAAAACTATTGGAAAGAACCGGTATCATAATCCTTTTGTTCAACTAAAGGATATATTGACTGAAGGAAAATTGTGTGATTTTAGGAAGGATGAGTGCCATTATGATTAATTTCAAGAAACTGCAAATAAGGATACAAAATCTTGCTACAATAAAATATATTATTATTTCTACAGCAATTCTTTTATTCTTTGTCTATCTAAACAGTGGAAGAACAGGTTATTTGGATATGAAATTTAGTTATAGTCCTGAAAAAGCGTACCAAATTATAAGTGATTTAGGAAATTTGGGTAGACAGTCTTACATAAGTTTTCTCATTTTGGATTTTGGAATTATTATTTTTTTTGGCCATTACGCAGTTATTAATAATAGTTTGTCTTTTAAAAAAGCTTGCAATGAAAAGTAAATGTACATTTTTATATTTATCACCCTTAATAAGGGGAATTTTCGATATCTTAGAAAACTTTTCAATCATCATAATTCTTTTGAATTATCCTAAAAGAATTTTTGGAATTGCAATGACAGCCAGCATAATGACAAAATTAAAATGGATTTCTATGATTATAACTATGGCTGTTATCATCATATTAACAGTTATGCTAATATGGAAGAATGTTAAAATAAAAGAGCATATTGTTAAGAGTCTTAAATAGTCATTATTGATGATTATATAAATAAATTAAAGGGAGTGAAATAAGTGAAAATAACTGATGACGTTTATAGGCTAGAATCAACGAAAGGGGCATATTCCTATGTTATTTTTGGCGCAGAAATCATATTGATAGACACAGGCTTGCCGGGAAGATGGAAAAGTATAAAAAAAGAATTAACATCAATAGGAGTTAAACTTAAACAAGTGAAACACATCTTACTAACACATCATGATATTGATCATATTGGTAATGCTGCCATTCTTCAAGAACTGACAGGATCGGATGTTTGGGCATCTGAAGAAGACATTCCGGTAATTTATGGTGATGTTGAACGTTATGGATTTAAAAAATACTTGAAGTATATTTTTCACATAAAAAAACCAAAGGATATAAAATCATTTACAACTGGTCAAGTGGTTAATGGTATCGAGGTTATACTAACCCCAGGACATACACCAGGACATTTATGTTTCATTTATAATGACGTCCTTTTTATCGGTGATTTGTTAGAAAACAAGAATGGTAACTTGAGACCTTACCCTAAAGCATGGAATTGGAATAATTCAATCATGATGCAATCGATAAATAAAATTTGTCAAATTCCTTTCAAATGGGCATGTCCAGCACATGGAGAACCTATTGAACGTGGTAATTTATTGAATAAGCTAAATATATAACATATTTATTAGTTAATGATTTTTATTGAGGTGGATTATGTGGTTAAGTCAGGCAAGCTGGAACATACCGAATGTATTATGTGTGGAGAGTGTGTGAATGCTTGTAAGTCAAAAGCGATTCAATTCACATTTTGTAGATATAAAAAAGATTAAAACATTTATCCGATGACTAGCTGCTGTAATACTCCACATCATGACATGGGAAAGAGTTTCTGGAATATAATGGGGTGGAAAAAGCGCTCGGATTTCTTAGTCTATTCTATGGAGACTTAAATAAATTTATATTACAGTTTAATATTTTGTATCTGTCAGCGTGAAGTTCTAGAGAAAGTATAGGTTAAGAAAATGCTTTTATAAGAAATTAAAAGAGGTGAATAAATTGAAGTTGATTTTAGAATCTAACAATATGAAAGATTATTTACAAAATACATCCGTAATAGACTTTAATAATGATAATGTTAAACAATTGGCAGAAAAGCTTAAAGAAGGTACTAAATCAAAATTAGAACTATCAAAAAAAGTATACGAATACGTTAGAGATAATATTTCACATTCTTTTGATATTAATGGAAGCGTAGTTACCTGCAAAGCATCAGAGGTTTTACAAGAGAAGCAGGGAATATGTTTTGCTAAGGCTCATTTACTGGCAGCACTTTTACGTTATTTAGACATCCCAACTGGATTTTGCTATCAAAAACTTATTTTAGACGATGAGATAGAACCTTACTTAATTTTACATGGTTTAAATGCTGTATATATAGAAGAGTTAAAAAGATGGATAAGAATTGATTCAAGAGGAAATAAGAAAGGTGTCAATGCACAGTTTTCTGTGAAAGACGAGAAATTAGCATTTCCTGTTAGAAGTGAATTAGGTGAAATGGACATACCAATAATTTTTGTAAAACCAGACGATAATGTTATAAAGGCCTTGAATTCATGTGATACTATTGGAGAGCTTTTTCATACTCTTCCTAAAGAATTGGCAAAATAAATTTAAAAGTATAATGTAGTCAAGTAGATACTAAAAAGTGCTTAAAATAAGTGAAGTACTGGTACTTATTTTGGAAACAGTAAATGCATTAATGGTTCCGAATTTTAGTTTTATAGTTGTCCAATAATAGATAGATCCTAGAGTAGTTTTCTACTCTAGGACAATTAATTACCCTTCATTTAATTCAGTGACATCTACTGTAAAATGCTTATCTGTCTTTAAATCTTTGACTTGAACTTCATTAGTTTCTTTATTGATATTTTCTATCCAAACTGGACAACCTTTATGCTTTACATCAATTACACCCAATGATTCAACTATTTCGGCAGCTTTTTTTATATCCATGTATTTTTCTCCTTTTTCGTAGTGTTAATATATATCTTCTCCCTTAAACATAAAAAAATGCTTGAAACTAATAAATTTAACGTTGGATAATTGAATAATAAGATATTTTTGTGCTGCAATTCAAAGTTTTACAGTATTATTTCACAGCAATTTTATTAAGTTAAACTATGTATTAAGAATCCTGTATATATTAAATATATGTTTTCATTAATATGTACAAACATAAAATAATGGGTTATACTGACAATTGTTATGTATTATTAGATGATGAAGGTAAGCCGATAGTTACTAAAGTTTATGAATAATATGTGGTGAATTGACATTTAATTACATTTAAAATAAGGAGAATATACATGCAATACCAGTGGATTGATAAATATTGTCTTTCAAAAAAAGCAGCAGAAAAAGATTATCAGATAGAATGGGAAGCAACAAGATACTTCGTAGGCGGGAAAATATTTGCTATGGTAGGTGGAGACAAGTATAAAAAATCTATTATAACATTAAAATGTGAGCCTATATTCGGGCAATTTTTGAGAGATGAAAATAAGAATATTGTGCCAGGATATCACATGAATAAAAAACATTGGAATTCAGTGTATTTAGAGGACGATGTTCCTGATAATCTTCTAAAACAAATGATAGATATGTCCTATAAATTGGTATTAAACTCTTTGAGTAAAAAAGTGCAGGAGGAAATTTCAAAGGAAATTTAGTTCATAAAACAGATGATATTCATAGCTAAGAGGTATGTAGAAATCATAAAAAATGAATAATTTCTAAAAAATACCGTAGTATTCAATAAAATGAATTTTACGGTATTTCTGCATTACACTTCTTCAAAATTACTACAATCTAAATAATAATAATTTCATTTACTTTTTTCATGTTTATAATTTTTATAGTATTAATTTACTCTAAAACAATATAATGCTATAATAAATTATGCATAATTATAAATAAATATAAATATTTATGCAATATAAATATTTATGAGTAGAGAAGGTGAAAGTATGTACAATATATTTGTAGATGGCCAACATGGAACAACTGGTTTGAAAATCCATGAATACTTATTAAAACATCCAGGTGTTAAATTGTTAAATATCGATTATGAAATGAGAAGAGATGTTAAAGTTAGAAGAGAATACATTAACAATGCAGATATTGTTTTTTTGTGTCTTCCGGATAGTGCTGCAAGAGAAGCTGTAGCACTAGTAGAGAATAATCATACAAAAATTATTGATGCTAGTACTGCACATAGGACAAAGGATGAATGGGCTTATGGAATACCAGAGCTTTGTCCAAAACAAAGAGATAAAATAAAAAGTTCTAATCGTGTTACTGTTCCTGGTTGTCATGCTACCGCTTCAATAATTGCACTTGCACCTTTAGTAAAAGGTGGAATTGTACCATCAGATTATCCGGTATCCATTTTCTCAGTTTCAGGTTATAGCGGTGGTGGAAAAGAAATGATTGCAGAATATGAGAATAATAAAGATGAATATTTAAAGATACCAAGGCAGTATGCATTAGGACTTAACCATAAACATCTATCAGAAATAAAAAAGTATTCAGGACTTACCTATGAGCCTATTTTTATGCCTGTAGTTAGCAATTATTATAATGGCCTTGCTGTAAGTATACCATTGTATACTAATAGATTATTAAAGTACAGAACAGCAAAAGATATATGTGATTTTTTAACGGAGTATTATGTAGGAGAAAAATTTATTCAGGTCATACCTTTTGAAGATGAAAGCTTATTGATAGACGGGAGATTTAATATAACAGGTTGTAACAATACAAATATGGCTGAGATTTTTGTATTTGGGAACAAAGATAGAATTATGCTGATGACAAGGCTGGACAATTTAGGGAAAGGAGCATCTGGCGCAGCTGTTCAAAATATGAACATTATGCTGGGTATTAATGAGGAAACGGGTTTAGTGTAAGAGAATTAATAATTTCACTAAACAAAGAAAGGAATATTATAAATGTTAAATTATATTTTGCCGATCTTACTTATTATTATGTCAAATGTTTTTTATCCGATGTGCTATAATATGTAGCAAATATTTAATTTAAAACATTTTCTACATATTAAACATCTTAATCTTAATTATAAAAGTTATTAGTAAATATGTTTAAAGATTTAGATTTAAACTTAGAAGTACTACTTTACTTGGGAAAAGTAAATTTGGTACACAACTGAAATGAGGATGAATTATATGCTGTCAAAATTATCGAATCTAGTATTAGGACTTATTTGGAAAAGGCCTTTAAATCCATATGAAATCACAAAGTTAATGGAACGTTCAGAAATTCAAGACTGGTTTCCTATGACTTCAGCCTCAATTTACACAACTATAAGGAATTTAAGCAGTAAAGAGTATATTGTCGGTGAAACTATTAGTGAGGGGAATCTTCCTCATAAAACTATGTATTCCTTAACAAAAAAAGGAGAAGAAGCTCTAATAAATTCATTGGAAATTGGACTAGAAACATATAAAACTGAAGCTAGCAACTTTGGAATTTCATTATTTCATATTTGCAGCCTTAATAGAGATAATGCAATTGATTTATTAAGGAAAAGACTTAATAAACTTAAAGATATGAAATTTAAAGCAGATAAAAAACTAAATACTAATACTAATAAAATACCTATAAATTTTAGAATGATGCTTAAATATAATGTTTATCGTATTGAAATAGAAATAAAAATAACTGAAGAGTTAATAGCTGAAGCTCAGAATGATTCTAATTGGGATTCTTCATTTGTTAAATTATTGGGTTAATATATATATTTCTATTAATAGTATGTCTATAAAATAAATTTACATTGACAGGAAATATTTTAGCCACTATACTAATATATATCAGTACTGATATATATTAGTATAGTGCAATAACTTAAAAATATATATACAAACAAATTTTATAAAAGTAAAAATTAAAATAGGGAGTCATTAAATGAGTAAAATAGCAAAAAATTTAACTGAATTAATCGGTAATACACCTTTACTTGAACTATCTAATTATAATAGAGTAAAAAATATAGGCGCAAAAATAATTGCTAAACTTGAATATTTTAATCCTGGTGGAAGTGTTAAAGACAGAATAGGTTTATCCATGATTAAAGAGGCTGAAAACAAAGGTATTATTAACAAAAATACTGTGATTATAGAGGCAACTAGTGGAAATGCAGGCATTGCTCTTGCACTTGTAGCTGCTGCAAAAGGATATAGACTTATAATCACATTGCCAGAAAACTTTAGTATTGAAAGAAGAAAGCTTTTAAAAGCTCTTGGATCAGAACTAGTTTTAACATCAGCAGAAGAAGGGATGAATGGAGCTGTAAAGAAAGCAGAAGAATTATCAATGGAAATGTCTAATTCTTATATGCCACAACAGTTTCAAAATCCTGAAAATCCTGAAATACATAGAAGAACAACAGCTGAAGAGATTTGGAAAGATACAGACGGGAATGTAGATATACTTGTTGCAGGTGTAGGAACAGGTGGAACTATTACAGGTATTGGTGAAGTTTTAAAACAAAAAAATCCTAACATTAAAATAGTTGCTGTAGAACCATATGATTCTCCTGTTTTATCTGGAGGAAATAGAGGAGCTCATAAACTTCAGGGACTTGGTCCAGGATTTATACCAGATGTTCTTAATTTATCAGTAATTGATGAAATAATCACAGTAAAAACTAATGAAGCATATGAAACATGCAGAATACTAGGAAAAACAGAAGGACTGCTTGTAGGAATTTCATCGGGTGCAGCAGTTTTTTCAGCTGCTAAATTAGCAAAGATGCCAGAAAACAAAGATAAAACAATAGTTGTTATTTGTCCAGATACTGGAGAAAGATATTTATCAACTGAATTGTTTAATCAATTATAATCTTTTAAATAATGTAAGGGAAATGCAATGTTTAGGAGAACTCTAAGACTGAAAAAAATAATTTTCTAAATAGGAGAAGATAAAATGAATGAAATATTCAAACAAATACCGCTATATAGGTTTATTATGTTCTGTAATGAAACAACTATGAATAAGACAGTATTAGATTGCGGTGCAGGAGGCGATTGTCCACCACTAAGCTTATTTTCAGAATATGGATACTTAACCTATGGAATAGAATTTAATGGTAAACAATTGGAAAAAGCCAATAAATATGCAAGTAAAAAAAGCCAGAATTTAAATATTCAACAGGGAGATATGAGAAATTTAAAATTTGAGAATGAGTCATTTAGTTTTGTTTATTCTTATAATTCAGTATTTCATATGACAAAAGCAGATGTTATAAAATCTATAAATGAAATGAAGCGAGTATTGAAGCAAAATGGACTACTTTTTGTAAATTTCCTTACCACAAAAGATTTGCGTTGTGGAACAGGTGTAGACATTGGCAAAAATCAATATGAACAAATGGATGATATTCCTGTAATACATTCATATTTTGAAGAATGCGAACCAGACAAGTATTTTGAAAATATGAAAATATTATATAAAGAGGATAGAGTCTTAGAAAGAATATATGAAGGTGAAAAAATTAGACAAGAGTTCGTTGATTATATTGTTAAGAAAATATAAGGATAATGTTTATTATTAATTCAGTCTAATAAATGATTTTTTAGAATCTTTTAATTAATTGCTGAATAATTCGTATGATAAAATAAAAGCGTTATAATAGTAAATAATTGTGAAGTTTATTTATATTAATCAAAGGAGAAAAAAGGTGAAATTAAAAGTTTTAGTGGATAATAATACATATATTGACCAATATTATTGTGGGGAACCTGCTGTTTCATATTACATTGAAGATGAGGACATCAGATTGCTATTTGATGTAGGTTATTCTGATGTATTTTTGAAAAACTCAAATGCATTAGATATAGATTTAGAAAATATAAATGTTATTACTATTTCACATGGTCATAATGACCACACAGGAGGATTAAAATACTATTTTAAACAAAAGTATAAAAATAATATTTCTATTATTGCTCATCCAGATGCATTTAAAGAAAAAGTAGCAGATAATTTAAAAATTAGCTCTCCTATTTTGCAAGAAGAGTTAAAAGAAAAGTGCAATTTAATTCTTTCTAAGGAACCTAAAAAAATTAGTAAACATATAACTTTCTTAGGAGAAATACCACAAATAAATGACTTTGAAAATAGAAAATGTATTGGTAAGCAAGTTGTTGGTGAAACTTCCATTGATGATTATGTAATAGATGATACAGCACTTGTATATAAAAGTGAAAATGGCATTTATATTATTACAGGATGTTCTCATAGTGGGATATGTAATATAACAGAATATGCAAAAGAAGTATGTAAAGATAACAGAGTATTAGGAATTATAGGAGGATTTCATTTATTTGAATTAAATGAGCAGGTTAATAAAACTATTGATTATTTAAAACAGAACAATTTAAGGGAATTATATCCTTGTCATTGTACTTCATTTGTTGTCAAAGCAGAAATACATAAAGCTTTGCCTGTGAAAGAAGTTGGGGTTGGATTGAAAATAAATTGGTGAAAATTTAAAAGATTTAGCAAAAAACACATAGATCGCCTATGTGTTATAGATCATTTTTAAGCTTTTTAATTTGCTTTTGTAGATCTTGAATTTGTTTTTCTTTCTCTTTTAGAGATTCAAGATTTTGCTGTTGAGCTGCAATAGAAAGTATAATACCTGAAACAGCAGTTAAAAAATTACCCAGTACGTTATTATCAGTAGATGATTTTCCTTCCGTAAGCGTCAATGCAACTAGACTTTCTAAAATAACCAACTCCTTAGGACTTAGTGAATCAAACAATGCCATCATAATTCACCTCAAATTTAGTGTATTCAGATAATTTTAGTATGGTTACATTGTATATGTACTGTTGGACATTTCTCTAGAGTACTTAGGATATTAAAATATACATAAATAATTCTGTTAACACTTCAAAACTTTAGCATTCCATATGTTTTTATGGAATATTTTTATTTATTTTAGGAATACTATTCGTGAACTATTCTCCCTACAACCTTATATATTCAGTTTACAAAGAGCAACTAACATTTATATTTTATCTAAAATAATAATTATTATACAAGTCTACTTAATATAAATGGTATCCATCTCCTACCTATAGAGGTTTGAGAATTCTGCACATTAGCTTAAAATAAATAAGGCATATGAAAATAAATAGTAAGTGAAAGATACTAACATACTGACGCTTATTTCTTTGAATATGCCTAAGTTCGGAGTGATGTAATAATGAAAAATAAGAAGAAAGGATTGTCCGTATTTCATCTTACAATGATGGCATTAGGTACTATAATTGGTGGTTCCTTTTTTCTTGGATCCTCTGTAGCTATTCATGCTGCAGGACCTGCCATTTTAATTTCATATGTATTTGGAGGAATTTTAGTTTATCTTATTCTATCTGCTCTTTCAGAAATGACAGTGGCAGATCCTTCACCGGGTTCCTTTCGTACTTTTGCTGCAAAAACCTTTGGGACTGGAGCTGGATTTGTTGTTGGATGGGTTTATTGGACGGGAATGGTTTTAGCTATGTCCAGTGAGGCTACAGCTGTGTCTATTTTACTGAACAAGTGGTTTCCAAGAGTCTCTATATCCTTACTTGGAAGTGCGGTTATTGTAGTAGTTACATTGTTAAATTTATTAGGAGCTGATAAATTAAGCAAGCTGGAAAGTGGTCTTGCTGCTATTAAACTGATGGCAATAGTCTCTTTTATAATTATTGCATTACTTTTAATTATTGGGCTGATTAATGGGGCTCCTTCTGTTGGAGCTGGGGAATTGGCACGGGAGCCTTTGGCTTCAGGAGGCATAAAGAGTATTGCCGGTAGTATGCTTATAGTTATATTTGCGTATGCAGGCTTTGAAATAATTGGATTGGCTGCTTCGGAAGCTGATAACCCTGAAAAAACAATTCCAAAAGCAATTTTTTATACTACTTTGAGTCTTGTTGCACTTTATATAGTTTCTGTCGCTGTATTGCTGCCGTTAATACCTACAGCTCTTATTAATGAAAATGTTAGCCCTATGGTAGCAGCTCTTAGCAGATGGGGAATGCCGTGGGCTGGAAATGTAATAAATGTAGTAATGATTACTGCCATCCTTTCCACAATGCTGGCAGCTATGTTTGGAATAGGAAGGATGCTCCGTTCTCTTGCAGAGGAAGGTCATGCTCCAAAGCTGTTAGAGGATAAAAAGAATATTCCCTATAGAGGAATGTTGTTTTCAGGTTTTGCCATGCTTTTAGGATTAACCCTGGGACTTTTTTTCCCAAGCGTTTATTTATTTTTAGTAAGCTCTGGTGGTTTTGCATTACTTTTTACTTATGCAATGATAGTTGCTACCCATATTCGTTTTCGTAAAAAGTATGGATATCCTCCAGAAGGAAAATATCATATGCCGGGATATCCATATACCTCTTGGATTGCTTTAATAAGTCTTATTATTGCCATTATCAGTATGCCCTTTATTTCAGGGCAGGCATCAGGTCTTATAGCAGGATTGATAATTCTTGCTTTATATTCCTCAGCTTATTTGGTAATGAAGTCTTATGAAAAAGTTAAGAAACCAAAAATTAATAATAGTTCATTAAATAGAAAGGCGCAAAGATTAGGTTTATCCACGGAGTTCTCTGAAGAACTGACTGAGGAGCATAGGCACTCAAATAAGAATATAAAAAACAATAAAAAAAATTAAACTTTAGAAATAATTTATATAGTTTACTTTGGAAATTCATGAGTAGATTTATATTCTCCCAATATTTATATCATAATTATTTAAAAGGGATAGTAATGTATTAGAGTAAATTAATTTTTTATGTATGCTGCAATAAAGTATATTCATTATCGATGAATCTTACTTATAATTGCAACTTATATATTATAAATTTTGCCTAAAAATTAAAATAATATAGGAGTAAAATATGATAGGAATATCCAAATTATTATGTGGTACTGAAAGCTTTGGAGACAAATTGAGATATGTACATGGAGCTAGTATGCAAAAGAATGGAGTTAGTAAAGGACGTGGGCCTGTGGTTGTCTGGAATTGTACAAAAACCTGTAATTTAAAATGCAGGCACTGCTATGCAGATTCAGACAGCAGGATATATAAAGATGAACTTACTACTAAAGAAGCTAAGAATTTTATTGATGATTTGCAGAAGCTCAAAGTACCTGTGATACTGTTTTCAGGAGGAGAGCCTCTGCTGCGTGAGGATTTATTTGAATTAATTAAATATGCCAAACAGTGTAATATAAGAAGTACAATTTCAACTAATGGTACGCTTATAAATAAGGATATTGCAGCTAGGCTTAGACAATGCGGCGTAGGATATGTAGGTATAAGTTTAGATGGAATTGGTGAGAGACACGATATATTTAGAGGTGTTAAAGGCTCTTTTGACAGTGCGCTAAGAGGAATTAGAAATTGCAGGGAAACAGGTCAGAAAGTTGGATTAAGATTCACTATAAATAAATATAATTATAATGAACTGGAAAATATATTTCATCTTATTGAAGAAGAAAAAATTAATCGAGTCTGCTTTTATCATTTAGTTTATTCAGGTAGAGGAACATCTATGATTGATGAGGATATATCTCATGATCAGGCCAGAGAAGCAATGAATTTAATTATGACAAAAACTATGGAATTAGGAAATAAGGTGGAAATACTCACAGTAGATAACCATACAGATTCCGTTTATCTATATTTGCAATCAAGAGAAAAATATCCTGCTTTAGCGGATAATATCCTTAAATTAATGAGGCTTAATGGCGGAAATCGATCAGGAATAGCTATTGCAAATGTGGATTATAGAGGAAATGTTCACCCTGATCAGTTTACATCACAGTATACTTTTGGAAACGTTAAAGAGAGAAGCTTTGGTGATATTTGGTCCGATACTTCCAATTCTATTATTAATGGATTAAAAAACAGAAAAGTTATGCTTAAAGGAAGGTGCAGTAGTTGCAAATGGCTTGACATCTGTAATGGGAATTTCAGATCTAGGGCAGAAGCTGTCACAGGAGATTTTTGGGAATCAGATCCTGCCTGTTACTTGACTGATAATGAAATAGAAGGAATTAGCCCAGGAGTGTAATTTTTTCCAATTTTAATCTTCAACTTTCAACTAATAAAAGATTGTTTTGTCTTTTTCCTATAGTACTAATTGAAATCAAATGAGATTAAAACGTATAGAGGAGGATTTATTTTATGATCATATCATGGAATACTACTAATAAATGCAATATGTATTGCAAACATTGTTATAGAAATTCTGGTATTAGAGCCAAAGAGGAACTAAGCACTGAAGAGGGAAAATTGCTCTTAGATGAAATAGTAAAAGCTGGCTTTAAGATAATGATATTTTCTGGTGGAGAACCTCTTATGCGTCCTGATATTTATGAATTAGTGGAATATGCATCAGAAATTGGCTTAAGACCTGTACTTGGCAGTAATGGTACACTTATAACATTAGAGGTTGCTAAAAAATTAAAAGATGCAGGGGCTATGGGTATAGGTATTAGTCTGGATAGTCTCAATACTAAAAAACATGATAATTTTAGAAATTATAGTGGTGGTTGGCATAAGGCAGTTATGGGAATGAGAAACTGTAGAGAGGCAAAACTACCTTTTCAGGTACATACCACTGTAATGGATTGGAATAAGAATGAAATATTAGATATAACTGATTTTGCTGTGGATATAGGAGCTGTGGCTCATCATGTATTCTTTATGGTTCCTACAGGAAGAGGATTAAATATAGAAGATGAAGCATTGAGTAAAGAAGAATATGAAAAAACCTTAAAAAATATAATGTTAAAACAAAAAGAAGTATCTATAGAATTAAAACCTACCTGTGCACCTCAGTTTATGAGAATTGCGGCAGAAAATGGGGTGAAGACAAGATTCAGAAAAGGATGCTTGGCTGGCACTGCTTATTGTATTATAAGCCCCACAGGAAACGTTCAGGCTTGCGCTTATTTGGATATGCCTATCGGTAATGTAAGAAAAATTCCATTTAGCGATATTTGGAATGATAATTTAATATTGAAAAAATTAAGAACTTTAGATTATAAGGGAAAGTGCGGTATTTGTAATTATAAAAAGACCTGTGGTGGCTGCAGGGCACGGGCAGCATTTTATAATAATGAAGATCCAATGGCAGAAGATATCTGGTGTCTATATTCCAATGTAGAAGCGGAGAATATAGGCAATGGATAGGGAAAGTAAGGAGATACTTAATTTAATACAGAACGAATTTCCACTAGATAACAGACCTTTTCTAAAAATTGCCAATAAACTTAACACTACTGAAGAAAAGGTTATTGATACAATTAATAAACTAAAGAATAAGGGATATGTGAGAAGGATAGGAGGAATATTTGATTCTAAAAAATTGGGTTACTGCAGTCTTTTGTGTGCTATAAAAGTACCCGATGAGAGAATTTCTGAAGTGGCAAAGCTTATAAGCAGCTATAAGGGTGTTACCCATAATTATGAGAGGAATAATGACTATAATTTATGGTTTACAGTTACAGCACCTTCACAAGAGGATATCAAAAATTTTTTAAAGAATATTAAGACGCGTACTGGTATTGAAGAAATATTGGAGCTGCCTGCCATAGATGTATTTAAAATTAAAGCTATTTTTGCACTAAAGGAGTGATAGGGTATGCTAAGTCCTTTAGATATAAATATCATTAAAAAAATTCAAGGAGAAATTCCCATTGTACCAGAGCCCTATAAACAAATAGCTGAGGAACTTGGAATTTCCCAAAAGCAATTGATAGATAAAATAAAGGAATTTTCAAGTAAAGGAATTATTCGTAGATTTGGGGCTATTTTAAATCATAGAAATGCTGGATTTAAGGCAAATGCTATGGTAGTATGGAAGATACCGGAGGAAAGAATTAAAGAAATAACTGAAATTATGGTGAAATTTCCTGAAGTGAGTCATTGCTATAGAAGGCCTGTATTTCCTCATTGGCCCTACAATATTTTTACTATGATTCATGGACAAACAAAAAATCATTGTGAAAAAATAGTTGCAGAAATTTCAAGGTTAAGTCATATTAGTGATTATAGTATATTGTATAGTACCTGTCAGTTTAAAAAGGTTAGCATGAAATATTTTGATAATGAAAATGTATGAAATATAATATGTTAAAGTTGTTAGAAAAGAATCAAAATTGTTGAAAAGATATCTTTTGTAAAGTTTAAGAGTATTAAAACGTAAGAATAGTTATGTTTTAATACTTTTCTTATTAAGGCAGTAATTTATCTCAATTACAAAGTGATATTTCTAAAGAAAATAATGAGTTAATATAGTAAAATATAAGTATAGCAAGTGATAAATACAAATGCATACAAGGAGGATTAAAAAATGGGTAACGGTTTTTATTATGAAACAGAAATTGGGAAAATAGGAATTGTTGAAAATGGTACGGCTATAACTAATATGTATTTTGGAGATATAATTCAACAAGATGTAAATATAGAAGAAACACCTTTATTGAAAAAAGCAAATGAAGAGCTGCAGGAATATTTTTCTGGAAAGAGAAAAAACTTTGATTTACCACTGGAAGCGGAAGGAACGGATTTTCAAAGAAAAGTATGGAAGGCGCTGCAGGAAATCCCTTATGGTGAAACTTGCAGCTATAAAGATATAGCAGAAAATATTGGCAATACAAAGGCTTCCCGTGCAGTGGGAATGGCAAACAATAAGAACCCAATATTTATTTTTATTCCCTGCCATCGTGTTATTGGTTCTAATGGGAAATTAGTAGGTTATGCAGCTGGACTTGATGTAAAGGAGAGACTTTTAGAAATGGAAAAACGAAATGTTGGATAAGCATTAAGGCATGTGAAAATAAATAGTAAGCCAAAGATGTGACGAATATTTTAAATATGACTAAATATGAAAAACTAAAATATAGTATTTAATTGGAGGATTTTAATATGTTAAATATAGGTTGCCATTTATCAGCTTCAAAGGGCTACAAAGCCATGGGTAAAGAAGCACTTAAAATAGGAGCAAATACATTTCAGTTTTTTACACGAAACCCCAGGGGTGGAAAGGCAAAAGAAATTGATCCCAAAGATGTAGAAGCACTACTTGAAATAGCAAGGGAAAATGAATTCGCTACAATGCTGGCTCATGCACCTTACACTTTAAATGCCTGTTCAGCAGATGAAAGCATAAGGAAGTTTGCATTAGAGGTTATGGAAGATGACATAAAAAGGATGGAGTATTTGCCAAATAATCTTTATAATTTTCATCCAGGCAGCCATGTAAAGCAGGGAGTAGAGGTTGGTATAAAATATATTACAGATATGCTTAATGCCGTACTAAAGCCAGAACAGACAACTACAGTACTACTTGAAACAATGGCAGGTAAAGGTACAGAAGTAGGACGTAGTTTTCAGGAATTAAAGCAGATTCTTGATGGGGTCAATCTTTCAGAAAAGATGGGTGTATGTCTTGATACCTGTCACGTTTATGATGCAGGCTATGATATTGTGAATCATTTAGATGATGTATTAGAGGAATTTGATGAAATTATTGGACTTGACAAATTGCGTTCCATACATTTAAATGACAGTAAAAATCCCTTTGAAAGTCACAAAGATCGACATGAGAAAATTGGTGAGGGCTCTCTTGGAAAAGAAGCTATAATAAGAGTAATCAATCATCCTAAATTATATACCCTACCATTTTTTCTGGAAACTCCAAATGAATTATCTGGTTATGCTGAAGAAATTAAAATACTGAGAGAAGCCTATGAATACTAATAAAAATGAGGAGAAGACATTGGAAAATACAATAAGAGAACAGATTTTTCAATTGGCAGATGGAAAATATAGAGAATTTCAAAGAGGATTATGCCCGGGGAATGATAATATTGTAGGGGTAAGGCTACCACTGCTAAGGAAGCTGGCTAAACAGATAGCCAAAGGTGACTGGAAAACCTACATGAAGGAAGCAGAAAATGAATATTACGAAGAAGTTATGCTTCAGGGTTTGGTTCTTGGATATGTAAAAGCTGACATTGAAGAAATTCTAAATTTTGTTACGGATTTTATTCCTAAAATTGATAACTGGGCTGTGTGCGATAGTCTTTGTACAGGATTGAAATTTACAAAAACTAATAGAGACACTGTACTTAATTATATTAAGCCATATCTATCTTCAGAAAAAGAATTTGAAGTGCGGTTTGCCGTTGTGATGCTTCTTAACTTTTACATAGAGGAAAATTATATTGACAGAGTGCTATTATTGCTGGATGGAGCAAAACATGAAGGCTACTATGTGAAAATGGCTGTTGCCTGGGCTGTTTCAATATGCTACGTGAAGTTTCCTGAAAAGACAATGGAATATCTGAAGAATAATACCTTAGATGATTTTACATATAATAAAGCATTACAAAAGATTACAGAGTCTTTAAGAGTTGATAGGGAAACCAAAACTCTTATAAGAAGTATGAAACGCAAAATATAAAAAGAAAGATTGCGGTAAGTGGTATCTTTGATTTGATTATAATACTGTGAGTTTCTGCATAAACTTTAAAAAAATCGTAATTTAATGCATATTTTCTTTATACTATTGACAAATCGATAATTAATAATACTGAAAATTGATATATTGATTTTTTCCAATAAATATAGTATAGTAATTCATGGCTAGAAAATAAATATTACTATTTATACAATTATTGATATATATTTATATAACTAGGTAATTTTTACAAATAAACTATATACATATTGGAGGGGAATAAAATGAATAAAAAAAAGATAATAGTAGCTCTAGCATCAGTGATGGTTGTAGCTACCTTATTTGCCGGCTGTGGAAGCAGTAATAACAGCACAGGAAATCAAGGCAATGGAAAAACAATAAAAGTAGGACTTTCAACGGACGAAGGATGACTTAACGATAAATCTTTTAACCAATCAGCTGATGAAGGAATTAAAAAGGCTCAGAAAGAACTTGGAAATGTTGACTACAAAGCAATAGAGTCAAAGAAGAAGGATGAATATCAGCCAAATCTTCAGGCTTTAGTAGATAATGGGTCAGATTTAGTTTTTGGTATAGGATATCAAATGGCAGATGATTTAGAAGCTATAGCTAAAAAATATCCAGATAAAAAATTTGCCATTGTAGATAATGCTTATGATAACCAGCCTAAAAATATAGAATCTTTAGTATTTAAGGAACAGGAAGGTTCTTTCTTAATGGGAGTTATTGCAGCTAAAACTACTAAAACCAATAAAATAGGATTTATTGGTGGAAAAGATAGTGAACTTATAAACAAATTTGCAGCAGGATATATTGCAGGAGCAAAAACTATAAATCCAAGTATAGATATTAAAGTTGTTTATATAGACAGTTTTGCAGATGCAACAAAGGGTGAAGAGGCAGCAACAACCATGTATAGCCAAAACTATGATGTTATATATCATGCCGCTGGTGGTGCAGGAAATGGACTATTTAAAGCAGCTAAGAGTGCAAATAGCAGTGGTAAAAAAGTTTGGGCTATAGGTGTGGACCAAGATCAGGCTGTAACACTTCCAGAATACTCTGATGTTATTCTTACAAGTATGGTAAAAAGAGTTGATACTTCTACTTATGACACTGTAAAGGATCTTTCAAAGGGAAGCTTCCAAGGCGGAAAAATAAGAGTATTTGGATTAAAAGAAGATGGCGTTGGATATTCAGCAAGTACCAGTAAAAATGTACCTAAAAATGTGTTAGATTTAGTAGATAAATATAAACAGGCAATTATTGATGGTAAGATAAATGTACCAACAACAAAAGATGCGGCTAATAGCTTTAAAACAGAAGCTTTACAATAACAAATATATAGTTAGATTAAATTAACGACATAAATATGAAATGAGGCTGTCTTTACGATGCATATATATGCAATAGCAAGACAGCTTTTTAACTATGCTTCTATTAAAAACAACTATTAAAATCTGATTTTTAATAGATAAATGGGATATTTTTAAATATATAATTCATTTTAAAGAGGGAGGTATCAAAATGGATAAGGTAGTTCAAATGAAGGGGATAACGAAAATATTTCCTGGAACAATAGCAAATGACAATGTAGATTTTGAACTCCTAAGGAGTGAGACACATGTTTTGCTTGGCGAAAATGGAGCAGGAAAAACTACACTTATGAACATTTTATATGGATTGTATCAGCCTGAAAGAGGAGAAATTATTGTAAATGGAAATACCACATCAATAAATAATCCAAATGATGCTATAAAATTGGGAATAGGTATGGTTCATCAACATTTTATGCTTGTACATAATTTTACAGTAGCAGAAAATATAGTTTTAGGTATGGAGCCTAAAAAGGGAATTTTGTTAGATAAACGAAGAGCCATAAAAGATGTTGAAGAAATCGCTAAAAAATATGGATTTGTTATTGATCCTAATGCAATTATTGAAGATATATCAGTAGGTCAGCAGCAAAAGGTTGAAATACTAAAAGCTTTGTATAGAGGAGCAGAGGTTCTAATATTAGATGAACCAACAGCTGTTTTAACTCCACAGGAAATAGATGAATTAGGAGCTATAATAAAAAATCTAAAAGAGGAAGGTAAATCTGTAATACTCATAACTCATAAACTTAAAGAAGTTATGAAAATGAGTGATAGAGTTACTATTATAAGAAGAGGAAAGGTAACTGGAACTGTAAATACAAAAGATACTAATATAGATGAACTAGCAGAACTTATGGTAGGCAGAAAGGTTAACCTTACGATAGAAAAGAAAGAGTCCAATGTAGGGAAAGAAGTATTAAAAGTAGAAGATTTAGCAGTAAAGGATAATAGAGGAATTGAAGTAGTTAAAGGTGTAAATTTGTCTGTATATGCTGGAGAAATTGTAGGGATAGCAGGGGTAGATGGAAATGGTCAATCAGAATTTATAGAAGCTTTAATCGGGCTTATGAAAGCTGAAAGGGGTAGGATCGCTCTTAATGATAAAGATATATTTAATAAGACACCACGTGATATAACGGACAGAGGGGTAGGGTATATTCCAGAGGATAGGCATAAAAGAGGTCTTATATTAGATTATTCATTGTTTGAAAATTCAATACTTGGGATTCAACACAGAGAACCCTTTAGCAGGGGAATTGTTATGAATTATGAAGAAATACATAAACATGCGAAGAAACTTATTGAGGAATTTGATGTAAGAACTCCTAGCGATGAAGTGCGTGCAGGATCATTGTCCGGTGGAAATCAGCAAAAGCTTATAGCTGCTAGAGAAATATCAAAGGATCCAGATCTTTTAATTGCTTCTCAGCCTACCAGGGGATTAGATGTAGGAGCTATTGAATATATACACGGTAGAATTGTACAAGAAAGAGATAAAGGAAAAGCAGTACTTCTAATATCCTTAGAGTTAGATGAAGTTCTTGCACTTTCTGATAGAATTGCAGTAATGTATGACGGAAAAATTATAGATATAATTGATAGAAAAGATGCAGATGAAAAGAAACTTGGAATACTTATGGCAGGTGGAAGTTTAAAAAAAACAAAAGACATGTGAAAATAAATACACTAGTATACAGACTAGTTATTTATTTACCATGCTTTTAATGAGGAGGAATAGGAGTGAGTAACTTACAAGTTAAAAATAATAACATTAGTGAAATTATAATAAATTCTCTAAAGAGCTTGGTATTTCCTATATGTTCTATACTAGTTTCTTTGTTTGTAGCTGTTTTCTTTGTAATGTGGTCTAAAGGGTATAATATTACTCAATATTTTACAGCATTGACAGACCTGTTAACTATTATAGTGAATGCAAGTTTTGGGGATAAATCAAGAGCTTTTGAAACTATAGTTTTTGTAACACCTCTTGTATTTACAGGTGTAGCACACTCTGTAGCATTTAAATGCGGATTATTTAATATAGGTGTAGAAGGTCAGTTCACTTTAGGAATGCTCGCAGCATCAATAGTTGGTATTATACCAGGATTAAGTCCTATAGTCCATATTCCATTATTAATAATAAGTGGTATTGCAGCAGGTGGAGTATGGGGGGCAGTACCTGGTTATTTAAAAGCGAAATTCGGTACTAATGAAGTAATAAATTCAATAATGATGAACTATATCGCTATGTATGTAGTAAATTTTGTAGTGCTAAGGACGCCTATAGGCATAGCATCAAAATCTAGCACACCTGTAATTCAGGATAGTGCAAAATTAATGCAATTTAGTAGTTCCAGTAGGGCAAATATTGGAATAATAATAGCCATTATATGTGCCATTTTTATATACTGGTTAATTTGGAAAACTACTGTAGGCTATGAGATTAGAGCAGTAGGTATTAATCCTCATAGTGCCGAATATGGCGGGATAAATATAGCTAAGAGTACAGTACTTGCAATGGTAATATCAGGTGCGATAGCAGGACTTGGTGGAGCAGCACATTTATCAGGAGCAGCTTATTCTTCCAGTGATTTAATGTCCTTTATAGGTTACGGTTTTGATGGTATAGCTGTTGCTCTTTTAGCTAAGAGTAATCCTATTGGATGTATACCAGCAGCATTACTGTTTGGAGCCTTAAATAGTAGTTCAAGAATACTTCAATTAAACAATATACCAAAGGAAATAGTGTATTTAATACAATCAGTTGTTATAATCTTCGTAGCCACTGATTATATAGTTAAATATTTCGAAGAAAAGAAGAGAAAAAAGGGGGCAACTGTAAATGGATAAAGGAACGCTTATTATAAGTATAATAGCAGCAACGCTTAGAATGGCAACACCACTTATATTTGCAGCTCTTGGAGGCTTGTTTTCTGAAAAGTCAGGTGTAGTAAATATAGGTCTTGAAGGTATGATGACTATAGGGGCATTTTTTGCAGTATTCGGTTCTTTTGCTACAGGAAGTCCATTTTTAGGAATACTATTTGCTTTAGTTGCAGGTGGGGTTATAGCGGCATTGCATGCCTTTTTAAGTATAAATTTAAAGGCAGATCAAATTATTTCAGGTACAGCTATAAATCTTTTTTCTACTGCTTTTGCTAGCTTTCTTATATTTAAGATATTTAAAAAAGGTGGTCAAACAGATATAGTAAATTCGGTATCCTATAATATACCTAATTTTATAAAACATATTCCAGTAATAGGAGCACTGCTTAATGGATTAAATTGGTTTGTAATTTTTGCTTTTATATTTGTCATACTTGCCTATTTTGTTTTGGAGAAGACTTCTCTGGGACTAAGAATAAAGGCTGTAGGTGAACATCCAGGTGCAGCAGATACTTTGGGTATAAATGTATATAGAATGAGATATCTTTGTGTGATTTTATCCGGTATGCTTGCAGGACTTGGTGGAGCAGCTTTATCTATAGGGGCGTCCAATATGTATAGAGATGGAATGGTATCTGGCCGTGGATTTATAGCTCTAGCAGCTATGATATTTGGAAACTGGAAGCCTAAGGGCACTATGTTAGCATGTCTACTGTTTGCTTTCGGTAGTGCAATTCAAATAAATGCACAGATATTAAACTTTAACATTCCAAATGAAGTATATGCAGTTATTCCATATGTGCTTACTATGCTGGCTTTAGCAGGGTTTGTAGGCAAAACCACGCCGCCAGCTGCAGATGGAGTACCTTATGAAAAGGGCAAAAGATAATTTTCCTACCAAATTTTTAATTAATTATGTCTGTGTTTTGGCTAAAAACTTTTGTGTATTACGAAAGACCTTCCTGTAGTTTACAGATGAATCTTATAGAATTAGAGGTCACTGCAGTATTGGCAGTGCAGAAGCTAGTCATCAGATAAATTAATTTTATTTAGTGGGAGTTTGTAATCCCACTAAATTTACATTAGTTTTAGAAGCATGCTGTTGTCATTTACCTCTTTGGAGTCTATGGTTACGCACCATAGTAATTAGATGAAATTATATGTTACAAGAAGTTGTTTATCTTTTAGATTTTCTATACCCAGCCGCTTGTGCTTCTTGTTCTGTATTGAACCATTCTTCAGCATTTGTTTTATCATAGAATTGTCCTCCGGGTACATGATAAATCTTTTCACCATTAGAATTGATATTTCCTTTTATCAGTCCGTGTGAGGTAGAATTAGGACTGATGGAACTCTGTATACTTGATTTATTCGCAGTGGAACCGGTATAATTTTATTAAGGATTTTCTTAAAAATCATTATTTCATCTCCTGTTAATTCATTTTTTATCTCATTGATAAGTTGTTGTATATATTATATTATCTTTATTTAGAGAAGGATACAGAAAAATAGAGC
Organism: Clostridium pasteurianum BC1; assembly: GCF_000389635.1. Taxonomy (NCBI): domain Bacteria; kingdom Bacillati; phylum Bacillota; class Clostridia; order Eubacteriales; family Clostridiaceae; genus Clostridium; species Clostridium pasteurianum. The sequence continues at coordinate 554,473 of NC_021182.1, forward strand.
TAGATTTGGAAATTAATAATGATTTAATTTAACAAAAATGAAAAAGAATATTAATAATTATGGGTTATTATAAGGGTGTACGAAATTACCTATTGGGAAAAGTGCCAGCAGAGATGTTGGCGCTTTTTTCCTATTTTTAATATCATTATTGAATTACCTATTAAGGATAATTATTTAATACATTTTGAATTCATTAAATAATTCTTATAAGTGTTGATGAGTTAAGGTTTTAGGATTATCTGATGGATTGAAGTTCATAAAAATTTTTCACTTGAAACTTAATATATATAAAGTTGTAATAAAACTGTAACAACAGCTTGATATTATAGAAACATAGAGATTACCCCTTTAGTTGTATATATGTTATAGAGGGAAGCCTTATAATAGTTAGTGGCATAAGGTGAGTATATCAAGGTAGGTTAAGGATATACAAATATAATATATCGAAGCACCTCAGGGCAGAGGGCAGGAAGCATGCTATAAGCATACTATCTGCAGTAGTGGTTCGATTCCGCTCTTCGATGCTATATAAACTATTAAGAAATATTAAACTATCACAAACCTTTAAATATAAGGTTTTATCAAAGTGATGACTGTATTAACACATTTTAAAATACTTTATAATTACAGTCAAAAATAACTTAATTACAGTCAAATTACAGTCAAAAAAATAGCTGCTATTTATAAAAAATCATTCAGCAAAGATGTAACTTCTTTTTTCTTTTTTTCAGATACATGAACATAAATTTTTTCAGTTGTATCAATATCTATGTGGCCTAAAAGCGATTGTATAACTTTTAAGTCACCACTTTTTTCATATAGCCTCGTAGCATATGTATGCCGTAAAGAATGAAATGTAAGTTCAGTTGGTATATTTAAAAGTTTATATATTTTCTTAATTGCTCTCAGTGGCTTCCTTTCATCTAAAAATGCGCCCTGTTCATCCGGAAATACAAGTTCTAATTTATTATACTTTTTAGAATTTTTAGCCTTATCTTTTAAATATAAACTGTGTCTTTTTTTTAGTTGTGGAATTATTTTATCTGGAATTGGCACATATCTAACTTCATCATTTTTAGTATCAGCTAGTAACTTGGAATATTTAATTACTTTGTCATCTTTGTATACAGCTTCTATATTGTATGTCTTGTTTATATATATGGTCTTATTTTTAAGATTAACTTTAGACCATTCCAGTCCTAACACTTCCCCTTTTCTTAATCCAGTAGATAGAGTGAAATAAATCAAATAGTTATATCCTTCATCAATATGCTTCTTTAAATAACTTGTTAGTCTGCTCTGTTCCTCAACTGTCATGAATCTTCTATTTCTATTAGGGACAACTCTTGGAAGTGCAACGGCATCACAAGGGTTTTTAATTATATAATCCTGCTTCATAGCTTCATTCAAAGATGACTTTATAAGACTGATAATGTATCTTATATTATTGGAAGTTGTCTTTAAATTATTTATGTATCTTTGCAGCTCAATGGCCTTTAAATCCTTAATTTTTTTAACACCTATGGCAGAGCTTTCAATGTAGTTTTGATAAAGTCCAAAATACCTTTGAAAACTTCTTGGTTTTAAACTATTCTTTTTATATTCAAATAACCAAGCTTTCATCCAGTCTTTAAGTTTTAGATCATCTTTTGTAAAATCTATTCTTTCAAAATCTTTTTTAAATTTTTTGATTTTTTCTAATAAATTTGAATGGGAATCAGCATATAATGTTTTACGTTTAGGTTTTCCAGTTGCTTGGTTAGTCCCAACCATAAAAGTAGCTGACCATCTTCCATCTTTTCTTTGATAAATAGTTCCTTCTCCATTTCCTCTTTTTTTCATAAAATCACCACCTCAAAAATATTTAGAAGCTACCAGATTCTATTTAGGTAGCTTCTAAACTAATAAATCTTAACAGCCTGTTTTACAACACCAATAATGTGAATATCATCTTTTTGAATATCATACATTTTTGGCAGATATTTTGAGTTATTTGACATAGGTATTAAAGTAATCATGTTATCATTTTTAACTACTTTTTTAACAGTGGCTTCCATGCTATCTATTAATACTGCTCCAATTTGGCCATTTTCAATGCATGGTGTTTTTTCTATTAATAATAAAGATCCATCTTTAAATTCTTGATCCATAGAATCCCCTTTAACTCTTAAATAAAAGTAATCTTTATCATTATCTATAAATTGTTTTAACGTAGGTAAATATCCTTCTACATTGTCTTGTGCAAGTATAGGTCTTCCTGCTCTTACTACACCGACTATAGGGATGTTAACTATATTTGATAAATCTTTATTGAGGGTATCATAAATAGCTGCTGATTCTTTTATTTTATCTTCATTAATCCAAGGGCTATCACCGAAAGCTTCCTTGGCACTAATCCTTGGCCCTTCATATGAAGGTGGTTCTTGTTTTGAGAGCGCGGAGCATAATATTCTAGGCTGCACATTAATTATTCTTCCAATAGTGTTCATGTGGTTATAATCTTGTTCCTCAGGTTGGATATTATCTAAATTTTCAAAGAACAGCTTTGGTACTCCTGATTTTTCTGAAAGTTCTTCTACTGTCATATTAAGGTCAGCTAATTTATTATCAATGATAGCTTTAGCTGATTCACCCATTAGATAAGTTAATGGCGTTTGTAATGCATTCGATATAGATTCTAAAGTATCAATACTTGGGTTATATCTGCTATTTTCTAAATCGGCTAAATATGACCTAGACAGATGTGCTTTTAATGCTAGTTCCTTTTGAGTAAACCCTTTTTCTTTTCTTATCATTTTTATATTGTTACCAATATCCATTTTATACAACTCCTTCATGTCGTTTGTACCGACTTTTATTTATATTATATCCATAAAAAGTCGGAAATACAATCTGTAGAATGACGGAAATACAAGTATATAAAAGCAATGCGACGGATTAGCAAGTTATTCCTCTTACATTGTTTAATTTAAAGAATAATCCTAAGATATAGAATTTGAACTAATGACGGAAATACAATACAATATTAATCAAAGGAGGGGTAAAAAATGATGGGGCAAAATGTAAAAAAAGAATTAGGGCAAATTATAAAAAGTAAAAGAATTAAAAAAAAATTCACTCAAAATAAGGTAGCATGTAGCATTAACATGTCAAGAAATTATTTGTCCGATATTGAAAACGGCAGGTATATGCCAAGTGTAGAGACCCTAGCTAAGATTGCAAAAACATTAGATATAGATCTAAATTTTTTAGTTAAAAATGACGGAAATACAAGTATATAAAGGGGGAATTGAATTGAGTAAAAATTACACGGCAGAAGAATTTGCTAAGAAATTCAGCATTAGCAAAGGCCATGTTTATGAACTTATAAAACGTGGTCAGATATCAAAAGTTCCTAATTTAGGTAAAACAATAAGAATACCTTCAAGGGAACTAGAAAAAATGAAAGCGACATCTAACAATCTTTTATACCTACCTGAAAGAGTTGAAGCTGTAAAAACCTCGTTAGGTACTATTAGAAAAATTAAAGGTAAGGATTTATACGTGCTTGTTGATGTAGTGAAAGCTTTAGGAGTAAATAACTCATATAGGATAATAAGAACCATTGGAAATGATTTTGTTGCTAAATTAACTACAGATGAAGCGAGAGATCTAGGACTTTTTGCAAACCAAACTGGAATACTCCTAATAAGTAGTACAGGTATAAAACTATACAGTTCTAAATGCAGAAATAGAGTTGTGGTGGAAAATTTCATAAAAGAATTAATTGTAAATGCTCAAGCTCCAAAAGGATTAACAGCTCCAATAGAAGTTAAAGAAAAAGAAATCGGTAATACTCAATCTGCATTACAGATTTTTGAAGGGCAAGAAGTAGAAATAATTGAGGTTACTGGTGAGATTTTATTTGAACTTTATTCAACGGGTATGGCTCTTGGTCAAATTAAGAAAAATTCAGAGGGTAGATTGTACCCTAGGAAAGAGAGAATAGACGGAAATATCATAAGTGCTGGTATAAAGCCACGTGTCCATAATGGACACAAATATCTAACCGAACCTATGCTCTATGATTTTATGCTAGAAGCTAAAACACAAAAATGCAGACCTTTTAGAAATTGGGTGACTAATGATGTTCTTCCTTCTATTCGTAAAACTGGCGCTTACACATCAAGAAATGTGGAAATAAAATCCGAGTATAGAGTCCTAGATGATACGTATTTAAATTTCAGTGCAGATACTGTGAAGTTAATGATTAAGGATTTACGTAATTCAAATTTAGGAATGCTTGAAAAGGTTAGGATGAATAACAGATCTATTGCTAAACTTGAAAGTTTACTGGAAGGAGGAATTTAACAATGGACGAATTATTAGAGCAGATTAAAGGATTAAAAGAACTCATTTTAACTAGACCGGAGCCAAAGCAGATGTACAGTGTTAAAGAATTCTCTGAGCTAACATCTATAAGAGTACCAAGAGTAAGAGAACTGTGTAACATTAAAGGATTTCCTTGCACAAGGGATGAGAGAAAAATATATGTTCACAGAGAAGCTTTTGAATGGGTCAAGGAAAGAGAAGAGCTTCCAGAAAATAGATAGTGCCGCAATGGCTAAAAAGTAAAAGGAAGGTGTAATAAATGAGTGAAACAATTAGAGCTCTAAACCAAAGAATTGACGAACTTTTAGCAGGTAATAAAAAGCTGTCAGAATTACAGTATGAAAAGACTATGGAAATTTATGAATTACAGAAAAAGATTAATGAACTTGAAGCAACTATTAATGAAATGTCAGAGAGAATATTGGACTTGGAGGCGTGTAAATAATGGAACCATGGCAATTTAAGGAGGTGAAAATGTATGACAAGAAAATATGATGTTGGAGAAATAATGACTTTAGAAGAAGCAGTTATATTCCAAAATGAAGGAGTAGCAATAGTTGTTACAGATGGTAAGTTTGTTGAAGTTTATGTTGAGGAATAAAAAAAGAGATCCTTGTAAAAAGGATCATAGAGAAAGTGTTGTAGCCTTATTCTACTATGGAATGAGGGTAAAAGTCAAATTATATAGGGGGTCTTGAATAGTGGGTAGATTAAAGAAAATAGCTTATCCCACAGAAAATAATGATTTTATATATGTACCTAAAAGAATAATAGAGCATTTAACTAAGAAGTGCATTATTACAAAGCAAACTATAGTCGGGATAGGAAAAATAGTAATTGAGTATAAAGCTAAAAATGGCAGCAATCATGGTGTAATGGAACTCTATACTATGGGGCCAGATGCACCTAAAAATGAAAACAAAATTTAGGAGGAATTTTAATTATGAAAATTACAGCAGAATTTGATTCAATTATGGAGGTATTGGAATTTGCCGATACGTTCGGAAGTAAAAAATTAGGAGCTACAAAAGGAGAAATTGGAGCAAAAACAATATCAGAAGATGCAGAACTAACTAAACCAGTTCAATTGCACTCACCTGAGGTAACGCCAGCATCAATTACACCACCTGTACAGCAAGTGCCACCAGTTGCTCCGGTACAAATCACACCACCAATACAACCAGTAGCTCCACAATATACGCAACCAGTACAGCCCCAGCAGACACCGCCACAGGCTCAACAAATACCACAGCAGAATGCAGCTCCACCAGTAGCACCGGTTCAGACAACAACTCAATCGTATACCATGGAACAGCTTGCAGTAGCAGCTACACAAATTGTTGATGCCGGACACAGAAATGAACTTGTATCCTTGCTTGCAAGCTTTGGAGTACAGGCATTAACAGCATTACCAAAAGAACAATACGGGGCTTTTGCAACTCAACTTAGATCATTGGGGGCAAAGATATGATAAAAAAAAATGAAACTAGAGCACATGCTTTGTTATCTGCAAGCTCTGCCCATAGGTGGCTTATATGTACACCTTCAGCAAGACTTGAGGAAACTCTTCCAGATAGTACAAGTGAAAATGCAAAAGAAGGTACTCTTGCCCATGCCATTGCAGAGTTAAAGCTTAGAAAATACATTGAACCAATGGGGCCGCGAACTTTTAACAACAGAATTAAGAAATTTAAAGAAGATCCTTTATTCCAGGATGAAATGCTAAGACACACTGATACTTACATGGATTACATTTCTGAAGTAACCTATAGTTTTTCTTCTCCACCATACATTGCGGCAGAGAAAAAACTTGATTACAGCGTGTATGCTCCGGAAGGATTTGGAACAGGTGATTGCATTATTATAGGGGGAAATACCCTTCATGTAATTGACTTTAAATACGGAAAAGGTGTGCCGGTATCAGCGGAAAGTAATCCTCAAATGATGCTGTATGCCCTTGGAGCCTATGAGGAAGAGAAAATATTATTCAACATTCAACAAGTCAAAATGACAATTATTCAGCCTAGACTTGATTCAATTTCAGAATTCTCTATACCTATAAAGCAGTTGTTAGACTGGGGCGAAAGCATAAGACCTATAGCTGAAAAAGCTTTTAATGGCGTAGGAGATTATATTCCAGGAGATCACTGCCAATTTTGCAGAGCAAAGGCAATCTGCAGGGCTGCTAAAGATAAAAATTTATCTGTAGAAGTTTATGAAAACAAAATGCCGCCACTTCTTACAAATGAGGAAGTAGGGCAGATTCTTGAGAAAGCTAAAAGCATAAAAAGCTGGGTTACAGCCCTTGAAAAATATGCTTTAGGTGAAGTTTTAAAAGGAAACGATATTTCAGGTTGGAAAGCTGTTCATGGCAGAAGTGTAAGGCAGTTCATTAACACAGATGAAGCATTCAAAGTGCTAAAGGATAACGGTACAGATGAAGCTATGCTTTATGATAAAGTGCCGCTGTCTCTTGCAAAAATCGAAGAACTAATAGGAAAACCAAAGTTTAAAGAACTTTTATCCGACAAGGTCAGTAGTCCACCTGGAAAACCGACTCTTGCACCATTAAGTGATAATAGAGAACCAATTAAAAAAGTAAGTGCAGCAGATGTTTTTAAAAATGAAGGGGGAGTAATTAATGAATAATCAATCGAATCAAACAAGCATTGTAACAGGAAAGGTAAGACTAAGTTTTGTACACCTATTTACACCTTATGCCCATCAAGTAGGTGCTGAACCTAAGTATAGTACAACTATCTTAATACCTAAAACAGATATAGCTACAAAACAAAGGATTGACGCAGCAATTGCAGCTGCTATACAGCAAGGAGTTACTGGGAAATGGAACGGTACTCGTCCTCCACAAGTTAAAAACCCAGTTTGGGATGGTGATGGAGTTCGTCAAAATGGTGAACCTTTCGGCACAGAATGCAAGGGACACTGGGTTTTAACAGCTTCATCTAACCAACAGCAAGAAATCATTGACATTAACATGAATCCAATCATAAATCAAACAGAAGTATATTCAGGAATGTATGCAAGAGTAAGTACTAATTTTTTCCCTTATTTTAATAGCGGCAATAAAGGTGTAGGATGTGGATTAGGTCCAGTACAGAAATTAGAAGATGGTAAGCCACTTGGAGGACGTATTTCAGCAGCATCCGCCTTTGGTGATGCACCTGTTCCTGGTGGGTATACTCCGCCAGCTGCACCACAAACACAATATCAACAGCCAGCACAAAGTTATCCACCACAAAACTATAATCAGTCACAAGTGCAGCAGGGATATCCACAGCAAGTACCACCTCCAGCATATCAGACACCACAACAGGCAGTACAAATAGATCCAATCACCGGGAGGCCAATTAACGGTGGTGTGATGGGTATATGATTCATCTAAGCATAGATATTGAAACTTTTAGCAGTATTAATTTAGGAAAGGCTGGACTATATAAATATGTCCAGTCCCCTGATTTTGAGATTCTTTTATTTGCTTATTCCTTAGATGGTGAACCGGTTCAAATAGTAGACCTGGCACAGGGCGAAAAGATACCATTTTCTATACTTCAAATGCTTGCAGATCCCAGAGTAATTAAACATGCATACAATGCACCGTTTGAATGGTACTGCTTAAATAAATTTTATTATTCACCTTTAGAGCAGTGGCATTGTACTATGTTTCATGGCCTATATTGTGGATACACAGCAGGACTTGCTGCTACAGGAACAGCTTTAGGACTTCCTGAGGATAAAAAGAAAATGGGTATAGGTAAAGCACTTATAAGATTATTCTGCTTGCCATGTAAGCCTACAGCTAAGAATGGACACCGTACTAGGAATATGCATTATCATGAACCTGAAAAGTGGAATTTATTTAAAGAATATTGCAAACAGGATGTAGTTACTGAAATGGAAATTGAAAATAGACTATCAGCATTTCCAGTATCTGACCAGGAACAAAGATTATGGGAACTGGATCAACGTATGAATGCTGACGGTGTTAAGGTTGGCCAGGAACTTATTGAAGGTGCTTTATATTGCCACCAAACTATTACAGATAGTCTTATGGAGGAAGCAATCAGTTTATCAGGACTAGATAACCCTAAAAGTGTGCAGCAGCTGTCAAAGTGGATAGAACAGGAAACTGGAGAAGAAACAGCAGATCTTACTAAAGAAACAGTTAAAAGTCTTATAAAGATCACAGATAATGATGTAGTAAAGAGAATGCTTGAAATAAGGCAGGAACTTTCAAAGACAAGTGTTAAAAAGTATACAGCCATGAAAGAAGCAGTATGCCTTGATGGAAGAGTAAGAGGACTATTACAGTTTTATGGAGCTAATAGGACCGGCAGATGGGCCGGAAGAATTGTACAGGTACAGAACCTTCCTAGAAGTTATATTGAAACTCTTAGTCATGCAAGAGATTGTGTTAAGGGTAGAAAGATAGATGCTTTAAAACTTATATATGGAAGTGTTCCAGATACTCTGTCACAGCTTATAAGAACGGCCTTTGTACCTTCTAAGGGTAATTTATTTGTAGATGCAGACTTTAGTGCTATTGAAGCAAGAGTAATAGCCTGGCTTGCTGGAGAACAGTGGCGTATTGATGTATTTAACTCACATGGAAAGATATATGAAGCTTCAGCAAGTCAGATGTTTGGTGTTCCTATAGAACTTATTAAAAAAGGTAATCCGGAATATGCTTTACGTCAAAAAGGTAAAGTTGCGGAGCTTGCACTAGGATACCAGGGTGCATCCGGTGCACTTATAGCTATGGGCGCCTTAAATATGGGACTTACTGAAGAAGAACTTCCGGAGATTGTACGCAGATGGAGATCGTCAAATAAAAGGATAGTGGACCTTTGGTACTCTATAGAAAATGCTGCTATCTCAGTTATGAAAACAGGCCAAGCGGCAGGAGTTAAAAATATAATTATTGCTCATGAAGGAGACTATGCTACCGGACAGGACTTTTTAACTATTACACTTCCAAGTGGTAGAAAACTATTCTATGCTAGACCTTTTATTGCTCAAAATGACTGGGGGAAAGATTCAATTCAGTATCACGGTATGAATCAGAATACTAAGAAATGGGAAACAGTACCTACTTATGGTGGCAAATTAGTGGAGAATATCGTGCAGGCTATAGCGAGAGATTGTCTAGCAGAGAATATAAAAAGATTAAGTGAACTAGGATATAAAGTTGTATTTCATGTACATGATGAAGTTATTATTGATTGTCCTAAAGAATATGCAGATTTAGATAGAGTGTGTGAAATAATGAGCCAGCCTATACCATGGGCACAGGGACTTCCATTAGGTGCAGATGGATTTACAGCTGAATTTTATAAGAAAGAATAGTTCGACCACTGATTATAGGTCGAACTAGATGGGTAGATAAAATTGTACTTTGATAATTGAATAATGCGGTGTTTATAGAATAAACTTCTAATATATTTTATCGGTAATAATGGACGATATAGAATATTATGGTATAATTTCTATATGAATTAAGCTAAAAGTATAAGATATTATCTAGCAGTTATTATAGATAATAAATACTTAATTTATAGGTAGTGGTATAGCCGAAATTAAATATAAGGAGAGTTAATGGATGAAGAAAATAGGAATGATTGGTGGTCTTGGACCCGAATCAACTTTAGATTATTATCGCCTAATTATTGAAAAATATCGTAATGAAGTAAAGGATGGTAGCTACCCTGAAATATTGATTAATAGCATGGATATGAATATTCTTTTAAGTTTTGTTGAGAATAAACAATGGGACAACCTTGTAAATTGCTTAATTAAAGGTGTCGAGATACTCTATAAAGCAGGTGCAGATTTTGGATTCATTTCATCAAATACACCACATATAGTATTTGAAAGAATTAAGGAGTTATCTCCTATTCCATTAATAAGTATTGTTGAGGAAACATGTAAAAATGCTGAGGCGTTAGGAATAAAAAAGATTGGCCTAATTGGGACTAAATTTACAATGGAGAGCAATTTTTTTAAGAAAGTATTTGACAAAAGTAATATAAAAATTATCGTTCCAAAAGAAGAAGAACAGGATTATATTCATCATAAACTAATGACTGAAATTGAATTTGGAAAGTTTCTTGATGAAACACGTAATGGATTACTTAATATTGTTAAAAGGATGATTGATGAAGATTCAATAGAGGGATTAATTCTTGGTTGTACAGAGTTGCCATTAATTCTTACAAAAGATGAATTTGGTATACCATTCCTTAATACTACAAAAATTCATGTTGAAAGTATTATTAAAAATTGTATTAAGGAATCTTAATTGATTTACAAAAGTAAAATTTTATTTATATATAATATTTATTAATAGTGAAAATTAAATATTTCATAAAACACCGTATTATTCAAGAATTCTACGGTGTTTTTGTTTCGCCATTCAAAATTAGGGCGAAGGAGGTTATATCAATGAAAATTGTACTTGTAAGGGAAAATGGTAAAGTTAGAATACTTGAAGGTAATGGTCAAGTGAGCGGAAATATATTAGCTATGAGAACTAGACTTACGAGTGGAGATATAAAATACTATGAGTTAGATTATGAAGAACGAGTAGGGTGCCCATTGGCAGGATATATAGCTGCGCTAAATCAATGCCCTGAGTTATTAGATAAATCAGATCTAATTAAAGCAATAGTTTAAGTCATATTTCAAGAATTTAGCTGTAACAAACATCTTATATGTGATGGGAGGAGGTGATACTCCAATGTTAATAAATGATAGAGAGATAACAATATCAACAGCAGGGAGCAGGAAAGCCACAGTATGGACACCTCAGAAGTTATTTATATCTGAGTTTTATGAAAAACTTAGAATACCTGTAAGAAGTCCTGAAAGTTTAGCTGAATATTTATCCTATCCTAAAAGTAAACAGGATAATCTTAAGGATGTAGGGGGCTTTATAGCTGGTACTCTTGAAGGAAATAAAAGAAAAGCTGGAAGTGTAGTAGGCAGAGATGTAGTTACTCTTGACCTTGATAATATACAGCCAGGAGGGACTAATGATGTTCTATGCAGAATTGATGGTCTTGGGTGTTCAGTAGCAGTTTATTCTACACGTAAGCATGAGGAAGCTAGGCCAAGGCTAAGAGTATTAATACCTTTAGATAAAACAGTCACAGCAGATGAATATGAGCCTATATCACGTAAGCTTGGGCAGATAATAGGAATAGAACTTTGTGATCCTACAACCTTTCAAGCTTCAAGATTAATGTATAATCCTTCATGCTGTAATGATAGCCAATATATATTTCAATACTGGGATAAACCTTTTATAAGTGCTGATGGGGTACTTGATAAATATACAAACTGGCGTGATGTAAATGAATGGCCAAAGGTACCAGGAGAAAAGCAGAATCATCAAAAGTTAGCAGCAAGGCAGGAAGATCCTACAACTAAAACTGGAGTTATAGGAGCCTTTTGTAAGACTTATGATGTGTATAAGGTAATAGAATCTTTTATTCCAGGAATATATGAACCATGCGACGATAATTCAAACAGATTTACCTTTACAGGTGGTAGTACTGTAGGTGGTGCTATTGTATATGAAAATGGTAATTTCCTGTATTCACATCATGCTACGGATCCGGCAGGAGGAAAGCTTTGTAATGCCTTTGACCTGGTAAGGTTTCATAAGTTTGGTGAAATGGACGACGAATCAAAGCCGGATACTCCTGTGAATAAATTGCCTTCATATAAGGCCATGTGTGAGTTTGCTGTAAGTGATCCTTTTGTGGCCACGCTTATTAATCAAGAGAGATATGAAAAGACAACTGAAGCTTTTTCTCAGCCTGTAGAAGACAGCGAAGGGGAGCTTGCAAATTGGATAAGTAAATTAAAGTTGAACTCTTCTACAGGAGCGCCGCTTAAAACTACAGCTAATGTACGTGTAGTTTTAGAGAATGATCCACTGCTAAAAGGAAGGATTCGTAAAGATACTTTTGCAGACCATATATTAGGCGAAGCACCGTTTCCATGGGGGATACGTGAAAAAGAAAATGGTGTATTCCTCTGGACAGATGATGATGACTCTGGTTTTCGTGAATACATTGAAAAAATACTCGGCTTTCGGTCAAGAGAAGTTGTAGATGATGCTCTTAAAAATCATTCTAATGCAAATGGATTTAATTCTGTGGTGGATTACTTAAAGGGCCTTGAATGGGATGGTGTTCCCAGGCTTGATACATTGTATATTGATTATTTAGGTGCTGAGGACTGCGCTTATATGCGTACAATAACACGTAAGGCCTTTGTAGCAGCTGTGGCTAGAGTTATGACTCCAGGGTGTAAATTCGATTACATGACAATTGTATGTGGTAGACAGGGTATAGGTAAAAGTACTTTGTTTTCAAAATTAGGTGGCAAGTGGTTTTCAGATAGTATAAAAACTTTTGAGGGCAAGGACGCAGCAGAACTTCTTCAAGGTATATGGATAGTGGAAATTGGAGAACTTGAAGCTTTTAATAAGACTGATATTAAGGCAGTAAAACAGTTTTTGAGTAAATGTGATGACCAGTATCGTGCTGCTTATGCTAGGAAAACAGAAAAACATTTAAGGCAGTGTGTATTCTTTGGAACAACAAATAATCACGAGTATCTTAGTGATCCAACAGGTAATCGTAGATTTTGGCCAGTAGATACAGAAATACAAAAGCCAACTAAAAGAGTATTTGAGCATTTGGATGATGAAGTAAATCAAATATGGGCAGAAGCAGTATTAAGATGGAGATTAGGAGAGCCTTTAATATTATCACCTGAAATGGAAGAAGAAGCAGAAAAGAGAAGAACTACGCATTTAGAAAGGGATCCATTGCAGGGGCAAATAGAAGCCTTTTTAGATAGAGCGATACCACATGATTGGCAAAAATGGAGCCTGGAGCGAAGGCGTATGTTTTGGGGAAACGGAGTTACTGATACCTTGGAGCTGATACAAAGGGACAGAGTGTGTGCAATGGAAGTATGGAAAGAGTGTCTATGTGAGATCAGGAATATGTCTAAGGGAGAAGCGCACAGAATAAATGCTATTTTAGAAGTTTTACCTGGATGGGAAAGAGCAGGAACGATGAGATTTGGTGCAAATTATGGAAAACAAAAAGGGTTTAGACCAGTTTCAATTCGCAAAAATTAGTGTCAACTTTCTTGAAAAAATGTCAACTTTCTCAAAGGAAATTATTTTTAATGTGTCAACCAAGGCAACTATAAAAACTAATGAAAGTTGACACTTTGGTTGACATGAAACCCATTGGTATTACTAACTTATAGATATATGTCAACTATGTAACTATGATTTCTATATAATCAATATAAATAGATATAATAGGTAATATATATATGCCTAATATGCCTACGCGTATATATGTATAGGGGTATATGGTGAGAAAGTTGACATTTTATAAATTTCACTTAGGTAGGTGTGATAATTGAGAGAAAATGTAATTGAAAGTTATTTAGTTAAAAAAGTTAAAGAAGCAGGTGGCAGGGCATATAAATTTGTTTCACCTGGCAATGCTGGAGTACCGGATAGATTAGTTTTACTTCCAGGAGGAAAAATCGCTTTTGTAGAATTAAAAGCACCAGGTAGAAAACCTACAGCCCTTCAAACAGTGCAGCAAAAAAGAATAAGTGATTTAGGATTTAGAGTTTATGTGATAGATAATAAAAAAGCTGTAGATAATTTCATATGGCGCGAGGAGAGAATGTGATGGCAAGTAAAAAAGTATATAGAGTTAAAAAAGAGCATATTAAAGAAATACCTAAGAACAGTAATGTTTTTATATTAAATGCATTTACGTGTGGGTATGTCTTTGTAAGGGTAAAAGATAGAAAAGAAGTGTATATGATATCTACGACTGTTACGAAGAAAACTATGAAAATTGAACTTATAGAAAATATTGAGATAGTAGGGTGATGGTGTATGAAATTCATACCACATGCGTACCAAAGATACTGCATAGACAGGGTATTAACGGATAAAGCAATAGGATTGTTCCTTGACATGGGGCTTGGAAAAACAGTTATAACACTTACTGCAATAAACGATTTAAAGTATAACAAGTTTGCAATATCAAAAGTACTTGTTATAGCGCCAAAGAAAGTAGCAGAAGCAACATGGGCAAAGGAAGCTGAAAAATGGGATCACTTAAGAATGCTTAGAGTTATTTCAGTACTTGGGCCAAAGACTAAAAGGATAAGAGCAATTAATACACCTTCAGACATTTATGTTATCAATCGTGAAAATGTACCATGGCTTGTAGAATATTATAAAAATGCATGGCCATTCGATATGGTGGTTGTAGATGAATTCAGCAGCTTTAAAAATCATCAGGCCAAAAGATTTAAATCACTTACATGGGTTCGGAATCACATTGATAGATTTATAGGACTTACTGGAACACCGGCACCTAACGGACTGCTTGATATATGGGCGCAGATTTATTTACTGGATGAAGGTAAAAGACTTGGAAAAAGAATAACACATTTTCGTGAAAGATATTTTCAACCGGATCAGAGAGATAGAGACCATGTGTTTAGTTATATGCCAAAGCCGGGAGCCAATGAAACTATACAGGAACTTATAGGTGATATATGTGTAAGCATGAAAGCAGAGGATTATTTGGAGCTTCCGGATTGCATCACAGTTACTACACCAGTAATACTGGACAGCAAGGCTAAGAAATCTTACGAAAAGCTTGAAAAGGAAATGCTTCTTGAGGTTGATGAATCAACAATTGATGCAGGAACAGCAGCAGTACTTACAAATAAGCTTTTACAGCTTTGTAATGGTGCTGTGTATGATGAAAACAGAAACATAGTTGAGATACATTCGTGTAAGATTGATGCATTCCTGGAGCTTGTAGAAGGACTTAATGGGCAATCAGCATTAGTATTTTATAATTTCCAGCATGACCTTATGAGAATAAAAAAGGCATTAGAGGGAATGAAACTTAGAGTTAGACAGCTTAAAGGTCCACAGGATGAAGATGACTGGAATGATGGAAAGATTGATATACTACTAGCCCATCCTGCCAGCTGTGCATATGGCCTTAATCTTCAAAGAGGGGGTCATCATGTTATATGGTTTGGACTTAATTGGAGCTTAGAATTATACCAGCAAGCTAATAAAAGGCTTCACAGACAAGGCCAAAAGGATAAAGTTATAATACATCACCTTGTTGTAGATGATGGAGTGGATCATGACGTTATGATGGCACTGGAAGATAAAAGCGGAACCCAGGATAATCTTATGAATGCATTAAAAGCTAGAATTAAAAAATATAAGGAGTAGGAGGTCGACAGTATGGAACAAAATATAAGCGTTGATGAAGCTGTAAAAATTGGGGTAAGAGAAGGTATAAAGTATATAAAAGAACAGGAATACTATAAGACTAAAAAGAGATACGACAGAAGGCTTAGGAATACTAGGCTGCTGCTTAAACATTATAGAGGTTTGAAAATCCACGGGAAAATAACTGATAGTTCTGTAAATGCAATATATGAGGATAATGCGATAGATGTACTGGATGACATAGAGGCTATAAATGATGAAGAGCAGTATATTCAAGCATTAAGTAGAACTAAGAAGAGAACGTTAATTATAGTTGGTCACATAAATAAAGCCATGAAGTATTATGAATCCGTATGTAAAAGTGAAGGAAAGGCTAAAGAGAGAAGATTTAATATTATTAAATATATTTATGTAGATGTCTGCAAGGATGAGGTAGCGCCAACTTACGAGGAAGCAGCGGAGCATTTTAGTATTACTGTTAAAACCATTGGGAGAGATGTGAGAAACGCTATTGAAGATTTAAGCATATTATTTTTCGGTATAGACGGAATAAGGCTTTAAAAATGTCCTTGTCAAAATGGTATTAAAGCCAGTAATAGCGCCAAAGTTTATAATTTTTATGTCTGAAAAAATGTCCTTTTTAGTGGGATTGACGTACCTTTTATAATATGATTTAATAGTATTGTGTAAAATTGTAAAAAATAATACATCTTGTACGAAAAGGCACCTGTAACGGGTGCTCTTTTATTTAAAATATATTAACTTATATTTAATATATATACATAATTTGGAAATTAAATATTAACAATAATTAGATATTATGTAAGTGTAGTTTCTTTCTCCATTTAAATAACTAATATATAAAAAGGCACTTGGTTAATTCTAGGTGTCTTTTTATATAACATATTGTAGAAAAATGTAATAAATATTTACAAAAATAGAATAAAAGAGTAATATTAAAGAGTACTGTAGACATATATGGTACCCCTGTTATTAAGCACTGGTAGAAATACCGGTGCTTTTTCTATATTCAAAAATAAGGAAGGTGATAATAATGTATAACTGGTGTATGCAGCATCCTTGGATGACATTCTTTATATTACTAGCATTGGCTAATTCTATAGGACATTGGTTCCATAGCAATAAGAAAAGCGATTAACAGTATGTGTAGAATAGTTCGACAAAACCAACACGAACAACCAATTAGGGCAGGTGAGGTGATGTGCCTAGACAAAGAAGTCCGAGCAGGGATAAGGCATTTGAGATTTACAAAGAGAATAATGGGAATATTGATTTAGTAAAGATTGCAGAGACTTTAAATCTTTCACCCGGGACAATAAGAGGATGGAAAAATAAAGACCAATGGGATGACAAATTGAACGGAACGTTCCAAACAAAAGTTAAAAAGAATACGGAACGTTCCAAACGTAAAAAAGGTGGCCAGCATGGAAATAAGAATGCAAAGGGTAATTCAGGAGGAACAGGTGGGCCACCTAAGAATAAAAAGTCAGAAACTCATGGCTTTTTTTCTAAGTATCTTCCTGAGGATACTTTTGATATTATCCAGGAGATAGAACAGAAAGATCCTTTAGATATCCTTTGGGAAAATATTAATATCCAGTATGCAGCTATTATAAGAGCTCAAAGGATTATGTATGTTAAAGACAAAGAAGAAATGATTAAGGAACTTAAGAAGCAAACTCGTGGTGATACCTCAGATACAGATGAATATGAGTTCCAGTTTTCATGGGATAGACAGGCAACCTTTTTACAGGCTCAATCAAGGGCCATGACAACGCTTGAAAGGTTAATTAAGCAATATGATGAATTGCTTAATAAAAGTCTTGCTACAGAAGAACAGAAGGCAAGAATTGAGGTTCTTAAGTCTAAGGTACCAGGTAAAGATAAACTTAATATTCAAGGTCAACTTAATGCTATTGCTGAATTAATCAACAAGCCGCAGGAAAGAGAACCTTTGGATGATGAATAATTGTATAAGATAATATTGCATAAAGTTTGTATAAATTATGGGATTTTAAATATTTATTCATAAAGATGGCTTTAAAGTGGCTAAAATAGGTCGTTTACAATGTATGAACTGCAATAAATTTTGATTTGACGCAGTTGGGAGGATGATAAACTTGATTAATTACGCACCTTTAACAGGTAGACAATCAGAATATATAAAGAACTCAGTAGATTCCTGGCTGTCTGTACTTGAAGGTGGTAAAAGAGCAGGTAAGAATATTATTAACCTAATTGCATATTCAATGTGCTTAGAAGTTCATCCGGATAAACTGCATCTGGTAGCAGGGGTAAGTCTTGCAGCAGCTAGAATGAATATCATTGATAGTAATGGCTTTGGACTTAAGTATTTGTTTGATGGTAGGTCAAGAGAAGGTAAGTATGAAGGTAAAGAAGCCTTATTCATTGAAACAAACACAGGCGAAAAAGTAATTATTATTGCTGGTGGAGGTAAGGCCAATGATGCGGCAAAGATAAAAGGTAACTCTTATGGATCTGCTTATCTCACGGAAGTTAATGAGTGCAGTCAATCTTTTGTTCAAGAAGTTTTTGACAGAACTTTATCCAGTAGTAAAAGACAAATATTCTTTGATTTAAACCCTATGCCACCTAGTCATTGGTTTTATAGAGATATACTTGATTATCAGGATCAACTTAAAGAGAATGGTGAGAATCCTGGTTATAGCTATGCTCACTTTACCATATGGGATAATCTAAGCATAAAGAACGATAGGCTTAGAGCAGTATTAAAGCCTTATGATAAGTCCAGCCTTTGGTATCAGGCTGATATACTAGGTAAAAGAACAGCAGCTACAGGGCGTATTTATACTGGGTACAGCTATAAAGAGGTTGTAATAACAAGAGATTATATCAAGGATAAGAAGTTTATTCAGTTTAGTATTGGTATAGATATAGGTGGTACTGATGCCACAGTTGCAACGCTAACAGGGTATACAGTAAAGTATGGTGAAATAATAGAGCTTGATGGGTATTACCATAAACAAGGCAAAAGTAGTGGTTATACACATGACAAATATGCGAAAGAAATAGTTGACAAGATTGAAGAATGGATAAAAACATACCCATCTTTTTTTATTGGCACAATTATATTTTGTGAAAGTGCTGATAAGCTGTTTAGACAAGCACTTAGCAATGAATTAAGGCGTAGAGGTATAAACATTCAAGTAGTACCTTCGTACAAGAAAGAGGGCATTATTGACCGTATCAGATTAGTTAATATATTAATTAATCAGGGCAGATACAAAATAATGCAGCATTTAAAACCATGGATAGAAGCTATAGAAAATGCAACCTGGGATGAAAAGAAAAGAACTGAGGGCGAATGGGTGCGTACTGATGATGGCAGTTACCCCGTTGACTGTTTAGACAGCTCAGAATACAGCATACAACCTTTTAAGAAGAGATTGGAGGTGTAAGAATGGGGTGGTTTAAGAATATGATAATGAAAATGTTAAATGTAATGCCTGCACCAGCTTCACCAATTACTATACAGGAACCTTTAAGTTTTGAAGCCACTGTATTAAGAAATAGAATCTGGTATAGAGGTGAACCTAGTGAATTAGATCAGTTCTTTAAGAATACAGTAATTGACCTGGTAAGTAGATCTAGGTTTTGGGCTGCGGTACCTAGTGCAAAGCTAAACATAAGAAAAATGCACAGTGGTATGCCTTCTATAATCGTAGAAGCTTTGGCAGACATAGTTATAAGTGGAATAAATACTATAGAAGTTAATGACGAAACACAAGACGCTATTTGGCAGGAGATATCAGAAGATAATAAATTTGATAAGCTTATTAAAAATATGATAATTGATACTCTTGTAACAGGTGATGGTGCTTTTAAAATTACAATAGATACCGACCTTACGGAATATCCTATATTAGAATTCTATAGTGGTGAGAAAGTAGATTACACTGTAAAACGTGGCAGAATACAAGAAGTTATATTTTATACGGATTATGCTGCTAATGATAGGAATTATAGGCTTGTAGAAACATTTGGGTATGGGTATATAAGAAACCAGTTGCTAGATGAAAGAGGAAAAGAAGTACCTTTAATTATGGTGCCAGAACTAGCAGGTATGCAAGATGCAACATTCGACAAAAGCTTTATGATGGCTGTACCTATTAAGTTCTATGATTCTCCTAAATGGGATAACAGGGGTAAAAGCATATTTGATAATAAAACGGATGCATTTGACGCATTGGATGAAATAATAAGCCAATGGATTGATGCCATAAGAGCAGGAAGAGTTCAAAAGTATATTCCTGAAGATTTATTACCTAAAGATCCTAACAGCGGTAAAATAATGCAGCCTAATCCATTTGATAATCAATTTATTCAGTTAAATGCAACTTTCAGTGAGGATAAACCAGGGACTACAACCATGTTGCAGCCAACAATTAATTATGCTGCATTTGTCGAAAGCTATGCATCTGCGGTAGATATGTGTCTACAAGGGATAATATCTCCGAGTACATTAGGCATGGATCTTAAAAAGAGAGACAACCAAGTTGCACAAAGAGAAAAGGAAAAGACAACTTTATATACTAGAAGTAAAATAATAGAAACTTTATCTGAGGTTATTCCAATGGTAATTAATACATCAATAAAGGCTTATAATTCGTTGAAAAGTATGGCTGTAGGTGGTGATACAGAAGTAACTTTAGATTTTGGTGAGTATGCTGCACCTGACTTTGAGAATAGAGTTGATACTATAGGTAAGGCGAAGCTTAATGGGATAATGAGTGTAGAACAATGTGTTGAGCAGCTATATGGTGATACATGGACAGAAGAACAAAAAGCTGAAGAAGTCTCAAAGCTGAAAGAAGAACAAGGATTAACTACCGTAGATCCACCTGCAGTAAATGGAAGTGATAATCTTCCGGCTGATACAACTCTTACTGGCAATCAAGATAATCTGCCTAAGGGTGAATAATCATGAGTGGAAACAATGATAGTTACAGCCTAAGAGAAATATTTCAGCAAATGGAACTGGACCTTATAGCTTCACTTAAGAGAAACTTTTATAGGCATAAGAATGAAGAATTAAAAGAAGGTTTTCAGTGGGAACAGTGGCAACTATCCAAACTTAGAAATATTGAAAAGTACCGCAAGCAGAATGAAAAGATTGTTGGTAAGTATAGTGATCCTATACAGAAGACTATAGATGCAGTATTGCAGGAAAGCTATAAAGCTGGAGAAAACAGAGTAACAAAGCTTATAAATCAAATAAAAAACTGGTTAGGCAAATATAGAAGGAAAGAAGCAGTAATTGAATTTCCTAGTGATATTCAAAGAAGCTCTAGCCCACAAGGTATGGAAAAGTTAAAGGATATAGTATCAAGGGTAATGAATAAACCTAAGAATAATCCACCTCCGCAGGAAACTAACTTCTTTGGTATGAATGATAAAAAGCTTAAAGCTCTTACAGATTCAGTGCAGCATGATATTAATGTGGGCCAACATTCTGTTTTAAGAAAAATGGATGATGTGTATAGGCAGACAATATTTAAAACACAAGTATTTATGCAGAGTGGAGCTACTAGTTTAAATCAGGCTATTGATATGGCTACTAAGGACTTCTTAGACGCAGGTATTAACTCAATAGTATATAAAGATGGCAAGAGAGTAAATATTGCCGCATACGCTGAAATGGCTCTAAGAACAGCAAGTCAAAGAGCAACTTTTTTAGGTGAAGGCAAGAAGCGTGATGAATGGGGATTGCATTTAGTTGTTGTGTCAGCTCATGCTAATACATGCAAACTTTGCTTACCATGGCAAGGCAAAATCCTCATAGATGATGTATTCAGTAGCGGAAGTAAAGCTGATGGTGATTATCCATTACTTAGTGAAGCTATGAAAGCAGGACTTTTACATCCTAACTGTAGGCATACATTAGCGACATACTTTCCAGGTATAACAAAACTACCTGAGGTACCTGATGAAGATACTTCAACCAGTAATTATAAAGCGGAGCAGCAGCAAAGGGCCATTGAAAGAGAAATAAGAAGATGGAAAAGGCGAGAAGCTGGCTCTTTAGATCCTAAGAATGTAAATACGGCCAGTGATAAGGTTAAGGAATTACAAGATAGATTAAGACAACATCTAAGGGATAATCCAGAACTTAGAAGAGATTATAGTCGGGAAAAAGCGAGGTGAGATAAATGATTAAGACAATTATTCTTGATCTAGCAGGATTATTTATAATTGGTTCAGCTATTTATGATATGTATGTAAAGCATGATATTAAGAAAACTAATGCTAGTATTAAACAGGTGAATGAAGAATGTAAAAAATGGATAAAAGAGAATACAAATTCAAGCGAGGTGAAGTAAATGGATGAGGAGTTAGATGTTAAAATTGATAAGATAATTAGATTTAAAAAAGGAGAATGCATAAAAGTATCTGTAGAATTATCTAAAATTGAATCTAAGCAATTGAAAAGTATAAAAGATTTCCTTGATACTATGTTCAAGGAAATCAAAGAATTATTTTGAATTCTTATTAATTTTATTACTAAATTCAATAAGAGAGTTTAATTTTTGTGGATCCTCCATCATAACTGGAATTAGTTGTTCTAAAAACTTTTCTTCTGGAGAGGTTTTATTATTATTGGCTATCTTGTCTGCTAATACAGATATGACAGAAGTGTCTGTAGATGATTTTGATATTTTAGAATCTAAATCTTTAATGTTATCTTGTATTACAAATAGTTCCTGTAAAATTTGAGAGTTAAAAGTTTTCGATGAATCTTCATTTACAGAGGAAGTACTGTCTGTAAATGAAATAGAGTTAATAGTTTGAATAAGTCTTTCTTTTAATTCATCAACAGAATCTAGGTCAGTTAAATCATAATCAAAAGTTCTAATTGCGTATACATCAAAAGGAATAGAATCACTTTTGTCCTTTAAATGTATTATAGGTTTATTTAAAGCAGTTCTATAGCCAATTTCATAAAAAGCGTTTGGATTATGCTCTGTTAAATCGGCAATGACTAAATCGGATTCTGTTAGATGTTTTAGAATAGTTTCAGTTATGGAATCACTTGAGTTTAAACTGTCTACTCTAATAGGTTCATCAAAACCGCATTCATTGCATACAGGAGCAATAACGTGTTTTAAAAGTTTATCAGATCGCTTACGAGTATCACTACCATCATTACCAATAGGACATACAATAAAACATTTTTTCATAAATACACCTTCTTTCAATGACATTTTATCATATTAAAACATAATTTTACAATTATTTTAAGTCTTAGCAATAGGGCTTTTTTATTTTGTCCTAAATAAGACTTTAAACTGTTTAAATTCATATGAAAGGAATGATTTATAAGTGAATAAAGAGCAATTTATAGCACTAGGACTTACAGAGGAACAGGCTAAAAAGGCAGCAGAAGCTTCTACAGAGGAGTTGAAGTCTTATGTTGAAAAACAAAAGTTTGATACTGTTAGTGAGGAAAATAAGAACCTCAAAACCACCGTAAAGGAAAATGCAACTCAACTTGAAAACCTTAAAAAGTCCGCTGGAGATAATGAAGAACTTAAAAATCAAATAGCTACATTACAGGCTGATAATGCAACTAAAGAACAGGAATATCAAGGACAACTTAAGGATTTACAATTAAGTAATGCTATTAAGTTATCTATAGCTGGTAAGGTACAGGATGAAGGTATAGTTTCAGGACTAATAGATAAATCAAAGCTAATTTTAGGTGATGATGGAAAAGTTACTGGACTTGATGAACAGTTAAAAGGACTTCAAGAAAGTAAAGCTTTCTTATTTAAGCAAGAAGATACAACCAATACTACTATACCAGGTTTTAAACTTGGAGCAGATGGCAGTGGTAGTGGTGGTGCAGCAAATATAAATACTCAGCTAGATGCTATATTTGGAAATGAGACTAAATAGTAAAGGGGAGATAAATAATGGCAATTAATTATGTAGACAGTTTTTTAACACAATTGCAACAGAAATATACAAGAGAACTTACTTCTAGTGCCTTAACTTCTGACAATGTTAAATTTATAGGTGCTAAGAATGTGAAAATACCTAGAATGACACTTAGTGGATATAAGGATCACAATAGAGCAGGTGGGTGGAATACAGGAACTTATGGTAATGACTTTGAAATAAAGACACTTGCGCATGATAGAGATGTATCTTTCTATGTTGATGCTGAGGACGTTGATGAAACCAATCAGATACTTACAGTTGCAAATATCACTAATGTATTTTTAACTGAGCAGGCAATACCAGAATTAGATAAATACAGATACAGTAAATTATATGCTGATTTTGTAGGTTTTGGTGGAGTTGCTGATACTACAGTACTTACTCTTGCTAATATCTTAACTGTGTTTGATCAGCTTATGCAGAATATGGATGATGCTAACGTTCCTGGTAGTGGAAGAAAAATATATGTAACTCCTGCTGTTAATACTCTATTAAAGCAAGCTAATCAAATGCAAAGATTTATAAATGTAGATGGAAGCACCTCTGGGACAATTAATAGAACTGTACATTCTCTTGATGATGTAGACATTATCATAGTTCCATCCGATAGAATGCAGACGGTTTATGATTTTACCACTGGAGCAGTGGCAGGAGTAGGTGCAAAGCAAATAAACATGATACTTATGCACCCAAGTGCGGTAATAGCACCTATAAAGAGAAGTGCTATATATTTATGGGCACCAGGGACACATACTCAAGGTGATGGCTGGTTATATCAAAATAGATCCTATACAGATTTATTCTTAATACAGAATAAAGTACCAGGTATTCAAATTAATAAACTAGCTTAGGAGGGATATAGATGTTAGCAGTACAAGGAAATAAACAGATTAAAATTGAAGAGAAAGACAAAGCTTATTATTTAACATTAGGTTATGACATAGCAGATGTAGATGAGAAAGGTAATTTAACGATTACTGAAAATGCCCCAGGTAAAACAGTAACATATGCCAAGTATAAAGAAGCTTTGGATAAAATAGTAGAACTTGAAAATCAAATTGAAGCCCTCAAAAATCCTAAGGGTAAATAATCATGGTTTATGTAGATAGTAATTATTATAAAACTACATTTAAGGGTACTGTTATTCCTGATGATGAATTAGACAACCAATTAGAATTAGCAAGTGACAATATAGATTCTTTAACTTATAATTCTATAGTTGCTGCTGGATTTGATAGTCTTACACCATTTCAGCAGGATAAGGTACAGAAAGCAGTATGTTTACAAGCTGAATTCCTATACCAGTATGGTGATTTTATAAACTTGCCAGTAAATAACTATAGTGCTGGAAGTGTGAGCCTGAATTTAGGTAATGGCAGCAACGGAATAAAAGCTCCTAATACAGTTATGCATTACTTAAAACAAACAGGATTAACAAACAGAGTATTATGAGGTGGTCGTATGAAAGGTAAATTACCATTTCCAAAGTGGATATTAAATACTGACCTTAAGATATTTCAAACTAAAACTGGTGAAGATGGTGGCCCTGAGGAAACTATTTTATTTGATGATAAAGCTTTCTATGAGGAAAAAACAAGGCAGACATTAGATAAAGAAAGAAAGCTTGTAACATTAAGTGGCAAAGTAATAGTTCCCGGGGATATTAATCCAGGTAAAATAATAGAAGGCTGTGTCCAGGTAGGTGAGGTTAAGAGAGATATATTTAGATCTTCAAGACCAAAGAATCCTGATGGCACAGTCTTTTCTACTGAATTGGATTTGATGTAATGAAGGCTAAAGTAAGCATTAAACTTAATAATTCCGCTATATCTACTTTACAAAAAGCACAGCAGCAGGCACTAGAAATGACTATGGAAGCTGTTAAAACAGATATAGTAACTTCTGCTGTGGTTCCTAAAAATACAGGAGAACTTGAAAGAAGCGGCTATGTAGATACTTCAAGGCTTCAGGATATGGTTGCATCTATAGTATTTGACACACCTTATGCAAGGCGTTTATATTGGCATCCTGAATATAATTTTAGGCATGATAAAAATGTAAATGCACAGGGTAAATGGATGGAAGCTTACATTAGTGGCGATAAGAAAGATTTTATAAAAGATACTTACATGAAGTTCTTTAAAGAGTTAAGTAAGGGGCTGGTTAAATAATGTTACTAAGTGAAATAAAAGACTGGCTTAAAACTAAAATAGATTGTCCTAATTGGTATGTAGGAAAGATTGATGGAAGCGTAGAACAATGTATAGGAATCTACAGTATTGTAGGCGGCAAGTCCAACATAGCTGTAGGTGGATTAAATAATACATCCTATGCTAAGAAATCTATATCAATCCTAATCCATTGGGGGAATCAAACTACTCCAGCAGAACAAAAGGCTCAAGAAGTATATAATACATTCTTTGGCCAAAGTGCTGTAATAGGCGGTAAAAGAGTTATTCAATTTGATATGAGAACTTCAGAGCCTATAGGAGTAGGAACAGATAGTAATGATATTTTTGAATTTGTAATTGAAACAACAATAATTTATGAAAGGTAGGTAATGAATAATGTCATTTAGTGGAGTATTTCCAGTCTATGATCTTGTATTTAAGATTGGAACAAAAGGTTTAGCAAGTGTAGCAACGGATATGATGCCTATTGCGGACATGGAAAGTTTTGCTATAAAAATGGCTGGTAAAGCTGAAACATGGATACCAATGACGACTAATGGATGGGAACGAAATATAATAACCTCAAAGGGGTTCGCAATAACTCTTAAAGGTAAAAGAAATGTAGGAGATTCAGGCAATGATTATGTTGCAGGATTAGCATGGAAAACTGGTCTTAGCTGTTCAACTATGGCAGAGATAGATTTCCCTGATGGTTCAAAATTAGCTTTTAATTGTGCGGTTGATGTAACAAACCCTGGTGGAGATAAAAGTGAAGCTATGACACCTTTGGAATTTGACTTGAAGTCTGATGGCGAACCAACATTTACACCAGCAGTGGGTTAGGAGGAATTTATAAATGGGAAAATTTTATGACATATCCAATCGAATGGATAATACTAAATCAGAGGTAAAGATAGATGATGAACATATCTTTAAAATAAATACACATAAAGCAGTAGGATTACAACTTACTGATATTTCAAAAGATGAAAGTTTAAATGATTATGAAAGAGTAGACAAAATAATTAAAATTGGATTAGGGGAAGAAGCTTTTAATTATATAGAAAGCCTTAATCTTAATATGAGCAGCTATAAGCCTATAATAAACACTATAATAGCAGCACTTAATGGTGTAGAAATAGAGGAAATAGAAAAAGCAGAGGAAGACCAAAATAAAAAAAAGTAGAGCAGTGGTATGACATATATGATGATTGGGGATTAATTGAAGCTAGTTTTACTGCTCAATATGGAATAAGACTTAGAAATGAACCTGATATGTCTTGGTCTGAATTCTGTACTCTCCTAGCTGGAATAATGCCTAAGACTCCACTTGGACAGATTGTGGCTATCAGAAGCGAGGAGGACAAAGATATGCTTAAAAACTTTACAGCTGAACAGAATCACATTAGGGATGAGTGGAGAAATAGACAGATAGATGATATGACAGAAGAAGAGAAGCAAAACTCAATTAAAGAAGTGCAGGAATTATTTGCAAAAGCTTTTGGTCAGTCTGTATAAATGCCCTTAAAAATATAGTATAATTGTGGTAAAAATATAGGGGGTATTTGTATGGGGCTTAAAGATTTTATGAAAAAGATGGCTGATAAACAATCAGAATCCAATGAAAAGATAAAATCAAAAATAGAAGAAGGCAAGGAAGAAATAAGAGAAAGAAATGAAAAAGCCAAGGAAAAGATAAAAGCAAATAATGAAAAATATGCACAAAAACGTGCTGAAAAAGCTGCCTTATATGAGAAAAAACAAGCTGAAAAAGATAAAAAAATATCAGACATAAATGATAAAATAAATAAGATAAGAGCAAATAATCCTAACGCGGGTAAAATTGTTCTGAGTGAAAAAGCAAAGGAAAAAGAATATCAAAAAGAAAGATTGAAACAACTTAAGAGGGATCATATTCCTTTTTGTCCTAAGTGCAAGAGTACCCAGTTAACTTTTGTAAATAAAAAGCTTAGTATTGGGAGAGCATTATTGGGTGGTGCTGCACTTGGTGAAACTGGGGCAATCCTTGGAGGGATAACTAGTAAAAAAGGAAAAGTTAAATGTCTTAATTGCGGTCATACTTGGAAATTATAAAATTCAATATTATTTTATCAAGCACTTAGTTGATTCTAGGTGCTTTTATTATGTCTAAAAAGGGGGGTGTGATTGTGGCAGATAATGAATCAGTAGGAAAAATTAGCTTAGATTTAGAGCTTACAAGTGACTTAAGTAAGCAGATAGAACAGGCAGCTTCTAAAATAGGAGACCAACTTAAAACTGCTTTACAGGGTTTGGGAGACCTGAGCTTCAAAGGACTTGGAGATAATATAGGTAAACAAATGACCAGTTCCATTGAAGATAGTATGAAAGCTATGCAGCAACTTATTGAGCAAAATCTAAGTAAAGCACTTGAAGCTGCTATGGCTAATATGAAAGCTATAAAAATCCCTGTAGAATTTGATATGCCAACAAACATGGCTATGCCAAGTCAAACTACAGGTACCAAGATTCCACAGCCAAGAGGCCCACCCATGCCTAAAATGAGCACAGGTGTTAACATGGAAGCCCTAAAAGCTCAAATTGATAATTTAGGTCAAAGCTTAGATATTACAAATGCTAAAATAGAATTGCAACAGGCTAAGCTTGTAGGTTTAAAAGAGTCATATAATCAAACTTTTGATGAATCAAGGAAAAATCAGCTTCAAGAACAAATATTAAAAACAGAAGAAGCTATAAATAAATTAACTGCTACATCTAATAAAACTGGTTTTGCACTTGCTGATTTAGATGATCAGTTCTCTAGGTTAAGTAATGCTTCAAAGAATTCAGGCAGTGGTATAACTTCTTTTATGGATAAACTCAAAGGGATTACTGATGTAGCTGGAAAAGTTGGTGGCAGCATAAAAAATGCGGCTAGTTCCATGACGGACTTTGGTAACAAAACTAATTCTGCAAGAAATCATTCATACGGTTTTTTTAACAGTATGCTCCAATGGGGAATAATCTTTCCTATGATAATGAATGGACTAACAGCAGTCGGCACTTATATAAGTTCTGCATTTATGGCCAATGTTCAATTTGCGGATAGCCTAAATCAAATTAAGAGCAACTTAATGACTGCCTTTATGCCTATATACCAAGCTGTATTACCTGCATTAAACTCTTTAATGAGTTCTTTAGCTACAGCAACCGCCTATATTGCAAGTTTCATAAGTCAACTGTTTGGTAAAACATATCAGCAAAGTTTTGATTCAGCAAAAGCAATGCAAAGCCAAATAGGGGCAATGGATATAGCTGGCAAGCAAGCTAAAAAAGCGGCGGATAGTTTAGGCGGAGTTGGAAAGGCAGCAACAAATTCAGCAGACGCAACCACAAAAGCCGCCAAGCAAGTAAAAGGAGCCTTAGCTGGATTTGATGAAATAAATCAATTAAATCTTACTGTTAATAAAGCTCCTAAGGCTCCAAAAGTTCCAACACCCGCTGGTAGTGGTGTAATAACTCCAATAACACCTATGGCAAACATGGGGCCAATTGAATCAACTACCAGCGGATGGGCTGATAAGTTTAAAAATATATTATCTAATCTATGGAAGCCATTTCAACAAGCCTGGGCGACAGAAGGACAAAACACAATCAATGCGGCTAAACATGCTCTTACTGGAATATTGGATTTACTTGGAGCTATAGGAAAAAGCTTTTATATAGTATGGACTAATGGAACTGGTGAAAGGATACTTGTTAACCTTCTAAAAATATTACAAGACATGTTGAATATTATTGGAGATATAGGAGTAACCTTTGCTAATGCCTGGAACAAAGGGGATATAGGAACACAGGTTGTACAATCTTTAGCAAATGCATTTAATAATGTACTTAGCTTGATTGATAGGATGCTACAAGCTGTTAGGACTGTATGGGGGCAAGAAGGGCCTAAATTTGCTGATATGTTTATGCAAGCGCTTAAGGCTGGCAGCGGTGTTATAGAAAATATTACACAAAAGCTCGGGTTAATCTGGGATAATGGCGGTCAACATGCTTTTGAAGGGCTTGTAAGACTAGGTTTAAAGATTGGAGAATTAGCATTATTTATATTTACTAATTTTGTAACACCATTTGTAAATTGGTTTGTAAATATGATAGCCCCAGCGATTGTACCTGTACTTGATGTGATTGGAAAACTATTTGATAAATTAAGTGGTCTTATTGACTATCTCATGGGAGATGGAACTAAATATACACGTGATTTTTTGATATTATTCACAGGATTTAAAGTAGCAGGTTTTATTGCCAATATAGTAAGTTCTACACTCTCAATTATAGCTAATACTACTGCAAAAATTTCAAATACACTAGCAACCTCATCTAACAATGCAGCAAATGAAGCTGGCATGATAGCTAAGACAAAAGATATAGGTGCAAATATACAATTAATAGCTTTATATGCTAGAGATGCAGTTGTGAAAGCAGCATCTACTGCGGCGACAATAGGAAGAACTATAGCAACTACGGCAAGTACTATTGCACAAATTGCTCATAATGTAGCTGTAGGTGCTTGGAATGTAATATGTGGAATAGCAACTACGGTTACAATCGCATTTGGTGCAGCTATAGCTTTTTTAACGGGGCCAATTGGTTTAACTATATTAGCTATAACTGCTTTGATAGCTATAGGAATCTTATTATATAAAAACTGGGATACCATAAAGGCTAAAGCTACAGAGGTATGGAATGGTATAACAGCTACATTTAATTCATTTAAAAACTGGCTCGGTTCCGTATTCTCAACAGACTGGTCACAAAAGTTCGCCTGGATGGGTGACATTTTAAATGGATTCCTTAGAAATATAAGCAATATATTTGGTGGTATAAGACAAATATTCTGGGGAATTATTGATTTCATAGCTGGAGTATTTACTGGCAACTGGTCAAGAGCATGGCAGGGTGTTGTTAATATATTTGGAGGAATATTTAATACCCTGTATGGCATAGCAAAAGCACCTTTAAATGGATTAATTAGTTTAGTCAATGCCGCAATATCAGGACTTAATCAGATACATGTAAGTTTACCTGACTTTATGGGCGGAGGAAGCTTTGGTTTTAATATACCTAGAATTCCATACCTGGCTCAAGGTGGTATAGTAGATAGACCAACAACTGCAATGATAGGTGAAGCTGGCCCAGAAGCTGTAGTTCCTTTGAAAAATAATACTGGTGGACTTAATATGTTAGCTAGTATGCTATCACAGAAAATAAGTACTATACAACAGCCGCAGTTAACAATGGCAGGCAGTAGCAGTGGAAGTGTATCTCAAAGTAAATCAGACTTTGCAGCTTTAAAAACTGCCATAGTTGAAGCAATTAAGGAAGATAGACAACAAAACAATGATAATGTAGTTAAGCTTTTACAGATAATAGTTGATATATTAAAGAATTTAGGAATGGATATAGATGTTGATGGTGACAAACTTGCACGAATGGTAATTAAGCAGCTAAACAGAAGGACTAGAATGACAGGTAAAACAGAATTAATTTTATAGGAGGAGTGACATGAGCTTTTTAATAAATGGAGTGGCTGTTACTGCTCCTAAAACTTTTCAGGTTGATTTAGTTGACCTAGATTCAGATACTACACAGAGAAATGCTGCAGGTGTTTTGATGCGTGATAGACTTAGGCAAATGAGAAAATTACAATGTGAGTGGGGCCCTCTGACTACAGTAGAAATAAGTACAATACTACATGCAGTAGATCCTACAAGTATGCCTGTAACTTATCCGGATCCATATGCAGGATCAGACCAAACAAGAACATTTTATGCTGGAGACAGAACAGCACCAGCATTTAATTTTAATTCAGGACAGTGGTTAGGTTTGAAATTTGATTTAATAGAAATATAAAGGAATGGTGATTAATAATGGATATTAAAGAAACAGTGAGTTTAAGTGCAAATTTAACAGTAAAGGATGCAAGTAATAATGATACAGTAGTAGCAAGTTTAAGCGTAAATAGTTTAGATTCTGCAAATATGAATTTAGGTATTAATGTAAATACTTACAACAAAGCTTTATTGACACAAGCTAATGCAGTTAATGCCGCAGGTGAAACAGTAGCGCAGCAGTATGCGACGTTTGAAACAGCGGTAAAGACAAAAGCTAAATCACTTGGCTATGTAATATTTGGTTAAGAGAGGATGATTTTAAATGAAATTTAGCAATCAAGAATTATTAAAAAATATACAGGAAATAGGACATGTATCTCAAAAGGAATTACCTGTAAAGGTTAGTTATGCCATAGCAAAGAATATTTCAAAAATTGAATCAGAGCTTAAAATATACGGCAAGGAAAGAGAAAAACTCATAGATAAATATGCTCAAAAAGTTGATGGAAAACCTCTTTCTGATAAAAATGACCAAATTATTTTTAAGCCTGAATGTAAAGAGGATTGGGATAAAGATATAAAAGCTTTATTAGATATAGAAAGTGATATTAATGTCCATAAATTTTCTTTTAGTGAACTTAATGGTTTTAAATTATCTGCAGCAGATCTTATGGCTATAGATTACATGATAGATGAAAAATAAACCTCTAAAAGGGGGTATGCTAGATGTATAATGTCTCACAAAACTTTTTAAATGTAATAAAGCAAAATGGAAGAACTTTTAAAGCTACTGTTAATGTAAGGGGCACGATTTTTGATAATAACAATATTACTGAAATAGACTTAGAAGAAAATGTTAATCCCACTGAAAGCTTTATGATCGGTGGTGTAGGAAGTTCTAAATTGGAAGTTACTCTCTTGAATGTTCCAAGTAGTCTTATACTTGAAAATGCACCAGTAACCGCTACAATAAGCCTATTAGTAAATGGAAGTTATGACGATGTGCCTTTAGGTGTATTTACAGTAGATGAAGTAGACATAAATAAAAACAGTACGAAACTAACCTGCTATGATAACATGATTCTGTTAGAACAAGCTTATTTTAGTGATTTAAGCTATCCGAATAGTATTAATGCAGTAGCACAAGACATATGTTCTAAAGCAGGAGTTCAACTTGCAACAGTTCTGCCAAATACACAAATAAATAAAATAGATGGATACACTTATAGGGAAGCTGTTAGTTTTATAGCTTCTTTTTTAGGTGGTTTTGCAAGATTTAACAGAGTTGGACAGCTTGAAATAACAACCTATAATGATAGTGGAGTTTCATTAGATAAAAATAATTATTTCCCTAACTTTACAACTAGCCAAAACCTATTTACCATAGGTAAGTTAACTTGTAAAGCAGGTTCTACTACGGATAGTAATGGTAATTCGATTGATAATATTTTGACTGCTGGGACAAATGGGAATGAAGTACAATTTGAGAATCCTTTAATGACACAGGACCAGTTAAACAGCATTTATAATGTATTAAAAAATTTATCCTATATGCCTTATTCTATGGATTGGCAAGGAAATCAAGCTTTACAGGCTGGAGATAAAATTACTATAACTGATCTGCAGGGTAATGTGTATAATACTCTTTTAATGGATAATAAGATTACCTATAAAGGTGCTATAACTGCTACTGCTTCTGCTGTAGGTAAAACGCAAACTGGACAGAATTTTAGTTCCAGTGGTGGCATTAGTAACACTGTAAATAGAATAGTTACAGAACAGGCTAATATTAAAGTGTTGTTAGCTAATACCGCCACAATTGAAGATTTAACTGCTACAAACGCAAAGATAGATAATTTAGTTGTGGGAACAGCTCAAATTTCCGATTTAGCTGTGACCACAGCTAAAATTGCTTATGAAGCTGTGGGAACATCTCAAATTGCTAATTTAGCCGTGGGTACAGCCCAAATACAAACAGGAGCAATTACTAATGCCCTTATAAGCACCGCGGCAGTAGGCACTATACAAATAGCAGACGGAAGTATAACGGATGCTAAAATTGTAGATCTAACAGCAAATAAAATTACTGCCGGAACACTATCTGTTGAAAGACTTGAAATTAGAGGAACTAATACAAGTATAGTATATGCTCTTAATAATATTACTGGTGCTTTACAATCTCAAAATGTAGATACTTTAAACGGTGAAATTGTAACACCTAGGACAATAACGACAGATAAAATTGTTGCTAATGCTATCACAGCAAATGAAATAGCTTCGCATACCATTACAGCAAATGAAATGGTAGCTAATACAATAACCGCCTCAAGTGGTATTATAGCCAGTATTGATGCAGGAAAAATCACTACTGGAACATTAGATGCTTCTTTAATTAATGTAATAAATTTAAATGCAAGCAGTATAACAAGCGGTGCAATAAATAGTATTACAATAACCAGTACGTCTGGAAACTCAAAGTTGACTATAAATGGTGCCTCACTGATAGGCACAATAAACGGTGTCAAGGGCTTAGATATAGGAGACCATTCAATAGGCTTTCAGGATTATTCTAATACTGGAGCAGTTGCAGCAGGAATGTTCTTAAGTTATGGCAGTGACGCTACCAATGCAAATACTACAGGCCTATGCATTGGTACTGCAAAAGGGTTTTTAGGATTCGGGAAAGAAGCAGCAGATGGTAGTAATATAACTACTGATTTCTTAATTAATTATGGCTATAATCCCAACGGTGTACAAGAAAAATTTATATATTATGGCAATATTAATATGCAGCAGTGGGGTATATATAACGTACAGTACCTGTCCGGTGGTGGAGGTAACATTGGTATTGGTGTAGGATGGTCTAATGGTTTTAAAAATATTCTTAAAATTGCTGGGGGAACAGGAAAATTTGTTTTAGCCGGAGACCAATCTTCTGACCAATGGTCAGATTTTTATGGCAATATTAATTTTAATGGCTGGACTATACGAGGGATAAAAGAAATACAAGATAATGCATCTATGAGCGGTGGAACTATAACTATTAATCCTGGAAATAGCGGCGGTGGAGCTAGTTTTGATAGTGGGGGTATAAATTTTTATAGACCTACTTATTTTAATGGATGGGATGTAGGTCTAATCGCCAATTTGTCTTGTAGTAGTTTATATGTTAGTGGTGCTAAGAATAGAATAGTGACCACGGATCATTACGGAACTAGAGCTCTTAATGCATATGAAATGACCGAATGCTATTTTGGAGACATGAAGAGAAACAACATTGTTAATGGTATATGTGTTGTTAATTTAGATCCTATGTTCCTGGAAACTGTAAACTCCAATGAGCAGTACGAAGTATTTGTCAGCCCTTATGGGAATGGCAATGTATGGGTAGATCCTGGTGAAATGTATCCAAACTATTTTATTGTTAGAGGTTCAGCAGATATCCCTTTTGTATGGGAAATAAAAGTTAAACAGAGAGATTTTGAAAATACCAGAATGGAATCAGTTGAAGTAGATACAAGTACAGTAGTTAAGCAGGCATCCTAATTTTAGGGTGCTTTTTTATATATAAAAAAAAGGGGGTAAAATATAAATGATACTACCATATAATGCAACCTTCGACCTTAAAGGAAACAATAGTAAAATAGACAACATTAAATGTACCGTAGGAGATACTAATGCCTATCAATTAAATGTTAGTATAATAATTGATAAAGATGCAGCAAACTTAACAGGTCATACAGCGAAGATTACTTTTACGAAAGCTGATAAAACTAAGGTATTTGATGACATGATAATTGATGATGCTGTTAATGGCAAAATGTATGTTATATTTAAAAGTCAGGTCATAGCATTCGCAGGACGAGTTGACGCAGATATAGAAATTTATGATAGTTCTAATGGTAGATTAACAACCGGGAGTTTTGCTTTTATGGTTGGAACAGGGCAATTAGATGATACAGCTATTGTATCTACCAACCAATTTACAGCTTTAGATACAGCTTTAGCAGAAGTAACAGACTTTGTAAATACAAAAACAGAATTACAAAATGCAAGACAAGGAAAGGCAAGTTTACTAGTAAATTTACAAGATAAAGATTCACAAGCAGCAGACATTAAAACTTACAAAGAAAACGGCAATAGATTATATAAT
The DNA here is from genome assembly GCF_000389635.1 of Clostridium pasteurianum BC1. Classification (NCBI taxonomy): domain Bacteria; kingdom Bacillati; phylum Bacillota; class Clostridia; order Eubacteriales; family Clostridiaceae; genus Clostridium; species Clostridium pasteurianum. The sequence continues at coordinate 590,380 of NC_021182.1, forward strand.
GTATTGCATAGAATGTTAGATGCATTAATTGTTAAAATAATATGTTATGGTGATAGTATTACAACGGGGCAAATACCAATAGCAGGAGGCCAAGCGGTAGACAATTATCCAGCTGTACTGCAAACAAAGTTACGAAAGATTTACAATAATAATAATATTACTGTTATTAATCAAGGTAATCCAGGAATGGACACAACATTCGGACTTGCAAACATTGACACACAAGTAATTAGTCAAACACCAGACCTATGCATATTGATGTGGGGAACGAATGATGGTACTGAAAGAATGGATTTAGCAACCTTCAAAGATAATTGGCGCCAGATGATAAAGAAATGTTTAAAAGCTGGAATTGAGGTGTTAGTATTAACTTGTCATACTATTTATAAACCAGATGATGATAGAATGCACAGACAAGAATTATATGCTAAGGCTACTATTGAGATTGCTAAAGAAATGAACGTGCAATATATCAATATGTTTGAGGAAACTTCTAATATTGTTTCCAATAAAATTGAAGTTCCAATTGTTTTACATCCAGATATGGTGCATTTTGACCAAAACAAGTATTTCTATATTTCAGACATAGTAATTAATAATGCTCTTGCTGTAGATGATTTTAAAAATATTCTGCAAGTAAATGATGATATTGTAGTGCCAATATGGCATAGTCCTTATATTCAGACCGATATACCTGCAACAGCAGAATATGATCAACCTTTAAGCGATTATAAGAAAACCATTAGTTTAGCTGCTGATACTTCAAAGGGAACTTATCTAAGGTTTGTTTTCTTTAATAAAAAGAAAAATATGAATCTTGTATTAGCTGGATCAAAAGGATCTGGTGGAGGTAAAGTAACCATTGTAGATAATGGTGTTAATGCAAATATGATTAATTTTTATTCTGGTGTTGGAACACCTACACTTTATGATGTACCAAATACTGCTGTAGAGAATTTAAGCTATGGATTACACATAATAGAAATTCTAAATACTAATATCGTACTAGGTCAAGCAACGGCTGGTGTTGGTTCAGGATACTTTACAGTTTTCAAAATTATGAAAAATAAAAATATCAATACTAGTTCCTATGGTAGTAATGCTCCATTTACCCCTGAAGCACATATGAAAATTATTGACGGAGTAATGAAATTGACAGATGGTGATGCTACTAAAAATAGTCAATTAGTCTTAAATGACAGAGAGTTTATAGAGTTAAAAACTGGTAAAACCCTTGTTATTGAAGCACAGGGAACTTTCATCAATACTGGTGGCATAAGTTGGTTTAATAATAAACCTAGTACAGCTTTTCCTTCTGGATATGCATTCTCTTATAATTCAGGTAATGCTACAATATATAAAAGTGATGGAACGACTTATTCCGTACTATTAGCAGGCGCTACAGCACTTGATAACTCAGTAGAAAGAACATATAGAATCACAATGACAGCTGCTGGAGTTATTACTGCGTATATAGATGGTACACAGGTGTTACAAGTTACAGATACTACAGAAAATGCTGGCTATGTAGGTGTATATAGTGGAGTGGGTGCTATAGGTACAATAACAATAAAAAGACTTGAATATTGCTATATTTAATTCACAATAGTTAAACCCAAAGGATTTAGATTAATTTCTAAGACCTTTTTTATTACAAACATTTAAGGAGGTGCAATGTGAAGAGACAATTATTAGGTGATAATCCATTGTTTAATGGTATGGTAGCAGGGATAGGAGGCATATTTACTTATATTTTAGGTGGGTGGGATACTCCTTTAACAGTTTTATTTTGGTTTATGGGCATAGATTATATGACTGGTTTGCTTGGAGCCATAGCACAACATAAATTAAATAGTAAAACCAGTTATAGGGGTATTGCTAAGAAGTTATCTATTCTTATAATAGTCACAGTAGCAGTTTTATTAGATAGATTAATAAATAATGATGTATGGGTGTTTCGTACCTTCGTTTGTTATTTTTATATAGCAAATGAAGGTATTTCTATTTTAGAGAATGTAGGTAAAACAGGAGTACCATTACCACAAAAGTTAATCAATGTTTTGGAACAATTAAAAAAAGAGGAGGAATAGTATATGAAAGGAATAGATATTTATTCAGGAACTATAATTACAGATTGGAATGCAATTAAGACAGACGGTGTGGAAGCAGTTTATGTAAAGGCTACAGAGGGCATAAACTACGTGAATCCTTTAATGGATAGTCAATACAAAAAAGCTAAGGGTAGAGGGTTAAAGGTAGGATTCTATCACTTTGCAGGCAGAAATGTACCAGCGCAGGAACATCAGCACTTTATGAACACTATCAGCAAATATGAACAAGATTTAAAGCCAGTACTTGACTATGAAGTAGCTAATCCAGATATGAATTTTGTTGCTGCATTTATGGCTCTTGATGCTAACTTACTATTATATGCAGCTCACAATGTAGCTGATAAAGCTAACCTTCCTAAAAATAAAATTTGGATTGCTGAACCTGGTGCTGCTCCATCAGATACAAAAGGTTATGCAGGACTTCAATACAGCTGGACTGGAAGAGTGGCAGGGATGCAGGGTGATGTAGATATAGACCTGTTTGGATCAGACGTATTAATTGATTCTAACAATGTAGTTTTAGCAGTAGCTCCACAAGTACAGCAACCAGTACAGCAAGGAGATCCATCAGTAAGAATAATTCAGCAGCAATTAAATTATCTTATAAAAGCTAATTTAGTAGTGGATAGTATACGAGGAAATTTAACCAACACTGCTATAAAAGTTTTCCAAGGTATCATGGGATTAGTCCAAGATGCTGTTTGGGGACCAAAAACAATAGTTGCAATAACAGAAATTTATTCAAAGCCTTTAGATGGTGTAGAACAGCCACATCATGAATATGCTACTAGGTTTATTCAGTGGATAGTTGGAGCTACTATAGATGGTGTATTTGGTAATCAAACAAAAGTAGCGGTACAGAATTGGCAGGCAGCTCATGGGCTGGTACCAGATGGAGAAGTTGGACCTCAAACATGGGCTAAGATGTTAGGTTAATAGGATTATAGGAAACTATAGTCCTTTTTTAATTTTAAATATTGGAGGAATGTAAAAATGTTAAGTCAAATAGTTATAAATGAGATTATAATCCCTGTAATTGGTGCTGGTGTTGTTACAGTATTGGAAGTTGGTAGACGGCAGTTAAAAGCTTTCCTTGATGCGCATAAGGATTTAATAGAAAAGCAGAAAGAAGCTCTTATACAGACTATAGGAATAGATCAGTATAATAAAGATGTAGCTATAGTAAAAAATGCTGTATTCGCTGCAGAACAGTTAGGTAAAGAGTTTAACTGGGAAGGTGCTATTAAGCACAGTAAAGTTTTGGGATTAATTTCCGGTAAAACAGGTCTTACAGATGAAGAAATTTACAATATAATTAAAGCTGCTGTATTAGAAGTTAATAGTTTGAGGACTTCTACAGAAACGCCTACAAGCATTACTACAAAAAATATTGTTTAGTCAATATAATATTGTTGTTAATTTCATATTACAAGATTCTTTATACAAAAGAGCCTAATATTAATTTTCAGGCTCTTTTATTGAATTTGCAAATAAATCTAATAAGAAATTTGAAAAACCCAGTATTATTTGACCATATGAATGATTGTGATACTTTATTTTATTTAAATTTCCCCAATTAGCTTGTAAGGTTATAATTGTTGGATAAGATTCACCAAAAATAGTTACTGTTTCAGATGAAAATATATCATGCTTCATTGAGTTATGTATAGAATTGATGATTTCTAAAAATTCTGAATGTGTATCATAGTTAATATAGTCTTTAATCAGTTTAGTAATTTTGTCATTTCTAGAGTCTAATAAATCTCCGATACTTGTTATTTTTAATTTTTTAGTCGATAACATTTCTTCATAGTACAATAAACAATATGTTAATGTAATTAATTCATCTATAGACTTCCTTATAAGATATACAACAAACTCTATATTATTTTTATATTTTGTAGGTTCAGTAGTTGTAATACCATTAGTGGAATTTTGGAATCTATAATGTTCAGCATATATTTGTTTTGTAATTTCATTGATTGTATCAATTCTTGATATAAAATACATACTGAAACGTCCAGAGTTAAATAGTTGAGGTATACATTTAAAATTTGGAAATTGATTAATCTTTAGCGTTGGAAGCATTGGTATTCCATGAGTGTCTGAACCTGTATAGTAGTTTATTTCTTCAATTGATACATGCCAAAATTCATCTTTAACTATTTCCCATTGATTTTTCTTGGTGTTAAATACTGCTATAAAACCATCTGGAATATCATTTGGAGGTGGTAACTCTGTAGAAAATGCAGGAATACCTTCGCCATCCTTTAAGCACTTTTCTTTAGCATTTATATAAAAGTTATCAAAGCTGTCATAATTATAAATCATAACTCTCTTCATCTTATTTCTCCTTTTTAATATATAAATTTATAATTTAACTACAATTATACTGTAAATGTTTTCAAATTTCAATTGCTTTACATAAAAAAGATGCACCACAAAGGCACATCTTAAAAAGTAATTATAGAGAGTAATTTTATAGATACAATGCTCAGTTATAATATATGTGGGAATAGTAAAAAGGTACACTTTTAGCACTGTGTACCTTTCTTTGGTTGGTAAACTTAGAAAAACTTTATAATGAGGTTTAATGAAAAAAGTTTCATTATAGGTATATTATTTACAGATATTTTTAATTTATGCAATACTAAAAAAGATGCAGCCATAAAGGCCACACCTTTTGAGAGAAAGTTAAATAATGAAAAATTTAAAACCATTTATATTATTTACATATGTTAGAGTTTTATTCAAGTAAAAAGGAGTAGCTTCACTTATATAGTTACTCCTTTTTACTATTTTTAAAAATCATAGCATTACAGTATTAATTACAGTCATTTTAAATTTTAAACCCTGTAAAGTGTTGATAGGTAAAGGATTTAAGAAATTTATAAATATATTCCGCTCTTCGATGCAACTTCCTTAGACTGAGTGCCAGTAGAAATGCTGGTGCTCTTTTAATAACAAGATTTCCAATTTTCACGTTAAAAATAGCAGTTAAAACCATTTTCAATAAATATCTTTTGATATTCTAATAAATCTTCTTCGTGTAATTGTTCTATATTTTTAAAGCTATAATACTTATTTAATAATTCATATTTTTTTTGACCAAATTGATGAAAAGGTAAAAGATTAATTTTAGTAGCACCAATAGATTTAAGAAGTGTACAAAATCCTTTTGCATCCTCTAAACTTGAATTAATAGTTGGAATAACGGGGATACGTATAATGACATCCTTATCTTTTTCTACAGCAATTCTAAGATTCTCTATAATAACATCATTGTATACATTAGTAGTTTTAAAATGTTTTTCCCTGTCATAGTGTTTTACATCGAATAATAGTAAATCTACACTTTTTATAAAGTCAGAAAATATTTCATTTGACGTATATCCTGTAGTTTCAATTGCAGTGTGTATATTGTTTTCTTTCAAGAGTTTTAAAAGTTCAGTTGCAAATTCATATTGCTCTAATACCTCACCACCAGATAGTGTAACTCCACCATTAGATTCTTGATAAAATACATTATCTTTTATAATATCTTCCATTACTTCAGAAAGAGTTAAGTATTTTCCTTCTATTATTAATGATTTTTTAGGGCAAGATTTTACACACCTAAAACAGGAAACACACTTTCTTGAATCTATTTCTATAAGATTGTTATTTAAGGATATAGCATTGTGCTCACAATTATGAACACAACGTAGACATTTTAAGCACTTTGATTTATCCCAAGTTATTTGCTGGATACTATTTTGTGATTCAGGATTAGAACACCACAGGCATTTAAGTGGACAACTTTTAAAGAATACGACGGTTCTAATGCCAGGACCATCGTGTATACTATATTTTTGAATATTAAAAATGCAAGCTTTTATATTTTCCATAAATTATTTTAACAAGAGTTTACAGTGTATAAATAACAACCTCTTGCTAGAGTTCACCTCTTTTCATATCTATCTTATATGATCAATATTAGTTGTAATAAGATTAAAAATTCCTTTTATGTTACATGTTTTTGCTCTGTGAAAGCGATTCACACAAAATCAAAGATTTTGCTTCTCTGTTTTCTAATGATAGAGATGGCAGGGACGTTCATGGATAATTTATTTAAACTGAACATGAAAAACAAAATCTCAATTAGTAAGATTAATTGGTGAGGTATAGTATATATATTAATGTTAGCATAATCAATTATTTATGTAAATAATAATATTTCATTAAGAATAAAAATAGTTTCAAATGAAATGAGATTATTGACATTAGACAAATATAATATATAATAAGATATGAAAGAAGCAATTTAACTTACGTTCGAAACCTAATTGTTTGTATTAGTAAATCATTCTGTGATATAATTGATATCAAGAAGTTATAGAGCGGAGGATAATATGACCAATAGACATACAAAACTCATTGAAATGGTAAATGACAACAAGAAAATAGAAGTTAGTAAATTAGCAGAAATCTTAAATGTATCGCAAGTAACTATACGTAAAGATTTAGGTATGCTAGAAGAAAAGGGACTATTGCGTCGTGAACATGGTTATGCAGTTATAAGTCCCAGTGATGATATTAATAGCAGACTCGCTTTTAATTATGAAATAAAAAAGAAAATAGCACAGGTAGCATCAAATCTTGTTTCAAATGGAGAAACGGTTATGATTGAATCGGGTTCCTGTTGTGCTTTACTGGCAGAAGAATTAGCCTATAATAAACGGGATATAACAATTGTTACTAATTCTGTATTTATTGCCTCTTATATAAGAAAAGCTCCCTTTGCTAAAGTTGTATTGCTGGGAGGAGATTATCAGAAGGAGTCACAAGTTTTAGTAGGCCCTCTTGCCAAAAAAGGTGCTGAGGACTTTTTCGTAGATAAATTATTTGTTGGAACAGATGGATATAATCCTAAAATAGGTTTTACAGGGAAAGATCTTATGCGTACAGAAACTGTAAAAGCTATGGGGAAAAATGCCAACAAAATAATAGTTTTAACTGAATCATCAAAATTCCACCAACAGGGTGTTGTTGCTCAGTTTAAAACGGAGGAAGTAAATTACGTATTAACAGATAATAATATATCAGAGGATGTTGTAGAATTATTAAAAAAAGATAAAGTAGAGGTTCAAATAGTTTCAGCGGATTAAATTCTTTTGTATATATAGAATTTCTTAGGTTTAGAGTAAGTTTTATTTATAGTAAAATTTAAAAGTTATAGTCTAACCATTAAGCAAAATTTAGATTATAGGGGGAATTGTTTATGAATCATTTTGGGGAATTAACAGAAAGAATGAATAATTTTCGTGAAGAATTATTAAATGCAAGGCCTATGGTGTGTGTAGAAAGAGCAAAGCTCATCACAGAAAGTTATAAGGAACATGCCGATAAGCCAATGGTATTACGCAGAGCATTGAGTTTAGAAAATATATTAAAAAATATGAGCATCTTTATTGAACCAGAAACCTTAATTGCAGGTAACCAGGCTTCATCTAATCGTTCAGCACCTATATTTCCTGAATATGCAATGGATTGGGTTATTGATGAACTTGATAAATTTGACAAACGTGAAGGGGATAGATTTTATATCACTGAAGAAAATAAAGAAGCATTACGGGATATTGCACCGTTTTGGGAGCACAATACTTTAAAAGATAGAGGACTTGCAGCTATGCCAGATGAAAGTAAAGTTTTCTATGTCTTAGGAATTATAAAAGCGGAAGGAAATATTACTTCAGGAGATGGACATATAGCTGTAAATTATGGAACAGTATTAGAACAGGGATTGATTTATTATAAAGAGAGAACAGAAGAAAAATTAAAACAGCTGGATCTTACTGATTACAATAATTTGAATAAGTCATATTTTTATAAGGGAATTCTCATTGTAATTGATGCAGTTGCGTCTTTTGCAAAACGTTATGCAGATTTAGCACTAGAATTATCAGAAAAAGAAACTAATGCTTCGAGAAAAGCAGAATTGTTAGAAATGCGGAGAATTTTAAACAAAGTTCCCTATTATCCTGCCGAAAGTTTTCATGAGGCTGTGCAGTCAATATGGATGATTCACTTATGTTTACAAATTGAATCCAATGGGCATTCACTTTCCTATGGTAGAATGGATCAATATCTATATCCTTATTATAAAAAAGACATTGAAGAAAATAATATTACAAGAGATATTGCCTGCAAAATTCTTTCAAACCTCTGGATGAAAACATTTACTATAAATAAGATAAGAAGCTGGTCCCATACACGTTTTAGTGCAGGAAGCCCACTATATCAAAATGTTACAGTAGGGGGCCAAACCGTTAATAGGAAAGATGCTGTAAATCCATTAACTTATTTAATTCTAAGAAGTGTGGCACAGACAAAATTACCACAACCGAATTTAACAGTACGTTACCACAGGGGCCTAGATGATAATTTTATGAAGGAATGTATTGAAGTAGTAAGATTAGGTACTGGTATGCCAGCTTTTAATAATGATGAAATAATTATCCCATCCTTTATAGAAAAAGGTGTGTCAGAAGAAGATGCTTACAACTATAGCGCCATTGGCTGCGTAGAGGTTGCAGTTCCAGGTAAATGGGGTTACAGATGTACAGGTATGAGTTTCTTAAACTTCCCTAAATCTCTCTTGATTGCCTTAAATGATGGTGTGGATCTTGAATCTGGAGTTAAACTTTGTGATGGTGTAGGTCATTTCAAAGATATGAATTCCTTCTCACAAGTTATGGAAGCTTGGGAAAAAATAATTCGTGATTTCACGAGACATAGTGTTATTATAGATAACTGTGCTGATATAGCCTTGGAGAAAGATACTGCAGATGTATTGTGTTCAGCTTTGACAGAGGATTGTATTGAAAGAGGCCTAACAATAAAAGAAGGTGGAGCTGTATATGATTTTATCAGTGATCTTCAAGTAGGTATTGCCAATTTAGCGGATTCCCTTGCAGCCATTAAAAAATGTGTGTTTGAAGATAAGGTTATAACTTCAAAGCAGCTATGGAATGCTTTAATTGATAATTTTTATGGAGAAGAAGGTAAAAGAATTCAAGATATTTTAATTAATGATGCACCTAAGTATGGAAATGATGAGGACTATGCAGATTTACTTTTAAAGGAGGCTTATGATATCTATATTGATGAAATAAGTAAGTATAAAAATACTAGATTTGGACGTGGTCCTATTGGTGGTGTTTATTACGCAGGAACTTCTTCAATTTCTGCAAATGTGCCTCAAGGGGCAGGTACTTTAGCAACTCCAGATGGAAGAAAAGCAGGAGAACCACTGGCAGAAGGTTGTTCTCCGTCCCATGCAATGGATAAAAATGGTGCTACATCCGTATTTAAATCAGTTTCAAAATTATCAACAGATAAAATTACTGGTGGTGTATTGCTAAATCAAAAGGTTACACCTCAAATGTTGTCTAAGGAGGCTGACAGATTGAAATTAATTTCTTTGCTTAGAGCTTTCTTCAATCGTTTAAAGGGATTTCATGTACAATACAATGTAGTATCCAGAGAAACACTTGTTGACGCACAGGAGCATCCAGAAGAGCATAAAGATTTAATTGTCCGTGTGGCAGGGTATAGTGCCTTCTTTAATGTATTGTCTAAACAAACTCAAGACGATATTATTGAGAGAACAGAGCAGGTTCTATAGTTAAGGAAAAGTTTTACTTTGTTAATTATGAAAATTTAAGAATAAATAAGTATATTAAACCTAAACTCGGCAAGTAATCTTTATAAATGTTGATATATGTATATTCACTTATAGAAACTTAAAAAAATATAAGGTATTATTAACACTTTATTAGACTATTTACTGAATTCAGGGTTAAAAAATATATAGGAGGAGAAATAAAAAATGAAATTTTTATTTGACACAGCCAATATTGAGGATATTAGAAGATATAGTGAGTTTTTCCCAATTGCAGGTATTACAAGTAACCCTAGTATCATAAAAAAAGAAGGGAAAATTGATTTCTTCAATCACTTTAAAGAAATTCGTGAAATAATCGGTAGGGATAAAGATCTCCATATTCAAATCCTTGCTGAAGACGCTGAAGGAATATTAAAAGAAACAGAAACAATTTTAGAAAATGTGGATGATAAAGTGTGTATTAAGGTTCCAGTTACTGAACAGGGTTTAAAGGGAATAAGAACTCTTAAAGCTAAGGGAATTTCTGTTACAGCAACTGCAATTTACACAAAAATTCAAGGCCTATTGGCAATAGAAGCAGGAGCAGACTTTATTGCACCATATTTTAATCGTATGGAAAATATGGATATTAATCCTCGTGAGGTTATTTCAACCTTTGCCAATATGATCAGTGAATACAACTATTCAACTAAAATTTTAGCAGCAAGCTTTAAAAATATTGGTCAGGTAAATGATGCTTTTGCCGCAGGAGCACAAATGGTAACTGTGTCACCAGATTTACTGCATACCGCTTTTAAAATGCCATCCATACAGAAAGCAGTAGATGATTTTGTTGCTGATTGGAAAGGCGTGTTTGGAGAAAAAGTTTCAATTTGTGATTTGCCTAATAACTAGATTGTCTAAAGTATCATAATTATTTTGAAACTAAGGTAACATTCGTAGATGGTCATATTCATTATATATGCGGTTTTACAAGTGCTGATTAATTATATATTCAATTATTTTTTAGCTGTCAAAATATATGGCAGCTTACTTTTTACTCTTATCATTTCTTAGTTATCTTCAATACTTTCTCCTATGGCATAATATTTTCAATTTATGCCTAATGATTGAACTATTCGAGTAACTTTTTTATATCCATATATCCTTCTCACTTTAAGTATAGTTTATATGTATTTTGTACTACAAATATGAAAAAATTTTTTGAATTATTAAATTTAAGTCTAAAGAAGAATTAAAAGAAATGCTGGATATTCTATATGATAATATTTGAATCTATATTACATAAAATCCAAATAATGCTATTATCTTTTTTCATATCATACCATCTATATAAAAATAAAGATTTAGCTTAAAATTATAAAAAACCGTTGACATTGACGCTGCGTAAAGGTGTATATTTATGTTGTCAGGAGGTGCAAGGATGGAGTACACGATACAAAAGCTTGGTAAAATGGCTGGAGTCAGCACGAGGACATTACGATATTACGATGAAATTGGAATTCTTAAGCCGGCAAGAATTAATTCCTCAGGATATCGTATTTATGGAAAGACAGAAGTGGATAGGCTGCAACAGATACTTTTTTATAGAGAGCTGGAAGTAAGTCTATCAGATATTAAAAATATCGTAACTTCACCATCTTTTGATGCAACTAAGGCGCTAAAGGAGCATCGAAAAAAACTTCTGGCAAAAAGGAAGCAATTAAATCTGTTAATTGCCAATATTGATAAAACCATAGCAGTATCAGAGGAGGGAATTACAATGGCTGATAAAGAAAAATTTGAAGGTTTTAAACAAAGAATGATTGAGGATAATGAGAAAAAATATGGTAAAGAGATTAGAGAAAAATACGGTGATAAGCAAGTTGATGATTCAAATAATGCGTTTAAAAATATGACAAAGGAGCAATATGATGAGTTTGAAAAACTTGGAGCCAGTATAATAAGTACTTTAAAGGAAGCCTTTGCAACAGGTGATCCAGCAGGAGAGCTAGCACAAAAAACTGCAGAGCTACACCATAAATGGCTAACCTATGCCTGGGGAAGCTACAATAAAGAAGCCCATGCAGGTCTTGCTCAGATGTATGTAGTTGATGAGAGATTTACAGCCTACTATGATAAGGAGCAGCCTGGTCCAGCAGAATTTTTAAGGGATGCTATTTTTATTTATACGGGGATGAAAAAATAATTTTGTTACAAATAATTAAGAGCTATTGGTGTAAGTAATATAAGTATAATCCAATTCAATATTTTGCATACTAATTATTAGAGGTGATACTTTTATGAATAAGCATAAAGTAAAGAATAATCAGTATGAAAGGCTAGGCATAAGAAAAAATATTAATGGAGATTTTGAATACATTGATCCTTCTGAAAAAAATAAATCTAAATATGAATCCATTAAAAAGTATACAAGACCATAAGATATATGAAATTTTAACAAAACGTGCGAAATTCTCCTATCATCTTAGGTGGGAGAATAATAGCACTTGCCGATAGGCAACAAATGAATTATAATAAAATTATAGGTTTACAAACGTTATTTGTGAGATAACACTACCGTGGGTACTACGGGAAGGATTTTCCTCATAAAAAATCCATAGCCTTGGAAACTGATATCCTGTAAAAGAAAATTTCCCTTGTGGTTAGGATGGATTAAAGGAAGCCATTCACTTCTATAAGTGGTGGTAGTTCACTAACACTTTCTGTGTATTTATCATAGGAGTGTTATTTTTTATCTATAATTATCAATGAATTTTTTTAAATGCGGATTTGAATTATTGCTAAGTTTTAGCGGATTATCAAGAGAGATAATTATAGTAGACATTCATATAGGAAAGAAAAATAAAAAATCATTCAAAAAAGTAATTGACAAATATAAACGTTTACATTATAATAAAAACATAAAGAAGATATAAAAGTTCTTAAACAACAGAAGGATTTTTAATCTTACTGAAATTTAAGAATCTTAATCTAAGAATAAGCATTGTAGCGTAAAGCTTAAAAACTTTAATGCAGCGGAGAAGCTGATTGTTAGATAAAAACTTCTTTATAGCAACCCTAACTCATAAAGAAAACTAAAACAATAATAAGATGGTGTTAAAGGATTAGTAAATCTAAAGCATCTAATAGTAGAAATCTCGTAAATAGCAAAAGTAAATATGATTAGATATTTACAGATATAAGCTATAAGAATACTACTAATAGATGTGATGAATGTTTGATTTAAGAGAATGTTCAGAAAGCTAAAAAGACATTTAGCGATGTTAGACTATAGGATAATGTTTATAAATGTTAAAGAAAAAAGTAAATATAATTGTAAAGATATATGTATAGATTAGTGCACTATATTAACCTAATTACTTTATTAATCAATATATAATATGTCGAGGAAGATTGTATTTAAAACAAATTAAAAAAGTTAAATTTTTATGGTGTAATACACATCGTAAAAAATAACTAGAAAAGGGTGATGGATATTCAAGTAGAATCAGATTGTTTCAATGAGTTAGGAGTTGCTTAACCACCAATTAGTTTATATATAATATAGCTAATTGGTGGTTTGATTTTTGTTATATTATATAAACAGCGTTTGTAATCTAACTGAAAAATCTTTAAATATTTCTGATATGACAATATCATCCTTTGAATATATTATGGGCTCAGAATATGTACCGTTTTCACTTAATGCAAATATTTCAACGGTTTTGCTTTTGGGAGATATTATCCAATATTCTTTTACGCCAAACTGCATATATAAATTCATCTTTTCTATATAATCTTTTGAAGTTGTTGATGGTGAAAGTACTTCAACAACAAGAGTTGGTATGCCTATATAGTTATTTTCGTTAAGACCACTTCTATCACATATAACTGTTAAATCCGGTTGAACCTTATTTTTATGGTCTTTATTTTTAAAAATTACATCAAAAGGAGAAACAAAATGTCTGCATTCTTTTCCTCTGAAATAAATTCCAAATTCAGTGGATAAATTAGTGACAATTGTTTGATGTGCAACGGATGGAGCTGCCTGCATATATACTGATCCATTTATAAATTCTAAGTTTTCATTTCCAATATCTATATTCTCAAACTCTTCATAGCTGATAAATTTTTTATCTGGAAGCATTATAGTTCTCAACTCCTTGATTTATTTTTAATTTTAAGCAAGTTAATTGTTTTATTAGTATTTACATATATTATATCCAAGTTTGATGTAAATTGTATACTCTATTTTAACTCAAGATTAAAAGCTACAATGATATTTATAATAAAATAAAAAAATTAGGTCAAAAGTAATTGACAAATACAAACGTTTACATTATAATAAAAGCATAAAGAGGATATAAAAAACTTCTTTATAGCAACCCTAACTCATAAGAGAAACTAAAAAAAGTAATAAAAATAGTGTTAAAGAGTTAGTATATCTAAAAGCATTTAATGGTAGGAAACTTATAAGTAGGTAAATATGATTAAATATTTACAGATGTAAACTGTAAATAAATTTTTATAGTGTAATACACATTATAAAAAAACAACTAAAAAAGGGTGATGGATATTCAAGTAGAATCAGATTGTTCCAATGAGTTAGGAGTTGCTTAACCACCAATTAGTTTATATTTAATATATAGCTAATTGGTGGTTTGATTTTTTGGATATAAGAGACTAGGCGATGCTAGAAAATGAGTATATAGATTTTGAAACTTGGTTTTTCTACATATAAATATATTGTGAAAAAACATAATAGAGAAATATACTTCAAAACTTTCTGACTCCATAATAACCTTCGACAGAATCTAATGAGCATGGTAATATAAAAATATGTAGTAGAGTTTAGAAATTAGAAATAAAAGGGTCAATCCGAAAGTATGAAAAAAAGAATTAAATAAAGGGGCGGAAATGTTATGGAAAAGGTTGCTTTATTAAAATGTACAGATTATGATGTCAATAATATTGAAAAAAAGCTTAGAGAAGGCTTTGAACTTTTGGGTGGGACTTCTTTTTTGAGAACCCTTATACCGGAAAATAGTAAAGTATTATTAAAGCCTAATTTTCTTAGTATAGTTGAAAAGGGCTCCCCGGTTATAACACATTATGCACTGTTTGAAGCTGTTGTCAGGATAATTAAGGAATATAGTAATAATATAATATTTGGTGACTCTCCAGGTTCAGGAGATACGAGAAAAGCTGCTGAAGAATCAGGGCTAATGGAGGTTGCCAAGAGATATGGAGTTAGGTTTGTTGATTTTAATGATGAAGTACATGTGGAACTGAAAAACCCCTTAATGTACAAGTTCTGGAATATTGCTAAAGAGCCTTATGACGCAGATGTAGTTATAACCCTGCCTAAGCTTAAAACTCACGCCATGATGTATTATACTGGAGCGGTTAAGAATCAATTTGGATGTATACCTGGTTCTCAAAAGGCAGCATGGCACACAAAACTACCTGATGCAGTTAACTTTAGTAAAATGTTACTGGACTTAAATTCTGTTGTGAAAACCAGCTTTGCAATTCTTGATGGTATAATTGCCATGGAAGGAAATGGGCCTAGGAATGGAACACCTAAAAAAATGGATACTATAATTATGGGGAAATGCCTTACAGCAGTTGATTCCACAGCAGTAAGGTTAATTGGATATGATGATGTATTAGCTATACCTATTCTAAAGGCAGCTTATGATACAAAATGGGGAACTGTAATTCCAGAAGAAATAGAGATTCTAGGAGAAAAGATTGAGGATATGAAGTGTAAAGATTTTAAGCTCTCACGAAGTGCAAAAGTGATTAATTTTATAAGTCCTTCACTAAATAACTTTGTGGCTTCATTGACTGCACCTAATCCAGTTTTGATTGAAGAAAAATGCATAGGTTGTAAGAAATGTGGTGAGGTTTGTCCAGAAAAATCTAAAGTAATATCTTTTGTAAAGCATAATAACAAAGTAATACCAAAATGGAAGTATAGTAATTGTATACGATGTTTTTGCTGCCAGGAGCTTTGTCCAAGGGGAGCCATAGTAACAAAGAACAAACCCTTAAGCAGGATGTTAGGTTTAAAGTAGATAGTGGATGAAAAATGGGTATAATAACAGAAAAGGCTAATCTAATATAAGGAAAAATAATAAGTCTATAAGAAAAAGAAATTTGTTTTTTAGTATATTGTATACGAGAGATAGGAAGGAGTGAATTAAAATATGGCATTACATCATTATAAGAAAAAGAAATATGAAGAAGATTTTAAAAATGTTTATGCTAATTCAATATCCAAGACGCAGCTCCCAAAAAGTGAGTTGCCAGAAAAGGTTTCAGATCCGCAAGTGATTAAGCAACTGATTTGTGATGAACTTTTTATGGATGGAAATGCACGTCAAAATCTAGCAACATTTTGTACTACCTATATTGAAGATGAAGTTCGGGAACTTATGGATCTGTCAATTGACAAAAATATGATAGACAAGGATGAGTATCCTCAAACTGCTGAAATTGAACATCGTTGTGTTAGTATACTGGCAAATCTATGGCATTCACCTGAAAAAGAAGACACTATTGGATGTTCAACAACTGGCTCAAGTGAAGCGGCAATGCTTGGGGGATTGGCACTTAAATGGCAATGGCGTAAGCAACGTGAAGCTGAAGGTAAAGCCACTAATAATCCTAATATAGTATGTGGACCGGTACAGATATGTTGGCATAAATTTGCGCGTTACTTTGATGTGGAAATTAGAGAAGTTCCGCTAACCTCAGATAATCTATGTATGCAGCCAGGTCAACTGAAAGATTACTGTGATGAGAACACAATTGGAGTAGTTGCAACTTTAGGCAGTACATTTACAGGTGTATATGAACCAGTACAGGGGCTAGCTAAAGCTCTAGACGTAATTCAAAATGAAAAAGGATGGGATATACCAATTCATGTAGATGGGGCTAGTGGGGCATTTATTGCACCGTTTATACAGAAGGACATAAAGTGGGATTTTTCTATTTCTAGGGTTAAATCCATTAATGCTTCTGGACACAAATTTGGAATGGCTCCACTAGGCGTTGGTTGGATAATTTGGAGAACTATAGATGATTTACCTAAGGAATTGATCTTTAATGTTGACTATTTAGGAGGTCAATTGCCAACCTTTGCCTTGAATTTTTCAAGACCAGCTGGGCAAATTATTGCTCAATATTACAAATTTTTGTATTTGGGTCGTCAGGGTTATACAGCAATTCAAGAGAGTTGTGCAAGTACTGCCCAATATTTAGGTGAACAACTTAGAAAAATAGATTCTTTGAAAATATTATACGATGGGCATGGTGGTATCCCCGCAGTTTGTTATTCCTTAAAAGATGAAAATACAACTGGATTTTCACTTTATGATCTTTCTGATCGCTTAAAGATGCACGGTTGGCAAATTGCCTCATATCCTCTTCCAAGTAATCGTGAAAATATAACAGTACAACGTATTTTAATTCGTCACGGTGTTAGTCGTGATATGATATTTTTACTCCTTAGAGATTTATGTAAAGAACTGGAGCATCTAAAAAATAATCCAGTATTAAATTCTTCAGAAAAAATTAGTTTTCACCATTAAGTAATACAAATAAGTATTACTTATTTAGAAGTCTTAAATTCAAAGTTTAATGTAAATTGTATACATAGAATCAGATTGTTCAAATGAGTTAGGAGTTGCTTAACCACCAATTGGCCTATATATTATATATGACTAATTGGTGGTTTGATTTTTTTCATTGAAAATTAATTGATTGATCTCTTAGGTGATGATATAGAATTTATTTTATAGGAATATAGATCCTCATAAAGCTTAAGAATGGAAACAAAAAACTATGAGAAAACCTATAAATAATATCTTGCAATGTATAAATGATTGTTATATGATTGTAATTGAATATGTGAATATGATATATAGTAAATATGATAAGGAGGCAACGATTTTGAATTTAATACAAGTGATGAAAGCATTGTCAGATGAAACGCGTATAAGAATATTAAATATACTTAGAGATGGAGAACTGTGCGTTTGTGAGCTTGAAGAGATACTTGATATTACACAGTCAAATGTATCAAGACATTTAACAAAGCTGACAAATGCTAAGATACTTGACTATTATAAAGTAACTAAATATGTGTATTATATGGTAAATGAAAATACTTTGGCAGAATATCCATTTATAAAAGAAATTATAGAAAAAGAAACCATGAAACTTGAGCAATGTAAAATTGATTATGAAAGATTGAAAAAGTATAAGAGCAGTGGTTTAAATTGTGATGATTTAAAAGCTGGAAAAGTATGTTTTTGTGACAATCATATGGAATAGAATAATGATAACTAAGTATTATTTTTTTATAAATTTTAAATACATTAAAAGCTGGAGATAACAGCGCATGCGCCTGGATAATTCATCTAAACTTAGTTGGGGTACAAAATTCTCACTAAGTAAGATTCATTGATGTATTTGTGAAATTGAAATTATATTTAAACTAATTAAAATTGGAGGTATTATTATGAGTAGTAAATCACTAAGATTATCATGTCTTGACCGTTATTTAACATTATGGATTTTTATTGCAATGGGACTCGGAATATTTTTAGGATGGGCCTTACCTGGTCTATCTAATGTATTGTCAAGTTTATCAGTGGGGACAACGTCTATTCCAATAGCCGTAGGACTTATAGTTATGATGTACCCGCCACTTGCCAAGGTCAATTATAAGGAACTTGGAAAGGTTTTTCGTAACCCAAAAGTATTAGGTCTTTCACTGGTTCAAAATTGGATTATAGGGCCAATTTTAATGTTTGTTTTAGCTGTTATTTTTCTTAGAAATTATCCACCTTTTATGGTTGGATTAATTCTTATAGGTCTTGCTAGATGTATTGCTATGGTTATTGTGTGGAACAGTCTAGCAGATGGAGATAATGAATATGCAGCAGCTTTAGTAGCATTTAACTCCATATTCCAGGTAGTATTCTATTCAATATTTGCTTATATATTTATTACTGTATTGCCAAGAGCAATAGGTTTACAGGGGATGCAGGTGCATATTTCTATGGGAGAAGTAGCTTACTCAGTAATAATTTACTTAGGTATTCCATTTGTTGGAGGTATGCTTACAAGATTATTGTTAGAACCTATGAAAGGAACCGAATGGTATACTAAAAAATTTATACCTAAGATAAGTCCTTTGGCATTAATAGCCTTATTATTTACTATAGTTATAATGTTTACTTTTAAAGGGAAATATATTATAGAACTGCCAATGGATGTTGTAAGAATTGCAATTCCTTTAATTATATATTTTGTTATTATGTTCTCTATTTCCTTCTATATAAGTTATAAATCAAAAATAGATTATCATAAAACAGTTAGCCTATCCTTTACTGCTGCAAGTAACAATTTTGAACTTGCCATAGCAGTTGCAGTTGCAGTGTTTGGTATTCAATCTAAAGAAGCCTTTACTGCTGTTATAGGACCGTTGATTGAAGTGCCTGTAATGATTGGACTTGTACATGTAGCTTTAATGTGGGGAAGAAAATACTTTGGTTTAAAGCAAGAAAAGTAAAATATTGATGTAAGAGGGAGGAAAGATTGATGAAAATTGTTATAATAGGCGCTGTAGCTGGTGGAACCTCTGCAGCCGCGAAGGCAAGAAGAAATGATGAAGATGCAGAAATAAAAATATATGATATGGATTATGATATATCTTATTCTGGATGTGGTTTACCTTATTATATAGGTGAGGAAATACAGGATAGGGATGAATTAACTCCAAGAAACGCAGCATTTTTTAAGAAAAAATACAATGTAGATGTATTCAGAAGACACGAAGTTTTGAAAATAAATACTGAGAATAAAGTGCTGACTATAAAAAACTTGGATACTGATGATGTATTTGATGAAAGCTATGATAAATTAGTTATTGCCACAGGAGCAAAGCCTATCGTACCTAATATAGAAGGTGCAGAAAAGAGCAATGTATTTTATTTAAGAAATGTTAGGCAAGCTGATAAAATAAAGGAATATATTTTAAGTCACAAGCCTAAATCAGCAGTGATAGTAGGAACGGGATTTATTGGACTTGAAATGACAGAAAATTTAAAGAAGCTTGGCATTGAGGTTACCCTTGTAGAAAGACTGAATCAGGTTACACCAGGACTTGATAGTGATATGGCTGCATATGTTGAAAAGTATTTAAAAAGTAAAGATATTAATTTGATTTTAGGCGATTCTGTTGCAGCGTTAAAGGGAGAAACTTTGGTTAACGAAGTGGCTTTAGAAAGTGGTAAGGTTTTAAATACGGATTTTGTTATAATGTCCATTGGAGTAAAAACTAATACAGAGCTTGCTAGAAATGCCGGAATAGACCTTGGAGCTAAGGGATCAATAAGGGTAAATACAAAAATGATGACAAATATAGAGGATATATATGCTTGCGGTGATTGCACTGAGAGTTTTTCTGTTATCAATAAAAAACCTTTATACAGACCGCTGGGTTCAACTGCAAATAAAATGGGCAGAATAGCAGGGGATCAGCTTACGGGCGGCAACCTTGAATTCAGAGGTATTCTTGGTACTGGAATATTTAAGGTTTTTGATATGGCTGTTGCACAAACAGGTCTTACAGAGAAAGAGGCACAGAGTGAAGGCTTTGATACAGTAGTTTGTCACAATATTAAACCGGATAAACCAGCATACTATCATGGAAAAGAGATGGTTATTAAGGCTGTTGCTGATAAGAATACAGGAAAGCTTCTAGGGGTTCAAATTGTTGGATATACTGGAGTAGATAAGAGAATTGATGTGTTTGTTACAGCAATAACTTTTGGAGCAAAGGCAGAAGATCTATTCCATTTAGATTTGGCCTATGCACCACCCTTTTCTACAACAAAGGACCCTGTAATGTATACTGGGATGATTTTAGATAATGCAATAAATAGAGGCAGAGAACTAATAACTCCAAAAGAACTCAATGGACTTAGGAAAGCTGGAAATGATGTTACAGTAATAGATACCAGGGTAAGCAGACAATATGAAGAAGCCCATGTAGAAAATGCTATAAATATACCTCATGCCCAGGTTAGGAATAAGATTGACGAATTAGATAAGGAAAAAGTGGTTGTAACATACTGTAATAAAGGCGTAACAGGAAATGCTGTACAAAATATATTAATTAATAATGGATTTAAGAAGGTTTATAATATTTCTGGAGGACATAAGAACTATAAAGCTCAAACGAAATAATTTGCTGAAAAGTAGTTTCCATAAACAGAGTTCTTTGTTTCAGGTGGAGTTTTTTCTCCACCTGAAACTTACTAACAGATTTCTAAGTATCGGTA
The DNA here is from genome assembly GCF_000389635.1 of Clostridium pasteurianum BC1. Classification (NCBI taxonomy): domain Bacteria; kingdom Bacillati; phylum Bacillota; class Clostridia; order Eubacteriales; family Clostridiaceae; genus Clostridium; species Clostridium pasteurianum. Next base: position 611,499 of record NC_021182.1, read on the forward strand.
TTTTCGATACTTAGAAATCGTTGTCCTTTAGGGTAAATCGTTATCCAGGGACGTAGCAGCCGTTATCTCCCACTTTGATATATTTATATTTCCATAATTATTGGTAAAATGATAGGTTTTCTTCTTGTTTTATTATATAAGAATTCTCCTAAGGAATGTCTTATATTAGATTTTATTACTGACCATTCCGTAATTTTTTTATCCATACATGTATCTAACTCTGATTTTACTAGTGTTGTTGCTTCATTTAATAAATTCCCAGATTCTTTTACATAAACAAAGCCTCTTGTAATAATTTCAGGTCCCGAAAGTATACTAAATGACGCTTTATCTATTGTTACTACCACTGTTAATATACCATCCTGTGACAAATGTTTTCTATCTCGAAGTACTATATTACCTACATCGCCAATCCCAAGGCCATCTACCATAATTGATCCTGAAGTGACTATTCCTGATTTTCTAGCGCTATTTCTGCTTAACTCTAATACCTGACCAGTTTCTAAAACAAATATATTTTTTGAATCCATACCAAGTTTTTTAGCTAGCAATTCATGTTGTTTTAGATGTCTATATTCACCATGAACAGGCATAAAAAATTTAGGATTAACTAATTTATGTATTAGTTTTAGTTCTTCCTGACAAGCATGACCTGAAACATGAACTTCTTCTAAAGCATTATAAATTACTTCTGCTCCCTTCTTAAAAAGTTCATCTATAACTTTGGATATAAGTCTTTGATTTCCTGGAATTGGTGAAGCGGAAATAATTATTAAATCACCTTTTTCAATAGTGATTTTTTTATGGCTTGAATATGCAATTCTTGAAAGTGCAGCCATTGGTTCTCCTTGACTTCCTGTAGTTATAATAGTTACTTTGTCAGAAGGATATTTATTAATATCATCTACACTTATAAGTTGATCTTCGGGTAAATGCATATAACCTAACTCTATAGCAATATTAGAAATTTTCTCCATACTTCTTCCACTAAAGGCAACTTTTCTTCCATAAGACAAAGAGGAGTTAATAATCTGTTGAACTCTATTAATATTTGATGCGAAGGAAGCAACAATTACTCTACCCTTTGCAGTCCCAAAAATTCTTGTTAAATTTTCTCCTATAATTTTCTCTGAAACTGTATAACCTGGGCGTTCAACATTTGTACTATCTGCCATTAGCAGCAGTACTTTTCGCTTTCCAAACTTTGAAAAACGCTGAAGATCTATTAATTCACCGTCTATAGGAGTGTAATCTATTTTAAAATCTCCTGTATGAACTATAATACCTTCAGGTGTATGTATAGCTAATGCACAGGCATCTGATATACTGTGACATGTTCGTATAAATTCAACTCTGAAGTTTTCAGTTTTGACTTCTTCTCCTGGTTTAACTTCCAAAAGAGTACAGTCAGAGAGCATATTATGTTCTTCCAACTTGCTTTTTACTAAACCTAAAGTCAATTTTGTGCCATAAACTGGCACATTTAGTTGCTTCAAGACATATGGGAGAGCACCAATATGATCTTCATGTCCATGGGTTAATACAAAACCTTTTACCTTCTCACTATTATTTAATAAGTATGTTATATCTGGTATAACTAAATCAATACCATACATCTCCGTATCAGGAAAAGCTAAACCACAGTCAATAATAATTATTTCATTATCATATTCTATGGCAGTAATATTCTTTCCAATTTCGCCTAATCCTCCTAGTGGTATTACCTTTACTTTATTCTTACTTTTTTTTATCATTTAATCTCCAGTCTGGTAAGAAATTTGATTATTTAAATTTTCTTTACCATTAATTTTTTTATTTTGGTATTTATAAATACTTTTTTAATATATCCTTAAATATGTTTTATAAAAACAACATAAAATCAAAGCCTCTTAACAATGATTATGAATAATAATCAAATCAGCTTCAAATTCTATATAGTTTATTTTATACAAAAATGATGTTATTAAATATTAATATTCTTGAATAGCAAATTCGATTTTTTTCTTTAACAGTATATGTATCTCTATAGTGACATACTCCCGCCACCTACGCTATGCTAAGAGGTTGGAGCTTCTTGGGATGTACCAACTAATATCAGTATAATTACCAAGCTAACCCCGTTTGCCCAACGGTTTTTTTATATATTTTATGCACTTTTACTTTTCTCGTATATTCTTATTCCTTCATTTCGTATATTTACTGAAGCATTTTTATCTCTGTCATGGATAATATTACAATTCTTACAAGTCCATACTCTTTCTGATAACTGTAATTTATCATTTATACTGCCGCAGGAGCTGCAAGTTTTTGATGAAGGATACCACTTATCTATTTTTATAAGGTGTTTCCCTCTATGCTGCAGTTTGTATTCTAAGAAATTTCTAAACATGCCAAAGCCATTATCCTGTACATTTTTCCCTAAAGACAGACATTGAGCAATATTTCTAAGGTTTATATCCTCTATACAGACTGCATCATATTTCTGTGACAGTTCAAAACTCTTTTTATGCAGCCAGTCTTTTCGCTGATTTGATATTTTTTCCTGCAGTCTTGATATCTTTGATTTTTGTTTACACCAATTTTTTGACTTTAGTTTTTTTCTTGTGAGCTTTCTATATTCTTTTTTCAGCTTTTCTTCATTCTCCCTATAGTAATGAGGATAATTGGCTTTCTCGTCCTCACTGCTTACATAAAAAGAAGTTTGTGAATAATCAAGACCAATAAAATTTTCTGGTGTTATTTCCTTTTCTTCTTCATAATATTCTACTGTGAAAGATATGTAGTATTTACCCCTGCAGTCCTTTGACACTGAAGCAGCTTTAATACAATATCCTTCTGGTATTTCTCTATGTTTAACAAACTTTATCAAAGATTTAAGTTTGGGTATTTTCACATAACATTCATCTACTATTGATATTGTTCCCTTTTGGTTGTTGGTAGTAAAAGAATGATGGTTTTGCCTTTTACTTTTGAAGGATGGCATTCCCTTTATATCTCTAAATGTCAGTATTTTTCCTGTAGTTTTTTCAAGTTTTTTTGACTTTTTCCGGTAGGTTTTACCATCATATTCCTTATTGTATTTTTTTAATGCTTCTTGAAAATCAAGCTGGACATTTGCAAAGGCCAGACTGTCTATTTCCTTCATATACTCATACTCTTTTTTTATGGCTGCTGGTGTAGGAAATTTTACAGTTCTATAATCCACCTTTCCATTTACATAATTCTTATTTTCAAGTTTCTCATATAACATGTCTACATAGATATTGTATAATTTTCTTGTGCATCCAAAGGCTTTTTCAAAATACTCTCTTTCTTCTTTAGTAGGCTTTAATCTGTATTTATAACCTTTATTTCTTTTGATACTCACCTTCTCACCTCACCTATGCTTTTATTATCTATATATTTTTTACTACATCTATGGTCTCACTAATAGTTGTTGTAAGTCAGTAAATTCCATTTTAGAAATATTCTTTCCATAACTGCTTCTTTCTATTCGTAAACACTTTTTTACAAGTCTACTGACAGCACATTTATATAACTTCATGTAATTTATCACATTTATGCCCGTAAGCAAGTGCTATCCATCTCCCACCTATAGAGAGTGGGAGAATTCCGCACATTAGGTTAAAAATACATTGAATAGCTAATCTATAGTTTCATTATTTACTGTATATGAAAAAACTTGAATAAATATAATAATCTGCTTTTAATGATTGAGGTTGTTATATTTATATTCATTCATCTTCTTTCATAAATATCATTTAATAGTGACCAAATTATTCTTATGCTCTTCTAGAGATTTGTTATGAATAGTACAATAAGCCATATTAACTATATAATATAAATTATAAATAATCAAACTTAATTATCGATGAATCTTACAAGTGGGAGTTTGTACTCCCACTTGTTTAGATGAATTATCCAGGGACGTGTGGCTGTTATCTCAATCTTTAGAAAAGTAGAGAGCCAAAATTTTTAATTTTGTGCGAATCACTTTCACAGAGTGCAAGCAGGCAAAACAAAATTTATTTTGTATTTGTTCGCTTTCACAGAATGCTATGAAGTGTTACAGCCACTAGTCATCAGATAAATAAGTAGTAGCAATAAAAGAAAAATATGAATACTATAATATATATAGAGAATAATAAATATAATAATTAATTATTCCCTATATAAATAGATTATATTGACAATACATAGATATTAGTCTATATTATATGCATAGATAATTATCTATGTAAGAGGTGATTGAATGCGATTAAATTATGAAGAAAACTCTAAAGTTATTAAAGCATTAGCTGATTCTAATAGATTACAAATAATTGATATACTGTCCTGTGGAGAAAAGTGTGCTTGTGATATATTAGAATATTTTGACTTTACTCAGCCTACACTTTCTCATCATATGAAGGTTTTAATGGAATGTGGGATTGTTAATTGTAGAAAAGATGGTTTATGGAGTTATTATTCATTAAATATTGCCTACTGCAATAAATTAATGTTATTTCTTATGAATCTTATAACAGATACAGATGAATGTATCTGTAAAGATAAAACTAAATGCGAATGCAAATAAGGCATCTTTGACTTGTTATTTATTTTCAGATGCCTAAAAGACAAGGAGTGAATGATTATGAAAAAAATGATTATTTTTGATCCAGCTATGTGCTGTTCAACAGGGGTATGCGGACCATCTGTTAATCCAGAGTTACTGAGAATTTCAACTATAATAAACAATTTAAAGAATAAAGGAATGTTAGTAGAAAGATATAACCTTACTAATAATCCACAAATATTTGTTGATAATAAAACTATAAATGAAATATTAAATAAAGGTGGAGTAGAAGTACTTCCAGTTACAATGGTTGATGGTGTAGTAGTAAAAACTAAAGCTTATCCAACTAATAAAGAGTTCTGTGAACTTCTTGAAATTACAGATGATTATTTAAAAGCTAAGATAAAAATTAAAAAATCAAATGATTGTGGATGTAATGGTGGATGCTGCTAAGAGAGAAAAGAGGGATTGAATGTTTAAAAGTTTTGATGTAGAGAATATTAATTTAACAAAATATCTGTTTTTTACTGGAAAAGGTGGCGTTGGTAAGACTTCAACAGCTTGTGCGACAGCAGTAGCTTTGGCGGATGAAGGTAAGAAAATCATGCTTATAAGCACTGATCCAGCTTCAAATCTGCAAGATGTTTTTAACACTGAGCTAAACAATAAAGGAGTAGCTATAAAAGAGGTTCTTAATTTAGTAGTTGCAAATTTTGAGCCGGAAAAAGCTGCTGATGAGTATAGAGAAAGTGTAATAGGCCCTTATCGTGGAAAATTACCAGAAGTAGTTTTGCAAAATATGGAGGAACAGCTTTCTGGCTCATGCACTGTTGAGATTGCTGCATTTAATGAATTTTCAACCTTTATAACCGATGAAAAAGCAGCAGAGGAGTATGATCATATTATATTTGATACAGCACCAACAGGTCATACCTTGAGAATGCTTCAGCTTCCTTCAGCATGGAGTAATTTTATTAGTGAGAGCACACATGGTGCATCATGTTTAGGACAGCTTTCAGGACTTGAAGGTAAAAAAGAAGTTTATAAAAATGCCGTTAGTAATTTATCTGATAAAGAAAAAACTACACTTATACTTGTAGCTCGTCCTGAACTATCACCGCTCAAAGAAGCTGAAAGAGCATCTAAAGAACTTCAGGATATAGGTGTAAATAATCAGGTATTAGTTATTAATGGAGTCCTTAAAAATTATGATGACGATCTTTCAAATGCAATTTTTACAAAACAACAAAAAGCTTTAAAGAATATTCCAGAACATTTAAGTAGATTACAAATCTATGAAATTCCATTAAGGCCATATAATATAACAGGGATTGAAAATGTAAGAGCTTTTTTAAAGCGTGACAATATTAAATATAGTAAAGATATTCTTAATACTCAGAAAGTACCAAATTTAAGGGATGTTATTGACGATTTATATGCTTCAGACAAAAAAGTGATTTTCACAATGGGCAAAGGAGGGGTTGGCAAAACTACAATAGCAGCAGCTATCGCTTTAGGTCTTGCTGAAAAAGGTAAAAGGGTACATTTAACCACTACAGATCCAGCAGCACACTTAAAATTTGTTTTAGATGATAGTTACGGTATTACTTTAAGCCATGTGGATGAAAAGAAAGAACTGGAAAAATATAAAGAGGAAGTTTTGACAAAAGCAAAGGAAACCATGAGTGAAGAAGATATAGCTTATATAGAGGAAGATTTAAGATCACCTTGTACTCAGGAAATTGCTGTATTTAGAGCTTTTGCAGAAATAGTTGAAAGATCTGAAAATGAAGTTGTGGTTATAGATACAGCACCAACTGGCCATACACTATTATTACTAGATTCTACCCAAAGCTATAACAAAGAGATACAGCGTTCACAAGGGGATATACCAGGGTCAGTTAAAAAGCTTTTACCAAAGCTTAAAAATGCCAATGAAACAGAGGTTATTATTGTAACTTTAGCTGAAGCTACACCTGTATATGAAGCTATGAGATTAGAAGCGGATTTAAAGAGAGCTGGAATCAACAATAAGTGGTGGATTATAAATTCTAGTCTTTTTGCAACTGATACCACTAATGACATTCTCAAGGTGAAAGCAAACAATGAGATAACTTGGATAAATAAAGTGAATGAAATTTCCAATGGAAATTTTGCAGTTGTGGAGTGGAAAGCGGAGGAAGTGAAAGGTAAAGAGTTAATTGATTTGATAAAATAAAAAATAGAAAATACAGAATACAGATACTGAGAATCTGATTTGATGTGTACTATAAAATGATATTTACAAATGTTAAAAAAGAAGTAAATATAATTGTAAAGATATGTATATTGGCTAATTATTAATCAATATAGTATATTGAAGAAGATTGTATTTATAAAAATTTAAAAATAGTAAATTTTTATAGTGTAATACACATTATAAAAATAACGAGAAATAGGGTGATGGATATTCAGATAGAATCAGATTGTTTCAATGAGTTAGGTGTTGCTTAACCAGCAATTAGTTTATATTAATAAATAATATGGCTAATTGCTGGTTTGATTTTTTGTTATGAAAATTATATTGTAATATACTAAAAAAGGCAAATTAAAAATACAAGATCTGTACCTGATTGCCCAATAGTTGACTATACTCCAGTTCATTTCTTTTAAAAATTAGTATGTCTTTAAAGACATACTAATTAATCATATTATTATCGTTATTTCTTATCTTCAAATAATCTAAATGTACATGGTCATCAGTCCATAGTCTTACTCCATTTGATGTTAATGAAGGGAAGATTATATTGCTTAATGTATACTGCCCATCATTAACAAATATTTCAACTGTACTTACATCTACCAATATAGTTAATTTTATTTTACCATTTATAGGGTCAGCTGTAACCCTCTGCGGACTAGTAAATTCGTTTACATTTACAATTGTACCTGAGTTACTCCTATCAAAAGATAATTGATTTATACTCTTATCATAAGTTATATTTGTTTGCTCATTTAATCCACATCTGACAGAGAATCCAAATTTACCATTTGTTAAGTCTGATACATCTATCTGGGTTTCAATACTATAGGATAAACCTTTATAACTATCAAGAATATTTGATTGATTAGTATATATTGTTTGATTTTCTATATCCATTACTTGATTAAAGTTACTAAGTAAATTCCAAACTGGTACTTCTTGTAGTTTTAATCCATTGATGGTTGTATTTAGTCTTAGCTCTCTAACGATACTTGCATTTCCCGAATAATTGTTCCATGGAATTTGAAGTGCATAATTCCAGTTATTCATCCATGATATAAAATATCTATAGTTACCATTAGTATAAGGTGTATCCCAAGTTACTCCTGCATAAGAATCTGCGCCTTCTTCTAACCAACTTATATCTGAACCTGTATCTGGAGTAAATGTCTGACCATCAAAGTCACCTACAAAATAACATGTCCCTGTTGTCAAACCATAGTTAAAACCATTTGCTCCCATTGCTAATACCCATTTTTTATTGTTACTGTCTCCATCTACATTAAGTTGAAATAAATCTGGACACTCTATAGTACCTACATCTTGTCTTACAAATGATGAAACATACTGCCAATCTTTTAAGTTATATGATGTATAAAATCCAACCTTATCGTGTTCAGCAAGTAACATAACCCATTTTCCTGTTTCTTCATCCCAAATAACTTTTGGGTCTCTGAAGTCTGAACTTCCTGTTGGATTATGCTGTACAATACCATAATACTGAAATGAATTTCCATTATCTGTACTGTACCACAGATGGGTAGATTGATTTTCATAAGGCATTGTTACTAGGGCAATTACAACGTTTACACCAAACCCTGCAGTATTATCTTTATCCACTACTAAACTACCTGTCCAGGGGTCTCCATACGGAGTTTGATACTTTTCTATAGCTATTGGTTTTCTATTCCAATGTACTAAATCTGTTGAGTCTGCATGTGCCCACGCTGTTCCATTACCTCCCCAGGAATAATCTAAATTATTCAAATAATAAAATTGATGTGTACCATTTATGTAGAGTGGTCGCTGTACATCACCCATCCACCCTAATTCTGGTGTAACATGATATAAGGGTCTATACGGGTCTTCAGCTGTAGCTGCATATACTCCTTTTAATTCTGTTAGCAATAATAAAAAAGTAAATATTATTGGTAATAATAAATAAGCAATAAATAAGTTTATTAATTGTCTATTTTTTTTAATTTTTCTTTTCATTAGCAACTTCCTTTCTATATTTTTTAATTTAAAATCTACAAATCATCTAAATTTCAACTCCTTTTTCTTTTTTAGATTTTATGAATATTTAATTATGCTTTAATTTTCGTTTATATATAATTCTTTGTGCTTTTATACACTTTTTTTCAGTATAAAAGTACAAATTTCAGAAAAAGATAAAAATTTGTTTTTGACTATATAGGCCCAGTACAGCATTGTTTTAATTATTTTATTTTTCATTAAGTATAACTGAAGAGTTAAAATATTAATTTTGAAATGTTTCAATTTTTATATAGGATTCGTGTTACATATATAGCAATTGAGATTTGTTAAATTTACTTTTTATTATAATGTAAACATTTACATAGGTCAAGCGTTTTATAACTGGGGTAGCACCAATATTTCCGACAAAGCCCATGCTAAGACAATAATTGAATATAAATTAAAGTTTTTACCCACGTTAATCTAATTATAAGTAAAAGTTAGTACCATAAAAATGCAATACTTAAGAGTCCAGTAGAAGATATTTGGGGTGAAGGTACAACAACCTGTTAGACACATACAGCATTATGGGACAAGCTTAACTACCTTGCCCCTGGTTACAGAGCTACTGGTATTACCCCAATATATCTTGACTATGTTATGAGAAAAATATATAAAAACAGATTCAAATAAAACTATTAAAAAAGTAGTTGACAATTACAAACGTTTACATTATAATAAAGACATAAAGAAGATACAAAAAGATTTTAAATAGCAGAAGGATGTTAATTCTACTGAAATTTAAAAATCTTAATCTAAAAATAAGTATTGTAGCTTAAAGCTTAAAAACTTTAATGCAGACATAAGCTTATCGTTAGAGAAAAACTTCTTTATATTATATAAAGCAACCCTAATTCATAAAGAAAACTAAAACTTTAATAAGATGGTATTAGAGTATTAGTGAATTTCAAAAAATCTAATAGTAGAAATCTTGTGAATAGCAAAGGTAAATACAATTATAAATATTTACAGAGCCAAGCTATAAGAATACTGCTAATAGATGCTATGAACATTTGACTTAAAAGAATGTTCATAGAAACTAAAAAGACATTTAGTAATATTAGACTATAGGGAATATAAAAATCTGATTAGGAAGTCTAAAAATAAATAAGAAGTAGAATATTCAGTGTATTTTAGCATAGTAAATAAATGCTGATGATAATGTTTTTATCAAAAGTTTTATTGAAAAGCAAATCTAATATACGCTAGTATATTAATAATTATTTATTTAAGGTAGCCTAGTGTAAGACTATAGAATGATATTTACAATGTCAAAGATTATTAAATCTAAATAAATATAATTGCAAAAAGTATTTAGATATTGATAATAAATATTGGAAGAAGATTATATTTAAAATAAGTTAAAATCTATAGTGTAATACACATTATAAAAATAATGAGAAATAGGGTGATGGATATTCAGATAGAATCAGATTGTTTTAATGAATTAGGAGTTGCTTAACCAGCAATTAGTTTATATTAATAAATAATATGGCTAATTGCTGGTTTGATTTTTTGATTAAAGATTATTTAATAATAAATACATTTAAAGAGTCATATCTAAAGCCTCAGTTAAAATATTAATCATATTATCAGTATCTTTTTCAGTTACTATTAAAGGAGGCATTAATCGAATAATTGAAGGTCTTGGTGAATTTAAAATCAAGCCTTCTTGCAAACATTTATCTACAATTTCAGTCCCTTTGTTACATGGAAGATCGAATGCAATGAGAAGTCCATTACCACGTATATTTTTCAATTTATACTTATGTTTTAGCTCATCTAATTTTTTTAATATATAATTTCCTTGTATTTCAGCATTAATGAATAGTTTTTTGTTAATAACTTCTTCTACCACAGCCATTCCTACAGCCATTCCTAAGGGTTGAGCTGAATAAGTTCCACCTTGATCACCCGGTTCAAATATATTTAACTTTTCTTTAGTTAATAATGCCGATAGTGGATAGCCTCCGCCTATACCTTTGGCAAGTGTCATTATGTCAGGTTCAATTCCGTAGTGTTCATAGGCAAATAATTTACCAGTTCTGCCGATGCCTGTTTGAACTTCATCAAAAATTAGTAGTATTCCACGTTCTTTGCATATATTGCTTATGGTTTCAATATAAACTTTGTCTGCTTTGTTAACGCCACCTTCTCCCTGAATAGGTTCCAGCATAATTGCACAGGTTTTTGAAGTTATAGATGCTTTTATTGCATCTATATCATTTAGTGGCACGTGTTTAAAGCCTGGAACTTTTGGTTCATATAAATCTTCCCAGATTTTTTTCCCTGTTGCAGACATTGTAGCAAGTGTTCTTCCATGAAAACTGTTAATCATAGTAATTATTTCATAGGCACCGTTAAGAAATTTTTCACCATATTTTCTCGCAAGCTTAATAGCACCTTCGTTTGCTTCAGAACCACTATTGGAAAAAAATACTCTGTCAAAGCAGGAATTATCAGTAAGCAGTTTTGCAAATTGAAGCATGGGTTTATTATAAAAAGAAGGACTGGCATTTATTAGTGTTTTAGCCTGTTTTATAATAGCATCATTAATAATATCAGGACAATGTCCAAGACAATTCACAGCCCAGCCCCCTACAAAGTCAAGATAACATTTTCCTTCAGTGTCTAATAGGTACATACCTTTTCCATGTTCCATCACGATGTTTGGACGATTTGTAGTAAACAATATTGAATTTTTATTTTCGCTTATAAGATTATCAGTATAATTTATGTTTATTTGTTTCATAAATATATCAACACCTTTCATCAATGAATTTTATTTAGTGGGAGTTTCTACTCCTGTTGAGTTTAGATGAATTATCTAGGGATGTGCTGCTGTTATTGGATAAATTTATAATACACTATATGCATTATTATACAATTAAATTTATAAATATACAATAAATTATTTTAAATTTTAATTTAAATTGATTCATGGGATAAAATTATCTTAAACAAGTTGAAATTAAAATTGTAGATTTAATTAATGACAGGTAGTAGTGGTATAGAAGTAATTTGAATAGAATAGATATTTTATAATGAATATAATTTATTGCAGCTTATATATTTAAAAATTGTTGTAATTTTATACATAACTAATATAAGTATTTATGCATAAATATTAGTGATTATCTAATGAATAGAAAAAATCCATTAGATAAATCAAGAAAATAATTGCAATATGCAACAGTTTTGTATTACAATGAAATTGAGGTGATTAAATGGAAAGTCAGGAAAGTAGTTATTTGCGTGAACTGATCAGAGTATTGGTAAGAAACCTGGGAATATTGGAGAAAGGGGATGCAACCTGCTGTAGTGTAACAATTTCACAATGTCATGCTATTGTGGAGATTGGAAGAGCACAAGAAATTTCTTTAAATGAGCTTGCTGAAATATTAACCTTAGATAAAAGTACAATGAGCAGAACCATAAATAATCTTGTAGAAAATGCTTTAGTAGTTAGAAAATTACATCCAGAAGATAGACGGTATGTAACCATAAAGCTAACTGATGAAGGAATAAAGATATTTAAAAATATTGAAGAAGGAATGAAACAGTATTTTAATGCTATTTTCAATTCTATTCCAGAAGATAAAAGGGATCAAGTGCTTGATAGCTTAAAGCTTTTAATCAAAGCTGTAAGTGAAAATAAATGTTGCTAGGGGGAATTTAATTATGAAAAATAATATTAAGGGACAAGTTAAAGCCTATTACGGAGGTATAGCTAAAAAAGTGAATGCTGAAACTAAAGTTACTTGTGGGTGTGGAAGCTCATGTTGTGGAGATGATACTGCAATCAACTCAAATCTGTATACAAAAGATTATATAGAAGGATTGCCAGAGGAAGCTATTAATGCGTCACTAGGATGTGCAAACCCTATTGTACTTGCAAATCCTCAAAAGGGAGAAGTGGTATTGGATTTAGGAAGTGGTGGTGGAATAGATGTATTTATTTCATCAAAGTATGTAGGTGAAAGTGGAAAAGTATACGGTCTTGATATGACAGATGAAATGCTTGAGCTGGCAAATAAAAATAAAGATAAAATGGAAGTGAAGAATGTAGAGTTTATTAAAGGATATATTGAAGACATTCCTCTTAAAAATGAAAGTGTAGATGTTATTACATCAAATTGTGTAATAAATCTTTGTGAGAGTAAAGAAGATGCATTAAAAGAGGCATATAGAGTATTAAAAAATGGCGGAAGGCTAGCAATAGCTGATGTTATAGTTCTTAAAGATATTCCTGAGAATATAAAGAAAAGTGTTGAAATGTGGGTTGGATGCATTGCTGGTGCTTTGGAAGTTAATGAGTATAAAAAAATACTTGAAAATGTTGGATTTAAAGATATTGAAATTACTCCAGTTAATATATACACCAAAGAAATAATAGAGGATATTGCCACACAGAAGAACTTAGGAGATGTATATAGTAAGATAGATTCAGAACTTCTTGATAGAGCTTTTGCAGGAGCTCATGTTAAGGCATTTAAATAGAATTCTTAGTACTATGATACTTAGAAATCGTCGTCCTTTAGGAAAAATCGTTATTTATGATGGACGTAGCCGTTCTTTACTCCCACTTTACGAAAAGCAGAGAACAAAAATCTTTGATTTTGTGTGAATCGCTTTCACAGAGTGGGATGAGAGTATTAGAGTGGGTAGTCATCGTATAAGTAGTTGGGGGAGAAAAAGATGGATTATAAAATTGATGAAATGAAGGAATCGGATTGGGAGCAAGTAGCAAAGATATATCTACAGGGCATTAATACAGGTAAAGCAACATTTCAGACAGAAGTACCAACCTTTGAAAATTGGAATAATGGGCATATTGCTTCCTGTAGATTAGTAGCACGTTCAGTAGAAAATAATATATTGGGTTGGGCTGCATTAAGTCCAACATCAAGTCGATGTGTCTATGCAGGGGTTGCAGAAGTCAGTATATATATTGGAGAAAATTATAGAGGATTAGGAATAGGAAAAAATCTTTTTAATAGCTTGATTAAAAGATCAGAAGAAGAGGGATTCTGGACATTGCAATCAGGTATTATAAGAGAAAACACTGCAAGCATAGAGCTGCATAAGAAATGTGGATTTAAGCAGATTGGCATAAGAGAAAAAATTGCCAAAATGAGTAATGGTGTGTGGCATGATGTTGCATTTATGGAGCGTAGAAGTAATAAAGTGGGAATAAACTAATTATTTAGTATCAATAAATGAATCTTACTTAGTGGAAGTTTGAGCTTCTGCTAAGTTTAGATGAATTATCTGGTGATGTGATGAAAAAAATTATTAAAAATAGTTGACAAATATAAACGTTTACATTATCATAAAAGCATGAAGAAGATATAAAAAAACTTCTTCTAGCAACCCTAACTCATAAAGTAAAGGTAACAAAGAATTGCAAAGATTTAGTAATAAGGTTAAAAGCATTAACAGTAAAAAACTTATCAGGTATGGGAAAATGGATATTAAGTCAAAATATACTGTGTTATTTTGGATCATATAGGGAAATAGAAAATAGATAGTGAGTTATCAAAAGGTTCTATTGGTGAAGTATGATACAGAATGTGAAGTAGTATGATGACAATTTATTTATTTGAATATACCTTAAGTAAACAAAAGTGGATATTGTTAAATATTTGAAGATGTAAACTGTAAGAAGATTACTGAAAATGCCATGAACGTTTGATTTAAGAGAATGTTCAGAAAAACTAAAAACATTTAGTAGTATTAATTTATAGAAAACGCAGAATACAGATACTGAGAATCTGATTTTGATGTGTACTATAAAATGATATTTACAAATGTTAAAAAAGAAGTAAATATAATTGTAAAGATATGTATATTGGCTAATTATTAATCAATATAGTATATTGAAGAAGGTTGTATTTAGAGAATTTCAAAAAAGTAGATTTTATAGTGTAATACACATTATAAAAATAACTAGAAAAAAGGGTGATGGATATTCAAATAGAATCGGATTGTTCCAATGAGTTAGGAGTTGCTTAACCACCAATTAGTTTATATTTAATATATAGCTAATTGGTGGTTTGATTTTTTGCGTTGAAAATTAGTGGTTTAACATTGGAGATAAAGGCACTCTATTATAAACATATAGTTTTAAGATATAATTATCTATTAGGATTTATTTATTGAAAAATTTACTACGAGAATATCTTTAAAGGCAATTGGTAGAAATACTATACTATTTATTGAATTAAGTTCTTTAAAAGTATCTCCGGAAGTATTTGAGGATATGATTAAAGAAGATCAAGATATTTTAGAGTGCCATAGAGTAACTGGACATATTAATTATTTTATTAAAGCTGCTGTAAATAATATGGACAGTATGAGTTTACTTATAGATAGGTTATTGCCCTATGGTAATGTTAACACATCCGTAGTACTTAAATCTCCTGTACCCTATCGTCATATTGTTCCTGATACAGAAGATTAGTAATTTTATTTTTTAGAAATTATATATAAATAAGCTGTAGTGATATTTCATAAGGACTATAATATATTATAATTTTAATAATTTTAGTATATTTCCACCTAGTACTTGTTCTGATACTTTTCTATCTGGACTAATCATTTCAATCATTTTTCTAAACAGTTGAGGATTGCCATAAGGAGCATCTGAGCTAAATAGTGTACGTTCAGGTAATTCTTTAATTGCTATTGTAGGGGCTAAAATTGTATACATAGCTGATAAATCTAAATAAATATTATTATTTTCTTTAGCAAATTTTATTACATCAATCCAGTGTATACCTCCCATATGCCCTAGTATTAATGGAACTTTGGGATATTTTTTAGCTAGTTGTATAAGTTCTTTAATATCATCAAAATTTAAAGGATAAAAAGTATGAACCCATATTGGTAAATGTCCTAGCTCGTTTGAAGCTTGAAAAATTATTTCTAAATATTTTACTTGACCAGATGTTGGTGAAAATTCTCCTAAACCATAAAAATTGTTTTTAACTATATTATTATTTATCCAATCGGCTGTTTTATTATAGTTTAAAGATAATGGTACCAGTCCAAAACCTATAAATTTTGATGGATTTCTATCTATAACTTCTTTTAATATTGCTGTAGTGCTCTTAATGTTTTTAATTCTTTCATTTAATGAAACACTACTTGCTAATATATTGTTTAATATAAATAATTCTTTTTCTAATGATTTCAAATCATTAGCTTTTTCAGGATGTGGTGTTGTAGAAAACAATATAGTTTTATCTACTCCAGCTTCCTCCATTATTAATATTTGTTTTTCTGTTGGTAATATTACATGAGCATGACTATCAATTATCATTTAAAACATCCTTTCCTTATTTAGTCATCTTTTCTATTCTTTTTGAAAGCATAACACTAAGAATAATACATTTAAAGTACGCACAAATTTGAAATGTAGTGTAGTAAATGATACTATAAAGTTAACACTTAAAAATTTTAAGGAGAATTAAAATGTCAAAATCAAAAAAATTAACAACAGAATGTCCTATGGATATAACTATAAATATATTAAGTGGTAAATGGAAAATATCAATTCTTTGGCATTTAATAAGAGGAGTCGTTAGATTTAACGAATTGCAAAGATTATTACACGGTATTTCTCAGAAGACACTAACACTTCAATTAAGAGAATTAGAAAGAGATGGAATAATTTATAGAAAAGTTTATCCAGAAAGTCCACCAAAGGTTGAATATGGACTTAGTGAGCTGGGTGAAAGTATAAAACCTATTTTAAATTTAATGTGTGAATGGGGAAAAGGTTACAAAAAATTTCAAACTAAATTTAATAACCCAATATAGCAGTTATATAAGGCTGTTAAACTTCTGAACCTATCAATAGAGCAGTAGTTAATTAAAGTTAAGATATCTATTTAATTCAATTCTTTATGGTTCGACCTATTTGAAGATTGTGCAATAATGAAACAAATGATTATAATCAAACCCTTCATGTTATCAATTAATGCTGCTGTCATTTTTTATAGAAAAACTTCCCCACATACTTACACCTATAGCCATAATGGTTGAATAAACTACAAATATCAAATACGGCACAATACTACCATGCCTTATCAAAAAAAGATTGAAAAATAGATTTTCTATAAAATGCCATAAAGAGACTGGAATAACATTGCCTTCTGACTTTTTAGTGACCCAGTAATACCCAAAACTATCTGCAATATACCCAAGTAAAAATAATATCAATGGTGCTGACATAGTTCCTAACCAAAAGAAATGATAATGCCACAATGCCCAAATGATCCCAACAAGTATAGGTGTTGCTATGTGACCATAACGTTTATCTAATTTCTCTTGCAAAAACCCTCTCCATCCAATTTCTTCTGCAAACAATGCCCACATAATTACTATCAGTTTCTTTGCAGTAATACCTGTTATAAATGGAGTATCATGGACAAAGATGAACGAAGTTAACTTTGTGATAGTTACTACAGTTACCGGCAGTATTACCGCTAATACTATGTAATGTATTTTTATATTGTAAAAATAACACTTTTTTAAAAATACCCGTATTCTTACACTGCCACCCAAGATTGCAGTTACAATTAATGCTGCAAGTGTTGGTGTCATTGCTTCAATTCCATATAAAATAAAATTCAGCGTTCCAGCTTGAAAAATGCTGAAATTTTTTACTAATAAAACACATATTAACGGCAAGCCAAACGCAAAAATCAAAAATAGGGCAATATATTTTTTAATATTTTTATTACTCATATTGGTATCCTCCCATTAAACTAATATAAATAATTTTGCTTCACCATATCTTACAAGTCTGCATTAATTTACATACTAATTATACATTCTATTTTAACTAAAAGAAGTTGAAAGTTGCAATATTTTCTATATTTTTCTATAATAATGATTAAAAAGCAGATTGTAGCTTAAATACTTGTCCATGAGGTGAAAAATGCTTAGTATCATAATTTGTGAAGATAATAAAATTCAACTAAAACAAATTCAAAATATTATAGAAGAAGAATTAGTAAATTTAAAAATAGATATTTTTGTTGAGTTATCAACAGATAATCCTGGAGATGTAATTGATTATGTATATAAAAATAAAGAAAGAAGCTTTATTTATTTTTTAGATGTAGATTTAAATACTGATATAAACGGCATAGAGCTTGCAAAAAATATTAGAGAGTATGATTTAAGAGGATATATTGTATTTATAACATCCCATATAGAATTTTCGTTTTTGACATTTAAGTATAAGGTACAAGCATTTGATTATATTCTAAAGGTAGATAATAGTATTCTTAAAGAAAATATATTTAAATGTTTATTAGAAATTCAAAATAATTATAAAAAGCTTAATGCTGATAAAAGAAAAGCTATGCCAATAAAAATAGGCAGTAAAATTACTAATTTCAATATGGATGAAATATTATTTTTTGAGACAACAGAAATTGACCATAAGCTTAGGATGCATACTGAAAAAGGTGTTTTTGAATTTTATGGTAAATTAAAAGATATAGAAGCTCAGGTGCCAACGGACTATTATAAAAGTCATAGATCTTATTTAGTAAACACAAGTAAAATTAGAGCAATAGATAAAAAAGATCTTATTATATATATGATAAATGATGATATTTGTCTTGTTTCAAAACGTTATTTAAAAGGATTGATCAGTATATGTATTCTATAATTAGTAATATATTATATGTGCTTATTGTAACTTTAAACATTGCAGTAATTATAAATAATATCACAATGTCAAAATTAGCTTGGAAGCATACTTTGGGGCTGATTGTTGTAAATTTTATTCTAATTTATTTGCTATCTATATATCACAAAGATATATTTTCAGTGCCTTTTTCAACAATTACAACAATTATATATTTATATACAATTTTTAAGAAAATAGCTTATTCAATACTAATTTCTGTTTCGACACAGATAATATTTGCTTTAAGTGATGCTTTTGCTGGAATAATATTTATGTTTATTTTTAGACTTGATTATTCTGAGATTACAAACAATAAGATTATATACTTGGGTATTGCATTTACCATTCTTCTATTAGCTATTATTTTAAGCAAACTTCTAAATTTATTTTTTAAAAGGTCAAAGTATGCTGTTTTCATAGAAACCAAGGGCAAAAATCTAATACTTCCAGTGCTGTGTGTGATAATATCATTGATTTCCATATATTCTTTTTTACTTATGGTTAAGGGAGTACTTAAGACTTATAATAAATTAGTTGCTATAATGAACTTTTCTATCATTTGTATTTTTACTTTATTATTGATTGTAATTACATATTTGATCAATAATAATTATAAGGAAAGATTGGATAAAGAATATAAAGATAAAGAGCTATTAAGACTTAATGAATATACTGCCATGATTGAAAATCAGTCTAATGATTTAAGAAAATTTAAACATGACTATGCCAATATAATTAAAATTATAGGATATTACATTGATTTAGGTGACATAAATAAGCTTAAAGCTTTTTACAAAGAGGAATTATTTCCTCAAAGTGAAAAAATCATAACTAAAAATATGTCTTTTACAAAACTTCAGAATATAAAAATAAATCCCTTGAAGGCATTTATATCATCTAAGGTTAATATTGCTGAGAAAAGAAATATACGGGTTAATATTGAAATTGAGGAGGATGTAACTGAGATATCTATAGGGCTAATAGATTTATGTAGAATTATTGGTGTATTTTTTGACAATGCAATTGAAGCGGCAGAATTATGTCAGGAGAAATTTATTGATTTTGTAGTGATAAAGGAAGAGAATAATGTGGTCTTTATAATAAGTAATTCCTGTTTGGAGAGTACTCCACCAGTTCATGGTTTATATAAAAAGGACTTTTCAACTAAAGGAAATAACAGGGGTATTGGTTTAAAGTCTGTTATGAATATTATACATAAAAATTATAGTAATGTATTTCTTAATACTACTATTGAAAACAGCGTTTTTAAACAGGAATTTATTATTTACAGATCTAAATAAGTGGGTAACCATCACAATAAAACTTTTTACGATAAATAATTCGTGTCTTACGACATGGATATTTACATTTATAAATACCTAATCTAACATATGGGTATGTACCAAATATTAGATTATAATGCTAAAGATGTATATACAAAACTTATATTGAATTGAAGTGGAGGTAAATATGTCAATAATTCAGGCTAACAATGTAACAAAGGATTTTTATTTAAATAAAATAAAAGTCAATATATTAAAAGGTATAAGCATAAGCATAGAAGAAGGTGAATTTGCAGTTATTATAGGAGAATCCGGCTCAGGTAAGTCAACTTTTTTAAATATACTGGCAGGACTTATGCCTCCAACAATGGGAGATGTAAATATCTGCAATGAAAATATATCTAAGTTTAATGAAAATCAATTGGCTTTATTCAGAAGAAAGCATTTAGGTTTTGTATTTCAAGCTTATAATTTGCTGCCTCAATTTACAGCTCTAGAAAATGTTGCATTTCCACTTGTGTTTTTAGGGATATCAAAAAAAGAGAGGAAGGAAAGAGCAGCAGAAATGCTAAAAAAGGTCGGTCTTGAAGAGAGGATGAACCATAAACCAAGCGAGCTTTCAGGGGGTCAGCAGCAAAGAGTATCTATAGCAAGAGCACTGGTAAATAATTCAGCTGTTGTACTTGCCGATGAACCTACGGGGAATTTGGATAGTAAAACTGGTGTAGAAATTATAGAAATGCTAAAAGAACTAAACGAAAAGGAAAATAAAACCTTCGTAGTAGTAACTCATTCACAGCAGGTATGCAAATATGCAGATAAAATTATAAGAGTTAAAGATGGTCTTATTGTAGATGAAAACAATTATAATTAATTTTTATAAGGGGTTGGAGGTAATCTAAATGAAAAAAGTAATACTGTTAGCAATAATATTTTGTAGTTTATTAATTATCCCTTCATTTAATGTGAAAGCGGATTCTTCACAACTTTTATTTCAAAGAGTAGAAACAAAACCTGAAATTGTAGAGCCAGGTCAGCAATTCACAATCAACTTTTTCCTCAAAAATATATCAAGTGATAGTATAAGTGATATAAACATAAAGCTTGCCAGCATTGAGGGTAAAAATGCTTTAAGTGGATTTTCTCCAGTTAATTCTACCAATGAAGTTTATTGCAGTAAGATAAACAAGAATGATACAGCGGTTTTAAGTCTGGATATGATTGCAGATGCTCAGTTAAAGACTGGAACTTATAATATTGTAATCAATATAAGTTATAAATATAATGATGCAGTTGTTCAGGATAGTAAGATCATAGGTATAGTAATAGATAACAAAGCCAATCTTAATATAACTTCAGTGGATTCCAGTGATAAAAGTGATGCTGAAAAAGATTTAAAAGTAGCTTTTGTAAATGCTAGTAAAGGTATTTTAGATCAGGTTATGGTAAAGGTTACTTCAAATGGAAGGGAGTTTTCACAGTATTATGGAAGCTTAGATCCTGGTGATAATGAAAACTATGAAGTAATACTGCCTTTCACAAAGGATATAAATGGGAAAATAGAAGTTTCTTATACAGATGAACTCAATAGAACTGGTGTAGTATCTAAGGATTTAAATATAAAAAAATCAGCTAGCAATAATGAGAAAATTTCCAGTAATAATAAAAAAAGTGGGATTTCATCTATAGGAGATTTTTTCAAGAGATTATTTGGATTAGGTGATTAACATGAAACTTAGTGATTTACTAGAAATAATATGGAGTAATATGTGGCGTAGAAGGGCTAGAACCATACTTACAATGATAGGAGTAGTAATAGGAAGTATAGCTATATTTGTTATTGTGTCCATAGGTAACGGCTTTCAATCCTATGTATCAAACCAATTTTCTTCTTTTGGAGATGCAAATGTAATAACGGTACTACCTTATAACTCCTATGGGCAGCAGACAACTACCAATAATATAAAAAAGAAAAAATTAGTACTTAATGATAAGTCCTTAAATGAGCTAAAAAAGCTGCCAAATGTAAAATATTGTGTACCTATAATAAATATACAGGGAAGTATAAAATACAAGAAAAATGAACTGCAATCAAACTTTATGGGAATGGAAATGAAGGAATACTCAAAAGACCATAAATTATTTGCAGGAAGATTTCCATCAGATGGCAGTGAAGAATGTGTCATAGGTTATAAGCTAGCTAAGTATATTTTAGGTGGCAATAATTCTGATAATATTACTGATAATCAAATAAAGGATCTTCTCAGGAAAAAAGTTCAGATTGTGGTTTCCAGAGTATCAGACACTGGAGAACAGGAAAATAAAGAATACAGTTTTAAAATAAGTGGAATTTCTTTAGAAAGCACAAGTGATGATTTTATGGTAAAAATACCTTT
The DNA here is from genome assembly GCF_000389635.1 of Clostridium pasteurianum BC1. Lineage (NCBI taxonomy): Bacteria > Bacillati > Bacillota > Clostridia > Eubacteriales > Clostridiaceae > Clostridium > Clostridium pasteurianum. The sequence goes on from NC_021182.1 coordinate 633,721, forward strand.
GAAATCTGTGAAAACCTTAAATGATTGGATAATGGAAGGTAAAGGACAAAATAGCTTAACTTACGGACAAATAAATGTAGTAGTGGATGATGTAAAAAATATAAGTCAAATAGAAAAGAGCATAAATAGTTTGGGATATACTGCATCTTCTCTTAAGGAAATTTTAGATGCTACAAATACAACTTTAAATGGTGTAAAGCTGGTTATAGGGGCCTTAGGTGCAATTTCCCTTTTAGTATCAGCCTTTGGTATAGCCAATACCATGAATATGTCCATATATGAAAGAAAAAAAGAGATAGGAGTTATGAAGGTAATAGGTGCAGGGCTGTTTGATATAAAAAAGATATTTATAGGTGAAGCCAGTGCCATAGGTTTTATAGGGGGATTGGCAGGTATCATTATAGGGTTTATAATCAATTTTATTATAAATGCAGCACTAAGAGGATACTTGTCTAGCGGCAGTTCAGGTGGAAATGTAAAAATAGCTACTGCCAGTGTAGGCTTAGTATTGTTTGTACTATTATTTTCGTTGTTTATAGGTTTTTTATCAGGTATTTATCCAGCTTCAAAAGCTGCAAAGCTTAATGTTATAAAATCAATCAAAGATGAATAATTAAAGGAGGTATTTTCTATGGAAGATACAAATAATGTGGAACAGATGACTTTTGGTGAAAAAGTGAAGAATTTTTTTATCCATCCAACTAAGGTTTTTGCTCAGTACCAGGAGAAACCGACCTATATCATTAGATTATTAATAATATGTATAGTAAGTGCTATATATTCTACAGTACAATTTGCCATGTCTAAGCCTTATATGGAAAAATATATAAATAATATAACAAAGGGCATGGATCCACAGCAGGCAGATATAGTAAAGAAAACAATGGGAATTTTTTCTTCCACTCCAGTGGTAGTTATAGAGGCAATAATAGGAATTATAATAACAATATTTATAGCTTCTCTTGTATACATGCTATTTATAAAGATGTTTAAAGGTAAAATAAAATATGGTCAGGTTGTATCAACTTATACTACTGCTTATATGGCTGTAGTTGTAGGGCTTATTATAAAAACTATATATATGTTAATAAGCAAAAAACCACTGAATATTTCAGTTCAAACAAATCCCACTCTTTTAAATACAATAACAGCATCCTATGACATTTTCAGTATATGGGAAATGGTGTTAATGGCATTGGGGATCTCTACAGTAGCTAAAATCTCTAAAAAGAAGGGTGCAATTATAGTAATTATTATGTTTATAATATTAATACTTATAACAATTGGATCTTTTATGTTGAGGAAAAAATAATTTCCTAGATGGAAAATATTTTATCCGATGACTACCATCCGTAATACTCCCATCTTCTATCAAAGTGGGAGATAACGGCTGCTACGTCCCTGGATAACGATTTCTAAGTTTCAGCTGGAGAAAAAAACTCCACCTGAAACAAAGAACTCTGTTTATTAGAATTGTTGGAAAAAATGCAAGTGGTAGATTCGATGTAAAAGTGAACTCAAGTAGTAATAATATCAATGAATCTTACTCAGTGGGAGTTTGTATCCCCACTGAGTTTAGATGAATTATCCAGGGACGTGCCGGTGTTATCTCTACCTTTAGAAGGTGGAGTGTTACAGCGGCTAGTCATCGGATAAATATTTCGCATATAGATATGTGGTAACACATATGTGTGTTTTTTAATTGATAATTGCTATAAAATAAAGTATGCATTAGGAAAGTTGTAATTGAAGAATTTAAAACTTATAACATTAATTTTTGTAATAGTGTATGCCGTTATTTTAGCAGTTATCATTTTTTTACCTTATGGGATACTTCTAATACAATTCTTGGCATTATTTTTATTGGAATTTCTTAAATTATATTTTTTTATTCACATGTTAATTCTTAAGAAAATCGTAAGAATTAATTTCGTAATTTTTAATAGTAATAATATAAAATAAAATTGTAATCCAGTATAGGAAACAGATGGAGCTAATTACAAAAATATTATTATTTTCAGAATGGGGGAGATAATTAATGAAAATTAATAAGGCAATAGCTGTGGCGTTTATTATATGTATATTTGGCATCTTTATAATAAGTTGTTCTCCTTTAGCGTCCATAAAAAATAATATTACATCTAAAGAAAGCAGCAAATCACAAGTAGTTTTTGAGGTTAAGGCAAGTAACAAAGTTAATTTTACATATGATTCTTCGGTTATAGAAGGTACTTTAAAATTACAATTGATTGATGGAGATGGAAAAGTTATAGAGAATTTTCAAACTAATAAAAAAGGTTTAGAACAAGTATCATTAGAAAAAGCAGGGGAATATACGCTTTTGGCAGCTTATGATAATTTTATAGGTAATTATAAAATAAGTGTAAACAGATAATCCACTTTTATTTCAAATAAAAGTAGATTATCCTATTATAAAAGAATTTTACCCATATAATATTCATCAACATATTTTCCATCAACTATTAGTGATTTTTCTTTTAATCCTTCAATTTTAAAGCCTATTTTTTTATACAAGCCTATGGCAGCTTTATTGTTAGTCATTACCGTCAGTTCTAATCTTATAATGTGATTTTCCAGGGCCCATTTTTCCAAGGCTTCAAATAATTTTAGTCCAATTTTTCTACCTCTGTAATCCTTTAATATGCCTATAACTATATAGACACTATGTTCTATTCTTTTGGCAAAACCTCTTTCTGCTGATAAAAAGCCCACTACATTTTTAGTATCTTCAGCTACTAGTATTAATGACCTTGAAATATTTATGTTTTTTATATTGGTCTTTATTTCATTTATAGTTGTTTTTCTTTCCTCTGGTTCAAACATCATATATTTTGTTTCAGTGTCTAGCTGTTTTAACATATTTAAAAATTTTTCTGAATCTTTTATTTGAATTTTTCGTATGATCATTTTTTACCTCTACATTTAGTTATAATATCAATTTAAGTCAAAAGTATTTGTTGCTACTTATTTCGTTTTTATGCTAAAATTATACATAAAAATGAAATATTGTTTAATATTATTACAGCATAGATTGATAGATCGCACAAGGCTGAAGTAAATAAGCTTTAATAATTTTGTAAGAGTTCTGATAGAAAATCTTAAAGCTTACATAGTAAAATTACTATAATAATCCAAATAGAGAGAATCGTATAATATATAAATAACAGAATGGAGCAATTTTTATGGCAAAAGTAATGGAAAAAATTAAGTATATTAAAAGTAATTATCTTATTGAAATTATAGTATTAATTATCATAACAATTATATTAACAAATACATTGTTTGTTTCTCCAATAGTAGGCAAGGTTGATAACGGAGATTTTGAAAGACTTATGAGGTATGGGGGATTAAACAATATAAATAATGAATATAAGAAAATTTATGATGGCTTCTTACATACTAAATATTTGGTGGCAAATCCAGTCCTATTTGCGCCTGTTTATATAAACTGGGTTTCAGGGGCCATATTATTAAAGGCAGCAGTACTTCTTTGTTTAACAGTAAATAATTTTAATAATAATGTTTTTGATATAAGATATTTTGCTTTTATATATTGTGTAATGTTTTTAATAGGAGTATTTTTTATAGTAAGTTTTAAGAAATTTAGTCCTATATTGAAGATAGTGGCAGGGACTTTCATTATTATGTTTTTTACTAGTGCCTGTTATATATCCTATTTTAATTCATTCTTTGGAGAAGCGGGAACAATTGTGTTCTTTTTTCTCAATATAGGTACATATTTATACCTTATAACTAGAGAAGATGTAAGTACAAGACATTTTGTATATTTCTTTATAGCATCAGGTAGTTTTTTGAGTGCTAAATCACAGAATGTACCATTGCTTATATTTATGTTAATTATATATGCTGGACTATATGTTAATTATAAACAAAAGAAATTTAGAAAAAATATTATTATAGGTACACTTATAGTAATTTTAGTTTGTGGCATTTCATATTTTTCCTTAACAGATACAATGAACGAAAATAATATATATCAATCGGTTTTCTTAGGGGTACTTCGAGGTTCTGAAAATCCTGAAAAAGACTTACAGGAATTAGGTGTGGATAAAAAGTTTATGGTGTTTTATGGACATTCCTTTTATAATAGAAAAGATGGACATGATCCTATGGGAAAAGAAATGTTAGAAGAATTTTATCCTAAGGTATCCTTTACAAAAATTTCAGGATTCTATATTAAACATCCAGATAGGCTATGGCAGAAAATTGTAGATTCTGCTGACAATGCCTATGATTTTTCAGGTATAACTAAAAGTAATTTTATAAAGGGCCAGTATGATCCAAATAAGAAAGTGAATAATTTTAGACTTAAGCTTATAAAAAAATTTCCAAAGCTTCATCATAATATTTTTGTATTCATTGCCTTTTCAAGTATTTATCTGGGGGTGCTGATATTCTATTTTGTAAGAGAAAAAAGTACACGACTTTTAGATTTAATGCTTTTATTTATCCTTGTTTCGGGGGCTTCTCAATTAGTGCTGCCAGTTATAGGCTCTGGTCATGGTGATTTTGGAAAACATTTATTTTTATTGAACTTGTCTTATGATGTTATGGTAGGAATTGCGGCGTTATGGGTTGTACATATTATATCTGTAGTTGTGATAAAAATTAAGCAGAATTTATCATGATTAATGAAAAATGATAAATTGTTATACATTTTTATTAGTAGAAAAGAGATTGAATCCACCAAGAACCTTGCGAATAAAGTATCATATAAGAATTAAATCAAATGAAATTAACAATAGGGCTTCACTTTATAGATGAAACCCTCGTGATGAAAAATTAAGCTAATAATACTTTTTATTCAATATAGACAAGCATAAGAGTCTTTAAATTCTAAGTCTATATCCAGCACCCCATACTGTTTCTATATACTGAGGGTCAGAAGGAGAAGGTTCTATTTTTTCTCTGACTCTTCTTATATGAACTGTAACAGTGGCGTTGTCCCCCATGGAATCAAGACCCCATATTTCCTCGAAAAGATCTTCTCTGCTGAAGACTTTATTGGGGTTTCTTGCCATATATAAAAGAAGGTCAAATTCCTTTTGAGCTAAGGTTACCTCTGTACCATTTATGAATACCTGCCTTGAATCCTTAAATATTTCAAGACCTCTTATTACTATTTTATTCACTTTTACATTTACATTGAATTTGTTTTTTATTCTCTCATAGTTTGCAATATGAGATTTAACTCTTGCTACTAGCTCACCAGGATTAAAGGGCTTTGTAATGTAATCATCTGCTCCCAGAGTAAGACCTTTAATTTTATCAATTTCTTCTTTCTTTGCAGAAACTAAAAGTACGGGGATATCTTTTTCCTTTTCTATGCTTCGCAAAATACTGTAACCATCCATTTTTGGAAGCATCAAATCAAGAATTAACAGGTCAAAATTATCTGACTTTAAAGTATTGAGGCCCTCAATGCCGTCTTTACATATGGTAACCTGAAAATCGTTAATTTCTAAATAGTCCTTTTGAAGTTCTGCTATACTTAAATCATCTTCAATTATTAAAATTTTTCTCATATCATAGGTTGCTCCTTTACATTTTCACGAGGGATATCAGTATACTGGTTCCATCACTTCCGTGAGAAATTGCCCATATCCTTCCATTATGTCCTTCCACAATCTGTTTTGCTATGGCAAGACCAAGACCACTGCCTTTAGCATTACTTCTTGCAGAATCGGATCTGTAAAATCTATCAAATATTTTATTTGTATTCTCCTGTTCAATTCCAGATCCATTATCTCTTAACTCTATTATAATGCTTAAATTGTTTTCTCTAATAAATATAGTTATTTCACCATTATCTTTATCCATGTATTTTCTTGAATTATCTAGAATATTAAGAATAACCCGTCTAAACCGTTCTCTGTCTATCATAAAATATTTTGATAGCGTAAGATTATTTTCTACTTTTATATCTATATTGAATTGCTTTAATATAGCATAGCTTTCTTCAACGCAGTAGCTGAAATATTCACCAATATCTGTCTTTTCAAAATTAAAAGGTATTTGACCTAAATCCAGCTTAGAATACAAAAGTAAATCGTTAATCATAGCATCTATTTGTTTTGTCTTTATATTTATTATTTTAAGATAATGTTCCAACTTTTCAGGACTGTTTGCTACTCCGTCTAAAATACCATGTACATAGCCTTCAATAGAGGTGAGAGGAGTTTTTAAATCGTGAGAAATACTGGATACCAGCATTTTTCTGTTGTCATCATATTTTGTTTTCATATATATGGAATCCCTTAGTTTTATACGCATTTCCTCAAAATCACTGCACAGTTCACGTATCTCTGTGTCACCACTTTCTACTATTTCCGAATCCAATTTACCAATTTTTATCTGTGCAGTAGCTTCTTTTAAAAGAGATATAGGAATTAATATTTTTCTTGAAAATATGTAGGATACAGCAATGCTAACTATTACATAAGATGCAAAGAATACAATCAAAATTGATAAGATTAATTTTTTAAAAATATCAGATTCTTTTCCAATAGGAATTAGAAATACTACGCTTCCAGTACTATTATCTTTAAATTCTATGGAAAAGGAACTGAGGGAATAATAAGTATTATTTATAAATAGTGGTCTCTTAGACTTATTTTTAGTCTGTTCCAGGGAATTAGCTATATCAATATTGTTCATATCTTCAGAGAGATACAAAACAGTACCTTCTTTAGTTATTATAATTTTACCTTCTGTAATTGATAATTTACTTTCTAAATAATTTTTAAAATCTTCGTCTTCAATACTTTTATTATCAGATTTAGCTATGTCCTTAGTTATATTTAAAAGCTCTGAATTTATAAAGGTAGCTTTCTTAAAACTATTATAATTTATGTTACTTCCTAAAAATTCTGAAGAGACAAATATAAATATAAAGGCAATTATGACAGTAATTATCAGAGGAATTATTATAGTTAAAGTGTTGTAAATAATTAGACGTCTTTTAATATCCATTTTTTAAAAATCCTTTTTATCAAATAAAAAATATCCTGCTGTAAATAATATTATACCATAACTTAAAAGCATCATAAATTCACGAAAGATTTTAAAAACTGGCAGAGTATCCATAATCCATAAATTGTACCAGCCAAATGTTGAAGTAAAAAGTATGCCAGAATAATTTGAGAAGAAAATTCCAAGGGCTTTAAGGGTTATGAATACAAGTATTGACAGAAAAAATACACCAACTTCACTTTTAACTATATTTGTAAATAGTACAATCATAAGACATAAAATTATCATTGGAAACAGAGTTACTATATAAGAAAGTATTACTTCAAAAATACCTACAAAATTAAAAGAGTTTGAATTAAATATAAGTCCGGATACTATAGAAAATATCATTGTGAGCATTAAAATTGAAAATATAAATATACATATTGAAACTATTTTTGCTGAGAATAATTTCAGTCTCGAAACAGGTCTTGTAAGGACAATTTTCATAGTATTTTTAGAAAATTCACCTGAAAAGCTGTCTATAGTAATAAGGGCAACAAATAAGGGAAGCAGGGTATTTACTATTATTGAGAGAATGAGAAAGGGAAACTCATTGCTGGAAACCCCCTGAACTCCAAAATTATTTCTCACCAAGGATATAAAAATCTGACCAACTACTATAAAAAATAAAGCAAGTATAATTCCAACTAGAACCTTTTTCTTTTTATATAATTTTTCTACTTCGTTTATTAATGCTATTTTAAATTCTACCATTTCTCTCTACCTCACTGACAAAATAATTTTCAAGGGAAGCGTAATTATTTAATATATTTTTAGTACTGTCTACATTTATAAGCTTTCCATTATATAGAACTCCAATGGTTGTACAGGTTAACTCTATGTCGTGGATAAGATGACTTGAAATGAAAAAGGTGGTTTTCTCTTTTTCTGCTAGGTTTTTAATGATATTCCTCATACTTATCATTCCCTGTACATCCATACCATTTAGGGGCTCATCTAAAATTATAACTTTTGGCTTTGATAAAAGCACAGCTGCAATTCCAAGCCTTTGTTTCATTCCCAAGGAAAATTTAGTTGGCTTTTCATTCCTGAATTTTGAAAGTCCTACCATATCCAAAACTTCATCAATTCTATTGTTATCTACATTTTCATAGAATCTTGAAAATTGCTTTAGGTTTTCAAAAGCTGTGAGATAGTGAAATACTTCTGCAGTTTCAATAATACAGCCCACATTGTACATCGCCTTTTCAAATTCTTCCTGAACACTATGCCCTAGTATTTTAACATCACCTCTATCTGGTTTTACAAGTCCTGTCATTATTTTCATGGCAGTGGTTTTACCAGCGCCGTTGGGGCCAAGAAAACCGAAAATGTCTCCTTCATATATGTCAAGATTTATATCCTGTATACCTCTGCCGTTTTTATAGGTTTTGCATAGGCTATTTATTTCAATGACTTTTTCCAATATGTACACCTCCGAAATTGTATTGAAAACTGCTGTGCAGATAGAGTACAGCAGTTTTCTTATGATTAGTGATTTATATATAGTTTTTGCAGTTTTACATATAAGATAAATTAATATAAATTTTGCTAGTTAAAAATCTTGTCATACATGCCAGACCCATTATAATTACTATCTGGAATAGCAAAATTTATAGTTGGATTACTTGGATTTAAATTTAAATATCCCTTAACAGCTTTTTTAGAAGCATCAGTTACAGCTAAGTCTGCACTAAATGGAGAATGATTTTTATCTTTGTAAAAATTACCAGTGAAATTAAATATTTTATTACGATTGTCATATCCAGCTATATACTTTTCTTCATAAGTTCCACTTACAGTTTCGGTGTTTATTTTTTCAATATTTACAGTACCTTCACCAATTTTTATGAATTTACCATCTTTTTCTGTTGTTATATTAGTAGTATACTTTCCAATATATTTTTCTGGATTTGATAATTTATCATAGTTAGAAGTAGCTTCATTTTCGATTGTCTTTTTACCAGAGAGATCCGGCTTCTTTACTGCAGTAGAATTTACATTAGATATTTTATATAGTGTTTCAAAGGTCAAGTTGTGAATTTCATTATTCTTGTCCTTACCAGAAAGTACACCGGAAGCAAGGGCATTTGTAATTAATCCGTTCTTATCTGTAGTTATAGTGCCTTTTGCGTCTTTTATAAATATATCTTTTGATAGCTTGGGCATTTTAGCAAATCTAGAATTATTTTCACTTCCATACGTATTTTTAAATTGGAAAGATATCAAGGCATTTACAATAGATGGAATTTGCGTATTGTTTAAAGTACCGGAAAGTTCCTTAGTCCCATCTTGCTTTGTGTTAACAACTACAGCATCTCTTAGATTCCCTACAACAGCATCTGCTATTTTTTCTAAATCACCAGCATTTCCTTCATCAAAGGGATTTCTTAACCAGCTGGTATTTTTATTACCATCTGTAAAATTTGTTACATAATAGGTATCAGGATTAGTAGAAGTATTATTATCTTTTCCCTGCAGATTCTGTAGTATTTGCATGTTTTTATCAGTGTAATAATACCCTTTTATTTTATTTTTTCCGTCATAAGTTTCAGTTACATTTTCCATTGCTCTATTTGTTATGCCATATTTGTTTGAAGTATTTTGAGAATAAACTACGGTACTGCCATCCTTTATAACAGTGGACATATCTAAAGAGTAGCTTGAGAGTCCGGTAGTAATCTGCTTCCCCGTATATTTTAGTGAATCTTTCAGCTGATCATAGCCACTTTTAGTGGTTACTTCTGCCATGGCAGTAGTGGCAAACATCAGTGTGCCTAAGGCAAAGCTTATGGCCATAACAGTTTTCTTTCTGAATTTCATTTTCTTCATCTCCTTATATTTTAGTGGTGAGTATTAAACTATAATATTTTTGTTACTAGATATAAAAGTTCTTTTAATGAATTAAATCATTAGCTTTTTTAAGGAATTTCCAGGCTTCAGAGAGGGGGAACTCTTACAGAAGCCTGAAAGATTGCTTGTACAACACTTTGCTGATTATTAGTCAAAGATTCACTTACAGTGTCTTTAAGAGCAGCATAAGTTGTATTAACTATTTCTAATTCTTCATGGAAATAAACCTTCCATGGAATTGAGAAATGCAGATGCTTGGAAGTACTTCCTGATTATATTCTAAAGTATGTACCTCTATTTTATCTAAACTAATTATAAACAAAATCTAAATTTTTGAAAGGACATAACTTAAAAGTAAATAGTGGTTGTTGCTAAGATAAATGTATCTAAATCTATGGATAAAAACTAGCTAATTTGACATTGCTAATTTTCAAGTATAGTATGGAATTAGTTTATAATAGAAAATTTCTATTAATTATTTTATAACATGGAACTTGGAGTGATACATTTATGAGTTATATTCAGAAGGGTACAGCTGAATTTAAGAATGCCAATATTGCATTATTTGCAGGGGGTTTTGATACCTTTGCTATTTTATACTGTACACAACCAATAATGCCGGATCTTTCTAAAGAATTTAATATTTCTCCTACGGTGGCAAGTCTGTCACTTTCAGTTACAACTATTACCCTGGCCTTTAGTTTGCTGCTATTTGGATCTTTGTCAGAAGTGTGGGGACGAAAAATAGTTATGTCTTTTTCACTTGTTTCCGCATCCTTACTAGTATTATTAACTGCTTTTGTTCCTGGCTTTCACTATCTCTTACTATTTAGAGTATTGCAGGGATTTGTTTTGGCGGGTTTGCCAGCTATTGCAATGGCATATATAGGAGAGGAAATTGAACCAAAGAGTCTTGGTATGGCTATGGGATTATATATTAGTGGAAATTCTATAGGGGGTATGAGTGGACGTATCATCATAGGTGCTATTACTGATTTATTTAGCTGGAGAGCGGCACTTGGAAGTATAGGTGCCATAGGTTTAGCTGCTAGTATTTTATTTTGGTTTAAGCTTCCAGAGTCAAAGCATTTTACTCCACGTAAAATGGAGGTAAATAAATTATTAAAGTCCATGGTAAATCACCTTAAAAATCCTAGATTGCTATGTTTGTATGCCATAGGTTTTTTAATTATGGGCAGTTTTGTTTCACTGTATAATTTTATAGGCTATCAATTGATAGCTCCTCCATATTTACTTAGTCCTACATTAGTTAGTTTTGTATTTGTAATTTATATTATAGGAACCTTTAGTTCCACCTGGATGGGGCGTTTAGCAGATAGATATGGGCAATCTAAGGTACTTTGGGCAGTAATTTTGGTAATGGTTATTGGGGCAATTATAACTTTAAGGATAAATTTAATTATAAAAATTATAGGAATTGCGCTCTTTACCTTTGGCTTTTTTGGAAGCCACTCTATTGCCAGCAGTTGGATTGGAAGGTTGGCTACCCATGATAAATCTCAAGCATCTGCACTGTATTTATTTTTTTATTACGTAGGTTCAAGTATTGGTGGAACCTCTGGAGGTACTTTTTGGTCCTCTTATGGATGGGCTGGAGTAATTGGAATGATTTCCTGTTTTTTAATAGCAGCTATTTTATTTTCTCTTCGTGTTTCTTCAATTACTAAGGCTATTAAAGCTGGACAGTGATACTTTAGTCACTGTCCTTAACCTGCTTTATTAGATCCTGAATATTTCCATCTATTTCAGGATAATTCAAGTTTAATTTTTCAAGGTTATTTACTATAGTTTTAAGTACAAAATAATCTCTGAACCATCTATTATTTGAAGGCACAATATGCCATGGGGCTTCTTCTGTGCTGCAATTATAGAGTACATCTTCATAGTATTGCTGATATTTATCCCAGAATTTTCTTTCAGTAAGATCAGCAGCAGAAAATTTCCAGTGTTTTTCAGGAATTTCCAGTCTACTTTCAAGTTTCTTCTTTTGAAAATCCTTCGATATATGAAGAAAGAATTTTATTACTACTGTATGATTATCTACAAGATATTTTTCAAATTTATTTATTTGTGTAAATCTATTGAGAGCTGTCTCATCATCTATAATTTTATGAACTCTTGTAACTAGTACATCTTCATAATAGGATCTATTGAATACAGTTATATCACCTTTTTGGGGAGCTGCTTTGTGTACCCTCCAAAGATAGTCATGACCTAATTCTTCTGGAGTTGGTTCTTTGAAGCTTTCTACATTGAATCCATTTGGATTTACTCCCATCAGTGCTTTTTTAACGGTTCCATCTTTTCCACTGCAATCCATTCCCTGTAGGACTATAAGTAGTGCAAATTTTTTTGAAGCGTAAAGCACATCTTGAAGTTCTTCAAATTTTGTCTGTAATTTTAAATGCTCTTCTTTAATACTGTCCTTTGATAGTTGATCAGTATACTCTGGATCAAAGTCATTTAAATTTATTTTCTCTTTTGACTTAATAGTAAATTTTTCTATCATCATGTGGAACTCCTTAAATTTTATTAGTTTAAATTATTCTTAGCTAAAGAAAAAATTTCTTCAGCTAAGAAATTTTTAAATTTCTGGGGTAACAGAATTTTGTTCTCTAAATCTAGAGGCAAGACTTAATTTACGCATCATAGAACGTTTCTTATTTTTATGGCTTTCCATTCTTTTTAGAATATCGTCAAGTACTGATACAGCATCCACTATGTGATTTCCTTTGTTAAGCATTACGCACTCAGCACCTTCCCCCATAGCTGCATCTGTTACTTCTGCTCTAGATGGAATTCCTTCTTTAGCCATATTCTCAAGAACCTGAGTAGCCCAGATTACAGGAACATGTGCAGCTTCGCAGATCCAGAGTATTTCTTCTTGTACCTCCGCCAGCCTCTCAAAACCACATTCTACAGCCAGATCACCTCTTGCAATCATAATTCCACAATTTTGCAATTTTATAAGCTCTAAAAGCATAGAAGGTAAGTTTTCAAATCCACGTTGAGTTTCTATTTTAAGTACAATGCTAAGTTTTTCATTAGAAATAATGTTTAGATGTTCACGAAGAAGTTTTACATCCTGTACGCTATTGGCAAAGGAAAGTGCTACAATGTCTGCATGATCAGCAATGAATTTTAAATCTTCCACATCTTTATCAGTCATGGCTGATAGATGCAGATTGCTGTCAGGTAAATTAATGCCTTTTTCCCCCTTTAGATTGCTGCCACCTGAGCGAGTTTGAGTTATTCTAACATAAATTTTGTCAGTTTCAACTTTATCTATAATACCTCCAATTTTTCCATCATCAAACCATATACTTTCTCCTTCTTTTATATCTTTGAAAATTTCAGGAAAGGGAAAGCCAATTGCCGCTGGAATGATAACATTTCCATTATTATTTAAAATTGCAGAGCTGCCATAATCCAAATTTTGCTCCAGAACAAGTATATCATCAGCTTCTAGATGTATGGAATTTTCCTTGCCAGGTAAATTCTTCACTGATGTTTTAAATTCCACAGAATTTTTGTCTTTACATATAGCTGTTAATACAGTATTTGAAGTTATATGCATGGCTTTTTTAGCTTTAGCCAAACAGCCCTCTTCAAATGCATCAGTAATTTTCATGCTGCGAAGGTTATTGCGAGAATCCTTAAGAAATATTTCATCCCCTTTTGAAAGCTGAGAGAGCCAGCTCTCTTCTACAGTCAGGGAGAAATCTGCTTTTACAGAAGGAGGCTTTGTGGTACCATTTTTAGTCAACCAAATTCGAGCAGGTCTTACAATTTCGCCAGAATTATTTTTTTTAGGACGTATTTTTAATATCATTGGTTTTGACTCAAGAGATCCAGTCCTGAGCTTTGGGCCAGCTAAATCCATAATAATACGGCAGGAAAGATTTGTAGCTTTTTCTGCTTTGTGAAGGTTTTCAATTATTTGAGACCAAACCTCTGCATTGTCATGAGCACAATTAATTCTCATACAATTCATACCACTTTTTAAAAGATTATAGACAAGTAAATAATCATCGGCTGCCTCACTGGGCATTGTTACCATTATTCGCACTTCCCTTTCGGAAGGTGGTGGACCCAGTAAAGCATCTGTGTGCTCTTTTAAGAGTTTTTTGCCATCTTTTTTCAAAGTAATAAAAGAATCCAGTGTAGAAGGAGTACAGGAAGTATTACTTAATTGATATAGTAAATGAAGTACTGCATCTATGGATTGTAATACATTTAATTCTGTTCTTCCTAAAGATGATAATCCAATTTTCGATAGTTGAACTTGCAGGAATCGTATGTCGTGACTTCGTAGGGCTAAGTAATAGAGTAAATTTTGGACACTAGCGAGATCGTTTTCATGGTAATCATGCAAATATTCCTTGGTGTCAATTGTCATATTCAACAAATCTTTTCTAATTGCATTTAATTGGTTTATTAAATTTTCAATCTCAATTGATTGATTTAAGAATTTGGTTGAATCAAGTTCTTTCATAAAGTTAGTCACCTCTTTTTTATTTTAAAATTGTTTGGCATATCATTTCATTATTCTCTAGTTAAACCAGTAAAATTGAAGCTTTATAATTAAAATTCTATAGTAATTCAGTTGCACTTTCCTTTAGTTTATTAGAATATTCTTAAAAATACAAGTGATATTTCTAAAGTTAACAATAGTACTTTTAAAGCTAATAATGAGGCGATAATATTTATATATTTAATAGATTGAAAATGACATAATAAATAAATGTTTTTTATTTATTACAAATATGTTACGCATTTATGTGATAAGAAACAATATTTTTGATAATTAATATGTTAATAATATCCATGTTAAAATTGCCTAATGTTTAAAAAATAGGTGACTTTATTGATAATTTAATATAGAATTTAATTATCAATAAAAATTTTAATTGATTTTTGTGGAATAAAATGGTATTATTGTATTGTAGAGAGGAATGATCTTTTACATAAAGTTAAAGAAGCTTTTATTGAATTTCATAGAAAATTAGAGTTATAATGAGTACAGAAAAACAAATAGAAATATATAATTGTTTGTAATGATAGTTTCTTTTACTAATGAAGTAAATGTAATAGATAATGGTGAAATCGTTTAAATAATGCAAAAAGAGAGGTTGGGTAATATGAATATAGCATTTTTTTTAACTCCAAAAACTGAGGTGATATGTGAGAAGATAACATCTACCATGAGGCAGGTTTTGGAGAGAATGGAATATCACAGATATAGTGCAATTCCTATAATAGATGAAAAAGGGGTGTATATAGGAACTTTAACAGAGGGTGATTTACTTTGGAAAATGAAAAGTACACCAAATTTAAAATTTAAAGATACCAGTAAGGTTCAGCTAGAAGATATACCAAGGCATACTATTAATAAACCAGTGCATATAAATTCTGACATAGAGGATTTAATTGCTACTTCTGTAAATCAAAACTTTGTACCGGTGGTAGATGACAATAATATATTTATAGGAATAATTAAAAGAAGCGATATAATAACCTATTGTTATGAAAGGCTTTTTCACAATATGAAAAAAGAAGCTTAGTTTTAATATTCTATTAGGATAAACTACTGATAATCTGATTTTATCAGTGGTTTTTTTATTTTATATAGCTATCAATGAAATTTCCACATAAATATTTATTAAATACATATAGAATTTTGGCAATTTATGGTAATATGAGTTAGTATCAAAGGGTCTAAAAGACGAGGGGGAATTAACATGCAGTTAATGCACAAGGAAATGGAGAAACTTATGCTGCACTATGCAGGAAGCTTGGCTAAAAAGAGAATGAGGAGGGGATTAAAATTAAATTATCAGGAAGCAGTAGCCCTTATAACTTCAGAACTTATGGAAGCTTCAAGGGACGGCAGAACTGTTCAGCAGATTATGAATTATGGTATGAGAATATTATCTAGGGATGATGTTATGGATAATGTGGCAGATTCCATGCCAGAGCTAAAGATAGAATTAGATTTTCAGGATGAAACAAAGATTGTGACAATTCACAATCCAATAAGATGATTAAGGCATATGAAAATAATTAATTTGAATAACATCAGTTTTTTCTATATAATATTAAGTAAGAAAATTCAAAAAATTATATAAGGGGAAATGGGATGAAGAAAACACAAAAAAATATCTATAATAATATTAGTAGAATACTTTTTATAATGTTAGGGGCAACATTATCTTCCATTGCATTAGAGACATTTTTAATACCCAACAATATAATAGATGGTGGTGTAGTGGGTATATCAATTATGGCAAGTTATCTGACAAAAGTACCTTTAGGAATTTTTACATTTTTATTAAATGTACCTTTTTTCATATTAGGATATAAGCAAATTGGTAAGACTTTTACCTTTGCTACTCTGTTTGCAGTATTTTGTCTATCTATAGGTGTATCTTTCTTTACTCCAATTAAGGGAGTAACCCATGATATATTTCTTGCAGCTATTTTTGGTGGAATTATTCAAGGTCTTGGGGTAGGATTGATTATAAGAAACGGTGGATCACTGGACGGAACAGAAATAGTTGCAATAATACTTGATAAAAGAGTAAGCTTTTCAATTGGCGAAATTGTTATGTTTTTTAATTTATTTATACTAGGGGTTGCAGGCTTTATTTTTGGATGGGACAGGGCTATGTATTCACTTATAGCATATTTTATAGCATTTAAGGTTATTGATATTGTAGTAGAAGGTCTAGATGAATCCAAAGCAGTAACTATTGTTTCATCAGAATATGAAGAAATATCAGAGGCCATAATGGCTAGACTTGGAAGAGGTTTAACGCTTTTGGATGGAAAAGGTGCCTATAAGGGCATTCCAACCAGTGTTTTGTATGTAGTTGTGTCACGTCTTGAGTTAGCAAAGCTTAAATCTATAGTTTACGATTTTGATAATGATGCTCTGGTAACTATAAGTAATGTAGAGGTTGCGGGAAAGAAATATAAAAAGAAGGCTATCCATTAATAATGGATAGTTTTTTAATTATATGCTAATAAAATGCTTGTATTTTTAAGAGTATTTATATATAATACAATAGAAATATTAAGTTGTTAAAATCACATAAAAGGGGCGTCTTTAAATGAAAAAAATTACAGCTTTATTAATTGGGCTAATAATAAGTGCTACAGTGTTTGCTGGTTGTGGCAAAAGTAATACATCTTCGAATAGCGGTGGCAGCACTTTAAGTAATATAAAAAGTGCAGGAACAATTGTTATAGGAGTAGATGATACTTATCCTCCAATGGAGTTTAGGGATAAGAATGGTAAATTAGTTGGTTTTGATGTAGATGTTGCAGATGCAGTTGCTAAAAAGCTGGGTGTTAAAACTAAATATGTTCCAACAGCTTGGGATGGTATATTTTTAGCTCTTAATTCAAAGAAATTTGATATTATACAGTCAAGCGTTAGTATAACGGATGATAGAAAGAAAAATATGATTTTCTCAGATCCATATATATATGGAGGAAGTTCTATATTTGTAAAGGCAGATAATACAACAATTAAAACTGGTGATGATTTAAAGGGTAAAATTGTAGGTTGTCAGGTTGGAACTACTTCTCAAGATGTTTTAAGTAAAATGTCGGGACTTAAAGAGGTTAAAAAGTACAATGCAATGACGGATGCTTTCATGGATCTTGCAAATGGAAGAGTGGAGGCAGTTGTTTCAGATCCAGAGGTTGGAGATTACTACATTTCCAGTCAAAAGGATAAAATTAAAAGGTTGAGTTCGGCATTAAACGAAGAGCCAATAGGTGTTGCTTTCAGAAAGAATGATACTGAATTAAGAGACGCATATCAAAAGGCATTAAATGAGCTTAAGCAGGATGGAACACTATCAAAAATATCTGAAAAATGGTTTGGCAACGACATATATAAAGACAAAAAATAATTGAAATTTTGTGAAATTAAAGGATAAATCTAATTTGGTGAAAAAAATTCACTAAGTTAGATTTATTTACTGTTATTGACTGAATAATTTTAGTATAATTAATTTTGTTTGTCAGTATATTGTGTCATAGTTTATATTGTTTACTGGTTATTTAATGATATTACTTAGTTTGAGGGAGATTGATTATAATTGGGGAATGGCTTACCGTAGAATTCCTTGATGAACTTTATTTTGACTATAGATAAAAGGAGATTTCATAATGGATTTAGATACTTTAAAAAATATAATGCCAGATTTATTGAATGGCACGCTTATTACAGTAGAGTTGACTTTCATGTCTCTTGTCATAGGAAGCTGCATAGGTGTAATTATTGCAATGGTAAAGCTTTCATCCAACAAAGCTGTTGCAGCTGCGGGGAATTTTTATACTTGGATATTTAGGGGAACGCCTCTTTTGCTGCAATTATTTCTATTTTATTATGGATTCCCAGCAATAGGTATAAGTCTTACATCCATGCAGGCAGCAGTAATTGGACTTAGTTTAAATTCAGGGGCATATATGGGTGAAATTATAAGAAGTGGAATAATGGCTATAGATAAAGGTCAATTTGAAGCTTCAAAAGCTCTTGGCTTTAATTATTTTCAGACAATGAAAAGAATAATACTTCCTCAGGCTTTCAGAATAGTTATTCCACCTGTGGGTAATGAATTTATAGCTTTAATTAAAGATACATCTTTGGTTTCAGTTATAGCTATGGAGGAACTTTTGAGAAAGGCACAGCTTTTGGTATCCTCCTCAGGTAATGTAGTAGGGCCATATCTTATAGCAGCTATTTTATATCTTGCAATGACTACTTTATTTACTTCAGTCTTTTCAGCTATTGAAAAGAAACTATCTATATACTAAGAGGTGTTACATATGAATATGATTGAAATAAAAGGACTTTCTAAAAGTTTTGGTAAGCTTAAAGTATTTGAAAATCTGAACATGGACGTAAAAAAAGGAGAAGTATTAGTAATAATAGGAGCTTCTGGTTCTGGGAAAAGTACATTTTTAAGGTGTCTCAATCATTTAGAAGTACCTGAGAGTGGTACAGTTTCTGTTGAGGGTGAAATTTTGGATGTAAAAGATAAAAAGAAGATGAGAAAAGTAATTGAAAAGATGGGTATGGTTTTTCAAAGCTTCAATTTATTTCCTCATATGACAGTATTTGAAAATGTTATAGAGGCTCCAATCACTGTTAAAAGGGAAAGCAGAGATGTAGTTACAGAAAGAGCAAAAAAACTTATTGAAAAAGTAGGACTAAGCGACAAGCTTTCTGTTTATCCATCAAAGCTTTCCGGTGGGCAAAAACAAAGAGTTGCCATTGCTAGAGCACTTTGCATGCAACCTGACATAATGCTTTTTGATGAACCAACTTCTGCTCTAGATCCTGAACTGGTAGGAGAAGTTTTAAATGTTATGAAGGATCTTGCAAAAGAGGGTATTACTATGATAGTTGTAACTCATGAAATGGGATTTGCAAGAGAAGTAGCAGATCGGGTTGTATTTATGGATGGAGGAAAAATTTTAGAAGAGGGAACTCCAGAGGAGATTTTTAAAAATCCTAAAGAGCAGAGAACGAAAGCTTTCCTTGAAAAGATTTTGTAAATTTAGAGATAATATCAATATGAGTGCGCATTAGATAATAAATATTCATTAAATTTGAAAATAGCCTCATTTGTTTATTAAAAATATATTTTAATGACTGTTTTTAATAGTAGAATAGTTAAAGAGCTGTCTCACAATGGATCGATATGCATTGCGAGATAGCTCCTTTATTAATATTTATAAGTTATCTAAGCTATATTATCTTGATAATTATAGTATTTTAGAACTATATAAACAGATTTACATTTGAAGTTTCAGCTTCTCCTAGATAGTAGCCTACACCACCTATCTTAATACCATCAATAAGCTCATCCTTTTGTATTCCCATAACATCCATGGACATTTGGCAGGCAACTATTTCAACACCACTAGCCATAGCAGCTTTCATCAAATCCTCAAGAGAAGATATATTTTTATTCTTCATCACACCGCGTATCATCTTAGCACCCATACCCAGCATATTCATATTTGACAGCTTTAATCTTTTACTGCCTCTTGGCATCATTATTCCAAACATCTTTTCTATAAAACCTTTTTTAACGGGTACTTTTTCATTTTTTCTTAAGACATTAAGTCCCCAGAAGGTGAAAAACATGGTAACCTTTTTACCCATGCTGGCTGCTCCATTAGCTATTATAAAGGAAGCTATAGCTTTGTCTAAATCTCCGCTGAATACTACCATGGTTTTATTGGTATTAGCAGGAGAGGTGGATACATCAGAAACTACCTTATCTGAGGTTTCACTAGTTTTTTTGATTAAAGCAGTAATATTTGCATTATCTTTATTTAAATTTATAAGGTCGTTATTAGTAGTACAGCACCAAGATTTTATATCTTCATAAAAGCCTGGATCTGAAGCAGTAACCTTTAGAGTTTCTCCATCCTTTAACTCATCCATACACTTTTTTACTTCCATTAAAGGCCCTGGACAGCACAAGCCGCAAGCATCTAAGCTTTTGTTATAGCCAGGTTTACCTTCAGTCGCTGCTACTTCTTTCATTGGTTCAGAATTTAATTCATCTTCATTAAAGTTAGGTTCCTTTGGTTTATAATTAAGTAGGGATACAGTCTTATATCCTCCGGTTAAATTTTTAACTTTGAAATCCTTTTGTTTAAGCATTCTTTCAGCTACATAGCCTCTAAGACCTACCTGACAATAGACAATGATTTCCTTATTCTTATCCAATTCGCTTATTCTTTCTCTTAAATTATCTACAGGAATGTTTATGGCTCCTTCCATATGACCACTATCAAATTCAATTTCAGAACGTACATCAACTAATGTAGAATTTGACATGTCATAATCCATTAATTCTACAGGAGTTATAACATCACTTTTTCCAGTGAGCACATTTTCAGCAGTAAAACCTGCCATATTAACAGGATCTTTTGCGGAGGAAAATGGTGGTGCATAGTTTAGTTCAAGCTCTGTTAAATCATATATTGTACCATTAAGTCTCATAACTGAAGCAATAACGTCTATTCTTTTATCAACACCATCATATCCCATAGCCTGAGCACCAAGTATGGTTCCTTTTTCATTGAAAATAAGTTTTATTGAAATAGGGGATGCACCAGGATAATAAGATGCATGTGAAACTGGATGAACATAGATAACCTTATAAGGTATATCTAATCTTTTTAAAGTTCTTTCGTTGTTTCCAGTACTTGCAGCAGTTAATCCACAGATTTTAATGACAGCAGTACCTTGAGCTCCATTAAAGCTTTTGTTTAGACCGGATATATTATCTGCAGCAATTCTTCCTTGTTTATTTGCTGGACCTGCAAGAGGTATGGCTGTACTTTGCCCATTTACAAAATCTTTTATCTCTACAGCATCACCTACGGCATATATATTATCTATATTTGTCTTCATATTTTCATCAACTAATATATGGCCTCTTTTCCCCAGGTTAATTCCACTTTCTTTTACAAAATTTGTATCAGGAACAACACCAATAGCTAAAATTACTAGGTCTGCAGTGAGTTTTGTATCACTTGCTAATAGAATTTCCATGTTGTTTCCAGTATCACTAAAACTTTTAACACCATCTCCTAATATTAAATTAACTTCATTACTCTCAAGCTCTTTCTCAGCAATAACTGCCATATCAGCATCAAAGGGAGCTAATATATGAGGTGCTGCTTCTACTAAAGTTACATTTATTCCTCTCTGTATTAAGTTTTCAGCCATTTCAACTCCAATGAAGCCCCCACCTATAACGACAGTGCTTTTTATATTATTATTGTCTACAAAGGACTTTATTTTATCTGTATCCGGAATATTTCTGAGGGTCATAATCTTTTCGCTATTTATACCCTCTATATTTGGTTTCATTGGTTTTGCACCAGGAGAAAGTACTAAATAATCATAGCTTTCTTCATAAATGCCCTTGTCTTTACTTTTTACCTTTACAAATTTTTTATCTGTATCAATAGTTATTACTTCACTATTAGTTTTTACATCTATATTAAATCTTTTAACCATATTTTCAGGAGTTTGAACAATAAGTTTTTTTCTATCTTTAATGGCCTCACCTATATAGTAAGGTAATCCACAATTGGCAAAGGATATATATTCACCTTTTTCAAACATTATTATTTTTGCATTTTCATCTAGTCGTCTAAGTCTGGCAGCTGCTGATGCACCCCCAGCAACACCACCTACAATTAAAATTTTCTTTTCCATAATATAAGCACCTCCAGAATTCTTTAATTTGGTTTTCTGCGGATTTTATTACTCAAATAGTGTGTTTACTAAATTAATTACCTTTTCGTCACAAACAGTATAATTGATTTCTAAACCATTTCTCTTTCCCTCTATAATTCCTGCAGTTTTAAGCTTTTGTAGATGTTGAGAAACTGTAGACTGAGGAATTCCAAGACAATCCTGCATATGGCTTACATTACAGCCGCCATTTTCTATTAATCCTTTTACTATGCAAAGTCTTATAGGATGGGCTAAAACTTTTAGCATTTCTGCTGTTTCATTGAAATCATTAGAATTTGTATTCATTGAATCACACATCCTTTAAAATATATTACAATATCTATATATTCAAATGATACGATATAGTTACAGCTTAGTCAAGAAGTATTTTTATAAAATATAAGAGTGATAGTAAAAGTTAATTACAAATATAGAAGGTTGAATTTTACTGCAATACCATAATAATAGGGTAATTTGTTACTGTTGGAAAATACAATTCATAACGTAAATATATGAATGGGACAAAGGGTTGCCATTGCTAGAGCGCTTTGTATGCAGCCTGACATAATGCTTTTCGATGAACTAACTTCTGCTCTAGATCCTGAACTGGTAGGAGAAGTTTTACGAGTTAAAATAAGTCTTATAGGTGTGTGGTGTGGTGAATTGTAGATATACTCGAATAAATAATTAGAAAAACACCTTGGTGGCTTTAAAGTTCGTTAAGTGACTTTTACTGCTTGAGCATAGCGAGTTTAAAAGTCATAGAACTTTAAATTAAGCCAAGGCTAGTTTTTCTTTATGAAATGAGGGATATCCTAAAACCATACCACACGTCTGGTTTTAAGACTTATTTTTAAACAATATATTTTAAAGTCCTTTGAAGGTATAGCCTTTTGACTTCAATATCTGTATGATTTGCGGTAATGCCTTTGGTGTAGTTTTTTTAGCTGGAGCATCATGCATTAATATTATAAGCTTGTCCTGATTGCCAAAAGTTTGATTAAACCTTAGTAATAGTCTGTCAACGGAAGCTAGAGAAACCTCAGCATCCCCATTTAAGCAGTTCCAATCCACATAGCGATATCCAGCAGCCTCTGCGGCTTGTTTATAGGCCTGTCTATTAAAAGAGCCTCCAGGAAATCTTATAAGACTTCTATCGTAATCTCCAACTATAGAGGTTATCACATTATCACATTTCTTTAAATCATTAATGAAGTTATCTGTGGAAGCATATATATAATTGTAATTATGAGAATAAGTATGATTGCCTATAGAATGTCCTTCTGCCTTTTCACGTCTTAGCAGATCGGGATTTTTTTCAGCATAGCTTCCAATTACGAAGAAAGTAGCGTGTACATTCTCTTCTTTTAAAATATCTAATATTTCAGGAGTAACAGTAGTGCTTGGACCGTCGTCAAAGGTCAAGTATGCTACTTTATTTTTAGGAGGTTCTACATTGTTTGGCGGTGGAGGCGATCCTCCATTTTCTCCACTGGGTGGCATAGTATTATTTGGCGGTGATGGTTCGGAATTTCCACTATTATTTGATGACGGTGTACTGTTTACAGCATTATTCTTATCTGAAGAAGATGTATTATCAATAGAATTAGAACTTACATTTTTAATATTATCTGTATTTTTTTCATTATTTTTAGCTTGATCATTTGTAGTATTATTTTGTATTTTGTTCTTATCAGTAGAAATTGGTTGTACTTTAAAATTATTTTCAGCTTCTGAACTGGCTTTTGCTCTTTGAGTAAATTTAATTCCAACTCCAACAAACAATATACAGACAATAAACATGCCGACTATAATAATAAATTTGTTCCTTTTACGGTATTTTCCCTTATTTAATCTATTTTTTCTCAAATTATGACACCCCCAAGGATATTATATAATATGGAATAGTATTCAACAATTAAAAATAGTGTAAAATTTAAAATAAATTTTTTATAAAAGTTACAATTATTGTTATTGTAAAGTTATAGGCAATATATATAATGATTGCTTTGGTAATTGCTACATCTTCATTATCCATATATTGTTTTAAGTGCAGTTGAAGAACTATCAAGTTCATCTTGAGGCATTTTGTTATTTGTAGAAAGTAATGAAGAAAAGGGTCGTTTCTAATGCATAATAATGCATTTTGGGACAGCCCTTTTTTAGTTTTCCATAATATTAACTATTTGTAACACTGATTGTCATAAATTCATATTTTATATAAGGCGATATTAGTTAAGCCTAAAAATATTAACCATGGTTAATTTAGGCATATGAAAATAAATAACAAGTCAAAGATGATGAGGATATTTTGTATCAGAAATGATGTAGGTTCCTAAGATAGTTTATGATATCAAAAGGTTTTTAAGGGCAGCATAATGCAAAATAGACTGATATAATGACTAATTATTTCTTTACGATGCCGCAAATATAAATGTGAAGGAATGGTGTTTTAAATGCAGGAGGGAAAAGATATTCAAGGGGAAGCCTTGGAATTAAATAAAGTAGGTTTTTTTAAGACTAAAGATAGAGAAAAATCAAAGGAATTAAATAAAGTAAAACAATTAATTAAATTTCTCGGTCCAGCCTTTGTAGTCAGTGTAGCTTATGTGGATCCTGGAAATTTTGCTACCAATATCAGTGGTGGGTCATATTTTGGATATGAGCTCATATGGGTAATATTATGGAGCAATATTATTGCAATTTTTCTTCAGACTATGTCTGCAAAACTGGGAATAGCAACAGGCTGCAATCTTCCTGAGATGTGTGCTAGGGTTTTCCCAAGAAAACTTAATTGGTTTTTCTGGATTATTTCAGAGATAGGGGCTATGGCTACAGACTTGGCGGAATTTCTTGGAGCTGCTCTAGGGCTTTACTTACTTTTTAGAATACCTATGGTTTACGCAGGACTTCTCACAGGAGTGATAACATATATTATTTGCTATATGGAAAAGTATGGACAAAAGACTATTGAAATTATAATTTCAGTTTTAGTTGCAGTAATATCAGTGGCTTATATTATAGAATTGTTTCTTGCAAAGCCGGATTGGGCTCAAATAGGCATGCACACTGCAGTGCCAATGCTCTCTAATAGAGATGCGCTGTTAATAGCAGTGGGTATGTTGGGAGCTACGGTAATGCCTCATGTAATATATCTACATTCTCATTTAGTCCTGGAAAGAAGAAAAAATATTTCTGATGAAGAAAAGTTAAATCATTTTAAAATGGAAAAAGTAGATATAAATATAGCTATGAATATAGCTTTTATTATAAATGCAGCAATGGTTATAGTATCAGCAGCAGTATTCTTTAAGAATGGAATAAGAGTTGATACTATAGAACAGGCTCATCAGTCTATGCAGCCCTTAGTTGGATACTTATCAAGTGGAGTCTTTGGCATAGCACTCCTTGCGTCTGGCTTATCCTCTTCGGCAGTAGGAACTATAGCTGGTCAAACAATCATGAAGGGCTTCGTAAATATGAGCATACCTATAAATATAAGAAGACTTATAACTATGGCACCGGCGCTTTTAATAATAGCTTTTGGAATAAACCCTATGAAAGTGCTCGTATTAAGCCAGGTGGCATTAAGCTTCATACTTCCATTTCCAATGATTCAAATGCTCTATATTGCAAATCGTAAAGATTTAATGGGGAATTTAGTAAACAGAAAACTAACTAAGGCTATAGGTGCCATAATAGCAACTATGGTAATAATACTAAATGCAGTATTAATTTATCTAAGTTTTACTGGGGCGGCTTAGAAATATAATTTATTTTTGTATTGATGGATTATATAGCATAATAGAGTATAAACTCCATGATTGTAAGCCGTGAATTAAAAGATTTTGAAGCTAAATTACCAATGCTGCCAGATTATTTTTGGCAGCATTGGTAATTTAGGCTTATTGTTTGAAATTTTCTTATAAGATATTTATTTAGCAGTAGCAAAGTTAACTCCAAGTTCAAAGGCTTTTTCACAATCTATTGGAAATTGCTCCTGACGTCTTTGTGCCTTTTTTTCTGGATCAAAGGCTGAAGATACATATTTTGAATAGTCGTCAAATTGGTATGCATCTGTAAGTATTAACGATTCAAAGTTTCCAAAAATATGTTCTAGAAACGTTTTATTGATATTAAAGTAACTATCATATCCTGAATTTAATAGACGCTGTTCATCTATTCCCATAGTATATATGAAAGCTGTATTTATTTTCTTTTTAAAAAGAGAGGAATAATCAGCATCATACACTAAATATGGAAAGATAAGACGCTCAAGAAATGACTTCATCTCACCAGTAATGCTTCCAAGGTAAATAGGTGAACCTAAAATAATTCCATCCGCTTCTTCAATTTTATCTAAGATTGGAGTTAAGTCGTCTTTTAAAGCACACTTTCCATAGCTTTTGCTTCCTATTTTTTTACAGGCAAAGCAGCTTGCACATCCTTTATAGTTTAAATCATAGAGATTTATAAGTTCTGTTTCTGCACCCTTTGATGCTGCACCTTCAAGTGCTTTTTCTAAAAGAGTTGCTGTATTCCAGCTCTTTCTTGGACTCCCGTTAAAGGCTATTATTTTCATAAGCTAATACCTCCAAATTTTTATTAATGGGATAGTTACAATTGTATATCATTATTATAATTAAAAGAAGTAGGCACTTTATTGATAGATACTAACCATAAAGTAAGTTAGATATAATGAGTTTAATAGATTATTATTTTATTGATAATTAATAGGCTGTACTATAATATTTATGTATAAGCTAAGAATTAGAATGAAGAGGCTTAAAATTGTTAATAATTATATTTTAATAGTCATAAATTTTGAATAATTTTTATAAAGAATGTGGGGAACTCATCATGTCACTTAATCATACAGGAACACAAGCTATAGAGACAAAAAGACTTATTCTCCGTAAATTTGAGGTTGAAGATACTCCAAGTGTATTTAAAAATTGGATAAGTGATCCTATAGTTCAGGAGAATTACGGAGAAAAAGAATGTAGTACTATTTTAGAAGCGCAGCAATTACTGAAAAAATGGACAGCCATGTATAACAATAATGATTTTTATAGATGGGCAATAATTTTAAAAGATATTAATGAAAGTATTGGTCAGATTGCATTTTATCAGGTAGATAGTAAAAATAAGAGAGCAGATGTGGAATACTGCATTGGAAAATCCTTTTGGGGTAATGAGTATGCAGCTGAAGCTTTAAGGGCTGTTATTGAATATGCATTCAGGGGTGTTTATTTTAATAGAGTGCAGGCATTTCACAGAAGTAAAAATCCAGCATCAGGCAGAGTATTACAAAAAGCAGAAATGAAATATGAAGGAACTTTGAAACAATATCTAGTTCATAAAGGCGAATTTGATGACTGTATTATGTATGCAACTATACGGGATTAGTATATAATATGAAGGCTCAAAAAGTATCTGACTTATTAACATATGTAGAAAATAGAGACATTTCCATATTAACTCTATTGAAAGATTCTGATTATGAACAGGGATTAGAAAAGATGAAATATGAGGTAAATAATAATCCACAGGCTGCAGTAATTTGTGATTTTGCGGAACTGTTTTGTGTTGCAGAAAAACTATAATCTATTCTGCAATTAAGCAAATAAAGGGGGATAAAAGTATGATACATACAAATCTAAATATTATTGATAAATTTTTTGATGCATATAGTAGGAGGGATACTAATGTTATTAAACAAGTATTATCTGAAAACATAAAATGGACATTTCCAGGTAGTAACTCTTTAAGTGGAACAAAATCAGGTATTGAAGAAGTTGTTTCATTTTTTGATAAGATGGGAAGTTTTATGCTAAAGTCCAATGTAGAAGTTAAAAAGTTGGTAATGGGAGTAAATGATGACTATGTATTAGAAGGTCAGCATATTAAGACTAATAGAAAAGACAGCATTAATCTTGACCAAGATATGTGTGTACTTTGGATATTTTCACATGGAAAGATAATAGAAGGTAAGCACTTCATTGTAGATCAATGTAAAGTGGATGATTTTTTTAATAGTGCGTATAAAGCATAATTAATAAAATTATTAAGAACAGCAAAAATAGGAAGGTGATATTGATGAAAATAATAAAGGCAGATAATTATGAACATATGAGTAAGATGGCTGCCAGGACTATGGCAAGTCAAATAGCATTGAAGAATAACAGTGTAATTGGATTAGCTACAGGGGATACACCACTTGGGATGTATAGAGAGCTTATTAAAATATATGAGGATGAAGAATTGGATTTTTCAAATATAAAGACCTTTAATTTAGATGAATATTATGGCCTTAATATAGATAATGAAAATAGTTATTATTTCTATATGATGAATAATTTTTTTAAACATATAAATATGAGAAAGGAAAATATAAATATTCCTAATGGCATGACTGAAAACATTGAAGCAGAATGTTTTAGTTATGACAAGAAAATTAAAGCTTCAGGTGGAATTGATATTCAAGTATTAGGTATAGGTGTCAATGGGCACATAGGTTTTAATGAACCAAATACAAGTTTTGAAGTTGGAACTCATCTTGTTGAATTAGAAAAAGAAACTATAAAATCAAATTCAAGATTTTTTAATTCACCGGAGGAAGTTCCAACTAAGGCAATAAGCATGGGAATAAAGACAATAATGCAGTCTAGAGCCATAATGTTACTTGCCAGTGGAGAAAAAAAGGCAGCTGCAATTGAGAAAGCCGTAAAAGGTAAAATATCCACTGCTGTGCCAGCTTCAATATTGCAGCTGCATAATAATGTAACTCTCATCGTAGATAAAGCGGCAGGGGAATTTATATAAAAAGAGGAGAAATAACAATTATAAGTAAGGAGAAAATCATTATGGACATAATTAATTTAAAAGATGCCAAAATGCTTTTCAAGGGTTTCAAATTCGGCATGCTGCTACAATTTGCAATAGGGCCTGTTTGTATTTTTTTATTTCAAATGGCATCCTTAAAAGGATTTTACATAGCAGAAACAGGAGTATTTGGTGCTGCTTTAATTGATGGGCTTTTTATTATTCTTGCCATTCTTGGTATAGCTTCAATAATTGATAAAAAGAACATTAAAATTGGTTTAAAAATATTTGGTGCTGCCATTTTATTCATTTTTGGATTAAGTACAGTTTTAAGTCAATTTAATATTTCTTTTTTACCTGGCTTAGGCACACAGAATATATCTAATTCAAATAATGTCTTTATCCGCACAGTTATTCTTACAATTTCAAGTCCTCTCACAATAATTTTTTGGACAGGTGTATTTTCAACTAAAGTAGCAGAAGAAAATATGAGAAGAAAAGATATTTACTTATTTGGATTTGGTGCAGTATTACCTACAATATTATTTTTAACTATAATTATTTTCATAGGAAGTTTCGCCAAAGAATTTCTCTCAGCTGAGGTAATAAAAATATTCAATATAATCGTAGGATGTTTGCTGATATATTTTGGTATTAAGATGATTCTAAAAAAAGAAACCTTAACTTGATGTTCTAAAGTGAACTCGTTTCAGCAAGCTGAAACATCGGTAAATCAGGTGGGGAGTCTACCCCACCTGATTGGAAAATCCCACCTTCGCTTCGCTTAGAGGTGGAGGGCTGAACCTTTCAGTCAGGAAAAGATCAATTGTATATGTAAATTTCCATATAAGACCATTTAACACACAATTAACATATAATATCTTGTAACAGATGTTACAATCTTATATACTTTATTTAGTGTGAGAATAGTCAGAAAACAATAATTATTATATTGAATTTCTAGCTATGATTGTTACTAATTTATTAATTTAAATGAGAAAAAATTAGTGACAACAAATATAACTTATAAACACTAAATAAATTATAGAGGTGATTCTATTGGCAAACATAAATGTTTTGGATTGCACGCTTAGAGACGGTGGGTATGTAAATAATTGGAATTTTTCAAATGAAATATCTATAAAGCTTATTAATTCTTTGAGAAAGTCTAAAATTGAATATATAGAGCTTGGATATATCAATAAGAAAAATGGTAAATGTAAAAATACAACTATGTTTAATAATATTGAATGTATCAATAACATAATAACTGATAATGATGCTAAATATGTTATTATGCTGGATTTAGGTGATTTTGATATAGACGATATTGAATACAATTCCAATATTTTTGGTATAAGATTAACCTTTAGTAAAGAGCATTGGAAGACAGCTGCTGAAGATGCGAAAAAGATAATTGCAAAAGGGTTTAAAGTTTTTCTACAGCCAATGTTGACTTTATGTTATACAGATAAGGAATTGCTAGAATTAATAAATGTATTTAATGAAATTGATATTTATGCATTCTATATAGTAGATACATTTGGAGCTATGCAAAGCGATGATGTTTTGAGATTTGCTTCATTGATAGATGATAATCTAAGAAGTGACGTGAAATTAGGATTCCATGCACATAACAATCTTCAACTTGCTTATTCTAACGCAATAGCATTAGTAAAAATGTCCAGTAACAGAGAATTGATAATTGACTCTTCAGTTTATGGAATGGGAAGGGCAGCAGGAAATTTAAATACAGAATTGTTTGCTGATTATCTAATAAAAAATTTTAATAAGGAATATGAAATAGAGCCTTTATTAGATATAATAGATAATTTCCTAAGTATGATTTATAAAGAAAATTACTGGGGATATTCTGTGCCTCATTATATTTCAGGAATTTATAATTGCCATCCTTATTATTCAAGCTATCTGGCTGATAAAAAAGAACTTTCAGCAAAAGATATTGAAAATATAGTTAAAAATATATCTGAAACAAAAAAGTATGAATTTGATAAAAATTATATAGAAAAACTATATGTTAAGCATAATTCAAATAAAGCCATAATTTATAATTATGAATTCTTAAAAAGACATATTTCAGGGTAAAAATATTAGTTAATTAGTTACAATATGTAATTAAATCAATAAAATATATTTGAGTATACAAAATATTACCAGCGCTGCTGCATTAAATTGGGAGGAAGCAAAAGTGATTGAATTGAAAGATATATCTAAATCCTTTAGAGTTTCTAAACGAAATGCAGGGTTAGGTAAGGCTGTTAGAGCGCTTTTTAAACGTGATTATGAATTTGTTCGAGCTCTTGATAATGTATCATTTACAATTAAAGAAGGTGAAATGGTAGGTTATATAGGTCCCAATGGCGCAGGGAAAAGCACTACAATTAAAATTATGAGCGGTATTCTAAATCCAGATAGAGGAGAATGTTATATTAATGGTAAAATTCCCTGGAAGGATAGAATAAATCATGTAAAAGAAATCGGGGTTGTTTTCGGACAGCGATCACAGCTTTGGTGGGATGTGCCTGTAGATGATTCCTTTGCTATTATAAAGGATATATATAATATATCGGATAGTAAATTTAAAAGCAATATGAAGATGCTTACGGATTTGCTGGATATTGAAGATATTATAAAAATTCCTACAAGGCAACTTAGCCTAGGACAGCGTATGCGTTGTGAGATAGCGGCTTCACTTTTACATAGTCCAAAGATACTATTTTTAGACGAACCTACTATAGGCCTTGATGCCGTATCTAAAATAGCTGTAAGGAATTTTATTAAAAATATTAATATCCAAAATAAGACCACAGTTATACTTACTACCCACGATACTCAGGATATAGAAGCACTGACAAAACGAATTATTCTCATTGGCAAGGGAAAAGTTCTGCTTGATGGAAATCTTAATGATTTAAAACAAAAATTTAACCAAAGCAGAACAATCACTTTGGATTATGAAGGTGATATAAATGAATTATGCAATGGATTGTCCTTTGTGGAAAAATATTCGGAACGTGCAGTTATTTCTATTGATACAAATGTAATATCAATTTCATCAGCAGTAACATTTCTCTCTAACCAAGTTGAGCTTAAAGATTTTAGCGTAGATTCTGTAACAGTAGATGATGTAGTAGTAGGACTTTATAAGGAATATGAAATATGAAGACATATTTATCCTTTTTTAAAATCAGATTTATAAGTGGTCTTCAATATAGAGCTGCTGCCTTTGCTGGAATAGTCACCCAGTTCGCCTGGGGTTTTATGTATATAATGCTCTACCATACCTTTTATGAAAGTAATCCTTATAAGGCACCAATGGAGTTCTCACAGCTTTCAAATTATATCTGGCTTCAACAAGCATTTTTAGCACTTTTTATGACATGGTTTTTGGATAACGATATCTTCAGTCTTATAACAAGTGGGAATGTTGCATATGAGCTATGTAGGCCACTGGACATATACAATACCTGGTTCATAAAAAATTGTGCTATAAGGCTTTCCAAAACTGGTTTAAGATGTTTCCCATTGATTACAATTGCATTACTTTTACCGGAACCATATAAATTTACCTTGCCAAGCTCTGGCATAGCTGCTTTATTATTTATGATTGCAATGTTTTTGGCCTTTATAGTGGTTATTTCCTATTGTATGCTGGTTTATATATTCACCTTTTACACAATATCCCCTATGGGAGTTAGAATTGCCCTTGTAATGACTGCAGATTTCCTTTCTGGTGGTCTTGTTCCACTGCCATTTTTACCACAATGGTTTACTAAGTATATTTATCTTTCCCCTTTTGCGGCAATGCAAAACGTTCCCTTCAGAATTTATAGCGGTCAGCTTCCTGTAAAGGAAGCACTTATTGCCATGGTATTACAAGTATTTTGGGCAATATTACTTATTTTTATTGGCAAATTTGTAATGTCTAAAGCATTGACGCGTGTAACAATACAAGGAGGATAAATTTATGAAGTTGTATCTAAAATATTTTTCAATTCAATTAAGGTCAGTGATGCAATATAAAACTTCATTTTTTCTTACCTCTATTGGTCAGGGCTTAACAACCTTTTTTGCATTTTTAAGCATGTATTTTCTATTTATAAGATTTGGAAGTATAAGGGGTTACACTTTTAATCAAGTATTACTGTGCTTCAGTACAATTTTCATGTCCTTTGCATTAGCAGAATGCTTTGGAAGAGGTTTTGATGCTTTTTCAGGAATGATATCTAATGGTGAATTTGATCGAATTATGGTAAGACCTCAAAATGAAATATTGCAGGTTATAGGTTCACGCATTGAGCTTACGAGAATCGGGCGACTTATCCAAGCTTTTATTGTATTCATATATTCTATAAATGCCTGTCAGGTTGTCTGGAGTATTGATAAAATATTTACACTTACCTTGATGATTATAGGTGGAGTTTGCTTGTTTTTTGGATTGTTTATGATATATGCAGCAATATGTTTTTTTACTATTGAGAGTCTTGAATTTATGAACATATTTACTGATGGTGGTAGAGAATTAGCGCAATATCCCTTAGACATATATAAGGATTGGGTGCTGAAATTTTTTACATTTGTTGTTCCACTTGCTTATATTAACTATTATCCATTTTTATTTATTATAGGTAAGAATAAAGGCTATGATATTTTTTATATGTTTTCACCTATAATTGCAATTTTATTTTTAGTTCCTAGCTATATTTTATGGAGATTTGGAGTTAGGCATTATAAATCAACAGGTTCATAATTAATAATAACTGATAATTAAAAGGTGGGTTAATAAACTAAATGGAGAGAATTATAAATGCTTTATATAAAGCATATGGTTTACAAATAACAAAAGTTAAAAATATTGAGTATGGATTGTGGGAAGAAAGTTTTGAGGTTTGGACATTAACAGAAAAATTCTTTGCAAAAAGATTTTGGAAAAAAGATAGAATAGAAACACGACATGATGAGATGCTTCGTGGGCTATTGTTAAGTCAAGAACTTCGTGCAAATGGATTCCCTGTACCGGAATTAATATTTACAAAAAATAAAATGCCCCTAGCACATATTGATGGCGAAACTTATGAAGTTACCGAGTGGGTAGAGGGTAATACCTTCCATCCTGGAGAATTACCTAAAGAAGGCGCTTATTCAATGGGATGTTTACTGGGGAAATTTCATTCTTTTTTTCAAGTTGATAAACAATATAAATATTTAGAACTTCCAAGTCCTTTAGCTGCCATTCAAAAATGTAAGAAGCTATTATGTCAATATGAACATTTTTCAGGTAAATTTGCGGATAATGCAAAACAGGTACTTTCAGAGCAGATAGAAATACTTGAATTATTACCACGTGATTTTTTACAAGGAATGATTACTATGTCAAGGGTTGGCCTTACATTTAATTCATTTTGGGTGGAACAGATTATTTTTAATGACAAATTTGAAGTTAATGCCCTTATTGATTGGACCGATGGTGCAGGACGAATAGGCTGTTGGGCTGGAGATATTGATACTGCATTGCATATATCTGCATTTGATAAAGACGCAATAGTACAATTCTGCAGGGGGTATCAAAATTTTAATTACCTGACAAAGGAAGAATGGGAATCTGTATTTAATTTAACTTGTTATAAGCACCTTTGTGATACCTGGATTTTTGATTCATGGGTAAAAAAATATAATAGACGAATGGAACATTGGGAAAATATTACTATTAAATGGAGTATTCAAGTGCCAATTAGGTTTTATCAATGGAGAGAAATAAAAGAATTAGTATTACAATTTGCAAATTAATTTTAGAAAATTATTTATCACAGCTGGTTTTACATTAAAGAGATTTGATGAACATCGTGGTTGGAAAAATGAAAATATTCCATGGTAATTTACTACCGTATCCATTAAATAGCTAAAGCTGATTAATATAATTAGTTATTGCAGTGATAGACAAATTTTTTTAAGTGTCATGGTAGTAACATTATACGAATTATTAAGGAAGCGGAGGGACAAAGTTAATGAGCAATCAAAGTGAAACAAATAAAAAAGCATGGTCATATAAAGCCTATGAATTTTGGATGAATGGATTGGGCTCACCCAGTGATATTGCTAAAGATATGATAAAACAACCTGAAAAATATCTACGAAGACATCTTGAATATCTTGGTGATGTGAAAGGAAAGAGAATTGCTAATTTGCTTGGTTCTTGTGGTAAAAAGGCAGTTCCATTATCAATACTTGGTGCTGATGTCACTATTATAGATATTTCTGAAGATAATAAAAAATATGCAATGGAAGTTGCTAAAGAAGCAGGTGTAGACTTAACATATATCGTATCAGACTTTTTAGAATTAAACATTGATGAAATGTGTAATTACTTCGACATTGTTTACATGGAAGGCGGAATACTGCATTATTTTTCAGACATAAATGAGTTTTGAAAAAAGATATATGCTCTATTAAAACTAGGGAGCAAATTGGTTTTAAATGATTTTCATCCTATCAGAAAAATATTTAAAGTACGCGATATTTTCGATGTTCGTGATGACACCTTGGAACTTACAGGTAATTACTTTGAAAATACATTACAAATTGGTGAGGTAGCACATGAAAAGTATTTTCAAAAGAATGAACAGAACGAGTTTCCAAAGTGCCTTTTAAGATATTGGACTATGGGTGAAATTATTAGTTCTTTTGCTTCAGCCGGGTTTATTATTGATAAACTTGTTGAAAGACCAAGATTTGATTCCAATAAAAATATTCCAGGTGAGTTTACATTGGTTGCTTCAAAACTGAAAATTGAAAGATGAAAGTTATTTAATTCGTAATCTTTTTATACCGTTTGTTAGTTATGAAAAATAACTATAAAATATTGGGAAATAGTGAATGGAGGTTATTTTATGTATAAAATCCGTTATGCTGATATTAATGACGCAAAAATATTAGGAGAGATTCATTCAAAATCGTGGAAAGTAGCATATAAAAGCATAGTACCTGATGAAATATTAAATAACATTACTCCTGATAAAAGACAAAAATACTTTGAAAAAGCATTGGCGGAAGGATGGGAAGAAGATGCAATAATATTTAAAGATGAAAAAGCACTTGGATTAATATGTATAGGGAAATGTAGAGATGAAGATAAGAAAGATTCGTATGGTGAAATATGGGGTATATATTTGCTACCAGAGTATTGGAATTTAGGAATAGGTTCTGAATTAATGAGTTGGGGTTTGAATGAATTAAAAAAGAGAAATTATAAAAAAATTTTCTTGTGGGTTCTCGAAGGAAATTTAAATGCAAGGAGATTTTATGAGAAAATTGGATTTCAACATGATGGAACAGTAAAGGAAATTACCATTGGCAAAACATTAAATGAATATCGCTATGTAAAATGGATTCCGTAATTTTCTTATTTAGCATCACAAACGTAATATAAGGCGAAATTACTTTAACCAAATAGAAGGTCTGTTTATAAAATGGCTGAATTACTAGACATATCTCCGCATATAAAAACAGGAAATTACCTCTCACATAAATTATATTAAATATGACAGGAGGGATAAAGATGGATTGGATAACAGGAATGCAAAAAGCCATTGACTATATTGAGGATAATCTGATTTATGACTTAGATTACTCAGAAATTTCTAAACGTGCGCTTGTTTCAAGCTTTCATTTTCAACGTGTATTTAGTATTTTATGTGGCTATACGGTTGGCGAATATATTAGAAAGCGCAGACTGACTTTGGCAGGAGTGGATCTTACAATGTCGGACATAAAAGTTATTGATGTTGCCCTCAAGTATAGATATGAAACTCCAGAAAGCTTTACTAAGGCATTTTCTCGTTTCCATGGTATTACACCAAGGGCGGCTCGAGAGCCGGGAGCGAAAATAAAATCTTTTTGCCGTCTGTCAATCAAAATTTCATTGGAAGGTGGAGATATTATGGATTACAGAATTGAGAAAAAGAATGCATTAGCCTTTGTGGGTTACAAAAAGAAATTTATAGGTGAACTTGGAGAGCGGTTTGATCAGGAGAGAGATTTTTGGGTGAATACACGTAAAGAACAGGATGTTCTGATGGAAATGCGTAATGAACCGTTTATTTGGTATGACATCAATACAAATTTCAGTGATGAAGGTTATGATCACTATATTGCTGTTCTTAGCGATAAGGAGATCACAGAAGGATTTGAAAAAATTACTGTATCGGAATTAACCTATGCTATTTTTGAAACAGAAAGAATGAATTTTCCAACTTCATCCCATTTAGATTTAAGGAAGAAAATTGTATCTGAGTGGTTGCCGTCCTCCGAATATATATTGGCAGAGGGCCCGGAAATAACCGTTACGCACTGGTTCAAAAAACCCGAAAAAGAAAAGCGCTATATTGAACTCTGGATTCCAGTTGAAAAGAAAATTTAGTTCACAACAGGACATATAAACTTAAGGAAATAAATGAAGCTATTAAAGATACCTTTAGCAACGATATAGTAGATAACCTTGGCTTAGGTATAGACACACTTATTGCAGATAGGGGAAATAACTTATCTGGTGGAGAAAGACAAAGACTATGTATAACAAGAGAAATATTAAAAAAACCTAAAATATTGATATTAGATGAAGCAACTTCTGCACTAGATACAATTTCAGAAGAAATAGTACAAAAATCCATTGATAACATAGCAATGGACAAGACTCTTATAATTATCGCCCATAGGCTTTCTACAATTAAAAATGTAGATTTCATCTACGTTGTAGATAATGGGCGAATAATTGAAGCCGGAAAGCATGATGAGTTAATTGAAGAAAGGGGGTTATATTATTCTTTAATTAATAAACAAAGATAATAAAAGTACATAAACAAATTTTGAAGGGTAAGGTGAATGTAAATGATTAATAACATTATTTTTGATTTAGGCAATGTATTGCTAGACTTTAAACCTATAGAGTATTTACGTACAAAATTTGATGATGAAGAAAAGATTCAAGAGATTTTTGAGGAAATATTTTTAAGTGAGGAATGGCCTATGCTGGATAGAGGTGTAATCACCGAAGAAGAGGCTATAAATAGAATATGCTGCAGGAGCAATGGAAATGTTGAACTTATAAAATTAGCTATGTGTAACTGGTATGAAATGTTTACGCCTATTGAAGATACCGTAGAGGTTTTGAAAAGATTAAAGGACAAAGGGTATAAAATATATTATTTATCTAACTTTCATATGCAGTCCTTTGAAAATGTAACCCAAAGATATGAATTTTTTAAATACTTTGATGGTGGAGTTGCGTCCTATGAGGAAAAAGCATTAAAACCTGAAGAGGATATTTATAAAAGACTGGTAGAAAGATATAAAATTCATCCTGAGGAATCAATATTTATTGATGATATAGCTGTAAATATTGAAGGGGCAAAGAAATTGGGATTTGAAACAATACATTTTAAAAGCACTGCAGATTTAAAAAACTTACAGTCTTTATCCGATGACTATCCTATCTAATACTATAACGTACTCTGTGAAAGTGATTCACAGAAAATCAAAGATTTTTGTTCTCTGCTTTTCTTTAAAGTGGTAGTAAAGAGTGACTACGCACATGGATAATGTAATGATTTACCCTAAAGAACAACGAGTTCTAAGTATCATAAATACCGATACTTAGAACTCTGTTTATGATTAGTATCATTATTAAAATTAATGCTATATGTAAAGTTCCATACAAAACAAATTAACATATATTAGCATAAATTAACAAATATTACCTTGTAACACATGTTACGACTTGATATACTCTGCTTAGTGTTATAAGGAGGTGATTGAATTTATTCATCACAATTAGCTTAATGAAAAATTAAACTAGATATGAAGCACTGAAATGGCAACTAAAAACACAAGTGATGATAAGAAAAAGATATTAACTTAGTAGTTAGGCAATGTCAATATTTTTGTTTCTTTATTAATATTATATTTGTGTGGAGGTAGAGCAATGAAACAAAGTTTATTTCCTGATTCCTGGGTGGGTACAACACCAATTCATTTCCCATTTGCTGTCAATGTGGTAGCATATATCATTATTTGGGCAGTTTGTCTTAGTGGTTTATATTTAATTTGGAAAAGACCTAAACAACTAGGATTTTTGCAAAGATGGTCAACTCAAGATGTTTTAATGGTTGCAATTATGGCTGTTATGTTAGAAGTATACGATAATATGATTGGAGATCAATTTATTACACCTATTGTTCAACTCATACCCTTTGGACACGCTTTTGCATTGAATGACATTCCTTATATGTTTCTTCTCATGGTCGGCGTTGCAATTATCCGAAAACCTGGAGCAGCTACGGCAATGGTATTCCTCAACTTTTTACTTATGCAATTACTATATGGAGGTTCTGAAGCTAGTGCACTGTTTTGGCCTTATGGAATTCTTCAAGGATTATTTGTGGATTTATATATTGTTTTTCGTAAAGGACGCATTTTCCAGTCTGGTTCCAACCCCTTCAAGGATGGCTTGATTATGGGAGCACTTCGAGCTGTTCCAGCAGTAATTATACAAAATGTTTTTTTAGTTCCATTTTTGATTGGTACAGCAACAACTTTCGGTTATGTTTTTTTGATGTCCCTTTTTAATTTGATTGGTAATGGATTTGAAGCCGCTATCTTATCAGCATTGGCAATTCGTGTGGCAAATTCTGTTAACCCATCATCAGGTGTGGATCCTAAGATTAAGCTAACAGAGAAGAAAGGGAGTGCACTATGAATATGAATATGGGTATGATGAAACGTATTACAATACTAAGTTCTATTCTAACCGTTTTAGTAGGCGTTGACGGAATTTACATGATGGCAGCACATTATAAACCGGATGATGTAAACAGATTTAACCTCTCAGATGGTGGTACATTAATATTTGCTGCAGTACTTCTATTGATTATTACTATAATCTCTTACTTTTTTTCAAGAGGCAAAAATCAATCAAAAGAGGTTAAATAACTATGCCTAATATTATTATTGATAATTTTACATTTGCTTATGCAGGTTCTCATAATCCTGTTCTCTGTTCTGTTGACTTAAAAATAGCTAAGGGTGAGTTTGTGCTTGTGGCTGGTGCATCAGGGTGTGGTAAATCTACACTTGCACTAGCTCTGGCAGGACTAATTCCTTCTCGCATCTCTGGTTATTTTGAAGGTGCTGTATACTTTGATGGGCAAAAGCTTGCTGAGATGCCCATTCACGAAATTTCTCAGAGGATAGGTATGGTTTTTCAAAACCCTGACAATCAATTAATTCAGCTTGATGTAGAATCTGAAGTTGCCTTTGGCCCTGAAAATCTTTGTTTACCAGTAGAAGAAATTGAAAAGCGCGTCAGGGAAGCCCTTAGTCTAACGAAAATGGAGAACTTTCGTAAGCGCGAACTCTTTTCTCTATCTGGCGGGCAAAAACAACGTGTTACCATAGCTGCTATGTTAGCTATGAAACCACAGGTACTAATACTTGACGAACCAACTTCAGACCTTGACCCTGTGGGAACGCAAGAAGTGTTACGGGTTTTAAAAGAATTGAATGAAATCCATGGTATAACCATCATCTTAGTTGAACATAAAATTGATGAAGTGATTCCTTGGGTGGACAGAGTACTCCTTATGGATGAAGGAAAAATTGTTCAAGATTGTTCACCACGTCAGGCATTTAATAATCTTGAACTTTGGGACTCATTAGGTGTATCTGTACCGGAAATAGTACGATTGGCTAGTGCTTTGCCTGAAGTTTTTCCAGATATCATACCCTTAGCTGTGGAAGAAGCTAATAGTGCATTACGAGAGACATCTTATGCTCGATCTCTTATAGGGAATGATGGGCCATATTTGCTAAAGGGAGACCTATCAAAAAGTGTTTTAAGTTGGAATAATGTTAGCCTTGCTTATGATGAAGTGCAAGTACTGCATAATGTAAACTTACAAATTTCATCAGGAGAATGGGTTGCTTTAATTGGGGCCAATGGCTCTGGTAAAACGTCACTTGCATCACTGGCTATGGGATTTCAAAAACCAACAGATGGCGTAGTTTCTTGCATGAATAAACCTGTTAATGCAGGAGATATTTCCAAGCAGGCAGGGAAAATAGCATATTTGTTTCAAGCTGCAGATAATATGCTATTCGGATCAACGGTGGAAAAAGAATTTCAGTTCGGGTTCAGCCATCGCCGCAAAGGGATACCAGAAATGAAGTATACAATTGAAGAATTGCTTAAGCTTGTGGATTTGAGTGAGCATAGGCATATGAACCCATTTCAGCTTAGTCATGGTCAGAGAAAGCGTCTTGCACTAGGAGCACTATTAGCCTCATCTCCAGAAATATTAATTTTAGATGAACCTACCACGGGACAAGATGAGGGGCATGCCAAGAAATTTCTTGATTTTCTCCAACAACTTCGTGACAAATTTGGACTTACTTACCTGATGATTACACATGACATGGGTGCTGTGGCGAATTACGCTAGTCGTGTCACGGCTTTATACAATGGTAAGGTGATTTTATCTGGAAGGCCAGATATGGTTTTTGCATGTGGAGACGAACTTAGGACTTGTGGTATTGTACCTCCACCCATTGCAAATCTACATACCTGCTTAACGGATGGTAAAGCAAAACGTGTTTGTCTTACAGTAGATCAGTTCCTAAGTTTTATAAAAACAAAGGAGGTCGTATCATTTGCTTAGCTCTATTGCTGAAACTTTAATTGTGCAAACTATCATAGGATATCTTTTTATGTTTATTGTACCATTGATATTACCTGTTTTGTTTGTAAAACTAGTTGGTTTTCAAGGTTTAAGACATCTTTTCTCCTATGAGCCTAAAGGCACATTAATTCATAGGTTAGATCCACGATTAAAGATTGTATATCCTGTTGTCATGGGTATATTATGTGTGTTACTTAATTGGAATTATGTATTTGTACTTCTTATTGTAACACTTATCCCATGGATTATCTTACGACCTTCTCCAGCTCGTGTACGTGTAACACTTACAATGGCATTTACTCCTGTTATTGGCATGATCTGGTCACAAGGCTTGTTTTATGTTCCGCCAGGTGGAACTCATTTATTATTTGCTTTCCCATGGACTATACGCTGGTTTGGTACGGCAGGATTGTCTACCAATGGTATGTTTTTTGGTGCACAACAAGCGGGACGAATGCTCGTTCCCACTTTAGCTTCATTAATCGTTTTATTGTCCACAACTCCTTCAGAAATTATTTGGGCATTTTACAAATTCCGTTTTCCACCTGTAGCTGGTTTTGCATTCACCGTTGCTTTACGCTTTTTACCGCAGATGATCGAGCGTGTAGCAATATTACAAAAGGCCATGCAAGTACGTGGATATAATTTAAGTGCTCCATCCTGGTGGCAATTAAGGGAGTGGCCAAATTATATATGGCGTGTTTTGAATAGCATTCCAGCGATTACAGTGGCACTTCTGATTAGTTCTTTGAGAACTACATCGGTTATGGCTATGGTGGCTGATGCCCGTGCTTTTGGTTCACATAGTGAGAGGGTCACTTTACGACAGCACCAAATTAGCAATGCTGATAGGATTGCTTGGTTATTATTTGTGCTTCTAATTTTAGCTGTAATAAGTTTAGTAAGTCTGCATATTGGCAACAGAACGTATTAATTTAAATGAGGGCAGCAGGTAAGAAAATCAATACCTGCCTGCTTTTTTTTAGTGGTCTAATAGAAAAAATGCAAATAAATTATTATTTTAAGTATAGCTGAAAATTTTTTACCAAATCCCAACCTAATCTTAATGGAGAATTAACACAATATGTATAAGCTTTAATAAGAGTTTCATTAATATAATTTTTAACAGGGAGGTAAAGGTAAATGGAAAATTTGGTGAAGTTATATCCCATTGTTGATACAGTTAATGCATATGAATTCCCTAAGAGATTTCGTACTACTAAAGCCCCAGTAGATTTGGAAACTGAAGAGCTTCCGAATTTAAATGGTCTAGAAGAGTTACAAGCCTCTGCAAGTGGTAGGTTTTCTAGAAAGGGATTGCAATTGATAAAGGATATTATTGGCAATGTAGCCATCACTATTGTTGATTTACGCCAGGAAAGCCATGGATATGTCAATGACATGGCTATTAGTTGGTATGGAGAACAAAATGGCGCTAACAGGGGCCTAAGGCCAGAGGAAATTAAAGAGAGAGAAAGAAATTTATTGAATGAGTTAATTTGCTCAAATTCTATTATTTTTGGTGAAGTGGAGGGCAAGTCAGCCTGTGTACCTGACCCCATAAATGATCCTAAAATAGTACAATCAGAAGAAGAAATGGTTAAAGCAGAAGGCTGTGGATATATGCGTTTTTACGTTACTGACCACCATGTACCATCTGATAGTGAGCTTGATCGCTTTATAGAGTTTGTGAAAATCGTTCCACAAGGACAATGGCTTCATTTTCACTGTCGTGGAGGATCAGGAAGAGCTAGCACATTTATTGATTTTTATGATATTATTCGAAATGCTAAATACGTTAGCTTAGAGGATATATTAACTAGACAGGCTTTAATAGGTGGGAAGGATTTTAGAAATAATATTGCCCACAAGGATTTATCCAAAAGGAAGGCAGCAATTGAACGTATTGATTTTATTGCTAAATTTTATGATTATTGTATGGATAATTATGAAACAAATTTTCAAGTACTATGGTCACAATGGTTGAAAAAAGAAAAGGCAATCATTTAATATCTAAATATATAAAGTACCACAGCAGATAATTATATATAAATTCAACTACATGTACCTATAAATAAGAAATTAAAGTAATTACTGTAAAAATGAAAATAAATTATCATTTTATGATAATTGAGATTTTTTTACTAAATTCCAACACAATCTTAATGTGAAGTTAACACAGCTTGTATAAACTTTAAAATATAGTAAAGATAAAAGGAGGGCTATAAAAATTATAATGATTTTCGGCAAAAGCATTGTTTTGTAAATTATATTTTGAAGTTAGCAATCATATTAAGTTTCAATTCTATTATATCTAAGATACTTTTTTATTCTCCGTCTTTTAAGATAGACTTAAATTTAATCCTTATAAAAATTTAGTTATATGTTAGTAAAAAGAATAAACTTGTTATAAAACAGTTTAACTTAGGAGGATTATTATGCATGATTTTTTGTTTAGTAAAATTAAATTTCCCTTTCCCGTTTCGATAACTCTGTTGGCAGTAACTTGG
This sequence comes from Clostridium pasteurianum BC1, assembly GCF_000389635.1. Lineage (NCBI taxonomy): Bacteria > Bacillati > Bacillota > Clostridia > Eubacteriales > Clostridiaceae > Clostridium > Clostridium pasteurianum. The sequence continues at coordinate 678,018 of NC_021182.1, forward strand.
ATCCTTGAGATAGTGGCACTAATATATATTTGGAAAAGACCTGGTAAAAAAGGGGAGTCTGTACGTTGGACTACAAAGGATATAATAACTCTTGCAATTCTTAGTGTAATTCTCATGGTATTTAATAGTGTAGTTAACGACAGATTACTTGGACCATTATTTAAATCTATACCTCTTATCGGAGGTGCAGTAGACTTTCTGCACTTAAAAGATTTTCCCCTTTGGTTTTTCTTCTTGCTTGCAGTGGCTTTAGTTAGAAAACCAGGTGCTATTATTGCAATATTCTTTATAAAGTACGTACTGGAGCAACTTATTTACGGAGGTAGTGGAATCAATCCATTGGATTGGCCAGTTGCAGTCATGCAGGGATTGTTTGTGGAATTATATTTAATTGGGCGTGGTGGCAAAACTTTACTGCAACCGAAACTCATTTTCGTAGATGCTATACTCCTTTGTCTTCTTAAGGAAATACCGGCAGATTTCTATAAACCTATAATTGGATCTCCAGTTATCCATGGTAAAGTTACTACAGTTTTGAGTGTAATTAATGATGTTGGGTCACATATTATAGGTGTTTCTATTGTGGCTGTCATATTGATTCCATTAGTTATCCAAGTAGCAAAATCTCTAAATTCATTAAATGAAATAGATGATGATCAAAACAAAGGAATGAATGTGTAATAGAGAATTAAGGATATAAAAACTTAGTGAAAAGGTAACTCTATAATTATATATATGGTTAATTTTCTATTTTGTGTATTTTAAGATGGACTTAAATTATTGCTTGAAAATTTTATTGTGTTAAAAATTTTTTAGTATATATCAGTAGGGAGAATATACTCTCTATTAAATAATTTAACTTAGGAGGATTATTATGCATGATTTTTTATTTAGTAAAATTAAATTTCCATTTCCCGTTTCAATAACTCTGCTGGCAGTAGTTTGGATTCTTGAGGTAGTGGCACTAATATATATTTTGAAAAGACCCGGTAAAGATGGAGAGTCTACACGTTGGACTACAAAGGATATAATAACCCTTGCAATTCTTAGTGTAATTCTTATGGTATTTAATAGTGTAATTAATGACAGATTACTTGGCCCATTGTTTAAATCTATACCGCTTATCGGAAGCATTGTAGACTTATTACATTTTAAAGATTTTCCTTTGCTGTTTTTCTTCCTGCTTGCAGTTGTCTTAGTTAGAAGACCAGGCGCTATTATTGCAATGTTATTTATAAAATATATACTAGAACAGCTTATTTACGGTGGTAGTGGAATTAATCCACTGGATTGGCCAGTTGCAATTATGCAGGGATTATTCGTAGAATTGTACTTAATTGGGCGTAATGGTAAAGTATTTTTACAGAAAAAATGGATTTTTGTAGATGCAATTTTAATCTGCTTACTTAAAGAATTACCACCAGATTTCTATAAGCCTATAATTGGATCTCCAGTTATTCATGGTAGTGTTACTACAGTTTTGAAAGTAGCTAATGATATCTGGACACATATAGTAGGTTATTCCATCTTAGCTGTTATATTGGTTCCACTAGTTATTCAGGTAGCAAAATCTTTAAATGCATTAAATGAAATAGATGATGATGAAAATAAAGGAATAGAAGTATAATTAACTATTAAGAGTCCAAAAATTTAAATAAAAATTGAGAAGATATGAGGTGGTTAAAATAGTGGATATTCATGTAAATAACCTGTCTTTTCGTTACCCGGGAGATAAACAAGGTGCTCTAAATAACATAAAATTAAATATTCCAGCAGGACAGTTTGTATTGTTAGCAGGTCCCTCTGGATGTGGAAAGTCAACTTTAGGGCTAGTTATGTCCAGTCTTATTCCTTCTAGGGTGCCGGGTAAAATCACAGGGGAAGTGTATCTTGGAAAACATAATTTGTCTAAGATGGAACTTCATGAAGCATCGCAGCTGGTAGGTATGGTCTTTCAAAATCCTGACAACCAGTTAATTAATTATAATGTTGAAATGGAAATTGCCTTTGGACCTGAGAATCTTAATCTTGATCCAAGTGAGATTAGCAGGCGTATCAATCAAGCATTGCATTTTACGGGTGCAGACAAATTTAGAAAAGCACCAATAACTACACTTTCAGGCGGCCAAAAGCAGCGAGTGGCAATTGCAGCAGCCTTAGCTATGAAGCAGAAGGTACTTATTTTGGATGAACCAACCTCAGCCCTTGACCCAAAGGGAACTCAGGAAGTTTTAGAGGTACTTCGACGTCTCAATAAAGAACTTGGTATGACAATCATCCTTATTGAACATAAGATTGACGAGGTTATACAATGGGTGGATCGAGTTTTACTTATGGAAAATGGTCGTATTGTAGTAGATGAATCTACTCGCCGTGCATTTAGAGATATTAAATTATGGAACAGGTTAGGTGTTTCTGTCCCTGAAATAGTGCAAATAAGTTATGCTTTGCCAGATGCTTTTGCAGGAGAAGTTGCACTTACTGTTGAAGAAGCAGCAGATGCATTGATTGGTACAAAATATTCAGCTGCACTGACAGATTCTTTGTTTACAAAAAAAGAGCGTATGCAAAGAGGAAACACTATGCTTAAATGGAAAGATGTAAATCTCACTTATGACGAAAATTCTGTACTTAAGGGAGCAAATTTAGAGGTATATGAAAATGAATGGGTGTCTCTAGTTGGTTCTAACGGATCAGGCAAGACATCTTTAGCAGCCTTAGCCATGGGATTTAACGCTCCTACAGCAGGAGAAATTTTTTGCTACGGAAAGCCTGTAAAATATGGTAACATATCAAAGCAGGCTGAGCATGTAGGGTATCTTTTCCAATCTGCTGACCATATGCTGTTTACTGATACAGTGGAAAAAGAAATTGCCTTTGGTCGAATCTATGGCGATAGAAAAAAATGTAACAATACTTATTCTGAGCTACAACTGGCTGAACTCATTGATTTGTCTAATCGTTTGAAAACCAATCCCTATAAGCTCAGTCTAGGTCAAAGGCAGAGATTGGCTTTAATAGCTTTGCTTTCCTCCAATCCTAAAGCTCTTATTTTGGATGAGCCAACTACAGGTCAGGATGAAGGACATGCAAGGATATTTTTGGAATTTTTAGATAATATTCGAAGAAGTCAAAATTTGACATATCTTATGATTACTCATGATATGCGTGCTGTGGCAAAATACACAGATCGTGTAGTTGTGCTCAATGAAGGCCATTTGATATTAAATGATCGACCTGAAAGAGTATTTGCCCAGGTTGATTGTCTGGAAGATTGTCAGGTAATACCACCTCCAGTAGCTTATCTTCATTGGCTATTAACGGATAAAACAGCGCCAGAGGTTACCTTAAATGTATCTGAGTTTCTTAATGCTATAAGTAATTCAAAAGATAGGAGGTGTTCTTGATATGACTGATTTTTTCTTGCATAATCTATTAGGAAGAACCATGGTTGCCTATGTAATAGTATATAGTATTCCACTTATGCTGCCAATTTTGTTTATTAAAATGGTGGGATTAAAGGGACTTAGAAATATGTTTGCTTTCGATGGTAAGAAAACTATCATACATCGATTGGATCCAAGAATTAAAGTCCTCTATCCAGCAACCATGGGTGCATTATCAGTTTTTCTAAATTGGAACTGGGTATATGCGTTGTTTGCGGTAACATTAATACCCTGGATATTGGTACGTCCTTCAGGAGCTCGCTTGAAAATATTGATTAATATGACACTTGTACCAGCTTTAGGTGAGATATGGTCAGCCGGACTGTTTTTTACAGGTCGTGCTAATGAGCTTGTATATGCTTTCCCTTGGACTATCAGCTGGGTTGGAACAGCTGGTCTATCCACATTGGGATTACAGTATGGTGCTGAGCAAGCCGGACGTTTTCTTGTAACAGTATCTGCATCACTGCTGCTCATATTCACTACAGATCAATCAGAAATTGTCTGGGCCTGTATGAAAATGAAAATGCCTGTTAAAATGGGTTTTGCTATTTCAATAGGATTACGTTTTCTTCCAGAAATGTTTGAACGTCTATCTATTCTTATGCAGTCAATGGAGGTGAGAGGATATAGTTTTACTAAGCCGCAGCACTGGTGGGATTTTAATGGCCTGGTGGTGTATGTAAAGCGCCTTGTAACAGCATTGCCACTGATCACAGTTCCTCTTATTGTAGGTTCTCTCCGTGGGACCGATGTTATGGCAATGGTGGCAGACTCCAGGGCCTTTGGAGCCTATAAAACTCGAAGCACCTTTGAGGTTCACCGTACTACTAGTGAGGATAAGATAGCCTGGGCTGCATATGCTTCAATCATAGTAGCAGTATTTTTTATAGCTGCTTTGCATATTGGAAATCGTACTACTTTTGGTTAAATATAATGTTGCTATTTAGAATATTAGAAATTATATAGAGAAAAATAAAGAACCTTTCCAAAAGTTAAAATTGGCAAAGGATCTCTAAAACTGCATTTATAATTAGAGTAAAAATAATAAAAGCACCATGAAATCAATTTAATATAAATTTCATGGTGCTTTTTTATGTACAGCCTTTTTCTTTAGTGAATATTTTTAAGATAGTGATTCCTTATGCGTGAACTACTCTAACTTAAAGAAGTAAGAGCTTCCTGCTTCCTAGAGTTCGTAACCTACACTCTCCACAGGCTTGAAATCCCCTTGCACCGAGGGTACTGTACGATAATGCTCTGTATACGAGCCTTGAATATTTTACGTAGGGAAGGCATAGCTTGGTTATCGCATTTTCGTATTCTTCCTACAACCATATATATTCAGTTTACAAAGAGCAACTAGCATTTATATTATACCTAAAATAATAATTATTATACAAATCTGATTAATATAAATGGTATCGAACCATTTATATTAATGTGCTATCCATCTCCCACCTATAGAGGATTGGAGATGGATAGCACATTAGGTTAAATTATACTTTCTTAGGTAATAATTTTTCATAGGTATCTCTCAATTCTTGTAATCTTTTTAATTTATCAAGGGATTTTTTCTCTCGTGCTTTACCTACAGATACAATTATGCTTTCTACTAATGCCAGAGGGGCAAGCATAGAATGAAATTCCCACAGCTCACCACGGGCTGTATAAAAGTAAAATGTTGCATTATCAATCATGGAACTTACCATTAAATCTGTAATTAAAACAGTTTTGCAGCCAATATTTTTAGCAAAATCAAATAAAACCTTTATCTCTGGAGATTCTTGAGTAAAACCAAAAATGATGATTATGTCATTCTTTTTTATATGTATTAAATCTTCAAATAGTTCATGGCCACTTTTTGTAAGTACTTTCACATCAATGTCAAAACGCTTTAACCTGAACTCCAGCAGAGAAGATAAGCATGCTGAAGATGATGAGGCATAAATGTGTAATGTGCTGCATTGATTTATGGCTGTTACCATATTTTGAAAATTATTATTATCTAATCTGTCAACTGTCTGTTTAATATAATTTGAACTTGAGAGCATAATATCTGAAATTACTTCATTGTCAGTAATTTTGTCAAAAGCAGTTTTTATTTTATCAGCAGGGGAAAAAGAAGTTTCCTGCTTCAAAAACTTCTTAAACTCCCTGAAATTCTTAAAATTGATAATTTCCCAAAAGCGAGAGATGGTTGAAATACTTACGTTGCATGCCTCAGCTAAATCCTTTTCAACCATAAAGGGAACTAAATCCATTTTATTTACAATATAGTTAGCAATTTTTTCGTTATTTTTTGAAAGTTTCTTATCTCTAAAATCTAGGTTTAAATTTTCCATGAAATTTATCCTTTATCAATTTCTAATTATTTGTGCTTTGGGCCTCAAGCTGTGGTTTTAAAAACCCTTTAATTATTCTAGCAGCCTTTACTTTAATGTTTAAGCAAGGTGAAATAAATATTTCATATCTTCCAGCTTTTATTTCATTTTTTATTTCTGAAATGGTTTCACATTCTTTATCAAATATGGTCATAAGGCTGCCTAGCTGGAGATACTGATGAGAATCACTGCCTGTAATTACAGGAATATCACATTTTTTACCTAGCTCCATCACTTTATCTGTCATTTCTTCAATGCCATATTCAAATAAATCCTTTCCATTCAAATCGAAAGCATTAAACTTCTCAAGTAATTCAGGCTTGATATTGCATAAAGGATCATGTCTGAAAGGATGAGCTAATATAATCAGTATATCAGAAGAATCGCATAATTCAAATAGTTTATCAAGTGAAATAAAAGCATCCTTTTCCTCATAACCATTTAAGCCCTCACGTATTCTTCTAATATTAACTACATTACCGATAAGTAAAATATGGTAATCACCTGGTATATTTACCTCCATACCTGTAAAGATTTTCAATCCTTCTACATCATAATAATCAGATTTATATTCATAATACTCATCCAAAGTATCATATATCATTAAAAAATTAGATGTATTAAAGTGTTCTGTTATAGTAAGAGCTGTAAGTCCTTGCTCCCTAGCCTCTTTAATAATATCTCTAAAATTATCCATTGAAAAATCAGAGTTTTTAGCCAATTTAACATGTGAGTGAAAGTCAATTTTCATAATTATCCCCCTTATATAATAGTTTTATAGCTGATTTAATATGAATTGCCAGTGTATAGTTATGATTTTGAGGTGATAGCTTACTTTATGAGCGCCATTAAGGCATGAAACGGTGCTATCGGAGATTGTATTGATTAGTTGATAAATTTAAAGTTACATTCCAAGATGACATAATAGGCTTGTCATAAGTTTTTATGCAATTCATTTCCAAATTAACTATATATAAATTATGTTAATTTTACATTAAGATTATGTTTAGTTACGGTAAAAAATTATCATGCACTATATACATGATAATTTTTTTGCACTAATGTCATATTTAAGCTAATCAATGTATATTATTAAATATAATATGTTAATTAATTTCACGGATCAAGGAAGTTTAAGTGTTGCTGATGAAAGGTGGTGAAAATAATGGGCAAAGAAGTTCTCTGTATATCCCAATCAATACGCTCTAGAATTGAAGAAGTAAACGGTGGTATGAATGTCTTAAAAAGTGATGTAAAAGATATAAAGGACAATATAAGTATTCTAAAAGATGAAATAAAGAATTTAAAAAATGGTATAAAGGATTCAAAGGGTTATGTAAATGCTGAAGAGGATATAAGTACTTTAAAGATCCAATTTAAAACATTAAAAAATGATATAAAAGATTTAAAGGAATATATAAAAGATTTTGAAGAAGACTTGCATTTTTTAAAAGATGACATGAAAGATCTAAAAAAAAGACAGGAAGATACTAATAAATTTATTCAAAAACTTGAGCCTGAAAATTCTAACAGTTATATTGAAATTATCAGTAAAATTAAGGACATAAATATTGAATTGGAAGAATTAAAAGAAATTAGAAAAATAACTAAGGAAAATTGTTATGATATAGCAAGATTGAAGTCAGTAAAACAGCTGGGGGAATAAACTCCAGCTGTTTTATTTAATGGGCTTGTTACTTAAATATATATTTACAACAAAATGGTTACATTAATATTATCAATAATAAATAATTTTTAATTGGGAAGTGAAAATAACATGGAATTAAGATCTGTAAAGAGAGGCACTGATCCACAGGACAGCAGATGGTTTTCAACAGAAGCTATTCTGAAACTTCAAAGGGCTCAGGAAGAATTAGAATGGTTATTAAATAGAGGATATAATAACAAATCAGTGATGAATATGATAGGCAATCATTATCAGTTTTCATTAAGACAGAGAAATGCCCTTGTTCGTTCAACTTCATCAAGAGAAAAACGTAATAGTAGAAAAGAGAAATGTGTTACATCAGCTTCCTGTAGGGATAATTGCATATACATAGATGGATTTAATCTTATTATTACATTAGAGGTAGCATTGTCAGGGGGGATACTTGTATTATGTAATGATGGTACCATTAGAGATTTAGCTGGACTTAGAGGAACTTACAGCATAATTGATAAAACAGATTTTGCACTAAATCTCATAGGAAAAGAATTAAGTAATACTCATATTTCTAAGGCTAAATTTTTTCTTGATGCCGGTGTTTCTAACTCTGGCAGACTTAAAAAATTTATATTAGAGCATGCAGAAAAATGGAATTTGAGTATGAAAGTAGAACTTATACAGCATGTGGATTCTTTTTTATATACAAAGGAAAGAGTAGTTACAAGTGACTCTGTAATACTTGATAACTGTGAGAGCTGGATTAATTTTGGAAGGAAAATCATAGAAGATTATATAGCTGATGCCAATATAGTAGAGTTGAGTGGTAAGTAGAATTCAGTAACAAAAATAGATTATTAATATAGATTTTTTATTCTAAATTGTATATCATTATAAGTGTAGAAGTCTGTTTAGAGAGTGAGTGAAAATAATGCTATTTAATAGGAGTAAATCTTATGAAGATATAGAACCTAAGCTAGAAACTAAAAAGTTAATAATATTAATAAAGAAATTGTTGCCAGATGTTGTATTCAATATGGCAAGCTTGGAGGGAAATCCATTTACCTATCCAGAGGTACAAACTTTACTTGATGGAATCACTATTGGTGGGCATAAGGTAAGTGATGAACAACAAGTTTATAGAATTAGAAATGGATGGGATTACTTATTTGATATATTAAAACAAAAATCAATAACTATTGATATAAATATGTTCAATAGATTTAATGATATAGTTGCTAAAGATGAGGCGCCTATAAGTGGTACCTTTAGAACTGGTCAAGTAAGAATAGCAGGTACTGAGTTTATGCCTCCAAAAGCAGAAGAATTAGACAATATTTTTACCAGTGAACTATCTGAATTAATAAAGAGATGCAAAAGTAAAACTGAATTAGCTTTTGAAATATTTCTTTGGGGAGCTTTAAATCAATTTTATTATGATGGCAATAAGAGAACTTCAAGGCTTGTTTCCAATGTAGTTTTAATTGCAAATGGTCAGGGAATTTTTAATATAAAGGCAAAGGATAAATTGCAGTTTAATACTCTTATGGTAGAGTTCTACAATACAAGAGAAGCAAATAATGTATTTGAATTTTTACATAATTATTGTCTGGAAAGATATTAGGATTAGTCATCTGAAAAAATAATAAGTAAAATATACTATCATATTTACTATTTATTTTAAGATTTTTTATTATGAGGAGACAAAAAATGCCACATTTATTAACACCGCTTGTAACAAAAAAATTAACTTTAAGTAATCGTCTTGTTATGCCACCTATGGAAACTGCTAAATCCAAAGGTGATGGAAAGGTAACTGAGGAACTATTATATTATAATGTAAAAGAATTAAAAATGTATTGATAAATAATTGAGATAAGCGTTATGGCAAGGCGAAAATCTTAAATATGAAATATATAAAGGAGAACAAAATGTTTAGTTATGAAGTAGTTAAAAAAGTTAAATTTGATGCGGCACATTTTATACCAGAATACCAGGGAAAGTGTAGAAATATCCATGGACATACCTGGTTCGTAGAAGCAGGGGTAAAGGGAAATAAATTACAGAATGGAATGCTATTTGACTTTACTATTCTGAAGAAGGAATTAAAAAATATATGTGATGAATTTGATCATAAATTTTTAAATGAGCTGGAAGAGTTTAAAGAACTTCCGCCTACAGCAGAAAATATAGGAAGAGTTATATATGAAAAGATTGAAAATAAGCTTGAGGATGGATTAGAACTTAGCTTTATAAAAGTATTTGAAAATCCAGACTCTTGGGTTATTGTCACTAAAGATAAGTAGAATTCTTAGATTTATAAGAAGTAGGAGTGTTTTCACTTCTGAAGTTTAGAAGTGGTTATCTAGAGATGTTATGCTGTTTGCTGTAGCTGCACAATTACAGCAGTCAGCCATAAGACAAATAAGGAGGAATAATCTATGCCGCAAAGGACATATATAAAGGAAATATTTAAGTCTATACAGGGAGAAGCAGAGTACGTAGGCTATGAGCAGATATTTGTGAGATTTATAGGTTGCAATATAAAATGCAATTATTGCGACACAGATATAGATAGATGCGAAGAAGTAACTGTATATAAAAATTGGGACTCAAAGGATTATAAAACATTGAGAAATCCACTAGATTCAGCTGGACTTATAAAGATTATAAAGGAGCTTGATGCTGAAGAAAGGGTTCATTCTATTAGCTTAACAGGTGGAGAGCCCTTAATTAATATAGATTTTTTGAAAGAGTTCTTACCTGAATTTAAGAAAGTCTGCAGCACTAAAGTATTCCTAGAAACTAATGGAATTTTACATGAAGAGCTTCACAGCATAGCAAAATATGTAGATATTGTTTCTATGGATTTAAAACTGGCAAGCTATTTAAGAAATAGAGAAAATTTCATACCACAGCACAGTGAATTTCTAAATGAGTGCATAGAAAACAATATAGCAACTTATGTAAAAATAGTTTTAGATGATAACTTTAGTTTAGAAGAGTTGAATAATTATCTAGATGTAGTTGAGCCTTATAAGCATAAGGTGAATGTTTATATTCAGCCTATGATGGATGGAGATAAAATGCTTATAAGCTCTCAAAAGTTAAAACTTGCTTTTGATTGCTGCAGAGAAATAAATATAAATGTAAGGATAATTCCACAGATACATAAGATGCTGTGTTTGAATTAGGCAGATGAAAGTTTTAGATGAAAACTGGAAAAGCTATTTTTAATAAGATTACAAGGTATAATCAATTTTAATATTTTATGCATATAGTATATAAGGGCTTGAGTTAATGTAAAAGTAGATACACAGAAGAATAAATGTTTATAAACTTAAGTAAATTTAACGTTCCGCTCTGGTCAGGTGATGATCAGAGCTTTTTAGTAATTAATTTTATTGTACAATAGTATAATTGTTAACAAAGTTTTAGAAAAATTATATACAATTATAGGTAAAAGTTGTATAATTAGGTTAGTTACTATTTCATTAAAACATTAATCCTATGAATTTGCCGGGATATTATATCCTGGTTTTTTGTTGTGTAAATAAAGGGATTTTTATTATTAACTAAATATAGTGAGAGTTAAACATATACTATATTCATAAAAAGTAATAATTAAATTTATCCTAAAGGACAATGATTTTTAAGTATCATAAATACTGATACTTAGAAATCTGTTTATGAGATTACATACAATATAAATAAAAATTTAACAATTAGAAAATAATCCATATAATTTATTAACTAATAAGTGGTAGTGATTGACTAAAATATGATAAAATAAAAATACATATTGTAGTAAAATATTCTGTTATATTAAGTAGATATTTTATTTTAAGCTGGCTTATCCGATGACTAGCCGCTGTAACACCCCACCTTCAAAAGGTAGAGAAACACCGGCACGTCCCTGGGTAATTCATCTAAACTCAGTTGGAATACAAACTCCAACTGAGTAAGATTCATTGATAAAGAAAATGTAATTATATAAATTTAAAAATAAAATTCAAGGAGGGTATGAATTATGGATACTATAAGAGCAATAGAGCAGAGAAGAAGTATAAGAAAATTTAAAGGTAATTTAATTCCAGTGGAAACTATAGAAAAATTATTGGAATTAGCTACTAAAGCACCTTCCGCAAGAAATCGCCAGCCTTGGAGATTTGTTGTGCTGCAGGGAGATAAAAAGGACAAATTAGTAGAAATCATGATTAACGCTGCTAAGGATTATAGGGAAAAAAATAAAGATTTTGGAAGTCTTGAACTCAGCGCTAATTCAATTAAAGAAGCATCAACTGTAGTTTTAGTGTTTAATGCCCTTTCCAATACGGAAAAAGATTATAACCATCATAAATTGCTTGTAGATACTCAATCAATAGGTGCTGCTATTGAAAATATGATTTTGGCAGCAGAGGATATTGGATTAGCTACACTTTGGATTTGTGATATATTTTATTGTGGCAAAGAAATATGCAATTGGCTAGATAGAAAAGAAGAACTTGCAGCTGCAGTGGCCATAGGATATAGAAATCAGGCTCCTCATGAAAGACCACGCAAGGATTGGAGAGAGGTTACGGATTGGTAATAAAAAGGTAGAGTCATTAGCTAAAATATTAAATCTCTAGAATCAATTGATTTTAGAGATTTTCTGTCTTTTCACTGGATTATGTAATTGTTTTAATATAATCATTAATTATTTTAAGCATGTCTAAGTAATATCTATAGTTTATTGAATTATATATCTACGTAAAAATCTATATATTAGGATTTAGGATAAATTATATCAGAATTTTTTATAAGAGAAAAGGCTGGGAGGATTCACAAAGAAATTTAATGGTGTTTTTGTTTTGTAAAAAATAGTTATTATAGGTAAATGTTTTTTAACAAGTTTATAAACCAAAGTTAATTATTTGCAACTATAATCTATTATCATAGTTTAAATAATTTGATGCAATAGAGAATGCTTTATAAGGAGAAGATAGACTTGACTGATGCTTTTAAAATTCAAGGTGCTGAAGAGAGGAGTATATTATGAAAATTAATAAAAAAGAAATAAAATGGCATGTACTTTTATGGATAATAGTTATTTTTGAAATATTTCCATTACTTTTTATGATAGCTACTTCCTTTAAGCCTTTAAATCAGGTATTTACGGACACACTTAATATAATACCTACTAGTCCTACTCTAAAAAATTACAAGTATATAGCAGATAATCTGCCTATCTTGAATTATATAGGCAATACCTTTATTATAGCAGCAGTGATGACTATAGCAAAAACAGTTACATCCATTCTTGCAGCCTATGTATTTGCGTATAAAAATTTTAATGGGAAAAATATTCTCTATTCTATTTTACTGTTAACTATGTTTGTACCCCTTACTGTTACCATGATACCAAATTACATAATAATGTCCCATACAGGGCTTTTAAATAGCAATATTGCTGTGGTTTTGCCACAATTGGCAGATGCTCTTGGTATATTTTTAATGAGACAGAGTATGAGAACTGTGCCAAAGTCTTTTATTGAGGTAGCTAGACTGGAGAAGGTGTCGGAGATAAAGATATTGTCAAAGGTAATATTACCTCTTATAAGAAATTCAATAATGTCCATGGGAATAATATTTTTCATAAATTCCTGGAATGAATATTTCTGGCCAATGCTTATATTAAAAAATAAGGATAAGTTTACACTTCCACTGGCACTGCAGTCTTTTATAAGTCCTGGAGGTGGAAATGACTGGGGTGTTGCCATGGCTGTAGCTTGTTTAACAGTTCTGCTTCCAATGGTGCTATATATAATTTGCCAGAGATTCATAATAAATACTTTTATGAATTCTGGAATTAAAGGGTAAATTTCCTGGGAAACAGATTTAATACTTTTTCTTTATTTACATAATTAAACTTTAAGGTAAATATGACCAATGAATCTTACTTAGTGAGAGTTTATACTGTATATTACCGCCTGTAGGTTAACAGGAAAGGAGCTTTGACAAAAATGGATGGTATAGGATTCAAAAATGTATGTAAAGATTATGATGGTACAAGTGCAATAAAAGATTTAAATTTGGAAATAAAGCAGGGGGAGAGAATTGTAATTTTTGGACCTTCTGGATGCGGAAAAAGTACAATACTTAGAATGATAGCAGGCCTTGAGAGTATATCCTCAGGAGAATTATATTTAGGAGATAAATTAGCTAATGCCATAGAGCCTGGAGATAGAAATATTGCTATGGTATTTCAGAATTATGCACTTTATCCCCATTTGACTATTTTTGATAACATAACCTTTGGACTTACAATGAATAAGGTACCAAAGGATAAAATAAAAAGGAGAGCCTTTGAAGCAATTAGAATATTGAATTTATTTGGTATTGAAAAGAGGTATCCTAAGGAGCTGTCTGGGGGACAGAGGCAAAGAGTGGCACTGGCAAGAGCCTTAGTTAAGAGAGCACCCTATTTTCTTTTAGATGAGCCTCTGTCAAATTTGGATGAACAGCTTAGAGCCTCTGCCAGAGGTGAATTGGTAAAAATGCATGAATTATATAAGCCAACCTTTGTATATGTAACTCATGATCAGGTTGAGGCTATGACTATAGGGAATAGAATTGCAGTGATGGATAAGGGAAAGCTTCAGCAGATGGATACTCCCGAGAATGTTTATAACAGACCTATAAATACTTTCGTTGCAAAGTTTATAGGCTCACCCTCTATGAATTTAATTAATGCTATAGTCATTGGAAATAGATTAATGCTTGGAAGCAATAACATTGAAATACCAGAGGTATGGCTTGATATAATAAAGTCCAGCAATGAAAATAATATTATTTTTGGAGTAAGACCGGAGCACATTACTATAGGAAATATAAACAATAAGAACTCTTTCCCTATCAAAATTAGATATGTAGAAAATCATGGCAGCAGAAAATGTATATATTTTTATTTGGATGAAAATGAAATGATAGCAACTGTAGGCAGCAGCTATAGTGCTGATAAGCTGGATAGCTTATATTGCAGTATTGACTGGTCAAAGGTGCATTTTTTCCATAAAGATGGCAGTAATTTCGGCTATGCTGAAAATACAAAAAAGAGATAGAATTAATAGGCTAATGTAACAATCAGTAATCTATCTATGTAAAATTTAGTTATTACAGGTAAAAGTTTTTTAACAAGCACATAAACTAAAGTTAATTATTTAAGTCTATAATTTACTATTGTGATTGGACAATTATTTTTTGTGGAGGTAGGAGATATGGAAAAAGCAGCAGAGCAGATAGAAGAAACATCTAAACAAGAGTACTTTACTAGAAGTAAAATTGTAGAAAAAAAGAAAAGCTTAAGTTTTTTAGAACCCTATATGTACATAGTACCCTGTTTGATAATATTTATAGCGTTTACTTACTTTCCTTTCTTTAAAACCATATATATGAGTTTACATAATACAAATGCTCAGGGAGACATAAGTTCCTTTGCAGGATTGTCAAATTATTCAGATCTGTTTAAATCAGCTGGTTTTATAAATAGCATTTTAGTTACTTTTAAATTTGTTATTGTAACTACCATACCATCTATAATAATCGGACTTATATTGGCTCTTGCAGCTAATAATAAATTGAAGCTAAAAGGAGTATTCAGTACTTTTTATGCTATGCCCATGGCGGTATCATCTTCATCAGCAGCTATCATATGGTTACTTTTGTTTAATCCTGGTATTGGTTTTGTAAATTTTGTACTGGGAAGAAGTATAGGATGGCTAAGTAGTTCCTTTTGGGGGTTTATTGCAGTAGCTGTAGTTGATATATGGCTTCACAGCTGTATGAATTTTATATTTATAATTGCAGGACTTCAAAATATTCCAAGAGAATTGAGTGAAAGTGCTTCTATAGATGGGGCTAATTATCTTCAGCGTTTAAAAAATGTCATATTGCCTTGTCTTTCACCTACACTTTTCTTTGTATTGGTAATAAATGTTGTAAGTTCTTTTCAAGCTTTTGGAGAAATAAACATAATGACTCAGGGTGGCCCAGCAGGGGCAACCAATGTACTTGTATATTCAATTTACAGAGATGCATTTTTTAATAATAAATTTGCCACAGCTAGTGCTGAATCCATAATTTTATTTGCAATAATTCTTGTTGTAACTCTTGTTCAATTCAAGTATGAGCAGAAAAAGGTATTTTACCAATAAAAATTAAGAAGGGAGATGCATTAGAAAAATGGAGAAAAATATAAGAAAGATATCACTCTATGGCATAAATATAATCTTTGGATTATTGAGTATATTACCAATTTTATATGCACTGGATATTAGTCTTATGCCCCATGATCAGATATTTACTTATCCACCTAAATTAATACCTACAAAATTGTATTTTCAAAATTACATAGATGTACTTAAGACAGCTCCTATATTGAGATTTATAGTAAACAGTTTTGTTGTATCTTCAATAATAACTATAGGACAGATTATAACTTCCTGTTTAGCAGCCTTTGCTTTCTCTTTCTTCGAATTTAAGGGGAAAAAGATAATTTTTGTTATCATTCTGGCTACTATGATGATACCGGATGAATCAGCAATGATATCAAATTATCTCACAATAGGTAATTTTGGTTGGCTTGATACTTACAGGGGATTAGCTATTCCATTCTTAAGTTCTGCCATGGGAATATTCATGGTGAGACAATACTACTTGACTCTTCCTAAAGAAATATATGAAGCAGCTAAAATAGATGGCTGCAGTAATTTTAGATTTTTTATCAGCATAGTATTTCCAATGTCAAAGCCTATAGTAGGATCTTTAGGGGTTTATACCTTCTTATCCAGCTGGAATTACTATTTGTGGCCGCTGCTTGTAACAAGTAAAGATGATTCAAGAACCGTACAAATTGGTATAAGTATGCTTCAATTTTCTGAGAATCAGTCTTATGGTCTCATAATGGCAGGTATAGTAATGGTTATTTTACCTTCAATTATAATATTTATAATTGGTCAAAAGCAGCTTATAGAGGGGATGACTTCTGGTGCAGTAAAAGGTTAGGAATTTATAATTAATTATTTATTGGAAACCTATCGCCTTTATAAGTAGTTTTAAAGAAAATCTTTAAAACTATGTACATGCTTATATTCCAGCGATTAGTATCATATACAAAATATAATAATTTTAAGGGGAGAAATACAATGAAAAAGAAACTCATAAGTATACTGTTGGCTTCATTCTTAGTAGGAAGTATATTTACAGGCTGCAGCAGTTCAAACAGTGCACAAGCAAGTGATAAGCCAGTGGAAATTACATTTTGGCATTCAATGTCAGGTAAAAATGGTCAGGCAATTACTAAAATGGTAGATGATTTTAACAGTACTCACAAGAATATAAAGGTTAATGCTCAATTCCAGGGTAAATATGATGATGCAATAAACAAGTTGAAAAGTGCAGAGAAAGTAAAAAATGGACCGGATGTAATGCAGGTATATGATATAGGTACAAGATTTATGATAGACAGCGGCTGGGCTTTACCAGTGCAGAATTTTATAGATGACGAAAAATATGATATATCAGGTATAGAGCCAAATATAGCAGGATATTATACTGTTAATAATAAGCTTTATTCCATGCCTTTTAATACATCTACACCTATACTTTACTACAATAAGGATGCATTCAAAGCAGCAGGTTTAGATCCTAATAGTCCTCCAAAGACATTTTCAGAATTAGAGCAGGCTGCAGCAAAATTGACTAAGAAAGATGGATCAGGAAAGGTTACTCAGTATGGATATGCCATGGCTATCTATGGTTGGTTCTTTGAACAGTTTGTAGTTAAACAGGGACAAAATTATGCAAATAATGATAATGGTAGAACAAGCGCACCTACAGCTGTAGAATTTGATAAAAATGGTGCAGGACTTAAAGTGTTGAATGAATGGAAAAAACTTGTTGATTCAGGTAATGCGGCTAATTTCGGAAGAGATGAAGACGCTACAGAAAATGCATTTTTAGCAGGTAAAACAGCAATGTACATTGAATCTACAGCAGATTTATCAGCAGATTTAACGGCTATTGGAAATAAATTTCAGCTTGGAACAGCACCACTTCCATCCTTTGATGGTGTAAAAGACGGCGGAGTTTCTATAGGTGGAGCTTCTCTATGGGCACTTGACAGTAAGGATAAAGACAAGCAAAAAGCAACTTGGGAATTTATGAAATATATGGTATCACCTACAGAACAAGCATATTGGGCTTCCCAAACAGGTTATTTCCCAGTTACAAAGAAAGCTTATGATGAGCAGGTAATGAAGGATAATTTGGCTCAAAAACCACAGTTCCAAACTGCTATAGACCAGCTTCATGCATCACCAAAAACAGCTAAGGGAGCTTTAATGTCAGTATTCCCAGAAGCAAGACAAACTATAGAATCAAATATAGAACAAATGCTTCAAAGCAATAAGAGTCCTGAGGATACTGTAAAGAGTGCAGCTGATAGTATAAATGCATCTATAAAGAAATACAACGAAGATAATAAGAAGTAGAGAGAAAATGTTGTATGATGATACTTTATACTGGAGCAAATCTTTGATTATTTACTTGAATGTGCCGAAATTAATCATATATTACGCAAGGGAAAATATAATTAATTGTATATGTATTTAACTTGGTGCTTATATTTAATATAAATGCATGGTAAAAGAATTGGTTAATATTATTTTTACAGTAATTAGTGAGGTAGGGGATATAACTGTGGTTAAAAGTTTAAATATAGCTCATAGAGGGTTTAGTGGAAGATATCCTGAAAATACCATGATAGCTTTTCAAAAAGCAGTAGAAGCTGGTAGTGATGGAATTGAAACAGATGTGCATATTACAAGAGACGGAGAAATTGTAGTATGTCATGATGAAAAAGTAGATAGAACTACAAATGGACAGGGCTTTATTAAAGATCTTACCTACCATGAAATAAAAAACTTACATGCTGGTGTAAATTTTGGAGGGGAATTTGAAAACTCTACCATACCAAATATAGACGAATTTTTGGATTACGTTAAGGATAAAAATCTACTAATAAATATTGAACTTAAAAATGGAATAATTGAATATGACAATTTGGAGAAGAGGATTATAGAAAAGATATATGAATATAAATTAAAGGATAATCTTATTCTATCCTCCTTCAATCATTATTCCATGGTAAAAGTTAAAGAGCTAGACAATAGCATAAAGACAGGACTTCTATATGCTGCTAATCTTTATAAGGTAGAAGAGTATGCCAAAAAACTTGGAGCTGATGCTGTTCATCCATATTTTCCCTCTGTCATGAAGGAAGATATAGTGAAAAATATTAAAAATAGCAAAATAGCTATAAATACTTATACCGTAAATGAAGAAGAAGATATGAAAAGACTTATAGAATTAGATATAGATGGCATTATAACTAATTATCCAGATGTACTTGGCAGGTTGATTAAGGAAGCTGATAAAAATAGTTAACCATTATACTAATTTACTCTAAAATGAATAAGTTTTATGGATTGCATGGGGAATTTAAAATAATAAAAAGTATACTCAGTTTTGAGTATACTTTTTATTGTTTTAACAGATTTTTACAGCAGAAATTCTCATAACAGAAACTACAAATATGTTATACTATTTACAAGGGAAACATCATTCACTTCTGGAAAAAGAAAACATCAGTATTATATATAAGAAATGCGAAAGAAGGTTTATCCATTGAAAATTTGGAAAAGAAATTTAATAGTATGCTGGTTTGGAACCTTTGTGACCCTTATAGGTATGAGTCAGATTGCTCCTATAATGCCTCTTTATATAAAGCAGTTAGGGATTCACAATACCTCTCAAATCGAGCAAATAGCTGGAATTGCCTTTGGGATTACCTTTGTTGTGTCTGCAATTTTTTCGCCTATTTGGGGCTATGCAGCGGATAAGTTTGGACGAAAGCCTATGCTTTTACGTGCCAGTTTAGGTATGGCTATTGTAGTAGGGAGTATGGGACTTGCACAGAATGTGTATGAACTCATTGGTCTTAGAATACTGCAGGGAGTTATAACAGGTTACAGTACTGCCTGTACTACATTAATAGCAACTCAAACAGAAAAAAAACATGCAGGTTGGGCTCTAGGAGTGTTATCTACGGCTTTTGTATCCGGTTCATTGCTTGGACCACTGCTGGGAGGATATCTGGATGAGTTTTTAGGACTAAAATTTACTTTTTTTCTTACTGGTGGATTAATGCTCGTTGCATTTTTCACAACCCTATTCTTTGTAAAGGAAAACTTTGTTCCATCTGAAAAGAAAAAAGTGGAGAGTACAAAAGAAGTTTGGAGACAACTGCCAAATTCTAAAATTATATTAACCTTATTTGTGAGTTCTTTTATTTTACAATTTGCATACTATTCTATAGAACCTATAATAACCGTTTATATAGGCCAGTTGTCCAGAAATTTAAATCATATTGCTCTTATTTCAGGCATGGCATTTTCAGCCTCAGGCCTTGCAAGTATTATAGCTGCGCCAAGACTCGGAAAGCTTTCTGATAGGATAGGACCTCAAAAGGTAGTACTGGGAGCTCTTATTTTGGCTGGAATAATATTTATACCACAGGCATTTGTAAAAAATCCATGGCAGCTTATGGCCTTGCGTTTTGGACTAGGAATTGCAACAGCAGGTTTATCA
Source organism: Clostridium pasteurianum BC1 (assembly GCF_000389635.1). Classification (NCBI taxonomy): domain Bacteria; kingdom Bacillati; phylum Bacillota; class Clostridia; order Eubacteriales; family Clostridiaceae; genus Clostridium; species Clostridium pasteurianum. The sequence continues at coordinate 698,201 of NC_021182.1, forward strand.
CCATCTATTAATACTCTCTTAAAGAAAATAACTCCAGAGAGACTTACAGGAAGAATATTTGGATTTAATATATCTGCCTATTATATGGGAACCTTCACCGGGTCTGTAGTTGGTGGGCAAATTGCCTCTCGTTTAGGAATAAAATATGTATTTTTTATAACAAGTGCACTTCTATTTTTTAATGTTGTATGGGTTTACAAAGGAGTATATGAAAAATTGAAAAATTATAGTTCAGCTGACCAGGCAGATATTGCTGTAGATGAAGAGGCTAACGGGGAAACAGCTCATAGAACGGCCTAGCTGGAAAATTATGCACCCCAGGTGTGTGTGATTTTCCTGTGATTGCATATATAGTAAATACAAATTAATTTTCACTGAGGTGATTTGGAGAAATGGAATAGCAAATAAATAATGCGCTTTTGCAATATTATTAAAGCTAATATTTATACAAAAATCTATGCACATTTATTGTGAAAGTTGTATATTACGAATTGTAGTTTTTTAGTGAATCTTAGTTGAATATTATATGATTTCAATATATAATATTTACAATAAAGTTTTGGAGGTAATTATGAAAGCACTTAATATAAATAAAATTAATTCAATACATCATCATCACTAGAGACTTGGTCTGCTTAAAGGTGGATACAAGTCTGTTTCCGTAGACTTGTGTCTCTGGGTGATAATGAATTAAGTGTAATTCATAATTTGTTAAACCATGTGGGATATATGCCTGCATGGTTTTTTGGCATACAAAAATCAATGAATTTTGCTTATTGGGAGCTTGTAATCCCAATAAGTTTACATGAATTATCCAGGGACGTGCCGCTGTTATCGTAGAGTATTATAGCGGCTAGTCATCGGATAAAATTGGGCATTTGAAATACTATTGTAAAGGAGCTTTATTCTGCTAATTATAAAAATCTAATAATAAGTGAGTAAATTAAAGAAAATCAAAGATTATAGAGGGAGAGATATATATGAACAATAATATAATTAAGCCAAGTATATTACCAGGTTTTATGGAGCTATTACCAGGAGAGCAGGAAAAGTTTAATGACATAGTAAATAAAATACTTCAGGTCTATGAGAAAAATGGATGTCTGGCTATAGATACGCCAATAATAGAAAAGGCTGAGGTTTTACTTGCCAAAACAGGAGGAGAAACAGAAAAGCAGGTTTACAGCTTTAAAAAAGGAAAAAATGAGCTGGCATTGAGATTTGATTTAACAGTACCCTTTGCCAGATACGCAGCTCAATATTACAATGAGTTAACCTTTCCCTTTAGAAGATATCAGCTGGGAAAGGTTTATAGGGGAGAGAGAAATCAAAAGGGAAGATATAGAGAGTTTTATCAGTGTGATGTAGATGTAATAGGTAGGAATAAACTAAGTATAAATAATGATGCCTGGGTTATAAGTTTAGCATCAAAGGCATTTAAATCTATAGGGCTAGAAAACTATAAATTTCAAATAAGTAATAGAAAAATACTAAAGGGCATATTAAATGAGTTAGAAATAGATAATTCCAAAGATGTAATGATATTAATTGATAAATATGATAAAATCGGAAAATTAAGTTTTGATGAGGAACTTACAGAATTAATTGGTAAGGATAAAAGCGAATATTTAAGCAATGTATTAGATATTAAAGGAAAGAATGAAGAAATATTAGAAGCATTATTAAAGCTCAATGTTAAAAATAATTATTTTATGGAAGGTGTTAAGGAGCTTGAAAAAGTAAAACAGGTATTGGAAATTTTAGGTGTACAGGATAAAGAATTTACAATCAATTTAAAGATTATAAGAGGTTTGGATTATTATACTGGAACTGTTTTTGAGACACTATTAATAGGCAATGAGGGCTATGGCTCTGTTTGTTCAGGGGGAAGGTATGATAACCTAGCTGAAAACTATACAGATAATATATTACCTGGAGTTGGAATTTCCATAGGAATAACAAGGTTATTTTTTGTTTTAAAGGAAATAGGATTTCTTGATAATTATAATATAAAGAAAAAGCTGGAATATTTAATAATACCAATAGATGATACACTGGAATATTGCGGCGCTGTAATGAAAAAGCTGCAGGAAAAGGGCATTGGAGCTGCTATATATCTTGAAGATGATTCCTTAAAGAAAAAAATGAACTATGCTAATAAGCTGGGAGTAGAAAATGTAGTATTAATTGGAGAAGAAGAGGTAATGAAAAATGAAGTAAAAATAAAAAATATGAATTTAGGGAAGGAAATTAGGGTGAAGCTTGAAGAATTGTAATATCTAATGTCATAGATGTTATAATTATTTTTAATGGAAATGAATATATGGATTCAGAAAGACCTTAGGGGCGATTCCTTTTTAGGAAGTACCACCTAAGGTCTTTTTATTTAAAAACTATCCTTCACTTCTTAGCACCCAGGTAATACTCTGATAGTCACCCTCTAAATCAGGAATGACAAGTCCTGAATACATTAATTCATCTCCAGAGAATGTACCTTCTTTTCCTTCAATGGAGTAGTCTTTATCTGGATCAAGGCCTCTAAATTGTATTTTGCTTATTGGTTCATTTGGCGTTGCAAGTACTCTGAAATATGCAGCGAAAGCTTGAGTCTTATCTTCAGAAACTACTATCCAAGCGGCTTCACTTCTTTTAAAAGGACTTATAAGTCTGTACATGTCACCAAACTGAATAAATTCTCTTAAGGATTTATATTCTTTAACCTGATTTTTTACAATTTCCTTTTCCTCCTCAGAAAACTTTGTAAGATCAAGTTCGTAGCCAAAGTTACCGGACATAGCCACATCACCTCTCATTTTTAGAGGAGTATTTCTATGCACCTGGTGATTAGGAACTGCTGAAACGTGAGAACCCATAGTACTGATAGGGTAAACTATGCTGGTACCATATTGAATTTTTAATCTTTCTACTGCATCTGTATCATCACTGGTCCAGATTTGAGGCATATAATATAATATACCGGCATCAAAACGTCCGCCGCCGCCGGAGCAGCCTTCAAAGAGTACATTTGGAAAATCAGAAGTGAGTTTTTCATAAATCTTATACAGTCCTAGTATATATCTATGAGCTGTTTCTCGCTGTCTTTCAGGAGATAAAGACTCTGATCCTATTTCCGTCATATTTCTATTCATATCCCATTTAACATATTCTATATTAACAATGCTTAAAATGTCTGATACTGATTTTATAATATAGTCACATACATCCTCACGGGAAAGATCCAGTATCAGCTGTTTTCTTGCCTGTGTACGTCTTCTGTCAGGTACATGAAGACACCAATCTGGATGAGCTCTATATAAATCACTGTTAGGGGATACCATTTCTGGCTCAAACCATAAGCCGAATTTTAAATCCAAATTATTTATTCGCTTTGCCAGATCATCTAAACCATTAGGAAGTTTATTTTTATCAACCACCCAATCACCTAAAGAGCAGTCATCGTTATCTCTTTTTCCAAACCAACCGTCATCCAGTACAAATAGTTCAATGCCAAGTTCTTTAGCAACTGAAGCAATATTTTCTATTTTTTCTGCGTTAAAATTGAAGTAAGTTGCTTCCCAGTTGTTAACAAGAACAGGTCTTGATTTATCTCTGAAATTTCCTCTACACAATCTGCTGCGGTAGAGTTTATGATAAGTTCTGGACATTTCACCTAGTCCTTTTGAGGAATAAACCATCACAGCTTCCGGTGTCTGGAAAGCTTCACCAGGTTCTAAAATCCAGGAGAAATCAAAAGGATTTATACCAATAGATACTCTAGTAGTTTTATATTGATCAACTTCTGCCTGTGCTATGAAATTTCCACTATAAACCAGATTAAAACCATATACATCTCCATGTTCTTCTGTAGCATCCTTGCTTAGAATTGCCACAAAGGGATTATGCTGATGGCTGCTTGCACCACGTCTGCTTTCAACGGATTGATTGCCATTTATAAGAGGAGTTCTTTCTATCAGCCTTTCCCTTGCCCAAGCCCCATGAAGGTGCATAAAATCGTAATTACAATGGTCAAAATCAATACTAGTGCTTAAGGCACTGAGCAGCTTTAATTTTGTATTACCGCTATTTTGAAAACGTACATTTCTGGTAATTACATCATAATTTTTATAAGCTGTGTAGGATAAAATTGCTTTTAGGCCTATCAAGGAATCCTGTAACACTATCTCTAAAGTATCAGCTTCATCGTCACTTTCTACATAAGTGGCAGGTAGACCTTCAAGATTTGGCTTACCTTCTATAATCTTATGAGAAGCATATCTCAAATCAGTTATAGTTGATCCATTTTCCAGTTGAACGGAATATGCAGGTACTCTGAAATCACTGGTACCGTAAGCAGGGTATTCCTGAGGCAATGTGTCAAGGGATAGTAATTCATTATCAGGATCAGGATTTGGGGAAAAGGAGCCCCTTCGTTTAATGGAGAATAGTTCTTTAGCATTAAAGCTTCTGAGTTTTCTTCCCCAGTAAAGGTGAGTAAGATAATTTTCATCATGTATTTGCATTATATAACTGCTGTTTCCAGCCTTAAGGTGAAAAGATTTTGTATTTTCATCATAAACAATACTCATATTTTTATAACCCTCCCATATGATATGTAATGAAATAATATTATATTATTCCATTCATATTATAAATAAGTTCAAATATAGTTTAGCCTTCTTTAAAACCTTAATTTAAATACTATGTATTACATATAATTTGCAGCTTAAAGTATAAATTCAACTAAGGCATATTCAAATAAATAACTAGTCAGTATGCTAGGCTATTTTGAATCCTACTGCGTCAACAGAACCCTCAGATAGCCCACTATCATCAGAACCTGCTTCCTTGTATGATTCAAAATATTCGTCGCATCTTTGACTTACTATTTATTTTCATATGCCTAATAAATAGCATTTAGGGCAGCCATTTTACAACAGAGTAATTTACTACAAAGTATACAAATAAAAAATAGTAAAATTAAAGTAAAAGAAAACGTTTGCCATACTAATAATTATAAAATTATTATAAATAAATGAAATGGATAAATATAAGATAAATATGGTATAATCTAAGATACAAGATCTATTATTTTGTTTATCCAATGACTAGACTCTGTAATAACTCTCCAGCTACTGGAACTGGAGATAAAAGCGGCATGTTTCTGGATAATTCATCTAGACTTACAGTGAATACAAATTATAATGAAGTAAGATTTCATTGACAGGAGACTTTAATATGGAATTTGAAAGAGAAATAACTTTTTTTTCTACAGCTAATAAAGAAGGATTTGATATTATAGTATATCAATGTGGTATGGAAAAATGTAAGCCTTCCTATGCCTTTGGACCAGCAGTAAGAGATCATTTTTTAATTCATTTTATACTAGAAGGTAAAGGTACTTTTCGTGTTAAGGATAAATCCTATAAATTAGAAAAAAATCAAGGATTTCTCATATACCCAGATACTATAACTTATTATGAAGCGGATAAGGAAGAGCCATGGATATATACCTGGGTTGGATTTAAGGGAATTAAGGCTAAAAATTATCTTAAGTTAGCTAATTTAGATGAGGAGAATCCAATATTTAAATATGAAGAGGGAGATTTCATTAAAAATTGTTTTGAAGATATGAGAAAAGCATCAACTTTGAAAAATGGAAAAGAATTGAGATTGCAGGGACTATTATCAATTTTTCTATCTGAATTAATTGAAAAATCTCCTAACAGTAAAATTATAGATAATAATTATAAGGAAGTATATGTTAAAAAAACTTTGGACTTCATTGAAACTAATTTTTCAAGGGATATAACTGTGCCTGAGATGGCAAAGAATGTAGGACTTAATAAAAATTATTTTAGCTCTTTTTTTAGAGAAAATATAGGAATTTCACCACAACAATATTTAATAAAATTCAGAATGAACAAAGCTTGTGAGCTTATGAAGAATTCTACACTCACAATAAGTGATGTATCCAGATCTGTAGGATATAATGATCCGCTGGGCTTTTCAAAAATATTTAAAAAAACAATAGGACTATCACCAAAAGCTTATAGAGAAAGCCATTTTAAATTAATGTGATTTAAAATTTGCAATAGCGAGAAATGGCGAAGTAAATATAAAGATTGATTAAACTAATAGATGATAATTTTGCTCATTGACAAAAGTGAAAGATAGCCGCTGAAGCGTCAAGGTGAAAGATTTAACCTGGGCTTCGCCGCGGTTAAAGGTGAAAGAATTCACGGAGTGAATAGTGAAGGATGCTTTTTCTTCGCTGTGCTACGAAAAAAGCTTTATAAATAAAAATTTAATGATTATAAAAGGCTAATTATGCTTTATTTTAAAATTTTTTCGTAGAGAAAGGTCGAAAAAATATCCTTCACTTTTGGCTTTAGCCAAATCTTTCACTTTCAACCAGCGAAGCGATGTTGAAGCTTTCACCTTTCACGAAGTGAAATCTTTCACTGGTAATGAACAGAAACCTTCAAGTTAGTTCGCAATCTTTTTATATTTGACTTTGACTATTGTTCTACCTTTTTCAACTGTAATGAGATTTCAAAATTAAGTGGTTCTTTTGGTCTTAAATAATATAATTTATTGTTGCTTTTGGCAGTGTCTATATCATCATAAAAACCATTTGTAGGTTCAAGGGCACAATTGTAATCACCTCTAAAACCACCTTCTGTAACCCAAAAACCAAGATAAGGCAGTTTGTCTTTATCAAAATTTATAGTAAAGAGCGAAGAATTACTAGGATAATATATAGAACATTTACCTTCGTTGACTATACCACTTACATAATATTTTTCAGTTTTATTTAAAGAACTGCTGCCAATTCTATCTAATCTATAATCTTTATTGTCTAAAGTTTTAGTTATAGGATAACTGTGTATTAAATTTTTTTTGCCTAGTACATCACTGTCGTGAACATTTATAATTTCAGTAGTATTTTTAGGAAAGGATATTTCAATATCTTCACTGCAATTTACTAGGCAGTGCATGGCCCAAATGCAGGGAAAGGGTGAATTACTTTTGTTTACTATGTTATACTTTATTTTAACAGTGTCATTTTCAAGGTGAATTAGTTTTTTATAAGTATAGGGTAGAATAGAGATGGAACAAGTCAATTCAAGATATCCATCTATAATCCTATAGTCAAAAGAAGAAGTCCATATTTCACCGTGATCAGGATATAAAATTTCTTTACCTTCGTATTGTACTCTAGAGGAATCTATAGTTGGAAAAGCGTCATCAAAACCCGACGCATCAAAAGAAGCAAAATCAGAATTTAATCCAGGTTTTTTGTATTCGTTTTCTTTGTTTTGAAATAATAATTCAAATTTACTTAATTTATTATAGAGAGAAACAAGCTTACCTCCTAAGCTCGGGATAACAATTATTTTCAATTCATCATTTTCTAATGTAATTGAACTCATGTTTTTAAAAGTATTTTTATAAATCATGATATAAAACTCCTTTAATATTTTATATTTACTAATGTTTTAATCTTAGATTGAATTATTAATTTTATTTATATAAATTAAAGTATTAGAATCCATGTAGGAAAAGGTTTTCTATAATTAATTTTAACATATTTATTATATACTTTGAAGTAAAATTAAAAATTTATTAATTATAATCCTTATCCAGGGACGTAGCCACTCTTTACTCCCACTTTGAAGAAAAGCAGAGAACAAAAATCTTTGATTTTCTGTGAATCGCTTTCACAGAGTGCAAGTAGAGAGCCAAAATTTTTAATTTTGTGCGAATCACTTTCATAGCGTGCGATGGAGTAAAGAGTGGGTAGTCATCGGATAAAATACAAATTACATTTATAACTATATTCATTGTATATCTATGTTTAGTAAAGATTTACTTTTTATATTACTACTTACATATGAGTTTGAATTATAGTTGTACTGAAGGATTAGTACCATTATAAGCCGATATAAGGGGGATTATCGTATATAATTATATATTCTTCGTAGAAAATTATAGTTTATCGTAGAAAATTAATATATTATTGGAAAACGTTTTCTGATATACTGTAAACGTAAACAAAAGTAAAGTTAAGGTAAAATATATAGTAAAAAATGTTTATTCTTTACCATATTGATTACTAAAACACTAAGGATTTATGAGGGGGTCTATAAAAATTATTAACTAAAAGAGAGCTATGCTTTCTGTATTAATTTTAAATAAGAGAGGGGATTAAAAAATGAAAAAAAAGTTAAAAATGATTGTTGCTCTTGCAATTGGTATTGTAACAACCATGTCTGTTCTTGCAGGTTGCGGAAGCTCAAGCAGTTCTTCAGGGGGAAATGTAACACTTACTTATTCAATTTGGGATAAAAATCAACAGCCTGGAATGCAGGCTATAGCCGATGCTTTTCATAAGAAGAATCCCAATATTACTGTAAAAGTAGAGGTAACACCTTGGGATCAATATTGGACAAAGCTAGATGCAGGGGCTTCCAGTGGAACCATGCCGGATATATTTTGGATGCACTCAAATCAGTATCTAAAATATGCAAATGGTAATATGCTGATGGATATAACTGATAAAATAAAGAACAGTAAAGAAGCATCCATGAGTAACTTCCCTGAAGGTCTTGTAGATACTTATACTGTTAAAGGAAAATATTATGCAATGCCAAAGGACTATGCAACTATAGGCTTATGGTACAACAAGACTATGTTTGATGCAAAGGGTATCCCTTATCCAGATGATACTTGGGACTGGAATAAACTTTTAGAAGCTGCACAGAAATTAACTGATCCTTCAAAGGGAGTATATGGATTTATAGCTCCTGCAGATGATGAACAGGGCTATTATAATTTTGTTTATCAAAATCAAGGATATATTCTTTCAAAAGATAAGACAAAATCAGGTTTTGATTTACCAGCAACAAAGGAAGCTATACAATGGGACGTGGATTTAAGTCAAAAATATAAAGTTTCTCCAACTCAACAGCAATTTGCAGACACGCCCTTTACTCAATACTTTGAATCAGGAAAAGCTGCTATGGGACTATTCGGATCATGGATGGCAAATGAATTCCAGGCAAATGATTATGTTTCAAAAAATTGTAATGTAGCTGTTATGCCTAAAGGAAAAGTAAGAGCAACTATATATAATGGATTAGCAAATTCTGTTTCTGCAAAAACTAAGCACCCAGAAGAAGCGTGGAAGTTCTTGGAATACTTAGGAAGTAAAGAAGCTAATACTATTCACGGAGAAAAAGGTGCAGCAATACCAGCTTATAAAGGTACAGAAGAATCATGGGTAAGTGCTTTCAAAGGTTTCAATGTAAAAGTATATCCAGAAATGCTTCAGTATGGAGTTGTATTCCCTAATTCAGAAACAAAAGCAAAATGGTATCCAATTCAAAATGAAACAATGACAAAAGTGTTTAGTGGACAGCTTTCTGTAGAGCAGGGAACTAGTCAGGTTACTAAACAGATGAATGATTTGTTAGTTACAGAAAAGAAATAATTTAATATAGTAATTGGTGCACTTTGTACCAATTACTATAACCAAAACATTGATAAATTTATCCTAAGAGACTAGTCGCTGTGATATATCATCTTTTATTAGAGTAGGAGATAAGCGTGATATGTCCATGGACAATTCATCTAAATAATAAGATTATTTATCAGTTATGATAGAAGGAGGAGTAAAAATGAAAGCTGTGGGTAAAGCTTCAGATAAAAAACAGACTTCAAGAAAGTTCCAGGATCATACCTGGGCTTATATTATGATAGCACCTACAATAATAGGACTTATTATTTTAAATATATGGCCTCTTATTCAGACCGTTATATTAAGTTTCAATACAGTAGATGGTTTTAATCAGATGCAGTGGTCTGGATTAACCAATTTTAAGAAATTATTTGATGACCCCGAAGTATGGCAGGCAACCTGGAATACTCTTAAATATACTATAATTTCTGTTCCCATTGGTGTTATTCTTTCACTGGTTGTTGCTGTACTTTTAAATGCAAATATTAAAGGGAAAACTATATATCGTGTAATTTATTTCTTACCAGTAGTTTCAGCTCCAGCTGCCATAGCTATGGTTTGGAAATGGCTTTATAATTCAGATTATGGTCTATTCAATTATATATTATCCTTGGTAGGTATACATGGTCCAAAATGGCTTTCTGATCCTAAAATAGCTCTTTTATCTATAATTGTGGTTGGAATATGGAGTGTTCTAGGATATAACATGATAATTCTTCTTGCTGGGTTACAGGAAATACCTAAGACTTTTTATGAAGCGGCTGAAATAGATGGTGCAGGTCCAATCAGAAGATTCTTCGCTATTACATTTCCACTGGTATCGCCAACTATGTTCTTTGTGGTTATTACATCTATAATTGGAGGACTTCAGATATTCGATTTAATATTCATGATGATTGACAGGACAAATGGGGCATTACAATCTACAGAATCTTTGGTATATCTCTTCTATAAATATTCTTTTGTTATGAATGATAAAGGATATGGTTCAGCTATAGTGACGCTATTATTGGTAATAATATTGGCAATAACTGTAGTACAACTTAAATTACAGAAAAAATGGGTTCACTATGATTAACCTTATGGAGGTGTAAGTTATGGAAAATGATAATAAAAAGTCAAATATTATTGTTCATGTTATATTGATAATAGGTGCTTTTGCAATGGTGCTTCCATTTTTGTGGATGATAATAACTTCATTGAAAACTCTTACGGAATCAACACAGATTCCACCTACACATATTCCTAAAATTTTTAAATTAGGTAACTATAGCGATGTTTGGAATCAGTTGCCCTTTGCAGCTTTTTATGCAAATACGTTTCTAATGATACTTTTTAGAATAATATTCTCAGTTTTCTTCAGTGCTATGGCAGCTTATGCTTTTGCAAGAATAGAATTTCCAGGAAAAAATATTTTCTTTATGATAATACTTATACAGATGATGATTCCAGGCCAAATATTTATTATTCCACAGTATCTCATAGTTTCAAAACTTGGATTGCTGAATTCTGTAGGGGCTTTAGCTGTACCTGGAGTTGTAAGTGCCTTTGGTACATTCCTGTTAAGACAGTTCTTCATAGGAATACCTGTGGAACTGGAAGAAGCAGCAATATTAGACGGATGTAACAGATGGCAAATATTTTGGAAGATAATGCTTCCATTAACCAAATCAGGATTAGTTGCAATTGGAATATTTACTGCATTATTTGCATGGAAGGACTTAATGTGGCCTTTAATTGTAAATACATCTATAGAAAAAATGCCTTTGGCATCAGGACTTGCATCACTTCAAGGGCAGTATGCTACAAACTTCCCTCAGCTTATGGCAGGTTCAATGATAGCTATATGGCCAATGCTTATATTATTTATAATATTCCAGAAACAATTCATTCAGGGAATAGCAAGTACTGGTTCAAAGAATTAATATTGGTAATCTAAAATTAATATAAATGAAAACTCGAACTACCCTTATTAAGTAGATTCATTAATTATGAATAAAAAATTAGTCTCAGCATATATAAGTTTAAATGCTGAGACTAATTTTTTATAAGAGTGATTTTGCTTTATAAATATAAGTATATTACCTTATATGTTACAACCCATTCTTTGACCTGTATTCTTTGGGAGTCAATGAAGTTTGTTTTTTAAATACGCTGCAAAAATAGGAAGTATTGCTAAAACCTAAGATTTTAGATATGTCATATATTTTATTATTTGTATCTAAAAGAAGTTCTTTTGCCTTTGATATTTTTAATTCAGTAATATAGTCAGAAATATTTTGTCCAAATTTTTGTTTAAAAACATAGCTTATATAATTGGGAGTATAATTAAATTTATCTGCAATGCTATTTATACTTAAATTATTTAAATAATCTTTTTCGATAAATTTTATGATTCTTTCAGCAATTATAGAATATTTATTATTAGAGTTATTTAAAAGATATTGATTAATATAAATAAGTAAATTTTCTATTAAATTAGAGACATCTTCTGGTGTTTCCAAATTAAATAAAGACTCACATAATAATTCATGGTTATATGAGAAAATATTTAAATTTTGATTCTTCTCTTTTAGTAAAAATATTATACACATAATTATGGAAAAACATAAATTTCTTATATGCATCTTATCTGAAATAAAGATATCATCTTTAAATAGACTGTTAACGTATTCTTTTATATTCGAAGTATCACTAGAGTTAAGTAGTATGTTTATACTATTTTGCATTTCATTTAAATCAATTATTTTTATATTTGGGTCATGAAAGCTATCAATTATATTCTTGGTTTTTTGTATATCTAATTGAGAATTGCCTATAATTAATAAATTGAGCACTATCATATCACCCCTACAAAATAAAAAAATTATTTGTAAAACGATTACATAAATTAATTATATAATAAGCTAATTTTACTAAAATATCAAGCTATTATTATAAGGTTTTAGTAAAATAAACTTCTAAAACTTAACATAACAGATTTTATTATTGAGCAAATTTATATAAATTATTATTAAGTAAATTTTTATGAAAATAAAATTATGTGAATAAGATAGGGGCTTGTGGTATTTGCAATAAATTATCTGTACCTAATAAATATAGTCTTATATTAAACTGAAATTCATAATTTATACTAATACAAAAAATTTTCAACAGAATAATGTGGGTTTAAGATAATATTAGATTCAATATTTATTTATATTTAGTGTGTAAATTCTATGTTATGAATTGCCAGATATTAAATATTAAAGTTGACTTTTTTAATAAAAATGTAGTAAAATTGTAGTAAAGAAATAATTATTTTTTACTAAAGTAAAGGATTACATATAATTTTTAGAATTCATCAACAACACTTGTGGTAATTTTATCTGATCACTATCCAAGGTAATATTCTAGTTTCTAAAAAGAGGGATAATAGCTGCATATACTTGGATAATTCATCTAAACTTAGTGAGAATACAAGCTTTCACTGAATAACATTTGTTGATAATAGAATCTTTAATTTTTAGGGGGAAAAATTTATGAGATGTAAAGTCCCAAGCATAAATTGGCTTTCAGATACATCCGCTTATGAAGTCAATAGAATTAAAGCCAATTCAGATCATAAATATTACTTGACACAGCAGGAAGAAGAAAAGGGAAAGATGATATTAAGACAAAATTTAAATGGAAGCTGGAAATTTAGTTTTGCCTCAAATCCAAAATCTAGAGTTAAAGATTTTTATAAGTTGGATTTTGATTGCAGCTGTTGGAAGAAAATAGATGTACCTGGACATATTCAACTTCAAGGTTATGATAAAGCACAATATATAAATACCATATATCCCTGGGATGGACATAGTGCTTTAAACCCTCCAATGATATCAGAAGAATATAACCCTGTAGGAAGCTATGTAAAATATTTTTCTGTAAAGGACAATATTAAAGGAGATCCTCTATATATTTCTTTTCAAGGAATAGAAAACGCTTTCTATGTTTGGCTCAATGGAGAATTTATAGGATATAGTGAGGACAGCTTTACTCCTGCAGAGTTTGAATTGACGGACTATGTGAAAGAAGGAGAAAATAAGCTTGCTGTTCAGGTATATAAAAGATCTACAGGAAGCTGGCTGGAAGATCAAAACTTTTGGAGTTTTTCAGGAATGTTTAGAGACGGATATAAATATTTTGGATAGAGTATAATTTATTAGAAAAATTAAATAAAAAATTAAAGAAATTTCAAAGACAATGTTCAAAGAAATATGAAATGAATAAAAAAAGGAGGAAGTTACCAAAAGGTTAAGGGCATTGCAAAACTCGAAAAAAGATTTAAAGCTTTCAGATCATACTTATAAAGAGTTTTTATAGACTTTTGGTAACGGAAATATTAATGGATATATATGAAATTATTCAGAGCTTAATCAATAAAGAAATAGACCTTCAGCTTATTGAAAAAGAGGATGAAATATATGTAAGAAACAGAGTCATTGATCTTTTGGGAATAAATGATTTTGTCTTAAAGGAACCCATAAAGGCTGAAGACTACTCTGTACCAGACCTTCTTGAGAAACTTATAGAATACGCTTGTGAGCAAAAAATTATTGAAGAATTATTCTATGGAAGGGAAATTTTATCAAGCAAAATAATGGACTGTTTTATGTCTAAACCTTCTACAATTAATAAAATTTTTTATGAAAAGTTTGAAACTGATCCGGAAGCTGCCACAAACTATTTTTATGAATTGAGTAAAAACAATAACTATATCCAGACAAAGCAAATTGCCAAGAATATAAATTATAAGGCTCCAACAGAATACGGAGATCTGGATATAACTATAAATCTATCTAAGCCGGAAAAAAATCCTAAGGATATTGCCAGAGAAAAACTGGTTAAGAGTACAAACTATCCTAAATGTTTACTGTGCATTGAAAATGAAGGATATGCAGGTAAGGCAGGACATCCTGCAAGAAGTAATCATCGTATAATTCGTATGAATCTTATGGATGAAGAGTGGAACTTTCAATACTCACCTTATGCATACTATAATGAACACTGTATTGTACTGGCAAGTGAACACAGGGACATGAAAGTTGATAAAAATACTTTCTCAAGACTGCTTCAATTTGTAGAAAAATTTCCACACTATTTTGTAGGTTCCAATGCGGATTTGCCTATCGTGGGAGGATCAATTTTATCCCATGATCATTATCAGGGTGGAAGATATGAATTCGCCATGGCAAAGGCAGAAGAGGAATATGAATTTAAATTGGATAAGTTCAAAGATGTAAGCTTTGGTATTGTTAAATGGCCTATGTCTGTAATTAGAATAAAGGCGGAAGATAAATCTTCCATTATAGAAGCAGCAGATTATATACTAAATTACTGGAGAGAATACAGCGATCCCGCAGCAGGTATTTATGCTTATACGGAAAATGCACCTCATAATACAGTAACTCCAATTGCCAGAAAGCGAAAAGATGTATTTGAATTGGATATAGTGCTTAGAAACAATCGTACAAGCGAAGAACATCCACTGGGTATTTTTCACCCGCATGAGGATGTACAACATATTAAAAAAGAAAATATTGGGCTCATTGAAGTTATGGGTCTGGCAGTATTGCCGGCAAGACTTAAGACGGAATTAAAGGAAGTTGAGAGATACATTTTGGGTGTAGATAATAATATAGCAGAACCCCACAAGCCTTGGGCTGATTTACTTAGAGAGAAGTACAAAGGTAAAATAGATAAAGACAATACGGAAGAAATTGTGAGAAAAGAAACGGCTGCTAAGTTTTTGAGAGTTCTGGAAGATGCAGGAGTATTTAAACGCAATGAAGAGGGAATGAAATACTTTAAGGAATTTATAAGTAGCATTTCATAAACAGACTTATAAAGCTGCAAATACAAGCAATGGTTTTTCTAATAAATCTTACTTAGTGTATATACAATCTTCTATTAAGGTGAGAGGTTATAATTCAGAGACATATTAGTGTTAAATAAAAATATGAGTAAAATAAAAATTTGTTACTCATATTTTTCTTTTTTGAACAAAATTCACAAAAAAATATATTTTAGTATATAATATATTTTTTTCAGTACTATATAGTAAAATGTTACAAAAATAAGTATAAACCTCAAGTAATTATTGAAAAAAGCTGTTTGTATAGTATATATTATTTATAATGAGTATATATAATTTCAAATAAGTATTTGGGAAAGTCATTTAGTATAATTGAGATTAATATATAGATAAACAACTTCAATAATTAATTTCTATAAAGTAAAAAGTATTGAAAATACTCAGTTTTATTAATAGTTAAATTAAGTTCTCATATTATTTATCTATAATTGAAAATAAATTTGTTTTGGGTAAAGTGTACTATATATAAGTAAGGAAGTGATTATATACATGGCTACTATTAGAGACATAGCCGAAGAAGCAGGAGTGTCTATTTCCACAGTATCAAGGGTATTAAATTATGATGAAACCTTATCTGTAAGTGATAGTACTAAAAAGAAGGTTTTTGAAATAGCAGAAAAACTTTCCTATGAGAAACGTTCAAATCATAATTCAGTTACTGCAAAGGTAGCTTTAGTGCATTGGTATACAAGAGAAGAGGAATTAGATGATCTATATTATATGTCCATTCGATTGGGCATAGAAAAGCACTGCAAGCATAATAATTTGGGAATAGTGGAGTTCTTTCAGAACAATTCAGATAAATTAAATAAGGAGAATATCCAAGGGATTATTGCAGTAGGTAAATTTAGTAAAAGTGAAGTGAATCTGTTTAAAGGTATAACAAAAAATATTGTATTTGTGGATTATTCTCCTGATGAAGATAATTTTGATGCTGTAGTAGTCAATTTTGAAAATGCAACAAAGAAAGTTATTGATTATTTTATAAAAAAAGGGCACGAAAATATTGGATATATTGGTGGAAAAGAAAGCTTTAAAGATGACAGAAATCTCATTGAGGATTGTAGGGAGACAACTTTTAGGTCCTATTTAACAGATAAAAAAATGCTTAAAGAAGAAAATATATATATAGGCAAATTTTCAGTAAATGACGGGTATACACTCATGAAAAAAGCCATCTCTGAAAAAGGAGATAATTTACCTACAGCTATTTTTGTGGGGAGTGATTCCATGGCTCTTGGATGTCTAAAGGCATTAGGAGAAGCAGGTGTCTCTGTACCGGAAAGAGTAAATATAATAGGGGTAAATGATATCAGCATTTCCAGCTATTTTTCACCTTCATTGAGTACTGTAAAAGTATATACAGAGATTATGGGACAGACTGCAGTAGATTTGTTAATGGAAAGATTTGAGGGTAGAACTGTAAGTAAAAAGATAGTAATATCCACTAAATTAAAAATAAGGCAGAGCAGTTTTTAATTATATATAATTCATATTTAATTAAAAAATTGGATATCTATAATATCCTTATTTATAAGTTTTTCCATAAAATTTACTAGAATCCTCTGGGATTTTTTTAATATTTTGTGCTTTAATTTCATTATGATTTTTAATAATAGTCTAAGATACATCCTTATATTTGGTTTACAAGGTTATCTTAGACTATTATTTTATACTTTTCTAATGGAAATTTAAGTTTATATTTGTAATGTTGTACATAGCTTTATTTTTTTAAATTAAACATACCAGATTCCATACACAACACAATATTGTGTTGTTGCTACAAATCAGCTATTTTTTCCCAATGCCACCTCTAAATTTTTTACTATTTCAGTGTGTTTCTTCTCTGTTAATTTAATTTTACATAAGAAGACAACAGCTGAGATAATCATTAATGCTCCTGGCAAATAAAAAGAATACATTTTAAATGTTGAAATGCCTTTAGCTGTTATATCACTTGCTTGTGCATTTCCAATCATACCACATGTTACCGATATGAAACCTACGATACCATTTGATAAAGCACCTGCGATTTTATCTAGCAATGGACGAAGAGATAAAGTTACCGCTTCGTTGCGAACTCCATTTTTCCATTGTCCGTATTCTACTGAGTCACTGATTGTCATCAATGCTGATAAGAAAATCAATTGATTTGGAAAATAGAAGAATGCTAAACCAATAACAACTAATACTAAATTTGATGATGCTGCGTTAAATAATAAATAGCCAATTAATATTGATAAAATACCAAATATATAGACGTATTTTCTTGAAATAAATTTAGTGATAATTGGAAAGAGCGGAACAGATATAATACCACAAATTGAAGACACGATACCTACAATTGAGAAAGCTGCAATGTTACCGATTACATATTGGAAGTAAAGCATTAATACGGCTGTTGTAGCTACATTGCCAATAGCAAACAAGAGGTATGATAATGCCAACCACATTAATTGGTCATTTTTAGCAAGTGCACTAAAGACATCTTTAACTGAAGTTTTTTCATTTTGTTGACGTAAAATACTATTTTTTTCTTTTGTGCCAAAAGCGGTAATCCAACTTGTAACACCGTAGATTAATGCGGCTATTACACCAAAAGCAAACCATCCGCTAGCTGCTTGCCCAGTGTGACCTGTAAACATTAAGGTAAAAAATGAAACGATAGGAATTACCGCTAATGTTGTTCCATTTGCTCCCAATGATGAAGCGAAACGAGCAAATGTTGCTATTTTTCCACGTTCTTGTGAATTCTCACTAAGTGCAGGAATCATTGACCAAAATGCTATATCTTTAAATGAATACGTACAATCTAAAACAATAAACACAATGATAAATAAAATTGTAAATAAAGTCTGGTTACTTGTCGCTAGTCCAAAGAAATTAGTAAATAGCATTGCCAGGCAAACTGCACTGATTGTCCCGCCAATACAAAGCCATGGACGGAATTTTCCCCATTTAGTTCTAGTGTTGTCGATAATACCACCAATAATTGGATCAAAGACAATTTCCACTAGTCGAATACCTACTACTAATGTAGTAACTAAAGCTATCATTTTAGCCTGAGTCGCCTTTGGAGCTCCTTCAAACATGGATTTTGTAACGAAAATCATGAAATATGTCGATAATGTCCCATAATAAATGTCATGTCCAAATGCACCTAGTGCATATGAAATTTTTTGTTTCATTTTTGTTTTCCCCCTTTATATTTTTTCGTTTTTTTGCTGCGAAATTTTATGCTTCTGCTAATTCTTTTTGGTTAACTTTACATGTTCCTTCGCCTAGGAATTCCCTGCTTTAAATATCTTGGAACCAGGAACAAGAGTAAGTCCAGAACCAACTTTCCAGACCATAATACTCATATTGTTGCTGTAAGCTTGAGCACTCATACCTACAAAATTGGTAGCACTTAAAAATGTTAATTTAATTTTCTTATTGATAGTAACTTGTTTAGTAAATGTTTACTAGAATAAATTACTAAAACTAAATTTATTCTATGTAATCTTTTACAAAAATTAAGAAAAGGTTTTCTATTGTTTCTAATATTACTTTATCAAATATTTTATAATATTGCAATAGTTTTCATAAAACGTTTTCTAAATAATTTTTATTGATAGAAATCATGCATATATAAATATATATATGTAATTTAACAATTGTGTAGATTAATATTGTCAAGTCATGCAATAAAGTAAAAAATATTTTTTAGTAAAAAACATAAATATTTTAGTAAAAAATATTTATGAAAACGTTTCTAAAAACTATTGCAAATATAACTTTTATTTGATAATATTATATAGAAAAGAAAAGGTTTTCTAATATTGATAAATCTATAATAATAAATTTTACTAAAATTTTAAGGTGTTATGTTTAAAAATAAGTATTTTATAAGTTTTTGGGGGGAGTCAATTATGGAAATAAATAATTTAAAGGAAAGATTTATAGAGATATATGGAGAAAAAAGTGAATTTAATTTTCTTTCACCTGGTAGAATTAACCTTATAGGAGAGCATATAGACTATAATGGAGGTCTTGTATTTCCATGTGCACTGGATTTTGGAACTTATGCTCTTGTGAAGATAAGAGATGATAATAAATTGAATTTTGCGTCTACGAACTTCGATTTAAAGACTAGTAGTGATGTAGGTAATTTATTATATAAAGAGGAAGATGATTGGGCAAATTATCCTAAAGGTGTTATCAAAATAATGCTTAATAAAGGCTATAAAGTAAAGGGAATGGATATACTTATAAGTGGAGACATACCTAATGGAGCAGGACTTTCTTCTTCAGCATCCTTAGAGGTGTTAATTGGTGTAATTGTAAATAATCTATTTAATGAAGGTAAAATAGATAGAGTTGAATTAGTAAAGATAGCACAACAGGCTGAAAATGAATTTGTAGGAGTTAATTGTGGGGTTATGGATCAATTTGCAGTGGGAATGGGTAAAAAAGATAAAGCCATCCTCCTAGATTGCAATAGTCTTAGCTATAAATATGCAGACGTAAAACTTTTAGATTATGCAATAGTGATAATAAATACAAATAAGAGAAGATCCTTAAATGAATCCAAGTACAACGAGAGAAGATCAGAATGTGAAGAGGCGCTGAAAATTATACAAAGGGAAAAGAAAGTAGAAAATTTATGTAAGCTTACACCAGCAGAATTTGATAAATTAGAATATCTGCTTAAGGATGAAAAAGTTAAAAATAGAGCAAAACACGCAGTATATGAAAATGATAGAGTTATAAGTGCTTTTGATAGTCTTAATAAAGGTGAATTAGAGGAGTTTGGAAGACTTTTAATAGAATCCCATGATTCATTAAAAAATTTATATGAAGTTACGGGGAAAGAGCTGGATGCTTTAGTAGAAGAAGCTTTAAAGGTCGAGGGATGCATTGGAGCAAGAATGACTGGTGCTGGTTTTGGAGGCTGCGCTATAGCTTTAGTTAAAAATGATAAAATAGGTGGATTTGCAGAGCAGGTAAAGAAATCTTACACTGATAGAATTGGGTATGAACCAAGCTTTTATTCCAGTGGAATAGGTGAGGGGACACATGAGATATTTGAATAAAAAATGAAGCACCGACTAGGTGCTTCATTTTATTATTTTTCATAACCATTTACATGATTTTTGTGCCAGTTCCAAGCTGTCTCAATTATTGTTTCCAGTGAATTATATTGAGGATTCCAACCTAATTCTTCAATGGCTTTTTCAGAGGAAGCTATAAGAGTGGCAGGGTCGCCAGCACGTCTAGGTGCTATTTCTGCTTTAATATCTAATCCAGTAACTTTTCTAGTAACATCAATTACCTCTTTAACAGAGAACCCCTTTCCGTTTCCAAGGTTGTAGATTCTGCTGTCACCACCATTTTCAAGTCTTTTTAATGCCAGAAGGTGAGCGGCAGCTAGGTCAGATACATGTATATAATCTCTTACGCAGGACCCGTCAGCAGTATTGTAATCATCACCGAATATCATTATCTTTTCTCTTTTATTAAGAGCTACTTGTAAAATTAATGGTATAAGATGACTTTCTGGTCTGTGATCTTCTCCTATTTTTCCATTTACATGAGCACCAGCAGCATTAAAATATCTTAGAGCAGTGTATTTTATGCCATAAGCTTTATCGCACCATTTCAATATTTTTTCTACTGCCAGCTTGGACTCTCCATAAGGATTAGTAGGGAATGTTTTATCGTTTTCCTGTATTGGAACGCTTTCTGGTTCCCCATAAGTTGCAGCGGTAGAGGAAAATACAATATATTTTACATTGTGCTTTTGCATAACCTGTAAAAGATTGATTGTTGAACCAACATTGTTGTTAAAATATTTTAATGGGTTTTCAACGCTTTCTCCTACTAAAGAGTCTGCTGCGAAATCTATAACTGCTTCAATTTCATTTTCAGAAAAAACTTTGTCAAGAAATTCTGTATCTCTCAAATCTCCAACATAGAGTTTCCCACCTAAAAGAGAATCTCTATGACCCTTCTGAAGATTATCAGCTATGACAACCTCTTTGTTATTTTCTAATAGATGTGTTACCATATGGCTGCCTATATATCCGGCTCCACCACAAACTAAAATAGCCATAATATACCTCCTAAAAATATGTTTTTTATTAGACGAATAGATAATTATTAAACTATAGAAAACCTTTTCTATATATAATTTTACCATATTCTCATTAATAATCAATGAATAAATTTAAAATGTTTATACATTTACCTTACTGCAGCTGCCTCTTATAACTAATTTAGTATCTAAGATTATTTTAGTCAATTCTTTGTCATCATTTCTTATTATGTGAAGGATTCTGTTTGCTGCATTTTCTCCTAAAGCATACATATTTTGATCCACTGTTGTAAGTTTCGGTTCTACTAAACTGGAAACTAATATGTTATCAAAGCCAATAATGGATATATCCTCAGGTACATTAAAATTAGCTTTTTTACAGGCATTCATAACACCTAAAGCCATCAAGTCATTACAAGTAAAAAATGCTATTGGAGATTTATCTTTAATTTTTTCTAGTCTTTTAAAAATTATATCCATAGTATTTTCTACGGTATCATTGCTATTTCCTTCACCTATATTAATAATTTTTTTGTTCTTCAGTAATTTATTTTCTTTTAATACTTTTTTATAAACTGCTTCTTTTAAGTCATAAGAATAACTTTTTTCACCACGTATAAATATTATATCAGTATGACCTAAATCTATCAGGTATTTCATTGCCTGTTCAGCACCACTTGCTTCATCGTTCAATACAAAATTGCAGTTAACTCCTTCATTATATCCATTAACACATACCAAAGGAATACTTTTACTTATATCTTCATAAAAACCATTATCCATATTTTCTGTCTTTGGATCAATAGAAATTATTCCATCAACTTGTCTCCCAAGTAATGACTTTATGTAATCTATTTCTTCTTCTGGTTTATCATCTGTATCACAGAGATAAATTGAATATTCATTTTTTCGAAGTATGCCTTCTATGCCCTTGATTACAGTGGGGAAGAAAAGGTTATTTATACTTGGAGTAACTACTCCTATAGTTTTTGTATTTTGATTAACTAAAGATCTGGCTAATATATTAGGACTAAAGTTTAATTTCTTAATTGCTTTTTCTACTCTTTTTCGAGTTTCACTTTTAACGGGGTAATTATTATTTATAACCCTTGAAACTGTAGTCATTGATACGTTTGCTTCTTTAGCTACATCTTTAATATTGATTTTCATAGCGAACCTCCTAATTAAGCCTGGAGCAAAAGGTGGAAATTTGTTATTTTATTAAATTATACTATTTATTTAAGTTATAGTATAGGGTTAAAACTTAGCAGTAATTAAAGACAAAGAATGTATTATAATAATTTAAGCATTATTTTAAAAAATTGTGAATTCTATTAAAAAAGTGAAAAAAATAACTTAAAATTTGGTATAATTAACGGAAATATTATATTAAATAGGAGTAATTTGTCATGATAAAAATTAAAAAGATTTTTTGGGGATCAGCTATCAGCATAGTTTTAATCTTATTTAGCGGAAATAAGGTACATGCAGCAGATGATTCTATAATTTGGAAGCTGCATACTGCCACTGCTTTGGAAAAAACGGATAGTAATTGGAGTTTTGACATGGGCGATTACAATAAAGATGGAAAGCCTCATTTATACGTGATAAAAAAACTTGGACAAACATCTACAGAAGTACATATTTTAAATGACAGTAATAATTATCAGTCTTTTCTACTTCATACAGGTACGGCTTTGCAGAGAACTGATGGAAATTGGGAATTCAAAGTTGGCGATTATAATGGTGATGGAATACCTGATCTATATTGTATAACAACTCAAGGAAGAACCTCTACAGAAGTACATATTCTGGATGGAAGGACAAACTTTCAGACATTTTTGTTACATGCTGCTATACCTATAGAAAGAAACAATAATAACTATGATTTCGAACTGGGAGATTATAATCATGATGGAAAGCTTGATTTATACTGCATAAAGAGACAGGGGGCAACTTCCACAGAAGTGCATATTTTAAATGGCAGTAATAATTATCAATCCTTTTTACTGCATACAGCTACAGCTCTAGTTAAAACAGATACTAACTGGGACTTTGGTGTAAATGACTACAATAACGATGGAACTCTTGATTTATATATTATAAAAAAGCAGGGAGCAAGTTCTACAGAAGTACATATTTTAAATGGACAGAATAATTTTCAGTCATTTATTTTACATACTGCAACACCTTTAGAAAAAACCGATGTAAATTCTCAATTTATAATCGAATCTGGTATTCTTAATGTATATGATATAAAAAAACAAGGGGCGGTTTCTACAGAAGTTCATGAATTTGGATACAGTAATCAGTCTGCAATAACTAATCAGCCTTTAGCAAGTAATCAGTCTGATCTAGGAGATCAGATTGTAAACTATGCAAAGAAATTTATAGGACTTCCCTATGTATATGGGGGATCAACGCCTGCAGGTTTTGATTGTTCCGGATTTGTCCAATATGTGTATGCCAATAATGGAGCATATAATGTTCAACTTCCAAGGACAACCTATGACCAGATTAATGCAGGGACAGCTGTGGATAAATCAAACTTGCGTCCTGGTGACTTAGTATTTTTCGGAAGCGAATCAGCACCGTACCATGTTGGTATATATGTAGGGTCAGATCAATTTATAGAATCTCCTAATACAGGTGCGGCTGTGAGAATCTCTACACTAAGTACAAGAACAGATTTCTGTGCTGCAAGAAGGATAATTAAATAAATGTACCTCAGGGGTGTAAAATATAGGGAAAATGGAAATTACTACACCCCTGGGGTGTAAAATATGGAAAAAAATGAAAATATTACACCTCTAAAGTGCTCTTATTTTTTATCAATTAAATTTTCTTCAAAAGTCTGTACTGCATTTTTAGTGAAATTTCCAATTTCAGCTCCACCTACCATACCACAAACCTTGGAACTAACATTACTCCAATCTCCATCTTTAGGCTTTTGTATTCCTAATTCTTTAGCTTGTTCTGATTTACTATTAAGTTTATTTATTTTCTCATCCATTTATATTCTCCTCTCAATAATTTCATATACATTAATAGAAATTCAAATTTAGTATCTGCTTTTTTATCTAAATTATTATGGTAATTATATTGTAAATTCAATAAAAATATAAAGAAAAAATAGGGGATGAGTTATGTTTTTTTATTCTTGTATGGTGAAAATTAATACTTTATTATAAGTATATAAAGTATTAACGTTTACAAAGCATTTGTATATATCAATTTAATAACTAGCATATATTAATGAGTTAAATTACATATAAAATATAAAAGATGATAAATTATATACAAAAAATGAAGGTGGTAAATTATGGAGACTAGTATTGAAAAAATAATGGATTCAGAAGATAAGAAAAATCCCTATACTGATGACGAAATAGCAAAACAGATGGGAATATCAAGGGAAATAGTAACCCAATACAGAAAACTTAATAAAATTCCGGATTCAAGGCAGAGAAGAAGAGAAATCATATTAAAAGATGCATGGGAAATCATGAAAAAAGATAGTAATATATCAGATAGAGCATTTACAAGAGAATTAAATGATAGAGGGTACAAATTATCAAGATATACAGCAGTGGAAATAAAAAGAGAAGCTGCTGAACTTTTAGAAGATAGTGCTGAAATTGTAGATGAAGACAATTATATTAAATCTCAAGAAAACGTTATCTCAGAAAAGGATAATTTAGAAAAAACTAATGATGCCTTTGATTGTATTATAGGAAAGGAAGGCAGCTTAAAGCTTCAGATAAATCAGGCTAAGGCGGCAATTCTATATCCTCCAAGGGGACTGCATA
The DNA here is from genome assembly GCF_000389635.1 of Clostridium pasteurianum BC1. NCBI lineage: Bacteria > Bacillati > Bacillota > Clostridia > Eubacteriales > Clostridiaceae > Clostridium > Clostridium pasteurianum. The sequence goes on from NC_021182.1 coordinate 723,505, forward strand.
CTTTATTATTAGGTCCTTCTGGTGTTGGAAAAAGCTATATGGCTGAAGTGATGTATAATTTTGCAAGGACCACAAAAAACTTTTCGAGTAATGCACCCTTTGCGGTATTTAATTGTGCTGATTATGCAGATAATCCCCAGTTATTATTATCACAATTATTTGGACATGTAAAAGGTGCTTTTACTGGTGCAGGAGAAGGTAAAAAGGGAATGGTAGAACTTTGTGATGGTGGTATATTATTTCTGGACGAGATTCATAGACTGCCTTCCGAAGGACAGGAAATACTCTTTTATCTAATAGATAGAGGCAAATTCAGAAGACTGGGAGAAACGGAGCTCACCAGAGAAAGTAAATTGATGATTATTGCAGCTACTACTGAAAGTCCAGAAGGGTCTTTGCTTTTAACTTTTAGAAGAAGAATACCCATGATAATTGAAATACCTTCTATTAATGATAGATCCTACAGGGAAAGATTTGAGATAATAAAAAATTTCTTTTTAAATGAGAGTATAAGACTAGGTAAGGACATATTGGTGGCAAGGGATGTTATAAAATCCTTTATGATATATGATTGCCCCGGTAATATAGGGCAGCTTAAAAGTGATATTCAGGTATGCTGCGCAAAGGGATTTCTTCATTCAACTCTTAATAATAAAGAAAAGGTAAAGGTAAATTTTAAAGATGTACCGGATTATGTTAAAGAGCAGGTATTGAATTCCAATATAAAGGATAGAGAATTAGAAAAATATACTTATGAGGATATAATAGTTTCTTCAAAGGGAATTGAGGTATTACGTAAGGAACAATATAATTCTGTAGATAAGGATAACATTTATCTGTTCATTGAAGAAAAATATAGAAGGTTGAAAGAAGAAGGCCACAGTGACAGGGATATCAATAAAATAATAGGCAGCCAGGTGGAAGAAGAACTTGTAAGATTTGCTTCAGCAGTGAAATTTTCTTCTACAGATATACAGGAGCTTGTGGATATTGTTGGTAAAGACATATTATCCATTATAGAAGATATTTTCGGCTTGATTAAAGAAAATATACCTGGTATACAGAGAAAGGTAATATATCCTCTGGCAATCCATCTGAAATCTGCCTATGATAGAGTATTAAATACACATAAAATAGTCAATCCCAATTTGGAAATGGTTAAAAAAGAGTATAGAAAAGAATATAATGTTTCTTCAAAGATTACCAAATTAATAGGTGACAGGCTAAATGTAAATTTTCCAGAGGATGAAATAGCTTTTATTGCCATGTATTTAAAACATTTTCAGCATAAAAATAAACTGCAAGTCCATGGAAGAGTTGGTGTAATAGTATTGTCTCATGGAAGAGTAGCCTCTGGTATGGCAGAGGTTGCCAATAGGTTATTGGGTGTGAAACATGCTGTTGGACTGGAAATGGAGCTTAGTGATTCACCAAATATAATGCTTGAGAAGACTATAAAGCTTGTGAAAAAGGTGGATGAAGGTAAAGGATGTATTCTCCTGGTGGATATGGGTTCACTAACAACCTTTGGAGATATAATAACTGGAAAAACCGGTATTCCAACCAGAGTCATAGGCAGAGTTGATACCTTGATGGTGCTGGAATGTGTAAGAAGAGCTCTGCTTCCAGAGGATACCTTAGATAGCATTGCAGATGAAATAGATAATAAGAATTATATCAGCAGGGGGTTAAATATAGATACTAAAAATAAAGCTAAAGCAATAGTTACTTTATGTATAACAGGAGAAGGGGCGGCAGAAAAGGTAAAAGAATATATGGAAAACTATTTGGAGGATAGTGTTAAGGATATTGATATTATACCTTTAGGCTATATGAATAATGAGAATGTAAATACAACCATAGATAGAATAGGAAAAAATAAAGAGATTTTAGCCATAGTTGGTACTATAAACCCGGAAATTAAGGACATACCTTTCATATCTGTGGAAAATGTAGTGACAGGTACAGCTTTAAATACTTTAAACAGACTTATCAACAAGAAAGATATATTAAAAAACAGGCTGTCAAATATAATTCCTGAGGAGTTTATTTTTCCACAGGAAAATTATAAATATAAAGATGAAATCTTAGACAATATGACCAAAAGACTTATTGAGGCTGATTATGTAGATGAAGGTTTTCTGCTAAGTGTATACAAGAGAGAGGCGTTGGGAGCCACTTATTTAAAGGGCGGAATAGCCATTCCTCATGGCGACAGTAAGTTCGTTACAAAACCAACCATAGCAGTTACTAAATTGGCCACACCTATAAATTGGGATGGTGTAAACAATGTGGATTTAATTTTTATGATTGCTCTTAAAGAAGATTCCAAAGATTATTTTGAGCAGCTATATAGGGTAATATCAGCCAGTGAGAGCCTTTCAAAAATTAGAGAAGCTAAAAATAAGAAAGAAATAATGGATATTTTATTTGAAAATACAATATTAGCCATATAATTGGCATCATAGTTGCTATATATAATAGTGTAACCAAGGAGGTGAAATAAATGAATACAAAAAACTTTCCAAAAGTCACTATTATTTTACGGGGCTATACTTACAGCCAGGCAGAAACAGTTATTAAGGCATTATTACAAAGTAAAGTGAATTCAGTAGAAATTACAATGAATACTGAAAACGCTATAGACATGATTCATGATTTTCATAAAAAATATGGAGATAAAATTCACATAGGGGCCGGTACTGTTACTACCTTAGAAAATGCAAAAAAGGCAATTAATGCAGGAGCTGAATTTATCCTTTCACCAGTTTTATTATCTAAAGAAATAATAGACCATTGTAAGGAAAACTCAGTAATAACAGTGCCAGGAGCAATGAGCCCTACAGAAATATATAAGTCCTTTGAAGATGGGGCTGATATAGTAAAGGTTTTCCCAGCGGTGGAATGCGGCAGCAGATTTTTTAAAGATGTTAAAGCACCATTAGGTGAATTGCCTTTAATGGCAGTAGGAGGCATTAATAAAGAAAATGCAAGAGAGTTTTTCACTAAGGGAGCAGATTTCCTCGGAATAGGTTCCGGTGTATTTAATAAGGATGATGTATTGAAGGAAAATATAGAAGGACTAATAAAATCCTTAAAAGAATTTGAAGAAAAGATAGGTTAGAGGGTGTAAAAGATGAGTGGTGAAGTTCATTTTTCAAAAGATTTGGTATTTAAGAATTTAGAATTTAAAGATAATATAGAGGCTTTAAGGTTTTTGGCTACAAAACTTTGGGAAAAGGGTTATGTAAAAAAGGAATATGAGAAGGCTATTTTAGACAGGGAAAAGGATTATCCAACGGCACTGCCTTCCATAGATGTTAAAATAGCAATACCCCATGCAGATCATAAATTGGTAAACAAGGCAAGTCTAGCTGTGGGAGTATTAAAAAATCCAGTGGAATTCAGAGCCATGGATGATCCTGATAAAAAATTAAATGTAAGTATTATAATTATGCTGGCCCTTAGTGAACCTCATGGTCATATTGAAATGCTTCAGAAAATAGTAAAGCTTATACAAAATTCTGAGTTATTAAGACAAATAGTTAAAGCTTCTTCAGATGAAGAAATTATTGATGAATTGACACCATATCTTATAGCAAATTAAAATCTAAAAATAATAAATATAATTAAATTAGCGAAAAAATATTAGGGGGAATTAAAGTGAAAAGAGTATTAGTAGCATGTGGAAACGGAATAGCAACATCAACAGTGGTGGCAACTAAAATCAGAGAGGCCTGTGAAGATGAAGGTTTAAATATAGCAGTAACTCAATGTAAACTTTTAGAGGTAGAGTCAAAGGTTACAGATTATGATTTGTTAGTGACTACAGGTAAATTTGAGGGTGAAGCTGTAAACGTTCCAGTTATAGGAGCCATGTCATTATTAACAGGCTTTGGAGAGGAAGAAACAATAGAGGAAATTGTAAACGCACTAAAATAAGATAAATTTATGGATTAGGAGGTCTTATAATGATATTTTTTCAGGCATTTAATATACTACTAAAGGCAGGAGCTACTGTCATGCTCCCACTTATTATATTTGCCATAGGACTTGTATTCAGAGTAAAACCTGCAAAGGCATTTAGATCAGGACTTACAGTAGGTATAGGCTTTGCAGGAATTAATCTAGTAATAGGTCTTCTTTCATCAAATCTTGGACCGGCAGCACAGGCTATGGTAAAAAATATTGGAATAAGGCTGGATGCATTAGATGTAGGTTGGGGTGCCATAGCAGCAATAACCTGGTCATCACCTATAATTGCTATTTTAATATTTGTTATATTGCTTAGTAATATAGTCTTACTCATATTGAAGAAAACCAATACACTAGATGTTGACATATGGAATTATCATCATATGGCTATAGTTGGAATAATGACTTATTTTGTTACAAAGAATGTTGCCCTAGGAATAGCTGCAACTATATCAATGGCAGTAATTACATTTAAGATGTCAGATTGGACTGAACATTTTGTAAAGGATTACTTTGGGCTGCCTGGAGTATCTCTTCCAACGGTATCAGCCCTATCATCACTAGTAGTAGCAGTACCTTTAAACATGATTTTGGACAGAATTCCCGGTATTAATAAAATTGATTTTGATATAAAGGATGCTAAAAAATATCTTGGTTTCTTTGGTGAGCCAATGATTATGGGACTTATTTTAGGGGGAGTTATAGGAGCTCTTGCAAAATATGATATAACTAAAATACTTTCTATAGCTGTTAATATGGCAGCAGTAATGGTACTTATTCCTAAGATGACTTCATTATTTATGGAAGGCTTAATGCCAATTTCAGAGGCAGCAAAGAAATTTACTAAGACTAAATTTAAGGGAAGAAAATTCCTCATAGGTCTAGATGCAGCAGTAGTAGTTGGAAATGCAGAAGTTATAACTACATCTCTTATAGTAATACCACTTACTATAGCTCTAGCAGTAGTTCTGCCAGGTAACAGAGTACTCCCCTTTGCAGATCTAGCAGTTGTTCCCTTTAGAGTAGCTTTGGTAGTAGCTCTCACTAGGGGTAATCTGATAAAGAATATAATTATAGGTCTTGCGTGTACAGGAGCAATATTACTGGCAGGAACCAAGACAGCACCAGTACTTACAGAGCTTGCAAAATCCACTGGAATAAATTTATCTATGGCAGGTGGTGCACTTATCTCCTCCTTTGCTGCAACAAGTTTAACTGTAAGCTTTATAGTATTCGAAGTGTTTACAGGAAATATAATATTTACAGTGCCTATATTTATTGCAGCATTTGCAGCAATATGGTTCTACATTGATGTAGTTTATAAGAAAAAACAGGATAAAAAATTAGCAGAAAGTGAAAATAAAAGTCCAGTTTTAGAATAAGCTATTTTATCCGATGACTAGTTGCTGTAATATTCCAATATAAAGGCGGAGATAACAGCCACAGGTCCCGGGATAATTCATCTAAACTTAGTGGGAATAAGTAAGATTCATTGACTATTAGCCGTTGTAATTGTAAATTTCTAAAAATATGATAACCGTAGCATATCCATGGATGATTTATTTAAGCTTAATGATATCAAGGTAGGCAATATTAGATGATGTGCATGGTTAAGCTTGAAATAACAATGGCTATTTATAGGTAAATATTTATAAATATGGATTAAAAATGCTTTAACAATATGAGAATTAAATTTTTAAAATAAATAATAGGATTTTAATATGGTTCTGGAGGTATATATTAAATGAAAATAACAGGATTAAAGGTATACAAAATAAAACCAAGATGGATATTTGTAAAGATAAGTACAGATGAAGGTATTGAAGGCTGGGGAGAATTGATCTCAGGTACAAAAACTGAAACAGTAGTAGCTGGAGCCAAGGAAATGGGAGAATATCTTATAGGCAGAAATCCTTTTGAAATAGAGAGATTGTGGCAGGAATTGTACCGCTCTTTCTTTAGAGGTGGTCCAATTAACATGACAGTAATATCAGGAATAGAAATGGCACTATGGGATATTAAGGGTAAATACTTTAATATACCTGTATATGAATTCCTGGGAGGAGCAGCAAGAGACAGACTAATGGTATATTCCTGGATAGGAGGGGACAGACCATCAGAAGTTGTTAAGGAAGCACTGGACAGAAAAAATAGAGGCTTCCAGGCAGTAAAAATGAATGCTACGGAGGAATTACACTATATAGATTCCTTTAAAAAAGTGCAGTCAGTAGTGGACAGAGTTGCATCTATTAGAGAAGAAGTAGGTTATGATCTCAACATAGGAGTGGACTTTCATGGAAGAGTTCACAAGCCAATGGCAAAGGTACTGGCAAAAGAATTGGAGCCGTATAAGCTAATGTTCCTTGAAGAGGTTGTACTGCCAGAAAATGAAGAAGCCTTTGCAGAGGTGGCAAAATATACATCTACGCCGCTGGCTACTGGGGAAAGACTGTGTACAAGGTGGCAATTCAAAAATATCTTAAAAAGCGGAGTTATAGATATTATTCAGCCGGATCTTGCACTGACAGGGGGTATTCTTGAAGCAAGAAAGATAGCTGCCATGGCAGAATCATTTGATATAGCAGTAGCTCCTCATGCACCTTATGGGCCTATAGCTCTTGCTGCAACTCTGCAAATGGATGTGTGTACACCAAACGTATTTATACAGGAACAGAGTCTTGGAATACACTATAATAAAGGTTTTGATCTTTTAGATTTCGTGAAAAATAAAGAAATATTCCAATACAAAGATGGCTATGTAGACATACCTAAGAAACCAGGACTTGGACTAGAAATTGATGAAGAGTTTGTAGAAAAGATTGCACTGGAGGGTCTGGTATGGACAAATCCTAAGTGGAAAAATTATGATGGAACTATAGCTGAATGGTGATGGCTTGAGCTGAAAATTCTGTTTCTATGAAAAAAAGGTTTAACATTGAGTTTAATTTTATTATCAGTGTTAAATCTTTTTTTTATAAACAACTAAAAATAAACTATGAAAGAAAACTATTTTAATATATGTCTGTACCCAGCAGCCTGAGCTTCTTGTTCTGTTCTAAACCATTGACTAACGTGGGTAGTTCTATCGTAGTAGGGATCACCAGGAAGATGATATATTTTAGTGCCTTTATTGTCTATATGCCCTTTAATTAATGCCTGTTCGTTTGAAGAAGAAGCTTGTCTTGCTGACGCGTTTGAGTTTGCATTATTCTGAGCAGAAGCTTGTGTATTTGGTGCAGTTTAATGATGTTAAATGTATGAGACCTAATATAAAAAAATTATTGATTATATTGCTAAAGAAAAGTTTTGGAAAAAATTATATACCAATGGAGTGCTATAAATAATAATGATTTATGATGACCATTTCAACTATAGAATCAGAATTATTTATGTACCTGTGAGGTTTGGAAGAATCAAATTGTATAGAATCTCCCTTGTCTAAAATATATTTTTTATCTTCAGTATCTAGTATAAGTTCTCCTTTAGAAATAAGTATATATTCCTCACTTTTTTCCCCATGTCCTTCAGAATAATAGGAGCTATTTACGTCCAGTGCAGCAGTAAATAGTTCAAAATTTCTTTTATTATTTGTTGAGAAATAATTATAGACTCTATAATTACCATTTTCACTAAGTTGTTCTGAAGTATCTTGTTTTTTTACTAAAATTGCATTTGATATATGTTCATCAATAAGATTTGTATAGGGTATTTTTAAACCTTTTGATATTTTCCATATGGTATTAATTGTAGGATTTGATTCTCCACGTTCAATTTGTCCAAGCATAACTTTACTCACCCCTGAAAGTTCTGAAAGTTTACTTAGGCTTAGTTTTCTTTCTCCTCTCAATCTTTTCAAGTTCGAAGAAATAATTGAATTTAAATTCATTGTGATGCCACCTCTTGACAAATTTAATAAATACTTATATATAATTATAGTAAGTTATAACGTACAATATATTTATTATATCATACAAATATTAAAATTATAAGAGGTAAATTATGATTAACGAAAAAGAGTGTTTTTCAGGAAATTCTTTATTTTTTCAAGGTATAAAGGACTGTATTCCAACAATATTCGGGTATTTAAGTATAGGTTTTGCTTGTGGTGTTGTAAGTAAATCTTGCGGAATGACAATTTTACAGATTGTTGCAATGAGTACTTTTATATATGCAGGCTCCTCACAATTTATAGCTGCAAGTATGATATTATCACTAGTATCTGCGCCAAGTGTAATATTAACAATATTTTTAGTGAATTTAAGACATCTGCTTATGAGTGTATCAATTGCACCGTATTTTAAGGGGAATTCACTTCTAAAAAATTTTATCTCTGGTATTCTTTTGACAGATGAAACATTTGTTTTAGCATCGTCAAAGGGCAGTAGTAAAAATAGAATTAATTACAAATGGATGCTTGGAGTTAACATAACTGCATATTTAAATTGGATATTTGCTACCTTTCTAGGTGCTTCCTTTGGAAGTTTAATATATAATTATAAAGCATTTGGTTTAGATTTTGCACTTCCAGCTATGTTTATAGGACTTTTAATATCCAGTATAAAAGAACAGAGAAATAAAAAAAATTCTATAGTTATTATTTTTTCAACTATTATTATTCTAATAGCACTAATTGAGTTTATCTCAGTAAATACAGCAATAATGATAGCTTCAATGGCTGGAGCTATTATAGGGATGGTGACAGATAAATGAATACTTATATATGGACAATAATTATAGGTGGGGCTATAGTTACAATATTACCCAGAATACTGCCTGTAATGTTTATTTCTAAAATCAATTTAAATGATAGAATATCTAAATTTTTTAAATTTATTCCTATAGCTATTTTGTCAACTTTAGTAGTATCAGAACTTTTTATTGTTAATAACAAAGTGGGTATAAATACATATGAAGCAGTAGCAGTAATTCCTACAGTGATAATAGCGATAAAAAAGAATAATTTACTGCTGACCGTTATAGTAGGAGTAATTTCTCTGGCCTTATTGAGGATGATATTTAATTAGAGGTTGGATGTAAGCTGATCTATATAATGATATTTTTAAAATAAATTATAGGCTATATAGAATAATAATGAAAATAGTTCTTCTTATTTAGTGGGATTGCTTGCTGTGGGAAATGCAGTAATACAAGCTTTATCAATAGCAATTGATGCTTATGATAATGATTAGATATAATATGAAACTAATTATGTGTTAATATATTGGTAATTAACAGCAATTTAAAGATGATTTATAAACAATGTATGAAGAGCAATTTGGTAATATGTCAAGAACAAAATGAAAAGAAAAAGAAATGATTTTGAAAAAAATGGGTAACCTTAACAAGCATACGTCAAACTTAGAACGTATGTTCGCAAAACTATTTATTTATCTACCCTATTTGAAGAGTAGAGTTGATTTTTAGCCAGCAATCCAAAAATCAAACGAATCAATTTACGAGATGTTAGTGCGAGTGCTCGTTTATGCTGATGTGTAGTTACTTCAGCAAATTTCTTCTGATAGAATTCTTGATATTCAGGAATATATCTTACGATACTTCCAGCAGCTTCTATCAGATAATAGCGCAAATAACGGTTGCCTGCTTTGTTCATTGGTGTGTTTTCAGCCTTAAAACCACCAGATTGATTTTCCTTCCATACGATGCCAGCGTATTTAGCAATGGCATTGTTATTAGGGAAAGCATGAACACTACCTAATTCTGAAAGAATGCCACTAGAGTAAACAGGGCCGAACCCAGGTATTGACATTAAAATTTGGTATTCAACGGGGTTCATTCCCATAACTGCTTTTTCAATAGCCTTGTTAATAGCTTTAAGTTCTTTCTCAAAAGCCTGAATACAATTAAAAGAGCAGGCAATTGAGGTTGTTAAAGGCTCATACAAACATTTATCAAGGCGGTATGAATTACGTGCAGCCTGCTGCAGAATTTCAGCAGTCATCTGTGGATTGGAAATCCGCTTGCGACTTTTTTTATTGACGAAGTCAACAAGATCTTCAATTGAAGTATTTGCAATATCTTCAGAAGAAAGAAAATCTGTCAATATAGATGACGCAGTAGCACCATATTTATCAGAAAAAGGATGATCATCACCCTGTAACAAAGCAAATTCACTAAACTTGAGAAATACATTGGATAACATGTAAGTCTTTTCTCTGGTTAAGCATTCAACAATATGAAGCCTGTGTCTTGTAAGTCTTTGCAGAGCAAGATATTGAGAACCCCGCCAGGGTTCAGTATGAATTCTGCCAACTCTTGCAAAATCAGCAATAACAAAAGAGTCAATGCTGTCATTTTTATCAAGAGAATTGAAGGAATCTTTGTAGTTAGCAACTTCCTTAGGGTTTAAGCAGTAAACATAAGGCTTGTAAGGCATAAGTCTTTCACTTGAAGATAAAAAATTGGCAATATGTACTCCGTAAAAGGAAGTAGATTCTAAGCCGATTATTACAGTTTTAAAAGTGTTCTTTTCTAACACTTTAACAAGCATGGATTCTAATTGTTCTGCACCAAATTGTGTATTAGGAACAGGCTCCATTTTAATCAAGAATTCTTGATCAAAATTAATAGCAGAGACAACATTTTGTCTCGCACCAATATCGATACCAACAAATAGAGTTGATAAGTAATCTAATTTCTTCATGAAATCACCACCTTTCAAAAATAATGAGGAAATTAGAAAGGAATTATCCTAATCCAAAGTACTGACTGCAACCTCGCGTAATTAGCATTTATCCAGACGAAAAACCTTGCTGGTGGCTACGAAAGGATATGCAACATTTGTGTAAGCAGAATATGATACTTTGGTCAGGCTGCAAGCTTTCTAGGCAATAACAATAAGTTTTGCAGGAGAGATAATGCAGTAACCTTTGCTAAAGTTCCATAAGGACTATTTTAGCATTAGGAAATCCTTTGATAAATAGTAAGTTAAAATGTATAGATTTGAAAGTTAAAGAATCAGCAATATTGAATTGGGAGAATCCCCATTAGAAAAATAGAGATGCTTTCTTAATCTATACAAAATATAAAAAATAAATAAGTCTATAACAGTTATTTAACTGACTATAAACTTATTATACGAGGAGAGTTCTATATGAAAAATTTAGGAACGAAAACCATAGAAACTAAAAGACTTATATTACGGAAGTTTACACTATCAGATGCCGATGATATGTACAAAAATTGGGCAAGCGATGATAAGGTAACCAAATTTTTAACTTGGCCCACCCACACAGATATAGAAGTAAGTCGTAGAGTAATTGATACATGGATAAAAGACTATTCCAATGATAAAAACTATCAATGGTGTATTGAACTCAAAAACACAGGAGAAGCTATTGGTAGTATTGGTGTAGTTGACTGTAAAGAAAATATTGAAGCTGTGGAAATAGGTTATTGCATTGGTAGTAAATATTGGAATCAAGGTTTCACTTCGGAAGCATTTAAAGCTTTAATACAATTTTTCTTTCAGGAAGTAGGTGTTAATCGTATAGAGTCAAGACATGATCCACTTAATCCAAATTCGGGGAAAGTAATGCTGAAATGTGGTTTAAAATACGAGGGAACAAGGATAAAAGCAGATAGAAATAATACGGGAATTTGTGATGTGGCAATGTACGGAATAATAAACCCGAGAGTATGAGCGCAATCTTTATTATATTATAATTAAGTGATAAAACTGAAATTGATTTAAATGATGTAGGTTCAAGGCAGGTATAATGATTACTATCAATCTCATTGCTTTCTACAGTACAATAAGTGGGAAAGCATTTTTCCCATAATATAATGCAATTTAAACCTTGTTACAACAGTGATGTAGTAAAAGTTTCCATAGCCGGTTCAGTACTTGGCAATACTTTGTTAGTACTAGGTGCCAGTATGTTTGCAGGTGGATTAAAATATAAATCTTAAAAATTCAATAAAAAAGCTATCGGCATATCTACAAGTATGTTATTGCTTGCAGTTATAGGTCTGTGTATTCCAGCAATATTTATAGTAAGTAAAGTTTCTAGTGATGGAGAATGCAATTGGTTAGAAGGAGTACAATTAATGACTGTATATTTTATAATCGCAATAGCATTCTTTATAATTTAATTTTATATGCAGCTGTAGTTTTAGTAAGCCTATATCAAAAATAAAGTCTAGTAGGCTTGTTCTATTAGACTTAGTTAATGAGTCTGTCAATAATTTTGTGTAAACTGCCATAAGAAATTTTAAATTAGATGTTTTTATGAGAAACTAGGTTTGGTATTAGAAATATAAAAACCTAGTTTTTTATATTTATTATATATTTTTACAGTAAAGCATTATAGCTATGACTAGAAGATTATAGGTAAATTTAAAAAATTACAGTTTCAAGCCTATCACTAAAATATATAGATAATTGAGCTAGTATTTGAGCCCATCCACGTATAGATTGGGTCCACTTTTTGCTTATATCCATTGTTGCTAGATAAAGCATTTTAAGTAAAGCATCATCTGAAGGAAATACGCTTTTACTCTTGGTTACTTTTCTTAATTGTCTATTATAGCTTTCCATTGCATTGGTAGTATATATTATTTTTCGTATCTCTGGCGGGTATTTGAAGAATGTAGAAAGTTCTTCCCAATTAGCTTTCCATGAGCGGATAGCAATAAGATATTTATCTCCCCATTTTTCTTCAAATTTAGCTAGCTCCGCTAAGGCTGCATCTTCTGTTGCAGATGTATATACTAGTTTTAAATCTGCATTGAATGCTTTTAAATCTTTATAAGATACATATTTAGAAGAGTTTCTAATTTGATGTATTATGCATCTCTGAATCTCAGTACGAGGATAAATCGCTTTAATAGCTTCTTTAAATCCATTAAGACCATCAACACAAGCTATAAGTATATCATTAACCCCTCTATTTTTAAGTTCATTTAATACTAAGAGCCAGTATTTTGATGTTTCATTAGCTCCAATCCAAATTCCCAAAACTTCTTTAATACCATCTAAGTTTACTCCAATAACTGCGTAAGCAGCCTTGTTTATGACTCTATTATCCTGTTTAACTTTATAATGTATGGCATCCATAAAGATTATAGGATAAACGGCTTCTAATGGTCTATTTTGCCATTCTTTAGCTATAGGAGTAATTTTATCTGTTATACCAGATATTAGTGTAGGCGAAGCCTCAAAACCATATATGTTTTCTAAGTGAGTAGCAATATCTCTGGTAGTCATTCCTTTTGCATACATACCAATAACTTGATCTTCAATTCCAGATATATCTGTTTGATTTTTCTTAACAACCTCCGGTTCAAAACTACTGTTTCTATCTCTTGGTACATCAAGTTGAAATTCTCCAAGATCTGAAATTACCTTTTTAGAGCTTCGTCCATTTCTACTATTAGATGTATTTTTATTTTTGTAGTCATATTTAGAATATCCCAGATGGTCATCAAGCTCCGCTTCTAACATTTCTTTAAGCGTATCGGCGAATAGATTTTTCAATGTTTCTTGAACATCTTTTGCACTTGTAGGCTTTGTTTCCTTAATAAGCTGTTTAATAAGTTCCTTTCTTGAAAAAGACATAATCTGTGCACCCTCCATTTAATAAGAATAATTATATCATCTTTATGGAGTTTACACAGATTATTTTACACTCTCTAGTTAATTTATCTTATAATTATCTATATAGAAATTTATTCTCTAATATTTTTTTCTTTCACCAAGTCTTTAATCTTTTTTCGTATAGGATTATCAATATACAAGAAAAGAATTCCTATCATAACCGGTACAATTCCCGTAACGATACCTAATCTTCCAATTGGATATCCATTCATAATATTTACTGAACCCATTATAATAATGGATAAGCCAATTATGCCTTCTACTAATGCAAGAATAGACCATAATAAGTTAATTCTTTTATAATGTGTAATTCTTGATTCTATATCAGAATATAAATCAAATTGGCCTTCACTTGCTTTTTTTCTAAAGTATACCCATCTCATATATGAAGCTACATGTTCAACACCCATCTCTTGCATAAATTTTATATAAGCCATGCTGTTTGGATGAGTTGGGAGATCTTTTAACAATTCTATTCTATATATATACTCACCTGGTTCACAATCTTCAAATGCATATTTACACCAAGAGTAATTGGATAAAGCCATGCCTTTTGAAGCCATACTATTTAGCCATTTTTCTTCTTTTTCATAATCATAATATAATTTTCTAATTACGTGTTTCATTTCTTCCTACCTCCACAAATTATATTTCCATTATTTAATAATTCTTGAAGACGTTCTATTTCGATTTCAACAATTTTTTTCCCTAACTCTGTTATAACATATTCTTTTTTTCGAGAATTACTTTCATTTTTACTAGCTTGAATCCACTTTTTCTCAAGTAATGTGTTAATTGCTCCATAAAGTGTTCCAGGGGCAAGATTAACTCTTTCATTGCTTAATTTATTTACATTTTGCATTATTCCATAACCATGTAATGGTTCAAATAGTGATAACAGAATATAATAAACTGCTTCAGTTAATGCACCACGTTCAATACTTTCAGGCATTATTCATTCCTCCTTATAATCGGTTTACGTTATATCGGCTTCCGTTATATAAATTATAACGGAAGCCGATATACTTGTCAATATAAAAAGAATCATATTTTACTATATTGTTATTGCAAATCTATTCTATTTGTTATATATTATATATAACAAATAGAATAAGAGGTGAGTTAATGCTAATAGAAATTGATTTTGAAGCCGAGATACCAATATACGAACAGCTTAAAAGACAAATAATAGAGGGGATAGCATTAGGACACTTGAAAGCTGGAGAAAATCTTCCTTCTGTCAGGCAGATGGCAGAAGATATAGGAATAAACCTTCATACAGTAAATAAAGCTTATAATGAATTAAAACTAGAAGGCTATTTGAATATTGATAGAAGAAAAGGGGCCATGGTAAGTTCTATGTTTCCCAAAAGTACAGAGGATTTTGATGAGAAACTTAGAGAAGATCTAAAATATTTAATAGCAAAGGCATATTTAAGAAAGATTGATGAAAAGAAATTTTTAGAATTTTGCAGTTCTATATTTAAAAAGTATAATAAAAATTAATTGGGCAGGTGAAAATTATGGAAGAAAATTTATTTATGTCTCTATATTTGTTATTTATATTTTTAATAATTCTCTTTATAGGAATAATTATGCCTAGGCTTATCAGAAAAGAGATTGTATTTGGGGTAAGAGTTCCACAGGATAAAATAAATTTAAAAGAGATAAAAGATATAAAGAAAAAATATATAATAAATAACTTGATAATAGGAGTTCCGGTTATAATTTTATTTACTTTATTAAACTATAAGTTTTCTAGTACGGGAATGATATTATTTACTACTTTTGGATTTATGTTTATACACTATTTGATATACATCATGTCAAATAAAGCTGTAAAAAACCTAAAGCAACAGCAAAATTGGTTTGAGGGTAAGAAGCAATCTGTAACTATTGATACTAATTTTTCAAGAGAGAAAATAAATACTATTATATCACCCTGGTTTTTTATAATTCCTGTAATTATGATTGTTATAAATATAATTTTGGAATATAAATATTATAATTCACTTCCTAATAAAGTTCCTATACATTGGGATTTTTCAGGGAACATAACAGGTTATAGTAATAAGTCCATATTCTTAATTTGGGATATGCCTCTAGTGCAGATTTTTATTACCTTTATATTTTTTATAGTGTATAAGGGAATAGGTTGGTCAAAGCAGCAAATAAGTTCTTTTAATCCAAAATCTTCTGTAGAAAAGAATAAGATTTTCAGAAGAGTATGGTCTATATATATGACATTTTTTTGTATTCTAATTAATTGTATGCTTACTATGGGAACACTACAGAGATACAATGTATTCCATATAAGTTCTAAATTATATACTACTGTGAGTATTGCTTTTTTAGTTTTAGTATTTTGTAGTATTATAATTATCTCAATTAAATTGGGACAGGGAGGAGCTAATGTAAAGCTTCCAGGAAAAGAAGAAAAAAATGAGTTCTCATCAAGAGATAATGACGATGATTCTTACTGGAAATTTGGTATAATATATTATAATCGTAATGATCCATCAATTTTTGTAGAGAAAAGATTCGGCATAGGTTGGACTATTAACGCAGGTAGTCCTGTAGGAATGGCAATATATATAGGAATAATAGTACTTATTATAATTTCACTGATTGCTCCTAAGCTTTTTAAGTAAATGGAATTTGTAAAAAGGAATTAATTTTATATATTATTAATTGGAATTAATAATTTTACAGGGGGGTACTTATAAAATCTATACCTAGAAGAAATTAATGAATTTATGAAGAACTCATTAGATGATATTTTATTAGAACTTAGTTGAAAGGATTGTTAAAAGTGAAATGGTTAAAATTTTTATTTGTTTTTATTCCAATTAGTATTGTTTTAGAAGTGATAGGATTTCATAATCCACTGGTATTATTTATAGTATCCTGTTTATCCATAATACCCCTAGCAGGACTTATGGGGGAGGCAACTGAAGAAATTGCTGCTTATGCAGGTTCGAGAGTGGGTGGCTTTTTAAATGCTACCTTTGGTAATGCGACTGAGTTGATTATATCTATATTGGCTATTAGAGCTGGTTTGTATGATGTAGTAAAAGCTTCAATAGCTGAACTGATGTCAAAATCTATTGGATTAAGTGAATTTTTTGTGGAAATTATTTTAATTCCTATTGTAGGAATAAAAAAAGGCAGTACTGCCTTTTTTGTTGATGGTCGACTAAGTCAGAGGGATTACTCCCTCTTTCTCGCCTAAGAACCGTACTTGTCCCTTACAAGAATATTGTGTCTTATCCTTATTTCTTTTGCAGAAATATAAGCCTTATTTGCCTCATCTACAAGTGGCAATATTGTTTCTATATTTTAGCATAACGGCATACTATTAAATTACTCCTGATTTTTTCTAAAACTCATATTTCTATATTTTATTTTTTGGATAATAGTTGTCCGCCTACACCAATATTGTCTTTTTCATTTTCTTTCAGTAAAACTACAAATGCTTGTTCTGGTGCATTCATAATTTTAGCAGCTGATGCTGTTAATTGTTTTACTAATTGACTCTTTTGTTCTTTACTTAATTTTGCTCCTTCTAATGTTATTACTGGCATAATTTCCTCTCCTTTATATATATTGAAAATAATCAATCTTCTCAGATGTAGCTAAACAAGCTATTTTCTAACAAGTATAACAATATCCTTACTTATAAATTCTTATACTCTCTTCCAACATTCCAGCATTGTGCAATCACATCACCTGTTCTTAAATATGTTCTTGTTAGCTTTTCAAATAATACTGGTCTTAGCTTTTGATAATCAACTTTTCCACTTTTATCTATAGCATGTTCTTCTACATGAGTATGAACAACTTTTAAAATAAAATTATCATAATCTTTTGTATCATAAATATCTACTAGTTCACACTCCATTGCAAGTGGTGATTTATCGATTATTGGAACATTTAATTCTCCCATGTGGTATTCAAACACTTGAGATTTATCAACTGTTTTACCTGATACAAGTCCTACATAATCTGCTTCTACCACCATATCTTCACTTACCAAATTAACAGATACTGTTTTATTTTCTTTTATCCCTAGATTTGTGTAACGTCCTTTTCTTATGCTAAGCATTATGGAATCTAATCCTATGATTCCTATATGCGCAACATTACACCAATTAACTTTATTTCCCACGACTGTTCCTACCATAGTTGAAGGTGTTGGATAAAGACCTACCACTGCTCCAATATTTTTCTTCATTATTTTATTCCTCCTAGTGTAATCATGATTACTCTTGATTAATGAATTAATTCATGTTATTATTATAACAGTAATTTTCATTTAATCAAGAATGCACTTTTTTGTAACATACTACCCAAAAAGAAAGTGAGTGTAAATAATGAACAATTTAAAAACATTTAACTGTCCGATTGAAGCTCCCATAAGCTTAATTGGCGGGAAATACAAAGCAATCATTTTGTTTCATTTGGTAAACAAAACTTTGCGCTTTAATGAATTACAGAAGCTTATTCCTCAGGCTACTCCCAAAATGCTTACTCAGCAATTACGCGAACTAGAAGGTGATGGACTAATTGTCAGAACTGTTTATCCAGTAGTTCCCCCTAAAACCGAGTATTGCCTCTCAGGATTTGGAGAAAGTATAATCCCTATACTAAATTTAATGTGTGATTGGGGTACTAATTATTTAAATAAATCTGATACTTAGAATGACTTGTTCTAGCATAATTTAATTAAATTAATCCAACAAGCCTTTTTAAATTACTTAATGGTTAAATCAAAGCCTATTCATTTAACTTAGATTATTTGAAGATAAGAAATAACGATAATAATATGATTAATTAGTATGTCTTTAAAGACATACTAATTTTTAAAAGAAAGAAATGGAGTATAGGCAACTATTGGCCAATCAGGGTCAATGGCTCAACACATCTATCGCTAACGTAAAATAATTCCACTATAACCTTTATGATACTTGTATCTGGTTATTATTGGCTTAACGTTAGTTTTGTTGGAAATGTTGGTGATACCCCTTAAACTAAAATAGATGTACAGTTAAATGCACATCTATTTTATAAATTATTATCTATAAAGTTTTTCATTTCTTGGACATTAGTAAATTTTAAAGAATGTTCAATAGAATTAGCTGTTCCTGGGCTTAATATATCATTATCTTTGTGATAATCAAACTTACAAGTACTATAAATTCCATCTTTACCTATACCACCGTAAATAAAGCTACCTTTTCTAAGCGGTTTCATATTAAAATATGCAAGTAATCTTTTTATTTGTCCCATGTTAAAAAACCATTGACAGTTAGAATTCTAAGTATTATACTGTAGATAGTTAGAATTCTAATTGACCTATTGAAGGAGGAACTATAATGAATAATTCAGGATATTTCTTGAAAAGTCCTTATTCTGATTTGATAAGAAGTATTTCTATAAAAATAAAATTAAAGGCTGATGAAAAGATAAAGGAATTGGGATTAAATTCCCAGCAAGGTCGTATGATTGCTTATATCTATGAACACCAAGATTATGGTATCATTCAAAAGGATTTGGCAGAGGTTTTTCAACGCAGAGGAGCAAGTATTACCAGTATGCTCCAAGGATTAGAGAAAAAAGGATATATTGAACGAAGAACTCCTAAAGACAATGAAAGACAGAAAAATATTTATGTGCTACCAAAAGGTGAGAATTTAATACAAGAATTTAATGAGGCCTTTGATGAAGTTGAAAAAAGTATTACTGAAAGCTTGACAGAAAGTGAAAAAAATACTTTGATGACTCTACTAATCAAGGTGAATCAAAATCTATAATTTTTTGAAATAAGGATATTCCTTTAATTGCATATAATTTTTCAAATAAAAACTTCAGAAGACTAAAAAATGGGATTACACAATCATCTTTATGGATTGCTGTATTGTCCGTTGTATTTCTCACTGTAGTCTATATTTTAAGAGAAAATGTAATTCATTTGTTCTCAAATGATCCTTCTGTAATGAATATTGGAATATATATTATGGTTGCCATGCTGATTTCAGCCTTATTTAACGGATTCACTACACTGTTTACAGGCATTTTCCAGGCTTCAGGTCAGGGAATTCCAACTACCATTATGTCAATTACACAAGGTATACTTTATATTCCGGTAATAATCATATTACATGCTATCTTTGGGTTACATGGTGTTATCTGGGCCATGACTGTCACTGAAATAATTACCTGTGCTGTGGGATCGGTTCTTTATATTATATTTAATTACAAGATGAAAAAATTAAGTATTGCAGGAGCAACTCAATGTTAATATTTATTAACATTTGAAAAAGAATAACTAAATCGTTCCATGATAAGAAATTTTATAGTATAATTAGTTAGAATTCTATGCATTTCCAGTGAACTTAGTAAGATAATAATATTAATATTCTGCCAGTTGAAAGGAGCATATATGGTTAAAAAATATGAAAATAAAAATACTAACAATTCGAATAGCATTACTTCAATAGTTAGAGAAATGAAATATAAGGATCTATTGTGGATTGATATAGAAAAGCCTACTGTTTCTGATATAAATATGCTGGAAAAGAAATTTAATTTTCACGAATTACTGCTGGAAGACTGCATGACAGAACATCAGAGGTCAAAGATTGATGATTATGAAGAGTATTTTTTTATTGTTCTGCATATGCCTAGATATAAAAAAGACCTGCAAATCATTGAAGCAGCTGAGATTGACATGTTCATAGGACCGAATTACCTGATTACGCTGCATGAAGGGGAATTAAAACCTCTAACAGCATTAGCCAGTCTTTGCTACACTCAGGAAAAAGCTAAAATGGAATATATGAGTGAAGGCTCTGCACTGCTGCTTTATGAAATAACCAAGCGGTTGTTCGATTATTGTATGCCTATGCTTGATAAAATAGGAATATTACTCAATAAAATCAATATTGACATCTTTAAAGATACTTCAAAGTCCATGCTTCAGAATATATCAATGACTAAAATGCAAATCATTAATTTTAGAAGAGTAGTTAAACCTGTAAGGCCAGTAATACTTGTGCTGGAAAAAGTAATTATAAAATATCTTCCTGAAAATATGGAGATTTACTTTGATGATATCACAGATAAAGCAGAAAAGATATGGGATATGCTGGAGAACCAAAAAGAAGTCATTGAATCCATTGATTCAACCTTTACTTCACTGACAAATTATAAAAGCAACAATTTAATGGCTGTTTTTACAATTATTCAAGTTGTTATTCTACCAATGACATTGGTGGGGGGCTTGTTTTCAATGAATGTTGAAGGGATTCCAATGCATGGTTATCCAAATGCCTTCTGGATTGTTTTTGGAATGATTATGCTTCCAACAATTATTATTGCTTTGTCTATGCTGATAAATAAGAAAAAGTTATTTTAGCTTATAGGTGCTGTTAAGAATGCTTAATACTTATCAGCCATTTTTTTATATTAAGCTTAATGGCTATAATGTAATCAGAATTTATTATGACATATGTCTATTTTATCCAAATTCCAGAACCTATGGGAGCATTATCATAAATGTATTTTGCATTTTCAAGAGCTAATCTGACGCAACCATGAGAAGCAGATTTTCCTAAAGTACCATCTAATAAAGTACCATTTTTATCAAATAAAACACTATAAAATAAATAATTGCCTTTAATTTGAGTATAGTATTTAAGTACAGCTTGTCCTGATTTGAATTGAGGTCCTTTAATTCCTACAAAAAATTGATAAAATTCGCCTCATATTACTCTTTCATCCTCCTCTTAACGATATTTTATAAATTTTATTAATGTATTATTTACATATGATTATAATATAATAGTCATATTTGAATTATCAAATATTTATGTGAAATCTATGTGATTTATATAGATTTACATGATAACAAAGAACCTAATACTATATTGCACAGTTTGATTAAAATGTGGTTTTAGCGGATATGTTTAAAAATGGACAAGCTAGTGAAAACGAGAAGTTAACTTATAAAGGTGGAGACTATGTAAATGATGCATGTATAGTATATACAGATAAACCATATGTAATATCAATATATACAAAAGGCATTTCTAATGATAATGAAGTAATTGCTCATATATCCAAAATGATATATAACTACCAAAATGAAAAGTAGTATTTAGTAAGATAATAACAGCGTTTGTTTCATTTAACAGTGTTAATATTGGTGATATGTTTATATTCATCCTATGTTCACACAAATAGGGGTACATGGACACAATTACCACCATAATATTTAGAATGAAATCTTGAAGCTTTAAAAAATGATGATAAAATATTAAGTATCTACAAAGATGAATGTGAAAAATTTTTATAATTTAACTAGTAAAACCTTGTACCTTTGTGAGTAGGATAAGTTTACATAAGTATAATAATTATGTTATTTAAAAACAAATATTAGGAGAATATAAATGAGTAAAATAATTGGATACGCAAGAGATATACATGAAAATGTAAATAATAAGAATATACAAAAACAAGTAGAATTTCTACAAGATGCAGGAGATTTAAAGTGTGAATTAGTTTATACTGATGAAAACAAAAGTGATGATATGGACCGTCCCATATTGCAGAAAATGCTAAATGAACTTACGGAGGGAGATATTGTTTGTATGGATGAATTGTACAGGCTCTCTTGTAATTATAAAGATTACATAAAAATCAGGAAAGCCATTGATAGTATAGGTGCTTCAGTGTGGTGTCCAGGTAACGATGATATAAAGCCTAAATCCTATGTGTATGACTTTGAAATTAAAGGATGTAGATATAAAAGGCTTGGAAATGGCGTTTACTGGGTGATAGAAGAAGAGACAAATAAGGTATTTAAAGTAAGCGATACAGAATATTTTTATAGAAAAATAATGCATACTTTTAAGAATCAGATAGGATAAAAAATTATAGACCCATAAAGTAAAAGATGGAATAAGAGTATGTCATAAAAAATATTAATGATAAAAACTAATGAAAAAAGGTCATATAATGGATATTGATTCCAGTATGTGGCTTATTTTCATCAATAAACTGACACCATTTTAATTTTCATGAATATAGTAAATGTATTAATAATAATATAGTAAATGTGTTAATTTATTTTATCCTTCGATTCAAATAATTCGTAAAAATCAAGCTAAAGAGAATTCACTGAAAAGCGTCAGATATACGAATAAATTATAGGAGGGGAAGATATTGGAACATAACAATGAGCCATCTCACTGGGAAGTAAAAAAACCTGTGAGTAATAATAATCCGGAAAATATAGGAATATCTAATAACATACCCAAGCCGCAGGGACACATCCACTCACAAGGCGATTCCATGGCTACTCTGCATTCACAGACTGTGGGAAAAAGAGGGCCTGTGTTGGAACAGGACAACATTTTACACGAGACATTAGAGACCTTTGTAAATACCAAGATTATAGAGCGCCCAGTACATGTAAAAGGCTTTGGCGCATTCGGATACTTTCAGACAATGTATTCCATGAAAGAATACACAAAACTTAGCTTTTTACAGAATCCTGGAACTAAGATTCCAACCACCATAAGATTTTCTTTTGCTGTAAGCACTAAGGGTACCCCGGATACTTCACGTAATGTGCGTGGCTTTTCTACCAAGTTTTATACGGATGAGGGCGTTTTTGATTTGCTTTGCAACCACATCCCGGTATTCTTAGTGCGGGATGCTATCCGCTTTCCAGAATCTATCATGGCCCTTTTGCCTTCGCCTGTAAACAACCTAATTGATCCGGAGCGGTTTTGGAGTTTTATAACCCGTGCTCCTGAGGCAACGCATTTCCTTACCTGGTTATATTCAGATGTAGGTACAGTAAAAAGCTTCCGACATATCAGGGGCTACGGTGTGAACACCTATGTTTGGAAAAATGCCCAAGGTATACGCCACTATGTGAAATATCACTGGATTCCCCTTGCTGGTGAGCAGTACATTGACCGTCAGGAAGCTAGCCAGCTGGCCGCAGCTAATCCTGATATTGCAGGCCAGGATTTGTACGATACCATTGCAGCAGGGAATACGGTACAATATGAGCTACGGGTACAGCTAATGTATCCTGATGACGAAGGTATGCTGCCTTTTGACCCGTTAGATGACACCAAAGTGTGGGATGAACAGCAGTATCCATTGATACCTGTAGGTCGTCTGATACTCAACCGCAATCCGGATAACTACATGGAGCAGGTAGAGAAAGTTGCATTTTCGCCATCCAATCTTCTAGAGGGCGCCGAACTGTCGGATGACAAGATACTGCAGGGCCGTGCAAATATATATTGGGATTCACAGCGCAGGCGATTGGGACCAGATTTTCGTAAAATATCTGTTAATTACCAGAAAAATTGGTCGCCAGATTCTCTTGTAACCAGCGGTAACGGCACATATGCAGCAGGGCATCTGGTGCGATCCGATATACCAAAACTGGATAATTTTACACAAGCCGGTCAGCGATATCTTTCTCTCTCTCAAGTTCAGCAGAACCATCTTGTAGATAATCTGGCTGTCGATCTTGCCGCTGTATCTGGAGAAACGCAAAGCATCGTGCTGAAATATCTGTACAATGCTTCGCCGGAACTTGGAAAACAAGTGGCTCAGCAAATAACAGTGTATACAAAGCCATAACTTACTAAAAATAATACACCTCAGAGATGCTAAATATAGAAATTATGCAAAAAATAGCATTTCAGAGGTGTAATAAATATTTTAATATAAAATTAATCATCTAATTTATAGCTGTTTGTAATAATGGATTATATAGAATAATATGGTATACTTTCTATGTGAGTCATAACTATTTACCTCTATAGCTTCTACTTATAGAGGATATTTTCAAGGTAGAGGTTAAACTACGATAACCAAATCAACTCTTTAACTTAATGTTTTGAATTCTCTAGTCCTCCATAGGTTGAAATGTATATCACCTGCTGCTGATTTATGGATATCAGCAACTGACAATTATAATAGCTTCAGGAAAATGGGTTTAGAAAATAGAATAATTCCAATACATGCAGATGAATATTTTGATGTAGTGTATTTTTTATAATAAATCTTGTAGAATACGTTTACAAATAAAAGAAAAAGTACTATAATTAAATAAAAGAATTTATACCCCAAAAATAAAAATATATACGAAAAACATTAGTAGAAATACTAGTGTTTTTTCATGTTAAAGTTTATTAACTCATACTTAGAGCAATATACATATTATTGAAAAGAAGCTGTAACAAAGCCTAGGTATTATATAAACATAAGAATTACTCCTTTAGACTTAGTATAATATAAGGAAAGGCACCGATAGAAATATTGGTGCTTTTGTCATGCATAAAATATTATGCTAAATTTTAATGAAATTTTAATGTTGGAGTATTATTTTAAAAATGTACATTAATAACACTATTTATCATGAAAATCTTCTTACTTTAGCACTAGTAGAAATACTGGTGCTTTTGTAAATTGAAATCTATTAATATATGCTATAACGAAATAAATTTGTGATAATTAACTGTAGCTCAGAAAGTAATCCTAGCAATGTCAATGAAGAGATTTAAAAATCTTAATAAGGCAGTTATTATACTGCTGGCTTTTACTATGTCTTCTCTTGTTTTGTAAATAAAATCTGGAAATGCTGTTTAATTAAAGATATAATTACTTATAGTGCGAGTTTATGCAGAATAGTAATTTATCCGATGACTAGTCGCTGTAATATTCCATCGCACTTTGTGAAAGCGACCAAATACAAAATAAATTTTGTTTTGTCTGCTTTTCTTCAAAAGGTGGAGATAACAGCGACACATCCCTGGATAATTCATCTAAGCTTAGTGGAAATACAAACTACCACTAAGTAAGATTCATTGATCACGTCTTATTCTTTGAATTAATAAAGTGAAAAATAATTTATATAAGTGAATAAAAGCTATATGATATTTTATATATCAGAAAACATTAATTTATGGAGGTAAATTTTATGATAAAGAAATTTAAACTACTTTCCACATTAATCTTAGTAATACTTTCCATAACATTATTTGGTTGTTCATCTACTCCAAATAATAATAACAATAATGATTCTAAAAAACCTGTGCAAAACACTACAAAAGTTTCAGAGCAGAAGCTGCCTGAAGAAAGCTTTAAGGCACCATTTAAGGCTGCGAACCAGGGAGTACCTGTATTAATGTATCATTCTATTTCATTTGAAAAAAATAATCCATTAAAAGTTCCACCTGAACAATTAGAAGAGGAATTTAAATATCTTAAAGATAATGGATATACTACAATAAGTTTAGATGATTTATATAATTATTTTGAAGATAATGCTCAAATACCTGAAAAATCAATAGTATTAACTTTTGATGATGGATATGAGGATAATTACACTGCACTGTTTCCTCTGTTAAAAAAATATGGATTAAGAGCAACAGTGTTTGTTATTACAGGGTATGTAGATAAAATGCCCGCTTATTTAACATCATCGCAGCTTAAAGAAATGAATTCTTATGGTGTAGACATAGAAAGTCATACTGTAAATCATGATCATTTAAAAACTCTAACAAAAGACAAGCAATTAGCTACATTAACTGAGTCTAAAGCTTTTCTTGAAAAGTTATTGAATAAAAAAATAAATTATATAGCATACCCTTATGGAGAATATGATAACAATACATTGGAGTGTGCTAAGCAAGCAGGATATAAAATGGCATTATCTACTGATGGCAGATGGTCTATGAAGAAAAATGGAATTTTTTCTTTAGACAGAGTTTACATAAGTTCTCAATTTAACATGGATATCTTTAAAGACAGAATAAGCAACCCAAATTATAAATTTCAATAGCATCATATGATTTGAAAATCCAGTTTATCGATCCATGCTCAATTTAGCAATGGGTAGTTGTTCAGTTTCCTAAAAAGGTATATATGACGATTAGTCAAAGTATAGAAAATGGAAATGCCATGTTAGAATTCAAAGGACAGCTTATATATTTACTTATCTGGATTGTTGTACTTTGGCTCTTAGGAAGCCTTATTATTAAAAGTAAGATGAAGAAAGGTATCTATTAAGTCATATTCAGTAAGCATAATGTAGGAAGAAACTAAAATAGAACAAGAAAGCTTATGGGTTTCTTGTTCTATTTAATTTGAAAAATAATCATTAAAATCAGCGACTATGAGTTCAATATTACAATCTAATAGTCTTATGATAAAAATAGATTATATAAAAGAGAGATAGTTGGCAATTATAAAAAGCTGTGTTTCTACTATGTAACTATAATCGATATATTTATATAGTATTGTAATTGTTAGTTGATAATTTATTATGGGTATAATATTATTTAGATATGCGGTGGTTTGGAGTATTGACAACTTATGATCTATAGAAAAGTATTCCCGGCATTATTGTGAGAAATATAGATGTGCCGTCAACATTTCGATTTCGTTAATATGGAGGAATGCTAATTATGATTGATATTTACCAAGTAGATTCTTTTACTACTGAACGATTCAAGGGTAATCCAGCATGTGTATGTGTTTTAGATAAATTCCCTGATTCTAAAAATATGCTTAATATGGCTAGAGAGATGAATTTGTCTGAGACTGCTTTTGTGGTTAGAGATAAGGATGAGTTTACCCTTAGGTGGTTCACTCCTACATTTGAGATAGATTTATGTGGGCATGCTACTTTAGCAACTGCTCATATCTTATGGACAGAAGGCTTTTGGGACAAAAATAAACCTATTATATTTAATACACGAAGTGGAAAGCTTATTATTAATCTAATAAATGATTTTATAGAAATGGATTTTCCATCTTTAGAGTATTCAGAGGTAATTGAAGTACCAAATTCACTAATTGAAGGTCTAGGGGGAATAATACCTACTTTTATGGGTAAATCAAGAGAAAATTATTTAATTGAAGTTGCAACTGAAGAGGAAGTGAGAGATATACAGATTGATATTTCTAAATTATTAGAATGTAACATGCATGGAGTTATAGTTACAGCTAAAGGTTCAGAGGAATATGATTTTGTATCAAGATTTTTTGCACCAGAAGTTGGAGTCCCTGAAGACCCAGTAACAGGTTCGGCACATTGTGTTTTAGCTCCATTTTGGAATGATAGATTAGGGAATACTAAATTTAGAGCTTACCAATGTTCTCAGCGTGGTGGATATGTGAATTTAGAATTATTAGAAGATAGGATATTATTGAGAGGAAATGCAGTCACAATTTTTAAGGGTAAGTTATTGGAACAACTGTAAAATAAGGAATGATGTATTGTATCAGTAATTACATGGGCTTCAATTTTGGATATGATTGCGGCCGACGACATCGGAGCGTTCGCACGTACTGCTTATGAATTCTATATAAAATTGCAACATTTCAAAATTAATATTTTTAGATAGTTTCATTAGGGTATACCTCATTGCGATAGCTACTGTATTATTTTAATTGGTATATTGATATATAAGTTTATGAAAATAGTATGTGATGGTATAAAATATTACAAAGTGATACTTCGTCTTGGTAAAATAAGACGTATAAAAGATAACATCCTAAAATACATCAGAAGGAATATTATGGAAAAAAATAAATTAGAAAGAAATCACTTCGTGTTAAAGAGCATTGGGCCAAGGCCAACTTTTCAACAGGATATGACGGAAGAAGAGCGGAATATTATGAAACAACACATTGTTTACTGGACAGATAAGGCAGATAAGGGAATTGCCATTGTTTTCGGGCCGGTATTTGACCCAAAAGGCGGGTATGGACTGGCAATTGTGGAGGTAGCGAATGAAGAACAAGTACATTCTCTCATTGCAGATGACCCTGCAATTAAATCAGGACTTTTGAAGACGGAATTCTATCCAATGCGTGCAGTTTTGCCAAAGCAATGATTAATGATATATTGCTAGGACGTATAATTCTATTATTATTCACAAACTAGAGTAAAAACACTCTAGTTTTATTTCATTAGGGAATTTTTAATCCGAAAATAGTATAATAATGAAAATTAATTTACAGCTTTTTATCTCTTAGTCATGTTATAATACATAAAGTTTAAATAACAAAATTAACATAATTGTAATAATGTAATTGATTTCTCTATATTTTATTTTAGTAATTATATCTTATAATGGATATCATATGCAAAAATAATACATAGGAGGAAATATAATGTTAAAAGGATTTTTTGATATATTAACAGGAAAACCATTATCCAATGAACAACGTTCTGGTGAAAAATATAATGTACCTTTTGGACTAGCAGTAATGGCCAGTGATGCAGTATCATCCGTGGCCTATGTAGCAGAAGAAATTTTAGGGGTATTAATAGGTGTAATAGGCTTAGCATCTTATCAATGGCTTGGAAAAATTTCATTAATGATTATAGGGCTGCTTTTTATGCTTACAATTTCTTATATTCAAATTATAAGAGCATATCCTCAGGGTGGTGGAGCATATGTTGTGGCAAAGGAAAATCTAGGCGTTCAGGATGGATTAATTGCAGCAGCAGCGCTGCTTATTGACTATATACTGACAGTTGCAGTTAGTGCCAGTGCTGGAATGGAAGCAATTGTATCAGCATTTCCCGGTCTTGAGAAACTCAGAGCTATTAGTTAATATACATGATAACGGAATTTGTAATAATGAACTGTGACTCAGAAAGTAATCCTAGCAATATAAATATTTCCAGGAGTTACTTTCTGAATGCAGGTTAATAAATAATAGTGTAATATTTTACATCTATTTTCTTAAAGCATTAATTATTTTGTATGCCTGCTGCTGGGTAATAACCTTATCATTCACTAGTTTATTCAGTTCATTATCTTGCTTTTGTATGCTTTCTTTAGTTATAGTATTTATGTTTCCCATAAGATAAGTTAATAGTTTATTGGCTTGATATTTGGTTATTGTAGAATCATTTATTAATGGTTGGATTTTAGCTTCATAATCTTTCTCAATTGCTTCCTTAATAGGGTTTTTTCTAATTAAATTTTGTACTGAATTTTGATAACCTGAAATATTTTTATTACATCCACCAAACAAAAACATGGATACAATAAGAACTAGAAATATAACTGTTGTCTTATTAAGCAATTTAAAGTTTTTTATTTTATCTCACACCCTTCTCAAATAATTCTATATGTACTAATATTAACTTTTGTTTATGTGATTGATTTCAAAAATAAATTAATATTTTGTAAATTAAAATTTGTAGGATTATGTGATGATATAAATGAGACGGATGCTAAAATGCCATTATTTGTATATGTATCAAATACAATATTATAATATTCACTGAATTAGTTAGTAGCAAAGTTATTGCACAGGATTAGGCCGATAAGGTAATGAAGGCATAATATCTAATAGACAAAATCAAAGTAATAATAAATATACATTTATTGAAAATCCATCTTTAGAAGTAGGGGATATGAAAAAAATCATTTGCGGTTTGTATTGACAGTATCATGTAATGCTGATATTATGTGTATAATAAATAACGTAACTAAAGGCATTGATGTGGAAGAGTAATTATATTGTTGAAATAAAGAGAGGGAATGTTGGTGGAAATTTCCCATGATTGATGTAATGAAGGTAGCCGCGGAGCTTTGGACTGAAAGCTTTGTCCGATGACTATCCGCTCTATAATACTCCCATCTTTTTTCGAAGTGGGAGTAAAGAGCGGATACGTCCCTGGATAACGATTTCTAAGCATCAGATGGAATAAAAACTCCACCTGATGCTAAGAACTCTGTTTATGTGAGTAGGCTTTAACGGATTCCCACTGTTAAAAGGGAAATAGTATCGGCATATATGCCTGCACTATATTGAGAGTGTACATTTGTACAAAATTAGGTGGTACCACGGAATTTTACCCTTCGCCCTATATAATATTATAGGACGAAGGGTTTTTTATTTTTCCTAAGGGATATGAAAATAAATAGTAAGTCAAAGATGTCAGGTTTATTTTAAATCCTACAAGAAGACGGCAAAAAATTAGATTATATATAAAAATTTTAAGAAAGTGGTGAAGTATTAATGAGTATAGTATTTGCTGAAAGAATGAATAATGTTAAAAAATCCTTTATAAGGGAGATTCTTAAAGTAACAGAAAATCCAGAAGTAATATCCTTTGCAGGTGGTCTTCCTAATCCTTTATCTTTCCCGATTAAAGAAATACAAGAAGCTTCGCAAAAGGTTTTGAGTGAAAATGGTAACGATGTACTTCAGTATAGTACAACTGAAGGTTATCTTCCCTTAAGACAATATATTGCAGAAAGATATTTTAAGAGATTTGGATTAAAGATTGATGCTGATGAGATATTAATAACAAATGGATCCCAGCAAGGCTTAGATTTAATAGGAAAAGTATTGCTGAATAAAAATGACAATATTCTTATTGAACGTCCAGGTTATTTAGGAGCAATACAGGCATTTTCAATTTTTGAACCAGTTTTTAATTCTGTACCTCTGAATGAGGATGGTGTTGATACTAATCTGCTGGAAAGTTCTTTGGATATGCATAGACCTAAGTTATTTTATACAGTTCCCAATTTCCAAAATCCTTCTGGCATTACATATTCGGCAGAAAATAGAAAAACCACAGCAAATATTTTGAAAAAATATAATACAATTATTGTTGAAGATGATCCTTATGGTGAACTAAGATTTATGGGGCAGGACTTACCTCCTATAAGGAGTTATTTGGAAGATAATTCAATTATGTTGGGGTCATTTTCTAAAATAGTAGCCCCGGGAATGAGGCTTGGATGGATATGTGCCAAAGGTGAAATAATGGAAAAATTGATAATTGCAAAGCAATCAGCTGATTTGCATAGTAATTATTATTCACAAAGAGTAGTATATCAGTTCTTAATAGATAACGATCTTGATGGGCATATAAAAAAAATTAAGCAATTGTATAAAGGACAAAGGGATTGTATGGTATCAATGATTGAAAGGTACTTTCCGAAAGAGGTAAAAAGTACAAAGCCTGAAGGTGGCATGTTCCTCTGGATAACACTGCCTGAAGGAGTTTCATCCTTAAACTTATTTGATCTTGCAGCTAAAGAAAATGTTGCTTTTGTACCTGGTGATCCATTTTATGCTAATGAAGAACACACCAATACATTAAGATTAAATTATACAAATTGTGATGAGAAAATGATTGAAGAAGGTATTAAGAGATTAGCAAAGGTAACAAGAGAAATTATAAAGGGTAAATGTTAAATTATGCTAATGACTTAAATGATTTTCACTATATATTAATCTAGGTAATAGAGAAAAAATATTACAGGATATTGACATTAAAGGATTTTACTGATAGTCTATTGCTTATATAATAAAACTGTGAAGAGAAGAAGTAGAAGTCATGGGTTTTCAACAGAAAGTTACCGGATGATGAGAGGGGCAGAAAACGGATTTTGAATACATCTCTGAGTTACAAATTGAAAGGATTGAATTACACAATCTCAGTAGACTTTTGTCGGCTGCCACCGTTATATGGATAAGGTATAAGCATTTTTTGCCGTACCTGACGAGGTTTGCACAGTAATGTGTAAACAAATTGAGGTGGTAACACGTGAGCAAAGCTCCCGTCCTCTGCATAAAGCAGATGACAGGAGCTTTTTTTATATTCTTGTTTATTACATGACTGGTCGCTGCAATACTTCACCGCACTCTGTGAAAGCGATTCACACAAAATCTAAGATTTTGGTTCTCTGCTTTTATAAAGGTGTAGATAACAGCCACATGTCCCTGGATAATTAATCTAAACTTAGTTGGAGTGCAAAGTCCCATTAATTAAGATTTATTGATTTTTAGAAGGAGTGAGAAATAATGATAAATGCAAAAGAACAATTTAAAATTATTATGAAAGGAGTAAGCCAGGTTATCAATAAAGAAGATTTGATGGAAAAATTGGAAAAAAGCATTACAACCAATACTCCGCTTGTAGTTAAGCTTGGACTTGATCCTACTGCACCGGATATACATCTTGGTCATTCGGTTGTATTGCGTAAAATTAAGCAAATGCAGGATTTAGGACATAGGGCAGTGATTATAATTGGTGATTTTACTGGTAAGATTGGTGATCCAACAGGTAAAAGCAAAGCACGTAAGCCATTAACTGATGAGCAGATACTTGAAAATGCAAGAACCTATGAACATCAAGTTTTCAAAATACTTGACAGAGATAAGACAGAGCTGAAGTTTAATAGTGAATGGCTGTCAAAACTTAATTTTCAAGATGTAATAAAGCTTGCAAGCAAGGTTACTGTTGCAAGAATGCTTGAAAGAGATGATTTCGAAAACAGATATAAAAATAATCAGTCTATTGGACTTCATGAATTTTTTTATCCATTAATGCAGGCTTATGATTCAGTAGAATTAGAGGCAGATATTGAAATGGGGGGTACTGACCAAACTTTTAATATTCTTATGGGGCGCACTCTTCAAAAGGATTATGGTAAGGATAGCCAGGTAGCTTTATTTATGCCTTTGCTTGAGGGTACCGATGGAATTGAGAAGATGAGTAAGAGTCTTAAAAATTATATAGGAATATGTGAAGATGCAGTTACAATTTTTCAAAAAACTATGACTGTTCCCGATAATCTTATCATTAAATATTTTGAACTTGCAACAGATATTCATCCAGATGAAGTTCATAAAATTAAGCTGGAACTTGAGAATCCTAAAATAAATCCGCGTGATGTTAAAATGCGTCTTGCAAGAGAGATAACCACTTTATATTGTGGAAAATCAGAAGCTGAAATAGCAGAAGAACATTTTAAGACTGTATTTCAAAAGAATTTAATTCCAGATGATATTGATGAATTTATTTTATCATTGGATTGCTGTGTTAAAGATGACCAAATAGATCTTACAAAGATTATGACTAAAAGTGGGATTGCCAAAAGTACTAGCGAAGCCAGAAGACTTATTATCCAAAATGCAGTGAAAATAGACGGGAAAAAGTTTAGTGATTTTTTAATGCCAAACCCACATATTAGCTTTGTTATTCAGGTTGGTAAAGCCAAATTTTTTAAAGTTAAGATAGAAAATTAATAAATTGTGAAATTTAAATGATAAACTTTATTTAAAAAATAAAGTATTAAGCTCTAAAAATAATTTATCTTGCTTATTGAAATGCAATAGGCAAGATAAATAAAAATTTTACTTACTTATTTATAGTTGCCGCCATAGATTTTGCTATGGAACCAGCTCCCCAAATAGCCATTTCATATAAGCATATCCACCTTTCATTGTATTATATTATAAAACCTTTGCATAATATAGAGGTCAAGTGTATCTTTATAAGTTAAAATAAAATTTGTATAAATATACTAAGTTAGTTTTAAATATTGGTATTTTATTGTGGTAACATATAAATAATAGTAAAATATAATTATTGGAAAATTTAAAATTAAAAATATAGTTTTAACACAAATTGATTACGAAATGAATTATTTATTTCATAGTACTTAAAAATTAAAATCATATAGTATATAATGTCTTTGCCAGATAGAATAATAGGTATGTAGGAGTGTGTCAATGATGAATAATATTGATTTACCTAAAATAAAACAAAAAATAGTGTTTATGCAAGGCAATTTAGATAAGTTGAAGAAATTACAAAATATTTCGAAAGATATATTTCTAAAAGATTTTAGAAATGTAGATAGTGCAAAGTATTTGTTACAGGTTACAATTGAAGCTATGCTGGATATAAGTAATCATATAATAGCTAGAAATAGATGGGGAAAACCAGAAACTAACAAAGAGAGTTTTGAAATACTTGCAGGTAAAAATATTATTGAAGAAAAATATGTAGATACTTATTTTTCTATGGCTAAATTTAGAAACAGAATTGTCCATATGTATTTTAATGTTAGTGATGAAATGATCTATGAAATAAATCAGAATAATTTAGAAGAATTTGAAGTTTTTGTTAATAATATAGTTAAAAATATAGATGTACAAGAATAATGATTTAGAAAAATTAAAGCTGGAGGTGAGTAATTTTGCTTAATATAGAAAATAAAATAGAAAGTCTAAAAAAATATTTCAGCCAGCAGCCTGACATTTTGGGGGTGTGGATAATAGGTTCTTATGGAACTGAATATCAAAGAGAAAATAGCGATATTGATTTTGCCATACTTTATAATAAAAATATAAATGATTTAGAAGAAATTAAGTTTGCCTGCGATATTACGGAAATACTTAAAATAGACAATATTGATACTATAAATTTAAGAAAAGCACCAATTACTCTTCAATTTAAGACTATAAAAGAAGGTCGAAATCTGTATGAAAAGGATTATATAAAAGTGTGTGATTATATAGAATATGTAATAAATAATTATGGAGATAAAAAATATTATTTAGATCAATTTGAAAGAGACTATTTTGGAAGTTTATCAGATAAATAGTCTTTGGATA
This sequence comes from Clostridium pasteurianum BC1, assembly GCF_000389635.1. Lineage (NCBI taxonomy): Bacteria > Bacillati > Bacillota > Clostridia > Eubacteriales > Clostridiaceae > Clostridium > Clostridium pasteurianum. Next base: position 758,576 of record NC_021182.1, read on the forward strand.
AGTATCTAAATCCTGCCGCAAAAATCATATATGACCCTTAGCCAGGGGATAGAAAATGGAAGTGCCATGTTAGAATTCAAAGGACAGCTTATATATTTACTTGCTTGGATTGTTGCACTGTGGCTTTTAGGAAGTTTTATTATTAAAGGTAAGATGAAGAAAGGTATCTATTAACTTATATTCAGTAGGTATAATGCAGAAAAAACTAAAAAAGAATTTATTAAAATAATACAAGAAAATGAATTTTAAGTGAAATTGTTATTAAAAGCTAAATTTTTTTAAATTAAATCAATCGGTTTTTTCGAATCATATTATTCAAATTATTAGTTTTATTAATGATAAAACCTATGATATCATATTCAACAATGAGAAATTAATATGATTGGAGAGTTGTAATATGGACAAGCAAAAATTAATAAAAATGGCATCCTATTTTGTGCAAAACTCAGAAGAAAATATTATAAATGAAAAAATTGCACTTTCAAAAAATGTTGTGGGAATAAAAATTTATGATGACCCTATTTTTGGTTTTGGCGATGCAAGTGATGAATATTTTGAATTATTGAAGAAACCTGAAATAATAGGGGAGCATTTTTTACCTCCTAAACAATGGTTACCTGAATCGAAAACAGTTATCTCATTTTTTTTACCCTTTACTGAAAGAGTAAGGATATCAAATAGAAAAGACAAGCTATGGCCTTCAGAAGAATGGTTACATGGCCGTATTGAAGGCCAAGCTTTCTTAGCTAAATTGTGCCAGTATTTAAGAGACTCATTAATAGATGCCGGATATAATAGCATTGTACCATCTCAAGATGAACGCTTTTGGGCTAAAAAAGGATTTGATAACAATTCTTTGCATTCTGATGTGTCCTTTACAAGTAATTGGTCTGAAAGACATGTTGCTTTTGTATGTGGACTTGGAACTTTTGGTCTATCTAAAGGACTTATAACGAAAAAAGGTATAGCCGGAAGGTTTGGAAGTATAGTTACAGAATTATATTTGAGTGCTGACAAAAGAGAGTACCAAGATGTCTATGAATATTGTTCCATGTGTGGTGCCTGTGCAAAAAATTGTCCAGCTAAAGCTATATCCATAGATAAAGGAAAAAATCATATTCTATGTTCTGACTTTTTAGGAAAGATAGTTGAAAAATATAAACCATGGTACGGTTGTGGAAAATGTCAAACAGGAGTACCTTGTGAAAATAGAATACCTAAGCAGTACAAATAAAATTTTTATAATAATTTGTTTTCTGCTAAAAAGGCGTACTTCATTGTATGCCTTTTCTATTTTCTTGGAAGGGACAAAATAAAATCCTCTACCATCAATTGAAAGCTGTCTTCTGAATTTGCTGCATTTTGGAAATATCCAAGGAATTTTAAGGAGATAAAGCCATGTAAAAAACTTCTTAATGCTCGACTTTTATGAATTAAATGTGTCTCATCCTTGATATAAAAATCTAAAACCTGATGAATAATACCTGTAGTTTCTCTCGCTAAATGATTTACTTCCTCATCTTCTGTACTTGGAATATTCATAAAAAGCCCATAAGCAGTCTTGTTTTCAAAGGCAAAATCACGATAAACATAGGCAAACTCTCTGACAGCATCTGCACCACTTTTACCAATTAATTTTTGCATTAATTTCAAATTCAATTTATTCAAAAGATAAACTGTCATTTCTATTTTAAGATCATCCATATTGTTGAAATGATTATATAGAGATGGGTATTTTATACCAAGTTTTTCTGCAATTTTTGGAAAAGTAACTTGATTAAGACCAATTTCATCAGCCAATAAAAAAGCAACCTGAATAATTTTTTCCTTGGTTAAATTTCGTTTTTGCATTAATATGCCACTCCTTGTAATTTCACTTTATAAAAATAGTTTAACATCAAAAAACATTTTTATCAAACTATAAATAATAGTTTACAAACTATATTATATAGTTTATAATTATATTAAGAAATAAACTATGATACAACATATATTTTATTGATACCTAGTTATTTATTAATGGGCATTTCCATTCTTAAGTAATTTTATACATAAACAGAGTTCTTGGCATCAGGTGGAGTTTTTGTTTATGACCTCTGATGCTTACTAACAGAATTCTTAGTATCGGTATTTTCGATACTTAGAAATCGTTGTCCTTTAGGGTAAATTGTTATCCAGGGACGTAGCCACTCTTTACTCCCACTTTACGAAAAGCGATGGGAGTATTAGAGTGGATAGTCATCGGATAAATTGAGTTACAGTAAGGGAAGGAGTATATCAATATTATGAAAATGTGGAAAAGAAATTTAATAGTTTGTTGGTTTGGGATGTTTGTAACAAGCATAGGAATGAGTCAGATTGCACCGGTATTACCACTTTATATAAAGCATCTTGGTATATCTAATACAGCTTTAATTGAACAATTTTCAGGAATTGCTTTTGGTGTTACTTTTATAATTTCAGCTATTTTCTCACCAATTTGGGGTCAGGCTGCTGACAAGGTTGGACGAAAACCAATGCTTTTAAGAGCAAGCCTTGGTATGGCAATAGTTGTAGGCAGCATGGGCTTTGCAAAAAATGTATATGTACTTATAGGATTAAGATTATTGCAGGGGACTATAACAGGTTATAGTACAGCCTGTACTACGTTGATTGCAACTCAGACGGATGATGAACATGCAGGTTGGGCTTTAGGTACACTTTCAACAGCAAATATTGCAGGTTCTTTGCTTGGACCAACCATTGGTGGTTTTATAGAAGAGATCTTTGGTTTACAAAATGTATTTTCCATAACAGGTGCACTGCTGCTGATTGCATTTATTACAACCGCCTTATTTGTAAGGGAATCCTTTACTCGTGAAGATAAAAAGGTACTTAGTATCAAAGAAATATGGAGTATTGTTCCTGAAAAGAGCTTGACTATTACCATTCTTGTGACCTTTTTTATATTAACTGTGTCATTATATTCTGTTGAACCAATCATAACAGTATATGTTACCCAGTTATCCCAAAATACCAGTCATGTTGCGCTAATCGCAGGAATGGCATTTTCAGCCTCAGGACTTGCAAATATAATTGCTGCTCCGAGACTTGGAAAGCTTTCTGATAAAATTGGAGCACATAAAGTTATATTAGTAGCACTTGCAGCGGCAGGCCTGATTTTTATACCACAAGCCTTTGTAAAAAATTCTTGGCAGTTAATGGGCCTTCGATTTTTATTGGGATTAGCATCTGCAGGGTTGATTCCCTCTGTTAATATACTGGTGAAGAAAATCACACCATCTTCTCTTACAGGCAGAGTTTTTGGTATTAATATGTCAGCAGGATATCTAGGTGTATTTGGAGGTTCAGTTTTAGGAGGGCAAGTGTCAGCTTATTTGGGTATTAGATATGTATTTTTTATTACAAGTGCATTGCTGCTGATAAATGCAGTGTGGGTTTATTTTAAAGTTTATAAAAAACTTAGTTTAAATTAAATAATCATAATTATAAAATTAAATTATAGATAATATATCTATGTATAAATAGCCATGGCAAGGGGCTTACAGTACCTTGTACACAATATATTAAGAGCAATTTGGTAATATGTCAAGAACAAAATGAAAAGAAAAAGAAATGATTTTGAAAAAAATGGGTAACCTTAACAAGCATACGTCAAACTTAGAACGTATGTTCGCAAAACTATTTATTTATCTACCCTATTTGAAGAGTAGAGTTGATTTTTAGCCAGCAATCCAAAAATCAAACGAATCAATTTACGAGATGTTAGTGCGAGTGCTCGTTTATGCTGATGTGTAGTTACTTCAGCAAATTTCTTCTGATAGAATTCTTGATATTCAGGAATATATCTTACGATACTTCCAGCAGCTTCTATCAGATAATAGCGCAAATAACGGTTGCCTGCTTTGTTCATTGGTGTGTTTTCAGCCTTAAAACCACCAGATTGATTTTCCTTCCATACGATGCCAGCGTATTTAGCAATGGCATTGTTATTAGGGAAAGCATGAACACTACCTAATTCTGAAAGAATGCCACTAGAGTAAACAGGGCCGAACCCAGGTATTGACATTAAAATTTGGTATTCAACGGGGTTCATTCCCATAACTGCTTTTTCAATAGCCTTGTTAATAGCTTTAAGTTCTTTCTCAAAAGCCTGAATACAATTAAAAGAGCAGGCAATTGAGGTTGTTAAAGGCTCATACAAACATTTATCAAGGCGGTATGAATTACGTGCAGCCTGCTGCAGAATTTCAGCAGTCATCTGTGGATTGGAAATCCGCTTGCGACTTTTTTTATTGACGAAGTCAACAAGATCTTCAATTGAAGTATTTGCAATATCTTCAGAAGAAAGAAAATCTGTCAATATAGATGACGCAGTAGCACCATATTTATCAGAAAAAGGATGATCATCACCCTGTAACAAAGCAAATTCACTAAACTTGAGAAATACATTGGATAACATGTAAGTCTTTTCTCTGGTTAAGCATTCAACAATATGAAGCCTGTGTCTTGTAAGTCTTTGCAGAGCAAGATATTGAGAACCCCGCCAGGGTTCAGTATGAATTCTGCCAACTCTTGCAAAATCAGCAATAACAAAAGAGTCAATGCTGTCATTTTTATCAAGAGAATTGAAGGAATCTTTGTAGTTAGCAACTTCCTTAGGGTTTAAGCAGTAAACATAAGGCTTGTAAGGCATAAGTCTTTCACTTGAAGATAAAAAATTGGCAATATGTACTCCGTAAAAGGAAGTAGATTCTAAGCCGATTATTACAGTTTTAAAAGTGTTCTTTTCTAACACTTTAACAAGCATGGATTCTAATTGTTCTGCACCAAATTGTGTATTAGGAACAGGCTCCATTTTAATCAAGAATTCTTGATCAAAATTAATAGCAGAGACAACATTTTGTCTCGCACCAATATCGATACCAACAAATAGAGTTGATAAGTAATCTAATTTCTTCATGAAATCACCACCTTTCAAAAATAATGAGGAAATTAGAAAGGAATTATCCTAATCCAAAGTACTGACTGCAACCTCGCGTAATTAGCATTTATCCAGACGAAAAACCTTGCTGGTGGCTACGAAAGGATATGCAACATTTGTGTAAGCAGAATATGATACTTTGGTCAGGCTGCAAGCTTTCTAGGCAATAACAATAAGTTTTGCAGGAGAGATAATGCAGTAACCTTTGCTAAAGTTCCATAAGGACTATTTTAGCATTAGGAAATCCTTTGATAAATAGTAAGTTAAAATGTATAGATTTGAAAGTTAAAGAATCAGCAATATTGAATTGGGAGAATCCCCATTAGAAAAATAGAGATGCTTTCTTAATCTATACAAAATATAAAAAATAAATAAGTCTATAACAGTTATTTAACTGACTATAAACTTATTATACGAGGAGAGAAGGAAATGGAAAATTTAAAAAGATCAGAAACTGAATTAATAAAAGCAGAAAAAACAGCTTTGGTAGTTATAGACCTGCAAAATGGAATTGTAAGCGGGGAGCATTCACCTTACAGCAGTGCAGAGGTTGTTAAAAACGCAAGCAAATTAATTAATGCATTCACAGAGAAGGGAGCCTTTGTAGTTCTTGTAAAAGTTTCTTCTGTAGATGGAAAAGATATGTTTAAACCAAGTGTAGATTTGAAAATTAGTCTAGTGCAATTTCAAGAAGGATGGGATAGCTATGTACCTGAAATAGCAAATAGTAAAAATGCTCATACTATTACCAAAAGGCAATGGGGGGCATTCTATGGTACTGACCTTGATTTACAGTTAAGACGTCGCGGAATTGATACCATTGTACTATGCGGTATTTCTACTGGAATTGGTGTGGACACTACAGCAAGAGAGGCTTATCAACATGGTTATAATCAAATTTTTGTGGAAGATGCAATGACAGCGAGAGCAAAAGATGAGCATGATTATGTTTGTAAATACATTTTCCCTAGGATAGGTAAGATTCGAACAAGTGAAGAAGTGGCTTTATTATTAAAATAAGATGTAAGAAAAATTACACCACTGGGGTGTAATTTTTTTATGCGTCTTTTACAAGTAATTGCTCCGAAAGACATTCTAGTATTACATCAAGTTATAAACGTTTGGCCTATTTACAAATTAATAACACATTTGCAACTTAACTGGCACAAACAATTAATAAAATAAAATCTAATACAAGTAATAGTGATAGGGAAGATACTTGTGTCAACGCATCTTTTATGTTTTGCAAAGGAGGATAAGTAATGAAAACTGTGTTGAAAAAAATTCAAATTATATCGTTGGTGGCATTAGTGGGATTTGGAGCCATATCTATTATTAATGGTGTTTCGTTTCAGCATACTACCAATACCCAATACGTTTTATCTAAGTATTTTCCTAAGTGGAATTCAATTCATTCACGGGAAAGTCAGCAATCGCAAAGTGCTATAACTACAACAAGTTTTCCTAATAACACAGAAGGCTCTAACAATTGGAGTGGTCAGCAATCGCAGAGTACTGTAACTACAACAAGTTCTCCTAATAATACAGAAGAATCCAATAATTGGGAAAATCGGCAACCGCAAAATAATATAACTACAACAAGCCTTCCTAATAATACAGAAGGATCTAGCAATTGGTCAGGATATATAGCTACTCCTACTTCTAATAGTGGTTATACTAGCATTTCTGGCAGTTGGACAGTCCCTAATATTTCAGAAAGTCAGAGAAATGCAGTAGCTGCACAATGGATTGGCTTGGGTGGAGTAAACTCTACAGACCTTCTTCAAATGGGGACAATGGAGCAAATAGAAAATGGACAACCGATGGCAGAGGTGTTTTGGGAACAGTTGCCGGATGTTTCTCAAAATGTAATGAGCGTTCCCATTGGTTCAATTATTAATGTTAGTATATCTAATTCGTCAAGTTCAAGTTCCATATGGAATTTAACATTTACTGTACGTACACCTGGGGGTAAGACACAAACTCAAACTATACCTGTAACGTTAGATTCTTCTTATGCTCAAGGAATTGGAACATCAGCGGAATGGATTAGTGAAGATCCTTCCAACCAAAATAGTCAACTGATTCCTTTAGCGAATATGGGTATAGTGAAATACCAGTCGGCGTTGGTCAATGGTCAGCCGTTGAATGCTCTAGGCAATAATGTTCAGCCTGTTGCTATGGTATCAAGTAACGGAACTGTTATGATTTCTCCTTCTGAACTTGGGACAGATGGTGAATCATTCACCACAACTACTAGCACCACAGCCACCACAAATACCAACTCAACTCTTGGATATGGATTAAATGGGTTTACAAGACATATTCAGAGACGTAATGAAAGTCGCTTTCATTGGAATAGGTAATGGTACTGATTTTAGTAAAATGAAATAATATAAAGCCGATTAATTCCTGATTTAGGAAAAATCGGCTTTTGTTTTTCTATATTGGATATTTAAAAATTTAGGCAAGAATGCCTCTTTCCATTTTTAATTTAAAAATTTCTTCAACAGCTTTTTTATAACCACCAGTCTGTTTAAAAGAATCACTTATTTTCTTAATATTTTCAACATAGCTTGGATCAGTTAAAACCTTTTTAACTGAATTTTTTAATATATCTGGAGTAAGGTTGTCTTTGTCAAGAGAAATTGCTGCTCCTAGTTCAGAAGCTCTTCCAGCCATATAGGGCTGGTCTGCTCCTATAGGTATTGCTACAAAGGGTACATTATTATATAACAAGTCACTAGTACTGTTCATACCTGCATGAGTTATTGCCACGTCAGTATACTTTAAAATTTCTGATTGAGGGACATAATTTTTTATAATAAAATTATCGGGTATATTAAATTCAGATAAATCTACATTGTATGCTGCCATAACTACAACAGCATCAGTATTGGCAAAAGTTTTAAAGAAAATATCATAAAGTTTACTGTTAGTATTATTAAACACTGTGCCTAATGAAATATAAACAACCTTTTTACCCTCTAATTTTTCAAAAGGAAAATCTAAATTTTCTTTTCTATCATATATTGGTGGTCCTATAAATTTAAAGCTGTCATCGTAATATTCAGTATGTGCAACAAAATATTTAGAAGTATAGGCGATATTTATATCACCTTTATTGAAAAACAAGCTAAACATGCTATCAGGCATTTTTATATTATAAATTTCTTCTAATTGTTTTGAAACTTTTTTATAGATATCATTAACGGGATGATTTTTTATTAAGTTTATATCCATGAATTCTTTTCTTTGCTCCATTAGTTCCTTTGGAGTAGCAAATACTGCGAAAGAAGAAACAGAAGGTATTTTTAATATTTGAGCAATAATATTTCCAAAGGGAAACATAGCTCCATAGATGATGTAATCAAATTTTGTATTTTTAGTCTGACCTAAAATATCCTTTATAATGGCATCACTTGAATTGATTATCTCACTCATATGGTCAAAAAATTGACTAATATCAGGTTCGCTGGTCATTTTACGCCTTTTTGTGAAGGGATTTGATTCACCACTGTAGCTTTTAAACTCAGCACCTGTTTTTTCAATTCTTTCTCTAAAATTCTCAGCACAAAAATAAGTTACTTTTTCCCCTTTTTTTATTAATTCACTTACTAATCCCAATGTAGGATTAACATGTCCATGACCCGGAAAGTTTAAGAAAAGTACATTTGCCATATAACCACATCCTTATCTTATTTTATATAGGTATTCTACTACAATGTTATTTATTGTCAATTTACATTTTTAATGTATACGTTTAATTCTGATGAATAAATTAATAAATATATGTTAACAATTTCACCAAATTTTTTATCTATAAATTAGTTGAATTGAAATGGTTCCTAAATAATTAAATACATAATGAAGTTACCATAGAATTTGTAGATAATATAGATAAGATAAAGCATGAATTACCTGTAAAATAGGTGATAAGTAAAAATTATAATGGACTTGTACCAGTTTCAAATACTATATTAAAACTTGTTGAAGAAGTAAGATATGAATGGAAAAAGGTGAGGGGCTATTACTAATCGTCAGTATGAAATGGCTTCACTAGATTTTCAACCTAGTGAAGGCACATTTATATTTTCTATATGCAATAAAATCAGAGAAAATATCAATAGGATATCAGAAGCCCATACTGCGTGAGGCCCAATAAAAGAAGTTAGAAAACCGCCGCAAAAAGCTCCTAATAAAAACGATAATACAATTGCAAAGTAGCGAAGTGACTTTATAGCTGATTTGTGATCTTTTTTTGTAAAAGCAGTGTAAGCAGCTATGGAAGCTGAACGCAAATTACCAGTGCACATGGTTGTGGCATATGGGGAATCAACTAATTTTTTAAAGGAAGCAAATTGGAGTGAAGTAACAAAGGAAATGGTAACAGTTGCAATAGTATTCAAAGCACCAGAGGGCACAAATCCTACAAAAAAAAGTATTACTATTTCAATAATTAAAATAAAACGTTCAGGATGCCCTATGGAAAAAATAGATGAATTTTTTTTTATAATTTCAAAAAACATAATTCCTATTATAAATGCAAAAATAGGCAATGCCTGTATTAAAGACTGTCTATAGTTCTTATTAACAGCTTCTATGGCAACTAAAACAAGATTTCCTGTTTGAGCATTAGCAAAAACGCCACCCCTGCCAATATAGGTATAGGCATCCAAAAATCCTCCAACTGTTGCCAGAAGTATTCCCAGCAGAAGGGATTCAGAATTAATGCTGGGTAGATGTATTTTTATTTTACTCTTTTTCACTGAGTCAATGTGTTCCATAATCAATATTCCAATAACTCCTTTCAATAATATCTTATGTATTGTAATCTACAGAACTAATAATTTATCCGATGACTGCCCACTCTAATATTTCCATCGCACTCTGTGAAAGCGATTCCCACAAAATTTGAAATTTTGGCTCTCTAATTTTTTTCAAAGGGTGAGTAAAGAGTGGTTATGTCCATGGATAATGAGTTCTAAGTATCACAAACAGATACTAAGAACTCTGTTTATATTATACTTTTATTTCAGTTATATGTATAATACTATTAATATTATATAATCAATAGGATAAAGTTATATTAAATAAGCGAGTATTATTATTTTTAATTGGCAGATAATTAGCAGTTTATTAATAATACTGAATTTCCTTTATAAAAAATTTTACAGGTAAATCTAGTAATATACGAAGCTTTATAGGAACTGCTTGCAAAATATAGCATTATAGAGTTGAATGTGCAGAAGGGATAGGTTTTTATATGGATTTTCATCAATTAGAGTATGTGATAGCTATAGCAGAAGAAAAGAGTATTTCTAAAGTAGCAAAAAAATTGTATATATCTCAGCCTTCCTTAAGTCAGTATATTATAAGATTGGAGAATAATTTAGGGGTAAAATTATTTGATAGAACAGCGAGCTCTATTACTTTGACTTTTGCAGGAGAGCAATATATTAAAACAGCTAAAAGTATTCTCAATTTAAATAAACAATTAAAAATGGAACTTAGTGATATAGCTGGTTCAAAAAAAGGACGTCTTACAATTGGGATTCCAAATCAGGCAGGAAGACATATATTGCCATTAATATTGCCGCAATTTCATAGACAGTTTCCACAAATAGAAATAGATATTGAAGAAGATGTAACAATGCAATTAGAAGAAATGCTTATAAATGGTAAAATAGATATTGCCATATTGAATCTTCCAATACAGCATGATAAATTTTTATATGAGACTATATCCGTTGAAAGAATATTCCTTGTAGCTCCAGAAAATCACAGTATTTGTTTACGAGTAGAATCAGAAAATCAGCATGAGCTTCATTTTAGCTGTTTACAAAATGAAAATTTTATCATATCAAAACAAGGGCAGAGAATGAGACTTATTGAAGATGAAATATTTCAACGTGCACAATTCAAACCTAATATCATTCTTGAAATTGAAAATCTTGATACTGCACATCGTATTGCTGCTGCAGGTATGGGTTTAACCTTTGTGCCAGAAAATGTTATATGGCTTTTAAATACAAATAAATATGACAATTATTTCTTAATAGATGATATGACCTTTACACTTGTTATAGCTTATAGACCAGGAGAATATCTTTCAAAGGCAACCCGTGAATTTATTACTATTGTAAAGAAGACTATGGATTTAAATAGTAGGATGAGAATAAATAATAATAGAATTTATCGAAAAATTTATACTTAGATCCCCGATATTTATTTAAACTAATGTACGAAATTATCCCGCTCTCTACAGATTGGAGATGGATAGCACTTGTTTACAGGAATAAGAATATACGAGAAAAGTAAAAGTACATAAGCATAAATGAAAAAACCGTTGGGCAAACGTGGTTAGCTTGGTAGTTATGCTGACGTTAGTTGGTACATAGCAAGAAACTCCCACCTCTTAGCATAGCATAGATGGTGGGAGTATGTCACAAAACTAAATTATTATCTATATAAACTTTCTCAACTTTTAGCTTTTCTAAGAATTTAGCTTGATCCCTTCAAATGCATAATTTATTAATTCTCTTACGAAAATATCATCAAGTGCATCTCCAGTTATAAGGAGTCTATAGAATATTGGGGACCAAATTAAATCCATAGTCAACTCTATATTCAAATCCTTTCTCAATTCCCCTCTTAAAATTCCGCGTTCCAAAATTTCTTTTGAAATATTTCGACGTGGCTTAAAATACGCCTTACGGTATATATCAGCCAGTTTTGGATCAAACTGTCCTTCAGCTATTATTTCAGCAATTACACTTCCCTTCTTGCTCATTAGAAATCTTACAAAATTATTTACCTGAATAAACATATCCTCAATAGTTGATCCTGTATCAGGAATTGGCAGCTTCTCATTGGTAGCATTTAGAAAAGCATCAATAACAACAGCAGCTTTATTTGGCCGCCATTTATAAATAGTAGCTTTGCTGACTCCAGCTTTTTCAGCAATCTTTTCAACAGTTATTGATGCAAAACCATTTTCTATTAATAAATCATATGACGCATTAAGAATATCTGTTTTTGTTTTTTCACTACGAGAGCGTCCTAATTTTTTATCCATTGTAAATTATACCTCCTGTTATATTAAAATGTATTTTAAAAACTATACGTATATTATACATTAAAAAATTTTAAAAATATACTTTACAATACTGAACGTTTAGTATATTATATAAATATAAACTAAACGTTCAGTATTTGCCTTAGAAATTTGAAATTATTATAGTGAAAAAAATCAAGATTATAAAGGGAGGAATTTTTAATGAAAGTTGTAGCTTTTAACGGAAGTCCTGCTAAAGCAGGAAATACTTATCATGGAATAAAAATAGTTATTGATGAACTTGAAAAAGAAGGTATAGAAACAGAAATAGTTCATGTAGGGAATAAACCTATTAGAGGATGTATTGCTTGTAAAAATTGTACAAAAAATAAAAATGGAAAGTGTGTTATTACTACTGATCCAGTTAATGAATGGATTGAAAAGATGAAGGAAGCTGATGGAATAATTTTAGGGTCACCAGTTCACTATTCAGCAATTGCTGGAGCAATGAAATCATTTTTAGACAGAGCTTTTCGTGTGGCAGAAGCCAATGATAGTATGTTAAGACATAAAGTTGGTGCAGCAGTAGTAGCAGTAAGACGTGCAGGTGGGATTCCAACCTTCGATCAGTTAAATAACTACATTAATCATTCTGAAATGCTTATACCAACTTCAAATTATTGGAATGTTATTAACGGGACAGCACCAGGGGAGGCAATGCAGGATGAAGAAGGTATTCAAATAATGAGGATACTGGGTAAAAATATGGCATGGCTTATGAAGCTTATTGAAAACGGTGAAGGAATTGTAAAGAAGCCTGAAATGGAAACAAAAATATTTACTAATTTTATTCGTTAAAGGGGTGGAGTATTATGGAAAGCTTAAATAATGATTTTGTGGAAAATAAACCTGTACTAAGTAATTTATTAATTATGGTTATGGCTATAGCTTGCGGGCTCACTGTAGCAAATTTATATTATATACAGCCGCTTCTTGCAGATATAGCTAAGACATTTAATGTCAGTGAAATTAGTGTGGGCTTTGCAGCAATGCTTACACAAATAGGATATGCAGTTGGAATGATATTTATATTGCCCCTTGGGGACATAAGAGAAAGAAGAAATTTAATAACTGTAATGCTTTTATTCTCAATACTATCTCTTATAAGTATGTTTTTTTCTCATAATATATTTATGCTGATAATTTCTTCTTTTGCAGTTGGATTTACTTCAATTATTCCTCAGCTTATTATACCTTTGGCCGCTCAATTATCAGATCCAAAGGAGAGAGGTAAAATAATAGGCACGGTAATGAGTGGTTTATTAATTGGTATATTAGTATCACGTACATTCAGCGGTATTTTGGGTGGATATTTAGGATGGAGAATAGTATATATTATTGCAGCAATTATGATGATAATTCTTATGATAGCTTTAAGAAAATTAATACCAGTAAGTAAACCTGTTTCTAACATTAAATATACTGAATTATTAAAATCAATGTTTCATTTAATAAAAAAGGAACCTGTTTTAAGAGAAGCTTCTATTAATGGAGCCCTGATGTTTGCAGCTTTCAGTGCATTCTGGACATCACTTATATTTTTACTTGGAAGCTCTCATTACAACATGGGCCCCCAGGCAGCGGGTTTATTTGGATTAGTTGGAGTCAGCGGTGCTTTGGCAGCTCCTTTAGTTGGAAAAACGGCTGATAAGAAAGGTTCTAGATTTGTTATAGGAATATGTTTAGTTGTTATAATAATTTCTTATATATTCTTTCTTCTATTTGGATTTAAAGTATGGGGATTGATTATAGGAGTTATATTACTTGATTTAGGAGTCCAATCTGGAAATGTTTCCAATCAAACCAGAGTGCATTCTTTAAATGAAGAAATGCGTAACAGAATTAATACTGTATATATGGTAAGTTTTTTCCTTGGAGGAGCATTAGGTTCTTTTCTGGGATCTTACAGCTACTCACACTTTGGATGGTATGGAGTTTGTATCTTTGGAATAGCTACTCAAATTATAGCAGTTATTGTCCATAAAACTGCAAAATAATTTTATTAATTTAAATTTTATCAGAGATTATTATTGGGAGGAATAAGAAAATGAATTTAATAACTGTAGATCAAGAGAAATGTATCAAATGCGGAATTTGTGTAAAGGAGTGCCCCGTGCAGGTATTGAGAATTGGGGAAAATGGTCCGGAAGATATTTGCCCCGAAAAATGTATTGCCTGTGGGCATTGTGTAGCTGTCTGTCCAAAAGAAGCTATGGATAACATAAAAACACCATTAGTTGATCAAAAAAGTTCAAAAAAGTTTCGAAAATTAAGTCCTGAAGAAGCAGAAAATTTTCTTCGTTCAAGACGTTCAATACGATCTTACAAAGAAACTTCAGTTCCAAGAGAAAAGTTAGTAGATCTTGTCAATATTGCCCATTTTGCTCCTAGTGGACATAATTTACAAGGTGTATCCTATATTATCATAGATGATAGAAAAATACTTGATAAAGCTGTTGAAATTACTGCCGAGAATTTAAAAAATGATAAGACATTGAATGGAAAATTTGATGATTTTGTTAAAGTGTATATTGAAAAGGGAATAGATACTATTTTAAGAGGAGCACCTAGTCTTGTCCTTGCAATTGCAGATGCAGATTTTCCAAGAGGGAGAGAAAACTCCATTTTTTCACTGACATATATGGAGCTATATGCACCAACTCTTGGATTAGGCTCATGCTGGGCAGGTGTATTTGAAAGGATCGCTCTTAAAGACAATTCCCCAATGCTTGAATTATTTAATATACCTAAAGGTAAAAAAATAACTGGAGTTGTTATGGTAGGCTATCCAAAATATAATTATCCTAGATTAGTAGAGAGAAATCCATTGAAAGTCAATTTTTTACCCTAAATAATTAATATAATTATCATTAAACTTAGAGGAGCTGTCTCACAATGCATATATATGCATAGCGAGACAGTTTTTGACTATTTTATATTGAAAATAATTATTAAAGTCTTATTTTTAATAAACAAATGAGGATATTTTCAAATTTAATGAATATTTATTCCTTTTGAGACAACCTCTTTATTTTTTAACCTAAATTAGATTGTAAATAAACTTCTCTTTTCTGCCCTTCTATAATTATACTATGTATCTTAAAACTTTAACCTAATGTGCGGAATTCTCCCACTATCTACAGATGGGAGATGGATATCACCTGCTTAGTTTAAAATTTCTATAAAAACCTCTTGACTTAGAGTTAACTCTAAGATGTATGATATTGATTAGTAAGTTAAATCATATATTGGTGAAATACAAACCAAATGAATTTGTAGAGTTAATAAATGCAGCAGTTAGAATGGTACAAAGATGGGACAAGGAAATATGAAAGTCCTAAAATTAAGAGATAAAAAATGAAAGGAGAAGCTACTCGACAAAATATCTAAAATGGATGCTTTTGATTATATTATGAGTAGCAGTTGTTTTTATGGAATACACAATAAAACAGGTTGCTGAAAGAGTTGATCTCACAGAATATACGCTCAGGTATTACGAAAAGGAAGGCTTATTGCCATCTATAGAGCGTGATGAACATGGGATACGA
The DNA here is from genome assembly GCF_000389635.1 of Clostridium pasteurianum BC1. Classification (NCBI taxonomy): domain Bacteria; kingdom Bacillati; phylum Bacillota; class Clostridia; order Eubacteriales; family Clostridiaceae; genus Clostridium; species Clostridium pasteurianum. The sequence goes on from NC_021182.1 coordinate 774,225, forward strand.
CAATTTAAAGAAAATGATATAGAATGGATTAGATTGATATGCTGTCTCCGTGATACAGGAATGTCAATTTCAAAGATAAAGGATTATGTTGACCTTTCTATAGAAGGAGATAGCACTATAGAACTGCGCAGGCAAATAATTCTAAATCAAAAAATGGTTACTGAACAAAAAATAGAGGGAATGAATAAGAATTTAGATATGATTAATAAAAAACTTAAACATTACAATGAGTTTGTAGCAGGTAAGCATAGGGATCCTTGTAATCAAAGCAACACTATAAAAGTTGAAAGTACCAGTGAAGATGATATTTAGAATTAAGATTAACCTATATAACATCTAGCTTTAAACATGGGAATATTAATTCCATAAGCAATCCAGCAGCTTATTTTTTTATATTTGATTCTCTATTAAAAGATTTTTGATAAATAATCCTAGCAATATCAATATCTACAGGTATTATTTGCGAATATATGATAATTAATTGTGAATAAACTTTACAAATAATTAATATTATATATTTGTAATTTATAGAAAATTTTATAAATACACTATTGACTTAGAGTTCACTCTAAGATTTATAATATTTCTATGCTGAGATTATTGCAAAATAAAATTATCTTCAATTGAAAAATTAATCTGGCAAATTATTTATTTAGGGGGAAGGTTTTATAATGTTATACAGAAATTTTGGGAAAACTAATGAAAAGGTTTCAATATTGGGCTTTGGATGCATGAGACTTCCATTGCTTCCTGGGGGAGACGCAACTCAAATTGATGAAGAAAAATCTATAGAATTAGTTCGCAGTGCAATTGATAGAGGTGTAAACTACATAGATACGGCTTACCCTTATCATGGAACAGGAATGGGTCAGGGTGGTGCCAGTGAACCTTTTGTAGGAAAAGCATTAAAGGATGGATATAGAGAAAAGGTTAAATTAGCTACCAAACTTCCTAGCTGGCTCATACAAACAAGAAGTGACATGGATAAATACTTAAACGAGCAATTACAACGTCTTCAAACAGATCATATAGATTTTTACTTAGTACATGCACTTAATCGTAAAGATTGGGAAAGACTAAAAGAAAATGGTATTGATGAATTTTTGGATTCTGCCATAAAAGACGGCAGAATAAAATATGCAGGCTTCTCATTTCATGACAAGTTGGATCTCTTTAAAGAAATAGTGGATTACTATGATTGGTCATTTTGTCAGATACAATACAACTATTTAGATGAGGAGTTTCAGGCTGGAACAGAAGGCTTAAAATATGCTGCTGAAAGAGGTCTAGGAATTACAATCATGGAACCACTTAGAGGTGGTAAACTTGTCAATAATCTTCCAGAGGAAGCCAAAGATGCCTTCAATGAAGGGGATATAAAGAGAACATCAGCAGAATGGGCATTAAAATGGGTTTGGAACCATCCTGAAGTATCAGTTATTCTAAGTGGAATGAATTCAATGGATCAGATTACAGAAAATATAAAGGTAGCCAGTGAAACAGAGGCAAATTCATTAGCAGAAAAAGAATTAAAGTTAATTGATAAAGTAAATAACATTATTAAAAATAAAGTAAAGGTTAGCTGTACAGCCTGTGAGTACTGTATGCCATGTCCAGCAGGTGTCAATATTCCAGGATGTTTTACTGCCTATAATAATTACAGTATGTTTGGTAAAGACGAAGTCTATAACATGATGCTTAAACCAAGAAATCAATTAGCATCAAATTGTGTAGAATGTGGAAAATGTGAGACTCATTGTCCACAGGGAATTCCTATTCGTCAGGAATTAAAAAAGGTTAAAGCGTTATTTGAGTAAAATTTTCTGATATTTATTAGTAAAGGCTTATTTGTCATCAATGAATCTTACTTAGTGGAGTTTGTATTTCCACTAAGTTTAGATGAATTATCCAGGGACGTGTGGCTGTTATCTCCACTTTTATAATGTGGAGTGTTACAGCCACTAGTTATCGGATAAAACATAGTACAAATAGGCCTTTACCTAATGAAAAACTACTATCAATAATTTTAAGAATGTGATTATTGCAGAGAATATTTAAGAGCAATATTGCGTAAAAGGCAAATATTAGTTTACAATTAAGGTATAAATGAATCTTACTTAATATTGGAGAGTATAAAATGAGAGTATTATATTATGATTGTTTTTGTGGAATAAGCGGCGATATGAACTTAGGAGCATTGATTGATTTAGGGGTAGATGAGGAGTATTTGATAAAAGAAATTTCAAAACTTAAATTGGACTCTGAATATGAAATACAGATTAAAAAAGATATTAAAAATGGTATAATGGGAACTAAGGTGGATGTGATTCTAAAAAATCAGCACAATAATGATCACCACCATGTCCATCAGGCACAGCAGACAGAAGATGAACATTATCATGGTAGTGAACTTCATCATACTCACAATGAGGAGTCTGTTCTTCATGATTATCATGAAGTAGGAAATGATAATCATGAAGAACATAGCCATATTCACTATGAAGTGGCTGAACAGAATCACCAGGCTGAAGATGAGCATAGCCATCATCATGACCATAGAAATTTGAAGGACATTGAAAATATAATAAATAGAAGTGATTTAAGTGAAACAGTGAAAAAAACAAGTTTGCATATGTTTATGAAAGTAGCGGAGGCTGAGGCCGAGGTTCATGGAAAATCCCTATATGAAGTGCATTTTCATGAGGTTGGTGCCATAGATTCTATTATAGACATTGTAGGAGCAGCGGTGGCATTAGATTATTTAAAAGTAGATAAGATTATTGCTTCAACTGTTCAGGTAGGAGGCGGATTTGTAAAATGCGCTCATGGGGTTATACCTGTGCCAGCACCGGCAACTGTTAAGATATTAAAGGGTATACCAATAAAATCAGGTATAGTATCCTTTGAAACTACCACTCCTACAGGAGCGGCTATTTTAGCTTCAAATGTTGAGGAGTTTACAGATAAAATAGAATTTTCTATAGACAAAATAGGATATGGACTGGGAACCAGAGATCTGGAGATTCCCAATGTGTTAAGAGTCTATTTGGGAAAAGAAGAAAGTAAGGAAGAAATAGAGGAACAATATATACTAGAAACAAATATAGATGATATGAATCCGGAATTATATGGCTATGTGGAGGAAAAGCTTTTTCATAGAGGCGCTTTAGATGTATTCAAGACACCTATCATTATGAAAAAAGGAAGACCCGCCATAAAGCTGAGTATATTGGTAAATGCCAAGAAAGAAAAAGATGTACTGGAGGTAATTTTTAAAGAAACTACTTCCATTGGAGTTAGAAAATTTAAGGTTGAGAAAATAATGCTTCATAGAGAATTTTCAAAAGTTAAAACCAGTTATGGAGAGGTAAATGTGAAAAATTCCTACTATGAAGGCGAACTGGTAAAATATAAGGCAGAATATGAAGATTGCAAGAGAATAGCAGAAGAAAATAATTTACCTATTGCCAAGGTTTATAGAGATATTCATAAGGCTATAGAAGAAAATAATCACTTATAAGCGAAAATATGAGATCGTAATAATTTGTGAAGAATTAATAATTAAGTGAAATAAATTCTGGATAGAGAAAATAGTGTAACAATGGTATGAATGTTATCAATAGAATTAAATATCAATGAATCTTACTCAGTGGGAGTTTGTATTCCCACTGAGTTTAGATGAATTATCCAGGGACGTGCCAGTGTTATCTCCACCTTTAGAAGGTGGAGTGTTACAGTGGCTAGTCATCGGATAAACAGTAGATAATAGGTAAATTGTGAATTTGTTGAATCAGTGAAATTGGGACGATTATTGATTTGATATGTATAATACATAGGGATAGAGGTGATACAATGATGAATGATGAAAAGTATATAAATTTGACTAATTATCTAAAAGAGCTGGAAAAGGTAGTTTTGGCTTTTTCCGGTGGAGTGGACAGTACGTTTTTACTTAAAGCAGCTAGAGAAGCTCTTGGTGATAATATGAAAGCGGTAACCATACTTTCACCCTATATTCCCAAATGGGAAGTGGAGGAAGCAAAACAATTAGCTAATGAATTAGGTGTAGATTATGAAATTATAGAAGTACCTATTATAGAAGAAATCGGAAATAATCCTGAAAACAGATGCTATCTTTGTAAAAAGGCAGTATTTAGTATGATCCACAATATTGCTAAAACACAGGGTTACAACTATGTAATTGATGGAACAAATCTTGATGATATGGGAGACTATAGACCAGGATTAAAAGCTCTAAAAGAGCTAAATGTAAAAAGCCCATTACTGGAATGTAAACTTACTAAAGCAGATATAAGAAGTTTCTCCAAGGAGTTAGGGTTAAAAACTTGGGATAAGCCATCGTATGCATGTCTACTAACTAGAATACCTTATGGAGATGAACTCAAAGTAGAAGATTTTGAAAAAATTGAGGAAGCTGAAAAGTATATGATGAAAATAGGCTTCAGGGCAGTCAGGGTAAGATGCCATGGAAATCTGGCCAGGGTAGAGGTTGATAGGAAAGATAGAGCTAGATTATTTGATGAAAAGTTAATGGATGATATCTCTAACAAACTTAAAGAAATTGGATTTAAATACGTAACACTTGATATACAGGGATACAGAGTAGGCAGCCTTAATGAGGCTATCGTAGGGAAATAAATTTGATGCAGAATTATTTAAGATTAATATACTTTGAGAAAGCTTGATAGTGAAAGGAAGGGAGGCAATTTTTAGTGGGAAGTGAAAATTTCTCGCTAAAATTAAACCATGAATAAAGATGATATAAGAAATCTGCTTGAAGCTGTGAAAAATAATAAAGTTGAAATAGAAGAAGCCATGAAAAAAATTGAAGATCTTCCCTTTAAGGATTTGGGTTTTGCTAAGATTGATAATCATAGAGAGATAAGGGTAGGATATCCTGAGGTAATATATTGCGCTGGTAAAACAGTTGAGCAAGTAAAAAGTATCATTGAATTTATGCTTACAAAGGATAATAATATACTGGCTACTAGGGCTAGTGAAAAGATGTACAATTCAGTAAAAGAACTATGTCCGGATGCAAGGTACAATAAGCTTGGCAAAACAATAACCATTAAAAAAAGAGAAGAAAAACTTACTGATAGCTATATTGTCATAGTTTCAGCAGGAACCTCTGATTTGCCAGTGGTGGAAGAAGCAGCGGAAACGGCAATGATATTTGGAAATAGAGTGGAGAAGCTTATAGATGTAGGAGTTGCAGGTATTCACAGATTATTTTCAAAATTAGATATTATAAGAGGAGCAAAGGTTGTTATAGTTGTGGCAGGAATGGAAGGTGCCCTTGCCAGTGTAGTGGGGGGGCTTGTAGACAAACCAGTTATAGCAGTGCCTACCAGTGTTGGATATGGAGCAAACTTTAAAGGACTTTCGGCTCTTTTATCAATGTTAAATAGCTGTGCCAGTGGTGTCAGTGTGGTAAATATAGATAATGGATTTGGTGCTGGTTATAATGCTAGTATTATTAATAAGCTATAAAGTTAGTAGTATTTTAATAAAATTGTTTTATGAGTGTAGATTTTAACCTAATGACATTCTGTGTTTAGGGGGGATTAAAATAAATCTTAAATTGAATAAAAATACTAAATGGATTTATTATGCAATAGTAGTGGCCATACTGCATATAGTCGGTATTGCAATACTAGTAGCTCATGCTGGCAAACATCCTGAAATGATGGGGTTTGGGTTTCTGGTATATACTCTTGGACTTAGACACGCTTTCGATGCAGATCATATAGCTGCCATTGATAATACTATTCGTAAATTGACAGAGCAGAAAGAAGAATCTACAGGTGTTGGATTTTTCTTTTCACTGGGACACTCTTCTGTAGTATTTATCATGGTAATAATAACTACGTTTTCAATGAAGTGGGCTCAAGGAAATATTCCACAAATAAAGGAGATTGGAAGTGTAATTGGTACCTCAGTATCTGGGGGATTTCTTTTACTTATAGGAATATTGAATCTGTATATATGGTTTGATATTTATAAAATTTTTGGGATTACACGTAAGGGTAAATATAATAAAGAACAATTAGACAAGCTTTTGCTGAATAGAGGTTTTATTTCACGTTTTGGAGGACCACTTTATAGATTTATAAATAAAAGCTGGCATGTTTATCCGATGGGTTTTTTATTTGGACTTGGATTTGATACTGCTTCAGAAGTGGCACTTTTGGCCATCTCAGTAAATGCTGCAACTCAAGCTGTTCCAATTGACCTTCTAGTAGCTTTGCCAATTATCTTTGCAGCAGGAATGAGTCTTATGGATACTGCAGACGGAGTATTCATGACTAATGCATATAATTGGGCATTTTCAACACCTTTACGTAAAATATACTATAATTTATCTGTTACTGGAATATCTGTAGTAGCAGCACTGTGTATAGGATTTATTGAATTAACTCAAATATTGGCTCCTAAGCTTGGGCTAAATAGTGGTATCTGGAAATGGATAAGTAATCTTGATTTCGGAAATATTGGGTATTTGCTGGTGGGTTTATTTGTTCTGTCCTGGGGATTGTCCTATTTCATATGGAAGAGATTGGATTTGGAAAGTGCATAAGTATAAATTAGAATTCCCATAATTTGCACCTCAAAGGTGTAAATTATGGGAATTTTTCTCTGGTACGCTTAATTCTTGATTTTACTTAAAAGATCCTTTGAATAAGTCAGAGCATCTTCTATTTTTATTTCAACATCATTACATGATTTTACTCCAAGGGTAATAGGACAACATAAAATTCGCCAATAATTATTGTTAAACTAGTTAGTAGGCTATAAAGGAATTATTAACTAGCTAACTGTTTTTTTTGTCATAATATTGGATATAATTCACTAAATATACCTAAGTTAAATCCTAGGGTATTTTGATGGCTTTTTGAAAAAGTTTTCTAGCCTGTCCAATAGTAAGAGGTAATTCATCTGTTTTTATTAGTCCATCCTTTACGAGAAGCTCCACTAGATGAGCTACTCTAGGCAGGCGAAGATCAATGCTTCGAATAGTTTCTCTATGGATGAATACTTCTTCTGTGGTACCGGATAGGACAACTTCACCTTCACTTAAAAGATATACTTTATCTGCAAGAAGGGGAACTATATCCACATCATGTGTTGCAAATATTAGAGTTATCCCCAAGTCTTTGTTAATAGAGTTTAGCAAGTCTAAAAGATTACTAACACCTTTTGGATCTAGGGCAGAGGTAGGTTCATCCAGTACCATAACTTCAGGTTTCATAGCTAGTACACTGGCAAGGGCTATTCTCTTTTTTTCACCACCGCTTAAATTATGAGGGCTTTTATTTATATAATCAGACATTCCAACAACTTTAAGAGCCCAATTTATAGAGTCTTCCAGCTCTTTTCCTGATATTCTCATGTTCATAAGTCCATAGGCAATCTCCTGCCTTACTGTGGAATTAAATAGCTGATCATCTGAATCTTGAAAAACCATACCTACATTTTTGCGAATGGCAGGTAAATTTTTCTTAGTAGTAGCTAAGCCTCCTATGGTAACTGAACCAGAAGTAGGGGTAAGGAGCCCGTTAAAAAGCTGAAATAGAGTAGATTTTCCAGCACCATTGGGACCAAGAATAGCTACTCTATCGCCTTTGTTAATCTTAAGGTTAACATTTTTTAAAGCTGAGTGACCATCATTATAAGTGTAGGTAACATTAGATACGTTTATAAGTTCCATAGTTTAATTCCTTTCCGATAATAGACTTAAAGTCTGAGCTACTCATTGTAAAATACATAAATTATTTATTTAAGTACCAGAGCAGTTTTCTTAATCTTTGCAACTTTTTATTATATGTATTTTATTTAATAATTTGTGTAGTTTTTATTATCATTCCACATAGTATTAAACTCATTTTCAAAGTTTTGCGCTGTGTTTACATCATTTATTATTACTAAAACCTCATCATTTTCTTTTGAAGAATCTTCAGTATAATTGTAACTTCCAGTAGCAACCTGTGTATTATCTTCAATAGTTAATTTTAGATTCATTAATCCAGAATGCTCATTTATTTTTATTGGTATACCTTTACTTTGTAATTCTTTCAATTCTTTTGATTCACTTTTATTTTTAGATTCAGTTCCATCAGTTATAATTTTTACGTCTACGCCTCTATTTTTTGCATTAATTATAGAATCTACAATACTTTGTTTATTAAGAGAGTAAATAGCAATATCTAACTTAACATCACTAGAATTTATTACCTGAATTAATTGTTGGTCTGGATGCTGATTTTGTCTTGTAAAATAATATTTAACATCAATATTATTACTTCTATTTACTAGTTTTATGGGACTACCTTCACCTCTTATTTTTGTGAATTATCACAGCTTAATAAAGTTATTGATACAATAATTAATAAAACTGTCAATATTTTTTTCATGGAAAACAACTCCTTATGAAAATAATTAAATTTTCTTTTATTGTAAGATTATTTTTTCCTATTTACAACAAATTTTACATATAATTATTTTGGGATTATTCTTACTATTTTTGAAGTGCGAAACAAAAACACCGTAGAATTCTTAATTGAATAATACGATGTTTTATAAAATATTTTATTTTTGTCATTGCTACATCTAGGGGTAATGGGAGCATCCGTGTAACCAAAAGTAAAGTAAAGTAAAAATAAAATATGATGTGCCATGAATACTATTTACTATTTAATTCATTAAACTTATTATTTGCATCTAAAAATACCTTTTTATTAACATAAGAATAATTATTTTGTATTGTATTTATTTTGTCATTATACCAATATTGGTAAATATATATTACATTATTCCATAATGTAATAGCCTGTAGTTGTATTCCATTACAATCTACACTTAAAATTTCTTCCTCTGGCTGTTTATATTTTAAAAATTCTTTCTCTAAAATTTGTTTATGCATCATTATACAGCACCCCTCCAGTTATCTTTTGGGCCCAGTACCAGCAAACGTGTCATGAAGTGCAAAGTGACTTCAATAAATTGGATAAAATAAACGCTTGTATTATTTATTTTAACTAGTAAAGGTATTTACACCTTACAACCTTTATTTTACTGCAAATACCTACATCTCAAATCTAATTTTATGAAGCAAATTACATATAATGGTATCTACTTTTCAGTACATGACACGTATGTTCGTACTATCCATAATACGGAGTACGGGAACGATTCGTGCAAAAAAACAGCCGCAAGACAGTATTTATCATTTCAAATAAGTAAAATAGCCACTTTCAGGCGTTATCAACACAAAAATCTTACCTTTTGCGTTGGCATTATTTAATGTCACAAAACCTACTTATGTAAAATTTGTTTTACAATAAATTCCATATAATTTTCACTTGAAAACATGACAAACTACTATTAATTAGTTACTTTGCCCTTGCTTGTAGATATGCTCCCATTACCCCATCTAATAAGAATGTTTTGAACTATGCTATGCTTTCTAAAATTTCAACCACCTTACTTACCCCGCCAAGTTTTATTAGTTTTTCTCCAGCACTTTTTGAATTTTCAATATGAAATGTTTCATTTTCAAAAGTCTTAACTGTATTTTTAATAATTTGTGATGTAAACTGTTCTGTTTCTAACGAAACCCCTGCTTTTAATTTGACTATTGAAGAAGCATTATATTGTCTTTCAAATACATTACCAGCACATATGATTTGAGGTACCCCAAATATTAAACCTGTCATTATACTATTCTGCCCACCGTGGTTTATATATGCTATTGCTTCTGGCATAAGTTTATTAAAATCGAACCTCCTATCGATTGTAATATTATCTTTCTTGTAGGGATTTACTTGCTCTGTTGCAATATATATTTTGTAATTAGATTTTTCAAATGCTTTAGTAAGCTCATCTATTTCTTTCTTTGGCGAAATTGTACCATTACCCATATATGCTATAATTTTATCCCTATTCAAATCTAAAGACCTTCGTTCAGGTACAGAAAAAGGTCCTGTAAAAACAACACTTTTATCATTTATAGGTTCTAACTCATAGGAACTTGGCACTATTTTTAAATCAGCCCAATTAAATATATCAAGACATGACTCAACGTTAGGAAGATTGTTTTCTTTTAAAAATTCTTTAACTCCTTTACTATATTCAGGATTAGATGCAAAAGAGGTTTGAACTGGGTAGCTATATCCTGTAATCACCTTAATATTTTCTAATTTTGCAGCAACAATCGAAGCAATCCTAAATTCTGAATACACTACATCGGGTCTAAAATCTTGAATTGCTTTTCTAATACAATTGACATCATTTGCGAAATGCTTTTTGTCAATTGCTCCTACAAAATGTAGAACTTCTTCGAAACTATTGACTTTCTTTTTCTTTTGTATCCCACTAAACTGAGCTACCTTAAGCACATTTTTTCCAATGAACATAGGCATTCCTAAAGGTGATGGAACAGGTGCAAAATAATTCTTAACACCTTCTATCCTACGATAATTTACATCCTCAGCTGCACACATCGATACTACATGCTGTCCTTCAAGTAACTTGTTACATAATGCAATTACTCTTGAAAAAGGTCCACTAGTTTCAACCATTGCTGACATGGGTGTAATTAAAATCCTCATTAATATTTGCCTCCTAAATAATAATTTAAATTCACAAAAAAATACGATTTCTAATTAAACCATGTGAAAATTATACCATATTATCCTATATAATCTATTATTACAAATAAAATATGTCAAATATTATTCTTTAAACATCGCATTATTCAATTTTCAAAGTACAATTCCGTCTACCTTATTTAGTTCGCCTAATAATCAATTTCTGAATCAAATTTAATAACATTATTCTATAATTATAGCACAACAACCTGTAAATAAATCTCTTCATACCAATGACTATCAATGAATCTTACTTAGAAGGAGAGTTTGTACTCCGTCTAAGTTTAGATGAATTATCCAGGGCCGTGCCGCTGTTATCTTCACCTTAAGTAGAGAACCTAAATATGTGATTCGGTGTGAATCGCTTTCTCTTTAGAGTGGTAGAGTATTACAGCGGCTAGTCATCGGATAAAAATTACTTATTAAATCTAAATAAAGATATTTATCAGTACCAAAACTACTAATATAATCCCACATAACACTCCATAAATAATATGGGAAAAAGGCACAGCATCAACATAAAAATCACTACTTGTACTATTTTCATCATAACCTCTAGAAAGCATAGCATTATAAATTTTAACACTGCGATCCAGAGATTTAATGAGAACATGACCTGCCACATTTCCAGCATCTTTAGCTCTTGAAAACCAAGAGGTGTTGTCACTCATGCGGCTAACCTGAGCTCTATGCATACTGTGGGCAGTTTCTTCTAATACAAATACATAATGATACATCATAGCAGCTAAATCTATTATGGTGTTTGGCACTTTACAAAGTCTAAGTGTCTCTAGGATCTCTATCATTGGTGTAGTAAAGGAAAGAAGAGAACCTATGGTGACTGCTGTCATAATTCTCAATAAAATTAGAAAGCCTAATTTTAAACCTTCATAATATCCAGGTATATATATTTTGCCAATATGAATAACAAAGATAGCATGAGTCCCATTGGTGAATATAAGGCTTAAAAAGACTAGCCAGGCTATACTAAAGGGCATTAGGAGACGTTTAATTAGGGCTCCAATAGGAATATGTAGAGAGGGGAAGATAGCTAGAGAGGCTATCCAAATCCCTACAACTAAATACCATTTTGTAAGACAAGCAGCCACAATAATAGCACTTAAAAATACAATGGTTTTTACTCTTCCGTCTAGAGCATGGAGAAGGCTATTTTTTTCAGATATATTCTTAAAATCCCCTAACATAGTCTATTCTTCCTGTAAATTGTCATCTTTACGTTTTCCAAAAAGTTTATCCCAGTGATGACCTAGTATTATTCCAGCAAACAAATTGGTAACGGAGAAAGCTCCAACCTGTGCATCTCCCGGCAATTCTATAAGAGGATGATGCTTTTTTGTGGCAAGAGTATTGACTTTATCATCAGTACCACCGGCCTCCATATTATGTTTAGCCATATAAGTGCCTGATATGACTATAAAGGTTAAAATTACGCACATAATTGCAAGTATGGTTTTTGTAAAGGAATCAAACCATTTTATTTCAACAGAAGAGGATTTTTTGTCATTAATCTCTGAAGTTTTTATAGTACTAGGGGTAGAGGATTTTTCAACATTAAGCTTTGATTTCACCATTACGTACCTCCTTTTTAAGAGTTTTTTTCAAAATTCCAGGTAACAAATCGGGACGACGACTTACCATTGCCTTTAGTACAACCGCTGTGAATACAGCTTCAGCTATAGCAAGCGGCAGTTGTGTTGGGCCATATCCCATAAAAAATATCATCCACTGCTTAACTAGGGGAATATTACCATGGAGACTAATTGCAAGTTCAAAGGCACTGGCAAGATAAGTGACAATATCTCCTACAAAACCAGCTGTTCCAGCTGCAAGCCAAAGGGGGATGTTGAATTTTCTTAAAACCTTCCAGCAGAAATAACCTGAGAATCCTCCTGCAATTCCCATGGAAAGGGTGTTGGCACCAATAGTTGTTATACCTCCATGACCTAGGAATATAGCCTGGAAAAAAAGTACAATAGCCGAAATTACCGCCGTTGCAAAAGGGCCTACTAGAATTGCTGCAAGGGCTGTACCGCAGGGGTGAGAGCAGGAACCTGTTACTGGCACGGGTAAGTGCATGCAGGATATAATGAATACTCCCACTCCAATCATGGCAAGAAAAGGCTTGTAGTATAAGTTTTCATCAGCTCTTCTCTTAATTTCTCGAACTCCAGGCAGTATAAATGCTGCACTGACAGCATACATGGGTACCCAGGCTGCTGGGGATAAAATGCCGTCTTCGATATGCATTAAAAAAACCTCCATATTAATAATAAATTTAAATTAATATTTGTAATGGAAATAAATCTCTAGAAAAATGTAAGTGAACGCTAAAAAGCCTTTTAGTCTGACGGCTAAAAGGCATAGATATCCTATGTAATTATATAAAAGATAATCCAGTCACCTCTCCATCTTCCGTAGAGCTTATTTGGCGAAGAATTACAGGCAGGTCTTCTGACTCAAGCATCATCACCCTTATAACCTTTCCAGTTTCCCAGTGGTATATCTATAAGGATTCCTCTATTACAGCGGCGGGACCGTGAAGGAATTTAACCTTTCTTCCCTTTTAGGCATATGAAAATAAATAGTAAGTCAAAGATGCAACGTAAATTTTAAATGATACAAGGAAACAGGTGACCAAGATAGTTGAGCTATCTGAGGGTTCTGTTGACGTAGTAGGATTCAAAATAGACTAGCATACTGACTAGTTATTTATTTGAATGTGCCTTAAACTAAAGTATTAAACTGATAAAGGTTATTGTATGTTTAATTTATATTTAGAGTAAATATGAAATAGCACTAGGATGATTTAGTTTATGTAAAAGCCCATGCTAATTAATACTTTGAAAATATAATAGACAATACAGAAACAAGAATTTACACTTTAGTAACCTATAATTAATAATATTAATTTTGCTTTAAGTATACAATAGTTTAAAAGGCAAAGCAACCTTCGCCACAAGCAGCAATCAGTATGTATCTTATATACAATTGAAGTTGTGTATGTAAACAGTTTTATAATAAAAATCCAATAACTGCTGTGATGCTTTATCCCAGCTAATTTGTTCCGCTTCTCGCCGAGCATTCTTTTTCATAGTTTGTAACAGTTCCTTGTCATCTAATAACTTTACTGCATTTTCCATGCTTTTTAAATCTTCATTTTGAAAGATTAATCCATTTTCCATATGTTTAACCTGTTCCAGTGTTGGTCCACTTTCAGCAGCAATTACAGGCAGTCCAGAAGACATAGCCTCCAATATAACAAGTCCGAGTGTCTCAGTAACTGATGGAAAGATAAAAGCATCTGCAGAGGCATAAGCCTTGGATAGTTCCTCTCCATGCAAAAAACCTGTAAATACCGTATGAGTACCTTGAAATTCCTTCTCAAGTTTCTCGCGCTCTGGTCCATCACCTATAATTGCTAATGAAATATCATCTCTTGCTTTAAGAAGTGGTTTTATTTTGTGAATCTCCTTTTCAGCTGCTAATCTTCCTACAAAAATCAGCAAATGCTTATCATTATTACCATGCAGAAGGCGACTTCTCATATCAGCATCATAAAATCGCGGATGTCTATTAATAGTATCTACGCCTCGCTTTAAAACGTGCAAATTTGGAATATTATGAGCTTCCAGTTCTTCTTTTATACTATTTGAAGTACATAGATTTATCAAGGACTGCTTGTGTTGATGTAAAATATATGCCCATAGTAAGGACTCTGCCAGACCGTGAAAATTATAATATCTCAAATACTTTGGAATATTCGTATGGTATGACGCAATAAGAGGAATACCTAATTTTTTTGCATATTTAACTCCAGATGCAGCCAATAACAATGGATTGACTGCGTGGACTACATCAGGTTTAAAATTTTCCAGGATCTTTTTTACATTAGCTGATGGAAGTGAAAAACCTCTTGATTTATAAAATGGCAAGTTAATACTTCTTATTCCTGCTATTTTTGCATCTAAATAATTCACTTTTCCTAGATCAGGAGCAATAACTAAAATGTCATGCCCCTGTTGTTTCATATACCTTATGGCATTGATGAGTCTAGTTACTATCCCATCAGTTGAAGGCAAAAATGTCTCCGTAACAATGGCTATTCTCATAGTAAATTCTTACCTCCAGGTTGCCTTTGGAAGTATATTTTCTATTATAGCTCGATCCTTGTTTTCGATAGCTACTTTCAGGACTTCCTTTAATACTTCATTAGTTAGCAAATGAGGTTTTAGCCCTAGGTCAATCAGATTTGTATTTACAGCATGAAAATAATGCTCTTCTAATTCTACCCTTGGATTTTTAATATGCTGAATATTAACTTTTAAGCCTAATTCTTCTCCAACTTCTTTCGTTTTTTCTGCTAAATTCAATACAGAAAAATACTCGGTAAATTGGTTAAAAACCCTAAACTCTCCCTTCTTAGCAGGGTTATTAACAGCTATTTCGATGCACCTTACTGTATCTTCGATATTTAGAAATGCTCTCGTTTGTCCTCCTTTACCATATACAGTCAAATCATAGCCAATTGCTGCTTGAA
Organism: Clostridium pasteurianum BC1; assembly: GCF_000389635.1. Classification (NCBI taxonomy): domain Bacteria; kingdom Bacillati; phylum Bacillota; class Clostridia; order Eubacteriales; family Clostridiaceae; genus Clostridium; species Clostridium pasteurianum. The sequence continues at coordinate 789,453 of NC_021182.1, forward strand.
TTAGAAATCGATTTAAGGCTGTCCCATAAACTCCATCGTAATCAAATCTATTATTTAAAATGGGATCAATCGTGGTCTCCTCAGTACGTAAGCCATATACTATCCCTTGATTTAAATCAGTAGCACGTATATTCCAGATTTTACATGCAAACATGATATTATTACTATCATGAACCTTTGATAGATGGTAGAATGATCCTGGCTGCTTGGGATATGGCAATCTATCCTTACGGCCTTTGTGTTCAATTTCAATAAAACCTTCTTCTATATCAATATTTGGATTTCCATATTCACCCATAGTTCCTAGTTTAATTAGATGACAGTCAGGAGCAAATTCCTTAATTGCATAGAGCACGTTTAGATTTCCTAATACATTATTAGATTGAGTATAAATTGCATGTTCTCTATCTATCATAGAATAAGGTGCAGAACGTTGCTCTGCAAAATGAATGAAGGCCTCTGGATTAACTTGACGAAATACCTCACTTAAAAAATCATAGTGATTTAAATCACCTATGTAGATTTTAATTTCCTTGCCCGTAAGTTCTTTCCATTTTTCTACTCTTTCTTCTAAGGAGGCTATTGGTGTTAAAGAGTTAGAACCTAATTCTTTATCGATCTTCCTTCTCACTAAATTGTCTACAATAGCTACATCATGTCCTTGCTTTGAAAGATAGAGTGCTGTTGGCCAGCCACAAAATCCATCTCCCCCTGCTACAATTATATTCATAACTTAACTTCCTCCATTTATATTATTTATGTTTACCATAGATATGCTTTGTTCAATAGTGATATTACTTATAAAATTAATCATTTTATCGCTACCTTCTTATTCTCTATTATATCTCAAGAAGATTAAAATTACATTAAAGTTATGTTGATATAGTAGCCTTGTAATATACTTATTCATAAACTTCATTCTTAATATTGTTGTATTCTATAAGTGTTAATATTATCATTACAATATCAAAAATCGTTAATCCAATAAGCCATAGGGAATGCCTAATTGTATAATGATATATTTGATATATAATAAATAGAGCTAAAGAAAATATAGTAAGTGGATAGGCGAACATCTTTTTCTTCCATAACAAAATAACCAGAACTAATTTTATCACCCCATGAGAGATCAAATAAAAGACAGCAAAATGTTGAACACTTAAATTAAATCCTAAACTTGATTTTACAATAAAGTTTGCAATGGTATCTCTTGGATTTTTTGATAATTCATGCTGCGTTAATAAAACAACTATTCTACTTAATCTATGTGGATTTAAGAATATCAGTAAGATTCCACCTGTAATTTGTAGTATTGAATCAATTCCTTTTAATAATATTCCGATTTCAAAACTTTTATGGAATATATCATTTTTTTTATTAATTTTCTTACTTTCTAATAGCTCATCGTTAAGCATCATTATTTATTCTCCTCAATATTATATTTAACTTTAGTCTTAATATATTACTTATTTGATATTCATGTTTTACCAAGAATTCATTAAAATATCATTAAATTGTCATTAAAATTTTGGTAACATTGAAATATACTTTTTTATGTAGCAGGCTTTCTTTTACTTTAATTTATTAATTCTTTTCATCTAAAATAATGGATTGAAAAGAATAGTATGATATAATTTCTCCATGAATTAAGTAAGCCCTGTAAAATATTACGATATAATAAATATTTTTCGTACAAGTTACTTTAAGTAAATCGCAATCTATAATTAGCAACTACAAAGGAGACATATTTTTATGAATTTGGTGTTTTATTTATTAGCAATAGGTATAGGTATTATTACTGGCGGTATGACAAGTCTTATAGGTGCTAGTGGAGTTATGATTATAGTTCCTATTTTAACTATGTTCTTTAAAGTTGGTGTTCATGCCGCAATAGGCACAAGCCTTTTTGTGGATGTTATAGCTTCTTTAACTGTATCTTATTCTTACTACAAAAATGGCAATATAGACCTTAAATCAGGTGTCTGGATAGCTTTAACTTCTGTTATTGGAGCTCAATTAGGTGCATCATTTGCAAACAAAATGGAAGAAGGTAAACTATCCTCTAGCTTTGGAATTTTTTTAGTTATTGGAGGCTTATCAATGTTTTATAATAGTTTTAAAGGGAAAAATGATTCATTAGATACTGTAAGAGGATTTATTCATTTTAAAAGAGAATGGCAAAAAATACTAGCAGTTTTAATTACAGGATTAGGTATAGGAATATTAAGTGGACTGTTTGGAGCTGGTGGTGGAGTTATGGTACTTTTAGCTTTAATAATATTAATGTCATTTCCACTTCATAAAGCTATAGGTACTTCTACTCTTATAATGGCTATAACAGCTTTTTCCTCTACTGTGGGCTATGCGGCTAGAGGCAATATCAGTCTTATATTAGGCAGTTTCTTGGCTGGGGGAGCAGTCTTAGGTGGAATTTTAGGTTCTCGTTATGCTAATAAGGTTAATGAAAGGACTTTACAAAGTGCTGTGGGTATATGCTTTATGGCTATGGGTATAGTTATGACTGTAATAGCAATAATCAAATAAACTAATTAATCTGAGGAGAAGGTAAATATTTGAGGAGATTAGATGTGATGATAAAAAAGAATTTACCTCTAATCTCCTTAAATCATCTCTTCATAATTCCATAATACATTAATGAAAAGAATTCCTTTGCCAGCTTTGGATTATTTTCAAGTTTATCAAAGCTGGAGGGATTATTTAGAAAATAATATCGTATAGCATCTGTATAATACAGTATTGATTCTATAGAAATGTCTTTATCAATAAGACCTTCCTTTTTTCCCTGCTCGAAGAGTTTAGTAAAGCCATCTTCTATTTTTTTATAATTATCTTTACCTATATATTCTATAGCAAAATAACCAGGTGCACTTTCTGATGAATTATTATGTACGGATTCTACCAAGAAATGCATGGAAAAACTTTTGCAAAAATTTATTTTTGACATCAATAATTTTTCTATTTTAACCTTTACAGAATCACTGCTTTCTAAAATATCTAAGGTTTCAACTAGATTAGCATTTACAAGTTTTTTCAACAGCTCATCTCTGAGATTTTTTTTACTATCGAAAAAATTATATATGGAAACCTGTGAAACAGAAGCTTTTTTCGCAATTTCAGCAATACTCACCTTGTCATATCCAAATTCTTTAAATAGTTCTAAAGCTGCATCTAATATAGATTCTTTTTTATCTTCACGTCTTTTTTCAAAGCCATTCATCTTTACATTCCTCCAAGATATGAAATATATTTATAATTATATTACAAAACTATTGCATTTTCAATTTTAATAAAATATAATATGAAATATAAAGAGTGATTTATTTCATAAATATTATAATTATTCTAAGAAAGAACCTATATAGTATAGCAGCAATGATGTTATCTTTATGAAAACATCATTCTTGAAGAAGGCTAAATAAGAAGGTTTTACATTATCCATATAATTTATACTGCTAAACAGCTAATTAAAATCATAATTTTATTATTTTAGGCTGAATACCATTCAGCAATTTGATAATGCAAATTATATATTATCAGGATAATCCTGTAATTAGCAGGTGATTTTAGAAATCTTCATATTACCTAATGTGACTGTAAGCTTTTTATACTGCTTTCAGCAAGCATTATAATAAATTAATCTTGCTTAAAATTAAATAGGGAGAAGTGCGTCAATATATTATCAATTATTATTAATTATCAATATCATCAATAAATTGATAATAATAAAATACAATTTAAAGATATTTTAATTTATTGGAGGAGAGTGATTTACATGACTTTTACAAATCTAACCAAAAAAAACACAGTATTAATAATGATAGGAGTAATGATGAGTATACTATTAGCATCTCTTGATGGTACTATAGTCACTACTGCTATGCCAAAAATTATAAGCAGTCTTCAAGGCTTTGATTACTACACCTGGCCTATGATAGCTTATCTACTTTGCATAACAATTTCAATGCCTCTCTTTGGAAAGCTGGCAGATATGTATGGTTTTAAACCTGTATATATATTTGGAATTATTGTTTTCTTTATAGGGTCAGCTCTATGCGGAGTTTCTCAGAATATGATGCAGCTTATCTTCTTTAGAGGTTTTCAGGGAATCGGTGGGGCTATTTTAATATCAAATTCTCTAGCAATTATAGGAGTACTTTTTGCTCCGGCAGAAAGGGCAAAATATGTGGGAATAGCATCTTCCGCAGGAGCGCTTGCCAGCATAGTGGGACCATCCCTTGGAGGATTTATTACAGATAATTTCAGTTGGAGATGGGTGTTTTACGTAAATATCCCTATAGCCATAATAGCGCTTATTATAATAATATTAGTACTTCCTACTCATAAGGCAGAGGAGAGGAAAAAAGTGGACTATTTTGGAGCTGTAGCTTTAATTGTAGCTTTAGTACCAATGCTTCTTGCTTTTACCTGGGCAGGAAAGGATTATGACTGGAATTCAGTTCAAATTGTAGACATGCTTATATTTTCAGCGGTTATGCTAATTATATTTGCAGTTATTGAAATAAAAGCCGAAGATCCTATAATACCAATGACCCTATTTAAGAATTCCATATTTAACTTTTCAGCTATTGAAATGTTTTTAATCAGTGCCGTAATGATGGGAGCTGCAATTTTCATACCACTATTTGTGCAAGAAGTTACAGGTTCCAGTGCCAGTAAATCTGGAGCAATACTTACCCCTATGATGCTCAGCCTTATTGTAGGAGCCATGGTAAGTGGAGTTCTGGTATCAAAGACTAATAAATATAAGCTTCAGGCCATAATTGGATTTGTCATTGCAGTTATTGGATCTGCACTGCTTTTGAATTTAAAAGTTAACACTAGTAATTTACAGATAATAATTGACATGATTGTTTTGGGATTTGGAATAGGGATTGTAATGCCTATCTTCAGTGTTACTGCCCAGAGTGCTTTCCCTGAGAGTCAAATTGGAGTTGTAACTTCATCAACACAATTTTTTAAATCTCTTGGACAGACTATTGCTTCCTCAATACTTGGAACAATTATGAGTACAGTTGTGACAAATGGATTAAAGGATCTTGACACTACAGGTTTACCAGCTTCTATTACTAGTGTATTAAAGAATCCAAATGCACTAACTGGTGGAGGAGATTCCATGAAAAGCATAGCTGCAAAATTGCCTAAGGAAATGCTGCCACGTTTTATGAAATTAATAGAGGATATAAAGGGCATTCTCTCTAATTCTATTCACAGTGTGTTTGTAATTTGTGTTGTTATGTCAATACTGGCTTTAGTAGTTGTCTTATTTATGAAGGAAATTCCTTTGAGTAATACTAAAAATTCAGCAGAACAATAAATAAAAAATATTATAATTTAACATTTTTTGTTATGTTCGTGAATATATTTATTAATGAGTTATTTGTCTTACTGTAATAAATTATAGTAATTTAGATGCCTGCATAATTTTAAATTAAAATTTGTTGGTAATTTAGAAAAATTTTTTTAAGATTGCAGTATTCTGCAATCCACTAAATTGTAATGATTTATAAGGAGAGATAAAATGGATTCTAACAAAGTAGATATGTTCATAGCTAGTACAGGTACTAAGTATTTACCTAGTGAAAAGTTAATGGCAGTAAGAAGCAGTATTGAGACATTAGAGGATAGTAAACTAATAATACTACAATCTTTGAATTATAAAGACCCAATAGTTGTTTTTTTGATTTCAATATTTTTTGGTTATCTTGGAGTAGATAGATTTATTTTAGGGCAAGTAGGATTAGGAATAATTAAGTTAATAACTTTAGGAGGATTCGGCATTTGGGCTATAATTGATTGGTTCACTGTAATGAAAAGAACTAAAGAAAAAAATTATAATATGCTTTTAGAAATAATAAAATAATAAAGGTAATTGAAATTATCCATAAGATTATTTTGCATGAATAAAAGGAGCGGCTCATATATAGTCGCTTCTTTTATTTATGATTATTGCATAATTTTCATTTTCTACACCTTAGGGGTACAAATTTTGGAAATTATGAGATGGCACTAGACAGCACACTTCATTGACAAATTTATTTCCCAGTGCTATTCTCTAATTAATTAGATACCTAATTATATATGGGGAGAGCAATAATGTTAAAGTCAGATTCAGCTAAATTATATACAACTTTAAATTGATTGGACGACAAATCCACCGTTTTTCACATCAGGCATAACCGAAAGGGCATTCCTATAAGGAACAATCACGTTTATTGTCATTAATTTTTCAGAATGATGGAATTATTCAAAAAGATCTGGCTAGGGAAATGGACATGAGACCATCTTCCATGACTGAAATGCTTATGCGAAATGAAAAGCATGGTTTTATAGTGCGCAGGCAGGATGAAAAGGAGGAAAATTATGACAAATCAAAACAATACAGCTTCTGTTAAAACCAGTTACCTTTTAGTCATCATAGTACTTTCACTTACTACCCTTATGTCTTCAATAGACACAAATATAGTAAATATTGGTCTTCCTACTATAGCCAGGGAACTTAATGCAAGCTTTGGCAGTATTCAGTGGATAGCCTTGAGTTATCTTTTGGCAGTGACCTCTCTTATAGTTGGTATAGGGCGTATTGGAGATGTGTTTGGGAAAAAATCTATTTTTATCTATGGTATCATATTATTTACCGTTGCTTCTTTACTATGTGGTATGTCCACTTCCATTTATATGCTTATAGTTTTTCGCGCACTGCAAGGGGTAGGAGGAGCTGTACTTATGGCACTGTCCTTTGCTATTATAGGAGATTTAGTTTCTAAGGAGAAACTCGTAACCAGTATGTCAGTGCTTACAGCTATGCTGCCTATAGGTTTTGCCCTTGGACCATCTATAGGTGGTTTACTCATAGGATACTTTGGCTGGAGAGCTGTATTTTTCTTCAATGTACCTATAGGGGTTATAACATTAATTTTAGTGGCAAGATTTCCTAAGATACCTATATCAGAGAAGGTTCAAAAATTTGATATACTAGGTCTTATTTTATTGTGCTTTACCCTTATATGTTATGTATTGAGTGTCACTTTTGCTGAAAGTGATGGCATGGGCATACAAGTTATTTTATGTGTAGTTTTAACTATAGCAGGTATTATAGCATTTTTAACCTTAGAGCATAGAATAAGGTATCCACTTGTAAAACTCAGTATGTTCAGAAATCATGTATTCAGTGGAAGTCTTATCATATCTGTACTAATGTATGCCGTAATAACGGGAACCTTATTAATACTTCCTTTTTATCTTCAGCAGGCAAGAGGGTTTTCCACATCCAAATCAGGATTATTAATGACTATAGGACCTGTAAGCTGCGCTATTTTTACTCCTATTTCTCAATGGGCAGCAAAAAAATTTGGAAACTATACAATAATGCTTGTAGGCATATTTGCCTTTGCTGCGGGTTCATTTGTAATGGCCACATTAAACGGTTATTCCAGTATACTTAGATTTGCTGGTACAATTATTTTATTTAATGGAAGTTTGGCCTTTTTCCAGACACCAAATAATGCAGCTATAATATCTACTGCAAAACCAGAACAGAGAGGACTTGCATCAGGCCTTCTTAATCTATCTCGTACCATAGGACAGACTACAGGTATGGCATTTTTGGGCGCTATATTTTATTTCTTTACAAATACTAAAACTGTAGAGAAAATGAAACCTGCAAATATTATATCTGGAGTAGATCATGCACTTTTCATTGCAGGCTTTGTTATAGTATTTGCGTTTATTGTAGGATTGATTACTCTTTTGCCAAAAGCCAGAAGCATGGATCTTGAAAGTAAGGCTTCTTAACAGTCATCATCACTTTGGTTAGTACTCAATTATTCGGCACTGCCATTTTTCAGTGTAAAAATGTAAAAAACAGTACTAAAAACATAAATGGAAGAATATACACCCAAAGGGTGGATAATGTGGTGAATGATAGCTGATGGACTGCACAGATAAAAGTGGAGTTTCATCAGCTGAATTTTTTTAGTGTATAATATATTAGTAAATATGTTAAAATATATCAGTAAAAGAGTTGCAAGGAGATAAAAATGAAGAGTTTTAAACAGAATTATTATAAAATAGTTGCATTACTGGGGATAATTCTTTCACTGCTGTGGGTTATTTTTGTAAATACACAGCCCTATTCAGATTTTGCCTATTACAATACCATAGCAAAGCAGGTGGCTAATGGGGGACAGTGGGGAAATACCTATACCTCTGTGGGTTATTCCATAATTTTAGGCTTTGTGTATAAATTATTTGGAAGCAGTTTAATAACTGCAAAACTTTTTAACTTAGTTTTAACTTGTTTAAGCTATTTAATATTTTATAAATTATTAATTAAGCTTCCTATAAAAGAGGGCAGACGAAAAATTGTATATACCTTATTCGTACTTTTCCCAAGCAATATTTTCTATAACAGTATATTGGGTACGGAAATAATATTTACTACTATATTTCTTTTAGCTACATTAATATATTTCAGTGAAATAAAATATAAATATGTACTTATTGGTATTTTGGTTGCAGTAAACTCCATGATAAAACCCTTTTTTCTGGCGCTCTTTTTTGCCATATTTTTAGTAGAGCTTTTGTCAGGGATAAAATTTTTACAGGTAATAAAGCATACAGTAATAATATTGGCAGTAAGTTTCCTGGTGCTTTCTCCCTGGGTATATAGAAATACAAAATTAATGGGACAGTTCACCTTTATTTCCAATAATGGTGGAATAGTGATGTACATAAACAACAATTCTCAGAATAACTATGGAAGATGGATGGCGGCTGCCAATGTGGAGAATTCCATTGTAAATACAAAGGAATATAAAAAAGCCAATATGACAGCTAAAAATAAAATGTTGAGTACAGCAGCCAAAAAATGGATAGTAAGCCATCCGGGAAGATTCATAGGATTGGGCTTTAAAAGATTGATTAATACATATTTTGTAGGAGACGATATACTCTATGCTTTTGATGGAGCAGGCATCAGTGCATATTTGCAGTATATATTTATAGCCTATGCTAGCCTGGCAAAGAATATATTATTTATACCTGCCATAGTATTAATGATAATATCTACTGTAAAGGTAATCCTAAATTTAATTGGCAGAAAATCAATTGAAAGCTTTACCCTATATTCTCTTATATGTTTTTATATGTTTACCTGTGTATATTTTGTTACAGAGGGTCAGGGACGTTATTCTTTCCCTGTAATATTCATAGCTGTGTATTTTTTCTCAGAGTTGATATTTAGTATATTATCAGCAGTAAAAAAATTAAAAAATAAAGTGCATCTTTAAAAGTGATCATGCTTTAAAACTCCAATTTTCCAAAGTAAAAGAAAATAAGAATAAAATGAAGACATACATTCGCAATTTGAGCTGTTTTGCTATTCATATCTATGCATAGCGAAACAGCTTTTTAATTATTCTGACAATAAAAATAATTATTAAAATAGGTAGTAGAATTCTGCACATCAGGTTAAATTTGAAAGCTTATAAAGAAATTCACCATATTAACGATTATAAATTTATTAGCATTATAGTATGTGATTAATTAAAAAATTTGTTTTATATAATTTACATTAGTAAAAAGCTATGTATATCTGTGAAAACCTGACTTCATAGAAATATTTTGCCATTGTAAATTATATAACATAGTTGGAGGACGAAAAACAATGAAAATACTTAATAATCTTAAAGTAAGAACAAACATAATTATAGCTTTTTTTATCATAGTTTTAGTAGTTGCAATAATAGGAATTATAGGTATGACTTCACTGCAAAAACTGGATAGAAATTCACAGGGAATGTATAGTAATAGTCTTAGAAATGTATATATACTTACTGATATGGAGCAGAATCTAACTGAAATTAGGGCAGATATGTTAGACTTAGTTTATGTAAAAGATGACAGTCGAAAGACAGCATTATTAGAAGACATTAAAAAAAATACAGATCAAAATTACAGCTATATAAAAGAGTATGGCAATAGCCCTATAAATGATCAGGAAAAGAAGGAATTCAGCTTGTTTAATGCTAATGTTAAGGACTTTATTGAGCAGCAGGACTACTTATTGACTTTAATAAATAATAATAATTTTGATGCGGCAGTAAATCAGTATGGTCAAATGGATGAAAAATGGCAGATTATGTTTAATTCCATTGATAAGTTGGTAAATATGAGTAATATTCATGCCAAACAGACAAATTCCGATAATCATAATGTATACATAGGTGCTGGGAATACCATGCTTATACTTATTTTGGCAGGTATTATTATTGCCATAATTTTATCTTTTGCAATTGCAAAGGGAGTAACTACTCCTCTTGGAAAAATAAGAGTTTTTGCACAACGATTGGCGGAATATGATTTTTCTACACCAATGATTGTAATGGGGAAAGACGAATTTTCACTAACAGCTTTAGCTCTTAATACTGCTCAAAACAATGTGAAGGAACTTATAAAAAATATTATGGATAATGCCCAGGATATGAGCGCTGCCAGTGAGGAACTTTCAGCTATGACTGAGGAACTTACAGCAAATTTTGAAAGTATAGATGCTGCTACAAAGGAAATAACAAGTGGAGTGCAGGAAACCAGTGCTTCTTCAGAGGAAATCAGTGCATCTGTACAGGAAGTAGATTCTAGTATTAATCAATTATCGCAAAAATCCATGGAAGGAAGTAATAATTCTTTTAAATCTAAGGAAAGAGCAATTGAAGTACAGGATAAAGGTAATAAGTCTGCAGAGACAGTGGGTAAAATATATGCTGAAAAGAAAAATAAAATATTAAAGGCTATTGAAGCTGGGAAAGTGGTAGAAAATATAGGAGCAATGTCAGATACTATAGCAGCCATAGCAAAGCAGATAAATTTACTGGCACTTAATGCAGCTATTGAAGCGGCAAGAGCCGGAGAACATGGTAAAGGCTTTGCAGTGGTAGCTGAAGAAGTAAGAAAACTGGCAGAACAGTCATCAGAGGCAGTATCAGGTATAAAGGATACTATCTTGAAGGTACAGGAGGCTTTTAAAAATCTTTCTGATAATAGTAATGATGTATTGACATTTATCAATAAAGATGTAGATTCACAATTTAAAGCTTTTTTAGATATGGGAAATCAATACTATAATGATGCAAATTTTATAAGTTCTGTAACTGAAGAGATAGCAGCTATGACGGAAGAGATAACTGCTACAATGGGACAAGTAGCTGAAGCTATACAAAATACAGCTGAAATTGCAGAAAAATCCTCTGGCAATATTGAAGCAATACAAAGCAGCATGAATGATGCAACTCAGGGAGTAGAACAGGTAGCCAGAACTTCTCAGACTCAGGCAGAGTTTGCACAAAAATTAAACGAAGTAGTACAGAAATTTAAAATATAAATTTTATTTAAATATAATGCATAAAGTGTTAAAATACATATATTATAATATAATAGAGTTCTGTTTAATAAATATGTAATAATTTGGTGCTTTTATTTTATTGTTTGTTTTAATGGATATATTAAAATTTTATTTTTCAAAGAGGATAATCTTATGAAAACAATTAATGCTAATTTTAAAAATTTATTAAGAATATGTGTATTTCCAGTTGTAGTAATATTTATTTTTGTATTTGTTTTGATTAGATCAGATATTCATGATGACCAAGTTTATAAAGCAAATAATCTAAAGGAAAATGAAAGTGTTCAATATATAGATAATACTATGAATTTACATCCAGTGATAGTTATAGCTCACAGAGGAGTTTGCGCTAACGAACCTGAAAACTCCATGAGTTCCATTAAGAGTTCCATAGAGCGCAAAGTAGATTATGCAGAAATTGATGTACAGGAAACTGCGGACGGAGTAGTGGTCTTAATGCATGATCCAAGCTTGAAAAGATTGACGGGAGTAAATGCTCCTGTAAATAGATTAACTTACAAGCAAATGGAAAAACTTACATTACGCACACCTTCGGGTTCTAAATATAAAGAGGATAAAATTCCAACTCTGGATGATGTAATAAAAGCATCCAATCATAAGCTCAAGATTATAATAGAAATAAAGCCTTATGGAAACACTGTGGATCTTACCCGTAAAGTTGTTAATCTTATAGAAGAAAATAATTTTACTAATCAGTGCATGGTTCATTCATTGAGTTATAAGATTCTACTGGATGTAAAAAGACAAAATCCTAATATTAGAACAGGATATATAGTCGGTAACTCTAAAGAGAAGATCCCCACAGAAGGTGTGGATTTCTATAGTATAGAACAGAAAATTATAACACCAAATTTAGTGAATAATATTCACAAAACCAATAGACTTGTGTATGCGTGGACAGTTAATTATCCTGTGAATATGCAAAAGGTAATGAAATCAAATGTGGACGGGATAATAACAGATAAAGCGCCTATATTATTGGATAAGAAAAATGAAAAGATTCATAAAATATAATTTTTACCCCATGACTACTTGCTTTAATAATACTCCCATCTGTTTCAAAATTGTAATAAAGAGTGGCTGTGTCCCTGGATAACGGCTTAACCTAAAGGACAATGAGTTCTAAGTATTGTAAATACCGATACTTAGAACTCTGTTTATATAAATTTAAATTAGGAAGTGATCTGGCAAAGCATTGATAATACTTGATTTTCAATTTAAAAATGCAATATTGTAAATTTCGACAAAATATTTATTTATTTTTTGATATAATATTACTGAATTAATAAAGATGTATTACTATGGAATATTTTACTATAAATTCTCAATAATCAATTTTAACAACTAGCTATGGGGGGAACGAAAATGAAAAAAAATTTTCTGATTGGAGTAATAATAGCAGCAGTAATACTGGCAGCTGGGTCAATAGCATATATACATGGAAAAAATAGCAGTCTGGCTGCATCACAAAATAATACAAATTCTACTACAAATAATTCGTCAGTCTTAGAAAATAACACTAATAATTCTTCCTCTGCTTCAAACAATAGCAGCACTGGTACAGGAACTAGTAATTCTTCCAGCATAAATAACAGCAATAGTACCAATTCTAATAGTAGTAATGTAAACAATGGAGCAGCTTCAAGCAATAATAGCTCTTCTGCAAATATGAATTCAGCTAATAGTACAAATAACAACGCAAATGTTAAAGGTTATGAAGCATATTTTGGTCAGTGGAAAATTACAAAATCTGTTGGAACTGTACCTATTTATGCCATGTCAGAGGACGATATAAAGAGTTATATTGGTAAAACAATAACTATATCAAAGAATCAATTTGCCGATACAAATGGATCGGTACAAAGTCCTAGATATGAAGTGAAGACTGTTTCCGGCAGTGAATTTTTTGATGAAAGCAAAACAAAACTAAGTGCCATTGAAGTAAATGGAGATTCAATTAGGGAACTTACCATATACAACCCAGAGGGAAAGGCCTATAATATGATTTACTTATTGGATAACAATACTATAATATATTTATGGGACGGAGTTTTCTTTCAGGGAGAAAAGTAGAGAACCAAAATTTTTAATTTTGTGTGAATCACTTTCACAGAGTGCAAGTAGAGAACCAAAATTTTTAATTTTGTGCGAATCACTTTCACGGCGTTCATAAAACATTCAACAAAGTTAAGTAATAGTTACAATGTTGGAATAATGACGTAACATTGAATTGTTATTATAACAATATAGGATTACCCCTTTAATCCATATAATTATTGGTGCTGGTAGAAATACTAGTGCTTATTTTTTTGTTAAGAATAGTAGATGAGAAAATTAGTAGATATCATATGTTTGACAATAGGTTATAAGTTGTATAAAATTGAATTAATCGTTAACTTATAAAATCGATATGGTTAACGTAAAGAAGTGTAGAATATTAATAAAAGATGGATAAAATTATTTTAAATTAATTGGTAACTGTAATATTATATATTGGTTAACATAATTAATATCTACAAAAGCACAAAGCCGCATTGTTATTATTTGCTATTTGTAAGTGAACTACTCTCCACCTATAGAGGATTGGAGAATTCTGCACATTAGGTTAAAAATTATATAAAATAATAAATCAAATTCATGGAGGAATAAAATGGATAGTATTATTTCAAAATTAGAAGAAAAGATAAACAGTGGAGAACTTATAACTTATGCAGAAGCACTGGAAATTTCAAAGACAGAGGATTTAGAAGGACTTATAAAGGCAGCAGATAGAATTCGTGACAAATTTAATGGAAAAGTTGTGGATATATGCTCCATAATGAATGCCAAGTCTGGAAAATGTACAGAGGATTGTAAATACTGTGCGCAATCTGCCCATTATAAGACAAATGTACAGGAATACGGATTGGTGGATACAAAGGAAGCAGTGGAGCTAGCCAGAGAAAATGAAAGAGAGGGTGTAAACAGGTTTTCACTTGTTACCAGTGGCAGAGCTTTGACGGGAGAAGAATTTAAAAAAGCTGTTAAAATATACAGTACCTTAAGGGATGAAGTAAAGATGGATCTTTGTGCTTCCCTTGGAATTATAAATAAAGAACAGCTGGAAGAACTTAAAGCAGTTGGAATAACAATGTATCATCATAATCTTGAAACCAGCAGAGATTACTATAAGGATATATGCACAACTCACAGCTATGAGGAGAGGATAGATACCATAAAAGCAGCAAAAGAAGCAGGACTTAGAGTCTGCTCTGGTGGAATCATTGGTATGGGAGAAACTATGGAGGATAGAATAAAAATGGCTATGGACCTTCAAAAGCTTCAAGTATATTCCATACCTGTAAACGTACTAAATCCTGTAAAGGGAACCCCTCTAGAAAATGCCCAAAGCCTTACTGATGAAGAGATACTTAGAACTATAGCAGTGTTCAGATTTATAAATCCAAAAAGTCAAATAAGGCTGGCAGGAGGAAGAAGTCTTATAGCTAAAGATGGTAAAGACTGTCTTAGAGCAGGTGCCAATGCTACTATTTCAGGCAATTATCTTACAACTGTAGGAAACAAGATTGTAGATGACATAAAGATGATAAAAGACGTAGGTATGGAAGTAGTCTAAGAGATGTACGTAAGTGCTTATTTTTTATAAGCATCTTATGGGGAATGAGATTTTTGTTAGCAGTGTGCATACAATAATTGAAAGCAAAAGGTTTAATATATGTATTGAAGAGTACCGTAAATAATGTATAATATAAATACGGAGGTGCTTGAATGGAAAATTTAAATAATGATTTATTGAAAGCTATAGAAGTTATGCTAAAAAAAGAGCTGCAGCCAATAAAAACGGAAGTTCAATTAACAAAGACAGAAGCTCAATCAATGAAAACAGATATACAATCAATAAAAACACAATTAGATGAAAATACACAAATATTAAAAGCACTTGAACATAAAGCCGACGTAAATAAAGCAGAACATGATAAGATGAGTAATGATATAGCACATATAAAAGGTGACATTGAAGGGTTAAGAAAAGATATTACAAATGTTGAGATAATTACAAGCAGTAATTGGAATGACATAGCAAAACTGAAGTCAGTAAAATAATAGAGTAACAGCCTATATCTAAGTGGATACAGGCTTTTTTTGTTTTACATATGCTTTTAAGGAATTTGGTCAGTATTCTCTATAATTTACATTGCTAAAAAGCTATTTATGTTTTTAAAAACTTGATTTTATAGGAATATTAGTAAGCCATTTGTCATTGTAAATTATAGAGTATTGGTTTTTATAGGCTTACTCACAGGTAAACAAATCTTTATAGTTCTTTAATAGTCCAACTGGCTTTTTTTGTCCAAATATCTTGTATCTTAAATAATCATCTCCGTATACACCAAGTGGAACAAGGAAGAACCAAATCACAGCGTAGGGAATACATATCTGACCATATAGATTTCCCCAGGTATTTGAATAATCCCAGATATTAAGCTTAAGCCATACATTGAGGATCACTCCCGAAGTAAATTCTATGGCTAAAACTATTGCAGTACCAATGGCACATTGCTGCCACATTTTACAGTTGCAGAAGCCTTGCCTTTCATTGAGTCTGCCTATTAAAAAGGAGCACAACCCGCCTACTACCAGCATAGAGATGTTTGTCCATCCACGCCACAAGCCTTCCAGCACCATATATAAGGCACCCATTATAAAAAATAGTATAATATCCTTTTTAAAATTGGAAGAATTATAAATCATTTATATTTTAACCCCCTAAGAATTAGTTACACAATATAAATATATGACTATTAAAGTTTATTATTAACTGTAAGTTTTAATTTTTATAGGAGTGAAAGCTTTTCATCCGGCTGCGCGGTGAAAAAGTGAAAGATTACCGCCAAAGCGTCAAGGTGAAAGATTTAACCTTGGCTTCGCCGGTTAAAGCTTTCACTAGTTAATGTGGAAAAATTACCATGTGTTAGCTTAAATAACCTAATAATTAGTTCGCCATTTATCACTATTTTAAATCTCCCTCAAATATAAACTGATGAAGATCTGCAATATTGCCTTCTCTGTTCCAATCCAGGTAAAAAACGCCATGGATTATTCTATTAGTACTATAGCCAGTCTTATCCTCCGGCAGCCTTAATTGTTCTACGGTTTTTATATTATTTATAAGTGCGTAAGAGGTGTAGGAAAGAATAGCTTTCTTTGATAGAGAAGTTTCAACATAGGGAAGAACAGTATCAAGCATATTGGAAATCTGAGATAAATTCATAGAAGATATTTTATTGAAAATCTCAATGAGAACAGCCCTCTGCCTTTGTGTTCTCTCAAAATCTCCATTGCCTACAGACCTTATTCTGCAATAGGCTAAAGCCTGCATACCGTTTAACTTCTGCATTCCACCTTTAGTTAAATAGAAAGGTGTCTTTTTTTCCACAACAGCTACTTCTTTTATATATTTATTAATAGACGCTATTTCACTGTCAGCTACATTTAAGTCTACACCACCTATAGCATCTACAATTTTATAAAAACTGACAAAATCTACTTTTACAAAATCCTTCATATTCATTTGTAAATTATCATTCACTACCTTTAGTGATAATTCTGGTCCACCATAAGCATAGGCATGGGTAAGTTTATCCTGAGCTTTGCTTCCTACGTTATTCATGAGCATATCACGCATTAAGGAAGTTAATTTTATCTTCTTGTGAACCTTATCCAGTGTAAGTATTATATTAGAATCTGCACGGCCAGTGTCATTAGTTTCATTTAATTTATCCACACCCAGCAGTAATATGTTAATATAATTTTCCTCCACATTGTTGATATCATTGGTATTAAATTTTTCTGTATTTATACCAAGACTGGAGGGGCTTTGTGATATTTTCGTGGTCTTAAGTTTTGAAAGTTTACTGTTAATAGTTAAATAGCCGCTGACAGCAATAGTAATTATTACAGCAAGTACTACTAATATAGAAATAAAAATTCTCCTTTTTCTCATAGTTTTTCTCCAGTCAGGCACGCGGTAAAGAAATAATATAGTATATTTTCAATCATACTGTCTCTGTAGGAGCATTTCACAGCACCAATAAGACTTGATTCTATGAAAATAAATGGTACATCCTTCATTTGTTATTTCTTTTTAGATACCTAAAATATACTTTGTTACTACATATGCTAATCTAAAAATTTCTATAGGCTGAGAACTCCTTTTACATAATAGTTTTCCTTCTATTTGTCAATATATATGTAGTAAATTATGTAAAGGTAATTTCCTTATGCTAATACATACATTTACAATAAAAATAATTACAGGAATTACTTCATAAATCTAAGATTAATACTTAACTGTATCTGGAATAAAGATATATACTTATGGGAAAAATATTATAAAAATCATGAAATAATATTAATGAGATGAATTGTAATATTCTTTAGAATTTTAGGCAGTTTCTAATGAATCTGTGGCTATATCATATAAAGGAGCGATAATATGAAAGTGGAAGGATTTTTTAGTGGAATAAAAAATGCAAATGAAGCAGTGGAAAAATTAAAAGGGCAAGGCTTTGAAAATACTCAGGTGGATCTAAATGATCATTATTTGAGTACTATGCATCGTTCGCCTAGAGTAGCTGGAGCGGGAAATGGTTTCAGTCTATCAAGTCTTGTACTGGATACAGAAAATTATAGAGCTGATGATGCTGGTTCAGCTGCAAAGGCAGCCAGTCCTATGGTAAGTGGAATGGGAAGTTTTGAAGAGATTGCAAATATAAATTATAAGGTAACAGTGGAGACAGAAAAGGATAATGTAGAAAAAGCTAAAAATATTATTGAAAATATAGGTGGAGATTTACGAAATCATAATATCAGTATACCAGATAGGATTATTAAGCGTTAAGCACTATATATATGGCTATATAAGTTTGAGGACAATGTAATACACAATCATTACAATAATACCAGAGTATAAACGCTGTAGAAAATAAACTGATTGTAGCATTTAATGTAAGGTAATATGATATATTACAATAATAAAAAGTACTTAGATCACTCCAAGTACTTTTTATTATATTCTTTATGGTATATATATTTAATATAATTTTAATAAATTATTGTTGGCTAGTTAATTCTGTTTTAACTGCATCTATTTCAGTTTGACTTGCTGGCTGGGCAGGTACATAGTAACCTTTCTGTTTAGCAGCTGAATAAATTTTATATTGACGAGCTTCATCTGAATTTCTCATTTGTTGAAATTGTTGACGTAATCTTTCATCATTAGTTTCTGATATCACAGTAGCATAAGTTGATAAACTGCCCTTAATCATGCTTAGATAATCGTTCATTATATCTTTTTCTTTCATTTTAAGTGCCTCCTATTCCCTATTTTAAAAATGTCAGTAAAGTTTGTTTAGCGGTTCTTGCTTCTTGAGCATCTGCATGAAGCATTTGGACTAAATTCTGATCAGTACATTGATTAGCATAGTCATCTAACTTATTTGCTACTGTTTCGTGTGCTCCAATAAGATGACGAAGATTTTGTAATTCTACTAAATTTAAATTTGACATAAGCTCACCTCTTTAATTATATTTCAATAGTATTATTAGAAAAAGGATTGAAAATTATTCTATAAATATTACATATTCATAGGATTAGTAAAAGACTAATAGCTGCAGTTGCTTAAATAGTGTTTAAAAAAGTATTATACAGTTATAATTAAATTGATTTTAATAAATTTTATGGAAGCTACAATTATGAAGAGTGTTATGATATTATGTAAAACAATCCTTTGGAATGATACTCCAACTGACGTAGAATAGATACGATATAATTTTAAAGAAGAGCAATTTATTAGGTAATTGAAGCGAACTATATTTGAAGTACGAAACAAAACACCGTAAAATTCTTGATTGAATAATACGGTGCTTGAATAAGATATTTTATTTTTGTGATTAATATGCTTAATAAAACTATTTTAAGTAATCTTTAAGATAAAATATCTTATAGTTTTGACTACCCCATATATTTTTCCATGAAACTCTAACTCTAAAGTTTCCAATTATATTTTTTAGATCATTTTGAGATGTATTTTTTAGATAAATATTAATATTTTCATTATATTGTGTATCATTTCCCATTCTAGAATTGCTATCATCTAATATCTGTATGTTATTATTATTTTTTATATATTCATACAACATATTTGTTCTATCTTCTTCTATTTTTACATTTCTTATTAATAAAATTGGATTTGTAATTTTTATTTGTAAATCTATGTTTCTATATTTTTCAATCCCTTTTTCTGCAACTACTTGTCTATTATTTAGTATTGTTTTATATTCTTCACTACTTATTTTGTTAATTTGTGGAATGAAAACTATCTTAGGCTGAACAAAAGTTGAGAAATACAAGGACAATGCTACAATTACTAATAATATTACAGCTGATAAAATATATAATATCCGTTTTCTATTCACTATAAAGTCTCCTCAATTCTCTATTAAATCTTAATGATTTATATAGAAATTATACCATATTATTTTATAATCCATTATTACAAATAAAATATATTAGGAGTTTATTCCATAAACACCTCATTATTTAATTTTCAAAGTACAGTTTTGCCAATCTATCTAGTTGGCTTTATAATCAATTGATGTGCCCCTTTTATCTCTTTGGACTATTACACTGTATTCTTCTATTTGATTTAACAAATCTTTAAGCTCTTTGTATGGCATTGTTACTGTTGCTTTATACAACATTCAATTCACTTCCCATAAAATTCTTCTCACTTGGTATAAAATGATTGTCATAATTATATTGAATAAGCTGTATTTCATTACACTTACTGCAAGGCTCCTGAGTAACTCTGTTAATTGAATATAAACACTCACTACATCTTGTCTTTTGATTTTTCATTGTTTATCTATCCTTTCAAAATAAATATTGTTTCTCAAACTCTTTTTCTAAAATCATTAATATTTGTAACATACCCATTGCCATCTGGCCATTAACCAGCTTAGCAAATTCCATTTCTTTTTCTGTAATCTCTATAGCTTTTCGAATTCCTACCTCAAAATTATCAGGTAACTGTGCTATATGTACACTACAGCTGCAATATATATTCCATATCTTCTCCATTATCTAACATTTTTCCACATTTTTCATGGTCTTTTATTTGTTGTTTACTTAACATTATTCCGTCTCCTTAAAGAACACTTTATCCAATGGTAGAACTTCTTTTAAATTAATATTTACTGACATGGAGATAAAGTGAGAAAATCAATTAATATTCATAGAAAGCTATACACAAAATATAACTTATTGCAGAAAATTCTGATAAAACAAAAATAAGAAAGTATATAAGTTTTGATAATATTTTTATAAATAATGAAGTTGCCATAGAATTTGGATATAATATAGATAAGGTAAATGGTCAATTAACTGAAAAAAGGTTTTGAACTTAGATGGTGTTGCATTTTTAGGTAATAGAGATAGTAAGGTAACTTAACTTTAATTATTTGCAATCAGTTTAATATAAAAAATATAGTTAAAAAATGAAGGGAAGTGATTAGAACGTGTGCAGACTAAATCCAAAGGTAGATTTTGCATTTAAAAAACTATTTGCAAGCAAAGAAAATAAGGATTTGTTGATATCCTTCATAAATTCAATGCTTTCAGAAAATGAACAGATTTCAGATATAGAATTAAAGAATCCATACAATATAGCAAATTATAGAAAAGGTAAAATGACAATACTGGATATAAAAGCAGTGGACGATAAAGGGGTATGGTATGACATAGAAATGCAGCTGGCAGAGCAAAGCTTTTATGATAAAAGGGCCTTTTACTACTGGGCAAAGGTATATTCAGATCAGATAGAAAGTGGCGATGATTTTGAAGTATTAAGAAAAACCATAGCTATAAATATACTGGATTTTAACTATATAAATGAAGAAGATTTTCACAATGTATACAAGGTATTTAATGAGAAGAGTAAAAAAGAATTTTCCAATATATTTGAAATGCATTTTGTTGAGTTAAATAAATTCAATAAGGATTACAGCAATTTAACCAGTACCTTAGACAGATGGGTAACCTTTTTAAATAGAGCCTATGAGATAGATATAAATAAAATACCAGAAGAATTGGCAGTGGATAAAGAAATAAAGAAAGCACTGGAAAAGCTTGATATTATGTATCTTGATAGTGAAGAAAGAGAAATATATGAGAATGACTTAAAGGCTATGAGAGATTATAAGGCCGGTCTTAAGACTGCTGAGAGAAAGGGAAGAGAAGAAGGAAAAGCTGAAGGAAGAGAAGAAGGAAAAGCTGAAGCTAAGACTGAAATGGCAAAAAGCTTTTTAAAAATAGGATTAAGTATAGAACAAATAGCAGCAGGAACTGGGCTTACTGTTGAAGAAATTGAAAAATTGTCACGAAGACAATGATATATCCAGAGTATTCGAATCTACTTAAGTGAAATAATAAATACAGATTTTAAGGACATTTTTAGCGGTATTTATAATTATAAGTTATTATGAAGGAGAAATTAGGTAATATTGTACTTTTACACTAATTAATGATAACATTATAAGTGAAATGGGGTGTAAGAAAATGATACTTTATCATTTTTCAGAAGGGAATTATAGCAGATTAGTTCCAAAATCAGAATTAAAATCACATTTAGGCGAAGAAAAGTCTACAGGAAAAAAGATGATGATTTTAACTACCAATCCTAATATATTCTACGAAAATGACAATGGAGGTAACTTTTTTAAGTATAGATATATTGTAAAGCTAGATAAAAATGATCCTTATTTACATGCTGATGATAAATTTAATAATATGATGGAGAAATATAATAAAGCCTTTGGTTCAAAACGTGCGGCATTTAAATGGTTCTTCTATGATAATGCACTAGACTATATTTCTATTTCAGAATGGAATAAAAAATTATGTAGATTTTAGTAAAGAATTGAAATAAAAGCAGCTTATATCAATAAATTCGGATATAAGCTGCTTTTATTAGAAGTAGAATAACATTATTTGATTATGAAACTTTAAAAATATATTGTAAAATATTCCTATGTTTTTATCATTTTTTTGAAATAATAAATTATAAGGGATATTAACGGAATTCCAATAACAATTGGAGGAAAAATATACGTTAAAGCAATATTCCAACCAATATACATATGTTCTGGATAAGTATCTGCAATTATAAATGAAGTGATTAATATTAATACTCCTAATATAGTACACAGTAGCCCCCAATTTTTAATCTTAAATACCTGTGAAATTCCTAGTGCTGATGCATACATTAGTATAGATATTTTAAAAAATCCACCTAGCATTAAAACCACTATAAATATTATATCTAACCTATTTAAAAAGTCGCCAATATGTATTAATCTAACAGCTTCAAGTAAAGGATAGGCAGTTGAACTGGCAAATTCATATCCTAAAGTTACTATAAATAGAATATGGTTTAATGCAATAAATATACCCTCTAAAATTGACACAAAAATCACAGTTTTATTTAATTTACTTTTTTGCATTAGGAAAGGATATAACATAGTCATAGTTATAAATTCACCATAGGGAAACATAGAAAGTTTCCATCCTTTTGAAATTAATTTTATGAAATTCATATGTAAAATTGGATATATGTTGTAAAATTTTAAAGCACCTTTGCTTATAGATAGTAATATAAAAGCAAGAATACTGAAAAATATTACAACGATAAAGCCTATCTGTACCATATTTCCTATATTCTCAATGCCTTTATAAACACTATAAGTAATAATAACTATAAAAATTGATGATATTATGTACGCAGGTGTTCTTATCAGTGCAAAAGACGTTGTAAGTTCAGTAAAATCCCTTAAATCTCTGGCAGCATCATAGGCAAAAAACCACATGTATATAATGCCTAATATAAATCCAATATATTTCCCATATATTTTAGGTAAATATGTTACTATGGAATCTTCAGGGTATTTATTAAAAAGACTTATATAAACCATTTGCATAATTATAAAAACTATTGAATAAAACAACAATGCAACCCAAATATCGTTCTTAGTATCTGGTGCTAGAAAAAATAAGCTTGCAGTTCCGTAAGGCACTAAAAACATTATTGCTAAAATTTGATATGATGTTAATTTTTCTTTCATTTGTAAACCTTCTCGATTTATAAATTTTTATCTATAAAATTATCTATACATAATATAATTTTTACAAAAATCCATAAATTATTTACTTTAAACAAAAGTAATTTTGTGTAAAAACAACTAGGGTATATTATATACTTTTAATATACAATATACCAGTAGATACTATAAAATAGAATCCCTTCAATATATAAAGAGTTTACGCCAATAAATTTATAAATTTTCACCTTTACTTGCTGCCTTACATAAGGCAAATACAATTAAATAAGTGACACCTACAAAAGCACCAATAAAAATATCCATTATAATCACCTTCTCTAAATTATATACGTATTAGCAACTGTATATTAGTATAAGTAATTATAAGAGCTATTAATTGCATAGATATTAACTGTATTTTAATTTATAGTGAACTATATCTAAAAAATTATTAAACATAATTTGTTTATATTTAACTGTTTTTAATTGAAAGGAATAACTAAATAATAGAGGATATAGGGTAAGCATTAAATTTATTTGATTTAAAATAATATCCAAAATCATATTTTTCAAGGGTTCATTCATAAGTAACAAAGGCATTTATAAAAGAATGCCTTTGTTACTTATTCCAAATTTTTAGTTTTAAACAATTTAAATAAATAATGAAGTTTTTATAGAATTTGGATATAATATAGCTAATAGAAAATGTGAAATGAATTTACTTTAGTGATTTTTAGAATTAGTTGATTGGTAATTAACAATACAATAGGAAATAAACGTAAGGGAGGTATAAAAATGTGTAGATTAAATCCAAAAGTAGATTTTGCATTTAAAAAACTATTTGCAAGCAAAGAGAATAAGGATCTGCTGATATCCTTCATAAATTCAATGCTTTCAGAAGATGAGCAAATTTTAGATATAGAATTAAAGAATCCATACAATATAGCAAATTATAGAAAAGGTAAAATGACCATACTGGATATAAAGGCAGTGGACGAAAAAGGGGTATGGTATGACATAGAGATGCAGCTGGCAGAGCAGAATTTTTACGATAAGAGAGCTTTTTACTACTGGGCAAAAGTGTATTCAGATCAGATAGAAAGTGGGGATGATTTTGAAGTATTAAGAAAAACTATAGCAATAAATATACTGGATTTTAATTATATAGATGAAGACGATTTTCACAATGTATATAAAGTATTTAATGAAAAGAGTGGGAAAGAATTTTCCAATATATTTGAAATGCATTTTGTTGAATTAAATAAATTTAATAAGGATTACAGCAGTTTAACCAGTACTTTGGATAGATGGGTAACCTTTTTAAATAGGGCCTATGAGATAGATGTAAATAAAATACCAGAAGAGCTAGCAGTAGACAAGGAAATAAGGAAGGCACTTGAAAAACTTGATATTATGTATCTGGATAGTGAAGAAAGAGAAATATATGAGAATGACCTAAAGGCTATGAGAGATTATAAGGCGGGACTTAAGACTGCTGAGAGAAAAGGCATAAAAAAGGGAAAAATTGAAGTGGCAAAAAGCTTATTAAAAATGGGATTGAGTATAGAACAAATAGCATCAGGGACTGGGCTTACAGTTGGAGAAATTAGAAAATTGTAAAGTTATTCTTTAATTAAAATGAAAACAGCTTATATCAATAAATTTGAATATAAGCTGTTTTTATCAGAAGTAAATAGCATTATTTAATTATGTTCACTTTGTGTTCTTTTCTTGCAGGGGCTTTAGCATTTTCAGATGCAGCATAACCTAGAGCAATGGAGTTTATTGGATTGTAACGTTCAGGTATTCCAAGTTCCTTTTTAAAATCAGCATTGTTTCCATTTCCGAATATGAAGGGCATACTGCCTATCCAGCAAGTACCTAAGCCAATAGCTTTAGCTGCAAGTAACATGTTTTCAGTGGCAGCTGCGGTATCAGCCTCAGTATTAGTAGCCTTAACATTTCCAGATATAATTATAGCTGTAGGTGCATTGTAAAATACTTTATATTTATCATTGTTTGCCATACTCTTTAATTGATCAATATTAGACTTAGCAAAAGTATTTTTTGCAGTTTGAGTAAATTTTTTAAGTAATTCAGCATTTTGTACAACAGTAAAGTGCCAGGATTGAAGATTTAAAGTTTAAAGATGATAAAGATGTAAATAGTAAATTTGCCAGAATTAAAAATAATTTTATATATTCTAAATTGTTAACTATGATGGAAAGTACCTGCTATAGAGAAGGAATAGAATTGTTAAAGGTACATCCTACTTATACAAGTAAAATAGGATTATATAAATACTGTCATCAGTATGGAATGCTAGTACATAACGGAGCAGCTATGGTTATAGCAAGAAGAAGCTATAAATTCAAAGAACTGATTCCACAAATATTGATAGATAAATATATAGATTTAAAATATAAAGATAAATTTAATTACTATCACGAATGGAAAAAGTGTCAATGATAGATGAAAATATTAAAAAGAAAGATGAGGTGAAAAAACCTGATTGTTGGATAGTGAATAGGAAGAAATTATTAGGATTAACAGCTTAGTATTAACTTTAAAATAGATAATAAACTGCATAAGTACACCTAGTAGGAAAGGCTTATGTGGATATAGTATATTTTAGGGGCTAGTAACACTGGCAATTCTGTTGGACTTTATAAGGATATGAAATATTAAATTATAAAGGCAGTTTAGTAATAGATATATGGAATTTTAATACGAGAGTATTAACCTCAGTAGTTGAATCCTGTGATACTACCACTTTATTTAGTCGGTGAAGTGAAAAATTATATCAAGTAGTATAAGTTACTATTTGTTATGATTTTAGAAATCAGGAACCTATTTATATAACAAAAAATGGGGAGGGTGACATTGTTGTTATGAGCATTGAAGCCTTTGAAAAAAGAAATCAAATATTGAAGTTACGTTCAAAGATAGAAATATCAGAGCAATCCAGATTATCTGGTGAGGCTACTGTTTCTTTAGAAGAAGCTAAAAAACGTCTCCGGGAAAAGTTAAATGGCTAAATTTAGACTTGAAATATTAGCACCTGCATGGAGGGAATTAGATGAAATAGCAAGATTATAGAATGCTTGTATGTGACAAATATGTATGTATTTACAGGCTGATTGGAGAGATTGTATATGTTTATCATATAGCACCTTGGGCAACAGAGTATTCTAATCTACTTAGATAAAAACAGCTTATATCAATAAAATTTACATACAAGCTGTTTTTATCATTAAACTTTATTGTATTTTTTTATAAAATTATTTAAAGTCCTAAAAAAATCATTATTTTGTGTATTCAGCAAAGAAAGATTTACTGCAACTGAACGGCCATTTCTCCTGTGAAATCTTAACATGTAATTTGTGGAAAAGCCAATCATTGAAGGATTTACTACAAGTTGAGTATATTTTTCCTGATTAACGCCTTCCAATTCATCCCATTTAATAAATACATTAAAGAATATAAAACTCTGAATTTTAATGCCTTCTTCAGAAATCTCTACAATAGGTCTTGTGTCAACTGCTTTTAAAAGTGTTGTGATTCCCAATATCGCCAAAATAATTATTATAGTTCTAAATATAATTGCAGCTGAATCAGTAATCATATCAGGGTCATTTAAAAGTCTTGTACAAATTAAGTATATTAATCCCCATGAAAATATTGATAAAATGGCACAGGTTATTCTTTTAGAATAATAAGATTTAGATTGCATAAAAAATTTCCCCTTTAACATTGATATATTAACATTACTGTTCAAAAATATTATCTCATAAATTAACTGTAATTGAAATGTTTGGTATAGTATTTTTAATAATATATACCAATTATAGTATTTTAAATTAGAATAATGCAACAATATATCAAGTTAATGATATACCTAATAATTGACAATCTGTTTCAAAAGATCCAGAAAATGATCTATATGAAATTGGTGTTTATATATCTAAAGAACTTCTAGAACCTAAAACTGCAAAAAAAGTTGTCTCAAAAATTGCTAAAGGAATTAGTACTTTAGAGGATATGCCATTAAGAAATGTATTAGTAGCTGATGATATATTGTCATATAAGTGTATTGGAAAAATTATGGTAGACAACTATATAGTATTTTACATTGTCAATGAAGAAAGCAAAACAGTTACAATTATTAGAATATTATATGGCAGAAGAAATTGGATAAATTTGTTGTAAAGTGTTTAGGTCGTCTTTAATTTATTCAAGGTAAATTGATAAATCTATAAGATAAAACTCCTATTATACATATAGTTAACATAGATTAACTATATGTATAATAAATTAATCCCAGGAGGTGAAATTTTTCGCAAGAATTCAGTTATTTTAAAAGTTTTGTGGAGAGGATTTTATGAATGAGATATTACTAATTGCACCCTACGACGGCTTAAAACAACTAGCTGGAAAAATAAAAAAGTCAATTAGCATACCCTTTTCAGTTGTAGCTGGGAACTTGGATCAGGGGGTTGATGAAGTGGAAAAGAAAATAAAAGAAGGAACAAAAATTCTAGTGAGCAGAGGTGGAACAGCAAAATATTTAAGAAAGAAATTTGACCTTCAGGTTATAGATATTCCCGTAACTTCTTTCGATATATTAAGAGCCATAAGCAGCATCAGCAGTAAAGGCTACAAAAAAATTGCCTTTGTAACAACCTCAAATATCATATTTAAAAGAGATTATTTTAACAAAATTCTTGATGTAACCTTAGATTTTGAATGCTGCAGTAAAGTAAGTGAAATCCCAGGTAAGGTTGAGTATCTAATAAATAATAAAGGTGTAGATGCCATTGCAGGAGATGTTATAGCTACCAGGGAAGCTTTAAGAAAAGGTATACATGGTGAACTGTTGGAATCTGGTGAGGAGTCTGTTGTACAGGCATTAGTTCAAGCAAAGGAAATATTGGAACTTACTTTAAAAGAGAAGGCAAGAGCAAAGAAATTTGAAATTATATTAAACATGGTAAGAGAGGGAATTGTTACTGTAGATCCAAAGGATAATATAACGGTATATAATTCTTCCGCAGAAAAAATATTAGCATATTCTAAAGAAAAAGTACTGGGGAACAATATAAATAAATGTTTACCTAAAAATATTATAAATAAGCTCAGTGAAAAAAATAAAGAGGAAAATATAGTTACTGATATAGGTGGAAAAAAGATATTATTTAATAAAGTTCCTATATGTATTGAACATAAGCTTTGTGATACAGTTATGATACTGGAGGAGACCTCCAATATAGAAAAACTTGAACTAAAGATAAGAAAGAATTTAAGTGAAAAGGGTTTTGTGGCTAAGCATACCTTTGCTGATATTATAGGCAGCAGTAATGAAATTATAAGGATTAAGAATCAAGCAGCTAAATTTGCCAAATCTGAGGGTACAATATTGATTCATGGTGAGACTGGCACAGGAAAAGAACTATTTGCACAAAGTATTCATAATGAAAGCAGAAGAATAAATATGCCCTTTGTATCTGTAAACTGCGCAGCTTTAAGCGAAACTTTACTGGAAAGCGAACTCTTTGGATATGAGGAAGGAACCTTTACTGGAGCACTGAAAGGTGGAAAGAAGGGATTATTTGAATTAGCTCACGGAGGAACTCTGTTTCTGGATGAAATTGGTGAAATATCTCTTGGCTTCCAGTCAAAATTGTTGAGAGTACTTCAGGAAAAAGAAATAAGAAAAATAGGTGGAGATAAGGTTATACCAATTAATGTACGAATAATATGTGCCACCAATAGAAATCTTTTAGAGGAAATAGAAAAGGGAAATTTTAGAGAAGATTTATATTATAGAATTACCTCCCTTGAATTGGAATTATTACCTCTCAGGCTAAGAAAAAAAGATATTATACCCATGGCTGTTTCATTTCTGAAAGAGGAATGCATTAGAGAAAATAAAAAAATATATTGGAAGGATGATAATATTTTTAAATGTCTTATGCATTGCAAATGGCAGGGGAATGCAAGAGAACTTAGAAACCTTATGGAAGCACTTGTAATATGCTGTGAAGGCAGTGAACTTCGGGAAGAGTTTGTACTAGAAATGTTAAATTCCAAGAGAAAAAGGAAACTTGTTAAAAGAGAAATAAAGATAAATTTATCAAACAATCTAAAGGAAATGGAAAGTGAAATTTTAAGAACATTATTAAATAATTATAACGGGGATAGAGATAGATTGTGTAAAGACCTCTCCATAAGTAAAACTACACTTTGGAGAAAACTAAGCTTTAGTAGTAAAGACAAGCTATAAGCTACAATTAAAACTATACATTTAATTGATAGCAGATGAAAAGCAGGATTTAAAATAGATATTTCACAATAAGTACAATAGATAAATATCATGTGGCAACATAGAAAAATATAGAATTTCAAATATGAAAGCGCATATTTCACATTTGAAATGAAAACGATTTAAAAAGTGAGTTCTTAATGTTTTAGGGATTCACTTTTTTTCAAGTTATTTTAACAATCCATGTAAATTCAAGCCCTGCCATTAATATTATATAAAATAAAATTAATTTCAAAAATTTGGCATCATACTTGCTATTAATAAGTGTGTAAGCAAAATAAGTATTTTAAAAGTTGCAAACAAAATAGTATTTCAATAGGAGGAGAGTATAAATTATGTTAAAAGGGGTCATTACACCAGTTATAACAATTCTTAATGAAGAAAGAAATTTAGATTTTAAAGGGAATGAAGAGGTAATCAATAGTTTAATAAGTGGAGGGGTAAACGGTCTTTTGTTCCTGGGAAGTATAGGTGAATTCTTTGCTTTAACAATGGAAGAGAAAAAGAAATTTATAAGTTTTGTTATAAAGACAGTAAATAGAAGAGTACCAGTTCTAATAGGAACAGGAGGCACTGTAGTGGAAGAGGTTATAGAGCTGACTAATTTTGCCTATGGGCAGGGAGCTGATTATGCAGTTGTTATATCGCCTTATTATTTTAAATTAAATGATGAAAGTCTTTATAACTATTTTTCTGAAGTAGCTAAAAATACAAAACTGCCATTAATTCTTTACAATTTCCCTGACAGAACAGCAGTAAATATTAATCCTAAGCTTGTTTTAAAATTGGCAAAGGAATTTAAGAATATTGTAGGCATAAAGGATACAGTAGATAACATTAGTCATACAAGGCAATTAATAGATACAGTAAAATCACAAGTAAAAGATTTTGCGGTATTTTCAGGCTTTGATGAATATTTTATACCTAATTTATTATCCGGTGGAAATGGACTTATTGGAGGATTGACAAATATTGCACCAGGAGAATTTGCAAAGCTCTATAAAGCTTATAATGACAAAGACTTTAACACTGTTGAAAAATTACAACTGCTTGTAAACGTTTTGATGAATATTTACACAGTATCAGATTTCTTTATTCCAGCAATTAAGACAGCAAAAATGTTATCAGGATACAACATAAAACCTGTCTGTAAAAGTCCAGCTTCCAGCTTAAGTGAAAGTCAGGTAGAAGAAATTAAAGAAATTCTCATAAGAGGCAAATTAATAGTCAATGAATCCAGCTTGCTGTAGGTCTATACCATTGTGATGTAATAGTCAGTTAAAAGGATGACGCTAATGAATCTAGCTCAATGTGAGTCTGTACTCTAACCAGGTTATATAAATTATCTATGGATGTGACGCTTTTTGTAAAATTAAATATTCCAGCAGCCAGTTATAGGATAAATCAAAAATTATAGATTAGGGGGAAAAGTCTTATGAAAATAATGAAAACCATTCAAAAAGTTCCAGGGGGAATGATGGTTATACCCTTATTATTAGCGGCATTAATCAATACCTTCGCACCTAATGCTTTAAAAATAGGATCTTTTACCACAGCAGTTTTTTCTAACACAGCAGCAGCTACAGTAGTGGGATTGCAGTTATTCTTTATAGGAACAGGATTAAGGATAAAGGAAGCTCCAGAAGCAATTAAAAGAGGATCTGTTTTACTTATATCGAAGTATATTGCAGGGGCAGTTTTAGGAATTGTTATAGCTAAGTTATTTGGAACAGCAGGTATCTTGGGAGTGTCAGTTCTAGCTATTATAAGTTCCGTTACAGGTGCCAATGGAAGCTTATATCTTGCTCTAATGGGAGAGTATGGAGATTCAAAAGACCTTGCAGCTCAAAGTATTATGAATATCCATGATGGACCCTTTTTAGCTCTTCTCACCTTTGGTGTATCAGGTTTAGCCAATATACCTTTAATGGCTCTATTTGCTGCCATTGTTCCATTAATTATAGGATGCATACTAGGAAATTTAGATGTGGATTTCAGAAAATTCTTTTCACAGGGTGTAAGTATAACAATACCCTTCATTGGCTTTGCACTGGGAGCAGGAATAAACTTCTTCAGTATTGTAAGGGCTGGCTTTAGTGGAGTGATTTTAGCAGCAATGGTATTTATCATTGGTGGAGGCTGTGCAATTCTCGGAGATAAATTTATCAATAGAAGACCAGGTTATGCAGGAGCTGCTATAGCAAGTGCAGCAGGAAATACAATCGCAACACCGGCAGCTATTGCTTTAGTTGATAAAACCTATGCGCCTTTTGTTGCATCAGCTACTGCACAAATAGCAGCAGCGGTAGTTATAACAGCTATTATAGTTCCACCTTTTGTTGATAGAATGGCAAAAAAATATGGATCACCTAAGCTCCAAAACAGTAAAGCAGAGGGTAATGTAAGCAGCAGCGTAGACAGCAACATAGAAACTATTCCATAGGGAATTTATACAATAACCGAATTATACACTTTAATGGATCTTTCAGATAGCAAAGATTTATCCGATGACTACCCTCTCTAATACTCCCACCTTCTTCAAAGTGGGAATAAAGAGTGGCTACGTCCCTGGATAACGATTTACCCTAAAG
This sequence comes from Clostridium pasteurianum BC1, assembly GCF_000389635.1. Classification (NCBI taxonomy): domain Bacteria; kingdom Bacillati; phylum Bacillota; class Clostridia; order Eubacteriales; family Clostridiaceae; genus Clostridium; species Clostridium pasteurianum. Next base: position 821,983 of record NC_021182.1, read on the forward strand.
GACAACGATTTCTAAGTATCGAAAATATCGATACTTAGAACTCTGTTAGTAAGCACCATATGGAAAAAAACTCCACCTGATGCCAAGAACTCTGTTTATAGGTTACCATAGTTTTATACTATTTTGATTTACGCTTTTAACATCTTTCATATGACAAAGGTTTATAGGTTGCCTTTACTAACCTAAATATATTATGCAGGGATGATAACTATGGAAAATAAAATCAATTCATTATTAATTAATGCAAAAGATAGTGTTGCAGTGGCAATAGAGGAATTAAAAGAAGGCAGTGCTGCTAGTTATAAGGATAGAGAAGAAATAAAAGAGGTAAATATAATTCAAAACATCCCCATATATCATAAATTCGCCATTATAAATATAAAAGATGGAGACTTAGTTTACAAATACGGACAGGTAATAGGCAGGGCAACGCAGGATATAAAGATAGGTCAGCATATACACACTCACAATATAGTAAGTATTCGTGAAGCAATAGAAGGTTAATAGGAGGGGTTAATTATGAATTTTCTAGGATATAAAAGACCAGATGAGAAAGTTGGAATAAGAAATCATGTATTGGTGCTAGCTACCTGCGCCTGTTCAAGTGAAACTGCCAGGGTAATTGCAAATCAGGTACAGGGGGCAGTGCACATTATAAATCAGAATGGATGTGCACAGGTACAGGGAGACTTAAAAATTACCATGGATATATTATCAGGTCTTGCCTCTAATCCCAATGTTTATGGTACTATATTAGTGGGGCTTGGATGTGAAAATGCTCAGCCGGAAGATATGTATAATTTAATACAATCCAAGACCAATAAACCACTTAAGCTGGTGGTTATTCAAGAGGAAGGTGGGACTACTGCTACTATAAAGAAAGGCGTAGAATATGCAAGGCAGCTGGTTATGGAAGCTTCAATGTTAAAGAGAGAGGAATATCCATTATCAGAGCTCATAGTAGCAACTAACTGCGGCGGTTCAGATCCAACTTCAGGACTGGCATCAAATCCGGTACTTGGAAATGCCAGCGACAGACTAGTTGACTTAGGCTCCACTTCAATTCTATGTGAAACTACAGAATTTATAGGTGCAGAGCACATATTAGCAGAAAGAGCAGCCACTCCGGAAATAAAGGAGCAAATTTATCACATAATTAAAAGATATGAAAATCATCTAAAGAATGCTGGAGAAAATCTAAGAAATGGTAATCCATCTCCAGGCAACAAGGCTGGTGGAATAACCACACTGGAAGAAAAATCACTGGGCTGCATACACAAAGGTGGGCACAAACCAATTATGGAAGTTACAGATTACGGTGTAGGCCCAAGTAAAAAAGGATTAGTCATAATGGATACTCCAGGATATGACATAGCATCAGTAACAGGACTGGTAGCTGGGGGTTCCCAAATGGTAGTGTTCACAACGGGGAGAGGGACACCTACAGGAAATGCCTTAGCTCCAGTTTTAAAAATGACAGCAAATAAAATAACTTTCGAAAAGATGAAGGAAAATATGGATTTTGATGCAAGTCCCGTAATTGCAGGAACTAAATCCATTGAAAAAATGGGAGAGGAGCTTCTTGAGGAAATAGTAGCGGTTGCCAATGGAAAGGTTGTAAAGGCTGAAGCTTTTGGCTTCAATGATATTGCCATAAGCAGAGTATGTAACTATGTATAATATAGCAGGCATAAAGGCTGTAGCACTTGTGTATTATTATAATATTAAACAAGATATATAATTGAGAAATTGTATAATTAATTTATCATATTAAATCTATATATAATATTTATACTTACAAATATGTACTATATATTGCATTTGATTTTTAAAATTTTGGAATATGCAATTTCCTCAATTAACTATAATATGAGTAAAGGATGGTTTTATGAAATTTGTAACTTTTTTAGTAGACAATGAAAAGAAACTTGGTATGCTCAATAGAGATATGACAAAAGTGGTAAATATAAATAATTTAAATCTATACAGAACATACAATGACATGATGGATCTTATAAAAAACTCCAGTAGGCATGATTTGAAATTATTAAAGAAAGTATATGATGAGGAAAGCTGTATTAGAGAAAATGGATATTCTATAGATAATATAAAAATATGTACACCTATTGAAACTCTAGAAAGTGATATCCTCTGTCTTGGGCTTAATTACAGGGAACACGTAGAGGAAACTGCCAGAAGTTTTAAAGATGACTCTATAGATATACCAGAATATCCAGTATATTTTTCAAAACGTGCAGTTAGTCCCATAGGACCAGGGGATAATATAGACAGTCATGGAGAGGTGACAGAACAGTTAGATTATGAAGTTGAACTGGCGGTTATAATAGGGAAAGATGGAATAAATATAGCTAAAGAAGATGCTGAGGAATATATATTTGGATATACTATTATGAATGATGTCAGTGCCAGAGATGTGCAGCAAAGGCATGTGCAGTGGTACAGAGGGAAAAGTCTTGACACCTTCACTTCCTTAGGACCCTGTATAGTTCATAAAAGTGAGCTTAAATTTCCTGTGGAATTAGATCTATGCAGTAAAGTAAATGGAGAACTCAGACAGAATTCTAATACTAAAAACTTTATATTTGATATTCCGACTATAATTCACGATATTTCCCAGGGAATGACATTAAGGGCAGGAGATATTATAGCCACAGGCACCCCTTCAGGAGTTGGAATGGGATTTAAACCTCCTAAGTTCTTGAAAAAAGGTGATGTAGTTCAATGTGAAGTGGAGAATATAGGAGTGCTGGAGAATAAAATAGTTTAATTTTATATACTAAAAATAGAGGAATAGACGATATATATTGTATAGGGGCATACCAAGTGGAATGCCCCTTTTAAGTTTTGTTTTAATATATCCAAGATCTATAAGGCATAGGTCCGTGGGTCATAGGTCCATAAGGCATAGGTCTACGTCTTCTTCTTCTTCGTCTTCTGCGGCGTCTACGGCGACGAGGATCAGGATCTGGGTCATCGTCGCCGTAGCTGTCGTCATAAGCATCGCTAAGTCCATCATCGTATCCATCATCATAGCCGTCATCATAATCATCATCATAGTCGTCATCATAATCATAACTCATACCATGCATCATTGGATGGTACATTGGTTGACCCATATGTGAGTTAGGGTTAGCCATAGGGCAATTAAATGTATGTGGTAATTTATAAGGCTTTTTATTGACATAATGAGATGGGTTAGGATTAATAGGAGGATTAGGATTGATAGAGGGATTAGCTCTATCGCCAAAATCTCCATTAGTGGTTAAATTATCGTTTGAGTTAGAGTTTTCATTATAAGCTCTGTAGTACATAACTACCTCCATAAAATTTACTACATAAATAGAGTATGTAAAAATATAAAAAGGGTTACATATGTTTATGGTATAATACCTATGGGATGGTGATATTGTGAACAGAGTGAGTAGAAATGATCTTTGCCCATGTATGAGTGGTAAAAAGTACAAAAATTGTTGCTTGGGTAAGGATTTTTTAGAAGAATTAGAAAAACAAAATTTAAAATATTATGATGAAGAATATATACTTAGTAAAGTAAAAAGAGAAAGCCAATATTTTAATATATTTTATGAAAATGAAAGACAAAAGATTAAAAGAGAATTACTTTGGCTAAAAAAGACCATCGATTCAGGGGCAAATATGTCCTATGGAACATTGCCATTTATAGAGGGTAATCCATACTGTATTGCAGTAAAAAATGTGCCAATACTATTAGAGGAATCTTTTGAGGCTGCCCATGAACTTCAACGTATAATTTGCCTTGAAGAAGGTTTTAAAACTGTTAAATTTAAAGAAGGTGTAGAGGGTAATTATAGTAGTCTTCTATGTAGAGTTATTAATGATATGATATATGATCCAATAATAGATAACAGGCTAATTAAATATGGATTCAATTTAAATGATCATTACAAAAAGGATGATGAAATTCAAATTAAAACTATAGGAATTCAACCAATTGAAAGCCTTTCACCAGATCATGTAGTATTTATTACCACTCTATATGTGAAAAAGACTTTGGAATTAAGAAATATTTATCCTAATATTAATGATGAAGAAGTAGAATTCAATAAATGGATAAATAAAAATTATAATGGACTTGTACCATTTTCAAAGACTATATTAAAATTCGTGGAAGAAGTGGGATATGATACTCCGGAAAAAATAGAAACCATTTTTGATAATATGATTAATGCATTGAAATTAGAGGAAGTATTAGCTATTGGAATTATTTAATACAGAGCTGGGAATTGAGCCAAGAAATACTTTAAAAGGCATGTATCAGAAGATGATGTCCAGCTGTGGATAGAATTAAATAAGAATGATTAATAAAAAAACCTCTTTACATTGAGTAAGATAAAATATAAATATTGTGTAAAGGGGTGCTTTTAATTTTTATTAAAATTATTAAATCAAAAAAATAGGTGATTCCATAAAATCACCTTGAGATAAAACCTCTTGAATTTCTTTCTAAATATGCAGAAATTACTACCAAAATAATTCCAAGTACTATGAAAATAATACTGCTATATGTAAAAAATTTCAAATAATCACTGATGATTGACCCTACAATTATTTTTATAGTAGGTATGCCTATAGCTATATTATCAGTAAACCTAGAAAATATACCAACAAGGGATGGAACTAAAGATAATAACCCTCCAGCTATGAGGGAATAACCAATCCAACTGATGAAGATAGCTATATTATTATGTTCTATAATAAATAAAAGTATGGCAATAATAATTATTATTAAAATAATTATATTTTCATAGGAATACAGTAAATTTAAGTATTTGCGTATTTTTTGAAATGAAGAAGATTTACTCACTGTATCAAAACTAAACAGATTAATTTCATCTTTTATTGATCCTCCACTTTGAGATCTAATAGAATTAAGCTGGTCTTGTACAGATTTATCCACAGTAATATTAGAGGACTTTATAAATTTATCTAAATTTTCATCAAAGGTTTTAAGTAAAGAATTCGTATCAATAGCAGGTAAATTATTGGTTTTATAGGTCATATAATCAATAGTTCCAGTAGTTGAGTTTTCAACTTGAGATTTAAGCCAGGTCTGTGAAACCACGTTATTAAAAACGGCTTTAGGTAAATTAGAAACTCTGGCTATAGTATCAAGTGAGCTATTAGTAGAGCTCTGTAAATAGGAATATAATCCAAGCTTTTGGAACTTATCCATATAAAAATTAGCATTATAAAGCTTATAGTGTGTAAAAAGTGAAAATTGAAAAATTAATAAAACGAACATCAAAATAAAACTTAAAAAAAATGAAAAAATGAATTTAATTGTTCTCATATATTTATTTCCCGCCTTCCACTTTTAAATCTTTGTTTAAACTGCCATCAACAAAATCTGCTGATACAACGTACCTTTTTGGTGCACTGCCAATAAAATTAAAAGGATAACAAGTATATATTGTTAATTTTTCTTTATCAGAAGGAACTACTACAGTCTTATCATCTGAATTTACAATTCTAAATCCGGATACTTTATAATTATAGGTGCCATAATAAGTATTAATAGTTATTATATTACCAACTTTTACATCACCTAATTTCACAAGAGAAGTATCTCTGTGGCCGGCTAATACCACATTGCCATTTTCACCTGGGAGGGCTGTGTCTATATGATGTCCCACGCCTTTTGATAAATCACTATCGCTAGCCCCTTGAATAACAGGTATGTTAGCAGAAATGGATGGGATTATTATTGTTCCAATATCGCTTCCAATCTCAGGGTATTGTATTTGTCTATTACTAACAGTAAATTTGCTATAGCTGACTTTAACAGCAGGTTTATTTGTGAAAATACTTCCCCAAAAATAAGCCTCTTTTATCAATCCAAAACCAGCATAGCTGATTAACGCAACACCACATAAGAAAAGAAAGATAGGAATTCCAAACAGAATTCCTTTCTTTCTTTTGATGGAAGTTTTATTAGTAAAGCTTGTATCATTTAATGAACTATGCTTTGACATATTAAACTCCCCTTAAGTTAAATTTTTATTATTAAGCAAGCTGTCTTTTTTTTGCAACTACTACAGAACCAGCAGCTGCTGTTGCTATTAAGAATGCACCTAAAGCAGCAAAATTTTCATAGTTAGTAGCTGTCTTAGCTAGAGTATTGCCAACTGGTTGTGAAGTTGAATTGGCATTAGTTGGATGAACTGGATTTCCTGTACCAGTGAAAATTACATTTCCAGCAGCATCTTTTAATACAGCTGTTTGATTTCCTATAAAGGAAACTGTTAATCCAATAGCGTTAGCAGCAGCTGTGATATTAGCTTGCACAGTCTTTTTATCAGCAGCAGATAGTTTAGATACATCACCATTTACAGCCTGTAATTTTGGTGCAGCAGCATTGATATTAGCTACAACTACATCTAATTGTGATGCACTAACATCGTGTTGATTTAAATATACTCGTGCTTGAGAAATGTAAGGTTGAGCTACCCTAGCATTTTGTAATGCAGTGATAACATTATCTTTAGTTGCACCAAAAGCAGTCACGCTTGTACCAATAACTAATGAAGCAGCTACTACAGCAGTCAATAATCTTTTACTAAATTTCATGATTAAACCCTCCCCTAATTATATATATATTTATGAATCTTGTACTTAATTTTACCATATAAAAAAGTACAATGCAATTTTTTGGTATTAAATATAGAAATTATTAGGCATATTTTATTGATTGGCCCCAAAATTATTTAACACTGATTCGAATAAATAATATGGGGATATAATTAACTCTTTATTATACACTCAACTTTCGCACATTAAAATAAAGGCGGAAGCCTCAATTTTCAAGATATAAAGCAAAGAAACATTCCTTTTGGTATAATAGGGGCTTTATTATTTGCTAGCAATATTATATTTCCTAATTTAACAAATAATCAGATGTATTTATTCAGAATGGCTTTTTTGTTGCCTTAATTAATATTATTCTACAGATTCCAGGAGCTACATTTAATGCAATATTGACAGCCTATGAAAGATTTAAATTTTTACGAGGAACCAATACAATTATCAATAACATAATAACAACTATTCTTCCAATCTCTTCTTTGGGTATGAATCAGGCAATTATAAAGGAAATCAATTAAAATATAGAGGATAAAAAGAAGATTAAGAGTATAATAGTTACTTCTTACTTTACAACTATTATTTTATCCATAATCATAACCTTATCTACAATAATATTTAATAAAAGTATAGGTATATTAAATATAGGTTCCTTTGACAAAAAATATATTTACATTGCTATGTTCTCCATACCATTTTTAACTTTTAATCAGATAAATATAGCCCTGATAAATGGATTCAAGAAAATTAAAATACTTGGACTAGCTAATATTTTTTCATCTATAATAACTTTGACAATAAGTGTAGTCTTAACCTATTTCTATGGCTTAGAGGGAGCTATAATATCAATATTTGTAACAGCAGTTATTACAAGTTTAGTTTATTGGTATTTGGGAAGAAGTAATGATGATAGAATTATTAAGGGAATAAGAGGATTTTATGATTTATCTTTATTAAAGATATTGATAAAGTATAGTATTATAGCACTTTATACAATGTTTATAAGTAATATGTACATTTTACTTATAAGAAAAATAATAATAAGTAAAATGGGCATGGATAGTGCTGGAATATTCCAGGCAGACTGGTCTTTAATAAATCAATATTTAGGATTAGTATTGTCATCTTTAGGAGTATATCTCATTCCAACTCTATGTTCATTAAAAACTAAAAAAGAAATGAATGATGTATTAAATTCTACATTAAAAATTATATTATTGATAGCAATGCCTATTATGTTATGTATAATTATCTTTGGGAAAATAGTAATCATACTTTTTTATTCTAATAAGTTTTTAGAAGCAGCAAATATTTTGCCATTGTTTGTCTTAGGTGATATTTTAAAATGTATAGCCTAGGTAATAGGAACACCATTATGGACTATTCCTAAACTGGGAAAACTTGCAATACTAAATACCTTGGATTTTATCATTATTACTACCAGTACATATTTCTTCATAGACAAATTAGGATTATATAGTGTAGTTATAGGATACATATTAATGAATTTAGTAGAAATTATTTTCAATTATTTTGTAATGAAAAAGGAATTGAATTTTAAGTTTAGTAAATACAATTATAAATTGATTTTTACTTCTATTGGAATTATAGTTTTAAGTGTTATTTTTGATTTATCTATTAATAATATATTATTAAAATATGCTAGTGAAGTTTTATTATTTTTAATATGGGCAGCTTTGTCTGTTAGGAGAAGAGATATAAATATGTTACTTTACATAGTAACAAAAGGTAAAAAAGGTAAACTTAAAAATGAGAATTAGCTGCATATAGCTAATATTAATGATGAAGAAGTAGAATTCAATAAATGGATAAATAAAAATTATAATGGACTTGTACCATTTTCAAAAACTATATTAAAATTCGTGGAAGAAGTGGGATATGATACTCCAGAAAAAGTAGAAACCATTTTTGATAATATGATTAATGCATTGAAATTAGAGGAAGTATTAACTGTGGATTAAAAAAGAGCCTTGATTTCTCAAAGCTCTTTTCCTTTAACACTTTCTTTTTCCTTTTTATTTTCTTCTTCATTTGAAGTTTTGTCTAATACAACTGCTGTTCCATAAGAGAAAACTAAACATAAAATAAAAATTATTATATACATATTAAATCACCCTAATATATATCGCTGTAATTTATATTATTGTAATACTCTAATTTAAGTGTCAAAATTATTATGCTGAATTTATGTTATATAGTAAAACTTAATTTCTAAGTATATAAAAAAGGACTTAGAAATTAATCTAAATCCTTTGAATTTTAATATTTAATTAGTTAGTCATATTATCCTTTGGCGTATCTACTAATTATTTTTCATAACCATTTACATGATTTTTATGCCAGTTCCAGGCTGTCTCGATTATTGTCTCCAATGAATTATATTTAGGATTCCAACCTAATTCTTCAATGGCTTTTTCAGAGGAAGCTATAAGAGTGGCAGGGTCGCCAGCACGTCTAGGTGCTATTTCTGCTTTAATATCTAATCCAGTAACTTTTCTAGTAACATCAATTACCTCTTTAACAGAGAACCCCTTTCCGTTTCCAAGGTTGTAGATTCTGCTGTCTCCACCATTTTCAAGTCTTTTTAATGCCAGAAGGTGAGCTGCAGCCAGGTCAGATACATGTATATAATCTCTTACGCAGGACCCGTCAGCAGTATTGTAATCATCACCGAATATCATTATCTTTTCTCTCTTATTAAGAGCTACCTGTAAAATTAATGGTATAAGATGACTTTCCGGTCTGTGATCCTCTCCTATTTTTCCATTTACATGTGCACCAGCAGCATTAAAATATCTTAGAGCAGTGTATTTTATGCCATAAGCTTTATCACACCATTTCAATATTTTTTCTACTGCCAGCTTGGACTCTCCGTATGGATTAGTAGGGAAGGTCTTATCGTTTTCCTGTATTGGAACACTTTCTGGTTCCCCATAAGTTGCAGCGGTAGAGGAAAATACAATATATTTTACATTGTGTTTTTGCATAACCTGTAAAAGATTGATTGTTGAGCCAACATTGTTGTTAAAATATTTTAATGGGTTTTCAACGCTTTCTCCTACCAAGGAGTCTGCTGCGAAATCTATAACTGCTTCAATTTCATTTTCAGAAAAAACTTTGTCAAGAAATTCTGTATCTCTCAAATCTCCAACATAGAGCTTTCCACCTAAAATAGAATCTCTATGACCCTTTTGAAGATTATCAGCTATGATAACCTCTTTGTTATTTTCTAATAGATGTGCTACCATATGGCTGCCTATATATCCGGCTCCACCACAAACTAAAATAGCCATAATAATACCTCCTAAAATTATGTTTTAATTAGATGATTTATTGACATTACTATATCCGTAGAATTAACCTCATATTTTAATTTCTACAAAATTTTATAAAATCCTTTATATTATCAGAAAAAGCATTTAGAAAAAATAATCTTAAAGTTGTAGGTAAATAAGTGTTAAGCAAGAGCTTTTAATATATATTGATAAGTTCTTGCTTAATATTTTTACTATTAACTTATACTCGATCAATTATCCCTTACAAAAATATACCTGTAAACGTTGATTTATCTAGCTTTGTGATACTTCATCTGACTAGGTGGAATTGAGTTGAACTATAGCATGGAATGTATTTGAATTAAGAAACTATAAAATAACTGTCTTTCTTCAATAGTTGAACTTTAACATAGGATAGATCGAGTACTTTGATTAAAAAAGAAAAATAGCCATTATAATCACACTCCTAAGTTTGATATAGTTAGCTTTTGTAGAATATATACTGTTATTAGCAACTATATGTTAGTATAGGTGAATTATAATGGTTATTAGCTTCATAGATATAACTAGATTTTAAATTATATTGAATATTACTTCAAATCACCCTCAAATATAAACTGATGAAGATCAGCCACATTGAGAGTCTTGTCCCATCCTAAGAAATAGGTGTCATTAATCATCTTAGTGTAATTATAGCCAGGTTTGTCCTCTGGAAGCCTGAACTGTTCAATAGTTCTAATTTTATTAGTGACTATATAAGAGACATCTGAAAGAATATCTGTCTTTGATAGTGAAGTTTCCACATCAGGGAAAATAGTATCAAGTGCAGCGGTAGCATCAGCAATATTCAATGAATATAGTTTTCTGAACACCTGAGTCAAAACAGCTCTCTGTCTTTCTGTTCTCTGGAAATCAGTTCTTCCTACATATCTTATTCTGGAATAGCCTAAAGCTTGTATACCATTTAGATGCTGCATTCCGCCTTGGGTCAAGAGTGGTGGAGTTGTTCCTTCAAGTTTTGCCGCTTCTCTTATATACCCATTGGCAACTTCCACTTCATCGGCAGATACATCCATGTCTATACCACCAACAGCATCCACAATTTTATCGAAATGGGTAAAGTCTACTTTTATGTAGTCCTTAATATCCATATCAAAATTACTGTTTATGGCTTTTATGGAGTATTGACCGCCGCCTTGCTTATAAATAACATTTATTCTATCCTGAGTTGTACCTGCAGTAGCTCCTTCACCTTGAATGTTATCAATAAGCATGTCCCTCATAAGAGATGTGATTTTTATCTTGTTGTGAGCCTTATCCAACGTTAGAATCATTATAGAATCTACAAGACCTGGATCAGTCTCAGGATCACGACTGTCTGAACCCATAAGCAAGATATTAGTATAATTTTTACTAATATCATTAGCAGTATTAAATCTTTTCGTATTTATACTAAGATCTGAAGGATTTTTTGATATCTTTGTAATTTTAATTTTTGATAGTTTGCTGTTAATAGCTAAATAGCCACTTCCGGCAATAATAGCAATGATTACAAGTACTATTGTAACAGGAACAAAAATTTTCTTTTTCATTGCTTTCCTCCAAAGTTTATTTTATATAAGATCCATTAAATTATATTATATACTTTTAATGAATAATGTTCCATCAAATGGAACAACATCTAATACGCCTTATTAGAATAATATATATATAATATTTTTACAAAAAAAGTGTCAATAAATACATAAAAATTCTTCGACTTACCTTAAAATTATTCAACATTATTTCGAATATTTATTCAAACACTATATCTTTAAAGTTATTGTTACTTTTGTTCCCTTATTTAGAGTACTCTCAATTAATAAATCAGTATTATATATGTGTTTAAGCCGCTTCCTTATATTTTTAAGGCCTATACCAGTTCCATCCGCTAGTTCCCCTAAAAGTACTCCTTTGAGTTTATCTTCACTCATACCTATGCCGTTATCTTCAACGGTTAAAATATAATTACCATTATTTTGTTTACCACAAATTAAAACTTTTCCTCCATTAGGTTTTTTTAGTATACCATGCTTTAATGAATTTTCTACAAGAGGTTGTACAATAAATGGAGGAACATAGATGTTATCGGAATTTTCAATATTAAATTCATAATATATTAGTTCACCAAATCTAGCTTTTTCAATGTCCAGATAATTACGTGTAAATTCAACTTCATCACACAGTAAACATTCTTTTTTTTCAATATCAAAATCAAAGCTATAGCGTAAATACATAGATAATTTTTCTATAAGTTCGATAGAAGCAGAAGGATCAGTATAGCAATAGCAAGTGATAGTGTTTAATACATTAAAGAGAAAATGAGGCTTAATTTGTGCCCGGAGAAAAGCCATTTCATTTTCTATGGATGTACTAATTGCCTTTTTCAAAGAACAAAGTGTATCTATTCGAGCTCTTAGTTCTACAATATCATAGGGCTCAAAGACACAGTCATTGGCACCAGCTTCAAAACTTTGTATTACGCTTTCTGATTCAACTCTGGAAGTTATTATAATTACTGGCAGTTCCAATTTGGTGTATTTTTTACGAAGACGACTGCATATTTCAAAACCAGAAATATCAGGTATTGCGGCTTCCATAATGGCAACATCAATATCCTTTTCATTTTCTATATACTTAAGTGCATTTTTGCCTATTATAAAGCCATTAACTGAAAAGTCAATTTGATTTAAAGCTCCAGATATAGCTTTAATATTGGGAACATCGTTAGCTATAATTACAGCAGTTTTATTAGCACCATCTGTTTTAAAAGTGATCCAAGGAGTAATGATATTATTTTTACCCAAATCTTCAAAACTAGGATCATTATTTCCATTGAATAACTTCTCATCAGATATATCTAATGTAAAAGTAAATTTATATCCTGAATATGTAGGCTTTATACTAATAATATTGTTGTGATTTTTAATAATATATTTAATTATATATATACTGACACCTAAATTGTCAGGTATAGTGGAATGTTTTTCATCATCCATAAAATGTCCTTGAATAAGCTCTATAGTTTCTAAAGGCATTCCTGAAGAATAGATATGAATATATACCTTTTTATGTTCAATCTTAGTTTTCACTAAAATATTATTTCTGTTCTCAGTGTGTTTAAGGCATATATTAAAAAGGTTGTAAAGAACCCTGGAAATCCAGTATCTATCAGCATATACCAGAGGAGTCTTCTCAGAATTTTCTGATGGAATATAGGAAATATCATTGCCTATTAAGTAAGAATATTCGCTTATTATACCTTTAAGAAGTATGGAAATTGAAAAGATTTCTTTATTAAATTTCAGTTCATCATACTGAAGTTTTGAATAGATCATAATATTATTCAGCATATCAAGTACTCTTAAGCCGCTTGAATGAATCTGCTCTATAGCCTTAAGTTCTGGGGATTCAATGTGTTTATAAGTTGAAGCTTTAAATTTCTCCGTAGACACTATAATGCTGTTAACTGGTGTTCTGAGTTCTTTTGAAACATTTACAAGGAATTCATCTTTCACAGCATTAATATAGATTATCTGATCTAAAAGTTCTTTATTTTTATTATAATTTCTGATATATTGCTTTGCAAAAACAAAAACAATACTGATCATAAGTGCAAAAACTCCAAAAGGAGCTAAGGGCATATCTACAATTCTAAAAAGATTATATGAATATAAAATGTCATTGGCAACTGTTGTGAAAATTAAAGAAGTAGCTATTAACATTGGTAACACATCTTTATTGCCATCTTTGAATTCTTTAACTAAAGTAAAAATAATAAAACTTAAATATATAATATGCAGCCAACTAAAGTAGTCCTGTAAAGCAGAAAAAATATTTGTAGGAAGTATTAAAGTTAGTAATGAAAGACTTAAAGCAATAATTACTGCAATATGGGTTGCTATTTGAGTAATTTTCTTTGAAAAAATACTGTTTATGTATAGAAGAAAAGTTACGCTAATCCAATAATATATAATCACTCCAATGGTAAGGGAAAGATGGAAACTAATATGGGGAAAATAATTTCTAGCAACATAGTTATATGAAAAGAATCTTGATAAAAGAATATCAAGTCCACATAGGGAAAAATATAAAAAACTTACATTCCTATTTTCTGTGAAAAAGATTATAAGAAAAAAGCAAAATAAAATAAATGTACATCCAGATAATAAATCGAGAAAAAATGTATTCCAATTATTAATAATCCTAATTTTTTCTTCTGAACCCATTATAATTGGTGATTTAAAACCTCCACGCCAGGTAGCATAATTTGAAACCTGAAAATTAATATAAAATTCATCAGAAGGAGCTGTAAAATAAGTGACCAGAGGAAGATATTCTGCTGCACCAGTATTAGAATTAGATGAGACAATACCATTATGAGCTATTTCCTTTCCTGAAATAATTAATCTATAGGCAGTAGATTGAGAATTTATCTTTAAATACAATTTTTCACCTTGTTTTGCCTTAACTTTTAAGCGGTATGTTGCGAAACCATATCCCGGAAGAGAATTTCCATGAATTACTATTCCATTCCAATAAGCAGGTATTGATGCGGGGGCATCTTTAGAATAATCTTTATCGTCAGAAATAAGCTTTTTCCAATAAAAATCCCATTTGCCAGATAGTACTATGGAATTTTCTGTGTAGGGATTCCAATTTGAAATATCAATTACTCCATTATCTATTTTGGGTAGATTTTTATTTTGATCATATTGAAAGAGAAAAATTAGGATAAGAGCAAATATAATACTGGTACAAATTATAAGTATTTTTTTCATGAATTAAATACCCCCTAAATACCTATTAAAAGACAATATGTAATATAAGATAGTATGCCGTAATATATATGTCATATATATATTACATATAAGATAGTATCCCGTAATGTATTGTGGTATAATATAAATAAATTGTAAATTAATGTAATATATATAATAAATTACATTAATTTCAAATAAATGCAATATTGTATAATAATGTTCAGAAAATGTACAGAACAAATTGGTATATTTTATGTAAAGAATTTATTACATAATAACCTATTTATAGGATTTAATCTATCAAAATATAAATTTAAATATAATACAAAAAAAATAAAAACAAATGTATTTATTTTACATATTGAAAAACAAATGTTGTTAGGCAATATGAACTACGAGAGGAGAAGACCTATGTTAAAAGCAGTAATTGTAGATAATGAAAAGCCTTCTATTAATATCTTAAAAATGTTTTTGGAGAAGACTGGGCAAATAATGGTTGTTGACACCTTTCAAAATCCAATAAAGGCACTCAATGAGATAGAAAAATTAAAACCGGATGTGATTTTCCTTGATGTAGAAATGCCTGAAATGTCTGGTATTGAATTGGCTAGTAATATAGCCCTAATGGATTATGATATTGAAATAGTTTTTGTAACTGCATATGATCAATACGCATTACAGGCTTTTAACGTTAATGCCGTAGCTTATTTATTAAAGCCTATTTTACCTAAAGATGTGAATAAAACCGTTAAAAGGCTAATGAAAGTATGTAGAGATTTACCAATGGAACAAAAAATTAAATCGCAAGCCAAAATACAATGCTTTGGATGCTTTGAAGTATACAGCAGTTCAAGTGGACAACCTATAAAATGGAGAACATCTAAGTCAAAGGAGTTAATGGCCTATTTCTTTCAAAATAGAGGTATGCCTATAAGTAAATGGAAACTTTGTGAAGTACTTTGGCCGGAAGGTAATCAGGATAAAATAGATATAAATTTGCATACCACTATTTATAAAATGAAAAAAACTTTGCGTAATTCTAATATTGATGTAGATATAAAGTTTATTAATAAAACTTATATTATGAATATAAAAGATATATACAGTGATGTAGGTGAGTTTGAATCATTAACTAATGATAAAATAGATATAAAAGATGATAATGTTGAACAATATGAAAGAGCCTTTTCCATATACACAAATAATTATTTAGAGGAAAATGATTATTTGTGGGCTATTGAATTGCAAGAAACTTATCTACAAAAATTTATAAAAATATCAAAGAATCTATCAGATTTTTATATAAAAAAGAGCAATTATGATGATGCCATTAGGGTTATAAAAAGGGGACTGGAAATATCGCCTTTGGAAGAAGACTTACATGAAAATTTATTATACGTATATGTATTAACAGAGGATAGAATTTCTTTTATACAGCATTATAATTTATTATGGGAATTATTTAATGAAGAACTGGGTATTGAGCCAAGGAATACTTTAAAAGGTATGTATAAAAAGATGATATTAAGCTGTGGATGAAAGGATTTTTTAATAAGGAATAATTCAGATAAATTTAGTGAGAGAACAAACTCCCACTAAATAAATTTCATTTTAAATTGGCAGAGTATTTCATAGGAAAGTTGATTTTCATAAGCAGATTAGAACTCATAGACTTCTAATCTATCTATATAAATACTTCCCGGACCGTTCAGAATAGCTAAGTTTAGCACTATTACAAAATAATTTGCCCAGCTTGGTCTTATGGATTGAATAGCCCCTGGAGCTAAAGTAGACCAATTGCTGTTTATTGAAATCCATTGTCCTAAATGACCTAGGTCTTGAGTCTTAGCAAAGTCTGTCAAATAAATATCCTGCCCATAGGTATGGGTGTGATTATCAGTGCCACCTGTCCCTGTTTTATTAACAGTAGTTGTTGTAACTATTTTCTGACCTCTAAGGGCATCTGCCCACATAGTGTAAAAGTCAATTGTGTTAGTTGGTATATTTATATTGGATTTCCATCTCAATCTGAAACTAACTCTCTTTGTATTAGGTTGTAATTTCACAAATAAATAGCAGCCGGAACTGGAATAGGCACCAAATTGTTTTGTAATCTTTGTTGAAAAGGCACCAGATTCAAAAACAGTAGTATCTCTAGCAACACTAATATTTTTTGCACTGAGAGTATTGTATATTTCATTATCTGTATAACTGAATACTTCTGCATCTATGCGTTTAGGTGAGAAGTTTAAACTGTTTTCATCCAAATAATTAGTAAAGAAACCAGTATATATATTATAGGACTTAGAACCTTCTATTTTAACAATTCCTCCGCCGGTAACTATATCATATTTACCCGTATTATTAAAAAGTCCACCATCAATATAAGAATCTTTTATATAAATTCCCTCACAATTAGTGCTCACATTAAAAGGGGCATATGCAGAGACATCTTGAAATACAAGTCTTGAATTACTTATTTCAAGTGTACCGCCGCTGCCTGATACTTTCATTTTACAGGAGCCTTCTATATGACACTGTGAAAGCATTGCTGCAGAAGAATTAATATCAAATTGCAAAGAATTATAATCAAAAGAGCATCCAAAGAAATAGAATTCACCTGAAGGATTTTGAAGGTTTACTGCTGTACCTGAATTATAAAATGTACATCCATAGAAGGATATACCCTCTCCATAATCAGTGTAACCTGATGGCATAATAATACAAGTATCACAATCAAATATATCTAAAGAAGTGTGTCTGATTAAATAAGCATGATTACAGTATCTAATACCAGCGGAAAATCCTCTTATATTTAGTTTCGTAAGATTTATATGAGCTACACCGCTTCCATTTACACTGCTGTCTATATTTAAAGCTGTAGAATTATTTCTTACAGTGCCGCTGCTTTTACCATCAATAAATAAATTTTTAATTTCACCAATGTGATTGTTAAAATAGGGTGGTATCCTAGTGGCGGTTACGTAGATGCTGGTTTGTGCAGGATTACCTGTAAAATCCAAAGTGGCTGAATTACCATCTAAATTTATATAAGATAAGTCTATTGTTAAAGAAATATTGCTAGAAGTGTCATAACTTGTTATTTTATAGATTTTAAATGCTTCTAATTTAGCTTTTTTACCTTGAGTTTTGCAGTCAGCTAATAATCTCAGAAATCTTCCTCTGTCATCGGTTTCACCTGTCATTCTTGGGTATGAAGATATTGAAAGTGTACTTTCATCTGAATTATATATATCTGCTGAGATTTCGTCTGATAAATTTTGTTTTGTATGGTTAACTTGGTAATTTTCAGTTAAACCTTTTATCATATTTGGTTACCTCCTCTTTTCTTGTAATATAATATGATGGGTAAAGAGGTTATGCACCAGATTATTAGATAAATTACATATATAAATATGATTATGGACGAGCAAAAAGGCGGTCTCACAATGCATATCTATGCATTGTGAGACCGCCACCTGAATTTATTCTTGTTTATAATTATTTTGTTTTCTCTGTTCTAAATATATTTTATAAAAGGGTGATGTTACTAAAGCTTTATAATGAGACATTTTTCCATAGAGTACTTCACCTGTTATAAATTTAATAAACTTTCTAAAATTACCTACTTTTTTATTGTACCAGGAACCGTTGTAATAATGAACTGAATAACCCATATTTCTATTATAAGTAGGACGCTCAAAATATTCCTTTGGATAGACAATAATATCATTAGCTCCGTCATTTAGAGTCTGTAATTTATTGTTTAATTGAAAGCTTGAAAACTCTTTCATAAAAAATCTAGTAAATAGGTCATTGTTATTTAAATTTACAGAATATGGATCGTTATCATATAATGCAAGCAGCTTTTTTATTGTTCCGTTGCCCTGTTTTGCACCAAATATTGCTGTACCTAAAGTACAGTCGAACATAAAACCTAAAAACATATCATTATTTAAAAATTCATCAAAATTCTTTTTCATTTCAACATCTGTGTCTAAATAAATACCACCATATTCATAGATGACATTTAATCTGACAAAATCAGATAAGAACGCATATTTTTTTAATTTATAGCTTTCACTGGCAAAGGGATGACAGTGAACATCAAAATTTTTCTCATTCCACTCTATAATTTCATAGTCTGTATTTTTTTTCCAACTAGTTATACACTTTTTCATTAATTGGGATTTGGGATTTTCACCAAACCAACAATAATGAATCTTCTTAGGAATATTCATTTTTTCCCTTCCTTTATTATATAGTATTATTAGTATTGTAATTATTTTTGAAATTTTGAAAGAGTAATCTACTCAGGTAGTAGTTAGTGAAGACTAATTTTTATATTAGTAAATATTTTATTTGTGATTTTATTAGATGAGTATAATATGAACTAAAAATATATATTAAGCATAGCATCAATTTCAGTATTTGTACAGAATTTTTAGTTATAATGGAGTATAATACCGATTATCTATGAAATATAAATTCCATGACATGAGATGTTATGTTAATATTACTTGTTATATAATAGATATGATAGTATAATAAGTTAAAATTGTAAAAATAATTATTTAAAGTAAATATAAAAAATCACTTACATATTAAGAATATTTATATATTTTTAATGATTATTAATTCTGAAAAAGTTGGGTGTAAATTATGACTATAACATTAACGGGAATTGTAATATTACCACTTATTTTAATTGTATTTATTTTTTGTGATATAAAATATTTATTTTATTTATTGTTCTTTTTCTCAGCGTTTACATCTACAGCTTTACTTAAATTTTCTGGCAGCGAAAAATCATTTCAAATATATCATGTAGTTGCAATAATTTTTATTATAAGAATTTTTGTGGAACTGAAAAGAAGAAATTTAAGTATACAAAATTTACATAGTAGAATATTATTTGTATTTATATTTGTATGTTTTTTTTCATTATTTTACCCACTTATTTTTTCTGGAGGTACTATTGTAAAAACCCCTTCAAGTGATAAGTATCTTCCAATATCATTTTCATCTCAGAATAGTACACAATTTTTATATTTATTACTAGGATATTTAACATATTTATCCGTGCTGGCATTTTTTAAAATAAAAGGGTTAAAGGCTAATAGTGTGTTAAATATTATTCGTATTACTTTATCAGTCATACTGATATTAGGTATTATTCAATTTATAATGCCAGTAAAAGCATATAACAATATCTTTAGAAATGATTTTCACAGTAATGACCAAATCGTGGCATTAGGAGTAAGAATTTCTTCTGTTACAATGGAAGCTTCGATTTTGGCACTATTTGTGACTCCTTTGTTTATTGGAGTTATCATTAATTTTTTTAATAAATTTAATTTACTGGATTTAGTTTTAATTATGTTATCTATAGCTATTAATTTGGAAAACGGCAGTTCTTCATTTTTCGTAGGAGTATTTATATTTATTGGCTTTGAAATATTTTTAAGCCTGTTTGTAAAGAATAAAAAATTGTCTCGTACAAAAATAATTATTGTATCATCAACATTATTATTAATTTTAGTATTAACTATAATATTTAAGGACAAGTTTATATATATTTTGGGAAATATAACTGGAAAGTTAAATGGACAGGGTGAATCAGGAAGTATGAGAAAATATGATTTTCAGTATCATATGAATGTATTTAAAAATTATCTTATTACGGGAATTGGATTTGGAAGTGTAAGATCAAAGGATTTAATATCCACAATTTTAGCTGATGTAGGACTGTGCGGAGGAATACCTTTAATAATATATATATCAGCTAGATTATATTTATTAAAGAGAATCGGCAGTGAATTTTCTAAAATATTATACGCCATAATGTTTGTTACTATAGCAGTGCTTTTTATTTCAGTACCGGAAATTTTTTACTTGTATATATGGATATATTTTGGAATAATCGATTATTTCCTGTTTAATAATGAGGATAATAGAGTAAAGATATATTAGAAACTTAATATTAATAAATTATTGGAGGATTGTAACAATATGATTTTGATAATATCTGGAAGCAGCACTATAAGTGGAGCCGAATATGTCTTAGCGGACTATTTAAAATATTCCAATAAAAATAAATTTATAATTCTCACTTCTGATAACAATAAAGTTATTAATTTTTATGAAGATTTAAATATTAACAGAGTTATAAGTTCTAAATACTTGACTCCATCAGGAGCGGTAACAAACAAGAAAATGTTTGGAAAAGTTAAAAAATTATTAAGATACATATTATCTAGACAAGTAATATATAATACAATTAATAAATTTAATATTAAAAAGATTATGGGTAATAATACTACAGACATTATATATTCTGCATGGGTAAAAAGAATTCCAGAAGCTACATATTATCAGTATGTTCATGATATAGTTAATGAAGAAAGTTTTATAAGCAAAGTAATATTAAAATTTGACAAATATGTGGACAAATATTTTGCTGTGTCCATGGCAGTTAAAAATTCTCTTTGTAATATAGGTATAAATGAAAATAAAATAATATTAATTTATAATGGATTACAGGATTTAAAATTCATTGAAAGGCGTATGAATGATAAATTAGTATTTGGATTTTTGGGGGCTTTAAGTGATAGAAAATCTCCTTTAACCTTTGTGGATTTTATTAAAAAATCAGGGTACAAGGGCCTAATGGCATATCATATTTCAGAAGGCAATATGGAAAATAAAGTTAAGGATAAAATTAAGAAGGAAAATGTGGACATTGAATTAATAGGAAAAGTAGAAAGAGAAAATATGAGAGAATTTTATGATAAAATAGACTTTCTATTTGTTCCAAGTAAAGAGGACCCCCTTCCCACTGTAGTTCTTGAAGCTTTTAATTACAGTACTCCCGTTATAGGTAGAAGAATTGATGGAATACCAGAAATGATTACAGAACAATTTAATGGATACCTGTTTAAAGACAATGAAGATTTTAATAATGTAATTTCCAAAATTAAAAATTTAAACCAAGAAACATATAGTAAAATTTGTATTAATGCCAATTTTACTATTAAAGACAAATTTAGCTTGAATAAAAAAATTTTAAAATTAAACGAATTCTTATTTTCTACTTAAAATTTAGTAACTGCATTGATATGAAAGAAAAACAATTTAACATTGCCCTAAGGAAACCAGGTAAATACAAAATAAGTTTTGTATTTACCTGGTTTTTAATTGTAAAATGTTCAGAAAATGTCCATGGTAAACTTGTATTATAAAGTCATGTATTAGTGAGAATTGAACTAAAAACTTATAAAAAATATTTTATGTGATTGGAGCTGTAAAATGTGAAATTAGCTTTAGTACATGATTGGTTAACAAATATGGGTGGAGCAGAAAGAGTCCTTATAAATTTTAAGAAAATATATAATGATTCCCCAATATACACCACACTTTATAATCCGACAAAATTAGATGATGAACTAAGAAATATTGATGTAAGAACATCGTTTTTACAAAGTGAAAAAAATTTAAAAAAAGGACATCAAAGTTTATTACCATATATGCCAATGGCCTTTGAAAGTTTTGACTTGAACGAATATGACATTGTGCTGAGCAGTAGTTCTTCCTGTGCCAAGGGAATAGTAACAAGTCCAAATTCTATGCATGTATGTTACTGTCATACTCCTATGAGGTATGGCTGGGAATTTTATTATGAGTATGCACAGGATTGGAATATGAAAAAAATAAAGAGAAATATGCTCAAGTACTTTATCAACTATATGAGAGTATGGGACAATGTATCTTCAAGCAGAGTAGATTATTTTATTGCAAATTCAAGAAATGTAGCATTGAGAATTTGGAAGCATTACAGAAGAGAAAGTGTAGTTATACACCCTCCTGTAAGGTGTAATTTATTTGATATAAGTGATATTGATGAAGATTATTTCTTAATACTTTCAAGACTTGTACCATACAAAAAAATTGATTTAGCTGTAAGGGCATTTAATGAGCTAGGATTGCCTTTAGTTGTAGTAGGTGATGGAGTGGAAAGGGAAAATTTACAGTCTATAGCCAAAGATAATATTAAATTTTTAGGCAGGCAGCCAGATAATGTAGTAAAAGAATATTACTCAAAATGTAGGGCATTTATATTTCCTGGTGAAGAAGATTTCGGTATAACATCTTTAGAAGCTCAAGCTAGTGGACGACCTGTAATTGGTTTAAAAAAAGGCGGATTACTTGAGACTGTTGTAAAAGATGAGACGGGAGTTTTTTTCAATGAACAGACAGTGGAAAGTTTAAAGGATGCAGTTAAAAGATTTCAGCATATTAATTTTGATAAGCAAACCATCAGAAAACATGCAGAAGGATTCAGCGAAGAAATATTTAAAAATAAAATTCATGATTTTGTAAGCAGTAAATATCATGAGTTTGAAAAAATTAGTAAATGGAAGATATTATGATGAAGCAGATTGTATTTAACGCATTACAAACTTCTCTAAGCGGTGGTATTGGCAGATATAGTTATGAATTGGCGAAAAATATTTATAAATTAAATAAAGTTGATTTAAAAATTGTAATTAGAGAAGAAGATAAACATTTATTTAGGTTTGCAGAGAAAGAAGATTTAGTGATAGCTAAAGGCATAGATAACAGTAAAAGCAGAAATTATTATGAACAATTTAAATTACCTGATTTGATAAATGAGTTGTATCCGGAAGCTATAGTACATTATCCAGATAGTATGGCTCCTTTATTTGCAAAAAATAAAGTTGTAATCACAGTTCATGACCTGGCATTTAAGAGTTTAAAAAATGTTTTTACATTAAAAACAACGTTATGGAAGAATCTTATCACAGATTTATCAATAAAAAAGGCAAATAAAATTATAACTATAACTAATTTTGTTAAGGATGAAATATTAAAATATTATAATGTTGATTCTAATAGAATCAGCGTAGTGTACAATGGCTTCAATAATTTCTCAAAAGATTCCATAGAACTAAAAAATATATCAAATAATATTTTGAAGTTTTCTAATAAACCATATATTTTGACGGTGAGTACTATATCACCAAGAAAAAATATAGATGGATTGATAAAGGCATTCAATTTAATAAAAGATAAAATCAATTGTGATTTAGTGGTAGCTGGTAAAAACGGATGGATGTATGAAGATATATTTAAACTTGTAAAAGATTTAAATATAGAAAACAGGGTGACTTTTACTGGTGGTATAAACGATGATGAATTGAAATCCTTATATAAAAATGCAAACACATTTATTTACCCTTCTTTTTATGAGGGCTTTGGATTACCCCCTTTAGAGGCTATGTCCTATGGAATTCCATGCATCGTGTCAAATGCAGATTCTCTATTAGAAGTTGTTGGTGACGCAGCCTTTAGTATAAACCCACATGTAATAGAAGCAATATCTAATGGAATTGTACAAGTGTATAGCGATTCAAAGTTACGCGAAGCCATAGTAAACAAAGGATTTGAGAGAATTGAAAAATTTTCTTGGGAAATGTGTGCTCGCATCGTTGCAACTTTATATTAAAGTATAATAATTATTCAGCTATGTTAACTCATATGCTGAATTTTATTATTGTAAAAAGGGCTTTTTAAAAGCCGATATCTTAAAAAGGGTCATCTCTAATGGTATCTATACATTTTGAGAAAGCCCATTTTATATTATGTTGAAAATTAACTATACAATGTTAATAAGGATAATTTATATGCTTTTTATAATTAAGACTTCGGCTGCAGCAAATATGATCCAAATAAACAGATTATAAGGTTCCGGTACAGAGGTAAAAGCACAGGCAAACAGAACAAATATATAATTAGAAATTCCATAGCTCAATTTGCTTGTATTTTTTAGCTTTGTTATAAGTTTATAAAGGTATATTATAAATACTCCCACTGCTATAAAGCCAACATTACAGAGCCACGTGGATAATAAATCCTTACCCCGTGCAGTACCAAAACCAATACCTAAAATTGGATAGTGCATGGCTGCATTTATGAGAAGCTTAAAAATTGATGAGCGCTCCTCACCGGATAAATTATTTCCCATAAATTTATCATAAGAACCGGTTATAAGAGTATCTTTAATAACTGGATTTAAGTTTACTACAACAATTAAAAGCAGTATAAAAGTAAAAAATATTATGGGAAGAATATAACCTACTTTTTCGCTTTCATTGTGAATATCTTTTATGAATAACATGAGTTTATCAAAGATTACTTTTAATATTAGTGCTGCTAAACCTACGACAAAGGTAGTAGAAGTGGATAAGATACCAGTTACAATGATTAATAATAGAAATAGTATCTTGTATTTATTGTTTAATATATTTTTTTCTAAAGATACACCTAATGCTATCATGGGAGCTAAAAAATAGCCTAACATAGAGGGTTCCTGTGTAACACTATATATCCTTACAAAATAATTTTGTGCACCCTGTGTATTACCACGTATTCCGTTTCTAAAGAATTTATCAAATTCTAAATGTTTTAAGTATGCAAATTCCTGATAAAAACCTAACAAGCAGACAGCTATTGTGCTATATACTAATATTTTTATTGATTTTTCTATTTCATCGGGATTATGATAAAAATAATTTTTTATACATAAGTATAGGATAAAACAAAATAGTAAATAAGACAGCTGGGTTATATTAGAAGATGTAAAGAAAATATTAGTAATTAAACTAGATTGATTCATAATAAATATACTCTTTGAATTGATTAAGGTTGGCATAATTATGGATAAGATACTTATAATCACAAAAATAAATAAAAATTTATTAGGTCTTATTAGTGTTTTCTTATTGTACATAGATAAAAAGGTCTTTATTATAAAGAAAATTCCAAAATAATAACCTGGCTGTAGACTAAAAGTGCTGCCAAAATTGATAACACTAGCAGCAGTAAATCCTGAAAAAAATACTATTAAATATAAAAGATATTTAGCATCTTTAAAAAATAAGTAGATTCCTAATGGAATTAAAAAATATCCTATTATTCCAAGTTCCATGTTATTCCTCCTAGCTTTTATGTAATATTATAAATATATTTTTGTATAAATCCTATAAAAATTACATTAACAAACTTAGTTAGATAATTTTATATAATTCTTTACACAAAAATATATTGAATGATATTACAATTATAGTAAAATATTTATGAATATACAATTATTATTTTTATTTTTGACAAATTATTTAATAATCGCTTATTTTAGAACACACTTATTAGGAGTGATAAATTATGAATAAAAAATATAAAATATCCTTAATAATGGCTACACTGGGAAGAGAAATAGAAGTAAGAAATTTTATTGAGTCATTACTAGTGCAAAACTATAAAAATTATGAGTTAATCATTGTGGACCAAAATGATGGGGATTTTATAAAAAAAATTTCTGATGAATACAGGGGGAAAATGGATATAGTATATATATACTCTGAGAAAAAGGGGCTAAGTTTATCAAGGAATCTTGGATTAAAACATGTGTCTGGTGATATAATTGCTTTTCCAGATGATGATTGTGAGTATAGCCAGGGAATGTTAGAACGGATTATCGATAAATTTGAAAATGAGAATATAGACATAGTAACATTTAAATCCATTGATAAAATAAGTGAGGCTGATAGTAATAATAAATGGGAGAGCACTACGCAGGAAGTAAGTATATTTAATATATTTAAAACATCAATAAGTTACACTATATTCATTAAGGTTAAAAATATAAAAGATATAAGTTTTGATGAAAAGCTAGGAGTTGGAGCGTATTTTGGCTCTGCTGAAGAAAGCGATATGTTATCCAATCTGCTGAGTAAATCCTATAAGTCAAAATATTATCCAAATATATTTGCATATCATCCCATTAAAATAGAAGTAAGTGATAGATATTTTGAGTATGCATTGGGTATGGGAGCCTTTGTAAAAAAGGAAGTTTTTTATAGAAAAAATTATAAATATTTTTTTAAAGGGTTTCAATATATATTTATAAGACCAATTGGTGGATTAATACTCTCCCTTTTAAAATTTAGAATTAAAAGTGCAAAGAGATATAAAGGAATTTTTTTAGGAAGGCTTTTGGGATTTATAAAATATTAAATAAAATTAATTATTATTAATTATGTTCAGAAAATGTTCAATATAAATTTGTATCATTAAGCAGTGTAGATGAAAAATAATATGTAAGACACAAGATTAAATGAAATATTGAATTTAAAATCATGATTAATGATTATTCTGGAGATAAGTAGTTATGAAAGGAATGGATATTAGTGGGATATTTAGTGTCTGTAATAATTCCTGTGTATAACAGTGAAAAATATATAGAGGATACTATAAAAAGTATATTGAATCAAACCTATGATGATATTGAAATCATTACAATTGATGATGGCAGCTCTGATGAATCTGCTAAAGTTATAAAAGAGCTCATAAGTATTTATAAGGGTAAAAAAACAATAAAGTACTATTATCAAGAAAACTCAGGAGTATCTATAGCCAGAAATAGCGGAATTGAAAAAGCTACTGGAAAATATATAGCTTTTATGGATAGTGATGATTTGTGGAAAGATACTAAAATAGAGGCTCAAATGAAAATGATTGAGAAAACTTCAATGAAAGCCTGCTATTGTGGATTTTTAGATTTCTTTCAAGAAGATAATTTAACAAAGAAAAGAAAAATGAAGCTGCTTTCAGGAAGAATATTATATGATTTTTTAAAAGATGACGTGATATGTTGGACAGGCACCTGGGTTATGGAAAAATCCTTAGTTGATAAAAATAATATTAGATTTACTGAAAATTGCAATTGGGGAGAGGATCTTGAATTTTTCTTTAAAATCGCTGCAATAACAGAGGTATGCTGTGTTGGAGAATATTTAGCGTTATACAGAATAAGACCCAATTCATTAACCACTTCTTCATCATTTTTAAAACGAAGTGAGGATATACATGTTTTAATTAATTTAGATAAATGGATGAAACAAAATGCTGATAAACTTATCTATAAAAATATAGATAAAATATCAAATTTAATTTATCAGTTCAGGATACCTTTTTCTTTAATTAACTATACTTATGCTTATATAAATACTTCCAGTAATGAAGATATACATAAAAATTTCAATTCAGTATATGAAAAATTATACACTAATCATATGAAAAATTTAAGTTTAATTAACGGATTAAAGAGTTTAAAGCTATATGTAAAATTGTATCTAATGCGTTTTAGACTATATAAATACAGGCCTCGTAAAAATTTAGAATGATATTAATAAAGCAAAAACGTAGTAAATTATACTTGGGAGGTACTCTATGAAGGATGAAAATGTTATAGACTTAAATGAAGTTTTTTACACCATAAAAAAGAGAAAAGTTTTAATAATAATAATTACTTTAGTCCCTGTTATTATATCTGTAATTATAAGCTTTTTTATTATGTCTCCAGTGTATGAATCATCCTCAACTGTAATAATAATTGGACATAAAAATGATATGCAGGTACAGGACCCCAGCAGCCAGTATACTAATGTGATGATGTATCAAAGTCTCACAAAAACTTATGCTGATCTTGCTACATCAAGATTTATTGAGGAAAAAGCAGCTCAAAAACTTGGTAAAAGTATAACAGCATCTCAATTAGGTAGTTCTATTACAGTTACTCCAAGAGATGAAACTCAGCTTATTGATATAAAAGCTAATGGTAATACACCAGAAGAAGCTTTAGAGAGAGTACAAGCTATTTCAGAGGCCTTTTCAGAGAATATAAATAGTATTAGCAGTATAGCAGAAGTAAATATAGTTGATAATGGACAATTGCCACAGTCTCCTATTAAGCCAAATAAAAAATTATATATTGCCATATCATTTATTATAGGAATTTTACTATCTATAACTACAGCAATTTCTTTAGAGCGAAGAACTGAAAAGACAGTGAAAGAAGTTAAGAAATAACCTAAGTTGTACATGAAAAAGAATAAATAAATGGGGAATAAATAATGCTGAAAAATAAAAAGGTAATATTTTTAATAGTACCAATTATAATAATTAGTATTTTTGTTTTAGTTAAAGTATACAGGTCAATAAACAACAATAATTCTATGACATTAACAGGAGTAAATATTCATTCTTTAGGAATGAAGGACAGCGAAATAAAAAAAATTACTGGAGCCGGACTGAAAATTGTAAGAATAGATTTATTTTGGTCTTCTGTGGAATATAAAAAAGGTACATATGATTTTTCTAAGTATGATAAATTTGTAAATGATATGGAAAAAAATAATGTAAAAATACTTTTTGTGTTAGATTATGAGAATAAATTTTATGATGATGGACTTTCTCCACATACGGATGAAGGACGAAAAGCCTTTACTAATTTTGCTAAAGCCGCTGTAGAACGTTATAGAGGAAAAAGCATTATGTGGGAGATCTGGAATGAACCCAATGGAGGTTTTTGGCATCCAAAGGCTAATTGGGAAGATTACTTTAATTTAGCTATGGATGCAATAAAAGCAATTAAATCAGTAGACAAAGATGCATTTATAGCGGCACCAGCAGCATCAGAAGTTCAATATAATTTTTTTGATTATTTAGGGAGTAAAGGATTATTCAAATATATAGATGCTGTCAGCGTTCACCCATACAGAAAATCAAATCCGGAGACCGTTATTGAGGATTATAAAAACTTAAAAAATTTAATAGAAAATTATCCTCACAATAGAAATATTAAAATTTTTTCTGGTGAATGGGGATATTCTACTTCATGGGAAGGAATGAGTGAAACAAAGCAGGCACAGTATTGCATTCGTCAATATTTATCAAACACCATCAGTGGAGTTAATACAAGCATTTGGTATGACTGGATTAATGATGGAAATGATAAAAACAATCCCGAACATAATTTTGGAGTAATGTATAGTGATTCAACCCCTAAACCAACTTATTATGCAATTAAGACTATGAATGAAACATTGAAAGGGTATGACTACATAAAAAGAGTGGATACGGCATCAAAAAATGATTATGTACTCATGTTTAGAAAGGGCAGTAAAATAGCCTATGCGGTATGGACAACAAGCAGTGAAAGTCATGATATAAATATATCTGTAGAAAATAATAATGTTCAGATTATAGATCTTATTGGAGGAATTCGTAGAGACAAAGCTTCTGATAAAAAATACAGTATCAATTTAGATGGAAGTGTAAAATATATTTTAACTTATTGAAAAGGAGCTGTTTTACAATACATATATGAATTGTAAGACAGCTCTTTTAACTATTGTACTGCTAAAATAATTATTAAAATATTGAACAATGCTATTCTTAAATTTAATGAATATTTTTTAAATGTGTTCAGAATATGTTCAGTAGAAATTTGTACTATTAAATTATACTTAATTGTAGCATAGAGAATTGAGGTAATAAAAAATGAAAAAAAATGAACAAATACGATTAATTGGGTTTAATGAATTTTTTTGTATCATTGCCAAAAGAAAAATGATAATGATTATCATAACTCTAATAAGTGTTTTGATTTCTGGATTTATCAGTTTTTTTATGATGTCTCCTGTATATGAATCACAGGCTAGTGTAATTGTTGATAAAAGGGGAGATGGATCAACACAAAATGTTCAATATAACGATGTAATGATGTATCAAAATCTTGTTAAAACTTATGCAAATATTGCTCTTTCAGATAAGATATATTCTGAAGCAGCTGAAAAATTAAATAATACCATATCTGCTGATGAACTTGCTAAAAGTACTACAATTGAACCAATTCAAGATACTCAAATGCTTACAGTTACTGTGCACGGTACAAGTCCTACAAAAACTTTAGATTCAATAAAATCAATAACAGGTTCTTTTATTGAAGTAGCAAATAGTGTTTATCCTGCTGGAGATATTAGAATTGTAAATCAGGGAAAACTTCCTAAAGCTCCTATAAAACCTAATAAAAAATTTAATATTATAGTTGGATTTTTAATAGGTATACTAATTTCAATAGGATTAATTTTTCTATTAGATTATTTTGACGACACCGTTGAGAGCATAGAAGATATTAAAAGAAACTTTGATTTACCAATACTAGGAACTATACAGATGGAAGAAAAAAGTTAGAAAGGAATATTGAAATATGCTGATATTTAAAGATAAGCCTAAATCATCTATATCAGAAGGGTACAGGACATTAAGAAATAATATACAATTTTTTAGTTTAGATAATAATATAAAAGCACTATTGATAACAAGTTCCTCTCCTTGCGAAGGAAAATCCACAGTAGCATCTAATTTGGCTCTGTCCATTGCAGAATTAAACAATAAGGTTTTGATTTTGGATTGCGATTTAAGAAGGCCTTCAATACATAAGAAATTTCATTTATCCGATGAAAAGGGTCTTTCAAATTTATTGATAGGAGAATATAAGTTTAATGAGGTAGTTCAAAAATACAATGACAATCTATATATTTTGACTTCTGGAACAATACCTCCAAACCCTTCAGAGATGCTTTCCTCTAATAAGATGAAGGATTTTTTGACAAAAGTTAAAGAAGACTTTGACTATATTATTTTGGATACATCACCTGTTGTATCCCTATCAGATGTTCAAGCTTTAGCAACGTTAGCAGATGGCGTACTTTTAGTACTAGCTTCTGGTGAATCAGAAATTACTGAAGTCAATAAAGCAATTAAGCTATTAAGTTATGTTAAAGCTAATATAATAGGGATTGTAGCAAATAAGCTTAAATACAGCAGGAAAAGCATAAAAAAATATAACAGTTATTATAACAAAGATATAAAAATTTAAAGTAAAAGGGTCGGGAGGGATTTTATTGCAAAATGAAAAGTTAAGTGAGGAAATAAATTTTAACCATTATGAAAATAAATATTGGAAAAGCAGTATCTATTATTGCCTAAAGAGAATAATTGATATCTTTGGATCTTTAGTTGGAATAATTCTATTAAGTCCTGTTTTCATAATAATCACTATAGCAATTAAGATTGATTCAAAAGGTCCCGTAATATTCTCGCAGTATAGGGTTGGTAAAAATGATAAGTTGTTTAAGATGTATAAATTTAGATCTATGGTGCCAGACGCAGAAAAATTATTAATAAAATTAAAGGATAAAAATGAGATGTCAGGCCCTATGTTTAAAATGAAAGAGGATCCCAGAATAACTAGAATTGGTAAATTTATAAGAAGGACAAGTATTGATGAACTTCCGCAATTATTTAATATATTAAAGGGCCACATGTCTTTTGTAGGACCAAGACCAAATTTACCTAGAGAAGTAGCTAATTTCAGTAATTATCATAAATTAAAACTTCTTGCAAAGCCAGGACTAACTTGTTATTGGCAGGTTATGGGAAGAAATGAGATAGACTTTGAGGATTGGATGAAACTTGATATAAAGTATATAGAAGAAAGAAATACATGGGTGGATATAAAACTTATAATCAAGACATTCTTTGTGCTGTTTGGGGATAAGAATGCTCATTAGGCATAAATAAAAAATTATGGGTGGTTATTTTTAGTTACGGCAAGTTTAAATATCAGTATCACTAGCTATTGTATAAAAATAATACTTTAGGGGAGGTAAAATAAATGTTATGTGCACTTATAATGGCAGGGGGAAAAGGTGAAAGATTCTGGCCTCTTTCTACAGATGAAAAACCTAAGCAATTTTTAAAATTACTTGGTGAGGAAACTATGATACAGATGACTGTAAACAGATTAAAAGATTTGATACCTGTTGATAGAATATTTGTGGTTACAGGAGAAAGATATATAAGCTTAGTAAAAGAACAGCTTCCTGAACTTTCTGAAAAGAATATAATAGTGGAACCAATAGGTAAAAATACAGCACCTTGTATAGCACTATCTGCTTTTCAAATAGAAAAACAATATAAAGATGCCACTATTGCAGTGCTTCCATCAGATCAACTTATAAAAAATGAAGAGGAGTTTAGAAATGTTATAGCGGCAGCGGACTCTTTTATAGAAGAAAATCAGGATTCCATTGTAACTCTAGGAATGAAACCTGACAGACCGGAGACAGGCTATGGGTATATAAAATGTGATAGAACTTCTTCTATAGTAAATGGATTAAAGATAAGAAATGTAGATATGTTTGTTGAAAAGCCAAATCTTGAAAAAGCAAAGCAGTATTTAAACAATGGAAACTTTTTATGGAACGGTGGAATGTTTGTTTGGAAGGCAAAAAACATATTAAGACTTACAGAAAAATATATGAAAAACACCTATGATGTTCTTAAGGAAATAGCTTGTACTTCAGAAGAAGAATATATGAATAAACTTAAAAGTAATTATGTTTTAGTAGACAGTGTTTCCATAGACTATGCCATAATGGAAAAAGCTAAAGATATATATGTGATACCAAGTGAATTCGGTTGGGATGATGTGGGAACCTGGTATTCTGTGGAGAGATATAGAGATAAGGATGAAAATAACAATGTTTGTGTAGGAAATATAATAAATATAAACAGCAAAAATAATATTGTAGTAGGAAAGAATAAACCTGTTATTATTTTCGGTCTTGAAGATATATTTGTAGTTGAAAGCAATGATATTATTCTGATAGGTAATAAAGATGATATTAAGGATATAAAGGAGATTAAGAAGACGGTTATATGATTGTAAATTTTCATTTAACTTTAAGGAGAAACTATGAAAAAAGATACAATAATGTTTGATGGATATTACGGATTCCAGAATGTTGGAGATGATGTTTTTTGTCTAGTTGCCGAATGGATAGCAAATGAATGTTGGAAATTTAATAATATATATTTTAATGGCGAAAATATCCCCAAATTATATAATAATTCAAGAAAAAATCAAAGTACTAAAATGAATAAAAAAATTAAAAAACTTTCTACATTGATGACTCTTTTTAAAAGTTCACATATAGTGTATGCTGGCGGATCAAATTTTCACACTGCACTATCAGGTATAGGAGATCTAAGAAATTTTTATAGATTTTCCACAAAGTTTACAAAGAAACTATATGCTTTAGGAGTCTCTTTAGGACCATTTGATACAAAACGAGATTATGAGTCTATAAAAAACTATTTAAATAATTTTACATATATTTCGTTAAGAGATAAACGTTCCTATGAAATAGCAAAGAAGATGAACTTGAGGGGAGTTTGTAAACAAAGTTTTGATATAGCAAGCTTACTTCCAGTTATTAATAAAAAATATTATAGACAAAGGATTGATAATAATAAAAAAGATGAGCTTGTTGTAGGTATAAGCCTTTGTCATTGCGAAAGGTACTCAGGAAAAGACATTAATAGAGAAATACAAAGAGAAGAAGTAATGAAGCTGTTAATAGATAAAATGGTTGAAAAATATAAACGCATAACGTTAAAGTTTTTTGTGTTTAATAATAATAAAATAAGTGGTGATAATGAAATCACTATAGAATCTCTAAATATATTTAAGAGTAAATGTAAAGTGGAGCTCATCAATTATACAAAAGATACTTTGTGGTTTTGGAATGAAATGAAAAAATGTAACTTATTTATAGGAATTAGACTGCATTCAGCCATTATGTCTTACATGGCTAATATTCCTTTCGTACTATTTGAATATCATGAAAAATGTACTGAGTTCTTAAATTCAATAGGATATTCACAGAAAGATAGAATTATTGTGGAAAAGTTTGATGTGATTAAATATCTATCAGTAATAGACAGATTAATAAAAAATGATTATAAATATAAATTAAAGCCTAGTGAATTGACAGAGCATGTGCTTAATGATATTAAGGAATGTGCAAATTTTATATAATCGAAAATTTAAAATAATTTAAATTTATAGAGGTAAAAAATGAACAGAAATAAACTATTAGTTAAAAACACAATTATATATGCAGTAGGTAATTTTGGATCTAAGTTTTTAACATTTTTACTATTGCCATTTTATACATATTATTTATCAACAGGTGATTATGGTTATTTTGATTTGATTACAACTACAGTGACATTACTAATTCCAATTATAACATTTCAAATAACTGATGGATTATATAGATTTTTATTAGATTCCAAAAATGACAATGATATATCTAGAGTTGTTTCAAATTCATTTTTTATTACATTGACAAATTTATTTTTCTTCAATGTAATTTATATTATCTTTGTACAATTTAAAAGTTTTCAATACGAATACTTAATCTTGTCACAAATTAATTTTAATATAATATCTGCTTTTTGGGCTCAAATTTCTAGAGGTATTAGAAAAAATGCTGAATATTCTATTTCTGGAATAGTTGGAACCATCATTGTTTTATCTTTAAATATAATATTTATTATAGTGTTTCACTTTGGCGTTGCATCATTAATATTATCTAATATTATATCATGTATAGGAGTGATAATCTATTTAGAATTTAGATTGAAGATTTGTAAGTATATAAGATATAGTTTATATGATAAAAAATTAAAGAAAGAATTGTTATTATTTTCAATTCCATTAATACCCAATCTAGTTAGCTGGTGGTTCATGAATGTTTCTGATAGGTATTTTATAAATTTATATAAAGGTATTGAAGCAAATGGAATATATGCAGTATCAAATAAATTTCCAGCTATATTAATTATGGTGAATGCTATATTTTCTTTGGCATGGCAAGAAAGTGCTATTAGTGAATATAAATCGAAAGATAGAAATAAATTTTATTCAAATATGTTTAATATTCTTATGATTATTGAATTTACATCTGTAATTGTATTGTTACCATTAACAAAATTCGCTATAAAATATGCAGTAAATGATAAGTTTCATGAAGCTGCATTGTATATCCCATTTTTGTATGTAGCTACTATATTAAATGCTTTTTCTTCTTTTTATGGTACGGGATATCTTAGTACTAAAGATACTAAAGGTGCATTTTATACATCTTCAATTGGTGGTATAGTAAATGTTATATTTAATATTATTTTGATACCTGTGATTGGAATACAGGGAGCTTCAATATCAACTATGATTTCATTTTTTGTTATGTGGATTTTAAGAATATTTCAAACAAAAAAATATTTTACTATATATATTAACAAAATAAAATTATTATCCCTATCTTTAATTTCAGCATTATATATATTTTTTTACTATAATAACAATATTATGGTGGAGATATTCTTATTAATAATATCATTTATAATATTTTTAGTTTACAATAAGAACTTAGTAAGTAAGACAATAAAGTATCTTACTAATAAACTTATATTTGTTAAAAAAGATGTTGTTTAATATTTATCTATAGATACCCTATAAAATAAAATGGATAGTAATATTGGAAGGGATGTACTCATATGAAAAATAATAGGCTAAAATCAATTTTAGGAATGGGATTTGCATCAGTTATTCAGGTTTTAGTTAATATTGGTAAAGTAAAAATAATAGCAGTTTTGCTTGGAACGGCAGGGGTAGGTGTAACTTCATTTATCAATAACATAATAACAACTATTCTTCCAATTTCTTCTTTGGGTATGAATCAGGGGATTATTAAGGAAATCAATGAAAATATAGATGATAAAAAGAAAATTAAGAGTATAATAGTTACTTCTTACATTACAACTATTATTTTATCTATAATTATAACATTATCTATAATAATATTTAATAAAAGTATAGGTATATTAAATATAGGTTCCTTTGATAAAAAGTATATTTACATTGCTATGTTTTCAATACCATTTTTAACTTTTAATCAGATAAATATAGCCCTGATAAATGGATTCAAGAAAATTAAAATACTCGGACTAGCTAATATTTTTTCATCTATAATAACTTTGGTAGTAAGTGTAGCCTTAACTTATTTTTATGGATTAGAAGGAGCTATAATATCAATATTTATAACAGCAGTTATTACAAGTTTAGTTTATTGGTATTTGGGCAGAAGCCATGATGACAGAATAATTAAGGGAATAAAAGGATTTTATGATCTAGCTTTATTAAAAATATTGATAAAATATAGCGTTATAGCACTTTATACAATGTTTTTAAGCAATATGTATGTGTTGCTTATAAGAAAAATTATAATAAGTAAAATGGGAATTGATAGCTCTGGAATATTCCAGGCGGATTGGTCCTTAATAAATCAATATTTAGGATTAGTTTTATCCTCCTTAGGAGTATATCTTATTCCAACTCTATGTTCATTAAAAACCAAAAAAGAAATAAATGATGAATTAAATTCAACGTTAAAAATTATAGTATTAATAGCAATGCCTATTATGCTATGTATAATTATATTTGGAAAAATAGTAATTATACTTTTCTATTCCACTAAGTTTTTAGAAGCAGCAAATATTTTGCCATTGTTTATTTTAGGCGATATCTTAAAATGTATAGCCTGGGTAATTGGAACACCATTATGGACTATCCCTAAACTTGGAAAGCTTGCAATACTAAATACCTTGGATTTTATCATTATTACTGCTAGTACATATTTTTTTATAGACAAATTAGGATTATATAGTGTAGTGATAGGATACATATTGATGAATTTAGTAGAAATTATTTTTAATTATTTTGTAATGAAAAAGGAATTAAATTTTAAGTTTAGTAAATACAATTATAAATTGATTTTTACTTCTATTGGAATTATAGTTTTAAGTGTTATTTCTGATTTATTTATTAATAATATATTATTAAAATATGCTATTGAAGTTGTGCTATTTTTAATATGGGCAGCTTTATCTGTTAGGAGAAATGATATAAGTATGTTACTTTACATAGTAACAAAAGGGAAAAAAGGTAAACTTAAAAATGAGACTTAGCTGCATATAAATATTAATTTTCCTGTGGAATTATAGCTAAGCAGTAAAGTAAATGGAGAACTTAGACAGAATTAATACACATTAGTAAGTACTATTATCCTTATACTCAATAAAAGTACAATTATTACTAAAATAATATAATAGAATATTAATAAAAACTCGCACTTTTGAAGTACGAGTTTTAGAGGCTTACATATGTAAATCTTCAATATAGTCCTTTAAAGATTCCTGCCACTGTTTTGTTATATCACCTGTGGTAAGCTCCAGCATATAATTTCTAAGTACAGAATATTTAGGCCTTTTAGCTGGCCTTGGAAATTCTTCTGTAGTACATGGAA
The DNA here is from genome assembly GCF_000389635.1 of Clostridium pasteurianum BC1. Taxonomy (NCBI): domain Bacteria; kingdom Bacillati; phylum Bacillota; class Clostridia; order Eubacteriales; family Clostridiaceae; genus Clostridium; species Clostridium pasteurianum. The sequence goes on from NC_021182.1 coordinate 859,858, forward strand.
TAACATTTACATCAATATTTTTTAGTCTAAATATCTCCTTAGCAAAATCATACCATGTACATACACCTTTGCAGGTACAGTGAAATAGTCCATAATTTTTATCATCTAAAAGTTTTATTATTACCTTAGCTAAATCTACAGTGCTGGTAGGAGTACCAACTTGATCATCTACCACCTTTAATTCACTGTGATTTTCACTTAATTTTATCATAGTCTTTACAAAATTATTTCCATCCCCATATAGCCATGCAGTTCTAACAATGTAATGTTTTGGATTTAGAGTTTTAACAAAGTTTTCTCCATCTAATTTAGTTCTTCCATATACTGTTTGAGGATCAGGTGTGTCAAACTCTGTGAGTTCAGTGTTTCCTTCTCCATTAAATACATAATCAGTAGAGACCTGCACAATCTCGGCCTCTATATTATAAGCAGCGGAAGCTAAATTTTTAGGCCCTATGGCATTAATTTTATAGGCTAGATCTATCTGCTCCTCACATTTATCCACCTGTGTATGAGCTGCGCAATTTATAATTACGTCTGGTTTATGTTCAGTTACAAATTTATTTACTGCCTTCACATCTGTTATATCCAGATCCTTTACATCTGTAGGAATAAGTTCAACGTCTTTTCCTTTGTACTGCTTTTGAAGTTCTCTTCCAAGTTGTCCGTTTGCTCCCGTTATTAATATTTTCACCATTATCAACTCCTAAAATTATATTAATCAACTATGATAAGGGATAATATGAAATTTAAACCTATATTCCATTCTTTATTATATATGTGTTACATACAACTTTCAATAGAAGCGTTGGTAAAACTCCTACTCTCTTTGTTATCAAATCGACCATCGGTTTTCATGCTAGCCATTATTCTTACCCAATGCTCATCTAAATCAAGTCCTGTTGCAATTTGCACTGAGGTCATTCCTGGGTCTATGGTGTATCTCACCCAATCACTATCATCAATTTTAACTGCTAATATGGCAGGGTACGTGCTTGGTGATTTGTCTAATACTATAGCAGTAATTTGTGCAGTGCCTTTTACTTTTGCATAAATCTCATGTCCTTGCTGAGTTACATTTCTTTTAACATATTTTACATAATAATTCTCTGTAGGATTATACCCATACAATACCATCTTTTTAACTAATGATGCCTATTGCGAATTGAAAAATTTTACTTTATATTAAAAAAGAGCGTGGTATAAGTTTATATTTTTCTTAGTATATAGATATATTTACTTCCAAATATTCCTCAAAATAGCAATGTTGCTTTCCATGTTCCAATTCAGATAAAAACTTCATTAATAATTCTATTAATAATATAAATAAGTATATAATTTACAATTATTTTATGCCATTATTGAATTAAGTAAATTAAAAAAACATTACAAGACTTTAAGGATCACTTTAGACATATGTGTAACCTTTTTAAATAGAACTTATTAAACCTCTTGAATTTCTTTCTAAATATGTAGAAATTACTACCAGAATAATTCCAAGTACTATAAAAATAATATTATTATATGTAAAAAATTTCAAATAATCACTGATGATTGAGTCTACGATTATTTTTATAGTAGGTATGCCTACGGCTATATTATCAGTAAATCTAGAAAATATACCCACAAGAGATGGAAATAAAGATAATAACCCTCCAGCTATGAGAGAATAAACAATCTAACTGATGAAGATAGCTAGATTATTGTGTTCCATAATAAATAAAAGTACTGCAATAATAATAAGTAAAATAATTATAATATAGAATAAGAGTTAGAGTTTTGATAACCAATTAATCATATTGAATTAATATGATATATAATATATAATACAAAGATAACAATATAGAGAAGATATGAAAAAATAAAAATATAATAAGAAGTTTAATAACATTAAAATATTTTTAAGAAAATGTAATTACACAATATTCCATATTTTCTTGTAATGGTTATAAAATGATGATACAATAAACACACAATATGAAATTCACAAAGTGTTCATAAGAAAAGAATTGACTGTATTGAAATGTTAATAATTTGTGCCATTGTTTATGGGTTCAACTAGATATGAAAAATATAAAAAGGGTAAAAGGGGGAATCTATGTTGCAAAATGCAGAAATAAGGGAAAATATTGAAACTGCTGAATATTCAAAAAGTTTCATGTATTTTTTTCTAAAAAGATTACTGGACATATTTGGTTCAGTAATTGGAATTATTCTTTTAAGTCCTGTCATAATAATAACCGCAATAGCAATTAAACTTGATTCTAAAGGTCCTGTACTATTCTCTCAAGAGAGAGTGGGAAAAAATGGCAAGCTATTTAAAATGTATAAATTCAGATCTATGGTAGTAAATGCAGAGGAATTATTAGTAAAATTAAAAGATAAAAATGAAATGTCTGGTCCAATGTTCAAGATGAAAGAAGATCCTAGAATAACTAGAGTTGGTAAATTCATAAGAAAGACAAGCCTTGATGAACTCCCACAGCTATTTAATATAATTAAAGGGGATATGTCAATGGTTGGACCAAGACCAAATCTACCAAGTGAGGTAGCTGAATTCAGTGATTATCATAAATTAAAGCTTCTTGCAAAACCAGGACTAACTTGTTATTGGCAGGTTATGGGTAGAAATGAGATAGGTTTTGAGGATTGGATGAAGCTTGATATAAAGTATATAGAAGAAAGAAATATATGGATAGATATAAAATTAATAGTTAAGACATTCTTTGTATTGTTTGGAGATAAGAATGCTCATTAAATATATAGAGACAGATAGATTAAGGAGGAACGATTAGATGAAAATAGTTGTAGCAGGAACTGGATATGTAGGTCTGGTAAGTGGAGCTTGCTTATCAGAGGTAGGACATAATGTAACTTGTGTAGATATTGATGAAAAAAAGGTTCAACTTATGAAGGATGGTATTTCTCCAATATATGAACCAGGGTTAGATGATTTATTAAAGAGAAACTATAGTGAAGGTAGACTTGATTTTACTACAGATTATAAAAACGCATATAAAGATGCAGATGTAATCTTTATAGGAGTAGGTACTCCTGAAAAATCAGATGGTTCAGCTAATCTGGATTATGTTTATATAGTAGCGAGACAAATTGCACAAAATGTAACTAAGGATTGTTTAGTAGTAGTTAAATCTACAGTACCTATAGGAACTAATGATGAAGTAGAAGAATTTCTTAAGGACAATTTAGTGAATGACGTACATATAGAAGTAGCATCAAATCCGGAATTTTTAGCACAGGGTACAGCAGTTAAGGATACACTTTATGCTAAACGTATTGTAGTTGGAGTAGAATCTGAATATGCAAAAAATATTATGAGAGAAATCTACAATAGATTCAATCAGCCTATTGTAGTGACAGATAGAAGAAGTGCAGAAATGATAAAATACGCATCAAATGATTTCTTGGCATTAAAGATTTCCTTTGTAAATGAAATTGCAAATCTTTGTGAATTAGTAGGAGCAAACATAGAACACGTAACAGAAGGTATGTCCTATGATCCACGTATAGGAGATAAGTTCCTAAAAGCAGGTATCGGATACGGTGGTTCATGTTTCCCTAAAGATACAAAAGCACTTCATTGGCTGGCAGATGGCTGCGGATATGAAGTGAAAACTGTTAAAGCAACTATAGATGTCAATGAAAATCAAAAGTTTAGATTGATAAAGAAAGCAAAGCAGAAATGTAAAATATTAAAAGGTCTAAAGGTAGCTGTACTTGGACTTACTTTTAAACCTGGTACAGATGATCTAAGAGAAGCACCATCTATTCCAAATGTAAAAATGCTTTTAGAAGAAGGAGCAGAGGTAATTGCCTATGATCCAGTGGGAGAAGAAAACTTTAAAAAGTTATTTCCTACAGAGATAACTTATGTACAAGCTCCTGAAGAAGCTCTAAAGGATGCAGATTTAGCTTTTCTTTTTACTGAGTGGAAGGAAATCACTGAAATAAAATTAAGCAGATATAGTGAATTGATGAAAAAGCCTGTAATATTTGATGGACGTAACTGCTATAGCCTTGAAGAGGCAGAGGAAGCTGGAGTAGAATATTACTCAATTGGACGTCCAGTTGTAAAATAAGTATAGATAAAATTATATTAATCAATAAAAAATTTTTAAACAAAAGTTGTTTGGAGTGAAAAAATTGATAAATGTTTTTATAATTGGATCAAAGGGTATTCCAGCTAAATATGGTGGTTTTGAAACATTTGTAGATAAGTTAGTTACTTATAGAAAAGAAGATAATATTAAGTATCATGTTGCATGCTTAGCTGATGATGAAGGCGAATTTGAATACAATGGTGCCAGATGTTTTAATGTTAAAGTAAAAAATATAGGAAGTGCAAAAGCTGTTCTCTATGATATTGAAGCTTTGAAGGCGTGTGAACAATACATAAAGAAAAACAACTTAAAGAATTGTATCATTTATATATTAGCCTGTAGAATTGGACCATTTTTGGCTATGTATAAAAAAGGATTAAAAAAACAAGGAATTAAAGTTTATGTAAATCCAGACGGACATGAGTGGAAAAGAAGCAAGTGGAATAAGTATATTAAAGCTTATTGGAAATATTCAGAACGTTTAATGGTAAAGAATTCTGATTTACTTGTATGCGATTCTAAAGGAATAGAAACCTATATTCAAGAGGAATATAAAAAATATAATCCTAAAACAACATTTATTGCTTATGGAGCAGATGTAAAAAAATCTACTTTAGATGATGATAATGATAAATTAGTTGAATGGTATAATAAGTTTAACATAATTAAGGATGAATACTATTTAATTCTTGGGAGATTTGTTCCGGAGAATAACTATGAAACTATGATTAGTGAATTTATAAAATCAAATTCAACAAAGGATTTAGTTATAATAACTAATGTAGAAAAAAATAAATTCTATGAAGAATTACTTCAGAGAACAAATTTTACTAATGATAAGAGAATTAAATTTGTTGGTACTGTTTATGATGAAGAGTTAGTAAAGAAAATAAGAGAAAATGCTTATGCATATATCCATGGACACGAGGTCGGTGGAACAAATCCATCGTTATTGGAAGCATTGGCAAGTACAAAAATTAATCTGTTGCTAGATGTTAATTTCAATAAAGAGGTTGGTAAAGATGGAGCAATGTATTTTAATAAGAAAGACATGTCTTTAGCTAATTTAATTGATAATGTAGATAAATTAGATGATAAAATAATAAACCAATTATCAGAAAATGCAAAAAGAAGAATTGTTGATGAATATTCTTGGGATATGATAGTAAGTCGATATGAACAATTATTAATAAATAATCTACCGAAAATACTTGAAAGAATAAATGAAGTGGCAGTCGATATGAACAATTATTAATGAATAATTAAAGTATTAAAATAATGAAGCATGGAGAGTATGATTATGTTAGAAAAAATGGACAAGATGAACATTAGTAAATTAGATATATTATTAATAATAATTAATACTTCCATAAAAATAATAAGAGGATTAATAATTAAGCCTTTTCTTAAAAAATCAAAGGGGTTGTTGTTTGTAGGAAAAGGAGCAAGGATAAGCCATAAACATAATATTATTGCTGGGAAAAATGTTAAATTCGAACAAAATTCTGAGGTGCAAGGTTTAAGCAAGAAGGGGTTGATCTTCGGAGATAATGTAACAATTGGAAATTCAACAATGATAAGACCATCTAGTTATTATGGTGTGGAGATAGGAGAGGGGCTTAAGATGGGTAATAATTCATCTATAGGTCCGCTTGGTTATATTGGATGCGCTGGTTATATTGATATAGGACAAAATGTAATGATCGGGCCTAAAGTTAGTATATTTGCAGAAAATCATAGTTTTAATGATGTAAATACCACAATAAAATCTCAAGGTGTAGTTAGAAAAGGTGTAAAAATTGAAGATGATTGTTGGATTGGAAGTAGTGTTATAATATTAGATGGTGTTGTGGTTGGAAAAGGTAGTGTAATAGGAGCAGGGACTATTGTTTCTAAAGATGTACCAGCATATAGTATAGTTATTGATAAAAGAGAAAAATTATTAAGAGCTAGAATGGAGAAATAATATGAAAAAAATTTTATATTTGCATGCAGGGGCAGAATTATATGGAGCAGATATCGTTCTCTTAGAATTGTTGAAGAATTTAGATAAAACAAAATTTATTCCATATGTAATTTTGCCATGTGATGGTCCATTAGTTGAGAAGTTAAGACAAAATAATATATGGGTTAAAGTTATACAATATCCAATACTTAGAAGGAAGTATTTTAATCCAATAGGGTTACTTACATATATAAAGGATTATATAACCTTTTCATCAAAAATAACTAAAATAGCTAAAAGTAAAGAAATTGACATTATTCATACTAATACAGCAGCCGTATTAGAAGGAATATACATTAAAAGAAAATTAAAAAGACCACTAATATGGCATATACATGAGATTATTGTAAGACCTAAATTAATACATAAATTTTTGAGCTTTTTAATAGCTAAAAATGCAGATGAAGTTATAACTGTATCTGAAGCTGTAAAAATGCATTTAAAATCTACAGGATATTTTAAAAATGAAATTAAGGTTATATATAATGGTGTAGATAATAAGATGTTTAACAAAGATAATGAAACTGATTATATAAGAAAAGAATTTAATATACCTGAAAATGCTATTATAGTTGGTATGATAGGAAGAGTAAATGCATGGAAAGGTCAAAATGATTTTTTAGATGCAATGGACATAGTATTAGAAAATAATAAGAATGTTTATGCAATGTTAGTTGGTGGAGTGTTTGATGGTGAAGAATGGAGAATAACTGAGTTAAAAGAGAAAATACAGTCAATGAAACATAAAGAAAAGGTTATATTTGATGATTACAGAAAAGATAGTAAGAATATTCATGCTTTGTATGATATATTTGTACTTCCAAGTACTAATCCAGACCCACTACCTACAGTCGTATTAGAGGCTATGGCAAGTAGTACTCCTGTTCTTGGATATAGGCATGGAGGAATTTGTGAAATGGTAAAGGAAGATTACAATGGGTTATTAGCAGAACCGTGTAATTTTAAAGATTTGGCTTTTAAAATTGAAAAAATTATAGGGGATAACAATCTTATAGAACAATTTGGATATAATTCATTAAAACGACAAAAGGATAAATTTTCTAAAGAAAACTATGTGAAAAATTTTCAGTTATTATATTCACAAACTAATAACAGTAATATTTAGATTAAACAATTTTAATATGAATTATGATTAGTACTAAATAAAGTATGAAGGTGATTAAAATAGATACATATATAAATGAACTTGTTAGTGTTGTTATACCAACCTATAATAGAAAGGACATTATTGAGAGAGCAGTAAATAGTGTTTTAAATCAGACATATAAAAATATAGAGATAATAATAGTAGATGATAATTCCAATGATGGTACAGAAGATTTGGTATCAAAAGTATATAGTAAATTAAAAAATATAAAATATATAAGACATGAAACTAATAGAGGTGGAAATGCAGCAAGAAATACTGGTTTAAAATATAGTTCGGGTAAATACATAGCATTTTTAGATAGTGATGATGAATGGTTTCCAGAAAAATTAGAAAAACAACTTTTATTAATGCATGAAAAAAAAGCAGATTTAGTATATACAGATTATATATTGTTTAATGAAAAAACAAAAGAAGAGCATGTTTTTAATAATTCTAGTAAAAAATATAATTTTATAGATTTATTGGGAAGTAATTTTATTGGTACAACATCTACAATATTAACGACAAAAAAAGTCTTAAATGCAGTTAATGGTTTTGATGAAGATTTACCTAGTTGTCAAGATTGGGACTTATATATAAGAATAGGAAATAAGTTTAATATATGTGGAGTAAAGTTACCGCTTGTAAAATATTACTATCACGATTCAAGTATAACAGGAAATATTGATAAGGTTATTAATGGACATAAAAAGGTAATGGAAAAAATTGAAAATATTATTAATTCGGATACTAATTTAAAAGTTCATAGAAAGAAAATATTAGCACAAAATTATGAAAGAATTGGACATTGTTATATGAAATTTAGACAATTTAGTTCAGGAAGAAAGTATTTCAAAAAATCTTTGAGTTCATATCCTTTGAATTCCAAAGTAATGATACATTTAATCACTTCGTATTTAGGAAAAAATTTTTTGATATTAAAACGATACAAATAGATAATAGAGTAGATTTAGAAAAAGTTAATTAGTAGTAACAGGGTATAAAAATTCGCTAGTACCATTAGGTATTTGCAGAAGAACATGTGCTATGGGACAAGCAAATAAAAAATGTTATAGAAGGGGGGGCTGATTAATGAAGATTTGTTTTATTATGACTAATATATTTAGTCTGGGTGGAGTACAAAGAGTTGTATCAGTTTTATCTAATGAATTAATTAAAAAAAATGAAATAGATATATTATGTATTTCAGAAAAACCAAAAGGCAATAATGATTTATATAATTTAGCCCTTGGAATAAATGTAGAATTTAATTATAGCTTAGTTAAAACTGATATATTTAGCAAAGTTTTTAGAAAAATAATTAAAAATATTAATATGAAAACTGGAATACTAAATAACGAATACTATTATAAAAAATTAATCAATGTGTATTTCCCTAATAAAGTTAGAGAAAACTTTGTGAAATACTTTAATAAAAAGCAATATGATATAATTATAGGGGTTGAGGGTTTATTTAGTATATTACTAGGTTCAATTAAAGAGGAACTAAATTCAAAAGTTTTAGGATGGCAACATAATTCTTATGATGCATATTTAAAAAATCCAAATAGATATTTTTGGAATTTAGATGTCTTATTTAATAAATATATATGCAAATTAGATAAATATATAGTTCTAACTAATTATGATAAAGTTATGTACAAAAACGAAAAAAATATAGAAAGCGATGTAATATATAATCCACTTAGTTTTGAATCTAATGAAAAATCTACTTGTAGTAAAAAAAATGTTTTATTTGTTGGAAGATTGGTAGAACAGCAAAAAGGATTAGATTTACTTATACAAGCATTTAATAGAGTTTGTTTAAAAAATAAGGATTGGATATTAAAAATAGTTGGAGATGGACCTGATAAAGAAAAATTAGAACAATTAATTGAAAATTTAAAGTTGTCTGAAAGGATTAAGATTGAACCATCTACAAGTAATATACAAGAATATTATTTAAATTCTTCAATATTTGTTTCTTCATCAAGGTGGGAAGGATTTGGACTTGTAATAACTGAAGCTATGGAATGTGGATTACCAGTAGTGGCATTTGATAATTCGGGTCCAAGAGAAATAATAAACAAGAATTATGAAAATGGAATATTAGTACCGTGTGAAGATGTTGATTCATTAGCTAATGCAATACTTGATTTAATAAACAACGAAGAGAAAAGAAAAAAGATATCCGAATTAGCTATAAATAGAGCAAAGGACTTTTCAATAAATAAAATATCCAGTGATTGGAATAACATTTTTAATTTACTAATATAGAATTTTAGGATAGGAGGTACACAATGAGCGTAAGAAATTATATTATATTATTTGTATTGGCTATTATTATGCTTATTTTTAATAATTTAGTATATTTTAAAAATAAAAAATATAGAAATGTAATAATATTGTTACTTTCAATATGTTCAGCTATGTCAATTAAGCTTAATTATAATCAATCTATAATGGGAAAAGACCAATATTTATATATATCATTAACAGTACTTTTAATTGCGATGATAGCTATTTTTACTATTAATCATTATACAAAAAAAATTAGCTTAGATAATTTTTTTATGATAATTTTTTTAGCATTAATTTTTGTACCTTACATAAATAATGAAATAAATGATACAGTTAGATTTTGGCTTGTAGCTAGTGTATATATAAGTATTTTTTTTATTGGAATTATATACAAAAATATTAAGGGATATGACTATAATAATATAACTAATTTTTTTAGTTATATTGCAATTTATAATGGATTGTTAGGAATAGCTCAATTTATAACAAATAAAAAATTATTATACGGACAATTTAATGATAATATTTACTATTATCAAGGAGGAGAAGCAGTAAAAAGAGTAGTTGGAATAGCAGGTACAAATAATGCGGGGGGAAATTTAGGATGTATATTATTTGCAATAGTATTCTTTAACTATGTAAAAAGAAAGAATAAAATTAATTTGATTGCTCTTATATTAACTTCAATTTTCTCAATTTTAACATTAACTAGGATAGGCTATTTGGGGATAATTGTTATACTTTGTATTCATTTTATAATATCCAAATGGAACTCAAAAGACAAAATATTAAGAAAAGTATTGACAATTATTATAGTTGCGATAGTAGTAGGACTAATATTAGCTATTTTTGGTAGTCAAATTTATCATATACTTTTTGAACAGAGAGGAGATACTCAAGACTCAAGAGGAATTCAATTTCAATTCTTATTTAATAATATCATTAAACATAATAGCTTATGGAATGGCATTGGAACTGGACAATATACTTTTTATGCACTATATTCTCTTGGATATAATGATTTAGATATACATTCTCAATATATCAGCATATTGGTAGAAAATGGAATAATAATGTTTATATTATTTATTGTGTTAAATGTATATTTAATGATAGGTGCACTAAAAAAATGTGATAATAGAACAGAAATAGCATTTGTAATAAGCTTGTTTTTCGCTAATTTAATTGTTTGTAATTTTAATCCTAATCAATATTATATAGTAAATAATTTGCTATATTATTTACTAATGTATTGTTTTGTTTACAAGAAGAAAATTAAATCATTAACATGAAATAAATAGATGGAGGAGGTGATTTATTGATTAAAGTAAGTATAATAATACCTATATATAATGTAGAGGCTTATTTAAGAAAATGCTTAGATAGTGTGATAAAACAAACATTTAAAGATATAGAAATAATTTTAATCAATGATGGATCTTCTGATAATAGTTTAAATATATGCAAAGAATATTCTAACAAAGACAAAAGAATTAAAATAATAGATAAAAGAAATGAAGGGGTCTCTAAGGCGAGAAACGTAGGGCTTTTATGTGCTAGGGGAGAGTATATTTCTTTTGTAGATTCAGATGACTGGATAGAACTTAATATGATTGAAGAACTTTATAATTCAGTATCGTCTAATAATGCAGAATTTTGTATGAGTAATTATATAAGAGAAAACGAAAGTAAAAGTCAATATGTAGATGCTAATATAGAACTTAAAAAACTACAAGATAATGAGATAAAAGAGTACTTGTTGATTCCATTAATAGAAAGAGAAAATAATCAAAAGGAACATATTTTAGCGAGCTTTAGGGGACCTTGGGGAAAGCTTTTTAAAAGAGATATAATAGAAAAATATAATATAAAATTCAAAAAAGATTTAATTGTAGGAGAAGATTTTATCTTTAATCTAGAATTCCTAGTTTATATAAATAAAGCTGTTATAAATGAAGGATTTTATTATCATTATTTAACTAATAGTAATTCCATAACTATGAAATATAAGAAGGATTGTTGGAGATTAATCTATAGAAATACAATTTTATATTTAGAAGATTTTTTAAAGAAGAATAATTTATATTTAGAAGCTAAGGATAAAGTAAATAAATTAATTATAAAATATTTTTTAATGTCCGTAATAAATGAAGGAAGCAAAGATAATATTAAAATAAAAGTGGAAAAAATAAATACAATTAAAGAGATGTGTGAGGATAAAATTATTATGGATGCTCTTGAAAGTGTTGATTTGAATTTATATGGGAAAAAAAATAATTTTATTTTATTTCTAGCAAAATATAGACTTAAATATTTAATTTATATATTTAGTGTTATGTAGAAAATATAAGTAACTTGAAGAGAGTAAGAAGACAATCTAAATAAGTTCATAATAATATTGTGCTAAATGAAGTGTATTATGGAGGAGATTAATGAGTAAAATAAGTATAATAGTTCCTATATATAATGTAGAAAAATATCTTGAAAAATGTCTTGATTCAATATTAGGACAAGCTTTTAAAGATTTTGAATTAATATTAGTTGATGATGGCTCACCTGATAATTGTGGAAGTATATGTGATAGATATTTAAAACTTGATTCTAGAATAAAAGTCATACATAAAGAAAATGGAGGCTTAAGCTCTGCAAGAAATGCAGGATTAGATATCGCAGTTGGAGAATATATTGGATTTGTAGACAGCGATGATTGGGTAGATGCAAATATGTATACGAGGTTATATTCTATAGCTAAAGAAACTGATGCAGACATAGTTCAATGTAGATTTAAAAAATCTTATGATGAAAAAATAAATAATATAAAGACTAATACCAATAAATTTGAATTAATAGATAAGTTTAAAGCTTTAAATAATCTTATTGCTTATGGTGAAATGCATGTTCAAATGGTTGTAGCTTGGAATAAATTGTATAGGAAAAGCTTATTTAATGAAATTAGATTTCCAAATGGAAAGATACATGAAGATGAATTTACAACATATAAACTTTTGTATAAGTCAAACAAAGTAGCTTTAACAGAAAACGAGCTATATTATTATAGGCAAACGTCTAATAGCATAATGAATGCTAAGTTTAATAAGAAACGTTTGGATTATTTAGAAGCTTTAGAGGAAACATTAAGCTTTTTTAAGAAAGTAAATAATGAATATTTATATAATATGACTACAATCAGATATGTTGATAATTTAAAGAAATATTATTTTAAATGCGAAGATTTACTCCAGGATAATGAAGAAACTTTGAGAAAAATTAAAAATAACTATGATGAAATTTTTAAAGAATATATATCTAATAGTAGTTTTGGGGTTAAAAATAAGTTGCTTGGAATATTCTTTTTTATAAATCCAAAGGCTTATAAAATTTTACAAAGTTTAAGAGGTAAACAGGCATACTAAATATATATAATTTTAGGAGTAAGAAATATGAAAAATAAACAATTATCAATAAATATGATAGCTAATATATTTGCATTTGTTGTGAATATAGGTATTAACTTTTTTTTTACACCATATTTAATTAAGACTATAGGAAAGGAAGCGTATAGTTTTTTTCCTTTATCAACTAACTTTATAGGATATGTTAATATAATTACAGTTGCATTAGATTCTATGGCAAGTAGATTTATAACAATTAAGATTCACGAGAATGATAATGAGCAGGCTAATAGATATTTTAATTCTGTCTTAATAGCTAATACAGTGCTTGCATTATTAGTTACAGTACCATCAATAGTATTTGTATTATTTATGAATAAAATTTTACATGTACCTATTGCGATATTAAGAGATGTAAAATTTCTATTTGGTTTTGTATTCTTTGGAATGATATTAAGTATATTAACATCAGTCTTTGGAATTGCAACCTTTGCAAAAAATAGATTGGATTTATCTTCTAAAAGAAATATAGAATCTAATTTTATTAGAGTTATAAGTTTAATTTTTATGTTTAGCTTGTTTAGACCTAGTGTATCATATGTTGGAGTTGCAAACCTTATAGTTATTATATTCATATTATTTACAAATATATATTATACAAAAAAATTATTACCGAAAGTTACTATACATAAAAAGTATTTTGATTTTAAGGCTATTAAAGTATTACTTTCATCTGGAGTATGGAATTCAGTAAATCAGTTAAGTATGGTATTGTTAACTAGTTTAGATTTATTAATAGCAAATATTTTTATAAATGCAACAGCAGCAGGAGAATATTCTATAGTTAAAACTGTTCCTAATTTTATGCAACAGCTAGTAGGAATGTTAGTAGCAGTTTTTGTTCCTCAATTTACAATATTATATGCACAAAAAAAACACGATGAGCTATTAGATAATATTAATAAATCCATTAAATTTATGGGATTACTTATAACAATACCTATAGCCTTTTTAATTATATTTGGAGATACTTTTTTTAAATTATGGGTGCCAAGTGAAAATGCCAGTAAATTGTATCTGTTATCAAACCTTACTATTATTCCTATGATAGTCACTGGTAGTATAAATACAATATTTAATGTGTATACAGTTACAAACAAATTAAAAATACCAGCTTTTGTTCTACTTATAACGGGGATTATTAATACATCTGTAGTTTTTATACTCCTTAAAACTACTAATCTGGGACTTTTATCAATTCCAATAACTTCATTTATTATAGGATTATTAAGAAATTTGATTTTTACACCAATATATGCCGCTAGATGCTTGGAAGTAAGATGGAATACTTTTTATAAAGCCATAGCTAGAGGGTGTATTTGTGCATTGACAATGATGGTATTATGCTATGTGGTTAAGCATGGTTTTAATATAAATTCATGGATTAAGCTTATAATAGCAGGGGGTGTATGTTCAATAATTTCTTTAATTATTAATATGTTTATTGTATTTAAAAAAGAAGATAGAAATGAAATTATGAAAACTATTTTTACATTATTGCATATAAAAAAGATAAAATTAAAAAGTGATGAGAGTATATAAGTTATGATTCAGATTAGAATAGAATTAATTTAAAATGCTTAAATTAATAAAAAATGGGGGGAATAAATTTGAGATTAAAAGAAAAGGTGAAAAAAATAATTATAATTATCTTTAGCATAAAAAAAATAAATAAATATAAAGAATATAAACATCAAAAAAAGATCATATATTTGTTATCACCTTTACACGGAAATATGGGAGATCAAGCTATTGCATATGCAACTTTAAAATTCTATCAAGAACAATTTTCAGATTATAAGATTATAGAATTCGACAGAGATAGTATATATTCAGAATATTTTGCTATAAAAAATTGTTTAAATAAAGATGATATTATTGTTTTACATGGTGGTGGTAACATGGGTAATCTATATATGCAAGAGGAAAAACCACGACGTTTTATTATAAATAATTTCAGAGATAACAAAATAATATCTATGACTCAAACAATTAGTTTTACAAATGATGAATTCGGAAAAAAGGAAAAAGAAAAAACTCAACAAATTTATAACAAAAATAAGAAATTAATTTTATTAGCTAGAGAAGATACTTCATATAATGAAATGATTAAATTATTTACTGTAAATGTAATTAAGGTGCCTGACATAGTATTTTACCTTGCAGATACAATGGATAGTGACAAGAATAGAACTCTTATTACTACATGTTTAAGAAGCGATAAAGAATCTATTTGGAAAAATAAGAAGGATAAATTTAAGGATAGGTTGCAATCAGAATATAATGATGTATTTATATATGATACTGTAATAAATAGGCAAGTTACATTTAAATCTAGGATACCTGAATTAAATACTATGTGGGATAATTTTAAAAAATCAAAAGTAGTAGTAACAGATAGATTACATGGTATGATATTTTGTGTAATTACTAAAACACCATGTATAGCATTAAAATCCCTTGATCATAAAGTAGTAGAAAGTTATAAGTGGATTAAAGATTTAGACTATGTAGAATTAGTTGATGATTTAGATTATGATAAATTAAAACCTATTATAGAGAGATTTAAATTAAAACAAGTTAATGAGGAATTAGGATTTAAATATAAATATTATGATAAATTAGCTAAAACATTAAAAAATTACATATAGTTATCTTTATAGTAAATCTAGCTTGAGAGGCGTTACAACACTTTCTAAGTTAGGAATTATTAACATTAACAATAATATAAATAGAGGTTTGTTTTTTAGCAATACTTGAATAGCAAGAAGATTTGGTTCTAATGTGAGTAAGGCTTTGAATAAATTGCTTTTAATTCCTACTTATTATATGGACATATTTTAAAAAACTTATGAAGCTAGAAAGAATTTTCTTAATAATACAACATTACAATCAGCTAAGTTTGATGTTTCAGATACTGTTTATGCTGATGTTGAGTCTTAGGTTCAACGGAACAAAACATATCTGGTATTACAGGCCGTGTGGGGCAAGTTATTATAATATAGAAAAAATGCTATGGAGGGGTGGGAAATGAGAGAAAAAGATATTCTACGATATAATATTTATGCTGATTTTTATAGAGCTTATGGAGCAAAAGTATCTAAAAAGCAAATTTTAAAACTGCTTTTTAGATTTTCTAATCAAGGTCCAAAATACATATTTTACATGCGATTAGCAAATTATTTTAAAAAAACTAATAAAAATTTATTTCGTATGATATTATCTATACATTTAAACAGAATGTCAGTTAAACATGGTGTTGAAATTAGTTATAAAAGTAAAATAGGTGAAGGTTTATCAATACCCCATTTTAACAACATTATTATGGGCGAAAATGTTGTAATAGGTAAAAACTGTACAATATTGCAAGGTACAACCATTGGTTCTAATCTTTTTAAATCTAGATATAAAATTGCCACAATTGGAGATAATGTCTTGATAGGTGCAGGTGCTAAAATAATTGGACCCATTACAATAGGAAATAATGTTACAATTGGAGCAAATTCAGTAGTTACAACAGATATACCTAATGATGTTGTGATAGCTGGATCACCTGCTAAAATAATAAGTTATAAACCAGCTATAGAAATAGGAACTGATTATAAAAAATTTGACGAGTTTATTAAGAAGTAAAATATAATTATTTAACAAATCTAAAACACAGGATTAGTTTTAACCCAAAGTTCTGGTGAATATGTTGATTTTTTTGAGTTTGTACATAATGTTACAAAAACATAAATAAAAGTTTATTCAACTACAACTGGAATAAAATGAGTAAATGTTTTTTAGTTGTATTGCTCAATAGGTGCTAATGCTTAAATAACTGTCACTAATTAAATCGCAATATTACTATTGTTAGCATCTTATAGAAATTTTAATTAAATTCTGCTAAGATGCTAACAAAATTTTATATTTATCCCTAAATTGAGATGGTGTCATATATCCTGATGCCTGATTTTTCCTGTTTCTATTATAGAAAACTTCTATATACCAAAGTATATCACGACGAGCTTCTTCACGTGTTGCGTATTGTTTCCGGTATAGCATTTCGCATTTTAGGGAACTTCTCCCTTACATTAGAAAGCCTTTTATCAAGCCCGTAAATACATTTGTTTTGATTATAGCTATCTTTTGCAGTTTTTAATATTTTATCGTTTTCAATTTTTCTTTTACTTTTGGAGTTATTTTGCCAATTGTAATAAACACTCTGTGATACATGAAATAATTTGCCCATCTTTTGCAACCGAATGCACAGAGCATTGATTTTTTATAGATTTATAAATTATCTTCGGTTGTCCTGAACAAAGAGTTCAGCAGCAGCTTTTTTTAATATATCAACAGAATCCTCCAAATCGTCAATTCTTTGCTATTTCTCTTTAAGTTCATGCCCAAGTTCATCAATTCTTGATTTTTCAGGATCATGTTTTCTATTATCTCTATTATCTCTATTAATTCAATCTCTTAATGCTTGATCACTTATACCAAGATAACACTACTTACAGACCTGCCTTCTTTATCTACTAATCTCACTGCATCAGCTTTAAACTGACTATTATACCTCTTACCGTTATTTGACATTTCTCTCTTCCCTCCATATGGTTATTATAGCTAACTCATAAGTGTACTGCAATTCGAGTATAAGCTACTTTATAAGTGGTGTAAAAAAAGATTACACAAGTGTTAAAAGCGCTGTTGTTTGTATTGAAAATAACGGTGTTTTAGAAGCGAATGTAAACAGATTAAAAATGATAAAACGTTCTATGTTTGATTAGAGCTGGTTTTCAACTATTAAGAAAAAAGATATTATCAAATATTTGAAATAATTGTTTTATTTAAAACTTTCATGAAATTTGACGAAGAACCAATTTTTATTATAAATCAACATATATTTATCTGGAGGAGCTGCTAATAAATTAATGACTTTGGACAAAACTATAAATTTAAGTAAGCAAAGTGGTGCAAAATGGTTTGAAATTTCTAATAGTTTTTAATTATACTATATATAATTAAAATATACAATTAAACAATTTTCAATAAATGGTGATCTGATTCTTAAAAATATGAATAATACTTTTAGTAATGTTGTTATCAATTTTTGTTAGCTGCTGGAAATTCAACTAAAAGTACAGAGGGAAATTATCATTAAGAATAAATATATAAATTTCCTTCTATACTAATAAAATTAAACGTCCAGTCTTTTTATTAATTTAGCTGGAACTCCTCCATATATACAATTTGGTTCACAATTCTTATTAACTAAAGAGTTTGCTGCAATAATAGTACCTTTACCAATTGTTACGTTGCCCAAGATAGTAACTCTAGCTCCGATCCAACATCCATCTTCTATACGAATTGGCGGGAATACTGATATACCAGCTCTCTTGTTACTATCGCCTATTTCGTGGGTATCAGATATTAATAAAACTTCTGGACCTATATCTACATTACTACCTATTATTATATTAGGTCGAATTATACATTTTTGATTTATAAAAGTATTGTTACCTATAATAACTGGGAAATTAGAGTTAGCGCACAATTCTGTATATCTTAAAATTACAGTATTATGTCCTATTTTTATTGAATGTTTTTCTGAATAAATTTTGATATTTTGAAAAGAGCAGTCCTTACCAATATCGTGTTTAAGCGAATAAAATTTTGTTCTACTACGTTTAATTACAGCATTAATAACTTTTTTTAACATATATTTACCTCCATATAATTTTAATAATTATATTATACTATAATTATTTATTGGAGGTAATATGATATTTAAGCGAACTAGATTGTAAGGAGTTTTCAAAAAATTCAAGGTTCCTTTTTTAATCAATATACTCCATATATCCTATGGTAAAGTTCAACTAGATTTCTTATATCCAGTAAAAACAAAATTTGCAAGTTTAAATACATGACATGTTAAGTGTAGAGTAGTAAATTTGTTGCAAATATGAATATAAAAATATTGGATGTAAAGGGAATAACATATTTCATTCAACAGATATACACAGTAAATGTAGCAAATGATTAAAGGATAAAGAATAAAAAGATACAATATAGATATGATAATTGTATAAGGATAATATTGCTATATAATGTAAAATTATAGTAAATAGTAACAATAAACATAATAAATTACGTTAAGTATAAAAATTAGCGTAATTTATTATGTTTATAGCTGTTATCTATAGTTGTAGAAGCTGAAGTGTTGTTAACAGCGGCTAGTTATCAGATAAATTTAATTATCCGTATTCCAATCTTGTAGTCTTACTAAATTAGGCGAATGTAAATTCTTATCATTAACTAATGGGGATATTACAACACTTATTGTTGTGTCATCTACGTCTGTTAGATGTATTGTTAATTTTTCCATATTATTATGTGCCTGATTAATGGGATTAGGGGAGCTGGGTAATGGTTCAGCCTTCATTTTACTAAAATAACCGTCAGATGGTGATAAAATAGAAACTAATATTCTTTTACCATTTTTTGAAAGTATAGCACTTTTTTTATCCTCACTTATTTCAATTTTTGCCTGTGTATGTGCAAACCACCATATATCTGATGACTTGTTAGCTATAATTTCATCTTGTATTAACATTGTTCCAGTATTTTTATAAAGTGCCACTCCTCTTTTTACAGATATGGCATTGGGCTTATAGGCATCTGTTATATCAGCAATAGCAAAAGATTTTCTAGAATCTGATTTAAAAGTCTCTATCTTTGTTTTTGCATATACATTTTGATCTGGTTTTGAGCTGGGATTTATAACTAAAGTATTTTGACCTTCTGCTCTTTCTCTATAATATTGCCAACGTTGTCCATTTAATGCTCCATTAAAATATCCTTGAAGATTATAATTGTCAGCACCAAGATCACAAAACCATCTTACGCCTAAGGCATCATATACAAAGGTACCAATATCTAGATTACTATGAGATAAACCATTTGTACCAGCTTTAAAACCAATAAAAGAATCGGTAGATTTAGTTATAGAACTATGTAATGTGACGACTTCTGATTGCCTGAAATATTTATCTTGTATTTTTATTGATTTTTCATTAACTTTTTTATTTCCCCAAATAAATGTCATAGCGGTTGTATTTTTTATGTTAGTTATCTTATTGTAGTACCATGCATATTCACCATTTTTAAATTTGTTGGATAGCCATAATAGTACAGGGGATTTTATTTTATTAGAAGAAGAATCGGAAAAATTAAACATTCCTCCTGGACCAGCCATATAAATTGGAAAATCACCAGTAGAAGAGAAACCAGGTGCTTTTGATAGATTATAATCTGTACCTAAACTTGAATCTAATGCAGATATAAAATAAGCAAGATATGTAGTACCATAATCCCAGTATGTTGGACCTTCATACCAAGCGCCATCAGGAGCATATTTATTTAACATTATAGGTAGATATTTAACTGCATTCTGAAGTATTTGTCCTGAAGTTGATTCAAATTCTCCACCTTCATCGCCTATAGCAAGAGCACCCATACCTATTCCACCATTACAAACGCTATTCCAATTGTTATCACCTTTTATAATAGAATTTTCTTTACTATAAAATTCTATTGCTGGTTTAAGACCTTTATTTAAAATAGCATTTCGTATAACAGCTCTTTGATTGGCAGATAAATAATTATAGAGCCAATCATAACCTATAGCAGCTGCATTAGTCATTTCAGCAGTATCAAGGAACTGTCCGGGATGCCAGTCAGGAAATTTTTTATCATTTGAAATAGTTTCTAGCTCAAGCCAGGCACGATCTGCATATTTTTTTTGCCCACTTACTTGATATACAAAAGCTAGAGTCTGTATTCTATTTAGAACTTTTCTACTTGTGGATAAAAAACTTAATCCATCTGAAAATTCATATTTAACAGGTTCTTGTTTTAATATAGCATCTGCCTGTTTTTCTAAATAATTAAATCTTTCCTTCATTGCTTTATCTATAATTATTTCTAATTTTATATTTTGAAAATCCTTACTTGTAGCCATCAATCTAGGATGTTGGTTATTTTTATTATTTTGTTTTAATAATTTAATAATATGTTGAGAGTCTGCCTTATATATTTCTGGATTAGAAACTTTTTTTGAAGAATATAAAATTAAATTAGAGATAGAATAAAGAATTATGATAACTACCATAGTAATTAAAAAAAATTTCTTGTAAATACTTTTCATTTTAAAGCCACCCTCATAAATTTATATATTATAGCCTTGTAAATAATTCTAAGGCCTGATTTTACTGGATCGTATGGTTAATTTTTTAGTCGCTTAATTTATATTATAAAATTTATTAACATATTTGTAAAATTTTATAATATAAGCAGATAAAACTTTAAAATGGAGGAAATCCCTTTAACATTTAAAAAAATTAGCATACTACTGAAAATTTGAAAAATTCATTATGAATGTTTCAAGTTTATACCTTAATAAATCATGAACATCAAGTTACCGTTCTAAGACAATTAGGATTTATTGATAACAATTTTATTTCCTTTAATGCAGTTTGTTAAAGCTAACACAAAACTCAATAATTAAAAATGCTTTGATAATACTAAGTTTTCAAAAAAAATTTTTCCGAAAGCTGATTCACTATGCTATTGTAAACACGAAAAATATTTTAATGATAAAAAGATAGAGTTTGTGTTAAATACATCATAAGCATTGGATATAGCTTCAACAAACCAAGAACCATAATATTTTTTAGTAAATATGTTTTCTAGAACTGAATCTGAAATAATAATTCAAGATGGAAGAAATTTAATAATGAACAAACTTATGTTAAAATCTTAAGCCATTATTTCTAATCTAAATACCGATGGATGCATTTATATAAATTATAAGCTTATTATTATATAATTTATATAATTAGAGAGATTGTTAAAAAATAGTTAACTATAAGAAGGTAATAGAATCTGATTGTATTTTTAGAGTTCTAAAAATAGGATCAATAAGTGTCTACTTTTTCTTATAATAATATAAAAGATAAAAAGGAAAATTAAAGTATATATAGAATATATTATATAGAAAAAATATTATTTAAAATTCTAAAATATAAGTTTAGAAATTACAATATAAATATAGAATAAATATACTTTATACTATTGAAGTAGCAGAAGTTGTGTTGAATGTTACTAAATAGTATAAAAATTACATTTAACAAGTTTACTTTTGGATAAGAATAGGTAATAGCAGATGGTCAAATTAGCAATAGCTTCAGTATTTATCTTATCTGAAGTAAGACTTAAGCAAGATATTGTTATAGGAATATAAATTATATATATAATTAGATTCAAAAAAGGCGACTGAGGTCGCTTTTTTTTTTTTTTCAATTCAATATGATTTAAGTTTATTAAATTCATGCAAAAACTACATAATACCCAAAATATATTATTTGTTGTTAAAAAAATGTAAAAAATCATAAATATTCTTTTAATTTATGTTATAATTATATTAAAATTACTATTAAAAATTAAAGTATATTTTGGAGGTAAAATAATGAAAGGGATAATTTTAGCAGGTGGGTCAGGTACTAGATTGTATCCAATAACAAAAGCAGCATCAAAACAGATATTGCCTATATACGATAAACCAATGATATATTACCCGCTTTCTGTATTAATGCTTACGGGAATAAGGGAAATATTAATTATTTCAACGCCAAGAGATATAAATTTATTTAAAGAATTATTGGGAGATGGGAGCCAAATAGGACTTACTCTTCAATATGCAGTACAGTATGAACCTAGAGGACTTGCAGATGCTTTCATAGTTGGAGAAGAATTCATAGGAAATGACAAGGTAGCCTTAGTATTAGGAGATAATATATTCCATGGATATGGTTTTACAGAAAGATTAAAAAGAGCTGCCGAAAGAGAAGAGGCTACAATATTTGGGTATCATGTAAGTAATCCTAAAGCCTTTGGAGTTGTAGAATTTGATGAAAACAACAATGTGGTTTCCATAGAAGAAAAGCCGGAAAAGCCAAAATCAAATTATGCAGTGCCAGGACTATATTTTTATGGCAATGATGTTGTAGAAATAGCTAAAAATGTAAAACCATCAGCAAGAGGAGAAATAGAAATTACTGCTGTAAATAATGAATACTTAAATAGAGGTAAACTAAAGGTTGAACTATTTGGAAGGGGAATGGCATGGCTTGATACAGGAACGCATAGAGGTCTTTTAGATGCTTCAAATTTTGTAGAAGCAATTCAGACAAGGCAGGGATTATATGTGGCTTGTATAGAAGAAATAGCATATAGAAATGGCTTTATTCATAAAGAGCAAGTGAAAGAACTTGCTGAGCCTTTAATGAAGACGGAATATGGACAATATTTAATGAATCTAATGGATGAAGATGAAAAATAATAATACATATAAAACTTGTAATTAAATTTATTATATTATCTAATCCCTTGTAATAATTAAAATTAAAAAATATCATTTAAATAGATGCAGAGGAGAGAAAAATAGTATGAAAACATATTTTGTAACTGGAGGAGCTGGCTTTATAGGTGCTAACTTTGTGCACTATATGCTGAATAAATATGAGGATATAAAAATAATAAATGTAGACAAGCTAACTTATGCAGGAAACTTAGAAAATTTAAAAGGTGTTGAAAATAATCCTAATTATACATTTGTTCAAGCTGATATTTGTGATAAAGAAGCTATAGAAAAAATATTTAATAATAATGAAATAGATTATGTTGTAAACTTTGCAGCTGAATCCCATGTAGATAGAAGCATAAGAGAACCAGAAGTATTTGTAAAGACTAATGTATTAGGAACTGTAAATCTATTAAATATTGCAAAACAATATTGGGAAACTGAAAATGGCTTTAAAGAAGGAAAAAAATATCTTCAAGTATCAACTGACGAAGTATATGGTTCATTAGGAGAAACTGGTTACTTTACAGAGACAACACCACTGGATTCTCACAGTCCATATTCCTCAAGTAAAGCAGGAGCAGACCTCATGGTTAAAGCTTATGGAGACACTTTTAAAATGCCTATAAATATAACAAGATGTTCAAATAACTACGGCCCATATCAATTCCCAGAAAAGTTAATACCACTTATAATAAACAATTGTTTAGCTAAAAGAGATTTACCAATCTACGGAGACGGCATGAATATAAGAGATTGGCTTTATGTAGAAGACCACTGCAAAGCAATAGATATGGTTATAAATAAAGGTAGATTAGGTGAAGTTTATAACGTTGGTGGACATAATGAAAGAACTAATGTATACATAGTTAAAACTATAATAGATTATGTGTCAGGAAATATAGATAGTTCAGTAACAGAAGAACTTATAAAATATGTGGAAGATAGAAAAGGCCATGATAGAAGATATGGAATAGACCCAACTAAAATCAGAGAAGAATTAGGTTGGGAACCAGAAACCTCTTTTGAGGTAGGAATTAAGAAGACAATTAAATGGTATTTAGACAATAAACAATGGATGGATAATATAACATCAGGACAATACCAAAACTATTATGAAAAAATGTATGGGAATAACTAAGGGGTGAGTTTAGTGGGAAATTTTAATTTTGAGAGAACAGAAATTGAAGGAGTATATATAATAGAACCTCAGGTGTTTGGAGATAACAGAGGTTATTTTATGGAAACTTATAATTTAGACGAATTTAAAGAAGCAGGATTAGATATGGCTTTTGTACAAGATAACCAGTCTAAATCCAAAAAAGGTGTTCTAAGAGGATTACATTTTCAAACTCAGCATTCTCAAGGAAAATTAGTTAGAGTAATAAAAGGTGAAGTTTTTGATGTAGCAGTAGATTTAAGAAAGAATTCTGAAACCTATGGCAAATGGGTAGGAGTAAAATTAAGCGATGAAAATAAAAAACAATTTTACATTCCAGAAGGTTTTGCCCATGGATTTTTAGTACTTTCAGAAGAGGCTGAATTTGTTTATAAGTGTACAGATTTATATCATCCAGAATTTGAAGGTGGAATTGCCTGGAATGATCCAGAAGTAGGAATTGAATGGCCAACTGAAGGCATTAAAGAGTTGATATTTTCAGAAAAAGATAAAAAGTGGAAAACTTTAACTGAAAGCAAAATACAATTTTAATTAAATTAAAAATTTTAAGCTATACTATAAAGTTATTATATAATTTACAGTATATGAAATAGATACAGTATATTTCATATACTGTAATAATATAAAATTATAACTATTTTTAGGGGGATGATTATAATATGAGTAAAATAAGAAAAGCAGTTATACCTGCAGCAGGTCTTGGAACGAGGTTTTTACCAGCAACAAAAGCACAACCAAAGGAAATGCTTCCAATAGTGGATAAACCAACTATACAGTACATAATAGAAGAAGCAGTAGCATCTGGAATAGAAGAAATACTTATAATTACAGGAAGAAATAAAAGGTCTATAGAGGATCACTTTGATAAGTCTGTAGAATTAGAATTAGAACTTGAAAATCACAATAAGACGGAATTACTAAAGGTAGTAAAAGACATAACTAATTTAGCTAATATACATTTTATAAGACAAAAGGAACCTAAGGGACTTGGACATGCTATTCATTGTGCAAAGAGTTTTGTAGGTGAAGAACCTTTTGCTGTAATGCTTGGTGATGACGTAGTGGATGCTGAAGTGCCATGCTTGAAGCAGCTTATAAATTGCTATGATGAATATAAAACATCAATTTTAGGAGTTCAACAGGTAGAAAAAAGTCAGGTATCTAAATATGGAATAGTAAAAAATTTAGATATAGAAAAGGGTGTATATAAGGTTAAAGATCTAATTGAAAAGCCCAATGTGGAAGAAGCACCTTCTAATATAGCAATCCTTGGAAGATATATACTAATGCCTGATATATTTGGAGTACTGGAAAAAACTAAACCAGGAAAAGGTAACGAAATACAGTTAACAGATGCTTTAAAAACTTTACTTGAACAACAGGCTATTTATGCTTATGAATTTAAGGGAAGAAGATATGATGTAGGAGATAAGTTTGGATATTTACAAGCCACTGTAGATATGGCATTAAAAAGGGATGATTTAAGAGGTCCATTTATGGAGTATTTGTCAAATTTATCTAACAGCGAAGAATGGAAGTATTTATCTGATGAGAATTATGATGAGGTTGCAGCTACTAAAGTAAAATAGGACTTATGGTTTCTGCTGGCATATCATTAAGTAATTAAATTAGAAGAAGAAAAAATATTAGGAAATAAGATACATAAAGATAAATTCCAACTTTTAATTAAATTGATTAATGCCAAAGATAAATTATCTGTACAAGTTCATCCTAATGATGAATATGGCAAAAGAGTTGAAGGTGAACTTGGAAAAACAGAAATTTAGTACGTTATTGAAGCGTTTGAAGGTGCTAATCTAGTAGTTGAAATTAAAGATTGTACAAAGGAACAGTTTAAAAAAGCTATGGACACAGGAAATCTCGATAAATATCTAAATAAAATATATGTTAAAAAAGGCGAAGTTTATTTTGTAAAAAAAGGGGAGTTAATATGCAAATATCACTAAAACACATGGCAATCTTATATTTTTGTGTCGGCATAATATTACCTTTTTTAATTGTTAAAGACAGTAACATATTTAAGAAAAATACTTATAATTCTAATTATCTATCTAAAGATAATACAAACATATTAAAAGGATTATCTGTAGTAATAATTATTATTCATCATTTGTCTTTATTTTTGGTTAATGATGGAATATTTAAGACAATCTTTTCACGAATGGGATTTTTAGCGGTATCTATTTTTTTATTTGTATCGGGATATGGTTTGATGGTGCAATTTACCAGAAAAAAAGAAAGATATTTTAAAGGATATTTTAAAAACAAAATACTAAGATTATACTTAATTTTCTTTTGTGCAAATATTATTTCTACATTATTAAGTAACATATTTTTAAATAATCAATACACGATAATAGATATAATTAAATCGTCACTTCTTATGAATTTTGCAGATGGGAGAGTATTATGGTTTGTTGCAGTTATTTTATATTTTTATATAATATTTTATATAGCATTTAAGCTTTTTAATAAAAACACTGCAATATTACTCATGTCTGTTTCATTAGGAATTTGGATAGCTTTAAATATATTTTTACATCATGGGGCTTGGTACTATAATTCTGCAATTTGTTTTCCTTTAGGTATTATAGTTGCTGAATATAATGAACAAATATTTAAGGTAGCTAAAAAATATTATTTATTGGTACTATCAGCAAATGTAGTATTGTTTTTATTGGGAATGACTTTCTATATAAAAGGAATTGACAAGTTACAATTTATTATTCCAATATTCTTTGTTATATTAATTTTATCATTGCTTATGAAAGTTAATTTAAAATCTCAGTTTTTTTATTTTATGAATGGAATATCCTTTGAGTTTTATTTGTTTCAGCTTATTGCGTTGAATATAGTTTTTCAAACAAAGAATGAAATTAGTAGCTTATTCTTTTTATTAGCTTTTTTAATAACAGTAATATTATCTAAAATTTTAAATGTCTTTGTTAGTTTTATATTCAGTATTAAAATAAAAAGAAATTTAATATCTAGTAAACCATAATAAACAACGGAACTCAAACAATAATCCATGAATCTACTGCTAATACACAAGCTCCACATTTATTAAATTTACCTTTTAAAGAAAGTTTAAATCAAGGGGAGAAGTAATGTATGGTTATATGGATATATGCAATTAGACAAAAGCGTAAAAATCAACAAATTGAACAACAAAAAGTGATTAGAGGTTTGGGAAGTTTTTAGGCATAATTTGCATAAATACCCTATAATTAGTAATTATTTAACAATATATTAAACTTTCGCAAAAAAATTTCTTGATATAATATATTTAACCACAATTCGGCAAGCAATCCATTGATAATACTTAATTCTCTCTATAAAAAAATTTACAAATAAATATAGATATATCAATGTTTACGAGGATTACTTGCCGAATGTAAGTTTAATTATTAGGGGGTGTAGGTAAAATGAATAAAAAAGAACTTACTGTTTACAGTGGAATTGCTATTTTGTTTGTAGTGCTAATACATAGCAATTCATATTTTATGAATAATGTTATCAATGTAAAAGCAGTAGAAAAAGCACCATTTATTGTACGATTATTAGATTATTATATTAAAGGTGCAGTATCAATGTTTATATTTATTGCTGGATACAAATATGCATTAAGAGATCTTAACACAGATTATAATGTTTACATTAAAAAAAGGTTAACAAAAGTTATTAAGCCATTTCTAATAATAAGTATTATATTTATAATTTTTGATACAATTGGAAATTTTAATAATTTTAATCTTATATTAATTATTAAACAATTTATTAAAATATTTTTAGGATATAATGTTGTTTATCAATTGTGGTATATTCCACTGTATATACTTATAATAACTTCTTATCCATTGATTTATAGATATATTAAAAGTGATAAAGTTAGAATCATGATATTTGTTTTTATATCGTTAATAATAAGAGGGGCTGGGTTAAAATATAGCATATTAACTAGTTATCCAATAGTTTTTTTATGTTCCTATTTACTTTTTGAAATGGGGGTATTATTTTGTAAACACAATATAGAAGAAAAAATAAAAAATAAGGATTTGTTTATTTTATTTTATATAGTATTAGTATTATGTTTTGCAATAGCCCCAATTCCTTCTAAGATATCTGTGCCATTGCAATATTTTTTACTTTGGACAACAGGTTCGATTGCTTATTATTTAATTAGTTTAAAATTGAAAAATAATAGAATTTTAAATTTATTAGGTAAATATTCTTTTTATATTTTTCTTTTTCATGAACCAATAATAGGTAAATTTATATCAAAATATTTCATTAGTATTAATATTGACAACTTTTTCTTACTTGTTATTGGAAGATGCATATTAGATATAATAATTACATTATTGTTGTATAAAATAATACAAAAAACTTTTTTAAATAAGTTAATTTTATAACTATGTTTAAATATAAATCTAACAGATGCTTTAAAAACTTTACTGGAACACCAGGCTATTTATGCTTATGAATTTAATGGAAGAAGATATGATGTAGGAGATAAGTCTGGATATTTTCTAGAGTTAATTTATTATGCGTTCATGTAAAAAATGGAAAAAGTATTTAGTTAATTCAGCAGAAATCTGCTGAATTTTATTTGTATAAAGAAAACCACCTGCTAAGCAGGTGCGTTCAGAAAAGCTTAAGCGGTGAGCAAAAAGACCTCACTTTGGTATAATAGATATGGTTTCGCCAGCCAATCTAAGAACTAAAGGAGGTCTGCCCAGTATGGACAGTAACAGTTTAGCACACACAAAGTGGAATTGTAAATACCACATAGTGTGTGCGCCGAAATACAGAAGAAAAGAAATATATGGAGATAAGAAAAAAGAAATAGGAAAGATATTGAGAAAATTATGCGATTGGAAAGGAGTGGATATAATAGAGGCAAATGCATGTGAAGATCACATACATATGCTTGTATCCATACCACCTAAAATGAGTGTATCTGGGTTTGTAGGATTTTTAAAAGGAAAAAGTAGTTTGATGATATTTGAAAAGTTTGCAAATCTGAAATATAAATATGGAAATAGGCACTTTTGGTGTAGAGGTTTCTATGTTGATACAGTAGGAAGAAATAAAAAAGCAATACAAGAATATATAAAAAATCAACAACAAGAAGATATGATCGCCGACCAAATAAGTATCAAAGAATATGCAGACCCTTTTAAGGGTAGCAAGTAACGATAAAATGCGGCTGGCGGGACTTTTTAAGTGCCTTAAGGCACAACGCTGGTAATATGCCCTTATAGGGCTGAGGAAATACCACCAGCTAAGCTGGTGGATTTTTATTCGTTTTTCTTAAAAATAACTATAGATGAATATAGTCCAAAACAAAGAGTTGAAAATATTTATAACTAAAAACTACCTAATGTGCTAAAATATATCATCAATTGTTATAAATATGTAAAAAATCATAAATAATAGGTTTTTATTGATTACATCTATTTTAATTCATGTTATAATTATATTAAAATTGATGTTAAAAATTAATGTATATTCTGGAGATTAAATTGTGAGAGTCAAACTTGAACTATTTAAAAGAGGAATGGCATGGTTTGATGTAGGAACATACGCTATGTAATTTACAGTATATGAAATAGATACAGTATATTTCATATACTGTAATAATATAAAATTATAACTATTTTTAGGGGGATGATTATAATATGAGTAAAATAAGAAAAGCAGTTATACCTGCAGCAGGTCTTGGAACGAGGTTTTTACCAGCAACAAAAGCACAACCAAAGGAAATGCTTCCAATAGTGGATAAACCAACTATACAGTACATAATAGAAGAAGCAGTAGCATCTGGAATAGAAGAAATACTTATAATTACAGGAAGAAATAAAAGGTCTATAGAGGATCACTTTGATAAGTCTGTAGAATTAGAATTAGAACTTGAAAATCACAATAAGGCGGAATTACTAAAGGTAGTAAAAGACATAACTAATTTAGCTAATATACATTTTATAAGACAAAAGGAACCTAAGGGACTTGGACATGCTATTCATTGTGCAAAGAGTTTTGTAGGTGAAGAACCTTTTGCTGTAATGCTTGGTGATGACGTAGTGGATGCTGAAGTGCCATGCTTGAAGCAGCTTATAAATTGCTATGATGAATATAAAACATCAATTTTAGGAGTTCAACAGGTAGAAAAAAGTCAGGTATCTAAATATGGAATAGTGAAAAATTTAGATATAGAAAAGGGTGTGTATAAGGTTAAAGATTTAATTGAAAAGCCCAATGTGGAAGAAGCACCTTCTAACATAGCAATCCTTGGAAGATATATACTAATGCCTGATATATTTGGAGTACTGGGAAAAACTAAACCGGGAAAAGGTGACGAAATACAGTTAACAGATGCTTTAAAAACTTTACTGGAACACCAGGCTATTTATGCTTATGAATTTAAGGGAAGAAGATATGATGTAGGAGATAAGTTTGGATATTTACAAGCCACTGTAGATATGGCATTAAAAAGGGATGATTTAAGAGGTCCATTTATGGAGTATTTATCAAATTTATCTAAGAATGAAAGCTGGAAGTATTCATCTGATGAAAATAATGATCAAGTTGCAGCTACTAAAGTAGAAATTGATAAAAAAGTGGAAGTAACAAAATAAAGTCAAATTAAGTTAAAAGATGGGGGTTAAATTATGAATGAAGAAAACAATATAGACTTAAGTCAATTTGTCTATATGCTAAATAAGAGAAAATACATAATAATTGCAATTACTTTAGCGGCAGCTGTTATAGCTGGAATATTCAGTTATTTTGTAGCGTCACCTGTATACCAATCTAAAGTAACTGTAATTGTTGGAAAGAAAAATGATACAGGAAATTCTACTGTTCAGTATAATGATGTAATGATGTATCAAAATCTAACAAAAACCTATGCATCTATTGCTACTTCAAAGTTAGTTCAGGGAAAGGCAGCAGAAAAGCTTGGCAACGGTATCACTGGGGATAAATTAAGCGGGTCAATTACAGTTACTCCCGAGACTGGTACTCAGATATTGGATATAATTGCTCAGGGTGGTACACCTAAGGAAGCTTTAGACAGAGTTACGGCTGTTTCAGAAGCCTTTGTGGAGAATTCACCTAGTGTATACAATGCAGGTGAAGTAAATATTATGGATAAGGGTGAACTTCCAAAGGTTCCTGTTAAACCTAATAAGAAGCTGAATATTGCCATTGCATTTTTCTTAGGACTTATGATTTCTGTGGGTATATCATTTTTACTAGAATATATGGACAGTACATTAAAGACATCAGAAGATGTTAAAAGATATCTTGATTTACCAGTGCTGGGAACTATTCCTGTGCATGACGATATGTAAAATCAGCTATAAAAAGTTAATAAAGTATAGAAATATTTATTTTATCTTAAAAATGGTATGACAATTACGAGGGGGAGAAAGTAATGTTAATAGTTAAGGATAATCCTAAGTCACCTATATCAGAGGCATATAGAACACTTAGGACTAATATACAGTTTTCAAGTTTTGATAATAATTTAGATACGATTTTGGTTACCAGTTCAGGTCCTTCTGAGGGAAAGTCGGTTACAGCCTCTAATTTAGCTGTAGCTATGTCTGAAATAGGGAAAAAAGTACTCATAATAGACTGTGATTTGAGAAAGCCTTCAATTCATAAAAAATTTAATGTTTCTAATAACAAAGGACTTTCAAATTTATTAATTGGGCAGTCTGAGTTTGATGAAGTAGTTCAAAAATATACTGAAAACCTGTATGTTTTAACTTCCGGTACTGTACCACCAAATCCTTCAGAAATGCTTGAATCAAATAAGATGAAATCATTTTTGGAGGAAGCAGAGAGTAAATTTGATTTTGTATTAATTGATACACCGCCGGTTATAGCAGTAGCAGATGCTCAGATTCTTTCAACTATGGTTAAAGGGGTACTCCTGGTAATTGCCTCTGGAGAGGCAGAAATAGCAGGGGTTAAGAAAGCTAAGGAATTATTGGATCAGGTTAAAGCTAATATTATAGGAGTTGTGTTAAATAAAGAAAATATTAATAGTGGCAAGAAATATGGCTATTATCACTATTATTATGGACGAGATAAGAGTAAAAAGAAGGAGGAGTTAAAAAATAGCAATATAGGGGAGGCTATATCATGACATTTAAAGAAAATTATGACCATTGGTTAAAATCAGAGTATATTGATGAAAGCACAAAGGAAGAGCTAAAGGGTATAGAGGATGAAAAGGAAATAGAAGATAGATTTTATAGGGATCTAGAATTTGGTACAGGTGGCCTTAGAGGAGTTATAGCTGCAGGAAGCAATAGAATGAATGTATACACTATAGGTAAGGCTACTCAGGGACTAGCTGATTATTTAAATAAAAATTATAGGGGAGAAATTTCTGTTAGTATAGCTTATGATTCAAGGAATATGTCCAAAGAGTTTTCTGAAAGAGCAGCAGCAGTTTTGTGTGCTAATGGAATTATGGTAAATCTATTTGAGTCTTTAAGACCAACACCAATGCTTTCTTATACTGTTAGACATTTAAAAAGCAAAGCAGGGATAGTTGTAACGGCTTCACATAATCCTAAACAGTATAATGGTTACAAAGTTTATAACGAAGACGGGGGTCAGGTAACGGATAAGGCAGCTAAGGAAATACTGGATTGTATTAATGCAATAAGCGAATTTAAAAATGTAAAGACTATGGATTTAGAAAAGGCTAAAGAGTCTAAGCTTTTAAATATAATTGGTGAAGAAGTAGATAAAACATATATTGATAAGGTTAAAGCTCTTACAATAAGAGAAGAATTAGTAAAGAGCAATGCTAAGGATGTAAAAATAATATATACTCCTATTCATGGATCGGGAAATGTACCTGTGAGAAGAGTACTTAGTGAACTTGGATATGATAATGTATTTGTAGTAAAGGAACAGGAATTGCCAGATGGAAATTTTCCAACTGCATCCTATCCAAATCCAGAGCAGCCATCAGTATTTGAACTAGCATTAAATTTAGCTAAAGAAGTAAATCCTGATGTAATTTTTGGTACAGACCCTGATTGTGATAGAATCGGTGTAGTTGTAAAAGATAAGCAGGGAGAATATAGAGTATTGACTGGTAACCAAACAGGTGTACTTTTAACACATTATATTGTTTCATCTTTAAAGGAACTGAATAAATTGCCTAGAAATGGAGCAGTTATAAAAACCATAGTTACTTCTGAAATGGCAAGAAAAATAACTGAGGATTTTAATATTGAGCTTATAGATGTGCTTACTGGTTTTAAATATATAGGTGAGAAGATAAAGGAATTTGAAAAGACCGGATCAAATACATACTTATTTGGATTTGAAGAGAGCTATGGATATCTTGCTGGAACTTTTGTTAGAGATAAAGATGCAGTAATAGGAGCTACTCTAATATGTGAAATGGTATTATATTATAAGAATAAAGGATTAAGTTTGTATGACGCATTAATGGATCTTTATAATAAATATGGTTTTTATAAAGAAAGTTTAGTGTCTTTGGAACTTAAAGGTAAAGAGGGCCAGGAAAAAATTCAAAGAGCTTTAGAAAATTTAAGACATTCTATGGCACCTATTGTAGATGGAGTAAAGATAGTAAAGAGCTTTGACTATAAATTAAGTATAGAAAAGGATATACTAGAAAACTCAGAAATTGAAATAAAACTTCCAAAGTCCAATGTACTTAAATTCATATTAGAAGATGGTTCCTGGTTTGTTGTAAGACCATCAGGAACGGAACCAAAGATGAAGGTATATATGGCTGTAGTTGGCAGTGATCTTGACCATGCGGATAAAAAAATGGAGAACTTTAATAAAGCTGTTATGGAAATAATAAATAAAGCATGTAACAGCTAAAGGGTATGAAAGGAAATTTTAAAATGTTTGAAGTAAAGGAATATGAAGATAAGTATAAAATATATGAATTAATTGACACTGAAAGTAATTCATATATAAAAGTATGTCCCGAAAGAGGTGGCATAATAATAGGCTTTGGTATAAATGATACTGAAATGCTGTACCTGGATAAGGAAACCTTTTATGACTTGAATTCAAATATAAGAGGAGGAATCCCTATTTTATTTCCACTTTGCGGACAATTACCTGATGGTAAATATGAGCTGAATGGTTTGGAATATTCAATGAAAAATCATGGACTTGCCAGAATAAATAACTGGGAAGTTGTAGATAAATCAACAGGGGATAATGCTTCTATAACAATAAAATTTGAAAGTGATAATAATACTAAAAAATCTTACCCTTTTGATTTTGAATTTATATTAAAATATTCATTAAAGGGTGGTAAGCTAACTATTTCACATGAATTTAAAAATAAATCAGATAGTACTATGCCTATGTCAATAGGTTATCATCCATACTTTGATGTAAAAGATAAAACTAATGTTTATTATGATACAAATGCTACTGAATTATTAGATAGTAATGATATGAAAATTAAACTTTATTCCCGTGAAAATATTGATATATCAGAAAGTGTGGAATCCAAGCTGTTATTGGATCATATAGGGAACTCTTTTTCATTTAATTTAAAAGACCTCAATAGAAAGTTTACTTTTACCTATGATCATTATTTTAAATATATGGTTGTATGGTCAGTCATTGGAAAAGATTTTATATGTGTAGAACCATGGTCTGCCCAAAATAGTTCTCTCTATACTAAAAAGGATTTGATAAATATTAATCCGAATGAAAAACTGACGATGAATCTTTCTTTAGAGATTGAGATATAAGATATAGTATTTTTGATTATTTAATAAATGTTGTACAAAGTGGCTATAGGGTTATATAGCCACTTTATTTAATAGCAAATTTGGTCAAGTCTACAAAAAAATTAAGAAATGTCTTATCTATAATATAAGAGTATGTATGATTTTAGAATAAAAAATATATTGTTAGGAGGTTATATATGTATCCCTAATATATTTGTTAAAAAAGGTGAAGTCTATTTTGCAAAAAGTGGATTAGTTCATGCTATAGGGCAAGGTGTAATAATAGCTGAAATTCAACAAAACAGTAGCGCACGGAAGCTATATATAACTAATTCCTCCAAATATGCCACATTGCATTATTTGTGCCTCTTGCAAATACGTCAGTTCTGTTTGGTACCCAGGACACAGCTACAGGAGCCGAGGTTAATGTTCCGCCAAGACTTTTCCGGCCACTCCATCTGGAACCATTCCACCATTTGTGCCAAAGGGCATTATCAATGCTGCGTACAAAAGTATCAATGAAAACCTCCTTGCATTTTGTTGCTTTTTTATGAATATGATCAATTACATTCTATGGTTAATTTTGAATTATGCTACAAAAATATTTGGGGCTGCAACGGAAATAGTCTATATGGAAAGATTAAGTAACAGCAAAAAATATACAATTAATTATTATAAAAATGTAAAAAATGATAAAAAACAGGCATATATTAACTAATCTTTTTAAATCTATGTTATAATTATATTAAAATACTTATTAAATTGTAGAAATATGGTGTATCTTTTCATCGATTTTGTGGAGGAACAAATTATGCTAACGTCTTTGAAAATAGCTATAAGGTTTCTGAGAAGCAGCAAAATACAAACTTTTATTATAATTTTTGGTATTGCTATAGGAATATCAGTACAGATTTTTGTAGGTTTACTGAGTCAGGGTCTTGAGAAAAGCCTTTTAAGTAAAGTTATAGGTAGTATGGTTCATATCAGTGTAACTTCAAATAAAGATGGTATAGAGTCATGGCAGACTATAGAAAATGAAATAAAAAAGATAAGTAATGAGATAACTACAGTGGCCCCGGGAGTTCAGTATAATGCTCTTATAGAGCTTGGTAGAAAAAAAGAAAATATACAAGTAAGAGGTTTTTTTCCTAAGGATGCTGATGAGTTATATAACATGAAAGATAAAGTTTATGAAGGAAAGATGATTGATAAAGATGGAGAAGCTCTTATTGGTAAAGATTTAAAGGATAAATTGAGGATAAATATAGGGGACAAAATAAATATAGTAAATTTTGATGGAAAAAAGACGCAGCTTACTGTAGTGGGGTTTTATGATTTAGGGGCAGTTAAAATAAACAGTGCTTGGATTATAACTAATTTAAAAACTGCACAAGATTTATCTGAACTTGGAGATGAAATTACCTTTATGGAGATTTCTGTTAAAGATCCTTATAATGCAGATGTTATTCAAAATAAAATGCAAAGTTTCTTTAAGGATAAAGATTTAAATATTAAAAATTGGAAAGAAGAAAATGAACTTATAGCAAGTGCAATAATTGGGCAGAGAATATGTTCTATTATAATTCAGTTCTTTGTACTTCTTGCTGCTGCTTTAAGCATAATAAGCATACTTAATATAAGTGTAGTACAAAAATATAAACAAATTGGTATTCTTAAGGCTATGGGAATAAAGGATGATTCTGCAGCTCTTGTATTTATATTACAAGCCTTTATCCTGGGAGTAATAGGAACTGCTGTTGGTATTTTTTTCACGCTGCTGTATATAAAAGGATTTAATAAGTACATAATTACTTCTGATGGAAAGCCTATTGTAGATATAATTATAAGTATTAGATTTATTGGTGTCTCTTCTTTAATTGCCGTGGCGTCATCTACTTTAGCGGCAATCCTCCCAGCTTTAAAGTCCTTTAAATTAAATCCAGTGGAGGTAATAAAGAATGGGTAATATTATAGAACTTAAAGATATAAATAAAGTACAGGGCAAAAGGATTAAAACTAAGATTCTGCATAATGTTAATTTATCTATTGAGGAAGGATCCTTTAATTCAATTGTAGGGGCTTCAGGCAGTGGTAAAAGTACTCTCTTAAATATAATGGGAACATTAGACAAACCTACTACTGGACAAGTTTATATTGAGAATAAAAGAATTGATAAAATGAGTAGAAGGGCTTTGGCAGCTCTTAGAAATAGAAAGATAGGTTTTATCTTTCAGTTTCATTATCTTTTGCCAGAGTTTAATACCATGGAGAATGTCATTATGCCCCGTGCAATAAACAGACTTTTTTATGGAAGACAAACTCGTGAAAGGGCAGAGATGCTTTTGGATTTAGTTGGACTTTCTTCAGTTAAAGAGAATAAAGTTTATGATTTATCTGGGGGACAGCAGCAAAGAGTTGCCATTGCAAGGGCCCTTATGAATAATACTAAAATAATACTTGCAGATGAACCTACAGGTAATTTGGATTCTAATTCAGCAGAGAATATATATAATGTATTTAGGGATATAAATAAGAACTTTAAGACAACTTTTGTTATAATAACTCATGACGAGAGAATAGCTAAAAAAGCAGATAGAAGAATTAATATAAAAGACGGAGTAGTTACAGGGTGATAGGCAGTGAAAGAAAGGAATTCCATTGGGAATTCCTTTCCTATTTTTGCTGGGAGTTTTATTACTTGAGGTTGAATAAGTAAAAACTCTCTTTAAAATCTAGTTATTAAGTATTACTTCTGCTAAGTATTATATGTTAATCATTTTTATAGTCGTGGAATTAGAGGTTAGTCATTTTCATTGCTGTGATTTTATTTGCCATGGTTTTGCTTGTCTTTATCTTGTTTGTCTTTATTTTGCTTGTCCTTATTTTGCTTGTCATTAATTTTTTTACTAGATACTATAACGTCTATTACAGAACCAGTTGTACTGTCTTTAACTACATATGAGCCATCAGCACTTCTTGTAACTGTTAATCCTAGTGCAGCAGCAGCATGTCTAACATCGTTTCTGATTACAGTTTTATCAGCTTCACTTAATTTTTGGTAATCAGCTACAGTTGTAACACCTGGATACTTAGAACGAACATCGGTAATGTCACTTATAACAGTTTGTAAGTCGCTTGCTGATAATGACGGATGATGTGCTAAATATTTAGCAGCTACAGAAACGAATGCATCAAATTTTGAATGAGTCAATGCAGTTATAACATCATTTCTTTTTGTAAAAAGAACAGAAATGGTCTTACTAGCATTAGTTAATTCAACGAAGGTAGTAACGGCTTTACTAACAATACCTAAATCAGCGGCAGTAGCATTTTTTGGTGCAGCAAAAGCAGTAATGCCTGTACCAAGAGTTAGTGACGCAGCTACAAAAAGGCTGATAAGTTTTTTTCTTAGTTTCATTAAATTCACTTCCTTACAAATAATATGAATAATTTAATTTAACATATGGGAAGAAAGGAATTCTAATTGGAATTCCTTTCCTATTTGTGCTTGGGAGCTTTATTACTTAAGGTTGTACTATTTATAACCATAAGCAAAAAACTCCCTTTAAAATCTAGTCGTTAAGTATTAGTTGCTAGTCACTTTGATGGTCGGAGTAGTATATGTCAGTTATTTTTGTTGTTGGGATCTTTTTTTATTGTCGTTATTTTGTTATTGTGTCTATTACAGAACCAGTGGAACTGTCTGTAACTACGTATGAGCCATCAGCACTTCTTGTAACTGTTAATCCAACTGCTGCAGCAGCATCACTAACATCGTTTCTGATTACAGTTTTATCAGCTTCACTTAAGCTTTTGTAATCAGCTACACTAGTAACACTTGGATACTTAGAATGAACATCTTTAATGTCATTTATAACAGTTTGTAAACTGTCTGCTGATAATGACTTATTATGTGCTAAATAAGTAGCAGCAAAATGAACATATGCTTGAAAATCTGCATGAGTTAATGTAGTAATAACATCACTTCCTTTTGTAACAAAGGCAGTAACAGTTTTACTAGCATTATTTACTTTAGTACCAACAACACTATTTGGCGCAGCAAAAGCAGTAACGCTTGTACCAACAATTAATGATGCAGCTACTAAAAGGCCGATAAGTTTTTTTCTTAGTTTCATTAAATTCACCTCCTTTCAAAGAAACGTGGGGAATTTACACAGATTTAACAAAATAAAAATATTTTTTTAATTATTTCTATAATCTAGTTTAACATCTAATTAAACATGATGCAATATAAACTTTGGTATAATGTGGATTTTTTTAGATAATTTTAGGCGAGAATGATGATTTTAGCAGGTTACCATGAAGTTGATTTCTTGAGGATATTTTATAAATAAATTTAACTTTTATAATGTATATGATGAAATATTAATTTATCTTGGTAGTTATAGAACATTTTCCAAGTAAGGAATATGGTGTCAGTCACTGCTATAAAAACATATTGGAAAGTATCATAAAATACTATATAATAAAAGATACGCAATTATGTCAATAAAAGCAAAATAAAAACATATTTGGTATAATAAGAGTGTATTAAATACAGTTCAAACAATTGGTAAATAAAAATTATAGAAAATTAGTAAAAAAAATTGTATAATTTATAATATACAATTTATGAAAAATCGGAGGTTAATTTATGAATGACGAAAATACTATAGACTTAAGTCAATTTGTTTATGTATTAAACAAGAGAAAGTACATAATAATTGCAATTACTTTAGTGGCAGTTATTATAGCAGGAATATTCAGTTATTTTGTAGCGTCTCCAGTATATCAATCACAGGTTACTACAATAGTGGGAAAGAAAAATGATACTGGCAATTCAACTGTTCAATACAATGATGTTATGATGTATCAAAATTTAACAAAGACCTATGCTTCTATTGCCACTTCACAGTTAATTCAAGGAAAGGCAGCAGAAAAGCTTGGTAATGGTATGACTGCTGATAAATTAAGCAAGCTAATTACGGTTACTCCTGAAACTGGTACTCAGATATTGGATATAACTGCTCAGGGTGGCACAGCTAAGGAAGCTTTAGATAGAGTTACAGCTGTTTCAGAAGCCTTTGTAGAGAATTCACCAAGTGTATACAATGCCGGTGAAGTAAAGATTATGGATAAGGGTGAACTTTCAAAGAGCCCTGTTAAACCTAATAAGAAGATGAATATTGCCATTGCATTTTTCTTGGGACTTATGGTTTCTGTGGGTATATCATTTTTATTAGAATATATGGACAGCACATTAAAGACATCTGAAGATGTTAAAAGATATCTTGATTTACCAGTGCTGGGAACTATCCCTATGCATGAGGATATGTAAGATAAGCTTAAAAAGTCAATAAATTATGAAAATATTGATTTAATGTTAAAAATGATATGACAATTACGAGGGGGAAAAGTAATGTTAATAGTTAAGGATAATCCTAAGTCACCTATATCAGAGGCATACAGAACACTTAGAACTAATATACAGTTTTCAAGTTTTGATAATAAATTGGATACGATTTTGGTTACCAGCTCAGGGCCTAATGAAGGAAAGACAGTTACTTCTTCTAATTTAGCCCTTTCTATGGCTGAGATTGGTAAAAAGGTTCTTTTAATAGATTGTGATCTTAGAAAACCTTCAATACATAAAAAATTTAATCTTTCTAACAATAAGGGGCTTTCAAATCTTCTAATTGGTCAGCTTAAATTTGATGAAGTAGCTCAAAAATATAATGATAATATGTGTATTTTAACTTCAGGAACAGTACCACCTAATCCTTCAGAGATGCTTGGATCAAAAAAGATGGGGCAATTCTTAGATGAAGCAAAGAAAATTTTTGATTTTATAATATTAGATACACCTCCAGTGGTAGCTGTCACAGATGCTCAACTTCTTTCTACTATGGTAGGGGGGGTACTTTTAGTAGTTGCCGCAGGACAAGCTGAAATATCAGCAGTTGAGAAAGCTAAGGAATTATTAAATAATGTTAAAGCTAATATTGTTGGGGTTGTACTCAATAAGTCAGAAGTTACTGGTGGCAAGAAATACGGTTATTATTACTATTACTATGGAGAAGGAAAAAGTAAAAAGGGAAAGAAGGAAGAATAATGATAGACATCCATTGTCATGTACTGCCGGGTATTGACGATGGTTCTGAGGATTTAGATATGAGCCTTGAAATGCTTGGCATTGCAGAAGAAAATAATACTACAAAGATTATAGCTACTCCTCACTATTATAG
This sequence comes from Clostridium pasteurianum BC1, assembly GCF_000389635.1. NCBI lineage: Bacteria > Bacillati > Bacillota > Clostridia > Eubacteriales > Clostridiaceae > Clostridium > Clostridium pasteurianum. The sequence goes on from NC_021182.1 coordinate 901,498, forward strand.
GGGAAGCTATGAAAATGAATTTAAAGATGTGTTGGGTTATGTAGAAAATTTAAATGCTGAGATTAAGTCCAGAGGAATAAATATTGACGTATTTCCCGGGCAAGAAGTTTTTGTAGACAAGTATACCTTAGATGCCTATAAACAGGGAAGTATACATTGCTTAAATGCTTCAAAATATATGCTCATTGAGTTCCCTATGGATATACTTCCTGATGATGCTATAGATATTATTTATGAGTTAAAACTTTTGCGAGTAAGACCTATAGTTGCCCATCCTGAAAGATATCTCTATATTAATGGTAATCTAATGAATATAAATAAGTTTGTAGAAGAAGGTTGTTTATTTCAGCTGAATACCTCTAGTATAATGGGACTCCTTGGAAGCAGAGTAAAGGAAGCAGCTTTTGCTCTTATGGATAATGGTCTTTGTCATTTCATTGCTTCTGATGCTCATTCTACGGGAAAGCGATGTCCAAATCTGGGACTAGTTATGAAAGATATAAGGAAAGAATACAGAGAGGTTTATGACTCTGTTCAAAGGAATGCACAGTGCATTTTAAAAAATGAAGAAATAGATGTTACAATAAAAAAGATAGAAAAGAAGAAGGGGTTGTTTTCTTTCTTTTTTAAGAAATAGTGTAAAAGGCTATATTTTTAGAAAGTTATTTCTAAAAATATAGCCTTTTTTATATTAGAAGTAAAGTGTTGCTCACTATGTGGAAGGATGCTATAAGAAAAATTTTTACATGATATAAATCTTTTTAAACTCATAAAACCAGTGTAACTCATTATTAAATAGAGAGTTATAAAGGAAAATGTTTATACCGGTAAAATACTATCTATCGAATTTGCTGTATTTTATGAATTTTGTATTAAAGTTATTTATGAGAAGAAGTTAAGCTAATAGCAAGCATAAATTAGTAAGTTCGGGCAAGCCCTCACTATAGGGGCAGTCCCTCATGAAAAAATGAAAATAAAGTTGGCAAACAGAGCAGAATTTTGAACTGCTTTATTTAGGTTGTTAACACTTTTTTAATTTAGTTATTGTTTAAGAAAACCAATTTATATTATATAATGAATATTATGTTATAAGTATTATGAGAAGTGAATATATGCGGTTACAAATGATTAAGAGATCAGCAGTTAAAAGCAAAACTGCTAAATTCTTGCATAAAAAACATTGTAATATTGTAAATAAGCTATAATGAACATTGGAAGGATGTGAGTAAATGAAAGAAAATACAAATGCTATGACTAGTGGTAAAATATCTGACCATAATATTCAAAAATATATTTTTAATTTCTATGCTATTTTCATAATGGCATTTATACCACTGTTTATTACCCCTTGGAGAACAGATATTTTTAATGATTACAGGATAATTGCTGTGGTTGTGGTTAGTGCAATAGTATTTATTATTACTTTTTATTACAGAAAACAATATGAAATTAAACTTTTGGACAAACTATTATTCATATATGCAGTAATACTTATACTTTCAACTATATTTTCTAAGGAAATGAATTTGAGTTTGTTTGGATTACCTAGATGTAGAGAAGGTATATTTTCTCTTTTGACTTATTTAATAATCTTCACTATATTTTATAAAAACTTTCACTTCTCTAAAAAAAGCCTTAATGTAATCTTGATCAGTGCTTCAATAATTGCTATATATGGTATTTTACAGTATTTTAAAATCGATCCTATACTCAACATAGTCAACAATGAATTCAGAGGTCAGCCTACCTCTACTATAGGTCAGCGAAATTTCGTGGGAACTTATTGTACACTTTTTATTCCTATATTTATTGGATTGTTTATACATAGTGGTAAAATAAAATATTTTATTGTAACTGCCCTTGTGATCGGACTGATGTTTAGTTCCACCACCAGAAGTGCATGGATTGCAGCCATTTTTTACTCTGTAATCTTCGCTATTTATTGCCTCATTAATATAAATAGTAATAAGAAGCTTATTATGAGATTAGTACTGGTGTTCATTGCTGCTGCATTAATTTTTAACTTTATGAATCATGACTTTAAAAGTAAGAATAAAGATGATGCCCTCACAAATAGAGTGAAAACTGTTTATACAGATGCAAAGAATATTGATAATAATGATTCAGGTTCCAGTAGAATATTTATATGGAAGAAGGCCATTCCTTTTTTATTTAAAAATCCTATACTGGGTTCTGGCCCGGATACTTATAATCTGGTGTTAAATGATGCTGAGTCCAAAAAAAGAGCTCTATATTTTAAAGCTCATAATGAATATCTGCAAATACTCATAACGGAAGGCTATCCAGCTTTAGCAGTATATATTTCTATTGTATTGATTATCCTTTTTAGACTTTTTAAAAGGCGCAAAAAGGGAATACACATATGGATTTTATTTGGCTGTATAACAGGTTATTTAATACAGGCATTTTTCAATATAAGCTTTATATCTACTGCAGTGATATATTGGGCTATACTTGGTATTGCTGCCAAGTACAGTGATTGAATTTAAATTTTTTCAATTTACCCCAGGGGTGTACTATTTCCAAATATTGAAAATAGTATACCCCTGGGGTATTATTTTATTAGCAGTTAAGTCCAATTTCGTTGGCACTCCAAATTGCATCCATTATATTTGCAGTTTCATAGGCATCGCCAATGAGATACAAATCAGTGATTTTACCATGAAGTTTATTATATAATTTTCTATCAGATTTAAATCCAACAGAAATTATAATAGTATCAGTCTCTACACTTTGTTTTTTAAACTTATTGCTGATTAATACTGCACCTTCATCAGTTACTTCAAGTAAAGAATTACCTGTTATAGTATTTATATTGTGGCTTTTAAGAAGATCAATAAGCATAATCTTGTTCATATGAGGAATTGGCTTGCCAGAATCTAATATATTATTTTTTGACTCAACAATTGTAACTTTTTTACCTTGATTTGCAAGATAGAGAGCAGTTTCACAGCCAACAAGTCCGCCTCCAATGATAAGTACATTTTTCCCGGCTTTCTTTTTAGTATTTAGAATTTCCACCGCTGTTAAAACTTTATCTTTTTCTATTCCAGGTAGATCTAACTTAATTTCCTTTGAACCTGTTGCAATAATTACAACCTCCGGATTTTCATTTTTTACAAATTGTTCTGTTACTTTTGTATTAAAAACAACTTCAATTCCAGATTCTTTTATTTCGTTTCTATACCAGTTAAGTAATCTTCTATCATCAACTTTGAAATCAGGTACTGAACCTGGAATAACCACTCCTCCAAGTTCATTTGTGCTCTCATAGAGTGTAACTTTATGGCCTCTTTTTTTAGCAGTTATGGCTGCTTCCATTCCTGCAAGTCCACCACCTACTACCATTACATCTTTTGGTTTTAGTACGGGCTCTATTTTATAATATCTTTCTCTGCCGGCAGCTGGATTTACTGCACAGCTTAAAGGTTTTCCTTCAAAGCCTCTGCCAAGGCAGCCAGCATGGCATCCGATGCAGGGACGAATTTTTTCAGGATGATTTGAGAGAACCTTTTTAGGCCAGTATGGATCTGAAAGAAGTGGTCTTGCAAGCCCAATCATATCAGCGGCATCATCTTCTAGAGCTTTTTCAGCTTCAGTAGGGGCACCAAGTTTTCCTGCAACTATAACAGGGATTTTTACAACTTTTTTCAATTCTTTGGTATATGGAAGATAGAGACCATCTTTTTGGTAAAGAGGCGGATGTGACCAATACCATGCATCATAGGTTCCTACATCTGTGTTTAGTTCGTCATATCCTGCAGCTTCCAAAATTTTTGCAGCTTCCAGGCCTTCCTCTAAATCACGTCCTTTTTCCACAAAATCTTCATCTGGAAGTCCTCCCTGTCTCCAATCCTTTATACAGCTTTTAACACTATATCTTAAACCAACGGGAAATTTATCTCCCAATCGGCCTTTTATTCCTTGGACTATTTCTATAGGTAACTGAAGTCTTCCTCTTAAATCTCCTCCGTATTTATCTGTTCGCTTATTGAATATGGAAAGGGTAAACTGATCAAGTAAATAGCCTTCATGTACGGCGTGTATTTCAACACCATCAAAACCCGCTTTTTGTGCGATTTCAGCAGACTGAATAAATTTTGTAACTATCCATTCTACTTCTGAGGTTGTAAGCTCTCTGCAGGTAACAGTTGGGTTCCAATAATTTGGGATATTTGAAGCAGAAACAGGCTGGGAAGTCAAAAGTGTTCCAGGAGCACCACTCCTTCCAAAACCCATTGTAAGTTGTAAAAATATTTTTGTACCATAAGCATGAACTCTTTCAGTCATCTCTGCGGAGGTCATTAAGAATCTTCCTGGATTGATGGATATCATTGGAATTACACCGGGTACAGCTTTATCAAGTTCATTTTCAACTTTAGTAATGCTTGTTATGATAAGGCCTGTACCACCTTTAGCTCTTTCAACATAATAGTCTATAGCTCTCTGATTATAACAACCTTCATTGTCTATAAGTCCGAAAGCTCCCATAGGTGCCATTGATATTTTGTTTTTTACTTCCACATTACCTATTTTTATAGGTTCAAACAAAGATTTATTTCCCACAATATTTCACCTCTCTGCATAAATTTTTACAACTTAATTATAACACTTTAAATATGTTTTGGTATCGTTTACTTGAAATTGTTTGGATTTTAGTAAAAAAACCACAACGTGGATAGTGCCTTATGAAAAAACTACGATTTAAATAGGTTTTTACAATACTAGTTGTCATAAAACAAATATAGAGGATTAAAGAATTCCGCACATTAGGTTAAATCCTCCTATTGCATAGCAGAAATTGTTTACTTTGTTTCAAATTTCTGCCATGGTGACTGAGAGTCATGAAAAAATGGGAATAAAGCTGATAAATAGAACAGTTCAATGTGCTCTGTTTTTTTATGGGCTAAACATTAATTTGATGTAGTTATTATAGATAGTGTAGAATAAGACTTAATTTTCTGATAAAATAAAAGTATGAAGATGTAAAGATAATGTATTTTAATATTTAGTGGCAAATATAGAGGATGTGATACAGTGGCTGGAAAAAAGAAAAAAATACTAGATGATAATTTCATAATGTCACCTAAATATGATTTCGTTTTCAAGTATATATTTGGTAATGAGAAACATAAAGACTTATCAATAGCATTGCTCAGTGACATATTGACTGTTCCAGAAGAAGAATTTGAAGGCATAGAAATAATAAATAGTGAACTTATAAAGGAATTCAAGGAAGACAAAAAAGGAATTCTTGATGTAAGGATAAAAACTAAGTTAGGCAAACAGATAGATGTAGAAATACAAATACTGCCAACAGAGTACATGGCAGAAAGAACTATATTCTATTGGAGTAAGATGTATACAGGTCAGATCAAGCCAGGAGATACCTACGATAAGCTAAAGAAATGTGTAACAATAAATATAGTAGACTTCAAGTGTACACCATTAAATAAGCTGTATTCCAGTTATCATATAACAGAGGATGAAACAGGATATAGATTAACCGATATACTGGAAGTGTATTTTTTAGAATTACCAAAACGTTTTGATAAAGATGTGGAGATGGATGAGGATGACCCTATAGTCCAATGGATGGAATTCCTGGATGCAAGAACGAAAGGAGAGGTAGAGATGTTAGCCAAAAAGAATAAGGATATAAAAAAGGCCTATGATTTATTGCAGATAATAAGTAAAGATGAAAAAGCTAGAATGTTATACGAAGCTCAGCAAGCTGAAATAAGTGATCAACTGACTAGAATAAAATCTGCTGAAGCTAAAGGAAGGGCTGAAGGAGAAGCTAAAGGAGAAGCTAAAGGAGAAGCTAAAGGAAAAGAAGAAGCAGCTATAAATTTTCTGAAGCTTGGAGTAGATGAAGAAATAATAGCAAAGGGTACAGGATTAAGTATAGAAAAGATATTGGAACTTAAGAAGAAGTATGAAAATTAGTACTAAATATTAGCAAGGAAATGACTTCTAGTCATCTTCTAACAAGTGGTTCCTAAAGGGTCTCACTAGTATTTAAAAGCACTCCTGGGGTGTAAAAATTTCCAAAAATTGAAAATGAAAATATTACACCCCAGGGGTGAATTGACTATTTCCTGTTAGCAGCCTGCCTTAGCTTATGAAGAGCTTTTTTCTTTATTTCAACTGCTTGTCTATAACTAATTTTCAAGGTGGCAGCCACTTCTGTAAGCGGTCTATGCTGAAGATATACTCCAATAATTATATTTTTTTCTTCATCAGGGAGCTTATTTAAAGCTTCCATAATGCGTTTTGTCTCATCGTAGGCAATAACTTCATCTTCTAGGGTGAAGTCATAAACCTGTAAACTCAGAATTGCCTCGTTTTGAATTTCTCTAAAGTGTTTTATATGACCTTTTAAAAGAGCTTTATAATTATTTATAATTGCATTAGTGCAATAGGTAGTGAAGTTGTTGCTTCCCAGTTTGTAAAGATATACAGCTTTTATTATGGAGAGAAAGCCGTGCTGGATAAGGTCATCAAAATCATGAGAAGGTACTATGTATTTTCCAGCATGCTTTATTATAAAATAGTTGAACTTATTTAGGATTATCTCCATAGATTCACTATTTCCATCCCTAGCACTTTTAACTAGTGCCTCCATATCAGCTTTGGTAAGTTTTGATGTATCTGTATTTTTAATAGATTGTTCCATGATTAACACCCCTTATAATATTATATTTAATTTAATATATTGGTGATTACAGCAATACCTATAGGCTCCTTGCACACACTGCATTTGCTAATAAAAAAATATTCCTATTAGCTTTTATAAAAATATATTTATGAATTTTGTACAGAAAGATAATTACGTAAGTGAAAAACATATGACCATGATAAATAAACTTTTTTTGGGAATGTCTATAAATAAGTCTTCCACTCTCACTCCAAAGGCTTTTGCTATGTTCTTTTGAGATTCTTTCCTTGGGGTGTGCACTCCATTTTCCCACATTCCATATAGTTTAATGTCTGTCATACATCTCTCAGCAGCCTCTTTTTTAGTCCATTTGTTAAGGTCTCTTAAAAATTTCATCCAATTATTCCATTTGTAATTTAGTGTTTTTTCTTTAAATATTTTATACATATGTATACACCCTTTCATCTGTTTTTTTATTGAATTTACAAGCAATATTATTTTCATTGATGTAACTATAATATTTTATGGTATATATTGGCAATATCCTATTTGTTGGGAAAAAGTCAGATTTTATTGACTATTTTTAATTTTCTCATCATATCGCTTATTTCCTTTTATTTATATATAAAATACCATTTTTTGAGGTGTTTTACATGGGCGTTCTTATACTAGTTGTAAATGGATTTTGTGGATATTTTTATAGATAGAATCAATGCTATAAGGATTTTTAAAAAAGTTTATACTTATAGAATTAAGTAGAAAATATAATTAAATTTAACATATACAATAAATACCAAATGTTAATTTTAGATTAGATTTGTAATTAAATAGTATATTTTGTCTAAATTCAGTAAAAAAAAATTTGCACCCCAGGGGTGCAAATTTTAGAAATTATGCATTTTCAATTTTCTTATCTCCACAAATTATCACTTAGGCCATAATTTGAATCAAGGTTAAGATCAATTGTATGAACAGTTCCTTGTCCGTTAATTATAGCCATTTTTCTGGCCAGAATATCACTGGAATTAGTAGTTGAAGTACTTGCTATGGCGTTTGCAATAACCTTAAGAAGGTCTTTTTCACTCATATTAGGATTTGTAACATAAGTACTAGATATAATCTCCTGAGCAGCTGTGGATATACTGCCATTCTGGTTGACAATATCAAAGGCAAGGGCAAAGCCTCTTACTGTATTTAGCTTATATTTATCGCATATAAGCATTGCCTGATGTACTGTATATACCTGCGCATCTTTTTCAATACCTATGAAATCCTGATTATTAGTTAAATTTACAAGCTGTGAATACCAGGAGTTCGTAATATTATTTGAGGAATCATTAATGCTCTTAGCCCAGTTAAGTTGATTAGCCGGAGTGTCCTGCAGCATGTTGTGGATGGAATCATAATTAGTTCCAAAAATACTTTTCATCTCACTGTTGTATTGACTATCCATTCTGTTAAGAAGAGGCTGAAGAGTATTCTGACCTATGCACCACTGAAGATATCCAAGAGATAAACCTTCACCATCAAAATTTCCTACAATCTGATCGGAGGTTCCAACTTCGAATTGCTTGGTTATATTTGAGGCAATATTAACTACATTATTTGGAGGAGAAGTATAGTGTTGTATATAGGCATCAGATACATAGGCAGTGCTATTATTATAAATAATTTTATCCCATGTAATATTATCAGCACTATCAGTTACGCTGTCTAAGATGTCAATACTCTGATAGTCATATAGGACTCCTACAATGTTGTTGGCATCTAAGCTTGGGGCTGATCTTACATTAAGGTAAGCATTGTTTACATAGCCTTTTTTGTTATTAACGGTAACAGTACAATTTGCAGTTTTGCTTCCATCCACAGTTGTCGCTGTAATTGTAGCAGTACCTGCGGCTACAGCAGTTATTTTTCCAGTAGCATCTACTGTTGCTACAGCACTATTTGAAGATGCCCATGTTACATCTTTATTTGTAGCATTTGTTGGTACTGTAGTGGCTGTAAGGGTATCAGTATCACCCACTGTTAAATTCTCTATGGATTTATTTAGGCTTACTGATGTTACAGGGATCAGCGATGGATTATTTACTTTTATTGTTTTGCTTGATGATACTGTCTGTCCACTGTTTCCTGTGCTGGATACAGTTATGGTATGAGTACCGGTTTCTAATTTGGTAAGATCTAAAGTATAATTATAACCGCTATTTTTATTATTGTAATCTGGATAAGCGTTGTATACATCTTGCCTTGGAACTCCAGGAGTTATGTTTACAGCTGGCTGAGTATCTACAACTATAGATACCTGTTTTACGCCTGTAATGTCTAGTGCCCAGCCTCCTATATTAACACTGTTTTGATTGTCAAAGCTTTGATTTACCTGAGGAGAATCTATAGTTAGCAGGCTATCTGGTCTTGTAATAGTAATGCTGCTAGCTTGTACAGAACCATCATTGCCCACTGCCTGCACAGTTATTGTGTGTTTTCCGCCTCCAATAGTGGAAGTATCTAGAGTATAGTGATATCCGCTTTTAGTGTCATTATACTGAGGGAACACTTTGGCCACATCTGGTCTTCCATCTCCTATAGCTGCTATACCTGCTTGTTTATCATCCACTAATACATTAACCTGCTTTACTCCGGAAGGATTCAGTGCCCAACCGGTAACATTAGTACTGTTTCCTTTAAGCAGCAAGCCATTTTGAGGAAAATCTATGTCTGTCATAGCAGCTGGTCTGTATATGGTAACATTCTGAGAAGAAGTAGTGCCGTCATTTCCAGTGGCTTTTACTGTTATTTTATGGTTTCCAGCAGTTAATTTACCTGTATCAAGGGTATAGTCGAATCCACTATTGTTTTGGTTGTAGTCTGGAAACACTTTAGCTACATCCAGTCTTGCTGTACCTATATCTGCAGTGCCTACTTTATTATCATCAACAGATATTTCTACCTGTTTTAAGCCTGAAATGTTTAGTGCCCATCCGTTTATTGGCAGAGAATTTAGAGCGTTGGTACCATTTTTTATAGTATCCAGGCACATGATAGGTAGTGGTTTATCAAAATTTATGGTTGAATTGTTTTGCTCCACAGTTCCATCGTTACCAACTGCTTGTACAGTTATGGTATGTTTGCCACCTTCAATAGCAGAAGTATTTAAAGTATAATGGTATCCGCTTGTGCTGTTTTGATATTGAGGGAAAACCTTTGCTACGTCAGATCTTGAGTCTCCAAGGGATGCTGTACCTGCAGGTGTACCATCCACTAGAATATTAACTTGTTTTACTCCAGAAGGATTCAGTGCCCAGCCAGCTACATCTACATTGGTGGCACTTCCACTAATTGAACCTTTTGGAGTGTCTATAGTTGTAATATTTGAAGGCCTGTTTAGTGTGAAATTTTGTATGGCAGAGCTTCCATCATTACCGTTAGACTGTACAGTTATGGTATGAGCTATATGAGATAATTTACTTGTATCTAAAGTATAAGTAAAACCACTTGTTCCGTCATTATAGGCAGGAAAAATATTGGCTACATCCGGTCTTGCTATGCCTAAAGATGCATTTCCCACTTTAGTACCATCTACAAGTATGTCTACACTGGATACCTTTGAGGCATTTAAGGACCAGCCTGCTATGGTAGTTTGATTTAAGGTAGCATCTCCACTGTGAGGAATATCCACACATATTAAAGGTGCAGGCTTATTTACATTTATTTTTACCGAATTTAAATTTGTTGTGCCATCATTACCTATAGCTTGTACTGATAAAGTATGGGATCCTGCTCCAATGGAATTGAAATCTATAGTGTAGGAATAGCCGCTATTAGTATCATTATATTGTGAATAGAATTTATCCACATCTGGTCTTGAACCACCTATATTTGCATTGCCTTTAAATTGTCCATCTACAAGTATTTGAATTTGCTTTACACCAGATTTATTTAATGCCCAGCCACCTACAAATATAGACTTACTATTATTACTGTTGTCTTTTGGGAAGTCTATATCTGTTATTGGTGACAGATTTTCATTAATAGTTGCAGCGTAAACGCTGTTTGTTGTTCCTAATAAATAATCTTTTGACAAAAATAATGTACTTCCAATACTGAAAGCCAAAATTATTGCACATATTTTCTTCCTGTTCATATTATCCCCCTTGCATAAAGTATTAAAATGACATTGAAATGCTTTTAATGGCATTTATATGTATATATTATCATAAATTTCTATAGATTTTGTTACAGAAAGATAAACTTTTTTATGAATACATGAATATATGAATATATAAATATACCCCAGTGGTGTAAATTTTTCCAGAGTTGAATATGTTCGCACCCCTGAGGTAAAAATATTTCCATAAGAGTATAAATCTACACCTTATAGATGTAAATTTTGGAAACTGATCATATGTAAAGTTATAATAACAAATTTACTATTGATTTAATTATGAATAAATTATATAATAGTTTTGGAAACCAATGAGTTTTTAAAAAACCAACTGGTTTTTAGGGGTGAAAATAGATATGGAAAAACGTACGAAGATTCTTTTAGAGGCAAAAAAACTTTTTTCGGAACATGGATATAATAATGTATCAATGCAGTGTATAGCTGAAGCCTGCAGCATATCAAAGGCTTCAATTTATAAATTATTTGAATCCAAAAATGAATTATTGAGAAAGCTGCTGGAATATAATATTCAACAGATGCTCCATGAAGCTTCTACTATTGATTCTAAAGCGAATATGAATGATGAAGAAAAGTTTAAAGCAAAGATTTATTATGAAATTGAATCTTACATAGAAAACAAAGAACTTTCTAAAATGCTTATTTTTACATCATCCTCTGTTGATTGTACAGAGATAAAAAAGCATATAGAATTTGTAAGATTTACAATTATGAACTGGAATAAAAATAATTTACTTGAATACTATGGAGAGGATATTCTAAATATTGTATGGGATTTAACCTTTATACTTATGGGAAGTGTAAATATGCTCGCACAAATCATGATAGATAATAAATCAATAGTTACTACGGAGCAAATTGTTCAGGAAATAAAGAAAAATTTAGATGTACTGGTTAAGGATAAAAAAAACAGGCCTGCTCTATTTGCTGAAGAGAAGGTGAATAGTAAATTTAATTATAGGGAAAATAAAGATATTTTTGAAGAGGATATGATTGAAAAATGTCTATTAGATATTGCAGATGAATTAAATAATCTTCCAGACCGTGATACAAGAAAAAAGGAATCATTAGCTGCTTTAGATCATCTTAGTAAGGAACTTTCCAAAACAACAAAGGCAATTTATTTAGTAGACTCTCTATTAGGATACTTAAATGAAATTGATAACCTTAAACCCATAATCAGCAAACTAAAAGCATTAGGCATATGAAAATAAATAGTAAGTTAAAGACTGACTATTTATTTGAATGTGCCTTATATAGAGAAGGGGAGATTTTCAATGAACAATACAACATCATTAAAGCCAAGTAATCGTAATGCAATTGTCCTTGTATTTATTATTGGGGCCTTTGTGGCAATTTTAAATCAGACTTTGCTTGTTACAGCACTGCCTCATATTATGAGAAGTTTTAATATTACAGCAGATAAAGCTCAATGGCTTACAACAGCTTTTATGCTTGTAAATGGAATATTCATTCCAATAACGGCTTTTCTAATTGAAAGGTATTCAACACGTGCTTTATTCATATTTTCTATGGGTATTTTTAGTGTGGGTACTTTAATAGCCGCTGTATCACCTAATTTTACAATTTTATTAATTGCCCGCATTCTGCAGGCTGTAGGTGCTGGTGCCATGATGCCGCTTATGCAGACTGTATTCATCATTATTTTTCCAAAGGAAAAGCGTGGTGCAGCAATGGGAATGATAGGTCTTGTAATTGCCTTTGCACCAGCCATAGGTCCTACTTTAAGCGGATGGATTGTAGATCGTTTTTCCTGGAATTATTTATTCTATATTATTTTACCTATTGCAGTAATTGATTTGATTGTATCTTTATTTATACTTAAAAATGTTACTGAGCAAAAGGAAAGTAATTTAGATATTCTGTCAGTTATCCTATCTGTTTTGGGATTTGGAGGAATATTATATGGCTTCAGTACCGCCGGTGCAAATGGATGGTCAGATGGATGGGTAATTGCAACACTTGTTGTTGGTATAATTAGTCTGTTATTGTTTGTGTGGAGACAACTGAAAATAAAATCTCCTATACTGGAGTTTCGAGTATTTAAGGATAGAATATTTACTTTAACTACTATACTTGGTACTATTGCATTCTCAATGATGATGGCAATAGAAACCATACTGCCTATATATACACAGAATATGCGTGGTATATCTGCTTTTCATTCTGGATTAATGTTACTCCCAGGTGCTGTTATGATGGCGATTATGTCACCGGTAGCAGGTATAATTTTTGATAAGATAGGAAGTAAATTATTGGCCTTTGTGGGGTTGGGAATTATAACTGTAACAACTTTTCTTTTCTCTTCCCTGAATCTAAATACATCAGTTACATTTATTGTAATTGTGTATGCTGTACGTATGGCTGGAATAGCAATGATATTAATGCCTTTGACAACTGCTGGTCTCAATGCTCTTCCAAACAGGTTAATAGCTCATGGTACTGCTATGAATAATACTTTTCGTCAAGTTGGTGCTTCAATGGGGACCGCAGTATTGATATCCATAATGAGTAATTGGGGCAAGAATGGTAAATATGCAAATCCCCTTGATGCTCAGGTAGCGGGAATGCATACATCATTCATCATAGCCGCTGTTATATCCCTTAGTGCAGTATTCATGGTGTTTTTATTAAAGAGTGATAGAAAGACAATGGAATCTGAAGAAATACTTGAAGAAGCAAATTAAAGTACTCCAACAGTATATAATAAAGATGTTAGCTTATATTGCCTCAAGATAGAAAGTATATTTTATCTTGAGGCGTTTTTTAATATATTTATATAAGATCTTTACAGCTTGGGTTTTTAAAATTTACGGTGTCTTTTTAGCATTTTTTTTTCATTGGAAATATAATTTTTATCCAGAAATATAAAAATATTAAGATTTAAAATGTAATTTTAAATTAGTATATCTTCTTTACAAGAACGTATGTTCTGTGATATTATGGGTATAAATATAATGAGGATTTAAAAAATCAAGTTAAATTTCTCAAAACATATGCTAGCTAATGCAAAAGGAATTATTGCTTAAGAAATTATAGAGGATTATGGAGATGATTTAGGTGGATGTTTTTGATAAGCTGAAAATTCTCACGGATGCAGCAAAATATGACGTAGCATGTACTTCTAGTGGAGTAAATAGGGAGGCTGCTGCTGGGGGGATTGGAAATTCTACAGCCTGTGGTATATGCCATAGCTTTGCGGCGGATGGGAGATGTATTTCCCTTTTAAAGGTATTGATGAGTAATGCCTGTGCCTATGACTGCAAATACTGTGTGAACCGCCGTTCAAATTCAACTCCAAGGGCTTCATTTACGCCACGAGAGCTTGCAGACCTTACTATGAATTTTTATCGTCGTAATTATATCGAAGGTCTTTTTATCAGCTCTGGTGTACTGAAAAATCCTAATTACACCTGTGAAAGAATGATTGAAACCCTGAGTATACTGAGAGAAGAGTACAGATTCTTTGGATATATTCATGCAAAGGCCATTCCTGGAGCGGATAGGGATTTAATCCGGGTTCTTGGGATGCTGGCAGACAGAATGAGTGTTAATATAGAGCTTCCATCACAAAATAGCTTGAAGCTTTTGGCTCCGGACAAGTCAAAACATTCCATTTTAGCGCCTATGGGACATATTCAAAATCTGATACATGAAAACTCTACAGATTTGATAAAATATCAGCATGCACCTAAGTTCGCCCCCGCCGGTCAGAGCACACAGATGATTGTAGGTGCTACACCAGAAACGGATTTTCAAATTTTAAATTTAACAGAAGGACTTTATAAAAAATATAAGCTTAAACGTGTTTTCTTTTCTGCTTACATACCAGTTGCTGAGAATTCTGTGCTGCCAGAGGTGAGCACTAAGCCTCCGCTTTTGAGGGAGCACAGACTTTATCAGGCTGACTGGCTTCTAAGGTTTTATGGCTTTAAGGCTAATGAGATTTTGGATAAGGATCACCAGAGTTTTAATCCTTATATAGACCCAAAATGTAACTGGGCAATAAATCATATGGATACTTTCCCTATGGAGGTAAATCGCGCACACTATATGGATTTAATGAGAGTACCGGGCATTGGGGTAAACAGTGCTAAGCGGATTGTAACTGCTCGTCGTACCTCTAAACTTGATTTTCAACATCTTAAGAGAATGGGAGTTGTACTAAAACGAGCACAGTACTTTATAACCTGCTCTGGTAAAATTGCTGAGGGCTTAAAAATAACGGAGGCTTCAGTATTGAGGTCTTTGATGTCTGAAAAAACACTGGACATGTATAAACAGAATTTAAACCTTGAACAAAAACCAGAGCAGTTATCTTTTTTTGATGAACTTACACTAACTTAGATTGTGCAAATAATTTGAATAAAAAAGGTGATGAATTATAGATAAAATGCTTAGTGAATCAAATATTATTTATCAATATGATGGAAGCTTTGACGGATTGCTGTGCTGTGTATTTGAAAGTTATGATAAAAAAGAAATCCCCATGGATATTATTCTGCCCAGCGCATCTCAAACTTTACTACTTCCCATAAAGGAAATTTCAACGGATTTGCAGAAATCCACTAGAGTTTTTAGTTCCATACCTAAAAAAATGGGCATTGCTGCCCTGGATTTTGTGCATCGCGCCTTCTTAACTTGCCTTTTGCAAAAGGAATTATACATACTTTTGTTTCTTCGTAGAGGCTATCGTTACGGAAGTAAAGTAATGGATATGCTTACTGACGATGTAGTAAACAGACTATTTAAGGCAGTGAAACATTTGAATAACGAAAGTCACTTACTTAAGGGGTTTATTCGTTTTTCTGTTTTTAAGGGTGGGCTAGTGGCGGAAATAGAGCCTAAAAATTATGTGTTGCCATTACTGGTACAGCACTTTTGCCAGAGATATCCGGAGGAACACTTTTTAATTTATGATAAAACCCATGGTATGGCGCTAATATATAAGCCACATAAGCCTTCTATTATTCCCATTGAAGATCTTAAGATTCCAGAACCAGATGAGGAGGAATTGCATTTTCGTAAACTGTGGAGGCTTTTTTATAATACCATTGAGGTGGAAGGGCGTCATAATCCAAAGTGCCGCATGAGTCATATGCCAAAGCGTTACTGGAAATATATGACAGAGTTTGGCGCTGGTGAAAAGTTTCTTCCGTGAATATGAGGCTTGTGAAGATAATTATCTGGTAAAAGATACTGAATAATTATTTATTTGTCATGCTTAAAAGCTTAGATAAACAGAGTTCATGGTATCAGGTGAAGTTTTTATTCTATGTGATGCTTAGAAATGGATAAATTTTCAATGAAATTTAATAAAATTATAATATGAATTTTGTGATAATTTTATGTATAATGTACTTAATATACTATTTTTTATAAATGTAATAGGGGTGAATAAATGAGAAAGAGTAATCGATTTAAATTTTTAAGAATATTAGCAGTAGTGATAAGTTTTCTTATGATTTCACAACCAGTTTTTGCCAGCACCACTGGAAATCAAAATTATAAGTACATGGAGGACAGTAATATTTTACCTGTACTTAGCAGCAGTGGTGTTACAAAATTGGGGGATGTAGAAGCTAATAAGCAGTTAAGTATAACAATAGGATTAAAATTTCGAAATAAGGATCAGCTGCAACATAAAATTAAAGCAGCACATGACGCTGGTAAAGCTGGGAGAGTAGTAAGTGCCCAGGATATGAATAATAATTTTCTACCTAGCAAAAGTGCAAATAACACGGTTATTGAATTTTTGAAAAACAGTGGATTAAAAATTACTAAAACTTACAATAGCCATATGACAATTAAAGCCACTGGCTCTGTACAGGATATAGAAAAGGCATTTAAAGTAAAGCTAAATTATTACTCTAAAGATGGAGTAGAGTTTTTGGCTAATAGCACCCAGCCACAACTACCAGATGATATAGTAGGATTGGTGCAAAATATTTCTGGTCTCAATAATTTTAAGCTTAAACCATCATCATCTTACAATAAACAAATAAAGTCTCAATCATTAAGTACATCATCCTTTACCCCACAACAATTACAAAAAGCATATGATTTTACATCTGCTTATGCAAATAATGTTAATGGCAAGGGTATCAAATTAGCTATAGCATCTTATAATTCTTTTAATAAAAGTGATATAGATAATTTTCTTAATACTTTTGACATTAAAGGAACTAATGCTATTACTACTATAAATGTGGGTGGTGTTCCGCAGTATGATGAAATTGGCTCTGAAGAAACTACAATGGACATAGAGTGTGCCCTATCAAGTGCTCCAGGAGCACAATTACTTGTTTATGATGGAGTTAATGCAGATACAGCTACAGAAACGGATTTGTTTACACAAATCGTAGATGATGGACAAGCTAACGTAGTAAGTTATTCTTGGGGAAGTGAAGAGCAATACTTTAGCCCTTCTGAGTTAGCTGAAATGAACAATTTATTTATGGCTGGTGCAGCAAAGGGAATTACTTTTGTAGTAGCTTCAGGGGACTATGGAAGTAATGTTATTAATTATCCAGCATCAGACCCTTATGTTACGGCTGTTGGAGGAACAACGTTAAAAATAAATAATAGTTCCGGGGAAATTTCCAGTGAAACAGGTTGGGGTGTGGATGGTTACGGATATGGTAGTGGAGGCGGCAGCAGCTCATTTTTTTCAACACCATCATGGCAGCAGGGAATAACACCTTTAAATAATGGACACAGAATGATTCCAGATGTTTCCCTTGATGCTGATCCTAATACCGGATATACTATTTATTCTAATGGAAACTGGTATCAGTATGGAGGTACCAGTGCGGCTGCTCCAGAATGGGCTGCTATATTTGCTTTAGTTAACCAGAGTAGAGAAAGTAAAGGCCTAGGTACTATAGGACTCGCAAATTCAAGATTGTATTCATTGGCCAATCAATCAGTATTTCATGATATTGTTAGTGGATCAAATGGCGAATATTCCTCTTCACTAGGTTATGATATGGTGACCGGGTTAGGGTCAGTCGATGTGTGGAAATTGGTTAGTGCCTTATCAGATGTTAATACAGAAAATTATACTGTTACCTATAATGGAAGTGGCGGCAATGGTGGAAGTGTACCTGTTGATAGTAAAGCATATGCTTCAGGGGAAACAGCAATTGTATCTGGTAATGTAGGTAATCTTGTAAAAACAGGTTATAGATTTGCAGGATGGAATACAGCACCAGATGGAAGCGGTATAGATTATTCACCTAATAGTATTTTTACTATGGGAAATTCTAGTGTAACATTATATGCAAAATGGAATTCTATTTATCCAGTTGCAGGCTGTATAGATACTCCCTCAGAGGGACAGACCATAAGTGGCATCAATATGATTAATGGGTGGTTTCTTGATGGAAATGGAGTAAAAAAGGTAGAAGTACTGGTAGATGGAACAGTGGTTGGAACAGCCAGCTATGGAGATGGAAGATTGGATGTGGCAAGGGTATATCCAACCTATAACAACGGAAACAGCGGCTATCACTATAGTCTAGATACAACTAAGCTTACTAATGGAAGGTATACCATAGTAATAAGGGAAACGGGAAACAATAATTTACAGACCAATTTAAGTGGAAGAAATATAACAGTGGCTAATCCAGTAATAGGCTGTATAGATACCCCTTCAGAGGGACAGGCCATAAGCGGAAGCAGCATGATTAATGGCTGGTTTCTGGATTCCACAGGAGTAAATAAAATAGAAGTGATTGTGGATGGAAACGTAGCTGGAACAGCCAGCTATGGAGATGGAAGATTGGATGTGTCAAAGGTATATCCATCCTATAACAACGGAAACAGTGGCTATCACTATAATCTTGATACCACAAAGCTAAAGGATGGAAAGCATACTATAGTGATAAGAGAAACAGGCAACAATAATTCTCAGACCAGTTTAGGGGGAAGAAACATAACAGTATCAAATAATCCCGTAGGCTGTATAGATACTCCATCAGAGGGACAGACCATAAGTGGCAGCAATATGATTAATGGGTGGTTTCTTGATGGAAATGGAGTAAAAAAGGTAGAAGTACTGGTGGATGGAACATTAGTAGGAACAGCCAGCTATGGAGATGGAAGATTGGATGTGTCAAAGGTATATCCATCCTATAACAACGGAAATAGCGGCTATCACTACAGTCTTGATACAACTAAGCTTACTAATGGAAGACATACCATAGTAATAAGGGAAACGGGAAATAATAATTCCCAGACCAATTTAAGTGGAAGAAATATAACAGTGGCTAATCCAGTAATAGGCTGTATAGATACCCCTTCAGAGGGACAGGCCATAAGCGGAAGCAGCATGATTAATGGCTGGTTTCTGGATTCCACAGGAGTAAATAAAATAGAGGTGCTGGTGGATGGAACAGTAGTAGGAACAGCCAGCTATGGAGATGGAAGATTGGATGTGTCAAAAGTATATCCATCCTATAACAACGTAAACAGCGGTTATCACTATAATCTTGATACCACAAAGCTAAAGGATGGAAGACATACCATAGTAATAAGGGAAACAGGCAACAATAATTCTCAGACCAATTTAGGGGGAAGAAACATAACAGTATCAAATAATCCCGTAGGTTGCATAGATACGCCTTCAGAGGGACAGACCATAAGTGGCAGCAATATGATTAACGGTTGGTTTCTTGATGGAAATGGAGTAAAAAAGGTAGAGGTGCTGGTGGATGGAACAGTAGTAGGAACAGCCAGCTATGGAGATGGAAGATTGGATGTGTCAAAAGTATATCCATCCTATAACAACGTAAACAGCGGTTATCACTATAGTCTAGATACAACTAAACTTACTAATGGAAGACATACCATAGTAATAAGGGAAACAGGAAATAATAATTCCCAGACCAGTTTAAGTGGAAGGAACATAACAGTATCAAACTAGTGCACAACTGGTAAATATTACACCACTGGAGTGCAATACTGTGTGATTTTGGTAAATAATGGGCCCCTGAGGTGCAATAATGCAGCTCAGGGGTATTTTCTATGAACAAATCTAAAATTAGGATGAACTTTTTGAGAATTTTAGATATAATATACTTATTGGTGTTTTTAGAAATGCAAATTGGGGGCGAAGTGTGTGATAACAGATGGAGAATTAAAAGAACTAAACAGATCCATAATAAAATTACTATTGAAGATGCGTCGACCAGTTAAGGATTTAGAATTGGCAGATACAGAATTAAAAAAGGGAGAAAAATTTATCTCCTATATTGGATATAGATTTTATTGCTTTCATTTACAGTCTTTTTATATAAAAAAGTTTAAAGAAATAGAATTTAGATATGCTATACCGGAAAGTGTGAAGCAATGTGGTAAGAGTTTTATTGGCAGAAATGGCAAATTTATGCTTTATGCAGATGAAGCACAATTATTAGAAATAAGAGAAGTATTACAGGGAAATTGAATAAAGTTTATTATGAGCAGCATTTTAGTAATATTACGAATTTTATTTATTCTTAGAACAATAAAAACGAAATCCAAAAGGGGTTCGTTTTTTTATTTCTTTAAAAGATTGTGAAATCTTTGCAATATATAATAAACTTATGTATCAAAATTGAAGAAATATCCTTAAAATTGTATCAAGAATATAATACAGTATTTGAAAAGTAAAATAGAGTGTATTATTTACATTGAATAAAATTCAAAAATACGTTGATTTTACTCAATATAATTTTGATACATATATGTGGCATAGAAATTGCTGGATTATATAGATAGAAATAAAAGTAGATTGGTGGTGATTGATGTAAACGTTTATATGGCGTAGACATAAATATTTGACTTACATCTGGCTCTGTTACCAATGAATTTTACTGAGGGAAGTTTAGTTTTACGACACAGTTGAATTACTTGTACGACTTAATTAAAAAAATATAAATTTATAGGGGGAATTTTTTAATGAAAAAAAAGTTTAAGAGTGTATTTAGTTTTTTTATATGCTTCGCCATGTTTTTAACTACTGGTATTACAGTATCACCTGTAGTAACAAAGGCAGAAACAGCTACCTTTATCACTAGACAAGATTTTATAAATGGTAATTTTGGAAATACAGACAATGGTGTTGAACTTTTAAAAAATAATGGTGACAATGCTGGCGTTACTAGTACATACGGCACAACATTCACCTATGAGGCAGATGTTAATCTTGAAGATGGGCCTTCAGCAGCGCTAACCTTTGGAGTAGCAAATAAGGACAACCCATCCAGTGGAGTATGGTATGGTGTTAATATCAATAAAACAGAGGGATATTCATACTCTCAAAACGATAATGTAACTGGTGTAATAAGATTATTTAAGGTTATTCCTGGGCAACCTCTTGGATTCAATGAAGTAGCAGCGCTTACAGATGCTCAGAAGGCAAAAAATACTTTCCATTATAAAGTAACTGTGGACAGCAATAAAAACATTAAGTTCTATTTAGATGGCAACCTTGTACTTATGCAAAATGATCCAAGTTGGACAGGCGGAAATGTAGGTATTTTAACCTATAATACTAAGGCTACCTTTAGCAATGTTAGATTTAGTGACAGTGCAGTAGATAATGATGAAAATGGATTTTTAACTAATTTGACAAATATTCAGGCAGTAAAGGCTGGAACCTGGAACAAGACTAATGAGGGATTATATTCACTGGGAAGAGGAGATAATTTTGCTATATCACAGACTACAGGAACAGATTTTACTTATCAAAGTGATGTAACTCTGCCATCTACAGGAGCAGCATCCTTAGTGTTCAGATCAAATGACAACGGTTCCAGTTCCTATGTGGCTAATGTAGACAAGGGCGCTGGCATGGGTAAACTATTTAAATTTGTAAATGGCGCAGCTACTGTTTTAAGCGAATTTAGGCTAGCTTCTACAAAGGATACTTATAATTTGAAGGTGAAGGCAATAGGTTCACATATAGAGTACTATATTGATGGTTCACTTGTGGCAAATTGCAGCGACGGCAGTTTAAGTTCCGGAAAATTTGGAGTATTGACTTATAGTGGAGCAGAAATATATCAAAATTTAAATAAATATGACATAAATGCTGCAACTTATCCTAAACTAACAGATCTTCAGATTAATGGGATAAATTTAGAACCAGCATTTAATGAAAACATATACTCATATAATACTACTATAGATTATGCAACAGATAAAATAAGTATAAAACCTGTGGCAGTTAATTCTAGTACTGTAAATGTAAGAGTTTTGGACAGTAAAGGCTCTGAGGTATTTAATAATACAGTCCAAAACAATACTTTTAATGAAATTGCCATTCCTGTGGGACTGAATAAAGTCTATGTAACTGCTAAGGATTCAGATAATAATGAAAGCACATATTTAGTACAAGTTAAGAGAGAACAGGATCCAAGCTCCTATTATTCAGAGGAGTATAGGCCACAGTTTCACTATTCAGCAAAGGAAAATTGGGTAAATGATCCTAATGGTATGGTTTACTATGAAGGAGAATATCATTTATTCTATCAATATTATCCTTATGGTAAAGAATGGGGTCCTATGCACTGGGGACATGCAGTAAGTACAGATCTAGTTCACTGGACAGAACTTCCTATTGCTCTTTATCCAGATAATATTGGAGCTATATTCTCTGGCTCTGCAGTAGTAGATGAAAATAATACCACAGGTTTCTTCACTAATACTCCGGAGAAAAAAGGCTTGGTTGCAATTTACACTACTGATAATAGTGGGGTACAGCAGCAGAATATTGCCTACAGCACTGATAAGGGAAGAACCTGGACTAAATATACTGGAAATCCTGTTATAAAAACTGCTGATGATCCTTTAAAGGATATTGCCAACGGTGCCTTCAGAGACCCAAAGGTATTTTGGGATGAAGATGCTAAAAAGTGGATTATGGTAGCTGCTGGAGGCCCACTTAGATTTTTCTCATCTTCAGATCTTAAAAACTGGACACCAGAAGCAATGCAGCCAGAAATTCAAACTGAATGCCCTGATATCTTCAAACTTAATGTGGAAGGAACAAATGAATCAAAATGGGTACTAAGTGAAGGTGGAAGATACTATAGAATTGGTGATTTGAAACAGGTAAATGGAAAATTGACCTTTGTATCAGAATCAGATAGAATTCCAACAAATTTTGGTAAAGACTCTTATGCGGCACAGACTTACAACAATACTCCTGATGGCAGAAGGATTATGATTAACTGGATGAACACCTGGGATAACTATTGTAATGCGCTGTCAGCTATTACAGACCCATATAATGGTTCTTTCACTTTGCAGCATGAATTGAAATTGAAGAAAAATGGAGATGGACAGATTAGATTAGTTCAGGAGCCTATAAAAGAATACAACAGTTTACGCTTAGCTCCTACAGTAATAGAAAACGCTACTGTCAGTGCTACTGGCAATATACTTCAAGGGGTTACAGGTAAACAGACTGAAATTGATGCTGAATTTACACCAGGAGCGAATACTACAGATGTGGGCTTTAAGCTTAGAGTAGGCAACAATCAGGAAACTGTGGTAAATTACAATATAGCAAGTAAAAAGGTATCCATTGACAGAAGTAAATCAGGAAAGATACCAACAGAAAATGGCAATAGATACTATGAAAGTGATTTGTTTAAGGCTTTAGAAACTGGAGATATGAGTATGACTGCAGATGGTAAAATCAAACTTAGAATCTTCCTTGACTGGTCTTCTATAGAGGTATTTGGCAATGATGGAGAAGTAACCGGGGCTTCACTTATATTCCCAGATGACACAAGCACTGGTATGGAAACGTACTCAAAAAATGGAGATTCAAAGGCTAATATTACTCTATATCCAATCAATAGCATATGGAAAAGTGATGCAACTACGTTAAAAATAAATGCAGAAGACGCCGGCAATGGTAAAAAATCATTAAATGAAGCAGAATTTAAACTCTATGACCTTAATGGAAATGCTATAGGAACTGACAAAATTGAAACTAATTCAAAGGGTCAGGCTACTGCAGCAAATTTAGCACCAGGTAAATACGTACTAAAGGAAATAAAGGCTCCGAAGGGACCCTATGAGCTGGATAAAAATTGGAGCCAGCAAGTAGACTTGACAAAAGGCAGTCAAACTATAACTATAGAAAGTTCTAAATATAAAAAGAAGTAATTATTTTACCAATTTTTACACCCCTGGGGCGGTGATTTTGGAATGTAAATTTCCAATTTTTACACCCCAGGGGTGCTTTTAGTAATTTTATTTTTCCATGTAAAATATTGAACAATCTAAATTATAACATATCTGAAAATAAAAATTGTGAAATAAAGAGCTATTGATTATAATTTAAGTCAACCCATCACGCTAATATAGAGCAAGGAAGAAATACTATTGAAGTAAGAAGAAGTATCAATAATTTTTTGAAGCATCAAAAATTTGACAATTGATTTTTTACTCCCATTATAATAATTGGATTTTGAGAAGGATTTAACCATTTTAGAAAACTAATAAGTGTTTGTTGGTCAGTTGCTACGCAGCCAGCGGTACCGTGACCAGATCCTCCCCATACGTGGAAGAATATTGCGCTTCCCATGTAGGGTGTCCTGCTGCTGTTATAATCTATTACTGCGGCATAATTATAACTTGCTATGTTAAGACGTTCTGCTGAACTAAAGCCTCCGGAGCCTCTTTTATATTGGTTATAATAACTGGAGTTACTATCATCTACCCAGTAGTCATTATCATTAACTTGTTTATAGGTGTAGTTTACTCCTGGATTTGGCAATCTCCCAAACATCATGCTGGCAAATCCAAACTTACCTGAGGGAGTTCTCGTGTCACCTTCTCTCTTCTGACCTAATGGTGCAAAACCATTTGCTCCTACATTTATAGGGAAAGGATTTAATGCTCTTTGCCATACTCCATTTGATTTTTGAAAGGTTTCACAAGTTCCACTTATTTGACCATAGCTATTTGTATAAACAACAACTACCTGATTGGAGTTTCCTGTATTTAGAAAATTTACTATATAATTTTGTTGTACTGGTGGGGTTGGAGCAGCTTCTTGTGACTGAACTATTATAGGCTTAGCTGAATTATTGGCTGTAGATGCAGATTGTTGTTTTTGTGAATTTTGCCGGGCAGCTTTTTGTTCTTGTTCTTTCTGTTTTTCTTGTTCTGATTGTTTTTGTTTTTCTTCTTCAGCTTGTGATTTTTGTGCTGCTAGTTTTTCTTGCTCCTGTTTTTGTTGTTTTGCCAGCTTAACTTGCTCTAATTTATTATCTGCTTCATCCTTTTCATTTTTTTGCTGTTCCAATTTATTTTTTGTAGACAATTCAGCAGCATGCGCAGTTTCAGCAGACTGATTTTTTGCATATTGAGAATAAGCGACTCCTGAAACTAGTAGGATAATAAATATAGAAAAAATAGTTATAAATTTTAAAGTTATTAATGATTTTATAA
Source organism: Clostridium pasteurianum BC1 (assembly GCF_000389635.1). Classification (NCBI taxonomy): domain Bacteria; kingdom Bacillati; phylum Bacillota; class Clostridia; order Eubacteriales; family Clostridiaceae; genus Clostridium; species Clostridium pasteurianum. The sequence continues at coordinate 926,838 of NC_021182.1, forward strand.
ATTTAATTCTTAATTTCATTGTGTTATCATCCTTTCTTTTTTTATTACTACAATTTAATACTGCTTGTCCAACATATGAACTTCAGCACCTCATCAAATATTTGTTAAGTCTTGATTGCTACATAAGAGGAATATAACCTAGGGGTGTAATTCTTTCCAATTTTAATTTTCAACTTGCGAGAGTTTGTTTAGTCCTTTTCTTAGTAGCCAAAGAATCATACATATATATCCGAAAGCTCTATTTTAATTTTTTCTATATTGCTATGGTCTGCAAATTTCTCTTCATTGTTACAATTTTCATCACCTTTTAGCAGCTTTACGGGAAGGGTTATTTTAAATTCACTTCCTTTATTTGGAGCACTCTCTAACTCAATTATTCCATTATGCAAAACCACTAGTTCTTTCACTAAGGAGAGACCTATGCCACTGCCTTCTGAACCTCTTGATAAAGATTTATCCACTTGAACAAATTTTTTAAATATTGAAGCTTGCTTATCAGGAGGTATTCCTATCCCTGTGTCCTTTACGGAAATAACTATGTTGTCTACTTTATCCTGTATATTAACTTCTATGCTTCCGCCAGGAGGTGTAAATTTTATTGCATTGGATAATAAATTAAGTATAATTCTTTCTATAGCATCTGAATCAAAAGCCATAACTTTTTCTTCAATGTCTGTGTCAAAAGTAATATTAATATCTTTGCTTTTTACATAATCAACAGTAGACATTACAGTATTTTCTAAAGTAAAGACTATATCATCATTTTTAAAGTGCGTAGAAAAATTACCTGAATCGATCTTTGTTATATCTATAAGGTTATTAATAATTCTAAGCAATCTATAACAGTTTAGTTTCATTATATCTATATATTTTTCTGAAGTTTCATCTTTACCTTCAGTAGTTCTATTTTTAAGTTCTATAATTTGAAGAGCACTGAAAATTAAATTTAAGGGAGTTTTAAATTCGTGAGAAATATTAGAAAAAAAGTTGGTCTTTAATTCATCGTAGTATTTTAACTCCTTAATAAGTTTTTTATTTTTCTCATTTAGTTTATGCTCAGTTATATCACGACCTAATAACATCAATCCTTTACGGCTTCCGTCTTCGTTAAATAGAGGAATTCTCAAGGTATCATAAATTTTATTAGTTTCTTCTCTTCTATTTAGAATAACTTCTTTAGTTCTATATATAGTTCCTGTTTCCCATGTTTTTCTATCGTTGGTTTCAAATTCATCAAGTAAATCTTCGTTAAAATATGGAGATGTATTTATATCATTCATATTAATATTTTCATAATCATCTCTGCTAATGTTTAAGAGGCGGAGAGCAGCGTCATTTATTTCCAGAAAAATTCCTTTATCATTTTTAAAATAAATTATATCAGGAGTAGAATTTATTAATGTATTTAGCAGGTTTTCATTATCGGACAGCGAATTTTCAGCAAGTCTGCGCTTGTATATATTAAAAATTATTAAAAACATTTGTAAAGCAATTATAAATATGATAATAGAAGCAGCAATGGGGAAAAACATGTTTTTATAAATATTAAAATAATCTATAGGTGCATTGCGTATTATTGATCCTTTGGGCAGAGATTTTAGGTCAATGCCAAATTTTTTTAATTGCAGGTAATTAAATTCATAGTTATGGGCGGTGTCTTCTGTAACAGGTATACTGGAAGGCCTTTCACCATTTAATATCATTAAAGCTAAATCACCTATACTACTCCCATAACTATCTGCGTATGTAAGCATACCGCCTATGCTTTGATTATTTATATATGAGCTTGCTCTGCAGTAAATAGGTATGCGAGAATCTTTAAAGAGTATATCTGCAGCTGATGACTGTGAGATTACTTTGTCGCTGATGCCTTTATAGGCATCAGCAGTTGCACTAAAATAGATAACAGTATCTTTAGGTAAGTTATTTATTTCTTTTTTTAATTTAAAGATATCACTTTCATCAGAAAATAAGAAATTAATTTTGTTTTTATATAGAGGTATTAAACTTTCAACAAGTTTTTTATGATAAATTCCAAATTGAGTTTTATCTGTGATTACAAATATTTGTTTAGTTTTTGGATGAAGACTCAAAGCTACATCAAGAGTACTTTTGATATCCGGATTCTTTGTTATTCCAGTATAGTTCGAATGACCCTTAACCAAAGAAGTGTCAAAAGAAGGTACTCCACTAAATACAACAGGGGTATTGGGGAATAATTTGTCTCCATAATTAAGCATAAATTTAAAGGCATTATCATTCATATCATCTAAAGTGATGACAGCATCAAATTTTGTATTCTCATATTTAACTTTATACAGATTATAAAGCTGCTGGGAATAGGTATCCCCCAAGTTATTATTGTAATCCATATATTCAATTGCAACATTTATATTTTTTTTACTTTTTATAAATTTTGAATTTATTGATGATATTATTGTATTTTCAAAACTCATTGACTCAGTGCCATTGGTAAAATTATTATAATTTTTGTTTGAATTTAAAATAAGTACATTTTTTTCAGTTTCATTTTCAGCATAAGCAGTACTTTGGAATAAAGAAAGAAAAATAGCAAAAGATATTAGAAAAATATATTGTTTTGTATGTTTAAAAATTTTCACAATAGTTAATACCCCCGTCTACATTAAGAATTATTTATCTTAATGTAATTTTATATCTAAATTTGTAGATTTTGTTATATTACATATGCATATATTCTACATAAAATATAAAATTCCTTTTTTAGAAAGTTTAGTCTGTGTAGATTTAACATAAAAAAATGCTTATGGAATCTCATAAGCAAATGCTAAGAAATGAAGTATTAGGGATTAACTAAATAACTAAGTAAAAATCAGAAATATAAGTTAGCTGCATAGGTGTCTGACTGTACGCCAAGTAAATTAACCTAGGGATGTCATATGAGTCTCTGACTATGTATTAGTCCAGTTAATTTTAGTAATCATATATATCGGAAAACTCTATTTTAATTCTTTTAATTTTGCTATTATGTTTAATGATTGTATCATTTCTGCTGTTTTTATCTTCTTTTACTAGTTTCACTGGAAGGGTTATTTTAAATTCACTTCCTTGGTTTGGAGCACTTTCTAATTCAATAGTTCCACTGTGCAAAACTACTAGTTCCTTTACTAAGGAAAGGCCTATGCCGCTGCCTTCTCTGCTTCTGGATAAAGATTTGTCCACCTGAACAAACTTTTTAAATATTGAAGCTTGTTTATCCTTAGGTATTCCTATGCCTGTATCCTTTACAGAAATAACTATACTGTCCTTATTATCATGTATATTAACTTCTATACTTCCCCCAGTAGGTGTGAATTTTATTGCATTAGATAGCAAATTCAATATGATTCTTTCCATGGCATCCAGATCAAAAGCCATAACTTTTTCTTCAATTTCTGTATCAAAGGTAATATTTATACCTTTACTTTCTACATAGTCTACAATAGATGTTACAATATTTTCTATTATAAATACTATATCGTTATTTTCAAGGTGTGTAAAAAAATTACCAGAATTAATTTTTGTTATGTCTATAAGATTATCAATAATTCTAAGTAATCTATAGCAGTTTTGTCGCATTACAGCTGTGTATTTTTCTAAATCTTTATCTTCAAGAGTACGTCTATTCTTAAGTTCTATGATTTGAAGAGCACTAAAAATTAAATTTAGTGGAGTTTTAAGTTCATGAGAGATATTAGAAAAAAAATTGGTTTTTAATTCATCATAGTATTTTAACTCCCTAATAAATTTTTCATTTCTCTCATTTTGTTTATGTTGGGTTATATCACGACCTAGTAAAATTAATCCCTTAGGACTTTTATCTTCATTGAATAAAGGGATTCTCAAGGTATCGTAAATTTTATTTACGTTATCAACTTGATCCAGCATAAGTTCTTCCATTCTATACATAGTACCTAATTTCCAGGCTTTTTTATCATTTCTTTTTAATTTATCAAGCAGTTCTTTAGTAAAAATTGATATATCATTTAGTTTGTTCATATTGATATTTTTATAATCTTTTCTTGTAATGTTCAGCAGTTTCAAGGTTGCATCATTTATTTCAAGAAATTCATTTTTTTCATTTTTAAAATAAATTAAATCAGGAGTAGAATTTATCAATGTTTTTAGTAAACTTTCGTGATCTGACAGTAGTTTTTCAGCAAGTCTACGCTTAGATATATTAAAAATTATAAAAAGTGTTTCTAAAACAACTACAAATATGACAATAAGAATAAAAATACGTATAGCCATAGATTTATATATATCAAAATATCCAATAGGTTCATTGACTATTTTTGATCCTTTAGGTAAAGAGTTTATGTCAAGGTGAAATTTTTTTAACTGTGTGTAATTGAATTCATAGTTATGTGAGGCATCTTCCGTAACTGGTATATTGGAAGGTTTTTCTCCCTGTAATATTTTTAAAGCTAGTTTACCTATACTATTTCCATAACTATCAGCATATGTCATCATTCCACCTAGGCTTTGCTTGTTTGTGGATAAGCTTTCTCTGCTGTACATAGGTATATTGGAATCTTTAAAGAGTATATCTGCAGCTGTTGTAGCTGGAATTATTTTATTATTACTATCTTTAAAACTTGCATTTAAATAAATAACCGTATCTTCTGGTAAGCTATCTATCTCTTTTTTTAGTTTATTTATATCACTTTCCTCAGAAAATAAAAATTTAACTTTATCTTTATATAAAGGCATAAAGCTTTTAATAATATTTTTATTGGAAACCCCATATGCACTTTTATCTGTAATTACAAATACCTGTTTAGTTTTTGGGTGAAGTTTCAAAGCAACGTCAATGGTACTTTTTACATCAGAATTCTTTGTTATTCCTGTAAAGAGTGGATGATTATTAAGCAAAGACTTATCAAAAGAAGATACTCCCGAAAATATAATAGGGGTATTGGGAAATAATTCATTGCTATACTTAAGCATAAACTTAAAGGCACTATCATTCAAATCATCTATAGTAATTACAGCATCAAATTTAGTATTTTTATATTTAGTTTTGTATAAATTATAAATTTCCTGAAAGTATGTATCTTGAGAGACATTATTAAAGTCAAGGTATTGGAGGTTCACATTTATATTTTGCTTGCTATTTATAAAAACTGAATCTATAGAAGATAATATTGAATTATCCCAGGACATTGATTTATTTCCATCCATAAAATTACCATAATTTTCGTCTGAACTTATAATGAGTATGTTTTTTTCTGTTTCACCTTTTGCATAGACAGTATTTTGGCATAAATTAATAAAAACAATAAGAACTATTAGAAAAATGCAGTGTTTTATATATTTATACTTGAAAAAGCCCAAAATGGTTAATACCTCCGTGAAATTAAGAATTATTTGCTTTAGTATGGTCTTTAATTTCAGTTTATAGAATTGGATCCAATCAACTTAAATATATTCTACATAAAATACAAAAATCCTCTTTAATACATATAATTAAATGGATTAGTAAAGTAGTATAGATAAATATTTGAATAAAAGAGTTAGTATATAATATATTGCAAAAAGTATATTTAATAAAATATGTATACAATATATCCTATTGGTAGTAATGTTTAGAAATTTAGAAAATAAGCTGCCTTAAAATAAAATTTTGAGACAGCATGTGTATATAATTCATTTAGATAATAGATGCCAGCAGTAGCAATTCTTCATTGTCATTATATATTTCATTAAATTGACTTATTGGAAGTGGATTTCTTCCTCGACCAACCTCAATGGTATAGCCAGGTCTTCTAAAATCCTGAATAAACCAGTCCTTATAGCCTGAATAAGAGGTTATTCCTGAAGTTTCAGCTAGGGCATAGCCGCTTACATTTGAAAATTGATTACCTATTGGTAAGGATTCAGGGGGAGTAAGATTGGAGAATTGCCAGTATATAACTTCTCCTTGGCTGTGGTAAGCAATTACCAGTCTAAAATTATGAGATCTTGTAAAACTGACAACTGCTTTAGTTTCCGGTTCTGATTCTGGAGAAGGACCTGAATATCTTGTAGGACCTGGGCCAAATACTCCATAGCTGGCTTCAGCATCTTTTGATAATTGCCACAATGCATTGTAATTATGGTTTAAATCGACACCGTGATTATTGGCCTCCCAGTTCTGTGAAAAATCTGTGCTTCCTTTGTTCCACCTTATTAATTCATTATAGTAAGGATTACTTCTGGATAATCCATTAAGAACAAGATCAACTCCATCAGGGTTTACCATGGGCATTATATATATACTGCTTCTGTTCCAAATATCCCGTGGAGAGTATCCTCTTATATTTGTTCCATCTACATAGGCTTTAGAAAAATTTTCTATGAATTTAGTGAGCAGTGGGGTAGTAATCCATTCCAAAGCGTGATGAGAACCATTATAGAAAACCTCATTTGGTCCTGTCCCAAGCTTTACATAATAAAGTTCTCTTCCAAGCACACTTTTCCCTGCACTCCCAATGGTTATGAAGGGATATCTTGCCTTTAAGCCTCGAAGGTCACTGTCTAAAATATCATAAGTATAGTTTATATTTGTATCAACTACATCTATCCCATAGGTAACAACTATAGTAGTGCCAGGTATTAAATTAGAAGGATTTATACCAGGGTTTGCAGCAATAATTCTATCTACCTGAGTATAATATTTTCTGGCTATATTATACAGAGTATCTCCCGGTCTTATGGTATAAGTATAATAGCCCAGAATATATCTTTCCAGTAGTCTATAAGTGTCAGGACCGATGATTCCATCTGGAGTTAATCCATTATTTCTTTGAAAATTTTTTACCGCTGCTTCAGTTTGACTTCCGAATACTCCATCAATAGCACCGGGATTATAGCCTATTTTTTTTAATACTGCCTGTATTTTCATTACTTCTGTTCCACTAGAACCTAATTTATATATGGGCATATTGTGAACCACCTTAACATTAATTATCAATAGTATTTTATGCTGGAAATTACTATGAGGTGTTAGATTAGAAACTGTCAAATATGCTTTAATGAATATAGGATAATTTCCAAAAAAAGGGGGGAATGGTAGTTGCAATTTAAACTTATGAGAAGATTGCAAACTAAAAATGGAAAAATCTACACCCCTGGGGTGTAAATTTTTCCATTTATTAATTTGTTTTTAGATTTCCAATATTCCACTAAGCTCAATGTTTTGTATTGCCTTAGCTATTTTTTCCTTATTTTGTACAAGGGCAAAACGTACAAAGCCTTCGCCATATTCTCCAAAGCTGCTGCCGGGAACTACAATAACTCCTGTTTTCTCCATGAGATCAAAAGTAAATTCCAGGGAAGATTTATATTTTGGAGGAATGGCAGCCCATACAAACATACTGCCTCCCGTGTTGTCAATAGGCCAGCCAATTTTATTTAATCCATTTACAAGGAGGTCTCTTCTTTCTCTGTAAGTATTTTTTACTAATTGGACATAATCCTGAGGGCCTTCCAAAGCTGAAATTGCAGCTTTTTGAAAGGGTAAAAACATTCCGTAGTCTACATGGGATTTTAAGGTTTTTAATTGGTTTATAATTTCTTTATTTCCAACCGCAAAGGCAATTCTGCAGCCTGGTATGCTGTAAGTTTTAGATAGTGAGTTAAATTCTACGGCAATATCCTTAGCTCCAGGGATTGACAAAAAACTACCGCCTTCTGTATCATCAAATACAAGCTCACTATAGGCATTATCATGAAGTATAATTATGTTATACTTTTTTGCGAAGGCTACAAGCTTCACATAAAAGTCATGAGGGGCTGTGGCTGCCGTTGGGTTATTGGGATAAGATAGCACCATAAGTTTTGCTTTTTTTGCTGTTTCTTCATCTATGGCGTTAAAGTTAATTAGATAATTATTTTCTTTTAACAAAGGTATTTTGACTATCTTTGCACCGGCAAGATAAGGTCCCACAGTAAAAATAGGATAGCCAGGATCAGGAGTTAATACTATGTCACCAGGATTAACCAGGGCTAAAGCTAATTCTGCAAAGCCACTTTGAGATCCAAGCAGTGATACTATTTCATCTTTTTCAAGGTTTACTCCATATCTTTTACCATACCATTTTTGTACTGAACTCAGTAATTCATCTGTATCATTTATAGAATATATGTAGTTCTCTATTTTACTTGATTCTTTAACTATTGTTTCAATAACATGAGGTGCTGGTGGTATATCTGGGGTACCAATGCTAAAATCTATCACTTGTGCACCTTCAGCTATGAGTTTATTTTTTTTGTCACTGAGCTGAGAAAATATAGCTGAAGTGAGTTTGTCCATTTTTTTAGAAAAAATCATTTTATTTTATGCCTCCATAAATTTATTATATTTTCAACCTATATTCGGCAAGTAATCATTATAAGCCTTCATACCACTAGATTTGTCTGTAAAAATTTTTCTTAAATAGAATTAAGCATTATGAAAGGTTTTCTGAATTACTTTCTGAATTGAAGTTCAGTAATAATAACATTATATAATATTTTGTATGTAAATGTCAGGGTAAAAATAAAGTACAAGAACTTGTATAAAAAATTTTCACAGGTTTTGAAATTTTAGGCATGTGAAAATAAATAGTAAGTCAAAGATGCGACAAATATTTTGAATCATACAAGGAAACAGGTTCTGATGATAGTGGGCTATCTGAGGGTTCTGTTGACGCAGTAGGATTCAAAATAGGCTAGCATACTGACTAGTTATTTATTTGAATATGCCTTATGTTATTTTACATAATTAGGTTAAAATACAATAGCCCTGCATTTTCAGCAGGGCTAGAAGTTTTCATGTCAATATTAGTTAAGTCCAAAGCTTGCAGAAGAAGTAGTTACTAGCTTGGCATCTTTTTTCCCAGTTATATCTCCAGTTTTTGTGGAGAAAATTTTCTTTTGGATTATAAGATCCATTAGGCTGTTTACCTCTGCTTCAGTTACAGATGGTTGTCCATTTGCATCTTGCTTAACATTGTCTACTGATAATGAGAAGTATTTGCCATCTTCTTCAGTAGTAAATTTTAAAGTTAGTTTATGTGCCATTTACAATTCCTCCTTTCTTTATTATCTGTATTCTTTTGCAGAATTCTAATCCATATTATTATCTACGAAATTTACTTGGTGAGCTTTACTCATTAGTTAATAAACTGTTGTCCACTTTTTGAATTGTCTGTACAGGATAGTTAAGGATATTTCCAATAGCTGAAGCTACGTCATATATATCCTGTTCTGCAGCTGTAGTGGTTACAGCTCCGAGGTTTAATTTTTTGCTGGTGTCTTTTCCATTTGCATCTTTGCCTGTGTTTATTACTATAACTACAGAAGAAGAAACTTTAGTTAGTGCTGCTGCCATATTATCACCTCCTTTCTGTGCTTCTGACTATATATATGACGAAGAGAAATTTATTACAGAATAATTTAAAAATTTATTACAAGAATTATTTCTAACCTTGCAAGTAATTCCGCGATTCATTGAGAATACGTGATTTTTTATTACAAAAATTTTTACCAGTAATCCTAGCAATATGAAGGCTTGTAGGAACTACTTGCTAAATATGAGATTATAAATAAAAAAGAAAGCAAGACATTTTACAGTCTTACTTTCCTTCTTATTTTATTCTATGACTAGTTACTGTAATACTTCATCTCTAAAAATGAATACAATAACTACAAGTCTTTGAATAATTCATCTAAACTAAGATATGAATTTGGATTACATTGCTCTGCCAGGAATAACTGCATCTATTATTCCAATAACTATAGCTGCTAGTATTGCACCTATTATAGATGCATGCATATTTGGAACTATAAATTGTGTTAGATATATTATTATAGCAGAGATAATAAATCCCTTTAATCCTTTACCAAAAGGTGATGCATCAACTCCCATAAAAGATTCTATCAAATAATCTACTACAATTATTATAACTGCTGCTAGTAGAAATGACCATAATCCTCTAATTGAAAAGCCTGGTGTCAAAAATGATGTTACTGCTAAAACAATTGCTACTAATATCAATCTCCATACCCAGTGAAGCATGCCGCCACCTGAGCGGTCTCCTTTATTGTGATCTTCATTTTGTGCCATGAATAATTACCTCCTTTAAGTTAACTTAAAATTTTTATTTTTAATTTCACAAGCACCTAAATAGTAGATTTTATGAACATATAATTAGTATGCTCATTTTAATAAAAAATATTAAATAATAAATTTTAATAAAAAAATTTATTATTCAGTAAGGGTATAATCTTAATTGCAATTTATATTTGAGAAAATATTATAGAAATCAATATAAGAAGGAAGTAAGACTTGGGTCTTACTTCCTGTCCTGGTTTTTTATAACGGCAGCTATTTCTTCTTTTAATTCATGAATAGATTTGATTAGGGTATCAAGCTGTCCATTTAACTTAATGAGAAGAAATAGACTAACTGCTATGGGGAAACCAACGGTGTTTATGAGTTTGACTATTTCGTCATACATACTCTCAACCTCCCGTTATGCCGTTATGCTTAATATATATGATATTATAGACAATTTTTCAGAAAAATTAGAAATTTTATTTTTTAAAAATCTTATATATAAATTTGAAGATGGGGAAATTCTATTATTATATCGCTACAATTTATATATAAGTAAAATTTTTAATTAATATAAAAAATAAATTTTGAACAAATAGTTAAATAAATTTGAGATGCATGGAAATTATATGTTGAAAAATAATATATGCTGTAATAACATAAAAGTATAACTATTTTAGAGGGGGACAAATAGAATATGAGTAAAATAAGAAAGGCAGTAATACCAGCAGCAGGTCTTGGAACAAGATTTTTACCAGCTACAAAAGCCCAGCCAAAGGAAATGCTGCCAATAGTAGATAAACCAACCATACAGTACATAATAGAAGAAGCAGTGGCCTCTGGTATAGAAGAAATTCTTATAATTACAGGAAGAAATAAAAGATCTATAGAGGATCATTTTGATAAATCTGTAGAATTGGAATTAGAATTGGAAAGTCATAATAAGGTAGAATTACTAAAGATAGTAAAGGACATAACTAATCTGGCTAATATTCATTTTATAAGACAAAAAGAGCCTAAAGGACTTGGGCATGCTATTCATTGTGCAAAGAGTTTTGTGGGTGAAGAGCCTTTTGCGGTAATGCTTGGTGATGATGTAGTGGATGCTCAGGTACCATGCTTAAAGCAGCTTATAAATTGTTACAACGAATACAAAACATCTATTTTAGGGGTTCAGCAGGTAGAAAAAAATCAGGTGTCAAAATATGGAATAGTAAAAAATTTAAATATAGAAAGGGGAGTATATAAGGTAAAGGATTTGGTTGAAAAGCCAAGCGTGGAAGAAGCTCCTTCCAATATAGCAATCCTTGGAAGATATATACTAATGCCTGATATATTTGAAGTTTTGGAAAAAACTAAGCCGGGAAAAGGCGATGAAATACAGCTAACAGATGCATTGAAGAATCTCCTTGGGCATCAGGCTATCTATGCTTATGAATTCAAGGGAAGAAGATATGATGTAGGAGATAAATTTGGTTATTTACAGGCTACTGTGGAAATGGCACTAAAGAGAGAGGATTTGAGAGAACCTTTCATGAAATATTTAATAAATTTGTCTGACAAAGAGGGTTGGAGAAAACAAGATAGCAAAAACTATGATGAAATTGCAGCTGGCAAGGCAGATAGTATTAAGTCACATTTGCCTAAAAAAAGCAAATAGATATTATTTTAAACTTTAGCAATGTGAATTTCATGGGATTATGTTGATCTTCACATTGTTTTTTTGTTGCTCAAAAGGTTAAAATATATAGTATGAAATAAGAATTGTTTGGGGTGGAAAATATTGACTGGAAAATTTAATTTAAAAGATATTATAGATATGGAGGAATTCCAAAAGATACAGGATGATATTGCCTATTCTACGGGCACGGCAATTATTACAACGGATTGCCATGGAAAACCATTGACCAGTCATAGTATGTGTACTGATTTTTGTAGAAATATTCGGGAAAAAAGTAATTTAAGAGACTTATGTGAGAAATGTGATTCTATAGGTGGACTAGAGTCAGTAAGGAGGGGAAGTCCATATATATATAAATGTCATATGGGAATTATAGATTTTGCAATTCCAATTATATTTAAAGGAGAATATCTTGGTAGTTTAATGGCAGGACAAGTCTTAACAGAGGAAAGTAAGCTTGAAGCATTGGAAAGTATTATTGAAATCCATGAAAAAGCAGCTAATAAAGATAAAATTATGGATAAGTATAAAAATATACCTGTTATACCCTACGATAAAATTCAGGCCATTGCTAAAATGATCTTTAGTATAAGTAATTATATTGTAGATCAGGGAGCTTTAAAAATGCTGCAGCAAGAACTTAGCGAGAAAAATGTAAGATTTATGAAGGCTGAGAAGATTCAAACAGAACTTGAAAAGGAATTAAAAGATTCACAGTTAAAGGCATTGCAATCCCAAATTAATCCTCATTTTTTATTTAATACTTTAAACAGCATTTCAGCGCTGGCGTTAATTGAAGAAGCTCCAAGAACAAAGGAAGTTGTTTGCAATCTATCAGAAATTCTCCGATATACATTAAAAAAGACAAGTGCAGTTGTAGATTTAGAAGATGAAATTAATTACATTACTTCTTATTTAAATTTACAGAAAATAAGATTTGGTTCAAGACTAGAATTTCACATTGATGTAGATGATAAATATCAGAAAATAAAGATTCCATTTATGATTATACAGCCTTTTGTTGAAAATTCTATAATTCATGGAATAGGATTAAAAGAAGACGGTGGATTGATAAAAATTAAAGCATATAAATCTTGTAAAGCTTTAATTATATCTATTGAAGATAACGGAGTGGGTATTGATGAGGACAAACTGGAATTAATAAGCGGTGGAAAAGCCAGTGAAAAAGACTCTTCCCATGGAATTGGAATTGTCAATGTTAAGCAAAGAATGAATTATTTCTATGGAAAAAATTATTCTGTTGATATAACCAGTTCAGAAAATAAAGGTACCAAAGTCAAAATAATATTGTTTAATAATATATAGGTAAGCAAGAATTTACAAATATAAGACAAAATATTTTAATAACCATTTAATAATATATTGTATCATATTAGATAGGGAAATTAATTTCGTAAAATAATTTTAAAGAGGGTGGAATTTTATTGTAAGAATTGAAAACGTTTGCTATGGGGGCTTACTTAATTATTTTATCCGATGACTACCCACTCTAATACTACCATCTTTTTCAAAGTGGAAGTAAAGAGTGGCTGCGTCCCTAGATAACGATTTTCACTAAAGGACAACGATTTCTAAGTATGGAAAATAACGATACTAAGAAATCTGTTAGTAAGCATCAGAGGTCATAAACAAAAACTCCACTTGATGCTAAGAGCTCTGTTTATGAGGTAAATTAACTTGAAAGGAAGATAGCTATGTCAAAATTTATAGCCGAAATGTTAGGAACCATGATTCTCATTATCCTAGGCGATGGAGTTGTTGCCAATGTAGTATTAAATAAAACAAAAGCTGAAAATTCAGGATGGATAGTTATTACAACTGGATGGGCATTGGCAGTTGCTATACCTGTTTTTATATTTGGAAATATTAGCGGAGCCCATTTTAATCCAGCAGTAACAATTGGCCTGGCTGTAATAGGAAAATTTCCCTGGAATAGTGTACCCATATATGTAACTGCTCAATTAACAGGTGCTTTTCTTGGGGCTGTAATAGTCTGGATATATTATAGACCTCATTTTAATGTTACGGAAAATCATGACGCAAAACTTTCTGTATTCTGTACTCAGCCAGCTATTAGAGATACATTTTCAAATTTCATTTCTGAATTTATTGGTACCTTTATATTAGTTTTTTCAATATTGGGTATAGGAAATACACATATGGCGGAAGGGCTGTCACCTATAGTAGTTGGTTGTATTATCTGGGCAATTGGACTTACTTTAGGGGGAACAACAGGATATGCTATTAATCCTGTTAGAGATCTTGGGCCACGTATAGCCCACTATGTTTTGCCTATATATAAAAAAGGAAGCTCTGAATGGAGATATGCATGGATTCCAGTAATAGCACCTATATGTGGAGGAATAGTAGGGGCTGCATTGTATAAAATTTTATTTTGATTTTAATATATGTTGTACTCTTTCATATACTGTTGTGCTATGATTATTTTGAAAGTGTATAATATGTTATATAGTGCAATAGATTATATTTTATTAAAACGAGGTATTTTATTTAAATAAATATGGTATAGGTATCTAATATCAGTGATATATAATTTAAATAAATTGCAGATTATATAATATAAAAATTGTTCAGGTGATTTTTATGTATAAAATATTATTAGTAGATGATGAAGAATTACAGAGAGAAGCTTTAAAAATTATGTTAAAAAACTTTAAGGATGCAATAGAAGTTATAGGTGAGGCACAAAATGGTAGAGAAGCTATAGAATTGGATGAAAAATTAGATCCAGATATAATTTTTATGGATGTAAGAATTCCTGGAATAGATGGTATTAAAGCTTCAGAAATAATTAAAAATAGAAATCATAATAAAATAATTATAATGATTACAGCCTACGATGATTTTAATTTAATTCACAAAGCTTTGCTACTAAATGTAAACGATTATATATTAAAGCCTGTAAGAGATGCACAATTAAATGAGGTTCTAAATACACAAATTACCACATTAAAACTTCATGAAAATAAAAGAAAAAAAGCAGAGTTGAAATTAGCTGACAAGGATGGTTATGGCGAAAAAAATAAATTATGTTCTATGGAAAAGGATGAAGCAGATAAAGAAAATAGAAATTGCATAAATAAGGCTTTACAACCTGCACTAAAATATATAGAGGAAAATTACAGAGATGAAATAAGTCTGGAAAAGATGGCTAACGTTACTAATCTCAGTATGTATTATTTTAGCAGATTATTTAAAAAAGAAATAGGAATTAATTTTACAACTTACGTAAATCAATGCAAAATAAAAAAAGCAAAGGAAATGCTGAAATATACAGATATACCAATAGTGGATATAGCTGCAGAACTTGGATATTATGAATGTGGATATTTTACAAAAATCTTTAAAAAAATTAATGGAATAACGCCCACTAATTATAGAAACATTATTAAAAAATAGGCTTATATAAAAAATAAAAAAGACTATCTTGAAATACATTGATATGCATCTTAAGATAGTCTTTCTATATATTGGTGTAATATTTACAGCAGGACAAAAAAATAGTATACAACAAGATAATACTATTTTAAAATATAAATAAGACAATATACAACAAAAATAAAACAAAATACAATGATAAGGTTTTCAATAATTGTAGTATCATTTAATTAAGGAAAGATTTATTAAAATAGTGGGGTGGGAAAGTGAATAAATATGTAATGGCTTTAGATCAGGGAACTACAGGTTCAAAATGTATTATTTTTGATGAAGGTGGTAATATAGTCACCAGTGCACAAAAAGAATCTACTCAGATATATCCAAAAGCTGGATGGGTTGAACATAGTCCTATGGAAATATGGGCTACACAGTTCAGTGTGGCAGCGGAGGCAATGGCAAAAAGTAATATATTAGCTGAGGATATAGCAGGAATTGGTATAACAAATCAGAGAGAAACTACAATTATTTGGGATAAGAGAACGGGAGTCCCAGTATATAATGCAATAGTTTGGCAGTGCAGAAGGACAGCAGAGTTCTGTGATGAACTTAGGGAACAAGGATTTGAAGATGTTATAAGAGAGAAAACAGGATTGATGCTGGATGCATATTTTTCAGCAACAAAAATTAAATGGATTTTGGATAATGTTCAAGGAGCCAGAGAGGAAGCAGAAAGAGGTAATTTATTATTTGGAAATGTGGATACCTGGCTAATTTGGAATCTGACAAAGGGTAAGGTTCATGTAACCGATTACACAAATGCATCAAGAACTATGTTATATAATATTTACGACTTAAAGTGGGATGATGAATTACTTGATATATTTGGTATTCCAAAATCTATGCTTCCAGAAGTAAAACCCTCCAGCTGTATTTATGGTAATACCGATGAAGTCATATTTGGGAAACCTATTCCCATATGTGGAGATGCAGGGGATCAACAGGCATCTTTGTTTGGCCAGACTTGCTTTAATGAAGGAACTGCAAAAAATACCTATGGTACTGGATGCTTTATACTCTTAAATACAGGAGAGAAGGCTGTAAAATCTAAAAATGGCTTGATTACTACAATAGCTGCTGGAGTAAATGGAAAGATAGAATATGCATTGGAAGGAAGCATATTTATGGGTGGAGCTTCCATTCAGTGGCTAAGAGATGAGCTTAGAATGATTAAAAGTGCAAAAGACACTGAAGAATACGCAGAGGCTGTAGAAGATACCAATGGAGTTTATGTAGTTCCTGCCTTTGTAGGACTTGGTGCTCCTTATTGGGATCCCTATGCAAGAGGTACTATAGTAGGGCTTACGAGAGGTGCTAAAAAGGAACATTTAATCAGAGCCACATTAGAAGCTTTGGCATATCAGACCTATGACGTGTTAAAAGCTATGGAAGAGGATTCTGATATAAAATTGAAAATCTTAAAAGTAGATGGAGGAGCCTGCGTTAATAATTTCCTTATGCAGTTCCATGCTGATCTTTTAAATATCAAAGTAGACAGACCTAAAGTAGTACAGACTACGGCAATGGGAGCGGCTTATCTTGCAGGACTAGCAGTGGGATATTGGAAAGACAGAGAAGACATTACAAGAAACAGAGAAACCTCAAGAATATTTACTCCAAATATGGAAGAGTCAAAAAGAGAAGATTTATTGAAACATTGGCATGCAGCGGTAGATAGATCGAGGAATTGGTGTAATGCAAGTAATGAATAAATAAAAAATTGGGGGGTATAAAATGTTTGATGTAATTATTATTGGAGCTGGCGTAATCGGTTGCAGTATAGCGAGAGAAATATCCAGATATGATTTAAATATCTGTGTACTGGAAAAGGATATAGATGTTGCCAATGGAACCAGTAAAGCAAATAGCGGCATAGTGCATGCTGGCTATGATGCAAAATTTGGTTCACTTAAAGCAGAACTAAATGTTAAGGGAAATCAGATGTTTGATAGGCTATCTAGAGAATTAGATTTCCCTTTTAAAAGAAATGGATCTTTAGTACTTTGTTTTAATGAAAAAGATTTAGATAAATTGAGAGCAATAAAGGAAAATGGGGAAAGAAACGGAGTTAAAGATTTAAAAATACTTAATAGGGAAGAAGTAAAAGCCATAGAACCCATTATATCAAATAAGGTAGCTGCAGCCATGTATGCACCTACAGGTGGAATTGTATGTCCCTATGAGATGACTATAGCCTACGCAGAAAATGCCTATGATAATGGAGTACAATTTCAGCTACTGACAGCTGTGGAGGACATAGTAAAAAATGATTCTCATTTTATTATAAAAACCAATAAAGGTGACTTTAGTGCAAAATTAGTTATAAATGCAGCGGGTTTATATGCAGATACAATAAATAATAGGTTAAGTGCAAATAAGTTTAATATTATACCAAGAAAAGGAGAGTATTGTCTGTTTGACAAGGATGCAAGAGACAATTTAGAAAAAACTTTATTTCAGCTTCCTACTGAAATGGGTAAGGGGGTACTTGTCACACCTACTGTGGATGGAAATCTACTAATAGGACCTAATGCAATAGATATAGAAGATAAAGATGATCTTTCAACAACTGAAGAGGGTATAGATGATATCTTATCTAAGGCAAAGCTCACAATTGATACAATTCCAATGAGACAGGTAATAACTTCTTTTTCTGGACTTAGGGCTCATTCAGAATTAAATGATTTTATAATAGGTGAAGCTGAAGATGTGGATAATTTTATCAATGTTGCAGGAATTGAATCTCCAGGACTTTCCAGTGCGCCAGCCATTGCAGAAATGGTCAGGGATATAGTAGTACAGAAGCTTTCACCAGATAAGAATAAAGACTTTAATCCTATTAGAAAAGGCATTCCTAAATTTAGAGAATTGAGTAATGGGGAAAGATCAAAGCTGATAGCTGAAAATAGAGCTTATGGAAGAATTGTTTGCAGGTGCGAGATTGTTACTGAAGGGGAAATTGTAAATTCAATTAAAAGACCTCTTGGAGCAAGAACTTTAGATGGTGTAAAAAGAAGAACCAGAGCAGGCATGGGTAAATGTCAATCAGGATTTTGTTCAAATAAAATAGTTGATATTTTATCAAGGGAGCTGCTCACATCTCCTGAAGATGTGAGCAAATTTGGCAGTGGTTCAAAGATACTAATAGGAAAAATAAAGGAATAGGATTATTTAATATTAGTAAAAAAGATTTGAACTCATACCAGATAGCTATTGAAGTTTCTGTTTATCCGATGACTAGTCGCTGGATAATTCATCTAAACTTGGTGGTAGTACAAACTCCCACCAAGTAAGATTCATTGATCAATAAGAAAGATAGCACTGGGATTTTAAAGTATAGAGAGAGGAAGGTTAGAATAATGCAGCAATATGATATTGTAATTATTGGCGGGGGACCGGCAGGTCTTGCTGCTGCAATAAAGGCAAAAGAAGAGGGTATTGAAAATATATTGATACTGGAAAGAGATAATAAACTTGGCGGCATACTAAATCAATGTATTCATAATGGATTTGGCATTCATACCTTTAAGGAAGAACTAACAGGACCCGAATACGCACAAAGATTTATAGATAAGGCAATTTATATGAAAATTCCTTATAAATTAAATACCATGGTAATTGATTTAACAGAGGACAAAAAAATTACTGCAGTAAATGACGTAGATGGAATTATAGAAATCCAGGCTAAAGCTATTGTGTTAGCAATGGGCTGTAGGGAGAGACCAAGGGGAGCTATTAATATACCTGGAAGCAGATGTGCAGGCGTATATTCAGCTGGTACTGCACAAAAGTTTGTAAATATAGAGGGGTATATGCCAGGAAAAGAAATTGTAATACTTGGTTCAGGTGATATTGGACTTATTATGGCAAGAAGAATGACCTTTGAAGGAGCTAAGGTAAAGGCAGTAGTCGAGGTGATGCCATATTCAGGAGGACTAAAGAGAAATATAGTTCAGTGTCTGGATGATTATGATATCCCACTTAAATTGTCTCATACAGTAACAAATATAAAGGGTAAGGATAGAGTAGAGGGTGTTACCATAGCAGAAGTAGATAATAATAGAAAGCCAATTAAGGGAACTGAAGAATTTATTAGTTGTGACACTGTACTTTTATCTGTAGGACTTATACCAGAAAACGATCTTTCACAAAAGGCAGGGATTAAATTATCAAGGGTTACTTCAGGAGCTTTTGTGAATGAAAGTTTGCAAACCAGCGTGGAGGGCATATTTGCCTGTGGTAATGTGCTTCATGTACACGACTTAGTTGATAACGTTACTATTGAGAGCATGGCTGCAGGAGCAAATGCCGCGGAATATGTGAAAGGTAAAAAATTTGATAATAAAGGCATAGAAATTGTGCCTTCTAATGGAGTAAGATATACTGTACCAACTTATATAAATAGGGAAAATGTAAAAAAAGCTGTAGATGTAAGATTTAGAGTCGGCGATGTATTTGAAAATAGCTATGTATCTGCCTATTTTGATAATGAAAGAGAAATTCATATAAAAAAGAGTATTTTAACCCCAGGTGAAATGGAAACTATAAAAATTACAAAGCAGATGTTGGATAAACACAGTGATTGTAAGAAAATAGATGTAATGGTTGAGAGGTGATAGAGTATGAGTGAAGAGAGACAGTTAACCTGTATAGGATGTCCAAGGGGATGCTCTCTAAAAGTATATTTAGAGGGTACTACTGTAAAAAATGTAACTGGAAATGCCTGTAATAGAGGCTATGTATATGGCGAGAAGGAATGTACCAATCCAACTAGGATTGTGACTTCCTGCGTGAAAGTAAAGGATGGAGTTGAAAATGTTGTTTCTGTAAAGACTGAGCAGGATATTCCCAAAGGTAAAATATTTCAATGCCTGGAAGCACTTAAAGATGTAGTTGTAGAAGCACCTGTAGCAATAAATGATATAATAATAAGAGATGTGGCTGATACTGGTATAAATATTATAGCTACTAAAAATGTGGATGCAAAGTGAAATTCAAACTAGCTTGCTTAATTATAAATAAACAAGTTCGGGATTTAACATTCTCCTCCATCAATATATTTATTTTTTCTTATCAGATTTATAGATAACTATTCCAATGATAGTTAATGCAATAATAAATGAAATAATGACAATTGATCCCATGACGAGATTTATATGACCACTACGCTCTATTGAATTAAAAAAATTATTTAACATTTATATTCACTCCATATTATATTTACATTGAATAAACATAGTGTTTCCTATTTTTTAATATTTATGAATAATTGATTGCATTATTTAAATAAATATGGTAATATATGTATGAAATATAATCAACCTATTTGTGGGTAGTTCGTAATGACTACCTATTTTTTTGTGCAAAAGAAAAAATATATTTATGTGAATGTGTTATTAAGAATTATTTATTTGATAAAAGCTGGCAGCCTTTTGTTATAGTGTAAGAAATCAGCACTAAATATGGATTTATATAGTGCATTTTTAACTAAAAAACTAAAGTTCACAAAAAAATTAAAATTAAGCATAGAAATATTCTGTACTTAAAGCTATAATTTATAATAAGCTATGTTGGCTGTGTTTACAAGTTTTATGAAATATATTATATGTACATAAAATTTAAATAAAAAGCATATGAAAATAATGAATTGATTATTTTCAAAGATGACTAATTATAAGATGGTGAAGTACTTGTTAATGAGTAAATTTAGTTTCATTTTTAAGATTATCTTTATTGGAATTGTATACTTAATAGTTTTCTTTGCACTTAGAATAATGTTTAAAGATACAAGAAAAAACAGCAAAGAGCAGTTGGAAGTAAATGATGAACCGGCTTTTAGCAGAGAAGAAACTGCAAGTTTTAGCAAAGAAGGAAATGAAAGCTTTAATGGAGAAAATACTACAATTTTTAGCAGAGAACACAATTTTTCAGAGATGGCGGATATTAATGCTTCAAAAGAAGATATTGATGCTTCAGAAGAGGAAAATAGAGAAATAGTATATTCACCTCTCATTGATAAATTAATTAGAATATGGGAATACATAGAGAACATTTATACAAGACAGGTAAAAAGAAAAAAGGTTTTTCAAGATACTAAAAGTATAAATAGAGAAAAAAAGAAGTATTATAATAAAATAATATATGCACCTATTGGTGGGAAGATTTATAATTCCTATTATAATTATGTTTTTATGAATCTGCTTTTAGTATTAATAATTACGCTAGCACTTAGTGTACTACTTATTGTAGAACTGAAGTTTCCACTTAAACTTATAATGATTATACCAGGAGCTGTGTTCTTTCTTTACCTATGTAAATTATATAATTACCTGTCACCCTTTATTTCTCGTACAAAGGTGCTGAAACGTCATTTAATTTACATAAATGAAGAGAATAAAAATGATCCAATAGTTTCACCGGTAAAAGGTATTGTTTCCTCATTGAAAGAAAATGAAAACAATATTGAAATAAAGACATTTTTTGGAGTTAGAATATTTATTTCTATAAAAAATATAAAATCTATTGAAATGTTTGTAAAAGAGGGGGACAAGGTAAGTTTAGGTGAAAAATTATTTGAATTTGATGCAGAAGAGGAAATAAATCCTGTTGTATTTTTCTATATTGGAAGTAGCAGGATGTACAAAATAAAGAATATAAAACAGTTAAATTGCGGTGTGATTAGACAAAATAAGGCTTTATTTTTAGCTAAATGCAGCATTAATGAAGCTTCACCCATACTTAAAGATGGAGATATTATTTCACTTAGCTCCTGTGTATATGGAGATAATGAATACAGTAGTAAAGTAGTAACTGTAAATGCTGAAAATGGTGGACATTTAATGGCACATTCCAATTTCATGAATAACCGGGAAAGATTTTTAGTAGTTAGTGAAAATGATGGTGCAGTATCATTGAAATCTCTGGATAATAATAAGTATGTCAGTGTTAATTTAAAAGAGGATGGTAAGCTTATAGCAGACAGTATTCATATTAACACTTATGAAAAGTTTATTTTTATATGGCAAGATCAAGGGGCCTATGCAATTGTAGCTTTAGCGAATAATAGAGTAGTTAGTGCTAGTTTTAATGCAGAGGGATGCCTCATGGCAAACCGAGATTATATCAGTACTGCTGAAAGATTTTTTATATGGAAGCATTAATCTATTTAAAGAAACATGAATAAGTGATGATTATTGATGTTTGCAATTATTATTTAATTGATTAATTTTAGAAAAATGATAATTATCATTAAATTTAAAGCTTCCAGGAGATTTAAATTTTATTCTTTCATTCATAGTTAATACAATTATTGAATTAATGGTATTTAAAGATTTTGCAGTAAAGGCATCAAAATACCCGAAAAATGCCATTGTTCCTAAAAATATATTGTATAACTCAGAAACAGCGATGCTTTGCTTCATAAGTTTATATGATTTTTTAGATAGTGAAATAAAATCTGCAAGGCTTTCCATATTATCATCAAATACAATGCAATCTGAATGAAGCTTTACTTTATCGCAGGCAGAACTGCAAAAGGATATGCTTATATCGGCAGCTTTCATTGCCTGTGAGTCATTTACACCGTCACCTATCATCATTACAGTTTTTTTCCTCTTCATGTGATTTATAACAGTTTCCTTGTCTAGAGCAGTACATTCACTATAGACATTGTTTATTCCCAGTGATTTAGCCGTATTATTTGCCTTTTCATCAACATCTCCTGTTAGAAGGTATATATCATCAAGACCTGAAGTCTTTAACCCTTTAATTAAATTCATAGATCCATCTCTTATAATATCTTCTAAAACCAATACAGCACAAAGTTTTCCATCAACACTTACTAATATTGGTGTGTAGAGATTTTTTTCAAAGTTGTAGTAGTCCATTTCAGCTATTTTAATATTTATATTTTTAGCTTTCATAAGCTTTATATTTCCAATTAATATATTGTGGTTGTCAAAGCTTGCTTCAATTCCACTAGATGGTATGAGAGTAGAATTGGTTACTTTACTGATGTCATAATTTTTAGCTTCTTTTTGAAGAGATATAGAAATAGGGTGATAATTATCTAACTCGCTTGCAGCACACATCTTTAAAAGTTCATCTTTTGAATAAAAATCAGTGTAGAGTTTTGCTTCTTTTATCCTCATAATTCCTTCAGTGAGAGTACCAGTTTTATCGAAAACTATACTGCCTATATTTATAACTTTTTCTAAGGAGTTTGGATTCTTATAGTAGATTTTATGTTTGTGCAGAAGTGAAAAATAATTTCTCATTCCACTGTTTAATGCAGTAGTGGAAGCTGCTGGACATAAAACTAACAATATGGAAAGAGCATTCAGCATATCTCCTGTTAATATGTAGTTTAGTGCAGCTACACCTATAGAAATAGGAGCAACATTGTTTTGGTAGCGTCTAATCTTTTTGCTTATAGTCATATTTTCCAGTATATCCTTAGGTTTCATAGAGGGTTTTGGAATTTCTAGAACCTTAGCTTTTATATTTCCGGAAAGCAAGGTTATTCCTTCATGGGCAGTACTGCCTTTTTTTAATTGACTGACTACTGGCTGACCATTGTAGTAGAGGGTATTAACAGTACAGTTACCATCTTCAATAATAGTTTCTGATGGAATCATTTCTCCAGTGTGAACATGTATGTTGTCACCAATATTTAGTGTCTCTACCGGTACTAAAAATTCTTTATTGCTATTGTCAATAAGCCATGCCATGCCAGCATTTTTCCTTGTACTTTGACCTAGCTGCCTTATGCAATTTACTTCAGCTGATAATTTTATGTACTCACTTAAGGATTTTAAGAACAATACAAACATACCCTTTGAATTTTCACGCATGATTATAAGTCCAAGAGCAGTTAATTTCAATAATATATCTGTATCTGTTGGAATGTGTTTTGTAAATTTTTTATAGAATGTTTTTAAAAGAGGATATCCGCCTATAATAGTAACAACTGAAGCTGCCTCTAACACTTTTATATTTGTACTAAATGAAAAGTTACCATGAAAGTTTTGCTTAATTTTAAAAGAAATATAAGCGACACCAAAGGAAATAAGTTTTAGTTTTGCTTTATCTCGTTTTTCAATTGTTTCAAAATATTTATCATAATTTTTCAAGTCTCTTCTTTCGTTCTTCAATATGGACAAAAGAGCTTTTTTAATATTGCTTTTTATAAGGTTATAATCTGATTTTTTTTCATCATAAATAACAAGTATTGTGGCAGTATTAATATTTATTTTACTATAGTTTACTCCGTACAAATTGTCAATATAAACACTTATATATTTAGCCAGTGCTCTGTCCTTATAAATACTGTTAGCTTTAAATCTTACACGTCCAGGTAAAACATGTAATTCATACAAAATTATCACCACCTGTAAATGTGACATACTCCCACCACCTACGCTATGCTTAGAGGCGGGGGTTTCTTGGGATGTACTAACTAACGTCAGTATACTTACCAAGCTAACTCCGTTTGCCCAACGGTTTTTTGTGTGATTTATGCACTTTTATTTTTAGCTTAAATCTTCTTTGTTTTTAGTACGATTTTCAAGTGCTTCCTCATTGATACTGTTCAAACAGTCTACTGCTTCATCTTTCATAGTTACAGCTTTACTTAGAAAAGTTATTGCTGCAGGTTTTAAATAAGATTTTGTCTTTGGTAAAATTTTTACTAGGATTATTCCTGCTGCTGCTCCCAAAAGTAATTTGTTAATATTCATATTATGCACCTCCACGTTAAAAAGTAATTGAACATTAGTCTGTATGCGTCGTAAAGAAATAACTAGTCAGTATACTTTCAGATACTGTATTTTAATTATTGACTAATGTTTATATTTTAATAACATGGAGAGCATATTTTAATATTTTTTTAAAATTATTTAAACATCATACGCCTAAATACTTTTTTATAAATGTCTTTATTCCCACTATTTTCACTAGCTACAAAAAAATAATCACTTAAACTTTTTAGGTAATTTGCCCAGGAGACAACATATTCTTTTTCACAGGATGGATTAGAATTGATATCTTCCAAGGTAAGTTTTATACAATCCTTTATTATGGACTGAGCATTATATAGTCTCTCTTCTACATTTTTAAGATTTTGTGTTTTAGAAGAGGTATTTTCATCTAGAGCAGTAAACTTCATATACAGACTCCTTTCCCATTAATAAAAGACATTTTAAAAAATAACTAGCCATGAATTAGTGCAGATTGCTATTTATTTTCAGATGTCTAGGCTGCAGCAAGGATTAGAGTTAACCTTGGTGTGCAGTATGCATTCTTCTTTTTTTGCTCTCATATTGTGCTTCTGCAAAAATATCTTCAGCATTTTCTTTTGCATTGTATGCACTTTCTAAAGCTTTATCAGCTACAGTATAAATCCCGCTTAGGGTTCCAACTGCTAATTTTCTTAAAGGTCTGCCTACTAAATTTCTTAGTGAAAAATTCATTCTATATATATCATCTTTAGTATGCCTAGTAGTATCTGAATCAACTGTAATTCTATCTAATCTTTCAAGTATATCTCCAATATTTTTATTAATATCTCCAAAGCTTGAATGCATAGTTTCTATGCTTTCCTTCATACCGACTCTCATGTTTTCCAGTGATTGAATTTCTTTACTTAAATTATCATATTTTTCTTGAAGTGATTTTAAATCATCCTCAGTAACCTTATTATTTTTAGTAGTATCAGCAGTATTAATTTTGCCAGTACTGTTTTCTATTTTGTTATTGTTATTTTCCATATATGTATCCATTACATATACCTCCTAAAGTATTCCTAAATTTATTAATGTATCCGATTATTAGACGCTGTGACACTCTTGACGCCTAAAGAAAAAACGAATAAATACATAGATATATCATTTACTATAAATAAAAATTTAATACATAGAAACTGAAAAATAGTTTTGTATTTTGTAAAAATGTTTTTATGAGAAAAGTGCAAAGCAACTTGATAGTTTCTGCTCATTAATTACTTTAACCAACTTGGTAGTTAGTTCACTCTTTCTCACAAATATGAATATTTTTTATAAAGCTTGGAAAACTAAAACAACTAATTAAGGTATTTTCAAATAAATAATTAATTATTTGACTTGCTGTTTATTTGAAGATGATTAGATAGAAATTATATTATACTTTAAAATGCAAAAAAGGATGATGAATATGAGCCAGAGCACTGCTGTCAGTATTGATTGCAAGAATACACGTAATAAAGAATTCATACTTTACAAAAGAATAAGAATACCAGTAAGATATATTTACAGAAGCAAACAAAATGCTCAACATGTAGAATTACTATTGTATAAAAGACAGGGCATCAAATTTGTAAAAGCAAATCCAATAACTTCAAAAGTACTTATTTTATATGATGAATACATAATTGATGAAGAAACTATAGTAAGTTTTTTGGAAAGAGTTATTGATGAACTAAAAG
Organism: Clostridium pasteurianum BC1; assembly: GCF_000389635.1. Lineage (NCBI taxonomy): Bacteria > Bacillati > Bacillota > Clostridia > Eubacteriales > Clostridiaceae > Clostridium > Clostridium pasteurianum. The sequence goes on from NC_021182.1 coordinate 953,553, forward strand.
TACAGAACAAAAATTCTAGAAAAAATAGCAGTAAGAATTACAATGAAGAAATAGCACTCTCTATAGCACCAAATTTACCTGAGGCTGAATCCAATGACAATATGTGGCATGCTATGGATATTAAATATATAAGGGCTGTTTTAAAGACAAATTACGAAAAGGGTATATCAAATAAATCTGCAGAGGATAGGTTAAGGGATTTTGGGCTAAACGTTATTTCTGAAAAAAAAAGAAAATCCATACTTCAAAAGTTATTTAGCAATCTAAATGATACTTCTGCAAAACTTTTAGTTGGAGTGGGTGTAGCTTCATTTTTCTTGGGGCAAATTGCAGATGCAATAGTTGTACTTGGTATAGTTTTTGTTGAAACCTCATTAGGAATAATTCATCAGAATAAGGCGGAAAAATCTATACATTCACTTAAGAATATGATTGTCCATAAGGCAACAGTATTGAGAGGCGGAAGAGAATTAGAAATAGAATCAAAAAATTTAGTGCCTGGAGACATTATATTAATTGATGCTGGAGAAAGGGTTCCCGCAGATGCAAGAATAATTCAATGTAACTACCTTACGGTTAATGAATCCTCACTTACAGGTGAAGCAGTACCAATAATAAAGAGTACAAGAATTTGTAATAAACATGTTGAACTTGCAAGCAGGGACAACATGTTATATATGGGAACTAATGTAGTTTCAGGTAATGCCACAGCTGTAGTTGTAGAAACAGGTATGAATACTGAGATAGGTAATATTGCTGCAATGCTTCAGAATATAAAATTAGATGAAACTCCACTGCAGAGAAGGATGAAAAATTTTACACAAAAATTAACAAGAATTTGTATTTTGTTCTGTATTGGAGTAGGTGCAGTGGGAATTCTTTCAGGAAGAAGCTTAGCTGAAGTTTTAACCCTATCCGTTAGTTTTTCTGTCGGTGCTTTACCTGAAAGTTTGCCAGCAGTAGTAGCTATTGCCATGGGATTAAGTGTTCAAAGACTTGCAAATAGAAATGCCATAGTTAGAAAAATGAATGCTGTGGAAACACTGGGATGTGCTAATGTCATTTGCTGTGATAAAACTGGAACACTTACATTAAATGAAATGACAGTAAAAAAGATATACTGTGATAAGTCATTGTATAAAGTTACGGGACTTGGCTATGAACCAAAGGGAGAAATGATGCTTTTAGAGGGGGAGCCTAATAAAACTCATTCCACAGAAGAACTTTTAAGGGCAGGAGTTTTATGCAGCGATGCAAAGCTTATGAAACAAGAAAATAAATGGCAGGTGCAGGGAGATCCAACAGAAGGAGCGCTTTTAACTGCAGCTGCAAAATGTTGTATAGATGAAGAAGATGTAAAAAAATCATTTGAAAGAATAAGAGAAGTTCCATTTGATAGCTGTAGGCGATGCATGACAGTGGTAGTAAAAAGTGAGAATCACATAAGAGCCTATTGTAAAGGGGCTTTTACTGAGGTTATTGATAAATGCAGTATGATTTATGAAGATGGAGAGGAAAGATTATTTACAAAGGCAGATAAAGAAAGAATAATATCAATTCGTGATGATATGACAGGTGAAGCTTTAAGAGTATTGACTTTTGCGTATAAGGACCTAGATTGTGAAAAGGATGATATTGATGGTAATTTTACTTTTCTAGGCTTAGTTGCCATGGAAGATTCACCAAGGCTTGAAGTAAAAAATTCTATAAAAAAATGTTATAATGCAGGAATAAAGGTTGTTATGATAACTGGAGATAACAAGGATACGGCCTCTGCCATAGGAAAACAGCTTGGACTATTAGACGGTGGACTGGTAGTTTCCGGAGCTGAACTTGAAGATATGAGTGATGAGGAATTGGACTCCCAAATAAGTAATATAGAAGTATTTGCAAGAACATCACCAGAACAAAAGCTTAGAATTGTAAAAGCTTTTAAGCGGTTTGGATATGTGGTGGCAATGACCGGGGATGGTGTCAACGATGCACCGGCTATAAAAGAAGCTAGCATAGGTATTGCTATGGGTAACAATGGAAGTGACGTTGCAAAGGATGCGGCAGACATTACTTTGGTAGATGATGATTTTTCAACTATAGTAAGGGCAATTGAGGAGGGTAGAGCTGTATCTAATAACATAAAGAATACAACAAAATATCTTTTGGCAGGCAGTCTTGGAGAAATAATAGCAATAGGAGCATGTTCTTTTGTCAGTGGAATGCTGCCACTAATTCCAATTCAAATACTTTGGACTAATGTTATTTGCGAAACAATATTAGGAGCATCTCTTGCAGTTGAGTCTCCTTCTGAAAATGTTATGGATTATCCTCCTGTTGAAAGAAATGCACCTCTTATTGGTAAAGAGATAAGCTCTAAAATTATAAAAAGAGGAATTGGAATTGGACTTACTAGTGCAGCCGTTTTTGAGGGATATAATATCCTGGGGTTCGGAGTTCAAAAGGCAAGAACAATGGCTTTTTGCAATTTGATTTTGACTCAGCTTGTTAATGTACATGATTGCAGGAATAATAAAAAAATAATGAGTAATAGGTACATGTCCTATGCTACCGTATCTTCAGCAGCATTACTTGGAGCCATAATATATGTTCCATTTATAGGGTCAATTTTTGGAACAGTACCTCTTGGAATTGCTGATGCAGGTGTACTTTTAGCATCAACTTCAGTTAGCAGAGTTTAAAAATAACATTTTTTGATTTTTTTATAATTAAAAAATAGCAGCTCACCAATTGTATGGAGCTGCTATTTTTGTTGAGATTTTTACAAGCAGCACTACTAATGTCAATAGTGCTGTGAAAAACAAACTGCCTTTTACTATTATTTTATAAGTACTTTTTCAATTTCTGCTATATACAGTGTGTGGTAATCTTTGTCAGGATACCATTTTGTATCAAGTTCACTTTCAATGAAGAATTCAGGCTTAAACTCCTGTGCATATAGTTTCTTGCATATAAATACAAGATTTGCTTCTTGAAAATATGGTGTAGCATCTGAATGCTCAATTGTCAAATTAGCCTTGGAAATTTTATCTTCATCTCTACCAGATACAGTTCCAAGATAGCTCAATTGTTTTTTGAAACTTTTATCAAGAACTGATAGAGAAAAGCTGACTGAGTTATCTATAAATTCTTTAGTATAACGCTGAGGTCTTATAACAATGTGGGCTACATTTTTACCCCACATAACGCCAAAACCGCCCCAAGATGCAGTCATTGTATTAACTTTGTTATCTTTTTCTGCAGTAATAAGCATCCAATCAGTGCCTACAATTTGAAATAGATTTTTATTTAATTCTTCAGGTTTGATTTCTGTAAAATTGCTCATAATTTGCTCTCCTTCTAACACCTAATTTTATAGGGTATAATCACCCTAATTATGGTTAAATTCATATAGTGACTAGCTATTTTAATATATAGTTGATATTTAACTCATATAATAAAATAGTAACACATAAATAATAACGAAAGCTAGTATGCACTTTAATGTTATATAGTATACAAGAGGAAAGTAATGAAGTTTATAAACAATAAAATGCATTAATAATTATTAAATATAAAAAATCATTACTCAATTGGGTTAGAACCATGATCTCTGCAATGAACCCATCCGGCATATTCAGGATCGTTTATATTTTTTTCTAATGCCTTACGTTCATTTAAATATTTTTTTGAATCATATCCATATATTTTCCTATCGTCACCAATAGGACAGACTTTTATGCATACTCCACAGGGATAGCAATATGCACTTTTTAATTTGGCATGATATTCAGCGCATCTTGTTTTATTCATATCAGCAACTAAATTTTCTGTAGTTTCAAAAGATGAAGTTGGACAGCATTTTCTGCACATTTCACATTTTATACAGAGATCTTTTTTTATTACCTGATCAGGTGGTATTACTGCATTGGTGAGAACAGAAACTAGTCTTACTCTTGGACCAAATTCTTTTGTTAACAAAGTATGATTATATCCAATGGTTCCAAGACCAGCATATTTGGCTGCTAATACATGTGAAAATGCTGCGACTGGCTTTCTCACAAGTACGGAAATATCTCCGTAACAGTCTCTTGGAAAGAAAATTGCTTGATGTCCCAGGGTATTTAGATAATTTGCTATTTTATATGCAGTTTCATCTAGAACTCTATTTGTTGTATTATATAACTCTGAGTAAACTACGGAAGGAGTTGTTTCAAGCATGGGTAAAAATATTTGAGTAGCAAATACAATAACCGTCTTCATTTCAGGCCATATATTTTGTGGATAATATTCAGCACTAGTTTCTTCAAATTTTCCCCATCTATCTACAGGTGCGAAGCCTACAAGATTTATACCTAAATCCTTTGCCTTATCTACAATATTGAATTTTAATTGGTAACTTTTGTTTGTAAAATTTGTCATTTAATTCACCTCATATAATTAATAATATTCTATGTACATTTCATATTAAGATATTAAATGCACATGGAATTTTAAACATTTGTATATTTTTTATATAAATTATGCGTCAAATTTTCTCCAAAAAACTAACTTACCCTCAAGAAATGTTAAAATGAAATTCAATACAATGCCTAATATTGATAACAAAACTATTGCTCCATACATCAATGATGTATTAAATGTTTCCTGAGAATTATTAACTAGAAATCCTAATCCAGATTGTGCACCTATCATTTCAGCTGCAACTAAAACCATAACGGCATAGGCACTTCCAAGCTTAACTCCTGTTAAAATTGAAGGGATTGAAGCTGGAAGTATAACTTTTATAAATGCTACGAATTTTCCAGAGCCCATAGTCAATACTGATTTTACATATAGAGGATTAACATCTTTTACTCCACTTATGGTGTTTATCAATATTGGCCATAAACTAGCCCAAAATATAATTGCTACTTTAGAAGTTTCTCCGATTCCAAAAAACAATATGAAAACGGGGAAAAGTGCTAAAGCAGATATTTGCCTGAAGATTTGCAAGAAAGAATCCAATAAGGCTTCTAGAAGTTTTATTCTGCCAATGAATAAACCAAGGGGAACGGCAACTATGATAGCGAGAATCAATCCAAACATAATTCTCTTTAGACTTATCAATAAATGTACTTTCAGTTCTCCATTTTCCTGTAATGTGATAATTGATAATAGAACTTTTGTTGGAGTACTTGTATAGGTTTCTTTTAACACTCCAATTTGTGGCAATACCTGCCATAGAATAAGAAATACAATTAGTAATAAATTTGAAAATAAAAAAGAATTTAATTTTGAACCAAATAATTTAAGCAATTTCACAATTATCACGTCCTTGTTTATTTGTTATGTCAGAACTTTTATTTACTTGACTGCTTATTTCAGACCATATTTCTTTTCTTAAGTTTTGGAATTCTCTATTGTCATGGCTTCGTGGATAGGGAAGATTAATTTTTAACCTTTTAACTATTTTGCCTGGATTTGCTCCAAGTACAACAACTTCATTTGCTAAATATATGGCTTCATCTACACTGTGAGTTACAAAGATAATTGTTTTTTTAGTTTTTTTCCATATATTAAGCAGTTCGTGCTGTAGAATTTCTCTAGTCTGAGCATCCAATGCTGAGAAGGGTTCATCCATCAAAAGTACTTTGGGATTGTAAGCAAGACCTCTTGCTATAGCTACTCTCTGTCTCATACCTCCTGATAATTGACCAGGGTAGTATTTTTCATATTGAGAGAGACCTACTAAATCTATAAACTCTTTTGCTATTTTTTTTCTATCCTTTTTAGGAACTTTATTTATTTCAAGGCCGAGTTCTACATTCTTTAATACTGTTCTCCATGGAAGAAGTGCATATCCTTGAAATACCATGCCACGATCACTTCCAGGCCCGGTTACTTTATTTGAATCAACTAGGATATCTCCACTGCTAGGCTTAATTAGACCTCCTATAATATTAAGCAGAGTTGATTTTCCACATCCACTTGGTCCAACCAGGCATATGAATTGTTCATCGTGAATGTCTAAATTTATATCTTCCAATACTTTTTTATAAGCTTTTTTGTCAGTAGGATGTTTATAAAATTGATTCACATTTCTTACTGATATTTTTGACAAAATTCCCATCCCCTTTATAATATTGTAGTTATCATTATCAATAGCATAAGCATAGTAAAGAATTTTTGAAAAATTTACTATGCTTATATAATAATTAAATTACATTTGTGTAAAGCTGATTATTTTGACGATTTACTGTTTTGATGAATTACTATAAGAATTAAATTCATTTGTATATAAATCATCAGCTTTAACTTGACCTGGCTTCAATTTTCCATTTTTCTCTAAATAATTTATCCACCAGTCCACTGCATCTTTTTGAATAACTTGATGAGGATAATAATTCCAAGCTTCAACATCATCAACTTTAATGCCTAATTTTTTAGATATTATTTCCTTACCTTCTTTTTCATGAGTTTTTGACCAATCTGCAGCTTTACCTACAGCAGCTACAAATCCTTTTACTGCTTGTGGATTTTTCTTGGCAAAATCTCCGTTTGTAAAATATGGACACATTCCACTTATACCTTGCTGCAGGGCATAGTCATTAGTCAATTCCTTTAAATCTGGATTATTTAAGGCTTTTTGTGTATAGGGAGCGTGTACAATAGCAATGTCGATTAAACCGTTGTCAACAGCTTGCTCTTGTTGGGAATCAGGCAAAACAACAAAATGTACATTATTGGGATCAAGATTTTGCTGTCTCAAAAATTCTCTTGTAACAAATTCAGAACAAGCTCCAAAAGAATTTATAGCAACTTTTTTACCAGCAATATCTTTAAGGGTATTTATACCACTATTCTTTTTTACTATATATCTCATATGAGGATAATCAGCTAATGTTTGAGTTCCTGCTGCAACTATTTTTAGGTCTGAACCTTGAGCTTTTGCCATTGCAACAAGAGGTGTATGCCTCAAGCCAAAATCAATACTTCCAGATGCAACAGATGGAACAATTTGTGCAGCAGGTACTTCACCAACGTAATTGATCTTTATTCCCTGCTCTTTAAAATAACCATTTGCATCGGCTATGTATACCAGATCATACCATTGAGTGTTAGGGTATTTTATTACTATTTCCTTAGAATTGGATTTACTATTAGCTGCTGTACTATTATTATTCCCTGAGCTTTTTGAACAGGCGGCCATACCTATACATATTATTATAGCTAAGAGTATCATAAATAATTTTTTGATTTTCATAACTTGGACTTCCCCCTAAATTTTTACTATAGATAGCTTCCTAATGATAATAAAAAATTTACTTTTTAGATTCCGGACTCTAAAAAGCAAAAAAACCTTCTGTCTCTATTCAGAGGCAGAAGGTTACTTCCGCGGTTCCACTCTGTTTATCTTATACAGTATAAAAATTAATTCACACAAATATAAGCAACTCTCTTTAGTACAATTATACTTTAATGCTTTAACGAGCACACTCGCTGAAGTCTACTAGGCTTCAATTCAGAGCTCTAGGATGCATTTCAATTATTATTGGCTAAGATTTCTTTTCATCCAAGAGAAATCCTCTCTTTTAGTCAAATCATAATTTACTTTTCCTATCATCACAATTCACAACTATTACCTATTAATACAATTGATTTAATAAGATTACTATCATATTATCATATAAATATGATTTAATCAAGTGTAATGTGTAAAATAAGGAATTTTATCACTCAAATTCAAACAAAAAGTATATTTTTATACATTTTACCTAATGATTTGTAAATTCAAGGATTAAACTATCAATATTTTCTAATTCTAAGAAATAGGTATAAGTCCTTTTTATATAATTTACATTTCATAAGTGAATTGCATTTTTTTATAGAAATTAAAATTATAAATAAAAATTTTATGGAAATGAATGATTATTATAGATTATAATAAACATGATAGATGGAAAAATTTCAAAAATAAATATCAAGGATTATTTGATAATTAGGTTGCAACTTATATTGGGATAGAAGGTGTTATTATGAATAAAAATAGAATAAAGAAACTATCAGCATTAGCAGAGACAAAATTTCTAAATCTTTATGATGTAGAATATGAAAAGAAAAATGGAAAAACAGGGCAGTGGGCCATGGCCTCAAGAAAGGATCTTGAAACTCTTAATGGACAGTGCTTTGAAAATAGAGAAGAGAAAACGGATGCGGCCATAATTGCTGCACTGCATGAAAAATCAAATAAATTAGTTTGCATAAGACAATTCAGAGTACCTTTAAATGATTACATATATGAGTTGCCAGCAGGGCTCATTGATGGGGAAGAGGATTTTGAGGAATCCGCTGCCAGAGAACTTAGAGAAGAAACAGGCTTCAAACTTGCAAAAATAAATCATGAAAAGACTAGAAAGAGGATATATGCCTCTCCAGGTATGACTGATGAATCAGCGGCTATGGTATTCTGTACCTGCACTGGAGATGGCTCGGATCAGCAACTTGAAGAAGAAGAGGATATAGAAGTAATGCTTCTTTCACAAGAGGAAGTAAAAGCTTTACTTAAAAAAGATGTTAAAATTGATATAAAGGCCTATATGGTTTTCCAGGCCTTTGTGGAAATAGGAGAGAAGCTGTTTAAATAAAAAGTTTAAAACAGTCCGGGTTGTGATACCCGGACCGTTGGTTATTCAATTTATTTACCTACAGTTTAAAATTTTCGCCTAATATTATTCATAACAAATCCACTCTTAGGCAATGTAGGTATTCTGGCCATATCATAGCTTAAATCTTGATGGGGGACTTCAAATTCAATCTTGTTCACAAGGAAATCCAAGCTCGTTTTCATGATTTCCACGGTAATACCCTCACCCGGGCAGCGGTGCCCTTTGGCAGGATCGCCTCCACCTTGGGGGATGAAATCAAATAAGTTGTCCTTACGATTCTTAAAACGCTCAGGTCGGAATTCATAAGGATTTTCCCAAACTCGGGAGTCGTGATTGGTACCGTAAATATCAAGCAGCACGAGCATTCCCTGTTTGAATTCACATTGATTCCAAATAAAATCCTTTCGTACCCTTGCACCTAGGAAAGGGGTAAATGGATAGTAGCGACGAACTTCCTGTACGAACATTTCAAGATCATTACTGTGGCCTGTAAGCAACTTATCTTTATACTCTGAATGTTTATGTAAAGCTAAAGCAGTGAAAGTTATAAAGGTTGAAATAGCCACAATGGGCCGTAGTATGTTAATAAGTTCTACTGCAGCCATTTGAGTATCAAGCTCACCGCCATGGAGTTCTCTGTGAAATGCTATTGCATAAAGTGCTGAACCTTCTTCAGACTTTAGCTTACCAACTCGGACATCTTCAATGACACCACTTATCCACTCCTCAGCTCTAGACCTTGCTCTTCTTCCTTTCCAGTGCCGCGGTCCCACCGCTCCGAAAGCATCAACCATTGCACTAAAATCCTCTGCTCGATCTTTTACTTCAGATTCGGAAAGTGGAACTCCAGCCCAATGGCATGCTGCCCAGCATAGAATATTCTTTGCTTCATCAAAAAGTATAATTTTTTCGGAACTTTTCCATTTGTCAATAGAAGCTTGCCACTTCTCCATTGTAAGCTCAGCAAGACGCTTTTGATGAGTTGGAGTCATCAGTGACATGAAAAGAAGCTTTCGGTGAATATGTGCGTCACCATCCATAGTTTGGATGGCATTCATACCAAACAATGTTTTTTGTATCCGTTTAGGTGCCGCACCGTTTCTTTGAAACCGTTCCGGATCGTAAAACACCTTCGACGCTTCTTCTCCACCCATACAAATTACTTTTTCTCCAAGTAAGTGTGCCTCAAATAGATTGGACTGGTACTGATCAATCCTGTTTTTGATAAATAAATAACCCTCCTGAGATAGAGCGAGAGTGTGGCTTTTATCATGTGGTACCCGTTCTTTCATTAACATATATTTATGTGCTCCTTTCTATACTGATTAGAAAATATATTTGATTCAGGTAAAGTTCTTTAATCTTCGGAAAATTTTCTTTGATATTTTATTTTCCCCAGTATAACTAGAAATTATTTATAATATATCAAATACAAAATAACAATTTCACGCCAATTACAGCATATACAACTGTGATCCTTGGTGGGATAAAATTGTAGAAGAAATTTCAAAGATAAGTGAGGAATTTAAAGAATGGTGGGAGCAGTATGATGCGCTGGACTCACCAAAAGGCAAACAGATATTTTTCATGCAAAATTACATCTTTATAAGATTAATGCTATGTAAGGATGATAGTATTCTGGAATTTTATGTGATATAATGATATTATAGACATATAAATGATAAATGGAAAGCAAATATAGTAATACATTTATTCTCTGTATAGATTAGCATTCATGAACTATTCCAATCTATAGAATATTAGAGATGGATAGAATATTAGGTGAAAAAATTATTAGCCATAAACTTTTTGTAAAAAAAATTTATATTAAAGGGATGGTAGATATGATTAATTTATTCAAGAAAAAATCATCTATATGGATTCTTGCAGTTCTTGTAGTTATTGTTTTCGTGGGAGTATTTGTTATAGTAAATGGAAAAAATCCAGATGACAAAACAAATAAAGTTTCTGCCAATGCCAATACTTCTGGTAATACTGTGTCTAATACAGGTTCATTATCTAATCAATCAACTACTACTAATAACACAAATAAAACTGTAAATACAAATTCATCACCTACTTCACAGGATGCTACACCGCCGCAGCAATCTAAGCCAATACAGCAGCCAGCTGAACAGCCAACACCTCCGAAAACAGCAGTTCAACCGCCAATTTCATCAGCATCGCAAAAATATGTTAGTAATAACTTAGGGTTCTCCATTACTTTTCCTGCTTCCTGGAAAAATAAATACAGTGTTGTAGAAGACAATAATGGATTAACTGTTTATTTTAAGCCAGTTAGTCATCCGGTAGCCGGTGCTGGTTTGCTTTTTAGAATTGTGAAGAAAACACCGAATCTTGATGAAGGTATGTTAGATACTATTAATGGTGCTAAAAGATATTTTACTGCAAAAGGTACTACTTTTGTTATAGGTAGTTCTACAGATGTAAATTTTCCTGAAAATAATCCAGAGTTTGGTACCTATAGACAACTTTCTAGTGAAAGCGCATCTGTTATAAATACTATTGAAAATACAAAGTGAGTTTAAAATTTATATTATTATTTTAAACCAGTAAACTGTTCAATCCAAGGATATGTGTAGTACTATCTTTTATTGGGTATACTTTTTGTAATATAATGATACTTCAAATTGTATTAGAGCTGCATGAAATGTATTTCATGCAGCTATTTTTGGAACTAATTTACTGATTCAAGCAAAGCCTTTCCACCTTCATCGTAGAAAAATTTTCTTAATGCCAGAGCTACACCACCTAAAAATTTATATTCAAACTCTATGCTGCTAACATTTATAATATCAGGCAAACTATCATTACCTGCAACTTCTTTTAAATATAATTTTAATTTGTCTAGGAAGAAATTATATTTAAAGGCTTCACCATAAAGAACCACTTGTTTGGGATCATACAGGGTAATAGCTGTAGATAGAGCTACAGCAAAATAAAAAGTAGCTTCATCAAGAATAACATCTACGTTTTTATCTCCATTTTGATAGCTTTCAATAATATGAAGTAAATTTATATTTTCAGACTTTCCTTCAGTAATTTTATGGAGAAAAGGGGCTTTATCTTTAGAAAAAATTTTTTTAGTTTTAACCAGAATTGCATTTGGGGAAGCTACTGTTTCCAGACAACCTCTTTTACCACATTTACATAATTCTCCAGGATGTTTGACTATTATATGGCCCAGTTCTCCAGCATTATTATTGCTGCCCTCATATATTTCATTATTAATAACGATGGCTGTTCCTATTCCGGGACCATATTTAACGAATATCATATTGTTCTCAATAGTTTCAGAGGATTTAAAATCTATTTCAGCCATAGCCAAAGCCCGTACATTGTTATCAACACATACTGGAATATTAAGCTGTTGCTCAAGAAGCTCTTTTATTGGCATATTTTTTTCGAAAATACCATAAGCGTTTTTGCTCATGCCTTTTAATGCGTCTACAGAGCCAATAATTCCAACTCCTAATCCTAAGATATCCTGTCTCTTCACATTGTTTTTCCAAAACAAATTAATACAAGTATCACTTATAAGCTTTAAAATATTAAGTGTGGATTTACTGATTTTTTGAGAAATATCAAACTGTTTACTATCTAAAATTTGCCCCTTTAAATTGCAAAGTCCTATACTGAGACTTTCACTTTCAATGGAAACGCCTACAACATATTTTGAATCATAATTTATATCTATTAGTACTTTTTTTCTTCCTGCTCTTTTATTGGATTCTATTTGCTGACCTCTTTCAGTAATAATTCCTTCTTCTTTCATTTCATTTGTTATTATAGTTACTGCAGCCGGAGTCAGGTTAATTATATTTGATATATCTATACGTGGAAGAGCACCGTGATTTTTTATGGTCATTAATATTTGCTTTCTATTCTTTTTCTTTAAGTCTAAAAAATTAATGCCTTTTTCCATTATAAAACTCCATTTCATAAAAAATTAATTATAAAGCTTTTTATCAGTTATGCTGAGAAAAAGCAACATTAATTCTTAATTTTTAAATATATAGTTAGACTATCATCAATAGTTTTTAAAGTCAATAATTAATAATTTTAATTAATACACAAATATGAAGATGTAATAAAATTAAATTAAGATATTAAATTTATATGATAACTAGCCGTTGTAATATGTATATACTAGAGAAAGCCATAGCATTGCCACATCCTTAAACAATTCATATGAACCTGGTATTAATGCAAACTTACATTACATAATAATCATTGAAATTATGTAATTTATAAATATCATATGATTAATCAATATAAGAGAAACTAATTAGAAAATTTAGATGAAAAATGAAATAATTTTAATTAATTAAAACTATTAATTAATTATTGACACTGAAAAATATCTGTGCTACTATTAATTAAACATATAGGAATAGTATATAAATGAGGCTGATCAGAAATACTGAAGGTTAAATTTATTTTAGAGAAGAATTACATTAATATTTTTACTTCAAAAAGTAGTGATTTTTATATGTTAGAATTAAATATTTTATAAATCAATCTAAAGTAAAAAGCATTGAATCTATATAGATTATTGAATTTCACATCATATGCACAAAACGGAAATATTAAAGATTTACTAAAATTAGTCAGGAGGAGATTACTATGTCAACAACTTATTCAGTTTTGTCACCCCAAGAAGAAAGAATACAGGAAGAACTCCAAGGTAAACATAAAATCTATGGCAGAAAAAGATCCTACGAAATATTAGATAGCTTCCAAAATACCCGTCCTCGTATTGATGTGGAAAGAGCAAAATATTTTACAGAGTCCTTTAGAGAAACTGAGGGGGAACCTCTTGTTCTAAGATGGTCAAAGGCACTAAAACATATAGCTGAAAACATAACTATTTACATTGAAGATAATCAGCTTATTGTGGGAAGATCAGGTTATGAAGGCAGATACGGAATACTTTATCCTGAACTTGATGGGGACTTCTTGGATCTAGCTATTGAGGAACTTCCAAAAAGAACTAAGTCTCCTTTTGATATTTCAAAAGAAGATGCTGACATCATAGTAAAAGACATTGCACCTTACTGGAAGGGTAAGACTTTTCATGAGGATTTAGCTAAGGCACTGCCAAAGGAAACAGTAAAGTTTACATACGATCCAAAGGATTCTCTAAAATCAAGATTTATTGTAAATGAAACTGCATCTTTTCGTTCATCCATACAGTGGGTTCATGACTATGAAAAGGTACTTAAAAGGGGATTTAAGGGAATAAAAGAAGATGCGGAAAAACAACTGAAAGCTCTTGATCCGCTTAGTCCTGTAGACAGTATGGAAAAAGAACCTTTCCTTAAGGCTATAATTACTGTGAGCGAAGCTATTATACTATGGTCTAAGAGACATGGAAAATTAGCTGATGAATTAGCACTTAAAGAAACTGATGCCAAGAGAAAAAAAGAATTAGAGGAAATAGCAGAAAGATGCAGCTGGGTTCCAGAAAATCCTGCACGTAATTTCCGTGAAGCAGTACAATCTCAGTGGTTTACGCAAATGTTTTCAAGAATAGAACAAAAGACAGGTACAGTTATTTCTAACGGCAGAATGGATCAGTATTTATATCCTTATTATAAGAAAGATATAGAAGATGGTACATTAACAGATGAGGGTGCAATTGAATTATTAGAATGTGTATGGGGAGCTATGGCTCAGTTTATTGATCTTTATATTTCTCCAACAGGAGGAGCTTTTAATGAAGGTTATGCACATTGGGAGGCTGTTACCATTGGAGGACAAACAAAGAATGGAGTGGATGCTACCAATGAGCTTACCTATTTGTTTTTACAATCAAAAAGGGAATTTCCTTTAAATTATCCTGACCTTGCAGCAAGGATTCATGCAAGATCACCTGAAAGATATTTATATGAAGTAGCAGAAACCATAAAAGATGGTTCAGGTTTTCCAAAACTAATAAATGATGAAGAAGTTGTACCATTACTTCTTGCTAAAGGTGCTAAATTTGAAGAAGCTTATGACTATGCAGTATCTGGCTGTGCAGAATGCAGAATGCCAAACAGAGATACTTATACAAGTCCTTGTGCTTATATTAATTTTGCAGCTGCGGTAGAAATGGTACTTTATAATGGTAAAATGAAACTTTATGGAGATGAAACTATAGGACTTGAAACTGGAGATCCAAGAAATTTCACCACCTGGGAAGAATTCTGGAAGGCATACCTGGCTCAGCAGACAAACTTCTTAAAACATGCTTTTATTCAGCAGCATGAAATAATCAATTTAAGACCCAAACACTTTGCTGCTCCTATGGGATCAGCATTACATGACCTATGCATGAAGAATCTTAAGGATCTTCATACTCCTAAAATAGAAGGTGGGATTGATCTTGGATACTTTGAATTTATAGGCTATGGTACAGTTATAGATTCTCTAGCAGCAATTAAAAAGCTTGTATTTGAAGATAAAAGAATTACAATGGAAAAATTAATAGAAGCTGTAGAAAATAATTTTGAAGGCTACGAAGTAATAAGACAGATGCTTATCAATGCACCAAGCTATGGAAACAATGATTCCTATGCAGACTCTATAGCTAAAGCATTAGACTTAGAAGCTCTTAAATTCACAGAAAAATATTCTGAGGAACTAGGTGTACATCTTGATTTAAGATATGTACCATTTACCTCCCATGTACCATTTGGAAAGGTAGTTAGTGCCACTCCAAACGGAAGAAAGGCTTATACACCACTGGCTGATGGTTCTTCTGCCTCCCATGGAGCTGATGTGAATGGACCTACAGCGGTACTTCTGTCAAACTTTACATCTAAGAACTACAGTCACAGAGAAAGAGCAGCAAGACTTTTAAATGTAAAATTAAGTCCTGCCTGCGTGGAAGGAAACAGTGGAAGTGAAAAGCTGGTATCCTTTATAAGAACCTGGTGTGATTTAAAATTGTGGCATCTTCAATTTAATATTATAAATAAACAGACCCTTCTGGATGCACAAAAGGAGCCTGAAAAATACCGCAATCTATTGGTAAGAGTTGCAGGTTACAGTGCTTATTTTACAGATCTTTCACCAGATTTACAGAATGATATAATAGCAAGAACTGAACATGAAAATTTAGGTTAGGTATTTAAATATATAATAAGTTAGATGCCGGTTTATTTTTGAACTGGATTAAGTTTTTTAAAAGCTTTGGATAATCCAAAATCATGGATAAAGAACTAAGTATTTCTCTGATAAAAAATCAGTATCTTTAACTTGTTATCTTAGTATTTAAATTACTATAAATAAAAACTGGTTCCTTTGTATTCAAGTTACTACTTGTATATGTGTGTTTAAAGTACTACCGAGAAAAACATACTTAATAAGTATGTATACATAGAAATCTTTTGGAGGAATAGAATGATTGAAAGTAAGCAGTGTGATAAGAGCAAACAGGGATATGTGTTCAATATACAGTCCTATTCTGTTCATGATGGTCCTGGTATTAGAACAATTGTTTTTTTAAAAGGATGTCCTCTGAAATGTAGATGGTGCAGTAATCCAGAATCACAAAAAAGTGAACTGGAGCTTGCTTATAACAGCTGTAAATGTATATTAAGCAGTGGCTGCACTGAATGTTTAAGTTTATGCAGTAATGATGAAATTAGAAAGACAGAGTGCAATGAAATTATAATTGACAGAAATATAGACATAGACCCCAATATTTTTGCAGATGCCTGTCCATCAAAAGCGCTATCTGTTTACGGTAAATTAATGACTGTGGAGGAAGTTTTAAAGTTAGTTGAAAAAGACAGTGTATTCTATGCAAGATCCGGAGGAGGGTTAACTATCAGTGGTGGAGAACCCTTAAGCCAACCTGAATTTACCATTGAACTTCTTAAGGCTGCAAAAAAACGCAGAATGAATACAGCCATAGAAACCTGTGGATATACTAATTGGAGTAATTTAGAACAGGTTGCAGAATTTTTAGATACAATTTTGTTTGATATAAAATCTGTGAATAAAGATAAGCATTTAGAATTCACCAAGGCATCTAATGAACTAATATTAGATAATTTTATTAAGCTGTGTGAAAAATTTCCCAAACTTAATAAATTGGTGAGAACTCCAGTGATTCCAGGTTTTAATGATTCAGAAGAAGATATAGAGGAAATAGTTAATTTTCTTAAAGGCAAGCCAAACGTAAGTTATGAACTTTTAGCTTATCATCGTCTTGGTGAACCTAAGTATGAATATATAGACAGGCAGTATCCTATGGATGAGGTGAAACTTGATATGGAGAAAATGAAAAAGCTTAAGGTTATAGCGGAGACTATTAATAGTATTAAATAATTAAAAAATTATAAAAATCAATATAATAAATAAATTTAGGGGGATAAATATGAAAAAAAGAAAAATAATCATCTCTTTATTAGCAGGTATATTGGGAGTTAGTACACTGCTAGCAGGTTGTGGACAACAGAGTTCCAGTGAAAAATCAGATCCAAATCAACCAGTTACTATAGTTTGGAAGAGAGGTCAGGATGCAACTCCTGCTGCTGCAAAAATAGTTGAAGCCTTTGAAAAGAAATATCCTAATATAAAAGTTAAAATTGAGAATTTACCTTCAACTTCAACAGAACAGCATAATGTTTATACAACTGCATTATCTACAGGAGATGACAGCATAGACGTAGTTACAATGGATGTAGTATGGGCAAGCGAATTTTCATCTGCAGGTTGGCTTCTTCCACTAGATAAATATTTTACTAAAGATGAGCAAAAGGGGTTTTTCCCTGGAAATATTGCTTCTGTAAAATATAAGGATAATATTTATGGAGTTCCATTCTCTACAGATGCAGGAGTATTGTTTTATAGAAAAGATTTAATTCCTACACCTCCAAAAACCTGGGATGACTTAATAAAGATAAGTAAAGATAACATAGGTAAAAATGGTATAACTCAGGGAATATTATTTCAGGCATTTCAAAATGAAGCAATAGTTTGTAATGCTGCTGAATTTATATTTGGTAATGGAGGAAATATTCTTGACAGTAAAGGAAAGGTTGTAATTGATTCACCTAAGTCAATTGCTGGAATAAAAATAATGAAAAGTCTTATAGATGAGAATGTTGCACCTAAAGGTGTAGTTACATATAAGCCACAGGATTGTACAGATCAATTTGTACAGGGAAAGACTTTATTTATGAGAAACTGGCCACTTAATTATACAAGTGTAAATGCAGACGGATCAGCAGTTAAAGGAAAGGTAGGCATAGTACCTATGCCAATGGGCCCAGACGGAACTGAAGCAGGAGCTACTTTAGGTGGATGGAATCTTGGTATAAACAAGAATTCAAAGCATCCTGAAGAGGCTTGGAAATTTATTCAGTTTGTTACAAGTGAAGAAGGACAGAAGATAAATGCTATTGAAGGTTCATACATGTCTACAAGGGAAAGTTTGTATTCTGATAATGATGTATTAGCTAAGTCCCCACAATATAAAGACTTATTACCTATATTAAAGGTTGCAAAACCAAGACCGATTTCTCCATATTATGCAAAGATATCAGATGCACTGCAGGTTAATTTGCATAAAGCAGTTACTGGTGAAGTTCCTGTAGATAGTGCAGTGAAAGAGGCTGCAAAGGAATTGAATGACATAATAAGTAATAAATAAAAAATAAAAAATTAAAGAGACTATACTAAAATTTCATATAGATAATTTATCTAATTTAGGTATAAAAAACAAAGTCTTAATGATTTGATTTATTGATAATATAAAGATAGATAACACAACTTTGGTATAGTCTCTAAAAAAATAATATGGAGGAATTATAGAATGAGTCAATTAACAGAAAATGTTGAAACTACAGTTACTCCTGATATTACTAATAATAAAAAAAATAGACATAAAAAGGATTATTCTGAAAAAAGATTGGGATATTTAATGGTAGCACCAGCATTGATTATAATAATTCTCATTGCAGTATATCCTATAATAAAAACCTTTTGGAACAGTTTCTTTGATATGCAGCTTCAGAATCCAGATGCAACCAAATTTATCGGAGCAAAAAATTATATAAAAATGCTTGCAGATCCGGTTATTTGGCAGAGTTTATGGAATACTTTTTATTTTACTTTTTTTTCAGTAATAATTGAGCTGGCTTTAGGGTTTGTGCTGGCACTTATTATGAATAGCAATTTTAGAGGGAAAGGAATAGTGAGAACTTCCATACTTATTCCTTGGGCTATACCAGGTATTATAGTTGCTTTGATGTGGCAATTTATGTTCAATGATAAATTAGGTGTAATAAATGAAATACTTATGAATCTGCATATAATTAAAACTCCAATAGTATGGCTTGGAACCAAGGGATATGCTATGTGGGCTGTAATAATAGCTGACGTTTGGAAACAGTTGCCATTTATGGCTTTAATGCTTTTGGCAGGACTTCAGATTGTTCCGGAAGAACTTTATGAAGCAGCCGATGTAGACGGAGCCAGCTATTTTGGAAAATTTTGGAGAATAACTTTACCTTACATAAAGAATGTAGTCATTGTTGTATTGCTCTTTAGGATTATCGGAGCTCTTAGAATATTTGATACCATATATGGAATGACTGCGGGAGGTCCTGGAAACTCAACGGTATCCATTATAATGTATGCATATAAACAGCTATTTAATAATTTGGATATTGGTTATGGTTCAGCAGTTGCAATGTTATCCTTTGTCTTAATATTTATATTATGTTTAGCTTATCTTAAACTTTTGGGTTCTAAAAATGAAGATTAAAAGTACGGGGAGGATTAAAGATGAATACTAAAATCAGAAATAAGATATTTTTTACAATATTAGTAGCTTTGGTAATTATAGTATTGCTTTTTCCGGTTTACTGGCAATTTATCATATCTATTAGAAGTTCTGCACAATTAAACAGTTCGGATATGAGTTTACTTCCAAATGGAATACATCTGGAAAATTATATATACATTTTTACTCAAACCAAGTTTTTAAATTATATGTTAAATAGTTTTATAGTTTCTATGGCTACAACGGTAATAAGCTTAGTTATAGGTCTATTTTGTTCTTATGCAGTAGCAAGGCTTAATATAAAGGGTAAAAATTTTATATTGGCTTTCGTGCTTTCAGTATCGATTTTCCCTGGAATAGCTTTGGTTAGTCCACTATTCGTAATGTTTAAAAAAATATCCTTACTTAATACCTATTGGGGATTAATACTTCCCTATATTACCTTTGCTCTTCCTCTTGCCATTTGGAATCTTCAAGCTTTTTTCAAGGATATACCTAAAGAGGTAGATGAATCTGTAAAAATTGATGGAGCATCGCCTTTCATAATATTTTTAAAAATAATAATGCCCCTTGTCACACCTGGAATATTTACTACTTTTATAATGGTTTTTATAACAGCATGGAATGAATTCCTATTTGGACTCATTTTTGCTACAAATGGAGATATGAGAACTGTACCAGTAGGTATAATTATGCTTCAGGGAGAATACAACGTACCTTGGGGTCAGATATCAGCAGCATCTATTATAATAACAGTTCCAGTTATAGTTATGGTATTAATTTTTCAAAGAAGAATTATATCCGGTATTACAAGCGGGGCAGTCAAAAGCTAATTTTTTAGCTGAAAGTGAGTTTTACTCATTAACCAGTGAAAGCTTTTCATCAGGCTCACGAGGTGAAAAAGTGAAAGATTGCCGCGGTGCGCCAAGGTGAAAGATTTAACCAAAAATAAAGTATAAAAAATTGGAGGGTTTATTTATGAAAATAATAATTGGTTCTGACAAATCAGGTTTCACTCTTAAGGAAGCTATAAAGGAGCATTTAAGTTCTATAGGTTACCAGGTTTCAGATGTGGGTACAAAAGACATCAACGAACCACTTCCATATTTTAAAGTTGCTCCTATAGTTGCTAAAGCTATTCAAGATAAAGAATTTGAAAAGGGTATATTAATTTGCGGCACAGGTATGGGAATGTCCATAGTTGCCAATAAGCATAAGGGAGTTTATGCAGCTGTAGTGGAAAGTGTCTATGGAGCTAAGAAATCTCGTGCAATAAATAATGCCAATGTACTTACACTGGGCGGTTGGATAATAGCTCCGGAACTTGGTTTAGATATAGTAGATAGCTTTTTAAATACTGAATTTACAGAGGGACTTGAAGAATGGAGACAGGAATTTTTGAAAAATGCCTATAAAGAAGTTAAGGGAATAGAAGAGAAGCTATAGTTAAGTGTTATTTAATCTTGTATATTAAAGCAATGATTCAGAAAATAAGAATTAATATCGACTTAAGTTCGATAAGTAGTATTTTAAGGATTAACAAGGAGAAATAATTCTGAAGAAAGGAAGTATAATGAGATTGTTAGATACTCATTATGCAATAAGAGATTATGGATTGGTTTTATAAACAGCCTGTAAAGATAATATTTGGAATTGATAAGGTTAAAGATCTATACAACATTCTTAAAGATTTAAATTATAAAAATGGACTTCTAGTGTGTGGTCCCAGCTTTGCTGAAAATGGAGCAGCAGAAAAGATTTTAGACTATTCTAAAGGATTAATAACTAAAATTTTTTCTAATATTGTACCAAACCCTACAGTAGATAATGTAGATAATTGTGCAGATGTTATAAGAAAGAATAACATTGGATTTGTATTAGCTCTTGGAGGAGGAAGTCCTATAGACTGTGCCAAAGCAGCGGCAAGTCTATGTAAAACTGAGGATTCTATAGTGCTTTATCATAATCAGGAAAAGAAGTTTGGAAAAGAACATATTCCACTTATAGCTGTACCAACTACCTCTGGAACGGGAAGTGAGGTTACAGCGGTTTCCGTGCTTACTAATCCTCATATTGGGAGGAAAGCACCTCTTGCCAGTGAAAATTTTTATCCTGAATATGCCATTGTGGATCCCACATTAACTTTAACTGTGCCAAAACAGATAACAGCCTCTACAGGCCTTGATGTGTTATCCCATGCCCTTGAAGGTTTTTGGAGTAAGGATCATCAGCCAATTTGCGATGCTTTGGCACTGCATGCAGCTTCTTTGGTTTTTAAATATTTAGAAAAGGCTTATATAAATGGTGAAGATATAGAAGCAAGAGAAAAGATGAGTGAGGCCAGTTTAATTGCAGGACTTGCTTTTGGCCTTCCAAAGACCACAGGTTCCCATGCCTGTTCTTTTCCACTGACTAATATATACAAACTGCCCCATGGAGAAGCCTGTGCCTTTACCTTAGATTATTTTACCAGGATAAATGCTGAGGCTGAAGATGGCAGAGTGAATGATTTTGCCAAACAATTGGGTTTTAAGGATGCCAATGATATGGCAGACAGAATTAAAGAACTAAAGTTTTCAATGAACATGAAAGTAAGTTTACAGGATGCAGGAATAAGGGATGAAGAGGTTGAGACACTTGCAGAACTTAGTATTCATCCTAATTTATTAAATAATCCGGTGAAAATGGAAAAAAAAGATTTGATTGAGATGTTTAGAAGTTTTAAGTGAAATTTTTGGAGGTTTGTAATATGAATGAGAGTGAAAATAACTTTTTAATAGAAAAAAGTAAACATATAAGAAGACTTACTGTAGATGAAATTGGTACTTTGGGAATTGGACATATTGGTGGTTCTCTATCTATAGTGGATGTGCTGGTTGTTCTATACTATAAACATATGAATATTGATCCAGGTAATCCCAAAAAAGAAGCCAGAGACAGATTTGTGTTATCAAAGGGACATGCAGGTCCAACACTATATTCCATTCTTGCAGATAAAGGCTACTTTCCACTAGAAGAACTTCATACTTTAAATCAGCCTGGGACTAATTTGCCAAGCCATTGTGACATGCTGAGAACTCCTGGTATTGATATGACAACAGGATCTTTAGGTCAGGGCCTATCCTGTGCAGTGGGTATGGCAAAGGCTTCAAAAATAAAGAAAGACAGTGCATATATTTATGCTGTGGTTGGAGATGGAGAGAGTCAGGAAGGGCAGATCTGGGAAGCAGCTATGCTTGCTTCACAATTAAAATTGAACAATTTAATTGCCTTCACTGATTACAATAAATTGCAGATAGACGGTGAGGTAAAGGATATAAATAATCTGGACTCTTTACAGGATAAATGGAAAGCCTTTGGATGGAATGTTATTAATGTAGCTGATGGTCATGATGTAAAAGAAATAGATACTGCTGTTATAGAAGGAAAAAAATCTATGAAAAAACCTACAATGATTATCTTAAATACAATAAAAGGTAAAGGTGTTTCCTTTGTAGAGGACAAAGGGGCAGCTAATCACAATATGCCTTTTGGTGAAGAGGATAAAATAAAAGCGCTTCAGGAGCTAAATTAGGAGGGGAATTTATATGTATGAAGATGTGGAAGTAAGACAGGTACTTGGAAATACTTTGGATAAAATAATGGAGAAGGATGATAGGATAGTAGTATTAGATGCAGATTTAGCCAAAGCTAACGGAACTATTTCGCTGAGAGAAAAGTATCCTGAAAGAGCCTTTGATATTGGTATAGCAGAGCAGAATATGACTTCAGTAGCTGCTGGCATGGCAGCTTACGGAATGATTCCCTTTATAGGTACATTTACTCCTTTTGCCAGCAGGAGAATATGTGATCAGATAACAATATCAGTTTGCTATGCAAATAGAAATGTAAAAATACTTGGAACAGACCCGGGGATTGCAGCAGAACTAAATGGTGGTACACACATGAGTTTTGAGGATATTGGAGTTTTGAGAAGTATTCCCAATATAGTAATTTATGAAGTAGTAGATGCTGTTCAGCTTGAAAAAGCATTACCTAAAATAATTAATTATGAGGGACCTGTATATATAAGAATGTTTAGAAAAGTTGCTCCTGTAGTATTTGATGAAAACTATGAATTTGATCTATTTAAAGCAGATCTAATTAAAGAAGGAGCAGATGTAAGTATCTTTGCCACAGGAATAATGGTGAAGGAAGCTATTGAAGCAGAAAAAATATTAAGACAGGAAAATATAAATGCTGAAGTAATAAATATACACACCATTAAGCCAATAGACAGAGAAGCTGTAATAAAATCTGCACAAAAGACAGGGGCAGTAGTAACCTGTGAAAATCACAATATAATTGGAGGACTTAGAAGTGCCGTAGCGGAGGTATTAATAGAAGAAAATCCTGTACCTGTTAAGACAATAGGAATAAAAGATCATTTTGGAGAGGTTGGCTTTACTCCTTATCTATTAGAAAAGTATGGAATGACAAAAGAACATATAGTTAAGGCGGCAAAAGAAGTTATAAGTAAAAAATCTGGTTGTATGGTCTAAAACATCCATACTGTTAATCTGAGGCTTTGAGTTGGAATATTACATCAAGCAATAAGACGTATTAATCTCAAAGTAAGTTTTCATTTTCATTAGAATTGAAAAAACTTATTTAAAGTTTTGTATTATGACCATACAAAATCAGCTATGTCAAGGGGCTTAATGCCTTGAACATTAGATATTTACAACGGGAGATGTTTACGTATGAATATAAAAATAGCATTTTTCTCACTTGCTCGTACTACCTTTTTTATGCCCAGTGCTGAGGAGAATTTTAAAAAATCCTGTGATATGTTGAAGGGAATCTTCAATAATATAAGTATACCAGAAGAGCTGCTTACTTCTCCAGAAATGCTGAGCGAATTCGCAGATACTCTGCCGCAGCAGGATTTAATTATCTATCAATGCAGTACCTTTGTAGGGGGGGAGTTTGTTACTGAACTAACTCGACGTTTTAATTGTCCTATAGTTGTTTGGGCTGTAAGGGAGCCTTCTATTGATGGAGGACGCTTAAAGCTTAACTCTTTAACGGGAGCATTTTCTGCTGGTAACAGCATACGTATGCAGGGGCATCAGCATGAATTTGTTTTTGGAAATCCAGAGGAAGAGACTGTTATTACGAAATTGCGTAAAATTGGCAGTGCAGTGGAAATGACTAAAAAATTAAGGAATCTAGTTATAGGAGTAATAGGTTCACAGCCACAGGGTTTTGGCTTCGGTAATATAGATGAGGCTAAACTATCAGGTACCTTTGGCACTAGAATTGTGAGGACAGAGGCTGCAAGTATAATGAATAAGGCTTCTACTTATAGTAATGAGGAAATTGCTAAAGCTTTAGACGAGCTAAAGTCTCGTACAGAAGGCTATGATAAAATGCCAGAGGAAAATTTGCAAAAATATGCTAGACTGCGCAGATCCTATGAAGACTTTATAGAAGAAACAGGAGCCGGTGCAGTGGCATCCCGCTGCTGGCCAGATTTTTTTACAGGCTTTGGAGCGCCGGTTTGTGCTGTACTCTCCATGTTAAATGATAACGGTATTGCCGCTTCCTGTGAAACAGATATTGGCGGTGTGATAAGTATGTTTATTGGTGCCGGTTTTAGTGGGGAGGCAACCTATTTTGGTGATCCGGTAGCAGTGGACGAAAAATGTGACAGCATAGTTTACTGGCACTGCGGAGCTGGGGCAAGCACTCTTGCAAATGATAAAGAAGGCTCTAAACTAGGTGTTCATCCAAATCGTAAGATTGGACCAACTATGGAGTTTGGTCTTAAAAGCGGTGGAGTTACTGTATTAAGACTTGGAAAAGATAGAGATGGTTTTCGCATGTTTATTTTTAAAGGAGAAGCTTTAGAAGAGCCACAAAAGTTTTTTGGTACTTCTGTAACCGTAAGACCAGAAGGAGGAAAGGCTGCTGAAAAGATAGCAGAATTTGTTAGAGATGGCTGGGAGCCTCATTTTGTGGTTGCCTATGGTGATGTGACGGAAGAGATTAAGACTATGTGTAGTTTATTAGGCATTAAAGTTTTAAAGTATTAATAATAAAAGTTTCAAACATTAATAAAATATTCAATAATGTTTGTTTGCATTTTGTGTTGGAATATCAATTATATGAGTTTCAACCCATTTTATGTTTTGAAAATTACTATAACCACCACTCTTTTAGCAGGTGGTTATCAGTTTGTCCTATAATTAGCTGCTGTAAATTCTGTTTATCCGATGACTACCCACCCTAATACTCCCACCTTCTTCAAATTGGGAGTAAAGAGTGGCTACGTCCCTGGATAACGACTTCTAACCATCAGAGGTCATAAACAAAAACTCCACCTGATGCCAAGAATTCTGTTTATCAAAAAGTGGAGATGAGCAACTTCAGAAACTAGGTATTCATGTAAATTTAGTAGGATGAGTACAAGCTTCTGCTAAGTAATATTTATTGATACATGGGGGAAAATAATAATGGATTTAAAACAATTGATAGAGACAAATAACCGTATAAATATTAAAGATATTCAGGATAAAGCCTTTACTAGATATGGGGAAATAATAGATGATTATGATTTTAATGAGTTAACTAAATATATGGAGGAAAAGACACAAATACCCTCTGAAGGAAATATTTATATAGCTTCAGTTAGTGAAATGGAAAATACAAAAATAAGAGAAGAATTAGAAAATGAATTCTATGGTGAAATACCTATAGAAATAGGTTATTGTAATGGAAGTAATTCAACTTTAAATGGTCTTGAATATCATAAGGGCAGCGAGATAAATGTGGCTGTTACGGATATGGTGCTGCTCCTTGGGCAATTAAAAGATGTAAATAATAATAAATATGATTCCAGCAAGGTTGAAGCTTTCTTTGTTAAAAAGAGTACAGCAATACAGCTATATGAAACTACATTACATTTTGGCCCTTGCAAAACTTCAAAGGATGGCTTTAAATGTATAGTGATATTAATTAAAGGAACTAATGAGCCTTTAAGAGAAGCTACATTAAAACATAACAGAGATATACTTTTATTTGCAAAAAATAAATGGCTTTTAGCTCATCCGGAAAGAAAACTTCTTATTGAAAAAGGAGCCTATGCTGGAATAATTGGTGAGAATATTGAGATAAGATTTCAAAATGATTAGGAGATTCAATAAATGGAGTTTATTAAGATAGAAAA
This sequence comes from Clostridium pasteurianum BC1, assembly GCF_000389635.1. NCBI lineage: Bacteria > Bacillati > Bacillota > Clostridia > Eubacteriales > Clostridiaceae > Clostridium > Clostridium pasteurianum. The sequence goes on from NC_021182.1 coordinate 980,206, forward strand.
TGGATTTAGTATACTGGTTAATGGTAAGAAAATAATTACTCATACTCTTGAAAGACCATGGATATATGCAGGAAAGGGAGAGGCCACCTATGATATGTTTCGTGGTAATTTTAAAATAAAAGACTATTTAATAGAAAAGGTAGCTCTTGATGATTTTGAAGTCTATAAGAATGTTGATGGAGTAATAGTTACTTTTTCTAAAAGAGGACTTAATTCTTTAAAGGTTTTATTTACAGTAGAAGATGAAAGAACAGTAGTTAAATTTTTAGAAAATCCTGATAAACTAAATAGGCTTTGGCTGAGGATAGATGCTGAGAAGGAAGAACATATATATGGATGTGGAGAACAATTTTCAGATTTTGATTTAAGAGGAAAGAATTATCCGCTGTGGACTTCTGAGCAAGGTGTTGGGAGAAATAAAAATACTTATATAACTTTTAAGGCTGATGAACGTGGCAATGCTGGAGGGGATTATTATACTACATTTTTCCCACAGCCTACCTTTGTATCCAGCAGAAAATACTATTGCCATGTAGACAGCAGCGTCTATATGGATTTTGATTTTAGTCATGAGGAGTTTCATGAACTGCAAATATGGGGTGTGCCAGAGAAATTGATTTTCGAAACAGGGGAAACCTATGTGAAATTAGTGGGAAAATTAACCGGACTCCTTGGAAAACAGCCAGAACTTCCTGAATGGGTTTATGAGGGTGTATGGCTTGGTATTCAAGGCGGAACAGAAGTAGTATTAAATAAATTGGAAAATGCTCTACAAAAGGGACTAAAAGTAGGCGGTATATGGGCTCAGGATTGGGAAGGAATAAGAATGACCTCCTTTGGAAAGCGGCTTATGTGGAACTGGCAGTGGAATAAAGAATTATACCCAAAGCTGGATGTGAAAATAAAGGAACTTAGAGAAAGAGGAATAAGATTTTTAGGTTATATAAATCCTTATATTGCTGTAGAAGGTGATTTATTTAAGGAAGCCAGTAAAAGAGGATATTTAGCTAAGAATAATAATAATGAAGATTACTTGGTGGAATTTGGAGAGTTTTATGCAGGAGTAGTGGATTTTACCATACCTGAAGCCTGTGAATGGTATAAGGGTGTAATCAAAAAAGAAATGATTGATTTTGGACTTTCTGGATGGATGGCTGATTTTGGTGAATATCTGCCAACAGATGTTATTTTAAACAATGGAGTCAGTGCTGAAATAATGCATAATGCATGGCCTGCTATATGGGCGAAGATAAATAGAGAAGCAGTAGAAGAGGCAGGAAAGCTTCAGGATGTTACATTCTTCATGAGAGCAGGTTATACAGGAAGTCAAAAATACTGCACAATGATGTGGGCAGGGGATCAAAATGTGGATTGGAGTTTGGATGATGGACTAGCTTCTGTAATTCCAGCAGCATTATCCCTAGGAATGACAGGATGGGGACTTCATCACAGTGATATTGGAGGCTATACTACTCTATTTGAAATGAAGAGAACAAAAGAATTATTTATGAGATGGGCTGAAATGGCTACCTTTACTGCAATAATGAGAACTCACGAAGGCAATAGACCAAAGGATAACTGGCAGTTCGATTCAGATAAGGAAACGCTGCAGCATTTTGCAAAGATGAGCAGAATATATACTACTTTAAAACCATACACTAAAGCTCTGGTAAAGGAGAATTCAGAAACTGGAGTGCCTGTACAAAGACCTCTATTTATGCATTATGAACAGGATAAAAGGGCTTATGATATTAAATATGAATATTTATATGGAAGAGATATATTAGTGGCACCAGTTTATGAACCAGGTAAAGCTGTCTGGAAGGTATATCTTCCAGAAGATGAATGGGTGCATCTGTGGACTGGTGATGTATATAGGGGTGGAGAGATAGAAGTTGATGTACCACTTGGTAAACCGGCTGTATTTTACAGGAAAGCTTCTAAATATGTTGAGGTGTTTAAGGCGTTGACGGAGATTTAATTCACCCCAGAGGCGAATTAAGGACAGAAATTAAAAATATACATAAATTACTCCACTGGGGTATTAACCAATGAGCATTATTACATAAATATTATGTGTTAATGCTCATTATTTTTATCCGATGACTAGTGGCTGTAATACTCCACCTACTAAAGGTGCAGATAACAGCCGCATGTCCCTGGATAATTCATCTAAACTTAATGGGAGTACAAAATCCCATTAAGTTTAGATGAATTGATGTGATAAAATATGTATCTACATAGAATTTTGAAAATACAAAGCATATAAATATATATAAACTGCATAATATGTCAAAAAAAAGAGAATTCTTTTTTTATATTTTTGATTATTTAATATAGTATAATTATACGTAATGGTAAATATCAGTATCATTAAATAAAGTATATGAAATTTTTACTATAAATAACAAAAGTAAAAAGAACATTAATTGAAAGCAGAGGGATATGTAATGAAGTATACTTTAAAAGCTATTAAAAAACTATTTTTTTGTAGTAATAATAATTTTATTACTAAAGTTAGTAGGGATTTTGTAGATTTTAGTGGATATTCAGAATATGAATTGGTTGGAAAATCTCTTAATGAAATAAGTATGTTACTTAGAATTAATTCTGTAGTGAATTTTGAAGATATTAAAGATAAATTTGAGGGCTATATGTTTACTAAACAGTGCAATGCCCGAGAGGTAACTATTCTTTGCAAAAATTTAGAAGGTAATAATGAAAGAGAATATTATTTTAGAGAAAAACCAAATTCACGTATTGAGGATAAGATGATGTTTGTGGCACAGATTTGTAAAAATGATAAAATTGGAACTTCAATTTGGAGTTTTCCTGATTTTATTATGCTTAATTGTAATAATAAGTTTTTAAAATACTTTTATCCATCTTATGCTAAAAGAGAAAATTGTATAGGAAAATATAAGAAGGAAATAGTAAATGGTATTGAGGACGATAATATAGATAAAATATGGTCTACAATAAAAAAGACTGGAGAATCATATCATATAAATGAATTTAAACATGAAGATAAAGTGAATGGAACTAGCTATTGGAATTTAATTTTTGTACCTATATATGTAGATGGTAATATTAAATATATAGTAGAAAATAAATGGGATATAACGGAGAAAATACGAGGTAGAGAATTAAGAGATAAACAGAGCAAAATCATTGAAAACCAAAAAAAACAATTAGAGGCTATAATTGAAAATATGGCAGAGCCTCTATTAATAGTCAATAAAGATGGTAAGTACATAGATATAAATAAGGCAGCAAGAAATAAGTATCCCATGTATAGAAATTTAAGAGAAGCAGGGAAGACTTATGATAAAATTGAGTATTTTGATATTGATGGGAAAGTAATTCCTAAAGAGAATTTACCTGTTAATAGATTATTAAGAGGTGAAAAAATATCGGAATTTAAAAGTATTGTAAAATATAATAATGATTTTAGGTATTATAATGTAAATGCTGCACCTGTATACGATAATGAAGGAGATTTTATAGCAGGAGTAATGTGCATTAATGATATTACTGAAAAAGTAAAAAATGATAATCATATGTTTATAGATAAACAATATAAAATTTTAAATCGTATGATAGAAGAACTGGATTTACCAGTGCTAAGATTATCCTATCCAGATTTAAAACTTATAGATATTAATAAAAAAGCCTACAATTTTCTAAAGCTAGAAAATTCAGATATAGGTTCTATATCATCTATTAAAGGTATGAACTATAAAGATGTAGTAAATAGTTTTGATAAAAATTATATTCTTAAACATGTTAAGGGCATAATAGAGGAAAATAAAAAATCTTATTCTAAATATAGAAAATTCACAGTTTTTGGTAAAGAAAAATTTATAAATACAATATATCAGCCTATTTTGGGAATTAATAATGAAGTGTTAGAAATACTTGCTATTGGAATCGATGTTACTGAAGAAATAATGGCTAATAAGGAAATGGAGAAAACTCTTAAAGTACAGGAGGAAATTTTTGCAAATTTATCTCATGAGATGAGAACACCTTTAAATGTAATTTTCAGTGCAGTTCAGCTATTTGAATTGTATTCAAATAATAAATCCTTATGTGGAGATAAGGAGAAATTAAATAGAGATATACATTCAATAAAGAAAAATTGTTATAGATTATCAAGAATAATAAATAATATGGTGGACCTATCAAGAATAAAATTAGGTTACTTCGAAGTAAATTTATCTAATCAAAATATAGTTAGTATGCTTAAAACCATAGTTAAAGATATATCGGAATACTTTGAAGACAAAGAAATTAATATTGTTTTTAATACAAATATAGATGAGAAGATTATTGCATATGATGCCAATAATATCTGCAGAGTTATACTTAATCTCATTTCCAATGCAATTAAATTTTCAGAAAACAGTTGTGAGATTTCTATAGAACTTATAGATAAAAATAATTTTATTGAAATATCTGTAAAGGATAAAGGAATTGGTATTGAAAAAAATCATTTACAGCATATATTTGAAAAATTTAAACAAGTGGACAAGTCATTTCAAAGAGCTACAGAGGGCATTGGTATAGGGTTATATATAGTAAAGTCAATTGTTGAATTGCATTATGGAAATATAAGCGTAAAAAGTAAATTGGGCGAGGGTAGTATATTTAAAGTAACATTACCTGCAAGAACCGTAGAAACAAATAATAAGAAGAATATCTTCTTTAGTGATGAAATGATAAAGGCGGAGTTTTCTGATATATATCTATGATTTCCTGATTTTACACCCCGGGGGTGCTTTTTTAATATAAAAATTATAACATATTATTCTATATAATCCATTATTACAGAGGCTAGTTATAGGATAAAGTTATGATATAATTTCATAGGAGAGTAATGATTTATAACTTTATTTTAAGTTCAAATAAAAAATTGATTAACCCCGAGGTGATTTATGAAAAACAAATTAAATAAAAGATATAATATGGGTATTTCAATAATTATGAAAAGAGCTAAAAAAATGAAAAAGGAGATTGGGGCATTATATTTTGCATATAAACGACCGGATGTACCTTTTTATGCAAAATTAGTTTCAATATTAGTGGTATGTTATGCTTTAAGTCCTATTGACTTGATACCTGATTTTATACCAATTTTAGGATACGTTGATGATCTGATTATATTGCCACTTGGTATTGCCTTTGCTATAAAGCTAATACCAAGTGATATTATGAATGAATGCAGACAACAATCAGAAAATATTTTTAAAGAGGGTAAGCCTAAAAAATGGATTGCTGGAGTCATTATAATATGTATTTGGATTATAATAATCAGCTACATTTTAATGAAGATAATTCACAGCTTTTAATTTGCCCTAGGGGTGTAAATTTTCCCTACTTTCATTTGTTATAGGACGCAATTTATTGTATTCTTAATGGGTAAATGATTTAATGATATTACTGGATTTAAGGGGAATAGTAGTAAATTTAGACGAAATACAAAATAAAGGATTTGACAGAATTGAATAACAAAAAAATTTTTACAAATAGAAAAATAGTAATACTGCTTGCCTCATTTTGTTGCATATTATGGGGAAGTGCCTACCCAGGAGTTAAGAGTGGATATGCTCTTTTTAAAATAAGTACAGATAATATATTTTCTGAATTGTCTTTTGCAGGGTACAGATTTATAATAGCAGGATTGATGGTTTTAATAGTTGCTTTATTTTCATCTAAGAATTTATTTTCATTAACAAGAAAAAATATAAAAGAACTTATACTTTTAGGTTTAACTCAAACAACCTTGCAGTATATGTTTTTTTATATTGGACTTGCTCATACTAGTGGTGTAAAGGCTTCTATAATGAACTCTACATCTGCTTTTTTCAGCGTCATCCTTGCTCATTTCCTATATAATGATGATAGAATAAATTCTCGAAAAGCAATTGGCTGTATACTAGGATTTATTGGTGTATTGTTAGTAAATTTCAGCAGTGACCTTTTAAATTTCAGCTTTAAAATTAACGGTGAGGGTTTTATTGCTGTAGCTGCCTTTGCATTTTCTGCCTGCTCAATTTATGGAAAAAAGATTTGCAAAAGCATAGATTCCATGCTGGTAACTGGTTATCAATTGCTAATTGGTGGACTAGTTTTACTAATTTTAGGTATTTCCAATAAAGGTCATGTTACAAACTTTACAATAGGTTCTACGCTTGTCTTATTATATCTTGGACTGCTTTCAGCTGTAGCTTTTTCCATATGGACAATACTTTTAAAATATAATAAAGTTGGTTCAATTGCTCTTTTCAATTTTTTAATTCCCATATCTGGTGCTATTTTATCATCAATATTTCTGAAAGAAAATATTTTTGACTGGGAAAATGCTGTTGCACTTATATTAGTATGTATTGGTGTTTACATAGTAAATCATCATCCAAATAAATTATTGAAGGTATAATCTGATGGACAAAAATGCATAAAGAACAATATGAAGAAATTTACCATGTTAATTATAGTAAGTTATGATGCTATGGCTTGAAAGGTATGCTCAATGAGAAATATAAGAATTGAAATGCTAATGTTTGCTTAATAGCATTACATATGCTAAATGATGCATTTTTAACAGACAATGTTAAAAGTATCATTAGGATTTATTAAATAGTATCGTGATAATTGATAACTATAAATTTATAAAGCCAGCATTCTTCTAAGCATTTAATAAATTAGAAGAATGCTGGCTTTACTTTGCTAATGACAAGAATTAATCTCATAGTTATTTTATTTGTATTTTAACTGGGGTAATATTTGTATAAGGTGGCCCTGGTGAATAGTTAAGTCTGCTTATTACTAAATACAAATGTTTTGGATGTCTGTAATAAGAACTTTGAAATGATGCTTTTACTGATTTATCTTCATGATTGTATGAAAAATTACTTGGAGAAAGCATATATTTGTTTCCATTTTCATCAATTAAATAAGGTAGCCTATTATAATTATCCGTGTGCGATGCTCCATCATGATTTGTACCAATCCCCCAGGCCTGTGAATTATTGGTTTTATCCATACCGAGCTTAATATTTGCTTCTATATGAGTTGGATAAATTTTCAAATATCTTATTTCAAGATCTGTATTATTGGCAGAAAACTTAATATTATTGTATTCTTCCGGTTTTTCGGTTTTTGCAGCAGCTTTTATACTTAAATTCCAATTACCCTTAATATTCATAGGCTCTCTATTAAATTTAGATATAAAATCTGCATATTTTTTTTGAGAATAGGTCATATTATAGGCTTCCGTAAAGCTTGAAACTTCTAAATTTAATTTATCCGGTATTGCAGTATTATTTAGAGATATTATTTCTATAGAGCCGTAGGTTTCCCCCGTATCAGCATAGTCCTTAATTGAATCTCCTAAAGAGGAAACTATGACTTTATAATCCTTTGAACTATTTAGTGACAGGAAATCTCCCTCTTGATCCATCAAAGTAACTGGAAGTATCTGTGATCTGAATCCATTACTATCAACAATAATATTATTATTGCTATCAGTTATGGTAAAGCTGTTCAGAAGTAAATTCTTAATTTTTTTATCACTGCTTTTCAATGTATACAATATAAATTTATCTTTATCATCACCGACAATACTATTAATAGTTAAACTTATATTATTGTCAGAAACTGTCTGATTTACATTTTGAGAGTCACTTTGATTTACAGCACTAATCATATTTTTATCATAATGAAATTGTAATGCTTGTGCTATAGATGAGACTATAGGTACATTATTAATTGTACTTGCAAAGGATAGACTACAATTAATACCAGCAGTAAAAAATATAGCTATTGCGGCAATTCCTGCAGAAGCTTAAATGAAACATTTTTTATAAAGCTTTTTTTCTTTTCAATTTTAGCCTTAATTATGCTCCCCTTAATAACCTTATCCAATTTATCAGAAACAGGTATATTATCAAAAATATCTTTAAAATCAGTATTCATTAAATACATTCCTCCTTTAACTCAATTTTTAATTTTTTCAATGCTCTAAATAAATAAGATTTTACTGTTCCCTCTGGATAATTCAATATCTTTGCAATTTGAGAAATGGTCATATCCTGAAAATATCTTAGGATCACTACATTTTTATATTTTGTATCCAGTTTATCTATGGCATTATATAGATCTATATTCTTTGGTATATTAAAATCTAAGTCACTCATATTATGTATTGCTTCTGATTTTACCTGCTCATAGTCATCAATGTATACTATTTTCTTATTGCTTTTAGCTTTATTTGCAGCAGTATTTATAAGTATTCTCACTATCCAAGTATTAAAAAATTGGGGATCTTTAAGTTTATTTAAGTTCAAATAGGCCTTGTATATGGTATCACTTAAAATATCTAGAGCATCCTGCTCATTTTTTACGTAAATATAAGCTATTTTATAAAGTTTTTCTTTATTTATATCAATGAGTTTGGCAAAAGCTTTGTCATCTCCTTTCTTAGCCTTTTTTGCAATTAATTTTATGTCGTCCATTTCATCACCTCTAATAGGGTTAATATTTTGTGCTATACTAATTAGACTAAGATAACAGTAGAAAGGTTGCAGTTATTTATAATTTTATCAGTTTTGGAAGAAAAGGATAGTGCAGCAGGATATGGTCATGATACCTACGGAAAATTTCAGTAATATTCATATCAATTAATGTCTATCACTTCAAGAGAAGGGTTATCTTCTGAAATAACGTTCATATACAAAAGGTATTTTAAAGCTCATATTCCGCTGAATGCATAAAAATACAACTAAATTTATGGCTTTATGCAATTTTTGCCTTTATGTGGTATCAACCTACGAAGATTGAGACCGTTTTTTTAATTAAATTCTTGATAATTAACGAATGTTTAAGGCAAAAATTTAAATATCGTAAATATGAAAATCATTGTGCGGAATATGAGTTAAAGATAAAATTTTATAAAGAAAAGGTAATTTATTATGAGAAGTCAGGTTAAAATATGTGATATAATCTATATTATATTTTAACTAAAAATAACAAAATAGGAGGTTTAAAAGATGTTGTATGATGAGGCTGTGAAAGTGTGGAGAAAAGGGAGAACTAAGGATTTATTAAATAGGTTCTTTTTGAAATTCACATATTCTTCAAATAAGATAGAAAACAATGAAACAAGACTTAGGGACGTTGAAACTGTTTTTAGGGGAGAGAAAGTTACAGATTTCACAGGAAATAAGAAGACAATCAAAGAGATTGAAAACCATAAAAAACTTTGCGAAAATATTATAAAATTAAGTGAAAAAAATAGCTCGAAACTTTCCATTGATTTAATTAAAAATTTTCACTATGTTTTAATGAAAGATTGTTTCACAGAGAATTTGTTAAAGAAAGGTGAAAAACCTGGCGAATTTAAAAAAGGTGATTATATAGTTGGATTACATGATGTAGGTGTTAGTCCATTAGAGGTAGAAGAAAATTTAAAATCATTAATTGAAGAAATTAATGATATACAGATAAATGAGAATAATGCTTTAAAAGTAGTTAGTTATTTCCATTGTTGGTTTGAGACCATACATCCTTTTGCAGATGGCAACGGGCGAGTGGGGAGAATGCTGCTTAACTATCTGCTTATAGGTAATAATCTTCCGCCAATTGTTCTATTTGAGAATGATAGAGAAGAATACTATTTAGCATTAGAATATTTTAACGAAACGCAGGAAATAAATAAAATGGTTGATTTTTTAGATAGTCAAGCTTATAAAACATGGGTTAAGGATTATAATTTAAAAGTAAAGAATTTGAAAGATTTTTTGGATTAACTGAAACAAGAAGTACCCTTTCTACACCATACCTGCAAATTGTTGTCCCATGAGTTTTTCTATTTTTTTGTTATTTCAACACTTTGATTTTTATTAATAGAAATTTCAGTTTTTCCTTAGAAATTTCTTCAAAACTCTGTGCATGTAAAATTCAATAAACTCTAATACATAACCATTCCACCATCTACATTAATAACTTGACCTGTAATATATTGCGACATATTTGAAACAAGAAACAAAACTGCATTTGCTACAGCTTCTGGCTTACCATAGGTTTTCATTGGAATTTTAGATAATATTTCCTCAGTGGTTTTATCAGAAAGTGTAGATGTCATATCCGTTGAAATATATCCTGGAGCAATGGCATTTACAGTTATGCCTCGGTCTGCTAATTCTCTAGCCACTGTTTTAGTAAAACCAATAAGTCCAGCTTTAGAAGCAGAATAATTTGCCTGTCCAACGTTGCCTGTTATTCCTACAACACTTGTTATATTTACTATGCTGCCTGATTTTTGTTTTAACATATGTTTAGATACAAACTTAGTGCAGTTAAATGCTCCTGTAAGATTTACGCTAATTACCTTATCCCATTTTTCTTTTTTCATCATCATCATTATACCATCACTTGTAATACCTGCATTATTCACCAAAATATCTATTCGTTTAAAATTTTCAAGTATAGCTTTTACAACTTCCTTTGTTGATTCCTCGGAACTTACATCATGTTTTAAACCTAAAGTTTCAACGTTGTAAGCTAATGATATTTCATTTGCTACTTGTTTTGCTCGTTCTTCATTAATGCCAGTTACAACTACCTTTACCTTTTCTTTTGCTAATTTCTCTGCAATAGCTCGACCAAGCCCACGAGTACCTCCAGTTATTAAAGCGATTTTATCAGTTAAACCTAAATCAATCATACTTAACCTCCTTATATGTATATACTCAATTAATATTTCTTTAAATTATTTAGTTTTTAATATCTTATATTTTCTATTTAATTGATGTAAAAATTATATCATATTATCTATATAATTCCATTATTAAAGATAAAATATATTATATATTTATTGTATAACTACTGTATTATTCAATTATCAAATACAATGTTGTCCATAATTGGGACAAGAACATCAATATATAGTAAATTATTTTTGAATTTAAATCAGAGTTTAATATTAATGGCAATGCAAATAATCCTGATAGACCGTAAGCACCTAAAATGTATATAAAAAGTTTCTTACTTTCAAAACTTTTCAATAAATACACATCCCTTCAAAATGGTGTTTATTTAAATAAAAACTTAATTAATATAGAAATTATAGCATATTATTCTGTGTAATCCATTGTTACAATTATAATTTAATAATCTTATATTATGGAAAGCTACCTTTACATGAAGTGAAAGGTATAGTATTATAGTTATGGAAAGTATACTTTCCATAATCTCCGGAGGTGAAAGCTTGAAAAATAGATTAGAAGAAATACGTAAGCAACACGGTATGAAGCAGGAAGAACTTGCAGAAGTCTTAGAGGTATCAAGACAAACAATAGGTTCTCTTGAGAATGGAAGATATAATCCATCAATTCTTCTTGCTTTTAAGATTGCAAGATATTTTAATATGAGTATTGAAGAAATATTTATTTATGAGGAGGAATGAATATAATGATTAAGAAAAATAATATGTGGATTTATGCTGTCCTAACAATTATAGGTGCTATTTCAATTTACATTGGAGGCTTTGTTATAAGTGAAAAGTTAAAAGGGGTGTCTGGATTATGTATTGGTTTAGGTGCAGCCATATTCTCAATTGGAATAGGAAATTTTATTGGAGCTTTCATTATTTCAAAAGTAGAAACAGAAGAAATTATTCGTAAGAAAAATATTGAGGTAAATGATGAACGTAATATAAGAATTAGAGAGAAGGTTGGAGCAAAAATTAACCGAATTCTTATTTATGTTCTTAGCATTATTGTTTTAGTTCTTGGATTTATGGGGGTAAATGTTGTTATTATTATCATGATTTCCTCTGTATTTTTGTTAGAACTTATATTAGCAATTGTGCTGACAAACTATTACTCAAAACAAATGTAATTAGATATATAAGTGAATTGAAGGAAGTGTAAAATTATGATTGAAATAAATAAAAACAAAATAGAAAAAATTGCTGATGTAAACAGAAAGCTTTTAATAGAACTACCAGATAAGACGAAAGTTCCAATCATAGGTCAAGGGACTTGGTACTTAGGTGAAAAGTCAAATGACAGAGCAAGAGAAATGGCTGCACTAAAGCTAGGTATAGAACTAGGAATGACACTAATAGATACGGCAGAAATGTATGGCAGTGGAAGATCTGAGACTTTAGTAGGGGAAGCTATAAAGGGGATTAGAGATAGTGTATTTTTAGTATCTAAGGTTTATCCTCATAACTCTGGATTAAACAATATTTTTAGCTCCTGCGAAAATAGCCTGAAAAGGTTTGGAACAGATCATTTGAATTTATATTTACTGCATTGGAGAGGGAATGTACCACTAGAAGAAACTATAGAAGGTATGGAGAAATTGAAAAAACAGGGGAAAATACTCAGATGGGGTGTTTCAAATTTCGATACAGAAGACATGGAGGAGTTATTGGAGTGTGAGGATGGCAGCAACTGCGTTACCAATCAGGTTTTATATCATTTAGGCTCCAGAGGAATTGAATTTGATCTATTACCATGGCAAAGATTACATAAAATGCCTATTATGGCTTATTGTCCTGTGGCTCAGGGTGGATCACTGAGAACGCAATTATTAAAGGATTCTACAGTAAAGAAAATAGCAGAAAATCATAGTGTAAAGCCGCTGCAGATAATTTTAGCTTGGTGCATGAGATCAAGAAATATAATTGCTATTCCAAAGGCTTCTCAAGCAGAACATGTACTGGAAAATGCGGAAGCTGCTTCTATTGTATTATCAGAAAGTGAATTGGATGAACTGGATAAGGTGTTTTCTAGACCAACTAGGAAAGTTGGGCTTGATATAGTTTAAGTTAAAAGCACTTTAATTATGAATAGGATTATAGTTTATTGTATTAATATGTTTACTTTTCAGTGCAGTAATTGTATTAACATATAGCATCTATGGACTACCTTTGCAAAATAAAATATTTCTTTGTTATTTAAGTAAGAAGTAGATTATACACAGAAAAAATTATGTGTTATTAAGTCAATAGCACATAATAACTTCTATTTTAAATATTTAAATATATCCTCTAATTTTTCAAAATCAAGTATTCCATCAACTATAATTTCTAATGCTGTAGTGTCAGAATTCTCTATCTTGTTTTTTATATCATCAGGTAGAATTCCAAATTTTTTAGTTAATAGTTTAATCGAGGTCCTTATTAGTTCTTCTTTTCTACCTTCTTCAATACCTTGTTTTCTACCTTCTTCAATACCTTCTTGTTTTAATAATTTACCAAGCTCAGTCATGCGGAACACCTCCTTAATTTTATTCATATTTTCTTTGCTTACAAATTTCTCAGCAAAGGCATAGAGCAGGGCAAGGGAATTGCTTTCAGCTTCTTTATCCTTAATAGATTTTGAAAGTGTTATAGCATCCACTATCCTGTCAGTTTTATTTTTAGTGCTGCTCATTATAGGTAAAAATACAAGAGTTAATATATCCTGTTTAGTTAAAATTTCATTGTTATAAATTTTATTACGTAAATAATCTAATTTTTTATCTCCATCGATAGAATTCATATAAAAGGCTTTTACTGAATATTTTATGGAGCCAATATTGATACTTGTGACAGCCTTTTTTATATCAGAGGAATAAACTACAATTGTATTAACATTTTTATTCTCTTTATAGTGTAACGCAGCATCATAAGCGAGAAATCTTGACAAATCATCTTTTTTATCAGTAGTTTGGAACTCAAGATGTACGAAGGAATTATCATCTAATAAAAAAGTATAATCCATAAAGGCTGTAGTAATTTGTAAATTCTTAAGCTCAGTTCTAGCGGATGATACTATTTTAGCTTTTACACCGAAAAATTTTAAAGCATCTTCTCTAAAAACATCCATTACACTTTTCATAATGGCATCTTCTGTATTTCTTATTTTTGTATCCATTGAGTAATCCACCTTTATAGCATCTTATAAATTATAGTTTTATATTAATATTTTATCATATTTTATTTAGAAATATCAGATGACTATAAAATGAGATATAAAATTTTTTAAATAATTTGTTTATTCAATTGATATAGTATTTGATACGTCTATGTTAAGATGGTTTTTTGATTCTAATGAATTATTAAAAGTATATTGATTAAACTATCATATGTTAGTATAATTAAATTATAAACTAACATATGATAGTTTGTTTATCTATAATAGAAAGGTAGTCAAAAATGGAAAGTACAAAAACTAAAATAAATACAAAGGAAAAAATATTTGAAAAGGCTATAGAACTATTTTCAAAAAAAGGTTGTAATGGTGTATCCATGAGAGAAATAGCAAAGGGGGTTGGAATTAGGGAAAGTTCAATTTATAATCACTATAAAAGTAAGGATGCAATAATAGATAATATATTTGATTATTTTGCAGGTTCTATTAAAAATTACAGACCTTCTGAATTAGAATTAAATGAAATGATGGATTTCATGTCACCAGAAGATTTATTTAAACATCTTGTAATAAGCTATGGAAGATCGTTAAATGGAAAACTTGACAGTATAGCAAGGATAATATATTCAGAACAATTTAGAAATGAAAAGGCAAAAAAATTAATGCTTGAAGTTATATTGAGGGAGCCTTCGGAATTTATAGCTAAATTAATAGATATGATGATGGAGAAAAAGCTTATTAAGAAAGTAGATAGTAAATTAGTTGCTGAAGAATATAATTACGCATTAGTTGCAATAACCTTTGAATATGCTCATGCAGTAAACAATGGAGAGAATACAGCTCCAATAATTAAGAAAATGTTCAATAATATAAATTTTATCTGTAATTATCTAAGGACTAATAAAATAAAGTAATATTTTGTTCAATGAATAGTTGCTGTAATCCTTAGACTTATAAACATATAGATAACATCGGCATATCCATAAATGTTTAACAAATCGAAAATATATAAAAAGGGGTGTGGGTAAAAATGAAAAAAATTTATTCGATATTTGGAATGATTTCACCTTTGTTTTACTTAATACATGTTATTATTGGAAGTATGTTGTGGAGTGGTTATAATAACATCACACAGCCTATAAGTGATTTAACTGCAGCAGATGCTCCAAATCGAGAAATACTAAGTATTTTTACAAATATGTATGGTATATGTGGGCTAATATTTTCAATAGGTTCATTTAATTATTTAAAAAAACTTAAGGTAAAAATTATAAATGTTTCTATGATTATTTTTATAGCAATGGTGTTAATTGGTGTTTCCTATGGATTCTTTCCTGAAGATATGGCAGGTGCTACTATGACATTTGAAGGCTTCATGCATCTTGTTATCACTGCCCTAATTGTTCCTACAGCTATTTTAACACCTTTATTTGCAGGACTTGGATTTAGAAAACTTGAGAATTTTAAAAAGTTTTCTAATTATTCTATTGCTACAAGTGTAATTATATTTGTGTCTGGCGGAATGTCTGTTATTGCTATAGCCAATAAAATTTCTATTTTTGGGGCTATAGAAAGAATAAACATAGGATCTTTACAATTATGGATATTTATATTTGCCTTAATAATGTTTACTAATCATATGGATAAGATTACTGTAAGAGATAATTTTTAATAATCTGATATAAATATTTTGTAAATAGAATTTCTGAATAAATTTTCCTGACGAAAATAAAGGCATAATAATATTAAAATATGTTATAATCTCCATATGTGTGCGAGAAATTAAATTGAGAATAATAAAAATTAAAACCATTTCTATTTATAATGAGTGGTGTTATGATTGTTGCAGAAATACTTATGATAATTTCTGCTAAGAAGATTGAAAGTAAATAGGATATAATCAGGGGGGCTATTATGACGATTTATATTGCATTACTACGGGGTATTAACGTAGGTGGAAAGAATATTATTAAGATGGCAAATCTGAGACAAGCACTTGAATCCATTGGACTTTGCGGAGTTAAAACATATATTCAAAGTGGTAATGTACTATTTAAGTCAAATGAAGAGGAAGAAGTACTGCGCAAGAAGATTGAGAATCAGATTGAGGATGTTTTTGGATTTTCAGTTAAAGTTGTTTTGAGAAGGGCTCAGGATTTAGAAATGATTATTGAAAATTGTCCATTTTCTAAGGAAGCAATATCAGAAGCAGAGGCATCATCAAAAGTTGAGAGCTTATATGTTTCTCTACTGACTCATGCTCCTTCAGAAGAAAAGATTGAATGCTTGAATGACTATAGAAATGAAAATGATGATTACATAATTAAAGGTCGAGAGGTATTTCTCTTATTCCGCAATAGTATTCGAAACTCTAAGCTTGCCAATAATCTTCACAGATTAGATGTACCCTATACTGTCCGCAATTGGAAAACAATAAATAAGCTGATGTTATTGGCAAAGGATATGGAAAAGTAGTTCAAGAAAATAATTAAAGCTATGCAGCTGCAAAATTTGGCTGAATAATTTTATTTTAAACCATTAATCTCTCATTAAAAACATATTTCAGTACATTCTAATAAACAGAATTCTTGACATCAGATGGAGTTTCATTCTATATATTTGGAAGTGCATGCTCTTATAATATCATCTCTTTTATATCGTCCTTCATAGGTCCACATATTTTTACACAACTTGTTTACAGCATTATTTCCTATCTTCAATATATCCCTTATTTCTCTAAGTGTATAGGTATCCTTGGTAAACAATTTTTCCAATTGAAGTTTAAAAGCCGCTTTTAACTTTGCATCTAATTCTGCATTAAAATGAACGCCTTCTTTAGGATCTCTATGGTGCTTTGGACATAGATAAATGTGATTATAGGGGCATTTCTCTAAAGGCTTTATCTGACTTCTAAACATTATATGATGATCTTCCACAGCATAGCTGCTTCCGCATATTGCACAAAAATGTATTTCTGAACTCATTTGATCATTCCTTACTAAAGATAAATGTATCTATTATTATAATATTTAATATTACAAAATTGTTATCATTTTTTCCAGTGGTTATTTTAATATATTAACCGCTTTTAATGATAAATTTAAAAAATCACAGATTATTTTTTCTACAATTGAGTTATTGAAAACTCTTTTTATTTCATCATTCATGATGAAATATACTTTTTCTATTTAAATCAAGTTTATCTGTAGTTAGGTGTATAGCCCCTTCTTCAATAGCTGATAAGACAGAAATGATGCACACAGGCCAGAAAATTTTTACCGTATGAAATGTAACAAATAGTAAAGGGCTTATAAAAACAAGAAATCCAGCCAACTTGTTGCCTAAGGTGTGTAAACTGATAAAGGAACGATATTTATATGCCGCAATAATCATGTTTATACAGCGAATAATCGCAGTGGCAATCACCCACGGTAAAAAGACTGCAATTTTATCCAAAGATTTAATCAGTATAAATGTTGTTATAACTCCAAACATTATTAAATCAGCAAATGAATCGAGTTTTGCACCTATTGAGCTTTGTGTATTGGTTTTACGTGCAATATATCCATCCATAATATCACTAAGCCCGCAAATTAAGTATAAAGAAATAAATAACAATTTATTTCTATAAAAACAAATCATTATAATGGAAACAATAATCCTTATTATGGAAATAATATTTGCTATGTGTTTCATAATAGTCCTCTTTTCATTATAGATAATAGATTATTTTAAAACATTAAATATTGTTTTAAAAATAATTATATAATTGAACAAGTGAAATTTAAGAAATTTTGAATTAATTCTAAGATAAATTGTATTAAATATTAAGGATTTTAGCAAATGATGAAGTGTGGAAAAATACTCATAGAAGGTTAGGTTTCTTGATTAAAATCTGGCAAGCTTGTCCTTACCAGACTTATTTGCTTACTTAATAATTACCCATATATCCTGTTTGATTCTTGAAAATACTTCATAAGGTAAATAGAAATATCCTTTATCTCCCCAATTTTCACCCCAGGAATTTCTCACAATGAAATATCCATTTGATTTTCCTATTAGTTTGTTAATTAAAGTTTTAAACTTATTTTTTACATTATCCCTGTAACCTACAATCAATACAGAATGACCACCTAGTATCTGTTCAGTTTTTTTATTTGGCATTCTTACAAGACCATCACTTCCAACATCTTCAAAGTTTTCATAGACAATCATACCTAATAAAACTGCTTGCCCTTGTGATAAAGCTTGTCTTATTTCTGTTTCTGATAGTACTCTGTAATAACTTGAAATTCTATATTGTAAGGCATTTTTATATGACTCCTCACTTGGTGCAGCACTTAAATTTTCTTCATTATAAGGCAAATAACTTTCTTCACTTATACCGTACTTATTAAGAGCCTTGCAAATTGTACGCATCTGAGCACCATTATCATCAGGAAAAGTACCTTCAATTATTCTCTCTACGTTGTAGAGAAACTGCCTTGATAATTTAATTGAATCTTTCTGAAGCATATATTCTCTATCACCTGCTCCAGCATTTGCAGTACAGCTTCCTTCTTGACCCTGATCAAATAACGGTGGCATTTTTTCACGTAAATCAATGCTCAAAGGTAATTCTATATTATTAAATAAATTTTTGAATAAATAATCTCTATTATCTTGTGAATCTTTCTTTAAAACATATCTT
This sequence comes from Clostridium pasteurianum BC1, assembly GCF_000389635.1. Classification (NCBI taxonomy): domain Bacteria; kingdom Bacillati; phylum Bacillota; class Clostridia; order Eubacteriales; family Clostridiaceae; genus Clostridium; species Clostridium pasteurianum. The sequence goes on from NC_021182.1 coordinate 998,821, forward strand.
CTTTTAGTTTTTAAATTTTTGGTTAAATTAAACTTCGTATCAGATATTCCTGGTGAACATGGATCAATAATTATTCCCAGCCCTATTAATATTGAAAGTGCCATATTCACTACAGTATCAAAATTATCAGGTATTTGAATATTGGTGAATGTTTTTATTACCAATACTATAAATGCTATTATACATAAAATAAATGTCTTATTTCTCAGCCTTGATTTTATATCCATTCATATTCCTTCTCCTTATTTTATAAAAAAGTATCTTTTGTACATACTTAAACTTGCAAATACTATTTAGAAAGTCAGGCTCTATAGTCACAGTAGTATATGCTATATTAATAGGGTAGGTGTCAATGGATATATCTGTAAATTTATATAAGCCCTTTGAAGGAATTAAATTTTAATAAGTATCAAGGTATGAATATATCATCACAAATCTTTACTTTAAAATGATATAATGTATAATTATAAATAAATATAAATAATTATGCAAAATATAAATTTCTAAGGAGGCATTGAAAAGTCATATATAATATACTGGTAGATGGGCAATATGAATTAATTGGTTTGAAAATTCATGAATATTTATTAAAGTATTCAGATTTTAAATTGTTGGATATAGATTATGAAATCAGAATAGATATTAGAACTATTGTCTATTTTAAATATTTGAAAAAAATTTAAATTTCACATGGGGGACAAAATGAGAGAAATAGAAGAATTATCAATGAATGCATGGCCATCTATTCAAAATCTATTTATTGATGGATGGATAATTAGATTTGCAAATGGATATACGAAGAGAGCCAATTCTGTTAATCCATTATATTATTCATCAAAGGATATTAATATAAAAATTAATTTATGTGAACAAATTTTTGAGAAAAAAAATTTAAAGACTGTGTTTAAAATGACTTCAAAGGCTTTTCCAATAAATTTGGATAATATTTTAGAAGATAGAGGGTATAAATCTATTGACCATACAAGTGTACAATTATTGAATTTATCAGATATTGATGAACCTGAATTTACTAAGATAAAGGTATATACCCAGGTTAATGAAGAATGGTTAAATAATTATTGTAAATTAAATTCTGTAAATATTAATGATAAAATTACATTAAAAAAAATACTTCAAAATATTAATAATGAAAGTTGTTTTGTTTCATTATCATTAAGCGGCGAAATTATAGCTTGTGGATTGGGTGTATTAGAAAATAATTATATAGGATTGTTTGATATAGTTGTTGATAAAAGTTACAGAAATCATGGATATGGTGAATAATTAATTAAGAACATAATAAAATTTGGTAAAAATAGAGGAATAGAAAAAGCTTATTTGCAAGTTATGTTAAATAATTTACCTGCACTAAAATTGTATTCAAAACTTGGATTTAAAGAATTGTATCAATATTGGTATAGAGTTAAAGAGTAATTATAAATATTATGCTGGGTATTAAATAAGAAACAGGTTTACTGTAAAATATAGGTTTTTTATAAGAGGTGAATAAAAATAGATTCACGAATGATCAGTTTAAAAATATACTGACAAGAAATGTTGTAAGATTTCATTAATAATTTAACTATTTTTCTTTAATTTTTCTTAGGTATTATAGAATTAAAGAAAGGATGTGCTTATATGTGGTGGAAAAAGCTGAAAAAGAAAAAACTTCAATGTTTTCTAATAGGAATCTTATTATTTCTATCTTCCTTAATATTTACAAGTAGTTTGTCAATGCTAACCTCTATTCAAGGGTATGTTAATGAATTTTACTCCAACGATAAATTTTACGATTTAATTTGTTATAATGCTAATGAAAGTTCTACAAAGGATGTACTGCAATGGGGTAAAAGCAATTCAGCTATTGAGGATGTTAAAGCTATTGAGGCTTTCACCTCTGGCAACGACCTTTATCACAAGGGTAAAAATTTAAAGCTTTCAATGTATGACATCATGCCTATAGAAGATATCAAAAATCTTCCCTTTGGCTTAAATAAAGGTGACTCATCAAATAACACCATTTGTCCAAAAGAAGGTGAAGTGTGGATTACAAAGCTTCTAGCAGATAATTATAATATTGCCATTGGAGATAGCTTAACCTTTAAAACAAAGACTAAGGACGTCACTTTAAAGGTTACTTCCCTAATTAATGACTCTCTTCAACCCTCTCCTATGATTGGTATAATTATTTTATATATCAATAAGAACAGTGCTCAGGATTTTTCTTCCTTTAGGAAAGCAACATTTATTTTTATAGATAATAAAAAGGGGACTAATGTTGCTAATGTAGAAAAAGACTTAACCTCGGCTGTAAAGGTTGGTGGATTCGTAGCGGATAAAGATTTATTAATCTTAGGTTCGACTAGTACATCTTCTATGATAGGCGGTGCTTCCACCTTAGCTTCAATTCTGGTGTTTATTGTTTCAGTGCTGCTGATACGATTTATCCTATGGAATAATATTTTAAAAGAGTATAAATCAATTGGAATATATAAAGCTCTTGGTTTTTCTAAAAGAGAAATCCTTAAATTCTACATTATAGGTTATTCAATAACTGCCTTTATTGGAAGTATACTTGGAGCTCTGTGCAGTATTCCTATCTTAAACTATACGGCCTCTAAGATTTTAAAGTATATTGGTGATTTTCAAGATGTAAATATTAACTTTAAGGTTATTCTAGCTACAATAATTTTATTTCCCTTAGTAGTAATTATAAATTTATATTTTGTAATCAAAAGAACCAATAAGATTTCCCCAGTGGAGGCTCTTAGAACTGGTGTTACTTCTTCAAGGGAAAAGCTGACAAAATCACTGATTAAAAACACTACTTTTCCCTTAGCCCTGGCAATAAACGATATGTTTAAATATAAAAAGGTTACTGCTCTTATTACATTGACTTTAACCTTATCGCTAAGCTTAGTATTGCTCTTTGGTAATTTTAATGTAACTATGTCCCAGATGAAGGAAAATACTAATATTTGGCTTGGGCTACCTAAAAGTAATGTAACCATTAGTGCCCCATCGGTTACCTCAGCAGGAGCTTTAAAGGAGGTTTTGAATGAGGTAAAGAAGGATAATAGAGTTAAAAATTATGCTTATGGTTCCATAATGCTAACTGGGGTAGAACTTGATACTAAAAAATATTCTATAAAAAGCACAATATATAATGTGTTTGCCATGAATTCTTATAATAATGATTTAGGTTTTACTATCATTGAGGGTCATAATCCTGAAAATTCTAAGGAAGTAGCTGTTTCTTTAAGAATATTAAAGGAAGCAGGGCTATCTGTAGGAGACTATATAGAGTTATCTATAAATAATAAAAAAGCCTCCTATTTAATATCAGGCTCTTATAGTTCAATGATGTCCAACGGATATGGTATAAGAATATTAAACTCTGCAGTAGAAAAAGAGCTTCCTGAATTTATAGGCAGTGAAATATTTGTAAACCTTAAAGCTGGTACTGATATAGAAGGATTTAAGAAATATATTAATAATAGATATTCCAATTTAGATGCCAGTGATATTCACCCTTTGCTTAAATATAACATTGATTCTATCCCTGGTACCATGCTCCCTATGAGCAATTTATTAACTGTGGTATTTATAGCCTTTTGTTCCATAACAATACTAAATATTATCATAATGAATATTAGAGATAATAGAAGAAACTTTGGAATAATGAAGGCACTAGGCTTTACCACTAAAGAAATAAGAAACAGATATCTATATAGAATATTGATATTAACATTATTTAGTACTATTATATCTATCTTGTTAAATTTAACTGTAGCAAGACCTATGATTGCTGCAGTAATTAGTAATCTAGATGTTTTAATAATATCTCCTATAACAATGCTGCTGCTAATAACGGCTATGGTCCTTTTAATATTAGTAACTACACTTATATGCTGCACCGCTATAAAAAATACTAAGCCTACTGAATTAATGGAGGAGTGATTTTATGAAAACTTCAGTTATAAAAGCTAACAATCTTTGTAAATCCTTTGTCACAGGGAAAACTGCTCTTAATGTGATAAAAAATTTAAATTTAGACATATATGAAGGAGATTTTACTGTAATTATGGGCAGCTCCGGCTCTGGTAAGTCTACGCTGCTATACACCTTAAGTGGTATGGATTCGGCAACCAGCGGTACTGTACAGCTTCTTGATAATGAAATTACTTCAATGAAAGAGGAGGAACTCTCCTTCATTAGAAAGAAAGACATTTCCTTTGTATTTCAAAGTATAAATTTACTGCCAGATATAACTGTGTTTGAAAATATAGCTTATTGCGGTTATGGAGTAAATAAAAATAAGAAAGATATTAATGAAAAAACCTTAAAGCTTCTTGAAACCTTTGGGTTAACAGAGGCCAAGGATAAATACCCTTCGGAAATTTCTGGTGGTATGCAGCAAAGAGTAGCAATGGCCAGGGCCATAATTACCTCTCCCGAAATACTATTTGGAGATGAGCCTACTGGAGCTCTTAACTCCACAGCAGGGGAAGAAGTTCTGGACATATTAACAGACTTAAATAATAAGGGACAAACAGTGGTAATGGTTACCCATGATTTAAAGGCTGCCTCCCGTGCTTCTAGATTAATATACCTTAAAGATGGCAGAATTGACGGTGAATTGTCCTTAGGTAAGTTCTCAAAGGAAGACTACAAAAATAGAGACATTTTAATATTCGAATTTTTAAAGGAAAGAGGGTGGTAAAACTCTCTTTCTTTTATGATAAAATATATTTAGGCATATTCAAATAAATAACTAGTCAATATGCTAGACTATTTATTTTCGTATGCCTTATTAAAGTATTTCGGGGGGATAATATGTCTAATGAAAAAATTCTTATAATTGAGGATGATGAGGATATTAGAAATTTATTAAGAGATTATTTAACAAGTGAAGGTTTCACAGTTCAGTGCTGCCATAATGGAGGAACTGCTGTTTCTGATTTTAACTCCTTTAATCCTGATATTATTATTTTAGATATAATGCTGCCGGAGATTGATGGCATTGAGATCTGCAGAACCATCAGAAGTTCTTCCCATATACCTGTAGTAATGATATCTGCTAAAAGTGGTGATATAGATAAGATTTTATCCTTAGGGGTTGGTGCTGATGATTATATTACTAAACCATTTTCTCCCATGGAGGTAATAGCTAGAATAAAAGCTCATCTTAGAAGATATAAAACATTTTCAACTCCTTTAAAAAATATTCCTGATAAGAAGGAGTTTGGCCAGTTAATTATCGATAGTAAAAGCTATAAAGTAACCTACAAGGATAAAGAGATTCATTTAACCTCTAGGGAATTTGAAATAATAGACTTCCTATCTCAATATCCATCTCAAGTATTCTCAAAGGAACAGCTTTATGATAATGTATGGGGTTTAAGCGGCTTTGGAGATTTAAATACTATCGCCGTTTATGTAAAAAGAATTCGCGAAAAACTTTCTTTATACAATGTAAATTATATTAAGACTGTGTGGGGCGTTGGCTATAAATGGGAGGAGGATTTAGATGAATAACCAAAGCATATCCTTCAAATTAAAAGTGCTGTCTTTATCAATAATTGTATTAATTACTTTTGTTATCATTTATTCTTCTGCTCTCATATATAACAAAAATACTTTTTATCCTACTGTTAATAATGGTAGACTTTTAACTTCTTCTATAAAAACTAATATAGAAGAAGCTTTAATTAAAAGGGATTTTACCACTCCTTTGAAAACCGATTTTCCCTATGCAGTTATAGATTTAAATGGCAGGGTTTTGTCCTCCTCTATTGTTAAATATAAAAAAGATACTGTAGTAAATTTAAACGACTTTATGGAATATGATAACAAAGCTTCCCTTGAGCAGCCCGAAATTATTAAATATACTGAGCCATTGATTATAGATAATACTCAAGTAGGTACAGTAATTTTTCTAATTCCCAAGGATAAATTTTTATCTATTGCTCCGGGATTTTTAACCTTTTTAAATATAATACCTATAACAATTGCTTTGCTTATTATAATTATACTAGTAATTCTTACTTATATTTTTACACGAAAAGATATTTTATCTCCCTTGGCTACTCTTCATGAAAGTGCTCGCAGAATCTTAAAAGGAGATTTTTCTTATAAAATACAATACGATTATGATACTGAGATTGGCCTCTTTTGCCACGATTTTGAGGCTATGAGAGACGAACTTAAGTATTCAAAGGAAAAGGAAGTCTCAATAAAATCAAAGGAAAAAGAGCTCTTAGCTTGCTTGTCTCATGATATTAAAACCCCTTTAACGGCTATTCATGGATACGTTTTAGGAATTAAGGATGGTATTGTTAAAGATAAGGCTGGTATTGAAAATTATTGCTCAATAATCTTAAACAGAGTAAGAATGTTATCTAAGCTTCTTGAGGATATTTTAGAACATTCAAAGGCAGAGCTTAACAAAATGAATATATCACTTTGTTAAGCTCTACTGTGGTGATTTTTTTAAAGATTTATTGGAGGACTTATCTGTGGAAGTAGAGAGTAGAGGACTTCATTTTATTGTTCTTGATAAAATTCCTAACTTAGTGCTAAATGGAGATAAAAAGAGACTTTCGCAGGTAATGTATAATTTGGTTTCAAACAGTATAAAGTATTCAAAAAAGGGGGGAACCATTTCTATATTCTTCGAAAATACAGGAAGGTATATTAAGGTTTATGTGAAGGACACAGGCATAGGCATTTCCTCTGCGGATATTCCATTTATATTTAATAAATTTTATAGAGCGGAAAAGTGCAGAAATCAGAATATTCCCGGTTCCGGTCTTGGTCTTTCTATTTCTAAATATATTCTTGAAGCCCATGGTGGCTTTATAAATTGCGTTGAATCTTCATCTAATGGGACAACTATTTGTTTTGCGCTTCCAATATAAAAAACGGAGTCTCAAAACAAAAGTGGAGGTGCTTTCAAAAGCTTGCTAAAAATAAAAAGATAGACAGGAAAAGTTAAAGTTTTATTTTAATCTACCTCCTAATTTTGCACCCCAGGGGTGCAATTTTTTCCAATTTTCAATTTTCACCCTTAGGGTGTTATCAAAAATCTAATGAAAAACATTTACATAGATAGAAAATATATTTATTCCAAGGATTATTATACTCATACCAAGGCTTGCAAAGGCAGAAGCTTGTTTTATCAGTCTGTATAAAGCATATATGCCTATTGACAACATTGCCATAAATGGAATGTACATAAGCTTTAAGTTTATAGTAGGTAAAAGTTATGTGATAGGGGGTTTGTTCCTATACATTTTAATTGCGAAGTATGCAGTAGTACCAAAAATCACTAATAAGAATACAGGTAAAAATAAAATTCCAGGTCCATTGCTTTTATCTAGGGCTGAATATATTTCGCTTAAGAATATATAGAAAAAAAGACACACTATTTCCAAATTCATTACAATCATTAATTTTCTAGCATTACTATACTGATACTTGGCATTTTTTTCAGTAATATTTACAGGATAATTACCAATGTGAGGGAATTTGCTGAGTACTGCAAGTAATATGAATATAAACAGGTTTGTTATTGGAACCACTAAAAGACTACCTCTTCCCCCCCAGCCATCAGGTTTACCAGAAAAATTAAAATGTGTTGGTATTATGGAAGGCATATTTCTCCAATATATTGCAATAAGTATAAAGTCTGATATAAGTATTAGTACAGTTAATGCAAAAATGATTTTTTCAGAAATTGAATATTTTAATTTTAAAACAGGTCTTTTTTCAGTCATAATAATGACCTCCTTTTAAGAACACCCCTGGGATGTAAATTTCCAATTCTTACACTCTAGGGGTGCGAATTTTTCTAATTATTTTATGTCTTGATTTTTAAATACAGCAATTCCAGCTGCAGCAGTTATTAATAATGTTATAATTCCTAATGAAGAGGCTCTTAAAAGTTCATTATTAGTAACAGCAGCGGAGGTAGCTAAAGCCCAATTATAGGGTAGTATACACTTATAAAGTTTGTCAAACCAGGTATATTTTCCATATAAAAAAGCAATGAACATAGGTGAAATTGAAAATAATATTATGCCTATCAGTATAGTGCCACCATTGCTTTTTACAAGGGTTGATATAAATATTAAAAAAGAAATAGTTCCAAGACCAACTGCTAGGGCAGCAGCAAATATTTTTAATATATAAAGTGCATCGTTAATGGCAAATGGAGCCCCCCATCCAAAAGTAAAACTGCTTATAATGGTAGTTGAAGTAACCATTAGGCCTAATATTATAGTAAAGCCAACAAAAGCAGCAACTATTTTAGCTATATAATAATATTCTCTTTTTTTGCCATAGGCAAGTATATTTTTTATGGTTCCAGAAGAGTATTCTATGGCTATCATAGAGCCTATAAGCACTGATGCCAATATTTCTATTACACCTATGCCAAAGGAAGCACGGAAAACATCTTTACCAGTAGGATGGAAGATGTCCTTGGAATGGACAAAAAACCCCATACTGCCAATTGTTACTTTAGAATAGGATTCTGCATTTGCTTTTTTTAGCTGTTCTATATATGTCTGCTGCTGTTCTGGAGGAAAACTTTTTAAACTGCTTTTCAAAAAATCTTCAGAAGAAGATAATTTTGATAAACCAGCCATAGATATTCCAAGTATTAGTGCTATTATACACAATATTTTAAAGCCTCTCATTCTAAATAATTTATAGATTTCTGCATGAATTAGTCTACACATTTGCCTCATCTCCTATAACATTTAAGAAATATTCTTCTAGATTTTGTCCTTTGGAAAGAATTTTTTCAATAATTATACCATTAGTGGAAAGTAAGGTATTGATTTTCCCGACATCATCAAGATTACTATAAATTTTTATTATATTATTTTCATGAACCACATAGTCTTTAATGTCAAGCTCAGTTTCCAATAAAACTACAGCTCCTTTAGTGTTATTTACCTTAAGTTCTATATACTGTTTACACTTTTCACTTAGTTCCTCTGAAGTAATTTCTTCTACCAATTTGCCATTATTAATTATTCCATAGCAGGTGGCTAGCTCTGAGAGTTCACTTAATATATGGCTGGAGATTAATATAGTAGTTTCTTTTTCTTTATTTATTTTTTTTAGCAGTTCTCTTATTTTCACTACACTTACTGGGTCCAGTCCGTTTATGGGTTCATCCAATATTAGCAAACGGGGATTTCCTAAAAGTGCATTGGCAATGCCTAAACGCTGTCTCATGCCTAAGGAAAAATTTTTGACCTTCTTTTTCTTAACATCCTTTAAACCTACCATATTTAAAACATCTTCTATGCACTGTTTTCCGGGAATATTTCTGACCAGTGTTGAAACTTCAAGATTTTCTCTGGCAGTCATATCACCATAAAAGGTAGGAGTTTCTATAACACTTCCAGTCATGGACCTGGCTTCATCTAAAGTTATATTGCCTGAGCTTCCAAGAAGTTCAATTTCACCACTGGTTTTATGGATTAGTCCAGTTATCATTCTTATTAAGGTAGTTTTTCCAGCTCCGTTTCTTCCAATAAAGCCGTATATGTCTCCCTTGTTTATGGTTATGCTAATATTGTTTACAGCAAATTCGCTGCCATATTTTTTGCAGAGTTTATGGGTTTTTAATACTATATCTTTCATATCTTTTACCTCATTATATTGTCAGGCTTTTGAATTTTCTCAAGTAAAAATAATTCTCTTGATTTAACTATAAATGCAACACTGATTACTGCAAATACCAGTACAATGCCTTCTATTGTCCAGGTATTGGCTCCTTTTTGCGCCAAAAAAACTGCCATAAAATCAACTAACGCATGAATAACTATAGACAGCAGAAGAAAAACATATTTTCTCTTTTTAATGGAATAAAGTACTAAAAGAGAAAGCCCTAATTGGAGTGTTACTGCTAGTATTCTTTCTATTCCAGATACAGTAAAAATTAAGGGGGAAGTATTAATTAGAGAAGATTTAATTTGTTCCAATTTACTTACTGATAATGCCTGGCCTAAAGTTTTTTCAAAAGTGCCTGCATTAATCATTTTTGAATATATTATATTATTTAAGTTTCCCAAAACACCAATTAGTATAGCTTCAATACCACCATGCCCAATGCCATAGGCTATTCCGTCTTTCCACTCTCTATGTTTTTTAAGAAAAAACTTAAAACCTACAAATCTGCCTACTTCTTCAAAAATTCCTGCTGCTAAGCTGCCATAGATGGCAAAGACTAATGGGTTTTTCAGCAGGTTGGAAGTAGCATTATTGTCATATAACATATAGGAATGCATTAATCTCTCTAATATCTGTGAAAACACAATAAATATTGCGGCACCTATACCTACAGCGGCAAAACTTATTTTACAGCGAATACGAAAATAAATTAATAAGGCCAATGGAAAAGCAATAGATAAAATTATAGAAATAATCATAGCTATTATTGACATATTACTAACCATAAAAATCACTCCTTCTTATTCATATATAGAATTCTTGCAGAATCTACTAACTGGTATCCTATAGTAGATTTTCTTTAATGTATATTAAAGATTTCAAACTTATTATCATATAGAATAGATAAGATGGATTAAAGCAAATCTTAAGAAAACATTAAGATTTGAATTTACAATTTAAGAAAAGAACGAGACAAACTTTCGCCAGTGTAAATTGACAATTGGAAAAAATTATTTTATTCATGCAGTTTAAACCCTATACCCCATACTGTCTGAATATATTTTGTTTCATTATCTGCCTGAGCAAGCTTTGTTCGGAGATTACTTATATGTACATTTATTGTATTGTCATCACCAAAAAAATTATCTTTCCACACAGTTTCAAATATATTGGCCTTTGTGAAAACTTTTTTTGGATTAGACATTAATAATTCCAATATGGAGTATTCTCTAAAGGTTAGAATAATAGGATTATTTCTAATTAAAACTTCTTTTGATTCCATATCTAAAATTATATTTTTATAGCTCAATTTTTTATCTGTTATGTTTACTGATGAAAATTCTTTATATCGCCTTAATTGAGCTTGTATTCTTGCAAGTACTTCATGTATATCAAAGGGCTTTCCTATAAAATCATCTGCTCCCAGTCTTAATACATTTATTTTATCTTGCTGGGATACTTTTGCCGATATGACTATAATAGGCATAATTTTCAGCTTTCTTATTTCAGATATGAGATTTTCGCCACTGATTCCCGGAAGCATTAAATCGAGAAGAACTATGTCATAGTCATACTGTTCTATGCACATTCTAGCTTCAGAACCGGAATAGGCAGCCCGGACGTTATAGCATTCTTTTGTCAATATATCACACAGTAATGTATTGATATCTGTATCATCCTCAGTTATCAATATATTGATATTTGATTTCATACAAATCACCTCTTTGTGTATTATAACATCTTTTGGATTAATCTGGAACGATCTTAAAGGTCAGTGTAAAAAAAGCCTTACCCTCAAAAAAGAACCTTTTTGAAGTATATTTTAACTAAAAGGGCGTAATTCTCCAATCCTCAATAGTTTGGAGATGGATAGCTCTTATTATCTTAGGTTCGATACCTAAAATAATAAATCTTTGATAAGTTATAAAAAGTGATATATTATAAAATCAGTAGTAAAATTGAGAATGAGGTTATTATAATTAACTTAGATACTAATAATCATTCAGTATTCTTGTTAAATTATCACTTAGTATTAGTTATAAAAGTATAGAAGAAAAGTAATAAATGATGAAATATCAAACAGACTAAAAGAAATATTCGAGTATATATGTCCAACATATAATATTGTTTTAGGCCAGTGGAATCATGATAAAGATCACGTACATCTTTTGTTTAGAGGTTCTCCAAACACAGATATATCTAAATTCCTAAATGCTTATAAAAGTGCTAGCAGCAGACTTATAAAAAAAGAATTTCCACATATAATAAAATAGTTATGGAAAGAGTATTTTTGAAGTAGAAGTTATTGTCTTATAACAACTGGTGGCGCTCCTATAGATATAGTTAGAAAGTATATAGAAAATTAGGGGATGAAATAAGGTGATGATATGCTAAAGGCTTATAAATACAGGATTTACCCAAATGTAGCACAACAAATATATTTAGCAAAAACTTTTGGCTGTACTAGATTCATATATAATAAGATGTTAGCAGATAAAATAAATCACTATGAAAAGACTGGTAAAATGTTGAAAAACACACCTTCACAATATAAAGCTGAATTTGAGTGGCTGAAAGAAGTTGATAGTTTAGCACTTTGTAATACTCAATTAAACCTAGATAAGGCTTATAAAAATTTTTTTAGAGATAAAACTGTTGGATTTCCCAAATTCAAAAGCAAGAAAAGTAATTATCATAGCTTTACTACCAATAATCAAAATGGAACTGTGTTTATAGAAAATAGATATATTAAGATACCTAAACTAAAATCCATGATTAAGACAAAAGAACATAGAAAATTCAATGGAATTATAAAAAGTTGTACTGTTTCTAAAACCCCAAGTGGCAAGTATTATATATCAATTTTAGTAGATACAGAAAATATAAAACTACATAAAATTGATACTAAAGTAGGGATAGATGTTGGCTTGAAAGATTTTGCAATATGCTCTAATGGTGATGTTTTCAGTAATCCTAAATGGTTTAGGAAATCAGAGAAAAGATTAGCAAAGTTACAAAAGTACTTATCAAGAAAACAAAAATGTAGTATGAATAGAAATAAAGCCAGGTTAAAAGTTGCTAAGTTACATGAGAAAATAATGAATCAAAGAAAAGATTTCTTACACAAGTTATCAACTAAACTTATTAGAGAAAATCAATCTATAGTTATTGAGGACTTGAAAATAAAAAATATGATGAAAAATGAAAAATTAGCTAAAGTAATAGGCGAAGCTAGTTGGAGTGAATTTAGAACAATGTTAGAGTATAAAGCAAGCTGGTATGGCAGAGATATTATAATTGCACCTAGTAATTATGCCAGCAGCCAATTATGTTCAGAATGTGGCTGTAAAAATCCACAAGTAAAAAATCTGGCACTAAGAGGGTGGATTTGTCCTAGCTGTGGTGCACATCACGATAGAGATATAAATGCTAGTAAGAATCTACTGAAATTAGCAATATAATTTTGGTATTAGCGAGGTTGGAACGACCTTGTTAGCGTGGGTAAACTTGCTCCGTTGGGAGTATTGACCACGAAGCCATCCACTTCTATAAGTGGTGGTAGTTCACTAAGGGATTTTCCAAGATACTTTTAATGAAACATAAGATTTCTTCAGAAGCTATAGTTTTTGAAATTACGGAGAGGGCTTCTATTAAAGATTATAAAAGTTTTAGAGCTATTTTAAATAATTATATTGAACATGGGTATAAAATTGCTATAGATGATGTAGGATCGGGCTATTCTGGATTAAAAACTATAGCGGAAACAAAACCCAATTACATAAAAATAGATATGGATATCATAAGAGATATTGATAAGGATAGTTTTAAACAGGCAATAATTAAAAATTTTGTAAGTCTCGCACAAAATACAAATTTTAAAATTATAGCAGAAGGTATAGAAACCGAAGCAGAACTTAATACCTTAATTAAATTAGGAGTTTATGCTGGACAGGGTTTCTTTCTCCAAAAGCCAAAAGACACTTTTTTTGATATCACTGAGGAAATAAGAGAAAAAATAATTAATTTAAATAAAAGTCTAAATTCATATTATGAGCTTAAAACTCACTATATTGGACATATTGTAAAAAAGGAACCAGCTTTTAACTTAAAAATACTGTGCAGTGCAATAAAAAATTATTTCGTTGAATCAACAGCAGCAGGAGCGTGTATTGTTGATGACGAAAATTATCCAGCAGGCCTTGTAATGGAGCATACTTTAAATTCCATGCTAGCTACACAGTATGGCAATGCTATTTTTTCAAAGAGAGCGGTTTCTCTAGTAATGGATAATCAAGCTCTAATTGTAGATTATTATACACCTATAGATAAAGTTTCAAAAGCTGCCATGGCAAGAAATAATGAAAAAATATATGACTATGTCATTGTTACCCAAGAATCTAAGTACTGTGGTATAGTTACAATAAAAAATTTATTGTAACTATACCATACTGGAAAAAAACTATGCAAAGGAATTGAATCCATTAACTGGACTCCCAGGAAATATTATTATTGACAGAGTACTGAATGATACGATTTCTTATGGCAGAGAATTCTGTGTTCTATATTTTGATTTAAATAATTTTAAAGTTTATAATGACACTTATGGCTTTGAAAATGGAGATAAGGTTATAAAATTTACAGCCAATTGTATTCAGAATCAAATTAATTCTTCTACAACATACAATGGATTTGTTGGACATGTTGGAGGCGATGATTTTGTATGTGTAGTTGAAACTGGTTATGAAAACTGCACAGATATATGTAAGGATTTTATTTCCGTCTTTGATAAGGAAATTTTGAATTTCTTTAGTGAAGAAGATAGAGAAAAGGGTTATGTAATAGCCTCCGATAGGAATGGAAGTAAGAATATGTTTGGGTTGACTTCCATAGCTATTGCTGGCATTTATGGAAAATTTAATAGTTTTTCAAATTCTTCTGAGATTTCCAAATCTGTAGCGGCTGTAAAAAAGGAAGTAAAAAAGGAAAAGAAAAGTCATTATATTATAAAAGGCATAGATGTTTCCAGTGAGTAAAATTTTTTAATATATATAAGTACCTTAGGGAGTAAAACATTTATTAAATTACTTCTAAGGTGCTTTTTACATATTCAAAATTTATGATATAATCTTTTAAGGGAGGCGTGATAATGTGAGTAATGTGTTGATTAAAGATATGAATATTACTGAAATTGAGGGTTATATTAAAAAAGCAGAGTATAAAATTAGAGAATTAGTAAAAGATTATGCTAATGCCACTGAAGAAAAATTAATAAATAATTCTGAAATGCATGATTTTGCCAAAAGAGCATATAATATAAGAGAAATATTTGAATATGTTCAATGGAACATGGATAAAATAGCAATTATTGGAAATGTAGATCTAAGTAACCGTATTAAACCTAGGCGTGGAGAAATTTGGACTTGTCAGCTGGGAAAAAATATAGGTTCAGAGGAGAATAAAATTAGACCTGCAATAATTATCCAAAATAATACGGGAAACGATAGGGGACCAACAACCATAATAGTGCCTATATCCAATAGACCAAAAAAAATTGCCACTCATATTGAAATTAAAAAAAATGATTACAAACTAGTAGAAGGTGAAAAAAATTTAATTACAGGAACTATTTTATGTGAGCAAATTAAGGTGGTATCAAAAGTTAGGCTTGGCAGACACGTTGCTACACTTGAAGACGATTTCCTGAATAATATTTTAAAACCAAAATTAAAGCTATCCATAAATGTATAAATTATAATTAAAAATGAATATCTATTAATAATAAGTATTAATTATTAATAAAATGTATATGTTTTCATAAAAATAACTATGGTATTAATAGAAAAATTTATACAAAACTATTGATTATATAATAACAAGGTGTTATTATAAGACTTGTGTGATACATACCTAGCTTTGGTTAGGAGATTCTTTCTCATATTTTTCGCTAACATACTCGGCAAAGGTCGGGAGATTATATAACATATAAGGAGGCTTCCTCATTGTGTATATTTATGCATAATGAGGAAGCCTTTTGATTACTCCACTATTAAAAATAATAATAAAACTTGATTTTTACTTTCGTCCACATTCAGATGCATTTCCAGTTAAAATGTCAATACCATGGGGAAGTGCGGGTAATACTACTTCTAAATTTTCTACTGCTCCTTTTGGACTTCCAGGTAAATTAATTATGAGAGTGCTTTTTCTTATGCCGCTTACTGCTCTTGACAGCATTGCTTTAGGAGTTATCTTTAGAGAGGCATTTCTCATTGCCTCAGGGATTCCAGGCACCTGTTTTTCTATTACATCTATTGTGGCCTCAGGAGTCACATCTCTTTTAGAGAAACCTGTACCTCCGTTTGTAAGCACTAAATTGATGCCTACAGTGTCAGAAAGGTATATTAATTCCTTCTTTATAATGTCAATTTCATCAGGTATTATTTTGTAATAGTCTACAGAGTATTTATCCTCTGGGAGAGTGTCTTTTATAGATGGACCTGTGGTGTCTTCTCTTTCATTTCTGGAGCCTTTATCGCTTATGGTTAATATTGCAGTGCTTATCATTTTTTATTCCTCCTAGTTAGCTTATTAATAGTAATTATACTACAGTTTTTTTTAGTAAATAAACTTCAATTTGTAATATTTGAATATTATATAATGTGGTGACTTGTCATATTAAACTAAAAGTATGAAAAATAAGTCGTATTATGATTTGACTATTAGAAATAAAGAGAGTAAAATATGTACTAGAAAATGATAGAACCATATTAATAACAATAAAGTTAATAGACCCAATGGTTTGATTGGAAAGAAAGATATTTAGTTAATATTTTAACTTTTAGATGAACCAGTGCAGATGTATAAAATTGAAAATGCATTGTACTGGTTTTTTGTTTTGTCTTTTATACGTTATCAGTGTAAAAATTATCAATGAATCTTACAAGTGGGAGTAAAGAGTGGCTACGTCCCTGGATAACGATTTACCCTAAAGGACAACGATTTATAAGTATCACAAACCGATACTAAGAACTCTGTTAGTAAGCATCAGAGGTCATAAACAAAAACTTCACCTGATGCCAAGAACTCTGTTTATACAATAAACTAAGTTAATATGTGGATAACTTTAATTTAGGCATATTCAAAAAATAAATAGGCCAGTATGTTAGTATATTTTAAATTCTACTGCGTCAACAGAACCCTCTGATAGCCCACTATCATCAGAACCTGTTTCCTTGTTTAATTTAAAATATACGTCACATCTTTGATCTATTATTTATTTTCATATGCCTTATCAAAGAAATATCTGTGGATAATTTTATAGATATATGAGGAGTGTAGTGTATGGAAGAAAAAGTTTTAACAGTATGTCCCTATTGCGGTAGTGGATGTAATTTATATTTAGTAGTAGAAGATGGAAAGATTGTACGTGCAGAACCAGCTAATGGTGTAACCAATGAAGGTAAGCTCTGTTTAAAGGGATATTACGGCTGGGACTTTTTAAATGATCCTCAACTTCTAACCTCAAGACTAAAGAAACCAATGATAAGAAAAAGTGGTGTTTTAGAAGAGGTTTCCTGGGATGAAGCTATAAAATTTACAGCAGAAAATCTTATGAGAATAAAAGCTAAATATGGTGCTGATGCTATCTTAGGTACAGGCTCTGCAAGAGGGCCTGGAAATGAACCGAACTATGTAATGCAGAAATTTATAAGAGCAGCAGTGGGTACCAACAATATTGATAACTGTGCCAGAGTATGCCATGGCCCTTCTGTAGCAGGTCTTGACTATTCATTAGGCGGTGCGGCTATGTCAAATTCAATTCCTGAGATTGAAAACACAGATGTGGTGTTTGTATTTGGCTATAACCCATCTGAAACCCACCCTATTGTAGCCAGAAGGATAATTAAGGCAAGGGAAAAGGGTGCAAAAATAATTGTAGCAGATCCGAGAAAAATAGAAACTGTAAAAATTTCAGATTTGTGGCTTCAACTAAAGGGTGGAACTAATATGGCTCTTGTAAATGCCTTGGGCAATGTACTTATAAATGAAAAATTATATGACAGCGAATTTGTGAAAAAGTATACAGAGGGTTTTGAGGAATACAAAGCTGCAGTAGAAAAATATACTCCTGAATACGCAGAAGAGATAACTGGTGTCAGTGCTGATTATATAAGAAAAGCTATGAAGATATATGCTAAAGCTAAAACTGCTACTATTTTATACGGCATGGGAGTATGCCAATTTTCACAGGCAGTGGATGTAGTAAAGGGACTGGCTTCCCTGGCACTATTAACAGGAAATCTTGGAAAGCCTAATGTGGGAATTGGACCAGTTCGTGGACAAAATAATGTACAGGGTACTTGCGATATGGGAATGCTTCCTAATAAATTTCCAGGTTATCAATCTGTTGAAGATAAAAAGGTTAGGGAAAAATTTGAAAAGGCCTGGGGAGTAAAGCTTCCTAGTAAAAAAGGACACTTTTTAACAGAGGTACCAGCGCTGGTGCTTAAACAGGACAAGATAAAGGCTTACTATATCTTTGGAGAAGATCCGGCTCAAAGTGATCCTAATGCAGCAGAACTTAGACAGGCTCTCGATAAGCTGGAGTTTGTAGTAGTTCAGGATATATTTATGAATAAAACTGCTCTTCATGCAGATGTAATTCTTCCGGCCACTTCCTGGGGAGAGCACGATGGTGTATACAGCGCTGCAGACAGGGGCTTTCAGAGAATAAGAAAGGCTGTAGAACCAATGGGAGATGTTAAGGATGATTGGGAAATAATCTGTGAAATATCTACTGCTATGGGATATCCTATGAAATATAAAAATACAGAAGAAATTTGGGATGAAATGAGAAGTCTTTGCCCAAAATTTGCTGGAGCAAGTTATGAAAAGATAGAAAAACAGGGGGCAGTACTTTGGCCTTGTGTTTCAGAGGAAGATCCAGGTACACCTTATCTGTATAAAGGTGGTAAATTCATGACAGAAAGCGGAAAGGGAAAATTATTTGCCTGTGAATGGAGGTCTCCTCTGGAATTAGTAGATGAAAGCTACCCTTTGGTACTTTCTACGGTGAGAGAGATTGGACATTATTCTGTAAGGACTATGACAGGAAACTGTCGTGCACTTCAGAGACTGGCAGATGAACCTGGATATATAGAAATAAGTAAAGAAGATGCAGAAGAACTTAATATAAAAGATCAGGAACTGGTAAGAGTCAGTTCTCGTAGAGGTAGTATAATCACTCGTGCTGCTGTTGCGGAAAGGGTAAAAAAAGGTGCTACTTATATGACTTATCAATGGTGGGTAGGTGCATGTAATGAACTTACTATTGATAGCTTGGATCCAATTTCCAAGACACCTGAATTTAAATACTGTGCAGTTAGGCTTGAGAGGATTCAGGATCAGGAAGAAGCAGAGAAAAATGTTCAAGATAATTATGATAGTATAAAGAAGCAAATGAGAGTAAAAAACGTAAAATAAAAATAATTTTATGTGAGGAAAATTTAGATGATTAGTAGAGATGAGGCTTTGAACATAATTTTACAGGAAACACCTCTGGGTAATGTGGAGGAAAAATATATATTAGATAGTTTAAGCAGGGTTCTTTCTGAGGATATATATTCAAAAGACAATTTACCACCCTTTAGTAAATCTGCCATGGACGGTTATGCAATAAAGAGTGAGGAAACAGCAGAGGCGTTAAGAGAAGCTCCAATAGAATTTAATATAACAGGTATTATTAAAGCAGGAGATTTTTTTGAAGGAGAATTGCAAAAGGGTGAAGCTATTAGGATAATGACAGGAGCACCACTACCTAAAGGGGCAGATGCCGTAATACAGTTTGAAAAGGTAAAAATTGAGGGCATCAGTCTTTTTGTATATGATAAGGTAAAAGCAGATAGAAATGTAATTAAACGTGGTGAAGAAATTAATTCAGGAGACCTTGCTCTTGCTAAAGGCACTGTCATAAGGCCTTTTGAAATAGGGCTTTTGGCTTCCCTTGGCTATAGTAAAATTCCTGTATATAGAACTCCAACAGTTGCTCTCATAATTACTGGTGATGAATTGATCAATATAGAAGAGGAGCTTTATCCGGGGAAGATAAGAAATAGCAATGAATATACACTGATTTCACTGCTGAAAAATGCAGGACTTAAGCCTATATCCTTTGGACTGGTAAAAGACAATAAGAACCTCATAAGGGAAAAGATTGAAGAAGCGCTAAAGGTATCTGATATAGTTGTAACTTCAGGAGGGGCTTCTAAAGGAGACTATGATTTTGTGGAAGATGTGCTGGTGGAGCTTGGAGCAGATATAAAATTTAATTCTGTAGCAATAAAGCCTGGAAAACCTCTAACCTTTGCCGTGGTGAAGGATAAATTGTTTTTTAGTTTGCCTGGCAATCCACTGGCAGCAATAAATACTTTCCAGGAGTTTATAATACCAGCTTGTGATAAATTTATGGGAAAAAAGAGATGTACTGATATTTTACCTGTGATTTTAAAGGATGATTATAATTTTAAAAAGGGAAAAAGAATGTATATATACGTAAATATACAAAAGGTAAATGGAGTCTATTACGGATATAGAATAGGTTGGCAGAGTTCTAGTGGACTAGCCTCTGTAACTGAGGCAAATGGAGTTGTAATAGTGCCGGAAGAAAAGAGCTGTGTAAAGTCAGGGGAGATTTTAAATGGATACTTCATTTTCTCATAAAAAAGTGATTTCTATAATTTCAGCTAAATCGGATATGGGTAAAACTACATTAATAGAGGATCTCATTAGAATATTTAAAAGTAAGGGCTACAGACTAGGAGTACTAAAATATGATGTAAAGAAATTTGAAATAGATAAAGAGGGTAAAGACAGTTACAGGTTTACTGAGGCTGGAGCAGATACTATGATAATTGCTTCAGCAGAGAAACTTGCCATGATTGAAAGACTACGGAAAGAGGAAAGTATTGAAAGTGTAATAGACCGCTTTCAAAGTATGGATCTGATAATAATTGAGGGTTTTAAAAGTAATGGCTATCCACAGATAGAAGTACACAGAAAGGGAAGGGCAGCAAAGCTTCTAATAAATAGCAGCGAATTCGATTCCTCTAATATTATAGCTGTGGCAACAGATGAAAGATTAGAAGATATAAAGCTTCCACAACTTGATCTGAATGATGTGGAAAAAGTAGCCTGTTTTATTGAGGAAAGGGTTATAAAGTGAAAAAACTATTAAATTCAAAATATAGGTGGTATCTTTGATTTGTTATTTATTTTCAGATGCCTAAACACTTAAGAAAGGTTGAATAAAATTATGAACACTAATTCTTTTGTAATAGGGGATGCCAGTAAATGCGTAGGCTGCAGAGCTTGTGAAGTGGCATGCTTTAGAGCCCACAGCAGCAAGGAGAATGCTAATAAGCCGATTTTTGTTGGAGGAAAGAGAATACCTATAGTAACAAGAATTCATGTAATTAAAAATGAAGAATTTTCAGTGCCAATACAGTGCAGACACTGTGAGAATGCTCCCTGTGCAAATGTATGTCCTGTAGGGGCTATAAAAGAAATAGATAATGCTATAATAATTGATGAAAAAGCCTGTATTGCCTGTAAAGCCTGCGTAATGGCCTGCCCTTTTGGAGCAGTGGAAGTAGGAAGTGAAGCTGAGGATTCAGCAAAATTTGCATATAAATGTGATTTATGTAAGGAGCAAGATACTCAGGCATGTGTAAAAATATGTCCTAAAAAGGCACTAAGATTTATTAATCCATTAGAGGAGAAAGAAAAGCGAAGTATAGAAGCAGCTATTAATTTACCTAAGGGATTTTAGAATTAAGGAGAGAGAGTAGATGAACAGTTTTGTTATAGCAAATCCAAACAGATGTATAGGTTGTAAAACCTGTGAGGCAGCTTGTGTAATGGCTCACTCAGAAAAAAATATATTAGCAAAGAAAAATGATAAGTTAAATTTTAATCCTTGCCTAAAGGTTATAAAAACTGCAGATATAACTGCGCCTGTACAGTGTAGACACTGTGAAAATGCACCCTGTGGAAATGCATGTCCTAATGGTTCCATAACCAATGAGGATGGAGTAGTTTTAATAAACAAAGATACCTGTATTGGATGTAAATCCTGCATGGTTGCTTGTCCTTTTGGAGCTATAGATCTAATTGTACAGCATGATGAAGAGGGCGAAGTAATAAAACAAACAGGACTTAAATGCAATAGAGATGGGAAATTTGTCAGTAAAGAAAAATTAGTGGCCAACAAATGTGATTTATGTGTGGGAAGAGAAAACGGGCCAGCTTGTGTGGAAGTATGCCCTATGGATGCTTTAAGGCTGGTTGAAGGTGAGACTATAGGTGAGGATATTGAGAAAAAGAGAAAAAACACTGCCTGCAGTCTAGCCAATATGGAGTAAATTATGGATAATTTCAAAACTGCAGTAATCCTTGCTGGGGGGAAAAGTTCCCGTATGGGTTTTGACAAGCAGTTTTTAAAAATAGATGAAGTAAAATTGATGTATAAATTAATAGATGAACTTAAAAGGGAATTTCAGGACATAGTAATTGTAACTAATAAACCGGATGAATATGGAGATGATTTCAGCTGCTGCAGAATAGTGTCTGATGAGATAAAGCAAAAGGGGCCTTTATCGGGAATTCATGTAGGACTTAAAGAGAGTAAGAGTAAATATGCATATTTTATGGCTTGTGATATGCCAAATATAAATTTGGATTATATAAGATACATGAAAAAGGAACTGATTAGAACTGAAGCGGATGCCTGTGTTACAGAACAGGGGGATAAAGTACAACCCTTTAATGCCTTCTATTCTGCAGAAATATTTCCTAAAATAGAAAAGCTTATAATGGAAAATAGAAGATCTATGCTAGCACTTATTAATATCATAAATACTCATTTTATTAAAGAGAATATTGCAAGAAAATATGACGGCAATCTTTATATGTTTCTAAATCTTAATACACAAGAGGATGTAATCAAGTATAGTAAAATGAGTAAGCAGTGAAGATAAGGTAATTCATAATTGTGAGAAAGAGTGAAGTAACTAATAAATGGTAAAATTTACACCCCAGGGGTGTAAATTTTTCCAGAAGATACTATATGATTGTGAAAGAGAAAGATATTGATAATTCCATAAATACATTATATGATAATGAATATAATATAATTCGCATTAATATTGGGATATATATTCATGTAGAAGAAGGAATAGCTGAATATTTATCTGTCGGAAAATAACTATTTATAGTTTTGATTATCTTTAAAAGTTCCTATATATAAATAAGTAAATATGGATAAGATGAATTTAACTATAACAACGGGGGTGGGAGATGTTTGATTCATATGGAAGAAGAATAAATTACTTGAGAATATCAGTTACGGATTTATGTAATTTAAGATGTAAATACTGTATGCCTGAAAAGGGAATAAAAAAAATGCTCCATGAAGAAATTTTAAGTCTGGAGGAAATACAGAGTTTAGCTGAAAGCTTTGTAGAAAAGGGCGTAGATAAAATTAGAATAACTGGCGGAGAACCTTTAGTAAGACGAGGGCTGTTGAATTTAATAGAAGGCATAGGAAACTTACAAAAGGTGAAGGATTTTTCCATGACTACCAATGGAATATTACTGGGTAAATATGCTGAGGACTTAAAAAATGCTGGACTTAACAGAGTAAATATAAGCATGGATACTTTAGATGGAAAGAAGTATTCCAAAATCACCAGAGGCGGAAGATTAGCTGATGTACTGAAGGGAATAGAAGTTGCTAAAAATGCTGGACTTACTCCCATAAAAATTAATGTGGTATTGATAAAGGGCTTTAATGAAGATGAAATAGAGAGCTTTGTAAATTTAACAAGATATGAAGAAATAGATGTAAGATTTATAGAGCTTATGCCTATAGGTGCTTTAAAATATTGGTCTCTTAATAATTATATTTCAAATAACATAGTACTGGAAAAGGTGCCGGAATTAACAGAAGCTGCAGCCACAGATATTTCTTCTCCGGCAAAATACTATAAACTTTCAGCAGGTAAGGGTAGAGTGGGACTCATTAACCCTATATCCTGTAAATTCTGTAAAAATTGCAATAGAATGAGGCTTACTGTAGATGGTAAGATAAAGCCATGCCTTCATTCTAATGAGGAGATAGACTTAAAAGTGCCCCTTAGGCAGGGAAAAAATATTGGTGAATTAATAGATAATATTATTATAAATAAGCCTAAGGAACACAATTTGGAGGATGGAAATTATATAAGCAGAAATATGATGGATATTGGTGGTTAACAGCAATACAAGATATATATAAGAGGAGATTTTGGGAAATGGCTAAAGTTATAGCAATTAACATTAGTGATAAAAAAGGAATTATAAAAACTTCTATAAAAGAAGGCATTTTCATAGAGGAATATGGTCTTAAGGGAGATGCTCACGCGGGAAAATGGCACAGGCAGGTAAGCCTTTTGGCTAAGGAAAGTATAGACAAAATGATAGAAATGGGTGTAACAGGCCTAGTGCCAGGTAAATTTGCCGAAAATATTACTACAGAGGATATAGTACTCTACAGGCTTCCTGTAGGTACAAAATTAAAAATAGGTGACACTGTTCAAGAGATAACTCAGATCGGAAAAGAGTGTCATAAAGGCTGTGCCATAAAGCAGCAGGTAGGAAAGTGTATAATGCCAACGGAGGGTGTATTTACAAGAGTATTAAAAGGTGGAATAATAAAACCAGGAGATACTATAGAAATTATGAAGATTAAAAATAGGTAATATATTTGATCTAATTATTTCTAAAATAATTAGATCAAGCAAGAGTTTTCAAGTTCTAAAGGTAATCACTGCGGTTTAACATCTAATTCAATTATCTCAGGAACAGCAAAAAATCTTAAAGGAAGTCTACTGCAGCCAAGACCTTTCGAAGTTATTATCATTGAATTACCTTTAGTATTAATAGTTTTTATAAATTTTTGACCGTAGGAGGATTCTGTTGCAGGAGCGTATAGTCCAAATAAATTTATCTGACCTCCATGAGTATGACCACTTAAGCCAATATCAAAATTTATATTGTATTCTTCAAAGAAATCTGGATTATGAGAAATCATAATATTTAAATATTTTTCATTTATTTGAAGAACGTCAGTGTTAACCTGTCCACTTTTTAAATCATCAACTCCATGAAAAAGCACTGTGGAATTTTTAAAATTTATAGAGTAAGTTTTATTTTTCAGTAGATTTATTTTGCACTTTTCCATACTTTCCAGCAATAGATTTATATTTTCCTTGAGATAATACTCATGATTACCTAAAATTGCAACTATGCCGTGTTTAGACTTTATTTGTTTTATTTCATTAAAAAATTTATCTAAATCAGTCTTATTAAATTTTGTATTTCTTTCTACAAATAGATAATCACCGCCCAGTATTACCAGATCAGGCTCAAGTCTATTAACTTTATTTATTATACTTTTTAATCTATGCTTGAAATAATAATCACCATAATGTGTATCTGATATAAATACTATTTTAATTTTATCAGTAACTTTTGTTGTTTTAAATTTAATTTTATTTACTCTAACTACCTGAGCCTCAAGCAGTGACCATAATAATCCTATACCTAGGAAGAAAATTACTATATACAGTAATCTCATAAAATGCACCTCCCAGAAATTTGTATGTTCAATTATAAATGAAGTAGGTCTTTTATGTCAAATTGAGATTGTGAACAATTAATGAAATATGAATTGGATTTTGTGTGAATCGCTTTCACAGAGTGCACAATGTACAGTTGAAAGTTAATGAAATCTAATTATTGATAGTTTTTTTAGCGCATATGAAGCGATATTAATTGGAAATACTACACCCATAGATCAAATAATTTGTGGAGTGAGGATGATTATATGCTTTTTTCTATGGAAAAACTTAAGTGTGGACTTATAAGTATGACTAAAAAAGCATTGGCAGATGATATATTGGCACTGTCTTCTCAGCTTGCCTATAGTTTACTATTTGCTTTTTTCCCATTTCTAATATTTTTAATGACTATAGTAGGTTATAGTGACATAAAAACAAGTGATATTATGAATAATTTAAGAACTGTAATTCCAAGAGAGGCTTATGGTTTAGCAGATAAAACTATTTCTGAGGTAGTAAGTAGCAAAAAGGGAGGACTTTTATCCATAAGTATAATACTTACACTATGGTCCGCTTCTGCTGGCTTCAATGCAGTGATAAAGGGATTAAACAAGGCCTATAATGAAAAAGAGTCCAGAAGCATAATAAAAGTACAACTTATATCTTTGGCTTTTACCTTTGGAATGGTAATAATAATCATGTTTTCTGTATTTTTACTTATATTTGGGGAGACTAACAGCAATTTTTTGATCAAATGGTTTGGGCTCTCAAAGGAATTTAAAATTATATGGAATTTTATGAAATACATATTGAGCATTGCAATTATGATAAGTATATTTAGTGCTGTATATAAATTTGCTCCATGTAAAAAACATAGTTTAAGAGAGGTTATGCCTGGAGCTCTATTTGCCTCTTTAGGCTGGATAATATCTTCTCTAGTCTTTTCCTTCTACATAAATAATTTTGCAAATTATTCAAAATTCTATGGAAGTATCGGCGCGGTAATAATACTGATGCTGTGGCTTCTTATTACTGCCATTGTTATTATTTTAGGTGGCGAAATAAACTCCGTACTATTGAAAAAATGCAAATGATTTGTGATGAAAATATTTCCTTGGAAAAACTTTATTTATGCTATTTACATAAGAATTTTTTTGATGTAGAATTCAATTTGTTAGAGGTGTAAAAATAAAATAAACCCCTTAAAAATTGAAGATAGAAGGTATGCAGGGTGAATAGAACCATTTTGAAAAAATTCTCAATTATAATGTTAGCAGCAATGATACTTACTGGATGTAGTGAAAATTCAAAGATAACGCCAACGGATGCAAAGATACAAAAGACTAAGGTAACAGAAAACTCAGAGAGAAGCACTGCAGAGGAAACTGTAAAAAGTTATTACAGCAGTGAAGTAAGTAAAGATGCACAATTCCTCAGTAAATATTTTGTAAACCCACAGATGTCAGAAGTCGGTTCTGTTAAAAAGAAACTGAATGCCTTTAATGTGAATAAAATAGAAGTAATAAAATTATTTAATATAAAAAAGCAGGGTAATTATGCAGTAATGATTTGTGCCTATAATACTTATTTTCAGAATATACAAAAGCCAAGACCAGATGTGGAAATTGTATCTTTTGTAAATAAAAATGGTTCCTGGTATATATTAAATGATTATGGTGTTGCATCTGATAATGATGTTACTTGGCTTGACACTGCAAACTTACAGGAAAAAGAGTTTTTAGCAGAAAGTAGTGAGCTTCAATCCATAATAAAGCAAAATGAAAATTTTGATAAAGTTAACAGTGCCTTTATAAATAAAGGTAAAAAAGCTATGATGGAAATGCAAATCTCCAATAACTCATTTTAGTTGTTGGAGTTTTTTTATTGTATTAAGAAAACAACTTGTTATGCAGGTGCGTTCAGAAAAACTTAAGAAATGAGTAAAAAGACATCAACAATTTTGGTAATGAAAAATTTTACAATATTAGTATATGATATTATAATTGTAATTAAACTAAATTCATTGATAGTACTTTTATATTTATCCACTTTTATTTCAATGTTTTTTGTAAATTTAAAATATTAAAATTAAAATATTATCTTTATAATGAAAGAATAGAAAAAACTGAACTTGCCTAATATTTTCAGAAACTTATGTTATATTATAATAGTGCAATATTGAAGTATTCTAATAAGAAATGCTGCTTTTATATAGAGATTTAAAATATTATTTTAATGATATTTAGTATTAATTTATCCGATAAATTAATAGAAGGAGAAAATATGAAGTTATTAATAGTTGAAGATGATAAAGAACTATGTGGTTTATTGAAAGATGGGTTGAAAAAATATAATTATATATGTGATACTGCTTACGACGGAGAAGAAGGATTGTATTATATAGGAATAAATGAATATGATACAATCATTTTAGATATAAATTTACCAAAGATTGATGGAATAACCCTTTGTAAAACTGTAAGAGAAAAACTTATAACAACACCAATAATAATGCTGACAGCAAGAACAGATACAGAGGATAAAATAATTGGGCTGGACAGTGGTGCAGATGATTATTTAGGAAAGCCCTTTGCACTTAAAGAATTAAGTGCAAGATTGCATGCGTTAATTAGACGTAATTACAATAAGCCTTCCAATATAATTACAATAGGAGAATTGTGTATAAATACTAAAGAAAAAACAGTAGAATTAAATCAAAAAGAAATTGAATTAACTTCAAGAGAATATGATATTTTAGAATTATTGTGTTATAATTATCCAGGCATTCTATCATCGGAGAAAATAATTGAACATGTATGGGGAACAGATGCCAACGAATTTTCTAATGTCATTAGAGTACATATTACCAATTTAAGGCGGAAATTAAAAGATAGAAATGGTCAAACTTTAATTGAAACATTAAGAGGAAAGGGATACAGAGTATGCTCAAAATAAGAAATAGAATAGCATTATTATATAGTTTGCTTACCATTGTTTTAATCATTATTTGTATAATTTTGTTTTACTGCTTTTTAAAAATAAATATCAATAGACAGCCTATAATATCAAGTCTTATATTTAATAAAAATCTACCAATACAGACAGAATCTGTGACTGCAAAAAAGCCTTCTAAAAATTTAGATGCAAGTGGTAAAAATAGTAATGTTATTATTTTAAAAGAAGGTCAAAAGAATGTTAATAATAATTCTAATGTAGATAACATAGACAATTCTAGTAGCAGTATACAACTTACTGGACAAAATTTTGAAAATATATTTATGAATACTCTTTATAATAGATTTATTATAATTATCTTAATAGTAATAGCTATAATTTTAGTTATAAATTTTATTTTAAGCAGGCAATATGCCTCATTTGCATTAAAACCTTTAATTGAATTTACAGGAAAAGTTAAAAACCAAGGAAATTTTAAAACTATAGAGCTTATTCGGCCTTCAAAAACTAAAGATGAAATTTATGATTTAACAGTGGCTTATAATGAGGCTTTAAGTAAAATTAAATTATCCTATGAAAACTTGCAAAGGTTAAATTCCTATGCGTCCCATGAACTTAGAAATTCATTAGCAGTTTTAAGGGCCAAAATAGAAATCGGAGAAGATACTAAGGAAATTGCACAATATATAGATGGCTTAAATGGAGTTATTACTGATATTTTAGCTATGTCTACTTTCAGTTTATCTAATAATAAAGAAAGTGTAGATTTAGCTTTAGTCTGTGCCAAGATAGTTGATGAATATACTGTAATTTTCAATAATATAAAATTCAATATGCCAGAAGAAGGTGTTGAAACAATTAAAGGAAAGGAAATCTGGATAGAAAGATGTATTGCTAATCTTATTGATAATGCTATGAAATTTGTAGATGAAAATAAAACTAGTAATGAAATAAATATTCAAGTTTCAGAAAATGACACCAATATCATTGTAGAAGTTTACGATAATGGCATTGGTATTGATGAGTTTAAATTTGATGAAATATTTACACCCTACTATGGAACTAAAAGTCGAACAAGTACAGGTATTGGTCTTGCCTACGTAAAGCATGTAATGGACCTGCATAAAGGCAGAGTCTTAGTTGAAAGCAAAAAAGGAGAATATTCTAAATTTTCTTTAGTGTTTATAAAGTAATACTACATTTACTCAAAAATATTAATTCATCTAAACTTAGTGGGAGTTTGTACTACCACTAAGTTTAGATGAATTATCCAGGAACGTGTCGCTGTTATCTCCACCTTGTGGAAAAGTAGAGAACCAAAATTTTTAATTTTGTGCGAATCACTTTCACAGAGTGCAGTGGAGTGTTACAGCGACTAGTTATCGGATAAAAAAACTAATAGATAAATCTCTAATACTATCTTTGATTAATTAATTGCTACTCTCTAAATTTGTAATTTTAGTATAACCAGCAAACACTGCTATACAAAATTATGAATTTAGAGATTTTTTTATTTGTTTACATAACACCATCTTAACGTTATATTAACATTTGCTTTGCTAATATAGACACATGCAACACAACAAACAAAAATGTTAAATAGAAGGTGATGATGCAATGAAGAGAAAAAAATTTATATTATTTTTAACCATGATAATAATTATATCATTATCAAATTGTATATTAATGAATAAAGAAGTAAGTATGTAAGAACAGAGATTCAATTGATTAATGAATGTTTAAATAAATCTGTAATATTGAAATTAACGAAGTTTTTTCAAATGAGTGAGACAATATTGAAAGTTTTAGAGAAATTATAGGTTGGAATTTGAATTCTATTTTAAACCTATCCAAGTTGACATGTTAAATATAGAATGGCATATTATAGGAACCCATAATGAATTAAATTCTTTGTAAACATATCCGAAGATGAAACTAATAAATGCAATAGAAATAGAAGATTGTAATATGTCTATTCCTGTCAAAATCCATAAAGGATAATGCATAAATACAAATAATAATGTAGTCATAATATTTGCAGTTAGAAAACTTGTCCTATCTTGAAGCTTTTGAAGCACAAATCCTCGAAAAGGTACCTCCTCAAATATTCCAACTAATAAAATGTTTATCCATAATACACCAATATTTAAATTTATAGGTTTCCAGCCATATATATAATTTCTTATTATAAGAAGTAGCAGATATATTAGTGATATCAATAACCCAATAACAATTCCTTTTAAAGGTTTATTATTAAGTTTTAGATAGCTAAATGGACTAACTTTGTTCTTAAATTTTAAGTAAAAATAAATTGGCAATATAAACATGAAAAGATAGTATATAATGGTAAATATTAAATTATTTATGCTATTCATTTATGTTATTCCTTTCATCTTGTAAAATATAGATACTTATATATTTATATTTTCATAATTCTTGTATGTTTTATTAAGAATATAGTAAATTAAGGGTGTAATTAATAATGATTCTTCTAATACAGAAAAAATAATCAGATTTGCAAATATATTATTTTTACATGTTAAAGCTATAATGCCAAGTAGGAAAGTAATTGCAATAGAATAAATTCTAAGCTTTTTTCGTAATTTCTTACTCACAAGAGGTCGAGCTTTAGTATCAGCAGGAGCATATAGAAAAACTAGTATTAAACTTAAAGTAATAATAACTATAATCATGGTTTTATCTAAGAGGATATTTATACTTAAATAGACATTACCTAGAAATAATATTATGTTAGTTATAGTGCAATTTAAATTGGATTCAGCATGTACACCAGAAGCAAATATCCTAATAGAAGCAAAACTTATGACAGCAATAAATGTATAAGTTGTTATTCCTAAAATAGACGCAATCAAAAATAAAATAGTTAATTTAACCAAGTTTACAAGAATTACGTGTACTCCATATTTTATTTTTTCTAATTCTTCTTCAGTCTTTTGTAAATTTTTAGCTACAAATTTTATACATATTCTGCTCATCTTATCAACTATATCCATTATAACACCATTACCTTACATATATTTCAATTTTTATAAGTCTATACGTAATATTATATCATAACATAGTTTTTTAATATAATAACTTAATAGTAAATAATATAAATTAATTAAAATATCACTAGTGTTTAATTATTAGTAAATATTTTCATTGACATTTTTAGTTTAATTATTTTCTAAATAAATTACTAAAGAAAATGATAATAGAATATAATTCCTATTAAAATGAGCAAAGATGCCCTTAAAGCGATAGTTTGCATGGTTATATATGGATTATAAAGAAGATTTAACTGCCCAGCCATTGACTCCAAGAAAATAAATTATTATATACTAATTTTGTAAGTGAGTGTTTTATTAACCCTTTTATTTTCAGCAAGCCGTAGGATGTTTGGGATATATCCTGTATTAACTTTATTATGATAAATGTTATTATTGCAGAGATAATTTGCATCATAACTGCATTAAGACTATGTCCTATAAATCTTTTAATTTTTAAATTCTGCTTAATCCATTTAAAAAACAACTCTATATCCCAACGTTTTTTATATAACCATGCTATTTCTTCACTGGTATATTCAAATATATTAGTTACAAAAGTTAATATTTTACCTTCCGAATCAAGTACACTAATAACTCTGTACTGGTTTTTAGTTAAATTAATGCCTTTTGTTCCAAGATTACAAATAATATCTTCAATGATATTTATAGAATCATCTAGTAAAGTGATATCTGAGTATGTGATTTTACAACTTGGTGTTAGAATAAAAAAAGTACAAGAGAAATTGAGAAAGTTCCTAATAAGTTTTAGAATAAATATAAGAGATGGGGGAACTTAATCATGAAAAAACAACATGACAAGCAGTTCAAAGAAGATGCTGTAAAATATTACATGGATCATAAAGAACTTGGAGTAAGAGGTTGTGCTCAAAACCTTGATATAGGTGGTAGCACTTTGTCAAAGTGGATTAGAGATTCTAAAAGCGAAAATGGTATTCAAGTTCGAGGTTCAGGTAATTATTCCAGTGATGAACAAAAGGAAATTGCACGATTAAAGCGTGAACTTCGTGATACAAAGGATGCTCTTGATGTATTAAAAAAAGCCATAAGCATTCTGGGAAAGTGACAGAAGCAATATATCTTGAAGTCCAAGATAAATGTGAAGACCTCAAGTGGAAACGCCAAGTTTCTGTCAACGGAATGCTTCGTATATTAGGCGTTTCACGTTCAGGGTATAATTCATGGCTGCATCGCCTACCTTCAAATCAACAAAAGAGAAAAGAAATTGTAAAGGAAAAAATTAAGGAAGTCTATGATCAATCCCACCAAAATTATGGTGCTCCTAAAATCACAAAAGAAATACAAAAAGCTGGTGAAAAAATATCAGAACGTACAGTTGGGAAATACATGAAGGAGCTTGGCATTAAAGCTCAATATGTAAAACCATATACCGTTACTACAAAGGATTCTGATTTCAGCAGCAAACTAGAAAACGTTCTAAATGAGCAATTTAATCCATCTGCACCAAACGCAGTATGGTGCACAGATATTACATATCTTTGGACTAATGCAGGTTTTGTATACCTTACAAGCATCATGGATTTATACTCTCGAAGAATTATAGCTTGGACGCTTACGGAAACTTTAGCTGTTTCATGTGTTATTGACACAATTAATAAAGCTAAGAAAAATAGAAAACTTGCTAACCCAGTTATTATACACAGTGACAGGGGCAGTCAGTACGTATCAAAAGAATATCAAAAGGCTGCTTCAAAAATGATACTTAGTTATTCCAAGAAAGCTTTTCCATGGGATAATGCATGTATTGAATCTTTCCACGCAATTATTAAACGTGAATGGATAAATCGTTTTAGAATTAAAAATTATCGTCATGCTTATATTCTTGTATTTGAATACATTGAAACGTTTTATAATACCACAAGAATTCATAGTCACTGCAATTATATGTCACCAAATGAGTTTGAAAAAACATATGAAAAAGTCAAGGAACTTAGTATGTCAATGGCAAGTTAAAATATGGAAGTTAATTAGAACTTTCTCATTTTAATTTGTACTTTTTATTGACATAGCACCAACTATTTATTTCATCTAATGCAGCATTATCTTTTAATCTTGTAATAAAGCGTATTCCTTTTTCACTAAATGAATCAAACTTTTTGTAGTCAACGTAACCCTTATCGAAGATATATATACAGTTATTCTCAGTAATGACATCTTCCATTTTACTTCTATCATGAGGTTTAGCATTGGATACAAGTATAATTTCAGGAATACCTTTATTCAAATTAAATTTTGTATGAAGCTTTATTCCAGCTTTAGAAGAACGAAATTCTGCCCATTGAAAGTAAGTTTTAGCCATTGTAATAGTTGAAGAATCTATTAGTTTTACAGTTCCAAACTTTTTTGATTTTTCATTTACAGGTAAATTTTCTAAAGCATTAGAAATTAATTCATTAAGTACCGGAAGATAAATATTGTAATCAATATAATTATTGTAATTAGATAACATTCCCAAGCTAACGCTTTTTATTGATTAAGTTAATTTAGAGTCAGACTGCATAAAATCATCAATATCTCTTAAACTATCTAGCTTCGCTAAATGGAAATAGAGAAGTGTTTTTAGATGATTAGATGCAACATTATAGTCAACATCTAGCTTATACGTAGATATTTTCAAGGTATTCCAATTAATAATATCTAATAATTTTTCAAAGATAGTGATATACTTATCCATAGATAGTCAGCAACCTCCTTGCTTTTATGGTTAGTGGATAATTATATTAAAGCAAGATTGCTGGCTATTTTCATCTATATATTTTTATATAAAATTGCAATTTATTACATTATATTTCTGTCAATAGTATTTTAAATCCATTTATTAAACACTAGTGTTAAAATATATAATTATTTTGTAAAAATTATGTACATTAATTGAAAATTATTACTTAAATTGATATAATTTTCTATAATAAATGTCTTAATAATTAAGTTGTAATAATAAAAAATTAAGGTAGGTAATAATAATAAAATGATGGATATTATAATTTGTGAAGATAACAATGCTCAAAGAATACAGATTGAAAACATTATTATAGAAGAAATAAATAGCTCAAATCTTGATCTAAATATAACTCTTAGTACTTTTAACCCTAAACAAGTAATTGAATATATATCAAATTCTAAAAATACGAACTTTATTTATTTCTTAGATGTTGAATTAAATAGTGATATTAACGGAATAGAGCTTGCTACTATAATTAGAAAATATGATCCTAAAGGATACATTATATTTGTTACATCACATGCAGAATTAACTCTGTTAACTTTTGAATATAAAGTACAAGCTATGGACTATATACTTAAGTATAATAGTGAAAATCTGAAGGTTAAGATTATTGAATGTTTAAGAGCAGCTTATAATAACTTCAAAAGACTTGAAAATATTGAAAAAAAATATATTTCTATAGATATTGGACATAAGATTGTAAATTTACAACCTGAACAGATTCTTTTTTTTGAAACAGATAAAGATCATCGAATTAGATTACACACCTTTGATGAGAATATAGAGTTTTATTGTTCATTAAAACAAATAGAAATAATAGTACCACCACATTTTTATAAATGTCATAGGTCCTATATCGTTAATACTAGGAATATAAAATCAATTGATAAAGACAATCTTACTATATATATGATTAACGGTGATAAATGCTATGTCTCAAAACGCTATATGAAGGGAATGCAAAAAAATGTATGACATAATATATTATTTTTTATACTTACTTATTTTATCAGTAAATTTTCTAATTATATTTTATAATTTTACCTATAATAAAATTACAAAAGGTACTATCTTTTATCTATTAATAAATACTTTAATAGATTTAATTATTGTTGCAATAGGAAAAGAATTTTTATTACTTCCAATATCAACTGTAATTTTAACTTGTTTTAGTTTTATGAATTTAAGAAAAATATCTTATTCTATATTTATAGTCATTTTAACAGATCTTGTTTTTGCAGTTAGCGATTCTATTACTGCTTTTCTTGCAATTACTTTTTTTCATGTAAATTTTAATAGCATATCAAAACGATCTTTAGAATACTTTGTTATAGCAATAATTATAACATCTATATCTTTTATTATAAGTAGATTGTTGGGAAAAATATTGAACAAAGTAAATATCCATAACTATGAGATTTCAAAAAATTTGAGAAATAGGTTAGCTGTATTTTTTTATGCAGGATTTGTTTTAATTATAGTAAACATAAATATATTTGATTATAAGTATTTTGCTAAAAATCTAGATAATTTTGTTGTGAATTTAAATGCTTTTAATACAGTTAGTGACTTTATTATTGTTATTATTTTATTATATTTAAATAATAGAATTATTAAAAATAAGTTGCTTCAGGAATATAAAGATAAAGAATTAAAGCATCTGAAAGAGTATACAGACATGATTGAAACTATGTCAGATGACTTAAGAAGATTTAAGCATGACTATGCCAATATATTCCAGGTATTAGGAAGCTATATAGAGTCTAATGATATGAAAGGTGTAAAAACATTTTATAAAAATGAACTCCAACCTGAGAGTGAAAAAATAATAAATAAGAATAGGAGTTTATATCTACTTAAGAATATAAAAATTAATTCCCTAAAGGGATTAATCTCATCTAAAATTTATAGTGCAAATTCAAATAATATTAATACTTATATAGAAATCTATGATGATATACATGAATTATCAATTAACGAAATAGATATATGTAGAATTATTGGCATTCTTCTTGATAATGCAATAGAAGCAGCAGTTTTATGTGATAAAAAAGTTATTCGTTTAGCTATAATAAAGAAAGAGAATTATACATCTTTTATAATTAGCAATATTTGCCATGAAAATACCCCCCCTATACATAAGATATATGAAGATGGTTTTTCAACTAAAGGTTACGGGAGAGGAGTAGGCTTAAAGATAGTTAGAAAAATTATAAAGGAAAAGTATGCAAATGTATTTTTGCATACTAAAGTTAAGGATTGTGTATTTAAACAAGATTTAGTTATTAAGGACTTAAACTAATTTAATCCACTTTGTATAAAGATTTTGGCATTTTAGTTTCTTTGGCTAAGAAAAACAAACACATGGAAGATGAAGTTTCAGCAATTATCATTGATACTGTACATATGGCAATTGCCATGAATTTTTTTATGTTTGGTGTTTTCATAATTATATCCATTCCTTTCGTTTCACTATAAGTATGCTCTAAATCACGAAGATTTATCTGTTTACGAGAACTATTACAGGTATTTTTAGTGTGATTTCTAAATTTTTCATACTCTTATATAACAATAATAAATAATTGCAATCAGTT
Organism: Clostridium pasteurianum BC1; assembly: GCF_000389635.1. Taxonomy (NCBI): domain Bacteria; kingdom Bacillati; phylum Bacillota; class Clostridia; order Eubacteriales; family Clostridiaceae; genus Clostridium; species Clostridium pasteurianum. Next base: position 1,035,533 of record NC_021182.1, read on the forward strand.
TAGCTTAAACTAAGCTGATTTTTTATTATATTTAATTATAATATATAAAATTTAATAGTTGTAGTACTTATACCATAAATGCATAAATTACATCCTAAAATCATTATACGATAAAAATATTCCTTTAGGATGAATAAGATATATATTGAGGAAAGTTTATTGTAATAGAAATAAAATCATGTTATTCTCTGAACATACAATAATTGCAAATGTTTCTAAAGCATGTGCATAAATACAAAATTTAATTATATATTATTATTTTTAGGAGGTAAAATATGTTGGAACTTCAAGAATCATCTAGTAAAATTGATGAATACATAAGCTATTTAAAAAAGAATACAAATCAGCCAAGAGCTTTAGCTAAACTTTTTAAAACAGATTCATCTTACTACATCTATGATACTGGAACAAGTAAAGTTATAAGTTGTAGTGAATTTGAGTATAAGACATTGGAAAAAATTATAAGCGGTAAAATAGATGAGATAGTGAATATGAGGAATGATGTTAGTGATGAAGAATATTTTCAAGCAATTGAAAATATTAAGAATGCCATAGAAGAAGAAGATATTCTAAAAGCAGGCAATGATTTCAAGTTTGTTTCTCCTGGACATCTTGAAGAATTGGATGAAGAACTAGATAGCCGTGTAAGGCAAATTGTGCTAGAACTAACCGGGAAATGCAATTTGAGATGTGGATATTGTATTTATTCTGAGAACTATAATGATAGGAGAAACTTCAACGAAAATGATATGACAGAAGATATTGCTAAAAAAGCAATTGATTATGCCAATTTGCATGGAGATAAAGAAGAAGGGGTTGCCATCACTTTCTATGGGGGAGAACCACTTATAAAGTTTGATTTATTGAAAAATTGTATAGAGTACGCAAAGAAGACAATCAAAGATAAAGAGCTTACTTTTTCTTTGACAAGCAATCTGACATTGATGACAAAGGAAATTGCTGAATACTTGGCATCTGTAGAGGGGCTTAGTATAACCTGTAGTATAGATGGGCCGCAAGATGTTCATGATAGTTCAAGAAAGGACATCAATGGTAACGGCAGTTTCGAAAGAGCCATAAGAGGTTTGAAATACATAGTAGAGACTTTACGTGATAGTGCAGAGGAGAGAGTAACACTAAGTATGGTTTTTAATAGACCATATTCCTTTGAGAAACTTAAAGAAATAGCTCTTTTCTTTAAAGGTCTGGATTGGTTACCTGAAAAAATCAGCAAAAATGTGACATATCCCACTGTAAACAATATCGACTATGATGAAGTTGAAAGAATAATTTCCCAAAATGGTGAATCCCCTGACTATCTAAGAATTTGGTCCGAAGAATCATACTTACACAAGTTAAAAAATTCAGAGGATAAGGAATTCTTTTCAAAAACAATTATTGAATCGCCATTCGTTAGAATTCATAGACGCCCAATATTTATAAAGTATATTAAGGATAACAATTTAAATGGATGCTGTGTTCCCGGTGGCAGAAAGATATATGTTACAGCAAATGGAGATTTCTTAGTATGTGAAAGAATTGATGGATCACCAGTAATAGGGAATGTATACGATGGAGTAGATAAGAAAAAGGTGAAAGAACTATTAGTAGAAGAATATGCAAATGAGGCTTTAAATGATTGCAAAAACTGTTGGGCCTCTAGGCTATGTGAAATATGCTATGCAATGTGTTTTAATAGCGGAAAGATTGATATGAAAAAGAAAAGGTATTACTGTAATTTTGTTAGAAAACATATGGAAAAATCCATAATACTCTACCATAAATGTTTGGAAATTAATCCCAAAGAACTAGAGTATTTAAATGATTTTATATTAAGGTAGAACATCATTATGAAAGTAAATATAAATAAATATTACAGTGACATGGACAAACTAAAACTGGGAACATTAGAAAATGGCCTTAGTTATTATATATACGACAATGCTGCTGAAGGTGATGTAATAAGAATATCTTTAGTGGTAAAAGTTGGTTCTTTAATGGAAGAAGATAGTCAAGCGGGAATAGCGCATTTTATCGAGCATATGTGTATTTATAATAGTAATTTTGTATATACAAATGAAGACAATATAGAGGTTAAGAAAAACAGTTTAATGTCGGGCTATACCAATTTCGAAGAGACGGTTTACTTTTTAAATTGTCAAATTGAAGAGCTTAAATATAGATTAGTGGCCTTTAGGGACATAATAACTGGACGCAATCTTGTAATGAGCAGCATGAATGAAATAAAAGAGGAACTGAGGCTTGAAATAATTACTGAAAGCAAAACTTCAAAATTTAGATTACAGCAAATTATTTTGCCGGAGCTGGTAGGTATTAAACAGCTAAAAGATAAATTTCCTTTGGGCAGTTTAAAGTGTGTTCAGGATTTAAGTTTTGAATCCGTACAAAGATTTCATAACAAATGGTACAAGCCAGAAAACAGTGCTGTTTTTATAGTTGGCTCAATTGAAAAATGTAAAGCTAAAGCATTGTTGGAAGAGATTTTTTCAACCATTGAAAGAAGTAATTCAAGTTATGTAAAACCATCGTTTAAGAGTAATATAAGTTCAAGTAAAGTATTAATGAATACTGTTCATAATCTGAAGTATGATGAGATGCAGTTATACTACTTGAAGCCAAGCTTACGTTACAATTCAATAAATGACCTCAAGTCGAAAATAACAGATTATTTTGGCTTAACATTGATTGAAAAATATATTAAAGAAGTATTGATGATCAACGAAATAGATTTTATTAGCTTGGCCTTTGTTTCAGAAAGATTATTAAGTGAAATGAATTTTAATGTTCTGGAATTGAAGGTTAAAGAAGGGCTTTTTAAGAAAGCTGAATGTGTCTTTAATATTATAATAAAGGAACTGGCATCTCATGGACTCTCAGAAAAACAATTTATAAAGTATAAGCAAAATTTTATATACGAGTTAACAGAATATTATAGACAGAATAAAGTGGTTAGTAATAAAGAAATAGCTAAAGAATGTGTAAGCAACTATTTGTTTAATGAGCCATTAATTTCTGTTAACCATGAATATAATTTGTGTTGTTCCATTGTTCAGGAACTTCAACTTAAAGACTTCAATATTCTCATAGAAAAAATCTTGAAAAATGAAAATTTGTTACTTTCATTCAATTCTAAAGAAGATTTGTTTGAAAGTAAGGACAAATTTGAGAGAATATTGAATTTCAATCAATAGTAACTTTAATTTCTCTAAAGGCGCCATAATGTACATAAGGGGAAATTAATGTTTATTATAAATTATAAATTTTTTAAAGATTAGGGGAGGAAAAAATTATGAAATTAGTAAATCCAGCAGGAAGAGATTTTACAACATTCTCAACAGAGGTGAATCGTTGCGCATGTATGTGCTACAATTCATGGTCTTCAGCATATAACGGTGCAGATGACTACACATGCTCATGTAACTGCCAAAGTGGTAATACTAGCAATCTAAATTCAAACTTTAACTCATCATATATTGTATAAAAGTAACATAAAAGTTTCTCGCATAATTTTTATTATGCGAGAAATTTAATTTTTTCTATAGCAGAAATGGAACGCTTTTTTGTTAAGAAAAAAGTTATCATGTGAAACCAAATGTTGATGTTGAAAAATTATTTATTATAAACAAAAATAAGTTTGAAAGGATATGTTCAATACATGGTAAAAATTAAAAACTCCGTTAATGAAATAAAAAAGATGGGTACTTTTTTATTAAAAGCAATAAGATTATTATGGGATAGTTCAAAAATAAGTTTCATAGTTACATTGATAATTACAATTATTAATGGTGTAATTATTCCTTTGAACTTAGTAATTTCTAAATATTTGATTGACAGTGTTGTAGCTGCTTTGGCTAATGCAAATAATCACAAATATTATAATGTGGTGTTTTTGTGGTTAGGCATAGAATTTGCAATTACTGTTTTTTCTCAATTGATTCAGAGAGTAAATACATATTACTCTGTAATCCAAGTGAGGACTTTAAATAATCATATATGCAAACTTATTGTGAAGAAGTCAAATGAATTAGATCTTTCTTTTTTTGAAAATAACGATTTTTATAATAAAATTGAAAAAGCAAATGATCAAGCGGCCTATTCTGCAATGGCAATTATCAATGCATTAATGGAAGTGATAAAAAACTTTACTATATTAGTAGGATCTATAGCAATTGTAATTCAGCTAAGTCCATTTATGCTGCTTTTATGCTTGCTAACGTCTATTCCCATGTTTATTTTAAACCTAAAGATATCGGAATTTAAATATAGTGTTTATAGTAAGAGAATAGAAAAAACCAGATTTGCACAACATCTTCAGAAGCTAATGCTTCATTACAATAGTGTTAAGGAAATAAAATTAAGTAGATTGGGAAAATATTTTGAGAATTTAATCTTATCAATATATAAGGAAAATCTTGATAAAGATAAATCTGTAGAGAAGAAGCGATTTGGACGTTTAAGTCTTGCTGATTGTTTAAGTGTGATAATTACATATTGCTATAAATTTTATATAGTTATTCTTACTATTAGCAAAGGATTAACTATAGGATCAATGAATATGTATGTGACAGCAATAACTAATGTAGATAACTCAATTAAAAGTACTCTGAATAATATGGCAGAGTTATATTCAAATAATCTTTATATAGAAAATTTGTTTTACGTATTAGATTTGAAGCCAATAATTGTAGCTAAAGAGGTACCAAAAATTCTTAAGAATAGCATAACGGATTGTATTGAATTTAGAAATGTATCCTTTAAGTATCCGGAATCAAATAAATATGTACTAAAAAATGTTAGTTTCAAAATAAAAGCAAACCAAAATTGTGCCCTTGTTGGACTAAATGGATGCGGGAAAACAACTCTTATTAAACTTTTAGCAAGGTTATATGAGCCAACAGAAGGTGGAATTTTTATTGACGGAATAAACATTAATGAATTTAGTTTAGAGTTATTATATAAATGTATAAATGTCGTATTTCAAGATTTTATGAAGTATCCATTTACAGTTAAAGAAAATATAGGCTTTGGAAATATAGAGAACCTTGGTGATATGGATAGGATAGAGCTTTCCGCTAAAAAGGCAAATGCCTATGAATTTATTCAGTCATTAAAAAATAAATTTGATACAAAATTAGAAAAATTGTGGTCAAATGGAGTTGAATTATCCTTGGGTCAGTGGCAAAAGTTGGCCATTAGCAGAGCATTTATGAGTAATTCATCAATTTTAATCTTAGATGAACCAACAGCTTCCGTTGATGCTGAAACAGAATATGAATTGTTTAAAAATTTCAAAGAATTAGTAGGTAATAGGACTAGTATATTAATATCTCATAGATTTTCTACAGTGAGGATGGCTGATTTAATAATAGTATTGAATGAAGGTACAGTTATTGAAAAAGGGACACATAACAGTTTAATGTTAAAAGAAGGACTCTACTCAAAGTTATACAATATGCAAGCAGAAGGATATTTAGATAATTCTGTTGACGTGGTTAGTTGATAAGTATCTTTACTTTTCTGAAATATATTCGTAAAATCATGTATACCACAAATTTATAGAAAGACTGACATTCAAAAGATTATATGTTTTGTTTATTAATTTTCTTTCACACAGAAAATATTTTCCTTTCACTTTAAGACCTTTAACTGAATAATTACAGGTATTGGCTTTGCTTACGTAAAGTATGTAATGGACTTGTATATAGGCAAGGTTTTTGTTGAGATCAAAAATGGAAAGTATTCTAAATTTCCTTTAGTTTTTAGAAAACAGCTTAAATATTTAAAACTCATTGAATGGATATTTATAGTGTAATTGGCAAACAACAATTACCCATTTAATGAGTTTTTATATTTTTTAATATCAAATCTAATATAAATAAATTGTTTTACAAAAAGAAGATATATAGTAAAAAAGAAAAAATTTATTGTATTTCATCACCATCTTAACGTTGTCTTAATATTTGTTTTGGTAATATATAGATAATAAGAAAAAATATTAAGAAGGTGAATTAATGAAGAGAAAAAAAATTATATTATTTGTAACCCTGATAATCATTATATCAGTTCTGGGTATTTATCCGGTAATAAATAAGAAAAAATTAGACTCAAAGGAGAGTAATACTTTAAAAATCTATGTTACGGGACAAAATGGAAGTTATGATAAAAGGATTGAGGGTATTATTAATGAATTTGAAAAAAAATATCCCAATATAAAGATTCAAAAAGTGATATTTGATATTAATGAAGGTGATGGAATCAATGGATATGTAAAAAAAATGCTTGCGGATACTTTAGCAGGGAATGGTCCAGATATATTAGATTTAGATTATATGAGTATAAGAAAGCTAGAAAGATCTGAAATGCTTCTGGATTTAAAACCTCTTATGGAAAAGGATAAGGATTTTAAAAAAGAAGATTATAATACAAAAGTTATTGAGGCAGGTTTGTATAATGGTAAACAATTAATAATGCCTTTGGATTATTATGTTAATCAATATATAACCACTGAACAGCTTTTAAAAAATAACAATATTAAATTGGAAGACAACTACTCTCAAAAAGATTTTATGAATGCATTGGATGGATATATTTCTTCAATAAATGGCAATAAAAACAAATTCCTCTTTGCCATGCCAATGAATATAGGAGACTTTTTAGCCAGCAGTGGTGAAGAATTTATTGATTACAACAATAAGAGAGTATACTTTGATAAACCGGGATTTAAAGAAATAATAGATAATTATAAGAAGATTTATAAAGCATCTAAAAAGCCAGCAGACATTTCAGGTTATTCTGGCGTTGAAGGCTTTGAAAACTTAAAAAATGGAAATACTCTATTTTCAAATGATCCTATTGCTCTAAGAGACACTTTTTTTGTATACGAATCTCTAATAAACCAAGTTATTGGAGAGACACAAATTATAAATAGTATGCCAACCTATAAAGGGGGCGATAAAGCTACTGCTATTGTTGCTCAATCCCTAGCTATAAGTAAAAATTGTAAAAATAAATCAGCAGCATATAATTTTATAAAAACTGCTATTTCTGAGGATATACAATCATCCTCTAATTTACCTTCCTTTATACCAATTAATAAGAAAGCTGCAAAAGATCTGGAAAACCAATATATGAAGGAGAAAGTAAATGGTACTTTTGAATACAATAAAAATATAAAAATAGTAGAACAGCCATTATCTGATAATTTTCAAAAATATTATAGTAAGATAACAAATAATATAGAGAATGCTGTAATTACTGATTCTGAAGTAGAGCAGATAATGATGGAATCTTTGACTCCATATTTTGAAGATAAATCATCTTATGAAAGTTGTGTTAAAGCTTTAGAAAACAAAATCAAATTATATATTAATGAATAAAGGAGTATGTATAATGAAAAGTAAAAATAATATTAAAATTGTAATATGTATAGTTAGTATAATTATTTTTATATTTTTAACAGGATGTTCAACTTCAAATAAAAATGTTAATAACGAATCTTCAACACAAAATAGCAATTCTGGCAATAATAAGCCTTCGGATACAACAGCATCAATAAATAACCCAGATATAAAAGGTAATGTTACAGAATTAGATGGAAATAAGATAAACATTTCGAAAATAACCCAAAAATCTAATGGAACAGTTACAGGAAGTAAAAAAAGCTCAAAAGCAGCTGCAAATAATACAGGCACATTTGAAGTTAATAAAGATACTGCTTTTACTATTAGAACCTCATCCGATAAGGGAAATACTTCCACAGATAAAGCTGGAGCTATATCAGATATTAAAGTAGATTCCTTAGTTGAGGTATGGGGTGAAAAAAGTGGAAATACTATTATAGCTAAAAATGTAATTATATATATATATAATTAAAATATCAAATTAATCCTAGATTAAAGATATAGCAGGCACTAGTTGAGCTATATCTTTAATGAGTAAAGCGGGAGGAAGTATAAATTATGAATTACAATAAGCGTGAAAGTATAATTGGATATGCTTTTGCTGTACCATCAATAATAGGATTTCTCTTATTCTTTGGAATTCCTTTCATAATAAGTTTAGTGTATTGTTTCACGCAGGGAGTTGGAAATGTAGAGTACGTAGGTTTTAAAAATTTTATAGACTTATTCAACAATAGTGCCTTTCAATTAGCAGTTAGAAATACATTATTGTTTAATTTAATAAGTGTTCCGTTAGTTATGATAATATCCTTAGGAATTACTATTATTTTGAATAGTAAAATAAAAAAAGGCTCCTTTTTTAGAACAGTATTAACTTTACCACTTGTCATTCCCATAGCATCTGTAGTGCTTGTATGGCAAATATTCTTTGCTCAGACAGGTACTGTTAACCAGCTGCTTTTAAAACTGGGTATCGTTGGACCCGATTATCTTAATACGGGGTGGTCATTTTTTATTCTTGTTTTACTCTATATATGGAAAAATTGTGGTTACAATATGATAATATTTCTTGCAGGACTAAATAATGTACCAAAGGAATACTATGAAGCGGCAGCCATTGATGGCTATGGGAAAGTGGGTATTTTTTTTAATATTACTTTACCACTAATAGTTCCCACTATATTCTTCGTATTTATAATTTCACTGATAAATTCATTAAAGATTTATAGAGAAGCATACTTGCTTTCGGGACAATATCCAAATTCAAGCATTTATATGCTGCAGCATTTTATAAACAATAATTTTGCCAATTTAAATTATCAAAGACTTTCTACCGCATCAGTTATAGTTTTTATTTTTATAGCAATTTCTATTTATTTTTTATTTAAATTGCAAAGCAAATACGATATATAGGGGGTAGGAAATTGTGATAAAAGAAAATATATTTTTAAAAGTAATTAAATACTTAATTTTAATTATTTGTGCTGTTTGTGCTTTACTGCCAGTAGTATATATGATCTCTAGCTCATTTATGGGAATGGCACAAGTTAATCAATCACTTTCAGATTATAGCTTTCATATTGTTCCAGACTCCTTTACACTAATTCAATATTATGAAGTTTTTATTAGAAGTCCTGAATTTTTATTGAAATTTTGGAATTCTATAATACTTACACTGCCTACAGTTATTGGGCAAATAGTAATATCTGTTTTAGGAGCTTATGCTTTTGCAAAAATAAAATTTCCATTTAATAAACCTATATTTTTTATGTTTATTTTACTTATGCTAATGCCCTATCAGGTAACACTTGTACCAATATATATTATTCTCAAAAAGATGAATTTGGTAGGGAGCTATGCTTCAGTAATACTTCCAGGAATGTTTTCAACCTTTGGTGTATTCTTATTAACACAGTTTATAAAAGCTATTCCGGATGAACAGTGTCAGTCAGCAAAGGTTGATGGAGCTAATCATATACAAATATTATTTAAAATTATACTACCTCAATGCAAAGGTGCTGTGGCTTCACTTGCCATACTCAGCTTTTTAGATAACTGGAATATGATTGAACAACCTTTAATCTTACTAGAAAATGCAAAACAACCAATGTCTATTTTTTTATCACAAATTAATGAAACAGAACTTAGAGTAGCTTTTGCAGCAGGAGTACTATTTATGATTCCATCAATACTTATATTCTTAAAAGGGGAAAAACAACTGATGGAAGGAATACAGCATCTTGATTTAAAATAGGAGGATTTATATGAATAAAAGAAATAAGACTATTAATATAATTATTATAATTTTCATTAGTATTATAGTTTTCTGCACATATTTTTCTAAAACAATAAAAAATATGCTGCTTCCTGAAGTTAGTGTAGTTACTTTGAAGTCAGGAACTATAGGAAATAGTTATCAGACAGAAGGAACTATAAAATATGCAAATACTCATAAAATTTATGCTATGAATAATTGGAATGTTAAAGATGTTCTTGTAAAAATAAATCAAGATGTTAAAAAAGGGGATGTTTTAGCTAAAGTAGATAATGATGAAATAACTTTAAGTGAAAGAGAAGAGAAAGCAACAATAATAAACCTTCAAAATCAAATAGAATCTTTAAAAAATGCACCTAATCCTGATCAGAATAAGATTAATGAATATCAATTTCAATTGGATACGGAGAATATTAAATATAAACAGATTCGTAAGGGATTAACTTCAGATGGAAGTATATTGTCAGACATAGATGGGAAAATAGTAGCTATAAATTCACAAAATGCAACTCAAAATTCATCCTCTAATAAATCATCAAATAGTAGTACGGTAGCAGGTAATAATGCGTTGTTTGAAATTGTAGGCAGCCAGCCTGATTTTCTCGTTAATTGGACTAACACTTCTAATGATGCAAAAAATATTGCAGTAGGTGATAAAGTAAACATTATAGCCTCCAGCAGTAATAATAATAATTCAGCAAAGGAATTGACCGCTGAAGTTTTGCAAAAACAATTTAATGATCAAACGGGTCAATATGAATTTTCTGCTAGCATAGATGGTAAACCCAATCTTAAAGAAGATGACAATGTTATTATAAGTACTGTAGATAATACAAAAAGATATGACAATGTAATACCTAAAAGTTGTTTAACCGAAGAAAATGGATTGAATTATATATATGTTGTAAATCAAAAGGGTGGAGCATTAGGATTCTATGAATATGTTCAAAAAGTTCAAGTACAGGTGGTAGCTTCCGATGATGAAAATTGTTCTATTAAGCCAGAGAATGGAACTTCAATCCCCAATAATAGTCTTGGCATTGTCATGAGTACCTCCAAAGCTATAGATGATAATTCAGAAGTTAAATTAGATACTGGAAATTAGTAGAGGTGATTTTATGAATATAAAAAAAGTCATAAAGCTGAGATTCATAATAAGTTTAATTGTATTAATTATGCTAATTATATTGAGTACTTATTTTAGTTTAACTTTAAACAAAAATGTTTCCAATATACTAGAGTATAAAAAAATAAATAAAAGTTTGAGTACAAAGGATAACGGCATAACCTTTGACGACCTCAATAAAGTAAAGGAAAAATATAAAGAACTTATCTTTACAGGCTACAAAGAAACTCTATGTGATGTAACGAACAAATACGGGAATTCACCTAGTAAAAAAATAAAAACAAAAATGGTGCTAACAGATGAAAATTATTTTAGTCTATATCCTTATAATATGGTAGCAGGAGGTAAAATTGACTTCTTATCTGTAGAAAGTGGAAATAAGGTTGCAGTAATAAGTGATGTTTTGGCTAATGATGTATTTAAAAGCATCAAAGTAATTGGAAACATGATTACTTTAAATAATGAAAATTATAAAATTGTTGGAGTATACAAAGAAAATCAATCCTTTATTTACAGTACCTCAGAAGATGGTTATGAAAGGATATATGTTCCATATTCATCCTATACTATAAATGATAAAAATCAAAATTTATTTTTAGATATCTTTACAACTAAGGAAACGGCACAAATAAGTTATAAAAATATTAATAATAACTTAAGCAAAACACTGGGAGGAAGCTTATCCTTATATAATATGGTTAATTATATAACACTAAAAAAAATAAGCTTTCAGTATACACGAATACTATATTTTATAATAGGTATTTGTGGAATTATTGTTCTAATAAAAATAACATTAAAATATTTTAGGGATTTACTAACATTTTTTAAAGAGAAACTTAAAACCAATTATTTTAATGAAATATTAGGTAATAACAGGAAGAAAATTTTGTTTGTTTTTTCAAAAATATTATTATGTTTAATAAGTATAGTTATAATTTTTAGCCTGATAAAATTTAATATAACTATTGAGGATAAATACCTACCAACTGATAATATTTTTGATATCAATTTTTATAAAAAAACTATTGTAGATGATATGCAGCTCAGAAATGCTAATGAAAATGGTTTTGATAATGTCTATAATAGGTATACAAATAATATTGATGACATAGAAAAAATAGCTTTGTTAAGTGAATTAATAGTTATTACTATCACTGTTATAAATGGTAGATTGTTGTTAATAATAAAAAGAAATAAAAATACATTAACTCGGTAATGCTCAATTCATACGTAAACGAATAGAACAATATTTTAAATTGAACTTAATAATGAAAAGAAACTACCATTTGGAAAAACCATAAATGAATATTTATTATATAGTAAAATATATGATATAGTGTACAATAGTAGTTATTTATGTTGTAAAATGTATCATATCGCGTATAATCGTTTATAAGAAGTAGAAATAGGAATAAGTATTTGATATTTACAAAGGTATAAATAGTTATGGAGATAGTTTACTAAAAGGAGGCTTTATAATATATGGTTACATTAAAAAATGCACTAAAAGAATTGTCAGTTAAGGTTGATGAGAGAGTTGCTTCAAATATCAAGTTATTTGGAACTACTGAAATAGATGAAAATATTGGAGAATTAATTTATTTAATTTCAACCAAATTGGCAGATCAATTTGAATATGAAAATAAGCTGGATATTCCAACTTGTAACTGCATATTTACTGATTCTAATGAAGTCACTTTTGTACTTGATTCTAATGAGGATGCATGCTATATACGTTTTTGTGTGTACCCAATACATAAATGGACAAGAAATAATTTATCTAAGATTAAAATTATGGTAAATCTGTTAGAAGAATTATGTCGTTTTTATTGGAATTTAGAAGATGAAGTGCAAGTATCTTATAAACTTTTAGAAATCATGAAAAGAGTAAATCAAAGATTGGAACTAGAACATTTTTATGATCCGGATTACATAGAACATCTATATAATCTAGGGTATAAGAGTAAATAAAAAATACTAGACATTTAAGACAAGCCTTTATTAAAACAATAGTCCCCCCTAGGAGATAAGTGCCAGTTACCTCCTAGGGGGACTATTGTTATTTATAGAATAAAAGTATAATTATATAATAAAAGCTATCATATAATTAGAATAAATAATTTTTACTTTCAGTGAAATACTAATAAACAGAGGGGTATTGATAATGGAACATATTTTTAATATAGTTACTATTTTTAAAAGAGATATGAAGAGCATAATACATAATCCCATAGCATTGATAATTATTACAGGGCTTTGTATTCTTCCTTCTTTGTATGCCTGGGTAAACATAAAGGCTTGCTGGAATCCCTATGAAAATACTGGTACAATCCCTGTAGCTGTAGTAAATAAGGATAAAATGATTTCCTTTAAGAATAAGAATTTGAATATGGGAAATGAAATAGTTAAAAACTTGAAGAGCAACAATAAGATTGGATGGAAATTTGTAAGTCAAAGGGAAGGGGATTTGGGAATTGTAGATGGTACATATTATGCAGAGATAGAAATACCAGAAGATTTTTCCTCAAGCTTTGTAAGTATTCTTTCAGATAATCCTAAAAAGCCTCAGATAACCTATAAGGTAAATACAAAAGAAAATCCAGTAGCCGGTAAAATAACAGATGTAGCTAAGAATACCTTAATAGATCAGATAACTTCAAATTTTATTGTTACAGTGAATCAGACTTTATTTTCTTCTCTAAATGAAGTTGGACAAGATGCGCAAAAAAATAGAGATAATATAATTAAGGTGAAGGATGACATAATAAATATAAATAATAATATGGATTTAATAACTAGTACACTGCAGAGCATAAATATCAGTTCTGGAAATCTAGGGACATTTTTAACGGAACTGAGAGCTACTATTCCCTCTGTAGAAAGTGGATTGAATTCCGTAATACAAAGTAATGAGAATAATGCAGCTATGATAAAATCTACACAGACTACATTAAATAATTCTGCTAATAATATTCAGATCAATTTAAATAATGAAAATGCTTCAATTTATAGAATTCAGAGCATGCTTAATAACTTGAATGAAATGAGCTTAAATTCCAATACTTCGCAGTTTAATTCTGTTGCATCTGGAATCAATTCGGCTATAGATGGGGCCAATAATTCCAATAATGCCATAATTGATTATTTGCAAAAGATTAATGGTGCTATTCCAAATGCAGATATAGCAAATATGGTAAGTTCTTTAAATAATATACAGACTTCTTTAAATGGTGAAAAAAACAATGTTAATAATTTGCAGCAGAATTTCAGTAAGACAAATAATATTAACAAAGGGATACTGAATTCTCTAAACAATAGTACTGCCAGTGTAAACAGCCAATTGACAAATTCAATAAATCAGTACAATTCAAAAGCAAGAGGTTCATTAAATTCTATAGGAAACAGTCTTATAACCGCAACTAATGATGCCACTTATCTAATGCAGCAGGCACAGGACACAAATAAGCAAATAGACAAACTTATGGGCAGTGCAATTGAAGGTACTACTTTAGCTTCTAAAGTAAGTGGTGATTTAAATAGTAGACTTTTAGAATTTAAAGATATAATTGCAAAATTGGCCAGCAAACTCCAACTGGTTAACAATAATGATCTGCAGCAAATAATATCCATACTTCAGAGTAATCCACAGTTTATGGCAGATTTTATAGCAAACCCCTTTAATCTGAAGGATGAATCCATATATACTACGCCAAATTACGGTTCCAGTATGGCACCAATTTATACTGTACTGGCAATTTGGGTGGGATCACTTTTACTTACATCTATACTTACAACTAAGACAGTTCCTACAGAAGAATATAGAAAGCTTAGTCTGAGAGAAAAACATTTTGGTAAAATGCTGACTTTTATTAGTCTATCAGTAATACAGTCCCTCATAGTCTCTTTGGGAGATAAATTTCTCCTAGGGGTATATACTGTAAATACATCCTTAATGATAGCCTTCGCAGTGGTATCAGGAATAACTTTTTCAATAATTGTATACACTTTAGTTTCAGTGTTAGGTAATGTAGGTAAAGCTTTAGCCATTATACTGCTCATAGTCCAGGTGGCCGGAAGTGGTGGAACATATCCTATACAATTAGATCCATTGGCATTTAGAATAGTGCAGCCAATGTTACCTTTTACTTATAGTGTAGGTGGCTTTAGAGAGGCCATAGGTGGTCCTCTTATAAGCACTGTAATGATGGATTTCAGCATGCTGATACTAATATCAATATTATTTATATTGCTTGGATTATTTTTTAAAAGACCACTGGATCCTGTAATTTCAAAATTTGAAGCTAAATTCAAAAAGTCAGGTATAGGAGAATAGTTAGAAAGTGGGGTGAAGGTATGAAAAAATTACTTAACATATTTGTGAGAGATATAAAAAATATAGTAGTGAATCCTGCGGCCATTGTAATAGTTATAGGACTGTGTATATTACCATCTTTGTATGCCTGGATAAACATAAAAGCCTGTTGGGATCCTTATGCCAATACAGGAAATCTCCCTATTGCCATAGTCAATGAGGATGAGGGAGCCACTTTTAATGGAAAAAATATAAATGTAGGCGATGAGGTTGTAGCCAATCTTAAAAAGAATAAGACAATAGACTGGATATTTGTAGATGATTGGCAGGGAAACTATGGACTAAATGAGGGGAAATACTATGCACTTATAGAAATCCCAAATAATTTTTCAGCGGGAATGGTAAGTTTAGCTTCTGCAAATCCTAAAAAGCCTAATATTATATACAGAAGTAATGAAAAATTAAATGCTATTGCTGCTAAGATAACAAACTCAGTAAAAGAAAGATTTGCCAGTGATTTAAAGGCTGAATTTGTGAGTACTGTCAATAGGGAAGCACTAAATACCCTGAATTCCATAGTAGATAATCCGGATAAGCAGAAGGCACAAATTATTCAGTTTAAAGAAACTCTGGATGAAGCAAATAACAATATTGCGGACATAAAAAAATATATAGATGAAGCAAATTCAAATTCTCTAGGATTACAGAATTACTTGGGAAAGGTACAAAATAATCTTCCTAAGATAACTCAGCAGATTAATAGTTTGCAGCAAGCTACAGAGAGCAGTAAAATATTAGTTTCAGATACAAAGCAGGCTGTAAATTCCACAGCCAGTACACTGAATAATGATATGGTTCAGGCTAAATCTATAAATAATAGAATTCAAACACTGCTGCAGCAAATTAAGGATACCAATAACAGTGCCAGTAATTTAGCTAATTCTACGGATACTGCAAAGAATATAAATGAGCTTATCAATATAAATAATTCGCTAGATAAAACTGCAGCAACTGATATTAATTTTATTCAGTCCATAGCTGAAACCAATAATAATAGTGCTTTAACTAATACCATAAATTCTCTTCAGTTCCTGGATGGATTAATAAAGACAGAGGGTAATAATTTAAATCAATTAAAAATTATGCTGGGAAACAACATAAATGCGGGAAATAATAACTCCTTAAATAATGAAATAGATAAACTTTTGGCAGAAAATAATCAAGTCTCAAATAGCCTTGATAATACATCAAATAAATTTTATTCCAGTGCATTACCAGTACTTAATAATATAGGGGATAATTTAAATACAAGTTTAGATGATGTTAATTCTGTACTGGAAGCAACAAAAGTCATAGTTCCCCAGTTAAGAGCTTTAGCTCAGTATGGAATAGCTACCAGTAAGTTATCCGTTAATCAGGCAAATCAATTAAAGGATAAATTAAGTAGTATTCAAAATCAGCTAAATCAGTTAACTTCTAAAATGAATACTGTAAATGGGGATGACTTAAATGATTTAGTAAAGATACTTAAAATGAATCCAAATAAATTGTCAAGTTTTATATATTCACCTATGGACGTAAAAGAAGTTGATGTATACGGAGAAGGTATATTTGGAATTGGATTGACTCCTTTTTATACTGTACTTGCAATTTGGGTAGGTGCGCTGCTTTTATGTGCTCTATTGACTACAGAATACAGAGATTTTGAGGGTAAGGAAAAATTAAATTTTATACAAAAACATTTTGGAAAACTGCTTTTATTTTTAATGTTAGCACTTATTCAGGCTGCCATAGTTACTCTTGGGGATAAGTATATACTTGGAGTAAATCCTAAAAATATGGCACTTATGATGGAATTTTCATTGGCATCTGCAGTCACCTTTACCATTATAATATTCACGCTGGTATCCTTAATGGGTAATGTGGGAAAAGCCATTGCAGTAGTAATGATGGTGTTTCAAATTGCAGGATCTGGAGGAATTTATCCAATACAAACCAATCCTGAAATATTTGGAGTTCTTGAGCCATTATGGCCATTTACCTATGCGATAAATGGTTTCAGGGAAGCTATAGCCGGGCCAGTATGGAGTAATGTATACAGTAGTTTTAAAGCCTTAGGTTATTTTACAATTATATTTTTACTTCTTGTAATTTTAAAGCCACTATTTCATAAGATAACAGAATTTATGGAAAAAAAATTTGAACAATCTGGCCTATAGAGCATAATATATACTAAACCTATTGACAAACTATGGATGATTTGATACTATGTTCATAAGATAAATTTAATATTTAAAGTTGACTAGGTACACTAGAGGCTTATCACTTCATTTTTTAAGGTGAGATAAGTTTCTAGTGTTTTTTATTTATTTTCATTTACCTCAGAGGTGTAGAAATATCCAAAAATGACATAATAATCGATAAATGAGTTCATTAGATAAACTGCAGATCTAAATACTTAAATTTAATAATTTATCCGATGACTAGTGGTTGGATAATTCATCTAAACTTAGTGGGGATACAAACTCCAACTAAGTAAGATTCATTGATGATAAAGCAATGTTTATAGCAAAAAACAAAAAAGGGGGAATTTTATGAAGAAACTGAATCTGGATAATTCCTTGGTGCAGACTCGTGAAGAGAGGCTTGGAACCATCATTGCATGGAAAACCGGAAAGGCATCAGAAATTTTAAGGGATTCTGAATACACCTGCGGAGGCTGCAAGGATAATGGAGGTAAGAGGCTCTGTGAGGCCAGAGGACCTTTTAGTCAGGGATCCAAGTGCAGTGAAGAGATGGTATCATGTCAGCATAGTAATGTAAGAGATGCGGTTTTTATTCAGCATTCTCCTGTAGGATGTGGTGCAGGTCAGGTATTATCCAATTCCTTATATCGTAATGGTCTTGCTATAAGAGGATTGCCGGTAGAAAATGTTAAAATAATTAGTACAAATATGGATGAAAGTGATGTAGTTTTTGGAGGACTAAAAAAGTTAGAACAGTCTATAAGAGATGCTTTTAATAGACACAATCCTAAAGTGATTTTTGTTGGCACCTCCTGTGCTGCAGGAATTATTGGAGAGGACATAGAAAGTGTAACAAATAAATTACAAGAGGAATTTAAAATACCTGTTATTCCTACCTATTGTGAAGGCTTCAGATCAAAACACTGGACTACAGGCTTTGATGCAGCCTACCATGGAATTATAAGGCAGGTAGCCCGTAAAAATCCTAAGAGACAGGAGGATTTAGTTAATGTAATTGATCTTTGGGGTGAAGATATATTTACACCTATGCTTGGGGAACTGGGTCTTAGGGTTAATTATGTGGTGGATCTAGCTAGTGTAGAGGATTTGGAGCAAATGTCAGAAGCCGCTGCCAGTGTTTCCTTTTGTTACACACTATCTTCCTATATGTCCGCTGCTTTAGAAAAACAATTTGGGGTTATAGATGTTAAAGCTCCTCAGCCCTATGGAATTCTTGCCACAGATGCATGGATAAGAGAACTGGGAAGGGTTACTCATAGAGAGGAAAAAGCGGAAGCCTATATAGAGAAAGAACATAAGAGGATAGAAAAAAGATTACAGGAACTTAGAAAACTCCTTAAGGGTAAAGTAGGATATGTAGCCACAGGATCTTCTTATGCCCATGGGATTATTGCAGTGCTTAGAGATCTTCGAGTGGAGATAGATGGATCCCTTACCTTTCACCATGAACCAATATTTGATGGTGAAGATGCTGATAAAAAGGATTCTCTAAAATTTTTAGTGGAAAACTATGGAGATGTCTCACAGTTTAGTGTAAGTAATGGTCAACAATATCAATTTTATGGACTGCTTAAAAATATAAATCCTGATTTTATCATCATAAGACATAATGGACTTGCTCCACTAGCTTCGCGAATGGGCATTCCAGCAGCACCTCTTGGAGATGGCCATCATGCTGTAGGCTATCAGGGAATTATAAATTTAGGAGAAACTATTCTTGAGATACTGGCACGTAAGAAATTTCATAAGGATCTATCTGAAAATGTAGAATTGCCCTATACAGATTGGTGGCTCAGTCAGAAAGATCCCTATGTGCTTTCAAAGTAAAATATATGAAATTAGTTTATTTAATACAGCAGCATGTCTATTAGATAATTCATCTAAACTTAGTGTAAGTACAAACTTTCATTGAGTAAGATTTATTTAACATAAAAGGAGTTAACAGAATGTCTATTTCAGGAACAAAAGATACAGATAAAGATTTTGGAGAATGTGAAAAATTAAAGAAGACAAATTCTATTGAACAGGTTAGGTATGGTTGTGCCTTGGGAGCTATACACAGTGCTTTCGCCATTCCAAGAGTAATACCAATTACTCATTGCGGTCCGGGCTGTGCGCAGAAGCAGGTTACTAGCATATCCTTTAACAACGGTTTCCAAGGAGGTGGCTATGGAGGCGGTGCTGTTATTCCAAGTACTAACATAAATGAAAAAGAAGTGGTATTTGGGGGAGAAAACAGATTAAGAGAATTAATTGAAGCTACCTTTAAAATCTTAAAGGCAGATTTATTTGTGGTGATGACAGGATGTATCCCAGACACAGTGGGGGATGATGTAAGAGCTGTGGTAGGTGAATTTCAAAAAAAAGGACTTCCTATTGTATATGCAGAGACGGGAGGTTTTAAAGGTAATAATTTCACTGGTCATGAACTTGTTACCAGGGCCATTATTGATCAGTATGTAGGTGACTATGATGGACCTAAAGAAAAGGGTGTTGTAAATGTATGGTCACTGCTTCCTTATCATAATACTTTTTGGAAGGGTGATCTTACAGAAATAAAGAGAATTTTAGAGGGTGTAGGATTAAAGGTCAATATTTTGTTCGGAAATAAAAGTGATGGTGTCTCAGAGTGGAAAAATATAAAAAAAGCACAGTTTAATCTGGTTTTATCTCCTTGGCTGGGGCTTCAGACTGCAGAACACTTAAAAGAAAAGTATGGGCAGCCCTATCTGCATATTCCTGTAATCCCCATAGGAGCTAAGGAAACCAGCAGTTTCCTTAGAAAAGTAGTGGATTTTGCAGGGATTGATAAAGAGAGAGCAGAAAGGTTTATTGAACAGGAGAGAAAGGAATATTATAACTATCTAGAAGGATTTTCTGATTTTTATGCAGAGTATTTTTGGGGACTTCCAGCAAAATTTGCAGTTATAGGGGATAGCGCTTATAACTTGGCAATAACAAAATTTTTAGTCAATCAGCTGGGGGTAATACCTGCAAGACAGATCATTACAGATAATCCGCCTGAAAAATACAGAAAGCTCATTGTGGAAGAATATAGAAATATAGCAGAAGATGTGTCTACAGAGGTGGAGTTTGAAGAGGACAGCTATATTATTCATGAAAAAATAAGAAAAACAGATTTTGGAAATAAGCCGCCTATTATTTTTGGTACTACCTGGGAGAGAGACTTGGCAAAGGAGCTAAAAGGACATATAGTGGAAATAGGTTTTCCAGCTTCTTATGAGGTGGTTATATCAAAGTCCTATGTAGGCTATAGAGGAGCACTTACTCTTCTTGAAAAAATTTATACCACTACAGTAAGTGCCAGTGCTTAGGATTGTTTTAGTTGACTGGTAAGCCAGAGACTTTAAATAAATATTTATTTAAAGTCTCTGGCCTTTTTATTGAAAATATCACTTAAATTAGCTGCTAAATTAATTATAAATTTATTTATTAATATAAAATTTCAAGGGGGAAAATAAATGGCAGAGATAATTGAACAACCAAGATATGTATGCGCTATAGGAGCACAGCAAACTGTTTTAGCTATAAATAAGGCAATACCAATCCTTAATTCTGGACCAGGCGGCAGTGAAAAAGTCTTTAGTGGTGTAAGTCTTGATGCTGGTGATGCTGGATATCAGGGAACTGGTTATGCTGGAGGTACTGCTGTTTCCTGCACAAACAGTTCAGAAAAAGAAGTAGTATTTGGAGAGGAAGATAGATTAAGAGAAGTAATAGATGGAACCCTTAAGATTTTGAAAGGAGATTTGTTTGTAGTAATGACTGGGTGCACTTCTGATATTATAGGAGATGATGTGGGTCAGGTAGTTTCCAAATACCAAAAAGAGGGTGTACCAATAGTATATGCAGAAACTGGTGGCTTTAAAGGAACTAATTATGTGGGACATGAATTGGTAATTGAAGCTATTATAAATCAATTTATAGGAGATGTTCAGCCAAAGGTTAAAAAGAGTTTGGTTAATGTTTGGTCTTCAGTTCCTTATCAGGATCCATTTTGGGCTGGGAATCTGGCAGAGATTAAGCGTCTGTTAGAGGGAATAGGACTAAAAGTAAATATACTATTTGGTCCAAAATCCAAGGGGGTAGAGGAATGGAAAACTATTCCCAATGCTGAGTTTAACATTGTATTATCTCCATGGGTAGGACTGAAAACAGCAAAACTATTAAAAAACAAATATGGAACACCCTATTTATATCATCCAATACTTCCTATAGGTGCTAAACAAACCACAGAGTTTTTGAGAGAAGTAGTTGGATTTGGAAATCTGGATAAAAATAAGGCGGAAGATTTTATAAGAGAAGAAGAAAAAAATTATTACTATTACTTGGGGAGATCAGCTGACTTTTTTTTAGAATTTCGTTATGGTTTATTTCATAGGTTCTTTACTATCACTGATTCCTTTTATGCTCTTGGTATAAATAAATTCTTAATAAAGGAGCTTGGGCTTGTACCAGGTCAGCAGTATATTACTGAGGATACTCCAAAGGAACATCAGGAATCTATAAGAAATGAATTTGAAAACTCTTCAAAGGCCGTTTCGGCAGAGGTTATATTTGAAACTGATGGTGGAAAAATCCATGAGGGCATAAGAAATTATGATCATAAAAACCATAAACCACTAATTATAGGTAGCTTTTGGGATAAGGATATAGTTTCTGAATTGAAGGGATATGAATTGGATATTTCAATTCCAATACTAAACAGTCTTATATTGGATAAGAATTATGTTGGTTACAGTGGTGCATTAACTCTCACTGAAGATATATATAATAGTATTCTACATGTTTATTAAGTCTAATTTTCCGGGTGATTCGACAAAGTATTGATTATTATCAATATGTGATTAGAAAATTTTCACAGGTAAATTTTGCATTATTACTGCCTATGAGAATTACTTGGAGAATATAGTGCTATATGATTTTTTTAATCATGGGAGGATTAATATGAAAATAAATTTAGAAATATCTGAAGTGGCAATCAGGGAAAAATTTAGAGATATTTTAAATAAAAATAAGAGAAAAGCTTATTTGAAAGTTTTCCTCTTATTTTATGTTTAACAGAACATTTCATTGTGACAATAAAAATATATTTTATATAGGAAAATACTAAGCTAAAAGTAAAACTGATGTTGATTTAACAAGAGCAGTTACTTCTGAGCCTTCTTTGATACCAAGATCTTCAATGGATTCAAGAGATACTATTGAAGTAATATGATTTCCCCCACCGATGTCTACAACCACTTCAGCAGTTATAACACCTTTTTTTACATTTGTAACTTTTCCCTTTAATTGGTTTCTTGCACTAATAGACATAATTGTTTCCTCCCATTTTCTCTTTATTTTTTATTATATATATATATATTTTCTTCCCTTTGTCTATAATTATACATAAATTTTATGAAAAATAAAATTTTGGGCAATGTACCTTTATATGTATAATCGTCTTGTTATGTACTTGTATATAATATATGGGATTAAATTTTAATTACCATATGATACGAAATCAATCATACAGGGATTATAATTAAATTTTTTGTTGATTTTTGTATGGTTTTATTTTTAAAAATAATTATTAACAAATTATTAATTTTAATTTATTGTAAATTAAATATATTCTGATAATTATTTTATATTAAACATATTGACAAAATTTTGTTGAAAATACGTTGACAGAGGCCAATGAAAATGTTATCATAAATTCATGAAATGAATAAAGGGATTGTAACTGTTAGGCAGGCAAAACCCAAGTTAAGATAAATTTTATATTTATTTTGATTTGGGTGTTTTATTATGTGAACAATAAATTTGCTAGTTATATTATTATATTGAAGATGCCTGTGATTGGGTTATAGAGTAATAGCATTTTTATCCGATGACTACCCGTTCTAATACTCTCCTCGCACTCAGTGAAAGTGATTCACACAAAATCAAAGATTTTGGTTCTCTACTTGCACTCTGTGAAAGCGATTCACAGAAAATCGAAGATTTTTGTTCTCTGCTTTTCTTCAAAGTGGGAGTAAAAAACGGCTACGTCCCTGGATAACGATTTCTAAGCATCAGATGAATAGAAACTCCACCTGATGCCAAGAACTCTGTTTATAGCACATAACATTGGGGTGATTACTGTGATAATTAAAAAAGTATTAAATAACAATGTAGTTACAACTTTAGATGAAAATACAAAGCTTGAAAAAGTAGTTATGGGTAGAGGAATTGCCTTTCAAAAAAAGATAGGGGACATGCTGGATAGTTCAAAAATTGAAAAGGTTTTTATTTTGGAAAACACAATTGAAAATGAAAAGTTTCAAAAATTAGTAAATGAAATTCCTATGGAGTATGTAAAATTATCTGAAGCTATAATAAGTTACGGTAAAGAAAAATTAAATACAGAGTTCGATGATCATATTTATATAGCACTTACAGATCACATAGCATTTGCAATTAAAAGATTTAAAGAAGGGATTAGTCTTAAAAATCATTTACTCTGGGAAATTCAGAGGATTCATAAAAATGAATATGAAGTTGGTTTATGGTCACTAAAACTTATTGAAAAAGAATTGGACATTAAAATGAATGTAGATGAAGCTGGTTATATTGCTTTGCACTTAATTGACGCTTCACTAAATGAGAGTATGAACAATACTATGAACATAACTACAATTGTTCAGGAAATATTGAATATAATAAAATATTTTTTCACAATAGAATTTAATGAGGATGATATATCCTATGACAGACTGATAACACACCTGAAGTATTTTGCTCAGAGGGTGGTTTCAAATAAAACTTTGTCTCAAGATCATGACGAATTTTTAGAAATGGTAAAGATAAATTATAAACAGCCCTGTAACTGTGCTTTAAAAGTAAAGAAATTTATTGAAAAAAATTATCATTATAAAATAAATGATGGAGAAATAGTTTATCTTACTCTGCACATACAGAGAGTTATTTCCAGTGTGGAGAATCATGAAAAAAATAAAACTTAATATCCGGGATTGTTACTGGTTATGCAGGCAAAACCTAAGTTGAAGGATATACAGTAGGTATATTTCATCAATTTAGGTTTTTTTATTTTGTATTAGCAATTGCTAATTTATATAAATTTAGAATATTGGTTATGTCAGGAAATTTAACAAGCATAAAGTTAAATTTATACAAGGTTGATGAGTAAAGCCTATGAAAAAGTTACTGCTATTTTTTTAGTAAAAACAATAATATCTGACATAGAAAAAATTAAATTATTGAGGAGGGTTAAATAATGGATTATAGCAAAATAGCTAAAGAGATTTTAAAGTATTTAGGTGGTGAAAGTAACGTATTAAGTGCAGCACATTGTGCAACAAGGCTGAGAGTTGTTTTAAAAAATGACAAAAGGGCAGATGTAAAAAAAATTGAAAAAATTGATGTAGTTAAAGGGGTATTTAACAGTTCAGGTCAGCTGCAGATTATAATTGGACAGGGAACAGTAAATAAGGTTTATGATGCATTTATAGAAGGAACCTCTATTCAACAGGCCAGTTTAAGTGATGCTAAAAAAGCCGCAATGAAAAACATGAATATCTT
This sequence comes from Clostridium pasteurianum BC1, assembly GCF_000389635.1. Taxonomy (NCBI): domain Bacteria; kingdom Bacillati; phylum Bacillota; class Clostridia; order Eubacteriales; family Clostridiaceae; genus Clostridium; species Clostridium pasteurianum. The sequence continues at coordinate 1,060,524 of NC_021182.1, forward strand.
CGCAAAATTTGCAAGAATGTTATCAAACATATTTATTCCTATTATACCTGCCATAGTTGCCAGTGGTCTTTTGATGGGACTATTGGGTATGTTTCAGACCTTTCACTGGGTAAATGACAAAAGTGGAATATATATATTGCTAAATATGTTTTCAAATGCAGCTTTTGTATTTTTGCCTGTTTTAATTGCCTTCAGTGCTGCTAGGGAATTTGGCACTAATCCATTTCTTGCAGCAGCACTAGGCGGGATAATGATACATCCGGATCTTCAAAATGCCTGGACAGTTGGAGAGGGAATTAAAACCACTATTTCTGTGTTTGGACTTCACGTGGGCATGGTAGGTTATCAGGGAACTGTTCTTCCAATATTAATTGCTGTCTGGATAATGAGTCATATAGAAAAAAATTTAAGAAAAATTATTCCAGATGTACTAGATATTTTGCTTACCCCTTTCTTAACATTGATGATTAGTGCATTTTTTTCACTATTAGTAATAGGACCAGCAGGAAGATTGCTTGGAGATGGAATTTCCTTTGGCCTTCAGGGTTTGTATAATACAGCAGGTGTATTTGCCGGAATATTATTTGGCGGTTGTTATTCATTAATTGTTATTACCGGGATACATCACAGTTTTCATGCTATAGAAGCAGGATTACTTGCAAATCCACAGATTCATAAAAATTTTCTACTGCCAATTTGGTCAATGGCCAATGTAGCTCAAGGTGGAGCTGCTCTTGCTGTTTACTTTAAGACAAAAAATAAGAAGATAAAAGCAATTGCTTCTCCTGCCTCTTTATCAGCCTTGCTTGGAATAACTGAACCAGCAATCTTTGGAGTTAATTTAAGGTTTGTGAGACCTTTTATAGCAGCGGCTATAGGAGGTGCCATAGGAGGAGGTTATATTGTATTAACTAAAGTTGCAATGACTGGTATTGGTGTAACAGGTATACCAGGAACCGCAATTGTACAGCAGGGTTCTATAATTCACTATTTAATAGGTTTGGTTTTAGCTTTTGGAGGTGCATTTATCATTACATTTATTATTGGTATAAAAGAAGAAGCTGAGGATATAGAAGAAGTTGAAGATATTGAAAGTGATGAACAGGTTGAAGAATTAGATGATACAGAAATTCATGAAACAGATGCAAATATTCTTTCTAATTTAGCATCACCAAGCAATGGAAAAGCAATGTCACTTAAAAATGTGCCAGATAAAACTTTTTCTGAAGAACTATTGGGAAAAGGTATAGCAGTGGATCCGGAAGATGGGGTGGTAGTTTCACCGGTTGATGGAAATGTAACACTTGTGTTTGATACAAAACATGCTATTGCCATCAAAACAAGTGATGGAATTGAAGTGCTTATTCATATAGGTATTGATACTGTGAAAATGAACGGGGAAGGTTTTAATACATTTGTTAAAACTGGTGATGCTATTAAGAAAGGACAGAAATTAGTTGAATTTGATCTGAACTTAGTAAAAAAGGAAGCTGAATCTCCAATAATTATGGTTATTGTTACAAATTCAGATTCAATGAAGTTTGTTAAATCATTAAAATATGGTAAAGTAAAACAAGGTGATGAATTAGTGCGAATTGGATTAGATTAGACTAGAAAAAAGAGGATACAATCCTCTTTTTTAATATTGAATAGGCATAACAGTTAAATGAACTAAAAATAATTAAATTTTGATGGTGATAATAATGAATAATAATGAAGAGCTAATGAAATTAGCATATAGAGCAATTGCAAATGGAGAAGAAAAAGTTAATAGTGATTACTATAGGCTAAAATACCACTTAATGCCACCAGTAGGTTTTATGAATGATCCAAATGGATTTATTTATATAGATGGTGAGTATCATCTTTTTTATCAATTTAATCCTTTTTTCCCTGAAGGCAAAAAAGTATACTGGGGCCATATAAAGAGTACTGATTTGGTTAATTGGCAGCAGCTGCCTATAGCACTTTGTCCCAGTGAATGGTATGAAACTCATGGCTGCTATTCCGGCAGTGCCGTTAACTGTAATGGCATATTTACTGTAATGTATACTGGAAATGTTAAAGATGCTTCTAATAATAGAGAAACCTATCAGTGTATTGCACGGACTGAAGATGGTTTGAATTTTAATAAGCATAAAAATAATCCTGTCATATATAATCAACCAGATGGATATACAAGACATTTTAGAGACCCTAAGGTTTGGAAACATGACGGATTATGGTATATGGTAATAGGAACTCAAACTGTAGAAGAACAGGGTGCTGCATTATTGTATAGTTCACAGGATTTATTTAAATGGAAGATGATAGGTGAAGTTGCAGGAGCAAATATAGATGAATTGAATTTTTTAGGATACATGTGGGAATGTCCTAATTTATTAAATGTAGAGGGTAAGGATATATTGATTTTTTGTCCTCAGGGAGTTAAGAGGAAAGAGGATTTATATAATAACAGGCATCAATGTGGATATTTAATGGGAACTCTTGATTATAAAAGGGGAAAATTAAATTATGGAAGCTTTATGGAATTGGATAGAGGCTTTGAATTCTATGCTCCGCAAGTTACTGAAGATAGTAGAGGAAGACAGCTTTTAATAGGATGGATGGGATTGCCCGATGAAGAGGAAAGTCCTACAGTTAAAAATGGTTGGCTGCATTGTCTCACAATTGTAAGAGAACTTGGTATAAAAAATGATAAAATCATTCAAAAGCCAGTATCGGAAATGAAGCTTTTAAGAAAAAATGAGATAAAGTATAAAAATGTTGGAATAAAAAGTGATAAAGTTAAATTTCATAATATAAATGGTGATAGCTGCGAATTATTGTGTGATTTTTCATGGAATACTGTTTCAGAACTTGGAATAAAACTTAGATGTAATAAAGATTGCAGTGAAGAGACACTTATTTATTATGATGCGAAAAGTGAAAAATTAGTTTTAGATAGAGATAAAAGTGGATTAAGCTTAAAGGGAGTTAGAAAATGTAAGGTCAAAAATCATGGTAGTTTAAAGCTGCATATATTTATGGATACATCTTCTATTGAGGTTTTTGTAAATGGTGGAGAAGAAGTTTTTACAGCAAGAATATATCCACATAGAGACAGCAGAAATATCATTTTCTACTCAAAAGATGGCGATGTGAAGCTGGATGTCCAGTACTGGGAACTGTGATTAATTTTACAAGAAAATGTATATTTATCAAACTTAAAGAAGGATGTTTTAGAAGAAAAAATATATGAATGAAAAGCAATAACTGGATTAACAGGAGGGAATGAAATGAATAAGAAACCTATTATAGGTATATCGGGAAGTTTTAAATTGATCAAGGCGGAATGTTTCCAGGCTATAAAAGGGCTTATGTAAATGATGATTATGTAAGGTCTGTGGCTATGGCAGGGGGTATACCTTATATAATTCCCATTGTAAATGATGAGGAACTAGCTAAAGAACAAATGTCAAATGCAGATGCGTTAATTTTGTCCGGTGGTTATGATGTGAATCCATTAATTTATGGTGAAGAGCCAAAGCAAAAATTGGGGGCTATATTACCAGAGAGAGATGAATTTGATATATGGCTGTTAAAGGAGGCCTGTAAAATGAATAAACCTGTACTTGGGATATGCAGGGGAATTCAGCTTATGAATGCAGCCTTTGGAGGAACTATAAATCAGGATCTATCCTATGATGAAAATTGTTATATAAAGCATTTTCAAGAAAGCAGTCCTTCTACTGCGGGGCATACGGTGGAAATTGTGGAGGGAAGCAGATTGAACTCTATACTGGGCTCAAAAGTAACTACAAATAGTTTTCATCATCAAAGCTTGAATAGAGTGGCAGAAGGTTTTAAAATTGCAGCTAGGACAAAGGATGGTACTATTGAAGCCATAGAAAAGGAGGAAGAAAATTTTGTCATGGGAATTCAGTGGCATCCTGAAATGATGAGCAGCAGTTCTCCTGAAATGCTTAATATATTTAAAGAATTAATAAAAAATGTAAAGAAGGGTTAAATTAGCAGCCCTAGGGTAGCAGCAAAAAATCACTATGGGATTCATATGAATCCCATAGTGATTTTTTATTGGAAATTACCCCGAGGGTACTACCAAATGGACGTTGTCAATTAAACTATAAGGCCTTCAGAAAGAGCCTCATTGAGAGTTTTGCCTTCCTCCATTGCCAGAATAAGCTTAGCACCTTCCTTGGTATCGCCTATTAGATAACCACCTGCAAATACATCCTTTTTAAAGAATAGGGTTTTGATTTTTTCACTGTTATCATCTGCAACTTCCACTTTTTTGCCATCCTTTGGTGAAATCTCTCCAAGAGACAGTACGGAGGTATTTAATGCATTGAATATTACAGAAGAAACAAAGTCTTCAAATTTAACATCATCTCCAACAGCATTGGCACCAGCAGCTTTACCCATTTCTACTGCTGCATTCCAGTTACCATAAACTAAGCTGTTAAATTCGGCAACATCACCAGCGGCATATATATCCTTTTTATTTGTTTCCATTTTTTCATTTACCAAGATACCTCTATTAACAGTAATACCGGCATTTTCAGCAATTTCTTTGTTTGAAACTATTCCAACGGAGAAGAGAACTAAATCTGCATCTATAATTTTACCGCTTTTTAATTCTACACCAGTGACTTTTTCATTACCGTGTATTTTAATTGCACATTCGTCAAGCACTATATCTATACCTGATTTATCTGCAATTTGTTTAAATACTTTACCACCAGCTTCATCTAATTGTTTAGGTAAAAGTCTTGATATGCACTCTATAACGGATACTTTTATACCGTGCTTTTTCATTTCCCAAGCAGCTTCAAGTCCTAAAAGACCTCCACCTACTACTACTGCATTCTTTATTTTAGATAAATTATCTTTTATTTCAGAAGCATCATCTAAAGATTTTAGTGTGTAAACACCTTTCTTATCAATACCTTCTATGGATGGTGGAATAAAGTTTCTGCTTCCATTTGCCAGTATCAGCTTATCATAGGACTTTTCAGTATTATCCTGTAGAATTACCTTTTTTTCCTCTGATTTTATTTCTTTTATTGTTGTACCTAGAGTAAGTACTACATTATTTTCAGTATACCAGATCTCTGGCGCAACGTAGAGCTTATTATCCGGAAGATTTTCACTTAGATAATCTGAAAGTTCTGGTCTATAATAAGTTCTATATTTTTCCGAAGATACTATCTCAATATCAGCAGCTTTATTTCTATTTCTTATAGCTTCAGCAGCATAGAAGCCAGCAGCACCATTTCCTATTATAAGAAATTTTTCTTTTTTATCTGAAGCGAAGGTTACATCTTCCTGTTTTACCTCTATAAACTGATCTTCTCCAGCACCACATACAGGGCAGACTTTAGGAGGTTTATCTCCTTCAAATACTACTCCGCATACAAGGCATTTCCATTTCTTTGTGTTAGCCTTTTTTTTATTTTTCACACCCTTATTGAGATGCTCCTTTACTTTTTCTCCAAAGCTTTCACCAAGTTTATAGGCAGAAATAAAGTCTTCCTCAGAAGGTTTAAAGTTTACTTTTAGCCCTGGAGTGAGAACATCAAATCTCAATTCCTTAAGTCTTCTCTCTATATTTGGAACAGCTTCTCCACTCCAACCATAGGAACCAAAGGCAGCGGCAACTTTTCCGCCGTGAATTATTGGATTTAATATATTGAGAAGATCTAAAATTGGCTTAAGTGCGTCACTGTTAATGGTAGGTGAACCAAACAATACACCGGTGGCATCAGTTATTTTATCTATTACATCCTCCTGTTTATTGTATATTACATCTAGTAATTCCACATTAAAATCACCTGTGGACTGTATTCCTTCACTTATCTTTTCAGCTAAAGCTTTTGTATATCCGTAAGCAGAAACGTAGCTGATTACAATGTTTTTAGGATTTAATGTGTTTTCAGAAGCCCATTTTTTGTAGAGATCTATAACTTCCTTATGGTGTTTTCTTAAAATTGGTCCATGACCTGTGCAGATTGTATCGATAGGGAGATCTTTTATTTTTTCATAGGCTCTTAAAACATAAGGTTTAAAAGGCCCCATAATGCCATCAAAATAATACTTTAATGCCTCAAGATAATCATCATAATTTTCTATTTTATCATCAAACATTTCTTCAAAGCAGTAATGACATCCAAAGGAATCACAAGTCACTAAAAACTTATCCTCAGGTATATAAGTATATATGGAATCAGGCCAATGAAGCATAGGAGCTGAAATAAATTTAAGAGTTTTTCCACCTAAATCTAAGCTAGAACCATCTTTTACTTCAATATAATCAAAGTCATGATTTACAATGCCTTTTAAGAATTTTATGGCAGTAGAAGAACCAACTACCTTTGCATTCTTCGATATATCAAGGAGTTTTGCTACAGAGCCTGCATGATCCGGTTCTGTGTGGTCAACTATAATGTAGTCTATGCTTGTTATGTCAATATTTAAGGATTCTAATCTTTCAAGATATTCATCAAAAAACTTCTCTTTAACGGTTTCAAAGACAGCTGTTTTGTTTTTGCCTTTAACTATATAAGAATTATAGGTTGTTCCGAAAGGTGTATACATTATGATATCAAATATTCTAAGACCTGGATCTAGGGCACCTACCCAATAAATATCTTTCTTTACTTCTAGGGCTTTCATTATAATCACTCCTCATTTATAATATGTACTATTAACAAATAATAATTATTAAGTATTATTTTAATACATTATAATGATAATTGCAACACATTTAAGTAGTTTTTACTTCAAAATTACTTTATATTCATATAAACAGAGTTCTTGGCATCAGGTGGAGTCTTTGGTTATAACCTCTGATACTTAGAACTCGTTGTCCTTTAGGATAAGTCGTTATCCAGGGACGTAGCCACTCTTTATTCACACTTTACGAAAAGCGATGGGAGTATTAGAGTGGATAGCCATGGGATAAAAGTTTTAATATAAAGGAACCTGTTTCCTTGTATGATTCAAAATATACGTCGCATCTTTGACTTACTATTTATTTTCATATGTCTAACTATATGACATATGAATATGAAAAATATTATGTATGACAATATTTTATCAAAGAATAACATAGATAGTAAGTCATTAATGGATATATTTTGAAAAATATATAACTATATCTATGAAAATAAAAAAATAGACATGAAAACATTTCATATTGAAATATTCTCATGTCTATTTTAACCTAATGTGTGAAATTTTCCAATCCTCTATAGGTAAGAGATAGATATTACATTACGTAAAATATTCGATGTTCATGCAGATCACTATGGTACAGTATCTTCAGTGAAAAGGGATTTCAAGCCCGTGGAGAGTATAGATTAGGAACTCTTGAAAGCAGAAAACTCTTATTTCTTTAAGTTGGGTAGTTTACTCTTCATATATGAACAATTGCTGTAGACAAAAATTATTAAAGGCTTCTACGTCATTAGAGTGTTCCGGATTGTCAGTTTCTATAGATATAACCAAATCGTTTTCATTATCTTCAGAAGGACTCATGTGCATTTCTATATTAGAAGTTTTGGCATCAACTTCAGAAAAGTTATGATTGACAATTATTTTTACACCTAAATTATCGCTATCGTAACCATATAGATAATACTCAGATCTTTTGGTTATAATATAAAAATTATCGTTTATTTTATGAAGCACATTCATAATTCCCTGGATGACATGGTTTTCATCGGATTTGTCGATAATACCTACTAATTTTCTCGTACGTTGATTTACTTTTTCAAATTGATCTTGAATTGGTTTTATAAATAGTCTTTTCACTTTAACACACCTTCCTTTAATATAAAATATATTACAAACAAGTAAAATATATTATTAAAATGTTTACATTATAGTATTTCTACATATAAGTCTATATTCCTCCTAGAAGTAAGTAAAAATTAAAAATTTTTATATGCTTTTTTAGATTTTTATGTAAAGTACCTTTACATGTTTAGAATTTAATTTATAAACAAAATAGTATTGTTACTTAAGAGTATTACTCCATTTATTATAGATAGACTTTCTCTACAGTAAATTTATATTTTCCTAAATTGTTAATTAAACAGGTAATTAAATATTCATTTATTAATTAAATGTTTTTATTTTAATTATTTACTAATAAAAAAGCAAAATGGTAATACTGTTTAATTTAATCATATTGTTGACAATGTTAAATTTCTATTATAAAATTCAAATAAATGTAAACAAATAGGAATGATAGGAAACAATTTTGTAATAATTTCTTTAAAAACTATTTGTTTTGATGTAATACTAATTAATATATATATTGAGAGGGGTAATTAAATGAAAAGGAAAACTATTAGTGTAATTATAGCAGCTATTAGCGTGATGCTGCTTTTGGGTGCTTGCGGAAATTCTTCAGCATCAAAGCAGCCAGCTAAAGAAACAAAATTATCAAATACTACGGACAAATATATTACTGCTAAGGATGCAAGTAAAAGTCCAGTAAAAGATCGTCCAGATACCTTTATTGCTACAATACATTCACCAGGTGGAGTCTTCCTGCCTTATTTCTATGATAATGGATGGGATGGTAATGCTGTAGGACCTATTTTTTCATCTTTGGTAGCTGTTAATGAAAAAGGAAAGACAACTCCCGATTTAGCTGAAAGCTGGAATATATCTTCGGATAACTTAACCTATACCTATCATTTGAGAAAAAACTTAAAATTTAGTGATGGTTCACCAATAACTGCAGATGATGTTGCCTTCACTCTAACTCTTTTAGATGATCCCGCATATTCAGGATATGTGGATATTTCACAGTCGTATATAAAGGGTGCAGATGCATATAAAAATGGAAGTGCAGCTTCTATAGAGGGAATTAAAGTTATTGATCCATTGACAATTCAAATTACTACTGAAAAAATAAATCCTTTAAATTTGACCGTATTAGGAGGACAAGTATTATCAAAGGCCTATTATGGTAAAGAATACCAGAGAGGTAAACTTGATTACTTAAAGGCACTGTATGGAACACCAGTAGGTTCTGGACCTTATAAACTTGACAAATATGTACCAGGACAAGAAGTAAGGTATGTGGCTAATGAAAATTATTATGGTGGAAAACCTAATATTGAACATCTTATTTTTAAGGTTTCATCTACTACCACAGCACTTCAGACTTTTCAAACTGGCGAAATTGACTTAGATTCATTTGCTACTGATAAAGATACTATAGAACAATTACAGAGTTTGGGCTTTGCCAATATAAGAATACGTACAGTTCCTGATTATGGACTAATATACATGAATAGCAAGAAGTCATATTTGAAAGATAAAGCTGTAAGGCAAGCACTTATATATGGACTTGATCGTCAAAAAATTGTTGATGCTATGTATAGCGGCTATGGTGAAGTTGCAAATGTTATAGGAGCACCTACCTTATGGTCTTATACAGAGGATGGCATAAATAAGTATAAATTCGATCAGACTAAGGCTAAAAAATTATTGGATGATGCTGGTTGGAAAGTAGGTTCAGATGGTATTCGTGAAAAAGACGGTCAAAAGCTTAAACTTTCATATTTAACCAGTAAGAATACAGATAAGAATATACCAATAGCAAAAGAAAACTATAAGGCGCTTGGCATAGATTTTGAACCTGAAGTAATGGATTCTAATACTTTGATTGGAAAGTTAACTAAAGGTGACTATGATTTAGTTGGAGGCTTCCGCTCAAATGGTCTAGTGGATCCAAATGATGCAGTAGCAGAATTTGCGTCTGGTCAGTCAGCTAATGTAAATGTTTCTGGATACTCTAATCCTAAGGTAGATGAACTTATTAAAGAGGGAATCAGCACTTTAGATGAAAGTAAGAGAAAAGTAACTTACAAGAAGCTTTACCAAGAACTAAGCAATGACCCTCCTGTTATATTAATAGATTATAGAAAAGGAATATCAGCTTGGAACAGTAGAATACAGGGCTTAGAGAATAATGATTTTGCTGGAGTTGATTCAACTAACCTTTCAAAATTAAAAATTAAAAAATAAAAAAATTAGTTTAATAAAAAGGGCCGTTTCTAATGCATAATGCAATGCATTTTGAAACAGCCCTTTTTAGGAGGGTGTATATGAAAAAGTATGTTTTAAATAGATTTTTGCAGATGATTCCAACACTTATTGGAGTCTCTGTTATAATTTTTTATCTATTTGCCCTGATGCCAGGGGATTACATTGACGGAAACCGAAAAATAACTCCTCAAAGAGCTCATGAACTGAGAGTGTTATACGGACTTGATAAGCCCATAATACATAGATATTTTATCTGGCTTAATAATGCCATACATGGTAATTTTGGATTTTCTTTAAAATATTTGCAATCAGTTACTTCTTTAATAAATCAATTTATATGGAATTCCTTTATAATTGCCATTGCCACATTGATTTTTACCTGGTCTATTGCTCTGGTAATAGGAATATTTTCAGCTACAAAACAGCACTCTTTTTTCGACAGAATAGTAACTCTAGGAGTTTTTGCCTCACTATCTGTTCCATCATTTTTCATAGGACTACTTATGATTAAAATATTTGGAGTGGATCTGAAGCTTTTGCCAGTTGGCTCCATGATTGAAACGGGTAGCAATTATACAGGTATTACCTATGTATTAGATGTAATTAGGCATATGATTTTACCTGTGGGAGTGCTTACTTTTTTAAGTGTGGGATCTCTTACCAGATATTTTAGAAGCGGTATGCTGGATGTGCTTAGATTGGATTTTATAAGAACGGCCAGAGCTAAAGGTTTAAAGGAAAGGACAGTTATATTTAGACATGCGTTAAAAAATGCTATGCTTCCTGCTATAACTCTTCTGGCATTTGAAATTCCAGGACTTTTTTCTGGAGCTATTATAACAGAACAGATTTTTAACTGGCCTGGTATTGGAAGAATTCAACTGGATGCTCTTAGTGCTAGAGATTATCCGGTGCTAATGACATTGACTATGCTTCTTTCTTTTCTAACTATTTTTGGGAATTTTCTAGCTGATATTTTATATGCAGTGGCGGATCCAAGAATTCGACTAAAGTGAACTCGTTTCAGCAGGCTGAAGCATCGGTAAATCAGGTGGGGAGTCTACCCCACCTGATTGGAAAGTACCACCTTCGCTTCGCTTAGAGGTGGAGGTCTGAACCTTTCAGTCAGGAAAAGATAAAAAGGAGGAGCAGTAATAATGGCGTTAATTAAAAGAAATACAGAAAGTGGAACAAAAAAGAAATCTAAATCTTTATGGCAGCAGGCATTACATAGATTATTAAAAAATAAACTTACTGTTGTCAGCATAGGTTTTATTATATTTATAATTTTATTTAGCTTTGTAGGACCTCTATTCTCACCTTATGGATCAAATGATATTGATACTACCATAATGAAAGAGGCACCGAGTCTTGCACATATTCTGGGTACAGATGAATATGGAAGGGATGTACTTACAAGACTTATGCTGGCAGGAAGAATTTCCATTACCGTTGGAATAGCATCTATGATACTTTCACTAATACTTGGAACAATACTTGGCGCAGTTTCAGGTTTCTATGGTGGAATAGTGGATAATATAATCATGCGTATTGCAGATATATTGATGTCCATACCCGGTCTGCCATTACTAATTATTATTGCAGCTCTATTATCTGAATTTAAGGTGCCAAATGATTACAGAATTTATATTGTAATGTTTATGCTGAGTTTTGTTGGATGGCCTGGACTTGCAAGACTTATTAGAGGTCAGGTGCTTTCTCTTCGTGAGCAGCCTTATATGAAAGCAGCTGATGTACTTGGATTAAGTGATAAAAGGAAAATATTAAATCATCTAATTCCAAATACCTTTCCACTTTTAATTGTTGTGGCTACTTTGAGTACTGCTAACGGAATATTAAGTGAATCCACTTTAAGCTTTTTAGGACTGGGGGTTATTCCACCAACACCATCCTGGGGAAATATGATAAATGCAGCAAATAATTTATTAGATTTTCAAAAACGTGGATGGCTGTGGATTCCACCGGGAGTTGCAATATTCTTAACTGTGGTAGCCATTAATTTATTAGGTGATGCATTAAGAGATGCATTAGATCCTAAGATGAAAGGCAGGTAGACTTATGGAGGAAACATTAATTGAAGTTAATAATTTGAAAACCTATTTTTATACAGAAGAAGAGGTAAGTAAAGCAGTAGATGATGTAAGCTTTTCAATTAAAGAAGGACAAGTGCTTTCCATAGTAGGTGAATCAGGCTGTGGTAAAAGTGTTACATCACTTTCTATTATGAGATTAATAAATGATCCCGGTAAAATTGTAGGGGGAGAAATAATTTATAAAGGAAAAAATATTCTAGACATGAATACAAAAGAAATTACTAATCTCAGAGGAAATGAAATAGCCATGATATTTCAGGAGCCAATGTCTTCGCTGAATCCAGTTATTACAATAGGTGAACAGATTATGGAAGGAATATTAGAACATACCCTATTGAGTAAACGAGAAGCTTACGATAAAGCAATAGAACTTATTAAGAAGGTTGGACTTCCAAGGCAGGAGCAAATAATGAAAGCCTATCCTCATGAACTTAGTGGAGGAATGCTTCAAAGAGTTATGATTGCCATAGCCTTAAGCTGCGAACCGAAGCTTTTAATAGCAGATGAACCAACTACGGCATTGGACGTAACCATACAGGCACAAATTCTTGATATACTTCGAGAAATAAAAGAGGAATTTCATATGTCCATTTTATTTATAACTCATGATTTGGGAGTTGTAGCTGAAATGGCTGACCATGTCATTGTAATGTATGCAGGTAAAATTATAGAAGAGGCACCTGTAATAGAGCTATTTAAAAATCCTAAACATCCTTATACAAAAGGACTTTTACAGTCGAAGCCAATTATAGGGCAGCGTAAAGAACGTCTTTATTCAATAAAGGGACATGTGCCAGATCTATCTCAGCTTAAGGAATCCTGTTATTTTAATGACCGCTGTGAACACTGCATGGACATATGTAAGAAAAAAATGCCCTCATATATTATAGATAATAATCATAAAATTGCATGTTGGCTATATGAGGAGGGAAATTTACATGAGTGAGGTATTGCTGGAAGTGAAGGATTTAAAAAAGTATTTTCCAATTAAAGGCGGATTGTTCGGAGGAACTACTGGATATGTGAAGGCTGTAGATGGAGTGAGCTTTAAGATTAATAAGGGAGAAACCTTTGGACTGGTAGGGGAATCTGGAAGTGGCAAAACGACAATAGGGCAAACTATCCTAAGAATGCATGAAAAAACTTCTGGTGAAGTTATATTCGATAATATAGATATTAATAATATAAGTAAAAAAGAGCTGAAAAGTTTAAGACCCAGGATGCAGTATATATTTCAGGATCCCTATAGCTCCCTCAATCCTAGAATAAGAATAGGTGATGCTATAGCGGAGCCACTTTTGGAACATAAACTTGCATCTAAGGAAGAAGTCCATGAAAAAGTGGAGAAAATTTTAGAAATGTGTGGATTAGCTGCCCATTACTATGACAGATTTCCTCATGAATTTTCCGGGGGACAAAGGCAACGTATTGTAATAGCCAGGGCCATGGCTTTAAATCCAGAATTTATTGTTGCAGATGAACCTGTTTCTGCACTTGATGTATCAATACAAGCCCAAATTATAAATTTATTTATTGATTTACAGGAAAAACGTAATTTATCATATCTTTTCATATCTCATGATTTAAGTGTGGTGGAACATTTGTGCTCAAAGATAGCCATAATGTATCTTGGAACAATTGTAGAATTAGCGGAAAGGGATGAGTTGTTTTCAAATCCGCTTCATCCTTATACAAAGGCTCTTTTGTCGGCAGTTCCGATTCCAGATCCTACACTGAAAAGGAAGAGGATAATTCTTAAAGGAGATATTCCAAGTCCGGAAAATCCTCCCTCAGGATGCAGATTTCACACAAGGTGTCCTTATGCAATGGATATTTGCAGCAAAGAAATTCCAGAGTTTAAAAAACTGGGAGATAAGCATGAAGTTGCTTGTCATTTGATTTCACGATGATTTCTATATAAACTTTATTTTAAATTGATTAATTGGCATATATAGTAACTTTTAAAATCTTAAAAGTTACTTAGAAGCAATTTTTAAGATTTCATTGATAAAATATTCTATGAAGTTTGCTTACCGATAGTTTATCCGATGACTAGCCGCTGTAACACTCCACCTTCTCAAGGTGGAGATAACACCGGCACGTCCCTGGATAATTTATCTAAACTCAGTGGGAATACAAACTCCCACTGAGTAAGATTCATTGATAGATTTCATAAAAAATTGTAGAACATAAAACCTATGATAGAATTCATATTCCATCATAGGTTTTATGTTTTATACTGCAGATAAATTATTTTCCTTATGTTTTGATAAATCAGTTTCTTTTCTTCTTTTTTCATCACTAAAGAAAGCAAAGAATATTCCAGGTATCAATATGAAAAATCCATATCTAAAGCTAGAACTGAAGGCAGCTACCGTATGATCTGTAAATTTAGTCTGTATATTTGTAAAAAGTGTTTTTGTTTCCTTCTTTTGAGCCTCAAAACCTTGCTGTATTTTATCTTGCATAGCAGGGGGAGAGGCTTGTAAAGTCTCCTTTTCTTTAGCATCAATTTGTTTTAATATATCATTTATATTTGGTTTACTGCTAGATCTAGATGAACTGCTTGAATTAAGTGAAGTTATCATAGCTGTTTTAGCATCAGCATTAAAAATTGTATCAGCTTTAACTATATTAATGGCATCAGTTTTAGCTGTTGACATTTCACTAGTCATGCTGGAATTAAATAAGGTTACAAGTACCGCTACGCCAAGTACTGTACCGAGAGTTCTTGTCATATTGTTTACACCTGAGGTCATACCAACCTTGTCTTTTGGCACATTTTTTATCATAGAGCCCATCATGGAGGACATAGAAAGCCCCATACCAATACCACCTACAACAAGTCTCCATATTATGTCTAAATCTGTTGAATACTGAGTAAGAGTACTGAAAAGATAGCAGGATAGGGAAAGAAGAGCCATACCTGCAACGCTGAACCATCTTCCACCAAATTTCTGCATAAAACGTCCGGATAGAGCTGAACTTACCATAGAACCTGCTGCCATGGTTGATATAATGAGACCTGCGTAAAGTTGATCTAACCCTTTAACCTGAGTTAGGAAGAAAGCTAAGAAAAATGCACCAGACATCATGCCAAGACCCAGCAAAAACAGGGCAACTGCTCCACAGGAAAAAGATTTTATTTTGAAAAGGCTAAATGGAAGCATTGGACTTTTTACTTTTAATTCTGATACTATAAACAGTATAAAGGATACTATAAATATGGCAAATAATGAAATTATGAAGCTTGAAGTCCATCCTTTATCATTAGCTTCTATAAGTGCAAGAGTTAATGAAAATACGGCAGTAGAAAGTGTAAATATGCCTAAAAGATCAATACTTCTATCAGCAGAGGTATCATAGGATTCCTTAATGTATTTTATTGTTAAAATGATTGAAATAATTCCAATAGGTATATTTATAAAGAATATAAATCTCCAGCTGAAAAATTGAGTAAGTATACCTCCAAGAGAAGGACCACTAGCAGCAGCAAGACCTGCAAAAGCTCCCCATAATCCAACTACCATTCCATGCTTTTCAGGAGGAAATATGTTAACTGCTAGGGGCACAGTAACTGGTACTACAAAAGCAGCAGATAAACCCTGTATTACTCTGAATACAATTAGCATTTCTGGAGAAGCGGATAGACCTGATAGTAAGGAAGATATAGTAAAGGCTATTACACCCATAATAAATAATTTTTTTCTTCCAAATTGGTCTGCAAGTCTTGAAGCTGTTATTATCATTACAGCAAAGGCAATGTTATAGCCATTTATTACCCAGGATATATTTTGTACTGTGGTATTAAAGTATTCTGTCATTTTAGGCAGAGTTATATTAACTATGGTTGTGTCTAAAAGTGCCATAAAAAAACCTAATATTATGGCAATAAAGGCAATGGCAGTATTGGAATTAGATTTTTTGTTCATTTTAAATCTCCTCGTATTTTTCATTTTATTTAACATAATTGTTATTATTATTTTCATGTTAGATTTTAAAGGTAATCCTTGTAAGCAGTGTTCAGCATATTTATCCGATGACTAATCTCTGTAACACTCCACCTTCTAAAGCTGGAGATAACAGTGACACGTCCCTGGATAATTCATCTAAACTTGGCGGGAGTACAACAAACTCCCACCAAGTAAGATTCATTGATGAATTACCTGCTAAATGGAATCCTTGTTATTAACAAAATAAATAATGTCAATATTTTTCTAATAGTTTTGAAGACCATTTATCTAAAAGTTTATATAGATCTTCATAAAGGCCTATGATATCCTCCGCAGTACTATTTTCATTTTTCAAGTCTTTATGTTCTTTTTTATGAGCGCCATTCATGTATTCATTTTTTGCTTTTAATGTATTATTGAACTTTTTTAGCAAAGTATGTCTTTCATCAACGCTAACATTATTTAAGTTTGCAATAAAGCCGCTGAAGTCAAAATATACATTGGAAATATTGGTTGAAGACTCATCCATAAGTTTATGAAAGTATTCATTACCTTTTTTATTTATAGAATATACAATCTTTTCTGGCATTTCACCTTCTTTAATAGTCTTTGAATTGAGATATCCACTTTCGCAAAGCTTAATAATCTTCTTATAAATAGAAGCATTACTTATTTTGATCCAATGAGTCAAGTCCCAGGTTTCGAACTCTTTAACCATTTCATAAGCACTTTTTTCACCACGAAATAAGTATCCTAGAATTATTAAATCAATTGATGATACCAAGGCTACACCTCCTTTATAGGCTACACTACTATATAGTATAGTAGTGTAGCCTATATTTGTCAATGGGAAATAATGAACAATAAAGCTAACTGAAAAGTATTAATCAATGAATCTTACTTCATTTTGTATTTGTTTGGTTTTTCCCATATAGTGATAGAGTGTTATAGGGAGGAGTCATTGGATAAACTTTTATTTTAAGATAATAGTATGAATTGTTGAACATTTAAATTTTTATCACATAGTATATAATGATATGTTTTATAGGAGAAGTGATTTAATTGTATAATATAAAACCCGAGACTTTTAACCTAAAATCAGTTAATGGAATTTCAACTAAACAACTAGACGAACATTACAAATTATATGTAGGGTATGTAAATACATTAAATAAAATTTGGAATACACCTTATGTACCTGAGAATTACACTGATAGTAATGCAACCTATTCAAATATGCGTAGTTTGAAGCTGGGAGAAACATATTCCTTAGATGGTGTAAAACTTCATCAGCTTTATTTTGAAAATATGACAGGAGGAAATAATACTCCTTTCGGTCCTGTACTTAATGCTATAATAGACCAGTTTTCTTTCTATGATAAATTTATATCTTATCTCACAAATGTAGGGTTGTCTATGAGAGGTTGGGCAGTTCTTTCTATTGATTCCATAGATAATAAATTTCACATAATAGGCAGTGATTTACATGATACTGGTGCTGTATGGCTTTCTTATCCACTATTAGTTATGGATCTTTATGAGCATGCATATTTTATGGATTTTGGAACGGATAAGAAAAAGTATATAGCTACATTTATAAAGAATATTAATTGGGGAGTTTTAAATAATAGATTAGCCAATTATGTTTCCTTGATACATGTTAAAAATATGAAACGGTATCCTTTTTAGTTTTACGTATAAAATCTATTTTTTACAGCATACTAAGCTATGTAATACACAAATGAAAGGGGATTTATATTATGAGCGCACCTAAAATGGAAGTCAAATGCGGTGTTGATAGCTGCAATTACTGGAAAAACAATGTCTGTAATGCAAGTGCTTTGGAGGTTAATCCAATGAGCGGTAAAAATGATCCACATACTAGTGATGATACTTGTTGTACAACATTTAAACCAGGTAAATAAATTTATATGGAAGTTAAGTAAATTTATTCTGCACAAAAAGCCTGAAGTTAGCTGCTAATACTAACTTCAGGCTTTTTTTATTAAATGGAGAAAATTGAAAAATGCCTAAATGTATTTCATCTAAAAAAATATTTGAATTGTTTAAAATACAGGCTCTAAAACCTCATTTCCAGCCACATAACGAACCTTTATATTTCTGTCATCACCAGTATAGATGAATTTTTGAAGCCTTTCTTCTAAGGATAAAGGTTTTACTATTGGAAGAGTACTGTCATCAATTACTAAAGCATCAAATTCATAATCCTTCTCAAAGCTGCCAACTTTTCCAAAGAATTTTCCACCGCCTTTTGTAGCAAGATAAAATAACTCAGAGGTAGTTAAACTCTTTTCAGATCTTCTCTTAATAGCATAATTTAAATTTGATACTTGAGCCGCAGATACTATGGTGTTAAGCATAGATAAACTATGACCACCGGAAATATCACTGCCAAGACCTACAGGGATACCCCTATCTATAAGTCCTCTTATGGGAGCCATGCCACTGGATAGATTACTATTGGAATTAGGACAGTGTACTGCAAAAACTTGTCTTTTAGCCATTAAATCAATTTCATCTTGATCTAATAATACACAGTGTGCCATGCAGGTAGGTAGTTGTCCTAAAAGTCCTGCTTCATCATATACTCTGGCATAATTTTTACTATTAGGGTGAAGCTGCTTTACAAAGGAAATTTCATCTTTATTCTCACATAAATGAGATTGTACCTTAGCATTGTACTTTACTGCCAGTTTTCCAAGACCATTCATTAATTTAGTAGTACAGGTGGGAACAAACCTGGGAGTTATTATTGGCTTAACTAAATCGTATTTATCTGAGTATTCTATGAGAATTTCCTCCGTATCCTTTAAAGACTGTTCAGTAGTTTCTACCAAGAAATCTGGTGAATTTCTGTCCATATTAACTTTACCTACATAGGCTGAAAGTCCTGACTGATTAAACATATCCATAAGCATTTTAGAGGCTTCCTTATGAAGAGTTGCGAAGATTACAGAACGGGTGGTGCCAAGCTTCCATAGTTCCTTTATAAGATAAGAATATACTCTTTTAGCATAAGCTAAATCAGAATACTTTTTTTCTTCTGGAAAAGTGTAGGTTTCCAGCCATGGCATTAATTCCTTATCAAGTCCAAGCCCCAGATTTGCAAATTGAGGAGCGTGAAGATGTAAATCTACAAAACCAGGTATTATAAGTGAAGTTCCATAATCCTTTACTAATATATCCTTATATATTGTAGGAAGTTTTTCATATATTCCTTTAACATATTTATCTTCTATTATAATATAACTGTTTTTAAATATATTGTATTTACCAAAACTAGGAGTAAATATAATATTACCTTTAACAGCATAAATATTGTTCATAACTATTCCTTCTTTCTGAAATACACACTATTATATTCCTTGTGTTTGTACATTTGTTAGTATATGGGATTATGTACTACTCCATACTTTAAATTATTCTTAGTTCAAGAATACAATAACTGTTGACTACCAAAATAAATACTGCCCAATTATAGCTTTTAGAAAATATTTTGTCAATGAAGTGCTAAGTATTTTAAAATATTCAGGTATTTTTAGTGGACATTGGAAATAGATTTTTAAACATTTTAACGATGATCTTGAAAACTATAATTACCATCTTCTATCAATTAAAAAAATAAATGTAATGTAATATTTGATTTTACACTTGACGTTAATACCAATATGGAATAAAATACAATTAATGAGAGAAAATATTGGTTAAGGAGGGTGTAAACATGAAATCATTAAAACTAAATTTATTAAATGAAAATGTAAAAATCAATGATATGTTCCCTTCTATGGCTATGAATAAATTAATGAGTACTATGTGCTCTGCATGCTGTATGATTATGTCATGCTTATGCTGCTGTATGATGAATAATGTGAACATGATGTGCAGTTGCTTATGTAAAATGATGAATAAAAAATTTCAATATGTTAAATATAGAACTACAGTAATATTTATGAAATATTTTATGAATACTGCTGTAGTTTTTTGTTATTAAAATAAAAGTGTATTAACACTGCTGACCAGAAAACTGGAGGCAGGTGGCTGACTAGATAAACTAGAGGCACAACTTACTGGACAAACCAGAGGTACAGCTTACTGGAGAAACTAGAGGCAAAGTTTATTCAATAAACCAGAAATGTGAGTTAACTAGTAAACTAGAGACAAGCTATTATTTAAATTTTTAAAATTTTAGGAGGGTATAAAAATGGAAACAAAAATGATGGGTAAAGGTATGAATATGATGATGAATAAAGGAATGATGATGAATAACGGTATGGGTATGATGGATATGCCAATGCCACAAATGAACATGATGATGATTCCACGTATGGAAATGAAAATGGAAAAATGTAAAAATGGAATAAAAATGATGTGCATGTCAAAAGATGAAACAGCAGTTGCAATGATGCAGAATCTTTGCTCAATGTTAAGCGGCGGAATGACTAGTATGTGTATGATGATGAACGGAATGAAAATGATGGAATGCAACATGATGATGGGAATGTGCAAATGCGAAATGACTATGGACGGAATGTGTATGACTTGGACTAGCGGAGATGAAATGATGTGTTCTATGATTCAAAAATGTTGTGATTGTATGATGAGCATGATGGAATGCGGTTGTACTGCTATGATGTGCATGAACAATACTCCAGTTTGCTGCTGCTAGTTTCTGGTTTACAATAAACATAATTATAATGCAAAACACTTATAAATCGGTAGGCTATGTATACTTTATTCCATTTTGGAAAAAAGTATGTAACTAAAAAATCTGTGTAGATTTTTTAAATTTTAGGAGGGTATAAAAATGGAAACAAAAATGATGGGTAAAGGTATGAATATGATGATGAATAAAGGAATGATGATGAACAATGGTATGGGTATGATGGATATGCCAATGCCACAAATGAACATGATGATGATTCCACGTATGGAAATGAAAATGGAAAAATGTAAAAATGGAATGAAAATGATGTGCATGTCAAAAGATGAAACAGCAGTTGCAATGATGCAGAATCTTTGCTCAATGTTAAGCGGCGGAATGACTAGTATGTGTATGATGATGAACGGAATGAAAATGATGGAATGCAACATGATGATGGGAATGTGCAAATGCGAAATGACTATGGACGGAATGTGCATGACTTGGACTAGTGGAGATGAAATGATGTGTTCTATGATTCAACGATGTTGTGAATGTATGATGAGCATGATGGAATGTGGATGTACTGCTATGATGTGCATGAACAATACTCCAGTTTGCTGCTGCTAGTTTCTGGTTTACAATAGGCATAATTATAATTGAAAATATTCAAATTGTAGATTTGTATAAAATAAAACATAGTTAGTTATAAAAAATCTGTGTAACGTCTATTTTAGTAATAGGGGTTACACAGATTTTTTACGTTCTTAACTATTCTAATAATTATTCTTTAGTGTATATATAGCAGGGATTAATGATAAAATTAGTCTAATTCCATATGATTGAATATGCAGTAGTATTTCAAAGGGTGATTTTCTGCTTAAAATTCCAAAGGGAAGAAATAAAATTACAGCATCAGAAAATAATTTTATAGCATTTTTAACGATTTGATAATTATAATATTTATTTTTTAAGATAATGATATATAATAGCAGTATATGTAAGTGTAAATTAGGAATTGTACATTTTTGATAAAAAGATTCATTGGTAGAAAGGAGATGTTAAACTTATGCTTATTACTTGTGAGAGTATTTTAAAATTACCTTATTTTGAGAAAATGAGATTAGTAGCTGGAAAGGGCGGAATTAATAAAGTTATAAGGTGGATTCACGTGGTGGAAAGTCCTCAGGTGTCGGAATGGGTAAAAGGGGGAGAATTACTTTTTATAACAGGGGTAGTTATAAAAAATGATGTAAACATTTTGTTGAAATTCGTAAATGACTTAATAGACAGAAATCTTTCAGGACTTGTTATAAATACGGGACCTTACATAAAAGAAACGCCTAGAGAAGTAAAAGAATTGGCTGATAAATTTGACTTTCCCATATTTGAATTGCCTTTTGAAGTTAAATTAATAGATGTAACTCAAAGTATATCAAGAGCAATTTTTATGAATAAGGTAGAACATGAATCCATGCATAGTTTCATGAAAGAAATTATTATGGGGGATTCACTTTTTACGGACGAAATTTTAAATAGGGCTTCTAACTATGGGTATAATTCAAATAAGATTTACTGTGCATTGGTTGTAGATATAGATAATTTTAAAAATTTTATTAAAGAAAAAAAGATAAATGAGGAAGATACTATTATAGAAATTAAACAAAATATAGAACAAATTGTATTGTCTGTTATGAACAAATGGAATAGAAAGGTACTTTATGTAATACAGGGTGATTCCATTATTTTAATGATGCCTATAAGGGAAGTAAGAGATAAATATGATGGAACTGCAGCTATTGGACAGGATATTATAAAAAGTGTTCAGGAAAAATTGAAAAATTTAACTGTAAGCATAGGAATAGGCAATAAATGGAGTGAATTGAGGGATTTCAGGAAGAGTGTTAATCAAGCACAAAAGGCATTAAAAATTATAAAAATATGTGGAGAGAAAAGTAGTTTAAAAGAGTACAAAAAACTTGGCATATATAGAATATTCTTTGATGGAAATAGACAAAGTGAAATGAAAGAAATTTACTATGAAACCTTAGGTAAATTAATTGATTACGATTTAAAAAATGAAACAAATCTGGTGAAAACATTGGAAGCTTACCTATCCGAAGGTGCTAATCTTGGAAAAACGGCTGAAAAGCTTTTTATTCATAGAAATACTATGAAGTACAGAATGAGCAGAATGGAAGAAATTTTACAATGCAATCTTAGAGATATAAATACCCTATTTGATTTCAATGAGGCTTTAAAGATCGGAAAATTTTTGAAATATATTTAGATAGCTAAAAATAATAGATACCAATAAACAAATGAAGTCATATATATTTGTACATCATGGACATATAAAAACCAATTGAAATATGATAAATTACTTACATAATAATTATTAATTTATCAAATTTATTAAAAATAATTTGACAAAATGGCAATAAATTCAGTTGGGAGGCACAATGATGATAAGTTCAGTTTTTCAATCACCAGGTAAAATAATATATGGACAAGGTACAGTAAAACAAATAGGTGAAGAAACTAAAAAATATGGCAAAAAGGTAATGATTGTCACGGGGAAGAGTTCATCTAAAAAAACTGGAGCATTGGACAAAGTTATAGATAGTTTAAAAGTGGAAAATCTTCAATATATAATTTTTGACAAAGTTGAATCTCATCCCAGCGTAGATACAGTAGAGCTTGGAACTTCAATTGCCAAAGAGGAAGAGATCGATGTAATTGTAGCTTTAGGAGGAGGAAGCCCTCTTGATGCAGCAAAGGGAATAAGCATTATGCTCACTAACAGTGGAAGTATTGTGGATTATGAGAAAAAGCAGCCAGAAGTTCATGGAGTACCGGTTATAGCAGTTCCAACTACAGCAGGAACAGGAAGTGAAGTGAGTAAGTTTATAGTTATAACTGATACAAGACGAAAGGTTAAAATGTTAATAGGTGGAGAGGCACTGATACCTAAAGCTGCAATTTTAGATGGAGAATTGACATTAATGGTGCCGCCAGATGTTACCGCTGCTACAGGTATGGATGCATTGACACATGCTATAGAAGCTTACATATCAAAAAAGGCTCAGCCAGCTACTAGTGTGCAGGCACTTTCGGCTATAAAGCTTATAAGTGAAAATCTAGCAAAGGCCGTACAAAATGGAGAAAACATGGATGCAAGGAACAACATGCTTTTTGCACAAATGCAGGCAGGACTTGCTTTTAGCAATGCTTCAGTGGCATTAGTACATGCCATGTCGAGACCTCTTGGTGCATATTTTGGAGTGCCACATGGACTTGCAAATGCCATACTTCTTCCAAGGGTTATGGAATATAACAGAGCAGCTTGCCCTGAAAAGTTTAGAGATATTGCAAAAACCATGGGGGAGAACACTGCGGGATTATCCTTAAGAGAAGCAAGTAATCTTGCTGTAAAGGCAGTAAAGGAATTATATGCAGAAACTGGGCTTCCAGTAAAACTAAGAGATGTAGGAGTTAAGGAAGAGATGATAGAAACTCTTGCCAAGGATGCCATTAAAAGTGGAAGTGCGTTAGTTAATCCGAGAAAATCTAGCTTAGAAGATCTTATAGATATTTATAAGAGTATTTACTAGGGCATGTTAAGGAGCAATCAAGGATTAGATAGAAATAAAGTTTTTAAACAGGATATACAAGATGATCACAGTGCTAAAAAGTAATCAATGAGTAAATAGTTAGTTTTTTATTTTTAAGGTTATATTTATTTTAACAATATCAAATATGAAATTGGCAAAGTTTCACAATGTATAAATCAATTAAGAATATTTTAGGGGGATCGATTATTATGGAACAAACAATAAATAAAGAAAAGGCTGTATTAACAGTAGCTGAAATAAAAGAATATGACAAAAAATATAATTTACATTCCTGGAGTGCTCAGGCTAAATTAAATCCTCCAGTAATTACAAATGCAGAGGGAATTTATTTCTGGGACGAAAATGGTAAAAAATATTATGATATGTCTTCACAGCTTGTAAATTTAAATATAGGCTATGGAAATAAAAAAGTTATAGAGGCCATACAGAAACAAGCGTCACAGCTTGCTTTCACAGGTCCAGGAAATGCTATAGATGTAAGATCAGAACTTGCTAAAAAAGTAATAGAAATCGCACCAGATAACATGGGAAAGGTATTTTTTACCTTAGGAGGAGCGGATTCTAATGAAAATGCCATAAAGATGGCTAGAATGTTTACTGGAAAGTATAAAATATTTTCACGTTATCGTTCTTATCATGGTTCAACCTTTGGTGCAGCAAATCTTACAGGTGAACCTAGAAGATATACTTGTGAACCTGGAATACCTGGATTTGTGAAATTCTTTGATCCTTATATATACCAGGAAAAGATAGAATTTAAAAGTGAAGAAGAGGCATCAAAGTATTATGTAAATAAACTTAGAGAGCAGATTACTTATGAAGGAGCTGACACTGTAGCTGCAATAGTATTGGAAACTGTAACAGGAAGTAACGGAGTCATAATACCTCCAGAGGGATACCTTGAAGGGGTTAGAACATTGTGTGATGAGTTTAACATAATTATGATTTATGATGAAGTTATGGCTGGCTTTGGTAGAACTGGTGAATGGTTTGCTTGTAACAATTGGAATGTAAAACCTGATATTATTACTTTTGCTAAGGGTATAACTTGTGGATATGTGCCTTTAGGTGGAGTTATTGTCAGCAAGGAAATTGCAAAACATTTTGATGATAATGTGCTTATGTGTGGTTTAACTTACAGCGCTCATCCAATTGGCTGTGCTGCTGGCTGTGCGACTATTGATGTGTATAAAGAAGAAAAACTTATTGAAAATTCAAGAGAGATGGGTAAAGTGCTTGGAGCAGAGCTTGAAAAATTGAAAGAAAAACATGCTTCTGTAGGGGACGTAAGGTATATAGGACTGTTTTCAGCAGTAGAGCTTGTTAGAAATAAGGAAACAAGAGAACCAATGGTTCCTTATGGTAAAGATCCAGAGAAGATAATGTCAAAGCTTGTTGGAATGTTAAAAGAGAAGGGCTTTTCAACTTATTCTCATGAGAGCTGCATATTAGTTGCTCCACCTCTTATAATAAAAGAGCAGGAAATTAAGGAAGCTATGGCAATACTAGATGAAGTTCTTGATTATGCAGATAGTTTAACTCATTAATGGGAGTAGCTTTAAAATAATGCTCTAAAGCAGGATGTAATATTTTCAATTATGAGTGCCTTCACTGCGAAAGAAAATCTAAGTTTTGCTAGTACTCGTTCAAAGCACTTTTAATCGTAAATACCACATCCTGGAGCATTATTTTAAAACCAGAGCAGTGATGAAGGTATTTAACGACAGATAATGTAGAGACTATATGATAATAGGGGTAGGAGAAAATCATAAAGAATTTTAGAGAGAAGGATGTATAATGAAAAATATTAGTTGTGACAGAGAAAGAATGGAAGATAAGATTGTTACATTTAGTAAATTCGGTGATACCGGAAAAGGTGGGATAACAAGGTTATCCTTATCAGAACCAGACCTTCAGGCAAGAGAAGAATTCTGCAAGAGAATGAAAGCACTGGGCGCAGAGATCGTAATAGATGATATGGGAAATATATATGCCACATTTAAAGGATCAGAAAATCTTCCGCATATTGCAATGGGATCACATTGCGATTCAGTAGTACAAGGTGGAAACTATGACGGCATTTTAGGTGTAATGACCGCAATGGAAGTAGCTGAAACTATCGTTGCAGAGAAGATTCCCCACCGCCATCCAATTACAGTTATGATATGGACCAATGAAGAAGGGGCTCGTTTCGACCCTGCCATGATGTCATCAGGTGTTATTACTGGTAAATTTGATAAGGCAAAGATGCTGGCGTCAAAGGATAATGAAGGAATGACCTTTGGTGAAGCTCTTGATGCAAGCGGATATAAGGGTGATGAGAAGAACAGAATGAATCCTAAGGACTATATGGCTTTTGTAGAACTGCATATTGAGCAGGGGCCAGTGCTTGAAGCTGCAAAAATGGATATCGGCGTTGTAGAAGGCGTTGTTGGGATGGTCAATTATGAATTTGAATTTATCGGCCAGGCTGGTCATGCCGGAACAGTTCCGCAGAAATTGAGACAGGATGCTCTTTTAGCAGCTTCTGAGGCTATTCAGTATCTTCATAGAGAACTTGACAAACTTGATGAAAGACTAGTTTATACTACTGGTAGAATTATTTGTTCGCCAAATGTGCATACAATTATACCGGATGATGTTAAGTTTACATTGGATGCAAGACATCAAGATCCAGCAGTAGTACAGCAAGTGGTTGAAGTTATTAAGGGAATTCCTTCTGAACTTGCAAAGTGTAAGGTTAGCTACAAGGAATTGTGGTCACGTAAAACCGTCAGCTATAATAAAGAATTGGTGGACTTCGTTGAAAAAAATGCAAATCTTCATGGATACTCCAATATGAGAATGTACAGTGGTCCTGGACATGATGCCCAGTTTGTAGCTGATATGCTGCCTGTAACTATGATATTTGTGCCAAGTATTGGTGGGCACAGCCATTGTGAAATAGAAAAAACCCCCCTTGATAATTGCTTAAAAGGGGCTAACGTATTACTGCAAACGGTGTTGGATATCGATAAGAAGTAGAGGCATCTATTTAGTTCGTTTAATTACGAAGATAAAGGATGAGCTTTACCCATCCCTTCCTCAGATGATAAATTGGTAAAATTTTTCTGAATTTACTGTATAAATTAATAAATTTAAAATTTAAAGTAAATAATATTAACATATTGATAATTTTTTAAAATTCATTTAAACTTAGTGAGAACAAAAAATAATTTAAAAATTAAATTAAGGCATATGAAAATAAATAGTAAGTCAAAGATGCGACGAATATTTTGAATCCGACAAGGAAGCGGGTGACCAAGATAGTGAGCTATCTGAGGGCTCTGTTGACGCAGCAGGATGCAAAATAGACTAGCATACTGACTAGCTATTTACTTGAATATGACTAAAGAGGAGTGAAGTTTGTTATGAAAGAAGAGATGTATGAATTAAAAGAAGATGTAAGTGGCAGTAAATTATATAATAAGGACCTTGCCCCGACAGCTATTAAGGACAGAAACTGGAATACTTACAACTATACAGCACTATGGATAAGTATGGCACACTGTATACCTACCTATATGATGGCTGGTGGACTTATTGCCCTGGGCATGAACTGGCTGCAGGCAATAATAACCATTACTCTTGGAAATCTTATAGTTTTAATACCAATGTTGTTAAATGCTCATCCAGGTGCTAAATATGGAATTTCCTTTCCGGTTTTAGCAAGAGTGTCTTTTGGTACAAAGGGAGCCAATATACCAGCAATACTGAGAGCTATAGTGGCTTGCGGGTGGTTTGGTATAAATACCTATATAGGTGGAAGTGCTCTAAATGTACTGTTTGCATCAATAATACCTGGTTGGAAAACCATGGGTGGAAGTTTCTCTATATTGGGATTGGCACTGCCTAATGCTATAACCTTTATGATATTCTGGGCAATACAGATATACATTATATATAAAGGTATGGATTGGGTTAGAAAATTTGAAAACTGGGCTGCACCAGTAGTATTAATTCTTGCACTTATTCTTGTAATTTGGGCAGTTTATACTGCACACGGTTTTGGACCACTATTCAGTGAACCAAGTAAATTTAAAACTACAGGTGAATTCATAAAAGTATTTATTCCATCATTAACGGGTATGATAGGCTTTTGGGCTACTCTATCACTTAACATACCTGATTTTACGAGATTTGCAAAGAGTCAGAGACAGCAGATGATAGGTCAGGCTATTGGATTACCACCAACAATGACAATATTTTCAGCAATGGGTATAATAGTAACTTCAGCTACAGTTGTTATATTTGGAAAAGCAATGTGGGATCCAGTTGATATAGTTTCAAAATTTACAAATCCTATAGTTCTCTTTATAGGCTTTGCAGGAATAGTTATTGCATCATTATCTGTTAATATAGCGGCAAACATTGTTTCACCAGCAAATGATTTTTCAAACGTAATGCCAACACGTATAAACTTTAAAACAGGGGGACTTATTACAGGTATCTTAGGTATAATTATAATGCCTTGGAGACTTTTAGCTGATCCTAGTGGATATATATTCAATTGGCTTGGGACCTATTCAGGAATACTTGGACCAATTGCAGCAATTATTATTTGTGATTATTGGGTTTGCAGAAAGAAAACTCTTAAGCTTAAGGATCTTTTTGATGAAAATGGAATTTACTCTTATTCAAATGGTTTTAATAAAAACGCAATTATAGCATTAGTTATTGGGGTAGTTGTAGCTCTTATAGGTAAAGTAGTTCCAGCATTAAGCGTAATAGTTGATTATTCATGGTTTGCAGGTTTTGCAGTATCTTTTATAGTTTATTTACTTTTAAATTCTTCTAATGGAGTTTCGGAAGAAAATAGTAAAAATTTAGACGGAGAAGGAAGTTCAGCTGTATAAAATATAGATAGAATTTTCATATTATATAAGTTGTAATTAAAATTATACATTTGATCAATAATGTTTGAGTAAAATAAATATTCTAAAATAAATATTTTATAATAAATATAATTTGTTGAAACATATATAGTAAAAATTAAAAATATTTTTCTGTAGTATATTTTAAATTTCTATAGCATCATAAACCATTAGTATTGGCATAAGTTTATTATAAAATTGCTGATGCTGATGGTTTAACATTTTTAAATGTGACCAAAGTATATTTACAAAATAAATATAAAATAAATTACTGATAGTTGAGGATATTTTCAATTATGGCATGAGCTTTTATTTAGTTTGGATAAAGCAAAAAGTAAATTGGCATATAACTTATCATATTTTTAAGTAAAATTAATTATGGAAAATAGTAATTATGTATAAAAATATATAATTACTTTATATACACAAATAATAAAGATAGATTATGAGGGGGATTTTTTATGGATACAATAATTAAGAATGGAACTATAGTCACAGCTACGGATACTTTTAAGGCTGATGTGGCAATTAAAGATGGGAAAATAGAGGCTATAGGACATAATATACATGCAGAAAACGCAAAAATAATAGATGCAGAGGGAAAATTGATTTTACCTGGGGCTATAGATGCACATACTCATTTGGCAATGCCTTTTGGAGGTACAGTTTCTTCTGATGATTATGAAGCAGGAACAAGAGCAGCTGCTTGTGGTGGAGTTACTACAGTGTTTGATTTTGCGCTTCAGACTAAAGGTGAGGGTATTCTTGAAACGGCAGCTAGAAGGGATAAGCTTTGTGCACCAAAGGCCTGCGTAGATTATGCTTTTCATGTGGCAATTACAGATTTAAGACCAGAAGTATTAGAGGAGATTCAAACAGCGGTGGATTATGGAATACCTAGTTTTAAGGTGTTTATGGTTTATAAAAAAGAAGGGCTTATGGTTGATGATGGTGTTTTTTATAAAATATTGCAAAAATCAAAGGAGACAGGTGCTCTTATAAGTGTCCACGCTGAAAATCCAGATTTAATAGATTTGAGAATAGAAGAATTTTTAAACGAAGGAAAAACTTCAGCTTGGTATCACTATTTGAGCCGTCCTGAATTTGTAGAAGCAGAAGCTGATAAGAGGGCAATACATTTGGCAAAATCTCTGAAAGCTCCTTTGTATATAGTACATCTTGCAAATAAAGAGGGTATGGAGGAAGTTAAAAAAGCAAGAGATGAAGGCTATGAAATTTATGCAGAAACTTGTCCTCAATATCTTAATTTCACTAGTGAGGTTTATAAGAGAGAAGATGGAAGAAATTTTGTATGTTCTCCGCCTATAAAGGGACAGGAAAGTCAAGATGCCTTGTGGGAAGGTATAAAGACAGGAGATATAACAACTATAGCTACAGATCATTGTCCATTCAAAAGCTATGAGAAGGACTGGGGAAAAGATAATTTCACAAAGATTCCAAATGGCTGCATGGGTATAGAGAATATGTATCCTTATATGCTAAGTGAAGCTAATAAAGGAAGAATTTCTTTTAATAAGGTTGTAGAACTTTGCTCAAGTAATCCTGCAAAGATATTTGGCTGTGCACCAGCAAAAGGAAGCATAAATCCAGGTAGTGATGCAGATATTGTAATTTATGATCCTGATAAGAGTTTTGTAGTTTCAAAGGATAATATGCATTCTGATGTGGATCACACTATTTGGGAAGGTACTGAGCTTAAAGGGTATCCTGTTATGACTCTTTCAAGAGGTCGTGTTGTGTTTAAGGATGGAGAATTCCTGGGAAAACCTGGATGGGGCAAAATGCTCAAACGTAGAAGAAAATAGTTATCACTTGAAGTGGTGATTTAGAGTTTTGATGAGGGTGTTTTAAAATAAGTCTCAAAACTTGGTATGACTTGTACATCTAGGATATCCCTCATTTCATAAAGTAAATCTAACCTTGCCTTAGTTTAAAATACTATGACTTTTAAACTCCCTTCGCTCAGACAGTAAAAGTCACCTAACGTATTTTAAAGTCCGCAAGGTAAGGTTTACTAGTTATTCATTCGAAGATATCTGCTATGTACAAGTCATACCAATGAGACCTATTTTAAAATCTAATCATGAAAGTTAAGGTACTTCAGGAAGTCACTTAACGTGTTTGAAACACGTAAAACTAAGATTTTCTAATATTCATTTCAGGATATCTGCAATGTACATGCCATATCAGTTATACCTACTTTAAACTCTGACAATGAAAGTTAAATTATTTCAAGTGATGTTTGAGGACGGGTGTATAAAGCAATACAAATATATTAACACCAATGAATAGATAAGAATTGATGATTTTAGCAGTATAATGGAGCCTAATGCATCTAAATCGGCCATATAGAAATTTGCTGCTTTTAAAGATATAAATTTTTATTAATTCATATGTTAGGATAAGTTCATTGTTAATTTGATTGAAAATTTACAATATTGTAATTATTAATGTGTGAGTATATAAATATTTAATTTAGAAATATACTGCAAAATTAGCAGTTTAGTATATAGAATAGTATGGATGTAATTAGAGAAGATAATTACTGGATAAACAAAATTAATGGGGAAATGGAGGAAAATTATTATGATTAAAAAGAAAGTGACAAAAACTATGATTATAGAAGAAACAGCAAGATGTCTTTTGTGTTATGATGCACCTTGCAGTAAGGCATGCCCGGTGGGATTTGATCCAGCTAAGAATATGAGATCTGTTAGATTTCAAAACTTTAGAGGGGCTGGAGAGGCTGTAAAGAGAAATAGTGAATTAGTAGGAAAATGCGGTGAAGCTTGCAATAATGGAAGGTTTTGTCAGAGAAATTGCATACGAGGAAAGATAGATAGACCTATTCAGATAAATATGGTGCACGAGTTTTTAATGGAAGATAAAAATAAGAGTGAGGAGGATGCTTAATATGAGAGATCTATCAATTGAATTTTGTGGCGTGAAGTGTGAAAATCCATTTTTCCTTTCTTCTTCAGTGGTTGGAAATAATTTTGAAATGTGTGCAAAAGCTCTAGAAATGGGATGGGGAGGAGTGGTTTTTAAGACAATTGGATTTTATGTTGCAAAGGAGGTTTCTCCACGTTTCGATACCATAGGTAAAGAGGGAACTCCTTTCATAGGTTTTAAAAATCTTGAACAGATTTCAGAACATTCTTTAGAGGAAAATTTGGAGTGGATGAGGCAGATTAAAGAAAAATATCCAAATAAAATTTTAGTAGCATCTATAATGGGCCAAGATGAGGAGGAATGGACTGAACTTGCAAAGTTAGTCACAGAAACAGGTGCGGATATAATAGAATGTAATTTTTCATGTCCTCAAATGGCAGACAATAATATGGGGTGTGATGTTGGACAGAATCCGGAATTAGTTAAAAAATATTGTGAGGCAACGAGAAGGGGAACAAATTTACCTATACTTGCTAAGATGACACCTAACATAGGAAATATGGAGATCCCAGCAATTGCTGCTATGGAAGGTGGAGCAACAGGTCTTGCTGCAATAAATACCATTAAAAGTATCACTAAAATAGACTTAGATAGTTTCCTATCCTATCCAATAGTCAATGGTAAATCTTCTGTTTCAGGATATTCAGGTAAAGCTGTTAAGCCTATAGCACTAAGATTTATACATGATTTAGCAAAAAATGAAACACTCAAAGGTGTGCCCATAAGCGGCATGGGAGGCATTGAAACCTGGGAAGATGCTGCAGAATTTATACTGCTTGGCTCTACCAATATTCAGATAACTACAGCTGTAATGCAGTATGGCTATAGAATAATTGAAGATTTAATAAGTGGACTATCTTATTATATGGAGGAGAAAGGTTTTAATAAGCTCCAGGATATGGTTGGACTTGCTCTTAAAAATATAGTTCCTGCTGAAGAACTGGATAGAAGTTTTATTTTATATCCTTCTTTTGATGAAAATATTTGTGTAGGCTGTGGGAGATGTTATATTTCCTGTTATGATGGAGGTCATCAGGCTATAAAATGGGATGCAGATAATCGAAAACCAATTTTACTTAGTGATAAATGTGTAGGTTGTCATCTATGTGCTAAAGTGTGCCCGGTAATGGCTATAAGTTCAGAAAATATTAAGTATAAAGATATAGGCTAGATTGTAGTTAGAAAAGCTAAGTAACTAATTTTTATAAATTTAAAAATTAAAAAATTACAATAGAATATTTAATCAATGTATAAATTAAATTTTTATATAAACATATAATCTTAGCCAATGTAAATGATTTCGCATCATTTGTTAAAATATCAAATATAAATATTGTTTATTGATAATTTAACATAAAAATATAAAATTTTTTAAAAAATGTATTGATTTTATTATTAAAAGATAATATACTCATATTAACGCAGTTTTATTGCTGAATTTTAATAAATATTAATATGATCGTAAATTTTATTACACAGAATTAAAATAATAAATTTAATTTGTTTAGGAGGATTTTATAAATGAGACAGGTAGCTATTTATGGAAAAGGTGGAATAGGTAAATCAACTACAACACAAAACTTAACATCAGGTCTTCATGCAATGGGTAAAAAGATAATGGTAGTAGGTTGTGATCCTAAAGCAGATTCAACAAGATTACTTTTAGGAGGACTAGCTCAGAAATCAGTTCTTGATACATTGAGAGAAGAAGGAGAAGACGTAGAATTAGATTCTATATTAAAAGATGGATATGGTGGAATCAGATGCGTTGAATCAGGCGGTCCAGAACCAGGAGTTGGATGTGCAGGAAGAGGAATAATAACTTCAATAAACATGCTTGAACAACTTGGAGCTTACACAGATGATTTGGATTATGTATTCTACGATGTACTTGGAGACGTTGTTTGTGGTGGATTCGCAATGCCAATCAGAGAAGGAAAAGCTCAAGAAATATATATAGTAGCAAGTGGAGAAATGATGGCTCTATATGCAGCTAACAACATTTCAAAAGGTATCCAAAAATATGCTAAGAGCGGTGGAGTTAGATTAGGTGGTATCATCTGTAACAGCAGAAAAGTTGCAAATGAATATGAACTACTTGATGCATTTGCTAAAGAACTTGGAAGTCAGTTAATACATTTCGTACCAAGAAGCCCAATGGTAACAAAGGCTGAAATAAATAAACAAACTGTTATAGAATTTGATCCTACTTGTGAACAAGCTGAAGAATACAGAGAATTAGCAAGAAAAGTAGATGAAAACAAATTATTTGTTATACCAAAGCCAATGACTCAAGAAAGACTTGAAGAAATATTAATGCAATATGGTCTTATGGATCTATAGGATATATTAAATAGCGGACTTATCATAAAGTCTAAATTTAATATGAACTTTTAAGATTATATTGATACTTATGTTCATAAATAAAATCACTATGAAATTATACTAATTTCATAGTGATTTTTAATTACAAGATTGATAGATGTTCTGGATGATTAAATCTTAAAATATTGCTATATTTTAAATTTCAACTATTTTACCAGTTTCACTTAAATCATATCCACCAATTCCATCTAATTCTATTCTAAAATTTTCTGAGTTGAGTATTTCAATTAATGCTTTAAAGGGGAGATTATTTAGATCTTCTTTTTTTATAACAAGATCATATTTTTCTTTTTGTAGAGGTATAAAATCTATTCCCTGTACTTGAAAAGCTGCTTTTTCAATTCCAAGACCCAAATCTGCCTTACCACTGGAAACAACACTTGCTACAGTTAAATGGGTTAGATATTTTTCATTGTAACCTTTTATATCTTGACTTGAAATTCCAAGAAGCTTTAAATGCTGATCAAGAAGTACTCTGGTGCCTGATCCATTTTCCCTATTTGCAATAGTAATATCCTTACGTCTTAAATCTTCCCAGTTTTTTATTTTTTTGGGGTTTCCCTTTTTTACATAAAAGCCCTGGGTACGAGAAGATAAATGCACTATCACTGCGGGAATTCCAGGAAGAAGCTTTTCAATATAAGGTATATTATATTCTCCTGTTTTACCATCCCATAGATGGCAGGTGGCAATCTGTGCTTCACCTTCGTACAGGCTTACTAAACTCTTGTAACTGCTAACACAGGAAAGCATGGTTTTTGCTCCTTTAGGATGGCTGGATAGATAGCGTGATAGTATATCTAAAAGTACATCTTCTCCGGCCATTAGTACAATGTTGTTATTGAGTATTGTATTATAGTTAGTTTTTATTTGTTCTTCTCCATTGGAGTTATATGTTTTTATAATATCATTATTATTGAAATTAAGTATAGGAGTACTATTTATAGTTTTATTTTTACTAATATTGTTATTATTAAATCCTTTGATATTAACATTATTTAAATTTTTTGATCTATTTTTATAATCCTCTACATCACTTTGTTCTACCCTGACTCTTCTGCCGATTCTGTAGGCATTAAGCTCTCCTCGCTTAATCAATTCATATACAGTTGTCTTCGCAATTTTTAAAATATCAGCTACTTCTTGTGGTGTTAGTGAAGAATTTTCACTCATAAGGAATTTCCTTTCTAATTATAATTATTGTATTATCAATACAACAATTATAATGCTTTTTTACTATTAAGTAAAATATAATAGTTTAATTGCAGTTTATATTTAAAAACATATTGATTTTAAAAAATTACATTATTATAATAATAACTATGAATAACGAATAAAAACAAATAATAATGAACTTAAATGAAGCATATTATCAAATTGTTATAAACATAGTTATTATAATTAATTAAAAGTGGATTAATTAAAAATAAAATCCATGGATAATGTATAGGCTTTAACATTATCCATGGATTTATTTAATGAATATAATAAAAGTCTTGCTAGTTTAAGTTACTTTAGTGTTGTACTCTCTAATTTACCATTATCTAAGGAAAGAACTTCCTTATCAGTTATACTCAATAAATTACCCTTATAGGTGGTTTTTCCACTGGACTGTTCATCTATTACATAGCTGTTGCTAGGATATTTTATATAAATTTTGCCGGCATTAGTTATTATTATATTATCTTTATTCACAGGGCTTTCCAGGTTTGTTTGATGCCACTGTGATACGGAAGTAGCTCTAGAGCCATATAATATATTAGTTACTGTACCATTTTTAAGAGCTCCCATGTATACATTCTCATTATCATCCGTACTAAGTATGCAATAATTTTCATTATCTATGCTTTTATTTTCATTGGTAAATCTTATAACACCATTACTTAAATCCTCGTATACAAGACCTGGGTTATTTTTAAAAGTTTTCATAGTACCAATTTTTCTTGAGGTAATTAAAGAACTC
This sequence comes from Clostridium pasteurianum BC1, assembly GCF_000389635.1. Taxonomy (NCBI): domain Bacteria; kingdom Bacillati; phylum Bacillota; class Clostridia; order Eubacteriales; family Clostridiaceae; genus Clostridium; species Clostridium pasteurianum. Next base: position 1,097,188 of record NC_021182.1, read on the forward strand.
ATATTACCATTTACATCATTGAAGAAAATACTGCTGGTTTCATTGGTTTTTAAAGTTTTAATATAGAAGGTATTCATAGCTGTAGAAAATTCTATATCAGAAATTTTATCTCTACTGCTAGTTAGATTAAGTTTTATGGCTGCATTAGAGGAGTCTGTAGGACTCTCTTTACTGTTAGTATCTGCATTATAGGTGTAAATACTAATCTCAGTTGGATCGTCAAGAGATTTTTCACATAAAATTATTATGTTTATATCTGGCAGCCATTTGCTGTATACCTGTTCATTGTTTTTTTCCGAAGGTACTGTTTCTACTGAACCGCTACTGGTATTAACTACATTTAATTTATTATTTTCATAGTAGGATATGTATTGTCCATCAAAAGATGATTCTATTTTAGTAGCAGCTAAAGGGATATTGATATTTATCTTTTTGGCTGGGGTTTTATCTTCAATTTTTATTTCTGTGGTTTTAGTGTTTAGTAAAGAGGTTCTGTAGTATCTATCAGCAGCAAAAAACACTGCACTTTGTAATACTATAGCAATTATACTCCAAATTATTATATTTTTTATCCATTTCATATCAGTAATTCTCCTCTAAGGCTCTACATATAAGGAAGTGGCAACATATCTTTCACCATTCCAGCTGTGAGTATTATTTATTACCTTGCCATTATAGTACATGGTAGAAGAAAAGCCTCCATCCAAACTTGTTGCATTAACAGCACCATATTTTAGCATTAAATCCTGAACGTCTTTCAGACTGGCACCTGAATCAATAAAATTTTTTCTCCCATCAAGTACTAAAAATAAAACTGTACCATCGGCAGTTTGGCCTATAGCTGTACGGGGATTTAAACCTGCTGAAGTACTATCCGATATCTGCCCTTTACCCTTAATGACTAGAGTTGGTGGTATGAAGCAAACTGCTTCTGAAACATCCATACTTTTTAAGTCGTTTATACTGTAATCACCAACTATGAGCTGTCCTGATTTTGTGAAAGCTGTTACACTTTCCTTTTTATCCATATTAACATTACTTGTAGGATATATAATATTTCCATTGGATATTACAAAGCCACCAGGATAAGCTGCTGAGCCACCATAGGTTTGAGATTTGTTATCTGTAAAGGCACCTCCATTTATTGCAGCTAGAGCATTATGCTCCTTTGCCATTTCGCTGGTTCTTTCTCCTTCTGTTCCCAATTTTTTTGTCCATGCAACTTTTATTTTATAGGTGGATGGTATGGAAAGTAAATATCCACTATATCTGCCAGAATCAGATTTTACCTCATAACGGGTAATTTTATCACTTTCATTTTTTACAATTTTAACATTATTGATATTCTCTTTTTGGGTATTATTAAGAGTATTTTTATTTATTATATTATTGATTTCATTTTGAGATAAAAATGAAGTTACCAAATATTGATGCCTTGTACCCATTATAGTAGCAACTACAATTTTCTTTAGGGTGTTAAAGGGGCCTTTATAAATATAGAAAGGTGAAGTTATGAATATGAAAACCATTTCATAAACTAAAAAACATACAACGATTTTAAATTTAATTTTTTTAAACAAATTTTTTCCTCCTTTGTGTATTGTATCTTTGTAATATATCAGTTTCAATTAGAAGTAGATATTTAATCAATAATAGTTAATATACCGAATTAAAAAATAGATATTTTGTAATGAAAATGGGTCTATCCGATGACTACCCAATCTAATACTCCCATGGCACTCTGTGAAAATGGGAGTGAAGAGTGGCTACGTCCCTGGATAACGATTCACCCTAAAGGACAACGATTTCTAAGTATCAAAAATACCCATACTAAGAACTCTGTTAGTAACCATGAGGTGGAAAAAAACTCCATCTGATACCAAGAACTCTGTTTATAAAATATGTACTAATTTATATATTAAAAGTGTAGTATATTTATGTCAAGAAAATATATAAATAGTTCATATAAACTTAGCAAAGTATGAACTTCTAATAAATAAGATCCATTGATCAATTATTAATTAAATATAAAAAATAGAGTGTAATAAATTGAATATTAGTGTATTATATTTATATAACTTATTGATCAACACATCTTTCTTCTTGAGAGTACACTCTCATAAAGTTTAGATGAATTTTTTAGAATGGTATAGATGTTGTAATAAATAAATGTATATATTATAACAACTAGCCGTTAGATTAAATTTATTATTATATTAGGCATGTATTCAGAACTAATATATGATATTAGTTATTTTATGTGCGTTAGTAGGAGGATGATGAAAATGGAAAGAGAATTAGAAGAAGTTTATGCAGAGAAACAGAGGGATTTAGTAGATTATCTTGATAAGCATAATATAAAAGTTTTATATGGATTAAATGTTGTTGAACCCAATAGTCTTATGGGAAAGACACAATATTTGTTTGTGAATGAGAAAGACAGAGAGGCTTTGGCTGAAAAAATTGAAAAAGATAAGTTTGAGAAATACGAAGTAACTAATTTTGATAATCTGTACTATGGTAATGTTGTTCCAAGTTTATGTGGTAGTAATGGTGTAGAGTTTGGAAGTATTGCCAGTCTTCTTAAATTTAAACAGGAATTAAAATTTATAATAATACCAGTGGAATATGTAGAATAAAAATAAACTGGGTAAATGAACCACCTCAAAGTGCATGAATATGCACCGGAGGTGGTTTTTTTATATGGTTTAATTTACCCATAGAATGTTTAATAAATAGAATATTGTTGATATATGAATAAATAATGGATGTATAGAGAATATTTACCCATTGAAAAATGGAGCAATGAAATATATACTAGTGGCAGACAAGCTTTATCCAGAGAAGGACTTCATGAAAAATGTAAATCCAATTCTTCTCTAATTGAGACATATTTAAATAATAGTATATTTATTTGTGTATCTCTAAAAAGAAAGATATATTCAATTGTTGAAAGGAGAAATTTTGATGAAGTTTTTTATAACGTCTAAAGATATAGGTATAGATTTGGGAACATCAAATACCTTATTATATGTAAAAGGAAAAGGTATTGTGTTAAATGAGCCTTCAGTAGCTGCTGTAGATGTGGTAAATAAAAAAATTTTAGCTGTAGGTTCAGAGGCTAAAAAAATGATAGGTAGAACACCTAAAAACATTATAACCATTAAGCCCTTAAAAAATGGAGTGATTGGTGATTTTGATATAGCTCAACACATGCTGAAAAACTTTATTGCAAAAGTCATTGGTAAAAGTACTTTTACCAGTTCTCGAATTGTAATTTGTCATCCTTCCATGATTACTGAAGTTGAAAAGAAGGCAATTAATGAGGCCATAACTCAGGCAGGAGCCCGGAAGGTAATGCTGATTGAAGGGCCTGTAGTTGCTGCCATAGGAGCGGGTATTCCTGTTGAAGAGCCAGTAGGAAGAATGATTGTAGATATAGGTGGTGGAACTACTGAGATAGCTGTTGTCTCTCTTGGGGGAATTGTTACAAGCAAGACCTTAAGAGTTGCAGGAGATTCATTAGATGAGGAAATCATTAAATATGTGAGAAAAAAATTCAATTTAATGATAGGTGAAGAAACAGCTGAAAGTATTAAAATAGAAATTGGATCTGCCTATGAAGATGAGAATGAAGAAGAGGGCAGTATGGGGGTAAAGGGAAGAGATCTAACTACAGGCCTTCCAAAGATTGCAAATATTACAAGGGGCGAAATAAGAGAAGCGCTAAAAGAAAAAATATACTTGATGATTGATGCCATTAGAGTTACACTTGAAAAAACTCAACCTGAACTTGCATCAGATATAATGGATAATGGTATAATGCTTTTAGGTGGTGGTGCACTTTTAAAGAATATAGATAAACTAATATCTAAAGAAATACATATACCAGTGCATATTGCAGAAACTCCTCTTGAATGCGTTGTTATTGGCACAGGAAAATGTCTGGATATGATGAATAAGATAAGTGATATAAAATAATAAATATGTAAGCAGGTATAAAGACTATCTAAAAAAACTGATATTTACGTAAATTTTAGTTTTTGGGTAGTCTTTTTGTTTTATATTAATGTGATATGTGCTATCTATCTCCTAACTATGCAGGAGTGGAGAATTCTGCATATTAAGTTAAAGTAATTAATTTTACATTGATTATATATTGATTATGTATTGTAAAATATTTGTTAAACAGGTTGTTTTTACAGAAAATTCGTTATAAAATGTAATTATAAATCATAACAGTGTTAGATTTTATTACTATGATATAAGGCATTGTAAATGAATAACTAGTGAGTAAGTCTATTTTGCTATTTATTTTAACATGTCTTATTTTATAAATAATGAGGTGTACAGAAGTTTTGGGAATAAGGGAACGACGGGAAAAAGAAAAAATAGAATTGAAAAATAAAATAATTACAGCAGCAGAGGAATTGTTTGCAGAAGATGGATATCAAAATATATCAATGAGAAAAATTGCAGATAAAATTGAATATTCTTTACCAACTATATATCAGTTTTTCAAAAATAAAGCCGATATTCTATTTCATATTTACAATAAAAACAATGGAAGACTTCTCAACATCTTTAGTGAAATTAGTGATGAACAATGCAGCAGTATGGAAAAATTGAAGAGGATGAGTCAGGCTTATGTGAATTTTGCACTTAAAAATCCCAATTATTATGAGTTGGCTTATATGAGTAATGTATTGAGGTATGAGGAAAATTTAGTTTATCATGACACAGATTCCTCAGGATTTAGAACTTATGATATACTCTTGAATACAATAAAATGCTGTAAGGAGCAGGGAAACTTTAAAGGAAAAGATGTTGAAATTATAAGTCAATGTTTGTGGGCAGGGATACACGGCTTAACCTCATTATTTATAGTTCATACGGAATTTCCCTGGAAAGATAAAAAGCAGCTTATTGATAGCATGATAAATTCTCTAATAAATAACGGATGATAAATTTGTCTGATGACTATTCGCTCTAATACTCCCATTGCACTCTGTGAAAGCGATTCACAGAAAATCGAAGATTTTTGTTCTCTGCTTTTCTTCAAAATTGGAGTAAAGAGTGGCTACGTCCCTGGATAACGATTTACCATAAAGGACAACGAGTTCTAAGTATCACAAACCGATACTAAGAACTCTGTTAGTAAGTATCAAAAATACTGATACTTAGGAATCTGTTTATTGCTTAGTAAGTTTAAGTATATAATAAATATGATAATAATTTAGGGGGAGAATTATGATTAAGCGAGTTATTGTTACATTGGTTAGTTTAGGAATAGTTACGGGAGTGTTCTTTGGAGTAAGGTATTTTATTTATTTACAGAATTACAAAAATATAATAAAAAATATAAACATAGAAAAAGTTGATTTATCTAAGGTCTCAAATGGAACTTATTTAGGGTCTTTTGATGCATTAGAGGTTGGAGCTGAAGTAAGGGTTACTGTGGATAATCATAAGATTACGGCGATAAAAATAATTCACCACAAAAATGTTAAAGGTCAAAGAGCAGAAGTGATACCTGAGAGAGTTATAGCAGCTCAATCCTTACAAGTGGATACAGTTTCTGGAGCAACCAATAGCAGCAAGGTCATTTTAAAGGCTATTGATAATGCTTTAGAAAAGGGCAGTAAAGCTTAGGCATATTCAAATAAATAACTAGTCAGTATGCTAGTCTATTTTGCATCCTACTACGTCAACAGAACCCTCATATAGCCCACTATAGTCGGAACCTGTTTCCTTGTAGGCTTCAAAATATATGTCGCATCTTTGACTCACTATTTATTTTCATATACCTTAATAATCTGGAAAAAGGTGGAAATTTATGGGCATACAAACAGATAAATTAGGTTGGATTGCAGGGGCAGTATTTTTAATCTGCCTTTGTTATTTCATATTAAAAAGAATTAAAATCTATGCTCCAAAAATTAAAATAAATTTGAGGCAAGCATTAAATTTTCATTGCTATTTGGGCATTATCGGAACTATAATAGCAATTCTTCACGTGGGACAAAATATATTTTTTATTCAAATATCTGCAGGATTTATATGTTTTTTCTCTATGATTTTACTCTGCATATCAGGCATAGTGATAAAATGTTTAAAAAGAATTTCTCCAGCAAGTAGAAGAATCTGGAGGTTTGTTCACATAGGACTAGCTATAGTTTTTGTAGGATCTTTATTGTGGCATATACTATTATATCATTTTATTATGAGTTAATATTGTAGGAAAAATAATATAAAGAGTGGCTACGTCCCTCGTATAACGATTTACCTTAAAGGACAACGAGTTCTAAGTATCGAAAATACCGATACTTAGAACTCTGTTTATGTTGATTATGAAATACATCAAGAATGAGGTTTTTAAAAGGTTATTTGAATTAATTGAATATATTGAAAATGAAGATGATAGAGGATTTTTTGTTACTTATATTTTTCGTAAGATAAAAATCTAAGAGGAACTATTCTTATATTAGATATTTAGAATGGAGAAAAAATATGGATAGGGAATTAATTATTGAAAGAACCAAAGAGTTTGTTAAGAGTAAACTTTATGGAGAGGAAACAGGACACGATTGGTGGCATACATACAGAGTATGGAGAAACGCAATAAAAATTGGAGAAAAAGAACAAGCTGACATGTTAATTGTAGAGTTATCAGCACTCCTACATGATGTAGCTGATTATAAATTTTATAATGGGGATACAGATATTAGTTCAAAGGTAGTAAGTGAATGGCTTGAAAGTAATAATGTACAAGAAGAGGTGATTTCAAAGGCGTGCGATGTAATAGAAAATATTTCATTTAAAGGTGCGAATGTAAAATCACAAATTAGTACAAAGGAATGCATGGTAGTTCAAGATGCCGATAGGCTAGATGCAATAGGCGCTATAGGTATCTCAAGAGTATTTGCATTTGGAGGAGCAGTTAAAAGAGAAATATATAATCCAGACATAAGTGTGCAAAAATATGATACATTTGAGCAGTATAAGAATAGTATTAACACTAGCACATCAATAAATCATTTTTATGAAAAGTTACTACTTATAAAAAATTTAATGAACACGGATATGGGTAAGAGTATAGCTGAAAATAGACACCGTTACATGGAAGAATATCTAAATAAGTTTATGAATGAATGGGAAGGGATAGAGTAAAAACGTTTGTATTTATAATCTTGTCTTTTTAAGTCAAGAAAATAATTTAAAAATTTGATATATTCTCTTTGAAGGAATTTAAATGTAAAATAGGCGTTATCATTGATAGGTGTATGTAGCAATTTATATAGGGAGTTGATAACTTGAGCATATTAAAAGTAGCATTGGTCCAGCATAAAGCAAAGCCAAATAATTTATCAGATAATTTGAAATTAGGGTTTAAATATGTTAAACAGGCTAAAGAAAAAGGTGGAGATATTGTCTTATTTCCAGAAATGTGGTCTAACGGTTATGCTCCTCCATTCGATGGGGCATTTGATAATCCAAGAGATATTAATTTCGAAAAAGAGAGACAGGATTGGCTAGACTCTGCAATAGATGAAGAGAGTAATTATATTTGCAGCTTTCAAAAGATAGCAAGTGAATTAAAAGTAGGTATTGTAATTACATATCTGTCAAAAGGAAAGGAAGCACCTCAAAATACGGCATTAGTTATTGATAAAAACGGAAATATACTTATTAAATATTCTAAAGTTCATACATGTGATTTTTCTCTAGAAGGAATATTGGAAAATGGATTGGAATTTAAAACCTGCGATTTTAATGGTATCAAACTTGGCGTAATGATTTGCTATGACAGAGAATTTCCCGAAAGTGCCAGAGTTTTAATGCTGAAGGGTGCAGAGATTATACTTGTTCCTAATGCATGTGATATGAATCCAGCAAGAATTAATCAATTGTCCACAAGAGCCTTTGAGAACATGACAGGAGTTGCAATGGCAAATTATCCTGCAAAGGGGTGGGGGCAATCCTGTGCTTTTAGTCCCATTGTTTTTAACGAAAATGGATATGTAGATAATAAAATTTTACTGGCAGATGATAAAACAGAGGACATATTTATAGCTGAGTTTGATATGGATAAAATCAGAGATTATCGTAAAAAGGAAACCTGGGGAAATGCTTATAGAAAGGTAAATGCTTATGGAAGTTTATTAGATATTGAAATAAAAGAACCTTTTATAAGAAAACAATAAATATAGTCAAAAAAGTAGGTGGTAAATGTGAGGGAGCCTTATCAAGTTTTAGTATTCCCTTATCATAAGAGTGATGAAGGAATAGAGTATGCTATTTTTCATAGAAGTGATGCAGATTACTGGCAGGGCATTGCAGGTGGAGGTGAAGAAGGGGAAACAATAATTGAATCTGCTATGAGAGAAGCTTGGGAAGAGGCAGAACTTCTAAAGGACTCATTGTACATGAAGCTAGATACAGTTAATTCAATGTCTGTTGAAGGTGTTGTTGGAAAATTTCTTTGGGGTGAAAATGTTTATATTATAAATGAATATTGTTATGGAGTTAAAATTATAAATAAAGAATTAAAACTTTCAAATGAGCATACGGAATATAAATGGTTGAATTATGATGATGCTATTTCTCTTCTAAAATGGGATGGTAATAAAACTGCACTTTGGGAGCTTAATAAAAGACTTATAAGACAGTTGAATTATTAATACTCATTTTTTCTTAAAGTTCATAAGAGTAAATAAGTGTAAAGTAAAATTTTTAAAACTTAGTAGGTAAGGAAATGAATAAAATATATATGGGGTAGCGTACGCAAAAATGATATTTTGTACGCTAAGAAAAATGTGGTTCCATAAATGCAATAATTTAGGGTATAACGTGTTTTATTTAAAGATTTAACTCTTTTAAATGTCCGTTTTGATTTAAATCAAATTTATACTCTCCTAAAAAATTTATATGTTTCCATCCAAGTGGTGATATATTATTTAAGAGACTTTCGTCAAATCCACCATTCTGCTTTAGATGATCAACAGCTTTGTTTAAATAAACACAATTCCAAATTGTTATTGCATTAATTATAATATTTAAGGCACTAGCACTTTGCAGTTGCTCTTGTAAAGCTCTTCTTCTAAATTCTCCAAATTTACCAAAGAAAATAGCTCTTGCCAATGCATTCATAGTTTCACCTTTATTTAATCCTCTTTGAATGCGTCTTCTAAAGTTTTTATCAGATATATATTCCAATATAAATATTGTTTTTTCTATTTTACCCATTTCCCTTAATGCTTTTGCCATACTATTTTTTCTTGAGTAAGAGCCTAGTTTTTCTAAGATTAAGGATGCTGAAACTTTACCTATAAATATTGAATGTGCTAATTTTAATACAGATTCATAATCATCAGTTATTGATTTAACATTTATACGGCCTTTAACAATATCTTTAATAGTTTTATAGAATTCCTCAGTATCATTAAATGAAAACAAAACGCATTCTGATAAATCTCTTATTCTTGGAGCAAATCTAATTCCAAATAAATGAAATAATCCGAATATTTGGTCTGTATATCCAGCTGTATCAGTATAATGTTCTTCTATTTGAAGTTCAGATTCGTGTCCCAATATACCATCAAGCAAGTATAGAGAATCCCTTGAATTAGTAGTAATTACATTTATATTAAAAGCAGAATATTGATCACTTACATGACGATACATAGTAAGTCCTTTCCCTATTCCATAGTGTGGATTCTTATCAGCGTAAATTGAGGAAACTCCAACTTCAACACGCATACCATCTGAGGATGAACTTGTGCCATCTCCAAAGTACTGAGCTAGGTCAAGATGGTGTTGATAGTTCACAAGAGTGGCTTGAGCTTTTTTTAAAGCATCATCATGGAGTCTCCATTCTGATATATTTGCCATTTGAGCATAGGTAATATCTGATGTTGAATCTGCCATTTTCTGAACTCCTATATTTGTACCAAGTGCCATTATTGCGGCCATCAATATAGGAATTTCCTCATTCTTAGGAGGCTTATCTGTAGATGCATGGGTTAAATGTTGTTCAAAATTAGTCCATTCTGAAACTTCTAAAAGTAATTCAGGAAGACTTATTTTAGGAATCATTCCATAAATCATGGAATTAAACTTTTCAGATTCTTCTGAAACATTTTTTTCTAATTTTTTCAATGAGATTTTACCGCCCTCAATACTTACATCTTCAAGATTTTTCGAGTTTTTTGATACATATTGTAACTTGTCTAATAAAGTTTCTTGTCGTTCTTTTAAATAATCATCTATTGATAAACTTACAGAAATACCTGCTTCATTTTTTAAGCAGGTAGTCTTCATCGCTAATAAGATATTCATTTATATTCTTATGGCGCTTACTATCACTAATCCATATGTCACCTGCATGAATTGCATTATTTAATTCTGTAAGGACTGCCATTTCATAATAGCGTTTATTTATTGTGCCATCTTCATTACATACATGATTTTTCCAACGCTTCGAGATAAAATCTATAGGAGCATCGTCAGGAATTTTACGTTTGTTGTTATCATTCATATCTTTTATGACATTAACAGCATTTATTAAGGATGTAGAATTATTTGATGGATGAAAATCTAAATTTTTAAAAAGAATTGGCGAATATTTTCTTAAATTTCCGAAACTGCTATCTAGCAAATCAAGATAATCATTATTTAAGGGGCGTATAATTTTTTCAGCACTATATGCAGATTCTTTAAAAATTGCCCACTCCCCTAAATTTCCTAACTCTTTTGAAATATCTCTCTTTTCTGAAAGTGCGGTATCTATAGCTTTTACAAGTTTAACATGAAGATGCATTATTTCATTTGCAGATTTTGAACTTTTTACATTCAGTTCATCTCTAAGTTTTAATCCTTTAGAATGTAGTGAAATCATAAGCTTTGAGTGTACTTGAATAGCTTGATCAATTAACTCTCCATTGAGATCAGTTAGAAAAACTGCCATTATTGAATATCTCTTAATTTCTTCAAAACGACGTAATGCATAGGCATCATATTTATACCCAAGTCTTGATAAATAGCGTAATTTGTTCGGATGTATTGATTTTATATCAATATTTAGTTCAAGACTTTTTATATAGTTTACTCTTTCTATTATTTCTTTAAATGTTTTGGACGAAGGATTTAATGGAGCACTTTTTATCCATGATAAATATGTTGTTACCATATCTTCCATTGGCGTTAATATAGTATCTAGAAGATTTTTTTGAGCTAATGGCATGTTCTCCGTTAAACATTTAAATGTAATGTTATCAGCATTCTCACGAGCAAACCAAACAATACTTTCTATAGTTATCATAGCAGGGAATATTATTCTAGCCTTCTTTAATATTTCTAAAGCCTTTTTTATGAGAAAAGTTGAATTCTCATTTTCCATAGCATAATTTAAGATCTCCTCAAATAAAAATTTATCTTCATCCTTTGAGAAATTTCTATATCCATATTCAATGCATATTTCTTCTAGGTGTTCTCTTTTTGTAGTATCCCTTTCAGCATACAAATTAAATACCTCAGGCTCTAGATCTAATTGATCTGCAATATATTTAACAACTGAATAAGGAATATTTCTCATGTTGGATATAGAACAACCTGGATATCTAAGTAATGCCAACTGCAGAGCAAATCCTAATTTATTAAAATCTCTTCTGTGTTTGTTTATTATTTCAATATCATCAATTGATAGCATATAAAACACACTCATTTGATGCTCATCTTTTTCAAATGGAATACCTATAAATTCTTCTCTTTGCTGCTCAGTAAGCAACTCTCTTCTATTTAAAATCATATAGAAATTACTCCTTTGTTAAAATTGAACTAAGCTATAAAGCTCATCCTTAGCCACCTGATCTATTCCTATGTATCTTAATGTGATTTTCTGGCTGCTGTGATTGAACGTGTCCATTATTAAACCTATATTATATCTACTTGCTTTGTAGGTCCAATAACCCCAGGTCTTCCGTAAAGAATGGGTACCAAAATCTTCTATAGCAATGCTTACAGCTGCCTCTTTTAATACTCTATAGGCTTGTGTGACAGTTATATGCCCATTTAGACCTTTTCTACTTCTAAAGATATAATTATCGTATCCAAGCTTATTTTGTTTTATATAGGAATTTAAAGCTTTTTTAATGCTGTCATTTAGCTTTATCTTCTTTTCTTTATTTGTTTTTTGCTCCTGCAGCACAAAATAATCTTTGAAATTAAAGTTTTCAGTTAAAATATCACTTACCTTCACCTTAACCACATCACTTATTCTAAGTCCAGTATTCAATTGGAACTTAGCCATGATCCAGTCCCTTTCATTTTTTCCTTTTAGGTAAGTAAGTAAAGCTTCTATCTTCTTTTTATCTTTTATGGGTTCCACTATCATAAATTCACTCCTAAAAAGTGCCCCGAGTGGGCACAAAATTAATGTAATACATTTATATTATATCAAATAAAACAATACATTCAAATGAATAATAAGAAAAAGCCTATAGTTAAATTTACTATAAGCCTTTGTATATCAATGCTTTATGATGTTTTGTCCAATGTAATCTTTTACATAAAAGATTACATTCGCACATAAGAATTTAAAAGTTAAAATTTATAAAAATAATCTGATCTATGAATTTATTAAGTAAAATAATTATATTTTTGTAATTATTCTTCCATTAACGTACGAAATATCATTTTTGCGTACGCTACCCCTACAAGTGGATTCTTCGATGAAAATGGAACTGTTCCTTGGTAAAATGTTACTTAAACCTGATTGTTGTATAGTTATCTATAAAATATTATAAGTAACACAACTTAAATTATATAAATAAAATTAATGGTTACAAATATTAAAATATTGTAGTGTTCAAAAAATGAATTATACGGTGTTTTTTTATTAGGAAAACATGATGATAAATTATGGAGAATTACAAGAGAAGCTAAAGAATTAGCCTGGGATGCAGTTACAAAACATGCAAAAGCAGCTGGAAGAGTGGGAGAATATTCAGCGTATAATATTGTCACTTGCTCTTAAATCAACAACTCAGAGTATTATAATTGGAAAGCTTACTAGCCCCAAAATAAAAGCTATTGACAATTGTGCTGTATGTAATTACAATGATTACAATAGGAGGCTAAAAATATGAAAATAAGTAGTAGGTTTTCTGTTGCAGTCCACATGTTATCCATGTTGGATATTGGCAAAGATATAGTTTTTACTTCAGAAGTTATCGCTATCAGTGTAAACACAAATCCTGTAGTTATTCGGAGAGTTACAGGAATGTTAAAAAAAGCTGGATTAGTTAGTGTTAATGCAGGTGGTGGTGGAGCTAATCTTTTGAAGCCAGTAGAAAATATAACTTTATTAGATGTATATAAAGCAGTTGAGGTTGTTAAAGAAGGGCAACTATTTAAGATACATGAAGATTCCGATCCCAACTGTACAGTAGGATCAAAAATTCATTTTGTTCTTGAGGAAGTTTTACATCGTACAGAGACAGCTATGGAGATGGAACTCAAGAATGTTACAATAGCAGATATAGTTGAAGATATATTAAAATTAAATAGAGACTGCAAACAAAAAAACATCTAGAGCTACAGATGTTTTTTTGTTTGTTTACAATCTCTAATGTTTTAAAATGCTTTTGATATTATTCAATTTAAATGTTTTGTTAAAAAAGGCAGGGTTAGTTAAGGTAAACGCAGGCCTTGGTGGTGTACATCTTTTAAAATCCATAGAAAATATAACTTTATTTGATGTATATAAGGCTGTAGATGTAGTGGAAGATGGACATCTTTTTCAAATACATAAGGATACAGATCAAGAGTGTATTGTGGGATGAAATATTGAGAAAGTTCTTGATATTATTTTGATTAGAGCGGAGAAAGGCATGGAGGATTTACTTCGGAATGTTACAATGGAGTATATAGTTACAAACATATTAAAAAAGATTGAGTAGAATTAAATCAATTTTTTTTGTTTAACAATGTAACTGTGATGGTTACATCACTTGCATTTATAGTGTTTAAAAAATAATCTATGTGAGGTGTTGAAGCCATACCACTATTATCAGTGCATCCAAAACAAATCATAGGTATAACTACTATTCTTTATTTCATAACCTTTGAGATATACGGTAAGGTTGTAATATTTTTTTAATCTATTGACAATTATTATAGATGTAACTATAATAGTTACATGGAGGTGTTGTAACCAATGCAGTTACATAAATTTAGTAACTATGAAAATAGTTTTGAGTTAAACAATTATTGTAAATAATAATAAAATAAAATTAGTTGAAGGAGATGCAATTATGCCAGTAATTAGAATTACAATGGGAAAAAAAAATAATGTTGAAATGAAAAAAATGTTGATTGAGAAATTAACTTCTGTAGCAGTTGAGGTTACAAAAGCTCCTACGAGTGTTTTTACTGTCTTTATTGAAGAGGTTGAGCATGAAAATATGGGTATCGGTGGTCAGCCAGTAATTAAAGTTATAATGGGAAAAGCTAATGTTGGAATGAAAAAGATGTTGATTGAGAAATTAACTTCTGCAGCAGTTGAGGTTACAAAAGCTCCTGCGAGTGTTTTTACTGTCCTTATTGAAGAGCTTGAGAATGACAATATGGGTGTCGGTGGTCAGACGTTAGCTGAAATACACCACAATAAATAGTCTTTTAGAGGTCTAGCTGGAATGTCCATAGATTGTGTGAATAAAATTTATGGAAGTATAATAATAGAATTATTGTAAATAATAATAAAATAAAATTAGTTGTAACTATAATTGTTACAGAAGGAGATTAACATTATGAAAATAGGTATTATAGGTTCAGGAAATATAGGCACTGCAGTGGGCAAGAAAGTAGTCGAAGCAGGACATGAATTGATTATTAGTAACAGTAGAGGACCTGAAACATTAGCGGAAAAGATTACTGAAATTGGATTGAAGGCTACAGCTGGAACAGTTTTGGAAGCTTCTAAGCAAGAGGTGGTTGTACTAGCAGTACGATGGGAAAAAATATCTGAGGCTGTAAAGGGATTGCCTAATTGGAAAAATAGAATTGTTATTGATGTTACAAATCAATCTCCTGAACTAATAATTGCAGAAGAGACACTAACATCCAGTGAGGTGGTATCAAAAGCTCTACCGGGTGCCAGGGTAATTAAAGCTTTTAGTACACTATACGCAGAATTTATAGACGGAGAAGTTAACGGTGGCAAACGTGTTCTATTTTATGCTGGAGATGATCTAGAAGCAAAATCCATAGTTAAAGGATTATTCGACCAAATGGGATTTTACCCTGTTGATCTAGGATCTCTTGCAATTGGAGGTAAAATGATGCAATTTGTGGGGGGACCACTTTCTGGAGAGCATTTTATACAAATTGAAGAGTAGTATATCTATTAAATTTAACTGTATCTAACATATTCCTTATAACATTATAATGAATTCGTGATAAATTAGGAATGGGGTAACATTAATGGACTATTGACAATTGTTACCGATGTAACTATACTGATTACATCGGGGGGGGAAAACATCCATCTATTATAATGATACTATAATTAATTAATTAAATAAACAACAAAGGAGGTAAAATTATGCCAGTAATAAAATTAGAAGTTGGGAAAATAAGTAATGAACAAAAGAGCCAATTAGTAAAAGAATTTACAGCAACAGTTGTTAAAGTTACAAAAGCTGCACAACAAGGAGTTTATGTTTTTATAAAAGAAAATGAAAAAGAAAATATCGGTATAGGGGGACAACTACTATCTGATAAATAAGTATTGAAATAAATTTAAACTATGAGGGGCACTCAACATAATAATAATAATTATCTTGAATGCCCCTTTTTATCTTAGCAGTATAATTGATTAAATATTTGGTGAAATATGTAGTCAATTTTAACACACATATACGAGAGGAGCATACTTATGAACAATACATTAGAATTTTTAAAAGAAAGTGGTACTTTTTATTTAGCAACTACTGAGGGTAACCAGCCAAGAGTCAGACCATTTGCCGCTGTTTTTGAATATGAAGGAAAATTATACATTGTCACAGACAATACAAAAAAATGCTTTAAACAAATGGTAGAAAACCCTAAAGTCGAAATTTCTTGTATGAATAAAAAAGGACAATGGATTCGTGTTACTGGAGAAGTTGCAAATGATGACAGACGTGAAGTAAAGGAATTTGCACTAGAATCTAATCCATTTTTAAAATCTGGGCATAACGTTGATGATGGAGTTTTTGCTGTTTTATACTTTACAAAAGGAACATCCACTATTTATTCTTATACTGATGAACCTGAAACATTCTCGCTATAATTAATATTAAGTCAATACCACTTGTAATCCAGTGGTATTGACTTTACAATTAAGCTATTCCAATTTAGACCTTTACGGAGGGCAAATCGTTTTAACATCAAACTATAATTTCTATTTAAATTATGAAATGTATATAGATAGGCTGTATTAGTTTGTAAAAATGGTGTTTAATGGTATTATTTTTCTAGTGATTAAGTCGCAACTGTAATAAATGGCGAATTAATATTATCTATTATAAGGAGGTTATATAAATGATAAAAGGGATTTGCATAAACAATATTGCTATCGACAGCAAAGACGCAGTTAGACTCTGTAATTTTTATACTGAACTTCTTGGTGGGGACTCTTGTATAATGGGTAATTGCGCAACTTTACGCACCCAATTAGGTCTTGAGTTATTGTTTATGGAAGCAGATTTTGAATATGTTAAACCCTGACTTACGGACAGTGAATTGCATTAAATAAGAATAATAAACATAAAAATCATTTACAAGATTATATTTCCAAATAGTAATAATGCAATAATATGCTTATAAAGATAATATAATCATAAACATGAAATTAATGTAATAGAGAATGGGTATACTGGTGCCTTACTATTAAAGAATATATTTACTTTTTTTGCCATATTAGATGTCATAAAGTATCAAATTAAATTTTAAGGCATATTTTTTTCTATTAGAATCATAACATCTGTTAAACCATGTCAATCCACTGCTGAATAAGCTGTATATTCTAACTATTTTATTTCTTATCTTTTTAGTTGCGCCTATTATCTTACTCTTCTTATTCTTAGAACAATCTGCTCCTAATATTATCATCCATGTATATGCTATACATAAGCATAAATATAAGTTTTCAAAATATATAAGACTGTTTGTCCATGTATCTTCCATATTGAAGCCACTGGATTTTAAATCTCTAAACATTTCTTCTATAATAAATCTTTTCTTATATTCATTAACAGCATTCTTACTATCAAGATTGGTTACTATATACCAGGTATCCGCTGCTTCTTCTGCCTTACAAACTGCTAAATTGCATCTATATTTTTCAGCACTTAGTAAAATTCCATTAAACTTTTTTACGCCTTTTTTTAGAGTTTTTATATCTCTAAGGTATTTTATTTTTTCTTTCCCTTCTATATTTACAAGCATATCATTGGTACATCTTATACAATATTTCCATCCTATTTTATTTATAAACTTAAATAAATCTATACTCTTAAAACCTCTATCTGCCAGCAATACAACTTCATAATTATATGAACTTATAAGATCCTTAATCTCTTCTATTCCCTGTTTTATATGTTTGAAATTTTTATTATCTTTTTCATTATATTCAAATATTTTATACCATAGTGGAACTGCTCTTTTTCCCACTTTCAGCGAAAATTTAAGTATTAAAAATTTATCTTCCAGTGTTGTATGGTCAAATATTACAACCAGTTTATTAGTGGTACTTCTTTTTATATAATTTATCATAATTTCATCGATAAAATTATAATATAGGTAGTCTGACTTTATTGTTGAACTTGAAAAAAATCTATAAATTCTTTTTATTTTACTTTCTTCATTGGCTTCTGTATAGTAATCCTTTAGCTTTTCTGATATTTCTGAGATTATAACTGATTTTGATAACAATATTCCCAAAACAATATATACTAAATTTTTTAGTTTCTTGGATGATATGGGTAAAATCTCATATAGCATTTTTCCTAATTCTGCGGTAATATATTCTTGATTGTTAAGCATAGCCAATTCTCCTTTTTTATAAGTTTGTTTGTCCGAATTTAACTTATATTTTAGGGCTTGGCTATGTTTTTTTCTATCCTTTTTTTCATGTTACTTTATTCCATGTTAATTTTTCTCTTTTTACTGTCCTTACGTCAGATGTTAAACCTGTTTGGCCTGAGGAGATAGGCAAACAGCAAAAACAAATGCATTTTGGTTTCCAAGTAGATGACTTGCTTACTGCTGTATTACAAGCAGAAGCATTAGGAGCTTGCAAAGCAGAAAGCCAGTTTGGTGGGAATAGCTTTGTTACTATGTTTGACCCCGAGGGTCACCCATTTTGCCTAAGCGTAAAATAAGCATAATCAGATGTTGTTTTTCTTCACAATGTTCATTAATTACGTCTTAAACTAATGTACGATTTTAGATAAAACCTTACATTCGTAAAAATAGCATAAAGCGTTGATATATAAAGGCTTATAGTAGGTTTAACTAAAGCCTTTTTTCTTATTATACATTTAAATGTATTGTTTTATATGATATATTACAAATGTAGTACATTGACTTTATGCACTCTGGCAAACTTTCGCGGAATGAATTTCAAAGATTTGAATTGTTAAGAAAAGCATATTATAGGCTAAATAATTACATTTATGGGGATATGCTTTTCTTAACGTACGAAATATCATTTTTGCGTATGCTACCCCTACATGGGCAGATTTTCGACGGGATGATATTACCATGATTAACAGGGAATATGGAGCTGGTTCAAGAGTACTGCTTGATGAGAATTTAAAACTTCTTGGAATATATGGAAGCTCCGTTAAGGGATACGATAATGAAACCCAGTCACACCTAGCGGTTGCCAGTGCAGTCAGCAGCGGTAAGGCTGATGTGGCAGTAGGTAGCGAAAAGATAGCGAGACAGGTGGACAACATAGAATTTATTCCACTCCAGAAAGAAAGATATGATTTGGTTATCAGAAAAGAAGACCTGCACACTACAGAGATTGAAACCTTGCTGAAAATTATCCGATCAGATGCATTTAAGAATGAGTTTGAACATATAGGTGGATATGATACAAGTGAGATGGGTAAAATTGTTGCAGAGATATAATTTAACCTAATAATTCCTTTTCTATAAATTATAATTATTATATTAAATTAATACTCATTATAGATATCCACTTTCATAATTAAACATTATTTTAAGCTATAAGGCATTTTAATTTTATATCCTAAAACATAAATTTATATATGAAGTTGTTTATTTATAGTAAAAAATTATGAATCAAAGTAAAAAAATATGAAGTCAAAAAGGGGAATTCTTAATGGAATTTATAGGAGTATGTCTTATCACAAGTAATGTTTCTGCCCTGACGGAATTTTACATGGTAATAATGTCCATGCAGAATTGAAAACTGATGGAGGAAATATTGCAATATTTTCTGTAGAAGGGATGGAAAGTATGGCCCATAATTCTATGTGTGGAGTAGGATATGGAGGCTTTACAATAAACTTTAGAGTAAAGGATGTTGATTCAGAATATGAAAGACTCAAAGCATTAGGTGTAGAATTTGTTATGCTACCAACAACACATCCATGGGGAGCGAGGTCTTTCTGGTTTAGAGACCCTGATTGTAATATTGTTAATTTTGTTAGCATAGTAAAAAATAATTAATTCATATCAAATAAATATAATATTGAACTAATTTAGTACAGAACCTTCTAATATAGTTTACTAAATACAATTCTCAGAAGTATTAATAAAGGGGAAAGATTATGAATAATTTTATGATTGGAATGTATGGAAAATACAATTATAAAAAATTTGATAGGAACTTCAGAAAGGATTTTTATGGAATAGAAGCATGCCTATTTGAGAATGAAAGGAGAAAAAAATGACTAAATCTCATATAGCTTTTAGAGAACTACATTCAGGGGAGGAAGATACTGTTTGTAAATTAGTAATTGATTGTTTTAATCACTTTATTGCACCAGAATATCCCTATGAAGGAGTTAGAGAATTTATCAATTATGTAAAACCAGATTTGTTAAAAGAACGGTTGAAAAATATAAGCTATTCTTTTGTGGCATTGTATAAAGATGAAATTGTTGGAGCTATTGAAGTGAGAAACGCAAATCATATTTCATTATTATTTGTTAAAAAAGAATATCAAAGAATTGGAATAGCAAAAAATTTACTGAAAATATCATTAGATAAATCTAAAAATATAGATGATTCAATTAGTGAAATTGAAGTTAATTCATCGCCTTATGCTGTTGAAATTTACAAAAGTATGGATTTTATCGAAACGGATGTAGAGCAAGTTGTAAATGGAATAAAATTTATTCCGATGAAATTAGTTTTAAGTTAATTCACATTTTCCTTTAGATATAGTTATTATAACTATGCATTCTTTATTTCACAAATAAAATCTGGAAATACTGTTTAACTAAAAGGGCGGAATTCTCCCATCTTCTATAAGAGGGAGATGGATAGCCCTTATTATTTTAGGTTCGATACCTAAAATAATAACTTCTTGACGAATTAGTATAGATGAAGTATTCTAAAATCAGTAGTAAATATATAAATGAGGTAAACAAATGAATTTAGATACAAATAATCATTCAGTATTCTTACTAAATTATCATTTAGTATTGGTTATAAAATATAGACGAAAAGTAATAAATGGTGAAATATCAAACAGGCTAAAGGAAATATTCGAGTATATATGCCCTAAATATAATATTACTTCAGGTGAATGGAATCATGATAAAGACCATGTACATATATTATTTAGAGGTTCACCAAACACAGATATATCAAAATTCCTAAATGCTTATAAAAGTGCCAGTAGTAGGCTTATAAAAAAAGAGTTTCCATCAATAAAAAAGCAATTATGGAAAGAATATTTTTGGAGTAGGAGTTATTGCCTTATAACAACTGGAGGTGCTCCAATAGATATAGTTAGAAAGTATATTGAAGATCAAGGAATGAAATGAGGTGTGGAAATGCTAAAAGCTTACAAATTCAGAATATACCCAAATGAAGAACAAAAATTATATTTAGCTAAGACTTTTGGATGTACTAGATTTGTATATAATAAAATGTTAGCAGATAGAATTAAATCTTATGAGGAAAACAAAGATTTAGATATTAAGCAAATAAAATATCCTACACCAGCACAATATAAAAATGAATTTGATTGGCTTAAAGAAGTTGATAGTTTAGCACTTGCTAATGCTCAAATGAATTTGGATAAAGCTTATAAGAATTTTTTTAGAGATAAATCAATGGGATTTCCTAAGTTCAAGAAAAAAACCAATACCAATAATTACACAACAAATAATCAAAATGGCACTGTATACATTGAAAATAGTCATATAAAAATACCTAAATTAAAGTCTATGATTAAGATAAAAGAGCATAGACAATTCAATGGATTAATTAAGTCTTGCACTGTATCTCAAGTGCCTAGTGGAAAATATTATATATCCATATTAGCTGATTGCGAAAACATTCAACTACCTAAAACAGATAAAAAGGTAGGAGTAGATTTAGGAATAAAAGAATTTGCAATAACAAGTGATGGAGAATTTTTCAGGAATCCCAAACACTTAAAGAAATCCGAAAAAAGATTAGCTAAACTTCAAAAAGACCTATCAAGAAAACAAGAAGGTAGTAATAATAGGAGAAAAGCTAGAATAAAAGTATCAAAATTACATGAAAAAATAACTAATCAAAGAAAAGATATGTTACACAAAGTAAGCACTCAATTAATTAACGAAAACCAAGTTATAGTCATTGAGGACTTAAAAGTAAGTAACATGATAAAAAATCATAAATTAGCTAAATCAATAGCTGATGTAAGCTTTGCAGAATTTAGAAGAATGCTTGCATATAAGGCAGAATGGTATGGAAGAGAAATAATAATAGCACCATCAAATTATGCAAGTAGTCAGTTATGCTCTAATTGTGGAAATAAATCAAGCCAAACAAAAGACTTATCTTGCAGGACTTATATATGTCCTGTGTGTGGAATGATAATGGACAGAGATATAAATGCCAGTAAAAATCTACTAAAACTAGCAATGTAATAAAAGATATATGTTAGAGAGGTCGGAGCGACCTTGATAGCGTGGGTAAACTTGCTACAGTAGGAGTATTGACCACGAAGCCACCCACTTCTATAAGTGGTGGTAGTTCACGTGTTTTATTAAGTAAATATGAAAGTTGATTCATAATCTTCTAATATTATTTATTAACTAAAAAGGCAGTGATGCCTTTTTTTATTTCTATTTAGTGTAAATATATTAAATGAAAATTTATACATAAATTAAATAGACACATTCATTTACAATTTTTATATTGTTTTTTTGATTTTTACTTAGTAATTTATTTTTATTTAAATATAGTTATTAGGGCTATATATGCATTCTTTATTTCATAAATAAAATCTGGAAATGCTGTTTAATTAAAGATATAATTATTATATAAATCTATGCAGAACAGTAATTTTATGCATAGTAAAGGTTATTTATATAATGAGAAGGAGTGGGGTTATGAAAATAAGGAAAGCAGAACTTGAGGATTTAAATATAATCATGGACATCTTTAGAAATGCAATTAATGTAATGAATGACAATAATATACCCCAATGGGATAAAATATACCCTACTAATATAATTCTTGAACAAGATATATTAAAAAAACAAATGTATGTTGGAATTAAAGATAATACAATTGTTTCTGTTGTAGTCGTTAATAATGAATTTGACGTACAATATAAAAATGGAAATTGGAAATATGATAATGAAAGGTTTGCTGTAGTACATAGATTATGTGTTAATCCAATTTATCAGAATCAAAAAATAGGGGAGAATACAATGATTATGATTGAAAATTTTTTACAGAAAAAGGAATACAATCTATTAGATTAGATGCTTTTTCTCTAAATCCATATGCCTTAAAAATGTATGAAAAACTTGAATATCAAAAGATTGGAGAAGCAAACTGGAGAAAAGGATTGTTTTATTTACTTGAGAAAAAACTATAGGGGATCTTGAACATAATCTTTTAATTAATACGATTTCTTTTTGTAGTTTGAATCAAGTGTCAATTATTATATCAATGAAGCATAGTAGAAAAGCTCAAAGTTTTGGTTTTTATTTTAGTGGTCAGCTATTTGGTAGTGAACATATTATGAGGTTAGATTACTAAACTCAAATGGTTGGTATAATCTTAACATCAGATTGATACATACTATTCTCATATAGTATAACAGTTGTAAGATAGTGTGAATTAATAATTATTAAAGTATTTACAAGAATAAAAAAGAGGAGTTTTGAAATGAAATCTATTTTAATTATGGGTGGCACAACATTTGTAAGTAGTTCTTTGGCAAAATATCTTATTGGACAAGGATATAATGTTGACATCCTTACAAGAGGTTTTGAATTAATAGATTATAATGGATTTAGAGAACACCTAATTTGTAACAGAAAATCAAAAAATGAACTTCAGCAGGTTCTAAAAGAGAGAGAATACCAGTTCATTTTCGATATATCTGCATATACAAAAGATGATGTGAAAACCTTGTTAACTTCAATTAATACTATAGATATCCAAGTTCAATAATAAATTATTTATAGTAACTTTTGGCAGTAACAAGAGGTTTTATAATAGAATGCATTTTATCTGAATTACAATGAAGAAATAGTTTTTCGATAAATTCTTTAAATTTATCAATAGATTCTCGAGCTTTACACTGAAAACATGTATCTTTAAGCCATTTCCATACGTTTTCTTGTGGGTTTAGCATAGGAGAATATGGTGGTAAATTAATCAGAAACAATTCTTCGTTATGCAGCTGTGCAAATTCTTGGATATTTTTTGCTTTATGGATATTGTAATTGTCCCATATTAAAAATATCTTCTTACCTTTGTTTTGCTCAAGAAGTTGCTTTAAAAACTCAAGCATTTCTATAGAAGTAATGGAATGCTTTGCTGGATATATATTGATTAAAGTATTATAGTTCTTAGATATTTCTGTAGCACCAATAATGTTGAAACCTGCGTGTGTGTTATTACTTTCAACTATAGGGGATTGCCCTACCGGGCTCCAACTTCTGCGATTAACAGATTCTATCCTTATTCCTGTTTCATCTTCAACATATAGGACGGAGTCCTCTGTGTTCTCAATGATAGGTAGTAAGTCAGCTATTTTTTTTAAAGATAGCTTGCAAATAAGGATCTCCTTTAGTTGGTTTATATTGACCTCTTTTAAAAGAAAAACCAAGACTTATTAGTAGTTGTCTTATCCATTCTGCAGAATAAGACTTGCCATATTTTTCTTTAATATATTGAGTCAATAGGGCTGTTGTCCAGCTGGAACGCATAAAACCGAAGGTTTCAGGTGATTTACTTAGGACTACGTCCTTTAAATCCTGAAGCATTTCATCTGTAAAACTACTTTCAGAACCACCACGATTATCTATAATTGAATCTATACCATATTCATTCCATTTATGAATATAAGTAGTTATAGATGCGCGTGTTCTGCAAATAGTTTTCATAATATCATCAGTATGAATTCCGTTATATCTCATTATGACAGCACTCAAAAGAGATTTGGTGTACTTACTCTTTGAACTATTAATTATTTCATTTAATTCATTTATTGTATATCCGTGTAAAGTTTTAACTTCTACTAAATGCATTGCCATATATTTCACTCCAATACTATATTTATTACTTATAGTATTTGGACTTTTATATAAAAAATTCATAAACCTTTATTTATGATATTGGATATCTATAGTAGATTAAAAAAGTATATATTTTGTTCGTCAGGAGCAGTATACAAGCCAAGTAATATTGCCATGGAAGAATGTTTTGAAAAAGGAGAAAATCCTAACTGGGGAAAGTACGGCATTGATAAAAAAGAAGCAGAGGACTTTATTATTAATAGTGGAATTCCCTACTTAATCTTTAGACCAGCTTACATTTATGGTGAAAACAATAATCTGTATAGAGAAGGGTACTTTTTTGATAGAATTAGCAATAATAAAGTAATTCCATTACCTTTTGGAAATAATATCAAAACTCAGTTTATACATATTGATGACTTGATTAGAATATTTGAAAGTGCAATGTATAACAAAAGTGTTTCAAAGATATACAATGTGACAAATGCTGAAATTATTTCATGGGAATACTTTATAAGAAAATGTGGGGAAGTTTTAGGAAAAAATCCTATTATAAAGAAAATAGATATAAACCAGATACAATTGGAACCAAGAAAATATTTTCCTTTCAGAGATGTAACATACATGCTGGATATAAAACAATTAGTAGAAGATGGACTGTATATTCCTAATATTTCATTAGAAAAAGGATTAGAAAGAGCCTACCGATGGTATATAGAAAGAAAACCGAATTTGAATGATATAAAAATGATGGAAAAAGTGGATGAATTAGAGGAATTATTTCAAAAACGAAGTAATTGTTTTTAGTTAACTATAGTCAACTGTTGAACAGATTACTTAGATAATATATAATAAAAATGCAGTTGAGTATTAATTTCAAATGAAAATGTTGATTTATATATTTTGATTAATTTACAGAATTTTTCGTAAAGATAATTAAAACTTGTAAATGATTTGCAGTAATATTTTATTAAATAAAATTAAAGGGAGAATTTTATGAGTGAATTTTACGAAATGGAAACTTTTTGCATGGGAACGGTTATAAGTCAAAGGGTTTTTGGAGAAAAAGCAGAAATAGCTGCAACAAAGGTAGAGGAAGAAATGAAAAGATTAGAAGCTCTTATGAGTTTCTTTCTTGAATCCAGTGAAATAAGTAAGTTAAATAGGGCTGCTGGAAAGCAGGAAGTAGAGCTTGGCTGTGAGTCTCTATATGTTCTAAATAGAGCCAAATATTTTTCTGAAATATGCGGCGGAACTTTTGATATTACTGTAGGACCGATAGCTAAACTTTGGGGTATATTCACAAATCATGCAAAAGTACCTTCTAAAGAAGAAATTGACAAGGCTTTAAGCTTTACTGGATATAAAGATATTATCATTGATAATGGACTGGGTACGGCAAAGCTTGAAAGGACTGGAGAAAGTGTAGACCTTGGAGCTATAGCAAAAGGTTATGCAGCAGACAGAGCCATAGAAATATACAAGCAGCAGGGAATTGAATCCGCTTTTATAAATCTTGGGGGCAATGTTCTGGTTTTAGGTAATAAACCTGATGGAACACCCTGGAAGGTTGGTATACAGAATCCTCTCCTTGAAAGAGGGCAGTGCCTGGGGGCTGTAAAGGCAGTTGATAAGACAATTGTAACCTCTGGAGATTATGTGAGATATTTTGAAAAAGATAATGTAAAATATCATCACATTTTAGATCCTAGGACAGGATATCCTGCAAATTCGGGATTAATGAGTGCTACAATTGTATCAGAAAAATCTATTGGAGCAGATGCCTTATCTACTGCTATTTTTATTTTAGGACTTGAAGATGGTATGAAATTAATTAACAGCCTCAAAGATATGGAGGCCATATTTATTACAAAGGATAAAGAAATTTATGTTACTGAGGGTTTAAGAAAAGACTTTATTCTATTTGAGGGTACGGATTTTTCAGCTTTGTAACTGAAGTTATTTAAAAATTATATTGACAAAACTAGAGGAATATAATAATATTAACATACTAATTATAGCAGATTGCTATAAAATGACCCGAGAAGTGTCACTAGTTTACCAGAAAACTGGAGGCTGAATATCTATTGATAATCAATAGATATTCAGCTGTTTTTTTATTGAATTTGCAACATTTCTTTATATTTTATACTACTAAAGAAGTAGTGAATATCTTTTGATGAATTCTAAACTACAACTCTAAAAGTTACTATACTTAACGATTCAAAAACATCTTTATTGGTATCAAGACTTTCTGTAATGAATAATTATAAAAGACCATATTGATATATATAATATAGAAAAAATTTAAAAGTCAAACTCAACTTGCCATATATAAAGTATAATAATTATGATAAAGGATTAATAGGATTAATAGGATTAAATTCAATGATGGATAGAGGGTGGCAAAAATGGATAATAAGGTACAAACTATAATAAAAAAATTTGTAGAACACTATTCGGAAATAAAATATGTTCAAACTAAATGGAAAGAACCTTTGGTAGCCTATGCAGATGCAGTAAGTCCTTCTCATGCACTACCTAAGGACTTATTACCAGAAGCTGAAACAGTAGTAGCGTATTTCATACCTTTTGATGAAGCAGTGGTTAAAAGTAATATAGAAGGAAAAGAATGTTCAAAAATTTGGGCAAAAGCATATATAGAGACTAATCAGCTGATATTGGATTTAAATAATTTTATTAAAGATGAGTTACAACAATTTGGATACAAAACAAATATTATACCAGCAACACATAATTTTGATAGTAAAAAATTGATTAGTAACTGGTCTCACAGGCATGTTGCTTTTATTGCTGGATTAGGAAAATTCGGATTAAATAACATGCTGATTACTGACAAAGGATGCTGCGGAAGAGTTGGCAGTTTTTTAACTGAGCTAAAAATAGAGCCTACTAAAAGAAAAAATGGAGAGAATTGTTTATATAAGCATATGAATATATGTAAAAAATGTGTAGACAGATGTGTGAATAATGCTTTAGGAGTTGATTGTTTTGATAGACATAAATGCTATGAAATGTGTTTGTATAACGATAAATTTCATTCAGATATTGGTTTATCAGATGTTTGTGGCAAATGTTTAGTTAATGTTCCTTGCTCTACAATAAATCCAGTAAAAACTAAATAGATGAAACATTTTAGATAAAAAAGAAAGTGTATTCATAATTTTAGCTTATTAATATACTTGAGCTTAAAAATGAAATCATTACAATATGTTAAGTGTATGTTTTTATCATAGAAAACCTCCTGTTGATTTTAGGGGATTTTTTTATTGTAGATGTATATAAAAAATTAAGAATATGAGAATAAATAACAGGTGAAAGATATTTTATCCGATGACTATGACATCTAATACTCCCATGGCACTCTGCGAAAGCTGTGGGAGTAAAGAGTGGCTATGTCTCTAGATAACGATTTACCCTAAAGGACAATGATTTCTTAGTATCATAAATACCGATACTAAGAAATCTGTTTATATTTTTTTAGAAACATATGAGGACTTTTTTAAAATAAATCTTGACTACTAATAATACATATGTAATAATAAAGTTATAAAAAGTAACTTAATATATAAAATATATTAAATAAGTATTGGTAAGATAGGTAAATATAAATAAAAATCCTATAGTATATAGGGATCAAAAGGAGTGAAAAGTATGTTGAGGAAAATAGAAAACAAAAATATGGGTAGAAGCAATCTAGGATGGTTACAAAGTGTATTTCATTTTTCTTTTGCGGAGTATTACAATCCGGACAATATTAATTTTGGAGTTTTAAGAGTTATAAATGATGATTTGGTTCAAGCTAATACCGGATTTGATACCCATCCTCATAGAGATATGGAGATAGTATCTTATGTAGTTGAGGGAGAACTTACTCATGGTGATAATATGGGCAACAAAAAAACTTTGACCCGTGGCTCTGTTCAATACATGAGTGCAGGAACAGGTGTATATCATAGTGAACATAATTTTGGAAATAAAACATTAAGATTTTTGCAAATATGGATATTACCTGATAAGGAAGGATATAAACCGAATTATGGGGATCATGAATTCCAGTGGAATGATAGAAGAAACAAATGGCTTCATATGGTTTCAAGTAAAGAGGGAAATGCACCTGTAAAAATAAATCAGGATATTAATATTTACTCATTGCAGCTTGATAAGGGAAATGAAAGTAGCCTTCCGGTAAAAGAAGGAAGACAGGCATATTTAGTTCAGATAGAAGGAAGTGCTGAAGTAAATAATATTAAATTAGATGATAGAGATGCAATGGAAATTGTTGAAGAAGATATCTTAATTGAAGCTAAAGAAATTTCTCATATATTAGTTTTAGAAATGAAGAAACAAGATTAAGGCTTCAAGTTTTAAATAAACTGAGGCATAGGATAACTTATTTACAATATGTAAGACATAAGGAAACTATAAGATTCAGTGAGTATATAAAGGATATATGAAATATTACTTTTTTCTTCTAGATTTCATATACCCACTGTACCACTGAATCTTTTTTTGAATTTTCTCAAGATGTTTTTGAAGTTGTTCCATTTCCTGTAGAATATGATTTCGATGAGATGTGAAAATTTCCATACGATGTTCTAATGTTTCATCTCCCTTTGCACAAAGATCAAAATACTTTTTTATATCTTTCAGTGACATACCGGTGCTTTTTAGACAGCATATCATCTCAAGTTCTTCTAAGTCTGAGTTTGTAAAATAACGAATGCCTTTTTCTGTTTTTTGTGGAGAAAGGATACCTTCTTTCTCATAATAGCGGAGGGTATATGCTTCTAAATGAAATTTTTTGGCTACCTGCGAAATGCTATAACTCACTATTTTCATCTCCCAAAATTTATTATATGACTATCTGAGCTAATATTCCCATGATATTTTGATCGATTTAAAATCTTCAAGATTTTGCTCTATGCTTTTACTCTGTGAAAGCAAAAAAAGAGAAAAACTTGGATAACGATTTCATATAATATAAAGCTTACTTTTTTAAGATGAAATTGTCAATATATTAAAGCGTAGAAAAAAGTGCTGTAAGATTATAAGTATTTACAAATTTATAAAAAACTATTGACTTAAAGTTAACTTTAAGTATTAATATATAATTTGTATGATAAATAAATCTTACTTGGTGGGAATTATACTCACAACCAAGTTTAGATGAATTATCTAGACGCGTGGCTGTTATCTCTACCATTAGGAGGTGGAGTATTACTGCCACTAGTCATGGGCTAGATATAAAATCAGATAATTACAGAAGTAAAAGTTAAAAGATTAGAAGGACTTTATATTTTATTTGATAAAACGATTACAAGAACTGATAGAAATAAGTCATCATAAATAACTAGTGAGATACTAGTCTATTTTGATGTGCCTAAATAATTTTGAAATTCTAATGCAAAAGTAACTAAGAATCTTGTTAGGGTATTGGCTGATTTACAGAAGAAATGCCATGTAGATAGATTATATGGATTCAGTTATAATTAAAATTCTTCAAATATTATATATAAAGGTAGGTAGTTCTTATGATAAGAGACATAACAAAGGGTAATCCAGCTAAATTGATCATTTTTTTTACAATACCATTACTGATTGGAAATCTTTTTCAGCAATTTTACAGTATAGCTGATACTCTAATTGTGGGACGCACCCTTGGGGTAAATGCTTTGGCGGCAGTGGGTTGTACAGGAAGTATTATGTTCCTTATAATTGGGTTTGCACAGGGAATAACTTCTGGATTTTCCATAATCACTGCTCAGCGTTTTGGAGCTGGAGATGAGCAGGGAGTAAGACATAGCTATGCGGCAAGTATTATACTGAGTTTGTTAATTACAATAGTACTTACAATTGTCAGTGTTATATTAGCACGACCTATTTTGGAAATAATGCATACGCCGGCAGAGATTATAGAAGATGCTTACAATTTCATCATTGTAATTTATTGGGCCATTATAGTGTCAGTATTATTTAATTTGTTTTCTAATGTTATCAGAGCTTTGGGAGATAGTCGAACACCTCTGCTATTTTTAATTGCTGCCAGTATTTTAAATATCATTTTAGATTTTATATTGATTTTGAAATTTTCCATGGGAGTTTCCGGCGCTGCCTGGGCAACTACAATATCCCAGGCATTTTCTGCAATATTATGTCTTATATATATCACAAAAAAAATGCCTATTTTGAAACTTCACAAGGAGGATTGGTATTTGACAAAGGAAATTCTTTGGGAGCATTTAAGAGTGGGAATACCTATGGGATTTCAGGCTTCTATTATTGCTATTGGTGCTATTATTCTTCAATTTGCA
Organism: Clostridium pasteurianum BC1; assembly: GCF_000389635.1. Classification (NCBI taxonomy): domain Bacteria; kingdom Bacillati; phylum Bacillota; class Clostridia; order Eubacteriales; family Clostridiaceae; genus Clostridium; species Clostridium pasteurianum. The sequence continues at coordinate 1,128,296 of NC_021182.1, forward strand.
CTGAATAATTTAGGGGAAGTATCTGTAGCCGCATATACTGCAGCACAAAAAATTGATATAATTGCCATTCAGCCCATGATGTCATTTGGTATCACTATGGCCACCTATGTAGCCCAAAATTATGGAGCTAACAAAATTAAGAGAATTCATATTGGTGTAAAGCAATGTAGTATCATATCAGTAGGATTTAGTATTGTTGTTGGTGCAATTAATATTTTGGCCGGTCAGTGGATGATAAGACTCTTTGTCGGAAATGGTCAGCCGCAAGTAGTCTCTCTTGCACAAATTTATTTAAATATCAATGGGGCAATGTATTTCCTGTTAGCACTACTTTTTGTTTATCGATATAGCCTGCAGGGGCTGGGGCAGAGTTTTGCACCTACTTTAGCAGGGGTAATGGAATTATGTATGCGAACCTTCGCAGCTGTTATTATATCAAAGCATTTGGGCTTTGCAGGTGTCTCTCTTGCCAATCCTTTGGCATGGATTGGTTCATGCATACCATTAGGAATTGCTTACTATATAACCATGAAAAAGCTGAAGGGATCAAGTAAGGCAGTTCCCGTATCAGAGAAAAGTTCATTATACAGTTTTACTTTAAATAAAGGAAATCAATCTGACAGAAATTAGGGTTAATGCAATAATTATAATGCCATATAATCAAGATGTTTTATTGTAAAGACCTGAATAGTTGCGTAATAAATTATATAGTATATATTGAATATGATTATAATTCAGTGATGAGATATATTCTTATTAATTAAACAAATTAGTTGCATCATAATATCCAATACAATCATATACTATAATAACGTTTACAATAATTATGTGTGAGAGGGTAGGGATTATGATTGAGTTGAAAAATATAAGTAAGACCTATACTTTAGGAAATGAGAAAATATATGCACTGAAAGATGTAAATTTAAAAATTGATGCTGGAGAATTTGTATCTATTATTGGACCTTCAGGATCAGGAAAATCCACATTGATGAATATACTTGGATGCTTAGATGTACCAGATGATGGAGAATACTATTTAGATAATATCAATGTTGCAAAATTAAGTGATGATAAATTAGCTGAAATACGAAATAGTAAAATAGGATTTATATTTCAAAATTTTAATTTGCTGCCAAAACTTACTGCCATTGAAAATGTAGAGTTGCCACTTATGTATAGAGGAATAAATAATAAACAAAGACATGAAAGGGTTATTAAGGCTGTTGAAAGTGTGGGACTTATAGATAGGATTAATCACAGACCTAATGAATTATCAGGAGGACAACAGCAGAGAATAGCTATTGCAAGAGCCATTGTAGGTGAACCTGATATTATATTAGCTGATGAGCCTACTGGTAATCTGGATAGTAAAGCCGGAAAAGAAATAATGGATGTTTTAGTAAATTTAAATGAAATGGGAAAGACAATTGTGCTTATAACCCATGATTTATCAATATCACAGTATGGAAGAAGAATAATAAAAATGGTAGACGGAAAGTTCTTACCAGAATAAATTCATTTATTATTTTCTATAATAATTTAGTACATTTTAATTTTAAACTCATAGGTTTTCCTGTGAGTTTAAAATTAGCCCTTGTTCTTTAAGTATTTTCAAGTATAAAATTAATATGTTAAGTATAAGCAAGACAAGCTATGCATGAAGCAAGGGGATTATTATATGAAAGAAAATACTAAAAGTTTAATGGAAATTCATTTAGCAGTTTTTTTATTTGGTCTATCGGGTTTATTTGGGAAATTACTCTCACTGCCATCAATAATAATTGTGCTTGGCAGAGTTTTCTTTTCAAGTATTTTTTTATTGATTTTAATGCTTTATCTTAAGAAAGACATAAAACTAAAACAACAAAAGCATTATTTTTATTTGATAGTGATGGGAGTAATTTTAGCAATTCACTGGAGTGCTTTCTTTAAATCTATTCAGATTTCTACAGTGGCAATAGGACTACTTACTTTTTCTACATCTCCTGTTTTCGTTACTTTTCTTGAACCATGTTTTTTCAAGGAAAAAATTAAATTATCAGATATTGTAATTGCAATTATTACTTTTCTGGGAGTAGTGCTTGTAATTCCAAAGTTTCAATTAGGTAATAATTTAACTCAAGGAGTTCTTTGGGGAATACTATCTGGCTTTGCATATGCAATTCTTTCAATGCTCAATAGAAAATGTGTAAAAGAATATTCTAGCTCCGTAATTGCTTTTTATGAACAGCTTGTGGTAACAATTGTACTAATTCCTTTCTTATTTTTGCAAAAAACTGTTTTTCAAACTAAAGATATATTATTACTCATACTCTTAGGTATGGTTTTTACCGGGGTTTCTCATTCATTATTTATAAAAGGATTAAAAAATATTAAAACGCAAACAGCAGGAATTATTTCCAGCCTTGAACCAGTTTATGGTATTATCTTTGCTGCTTTTCTATTGAGAGAAGTACCTACATTGAGAGAAATTTTAGGAGGAATTGTTATTTTAGGTACTGTCTTTTACTCAACTATTAAGTCTAAATAAAGTATATTATTCCTGGGAAGTAACCTGATTATGTGATAGATATAAAATATTAAAAGTATATTATATTGCCTAAAAATAGTTATATGAAATATGGAAAATATGTTATAATTTCCACATAAGCTAATTTAGAATTAATTCTGATTTAATTTTTGTTGAATAGATGAATTTGGATGGTGAAAATAAATGAATAAAAAAGGTTTAATAGTAAATATATTACCAGATGAGGTCTTAAGTAAAATTAAAAATAATATTGATGCTGATCTTATACATGAAGAGTTTCATGAAGTCCAGGATAAAAAATATATAGGAACATTAGTTTTTGAAAAGTATTTCTTTAGAGTAAAAAATAGAGTTGCTTTAGTTGTTATTGCTGATAATTTTGATGATAATACAAAGGTGAGAGTAATATCCACAGCAAGTTCAGAAGGCATATTTTTTAACTTTGATTGGGGAGCAGGTGATAGCTTTATGGGAGAAGTAGAAAATATACTAAGTAATAATATTCTATCTGAATATAGTAACTGATAAATATTTTTATATCTATTTAGTTAATGAATCTCTAAAAATTATTATAATACTAGATACGATTTAAAGACAGATATTGAACTTTGTAAGATAATATGAACTAAATAGGAGGATAGCAATGGAAAAAGCATTAATTAACACCATTATTGAACAAACTGACATCATGTTCTCTAACATGACAATAACATTATACACTTGTAACTTAAATGCCATTATCTGTGAAATGCCTATTTGGAAGCATTTGTATCATACACTTCATTCTCTGGATCAATGGTTTATTAATCCAGAAATATATGATGAGCCTGCTTTTCACAAGGAGAATCTTAATTCTCTTGATATTAAAAGTGATACAAGCCTCACTAGAGAAGAACTAATTAAGTATTTTGATGGTATAAAAATTAAGATTAATAAATATTTGAATGAATTAACAGATGATATGTTGTACGAAAAACCTGAAAAATGTGAATATACCAGATTAGCCTTAGTATTAGGACAATATCGTCATTTTATGTGTCATATTGGAATTATAAATTCTTCTACAATTAGTGAAACGGGAAAATGGCCCAGAGTTAATGGATTATTAAATAAGAATGCTGGAAATGAGTATTTTGAATAACTTACGAAATTTATTTAATTAGCTGAGGTGAATAACATATGAATGTAATTATTGAGAAATTCAAAGAAGAAGATATAAACTCCATTAAATATATATGGAATGAAGTTATTGATGAGGGAGAGAGCTTTTTCTGGAGAGAACATTTTTCTAATAGTAAAATTTCCGAAATATTATTTAATCAAAGAGCAGTATATTGTGCAAAATACAATGGAAAAGTAATAGGATTTTACATACTGCATGATAATTTTCCAGGAAGAGGAAATCACATAGCTAATGCACTTTATGCCATAACAAAGGAGTTCCGCAGAAAGGGAATTGGGAAAATACTTGGTAAACATTCTATAAAAGTTGCACAGGAATGTGGGTATAAAGCACTACAGTTTAATTCTATAGTTTCAACTAATATTGCTTCAGTAAATTTATGGGAGAGTTTAGGCTTCAATCGTATAGGACAAGTTAGTAGTGCATTTACAAGAAATAATAATGAAGTTGTAGATATATACATATACTTCAAAACACTTTATTAGAAAATATACTTGGAAATTTAGCTATTAAATTAATGTAAGATTACATAGTTATAGTAGAGACAATATCTATAATTACAGTGAGAAATGTGAATAAAAGGGTGAGAATAATGGAGATTAAGTGGGAACAAGAATGGGATAAAATATATAAAGACCAAGGTGAAGTTCAAATTGATGTACTACCAACTGCAAGAGTAGCTGCAGATATTTTTAGAAAAAATAATTGTAAAAATATAATGGACTTAGGATGTGGTACAGGCAGACATTCAATATATCTTGCGGAGCGGGGATTTAAGATATACGCTACCGATATTTCTGAAACAGGATTAGAAATAACTAGATCAAAGGCTGAAAGACTGAATTTGAGTAATATTGAGTTTAAACAACATGATATGAGAAATATATCTTTTTATAATGATTCATTTGATGGGATTTTATGTTTATGGACCACTGGGCATGGGACATTAGAGGATTCCCGTGAAAATGTAAATGAAATATATAGAGTATTAAAACCTAATGGGGTAGTGGTTATTGATTATGTTTCAATAGATGATGAAAATTATGGTAAAGGTAAGGCGATAGAAAAAGATACTTTCATTAATAATGTTGAGGGCGAAGAGAATATACCACATCATTATTCTACTGCTGAGGAACTAAAAGAATTATATTCAAATTTTTCAAAAATAAATATAATTCCGATAGATTATTATTTTAATGATAAATATGGAAATAAACACACTATAAAAGCATTTGTGGTTATCTCAATAAAATAGTATATAGGCAAAATGAGAAATCAATAATACGAAGCTTTTAAGATATTACGAAGATTATTTATATAATTGGAAAGGTGCTCAAAAATGATAATAAGAAAAATGAGAATTGAAGATATTCCGGAGTTGTCAATATTATATAGTCAGTCTTAGAATGAAAATTCATGTATTGAAAAAATGCAAAATAAATTGAAGTATCATGCTATTTAACAAAAGCAATCTTATACTGTGAGGGATTATAATGAAGATTAGAGATAATTATACTTGTCCTTTAGAAATTGCACATGACATTATAAAGGGGAAATGGAAAGCCATTATCCTTTTTCAGCTCCAATATGGCAACACATCTTTATCCAAATTACAGCAAGACATTGAAGGAATTAACCAAAAGATGCTGTTACAGCAATTAAAAGAATTGCAGGAATTCGGTTTAGTAGGAAAACATAACTTTGAAGGATATCCTCTGCATGTAGAATATTACCTTACAGCAGATAGGGGTATGAAGATGCTGAAGGCTATAAACATTATGCAAGAAATTGGTGTTGACTATATGGTGGAACATGGCTTAACAGATTTCCTTGACAAAAAAGGTATTTGTTATAAATAAAAGATGATCTATACAAACAAAAAAGTGGGTAATTTACCTTTCAATCAGTGGACGTTATAATTTCAATAAAGATTGGAGGTAAATAAATGAAAAGTGCAATTATTTTAATTGATATTCAAAATGACTATTTTGAATGTGGAAAAAATGAATTATATCTTCCTAAACAGGCAGTAGTATATGCAAAACAAGCATTGGATTTCTATAGAATGAATGGCTTAGCAGTATATCACGTTCAGCATATCAGCATTCAACAGGGGGCAACCTTCTTTTTGCCCAATAGCACAGGAGCGGAAATACACCAAAGTGTTCTACCAAAAGCTGGTGAAAAAGTTTTTGTTAAGCATACTCCCAATGCATTTTTGAAGACTGGTTTGTCAGAGGAACTACTTCAGAATAATATCCACCATATTGTAATCTGCGGCATGATGAGTCACATGTGCATTGATACAACGGTCAGAGCAGCGCATGATTTAGGATTTTTGGTGACAGTGCTTGAGGATGCGTGTACTACGAAAGATTTGCTTTGGCATGGCACTGCCATCCCCGCTCAAATAGTACACAATACGTTTATGGCTTCGCTTAATGGTGTTTTTGCACAAGTGATGCAGACAGATAAGTTTTTAGAAATAGTTGATTTAATCCTTTAGTATGAGTATTTGTTTGAACTTTTATATAGATGAATAAATAATAGTTCGTAAATTTTTAACAGTCCTGTGGTAGGGAACTGGGATAATTATTTATAAAATAAGGAGATAAAGGAAATGGGATTGTTAAAATGCATAGATTGTATAGAGCTGTATGTACCAGATTTAAAAGCAGGTGTGGACTATTATTCTAAGCTTGGTTTAAAGGTATTATGGAAGAATGACACTTCTGTTGGAATGGGTTTGGAAGATGATTTTACAGAAATTCTTTTACAAAATGAAAGAAAGAAGATGAATGTTGACATTAAAGTAGAGTCAGTTATTAAAGCTGTAGAAAAAATAAAAGAATCCGGAGGACAAGTTATTTACGGACCATTTGATATTCCAATTGGAAAATGTGCTGTTGTAAGAGATAAGTGGTCGAATAAATATGTTATACTTGATATGACAAAAGGCAGATATGTAACGGACAAAGATGGAAATATAATTGATATAAAGTAGTTAATTTAAGCATATTCTTATCTTAAACATTAGTACTCTTTCTCTTTGGTGTAACTGGAACTGGGCCGTTTTAGAATATCTATTTACCTATCTAAATTTTGTTCCTCAGTACTTACCCTAGCGTATCCAATTTTCACATCATCACCTCATTTAAATAGTACCAATAAGTTAATTTTTACAAAATAAATTTAAATAGAATGACATAATAAAATATGGATAAAATAATATATGTAGTTACATTGACTACAGTAACTACATACATTATAATGGGGGTGAAAAGATGAAAACTATAATAAAAGGTGGCGATAACATGGAAGCTTTAATTAGGAGAAAATTTAATATTAGAGATACAAAGAGATATTATAGCGATCTTAATAGTGCAGCATTGAAAGGATTAGAATTGGTAACCTTTAAAGGTATAAATAAGAATGCTAAAGTGGATGAAGAAGTAAGTCATATAAAAACACTATATATAGATTACTTGATGGGATTTCTAAAAATTGATCCAATTATAGAATTAGGTGAAGAAGTTGGGGGATATACTATAGCTCTTAATGAAATTGATATGTATGGCGAAGGTGATACTTTAGAAGAAGCAAAAGAAAATCTTATAGATAGCATTTTAGAATATATAGATATTTATATAGATAAAATTGACTTGTTTAATCAGGTAGAGAGCATATCAAAACAAGTTTATATGTTAAAGCTAATTCGTTGTGATGGTGATAGAGAAAGACTTAAGAAAGAGATAGGTTTATAAGAATTATGCCGATACGTTTTAACATGGGACAAATAAAAAGATTACTTGCATATTTTAATATGAAACCGCTTAGAAAAGGTAGCTTTATTTACGGTGGCATAGGTAAAGATGGGATTTATCGTACTTGTAAATTTGATTATCACAAAGATAATGATATTTTAAAACCAGGAACAGCTAATTCTATTGCACACTCTTTAAAATTTACTAATGTCGAAGAAATGAAAAACTTTATAGATAATAATTTATAAAATAGATGTGCATTTAACTGTGCATCTATTTTAGTTTAACTGCGTCAAATTTAGGTTTTCTGTAATATAAATTTGTTAATAAGTCAACAAATAATTCATTAGGTGCAGATATAATTGAAAGGGCATGGGATTCCCCTTTAGTTGGCTTTTCAAAAGGTGATGATGAACTTTATTATAAACTTAAAGAAGATATAGGTGAATTCCTTTGGACACCACAAGAGATATTCTTAAAAGTTTATATTGAAGAAAAAAATATAACTCACCCAAAATCAATATAATATTATCTTTATAATTTCAGGTGAGCTATATAAAAAACAAATCACATAATTTGCCTTTTATTGAATTTCCATATGCATGTCTCCATCTTTTATGAGCCCTGATTTTTTCATTACAAAATAAATAGGCATTATTATTGCAGAGGGAAGAATTATACCTGTAAAAATATAAATAAGAAGTCCTTTTACTCCCTGTGTTGCTGTAATATTAAGTGGTGCAATTAATGAATTAAGTCCAAGCCCTGCAAGCTCATAGGAAGCACTGAATTTAAATAGAACTATTGCTATAGGACCGCATATTAGTGATGCTAAAAATGTTGGAATTACAAGCTTTGGATTTTTGATTAAGTTGGGGAATTGTACCTTTGGTGTTACAAGACCTTGTGCTATATTTGCACCTGCATCATTTTCCTTAAAGGACATTATAGTGAATCCCACAAACTGAACAGTACATCCTATAAGTGCTGCTGCACTTGATACCGGATCAAGTTTAAGTGCAATTGCTATTGCAGCAGAGGAGGCTGGTGACATTAGAAGAATACTCCATGTAAGAGAAATTACTGCTGAGCCAATAAGTGGTGATATCTCTATTGAGTGTGCAATTTGCTGACTAAGCCAGTTAAGCGCCGGTGTTGTTACTGCAGCAAGTCCAAGTCCTGCAACTCCTCCAACTACTACTGCAGCAAAGGGTATAGCCATCATATCCAGTTTCGTTTTTCCTGCTACTGCTTTTCCTACATATACTGCTATTAGAGCTGCTAATACTGCACTAATTGGCTGACCGGATACGAAGGTAAGTCCAGCAGGAGTGAAATGAACTGCATTGGCTCCAACTGCCGATGCAATCATAGCACTGAATATAATAAGTGTATTTCCACTAAGTTGATAGGCAACTCCAGCTCCAATAGCAGGTGCAAGCATTGATTTTGCGATGGTACCTATGCCTATGAAGGCTTGCCAGTGAATAAATTTTCCTATGGTTTCGCAAAGAAGTCCTATTCCAAGCATAACCAGTATTGCATTTGCAATTCCGGCTGCTACTTTATAAGCTATATCTTTTTTTGACTCCTTATTTTTTTCTTGTACAGATTCTTGCTTATCTACTACTTTGTCATCAGCGGTGTTTACATTATCCATTGCATACATCTCCTCTTAATTTTATGGGTATAAAAAAATAGATAGTATATATTAAAAAAATTATAAATACTCAAGAATTTAAGATTTATTTTAATATTAATACAATAGTTCATAAATGCATTAAATTTAGATTTAGTAAGTAGTCTTTATAAATAATTGTTTAGTTATAAGACTTTTTATGAGTAAATTAAATTATATAAATATTTTGCTAGATTATTTGACTACTTAAAGTTAAAATTCAATATATTATTAACATTTAATTGTAAATATTAATAATATGTAAATTCATATTTGCAAATATGAATTATACACAATTTTTGTAATTTTGTAAAGTAATTTGTAATATTATTATCAATTAAAGTGATGAATTTATAAAGAAATTAGATATATTTTGTAAGAATAGAAAGTAATATGATACAATGTATGGAAAACTAAACTGAAAATACAATACTTATAAATCAAGATGATATGTTAAAATTATATAAAGACTTTAATTTTAAGATTTTTGGTGGTTGCTGCGGTACAAATGATAAGCATATGAATGAAATTGCAAGAAAGTTAAACGATATTATTTCTTATTAAACTGAAAATCATGATAAGAAAAGCAATGCATAAAATTTATGGAGGATATAAGGAAAAGTCTGCACTATAAAAATATTATTTCAACTTATTTATGATCAATTAGAGATGATAAATCACAAGGGAGGTATTTCTTTGGAAGATGATATACAACAAATATTAAATAATTTTATGATTGACTATTATGGAGTTGCAGATATAAGTGAATATGAGGCTGATGTCATGAAATATGGAGGGGAACTTGTAAAAGGATATCCTAGAGTTATTTCAATGGGAATAGTATTTCCATCTACCATTGTTGATTATTTGAATAATCCGTCTGATAACATTGCTAAATTAGAATATCATCATTGCTATGAGGTTATAAATGATAGATTAGACAATATAGCCTCCATAATAACTTCATATATAATGAAAAATGGATATAGAGCCTTACCCATATCAGCAGCAGAGCGAGTGAATAGTGATTATATAAATGCAGCTTTTTCACACAAAATTGCAGCAAGGTTAGCTGGTCTTGGCTGGATAGGAAAAAATTGTTTGTTAATTACTCACAAACATGGACCAAGAGTAAGATGGGTAAGTGTACTGACTGATGCACCATTACAGGTTATAGGAGAAAAGCTGGAGCAAAGATGTGGAAACTGTATGGCTTGCGTAAAAATATGTCCAAAGGGAGCTTTGCTTGGAAGAAATTATAGCGAGGGTGAAGCACGTGAAAAAAGATTTGATGTAAAAAAATGTGATAGATATTTTAATGAGATGGAAGAAAATGGACAAGTGCCTGTATGTGGCATGTGTTTATACGTATGTCCTTATGGTAGAAAAAGTCATTAAATTAAAAAAGGAGAGATTTGTTTAGAAATTAATTATTTTACAGTTATTAATTTCTTAATATTATTTGCACTTATAGTGGGTGCATATATAGTAATAAGAGCAGTGAAAAATTTTATTAACAAAAATAAAGAGATGGACAAAAAGATAGATGACATTTTGGACAAATTAGAAGATAAAGATAATAGTAAATAGAATATATTTTAGGAGTGAAGTTTATGGTAAGAGAAATTATTTTATTAGGAAACCCAAAACTCTATAAGATTAGTTCAAACATAGAAAAAGAAGAACTAGGGAGAATAAAGGAAATTGTTTGTGATTTGCATGATACTCTTATAGATTTTAGAAATAAATACGGAGTAGGTAGAGCCATTGCTGCACCTCAGATAGGTGTATTTAAAAGATTAATATACATGTATATTGATAAACCTATGGTCTTTATAAATCCAATATTGCACTTTGAAGATGATGAACTAATGGAAGTTATGGATGATTGCATGTCCTTTCCTGAACTATTGGTAAAGGTTAAGCGTCATAAAAGATGTACCATTGAGTTTAAGGACATGGATTTTAAAGATACTACAATGAAGCTGGAGGGAGATTTATCAGAACTTTTGCAGCATGAATATGATCATCTTGATGGAATACTTGCCACAATGAGAGCTGTAGATGATAAAGCTTTTTGTTTGAAGAGTGAAAGAAGCATGTTCAATAAATTAAATTTATAAGCATGAATTTACCATTGACATAAGCTGTTTGTATACTTAAAATTAATTAAGTAAAATAGTCGAAAAATGTATAAATTTAAATTGATATATGGAGGATAAATATGAGCAGCAGTCAAGTTTTCACCCATAATAATGGAGAACTAGGTCTAATTGTTTTGGAAAGTTGTAGAGAATTAGGGGAAAAAATTAATGAACATATCAAAAAGAGAAGAAACGTAGATGAAAACTTTTTATTACCTGTGGAAGAAATACGTTTTTCTAATGGTGAAGGTAAGGTAAAACTTTCAGACTCAGTTAGAGGTAAGGATATCTATATACTTTGCGATATAGGAAACTATAGTTGTACATATAATATGTTTGGAATAGAGAATCATAAGGGTCCAGATGAACACTTTCAAGACATTAAGAGAGCCGTATCAGCCATAAGAGGAAAAGCTAAAAGAATAACTGTTATAATGCCACTGCTTTATGAATCAAGACAGCATAGAAGAAAGGGTAGAGAATCCCTAGACTGTGCACTAGCGCTTCAAGAACTAGAACGTTTAGGTGTACAAGAGATATTGACCTTTGATGCTCATGATCCTAATGTTCAAAATGCAATTCCACTATTGTCATTTGAAAATTTATACCCTACATATGATATTCTTAAAACTATTATCACAGAAGAAAAGGATATAGAAATACCTAAGAATGATATGCTTGTTATAAGTCCAGATACAGGTGCTATGGATAGAGCTATATATTATTCAAGTGTCCTTGGTGTGGATGTTGGATTATTCTATAAGAGAAGAGATCACTCAACAATTGTAAATGGCAAAAACCCTATAGTTAAACATGAATATATGGGAAGAGATGTTGAAAATCAGGATGTTTTAATAGTTGATGATATGATTGCCTCAGGAGAGTCAGTGCTTGATATAGCAAGAGAATTAAAATTAAAGAAGGCAAAAAATGTTTATGTTGCTACTACTTTTGCATTTTTTACAGAAGGACTAGAAAAGTTCCAAAAATATTATGATGATAATATAATAACTAGAGTTTATTCAACAAATTTGACTTATATATCTCCTGAACTTGAAAAAGCTGAGTGGTTTAAGCCAGTTGATATGTCCGAACTTATAGGAATAATAATAAATAGATTGAACAGGGAACAGTCCATTGCTAAATTTATGGATGCTACATATGTAATACATGAACTAATAAGAAATGAAAGATAGTAATGTGTTTTTATTAAGCTTCCGCTAGTAGAAGTGAAAAAATTTATTTTCATGATAAAATAGAGATGTTTTATCAAATGCTAAGAAGAATCTTTAGATAATAAGGATTCTTCTTTTATTTATTAGTAAACTATAATATATATTTGTATTCAATTGAATTTATAGATTGATAATTAATATGCCTTACTATAATATTTATGTATGAACTAATCTATGCTCTTGTGAATTAGGCAGGTAAAGTAAATGTCAGTGGATGGAATTATTTTATTCATGGAAGGAAAAATAATCTTGTGCTAATATCCCTTAAGATATTAACACTTATGGAGGGAAATAAAATGAACTTAGAAGTAGTAAAAGCAGATAGTAAGAATACTGATTTTATTGAGCTTATAAAATTATTAGATGATGACCTAGGGGAAAGATATGGAGAATTACAAAAGCAATATAAAAAACACAACAAAGTTCACTATATAAATGATGTGGTAATTATTTATAAAGATAAAGTTCCAGTTGCATGTGGAGGATTTAAAGAACATGATATTAATACTATAGAATTAAAACGAATATTTGTAATGAAAGAACATAGAGGACAAGGATTATCAAAATTAATAATCAATAAATTGGAAGAATTAGCTAGAAGTAAAGAATATAAATATGCTATATTGGAAACGGGAATAAAGCAAAACGAAGCAATTAATTTATATAAAAATAACGGATATTATTTAATACAAAATTATGAACCTTATGTGGGAAATACAAATAGTATATGCATGAAAAAAACTTTATCAGATGATCAAAAGAATATATAAATGCGGACTAACTATTTTTGCAAAGAACTGGGGAGAAATGAAAGAGAAAAAGCAAAATAAATTTAACGATATTCTAATAAAAAAAGCAAATAAATTTTACAAGGTAATGAAAAAGAGAAAACATATTCATACAAGAATTTTCACTAAGCTTTTATTTACTCTTATGAAAATTATGATTTCAAAATTTCCTGACGATAATTCTGACAAGATATATTGGAAAGAAAAAGGCTGGATATAATCTGATTTATAGATAAACAACTTGATATATAAATTTATGTTTTAATATATAAAATTAAAAAGCCTTGTAGCTTAAAACAATGTTTAATTATGAAATTGGATATCTATATTATGTAAGGTTAACTTGACATGAACCTTACGTAATGCTAATTTTGTTATGTAAGGTCAACATTACAGAGGTGATAATTAATGAAAAATCGATTGAAAGAATTACGTGAATCTTTTGGATTAACTCAAGAACAATTAGGAGAACTTGTAGGGGTATCAAGACAGGCGATTAACGCTATTGAAACAGAAAAGTTTGAGCCATCTATATGGTTGGCTTATGATATCGGTAAAATATTTCACTGTTCAATAGAGGAAGTTTTTCTATTTGAAGAAAGTGAAAGGAAATCTAGAGCACAACAAAGTAGAGGTGTTGTTTAAATGGCATTAAGGCAAATTAGGCTTTCTGATGATAAACTATTAAGGAAAAAAAGCAGAAAGGTTGAAGTAGTGGATGATAAAATAAAACAAATTTTAAATGATATGGCTGATACTATGTATAATTCAGAAAATGGTGCAGGATTAGCGGCTCCACAAGTTGGAATATTAAAGAGATTAGTTGTAATAGATATGGGGCAAGGACTTATAAAATTAGTTAATCCAAAGATAATTAAGCAGCAGGGAGAGCAGGAAGTTATAGAAGGATGTTTAAGTATTCCTAATGTATTTGGAAAATTAAAAAGACCTGCAAAGGTAACAGTACAAGCATTAAATGAAAATGGAGAGAAAATTATATTGACAGGTACAGGAGATTTAGCAAAATGTTTCTGTCATGAAATAGACCATTTGGAAGGTATCCTTTTTACTGATTTAGTTACTGAGTATATAAAATAAAATATTGCGATGAAAAATAGAATATAAAAAGGAATTGCTTTAAATATTAGATGTAGATGAATCTATAGCAATTCCTTTTATCAGCAAAAAAATAGATTGGATAAAGAACAATATTTGAGAATATAACTCCATTTATCTATTATTTTCTCAAATTTTTTCACATCGAACAAATGACCTATCCAATAGAGAATACCGGCGCCTGCAACAGAACCGGCGGTAGCGGATATAATTACACCTATTATAGTCATATTGGTATTTGTAGTCATGAAGCCTCCAAAGGTAAGAATTACTTCTGAAGGTATAGGTGGAAAAATATTTTCAAAGAAAATCATTAAAAAAGTGCCAAGGTAACCATAATGCTCCATAAAATTCATAATCCAAATTTGCATATTGAATATTCAACCATCCTTCCAGTGTTAAAGGGTTTAATATATAGTATAAAAAATAATATTAAGGTGTATTGATAAACCTTTTATTATATCGTACCTAATCTATGATATATAAATCAAATTTCTAAATAAATTTTCACAAAAAATTTATTTGATGTTTAGAATCATATGTTCCCAAAATTTTCTGATAGCAATCTATATAAGATTTATTAAAAATAAATTCTACAATCTTCAACAGTGTTATGATATAATGTTATATATTGTAATATAATGGACTGTAATCAAAGTAATGTTAAATAAAGAAATTTAGGGGGATCTTTATGGAGAGAATATACACAATTATATTTTGTGTAGGTGTGATTTACACAGTGTTTACTTTTTTAATAGGGGGACTCTTTGGAATTGTTCATATTGGATTAGATCTGCATATGGATGCTCACCTAGATGGAGGAAGTTCTTCAGGAGGCTTTGCCGCATTTCCACTTAAGCCTATAACTATAGTTTCATTTATTACGGTATTTGGTGGCGTGGGAATTATTGGAACACGGTATAAATTAAATTGGATGACAGTAGTTATAATAGCAGTTATTTTGGGATTTATAATTTCTACGGTATTATATAGATTTATAGTAGTGCCACTATATAGAGCTCAAAATACCAGCGCAGTTTCTCAGGACAAACTTATTGGCATGACGGCAGTAGTTATATCACCCATACTGGAAAACGGGTTTGGCAGTATAGCTTATATTGTTAATGGCAGTAAATACAATGCCCCAGCACAGCACGTAGCTAAGAAAGCTGTGAAGCAAGGGGAAGAGGTACTCATTTATGAAATAAAAAATAGTGTTTTTTATGTTGAACCCTTAAATAATAATCAAGATTTATCCAATAACTAAAGATTTCAAGTAATCTTTGCTATCTATTTGGGCACTGTTTGTTGATAAAGCTTGAAATAAATAATAATATAAAGTTTAATTAAGCAAAGGCTTATTAAAATAAATAAGGCATTTGAAAATGAATAAAAAGATTTTGAGTATGCCTAATAAAAGCAATTTGGTAATATGTCAAGAACAAAATGAAAAGAGAATAAAATGATTTTGGAAAAAAAAGGTAATCTTAACAAGCATACGTCAAACTCAGAACGTATGTTCGTAAAAACTATTTATTTATCTACCCTATTTGAAGAGTAGAGTTGATTTTTAGCCAGCAATCCAAAAATCAAACGAATCAATTTACGAGATGTTAGTGCGAGTGCTCGTTTATGCTGATGTGTAGTTACTTCAGCAAATTTCTTCTGATAGAATTCTTGATATTCAGGAATATATCTTACGATACTTCCAGCAGCTTCTATCAGATAATAGCGCAAATAACGGTTGCCTGCTTTGTTCATTGGTGTGTTTTCAGCCTTAAAGCCACCAGATTGATTTTCCTTCCATACGATGCCAGCGTATTTAGCAATGGCATTGTTATTAGGGAAAGCATGAACACTACCTAATTCTGAAAGAATACCACTAGAGTAAACAGGACCGAACCCAGGTATTGACATTAAAATTTGGTATTCCACGGGGTTCATTCCCATAACTGCTTTTTCAATAGCCTTGTTAATAGCTTTAAGTTCTTTCTCAAAAGCCTGAATACAATTAAAAGAGCAGGCAATTGAGGTTGTTAAAGGCTCATACAAACATTTATCAAGGCGGTATGAATTACGTGCAGCCTGCTGCAGAATTTCAGCAGTCATCTGTGGATTGGAAATCCGCTTGCGACTTTTTTTATTGACGAAGTCAACAAGATCTTCAATTGAAGTATTTGCAATATCTTCAGAAGAAAGAAAATCTGTCAATATAGATGACGCAGTAGCACCATATTTATCAGAAAAGGATGATCATCACCCTGTAACAAAGCAAATTCACTAAACTTGAGAAATACATTGGATAACATGTAAGTCTTTTCTCTGGTTAAGCATTCAACAATATGAAGCCTGTGTCTTGTAAGTCTTTGCAGAGCAAGATATTGAGAACCCCGCCAGGGTTCAGTATGAATTCTGCCAACTCTTGCAAAATCAGCAATAACAAAAGAGTCAATGCTGTCATTTTTATCAAGAGAATTGAAGGAATCTTTGTAGTTAGCAACTTCCTTAGGGTTTAAGCAGTAAACATAAGGCTTGTAAGGCATAAGTCTTTCACTTGAAGATAAAAAATTGGCAATATGTACTCCGTAAAAGGAAGTAGATTCTAAGCCGATTATTACAGTTTTAAAAGTGTTCTTTTCTAACACTTTAACAAGCATGGATTCTAATTGTTCTGCACCAAATTGTGTATTAGGAACAGATTCCATTTTAATCAAGAATTCTTGATCAAAATTAATAGCAGAGACAACATTTTGTCTCGCACCAATATCGATACCAACAAATAGAGTTGATAAGTAATCTAATTTCTTCATGAAATCACCACCTTTCAAAAATAATGAGGAAATTAGAAAGGAATTATCCTAATCCAAAGTACTGACTGCAACCTCGCGTAATCAGCATTTATCCAGACGAAAAACCTTGCTGGTGGCTACGAAAGGATATGCAACATTTGTGTAAGCAGAATATGATACTTTGGTCAGGCTGCAAGCTTTCTAGGCAATAACAATAAGTTTTGCAGGAGAGATAATGCAGTAACCTTTGCTAAAGTTCCATAAGGACTATTTTAGCATTAGGAAATCCTTTGATAAATAGTAAGTTAAAATGTATAGATTTGAAAGTTAAAGAATCAGCAATATTGAATTGGGAGAATCCCCATTAGAAAAATAGAGATGCTTTCTTAATCTATACAAAATATAAAAAATAAATAAGTCTATAGCAGTTATTTAACTGACTATAAACTTATTATACGAGGAGAGAAGAAAATGGATTTAACAATATTAACTATTCCTGGAATTATCGTAGGAGTAATTATACTCTTAATTCTAAGTATTTTTTCCATGTGGAAAAGAGTGCCTCAAGACAAAGCATTAGTGATAACTGGACTTAAAAAGAGAGTAATCACTGGTGGTGGTGGCTTTGTAATTCCACTATTAGAGAGAACAGATAAAATTTCTCTTGAAAATATGGAGATTGAAGTTCGTATTGATGGGGCATTAACTGGACAAGGTGTTGGCATAATGGCCGATGGAGTTGCTGTAGTAAAGGTAAAATCAGATACTGATTCAATTTTATCCGCAGCGGAACAATTCAACACTTCCAATGGAATGCAGCATACTCTTGAAGTTATTGAACATACTACTAAAAATGTGCTTGAAGGTAAACTAAGAGAAATTGTTTCAAAGATGACTATAGAGGAAATTTACAAGGACAGAGAAAAATTTGCCTCCCATGTACAGGAGGTTGCAGCAATTGATCTTTCTCAAATGGGCTTAGAACTTAAGGTATTGACTATTAAGGAGATTTCAGATAAAAACGGATATTTAGAAGCACTTGGAAAACCAAGAATAGCTGCTGTAAAGAGAGATGCACTTATTGCGGAAGCGGAGGCAGCAAAGGAAACAAAAATACGAACAGCTGAGGCAAACAGGTTAGGTGAAGCTGCTAAGATTCTATCAGAAACTCAAATTGCTGAATCCTCTAAGGAAAAGGAATTAAAGGTACAATCCTATAGAAGTGAACAGGAAAAAGCAAAAGCTATATCTGATTTGTCCTATGAAATAGAAGCCAATAAGGCAAAGAAAGAAGTTACAGAGACTCAGGTACAGGTAGAAATTACAAAGAAACAGAAGGAAAAGGAACTTACAGAAGCAGCACTTCAGGTGGAACTTACTAAAAAGGAAAGAGAAATAGAGCTTGCGGAAAAAGAAGCACTTAGAAAAGAAAGAGAACTGGAGGCTACTGTTAGGAAACAGGCAGAAGCAGATAAGTATAGACAGGTTCAAACAGCAGATGCAGATAGATATAAGGAAATTGCAGATGCAGAAGCAAGGGCTAAGTCAATTGAATTAGAAGGTAAAGCAAAATCAGAAACTCTAAGACTTCAAGGTATGGCAGAAGTAGATATAATAAGAGAAAAAGGTAAAGCAGAAGCAGAGGCTATGATGAAAAAGGCAGAAGCTTTTAAAATGTATAATGATGCAGCAATGACACAAATGATAATAGAAAAATTACCTGAAATTGCCAAAGCTATATCTGAACCGTTGGCAAAAACAGAAAAAATTGTTATTGTTGATAATGGAAATGGAGAAGGCAGTAATAAAGGTGCTGCAAAGGTTACGGGCTATGTAAATGATATTGTATCCCAGCTTCCAGAGACTGTTGAGGCCTTAACCGGTGTGAATATTTTGGACTTCCTATCAAAGAAGGTCTCAAGTAATGAAAATAAAACTGAGGATAAGCCTCCAGAACAATAGGACTTTACTTCACATTGAATTATAAGAATTATTGAATAAGAACGTAATTCTAATTGGAATTTATAGGTAATAGAAAGAATACTAGAAATAATGCTATCAAATTTGATTTAAATAAATTTGATAGTGTTTTGTTTTAAGAAAAAATATAGATATGCATTATAAGGACTTCAAGAAAAAGTAATTGAAAGAGTGGGTTATAGCGTAGATGATAAGGAAAGAAGTGAATAAACCAATGTAATAAATAAATTAATTATGCAATTTCCGCATTTAATAGATTATTGTGTTATATAATTAATTTTCTTGTGAAATAGTGTAAAAAAATAAAATTAAAGGAGAGTTTTGCTATGAATGGATTGGAAAAATATTTATACTCTAAGGTAAAAATATATATTTATACTACTGCTCAGACTTATAATAATGAGAAGGCCGATGTTATATTAGAAGGAGTAACTCTTGAAAAAGTAGAGGGGAATTTTATAGACATTAAGGATGAGCAGGATATAGTTCATCGCATTAATTTAGATAAATGCTTTTCTATAGTGGTTGAACCTGAGGGGAGCAATAGATATTGATAGACAAAGATATTAAACAGTATTACTATAATATATACAAAAACTTTTATTTAAATGCAGGCATAATGTCATGCTTTGTTAAGTCACTACCCTTTGTTTCAGCTGTAAATTTAAGTGGTTTAAATGTAGGTACAAGGGTACAATTAGACATTTCAAAAATTAAAGCTCTGAAAACTGAAGATAATTTGGTTATATTGGATATACCAGCTGAGTTAGGAATGGAATATGCCTATAAATATAGGGATAAATACACCATAATACCAGATTTCAATATGGTATGTCATGACTTTGGAATAGTTAAAAGTAAGCCCCTATTAGAAAAATTAAATTTATTTTCAAATATAAGTTTGAGGAATAATGATAGGTATATGATTATACTGGACAGCAATCGTTATAGGGATATTGAAATAAACAACGTAAATGAATATAACAATCAATATGAAGTAACGGAGGAAGAATTACCTGAAGTAGAGATGCTGGAGTTTTTAAAGATAAATACTGTTTCATATATATGTAATGATAATGTAAAAGAAGATATAGCAGGATATTTGAATTATCTTAAAGCCAATAAAATAACTGTAAACATTGAATATGTAAATTTAAATAAGGCATGTGAAAATAAATAGTAAGTCAAAGATGCGACGAATATTTTGAATCCAACAAGGAAGCAGGTTCCGAAGATAGTTGGGCTATCTGAGGGTTCTGCTGACGCAGTAGGATTCAAAATAGGCTAGCATACTGACTAGTTATTTATTTGAATATGCCTAAGGAGAATAGGAGCTAACATTATATGGATAAGAAAAAAATAGCGTTGAGTTTAGTCGTTTCCATGTTGGTTGCCAGTCCTCTATACGGATGCGGCCAAAAAAATATAACAGACAAGGATAAAGAAGAAGCACAGCAGCAGCAATCGAATTACTCTGCTCCCTTTGTATATTATCCATATTCTTTTTTTCAAGGATACACTGTAAATAATGGAGCTAGAGGCAATGTGGATTTTTTTGGATGGCACAGCTGGACTACCAACACAACAGGTGTAAATAGTCCCTATACCAGTTCAAATTCAAGTATTAAAGGCAGCAGCGGGGGAGTTTCTTCATCCTCAACAAGCCATATAGGAAGCAGCTCTGATTCCGGTGGATACAGCGGCGTTCATGGAGGCAGTGCGGCAGGTTAACGGGAAGGAGATTTCAGAAAGTGGAATATAATAATGTGGTAGATGAATTGCTTTTTAATTATTATGCTATACATTGTAAAAGGAAAGGTGATATTTACTCTCCTTACCCTTTCTATCTTTCAGAAGTGGAGTATAAAAAAATTAAGCTCTTCACCACTGTAATTGATAAATTATCTCTGGATATATTGAATAATCTAAATACTAAATATGTGGATTATAAACAGATGCTTCCTGATTTTCCTCTTAAAAATGAAATATTAAATCTAAATAGAGAAATAGCTGATGTATTTTGGACAAGGTATGATTGCTTTATTGAAAATAGTGGAGAAATATTTTTTAGTGAAGGCAATTATGATAAGCCCTGTGCACAGAGAGAACTAGGCATAGGCCAGTATTTTAACTGTGATAATAATGTAAATGAAGATTTTGTGGAAAAATTTAAAGATAAATTTAATTCAATAGTGGAAAAATATTATGGTGATAAAAAAGTCAATGTGTTTATACTAGCAGATCCCTGCCATTATGAGGAAGTTCATTTGTCCATGCTCTATAGAGAATGGCTTGAAGACAGCAGAATAAATGTAATTTTAGGTGGGGCTAATAATCTGTATGTGAAAGATGAAAAAGTATACTGCTTTCATAAACCTGTTCATATCATACTGAGGCAGTTTCCAACTGAAAACTTATATGAAGTGAATGATATAGAAAATATTTTAAATCTGTATACAGGGAATAAAGTACTGATATTAAATGATCCAAGAATAGTAGTTCTTCAGAGTAAAAGCATATTTGCTTACTTTCACAAATTATTAAAAGAAAATAGATTAGATACGCAGACTTCAGAAATAGTGAGACAGTGTATCCCCTATACAGAACTGTTATCTGAGAAAAATATAAATAAAGCCACAGAAAATAAGGACAGTTATGTGATAAAGCCTATACTTGGACGTTATAGCGAAGACGTATTTATAGGAAGTTTGTATTCAGAAGAAGAGTGGAAAAGTATTATAGAGGATATTGAAAATTATACAGAGTACTATATTTTGCAGGAATTTAGAGATATAAGAAAAGATAATATAGTTGAATTAAAGGAAGGCTATGCCCATAATGTGGATGCCTTTTGTAATTTTGGAGTGTATTTATGCTGCAATGAAATCATAGGCATGTGTTCAAGATGGAATTACGATTATCTTACAGACAATGAAACTACCTTTATTACACCTATAGGA
Source organism: Clostridium pasteurianum BC1 (assembly GCF_000389635.1). Taxonomy (NCBI): domain Bacteria; kingdom Bacillati; phylum Bacillota; class Clostridia; order Eubacteriales; family Clostridiaceae; genus Clostridium; species Clostridium pasteurianum. The sequence continues at coordinate 1,150,463 of NC_021182.1, forward strand.
GTAAAAAACAGTAAACTTAACATTGAATACAATGGTGAAATAAAATGTAGGAAAACAGAGTTTAAAAATGTAAATCTAGATCTTGTAAAACTTGGTTTCCTCGGTGCTTATAATAATGCAAGGGAATATGTATCCTTAGATAAAATTCTTTTAAGTAAAGATAAATTTCAGGAATTGAAGAATGCCTCTGAAGAAATTCTAAACATATTTAATAGAGTTTCCGAATTTGTTTATGGAAATAAGGGTTGGTTTGATGAGATTTTAGGTATATCAGAGGTGAGCGAAAATATATATTCACCAAAGGATTTCAGTTACCTCAGTATTTTAGGCAGAATGGATTGGGCTTTGGATGCAGATAATAATTTAAAATTAATGGAGCTGAATAATGAAACTCCAGCGGGTCTATATGAGAGCACTATATTGAATGACTATCTTATGAAACGATATGAAGTGGATATAGAAAATCCAAATGAAAAATTTGAAGAGATATTGACCAAAAATATAGAAGAATATATATTGAAATACTATCCAACAACCATAGGAATATTTAGCAGCTGCTATTATGAAGATTATTATAATATAGATATTATTGTAAGCATAGTAAGAAAAATCAGCAGTAGATATAATATAAAAGTTATAAAAGGTAATGTCTATAATTTAAGAGTAGAAAATAACAAATTATACTACTTTAACGAACAGATAGATATGATTTATAGATATTTCCCACTAAATTGGTTTGGAAAATTTAATCTTAAGCAGGTGGGCAGCTGGATAAATAATAAAAATTGCATAAATCAGCCTGTAACAATGATAGCACAAAGTAAGGCTCTATTTGCTGTTATATATGAAATGCTCAATACAGATTTTTTTACAGCTTATGAGAGGAATATTATATTAAAATATATTCCCTATACAGACGTAAGTCATAAATCCATGAAAACTATAGATTATATTTGTAAGCCTATACTGGAAAGAGAGGGACAGGGAATATATACACGGAGACAACTGTCCTCTGTAGATGATCTTAAAAATTATATATTTCAGGAGAGGATAAATATAAAGGCAGTAAATTATATGTTAAATTCAACCTATAAGAGAGAAAGAAAAAATCTATTTCCCATACTGGGCTGCTTCTACAGCAAGAATGAATTCATTGGAATGTACTGCAGATTAGGCAGTTTAATTACTAAAGAAAATTGTGTGTATATGCCTATATATATTAAGTAAAATTAATAAATTTTGAGAGATAATAAAAATTACAGGTTTGTTAGGGTGGTGTAAAATGAAAAAGAGAAGAATTAAAATTGCAATAATAGTATTACTGGTTTCTCTGCTATTTACAGGCTGTGGAGAAGAGCTTGTAAGCCAGTCTTATGTTGGAACTTATAAATTACATGCTACTGATGGATATTATCTAGGTAAAGGAACTAATGAAGATGATAAAATGGAATATATTTTTCAAACGGAACCTATAGATGGATCTCAGACTTTATCCGATAATATAGACGTTACAGAGGGTGTAACCATAAAAAATAGCTATACTAAAGAGGAAAAAGACACTATATTAAAAGAAGCTAATAAGTCTGTATCAAAAGAATCCATGGATATTTTCAAAAATAATTTAGGAGAGACAAATACAGTTTCCGTTTTTGCCGTTTCCTACAAAGATAGTAATGGAAAGATCAATACACAATACAAATATGAAATTCTTATCAATGATGATAAGATAAAGGATTTTGATAGCGATAATTAAAATTTCATGATGATTACGAAGGAGTGGATTAGGTTATGAAATATTTAATAGTAGGAACAGGGGGTACTGGCGGGTGCATTGGAGGCTATCTTGCCAGCTATGGAAAGGATGTTACATTTATTGCCAGAGGAGCTCATTTAAAGGCTATGAAAGAGAGGGGACTTATTATTCATTCTTCGCGAAAGGGTGAAATACATATAAAAGATGTTAAGTGCTCTGACGGAAGTGATGACATTGGAAAGTTTGATGTAATCTTTGTATGCGTTAAGGGATATTCAATATATGATATCATTCCTATAATAAAAAAGACTTCTCATGAAAAAACTGTTGTAATTCCAATTTTAAACACTTTAACTGCAGGAGAAAAATTAAAAGAGGCTTTGCCTGATATAACTGTACTGGACGGTTGTATTTATGTAAGTGGATACGTATCAGCACCAGGAGAAATTACTCAAGGTGTGATGATCTTTCGCGTTGTATTTGGCCCTATGGAAAACACAGAAATAGATATGTATTCTCTTAAGAAAATACAGGATGATCTGATGGAATGTCAAATTGATGGGATTATTTCAGATAATATAAAGCGTGATACTTTTAGAAAGTTTTCCTTTACCTCTCCACTTGCAGCTACTGGTGCATATTTTGATGTTAACGTAGGTGAAGTTCAAAAACAGGGAAAATACAGGGAGATGTTCATAGCGCTTCTTAAGGAATTAGAAAAAGTTGCGGATACTTTGAATATTAATTTAACTAATGATTTAGTTAAAGAGAATTTGGATATTTTAGATGGACTTGCCCCTAATATAACGGCTTCCATGCAAAAGGATATTAAAAAGGGTAAACAAAGTGAAAAGGATGAACTCATATTTGATATTGTACGAATTTCCGAGAAGAATGGAATTGAAGTTCCAGGCTATAAGAAAATAGCGGAACATTTTGGATATGGAAAAAATTATTAATGAGTATATATACTGGACAAGTTTCCTAGCAAAGGTGTAAATAGAGGAGCCGTGTCACAATGCGTATCTATGCATTGTGACACAGCTTTTCAAATATTCTACTATTAAAATCTGATTATAACAAGTAAATGAAATCTTTCCTAAATTTAATGAATATTTCTTTTTTTTGAGACGTAATTCTGAAACATTGTTTAAAATTTTAACAATATATAGTGGATAATTCTATAATTTATATATTAAAAATAAAGATCTCTTTCTCCAGCCTCTATTCTCTCTAATCTTCTGATAGTCTCTTCCTTTGCCTTTTCAGAAGTTATATCCTCTAAATTCTTTTCTATAGTTTTGGTACCAATTTCCTTCAACTCATCATCAGCATAGTCTATCAAAAATTCTTTGAAAGTCATAATGGCATTTGGAAGACAGCAATTATGGATATTTCCCGTTTTAGCTAAACTCATGAATCTTTCACCAGTTCTTCCCTGTCTGTAACAGGCTGTGCAATAGCTTGGAATATAGCCATTTTTGCATAAAAGCTTTAATATTTCAATAGGAGTTCTGTGATCACTCACCACAAATTGAGAGGCTGCTGGAGTAGGTGCATTTCCATATTCATCTTCGTATCCCCCAACATCAGTACAAGAACCAGCACTTATCTGAGAAATTCCCACAGCTATAACTTCTTCTCTGAAGTTTGGTTCTTCTCTTGTGGAAAGAATCATTCCAGTGTAAGGTACAGCAAGTCTTATTATAGCCACAAGCTTTTTAAAGTCATGATCTGAAACCAAGTATGGAAAATTGTCATAGTTAACACCTTCTGCAGGTCTTAGCCTTGGCACAGATATTGTATGTGGTCCTACACCATTGAATTTTTCTTCAAGATGTTTTGAATGTAAAAATATTCCTATAGTCTCATACTTATAATCATAGAGACCATATAGTACACCAATACCAACATCATCAATGCCACCTTCAATGGCTCTATCCATAGCGGTAGTGTGATAATCATAGTTATGTTTTGGACCTGTTGGGTGAAGTCTTGAATAGGTTTCTCTATTATAGGTTTCCTGGAAAAGAGTATAAGTACCAATGCCGGCTGCCTTTAATTTTTTATAGTCTTCCACTGTGGTAGCAGCTATGTTTACGTTAATTCTTCTTATGGAACCATTGTCCTTTTTTACGCTGTAAATGGTTTTCATACAATCAGTTATATAATCAATTGGACAATTAACAGGGTCTTCCCCTGCTTCAATTACGATTCTCTTATGACCTAGATCCTCAATAAGTTCTATTTCTTTAACGAGTTCTTCCTTTGTAAGTTTTTTTCTAGTTTCCTTATTTGTACATTTGTAACCACAGTATTCACAGCCATTTACACAGTAGCTGCTTACATAAAGAGGTGCAAACATTACTATTCTGTTTCCATAGATTTCCTGCTTTATCTTTATTGCGGCTTTATACATTTTATCTAATAGAGAATCATCCTCTACATGTAAAAGGGCAGAAACCTCATCAATAGTTAGACCATGTGCTTCAGAAGCTTTTTCTATAAGTCCTTCAATATAATTTTTATCCTTAGCAAGCTCATTTCCCTTAGCAAGATGTTCCCTTATAACATTGTCATCTATAAAATCTGCCTTTTCAATATTCATTTTATTCCCTCCAGTTAATAATAATATACAATCATATAAAGATATGGCTTTCAGTTTTAAAACCCACGCAATACTAACTTTAATTGCTACTTCTTAGATATTGCTGATTTTACACTTACACTTTTTATGTTTCCCAGTTTACCAGTCATGGCACTTATGCTGTCCATAGGGCCATCAACTATTAAAGATATAACAGATACCTGCCTTTCTTTATGGGGTATGCCCATTCGACCAACGATAATGTCACTGAAATTATGAAGTATCTGGTTGACTTCCTGTGCGTTACGTATATCTTCAACTATAATTCCAATGACACCTAATCTCTTATCCAAAAGCTTCACCTCTGACTCTTATTTAGGCATCTCTAAAAAATACCTAAGTCAGTATGCTAGTCTATTTTGAATCATACTGCGTCAACAGAGGCCTATGATAGCTCACTATCATCAGAGCCTGTTTCCCTGTTGGATTCAAAATATACGCCGCATCTTTGACTTGTTATTTATTTTCAGATGCCTTAGGCATATTAAAGTATTTTAGATTTTTGATATTTTTTTAACATGCTTTATTCTGGGTAATGAAATTCAATAAAAATAAAAAACCTTCCTGAAAAAACAGGAAGGTAAAATTACTTAGCTTTATCTCCTTCCTTTTGCTCAGAATTACTTTGCAATCAGAATGCAGTATCAATAGTAAATCCAATCTAAAAGAACACTCTCGTAAATTGAATCTAAATTTATTTTCTCACAAAGAGTTTAATATATCAATAGAAGGGAGAAATTTTATTTGTTTTATGATACATAGTAATAATTATTGGTGCATTACCTCTGCCCACCTATAGGGATAGGAGAATTGTTTACATGGGTCAAATTTTGAAAATATAATAAAAACAATTGCAAGATGAAATCATAATTTTTCAGTCTGACTTTGAGTATTTGTCATTACAATAAATAGCTGTATATGATACAATATTGTTAAGAAGAAATGTAAAATTAAAGTAGTGATAATCTTTACAAATGAGAAGGAATATAAATGGATAACAATTTAAATCAGACAGATAAACTATTTAGGATATTTCAAATCGCAAAATTTAATCAAAAATCTATGGTGCCTACTGTTGCAATGACAATAAATATTGAAACAGAACAAATAATGAAGAAAAGGCTGGAATACAAGAAAGATATAACCAATCCACACATTACAATAACCAATATTATTATGAAAGCTGTTGCGGACACGCTGATTCAATATCCTCTCTTATATTCTTATTTTGATGGTAAAAAGATTATCGAAAATGAAGATGTTGTCCTGAATATTCCTGTAGATACGGGAAAACATGTTGAATATATAGTAATCCGTCAAGCTAACAAAAAAAATCTGGCTGATATTGCTAAGGAAAGCATAGAGGAGAGAAAAAAAATAGCGGATGGTAAAGGAAATTTTTCACAGTATATTATAAATTTAATGAAAAAAATTGTAGGAAAGAAACCTTCTGATCAATTAAATGATAAGGATATTCGGAAAATAGAAAAAAGAATGCAATATGTAAGGCTATTGGAAAAAGTAAGCCCAAATTTCTCTCTGAAGTTCGTAAAAGAACATTATGGGAATTTTCCAGTATCTAATTTTGGTTCTTTCCATATTCCTAATGGAATATTAGCTCTTTCAAAACCTGTTGTAGCCGGATTATGTATTGGAGAAATGAATACATTTTTAAAGATGAAGGAAAAAGAAATAGTTGCAGTAGAATATATCCCATTGACTTTATCATTTGATCATCGTGTTTTTGATGGTGCATATGCAGGAAATTTCTTAAATGATTTAAAGGATTTATTAGAAAACTCTTCTGAAATGTCTACTCATTGTCTGTAATAGAGTCGTTAGAGCTCTAAATACCCTTGGTGAAGCGGTTATTGATAAAATATGGTCAAAGTAAAAATCAATATTTAGAATATGTAACTTTCTAAATATTAGATACTTTTTAGTAAACTAATAGACAATATTCTATCATAATCTTCTATTAGAAAGCATATGGACATATTGTTAAATCTTAAGTTTATATATATACTTGAAAGGATGATAGCTATGACATTTGATGAACTATATGATATTGCGAAAAATACATTAAATCCTAGAGAACTTTCAAAAAATTCTTATGCTGGTTCTGTTGCGGCAGCAATTTTGAGTGAAAGTGGAAAAGTTTATACTGGAGTATGTATAGATACACCTTCATCTATGGGATTTTGTGCAGAGCATTCTGCTATTGCTTCAATGATTACTGCTGGAGAAAATAGAATAGTTAAATTAATAGCTGTATATAAAGATGGAAAAATAATTCCACCTTGCGGCAGGTGTAGGGAGTTTATTTGCCAAATCCACGATGATAATTATAAATGTGAAGTAATGATAAAAAAAGACAAAGTAGTTACTATTGATGATTTATTACCTTATCATAGTATATACCATTAATGGACACTGTTTATAATAGGTTGAATCAAGTATTACTACTATACTAATATAATCTGGCAAAATATTAAAAAATCAAAATATTTCTTTGTGAATTATAAAGTGAGGATTAACTATGATAATAAAAAACGTTACTTTTTACATAAAACCAGAACACATAGAAGAATTTATAGAGGCAACTATAGAAAATCGAGATAACTCAAGAAAAGAAAAGGGAGTTGAATGCTTTGATTTTCTTCAATGCAAGGATGAACCAAATAAGTTCCTACTCTATGAGGGTTACAAATCAGAGGAGGCCATGGAAGAGCACCTTAAGACAGAGCACTTTAAAAAATGGATAAATATAGTTGAAGAGTGGTTTTTAAAACCAAGAGATAGAGTTACCTACATACCTGTTTCAACAATGAAGTAAAGTGAAAATATTTAGAAAATGGAAAAATTAAAGAATGATAAAATATTAAAGGTATGCTAAATGTATAGTATACCTTTAAATTTATTTCAAATCATGTTGTAACTATAACTTAACAGTATTATTTTCATTATACTATTTAATTATTGAAATAAAATTTGTATAATTTATCCGATGACTAGTCTCTGTAATACCAAAACAGCGACACGTCCCTGGATAATTCATCTAGACTTAGTGGAAGTACAAATTTCCACTATAGATATCCAAGTTCAATAATAAATTATTTATAGTAACTTTTGGCAGTAACAAGAGGTTTTATAATAGAATGCATTTTATCTGAATTACAATGAAGAAATAGTTTTTCGATAAATTCTTTAAATTTATCAATAGATTCTCGAGCTTTACACTGAAAACATGTATCTTTAAGCCATTTCCATACGTTTTCTTGTGGGTTTAGCATAGGAGAATATGGTGGTAAATTAATCAGAAACAATTCTTCGTTATGCAGCTGTGCAAATTCTTGGATATTTTTTGCTTTATGGATATTGTAATTGTCCCATATTAAAAATATCTTCTTACCTTTGTTTTGCTCAAGAAGTTGCTTTAAAAACTCAAGCATTTCTATAGAAGTAATGGAATGCTTTGCTGGATATATATTGATTAAAGTATTATAGTTCTTAGATATTTCTGTAGCACCAATAATGTTGAAACCTGCGTGTGTGTTATTACTTTCAACTATAGGGGATTGCCCTACCGGGCTCCAACTTCTGCGATTAACAGATTCTATCCTTATTCCTGTTTCATCTTCAACATATAGGACGGAGTCCTCTGTGTTCTCAATGATAGGTAGTAAGTCAGCTATTTTTTTTAAAGATAGCTTGCAAATAAGGATCTCCTTTAGTTGGTTTATATTGACCTCTTTTAAAAGAAAAACCAAGACTTATTAGTAGTTGTCTTATCCATTCTGCAGAATAAGACTTGCCATATTTTTCTTTAATATATTCAGTCAATAGAGCTGTTGTCCAGCTGGAACGCATAAAACCGAAGGTTTCAGGTGATTTACTTAGGACTACGTCCTTTAAATCCTGAAGCATTTCATCTGTAAAACTACTTTCAGAACCACCACGATTATCTATAATTGAATCTATACCATATTCATTCCATTTATGAATATAAGTAGTTATAGATGCGCGTGTTCTGCAAATAGTTTTCATAATATCATCAGTATGAATTCCGTTATATCTCATTATGACAGCACTCAAAAGAGATTTGGTGTACTTACTCTTTGAACTATTAATTATTTCATTTAATTCATTTATTGTATATCCGTGTAAAGTTTTAACTTCTACTAAATGCATTGCCATATATTTCACTCCAATACTATATTTATTACTTATAGTATTTGGACTTTTATATAAAAAATTCATAAACCTTTATTTATGATATTGGATATCTATAAGTAAGATTCATTGATAATTAATCTTAATGCTATATTAAATTATTGCACATGTAAAAAAAACTGTAATAGAAAAAACGTGTATTTAGTGATACACTTAGTATTAAGAAATGGAGGGGAACAGAGATATGTTTAACAATAATTTCGGCGACAAAAAATTTAAGTACGCAGCTTATTATTCCATCGGAGTTATTATTTTAGTACTTATATTAAATTATCTAATGGTGAGTATAAAAACAGAAGAAATAACATATAACAAATTTTTAGATCTATTAGCACAGAAAAAAGTATCAGAGGTTCAGGTTACGCCTACAAGAATAACTGTAATACCTACTGATAATAGTGGAATAAATAAAAAAGTATTGTACACAGGAAGACTTTATGATCCAGATTTAAAAACAGAACTTAAAGATTCAGGAGCACAGATAACAGTACCTTCTGGCAGTGATGATCCTATAAAAAACTTTATTATAAATTTTGTGTTTCCAATAGCTATATTTTTAATAGCTGGTAGATTTTTGCTAGGTATGCTGGACAAAAAACTTGGCAGTGGGGTGATGTCCTTTGGTAAAAATAATGCAAAGCTCTACGCGGAAAGTGAAACGGGAATAACCTTTGAGGACGTAGCTGGTCAAGAAGAAGCTAAGGAATCTTTAATTGAAATAGTGGACTTCCTTCATTATCCTGAAAAATATGCTCAAATTGGAGCAAGGCTTCCAAAGGGAGCATTACTCGTAGGGCCTCCAGGAACAGGTAAAACTCTTCTTGCAAAGGCTGTAGCAGGAGAGGCAAAGGTACCCTTTTTCTCTATGTCCGGTTCTAATTTTGTGGAGATGTTTGTAGGAATGGGGGCAGCTAGAGTAAGGGATTTATTCCAACAGGCTCAGGAAAAAGCACCTTGTATAGTATTTATAGATGAGGTTGATGCTATAGGTAAGAGCAGAGATAATGCCATGGGAGGAGGAAATGATGAAAGAGAGCAGACATTAAATCAGCTTTTAGCAGAAATGGATGGTTTTGATTCATCAAAGGGTGTAGTTATTTTAGCAGCTACTAACAGACCGGAAGTGCTTGATAAAGCTCTTTTAAGACCAGGAAGATTTGATAGAAGAGTAATTGTAGATAGACCAGATTTAAAAGGCAGAGAATCTATATTAAAAGTACATTCAAAGGGAGTAAAAATCTCTACCGAGGTTAATATGGAAGCAATAGCAAAGGCAACTCCTGGAGCAGTGGGAGCTGACCTTGCAAATATTGTCAATGAGGCCGCGCTTTTAGCAGTTAAGGGTAGAAGAAAAGAAATAGCACAGAGTGATTTAGAAGAGGCAGTAGAGGTTATAATAGCAGGTAAGGAGAAAAAAGATAGAATTTTATCTGATAAAGAAAAGAAAGAGGTTGCATTCCATGAGGTAGGTCATGCAGTGGTGGCAGCCCTATTAAAGCATACAGATCCTGTACACAAAATTACCATTGTACCAAGGACTATGGGTGCTTTAGGTTATACCATGCAGCTTCCAGAGGAAGAGAAATATTTGGTTACCAAGGAAGAAATGATAGATGAAATTACTGTTATGCTGGCAGGAAGATCTGCAGAAGAAGTTGAATTTAATTCTATATCTACTGGCGCAGCTAATGATATTGAAAGAGCAACTAAGATGGCTAGAAATATGATAACTATATACGGAATGACTGACAAATTTGATATGGTAGCTTTAGAATCAGTAGAAAATAGATATTTAGATGGAAGACCGGTACAAAATTGCAGTTCCGAAACTTCTACATTAATTGATACGGAAACTTTGAATATAATAAAAGAAGCTCATAATAGAGCTAAGAATTTACTAAAGGAGAATATAGAACTCCTTAGAAATATATCTGGCATACTTCTTGAGAAAGAAACATTAATGGGTGATGAATTTATGAAACTTGTAAAGGAGAGTCCAAATTGGCAGAAACAGGATATATAGATAAAGACAAAAATGATGAACTGGAGCTTCAGGAGGAAAAGATAAGACTTCATGGTGTAATAGACATAATAAGTAAGGAAATACTAAACTATATACAAAAGAGAAAAGATATAACTCAATATATATTGGACAGCAGAAAAAAGAATATTGAAGAATTTCAAGATGATGAAGATAAGATAATAGAATACTTTGACCATGAAAGATTTGTAAAAGAGGAAGCTTTTAAAATCATAGATAAGAGATTGAAAGAACTTACAATACTTGAGTTATCCCCTTATTTTGGACGGGTTGATTTTAAAGAAGATGAGGAGGATCAAAGGATATATATAGGAAGATTTGGAGTTACTCCGGAGGGTGCCTATGAACCCCTGGTGGTAGATTGGAGAGCACCTGTTTCTTCACTATTCTATACTAGCAGCCTTGGAAAAAATGCATATACTGCTCCATTAGGACAGGTAGAGGCAGATATAATAAAAAAAAGACAGTATATTATTAAAAGAAAGAAGCTTATGGGGCTGTTTGATTCTTCTGTAGATGTTAAGGATGACATATTACAGCTTGTGTTAAGCAAAAATGCAGAGGAAAAGCTTAAGGATATCGTAATGTCCATACAGGAAGAACAGGATAATATTATAAGACAGCCAAGGAATAAAATAGTAGTGGTAAATGGAGTAGCAGGTAGTGGAAAAACCACCATAGCACTGCATAGAGTGGCTTATCTTTTATATAATCACAGAGATACTCTTCAGGATAAAGTACTTATTCTTGGGCCTAATCCTATATTTATGGAATATATATCTTCTGTATTGCCAAGTCTTGGTGAGGTAGGGGTTAACCAGAAAACCTATAGAGATTTTGCTGTGGAACTTTTAGATGTAAGACAGCGTGATATCATGACTACTAGAGAATATATGGAGAGAATTTTAAAGGGAGATAGTGATTTTATTAAATCTGTAAGCTATAAAAATAGTGATAAGTTTATAAAGGACTTAGATGATTTTGTAAGTAGTGTAGAAAAAAATCACTATATATTTGCAGATTTGTTTTTTAACAATAAAATTATAGTTCCAAAATCAGAAATTCAGGAAATGTATACAAAATATTATAGTGATATGCCTATATTTAGAAGAGTGAAAAAGTTAAAGAGAATCATTTTTTCAAAACTTAAGGATGAGAGAGACAGTATAGTTAGAGAAATAGAACAGAATTATAGAGATTCTATAAGTAAATTGACTGAAGATGAATTAAAACTTCAGGGAACATCCTTTGATTACAAAAGAAAGCTTAAAATAAGAGAAGTTATAAAGACACTTATGGATGTAAAGAAAAGTATGACATGGCTTGGAGAACCTTCTATAATAGAACTATATACCAGTATAAACGGTACAGAACCTTATACTGTAGATGATTTAACTGCACTACTGTATCTTTCTATAAAATTTGAAGGCTTAACTATTGATCAGGAAATAAAACATGTAGTTATAGATGAGGCTCAGGACTATAGCAAGCTGGCTTTTAAAGTTATAAAAGAGCTTACAGACTGCAAGGGCATGACAATAGTAGGGGACAGCAATCAGAGACTTATACCTTTAGAAGGTGAAATACCCTTTAATGAACTTGATAATTTAATAGAAAATATAGAAACAGAGCATTTTAAGCTAAATAAAAGCTATAGATCAACAAAGGAAATAATGGAATATGCCAATAAATTTTTAGGGCATGATATAATAGTTCCATTAGTTAGAAGTGGAGAGACTGTTAAAATATTTAATCCAAAATCAGAAGAAGAATTTATTAAGACTTTAGATAATATCATCAAAGACTATACAAAAAAAGAATTTGATAGTATAGCTGTAGTTTGTAGGGATTTGGATAGTACTGATAGATACGGAAAGCTTTTGAGTAAAAATAATTCTTTAAAGGTTATAGACAGGGAAGACATGATTTATCAAGGAGGAACAGTTCTTATTCCTTCCTACCTTGCCAAAGGTCTTGAGTTTGATGCAGTTATAATTGTGGAAGATGAAAAGTACACTGAAAAAGATAAGTTTATGTATGTAATGACTACAAGAGCTCTTCATGAACTGGCAGTTGTGGAATATTAAAACCAGGAACAGCTGAATCTATTGCATAATTATTTAAGTTTGACAATGTTGATGAAATAAAAAGCTTCATAGATAATAATTTATAGTCTTTTACTATACCACAATATTGAATTTTGGATATTGTGGTATTTTTTTAATCGAAATAACAGTATCATTCCAGGAATGTCAGCTGAAGCAAAGATAAAAATAAAATAAAGATTTTATTAATACCATGGCTAAAATTACTCACTGTTGTCAAAAATATGATACAATCTATTATGGTAAAATACTTTGAGACTTGGGAGTGATATTTTTGACAGTATGGAAAAAAAATTTAGCGGTATGTTGGATGGGTTCTTTCACTACTTCTATAGGAATGAGTTTAGTTGTTCCATTTTTAGCCTTTTATATTGAAAATTTAGGTGTTACAAATATAAAATCTGTAGAGCAACTATCAGGAATAGCTTTTGCTATCACCTTTTTAGTTGCTTCAATTATGTCTCCAATGTGGGGCAAACTTTCAGATAAAAAGGGAAGAAAGCTGGTTATGATGTGTACAGCTATTCGATTGTCCTTGGTAAGCTTTGGTACAGCCTTTGCTGCTAATGTCTATATGCTTATTTTTTTTCGTGTACTTCAAGGGCTGATATCAGGATTTATTCCTTCAGCTATGTCCTTTGTAGCAAAGGAGACACCAGAAAGTCATACGGGATGGGCTTTGGCAACCCTTACTACAGGAAGTATGGCAGGTACTCTTTTAGGACCTATTTTAGGGGGATATCTGGATGAACTTGTGGGAATAAGAATAGTCTTTTTTATAACAGCAGGATTTCTGTTCATGTCATTTTTAGTAGTTAAGCTCTTTCTGGTGGAGAATAAAGGGGAACTTAACTTAAAGAAGCAGGATAGTAATAGTAAAAAGTATAAGGAAAAATCAATCTGGGATAGAGTTGAATCAAGGTCTTTCATAATCATATTATTAATAACTACCTGTATAATAAATACTTCAAATCAGTCAATAGAGCCTATTGTATCTCTATATGTAAGGCAATTATTGAATGCTGCCCATATAGGAAGCTCTCACATTAGTATTTATTCTGGAATAGTAATGTCTGCTACTGGTTTTGGTATTCTCATATCGGCATCAAAAATTGGTAGGCTAGGTGATAAAGGCAGTTATTTCAAGGTGTTGAGTATTTCTATTATAATTTCAGCTGTGGTATTTATACCTATGGCCTTTGTAAGAAATCCATGGGAACTTATGATTTTGAGATTTGCACTTGGAATTGCTCAAGCTGGTGCTATGCCCGCAATAGCTACTATGCTCAAGAAAACTTCCGCTAAGGAAATATCGGGAACAATATTTGGATATAATCAAGCTGCGCAATTTTCCGGACTTGTTATTGGGCCATTAATAGGCAGCCAGATATCGTCAAATTTTGGATTTACTCATGTATTCTTTTTTACGGCATTTTTGCTGATGTTAAATTATATATTAATTATTCATACTAAAAAGAGTAATAGGGAAAGAATACAGAGGCTTTCACTGTAGATAAAAGAAATTATATTTAAACTATATCCAATAATATATCTAACTTTACAAAGGCAGAGAAGCAAAATTTTCGATTTTGTGTGAGTTGCTTTTACAAAGTGAGGAAGAATATTACAGCGATTAGTCATTGGATAAAAACACTATGAAATTCATATGAGTGATTTTCATAGTGTTTTTGTATTGGATTGGGTAAGTAATATTCACAACAAAGTAAAGCTTTTTTGTCCACAATATATAGTGAGAAATCTTGATGTAATAGGATGGGAATTATGAAGTATAAACTATCACATTTAAGCAAACAATATAATGAAAAATTTTAAATGTGGAGGATATAAATGGAAGGTATAGGATCATATAATTCAGATGTTTTTTCTAGTATTCATGAACCATACTGGATTGCATCTACGGAGAGAAAAGAGTATCCTGCTTTAAAAGAGAATACAAAGGTCGATGTTGCCGTAGTTGGTGGAGGAATAGTTGGGATAACTTCAGCATTTCTTTTAAAAAATAAAGGCTTAAAGGTAGCTGTATTAGAAGCTAACAGAATTGCCCATGGAACTACAGGACATACAACTGCTAAAATAACCTCTCAACACAATTTGATTTATGATAAAATAATATCCAAATTTGGAGAAGAAAAAGCAAGGCAATATGCAGAAGCTAATGAATCAGCTATTCATTTTATTGCAAATCTTGTAAAGGAAAAAAATATTGATTGTGATTTTTGTTGGTGTCCTGCTTATGTATATACTCAATCTGAAAAGTATATAGAAAAAATTGAAAAGGAGGTAGAAGCTGCTTCAAGTCTTGGAATAAAGGCATCCTATGAAGAAAATATCCCATTACCCTTTAATATAAAGGCTGCTATTAAATTTGATAATCAGGCTCAATTTCATCCTTTAAAATATTTGCTTTCAATAGCCAAGGAAATACCAGGTGATGGAAGTGAGATTTTTGAAACTACTAAAGTTGTGGATATTAAAGATGGAGAAAAATGTACAGTGGTAACAGAGGATGGAAAAAGGGTAACTGCTGATAAAGTCATTATAGCTTCTCATTTTCCCTGTTATGATGGAAGATCCATGTATTTTGCAAGGATATATGCAGAAAAATCCTATGTACTTGGAGTTAAGATTAAAGAAAAATTTCCAGAGGGTATGTTCATAACAGCTGAAGATCCAGTGCATTCTCTTCGTTCCCAAAACTATGGAGATGGGGAAATTGTTCTGGTAGGTGGAGGAAAGCATAAGACAGGCAGCGAGAGTAAAACTAATATACATTACAAAAATTTAGGGGATTTTGCTAGAGAGTCCTTTGATTTACAAGAAATACTATATAGATGGTCCACACAGGATTGTATGACTGTAGATGATGTTCCCTATGTAGGCTACTGTGCATCTAATACTACCAATATATTGGTAGCTACAGGATTTGGGAAGTGGGGAATGACTAATAGTACAGCAGCTGCAAATATATTGACGGATTTAATTACAAAGGGAGAAAGTCCATGGTCACCTGTATATAATCCATCTAGATTTGATATAGCTGCTTCAGGTGCCAAATTGGTATGTGAAAATGCGGATGTGGCAGAAGAGCTTATAAAGGGTAAAATTGCTCCAGCGCCTAAAGATGTAGAAATTAATATTGGTGAAGCTAAAATAATTACTGTTGATGGTGAGAGGGTTGGATCCTATCGTGATGAGCAGGGCGATTTGCACATGGTTGATATAACCTGTACCCATTTAGGCTGTGAACTAGTATGGAATGAAGCAGAAAAAACTTGGGATTGTCCTTGTCATGGTTCCAGATTTAGCTATGATGGTAGTAATGTGGAAGGGCCAGCATTTAATACTTTGAAGCATAGAGGAGAATGGCCAAATAAAAAAGATGCAAATATACTTTAAATATAAAGTTACAAATATAAAGGAATTATTGAAGATGTGATTGTAAAAAATGAATTATGTATTACTATATATTACAGATAATATATAGTAATATTTGTCGAGTTTAATTAGTATATTAGATAATAGTCAATAATTATTATATTAAGAGAGGTAAATTATGTTATCAAGTATTAATTTTATACGACAATCTCTTGAATTGCATCTTTTTTTCGGACGAATTATGAAAGAACACTCATTTTTTTTAGAAGCAGGCTTTACGCAAAAGAATTCAAGGTTTATTGATGAAGCAGATGACTTTAGAAGAGCGTTTGATAGATTTTTAGCAGATGTTATATCACTTTCTAATGGTGTTGTTAGTACTAGCGTGTTACAGTCTGGTGAAGTAATAACTCCTTTTACATTAAAAGCTGAAATGGCTTCAGCATATTTTACAGGAATAAATATTGCCACTGGTTTGACACAAGCAGAGGAAGGATTAAGGGGTAATAGTTTAACAGGAGATAATCCTGCTCTTGAACGAAGAGTATATATACTTAATGAAAGATCTCAGGATTTAGTTAGATCTTTAATACAGTTTAAGGCTAGGATATTATCAGATGTTATATCCTGCAGGATATTTACAAATAATTATCCTCTACTTATAGACCATATTATGAGAGAAGCAAAGTTTTATTTTTCTATAGTTCAAAGATTGCAGAATCGTGAAGAAATTAATTTGGAACAAGAAGCTTACGAGCAAGAAACATTCTGGAATAGAATTATGGCTGAGCACTCAAAATTTATTCGTGGTCTTCTTGATCCAACTGAGGAGCAGCTCATAAATACTGCAAATAACTTTGGAAACGAGTTTGATAAATTGACAAAAGAAGCAAAAGCAGCTATGGATAAGACAATACCAATTTCAAAGGTTACAGATGACAGTCTTAAGGCCACTACAGAAATAAGTAAATTTAAAGCACAAGGTACACAGGGATTGGTAGAGTGTAAAATCAAGTCAATAATAATACCATTATTAGGTGACCATACTTTACGTGAAGCAAATCATTATTTACGTTTATTAAAGATATTTGAAAAGAGTGCATAATACTTTATACTTATCTTTTCACACCTTAAATTCTTCTTGGTTATCTTTCTATATAGAATTAAACAATTATTTTAAATTAGGGAAGCAATTAATTGGAGCCACCTTAAATAAGAAAACACATTTTTGATGAAATAATAAAAGCACTATGAAAATCACTCATATGAGTTTCATAGTGTTTTTATATTGGATTAGGCAAATAATCCTCATAAATATTAATATATCTTCTATAGGATTCTTTAGAAAGAATAATTAATCTCTATATTTTCTAATAAAATAAAATCCTGTTAATAGTTCTAATAATGAGCCAATGATAAAAATCCACTTTACCTCAATTAAATTAGAAAAAATTCCACCTATGAGAATAGACAGCACACATAAAGGCTGAACTATAGAATTAATAAAACCTGAGACCCGTCCTAATAAATTATCAGGAGTATACTGCTGGATAACTGTTTGTAGTATACTACCTGTAAAGGATCCAACTATACCCATGCCTGCAAATATTAATAATGAAACTGGAAAATATCTGTTTAGTGAAAAAATTATAACTAATATGCTATCAAAAATCAGTGAAAAGGAAAATAGTACTAATTTATTTTTACTCCTAAACTGTCTGAGAATTATACCTCCAACTATTGTTCCTATTCCTGCAAAAGTAAACAGCAATGCAGTTCTCTTTGCCATAAAGATTCTTCCACCTAGATATTTTTCTACAAAAATATAGGTAAGGGGTTCCTGCATGGATATAATAAAATTAATTATCATATCAAGTATAAACATATGCTTTATAATTTTATTGTTTTTTATAAAGTTCCAGCCCAGAAGCATGTCTCTTTTATAACTTGCAGCAAGATGATTATATGAAGAAGTATTACTTTGCCTGCTTTTTAGGAAAATTGATACTATTGCGATAAAAATAAAAGAGCAGCTATCCAGCATAAAGGCTGTAGTACTTCCGGCAGCACTGAGTAAAATGCTGGCGAAAGCGTAACCAGCTATCATTATAATTCCATTGATGGACATTTTAATGGAATTTGCCTTAATTAAATCTTTTTCGTCAACTAATAAGGGCATTAAGGAAGTAACTACTGGTATATAGAATGCTTGAATAATACCATTTAAAAGTATAACAGAAAAAATTATTATTATGTTATTTGATAAAGCAAAAATTAGAGAAGTAAAAGAAGATATAAGATTAATTATTATAAAGGAAGTTTTTTTGTTATTTTTATCTATTACATTTCCAGCTAACATACCTAAAGCCAAAATTGGAATACTTTGAAGTATAAAAACTAAGCTTATGCTTAAATCATTTCCAGTAAGTTTTATAAGTTTATCAGATAAGGCGATAGTGGTAAGCCTTGTTCCAATACCAGATATAAAAACTCCAAATAAGTAGATAATTAAATTAAAATTTTTGTGTGTGATTTGCATGATATAATAACCTCCATATTTTGATAACCTATCAAGTAATGGAGACTAATTTTTATACTACATTTAGTAATAGCATAAAAGTGCCAATGACAGGTTATCTAACAAGTTTACATAATGTTTATTTTTGGATAGGCTAATTCCGTAAGCTTGTTTCTTGCTCAAATCGATAACCATTATCATTTAATACACCTTCAATTCATATATATTTAATTGAATGTTATATCATAAATCTTTTGTTGTCAATATGCTATTTAGATTTTAGATATTTAAATAAACAGTTTTGTGAACGAAGAATGAGAGATTTTATTTATATACAAGAATAAAACAATAAATTATAATGGTAATAGTTAATTATTACTACTATAGTTTATATTAATTATTTCATGGTTTTTCAATGCTATTGTATCTTTAGATAATGTCGCATTACAATCCTAGTCATAGAATAAATTGTCCAATAGCTTAGAAAAACTATGTTGTAGAGATCTAAATGAAAGGGGATGGATTCATATGAACTTTAAGCTTATAGAACCTACAGTAAAGTTAGAAAAATCATATATTGACTACATATCTGAATGGGAAAATTTAGAAGAACAAATAGTCCCTTATGCTTCCAGAAGAAATAAATTGGAATATCTTCAGTTGATTGATAATTGGAAGAGTGATAAAACTGACAAAGCCTGCGAAAAAGGTTTTGTGCCTGCTACACTTTACTTTTTAGTAGACGAAAAAGAAAAAATATATGGAGCTTTGCATTTTAGGCACCAGTTAAATGAATATCTTTTGAAAACTGGAGGACATATAGGTTACGGGATAAGACCTTCAGAACGTAAAAAAGGCTATGCATCTAAAATGCTTTCATCAGCACTAAAAATAGCAAAACAACTTGATTTTGAAAAAGTATTAATAACTTGTGATAAAAATAATATTGCATCTGCTAAAACTATTGTAAAGAATGGTGGCATCCTTGAAAACGAAGTTTATGGAGATGGAGAAATTACACAAAGATATTGGGTTACTTTAAGATAAAAATATGAAATAATTAGAAAAGATATAATCATTGATAAAATTACCAACCAAAGTTTTATATACCAAGTTAATTAAATTAAAAATAGGGGGACTTTTAGAATGAAGGATATAGCTTTATTAATTGTGGATGTCCAAAACGCATTAGTTGATGATAAGCCTTTTAATATAGATAGAATTCTAATGAATATAAAAAAATTGTTAGATGTATGTAGATCCAATAAAATAGAGGTTATTTATGTACAGCATGATGGTGAAAAAGAGGACAATCTAGAGCCTTTTTCTAAAGGGTGGGATATACATAAATCTATATCTCCTAAACAAGGAGAAAAAATCATACGAAAAACTTATAACAGCTCATTTAAAAATACATATTTAGAAGAATACCTTAATAGTAAAAATATAAAAGAATTGTTATTGGTAGGTATGCAAACGGAGTATTGCATTGACACAACTTGCAGAGTAGCCTTTGAAAAAGGATATAAATTAATAATGCCAGAGGATACCAATACAACCTTTGACAATGGAGATCTATCTGCAAAGGAAGTATACCAATATCATAATTTTAGAATTTTTAAAAACAGATTTGCAAAGGTTGAAAATATAGATAGAATTATACAGGAAATCAGTAATTATTCAAAAGAATTGTTATAAAGATCTTTATGTTAGAATTTGGTTCACATACTATTAGAAGTAATGCCCAAAATATATATAAAACATTTTTAAATATATATTTGAAGGGTGAATTCTATGAGAAAGATAATTACATTTCTGATGACAGCTTTAATTATTTTCAGTATTAACTGTAATACTAAGGCTCTAAGTAAGAATTCAGAGGAGCCTAATTATGATTTAACCATGAAACAGGATCTCTTGATACTAATGATGGCCTATCCTGAATATGTGGATAACATTACCAGAGATAGTAATAATAATGTGTATTTAGTAGTGAAATCAGCGAAAAAAATTCTTTATGATGATAAAAAAACAAAAAGTTTTGAAGAAAAATTAAATAATCCAGATTTACAGGATATGTTGGAACAAATTTATCCCTTAGAACCTGTTACAAAACTTATGGATAAAAATTTTGATCCAGGACGTTCTAGAGTATATGGACTTACTGAAACAGTTTATGGAGCTTCAAGACAGCAGATAGAAAAAAATCTTACAATGGTGCATACAGGCTATGGCTCTTTTCAATTCAATAAAAACAACAAAGCATCAGAAGCCTTGAATAATTCCTTTAAAGAACTTAGGGGAATGACTAATGAAAATAAAAAAATTGCTGCCTTTTTGGCTCATTGCAGTGGTACTTATAATTACAGAATAATTGCAGGAACAGGCAGATTAAGTCCTCATGCCTTCGGTACGGCCATAGATTTAGCCAGTGACAGGAGAGATTATTGGAAATGGGCTAGTAGAGAGCAGGGTGAAAAAAGACTTTTATCCTACTCAAAAGAAGTTGTAGAAGTATTCGAAAAGAATAATTTTGTTTGGGGCGGAAAATGGGGACATTTTGATATACTTCATTTTGAATACAGACCTGAAATAATATTAAAGGCCAGATATTTTGGTAAAAACCAGGAATCTGATAAACTTTGGTATAATGGAGTTCCTGTAGAACAAGAAAATGTTAAAAATTTTATAGAAAAAATTGAAAATGCTTTAAAATAAAAGTAATTTGGATTAAATTCACAGATAATATTTATAATTTATTGGGAATACTAAGAACACTATAAATAGGGAAACTTTTCAGTTGAATAATTTAAAGGATAAATTGAGAGAAGGGGTTTACTTATGAAGCGTGTGTCAAAGCTTTTTATTTTAATAGCTTGCTTAGTATTCTTTCCATTTAATACTGCCAGTGCAGTAATGGAAATTGATATTGATGAAAAAGAACAAGTTTCCAAAGCTATAGAGGAAATTTTTCAAAAGAGAAACAAAGCAATAATAGATAATGATTTAGAATACATTAAGTCTATATATGATATAAAAACCAAATATGGGACCTGGGCTTATGAGTACGAAGTCAAAAAGTCAAAATATATTCATAATTGGGCAGAAAAGCAAGGGATTAAATTTAAAGAGATAAAACCTAAGGTTATTATTAGAAAAGTCAGGGGAAGTGATGGTAGGTATTCTGCCAATCTTATATGTTCCACTGAGTATAAATATTCCTATGTAAATGAATCGGATATTACCAATACATCACGAATAGGAACTTATCACGTTTTAAATCTTGAAAACAGGGATGGACAATGGATAATTACAAAAGAATGGTATAAAGATCCCTTTGGTGACTCCTTAAATTTAGATAATATAAAAGCGGATGATATAAAACAGTATATACTTTCCCAGCCAGCTAGAGATTTATCTAATATGGAAGAAAGAAGAAAAGGCGCCATGGAATATGCTGAAAAATATTGTGGTGCAGCCAGTGAAGAAAAATATGGTTTTAAATATAATAAAAAATACAGAGACTATAATTCACAAGGTGGAAATTGTGCCAACTTTGCTTCGCAAATTCTCTTTGAAGGTGCAAAATTTAAGAAAAATGGTGCTTGGAATTACGATGGTAGAGGTGCTACAGGTCCTTGGCTAAATGCAGATAAATTTAAAAATTACTGGGTTGGCAGCGGCAGAGCTTCAGTAATTGCCCATGGAAGTTATGAAAAAGTGTATAAAGCTTCCTATAAACTGCTGCCGGGTGATTTTGTAGCCTATGAAAAAAAGGGAGATATAACTCATATATCCGTAGTAACTGGTGTTGATTCAAAAGGATATTCTCTTGTAACCTGTCATAACGCAGATAGAAATAATGTTCCATGGGATTTAGGATGGAGCGATAAGAAAATAAGATTTTGGCTAATACATGTTAATCACTAAAATATAATTTATATGTTTAAATCTGTAAAAAGGTTTCTCTATTATTAAAGGAGAAGCCTTTTGTGGTTGTTTTGAATTTTATTGCAAGACATAATGAATTATAGGAAAAATTTTTTCATATAAATAAACTAATGGGGAAATGAGGCTCTTCAAATAATTTAGGGGGTGCAATATGAAAAATAAAAATTTTCTATATAATGCTAAGGGACCTATTGCATTTTTCTTTATTTTAATTAGTTTGCCGTGGATTATTCAAATAAAAAGTCTTATATCAGCAGGTAAAACTGGTTCAGCATTTGAACTGTCCATATTTGCATTTGTTTTTTTAGTTTTTTTATTTTGGATGCAAAAGTGGTTTAAAAAAATGCTTATTCAATATCAAAATAATTTAAATATATCCATGAAGAAAATGAAAAATTATAAAGGGAGGAATTTAAAATGAAAGCAATAATTTTATGTAGTTGGGGAGCAACATCAAGTTCACTTGCAAAGGCTGTTACAGATGAAGCAAAAAAGAGAAATTTAGATATAGAAGTGGATGCTGGTGGCACAGGAGAATTTAAGAAAAAGGCAGCAAACTATTCTGTAGCATTACTTGAACCACAGGTAAGACATTTAAAAAAAGAAGTTGAGGCAGCTGCAAGTAAATTTAATATACCTGTAGAAATAGTAGATATGCAGGCTTTTGCCTTGATGAATGGTGGAAAGGTTCTTGACCAGATAATCAACCTTGCAAAAGATAATGGTAAATTGTAATTAAGATGAGGACTACCCTTATCTTAAAATAAAATATTTAAGGAGGACTGAATTTTATGGAAAATAGTAAATTCATGAAATGGATGGAAGATAATTTAATGCCTGTTCTTGGGAAATTAGCACAAAATATTTATTTACAATCAATACGTGATGCCTTTTGTATTTTTGCCCTCCCACTTATAATAAGTGGTTCAATATTTTTAATTATCGCCAATCCACCAACAGCACTGGGGTGGGGCGTGATAAATGCATGGAATAATGCAATTACTCCAATTCAAAGCAATATTATGATAGGTTTTAATTTAAGTTTTGGTATTATGGCAGTAGCTGTTGCTTTTGGTACGGCTTACAGTCTAGCATCAAGATGGGACATGGATGAAGCACTTTGTGGAATGCTATCATTGATATGCTTTTTTATTGTTTGTTTTCCAGCTTCAGATATTACAAAGGTTCAATTTGGAGATATTTTAAATTATCTTGGCGGTCAAGGCTTATTTATTGCAATAATATGGGGTATTTTAACAACTTTTATAGTAAAATTATTTACTAAAAAGGGTTTGGTAATAAAAATGCCAGCTGGTGTTCCACCCTATGTAGTGAGAACTTTTAGTGCACTGGTACCATTTTTTATAATGATTACTTTCTCCTGGGCTTTGGAATGGATAGTATGGGCAAATCTGCACATAACATTGCCGCAATTGGTGTTAGAAGTATTCAAACCTTTAGTTGCAGTTTCCAATAGTTATCCTGCTGCACTTATAGAAATTGTTTTAATGATGCTATTATGGTCACTGGGTATTCATGGAATGAATGTTGTATCATCTGTTGCCTATCCATTCTGGACAGCCCAATTAGCAGCAAATACTGCTGCACGAAGTGCTGGAACGCCAATGCATGGAATTATTACTGAACCTTTCTTCCATATGTTTACCCATATAGGTGGTTCAGGTTTAACATGGCCACTGGTAATAATGTTTTTATTTTCAGCATCAAAACAACTTAAGAGTATTGGAAAAATAGAACTTATACCAGCAATATTCAATATAAATGAGCCAATAATGTTTGGAGCACCTCTTGTACTTAACCCTATAATGTTCATACCATTTATACTTTCACCTGTTGTGGCAGTAACCGTAAATTATATTGCATTTTATAGCGGAATTGTTCCTAAAATAGTAATGCAGCCGCCATTTACAGTTCCGGTATTTTTCGGTGGAATTATTGCTACTGGTGGATATTGGCAGGGGGCAGCACTTCAGCTTGTAAATTTAATTCTATCTGCGTTGATTTATTTTCCTTTCTTCAAATTGTTTGAAAAACAGCTTGTAATAAATGAGAAGAAAGCAGAACTTGAAATTGAAAATTGAGAACAGGTTTAATAAAATATATTAATAATAAAGGGAGGTCTTAGCAGTGAGTGAAGAG
Source organism: Clostridium pasteurianum BC1 (assembly GCF_000389635.1). NCBI lineage: Bacteria > Bacillati > Bacillota > Clostridia > Eubacteriales > Clostridiaceae > Clostridium > Clostridium pasteurianum. Next base: position 1,175,267 of record NC_021182.1, read on the forward strand.
AATAAATTTGATTTGGAACAAATTGTTTTTAATCTTGTACTTCATGGAGGAAATGCAAGGGGGAAGGCCTATGATGCATTGGATGCTGCAGAAAATGGAGACTTTCAGCTTGCAGAAAAATGTCTTGATGATGCAGATGAGGAATTCTACCAAGGACATGATTATCAAAATAAATTAATTCAAGGTCAGATGGATAATGAAACACCTAATTTCTTAGTAATACACGCACAGGATCAGCTTATGACAGCTTTAGCAGAGAAAAATTTAATTAAAAGAGAAATAGCCTTATATAGAAAAGTAAATGAACTAGAGAAAAAGATAGAAATATTAATGAAAAAATAATAGAGAAGAGGGTCTCAAAGTAAAAAGAGGCTCTCTTTTTTGATCTTTATAAAATAAATTGTTGTATACTTCTATTCTGTTTTAAATGATTCTATAAAGTTTCTAGCTACATCAGATAAATATCTGTTTTTAACCCATACAACTGCAGGTCTAGTTCTTAAAGATAATTCGTCTATTTCAATGTATTTTAAGTCTAATCCTGGGATCAGGTTAGCAGCGGATTTAGGTAATATACCTATGCCGATTTCTGTGTGAGCCCATAGAAGAACTGATCTTGCATCTTCATTTTCACAAAGTATTGTTGGTTCAAATCCAGCTTGGTGACAGGAAGAAATTAGCATGTCTTTGAATTTATGATCTATTATCAAAGGTTTGTTTATTAAATCATTTAAACTTATAGGATTCTTTTTATTATTGATAAAATATGCATCAGGTTTAAAGACCGCTATCATAGGTTCACTGGAAAGCAGCAGTGATTCAAAGTTTTCAGAATTAAAGGGCGTCAAAATAACGCCTACTTCTATTGTGCCTATAGAAAGTGATTTTAATATTTCATCAGTGTTGCTTTCTCTTATCTTAAAATTTATATGAGGATACTTATTATGAAATTCATTTAATCTTTTTAATAAAATGGTAGTACTTGAAGATGGAACTGTACCCAGAGATAGTATTCCTTTAAAGCCATGTTTCAAGTTTTTTAGTTCCTTTTCAGTGTTTTGAGTTAATTCTAAAATTTGTTTAGAACGATGTTGAAGTATCCTACCTGCATCTGTTATTTGAATTTTTCGTGTATTTCTATCTATAAGTTTTATATCAAGTTCATCCTCAAGTAATTTCAGCTGCTGGCTTAAGGGTGGTTGAGCTATATGTAATCGCTCTGCAGCTTTAGTTATACTGCCTTCTTCTACTATAGTTAAAAAATACTTAAGCTGTCTAATATCCATCAATAATCACCTCTGATATTGGATTTATATTAATTTCATATAAATCCAATATTTTATTTATATTTGTTATGTAAGCTTCTATTTGCTATAATCATACACAAAGTTAAAGATTTATAAAAGTGATATTTTATAATTTTACTAAAAAGATAAGATTAGTATGTATTAATGAATTTATTTTATATATAGTATTGACAAATATTAAAGACATGGTGTAATATTTTAGTTAATCAAAGTATACATATTCAATTAGTAGGAATTATTTTTTTACCCAATAAACAAGTTTTCCGGTAGGTTAAATATATTTTGCTTTAATGATAAAAAGTGATTAACACTTAGAATCTAAATTTATGCTATTATCAAGATTTGAAAGGAGTATAGGTATGAATTTTAAAGTTATTTTACATAGGATATATAGGATAATTAAAAATATTCTCATAGCGTTGATTGTGCCCATAATATTATTAATATTATGGCAAGTATTAAGTGACAAAGGATTTATTAGATCATCTGTGCTTCCCTCACCTTATGTAATCTATGAAGCTTTAGTTGACATGATAAAAAGTGGAGATTTATTTAAAAATTTGTATATAAGTATATTAAGAGTTTTAAAAGGATATGCCATAGGCGCCATTCTCGGAATAATTTTTGGGATATTAATTGGATTATTCAAAGGTATCGAAAAAGCTTTAGATTTAATTATAGGGTTTTTAAGGCCAATACCTATTGTAGCCTGGGTACCTGTACTTATACTTTGGATGGGAATAGATGAAGCATCAAAGATAACAATAATAATTATAGGAAGCTTTTGGCCAATACTTATAAATACCATTTACGGTATAAAAGGAGCAGATAAAAAATTTCTAGAAGTTTCAAAAATATTGGAAAAAAGTAAGCTGGACACATTAATAAAAATTGTTTTCCCATCGGCATTACCATCTATTTTTACAGGACTGCGTATTGGAATCGGAAGTGCATGGATGAGTGTTATTACGGCAGAAATTATTGCTGCAACTTCAGGTATAGGATATCAAATTTCCTATGCCAGGGAATTATCTCAGCCAGATGTTATGTTAGTAGGAGTTTTTTCAATAGGTATAATTGGTTTCTTAATTGATTATTTAATAAAGAAATTACAAATCTTGGTTATTAAATGGGACATAAATAATGAAAATTAGGGGGTAAAACCATGGATGATAAAAGTAAAAAAGCTATTGAAATAAAGAATTTAAATAAAACTTTTAAAATAGATAATGGAGAACTTACTGTATTGAAGGATATAGATTTATCTGTTAAGGATGGAGAATTTTTAAGTATTGTAGGCTCAAGTGGATGTGGTAAAAGCACTTTACTTAGAATGATAGTAGGTCTTGATACAGATTATTCAGGAGGCATATTATCTTATGAAAATCCCATTCAGGGACCTGCGGTTGATAGAGGAATGATTTTTCAAGAATCCAGGCTTTTTCCATGGCTTACGGTTGAAAAAAATATAGCTTTTGGCCTCAGTAAAAAAGTATCAAATTCAGAGAAGAAGGAACTAGTCCATGAACAACTTGAATTAGTAGGATTAAGCAATTTTGCAAAGGCTTATCCTGATCAGTTATCAGGAGGAATGAAGCAGAGAATTAGCATTGCAAGAGCCCTTATCAATAAACCTAAGATTTTATTATTGGATGAACCCTTTGGAGCTTTAGATGCTATGACTCGAATTAATATGCAGCAGGAAATTCTAAAAATATGGGAAAAAGAAAAAACTACTATGATTCTTGTAACTCATGATATAGATGAGGCTGTATACCTTGGAAATAGAGTTGTAGTACTATCCAGCAGACCAGGTAGAATTAAAAAAATAGTTCCTGTGGAATTATCAAGGCCGCGTGATAGAAGTGGATATGATTTTACTTACATAAAAGGTGAAATATATGATGAATTTTTTACAAAAGTAGAAAATCCATTTTCATATAATATATAGGCGCATTTAAATAAATAACAGGCAGTATATTTATTTTTATATGCTTAAAATATCAAAAACATAGTGGAGAGGGAGTAATTTTATATGAGTTATTTTAGTCATTTACAGTGTTCAAAATGTGGAAAAGAGTATTCAAAGGATGAAAAACATAATTTATGTGAGTGTGGCGGACCATTACTTGTAAGATATGATTTACATAAGTTAAAAGAGAATGTGGACAAGGATGTATTTAAATCTAGAAGCAAAGGCCTATTTAGATTTAAGGAGCTTTTACCTATTGAAGATGAAAAAAACATAGTTTCACTTGGAGAAGGAGATACACCTATATTCAGACTTGAAGCTTTAGGCGATAAAATAGGAGCAGAAAATTTATACATTAAAGATGAAGGATTAAATCCTACAGGAACTTTTAAAGCAAGGGGCGCAGCAGTTGGAGTGTCAAAGGCCAAGGAACTTGGTATAAAGACAATAGCAATGCCTACAGCAGGAAATGCAGGTGGTGCTTGGTCTGCTTATTCTTCTAAAGCAGGAATTGAACTTGTGGTTGCTATGCCTGAAGATGCACCAGATTTAGCTAAAAAAGAGGCTTTCATATATGGATCAAAAACTTATCTTGTTAAAGGTTTAATATCCGATGCAGGTAAGATAATAGCTAAGGGTGTAAAAAAGCATGGTTGGTTTGACGCAGCTACACTTAAAGAGCCTTATAGAATTGAAGGCAAAAAGACTATGGGACTTGAGATTGCCGAATATTTTAATTGGGAATTTCCAGATGCTATACTTTATCCAACTGGCGGAGGCGTAGGAATAATTGGAATATGGAAGGCATTCAAAGAATTGAAGGAGCTAGGATGGATTAAAGATAAAATTCCAAAACTTATAGCAGTACAGTCTGAGGGATGTAATCCAATAGTAAAGGCCTTTAATGAAGATTCAGAAGCTTCTGAATTTTGCAATGGCGCAAATACTATAGCGGGGGGTATACGTGTTCCTAAAGCATTAGGAGATTTTATAGTTCTTGATGCTGTGAGACAAAGTAAAGGTACAGCAATTGAAGTAAAAGATTCTGAAATTATAGAATCACTTAATCTTTTAGCCAAGACAGAGGGACTATTTATATGCCCGGAAGGAGCAACATTAGTTGCAGCAGTGGACAAACTTATCAAAAATGGTTTTTTAAAGTCAACTGATAAAATTGTACTTTTAAATACTGGAAGTGGATTAAAGTATTCAAATTTAGTAGATGAAAAACTGCCAGTACTTGAAATAGATGCAGATATATAAATAAGCCAAGTTTTATTAAAAATTACAAATATACTGACTAAAATTTAATTTATATTCATAATAAAAGTGATTTATAGACGATTAAGTATTTAATTTAAATTATATATTATTTAGCTTAATAAGAAAAAAGGGAGTGAATTATAATTGAAAAAAATAACTGTTCTAATCTCCATATTATTAATAAGTATATTGGTGTCTACAGCTTGTGGACAAACTAATAGCTCTACAAATTCATCAGCAGGAAACAATACTGCATCAACAAAACCGAAAGAAATAAATATAGGTTATCAACCAGGAATAAATCATACACTTTTAATTGTTGCAAAAAACCAAGGATGGTTTGATGAGGAATTTAAAAAGGATAATATAAAAATTAATTTTCAAAGCTTTGTATCTGGACCGCCAATGATGGAAGCTTTTGCTGGTGGAAGACTGGATTTTGGTCAAGTTGGTGATCAGCCTGCTATTCAGGCAAGAGCAAATAATACTGATATTAAGGGTATAGGAGTTTATGCATCGGGATATAAATTGAACACTATACTTGCTGCAACTGGATCAAATATAAAATCAGCTAAGGATTTAAAAGGCAAAAAAGTTGCTGTAACAGTGGGATCTTCTGCACATATGCTGCTCGCCAGATATTTGGAGTCAGCTGGTCTTAAACAAAGCGACATACAATTGGTTAACTTACAACCTACTGATATAAAGACTTCTTTTGCATCAAAAAATATTGATGCAGGAATTGTTTGGGAGCCTTATGCTTCTTCTACTGAAGCTGAAAATACAGCTTACTCAATTGGTGATGGAACTGGTCTTAAATATGAAGTAAACTTGATTTTGGCAAGTAATTCCTTCGCAAAAAATAATCCTGATATAGTAAAGAGAATTTTGAAGGTTTATGATAAAACAGAAAAATGGGTCAAGGCAAATCCAGATAAAACAGCCGATATTATTTCAAAAGAACTTAAGTTAAATAAAGAAGTTGCAGCAAAGGGTTTAGCTAAAGAAGATTTTGATATAAGATTAACAGATCAAGTTGTAAATTCACTTACATCAACTATTAAAACTTTAAGAGAAAATAATACTGTAAGAAAAGATGTAGATGTCAAGGATCTTCTAGATAAAACTTATGCAACAGATGCAGGAATAAAATAGTAGAAAATGTCCTTAGTTTATGTAAATCTGAACTAAGGATTTAATCTATCTATAATTATTATACGTAATATTAAATTTTATCCTACAGGAAAATAGGTTCTGATATAGTGAACTATCTGAAGCTTTTGTTGACGCAGTAGGATATAGCATACTGACTAGTTATTTATTTACGATGCCTAAACTTAAAACATGTGGGAACTATTGAGAGAAGGTGATATTACGGAATCTTTAAATTTAAGTAAATTCAATCAAATACAATTGCCTAAGTTTTTAAAGGTAAGACAAAATTTCAAGAAAGATAGAATTGTGGATATCAAAAATGAAGTGAAAGAAAAAGTTCATTCCCAGTTACATAATTTAAAGAATAAGAGAATTGCAGTGGGTGTTGGAAGTCGTGGAATAGCCAATATAGATATAATAACAAAAACAGTTATAGATTCTTTAAAGGAAGCTGGAGCGAGGCCCTTCATAGTTCCAGCGATGGGAAGTCATGGTGGAGCAACAGAGAAGGGACAAAAAGAAATTTTAGGTTCTTATGGAATTACAGAAGAGAACATGGGAGTTAATATAGATTTGTCTATGGATACAGAAATTATAGGAGAATATGAATCTGATTTACCTGTTTACGTAGCAAAAAGCGCACTAAATGCTGATGGTATAGTAATAATTCCGAGGATAAAGCCGCACACAGGTTTTAGAGGAAAGGTGGAAAGTGGAGTTTGCAAGATGCTTTGCATTGGTCTTGGAAAGCAAAAGGGGGCAGATTCAATTCACAGTAAAGGCTTTGAACGATTTCCAGAATTAATACCTCAAATAGGCTGCATGATAGCTAAGAAGACTAAAGTATTATTTGCTGTAGCTATAGTGGAGAATGCTTATGACGAAATTTATAAAATAGAAATTATAACTAAAGATGAAATATTGGATCTAAAAAAAGAAGAGACTCTACTTAAAGAGAGTCGAGAGCTTATGGGTAAAATACTTATACCGAAGTTTGATGTACTCATAATAGATGAAATAGGTAAGAATATAAGTGGTAATGGTCAAGATCCAAATGTAACTGGATTATATTTTACTGGATGTGTCAGTGGTGGCCCAGAATTTAAAAAATGTGTAATTTTTGATATCACTAAAGAATCTCATGGAAATGCCAACGGGGTAGGTGTATCAGATATTATTACCAGAAAATTATTTGATAAAATAAATTTTATAGATATGTACACAAATTGTTTCACTAGTACATATATGGAACCAGCTAAAATACCTATGGTTGCATCAACTTCAGAAGATGCAATAAAGATTGCTGTTAAAATCTGCAATGGGGTTAAAAATAGAGAATATAAGATTGTGTGGATAAAAAATACTATGGAATTAGAAAATATTATAGTTAGTGAACCTCTTATAGAAGAGGTTAAATCAAATTCAAATTTAGACATTTTAACAAATTCTGAAGATTTGAAATTCTATGAAGGTGAACCTAAGTTTTCTTGGGGAAAATTATAGTTCTTGGAGGATGTTATGAGTTATAAAACATACAAATATGAAGGCTTAAAAAAATTATGTAATGCAGTTTTTGAAAAATTCGGATTCAATAAAAATGACAGTGAAAATATAACTGATGTTTTGCTATTATCAGATCTGTTTGGAATTGAATCTCACGGAATTCAGAGGCTGGCAAAATATTATAAAGAGATAAAAAGCGGATTGGTGAAAGTAAACTCAAGAATAAAAATAGTTAAGGAAACACCAATATCAGCTGTTATAGATGCAGGAGAAAGTATAGGACAGGTGGTTGGCAAAAAAGCCATGAATATAGCCATAGAAAAAGCAAAAAATACAGGAATGGGAATAGTTCTAGTTAATAATTCTAATCATTATGGTATAGCAGGGTACTATGCAAGAATGGCCCAGGAGCAGGGATTGCTTGGGATTTCAATGACTAATTCTCCAGCAATTACAGTACCTACATTCGGCAAAGAAGCTATGATGGGAAGTAATCCTATTGCAATATCCATGCCGGCTAGTCCATATCCTTTTTTGATGGATATGTCAACAAGTGTTGTTACTAGAGGGAAAATAGAAGTTTATAACAAGAGAAATGAGGAACTTCCTGCAGGATGGGCAATTAATTCAGAGGGGGATGATACATCAGATGCAAAAGAAGTTTTATATGATATAGCTAATAAAGAGGGTGGAGGAATAGTTCCATTAGGTGGATCAGAAGAAATTTCAGGTGGACATAAAGGCTATGGATTTGCACTTACAGTTGAATTATTCACAGCAATCTTATCTGGTGGGTTAACGGCAAACTATGTTCATATGAATGGAGTTTCTGGTACATGCCATTCATTCATTGCAATTGATTATGGAATGTTTGGGGACAAAAAAATAATTGAAAAAAACTTTTCGGAGTACTTAAATGAAATTAGAGAATCTAAAAAGGCAAATGGAAAGTATAGAGTATACATCCATGGAGAAAAGGAATTTGAGGCATATAATGATAAGATCAAAAATGGTATTCCTATAAATGATAATACTTTAAAGGAAATAGATGAAATATGTAAATATTTTAATCTGAAAATAGATGATTATATTGTTCAATAGTTTTTATTCAATCCATAACTGCTGTAAGTAAGTTTTGTGAGAAAATGCAAGTTGGTATTGTATTATTAGGAATAGTAGAGTTATCAGGTGAAGCTATTTCCTATTTAAAAGGATATATGAATTTGCAGAAGTTATAAGAGGTATTTACTGAGAAGTAAGTACCTTTTTACATTTGTTACAAATGTGAAGTTGTATATATTCATTCTAACTAATATTTCGCATAAACCAATAGTACATTTGAAAATCGAATTATAAAAAATATATGAAGGTATAAATTAATCTGCAAAATATAAGTAATATGAAAGATTTTTAATTATATAATCATGGTAACTGCTTCAACTGGAAAATTAATTTAGGCAATATCATACAAGAACTAATAAATCTATTTATGGTATCCTTAGAAACAGATAGAGGGGAGGAGCATAAATGAAAAAAGAAATTCGAACTGTACGTTTTGATACAGAACTAAACATTGAAGCCTATAATTTTAAAGGAATTATGCAAAAATTTCCTAATCATTTTCACGAATATTATGTAATTGGTTTTATTGAAAGCGGACAACGGCATTTATCATGTAAAAATAAAGAATATACAATAAAACCGGGAGATTTGCTTCTGTTTAATCCTGGTGATAATCATACCTGTGAACAGATTGATGGTAGAACTTTGGATTATCGATGCATCAATATTAAGCCAGAAATTATGAGTAAAGTATCTTATGAAATAAAAGGTAAAAAATATCTTCCTTATTTTACTCAGCAAGTTGTTTTTCATAATGAACTAGTTTCATCTTTAAGTGAACTGCATCTTATGATAATGCAAGAAGAAAAGGATTTTAAAAAGGAAGAAATATTCTTTTTTTTGATAGAGCAGTTAATTAAAGAATATACCGAACCAGCTGCAACTGTAGCAATAATAGAACCTAGTGCAGAGATAAAAGCAGTCTGTGAATTTTTAGAAAAAAATTACAAAGAGAATATTACTCTGAATAATTTAAGTGATTTGACAGGATTAAGCAAATATTATTTATTACGTTCTTTTACAAGGCAAAAGGGAATTTCACCATATAGTTATTTAGAAACTATTCGTATTAGTAAAGCAAAAAAATTATTGGAAAAATGTACAGCACCTATTGATGTTGCGCTACAAACTGGTTTTAATGATCAAAGTCATTTTTCAAATTTTTTTAAGAAATTTATTGGATTGACGCCAAAACAATATATGAATATATTTATTGAGGATGATAAGCAGCAGTATCATGGGTTTAAGGGGGGAAAAAGTTGACTGGAAATAAAATAACTAATGGACATTTATCAGCACTAATTACTATTGTGATTTGGGGAACTACCTTTATATCAACTAAAATTCTGTTAAAGGATTTTTCTCCTATTGAGATATTGTTTTTCCGTTTTACAATGGGATTTATTATGCTGTTAATTATTTATCCCCATAGACTTAAAATCATAAAGAAAAAACAGGAGCTGTATTTTGTTTTGGCAGGGTTATGTGGAGTGACTTTATATTTTCTTTTAGAGAATATTGCTCTTACTTATACATTAGCATCAAATGTTGGTGTTATCATTTCTATTGCACCATTTTTTACTGCTATTTTTGCACATTTATTTTTAGATGGTGAAAAATTAAGATCTCAATTTTTTATAGGCTTTGCTTTTGCTATTATTGGTATTTTTATGATTAGTTTTAATGGTAATATGATTTTAAAATTAAATCCATTAGGAGATATATTAGCCATTTTTGCAGCTATTATATGGGCTGTATATTCTGTTGTGACAAAAAAGATAAGCAGTTTTCAATATAATACAGTTCAAACAACTCGTAGAATATTTTTTTATGGACTTCTGTTTATGATACCTGCATTATTTATTTTTGATTTTAAATTGAATTTAAAATCTTTCGTTTATATACCTAATTTATTAAATATTTTATATCTTGGATTAGGTGCTTCTGCTCTTTGTTTTGTAACATGGAATCTGGCTGTGAAAATTTTGGGAGCAGTTAAAACCAGTATATATATTTATATGGTTCCAGTGATAACTATTATGACAGCAGCTGTTGTTCTACATGAAAAAATCACATGGATTGCCTTAGTTGGCACATCTCTTACTTTAGCAGGACTATTTATTTCTGAAAGTAAAATAAATTTAAAAATAGTAATACGAAAATGGTGTTCTTTGAAAAATTAATAATATGCTATTTAAGAATTAGCTTAATCATTCATAAATTCTTACCCATATGAATAACATGTCAATATAGTTATTTAAATATGGGAGGTATTTTGGTGGGATACTATGTTAGAGTAGAACCAAAAGTGAAAGTCTATGTAGAAGATCTTAACCCAGAAGGTGATAAGACTATTGTGTTTTTACATGGTTGGCCTGGAAGCCATAATTTATTTGAGTACCAATTTGATGAGCTTCCTAAAAGAGGCTACAGATGTATTGGTATAGATCAAAGAGGCTTTGGTGAATCAGATAAACCTTTTACAGGATATGATTACAATAGATTGTCTGAGGATGTTTGGCATGTGGTTAAGGCATTAAAATTGAAAAATTTTACCTTGGCAGGGCACTCAACAGGAGGGGCCATAGCAATTAGGTATATGGGTAGATTTAAAGGAGAAGGTGTATCAAAGCTTGCTCTTTTTGCTGCAGCTGCACCTAGTCTTATTAAACGTCCCAATTTCCCTTATGGTTTAGATGAGCAAACTGTAATAGATATTATTAATGGAACCTATGCTGACCGTCCTCAAATGCTCAGTGATTTTGGTAATATATTTTTCTTTCAACATATAACTGAGCCCTTTGCCACATGGTTTTTAAATCTAGGCTTGCAGGCAGCTGGGTGGGCAACTGCTGCAGTGGCAAATACATGGATACGTGAAGTGCTATTTTCTGATTTAGCAGCCATAAATGTTCCAACATTAATTATTCATGGAATTCATGATAAAGTTGTTCCCTTTCAATTAGGAGAAGTACAAAATCAAAGTATTAGGAATTCAAAGCTTCTACCTTTTAAATTCAGTGGTCATGGGTCATTTTATGATCAGAAAGATGAATTTAATAAGGAATTAATGAAGTTTATTGAAGAATAGAGTTTTGTAAGGTGATATTTTCAAATAAAAGTATTGAAAGTTAATAAATTTATTTAAATGGCGTAAAACTCAGAAATGAATTTTACGCTATTAGTGTGTTAAGCGTGAAAATATAATCAATTGATAGTTTTTATATTATTAATTTCAGTGAATAAAACAGATTAATTGTTAAGATAAAATTAATAAAATAAATTAATGTAGACATTTACAATTCCTTTAGTGTAAAATGTTTACAAAGGATAAATCTATCCAAATAAAATATAATATCATCAAAAAGAGGTGCCTTTAATGAAGAAAATTAATATTGGGAATGGGAAAATTACTAATGCTTCTGAAATCTCTCTAGGATGTATGAGACTTACTGAACTTAGTGTCAGTGAAGCATCTAATCTTATTAATACTGCTTTAGAAGAGGGGATTAACTTCTTTGATCATGCTGATAAATATAGTAATGGTAAATGTGAAGAGCTATTTGCAGAAGCAGTTGATATGAAGCCTAGTGTAAGAGAAAAATTTATAATCCAGTCAAAGTGTGGTATTAGATCAGGATTTTTTGATTTTTCAAAAGAACATATATTAAATGCAGTTGATGGCAGTTTAAAGAGATTAAAAACTGACTATTTAGATGTTTTGTTATTACACCGTCCTGACGCCCTTGTAGAACCAGAAGAAGTTGCTGAAGCTTTTGATATACTACATAGCAGCGGCAAAGTTAAATATTTTGGTGTTAGTAATCAAAATCCTTATCAAATTGAATTGCTTAATAAGTATTTAAATCAGAAAATTATTATTAATCAGCTGCAGTTAAGTATTATGCACACTGGAATGATTGATGCTGGAATCAATGTAAACATGAAAATTGACTCATCAAATGATCGTGATGGAAGTATTTTGGACTATTGTCGTTTAAATAATATAACAATCCAACCATGGTCTCCTTTTCAATATGGATTTTTTGAGGGAGTATTCTTAGATAATGATAAATTTCCAGAATTAAATAAGACCATAAATGCAATAGCAGAAAAGAAAGATGTTCCAAATACAGCTATTGCTATTGCATGGCTTCTAAGACATCCTGCTAAAATGCAGCCAATAGTTGGTACAATGAATGTTAAACGTTTGAAAGATATTGCTAAAGCATCTAACGTAGAACTTTCAAGACCGGAATGGTATGAAATATATAGAGCAGCAGGAAATAAATTGCCATAATATATTTCAGTTAGCAGATTGAATATTATATCGTGCCTAAAAATTTGTTTTTATGTTATAGAAATTAAATATGTATAAAAATATCGTGGAATCCATATTTGGATACTACGATATTTTTTTCTTTAAGGGAGACAGTATTCAGCAAATCACTAACGTGACCAAACTCTCTATTAAAGTAATTTGAATAAAACTCCTAATGATTATAATTACAATACATTATGTAGACATATTTGCATTAATTTGTAATTACTAGTTGATAGTTAATAAGCTGTATTATAATATTAATGTATAAGTTAAGAGGCTAGTGTGCTTTATTGATGGAAATAAGTATTCTTTTATAACTGATACTGTTTTTTTTAAAGCATCACAGAGCTAAAAAATAAAGTACAATATAAAAGATAAATAATATACTTTAAGCTGAGGGGGCATTAGATTTATGTTAAAAGGTGTCCAGTTGGAAGAGCTGAAAATGGAACATTATAATGATTCTAGAACATCATATAATTTTCAGAGAGCATCATTCTTTAAATACATTGAAAAATCAGATTGCAGAGAAATACTTATGACAAATAATTTGCTGCAGGTTTTAACTGGCATAGTATATCACAATGGTATTGAAAATATGCCAATAACTTTATATTTCCAAGAGGAAATGAATTTTACAGAGTTTGTAAATATACCAACAATTAGATTGTTTCCAAGTATTTTCAAAAACATCAGGACTTTTATATTTAATAAAAAAATAGTTGGCATATGGGCAAGCACATTACTGGAAGAAGCGAAATTAGCATATGAACAATTATATAGGGAAGATAAAATAGATAATAGTATTAAAGCTATATTTAGAATTAATACTATATTGCCTACTTTAAATCGGAAACCATCAACTGCGTTTGAGATAATATCAGATGAACGTTTGGATAAAATAGAGGATTTTATAAATGATAAACTTGTTATGTATTTATTGTGGGAATGTGATAGAAATAATGGGTGCTTTGGAGTACCATTGTCGGGCTGGAAGTTAGAAGAGATAGAAAGGTCTTTAGATTTTTTAAAATTAAAGAAGTTCTTTAATAGAGTGTTTGTAATTGGTTGTGGAGAAATATGGCGTTCAACACATTTAATTGTTAAGGATCCTAAAACTGAGGATATTAATAGACTTTCTATTGTTTTGGACTAGCAAAATACTATTTTTACTATGAAGCATATTTTATTGTTAAAAAAGTTATAAGTTGATTTAAGACAGTGTAAAATAACTAGTCAGTATACCATCTTATTTTGCATCATAACACCTTAACAGAATATTTACTAGAAACTGTTAATTGCTTCTTTGTATGCTTCAAAATATATGTTCTATCTTTAAGTTATGGAAAGGAAAATAAAGAAATGAATTTGGAAATGAGATTAAATTCACTATATATCTGTGTAAAAGATATGAAAAGGGCAATAGATTTTTATGAAAAGATTTTGGACAAGCAAATTTATATAAAGGATGAAGTTTTCAGTATATTTCAGCTGGAGAATTTTAGATTTTGCTTATTTAATAATGAAAAAGCAGAAGAAAAAGTAACTTGGGGGGATAACTGTCTGCCCAGCTTTCAGGTAAATGATATGGATATGCTAATTAAAAAAATAGAAGAATTAGAAGCTGAAATAGTTTTTCCACTAACTCAAATTAATGATAATTTGGTTTTAGAATTTAAAGACAGTGAAGGAAATGATATTGAAGTATATTCAAAAGTGACAAATTAATTATAATTTTTTCTCAATCTTTGTATTGACTGTTTAAATGGTAGATTAAAAAATAGTTTATTTTAAAAATTTTAATAGAAACAATTGACAAATACAAACGTTTACATTATAATAAAATCAAGAAGAAGATACAGAACTTCTTCTAAACAACCCTAACTCATTAAAAGCTTACAAAATAGTTTTTAGGTTAATAAAATTTAGATGTAAGTTTGTAGGATGGTAGTAAATTAAGCAAACAACAAATAGTGTATTATAGAAAATATAGTAGCTGACTAGATACACTGGAGGCTAGGTTTTATTTGAACAGAAAATTTAGTAACTTTTATCTTAAAATTATGTTCATAAGTTTTAAAAAATTATAAATGTAGATTTTAAGAAATGTTAATTGTGGATTCAATAATAGACGTTCAATAAAATCTCGGAGAAAATTTTTAAGATTGAATTTGAAAATGCAGCAATCAGCATAAAATAACTAAAAAAGGGTGATAAATATTCAAATAACAGAGGATAGTTTAAATGAGTTAAGTGTTGTTTAACTGCCAATTAGTTTATATATTATATATAGCTAATTGGCAGTTCTATTTTTTGTAAATAGAATTTTATCCGATGACTACCCACTCTAATACTCCCACCTTCTTCAAAGTGGGAGTAAAGAGTGGCTACGTCCCTGGATAACGACTTCTAACCATCAAATGGAATAAAAACTCCACCTGATGCCAAGAATTCTGTTTATCCGATGACTAGAAAATCTAGCACTCCAATCTTTCTTTAAATTGAAAGTAAAGTTCAATATTTCTTTAGATAGCAATTTCAATTAAGTCATAAATATCTCTAAGCATCATAGATACCAAGAATTACGTTTATAATGCAATATTATTAGATTATCAAAAAATATATAAAAAATTTACTGAATATTTAAAAAAATATATTGTATTTTCATATATGATATAATATAATAAACATACAACTTGATTAACGGTCAAGGTTGTATGTTGGATTTTGTATATTAAAATAAGAAATATACTTATGATAAATATCTATTTCAGCTTTTAGACAAAAATTAAATGAGATAAATAGTTTATAGATTATTTGTTCAATTTAATGATGATAGAGACAAAAAAATGGGATTATCAATAAATTATAGATTTAAAGGGTATTAAAATAATTAGATAAGAGGTGATTTTAATGAAAAATGTAAATATATTGGATTGTACACTGAGGGATGGAGGATATATAAATAATTGGTCCTTCTCCGATGATACTGCTTCAAACCTTATTGATTCTTTAATAGAATCTAAAGTTGAATTCATAGAGCTTGGATATATAAGCAAAAAAAGTGATAGATGTGGAGATAGTACTATGTTTAATAGCATAGAATGTATTGAAAACATACTAACTAATAATAATGCTAAATATCTTGTTATGATGAATTTAGGAGATTTTGATGTAGATAATATGGACTATAACGATAATATCTTTGGTATAAGGCTTGCTTTTCGTAAGGAAGAGTGGAGAGAAGCTTTTCAGCAGGCCGAAAAAATAATAGAAAAGGGCTTTAAAGTTTTTATTCAGCCTATGGTGACTTTATCTTATACTGAAGAGGAACTGTTAGAAGTTATAAATGAATTCAATAAATTAGATATATATGCTTTCTATATAGTAGATAGTTTTGGATCCATGCATGATAAGGATATTTTAAGATTAGCTTCCTTAGTTGATAATAATTTAAAAGCTAGTGTTAGATTAGGCTTACATGCACACAATAATCTTCAACTTGCCTTTTCAAATGCCATAACTTTACTGCAGTCAGTTAGTGACAGACAATTAATAATTGATTCATCAGTTTTAGGAATGGGAAGGGGAGCAGGAAACTTAAATACAGAGTTATTTGTAGATTATTTAGTAAGAAATTTTGATAAAGATTATAAAATACAACCTTTATTAGATATAATAGATAATTCTTTAAATAAGATTCATAGAGAAAATTACTGGGGATATTCACCTGCTCACTATATATCTGCAATTTATAATTGTCATCCAAATTATTCAACTTACTTAGCTGGCAAATCAAATCTTACGGCAAAGGATACAGAAAATATAATTAAAAATATAGTTGATGAAAAGAAAAATAAATTTGATAAAACTTATATAGAAGATTTATATACCCAGTATATTTCAAAAAAGTGTATGGATTATGATTGTGAATTGTTAACTAGAGCGGCTCAGATATAAAAAAATTTAAAAGATAACTCTATGGTAAAATAGTATTTACTGAAGATTATATAATATTTTAATAAGGGGATGACTAATATGGTTGACTTTAATAAATATGATGTAATTATATTTGATTTCGATGGTGTCATAGTAGATTCTATGAAAGTAAGAGATAATGGATTTAGGGCTATTTTCTCTGACTTTAATACAGATGACGTAGAAAAACTGGTTAAATATAATCGAAAGAATGGTGGACTATCAAGATTTCATAAAATTAAATACTTTTATGAAGAAATATTAAAATCGAATATAGAGGATAGTTTAATAAAGAAATATGCAGAAGAATTTACAGAAATAATGAAGAGTGAGTTAATTAAGTTAGACTATCTTATTAAAGATACTGTAGAATTTATTAAGAAAAATAAAGACATAAAAAAATTATATATTGCCTCTGGTTCTGAGAATGAAGAATTAAATTATTTATGCAGGGAATTAGGTATAGACCATTGCTTTTCTGCAATTTATGGTTCACCTAGACATAAAAATGATATAGTAAAAAGTATTATAGAAGATAATAAATATGATAATTCAAAGGTAATATTAATAGGAGATTCAATAAATGACTATGAAGCTGCTAAGGTAAATGGCATAGAATTTGCTGGTTATAATAATATTTCATTAAAAGATCTTACCAACAATTATGTAGATAAGTTTTCAATGCTGATGAAGTGTAGTTAGTACTTGGCTAATTGTATCAGCACACATAGTAGACTTAAGTTTAAAATTAAATATAAATACAGATTCTTAGAGCCTGTCTCGCAATGTATATCTATACATTGCGAGACAGGTTTTTTTAAATATTCTACTATTAAAAATAATCATTGAAATCTGATTTTTAATAAACGAATAAGGCTGCTCTCAAATTTAATTAATATTTATTACTTTTGAGACAACTTTTATTTTTTGATGAAATTAGCTAGTAATTATTTGTTATTCATAAGTTTCTTTCCATCTATTAAATTCTTTTTACAAGATTACTACTAGCACTTCTATATAATTCGTTTTAGTTTATTATAATGTCAATTTCCGAATTGTAGGTTATTAGTATACTTTAACTATTAGTATAAAAATAAATTACAGATCATGTAAAAAATAACAAAATAAAAATAGTAATACTTTTTTGGATTTTTGATAATAATAATTTTAGCATGATATTCAGGGAGTTGATAATAATGACAGTAGGAGCTAGAGTAAAGCAAACATTGGCTGATTTAAAGGGAATTGAAAGTACACTTAGAACTTATTCTGTGCAGAGTAAAAATAAAGAGGAAGTCATAGCTTATAAAGAAGCTCTTAAAATTACAGAAGCAGTTACTAAGAATGTGGAACATAGATTAAAAAAGATAGAATTTGAAGAACCTCAATACAAAGGCAATTAAGGTATCTTAAAAAATATCAAGTTTAACAGTTAAAATTGACTGATTATTTATATAAAGATACAAGGTACCTGGGAAGGAAAAAAGGCTATGCAAAATTGGATTATAGTACTTTTAAGATCCGTAATTTTATTTTTCTTAACTTTAGTGATAGTTAGAATTATTGGTAAGGTAAATTTATTAAAGATAACACCTTTTAGATTTGTAAGTTATATTGTAATCGCTATTATTACAGCATTAATTTCATTAGGTATAGTACCCAATACTATTTTTGCACTTATGATATTAGCAGTTTGGATTGCATTTTCTGTAGCGCTGGATTATTTAGCAATAAAAAGTAATTGGATACATGATTTTATAAATGGCAGAGAGACCATATTAATAAAAGATGGAAAAGTTATGGAAGAAAACCTGATGGAAGTGAGATATACAGGTGAAGAACTATTAAGAGAATTGAGATCAAAGAATGCCTTTAATCTGGCAGATGTGGAGTTCGCTGTAATGGAATCCACTGGAGAAATAAATGTACTATTAAAGTCGGATAAGAAACCTGTTACTGCTCATGACTTACAAAGAGAGGTCGCACCTTTGTCTGAGCCGGAAACAGTAATATTAGATGGAAATATTCTGGACGAAGCTTTAAAAAATAGAGGTTTGAATCGAGAATGGCTGGAAGTTCAATTATCAAATTTTGGTGTATCACTTGACAATGTATTTATTGGTCAGGTGGATTCTTCAGGGGATTTGTTTATAGATGTATTTGATGATTCTATGCATATCACTCAGCCTCAGGTTAAACAGCTACTTTACTCAAGTATGGCAAAGGTTCAGGCTGATTTATTTACCTTTTCCTTGGAGACAAAAGATTTAAGGGTTAGAAAAATGTATTCATATAATGCTGATAGGATAAAAAAAATTATGGATAAATTAGAACCATATTTATTACGTTAGAAGGTGACAGTTATGTCTAATATGAAAAAGAAAAAACTCACTCCTGTAGAACAGGAATATCAGGATTTTGCTTCTGATAGAGAACCTAAGCGGCCAGTCATAAAAAATTGTATCAGGGCTTTTTTAGTGGGAGGTATCATATGCACTATAGGTCAAGGGTTACAGTGGTTTTTCATAACATATTTTAATTTTACAGAAAAGACAGCAGGAAATCCTACAGCTGCTATTTTAATAATAACTTCTGCACTGTTTACCGGTCTTGGAATTTATGATCATATTGCCCAGTGGGCTGGAGCAGGTACAGCCGTGCCTATTACTGGATTTGCAAATACCATTGCTTCCGCTGCTATTGAGCATAGAACGGAGGGCTACGTATTAGGTGTAGGCGGTAATATGTTCAAACTCTCTGGATCGGTAATTGCCTTTGGGGTTTTCTCTGCTTTTGTTGTTGCTATTGTAAAAATACTTATCATGTGGTTAGGTGGGATGTAAATGCTTAAGGGACATCAAACATGGATTTTTGATTCTAAACCAGTGATACTATCTTCTGCTGCCGTAGGAGGACCATTTGAAGCCCAGGGTGCATTAGCTGATGATTTCGATATTCTCCATGAGGATGTATGGTTGGGACAGGACAGTTGTGAAAAAGCAGAAAAAAAATTATTGGAAGAGGCCTGTGAAACAGCCATAAGAAAAGGAAATATGAAAAAAGACGATGTTCAATTTTTTATAAGTGGAGATTTAATGAATCAACTTATATCCAGCAGCTTTACTGCACGTACACTGGGAATGCCTTTCCTAGGTATCTTTGGAGCTTGTTCAAGTTCCATGGAAGGTCTTGCACTGGCTTCACTGCTGATTGACAGTAAGTCAGCAAAATATATTGTAACAGGTGCTTCCAGTCACAATATTACCGTTGAAAAGCAATTCAGATATCCTACAGAATACGGGGCACAAAAACCTCCAACTGCTCAATGGACTGTAACAGGTGCTGGAGCATGTCTGGTAGGTGAAGCAGGTGAGGGACCGAGAGTAACCTGTGCTACTATTGGAAGAGTAGTAGATATGGGCATATCAGATCCCTATAATATGGGAGTGGCCATGGCACCAGCAGCGGTAGATACCATAGAAGCACATTTCAGGGATTTAAATATAGATCCGTCCCATTATGATTTAATTGCGACAGGAGATTTGGGAAGAGTTGGTCATAGAATTGCTGGTGACTTATTAGAAAAGCATGGATTGAAAATTCCACGAGACATACTTACAGATTGTGGTCTATTGATCTATAAAAAAGATCAGCCTGTAATAGCTGGAGGCAGTGGTTGTGCTTGTTCAGCTATTGTTACCTATGGCCATTTACTTAAACAGATGAAAAAGGGAGAATTAAAGAGAATACTGATTGTTGCAACGGGGGCGCTATTATCACCATTGTCCTATCAGCAAAAGGAAAGTATTCCATGTATTGCACATGCAGTATCTATAGAAATGTAAAGAAGTATACATTTCTATGGCTTTTGAGATACTTAAAGTGAGGTGTTAATTAAAATTGGGAATTTTTATTTGGGCTTTTATTATAGGCGGACTTATATGCGTTATAGGTCAAATAATGATGGATGTTTTTAAACTTACACCTGCCCATACAATGACTGCATTTGTAGTAGTAGGAGCAATATTAGGCGGCTTCGGTTTGTATGACCCTATAGTAAAGTTTGCAGGAGCAGGTGCCTCAATACCGATATGCAGCTTTGGCAATGCATTAGTTAAAGGTGCTTTAATGGAAAATAAACAATATGGTATTATCGGAGTGCTCACTGGCATATTTGAAATCACAAGCGCTGGCATTTCCTCAGCTATAATATTTGGCTTTATAGCTTCATTAATATTTAAGACTAAAGGTTAATATGGGGTAGATAAATATTTTTAAGCTTATTGTATTTAGAAGATTACAGTATATAAAGATTTTCTTAAGCTTATTTTATTGAAGGGAGGTGAGAATTATGACAGTAGGAACACAGATGCAGCAGGCTATAGCCGGCGTTCAATCAGCAGCAGCTACAATGAAGACTTTTGCATTACAAACAGAAAATGAAGCTGCAAAAAAAGATTTTCAACAGTTAGCTAAAACCTTTGAGGATTCATTACAAATTTTGAATGGAAGATTAAAACATATTCAAGAAGAAGAACCTCAGTATACACAACAGTAAATATAGAAATTTTAATCTTTAATTCGGTAAGCTGATCCTATTAGTACTGATGCATTTATAACTCTAATTGCTGATAGTAGTAAATAGGGAATTTGCTTGCCGAATTTAAATTTATCCCTAATGCAATTTATTACAAAGATACTAGGCATGTGAAAATAAATAGTAAGTCAAAGATGCGACGAATATTTTGAAGCCTACAAGGAAACAGGTTCCGAAGATAGTGAGCTATCTGAGGGTTCTGTTGACGCAGTAAGATTTAAAATAGGCTAGCTGGAGATATAGATACATTGTCAAAAATTTTAGATTTTAAACTGAAATTAAACGGAAGAATTTAAAATTTACAAAAATTAGAATAAATCTCACTTTCTGATAGCTGTATTAATATAATAGTTCTATATAGCAAGTTTGGGGAGATAGTAGAATGGTTTTTTATCCGGTTCGGTATAGTGAAGGATACTATAGGGCAACATATAGCATTACAATAAACAGAAATGCAAGAAGTTTGACTTTATATAAAGATAATAAATTTTATAAACTTTATCCTGTAGCCGTAGGGAAAGGAGCTACTCCTACACCAGCAGGCACCTTTAAAATAATAAACAAGCAAATAAACCCAGGTGGACCTTATGGAGCTAGATGGCTTGGCCTTAGTGCAAGAGGGGTTGGAATTCATGGTACAAACAGGCCCGGTTCCATAGGTGGACCTGTTTCTCATGGATGTATAAGAATGTACAATAAGGATGTAATTGAACTTAGTAGTTTGGTTCCTGTGGGAACCGTGGTTAAGATCATCTAAGGAAAATCAAATTTCAATTAGTAATAGTGAGAAAGTACGAATTAATAAATGGAAAAATTTACACCCAGGGGTGTAAATTTTTCCATTTCAGTCCGCAATATTTAAAAATTACAAATTTAAATATTAAGATACAAAGCCTAAAATAAAAGTAATATTGCTGCATAGTGTTACTTTTTTTATGTATTTTTATAGGCATTTTTCTATATGTTATAAATTCTGTGATAAAATAATAGTAATAATAACGCTATTCTTTGAAGTAAAGGCTAAATTAAAATTTTAATGAAAGGTGGCTAATCTTAGTGAGAAACATATAATTTCTCACTAAAACATAAAATGAAAAATAAAAAAATGGCTTATTTATATCTTATTATAACCTTTTGTGCTTGGGGTAGTTTATATGTGGTTG
Source organism: Clostridium pasteurianum BC1 (assembly GCF_000389635.1). Taxonomy (NCBI): domain Bacteria; kingdom Bacillati; phylum Bacillota; class Clostridia; order Eubacteriales; family Clostridiaceae; genus Clostridium; species Clostridium pasteurianum. The sequence goes on from NC_021182.1 coordinate 1,197,651, forward strand.
GTAAATTTGTAATGGGAAAAGTCCCTGTGCTTATGATTTCTTCTGTACGATATATAATTGCGGGAATAATTTTATTTTTTATAATGAAGCATACGAAGACTAAAAAAATTGAAAAGCAGGACTATAAATATGTTTTTTTAATAGGATTTATAGGGTATTTTATAGCTACTGTAGCGCAATTAATAGGTGTAAAGTTCTCTAATGCCTCTCTTGCTTCGTTGGTTAATTCAGTGAATCCAATTACGATCATGTTGTTTGCAGCAATTATACTTAAAGAAAAATTAACTTTGAAAAAAATAATTTGTATTATTTTAGCTATTGTTGGTGTACATACTATCATTGGTGGATCAAATGAAAGTGGACAAGTAATTGGAATTTTGATTTCTCTATTTGCAGTGATATCTTGGTCACTGATATCTGTCATAGTTAGAAGAGTTACTCAAAAGTATGATCCTATTCAGATTACTACCTATGGTATTATTATAGCAGCTGTTAGTACCTTACCATTTTCTATTGGGGAATTTATAATAACTCCTAATATTCACCTCGATTGGACCGTTGTTCTATCACTGATTTATATAGGGGTTGTCTGTACAGCTCTTGCCCATTTTCTATGGAATAAAAGCTTATCCATGATAGAAGCGGGTGATTGTTCTCTATTTTATCCTGTGCAGCCAATGATGTCAGTTTTCCTTGGATGGATGTTTTTGGGAGAAAATATTAATGTGAATTTTGTTATTGGTGCAATTCTAATCATTGGTGGCGTAGTGTTTAGTGTTATTGGAAAAAAAGAAGAAATAGTAAAGAGTGAAACTAAGGAGTAAAATGTAACGATTTATACTTTGTTCTTGTATTACTATCGAATTTGGTTGAAGTACATAAAGCTAAAGATATAGAAATGTTTAATAAATATATTGACAAATGTTTTTACTGTAACTATAATGATTACAACGGGAGGTGCTAATATGAAAATAAGTAGTAGATTTTCCGTAGCAATCCACATACTATCAATATTATCTATTGCAAAAGATAATGTATGTACTTCAGAATTAATTGCTGGCAGTGTAAACACTAACCCTGTGGTTATTCGAAGAGTTACTGGAATGTTAAAAAAAGCTGGATTAGCTGGCGTACACGCAGGATGTGGTGGGGCATATCTTTTAAAGCCTATAAAAAATATAAGTTTACTTGATGTATATAAGGCTGTAGAAGTAGTTCAACCAGGGGGACTTTTTCAAATCCATGAAGATTGCAACACTGAATGCCCTATAGGAGCTAATATTGAGGATACACTTGAGTGTGTTTTGCTTAAGGCTCAAGGAGCCATGGAGGAGGTACTCCAAAGTTTTACAATGGAGGATATTGTGAAAGATATATTAAAAAAAATTGAATAGAATTTATTCGATTTTTTTACTTAAGTTGTAACCAGATTGATTACAACTAATAAAGTTTATTTAAGGAGAGAAGAATCATTATGAAAACATTATTTGACAAAACTATTATAAATAAAATGGAACTAAAAAACAGACTTATGCGTTCAGCTACATGGGAAAATATGGCGGATCAGAAGGGGCATTTAACAGACAGGCTTATTAAATTATATGAAGATCTTGCAAAAGGCGGGATAGGACTTATCATTACTAGCGCAATATATCTTACAGAAAACTCAAAGTCTTTAAATGGACAACTGGGTCTCTATAGCGATGAATTTATAGGAGAATATAAAGAATTTACTTCTATGATTCATAAATATGGCAGCAAAGTTTTGGCTCAGATGAGCTATGCAAGCCTAAAGGGAGAAATGTTAAAGCCTACTGATGTAACAACTGAGGATATTAAAGCAATAGCAACTGACTTTGGAGATGCAGCAGCCAGAGCTGAAAAGGCAGGATTTGATGGTGTTGAGATTCATGCTGCTCATGGATTTTTTCTAAGCCAGTTTTTAAGCTCTATTCATAACCAGAGAAGAGATAATTATGGTGGGAATCTTGAGAATAATTCTAGAATTATCCTAGAAATATATGATGAAATAAGAAAGAGAACCAGTAAAGATTTTATTATATTCATTAAGGTAAACAGCATTGATGCTAATGATTATGAAAATGCTTTTAAAGTTTGTAAATACACATGTATACAGCTTTCAATCAAAGGAATCGATGGTATAGAAATCAGTGGTGGTAATGATATAACTGAGTACAAGGAATCAATATACAGAGATTATGCAGCTGAAATTGCAGCAGAAATACAAACACCTGTAATTTTAGTAGGTAAAAATAGAACTCCTGACGTGATGAATGAGATACTGAATACAACAGCAATTCAATATTTCTCACTTTCAAGACCACTTATAAGTGAAAGTAATTTAGTAAATCTTTGGGAAGAGGATTCAGATAAAGCACCCAAATGCATATCCTGTGGTAAATGCATGAATGAAAACGGACTTATGTGCATTTTTAATCGTTGAAGTTAAGTAAATAAGCCATAACAAGGGGCATGGTACCTTGTAGAAGAGAATACGAGAAGGAATAAATTTATGACTAAAGAAATTAAAAATCGCAGAAGTATAAGAAAGTATACCGATAAATCAGTGGAGGAAGAGAAAATAATTCAATTAATTGATAGTGCAAGGCTTGCACCATCAGGTATGAATGCACAACCCTGGCACTTTGTTGTGGTAAAATCACAATCTACTAGAGAAAAATTAGTTGAAGCAGCTCACAATCAAAAATGGATGCTTTCAGCTCCAGTATTTATTCTATGTATTGCAGACATAGCTGCTAGAATAGATGGAACTGAAGTTATAACGGTAGATGAAAATAGTCCACAAGTAGAGCTTAAGGGTGTAATTGGTGATACATCAATTGCTGCTGAACATATACAGCTTGAAGCCAATAATTTAGGGCTGGGTACTTGCTGGGTTGGATGGTACGATCAAAAAGACATTAGACCAATTTTAAATATACCTTCTGATAAATACGTAGTTGGCATTGTTACTGTTGGTTATGCAGCTGAAAGTCCAGAACCTCGTCCAAGAAAGAAGATTGAAGAAATACTACATAATGAAAAGTGGCGAACTAGTTTTTTTAAGGTAAATTTATTTACAGTATTTTTTTAAAATAAATTTAATGGGTTATTTTATACATCATAATGTAAATATTATTATTATATATTGACATTTAATAATTTTCCCTTTATAATTTTAACTGTATTTAATTATTATATGAATAATTTAATGAAATTGTTAAAGGGGAGTAACTACCCGTAAGGGAGATAAAGTCAACATCCTGGTTTTTATAACCTGGCTTTATCATGACATTTGTCACTGTAAGACTTTTAACACAACCACACTATTAGTGTTTTGTTGTGTTAAAAGTCTTTTTTATTTGATATCCAGCCAAAAATAATAAGGTTGTGTCATTAAATAAATATAGAGTGATAACAAATTTTTTATTAGAGATTAAGTTGAGGAGGGTATATAATTATTTCATTTAAGAAGAATAATTAATAATAAGTTAAATATGCAAGTAAAATGATAAGTTAAAAATGTGATAAATATTTAATGGAGGGGGAAAAATGGAAATCTTTCAAAAATCAATTGAAGAAATTTTAAATGGATTTCAAGTAGATGTGTCTAGGGGGTTGAATGATGTTCAGGTATTAGAAAATGAAAAAAAATATGGTAAAAATCAATTTTCACCATCTGAAAAAGTATCTATTATAAAAAAAATATTAGAGGCATTAAAAGAGCCAATGATATTTATTCTATTAATTGCTGCATTGATAACCATTGGGATGAATTTGTACAAATATTTTCAGGGACTTCATGCTGAATTCACAGAAAGTATAGGTATATTAATTGCTATAGGGCTTTCTGTAGGTATTAATATCATTATGGAAGGAAGGTCACAAAAAGCTTTTGATACATTAAATAGCATAAATGAGGATATAAAAGTAAAAGTATTGAGGAATGGAGATATCCAATATATACATAAGAAAGATGTAGTAATAGGTGATATTGTAAAAATTGATACTGGCGATAAAGTTCCTGCTGACGGAAGATTAATAGATACTTTGCAGTTAAAAGTTGATGAATCCATGCTCACAGGAGAAAGTGCTCCCGTTGACAAGGATAGTGACATTATTATTAAAGAACCTAAAACCAGTTTGTCTGAACGTAAAAATATGGTTTTTGCAGGTACCTTTGTAACCTACGGACAAGGTACTATAGTTGTTACCTCCATTGGTGATAAAACAGAAATGGGAAATATTGCAGAGGAGCTTAAGAGTACTGAGACAAAATCTACCCCACTGCAGGAAAAATTAGATAAGCTTGCTAAATCCATAAGTTTATTGGGAATAATTGCAGCTGGTTTAATATTTTCCTATGAATTATTTAAAATTTATACAAGTAACAGTTTGTCTTTTGACACTATTCAGAATGCATTTATGACGAGTATAGCTTTGATAGTAGCTGCAGTCCCCGAGGGGCTGCCTACCGTAGTTGCCATAACACTGGCCTTAAATATAATTAAAATGGCAGGAAGCAATGCTCTTGTGAGAAAATTAGTTGCCTGTGAGACTATAGGAAGTATAAATGTGATTTGTTCTGATAAAACGGGAACTCTTACTAAAAATCAAATGACAGTAATAGATATATGGAATAATGGTGATTTATTAAATCCATCAGATTTAAAGAGCAGATTCATGATTGAGAATTTTACAATAAATAGTACTGCAGATATTAATATACAAGAAAATAGCGTAAAATTTATAGGTAATCCCACAGAATGTGCATTGTTAAAAGCTTTTAGTGAAACAGACTGTTCAAGAGAACCGGCACAATGTAGTAATTATTCTTCATCAGGTACTATATGTGAGGCAAAATGCCGTGATTACGTATCTGATGGCAATAATGAAGTAGCTGTAGATTACACTGATATAAGAAATGCCGCTGAGGTTATATATCAGTATCCATTTAGTTCAGAAAAGAAATCAATGACCACAGTTACCAAGGAAGATGGAATATATAATGTATATACAAAGGGTAGTCCGGAAAAGGTCATTTCATTATGCGATAAGATAATAATTAATGATGAAGTACAAGATTTTACAGATGAATTGAAGGAAAAAATAAATAACGAAATTATAAAATTGCAGAAACAAGCAAAGAGAATACTTGGATTTTCCCATAGAAATATTGATGAAGTAAAGGGAGAATGGAACAAAATACAGAATAAACTTGAAGATAGCATGATTTTTGATGGATTTGTTTCCATAGCAGATCCACTAAGAGATGATGTATATGATGCAATAGAAAAATGTAAGAGCTCTGGTATAAATATAAAGATGTTGACGGGAGACAATATTGTAACTGCCACTTCTATAGCAAAGCAATTAAATATGGTTAATGAGGACAGCATAATTGTTGAAGCACAACAAATAGATGAAATGTCTGATGAAGAACTTCTGAAAATATTGGATAAGATAGTAGTAATTGCGAGAAGTAAACCTCTCACTAAAATGAGAATAGTAAATCTACTAAAAAAGACTGGTAATGTAGTAGCTGTTACTGGTGATGGTATTAATGATGCACCAGCCTTAAAGAATGCAGATGTAGGAATTGCAATGGGTATAACTGGTACAGAGGTTTCAAAGGAAGCAAGTGATATTATTCTTCTGGATGATTCCTTCTCAACTATCGTCAAAGCAGTAGAGTGGGGAAGAGGAATATATGAGAACTTCCAGAGATTTATACAGTTTCAATTGACAGTAAATTTAATTGCTGTGGTTACAGTAATTGTCTGTGAAATACTGGGGAAAGAGCTTCCCTTTACTACTATACAATTGTTATGGGTAAATCTGATAATGGACGGTCCTCCAGCATTATCTTTAGGTCTTGAAGCTTTAAGAGAACACCTTATGGAAAAAGAGCCCGTGAAAAGAGATGCTAATATAATAACAGGGCACATGTTATCTCGCATAATAGTAAATGGCATATTCATAATTATTATGATGATGCTCCTAATAAATAATAATATTTTAGGTGGAAATGCTCAGCAGCAAAATGCTATAATATTCACTAGTTTCGTATTATTCCAGCTATTTAATGCCTTCAATTCCAGAGAATTAGAAGATGAAAGCATATTCAAGAATTTGTTGAAAAATAAAGCTATGCTGCTTATGATAGGCCTCACATTTATACTGCAGATAATAATAACTCAATTTGGAGGGGAAATTTTCAGAACTGTACCATTATCTCTTACAATGTGGCTAAAAGTTATAGGATATACTTTTACAGTTGTAATATTCTCAGAATTAATAAGATTTTTCAGAAGAACATTTTCTTTTTAATTACTTTCTAAAAAGGAGCTGTCTCACAATACATATATTGTGAGACAGCTCCTTAGCTTATTCTACTATTAAAATTTGATTTTTTGTAGTTGAATGATGCTGTTCTCAAATTTAATGGATATTTATTTTCTTTTAAGACAGCTTCAAAATTATTTTACTGATGAATTTTCACATTGTGGTTTTCATCAACTGGAATATGAACATACAGTGTTTTACTGTTTGTGTCATAGAAATAAGAACGATTTGTATTGTTCATGGCATCCATTGATTGAACGCTTGTATATTTTTCATTAGCTGCTTCAACTTTAGATGGATTATTAACATTATTTAATTTCAATGTATATTGTTGCAGGCTTGAATTGTAGTTTTGTTTTACTTTATCTTGAGAGAACTCAATTTCATTTCCTGCTTGTTTTACATCAAAATTTGTAACATTATATTTTCCGTTATTGTGGTCAAGTGTTTTGCCATCATCTTCATAAAAACTGTAGTTTGCTTTGTTATCTAAATAGGTATTAAGTATCAAGTTTGTTAATGGTTTTTCTCCTGTGTACTGTTGTACATCACGAGTTGGGATGATAGAGTCTTTTTTAATAAATATAGGCATATAGTCTAATGGAGCATCAACTGTAATTGTTTGTCCACCTTTGTACTCTTTATTATCCCAGAAATTCACCCATGTTTGCCCATGTGGCAAGTATACTTTGTATTGAAAGATTCATCATTAAAGGATATTGCTACAAGTACAACTAGCGAGGCAAATAAAGTATGGACATTTACTAAAAAAGATTCAAATTATGAAATTATTCATCTGATAAACCTACGAGGAGAATCAAATAATTCTTGGAGAGACACTAATGCAGATTATCCAATACCTACTGCATTATCTAATTTTACTGTGAAATATTACTATACAAATCCAGTAGGGAGTGTATCTTTTGTTTCACCTGACTACAATAATGGAAAAACTTATAATGTACAATTTACAAAAGGAACTGATGCTAATGGAAATTACATTACATTTACAGTTCCCACTTTACAATACTGGGATATGATTTATATTAGACAGGTAAATAAATAATTAGTTAGTATAGCATCTAAGCAAGTGGGAGTGAAAACTTCCATTAAGTAAGATTCATTGATCCTTACAAGGTTTTTAGTTTTAGGCAGAGATTGCCCTGCTTAAAATTTTTAAGTACAACTTATAAAAAGTTATATCATCAATGATTATTTGAATCATTGATGATATAAAAAAATTGCTAAAAAAATCAAATAATTTTTTTAATTATTGTCTGTCATCCTTATGTCTATTATATCCTCTCTGAGTTTGACCATTTACATTATATTTATCCATTGCAAATTGCTTTACTTCTTTAACTTGCTGAGACATAGCCGTTTCTGCATTCTCATTATGATCTTCTACACTTTTTATATTAGCCTTTGAGCTATTCAATGAGTTGAAATTTGCCATTTTATAAGGTCTCCCTTCCACATAACTATAGTCAGATGCTATTATAATATTATACTGATGCTAAAAATAAAAAACTTTTAAAATTAAAATATTATCATATTTATTTTATACAATATAACAATCATTATACGGATTGATATGTGATTATATTGTGGTATAATTAGGAATAATGACTAAATAAATTTTTGGAATTATTGGTTTTTGTAATTGTATAATTTATTTAATAAAATAGTATACCAACAATTTTCTTTATTAATATAATGGAAGTAACAAATGAATAAATTGATTTAAAATCAAATAATTAGTATAATAAGAAAAAAGTTAAGGTATTTAAAGAATAGCAAGTCAAAGATACAAAGTGAATTCTGCATTGAAAAGTAGTATGTACATGAAAGTTTTTATCAAAATAATAGTATGCAAAATAAACTTGAACTGGCTGAATATTTCTTTATGAGATTTAAGGATAGAAGGGATAATAGTGATAGAAATAAAAACCAAACAAGAAATTGAATATATGCAGGAAGCAGGCAAAATATTGGCAGCATGCCATAAGGAAATTAGAAAATTGATAAAGCCTGGTATAACTACCATGGAAATAGATAGTTTTGTGGAAAAGTTTTTAAAAGAGCATAATGCTACTCCGGAAGAAAAAGGCTATATGGGATATCCTTATGCTACTTGTGCTTCAGTAAATGATGAAATTTGCCATGGATTTCCAACTAAGAATCATTTAAAAGAAGGAGATATTGTAACTATAGATATGGTGGTAAATTTAAATGGCTGGCTTGCTGATTCTGCCTGGTCTTATGCTGTAGGAAAAATATCAAAGGAAGCAGAAGATCTTATGAAGGTCACAAAAGAGTGCCTTTATAGAGGAATAAAGAAAGCTGCTGTGGGAAATCACATAGGTGATATAGGACATGAAATACAAACTTATGCAGAGTCTCTTGGATATTCTGTAGTAAGAGACTATACAGGACATGGTATAGGACAAAAAATGCATGATGATATATGTGTACCTCACTATGGTAAACCAGGAAGAGGTATAAAGCTTAGAGAGGGAATGGTAATTACTATAGAACCTATGATAAATATAGGCAGCTATGAAACTGTGGAAGATAAAAATGGATGGACAGCACGTACGGTAGACGGAAGTCTTTCAGCCCAATATGAACACACTCTTGCAATAACAAAGGATGGACCAATAATTCTAACAGAGCAGGATTAGTACTTAAAAATAGAAAAAGACGAAGAGAAAATAGGCAACTGCTTTTCCTTCGTCCTTTTTTCTATATTACTAGTTTAAAGTTTAATGAGTATAGTCTTGATCTACAGTTATAATCGTACTATAAAAAGGATTTGCCTCTCTTACAGCCGTATCAATATTATTTTTAAGGATTTCTTTCTCTTCTTCTGATATTTTATTGTCAAAGCTTATAACTACGTCAAATATTAATTTTCTATTTTTACCTTCCCCAACTATTCTGAAATCATGAAGGGATTTTACAATGGGAAAGTTTTTTAATATTTCTATAACAGAATTTTTAGTCTTGATTACCTCAGCAGAATTATTACATATGGGATCCATATGTATAACTATAAACATATCCAGTTCTTCAGAAAGTTCTTTTTCGGCAGTGTCAATTACATCATGAATTTTCATAATTGGCATATTGCAGGGTACTTCAGCATGAAGGGATGCCATGGTTCTTCCTGGACCGTAATTGTGTATTATTAAATCATGTACTCCTGAAATATAATCATAGCTAAGCACACCTTTCCTCAGTTCTTTTACCAATTTAGGATCTGGAGCTTCACCAAGCAATGGATTAAGGGTTTCCTTTATAAAGGAAATTCCAGATATCAATATAAAAATTGCCACCACCATACCTACATAGCCGTCTATAGAAATATGAGTAAAATACGATACCAATAGAGATATTATAACTCCACCTAGTATTGCTACGTCATTTAAGGAATCAGCTCCTGTAGCTTCAAGAGTAGAGGATTCAATTAACTTGCCTAAAGTTTTGTTAAAGTGACTGAGCCACAGCTTTAAGGGTATAGCAACAAGTATGATTATAAAGGTTATTAGATTAAAATTAACAGGCTCTGGATGTAATATTCTCTGTAATGAGCTTTTTATAAACTCAAAGCCTACTATTAATATCAAGAAAGAAACTACCAGTGCTGAAACATATTCCATTCTTCCATGTCCAAAAGGATGCTCTTTATCCGCAGGCTTTCCTGCCAGTTTAAATCCTATAAGAGTTACCAAGGAAGAAGTTACATCTGCCAGATTATGGACTGCATCTGCAATTATGGCAATACTATTAGTAAAAATACCAAGGATGATTTCAATAATAAAGAGCATTAAATTAATTATAATTCCAATAATTCCACTTAAAATTCCATATTTTTCTCTAACATCTTTGTCATTTATATTATCGTAATTTTTTATAAAATGCGATATTATAAATTTTACAGTCATTTTAAACACTCCCTGCATGAGGCATGTTAAAAAAATAGCTCAATAAATATAGTGGTTTATTTCTTTAAACATGCTTAATATTTTAAGTCCTATTATACGATATTTTGATTAAATAGTATAGTAATTATACTATTACTTCAATTCGTAATTTTTTGTTCAAAAGACGAACTAAGAAACAAATGTATGTAATTTATTTTTTAGTATTATGGAAAAATAAAGCCATTTTTTGATATACTTTATATTGTCTAAAAAATATAAACTTGGAGGTTTAATTAAATATGAGTACTGAAATAGAATTAGCTGAAAATCTTATAGATTTTATATATGAAAGTCCTTCTGCTTTTCATGCAGTAACAAGTATTAAAAAAGTCCTTGACAAAAAGGGATTTATTGAACTCAACGAAGGCGATAGATGGGAACTTCAAAAGGGTGGAAAATATTTTGTTGTTAGAAATGATTCAGCTATTATATCCTTTATTGTAGGGAGCGGAATTATAGCTAAAAAAGGTTTTAAAATTATTGGAGCACATACGGATTCACCAAGCTTTAGAATTAAACCCTGTCCTGAAATTACATCAGAAAAAAATTATGTAAAACTAAATACGGAGGTATATGGAGGACCAATCTTGAATACCTGGCTTGATAGACCCCTTTCTTTAGCAGGTAGGGTAACTGTAAAGGGAAAGGATCTACTTTATCCAGAAGCAGCCCTTGTGAATATAAAAAGACCAATTATGATTATTCCCAATTTGGCAATACACATGAATAGAGCAATTAATAAAGGGGTTGAACTAAATAGACAGACAGATGTGCTTCCACTATTAGGACTTATAAATAATACCTTAGAAAAAGATAATCTCTTAGTTAAAACTATAGCTAAGGAATTTAATATAAAGGCAGATGAAATACTTGATTTTGATCTTTTCCTATATGAATATGACAAGGGAAATATAATGGGACTTAATAATGAATTTGTTTCCAGCAGCAGACTAGATGATCTGGAGATGGTTCATGCAGGAGTGATAGCTCTTAGTAATTCTGATGTGATAGAAGCTACTAGTGTTCTAGCCTGTTTTGACAATGAGGAAGTGGGAAGTTCTACAAAACAAGGAGCTGATTCAGAATTACTTTCAAGTACTCTTGAAAGAATTGTCATATCCTTTGGTGGAGATAGAGAAGATTATTTTAGAGCTCTTTATAAAAGCTTCATGATTTCTGCAGATGCCGCTCATGCAGTTCATCCTAACAGGGGAGACAAAAGTGATCCTACTAATAGACCTATTATTAACAAGGGACCAGTTATTAAGATAAGTTCAAATCAGAAATATACTTCGGATAGTAATAGTATTGCTGTATATGAAACAATATGTAAAAAGGCAAATATACCAGTACAAAAATTTGTAAACAGATCAGATGAGCCAGGTGGTAGTACAATAGGGCCTATATCTTCTACTCATGTGGGTATAAGAAGTGTAGATATAGGAACGCCGCTGCTTGCGATGCACTCGGTAAGGGAACTATGTGGCGTTGACGATCATTTCTATGTAGAGAAATCTTTTGAGGAATTTTATAAATTATAAGGATGCTTTTTCTCTGCTGCGCTGCGAAAAAAGCTTTATAACTAAAAATGTAATGATTATAAAAGACTAATTATGTTTTATTTTAAAATTTTTTCGTAGAGAATTGGAGAAAAAATATCCTTCACTTTTGGCTTTAGCCAAATCTATCACTTTCAACAAGCAAAGCGATGTTGAAGCTTTCACCTTTCACGAAGTGAAATCTTTAGTTTTTTGTGGCTGTAAAATTCCATGTTTTTGGAATTTTACAGCCACAAAAGTTTTCACTGGTTAATGAATAAAAACCTTCATGTTAGTTCGCAACCTTCTTAAATTACTAATTAGAGTTTCAGTAAAACTTTAACAGCAGTCACCATTACAGTCTGAATTTCCAGAACAGTTTGCACAAGGAGATTTAGTCTGCAGAGGTATACATTCTACTTTGAAAGTACATTCATCAATAGAATATGCATCTTCGCTGTTGTTGAAACAAACTTTATTATCATTGAAACTTACCCTCATTGGAACTACTTCCATAACTTCATCATTGATAACACTTACTTTTAAACCTGGTTTATAGATTTTCTTTTCTCCAGCCTTTGTAGTAATTTCTATAGTATCTGAGGAAGTTATCAGTGATTTTATATTTCCATCTTCAAAGAAATTTATAGAATTTAAATCTCCATGAATACCCAGTGCATTTGTATCATAAGAGGTTATAGCACCTATTGGAGTTTCTACTCTAGTTGGTTTAAGTGGCTCAAAGGATTTTAGCTTTCCACTATTGTAAAAGGCCAAACCTATACGTGCCATAACTTTACCAATGGGTGAAGTTATTTCTACAGGATTATTAGGCCAAAAAGTAATACTCTTTACAACTCCATCTTCATAGAAATTTACAGCTATAATTTTCTTTTCAAATTTTCCTACAGAAAGATCAAAGGAAATATCCTCTGCTAGCTTATATTCATCTAGTTCTGACCAGTAGGCTGTAATTTGACCATTTAAAGGGAATATACGTTTTATGTTGCCATTTTGGTAAAAAGTAATTAATTCTGCTGGTAAAATTCCTATAGAAGTGTTGATTTTAGCTTGCTTTTCTAAATAAACACTTTGTAAATTTCCATTATCATAGAAAGAAAATGATTTAATATGTTTACGTCTTTCGCTGCCATTCTCATATTGTGGAATAAAAGTTCCATAATTTGTCTTTAATTCATTTACTTCAGTTACAACGCAATCTCGTGGATTACCGTTTTTATAGTAGTCCATGGAAGATATACCTTTAATAACACCATACTTGGTATCTAACTTTTCCATAATCTGCTCCCCCTAGTTTATAATAAATATTATTTATTAATAAATTCTAAAAATTAATACTATTTTATACAATAATAATTTTTATGTCAATGTCAATAATATGCTTCCATGTATTATATACAATAATGTTGCCTTAGGATATTTTAAGGCACATTAAAATAAATAGCTAACTAGCATCTTTGACTTACTATTTATTTTCATATGCCTAATCCAATGTTTATATAAAATTTAATTTAACTTTCAACTTTCAATTCTCCTCTGTCAACTGTTTTTACTCAGTCTTTTGATTTAATTATAAATTTTAATTTTATCGGATTTTATAAAACAATATTGAAGTATTTAAGCTTATGTGATATACTTAAATACAATTTAATAGGGTTTGTTAACCTAGGGTAGAGGTGCTGTAGTTAAGAGTATTTATTTGGAGTCGGTAGGCGTTGATAAATTAAAAAAGGAGTTACAGCCGAAGAATATAAGCCGACAGGATTATATTCTGGCCTTACATAAAATATATGGAAGGTTGTCACTGATGAAATGCAATAATATGCATTGAGTGGAGAGCTACAGGGTACACAAAGTTCCGTGATATTATGTAGTAATATAAAGCGGCAAAGGTGTTCCTTTGTCGTTTTTGTATTTTAAAGATTTATAAAATCTTTAAGTACACATATATAGGCTGCAATACCAATAGGAGGAAGCTGTATGTCATTAATTGTACAAAAGTATGGTGGAAGTTCCCTGGCTACCATCGATAAAATAAAGAAAGTGGCAGAAAATATTATTAATAAAAAAGAAGAGGGAAATAATGTGGTAGTAGTGGTTTCTGCTATGGGAGATACTACAGACGGCCTCATAAATTTAGCAAAGAAAATTTCAGATGAACCGGATAAAAGAGAATTAGATGGACTTTTATCCACAGGGGAAATGGCTTCAGCTTCTTTACTTGCTATGGCTATAAAGGAAATGGGCTGTGATGCCATAAGTTATACCGCTTATCAGATTGGAATGAGAACTATAGGTGATTACGGTAAATGTCTTATAGAAGACTTAGATGACAGGAGAATAAATAGGAGCCTCAGGAAAGATAAAATTGTAGTAATAGCAGGTTTTCAAGGTATTAATTCCATAGGAGATATAACAACTCTTGGAAGAGGAGGAGCAGATACTACCGCGGTTGCTATAGCTGTAAAATTAAATGCAATCTGTGAGATATATACCTATGCAGATGGTATATATAACATTGATCCAAGGGAATATGATGGAGCTAAAAAATTAGAGGAAATTGACTATGAGGAAATGCTTGAACTTACTAGTCTTGGTGCAGAACTTCTCCATTTAAGAGCCATAGAACTTGCACAAAAATATAAAGTGCCTATACATGTAGGACTTAGCTTCGGCAATGTAGAGGGAACGATTATTAGGGAGGTAAATACTATGAACATGGAGAGCAAACCTGTAACTGGCATTGCCACTAGTGATGAGGATGTGGCAGTAACTATTAAGGATATATATAGTGATATAAATATTCTGTCAAATCTTTTTGAAGCCTTGGCCAGCAAAAAAATTAGTATAGATATGATAAGTCAGACTGCTCCTATAGATGGTAAAGTAAATGTATCTTTTACAATACCAAAAGAATCTTTGGGGGAATGTCTTAACATAATTGATGATTTTGCTGAAAGGGAAAATGTATATGTTGATAAGGATATAGATAAATTTTCTGTAGTTGGCATAGGTATGAAAACAAGTTCTGGGGTTGCTGCTAAAATGTTTAAATTGTTTAGTGATAATGGAATAGAGGTAAAGATGATAACTACTTCACAGATAAGAATAACCTGTGCAATAAAGCAAAGTGATAAGCAAAAGGCAGTGGAGTTAGTAATAAAGAATTTCAGGCATTAGCAAATAAGAACATACATTTATGTGTATAAACAAAAATATTTAAAATTTTTATGTATTTTCATTGTTTAGAGTAGTTAATTTAGTATAATTATAATGTATTCTTACGATAGTTGCTTATTTAGATAGATATTAAAAAATTTTAGAGGTGATTTGATGAAGCTGTTTGGTACTATGGAAATTAAGGAAAATGAATTATACATAGGGGGAATAAGTTCCAATGAACTTTGTAAGGAGTTCGGGACTCCTCTTTATGTAATAGATGAAGAACTTGTTAGAAAGAATTGTAGAGACTACTATGAAAACTTTGATGTGGATAAAGGTAAGAATAAAGTTGCTTACGCAGGAAAAGCATTTTTGCCTACTGCAATGTGTCAGGTAATAAATGAAGAGAGCTTATATCTTGATGTGGTATCTGGTGGAGAACTCTATACTGCACATAAAGCAGATTTTCTTATGAAGAGAGTACTATTTCATGGAAATAACAAAACTATTGATGAGATTAAAATGGGGATAAGTTTCAATGTAGGAAGATTTGTTGTGGATAATTTTTACGAGATGGAAAAGATAAATGAAATAGCAGGAAAGAATAATAAAGTTCAAAAGATACTGTTAAGAATCACTCCAGGAATAGAAGCACATACCCATGAATATATAAAAACAGGGCAGGTAGACTCAAAATTTGGATTTACTCTGATAAATAATGAAGCAATAAATGCAGTTAAAAAGGCAATATCACTTCCAAATATAAAGCTAAAGGGACTTCATTGTCACATAGGTTCTCAGATTTTTGAGATAAAGCCTTACGAAGAGGAAGTTGATATAATGCTTGATTTAATAAAAACTATAAAAGACGAGTTGAATTATGAAATTGAAGAATTAGATCTTGGTGGCGGCTTTGGAATATATTATAAAGAGGGAGATAAGCCTAGAGAAGCTAAAGAGTTTTGCAGTGCCATATTAAAAAGAGCAGAAGACAAGGTAAAAGAACTGCAAATAAATTTACCAGCTCTAATGATAGAACCTGGCAGATCTATAATAGGAAATGCAGGAACTACACTTTATACAGTGGGTTCTATTAAAAATATCCCTGATATAAGAAAGTATGTTTCTGTAGATGGGGGTATGACTGATAATATAAGACCATCACTTTACCAGGCAGAATATGAATGTGCTATTGCCAATAAAATTAATAATGAAACTAGTGAAGAGGTAACAATTGCAGGAAAATGCTGTGAATCAGGAGATATACTTTTAACAGATACAAATATTGCACAGGCAGAAAGTGGAGATATACTTATTGTTTCAAACACTGGGGCCTATGGCTATTCTATGGCAAATAATTATAATAAAATACCCAGACCAGCAGTTGTATTAGTAAAAGATGGCCATGCAAGAATTATCTGCAGAAGAGAATCTTATGGAGATGTTCTGAGAAATGAGCTTCCATTATTATAAGTAGGGTAGAGATAACATTTAAAACATTACTTAATTGAAAATGAACTTGGAATTTAGTACGTAAAGTATATTAAGTGTACCTTTTATTGCGCAGGGGAAGCTAAACATAGAAGCACTTTAATTGTTTTAGCAGAAGGATAAGCTCGGGAAGCCGTCTATATGATAGCTTCTCGAATTTTTTATTTTTTTGTAATATAAAGTTATTTATAAATAAATGTAAAATATTTTTAATATAATCACAATTTAAAGAAGTAGTTGTACCATTTTATAGTATAATTAACTGGTAATAAAGAGTAATATAAATTATATATACATATTTTAAGGAGGTGGCACATATTAACAAGGATTTACTTTTTTTTATAATATTCGTTATACTGGTTGTTCTTATAGTAGAAGCAACTTTATTTTTACACAAATATTTTAGTGGATTTATTAGTCTTATTGTTAATCTTATCAAAAATAGATGGTTAAATAAGTTATTAAGTAAAAAAGATTATAAACAAATTTCAAAAAAATATCATAACTTGGCCGATAAGGAGAAAAGAAAATTTGAAAGAGATAATTTGCTGGGAATAGCTGCTTTGTATGAACATGATTCTAAGACAGCTATTGATTTATTTAAAATTTCTCTTAAAGAGGCGCCTAGAGGTCATGTACGTACAATAGAAGATAATTTGGCAACAGCATATCTCCAGGATGGCTTACATATAGCTGCTTTGAATTTGTTTGAGGTGCACTATGAAAATGGTGGAGTAGGAGTAATTGGTTATATTTTAGCTTTATTGATGAATGATAGAGAAGGGGAAGCTAACACTTTCTATGAATATAATAGAAATATGTTAGATAATCAGGAAAAACATTTTATGGAACTTATATTAAGTTTTTCACTTTCAAAAACTGAAATAATAGAAGAACTTGAAAAAATAATAAAAGCTGATGAACTTTGGATCTATCAGCCAGTGCTTAAAGGGATTGCCCTTAAATGGAAATTATCAGTATTTTATAATTCTACAGAAAGACATAATATTCTTTTAACACAGGGGAAAAAACTTTTATCAGAGTTTCAAAAACAACCTGAATTATTTAATAATGAAAATGTTAAATACATGCGGTTACTTATTTCTAAGGTTATTCCAAGAATAAATACTTATGATGATGTTGCAGGATTGTGGGGAATAATTGATGGTATAGATGAATTAGCACTTAAATTGCCTCTGGATAATGAATTATGTGAGGAATGTTACTTGTTTTGGAATAGAATTTATTTTCTGTTTTCAAAGACTTCTAATATAGAAACCTATGATTTTGAGAAAGAGCAAAAGTTTATAAAAGAGCAAATTCCCTTAAATGCCAGATCAACAATAGATTGTACACACATATGTGATTTGTTTTTAAGTGAAAGTTTACATTTTGCAATTAGACTAGTGGAAATTTATAAATATGGTTTTACCTATTATTATTTAGATATAGTATCCGAGGAATTTGCAAAGGAAATTTTAACCTATGTTAAGCCCATTTCTGAAATTATTAAAGAAGTACCTTCTACAGAAGAATTTCTAGAACCACTTTTATATGATCTAGTTTGCAGCATTGATTCTGTTAAAGCTTCTGACGTAATAGATGTACTTAATAGAATTTCTCCAGAATATCGTGAAAAATTACAGCCTTTAAAAGAAAGAGTATTACTATAGAAAATGTAATTATCAATTTAAGTCAGATAGTAGAGGAGTTAAATTGATGAATGATATGGATACAGTGCTAATAACCGGAGCCTCCAGTGGAATAGGCCGTGAACTGGCCAAAGTATTTGCTTTACATAAATATAATATAATTTTAGTTTCAAGGAGTACTGAAAAACTCAGAAAATTAGCTGATGAATTAATTGATGAATATAAAATAAAGGTTGAAATAATTGGACAGGATTTATCAAAAGTGGGTGCTGCAAAGAAATTATTTGATAATGTTACTGATAGAAATTTGCAGGTGGACGTGCTTATAAACAATGCTGGTGTAGGGGCTGTAGGACTATTTCATGAGATTGAAATTGAAAAGGATATGGAAATGCTGAAGCTTAATATAATTACTTTAACTGAGATCACAAAGCTCTTTTCAAGAAAAATGATAGAGAGAAAAAAAGGTAAAATTTTGAATGTAGCCTCTACAGGTTCTTTTGCTCCAGGTCCATTTATTGCAATTTACTATGCTACAAAAGCCTATGTACTATCATTCTCAGAGGCACTTTACAAGGAATTAAAACCTTACAATGTAACGGTTACTGTCTTGTGCCCTGGAGCCACCAGAACAAATTTTGCAAAGGCAGCTGGAAGAGAGAATTCATCAATAGCTATGGAACCGGATAAAGTAGCCAAGATAGCTTATGAGGGACTAAAAAATAATAAAAGAGTAGTGATTCCAGGGGTAGCTAATAAAATACTCACAAGACTTCCAAGAAATTTTGTAAGTGATATGGTTTTTAGATATCAAAAGAAATTATCAGTTAAGAAAAAGTAAGTATAAATAAATTTATCCGATGACTACCATCCGTAATACCCCAAACTTCTATCAAAGTGGGAGATAACGGCTGATACGTCCCTGGATAACGATTTCTAAGTTTCAGTTGGAGAAAAAAACTCCACCTGAAACAAAGAACTCTGTTTATATTATTTTAATAGCAGAATAGTTAAAAAGCTGCCTCACAATACATATATGTATTGTGAGGCAGCTCCTTTTTTATACTTATATAGTGTATTTACTAGGCATTGTTATCTTCCTAAATTGAAAGTTCACAGATGTAAGATAACTTTCCACAAAAATTATTTTATATAATGGTAAAAAAAATAATACTTAAAAGTGTTGATTAAATACTTATAAATGCTTATAATAAAAGCAGGGGGTGATTATATGCATCAAGATAATGAAAGTAAATATTGCAAACAATGTAATCATTCTTATGAAGAAAGACTTAGTATACGCTCAGAAGAGAAAAAGAAAATTGTTGAAAAGGCTTTAATGTTTATTAGAGAAGGCAAAAGCTATTTTTTTGATGTTTCTACAAGTATTCAATTTCTGGCCCAATCTATAGATAAAAAAATTACTGTATATACTCATTCAATAGATAATTTGTATATTCTTTCAGAGAAAAAAGATGTTGAAGTGCATTCTGTTGGAAATACTCTTAATAAAAATAATAGATTTTTTTATAGTGAAGACAACAAAAATTATTTTGAAGGAATAAATTTTGATGTTGCTTTTTTAGGGGCTACGGCTATAACAAAAGATGGAATATATTATGATGATAAAGAAGATGCTGATATTAAAAGAGAAGCAGCTAAAAAAGCTAAAAGAGTTATTTTACTTGCAGAGCATGAAAAATACAAAAATGTTTCTTGCTATAAAGGCTTAGACTTAAATGAAATAGATATTATCATTGTGGATCCAATGAGTTGCAATTCTTTTGTAGATATTATAGTATCGCAAAATATTAATATTGATCCACACAGCTTAATTATTATGTAGATAGTGTTATAAATTAAAGGATAAGGTGATTGAATGTACCAGGAAGAAAGACTTTTAAAAATACTTGAATATTTAAAGGGACACAATAACATGTCCATTCATAATATTTGTGAAATGTTCAGTGTGTCAAGGGATACTGCAAGACGTGATATTATAAAGCTTATAGAGCAGGGAACGGCAATTCGTACTCATGGTGGAATCAGCCTGCCAACTCTAAGAAACACAATTGAAGCCTACAGGGAAAGACTTAAATATTATTCTGAGGAGAAAAAGGCTATTTCTAAGAAAGCTATGGAATTTATCAATGAAAAAGAGCATTATTTCTTTGATGTGTCCACAACTGTTAGCTTTCTAGCAGAATATCTAAATAAAAGTGTCACTGTATTCACTCATTCTTTAGATAATATTGAAATACTTTCAGAGAAAAAAGAGATTGTGGTACATTCCATAGGAGGTAAACTCCACGACAAAAATAGATTCTTTTATAAACCGGGATGTACGGATTATCTTAATGGAATAAGGTTCGATGCAGCTTTTATAGGAGCAGCAGCAATAAATGAAGACGGGATATACTATGATGACGAAGAAGATACTTTTGTTAAACAAGCTGCGGTAAAGAAGTCTGATAAAGTAATTATTCTTACTGACTGTAAAAAATTTAAGCTTTCCAGTTATTATAAAGGAGTAAATTGGGAGCAGGTAGATGTGATTATTACGGATCAAAGACCACCTGAGGTGTTTATGAATATTATTGAGGCACAGGATATTCAGTTGATTATTTGTAAGTAATTAATAATTGTATTTAATGGGAGATGGGTTAAATGAGTAAAATTAAAATGATATGTTTAGATATTGATGGTACTTTACTAAATTCTAAGCATGAAATTTCAGAAAGAACAAAAGAAGTAATTAAAATAGCTTCTAACGAAAGAGAAATACCAGTTATATTAGTTTCTGCAAGGATGCCAAAGGGAATATTGTTTTTGCAGGAGGAACTGGAAATAGAGCAGCCGATTATCTGCTATAGTGGTGCCTTGATTTTGGATAAAAGTAGTAATATTCTATCAAAAAATATTATACCAGCTCATAATTTAGAGAGATTATATAAGCTTGTTTGCAATGAAAAGGTTCACATGAGCTTGTATAAAGATGATGAATGGTATATAGAAAAAATGGATTACTGGGCTAAACAGGAAAGTGATATAACGAATATTACTCCAATAATTGCTAGTTTTAATGAGCTTATTAAGCTTTGGAAAGAGTATGAAACAGGGCCTAACAAGATTTTATGTATGGCGGAGTCTGATGAAATAAATTTGCTAAAGGGAAAAGTTAAGGACTATGATTTGAATATATATCCTTCTAAACCAACCTACCTTGAGATTATGCCTAAGGAAGCTTCAAAAACCTCAGCAATTAGTGTATTGAAAGAAAAGTTTGGCATAGATAGAGATGAAATACTCGCCATGGGTGATAACTATAACGATATGGATATGATAGAATATGCAGGTCTTGGCATTGCCATGGGTAATGCTCCTGACAAAGTTAAAAGATGCGCAAATAAAATAGCTTTAACTAATGATGAGGATGGGGTAGCAGAGGCTATTAGGGAGTTTGTTTTAGCTGATGATTAGTGGCTATTGGCAGTAGAACCATTTGCAAGGTTAAAAATAATATCAGTTTAAATTAATAGGAGATGGGACTTATTACATCAGATAAAATTTAAATAATAAAAAGAGGATTTAGTAGTAAAATTACATGCTAAATTCTTTTTTATATAATATAGTTTGAAATTAATATAATAGTTAAATTATTACTTTAATTCAAATGTAATATATTACATTTAATAATAACTCTCTAAATTAAGTAAACTTAAATAATATTTTTAATTATGTTATACGTTTGTTAAAAATATATTAATAAATATCGAAATATCACATAAATAACTTTAAATATGATACAAGATATTGTTTTATTCTACATAAATTCCATGATATAATTTAAAATATCAAAAAACAGACTCTACAGCAGAAACTTGGAGTTTTTCTTACTACAAACTCCCTCCAAGTAAGATTCATTGATAATATAAGGTATGGTGAATAAAAAATGAGAAAAGAAAACATAAGAAAAAGGAAAAGAATCAGGCTAATTATAGTAACATGTATAGTATTCTTTATTATTATGACGTCATCAGTTTATGCATATAGTTTAAATAGTTATAATAATTTAATGAATAATGGAACACAGTTTTTAAAAGAGGACAAGTTTGATAGTTCAATTGTTTCTTATAAAAAAGCACAATCAACATTTTTGGGGAAAAAACATAGCAAAGAGATTAATGACAACATCAATTTAGCTAATAAAGTTAAGAATTCAAAGCAGAGTTATGATCAAGGAATGCAGCTATACAAAGATAAAAAATATATTGAAGCAATGGATTCCTTTAAAAAAGTAGCTAAAGAGGATAGTAAGAGATACATAGATTCAAATAATAAAATTAATGAATTAAAAAAATTACATATAGCTGAGAATATTGAAAATGCAAAAAATGAAGCTAATAATAAAAAATACGATTCAGCAATAAATTTTCTAAATGTAGTATTAAACTTCGATAGTAATAATAACGAGGCAAATCAGCTAAAGAATGAATATGATTCGCTAATAAAAAAGCAAAAAGAAGATGAAGAAAATAAGGCTAGACAATTACAAGAAGCTGAACAATTAAAAAAAGAAACTGCTGAGAAAAATACTAATTCAACTACAAACAGTAATAGTAATACCCAGAAGAATGCTAATATAACTGCAAATAGTAATAATAATACTCAGAAGAACATTAATTCAACTACAAATAGTAATAGTAAAACTCAACAAAGTTCTAATTCCACAACAAATTATACTGAGACTGTAGGTGTTAGTAATGGATGGTTTAGTATTAAAAAAAATGATGGAATAATAGCTCCTAATGGATTTGGTATGAGACGAATATGGTATGTTGATACTTTTAGTGAAATTTATTTTGATTTTGCGCAAGGTTCAGCGGGTGAAGCTTTAAATTATGATATAACTTTTCATTTACAAGGTAGAGATGTAAATTATAAGGATACTGCTTCAAATAATCTTAAATCTATACCTGTAAGCTTAAGTGATTTGCCTAAAGGATATAATGTCAGGATTGATGTATCAGTTGTGTACAAAGGTAAGACATACAATGATACTTTTTATAAAGTTTTAAACAATGGCTAGCAGATTTATATATAAAGCTCTGTATTTAGTGAAAATGTCTAAATACAGAGCTTTTTTGAAATTACTTCACTATCAAGTCTTTATTATATTATACAACAAGTACTTGTGTAATATAATATTTATTGTTTTAACTTTAGCAAGTTTAGGTAAGCCCTCACTACAGGGATAGTTTTTATATCTTTAAGTTTATGTTAAACTTATAAAAAATAAAAGGTTTTTTATAGACCATAAAGTAGACCATAAAGAATATTGCTTATTAATAATATAATAGGGGGTACTTCTATGGTTATTAATTTCGCTCACCGAGGTGCTAGAGGATATTTCCCAGAAAATACTATGATAGCTTTTAAAAAAAGTTATATAAATGAACTGTACAGGAATTGAAACTGACGTACAGATGACCAAAGATGGAGTTTTGGTACTCTACTCATTCATGACGAATATGTAAATAAAGAAACAAAGAGAACAGGTCTAGTAGAATACAGACTTAAATATTTAGGGGGTCTAAAATGAAAAAACTCAATTACAAAAAAACCTTTCTACTTGGATTCGGATTTTTTGCTGTGAGCATAACCTGGTCAGTATATAATGCTTGGAATGCCGCTTGCAGCTATTTTTGTAACGCTGATTCCAAATAATACAAACCTCAAAACTATGATTATTTTCCTTGTACTTATGAATTTATCCATGAGCATATTCCGTTCACCAGTAGTAGCATTAATGCCTGACATAACCTATGAGGAAAACAGAAGTAAAGCAAATAGTATCATTAATTTTATGGGAGGTATAGGTTCCCTCATTGCATATTTTGTTGGTTCATTATTATGGGATAAAAATCCTGCCTATCCATTTTATCTTGCTGCTGTACTTATACTTATTTCATTTATAATTACCTTTAACTTTATTAAGGAAAAAAGAGATGTTATTCAATATGAGAATTCTGAAGACAAGGTAGACCTAATAAAAGGCTTAAGGCAAGGTCTGAAAAGTCAAAATACACGGTATTTGTTATTTGGCATATGTTCATGGTTTATAGGCTTTAATGGTATAGAAACATTTTTTACACGTTATGGTGAAATATATTTAGGTGTAAAAGTAAGCACTGCAGCTATGTCTTTTACTTTTGTATCCTTAAGCTTCTTGGTCTTCGCCATACCAGCAGGAATTATCGGAACCAAACTTGGTAAGCAGAGGACAATACAAATTGGTATTATTGGTATAATAGTAGGTTTTTTAATAGTAGCTTTTCTTCACTCTATAACTCCTATAAGAATTACATTTTTAATATTTGGATTTTTTTGGGCTTTAATTAATATAAATTCCTATCCATATGTAGCAGAAATGGCTCCTGCAGGGTATATAGGTACTTATACAGGACTCTACTATCTATTTTCTTCAGTAGCAAACATAATTTCCCCTCCATTTCTCGGAGCTATTATGGATCTTATTGGCTATAAATATATGTTCTTCTATGGAGCATGCTTTTTCATTCTTGCTCTGTTCTTTATGAATAAAGTTAAGGTTAAACCTTCAGAGAACCTTTGATTTTATAAGTTATCGGATAAAATAATTTAAAATATTAAAAAGTCAACAGTATGCCAAATATCTGTTGACTTTTTAATATCGATTCTAATTTTCTGATTAAATGTTTCAAATATGGGAATAATAAATTAAGCATCCAAAAATAAATAATAATTCAAAGATGCTTTGTATTTTTTTAGGAAAGGACGGTTATTTATGCCTTACATATATATACAGATAAGTGCTGTAATTTTAATTTTATCAATATTTATAGTTGTTACCTTTGAGATAAGACATAGGAATGATTCTTTTGAAGAGTTTCCTCCTATAAATTTGGAGGGAGAGGGACTAAAAAGACATGCTGCCTATATATCTGATTATCACAAAAGGATTAAAACTACAAATAGTAAAAGAAAAATAATGAAAAGTATTGATAAGAATTACAGAGATATACTTGCAGGATATGAATATATAGATAGAGATACAAGGTATAAGAGAGATGTGATTCCAGCAGCAGAGTGGTTAATGGATAATTTATATTTAATAGAAAAAGAATATAAGGATATAAAACATAATTTGCCAGAGTATTGTTATAAAAATTTACCTGCTGTAAATAAGGGGATATTTAAGGGGTATCCTAGGGTATATCATATTGCTATGGAAATGGTATCTCATACATATGGAAAAATCGATGAAAAGACTATAATGTCCTTTATTGAAACCTATCAGAAACAAACTGTACTTACAAATAGTGAACTATGGGCTTTGCCAAATATGCTTAGAATTGCTCTACTGCAAAATATAGGCAGTGTTACAAATAAAATAGTAACAGCTCAGAAAGAAAAAAATAGAGCTGATAGATTAGGAGATGGATTAATAAATGCTGTAAATAATGGAAAAATAGATGAAGAATTGAAAAATATAATAGCTGAAAAACCTAAGTTTACAGCACATTTTGCAGGAAGACTTTTAAAGGATTTAAGAGATAATGGAATAGATAATGAAAATATATACAATTGGATAGAAAATAATTTAGCTGCTATAGAAAGTAGCAGTGAAAAAATTATGATAACTGAACATCAAAAGGAAATTGGATTTCAGCTTTCTATGGGAAATTGCATTAATTCCATAAGGGAAGTAGAAGCTTTGAACTGGACAGAAGGTTTTGAAAAATTAAGCTATACGGATGAAATATTAAGGCAGGATCCCAGTGGAATTTATGGAAAAATGGATTTTAACTCCAGAGATTATTATAGGCATAATGTAGAGAGAATGGCTAAGCATATGGGTATTTCTGAATCCTATTTAGCTAGACTGTGTATAGAATGTTCTCTAAATGCTAGTGAAAAATCTAAAAATGAATATGAAAAACATGTAGGATATTACATTATAGATAAAGGAGTAAATTATCTTAAGAGAAAAATAAGCTATAGAGCCAGGGGAATAGATATATTTACATATGCTTTTAAAAAGCATAAAGCAGCATGGTATATATTTTTAAATATTGCTGGCACTATAGGGCTTTTGATATTTATTATAGCAAGAAGTTTAGCAGATGATGCTAATTTTATTTTATGGAGATATATAATTTCAGGTATAGCTATAATAATACCTTGTAGTGAGATTGTTAATTCAATTTTAAATTGGAGTATAAACCATCTTGCTACACCAAAATTTATACCTAAAATGGAACTTTCAGAGGGAATATCAAGTGATTGTAAAACTATTGTTGTCATACCGGCTATATTAAGTGATGAAAAAACTGTTCATGAAATTATTAGTAAACTTGAAGTATATTATCTTGCAAATGAAGAAAATAATTTATATTTTGCTGTACTAGGAGATTTTAAAGATAGCCAAAACGAAAGTGAGGCAGAGGACAATAAAATTAATGAAACAGCATTAAATGATATAAAATTGCTTAATGAAAAATATAAAAGAAAAAATGAGGATATCTTTTATTTCCTTAATAGAGCTAGAACCTATAATAAAAAACAAAATAGCTGGCTTGGATGGGAAAGAAAGCGTGGAAAGCTAATGGAATTTAATCAGCTTCTTCGTGGAGGCAGTGACACCAGCTATAATGTTATAAGTGGATCAATAGTAAAGCTGCAGGATGTAAAATATGTTATAACACTGGATTCGGATACTCAGCTTCCAAGGGATACAGCTAAAAAATTAGTGGGGGCAATGAGCCATGTATTGAATAAAGCTATTGTAGACACTAAGAAGAAAAAGGTTACAAGGGGTTATGGCATTATGCAGCCGAGAATAAGCATAGATACAGTAAGTGCCAATAAGACCTTCTACTCAAAAATATTTTCTGGAGAAACAGGTATAGATACCTATAGTACTGCCATCTCTGATGCTTATCAGGATTTATTTGGAGAAGGTATATATACCGGTAAGGGAATTTATGATATAGATGTTTTTCAAAATGCAATTGATGGACAGATAAAAGAGAATTCAGTATTAAGCCATGATTTGCTAGAGGGAGCCTATGCTAGATGCGCGCTGGTAACAGATGTGGAATTTATTGATGCATATCCATCTTATTATAATTCTGGAACTAAAAGATTACACAGATGGGTAAGAGGAGATTGGCAGCTCATACCATATATGTTTAAACCTTCTTCGTTAAATGTTATTTCAAAATGGAAGATGTTAGATAATTTAAGACGAAGTACTTTATCTCTTTCTATTATAATCTTATTGATACTTTCCCTTACAATTGTTCCAGATGGTATAGATAAATGGCTCAGTTTAGCATTTATAGCTCTTATTTCCCCATGGCTTTTTGATGTTTCGGAGATTGTAGCTTCACCAATGAGGGGAATAAGTATATCTGGAAAGATGAATAGCAATAAAAATGTCATTGAACAGGTATTTTTAATATTTACTTTTTTAACTTTTAATGCATGTTTAATGCTGGATGCTATTTTTAGAACTCTATATAGAATAACTATAAGCAGAAAAAAATTATTGGAATGGCAGACTGCTGCTGATACAGAGGCAAATAGTAATAAAAAATTTACAGGATATCTATTATATATGTGGACGGGAAGTGCTGTAGCAGCAATAATAGCAGCTTTGGGTTTTAAGGCACAGCAGCCTGTAGGATACATTATACTTCCATCCTGCATTCTTTGGTTTATAAGTCCTATTATAGCTTACTTTATCAGTAAGGATAGAAAAAAAGTTGATATTAAGTTATCTGATGAAGATAGAAATCTACTTAGAAGGATAAGTAGAAAAACTTTTGCATATTTTGAAGATTTCATAAATGATGAAGAAAACTGGCTGGCACCAGACAATTATCAGGAAGATCCTGCAAAAGGAGTAGCTCATAGGACTTCACCGACGAATATGGGAATGGGTATTACATCTAACTTAGCTGCCTATGATTTAGGATATTTAACATTGCCTGAACTTGTAGATAGACTAGATAAAATACTTACCAGTATGGAATCCTTGGAAAAATATAAAGGACATTTTTATAATTGGTATGATACAAAGACAAAGCAACCATTAAATCCTAGATATATTTCAACAGTAGACAGCGGAAATTTAGTAGGATATTTATGGCTGGCATCCAGAGCTTTACAGGAATATATAAGTGAGCCCTTAATAACTATTAGATATGCAAAGGGAATTTGTGATATTTTAAGACTTTCCAATGAGGAGATAGAAAATGCTTTTTCAGTAAAAAATAACTATAATTCTATGATAAGCGAAATAGAGGCTTATAATATGGATGCTGCTACATGGAAAAGAACTTTAACCACTTTATCTGGTGAATGTGACAAGTTTGAAAAAAATAATAAAAATATAATACTTTATTGGAATTCAAAAGCAAGGCATCAGATAAAAATGGGCTTAGATGAGATAGATAGAATTTTTCCTTGGGCAGAGTTGGTTTCAAAAAGAGATGAAATGATAAATAATAAGGGAAATGCCATAAAAAATTTATCAAATAATGTGGCTCTTAAAGATATACCAAAGGAAATTGATAAAATAATAAGTACCTTTACTGTAAGTGACGATGCTTTTTCTTTTGGAAAGGATATAACTTGGATAGATAAAATTATTAATATGTTTAATGAAAGCAAGACTCAAATTGAAAAGCTTATTAATAAAGTGGAAGATATAAGAATGAGATTGGATACTATGGCAGAGGAAACTGATTTTAAAATAGTTTTTGATTCCAAAAGACAATTATTTTCCATAGGCTATGATATGGAAGCAAATAAAATATCAAACTGTTACTATGATTTATTGGCTTCAGAATCAAGACAGGCAAGTTTTGTAGCTATTGCAAAGGGAGATGTAGAGCAAAGTCATTGGTTTAAACTTGGAAGAGCTATGAGTTTTATGGGGAAAGGCAAAGGCCTTGTATCTTGGAGTGGAACTATGTTTGAATATTTCATGCCTATGCTTATAATGAAGAACTATGAAGATACGCTTTTAAATGAAACCTACAAAAGCGTAGTAGAAGGCCAGAAAAAATATATTAAAGATAGAAAGATATCCTGCTGGGGAATATCTGAATCAGCTTTTTATAAATTTGATATAGCTTCTAATTATCAGTATAAAGCTTTTGGTGTTCCAGGTATAGGACTGAAAAGAGGGCTGGTGGATGAATTGGTAATATCTCCATACTCAACAGTACTTGCCATGCAGCAGGATGTTAATAATTCACTTAGTAATATAAAGAGAATTATGTCAGAAGGTCTTGAGGGAAAGTATGGTTTTTATGAAGCTGTAGATTACACAGAAAACAGATTACCTAAAAATATAAAAAAGGCTATTATAAAATGTTTTATGGTGCATCATCAGGGAATGAGTCTAATGGCCTTGGATAATATACTAAATAGGTTTGTTTTACAAAACATATTCCATAATATCCCAAAAATAAAGGCGACAGAATTATTACTCCAGGAAAGAGTTCCTAAGAGAGTGGTTTATGATAGAGATAAGGTATTTGAAGCAGTAAATAATGAGAAAAATGATAGAAGTAATTTTATTGTGAGAATTTACAACAATGCCAAAACTGAAATGCCTGAAACTCACATATTATCAAATGGAGTTTATTCTATGATGATCTCTAATAGTGGAAGTGGATATAGTAAAAAACAGGATATGATGCTTTATAGATGGAAGGAAGACGTAACCACTGAGGATAAGGGATTATTTTTCTATATAAGAGATATTACAGATAATAGGCTTTGGAGTGCTGCCTATGAGCCAAGCAAAACAGAAGGTGATTCCTATGAAGCTATTTTTGCTCTGGATAAAGTAGAATTCAAAAGAAAAGATGGGGATGTAGAAACACATACTGAAATAGCTGTTTCCAGTGAAGATAATACAGAGGTAAGAAAGTTTACATTAAAAAATAATGGAAATGTTGAAAAACTCATTGAATTAACTAGTTATTCAGAAATAACATTAGCTCCTTTAAATGCAGATGAGGTTCATCCTGCCTTCAGTAATTTATTTATTAGGACAGAATTTGTAGAAAGTCCTATGTGTATTTTGGCCAACAGAAGACCTAGAGCTAAGAAGCAAGATAAACCATGGCTTATGCAGACTATGTTCATAGATGGAGAAAATGATGATGATATTCAATATGAAACAAGTAGGGTGAATTTTATAGGAAGAGGTAGAGATGTTACCAGTCCGTTATGCTTTGATGAGGGTAATGATAAATTAAAGAATACAGTTGGAAATGTGCTGGATCCTATAATAAGTATTAGAAGAAGTATAAAGATAAAACCTGGCACTTCCTGCAGTATTGTTTTTGTAAATTCTATTACTGACTCAAGAGAAGATGCATTGAATATGGCAATAAAGTATCATCAAGTTCAGAATATAAAAAGAGCCTTTGAACTTTCCTGGAGTCAGAGTCAGGTTGAACTGAATTATCTTGGTATTAAGCCAAATCAAGCAAATTTATATCAGCTTATGGCTTCAAAACTTTTATTTATTAATACCATGGTAAGAGAAAGAGAGTATTACATTAAAGGTGTGTCTAAATCTCAAAGTGCTTTGTGGGCTTATGGTATATCAGGAGATTTACCTATAGCTTTATTGATTGTTAGAAATGAGTCAGATATAGGGCTTGTAAAACAGATGCTTAATGCTCATGAATACTGGTCTATGAAAGGCTTAAAGGTGGATCTTGTAATAATAAATATGAATGGAAATTCTTATTTGCAGGAATTACAAAATTCCTTAGGAGATGTAATTGCATCAAGTCGTTCTCGTGATAAACAAAATAAACCAGCAGGAGTTTTCCTCCACAGCAATGCAACTATGGGTGAAGAAGATATTAAACTTTTAATGGGAATAAGCAGACTTGTTATAGATTCTGATAAAGGGCTTTTAGTAAGTCAGGTAAAAAGCAGCATAAAGCTTAAGGAAGATGCAGCAGATATTCAACCTAAGAATATAAATTATAGAGTATCTGAATTTCAATATCCAGAGAGAGAACTTGCCTATAATAATGGTTTTGGAGGTTTTGACACAGAAGCTAATGAGTATGTTATAACCTTAGAGGATTATAAAAATACCCCTGCTCCTTGGATAAACGTTATATCAAATAAAAATTTTGGTTTCCACATTTCCGAAGCGGGCAGTGCCTATACCTGGTTTAGGAATAGTCGAGAGAATAAGATAACACCTTGGTCCAATGACTACGTTACTGATGAATTAGGTGAAGCAATTTATATAAGAGATGAGGATACAGGAAAGCTGTGGAGTATTTCTCCCAAACCTATAAGAGATAAGGGAAAGTATATTATAGAGCATGGTTATGGATATTCTAATTTTAAGCATACAGCTAATGGCATAGCTGGAGAAATGACAATGTTTGCCTCTATGGAGGAAAGTGTCAAATTTATTGAGGTTAAGCTTAAAAATATATCTGATATTAAAAGAAATCTATCTGTAAGTTACTATAGTCAGATTGTGATGGGTGTTGTCCCTAGTCATACTGGTATTCATATAGTAACTAATATAGACAAAGAAAAAAATTTCATGTTTTCTAAAAATCCTTATAGCCAAAATTTTGGGAACTCTTATGCCTATTTAAAAATTTTAGGTGGAAACGAAGAAAGCTTTACAGGAAACAGAAAAGAGTTTATTGGCAGAGGTGGAAGCTTAACTTCACCACAGGCACTTAAAAAGATTACTCTCTCTAATAACATTGGAGCTGGGTTGGATCCTTGTATGGCTGAAAATTGTAAAATAAGTTTAGAGGCAGAAGAAGAGAATAGCCTTTGGATTATATTTGGAGAAGATGAAAGTCTAGAGAAGATAGGAGAGGTAATTGATAGATATTCTAATTATCATAATGTAATTAAGGAATTATATCTTACAAAAACCTATTGGGAAAATATGCTTGGTAAAATCAAGGTTAAAACTCCTGATGAAACTATGGATATAATGTTAAATGGATGGCTCATGTATCAGGCAATAAGCTGTAGATTATGGTCTAGAACTGCATTTTATCAGTCTGGAGGAGCTTATGGTTTTAGGGATCAGCTTCAGGATGTAATGCCTTTAAGCTTTTTAAAACCTAAAATGACTAGAAAACAGATTATTATAAGTGCATCAAGGCAATTTCTTGAAGGAGATGTACAGCATTGGTGGCATCCTGTAGTAGATAGTGGTATAAGAACAAGATTTTCAGATGATTTGTTATGGCTTCCTTATGTAACAAGCGATTATATAAAGAATACTGGAGATTACAGTATTTTAGAAGAATCAGTAGAATATCTTGAAGATGAGCCTTTAAAGGAGGGTGAGGATGAAAGATATAGTATATCCAAGAAGTCCGATAAAACAGGAAGCATATATGAACATTGCATAAAAGCTTTAGAAAAGGGACTTAAATTTGGTATTCACAATATACCACTAATGGGTAGTGGTGATTGGAATGATGGAATGAGTACTGTTGGAAACCAGGGAAAAGGCGAAAGTGTTTGGCTTGGATGGTTTGTGTATAGCATTCTAAGAGATTTTAAAGATATATGCAAAATTAAAGGAGACGAATATAGGAGTCAAAGATATTCAGAGTTAAGTGATTTTGTAAAAGAGAATCTTGAAAAGAATGCTTGGGATGGAAAATGGTACAGAAGAGCATATTTTGATGATGGAACACCGCTAGGGTCAGTTAAAAATGATGAATGTAGAATTGATTCACTTTCTCAATCCTGGGCAGTTATCTCAAAGGCAGCAAGCCCTGAAAGAGCAGAAGCTGCTATGGATTCACTGGAAAAATATTTGGTTAAAGAAAATGAAAGAATGGTTTTATTATTAACGCCTCCTTTTGATAATTCTAAATTGGAACCAGGATATATAAAGGGTTATGTACCAGGAGTAAGAGAAAATGGAGGACAGTATACTCATGCAGCAACTTGGGTAATACTTGCCATGGCGAAGCTGGGGAAGACAGATAAAGCTTGGAAACTGTTTAATATGATAAATCCTATAAATCATTCTAAAACTAAAGAGGAAAGTGAAATATATAAAGTAGAGCCTTATGTTATGGCTGCAGATGTATATGCTGGTGAACATGTGGGAAGAGGCGGATGGACCTGGTATACAGGTACTGCTGGTTGGATGTATAGAGTTGGCATAGAAGGGATTCTAGGTTTGTCACTTGTAGGTGAAAGAGGCTTTAGAATAAATCCCTGTGTTCCAAAGGAATGGAATGAATATGAGATAAATTATAGACATGAAAATTGTATGTATAATATAATAATTAAAAGATCAGAAAATAAATCTGTAACAATTGATGGAAAGCATGTACAGGATGGAATAATTCCATTTATGGCAGAGGGAGCACATGTTGTAGAAATAAAATTTTAAGATTATAAAAAGACTGATACTAAAATGTTTCCAGTATCAGTCTTCTTATTTAGATTATCTAGTTTTTAATACATTTTTAGTCGTCGTAATCATCTAAAGGATCATAAGTGTAGTCAAATTCTACATTTGAAATATTATTTGAAACTATAGGATCTATTACATTATCAGGAAGTTCAGTATAATCTCTTTCTGAATAAGCTTTAACTTTTTTTTGCGGAGCTTCAAAATATTCTCTTTCCTTTGGTAAATAGGGTATTTTTTTTGACATATATAAAAACCTCCTTTAAAAACTTTTATAAAAAGTCTTTATAAAATAGTATGTCCTTAAAAAAATAAATTAAACTTAGAATTTTATGTAAAAGATTTCTTTAAAATATTTATTAATTGCTTTGTTAATGATATAATTAAAAATAAGCGAATGTAGAATAAATCTTATTTAAAAGTAATTGTCCTATTGGGTGATTTATGGAAAATTGCTTAAGATATAGGTTTATTTTATTGAATAGTTTATCAGTTCATGGGTAAACTATTTAATAAAAAATAAGATATTTGCTCTTATTTCTACATTTAATTAAAATATACTTATTTATTAAGATTTTGGGAGGGATATAAAATGACAGAATTAAAACAAATTTACAAATGTCCTATATGTGGAAATATTGTAGAGGTTGTTAATAAAGCTGGCGGAACTTTGGTCTGCTGTGGAAAACCTATGGAATTAATAACAGAAAATACTCAGGATGCAGCTTTAGAAAAACATGTTCCTGTAGTTGAGCAAAAAGGGGAAGAAGTTTTTGTAAAAGTTGGGGAAGTAGAGCATCCAATGATTGATACTCATTATATACAGTGGATTGAAGTAATTACAAAAAACAAGCTGTATAGAAAATATCTAAACCCAGGAGAAAAACCAGAAGCAACTTTTAAAATCGATGAAGAAATAGTAGCTGTAAGAGAATACTGTAATATTCACGGTCTATGGAAAAAGTAATTTAGTATATAACATATGTAGTATGCCCTAGATGAAGTAATGTTTTTACTTTATTTAGGGTTTTTTATTTAATATAAATTAATTTTGGAGTATAATATTAGGCATGTAAAAGGAAACAATAACAAAATATACTTGAGCTTTTAGTAACTAATAAGAGGTGAGCAACAATTTATGGTAGAAAAATTGGAACAAAATAAAGTAGAAAAATTGGAACAAAATAAAAAAGTTATATTTAGTGGAATTCAGCCTTCAGGGGAATTAACTTTAGGAAATTATTTAGGAGCTTTAAAAAACTGGGTAAAGCTTCAACATGAATATGATTGCTATTTTTGTGTAGTAGATCTTCATGCAATAACTGTTAAACAGGAACCCAAGGATTTAAGGAGAAGAACTCTAGAAGTAATGGCAATTTACATAGCAGCAGGAATAGATCCTGAAAAAAGTACAATTTTCATTCAATCTCATGTGGCAGAACACACAGAATTAGCTTGGCTGCTAAACTGTTATAGCTATGTAGGAGAGCTTAATAGGATGACTCAGTTTAAGGATAAATCCAGTAAATATGGCAGCAGTGTATCAGCAGGTCTTTTAAATTATCCTGTATTGATGGCTGCAGATATATTGCTTTATCAAACGGATTTAGTACCAGTAGGAATAGACCAAAAGCAGCATTTAGAGCTAACAAGGGATCTTGCAGAAAGATTTAATAATGCTTATAGTCCTACTTTTAAAATACCTGAACCTTATATACCAGAGAAAGGCGCTAAGATAATGAGTCTTCAGGAACCTGAAAAGAAGATGTCTAAGTCTTCTGATAATCCAAATAGCTTTATTTTGATTATGGATCCTCCTGAGGTTATTAGAAAGAAAATTTCAAGAGCTGTAACAGACAGTTTAGGAATAGTAAAATATAGTGATAATCAGCCTGGGGTTAAAAATCTCATGATTATACTTAATACATTGACTGGCGAAAGCATTGAAGCTATAGAAAAAAAATATGAAGGTCAAGGCTATGCTAAATTTAAAGAAGATGTAGCAGAAGCTATTGTAAATGAACTTAAACCAATTCAGGATAAGGTTAAGAACCTTACTACTGATAAAGCTTATCTTGAATCAATTTACAAAGAGGGTGCAAAAAGAGCTAGTTATATAGCAAACAAAACTTTAAGGAAAGTACAAAAAAAGATTGGATTTATACCTGTGTCTAAATAAGACTATATTAAAATACAGCAGTAATATTTTAATTTAACTTTTCATGGTAAAATTTCTGTGAAAAGTTATTTTATTTAAGGCGTTTTATTAGTTAATTCTTGCTGAATGGTAATTACACACCATCCCGCATATATCAATGAATCTTACTTGGTGGGAGTTTGGTGTACTCCCGCCAAGTTTAGATGACTAATATTAAAAATAAATATCTGAAAATTCTATGTTCATTTTTTCTATTTTGGTATCCTGTGAGCTTGTATCTATAAAAGTACCATATAAGTTAGATTGGTCTTCACTAGCTATTATTTTAACAGGTAATAAAATAGTAAACTTACATCCTTTTCCGTATTCACTTTCAACTTGAATCTTTCCATTATGTAGCTCCACTAAAGATTTAACCAGGGCTAAACCAATACCGGTACCTTTGCTATTTCTTGTAAGTGATTTATCTATCTGTATGAATCTATCAAAAATAGTATTTAATTTTTCTTTAGGTATACCTATACCATCATCAATTATACATATTTTTATGTAATCTTTCCCATCGTATATGTTTACATTTATAGTACCATTGACATCTGTAAATTTTATGGAGTTTGAAAGAAGGTTTAATATTATTCTCTCTATTTTTTCCTCATCACAGGCAATTATTTTTTCTTCAATATCAGTATCAAAAATAATATTGATTTTTTTATTTTTTAAATAATCCGCAACAGAAAGTGTTATATTTTCCACTACAGCTATAATATTACGATTACATAAATTTAGATTATAAAAGCCTGAATCTATTTTAGTTATATCTAAGAGATTATTTATTAATCTTAGTAATCTAAAGCAATTCTGCTTCATAACACTAAGATATTTCTTTGTAGGTTTAATATTAACGATTTCATCCTTTAAATAGAGATTTAAGAGCTGCAAAGAACTTAATAAAATATTTAATGGTGTTCTAAGTTCATGAGATATATTGGAAAAAAATTCTGTTTTTAGCTTGTCATATTCAAGGGTTTTTTCCAATAGCTCTTTATTTGCTTCTGCCTTTAAATTTTCGGCTATTAATTTATTTTTTTCTGTAACATCTCTTATAGAAGATATAATTACATATCTGCCATTAAGGTAAAGTCTTACAGATTTACATTCAACATCAATTAGATTATTTTTGCTATTTATAAATTTATATTTTGAATCTGGAAGAATTTCATCTGAATTCAAAATTTTTTTCATTCTATCATTAAAGTGATTATGATATTCTTTAGGCAAAATATCAATTATAGATTTGCCCATAATATCTAAAGAATCATTATATTTTAACATTTTCACTAAAGTATTGGCAGGAAAACAAAAATTATGTCCATCATGAAGGCAAATTGCATCAGGAGAAATATTTAACAGTTTTTTATATAGTTCTTTGCCAGTATTAGATTCATTTTCTAAAATTTTCATTTTTGATACATCTTCAATTGTAATAAAATTGTAAGTTTTTGAATTAATATTACATACTCTTAATTTTAAGTATACATTTACAGTATGACCGTCGGTGCAATTGATTTTACAATCAAATTGCTTAAAACATGTTTCTTTTATTTTATGCATATATGTATCTCTATCAGAGTCACTAGTAAAAGATATTAGTTTAAAAATAGATTTTCCAAAAACAGTTTTAGGTTTTTCCAAACCAAAAAGTTTACAAGCTTCAGGATTAACATAGAGAACTTTATCCTTTTTTGCAATTATTATTGGGTCAGGTAATAAATCATAACATTGATAAATTATTTTTATATTTTTAGTAGAGAACTTTTTCTTTTGTTTTTTCTTAGTAATTTTATTTTTGTTTGTAAGACTATATGCACTCATAAAATCACTTTCCTTTCTATTGAATGTCAAATATTATAATTATATGTATATTGTAATAAATTATCTTCATTATGAAATGGCTATTTTGTTCAAATTTTTTCTAGAGAATTTTTTTCTTTTGTCTTTTTATAGTATACATGTGATGATCTGCATTTTGTATTAGAGAATCAATAGTATCTCCATTAAGAGGATAAAGGCTTATTCCTATACTTGCATTTATAAAAAGTTTATGATTGTTTATGATTATTGGATCATTAAGTATAGATAACAATTTTTTCACCACTAATTGAGCGTTCTCATAATTTTGTATATCATTAAGTAAAATTGTAAATTCATCTCCACCTATACGTGCTAAAGTATCCTCTTTTCTTATACAATGTTTTAGTTTCTGGCTAGAAGTGCGAAGAACAAAATCTCCAATTTGATGCCCATAGGTATCATTTATGGCCTTGAAGCCATCAAAATCTATATAAAGTACAGCAAAAACCGCATTATTTAATTGGGCCTGGTATAAGGTTTGTTCAAGTTTTAAGTAAAAAAGCTTTCTATTGGGTAACCCCGTTAGACTGTCATGGTAAGCTAAAAATGATATATGTTCATCATTTTTATTTCTTTCAGTAATATCATTTATAATTGAAAATATTATTTTTTTATTTTTAAAGGTAATAGGAGTTGCATGTATTTCCACATCTCTAAGATTACAGTCAGATAGTATATGCTTAGTTTTATAGGGGGTAGTATCATTGCTGTATATTATTTTGTTTATAATATTTCGTAAACTATCCTCTTTTAGTTTACTTACTTCAGTTATTTTCATATTTTTAAGCTGCTCATAAGAATATCCATAAAATTTTATGGCAGCATCATTAACATCCAATATACGTAAAGTTTCAGGATCAAAAAGGCACATAATGGAGGTATGTTTATAAAACATTATTTTAAATTTTTCTTCACTTTCTTTTAATTCTTCTTCATTTTTTCTATGATCTTCAACTTCCTGTTGAAGTTTTTTTATATTTTTAATGTCGTAACCTACTAAAAGTATACCTGATATTTCATTTATCTTTTTATTTACAATTGGGAAAGGCGATATATTCATAGGAATAATTTCATTATTTTTTGTCTTGCAATTTATTTCTATATAATTACCTGTATCATAATTAT
Source organism: Clostridium pasteurianum BC1 (assembly GCF_000389635.1). NCBI lineage: Bacteria > Bacillati > Bacillota > Clostridia > Eubacteriales > Clostridiaceae > Clostridium > Clostridium pasteurianum. Next base: position 1,236,563 of record NC_021182.1, read on the forward strand.
TTTTTGATATGCTGTCTAATATGTCTTTAGAATCGATTAATTCATATATAGATTTTCCTATTAAGCTATCTGCTTTGTATCCAGTTAGTTTCTCCATAAACTTATTTATATTTAATATTTCTCCCGCAGGAGAAATAATTATAACTACGCCAAGCATTTGGCTTATTAAATTATTTATTATAAGATTTGGTGATATTTCAAATAGACTGTAGTTAATAATTGAATAATATATTCCTAAGAAAATTACTATGTTTAAAATTTGATCTATTTGAGGTATATTTTTTAGACCATATATGGATAGAGTATATTGCATAGCTATGTTAGAAATATAGGAAAAAGTACCTGTAAGTATAATCATTCTGGTTTGCTTCTTTTCTTTTATAGTTATTGACTTTTTATAACTGATGAAAAGCAGTAAATAGCAGGCAGAAGTAAAGGTCAAATTATATATAAAATTAAATTTATAAAAAAGGTTTAATAATATTGGTGATGTGGATGTATCAGAGCCAATTAAAAATAATCTTATAAAGAAAAATATACTACCAGGTATATATATAGCATAAGCTAATATCCTTTTTTTAGAAAATTTATTTTTGGTAAAAATTAGGCACAGATGCAGAAGTAGAGCAGGACAAAAGCACCATCCTAAGGATGCTATTTTAGAAAATACAATTTGAGTATTATCTGCTGTAATATAAAACAATCCATAGGAAGATGACCATATAAACATACCAACGCATGATAAAATAAATAATCTTGTTAAAATTGAATCTTTTTTTAGTCTAAAAATATTTACTCCAATATATAAATAAATAATTGAGCAAATTAATGATAGTAATGAAAGAAAATACATTTTGTAGCACTCCTTGTTATAATTCACTTAACATATATATTTTAATTATATGGTAAAAATTCACATAAGTCTAATGATTTTTTATACTATATGCTTTTAAATGTGATTGTAAAAGTAGGTAATAGTGCTAAAAAATAGTAATTTATTAATAAGCTGCACATATTTTATAAATTAAATCTATAAAGCACTATGAAAGATTATTCAAATTAATAATTTTTCATAGTGCTTAGTTCATAAAAGCATAATTTTGCAGATAAAGCTATTTATTAAATATAAATTTATCAATTATATAGGCTATACCGTTATCTTCATTGGATTTGGTGACGAAATTGGCAAGCTCTTTTATCTTATCATCAGCATTGCCCATAGCAACGCCAAGACCTGCATATTCTATCATGTGTTTATCGTTATCAGCATCACCTACACAGATAATTTCATCTTGTTTTATTCCAAGCTTTTCACTAAGTAATTTTACACCAGTACCTTTGTTAGATTCTTTGTTTAAAAATTCTAAGAAATAAGGAGCACTTCTCACTATAGTATATTTTTCATATAGTTCTTTTGGAAGAGATTTTATTACTCTGTCTAGGATTTCTTCCTCATCAATAAACATCACTTTAACTATAATTGTATTTTTATCTAGATTATTAAAATCTGTCTCTTTTAGGGAAATTGAGTTTAGTTCTGCTTCTAATATACTATATTTGCTGGATTTTGGAGTAATGCATTCCTCCTCTGTGTGGGCATGAATATTTACTTTTAATTCTTTACTTAGGTTATATAGATAATGAAAATCCTCTAAAGTTAAAAGTGCTTTTCCAATGATATGTTTACTATTAGTAGTTTGGACTAATGCTCCATTAAAGGTAACTGCATATTCATCTTCTCCTACTAAATTTAATTCTTTTAAATATCTTTCAATGCCCTTAACTGGCCTTCCTGTGGCTAAGACAACTTTTACATTATTCTTACGAGCATTTTGTACAGCATCAAAATTTTCTTTTGAAATTGTTTTATCATTTTTTAGTAATGTTCCATCCATATCAATAGCTATTAGTTTGTACATAAAATTCCTCCCAGTTGCATAATTGAAATTATCAATATTATATTATTAAAAGTGATTAAAATCACAGAATATGCAAGCTTATTACTATATTATAAAACTACAGACATGATAATAAAGTTAAAAAGACTTTATTTAAATATTAGGTTGTTCAATAGTAATTGTAAAATTAAGTGAATAATCAGTTTGCAGCATAATATTTTCGTTAAAAACACAATACTAACAAAGCATGATTCGAATATGATTATAACATTAAATATTCATAGCGAAAACAATTTATTCAATTATTTAACAATGTGAGACTCAAAAATATAAAGATAAGTTTAATACTGGAGGCAAGCTTAGAAACAATCTTTTAACAATATTTATTCTATTTATTGAAAATTTCTATAAAAATGATATAATTAAATTTGTTTAGGTTTTTTAAAAGGTCTGTGTTTTCCGCAGACCTTTTAAATATTATAAGTGATTTAAGCTTTGAATTTTATTAGTGTAATAATAAATAACCTGGTAAATAATATATTATATAATGTATGCTGAGGCCATGTGCTTATAATTTACATAAAAATTAAAAAACTTATATAGTTTGACTTTGTACATAATTGAGGTGGAAAAACCAATGTAAATTAATATATATTTTTTAATAATCACGCAGGTTACGGCGTAAAATGCAAAGAAATTAGAGGAGGTAAGAGTTACTTGAAGCAAGTAACATTATAGAATCTGAAAAATCAAGATGATTTTTACATATAAATTTTTAAGTATAAAGATTTATTGATAGATTTTATAAGTTTTAAGTAGCAAGAATTAAGTGAGTGATTTTATAAATGAGATAGAGAGAAGAAGAACTTTTGCAATAATATCCCATCCGGATGCAGGTAAAACCACACTTACAGAAAAGCTTCTTTTATACGGTGGTGCAATAAGAATGGCAGGTTCGGTTAAGGCTAGAAAGGCTGCAAAACATGCAGTATCTGATTGGATGGAAATAGAAAAGCAAAGAGGTATTTCTGTAACATCTTCAGTAATGCAGTTCAATTATGAAGACTATTGCATAAATATATTGGATACTCCAGGACATCAGGATTTTAGTGAAGATACCTATAGAACATTAATGGCGGCGGATAGCGCAGTAATGGTAGTGGACGCAGCAAAGGGTATAGAAGCCCAGACAAGAAAGCTTTTTAATGTTTGCAGCCTTAGAGGAATACCTATATTTACTTTTATAAATAAGATGGATAGAGAAAGTAAGGATCCTTTTGAGCTTATGCAGCAGCTGGAAGAAGAGCTTGGCATAAAGACTTATCCTGTAAATTGGCCTATAGGTTCCGGTAAAGACTTTAAAGGGGTATATGAAAGAGAAAAGAAAGTAATACAGGTTTTTGATGGTGGAAATCATGGTCAAACAGAGGTAGAAACTGTGGAAGGAAATGTAGAGGATGATGTTTTTAGAGACTTATTGGGGGATGGACTTCATGATAAGCTTATAGAAGATATTGAACTTTTAGATATAGCTGGAGACGAGTTCAATATAGAAAAGCTAAAAAAGGGAGAAATTACTCCAGTATTCTTTGGTAGTGCCCTGACAAATTTTGGCGTTAAACCCTTCCTGGAAGAATTTTTAAAACTAACTCCACCACCCTTGGCTAGAGACTCTGATCAAGGTGAAATAGACGTATTTAGAAAGGATTTTTCAGCTTTTATATTTAAGATTCAGGCTAATATGAATAAAGCTCATAGAGATAGAATTGCATTTATGAGAATATGTTCTGGAGAATTCAAAAAGGGCATGGAGGTTTTCCATGTACAAAATGGAAATAAAGTAAGACTCACTCAACCACAGCAATTTTTAGCACAGGATAGAGAAATAATTGATGAGGCATATGCTGGGGATATTATAGGTGTATTTGATCCTGGTATATTTAATATAGGTGATACTTTATGTGAAAGTGCTGATAAGTTTAAATTTGAAGGTATACCGACCTTTGCGCCAGAACATTTTGCAAGAGTTAGAACTGTGGATACCATGAAGAGAAAGCAATTTATAAAAGGCATAACTCAAATTTCACAGGAAGGTGCTATACAGGTATTCAAAGAAATAAATATCGGTGTAGAAGAGCTTATTGTGGGGGTTGTAGGTGTACTTCAATTTGAAGTGCTGGAATACAGATTAAAAAATGAATACAATGTAGATATAAAAATGGATAGATTGGGTTTTAAAAATATAAGATGGATAGAAAACAAGGACATAGATCCAAAGACTCTAGTTATAACTTCAGATTCAAAACTTGTGAAGGATTTAGATGACAGAAATTTATTACTTTTCCAAAGTGATTGGTCTATAAGCTGGGCATTAGAGCACAATAAAGGATTAGTATTATCTGATATTTCTAAGTCATAATTAAGGAATAGCTTGGTGATATTTAATTCATACTTGTAATGAAGTAAACACTATCAAATCATTGAATTTCAGTGGATTTTGATAGTGTTTTTATTTTGATATAGTTTCTTTTATTTTATAGATTAACACAATTATCTTTTTCTATAAATGCAGTAGTATTTATCTATACTATTTCTGTAATAAAATTTGCTAAAACGATTTTTTAATGGTACTTCTAATTTAGCAAATAGAAAATTCACTAATTTAACAGTAATATAGGCAAGAAGCATTACTGAAATTGCATCAATAATCCAATGTATTTCTAGATACATTGTGGAATATATTACACTAAGGTAAAAGAAACCCCATACCCATTTAAATATTTTGTAGAAAATATTTTAAGAATTAATTTAATATTGACAGGATTATGGTATAATCGTACACTAAAATAAAGTTTAATAATAAATAAAGTACAGGTTTAATTACATTTAATTAATTAAAAGGGAATCAAGTGAAATTCTTGGACGGTCCCGCCACTGTAATAGATGAATTTAAATACAATAAGGTATCTGAAAATAAATAACCAGTGAAAGATAAGGTTAGTTATTTTTTACGATGCCTAAACCACTGGGAAACTGGGAAGGTGTATTTTAAATAATGAGTCTTTAGTCAGGATACCTGCCTGTATTTTTCGCCATGTCTCTACGAGTGATAGGAAGGTGTTAAGACGGAAATATATTTGTTAATATTTTCATATTAATAAATATATTATGGAATCCTTTTAACACTATTTGTTGAAGGGATTTATTTTTTATGTAGCCAGTTAAAAAAATAAACTTTACTATTGTTATAATATCAATAATAATAGCAAAACTTATTGTATATTAAATTTTCTAGTTGAAAGGATGGTGAAAACCGTTATAGTAAAATTTACCATATACTAGAATCAGGTAGACTTTATTTGGACGGGTGATTATGTTTAGAAGACATAGAAGACTCAGAGAAAATTCAACCATTAGGAGTTTAGTGAGAGAAACAGTTTTAACTCCCAATGATTTTATTTACCCTATATTTGTAACAGAAGGTGAAAATATAAAAAAAGAAATAGAATCCATGCCGGATAATTATCATTGGTCGGTAGATAGATTACACGAATTAGTTCAGCAGATATCAAAGGCTGGAGTAAAAGGCGTAATGGTCTTTGGATTGCCAGATCATAAAGATGAAATTGGAACTTCTGCTTTTGAAGAGGATGGAATAGTTCAAAAAGCAGTAAGAGAAATTAAGGAACTTGCCCCGGATTTACTGGTAATTACAGATGTATGTATGTGTGAATACACAAGTCATGGGCACTGTGGAATATTAAAGAATAAAAGAGTAGACAACGATGAAACTATAAAATATATAGCAGAAATTGCTTTATCCCATGCAAAGGCTGGTGCAGATATGGTAGCACCTTCCGATATGATGGATGGAAGGGTTCAGGCAATAAGAAATACTTTAGATGAAAATGGTTATAAAGATGTATCTATAATGGCCTACAGTGCAAAGTATGCCTCTGCCTTCTTTGGTCCTTTTAGAGAAGCTGCAGATTCAGCACCGCAGTTTGGAGACAGAAAGGGCTATCAGATGGATCCTGCTAATATTAGAGAGGCTATGCTTGAAATAGAGGATGACATAAATGAAGGTGCAGATATAATAATGGTAAAACCTGCAATGTCATATCTTGATGTAATAAGGTGGGCAAGAGATAAATTTAATTATCCTGTGGCTGCCTATAGCGTAAGTGGTGAGTATGCCATGATTAAGGCTGCTGGAAAGCTTGGAGTTATAGATGAAAAGGCTACAGCTATGGAGGTCTTGGTATCTCTAAAGAGAGCCGGTGCGGATATAATAATAACATATTTTGCACTGGATGCTTGTCACTGGCTGAGGGGGGAATAGTTTTAAAATGAGTTTCAAAGCTTGGGTTTTGAATTATACTTAGAATATCCCTCGTTTCATAAAGAAAATCTAATTTTGGCTTTGTTTAAAATCCTATGACTTTTAAACTCACTGCGTTCAGACAGTAAAAGTCACTTAACAGATTTTAAAACCGCCAAAATAAGATTTTCTAATTATTCACTCGAGGATATTTACAATACACTTCAAAACCCAATGAAACTCATTTTAAAACAGTGATGTAAGAAAAGGTATAGTGTGAATTTTTTATTTTAGATAACCACTTCCAAGCTTTAGATATAAAAAAATATGTCTGAAGCTTAGAAGTCTGTTTATATTGATTACTTGAAGTTACAGGATATTCAAAAACTACATCGAAATGTAGTTTTGAATTAAGTTCATGTAAAATAATTTTGAAGTGCAAACAAAAGACATCTCAAATTCATTTACTTAATAATACGGTATTTAAAATATTTCTTATAATATGATTATGATGATTTTAAATATTTATAGCTGTGCCAACTATTCACAAAATGGCCAATAGAGAGGAAAGCAACTCCAATTCCTAACCAAATGGATTTCCCTAAAATAGCAGCAAATCCAAATGCACAAACAGGAAAAATAGCCATGGGAATTGGAATAAAAATAAGTGGCTTCCACAGTAATGAGTAATCATGTCCTTTTAACACATATCGGATCCATAAGAAGTAGTACACTATAATACAGAACAGCATAAGTACAGCCCAAACATTTATGCTTAAATTTTGAAAATTGTCTTTTGAAATCACAAGAAGAATAATGCAACCAACTTGTCCAATTCTTTCTAAAATCGTGAATACTATACCTGCATCTTTTGAATCCACAGGAGCATTTCTAGGTGGAAACTTTACTGCCAAAAAGTTTGGTGCAAATATTATGATAGCAATCAGTGTTCCTATAAGTGAAAATCCCATTTCTTTTCCTCCTGTTATATAAATAATATTTACTTTAATAATATCATAAATACCATATCATTCAATTTTCAAAGTACAATTTTGTATAGCTAGCTAGTTTGATTAATAATCACTTTTTGAATAGACTTTTTTACAAAGCTGCAAGGAGAATATCATTTTAATGAATTATTTAAAGAAGAATTTGTAAAGTAAAACATTTAGTAGCTAGATTTAATTATTTTTTAATACTAAACCTTTTATTTTTGCACTTTTGCATATTGTTATATTTTGATAAATAAAAATAATTATTACCATTTAACTTAGCAATGTAAAAAATTTTATTATAAAGATTATTATTAAATATATTGACAGTAAGTAATATTTCTAATAATATATTAATGATACTAATTATCATTTTCAAGAGAAATGGATTTTCAATATTTAAAATACATATTAAGGAGTTGATGACACTTGAAAAAAATAATAACTTTACTCACTGTGCTGTTAATATTGTTTATTATGCCAGTTACTGCTTTTGCTGCCGATGTAAGCAAAAGTCTTGTGGAGGCAAATAAATTGGTGAATAAAGCACAGGAACTTGTTCAAGCAGGAGATATAGACAAAGGAAAGGCAGAATACGATGCATATAATAAAGCTTGGCTGGAACTTGAAGATGGGGTTAAAAGCCAATCCAAACTAGCTTATGGGGATATAGAGGAAAAAATGGGAATGGTGCAGTTTTTATTCTCTCAAAATCCTGTTCAGAAGGATAAGGTTGTTGAAGCATTAGTTGACTTAAAGGGAACTAATGAAAAATTTATTAATGGTAAATATGAAAATCAAATATCTAATAAAAATGATAAAAATGTCACAGTTAAGGACTTATTAAATATTTTGGGAAAAGCTAAAGAGCAGATAAAAAATGGTGACAATGGAGCCGCATTGCAATCTATGAATGAATTTAGTTCATCCTGGTTGGATGTTGAAGGAGTTATACTTACAAAATCACAGAAAATATACAGCGATGCAGAAAAGGACATGGTCACAGCTAAAGCCTATCTTTCAATGAAACCTGCACAGACCTTTAAGGCTGAAATGGTTATTGATAGAATGTACAATTACCTATCCACTGTGGAGGGTAAAAATTCATATGGAATAATGGATGTTATAACAATAATTCTTAGAGAAGGAATTGAAGCATTATTAGTTGTTATTGCCTTGCTTGGATTCATTAAAAAATCCGGACATGAAGATAAAAAAGGATGGATTTTTGGTGGAGTAGGTGTTGGATTAATCGTAAGTATTATATTAGCAATAATTATTAAGGTATTATTTACATCCGGAACCTTTGGGAATAATAATTTTTTAATAGCTGGATGGACAGGTGTTTTTGCAGCAGTAATGCTGATTTATGTGAGTTACTGGCTTCATAGCAAATCAAGTGCAAAACAGTGGAATGATTATATTAAAAATAAGAGTACCCAGGCAATTGCCACAGGAAGTCTGTTTTCTCTTGGACTTTTAGCATTTCTTGCAGTTTTTCGTGAGGGAACAGAAACTGTACTGTTTTATATAGGAATGGCATCATCTATTAGTTTAACTACATTGATATCAGGAATAGTATTAGGTGCTTTAATATTAGTGGCTATAGCATTCTTAATATTAAAAGTAGGATTAAAGATTCCAATGAGACCATTTTTTATTGTTTCAAGCTTATTAGTATTTTATTTAGGAATAAAATTTACGGGTATGGGCATTAATGGATTGCAAATAGCAGGAATATTACCAACAACTACCAATGATGTTTTGCCAACTATAGATTGGCTTGGTGTCTATCCATCTCTTCAAAGCTTAATTCCACAATTAATTTTAATAGTGTTAGCTATTGCAATGGTAGCTTGGAGATATATTAAGGCATCTTCAAAGAAATAATGTATAGATTATTAGGGGGTTTTTCAAAATGATGAATTTAAAAAAAATATTTGCAGCAACAACAATAACAGCACTTTTACTAACTGGATGCAGTTCTAATGCAGGAGCACCTAAAACTCAAAATACAGAACAAAATGAATCTGCTGCTAAAGGTGAAAAAACATTAAGTATAGCTGAAGGTTCTAAAAATATGAAAGATGTTTTAAAGGATATGAAATCAAAACTTGAGAATAAAGATGAGGAAGGCGCTGTAAATGCATCTGCAGGACTTGAGGATAACTGGAAGGTATTTGAAGATAACGTTAAAGATAAAAATAAGGAATTGTATGAAAAAGTAGAACAGCCGCTACATACAATAAATGCAGCAGTAAAAATAAAACCACTTGATACTAAGACTTTGATTGATGCCATTGATGTTTTAGATAAACAGCTTGATGAAGTGGGAAAATTGAAATAGAGTATTCTATACAATTAATTACTGGAGTATTTTTTACTACATGTATTGCTATAATATTCATTATGATATAAACTAAAGTAGAAAATTTAATAGAAGCTTAGGTGCCTTGCAAAAAGGTGAAAAGGGAATGCGGTTGAAGTCCGCAGCAGCCCCCGCTACTGTAAATGAGGACGAACCTTAATATGCCACTCAATGATTTCGTATGGAGTATATACTAAAATTATATGGGGAAGGCTAAGGTTAGGATGATACATAAGTCAGGAGACCTGCCTAAGTTGTAATTTGTCCGAGGACTACCCGCTCTAATACTCCCATCGCACTCTGTGGAAGTGGGAGTAAAGAGCGGCTACGTCCCTGGATAACGATTTCTAAGCATCAGATGGGATAAAAACTCCACCTGATGCCAAGAACTCTGTTTATAAAGCTTTCGGAGGGGAAGATCTTTTGGTGATAAAAATTTCTGATAATTTGTGAATTTTTTATTTTAGAAGGTAGTGCTACTGAAAGCACTACCTTTTTTATTTTTTACAAACTTGCAGCTATTTTGATTGGAGGAAAAGTGTTTGCATAAGAAAAAGGATAAGGTGATACTTGTAGTAAGTTTTGGAACTACTTATGGGGAAACTAGAAAATTAACTATAGACAGCATTGAACAGTGCATACAGGATAGGTTTAAGGACTATGATATGAAGAGGGCATTCACTTCTCATATGATAATTAAAGTACTTAGGGAAAGAGATAGATATATTGTAGATACGCCAGAAGAAGCTTTAGAAAAGATAGCTGAGGAAGGCTACAAAGAAGTTATTGTTCAGTCCCTTCATATAATGCCTGGAGAGGAATATGAGTATGTAGAAAGGGTAGTGGAAAGCTACAGACAAAAGGATGTATTTAATAAAATTGAGTTAGGAAGACCTATACTTTATTTTAAGGGAGATGGTGAACAGCTTCAGGATGATTATTTAATGGCTATGGAAGCTATAAAGCTTCAGCTGCCTGAAACAGGTTCAGTAGTGTTTATGGGGCATGGAACAACTCATCCTGCAAATGCCTGCTATTCCTGTCTTCAGATGGTCCTTAGAGATCACCAGATAAATAATGTATATATTGGAACGGTGGAAGGTTATCCTTCGCTGGACAATATTATAAACACACTAAAAAGAGATAAGGTAGAAGAAATTACGTTAATGCCTCTTATGGTGGTAGCTGGAGATCACTGTAATAATGACATGGCTTCAGATGAAGAGGATTCATGGAAAAAGATTCTTGAAAAAGAGGACTTTAAGGTTAATTTATATATGCATGGTATGGGAGAAAATCCTTTATTTAGAAAGATATTTGTAAACCATGTAGAAGACACTATTATAGGTAAATATAAAAATATGGGAAGAACTAAAAAGGGGATTTAAATATGGCAAAGTTAATGATACAGGGTACAGCCTCTTCTGTAGGTAAGAGTATTCTTGTTACAGCATTATGCAGGATTTTTAAGCAGGATGGCTACAAGGTTGTACCGTACAAATCACAAAATATGTCTTTAAATTCTTATATAACTTTAGACGGAAAAGAAATGGGAAGAGCCCAGGTACTTCAAGCTTATGCCTGTGGTATGGAGCCAGAGGCTTATATGAATCCCATACTGCTTAAGCCTACTTCTGATAAGAAATCTCAAGTTATAGTTAATGGTAAAGTCTATGGAAATTACACCGCCATGGAATATCACAATATGAAACCGGTGTTTAGGGATATGCTAAAGCAGCAATTTGAGGAACTGGAAAAAGAATTTGATATAATAGTTATGGAAGGAGCAGGAAGCCCTGCTGAGATAAACCTAAGAGACAGGGATATAGTTAATATGGGCATGGCAGAACTGGTGGATGCACCTGTAATACTAGCAGGAGATATTGATAAAGGTGGAGTTTTTGCTTCTCTTGCAGGTACTATGCTCTTGCTAAGGGATGATGAAAAGAAAAGAGTTAAGGGTACTATTATAAACAAATTCAGAGGGGACATAGATATACTAAAACCAGGCCTCAATATGCTTCAGGATATAGTAAAAATACCCTGCATTGGAGTAGTACCTTATTTTAATCTACAGCTGGAAGACGAGGACGGAGCAGTAGAATTTGAAAATAAGCCGCATGGAGCAATAGATATAGCAGTTATTAAGCTTCCTCATATATCTAATTTTACAGATCTAGATGCACTTAAAGCTGAAGAGGATGTATCCATAAGATTTATAACTAACATAGAAGAGTTTGGAAATCCTGATATGATAATTATACCAGGAAGTAAGAATACCATAGAGGATTTATTAAAGCTTCGCAAAAGTGGTTTGGAATCAAAGATAAGAGAATACAGTAAAGCTGGAATTGTTATAGGTATATGTGGTGGATATCAGATGCTGGGGAACTCCGTTAAAGATCCCTATGAAGTTGAAACAAATATGTTAAATACAGAGGGAATGAAGCTGTTAGATATTGATACAACTTTTGAAAAAGAAAAGGTTACAACAAGAGTAAGGGCGGTTGTGGCGTCAGATGATTTATCCAAGGATATTGATACATGTATGGTAAATTACAATAATGTAGGTGAAAAAGAAGATAGGAAATTGTATAGTTTACAGTATAAAGTAGATAAAAGAGTCTACAAAGAAATAAATCAAGAAGATAATATGAAAATTAAAGAAAACAATTATAAAAATAAAGAAGTTTATGGCTATGAAATTCACATGGGAATATGTAAATATGGAGATAACTCAAAGCCACTTTTTAATATAACAGATAAAAATGGACTGAAAGTAAATTACAGTGATGGTGCTATTAATGAAAAAGGAAACATTATGGGTACCTATATTCATGGAATATTTGACAGCATTTATTTTAGAGAGTACATAGTGAATTTGTTAAGAAGTAAAAAAGGTATAATTCTTAAAAAATCTAAGGAATATGAAAAGCTTAGAGAAAAAGAACTGGATAAATTAGCAGCTATAGTTAGGAACGCTTTGGACATGGAGAGTATATATAAATTTATGGGGTTGAAAAAATGATGTATACAGCTTTGGATATAGTTTTAGCAGTAATTTTAGATTTCATATTAGGAGACCCAAGATGGCTTCCACACCCTATAATATATATTGGAAAAATCATAAGCTTTTTGGAAAAGAAAGCTAGAAAATTCTCTAGAAATAATAATCAGTTAAGATTATTCGGTGCTTTAATTGTAATAGTTGTTGGATCTATTAGCTTTATCATTCCATTTTGTGTATTAGAAATTGTTAAATCATTTATAATATTACATCACATATTGAATGTACTGATAATTTGGACTACACTAGCAGCAAAGAGCTTAAATATAGCAGCAATGAAGGTACACACTTCTCTTCAAAATAAGGACATAAAGGATGCCAGAATAAAGCTTTCCTATATTGTAGGAAGAGATACAAAAGAACTTTCAGAAGAGAAAATAATAAGGGCGGATGTTGAAACTGTAGCAGAAAACACTTCTGATGGAGTTATAGCACCTATCATTTTTGCCATGATTGGTGGAGCACCTTTAGCTATGCTGTATAAAGGCATAAATACCATGGATTCCATGCTGGGGTATAAGAATAAAAAATATTATTACATAGGTTTTTTTCCGGCAAAGACAGATGATCTGTTTAATTTAATACCTGCCAGAATTACAGGTATACTTATAGCATTAGTTTCTCCTTTGGTGAAGGGAAATATTTTAGAGAGTCTCAAAATAATGATTAGGGATAGAAAAAATCACAAAAGTCCAAACTGTGCCTACCCTGAGGCAGCAGCTGCTGGTGCAATGAAAATACAGCTGGGTGGTACTAACAGCTATTTTGGAGAGCTTGTTTACAAGCCTACATTAGGGGATAAAAAGCAGAATTTAGATAAAAAGCATATTAAAGAAGTTATTAAGTTGATGTATGGTTCGGAGATTTTGTTGCTAATTATTTATGTTATTGTAGTTTATTTGAAAGTAATAATTTGAGAAATGCTATTTCAACGATTCAACCAGATGGAACAAAAAGAAGACATCATGAAATCTATTTATCTGATCCGCGAAAAACAAGTCCCGAAAAATTAAAAACTGTTTTAAGACATCCTGTTGAGTACAAGTAATAAATTTCAATTAGGGCTATTTTATGGTTTTTATTGGAATACTAACTATGATAATATAACATCAGAAGGTTAAGCCTAAGAGGTGGTAAAATGGCACAAAATAATATTGAAAATATAATTACAGATATTAAAAAAATAGTATCTACAGCAAGAAAAAATGTAGCAAAAGAAGCTTCTACGAAAAAGAAAGTATTAATTCTAATTGGTCAGTGAGAGAGTTAAAAAGGCAGATAGACACATCTTTATATTGTGCAAGATTATTTTATCATGTGAGGTGAAATAAATGCTGAAATTAGTAAAAGCTCAAGGATTAAACCGAGGCGATAAGGTAGCCACCGTAAGCCTGTCGTGGGGCGGTGCTGGTGATACAGATTTACTCTGGAGATATAACTTAGGAAAAAAGAGATTGCAAGAGTGGTTTGGTTTAGAAGTTGTAGAAATGCCAAACACTTTAAAAGGATCTGACTATCTATACCATCATCCAGAAAAACGTGCAGAAGATTTAATGGCAGCCTTTTCTGACACATCTATAAAAGCGATTTTCTCTTGTATAGGTGGTAATGAAAGTGTACGAATGTTGTCATATATTGATTTTAATATCATAAAAAGTAATCCTAAAATATTTATAGGTTACTCTGATGCAACTATAACACACTTTATGTGTCTTAAAGCTAATTTGTCAAGTTTCTATGGTGCATCTATTCTTGCGGAATTGGCAGAAAATATTAAAGTGTTTGACTATACTTCTAGCTGGTTAGAAAAAGTTCTATTTGATACTTCTCCAATTGGGTTAATACCAGTAACTACAGAATGGACTGGAGAAAGAATAGAATGGAGTGAAAGTAACGCCAATGTTGCAAAAACTATGGTGAAAAATCAAGGGTATGAGTTTTTGCAAGGCAAGGGTGTGACTCAAGGCCATTTAATTGGTGGATGTATTGAAGTAATGGAGATGATAAAAGGTACTTCGTTATGGCCATCAAATGATATATTTGAAGATGCTATTCTATTCTTTGAAACATCAGAGGATATGCCAGGATCAATTTATATAGAATATTGGCTTAGAAATTATGGTAGTCAAGGTATATTGCAAAAAGCAAAAGCAATAATTTTTGGAAAACCATATCAAGAAAAATATTATAATGAATACAAGAATTCAATCTTGAAGATCCTGTTAGAATTAGGACTTTATCATCTTCCTATTGTCTATAATATGTCTTTTGGGCATAATGAGCCAATGATATGTTTGCCATATGGTGCAATGGCAGAAATTGATTGTGATAGGAGGACTTTTTCCATACTTGAATCCGGGGTAGTATAACTTCTTGTTATAATCAATAGTGATTAGTGACAAATTATAATGAACAAAAGGATAAATATACGTAAATAAACTTATGTGAAAATGGGGTGGCTTATATATGATTCACGGCGGAGACATATATACCGATGGTATTTTTAAAGGACAAGAGCTTCTAGATTTCAGCTCCAACATAAATCCACTTGGAGTACCGGAAGGCTTTAAAAACAATATAGCAGAGGCTTTAGATTCTGTAACCAGATATCCAGATATTAAGTATAGGGAAGTTATTAAAAACCTTTCAGATTATACTGGTACTGCAGAAGAAAATTTTGTGCTGGGAAATGGTGCAGCAGAAATTATAGATTTAGTTATAAGCAATTTTAAAAGTATATTAATAGTAGTGCCTTCTTTTGTAGAATATGAAATAAACGCAAAAAAGTGGGGCTGCCACATAGAATATTCGAAATTACTAGATAACATGGATTTTGACTATGAGGATATTGAGAATAAACTAAATGATGTTGAAGCAGTTATAGTAGGAAATCCCAATAATCCTAATGGGAATATTATAGACAAAGTTAAAGTGGAGACTATTATAGAGATTTGTGAAGCTAAGAATAAAACAATAATTATGGATGAAGCCTTTATAGAGTTTACAGGCAGAATAAAAAACAGTTTCCTAGATAAAATAGAAGATAATAAATGTATTTTTATTATAAGAGCTATAACTAAGTTTTTTGCTATGCCAGGAGTAAGGTTTGGATACGGTATAAGCAGTAATAAAGTTTTGTTAAATAATATAAGAAAAAAGCAAAATCCATGGAATATAAACTGTTTTGCCGAATTAGCAGTTAAATACTCCTTGAAAGATAAAGAATATATCAAAAAATCTCTTCAGTGGATAGAAGAAGAGAGAGAATTTTTTGTTAAGCAGCTTAATGAGATTCCATTTATAGAGCAAATCTTTAAAAGCTTTTCAAATTTTGTACTTTGTAAGCTGAGGAATGTAAATGAAGAGAAACTATATGAATATTGCCTTGAGAATGGGATAATTATCAGAAAAACCAGTAATTTTAGAGGACTTGATAAGAGTTATGTAAGATTTGCCATAAAGGATAGAGAATCCAATGAAAAATTAATTAAGATTTTAAAAGATAGTAGCTTTTAAATATTTTATTATTTTCTAAAATACCAAACTAGTTGTAAATATCAATAGACTTTAATTGATAGCAATTAGCAGTTAGTTAATTTATTATGCATATCTTAGGTATGAATTAAAAATTATTCATTGTAAAAAGGATTTATTAGAAAACTATAATTAATATTGAGCTGGTAAACATAAGAAAAGAGGAGTTTTATGGGAAAGCTATCTAAAGGTTATGTACAGATTTATACAGGAAACGGAAAAGGTAAAACTACTGCTGCTGTGGGACTGGGAGTTAGGGCAGCAGGAGATGGTTATAGTGTATTCATGGTTCAATTTTTAAAATCTGGTTCCACTGGAGAGCTTGAAAGTATAAAAAAGTTAGAACCTAATTTTAAGGTTTTTAGATTTGAAAAAAAGAGAGGTTTCTTTTGGACTTTAAATGACAGTGAAAAAGCGGAATTAAAGCTTGAAGTACAGGAAGCTTATAGATTTTGCTTGGACACCTTAAAAAACAATAAATGTGATATTTTGATTATGGATGAAATTATGGGAGCACTGTCAAATGAACTTGTGTCAAAGGAGCAGCTTTTACAGCTTATAGAAGCTAAGCCTCATAATATGGAGCTTATACTAACGGGAAGAAATGTACCAGAGGAAATAATAGATAGGGCAGATTTGGTTACAGAAATGAAAGAAATAAAGCATTATTTTGGTAAAGGAGTTCCCGCTAGAGAAGGGATAGAGTATTAAGCATATGAAAAGTATTGTTATATCCTCTAATGGAAGTTCAGGGGGGAAAACCACAATAACTATGGGACTATTAAAGGTTCTTAAAGACAGAGGATTTGAGGTACAAAGCTATAAGGTGGGTCCTGATTATATAGATCCAGATTTTCATGAATACATTACAAAAGTTCCAGCTAGAAATCTAGATTTGTATCTTATGGGAGAAGAGGGGGTTAAAGCTAGCTTTTCTAGAGGTAAAGGTGATTATGCTGTAGTGGAAGGGGTTATGGGCCTTTATGATGGAAAGGGAATAAGTACTCAGTATTCTACAGCCCATGTATCAAAGGTACTTAATTTACCTGTAATTTTAGTCTTATCACCAAAAGCTAAAGCTTCTACTTTATGTGCAGAAATACAGGGATTGATGAATTTTGAAAGTATCAATATAGCAGGAATAATATTTAATAATATAAAGGAAAGTTACTATAAACTTTTAAAGGCAGCAGTTGAGAAATACTGTAAAGTTAAAGTCTTTGGATATGTACCAAAGGATGAGAGACTTTCACTTAAGAGCAGGCATTTAGGACTTGTACAAAGTGCTGAAATTGAGGACCTAAATAAAAAGATTGAGATCTGTGCAGAGCTTATAGAAAATAATGTGGATGTTGATTTGCTGTTAAAGTACTTTGTTCCTGCTGAAAAATACAGTGATAATTTTCATGTAAAGAATATGAAAATAAAATCAGCAGTGGCCTATGACAAGGCTTCTAGCTTTTATTATAAGGAAAATATAGAGCTTTTGCAGGAAGCAGGGCAGGTACAGTTTTTTAGTCCACTAGAAGACAAAGAACTACCTAAGGAAGTGGACTTCATCTACCTAGGAGGAGGATATCCAGAGGTATTTATAGAAAGACTTAGCGAAAATAAAACTATGCTAAATAGTATAAGAAATGCATTAAATTCTGGAACAAGATGTTATGCTGAGTGCGGAGGTTTGATGTATCTCACGGGAGCAATAAATGGAAAAGAAACTGTAGGTTTTTTTAAAGGTGAGTCTAATATGACTAATAGGCTTCAGAACTTTGGGTATGCAAAAGTAAAGGTAGTCAATGAGAATTCAGTATTACCTGTAGGTTTACGTTTTAATTGTCATGAGTTTCATAAGTCGCAGGTTATATTAGAAGAAAGCAATATATATGAGATTACAAAAGATAGTTATGATAATTCCAAAAAGCAGTGGAACTGTGGCTATGTTAAAGGTAATACATTAGGAAGCTATGCTCATGTGCATTTTTTTGGAAACTTGGCAATGTTTAAGTATTTAATTGGGAATGGCTTGATGGGATAGCATATAAAAAGATGGAGGGTAATTAAATGTCTGAAATTGCAAGGTTCATAAAATATGATGAACTAAATGAATTACTTGATTTATACAAACAGTTACAGCCTGAAGACCCTGATGTGTCAAATAACGAAAATTTACATGAAATATGGAATTCAATATATAATAATGCCAATTTATATTATATTGTTGTTGAAGTGGATGGTAAATTAGTATCTTCCTGCAATATATCAATTATAGAAAATCTTACTAGAAACTTACGACCTTATGGACTTATAGAGAATGTTATTACAGATTCAGCTTATAGGAAAAAAGGGTATGCAACCAAAGTATTGAATAAAGCAGTAGAAATTGCAAAAGAAAAGAAGTGTTATAAAGTTATGTTGTTAACAGGTTCAAAAAAAGAAGAAACTTTGAGGTTTTATGAAAAAGCTGGATTTGCTAGGGGTATAAAGACAGGCTTTATAATAAAGCTTTAATTAAAAGTATTGTAAGATAAATTAGATGAGGGATAGAAAGGAAGTGACACTTAGTGAGTTCTATTATTTACATATTTTTACTCACTAAAAATAAATTATGGATTATATAAAAATGCCTATGGATATAGAGAAGAAAAGCTTTGAAATAATAGGGGAAGAAATGGGGGAGCATGATTTTTCTGAGAGAGAGATTAGCATAGTAAAGAGAGTAATACATACCACAGCAGATTTTGAGTACAAGGATTTGCTTTATATACGAGAGGGTTCTATTGACAGGGCTCTGGAAGTATTAAAGAATGGTACTACTATTTACACGGATACAAATATGGCTTTAACAGGGATAAACAAGAAGGCACTTAAGGAGCTAAATTGCAAAGTGGAGTGCTTTGTGTCAAGAGAGGATATAGCTAAAGAGGCTAAGGAGAGAAAGATAACCCGTTCTATGGCAGCTGTGGAGAAGGCAGTAGAGGAAGGTGTGCAATTTTTTGTGTTTGGAAATGCACCAACGGCTTTGTATAGACTTAAGGAACTTATAATTGAAGGAAAAGCTGATGCAAAATTTATTGTAGGTGCACCAATAGGTTTTGTAGGGGCAGCTGAGTCCAAGAAGGAAATAGAAAAATTGGATTTACCACTAATAACTGTAAGAGGTAGAAAAGGTGGAAGTACAGTGGCAGCGGCTATTGTAAATGCACTTATGTATATGATTATAGAGAGAGAGTAGAAATATGCTTGATTTATATATAAATTGTGATGGGAAAAAGCTTAGATGTGGATATACTACAGGTTCCTGCGCAGCAGCAGCAGCTAAAGCAGCGGCTATCATGCTTTACCATGGCAATGAAGTGAAGGAAATTAGAATAGACACACCTAAAGGAATAGAGCTTTCATTGGAAGTTACGAAAATAGTTAAAGGTGAAAATTATGTGGAGTGTTGTATTATAAAAGATGGTGGAGATGATCCAGATGTAACCCATGGACTGGAAATATGGGCTAGAGCGGAGAAGAAGGACAGTGGATATACTTTAAAAGGTGGAAAAGGTGTAGGTGTAGTTAATGGTGAAGGTTTATATGTTAAAAAAGGTGAACCAGCCATAAATCCAGTACCAAGAAATATGACAGAAAAAGAGGTAAGAGAGGTCTTACCTAAGGATAAAGGTATAGAAATAACTATATTTGTGCCAAAAGGAGAAGAAATAGCTAAAAAGACATTTAATCCAAGACTTAATATAGAAGGCGGTATTTCCATACTGGGTACAACGGGAATAGTAGTGCCTATGTCTGAAGAAGCACTAAAGGAATCCATAAAGCTGGAGATAAATCAAAAAGCTGTATTGGGTTATAAAGAATTAGTTTTGGTTTTTGGAAATATGGGAGAAGATAAAGCTAAAGAACTTGGAGTTGATCCTAAAAGAATAGTATCCATGTCCAACTATGTAGGCTTTGCACTAAATAGTTGTGTGGAAAAGAAGATAAAAAAGATTACGGTTATAGGTCACATAGGAAAGTTGTGTAAAGTAGCAGCAGGCTGCTTCAATACTCATAGTAGAGTATGTGATGTAAGGCTTGAGGTAATAGCTCTTGAACTGGCACTTATGGGAGAAAATACAGAAATTGTACAAAAGGTGTATAATGAAAAAACTACTGAAGGGGCAGTTAATCTTTTAGGGGATAATTATGAACAGATTTATCATAGAATAGGAAATAAGATAAAGCAGAAAATTCAGCAGTTTTCCTATAATCAAGTAGAGGTAGATGTAGTTATGTTCTCCATGGAAAGAGGAGTACTTTTTGATAGTAGAGATAATATTAATACATAATTGTGAGAAAGGGCGAAATAAACACCAAATTGATTAAACTAATAAATGGGAATATTAGCTCGTTAACAAGTGAAAGCTTTTTACCTAGCTGACGCGGCGAAAAAGTGAAAGATTGCCGACACGCGGCAAGGTAAAAGATTTAACCGGGGCTTCGCTGGTTAAATAGGTAGTTAAAATACTCACAAATGGGTTATCGCACTAAAAAAACTTTTTAGAATTGGAGGTTAATTATATGAAGAAAATAATTATTTTATTTTCAATAGCAGTGTTTTTAATTGGATTTATTGTAATTTATAAATACTATTATAATAAAGTTGTCAAAATAAATGTATATGAAATATCCAAATATAATCAATCTCAAAAAACTTATTTAACTTCTTTAACTAATCCTAAAAGTATAGATATAGTGGTGGAATCCATAAAACATGGTAAAAAGATAAACGGTACGCTTGATGTACTTCCAGCTAATTACATTGTTGAATTATATTACACTACAAATAGAAGAGAAACTATTTATTTATGGTTGACTAAAGAATATAATACTTCTTCTATGTATATGTATGTAAATAAAACTTCAACAGGTTATACTATTCCAAAACAATACACAAGTAAATTGCAGCAAGTTCTTTTTTATACAAAATGATATTATATAATTAATGAAAGGACAATTGATATGAAGAAAAAATATTAGTGCGAAATATTATTAAGGTTATTCTATAATTAAAATATATGAAAACTCTTTATAATTGTGAGGATAAAATTATGCTTTATATAGTAGGTCTTGGTCCAGGCAGCAGAAAATACATGTTGGTTAAAGCTATAGAAATTTTAGATAGGTCAGATATTATTATAGGTTTTAAAAGAGCAATAGAGAGTATAGCTTTTATTAAAGATAAAAATAGAATATTAGTGAAGACTTTAAAGGAAATACTGGATATAATAAATAATAATGCGGATAAGAGTATTTCCATTGTAGCTTCTGGAGACCCTTGTTTCTATGGAATTTCAGATTACATAAATAGGAATTACAAAGGTGAATTAATTACAATACCAGGTATAAGTTCTTTTCAATATCTTATGGCAAAACTCAATAAATCCTGGCAGGAAGCCTATCTTGGAAGTCTTCATGGAAGAGAAGAAAATTTTATAGAGAAAATTAAAGACTATAAAGTATCTATATGGCTTACAGATAAGGTAAATTCTCCAGAAGAAATTTGTAAAAGATTATTTAAGGAAAAGCTTTCAGTTAAAGTATATATAGGAGAAAACTTGTCCTATGATGATGAAAGAATTTTAATTGGAAAGCCAGAGGAATTTATACATAGAGAATTTTATCCGATGACTAGTCGCTGTAATATTCCACCTTCTAAAGGTGGAGATAACAGCGACACGTCCCTGGATAATTCATCTAAACTTGTTGGGAGTACAAATTCCCAACAAGTAAGATTCATTGATGATTTAGCGGTGGTGGTGATAGAAAATGAGATACATAAGGGATGAAGAATTTATAAGGGGTAAAACTCCTATGACAAAGGAAGAAATACGAATACTCAGTATTTCTAAGCTTAATTTAGAAAAAGATTTTAAGGTGATGGATGTAGGTGCTGGAACTGGTTCTGTATCTGTACAGATGAGCAAAATATGTTATGAGGGTCAGATTACAGCTGTTGAAAGAGACAAAGAAGCAATAGATTTAATAGAGAAAAATAAAGAGAAATTTAGTGCTCATAATATTAGTATTATAGAAGGAGAAGCTCTTAAGGCAGTAAATAGTATACAAGGAGAATTTGATGCTATATTTATCGGCGGCAGTGGTGGAAATATAGAGGATATAATAACTAGCTATGGAGGAAAGTTAAAGCAGGGAAAGAATATGGTGTTAAATTTTATTACCATTGATAATGTATATAGAGCAATGCACACACTTAGGAATCTGGAATATGATATAGATTTAATTCAGGTAGCAGTGAGCAAAGGCAAGGGAAAGAGCGGTATGCTGGTGGCAATCAATCCTATTTTTATAGTAACAGCGGTAAAGAAACATTAGAAAGAATATGTGTTTAAGGTGAATCATATAAGATTCAAATACAGGAGGGAAAAAATGGCTAAATTATATGGCATAGGGGTTGGACCTGGAGATAAGGAACTGCTTACACTTAAAGCAGTTAAAACAATAAAAAATTCTGAAGTAGTGGTAGTTCCCAGTGGTATGGCTGGTGGGAGAAGCATAGCACTAGAAATAGCAGAAGATTACATAAGTAAGGATACAGAGATAATAGTGAAACATTTCCCTATGGGAGGAAAGGAGCAGGAACAGAAAATATATGAAGCCTTTGAGGTCATAGAGGAAATGCTTAAAGCAGGCAAAAATGTGTCCTTTTTAACGATAGGAGATCCTTTTGTATACAGTACTTATATATATCTTTTAAAATACATAGAAGAAAAGGGATATGAAACAGAAACGGTGCCTGGAATAACCTCCTTCTGCGCCTGTGCCAGTCTTGCGAAGGAACCTTTAGTAATTGGCAATGAACCACTTCTTATAGTTCCAGGAGAGAAAGTAAATACTATTAAAGATGAAAAATATGTGGTTATAATGAAAGTATATAAAATGGAGGAAGAAATACTTAATATCTTGGAAGAAAAAGGTTTTACCTATGTATACATAAAAAAAGCTGGCAGAGAAGGACAGGAAGTTTTAAGAGATAGAGATGATATATTAAAAAACAGAGAATATATGTCACTTATTATAGCAAATAGGAAATAGAAAAGGGAGTGAGTGCATGGTTTATTTTATAGGAGCAGGACCGGGAGATGTGGATCTTATAACGGTAAAGGGAAGAGATATTTTAGCTAAGGCTGACATAGTGATTTATGCAGGTTCACTAGTAAGCAAAGAACATATGAGTTTCTGTAAAAAAGATGTGGAAATTTACAATTCTGCCTCTATGAATCTTGAAGAGGTAATTGAAGTTATTAAAAAAGGCAGTACTGAAAACAAAATTATAGTGAGATTACATACTGGAGATCCAGCTATATACGGTGCTATAAAGGAGCAGATGGACATATTGGATAGCCTGAACATAAGCTATGAAGTTATCCCTGGAGTAAGCTCTTTTACAGCTGCAGCGGCGGCAATAAAGAGAGAATTTACCCTTCCAAAGGTGAGTCAAACTGTAATTCTCACAAGAATAGAAGGCAGAACGCCAGTACCAAAGGGAGAAGATCTTGAAAGATTAGCAGCTATAGGAGCCTCTATGGCAATTTTTCTATCAGTTAGTATGATTGATAAAGTAGTGGGAAAATTGAAAAAGGGTTATGGTAGAAATGTACCAGTGGCAATAGTAGAAAGAGCTACCTGGAAAGATGAGAGGACTATTATTGGTACTTTAGATGATATTTCTGAAAAGGTAAAAGAAGCAAATATAACTAAATGTGCACAGATATTGGTCGGAGATTTCATAGATTGTGAATATGAAAAGAGTAAGCTTTATGATAAGAGCTTTACACATATGTTTAGAGAGGGTATAAATGAAAATAGCAGTAATAAGTCTGAATAATAAAGGTGATATTATAGCTGAAAGAATTGGCAAAAGTATTGATATAGACTTATATTCTAAAACTAAAATAAAAGAGTTTAATATAAATAATATAACTAAAGAACTTATGAAAGAATATGAAGCAGTGATATTTCTATCCTCTACGGGTATTGCAGTGAGGTCTATAGCTCCCTACATAAAATCTAAAGACATAGATCCAGCAATAATAGTTATAGATGTGCTTGGAAAATATGTAATAAGTCTTTTAAGTGGGCATTTAGGTGGAGCTAATGCTCTCTCTATAAAGCTTGCAGAGATAGTAGGAGCATTACCAGTTATAACTACAGCTACGGATATTTTAAAAGTAAAGGCACCAGATATTATTGCATTGGAAAATAATTTGATAATAGATAGCCTAAAGGATGCAAAGGAAATATCAGCTCTATTGGTAGATGGGAAAAAGGTGGCATTTGTAGATGATAAAA
The DNA here is from genome assembly GCF_000389635.1 of Clostridium pasteurianum BC1. NCBI lineage: Bacteria > Bacillati > Bacillota > Clostridia > Eubacteriales > Clostridiaceae > Clostridium > Clostridium pasteurianum. Next base: position 1,261,095 of record NC_021182.1, read on the forward strand.
ATGAAATTGATTTGCCGGAGGGGTATATTAATCTAGAAGATAAACTTGAAAGTTATAGATTAATGAATTCAGATGATCATAGTAATTGTAGATTACATACAAAGGAAGTTAGTCTGAAAAAAGAAAAAGAACAGATTAATGGAATTGTATATGTAACTGATAAGGCTAAGATACAAGGCTTTAACAAAGCCGAGTACAATAATCAAAAAAAATTAAAACTTATAAGAAGAGATGTTGTGCTTGGAATAGGTTGTAAAAAGAATTACCCAGCAGAAAAGATGATAGAGCAGGTTTGTGAAAAATTAGAAGAACTTAATATAGATAAAAGAGCAGTAAAATATGTAGCTACTGTAGAGATAAAAAAGGATGAAAAGGCTATTCTGGAATTAAATAAGGCTTTAAAGGGAGAATTGAAAATTTTTACTAGAGAGGCCATAAGGAAAGTTCAGCACAAATATAAAGGCAGTGATTTTGTGGAGAAGAGTATAGGTATAAGAGCAGTTTGTGAGCCATGCGTAGAACTATGTGGTGGCATACTTTTAACAGAAAAGTTAAGTATTTCTGGAATGACTTTATGTGTTGGAAAAGCTTAAAATTAAGATATTAATTTATATAGGCTGCAATTAAAATAATTAACAGATGAGAATTAAATAGAATAGTTACTTTATAATGAATATAATTTATTGCAATATGTATTAACATAATTGATATGAATGAATTTAAGAAGTCATTAGTATACTAAGATTTAATAATGGAAAGGAGAAATCCTCGTGGGAAAATTGTACGTGGTAGGTATAGGTCCAGGTGGTCTTGAACATATGACAGTAAAGGCTAGACAGGTGATAGAGGAAAGTGAAATTATAGTAGGTTACACTAAATATATTGAATTGATAAAATCATTAATTAAAGGTAAAGAAATATTTTCTACAGGAATGATGAAGGAAGAGGAAAGGTGTAGAGCGGCTCTGAGACTCTCAAAGGATAAGGTAGTATCCATAATTAGTACTGGAGATGCAGGAATCTATGGAATGGCGGGGCTTGTTTTAGAAATGAGAAAAGATGAACAGGTAGAAGTAGTACCAGGAGTTACAGCCTCTAGTGCAGCAGCTTCCGTTTTAGGAGCACCTATTATGCATGATAGCTGTAATATAAGTCTTAGTGACCTTATGACACCCTATGAACTTATAAAGAAAAGAGTCGAAATGGCAGCACAAGGTGATTTTGTAATTACACTGTACAATCCTAAAAGCAAAGGAAGACCATATTACCTTAAGGAAAGTATAGAAATAATAAAGAGATACAGGAAGGGACATACGCCTGTGGCAATAGTTAAAAATGCTCTAAGGGAAGGGCAAAAACAGCAATTATTTACTTTGGATTCTTTTGATGATAGTGATGCAGATATGCTTTCTGTTGTTATTATTGGAAACAGCCAAAGCTTTGTAAGAAATGGAATATTCATAACTCCTAGAGGATATAAGCTATGATAGGCCTTATACTTGGAACTTCAGAGGGTAAAAATATACTTTCAAAGCTTAACCGGTATACTGATAATATATTTATTACCACAGCTACTGAGTATGGTGGACAACTACTGGAAAATTTTAAATTTAAAAAGTTGAATACGAAGCCTCTTGTTTTAGAAGAACTTATAGAGCAATTAAGGGAAAACAGGATAGAAATTTTGGTAGATGCATCCCATCCCTATGCCTTAGTTATTACACAAAATGCTATGGTGGCATGTAAAAGACTTGGGATAATTTATGTCAGGTATGAAAGAAAATCTATCTTAGATAAATTTAAGGGAAATAACAATATAATTCAAGTTAAAGATTATGATGAGCTTAAAGAAGAACTTTTACATATTAATGGAACAATTTTAAATACTACTGGCAGCAATAATATTGAAAAGTTTATCAATATGAAACTAAACAACAGAATAATACATAGGGTTCTTCCCTCTGTTAAGGTTATGGATAAGTGTTTTGGCTTAGGTGTAAAGACCGAAAATATAATAGCTATTAAAGGTCTCATAGGTTATGAACTTAACTGCAGTTTTATAAAGGAGTACGATTCAAAAGCAGTGATCCTTAAGGACAGCGGTGTTCAGGGTGGAACTGAGGAAAAGCTGAGAGCCGCTTTAGATATGGGAATAAAGGCACTGGTAATTGAAAGACACACAATTAATACTGAAAATAGTTTTAGCAGTGAAGATGAGGTAGTTGATTTTGTAGTGAATAAATTATCACTAATGTGAGAAAGTAGGTGCTACTGATGGGAATACTTAAATCAATATTTTATTTTGTGTTAGCTGGAGTATTTGAAATAGGTGGAGGATATCTTATATGGTTATGGCTAAGAGATGGTAAAAGCATATGGTACGGTTTAGCAGGAGCTATAAGTTTAATCATTTATGGAGTAGTACCAACATTACAACCGCCAAGTTCTAGTTTTGGACGGGTATATGCAGCCTATGGAGGAATATTTATTGTTCTTTCAATTTTATGGGGATGGAAGATAGACAAGGTTATCCCAGATAGATTTGACTTAATTGGAGGCTTTATTGCACTTATAGGTGTTTTAATAATAATGTATTATCCAAGAGGGTAAGGGAGCAATTTAATAAGTGAATTTCAACTAAGGAAGCTCTCATTTCTAAACATATTATAGATAGCAATATGTTATTAAGCAATTTTAAAATTATATTTACATTGATTGTATGTAATTCATGTAAAAATAGTCATGACAACAGATTTAGTACATTGTATACTAAATATAAGTGAAAGAAGGTATTAGACATGAAAACAAGAAAACTAGTTATAATGGCATTGTTCATTGCTGTAAGCTTTTTAGGTGCCAACATAAAAATAATGGGAACCATAGCTTTTGACTCCATGGCAGGTTTCTTAGGATGTTTAATTCTAGGACCGGTTTATGGTGCTATTATAGGAGCCCTAGGACATTTTTTAACTGCTGCAACTAGTGGTTTTCCATATACATTGCCTGTACATATGTTAATTATGGTGGATATGGCTCTTACTATGTTTTTTTTCGGAATAATATATAATAAACTTTCTAAGATAAATAGATATCTGGGCATAATTATAGCTGCTATTATAGGAATAATAATAAATGGACCTATATCTGTACTTATATTAGTACCCATTATGGGATGGGCAATGATGGCAATGATTCCAATTCTATGTCTAGCAGCGTTTTTAAATATACTAATAGCTTATTTAGTATATAAATTTTTACCGGAGAATATAAAAGCATGGAAGTAAAAAAGATTAGAGATTTAAGTTTAATTTCTATAGATGAAAATCGTATTATAGTTATAGCTTGTGACAGCTGCGGCGGCATAGGAATGAAAGAAGGAGATACCTTTAAGGTTCCTACTATTTATGCAGCTAGGTTTACTGTAAGAGTAGCCATTATGGAGGTTATATGTTCTGGAGCTGAAATTATTACTATTACCAATGCAGTTTGTAATGAAATGAATGATACCGGTATGGCGGTTATAAAGGGAATAAAGGAAGAATTAATGCTGGCGGGAATAAATGACATGACCCTTACAGGAAGTACTGAGGAGAATTTTAAAACTATTTCCACGGGAATTGGAATAACAGCTATAGGCATGGTCAGTAAAGATAAGCTTAAAGTTAATTCCGTTAAGGAAGAAGCTATTATAGTGAGTATAGGTCTTCCAAAGGTAGGACATGAAATTAGCTTTGTTAAAGATGATGAAATTATTGATTATGATACCATTTGTAAGCTTCAACAATCAAAAGATGTCTACGAGATAGTACCTGTTGGCTCTAAAGGCATTGCTTATGAGACGGAAATGCTTGCAAGGAATAACGGATTTAAGTTGAAATTTAAAACAGAACTCTTAGTTGATACACATAAGTCAGGAGGACCTTCTACCTGTGTTATTGCTGCTGTAGATCTGAAGAAGATTGATGAAATAATAAAAGATTTTAATAATGTGAGTATAATAGGTTATTTAATGAAGAATTAAATTGATTATTAAACTTAGATGGAATTTTTATTATATTAAATATTATATAACTTTAATAACGTATAAGTCATAGTTTTGTATTGTATAGGAGATAACCAATGGAAGCTACTGCATACTATCCGGGAAGTGTAGGAGAAATAGTACAAGGTAATATGAGAGGTTTAGATGTGTTAGCATCTTGTCCTATTAATCTTTACACTAAAGTAAGGGTATTCGAAGATAGCTGCGCATATAGGCAGCATGGTAATTATAAGACAAATAAATTTATGATTAATATATTGAAAGCATGGGGATATGAAGAATTTGGTAAAATATTAAAGATAAATGTAAATTCACATATTCCTATAGGAAAGGGTTTTGCCAGCAGTACGGCAGATTTATGTGCTCTTTATAATGCATTGCTTAAACTCTTTAATAGAAAATTTAGTGAGAGAGAGCTTGTAAAAGAATGTTTAAGAATAGAACCTACAGATAGTATTATATTCGAAAAAATGACTTTATTTGATTATAAAAGAGGAACTTTTAAGAAAACTATAGGAAACTATATGGAGTTTTATGTAGTGATTTTTGAGGGTAGAAATAAAATTAATACAATTGAATTTAACAAAAAAACTCTACCAGCTCATGGTGATATATCAGATTTAATTCCAATCTTAATTGAAGGAGTTAGAGAAAGAAATTTGGAAAAATTAGCTTTTTGTTCTACAGAGAGCATAATTAGAAATCAACATAGACTTAAATATGATTTTTTAGATAAAGTTTTATATATAATGAAGGATATTGGTGGTATTGGGATATTAGGAGCTCATAGTGGAAATTGTTTGGGTATAATACTTGATGATTTAGAAAAGCTGAAATACTACAGAAATCATAGCAACAGACGTGAATTAAATGAGTATAGCACATATTTAGTTAAAGCCATAAAGAATATTGATAGAACTCTACTTCCATTATTTTAGGGTAGGGTTCTATTTTCTATTTAGGCATATTCAAATAAATAACTAGTCAGTATGCTAGCCTATTTTGAATCCTACTGCGTCAACAGAACCCTCAGATAGCCCACTATCATCAGAACCTGTTTCCTTGTATGATTCAAAATATTCGTCGCATCTTTGACTTACTATTTATTTTCACATGCCTTATATAGATTTTCTCCTTTGAAAAAACATATCTAAAACTAGTAAAAATGCAGACAAAATCAGCACTATATTTATTAAATTACTTCCAGCCTTAAATATTATGCCTACTATAAAAAGTAGTAGAAAAAGACTGCTTATCCAACGTAAAAATTTCATGTGTATCCTCCGTGCAAATTATAGATAAACAATATGAAAACTTAATTTACATATTGATAAAATATAGTATTTTCAATGCTTTTTGTTTTGTTAAGGCAAAATTCATTATTGAAGTTGTTTATCTATATATTTGATTAATTTTTTGAAATTTATATTAAGTAACATTATTTATATTTTATCCAAGATAATAATTAATATTCAAAAAAATATTTACTTGTATTTAAATGTAGGGATACATTTGCAATAATATATATTTTATTTATAATTGTTATTAAATCTTTTAAAAGATTTAATAAGTCTAATGTACTTTATTCAAGATGGCATTTTAAGATTATGATTTTCACAGGAATTTATAATAATTACTAAAACAATTAAAGTATTTTTAATAGGTAACTGTTAGTATGATAGTATTTTGCATTTTTGAATTATTATTTATTTTCGAATACCTAATAAATTATTAAATTGTATTTTAGAATGCTAAATTTGTTAAGAAGTTATTGACTTATTACTTGTGAGACATCTGAAAATAAATAGCAAGACAAAGATGTCTAATTAAAACAAATAGTTGGAGGGGTAAAAATGGAATTAAAACAAGCTAGAAGAAGGGTAAGTACTATTGACTTGGTACAGATAGCTTTAATGGCAGCAATAGTATATGTTGCCACAGCAATGATTAATGTACCAGTAGGTCTTGGATATAAAGGAGTAGTGCACCTAGGAGATAGTATGGTATTTCTTGCAGCAGTACTACTTAGGAAGAAAAAGGCAGCTTTAGCTGCGGCTATAGGAATGAGTTTGTTCGATTTATTATCACCCTATTCTATATGGGCACCATATACTTTTGTTATAAAAGGAGTAATGGGTTATATTGCAGCAGTTATTGCCTATAGGAGTAGTTATAAAGGTGAAAATGTAATTAACAATATCTTTGGCTTTATTATTGCCGGAATCTGGATGATAGGGGCCTACTACTTTGCAGGAGTATTTATAGAGCATTTCTACACTAATGTGCCATTAAACCAAGCACTTATTATTGAATCAACTCATGTGCCGGGAAATATAGCACAGGTTATAGTTGGAATACTCATAGCAGTACCTATAAGTGAATTATTAATAAAAAATAATATTAAAAGAATCATAAAATAAAAGAGAGGTAAATCCTCTCTTTTATTGCTATTACTCTCTGTGGAAATTGTTTCTGTTAGCTTTTCTTGATCTTCTACAATCAGGACATCTAACTGGATCATTTTCAAATCCTTTTTCTTTGTAGAATGCTTGTTCACCTTCAGTGAAAACAAATTCCTTTCCACAGTCTTTACATACGATAGTCTTATCAGCCATTATAAAAAACCTCCTTGAAAATATCATAGGAATAATGTATCTTGATAATTAACCTTCTCCTATGATAAAAGAGGAGTTGAAATCACCTTGATAATTAACCTACTGAATTATGAGTAGTTTACTCTATGGATTATTATAACATATAGATTGGAAAATTCAACATTATTAATTTATTTAATTTAATCAACAAAAAACAAATATATCATTTGTTTTTTGTTGATTTTGAAATATAATTATTATAGTGATAACATATATGATATAAAAGGGAAAGTGTAGAATTATGGATAAAAAAGATGATATTCAATCACAATTTTTAAAGCTTAAAGAGGAATTTGAAACTTATCAGAACTTTGCAGAAAGTACTATTCAAATGATGAATGAAAAGAACACACAATTAGAGAAGAAATTAGACTCACTTACTAACATTGTAGAGGTAAGTAAATATATTAACTCCAATGTAAGTGCTGATAATCTTATTACTATGATTAATGATATGATTATTGGCATATTGGGAGTTATATATTCTTCCATTTGTCTTATAGATAAAGCTACAAATCATTTAATAGTGAAAGCTACAAATATTAAGAGCTGTAAGCTTGATTTTGAAAATGATGAATTTTTTAAAAGTCTTAATAATGAGCAGCCCTTTGTGCTCAATTGCAAGGATTCTATATTTTTGGGATGTAATAGTAAAGCAAATATTCACTCAGCAATAGGTGTACCAGTATATCTTAGAGATGAGTTTAGGGGATATATAATAGTAGAACATACGCTTTTTAATTTTTTTAGTCATGATCACATAACATTTATATCTGCCATTGCAAACCAAATAGCTATAGCTCTTGAAAATAATTTTCTATATAATCAGGTTAAAGAGAGTTCTATTAGAGATCCCCTTATGGGAATATACAATAGAAAGTATTTTTTCGAGTTTTTAGAAAAAAAACTATTGCAGAAACGGAAAAAGGAATTTGCAATTGTAATGATGGATATAGATAATTTTAAGAGATTTAATGATTCTTATGGCCATCAATTTGGAGATAAAGTACTTATATCTGTAGTTAATATATTAAAAGATGGTATGGAAGACATGGATTGTTTGGCTCGATACGGTGGAGAAGAGATAGTTATATACATAAGTAAAGCTTATAATCATGGAGAGGTTTTTAATAGAATAGAGGAGATAAGGAAAAGAATTTGTGAAAATATTGTGGAGTATGATGGAAATAAGAAATCTATATCGGCTAGCTTTGGTATAAGTTATTATCCACAAAATGGGAATACAGTGCAAAAAGTATTAAGTGTAGCAGATTCAATGCTTTATGAAGCTAAAAATTCAGGGAGAAATAAAGTTGTTACTATCTAATCCTAATCACTATGCACGAGTTATTTTGTGTGAATATAATTTTCGATATTTTACAATAGTACTGAAAAAAATAAAGTTGAACAAGGTTATTAGGATAATCTAAAAATTAATTCAGCTATTCCAATAATCAATTCCAGAAGTATCAATACGATAACCATTATTTCTAGTTTAGTACCTCTTTTTTCATGAGAAAGAGAAGAAAATACAGAAGTTATGTCTTTTAATACTTCAGTTTTATGAGATATCTTTTTATACCTATCCTGTATTTCAAAGAGCTCAGATATTTCGGAAAAGAAATTTTCTATATCCTCATTATCCCAAGCAGATTTTGGTTTATCAAGTAGCATAAGATAGGATAGAGTATCATATTTAAATCTTAAAACTTTAGCTGAGGTCTTAGAAATTTCAATATCTGACATATTGAATTTACCTTTATCAAGATAATCTATTACATCTTCTATATTATCTAAAAGCTTATCTATATTCATTTCAATTTTATGTAGGGATGTGGATTTCGAAAGTACCAGAGATATTATATCAAGATAGTAGGGCCTGAATTCATTTGAGGTCATAAGATCATTATATAGTGCATATTCATAATCCGAAGATACTTCTAGATTATATTCATCTATATACTCGCTAGGAGTATTATTTCTGAGAATTTCATCTATTTCCTTCAAATATTTTATAACATCTTGAATTTCATGATATTCCATGTTAATAAATACTAATGAACCATAATGATAAATATATACAGTTTTGTTATTTGGAACTTTAAGAATTCCATTTAATCTGTTATCTGTGAGGACTAAAGGATCCCCCCACTTGAATTTCTTATTTATTCCAAAATGATCAGCTATGATGTTTAAATTTATTTCGCTACTTAGTACAAGAGATTTAAAACTCCAACCCTGCATGAATAAAATCTTCCTTTCCAGTAAATGATTATTAAGGCATATGAAAAAAATAGTAAGTTAAAGATGCTAGCATACTAACTAATTATATATTTGAATATGCCTAAATTCTATCACAAAAATAAGTTTATATACAGTATATTATTGATAATTATGAAATTTACATATATACTAATAAAATAGGTGAAAATTTTAGCTTTATGGAGTGATTTAATTGTCAAGTGTAGTAGATACTTTAATAGAACGTGGATTTATAAAACAGTTTACACATGAAGAAGAGATAAAAGAGCTTCTTGAAAAGGAAAAGATAACTTTTTACATAGGTATTGATCCAACAGCTGACAGCTTACATATTGGTCATTTTTTAGCTCTTATGCTTATGTCACATATGCAAAAGGCAGGGCACAGACCAATAGTGCTCATGGGTGGAGGAACAGCTATGATCGGTGACCCATCAGGTAAGACAGATATGAGAAAGATGCTTACAAAGGAAGATATTGACCATAATGTAGAGTGTATAAAGGCGCAGGTAAGTAGGTTTATTGATTTTAGTGATGGTAAAGCAATTTTAGCAAACAATGCTGATTGGCTTATGAATTTAAATTATGTAAACTTTTTAAGAGAAGTAGGAGTACATTTTTCTGTAAATAGAATGCTTACAGCAGAATGCTATAAGCAAAGATTAGAAAAAGGTCTTACATTCTTGGAATTTAACTATATGCTTATGCAGGGTTATGACTTTTTGCAGCTGAATAAAAAGTATAACTGCGTAATGGAACTAGGTGGAGATGATCAGTGGTCAAATATGATTTCAGGTGTAGAACTTATTAGAAGAAAAGAAGGTAAACCAGCTTATGCCATGACAGCTACACTACTTACTAATAGTGAGGGTAAGAAAATGGGAAAAACTGAAAGTGGTGCTGTATGGCTTGACACTGAAAAAACTACACCTTATGATTTCTATCAGTATTGGAGAAATGTAGCTGATTCTGATGTAGAAAAATGTCTTTCTCTTTTAACTTTTGTTCCTATGGATGAGGTAAAAAGACTTGGAGCATTAAAGGATGCAGCAATAAATGAGGCAAAAAAGATACTTGCATTTGAAGTTACAAAGCTTGTTCATGGAGAAGAGGAAGCTGAAAAAGCTGAAAGAGCAGCAGAAGCACTTTTCTCAGGTGGAAAAGATATGAGTAATGTTCCTACAGTATCCATAACTAAAGAGATGCTTGGAGGACCACTTCTGGATGCATTGGTTTATACAAAGATAATACCTTCAAAATCAGAAGGAAGAAGACTCGTACAACAGGGTGGTATTGTAGTAAATGATACTAAAATTACAGAAGTAAATGCATTGATAAGTGAAGATGACTTTAAAGATGGCAGTGTTCTCTTAAAAAGAGGAAAGAAGAAATTTTATAAAATAGTAGTGGAATAGTGTATATTATATAATTAAGAGAAGAATATAGCTTACAAAAAAACAAAAAGACTTTGGATCTGATTCAAAGATATTTATGGTATGTGCTATCAAATAAAAATACAGCTTCAGGTGAATATCATCTGAAGCTGTATTTTTATTGCAATTAAATATTAAGGTAGATTTTGTACATTTATCCGATGACTAGCCGCTGTAATACTCCACCTTCTAAAGCTGGAGATAACAGCGGCACGTCCCTGGATAATTCATCTAAACTCAGCGGGAATGCAAACTCCCACTGAGTAAGATTCATTGATGCCACTAGTAATATTTATAGCTTTATCTTGAGGGGTATTTTTCCACATGCAGAAATTTCAGCACTTACTGAAAAGTATTATATGTATTACAATCTAAATTATATAATTTAACAAGTGAAAAAATACAATAAATTAACGATAATATATAATATATAAAACTATTAAATTACAAAATAATTATAATAAGATAGAGTATATTTAATTAGATAAAGTATTATACAGGTTCGCTTAAGTCATGATAAATAAATAACTAGCTAGTATACTAGTGTATTTTTGACTTGCTATTTATTTTCATATGTTTAATTGTAGATTTTATAAGATTAATTTAAGAGAGGGGGGTACTATAATGGCTGGAATATCAAATGTTAATAATCTTGTGCAGTATAATGCTGGGAAAGCTGTTCGTAAACTTAGTTTTGAAATCGGTGAAGTATTTTCTGCTAAAATATTGGATGAAAATACTGGTGAAGGTGAGGCTGTGCTAAAATTAAATGATGGCTGGAAATTTAGTGCCAAGCTTACCAAGGATATAAATTATGATGCCAATATTTTTAATAAATTTATTGTAGAGGGCTATGAAGAGGGTAAAATAAAGATTAAAATACTTCCACATAATTTAGAAAATAATGGCACTTTAATTGATTCACAACAGGATATTTTAAGAGGCTATATAGCAAATACATACAGTAAAGAAGATTACAATATACTAAAATCTTTATTGGAGCATAACATACCACTTACTAAAGAGAATATTTCAAATGTGAAATCACTTTTAAAATTTAAAGATAATATAATTGAAAATCCTAATAAAGAAGATGAGTTTATAAATCAATACATAGTAAAAAATAATATAGATGTGAATAGTGATAAAGGCAAGGAAGTAAAAAAATTATTGGAAAGCTTTTTTAAAGAATTAAAGGGTCTTAGCCTGGAAGAACTTACTTCTTTTATTGAAAATGGAATAGAAATTAATGGAGACAATATAAAAAGCTTTAATAAAATTTTTAAACAGGATGCAGCTATATACAAATCCTTAGAAGTTATAAATGATAAAATAAATCAACTTAATATATTTGAGGAGCAAAAAGATGCATTAAAGCAACAAATTCCAGAGAAGGTGTCTGATAAAATTTTAGGTAATGAAGTTGCTAACAAAGAAATAGATAATATGGTCGCTGTAGATGAAAAAAATAATTTAAATAAATCAATAGAAAATATCTTAAATAATAAGTTAAATGTCAGTTTAAATAATGATTTAAATAAGACAGTTATCAATGAAATAAATTTTAAAATTAATTTCATGAAGGGCACTATTAAAGAGCTGATTAGTAAAGGGAATTTAAATAGAGAAAGCTTAGAAAAAATATCAAATATTTTAGGAAATAATATAAATGATATAAAATTATTCAATGTTATATCTGAAGGATATTATTATGTAGATATACCCTTGAATTTTAAAGATAATGATTATATTTTTAAGTTTATTGTTAAGGATGATAGAAAAAGTGGGAAAAAAATAGACTCAAAAAATGTAAAGTTAATAGCTTCAATTAAAACTGTAAATATGGGTGTAATAGATACTTTTATAACTGTAAATAATAAGAACCTAAATGTGGATATAAAATCAGAACACAAGTGGGTTAAACTTTTGAAAGCAGCTAAAGATAACTTTTTAAATAAGATAGATATGGGGTATACAGTAAGTTTAAAGGTAAAACCAAAAGAAAGTGAAGTTGACATAGCAAGTTGTCGAAGTTTTTTTAATAATGAGTGTAGTAATAATATAGATAGAAGGGTGTAAATACATCGAATTTAGGAGGAATATAAATGCCTTATGAAAGGAAAAAAGCAGCGGCTTTGAAATATGATAAAGGCTATGAAGCACCATTGGTTACAGCAGCAGGAGTTGGTGCGCTAGCAGATAAGATTGTAGAAAAAGCTGATGAAAATAAGGTGCCTATAGTGTATAATAAGGAGTTAGCAGATTTATTATTAAATGTAGATATAGGTGACAGCATACCTACAGAATTATATGAAATAGTTGCAGAGGTAATAAACTATGTCATGGATATAGACGATAATTTAAATCAGCAAACTGAAAAAACACCAAAGTAAGGGATAGTTAATAATCAATCCTATTAATGTTGTAGAATCATTTTTTAATTGAATACTTGCTAATAGACAAGGAGGGAAATTAATGGCTTTATACGCTATATCAGACCTTCATTTAGCTTTAAGTGGAGACAAACCAATGGATGTATTTGGCGATAATTGGTATAAACATGACGAAAAAATAAAAAATAATTGGTTAGCTAATATTACAGAAAAAGATACAGTACTGGTTGCAGGTGATATATCATGGTCTATGCACATGGAAGAGGGAATAAAAGATCTGGAATGGATTCATAAGCTACCAGGTACCAAGATATTTGTAAAGGGAAATCATGACTACTTTTGGACTTCTATAACTAAGTTGAATAAACTTTATGAAGATATGAAATTTATACAAAATAACTTTTACACATACGGAGGTTATGCTATTTGTGGAACAAGAGGCTGGAATAATCCCAAGTTTGAAAGCTTTACAGAGCATGATGAAAAAATATATAAAAGAGAACTTATAAGATTAAAATTATCCTTAGATGCCGCTGTTAAAAGTGGATATAATAAAATAATAGTAATGATTCATTTTCCGCCTTTTTCTGAGAAAGAAGAGGATAATGCTATGACTGCTTTATTAGAAGAATATAAAGTAGAAAAAATAATTTATGGCCATTTACATGGAAGTTCACTTCAAAAAATAAAGTCAGTAGTTAAAAAGAATAATTTAGAGTATATAATAACTTCCTGTGATTATGTAAATTTTGCCCCAATAAAAATTTTAACATGATTTTTATTGAGGCTGTATTATATATGTATCAAGAAACAAAATAAGCTATATTATTTTATTTGGAAAAATTATTTATTTTTAAAACTGTGTTTTTAAGATCATTTACTGTAGTATTAATTGTTTCCAAAAGTTGAGATTGATTTTCAACATAAGATGTAATTTCATTAGATATATTTGAATGATGTTCCCTAAGGGAAGATATATTTTCAAAGGTTTCCTTTATAGAATTTTCCTTATCTTTTACTTCTACTAATGAATTTATGCTTACTTTTATCTCACCTAAGGTATTATCAATAGAATTTTTTATTCCAGAAAGAGATCCCTTAGTGGTTTTAATGGTTTCGTTTTGTAAGCTAATAGCACTATTAGCAGTGGACATAGTTGAAGAAGTATTCAATATATCGTTTTTAATTTCTTCAAGTATTTTTGTACTGTTCTCTACTGCAGATTTAGTGCTTTCAGCTAATTTTCTTATTTCATCAGCAACTACTCCAAAGCCTCTACCAGCTTCTCCAGCTCTTGCGGCCTCTATAGCAGCATTAAGGGCAAGAAGATTGGTTTGACTTGCAATTTGACTTATGGTATCTGTTATAATATTAACTGATTCTATTTTTGAAACCATATCATTAACTATTGATGAAGAACTTTTAAAGGCAGATTCAAGATCGCTAAGGGATGAATCCAGATTTTTAATTTGATTTAGACTACTTTCTGTGAGACTGCTGGAATCAGCTATTTTTTTGTTTACATCCTGAATATTAGAGTCTATTGAGCTTGTATATTCAGTGTATTCTTCAAGCAAGCCTACAGATTTTTCAAAATTTTCTTCTTGTTCATGAGAAGATGAGGCCATTTCAGTTAAAGAAGAATCAATTGTAGAAGTTGTATTTGAAATAGCTTCAGAATCGGAAGTTATTCTTTCTATAGCGGAGTCTATTTCTTTAGAAATTTCATTTATAAAGCTTTTATATTCTTCTAATTTGTTTATATTGTTTTCAACTGTATTGGAGATGGAAGTTTTATTTTTCTTAAAAAGTGACATATGAATCCTCCTCGTTATAATGTTTCACAGTTTATTTCTCGTATAGCATTGTTAAAACTGTAGAGAAATATATTTTAAATTAGAAAAACTTTGAGAAAAATCCTTTCTTTTTAGGTTTTTTAATTTCCATGTTTTTATTAATATTGGAGTCAGATGAATTTATACCTTTTTTAGTAAGAACTATCAAATCTTTTTGAATATTTTTTATTGATTCTAAATTTTAGGTAAACTAAAATTTAATAAACAATATATGTAAATAATTATATTATATATATTATTTGTAATATTTTTTAAAAAGTAATTAAATTTATTAATAATGATTTGCTGAACTTAGATAGAAAATTCTAAAAATTAATATAAGATAAAATAATATAAGATTAAAATTAATATTAATTGGTACAATTTTTTTTATCTAATTGAAAAATATAGCATATAATATTATAATAATTTACTGTGGATAAAATTCCATAAATGAATGTTGCTTAGTTGAATTATGTATTATATTAAGTTATATCAATTATCTAGAACGGGTATGATTGTTATTTTTTATTATAGTCTAAATAATATCTATGACAATTGATCTTTAGATAAATTTTTATTGAAAAGGATGATTCTTTATGACTATGATGGTTAAATGGAAGACATTTTTAATTCCTTACAGTCAAGCGGTAGAGGAATTAAAAGTAAAAATGAGAAGTGTAAGAAAAGAGTATAGGAAAAAAAATGAATATTCCCCAATTGAGTTTGTTACTGGTAGGGTGAAGGAAATATCCAGTATTTTGGAAAAAGCTAAGAAACTTAATTTAACTCTAGATGAAATTGATAGCTACATGGAGGATATAGCTGGAATCAGAATAATGTGCCAGTTTGTAGATGATATTCAGCATGTAGCAGATTTAATTAGACAAAGACAGGATATGATTGTAATAAATGAAAAAGATTATATAAACAATGTAAAAGATAGTGGTTATAGAAGTTATCATATGATTATAAAATATCCAGTTAACTTAGCAGATGGAAAAAAAGAAATATTAGCAGAAATACAAATAAGAACATTAGCTATGAATTTTTGGGCTACTATCGAACATTCTTTAAATTATAAATATAAACATGACATACCTATAGAGGTAAGAGAAAAACTTAAAAATGCTGCCGATGCTGCATTTCAATTAGATGGACAGATGCTTGAAATTAAAGATGAGATAAAGGATGCTCAGAAATTATTTGAAGTAAAATCAAATTTGATTTCTGATATTGTGAATGACATCTTAGTGTTATCTTCTATGAATAAGTTATCTGAAGCTGTTTATTATAAGAATCGGCTGAATAAATTACTTGAAGAAGAGGATGTATTTGAATTAAATAGCTTACTAGAAGCCATAGAAAAATCAATTTATGAGTTTAAAAAATATTAAATAAAATTAAAAATTTAATTTCAAATATTAATATAAAATCAGGATAATTGAAAATTTTCAATTATCCTGATTTTATGTATTAGATTCAATCATTTACGTTGGCTTCAATTAATCAAATGGTTTAGAAAATCATTAGTAAAAATTAATTCTATTTATAAAATGAATTTTTTAATAGCTTTATATTTTGGAAGATTTTATAGTGGTTTTTGATTCTAAACTTTTTTTATTTTTTAAATGAAATATTATATATACTATAATTGGTATAACAATAAAATTAGCAAGTGAAATATAGAGGAATATGTTTAATGCTTTAAAAAGTAACACTATATCACGAGAAAATAAAAATGAAATTATTAAAACTAGTGCAGTTACAAAATAAATATAAAACTTATTTCGTATATTTATTTTATTTAATATCAACTTCATAGAGAAAAAAGTTAACACATACTTTATGTACCAGCCTGCAACTACCTGTAATAATACATATAATTCACCACTTTCTAAAAATCCCCAATAATTTATAAGCTGAGTTTGAGTTAATTTTGGATAATACATTGTATTTCCAAGTAAAGTTCCAAAGGTTGTTATAATTCCCGCAGTAGAAACTACTTCCATTTGAATAATGAATAAAAGAGCTATAGTTAAATATTTTTTTACAGTTTTTTTATTTTCCAGTTCTGTTAGAAAAGGTAATATTATAGAAAAAAAACTAAAAAATGCTAAGCTTTTTATGATACTTATAAGAAAGTTTGGTGTTATGCCATGTTCCATAACAGGCAAAAGAAAATTAAAATTTTTATATTTAGAGGTAAGTATAGCTAAATTAGTTCCAGAAAGGGCTACTAAAGTTATTCCGATTATAGTTACAATAACTATGGAGTGACTTCCTCTCCAAATTGTGTATATAGCAGGTATAGCAAAGAATACTGAAAAAAACCAAGGCGGCGTGTCAGCTAACATGCTAACATGCATTGAATTTGCTTCAACAGCTGTACATTCTATTAAGGTGAAGAACAGAGTCAATATAAAACACCAAATAAGTATATTTCCCAATACTTTTCCTAAGGCACTGCAATAGATATCATATATATTATAATTGTTATTTTTTTGCATTATAGCCATAATTATATAAGCAAACAAAAATATAATTATTCCTGAGCAAATTACAGCTATCCAGGAATCTCTACCGCCTAATTCAGTATAAAGAGAAGGATAGGTTTTCATTGAAACTATAGTTACTCCACATAGGAGAAAAATTAAATGAGTACCATTAAATTTATCCATAACATTACCTCTTCTGCATAAAGTATTTATAAAAATCCATACTACTATTGAAAGCTTTGTACTTAATTCTATTATTTGATATTTATTGAAAATTATGCAAGGTAAAGAAAAAATAAGGCAGGTGATAGCATGAATGAAGATTATATTACATTTGTAAAGGAAAAGTTAAAGGATAATGTAGATGTAAAAAATAGGGAGATAAAGTGTAAAAAAGGCTGCATATATATAATATTTATTGATAATTTAACAGATTCTCATTTTATAAGCCAATATATAATTGAACCCATTGTAAAAGAAAGAGATAATATTGAAACTGCAGAAGATATAAAAAAAAGTATTATATTTGCCAATTCCATAGGGAATATAGATACCAGTCATGACGTACTGCTGCATATACTTTCAGGAGATGTAGTTATAATTTCTGATTTTTATGAGGGGCTAATATTTTGTGAGGCAAAGAGCTGGGCTAGAAGGTCTGTATCCATACCAATTACAGAGAGTGTTATAAAAGGACCAAGAGAAGGTTTTACAGAAGCCTTTGTAGATAATATTTCTCTTATAAGGAGAAAAGCTAGAAATGCGGATTTAAAATTTGAAAGCATGTATATGGGAAAAAAATCTGATTCAATTGTAATACTAGTTTATATAAAAGGTGTAGCTAGCAGTAAATTGGTATCTCAAATAAGAAAGAAACTAAAAAAGATGGATGTGGATTTTTTACTGGATACAAATTATATAGAAGAGCAACTAAAAGAAAAGCGTACCCTTTATGACACTGTAGGTTATACTGAAAAACCGGATGTGGTAGCTTCAAAATTATTTGAAGGAAGAGTAGCAATTATTGTTGATGGTACACCTTTTGTAATTACAGCACCTTATTTCTTCTATGAAAATTTTCAAATGCCAGATGATTATTATTTAAACAAATATATGTCTAATTTTCTAAGAATTTTAAGGTGGCTGGGATATATTATTTCAGTGCTTTTACCAGGACTGTATGTTGCTTTAACCACTCATCATTTTTCACTAATACCTTCTGTATTTGTATTTAGGCTTTCTATATCCAGAGCAGGTGTACCATTTCCCCTGGTAGTAGAGATGATTATAATGATATTTTTCTTTCAAATATTGAGAGAAGCCGGAGTAAGATTGCCTCAACCAGTAGGGCAGGCAATGAGTATTGTGGGTGCTTTAATTCTAGGACAATCCGCTGTAAGTGCAGGTTTTGCCTCTGAAACTACAATAATTATTGTGGCTTTAACTTCCATAGCCTCATTTTTGACACCAAAAATTTATGGAGCAATAACCTTTTGGTCAATTTTTTTAATAATAATATCCAGTGTTGTTGGATTACCAGGCTATTTTGTAGGGATAGTTCTAATGATATCTGAAATAGCTGGACTAAAAAGCTGTGGATTTAAATATGTATTTCCAATGGGAACCATTAAAAAGTTTAGTTTTAGAGATTTAATTTTAAGAGATGATTTAGATTCCATATCTGGAGACTTTACGAATGAGGATGGTAAAAAATGAAAAAATTACTTATATGTTTATTTTTAACAGCTTCTATATTTTTAAATGGATGCTTTAGCTATACGGATATAAATAATGTAGTTTTTGTAACTTCAGTAATAGTAGACATAGATAAAGAAAATAAACCTGTAGTATATTTGGAGATTTTCAAATCAGTTAGAGCTGCATCTAAAGCTGCAGAAACAGGTCAGAGAATTGTTTTAAAGGGCACAGGTAAAACTGTCTATGAAGCGGTAAACGATATAAATTTGGCATCTAGTTTTCAGATAAATTATACACAAAATAAAGCTATAATATATACAAAAGCAGCTGCAGCACAGGGGATAGAAAATTATCTTGATATTTTTAGAAGAGATGTAAATGCTATAATAAAGCCTTATTTACTGGTTTATGATGGTGATGTAGAAAGACTTGCCAAAGGAAATTTTGAAGGAGAACAGTATATAGGTCTATTTGTATGGGACTTAATAGGCAATGTAAGAAGCAGCCCAAGAGCAGTTCAATCTTCACTTAACAGATATTTATCGAGAAGGTTGGCTCCAAGTAAGACAGATGTATTGACAGTACTAAAGATAAACAATGATGAACCTATTCCTACTCTTGTAATTAACGGCGGGGCTATAATGAAAGATAATAAATTGGCTGAAATGCTTCCACAATCAGAAGGGGAGGCTTATAATTTTCTAATTGATGCAGTCTCATTAGGCTCTATGGAAGTGGCTGATCCAAGGGATAAGACAAAATATATATCATTGGCTATAGAAAACAGTAAAACGAATACTGATGTAAATATGAATGGTAACAATATACAGGTTACCAAAAAAATGAATATAAAAGCTAGAATTGTTGAAGTACAGAAATATATGGATTTGACAGATGAACAGTTAGATGAAATAAGAAGGGGGGCAGAGGCTAATTTAATTAATTCCTGCATGAATATATTTAATAAATACAAAAATAGAAATTTAGATATTTTTATGATCGGACAGGATGTTGAAAATAAATATGGTGAAAAGGGTATGAAATATGGTGAAAATATAATAGAGCATACTAATATGGAAATACAGCCAAGCGTATTTATAGATAGTCCTGGAAGAATAAGAGCATACAAATAAGATTATAGTTGTTTTATAGGTAGAGAAAAATGCATTCAATAAATTCTTAGGCATGCAAAAATAAATAGTAAGTCAAAATACGTCGTATCTTTGACTGAGAGTGTAAAATAATCTGTGTAAACTCCATAAAGATGATATAATTATTCTTATTAAATGGAGGGTGCACAGATTATGTCTTTTTCAAGAAAGGAACTTATTAAACAACTTATTAAGGAAACAAAGCCTACAAGTGCAAAAGATGTTCAAGAAACATTGAAAGATCTATTCGCCGATACGCTTAAAGAAATGTTAGAAGCGGAGCTTGATGACCATCTGGGATATTCTAAATATGACTACAAAAATAAAAATACATCTAATAGTAGAAATGGACGAAGCTCTAAAAAGGTAATTTCAGATCTTGGAGAATTTCAACTTGATGTACCAAGAGATAGAAACAGTAGTTTTGAACCGGAGGTTGTTAAGAAAAATCAAACAGATATATCTGGAATTGAAGATCAAGTTATTGGTATGTATGCAAAAGGAATGACTACCAGAGATATTGCTACTCACTTAGAAAACATATATGGTTTTGAGGCTTCGCCTACACTAATATCTGGTATAACAGATAAAATTACTCCTATAGCTAAAGAATGGCAAAATAGACCATTAGAAGCCGTTTATCCTATAATCTTTATGGATGCCATACATTATAAAGTTAAACAGGATAATAGAGTCATAAACAAGGCTGCTTACGCAGTTATTGGAGTAAACTTAGATGGTATTAAAGAAGTTTTGGGAATTTGGATTGGAGCTAATGAAACATCAAAATACTGGCTCTTAGTATTAAATGAACTTAAAAATAGAGGGGTTAATGATATACTTATAGCTTGTGTTGATGGTCTTAATGGATTTAAAGAAGCTATTAAAGCGATTTATCCTCGTACTGAGATTCAGAGATGCATAATACATCAAATTAGAAACTCTTCTAAATATGTATCTTATAAAGATTTAAAAGCATTCAATGCAGATTTAAAACTAGTATATACATCTGCAACAGAAGATGCAGCCTTAGCGGAGCTAGCTAAATTTGAAGAAAAATGGGGAGATAAATATCTTATTGCTATCCGCTCATGGAAAGCTAATTGGGAAGAACTTTCTACATTCTTCAAATACCCGCCAGAGATACGAAAAATAATATATACTACCAATGCAATGGAAAGCTATAATAGACAATTAAGAAAAGTAACCAAGAGTAAAAGCGTATTTCCTTCAGATGATGCTTTACTTAAAATGCTTTATCTAGCAACAATGGATATAAGCAAAAAGTGGACCCAATCTATACGTGGATGGGCTCAAATACTAGCTCAATTATCTATATATTTTAGTGATAGGCTTGAAACTGTAATTTTTTAAATTTACCTATAATCTTCTAGTCATAGCTATAATGCTTTACTGTAAAAATATATAATAAATATAAAAAACTAGGTTTTTATATTTCTAATACCAAACCTAGTTTCTCATAAAAACATCTAATTTAAAATTTCTTATGGCAGTTTACACAAAATTATTGACAGACTCCTTTGACTTACTATTTATTTACAATGTTTTAAACTGATATCTAAATTATTATAGTGGCAAAAGAATAGTTAAAGACATTATTCATATTTATTTTCTACTTTGCAACTATATTAACTAATCTTCCTTTGATTACAATTACCTTGATAACATTTTTACCTTCAATAGCTGCTTTGACATTATCATCCTTTAATGCAGTTTCCTTAATTGCATCTTCCTTTAAATCAGAGGCTATATCTATTCTTGCCTTGATTTTTCCATTCACCTGTATTGCAATTTCAACTTCATCTTTAATTAATGCTTTTGGATCAAAATTTGGCCAAGCTTCCTTGAATACTGAAAAATTATTTCCTGTATTTAACCACATTTCCTCCGAAAAATGAGGAGCAAAAGGAGATAAAATTCTTATAAAATCATTGACACATTGCTTTAGGAGTTCAGTATTTTTTTTCTCTTCATTGAGATATTTTGAAAGTGCATTTGTGAATTCCATTATTCTGGCTACACATGTGTTAAACTGAAATTTTTCAGCGTCTTCAGTTACGCTCTTTATTACGAAGTTTCTAACATAGTTTAATTCCTTTTCAGCTTTATCTATGGTAGTTTTGTCAGCGGAAGCTTCAGTACATTGTGATAAAATTCTCTCAACTCTATCCACAAATTTTGAGATAGCCTTTATTCCATCATCGCTCCAGGCACCACCTTCTGTGTAGTCAAAACCAAACATAAGATATAGTCTGAATACATCAGCACCGTATTCTTTTATATAATCATCAGGTGATATTGTGTTTCCCTTGGATTTACTCATTTTTTGTCCATCCGGTCCAAGTATTAAGCCCTGATGTCTTAGTGAAAGGAAGGGCTCATCAAAATTTAGATATCCCATATCCCTTAAAGCCTTTGTGATGAATCTTGCATATAAAAGATGCATGCAGGCATGTTCTGGTCCACCTACATATTTATCTACAGGAAGCATTTTGTTTATAATTTCTGGATCAAAAGCCTTGTCACTGTTTTTGCTGTCAGGGTATCTTAAATAATACCAGGATGAACATACAAAAGTATCTAAAGTGTCAACTTCTCTTTTAGCTGGTCCACCACAATGTGGACAAGTGGTATTTACGAATTCCTCAGATTTTGCAAGAGGTGACCTGCCATCTGGAGCAAATTCAACATCATAGGGAAGTTCAACAGGAAGCTGATCCTCTGGTACAGGAACGATTCCACATTTTTCACAGTAAACTATAGGAATAGGTGCACCCCAATATCTTTGCCTTGAAACAAGCCAATCACGAAGTCGGTAGTTAACCTTCCAATGACCAAGATTTTTTGAAGATAATAATTTTACTATAGCTTCCTTAGCTTCATTACCAGATAGACCGTCAAATTCACTACTGTTTACAAGTTTACCATAGTCAGTATAAGGAAGAGAATCTCCGCCTTCTACTACCCTTATTATTGGTAAATTATATTTTGTTGCAAAGGCAAAGTCTCTTTCATCGTGAGAAGGAACTGCCATAACAGCACCTGTTCCATAGGTGGCAAGTACGTAGTCAGCTACCCAAATAGGAACTTTTTTGCCGTTCACAGGATTTATAGCATAAGAGCCTGTGAATACACCAGTTTTTTCTCTTGTTAAAGATTGTCTTTCTATATCAGATTGTTTTGCTGACTGAGTTTTGTATTCTTCTACAGCTTCTATGTGTTCAGTAGTAGTAACTTTATCTGTTAATGGGCTTTCAGGAGCTAGAACTACGTAAGTAACTCCAAATAGTGTATCTACTCTTGTAGTAAATACATCAAAGGTAACATCACTATTATCCACTTTGAAAGTAGCTTCAGCACCTTTAGATTTACCAATCCAGTGTCTTTGCATGGCTTTTGTTTTTTCTGGCCAATCCAAATCATCAAGTTTTTGCAAAAGTTCTTCTGAATAATCGGTAATCTTTAAAAACCACTGGGTTAGATCTTTTTTTACTACTTCAGTACCGCAGCGTTCACAGCCACCATCTACTACCTGCTCATTTGCAAGTACTGTATTGCAGCTAGGGCACCAGTTGACAGGAGCTTTTTTTCTGTAAGCTAAGCCTTTTTCATAGAGTTTCAAAAATAACCACTGAGTCCATTTGTAGTAGTCAGGAAAACAGGTTACAACCTCATGATCCCAGTTGAACATTGCTCCCATTGCCTTAAGTTGTTTTTCCATGGTTTCTATATTTTTAATAGTGGAGTCTTTGGGATGAACTCCTGTTTTTA
Source organism: Clostridium pasteurianum BC1 (assembly GCF_000389635.1). Lineage (NCBI taxonomy): Bacteria > Bacillati > Bacillota > Clostridia > Eubacteriales > Clostridiaceae > Clostridium > Clostridium pasteurianum. The sequence goes on from NC_021182.1 coordinate 1,284,852, forward strand.
TAGCATAATTTTCTGCTGGAAGACCAAAAGCATCAAAGCCCATAGGCTGAAATACGTTATAACCCTGCATTTTCTTAAATCTTGCCCAGGAGTCCACTGGACCGTAGTTAAACCAGTGACCTGCATGAAGCCTTGCTCCAGAAGGATATGAAAACATTTCTAGAGCATATAATTTTTTACCCATGTTATTTTCATCAAATTTATAAAGGCTTTTATCTTCCCATATTTTTTGCCATTTTTCATCAATTTTAGTACTGTAGTTTCCCAATTTTGAATGACCTCCTCAATATCTCATATGTAATAATATATCTTATCTTATTTATTAGAATATTAGTATTTCTGCTAAGTTCACGTTAAATATCAATTCCTTTAGTTTTAGCTAATATTTAAAACATATTAAAAAAAACCCTCATCTCAAAAAGAGACGAAGGTTAAACTCCGTGGTACCACTCTAATTAGGTAAGAACCTCACTTTACAATATAACGGTTTTAACCGTACTGCTTTTTGGCAGCAATGCTCCCAAGTGAGTTCATATATTATCATCACTGTCTTTCAGCAAAACAACAGCTCTCTTTAGATGATTTCAATATTACTATTCTTGTTCAAAGCAAAATATAAAAATATATTTACACCAATAAATTATAGATTATATATCATATATTGTCAATACAATTTAAAAAGCCAAATTAAAAGTAATAAGTATTGGTATTTTAGCATATTTTTAATTGTTTAATAATAATTTATTTTCAGATGACTTATACATTTTTAAGATAAGCTATTACTTGTAAAAATAAGGAAGATAAATGAGCTAGTGTATTAAAGATGAAACTATAAGTTGATTAATACATCAGTATTTTATTGTTTTAATATGAAAAATTCAACATAAGATGGTATAATTTTTGTAAAAAATTACATATTTGTCTATTATGAAATCTATATCACATCTTTAAAGTGTTATTTTTACATAGATAAAAGAAAGAGGTATTGATATGAATTTTAATAATAAGATCCCCTTAAAATCAGATGACTATGACATGAATCAAGAGGAAAAAAAGATTTTTAAATGGGCAATGGAAAATAAATTTTCAGAAGGAAATATTTTAAAATGCCTTTACCAGGCTAGGCTAAATTCTATTTCACGGTTTTTAAGCAGTTTTCTAAGAGAATTTTCCACAGAAGAAATATTTCAAAAAGTTAATCATGACAATAGTTTAGTTATTGAGAATTACTTGAAAAAAAATAATATTGCTATGGAAAAAATAGCTAGGATACCTTATTTTACGCAAGAAAAGACTACATTTATAATATTTATAAAAAAAGAGTATGAGCTTAAGAGATTTTTAATTGAAGAATTTCCAATTTTACTTGAAGATAATAATATAGTTGAAATAAAAAGTACTGATACAGTAATAGATGTATTTAAAAGCATCAGTATTTTAAAGTCTTATAATATAGATAAAATAAGTAAGGATCTGCACATAAGTAATGCTCAGCTTTTTATGACAACATTATTAAGATTAAAGAATCTGCATTTGGATAATAAAATCTATAGAGATATATTTAGTGGTAATTATAATAGAGATAAAAATGAACTCTTGACTTTTTTCGAGCAATGGTGCATAAATGGGCATTTAATGCATCCCACACCAAAGTCAAAGCAAGGCTTAACTGTAGATGATTTGATAAAGTATTCACCAGAGGCCAAGAATACTTTTAAGCTGGAACTTATAGCTGTGAAGAGAAATTTAGCAGTATATAACTCTAACCTTGATTATAATTATGATGATTATATTAGTACTATTTTTAAAGAAAATTATTTAAAATTAAAAAATATATTTAAGGCTTTGGGATTATCCTGGGAGGATTATTACGTTATACCTGTTCATCCTTGGCAATATTCTCACATAATAAATAATAATATTGAAGTATTGGATAATAAGACATTAAATAGCAGCAAAGAATTATTTAAAATAAACGGTGATGTCAATATAGAAGGACGGCCTCTTATTGCTTTTAGATCCTTACTTTTGAAAGGATTAGATAAGTTTATAAAATTGCCAATGGAACTTCAGATAACAAGTTCAAGAAGGCATTTGTCTAATAGAGCCTGTCATCATGCAATATATATTTCTAAAATAATCTCTGATATAAAACAAAATAAAGGAGTATCAGATAAATTTCAATTTCAAAATGAGGAGAGCAGTATTCATATATCTAAATATATTGGTGTAATATATCGTGAGAGCATAGATAGCTTTGTAGGGGAAAATAGTATAGCAATTCCAGCAGCAGCTTTTTATGAGGAGTCTCTAATAAATAAGGATAATACTGTAATAGATGATATACTGGCAGCATATTTAAAGACTAATGATTTTACAAGCACTAATGAAGCTGTTTTAAAGTTTTTTCAGCAATATACAAGTTTGATGACAACAGATGTAATTAGGCTGCTGACAGTATATGGCATTGCTTTGGAGGCTCATCTTCAGAACAGTATAATTGTATTGAAAAATTTTTATCCGGAAAAAGTAATTATAAGAGATGCAGAGGCAATTAACGTATGTCTGGATAGATTAAAAGTGAATTTCCCACAGCATAAATTTTTTAAGAATTCATGGAATGTTATTGAGGGACCTGAAGATTGTCAAAAGGTAATAATGCATTCTTTAATTATTTCCAATATTGGACAATTTATTTATTATTTATCTGAAAGATATAATATAGATGAAGATACCTTATGGAAAATTGTAAAAAATATATTCAAATCAATATTTGCATCAATTAAACAAGCTGGATATGAAAAAAATGCATTAGAGGACGAAGAGTATTTATTTCAGCCTTATATATTCAGTAAAAGCCTTTTTAAAATGAAAATTGAAGACAAATCAGGAAATAAATTTATATATGTAAAACTTCATAATCCCATGTATAAAAATCAAAAAAGCTAAGATTTTTAAATCTTAGCTTTTTGGCTGCCCTAGCAGGACTCGAACCCACACAATGCCTGAGCCAGAATCAGGTGCCTTACCAATTTGGCTATAGGGCATTAGCGACAATTAATATTCTATCAGTTTTTTAGCAAATGTCAATACAATATAGATGAAAAAATTTCTAAATAAATAAAAAGTAATTTCAGATATAATTAAGAGTATTTTTAGTATGGCAGATAACCACATTAAAAATGCTCTCGTTACTATTTTAGTCTTTTCAAATAGTTTTTACCCACATAAGAGATAAATAAAGTTAAAGCGTAGTCATAAAGTAGAAAAATAATTTCCACTGCAATTATTAAAAGGGCAATGGGAAACTTTGTTGCTGCTATTATATCCACCACAAATATCAATTTATAGATAAGATAGATAATTACAGCACATATGTTAGCAAATAGAATTTTTAATAATATTTCAATAGGCAGTTTATTGATTTTCTCTATATAGTATTTTATAAAGCCATAGCTTCCAAAGAATATTATATAGGATAATACATTTAATTTTATTCCCAGCAGCAGAAGGGATAATAGTGAGGTAGCTGCATAAATAGTAACGCTATTTCTTAAATTGGTAGTGATTATGGAAATAGGAATTATACAGGAAACTATTATAAGAATAAAGAATTTATTTGTAGGTAATATATTGGAGATATATATAAATAACAGTGATAGTGCTGTATATAATCCTCCTTTAGTTATATTACTGGTTTTTGTTTTCGCCATACAAGTTAACCTCCTAACTAGCAGCCTCCACCCATACAATCACACATCTGTTCTGCACACCATATGCTTATACAAATACTGCAGCAATCATCTCTATCGTTTCTTCCTCTATTAAAATAGGGCTCTCTATAGGTGCTATTTCTCTGATTAAGAGATTGAAAGGCATTTCTGTATTCAGGGTTTTGAGGGCTTAAATTATACGCCATACTTATATAAGTATAGGCATTATCATACCAGCCTTTTTTCATGCAAACACTGCCCATTAGAAAATTCCATTCTGCATCTCTTACCTTTATACCAGTTAATTTCTGCTCTGCTGAATCTAAATTACCATTATTTATATCCATTCGTATGGAATTATATAAATCAGCATTATTGCCAGTGGACTGTGAACTGTAGCTTTGATTATAATTTGTACTGTTATTATTATAGCTATTTTGACTTGAACTATGATTCTTTAAAAGATAATCATAAGCTTCATTTATCTCTCTCATCTTTTCTTCTGCAAGATCCTTTAATGGATTATTACCATATTGGTCAGGATGATATTTTTTTGCTAATTCTCTATAAGCCTTTTTTATTTCTGCTTCGGAAGCACCTTCCTTTATCTCAAGTACCTCATAGGGATTTCTCATTTATTGTTTCCTCCTCGCATTTATGTAAGCATTATTATATTTTAAATTACATTTTCATATACAATGTAGTAAACTTTAAGTCTTCTCTTTTAATCTTAACAAATTAACTGTAAAAATACCATTTAAATTGCATCCAAGGATAGAATTTCCCCAAAATTGCACCTCACATGGGTGTGATTCTTGGAATAAACGGATAAAATCATACAACTGGGGTGATAAAAACCTTCTCCATTTTCTCTAAAAGACCAAGCTGTAATATATTGTAGAGAATATCCTTGTTGGTTTTAAGGGGAAGTTTATTAAGACATTCAAAGCAACCTCTTGCACAGGTAACTAATATGAAATCTATTCTATCCTTTATGGAAGCTTTGAATTCTTTAAAGGGTAAATTTTCAGCGTTAAAAATATTATTTATGGCATTAAATTTACCTTTCTTCATATCCTCCTCTAAATCATCAAAGGCATCTATTATATATATCCATTTACCTAGATTATATCCAAGGGTATAAAGCGTATCCTTATAATCTTGCAATTTAGGATAGGAACTAAGTACAAAGGCTGTAAGCTCTGCAAAGGGATGAGAAAGTTCATCTATGGTAATATTATCTACAGTATCTTCTAATTTATATAATTCATTTAACTTTTCCTTTATGAAATTACTATGTTTTTTAAGATTATCTGGAAATTTCTTAAAGTAATTTTTTAGGAAGAAGGCAGATAAGCTACTCAGCTTTGATTTATCATCTTTCACGTCATCTGTCAGTTTAAAATATACCAGTGCTACATTTAAGAAACTGGCATAGTCCAGTGCTGAATTATTAATTATAAAATTCCTTTTTTTAACGGGATGAGCTATGCAGTTTCCATAATGAAGCTCACAGGGTTCTTTCTCTAAAGCATCAAGAAGAATTGCTACAAAGGTCATATCGTAATTTACGATAAACCTTGGAAGAGTTCCATAATTCTTTTTTATAGAGAGACAAAGACCACAATAATAAGCTTTAAATTTCTCATAATCTTTTATCTTAAGTTCACCCTTTGAGGGTAGTACATATCCAAACATAGCGGCTCCTTTTTCTTATATATACATATACAAGTTTTAAATTTACCATATGGAATACTAGAAGGTTATTTGTTTGATGCTTCTTTAAGTATTTCGTATATGGTTTTTGAAGTAGTATCTTCCATGGTGTAACCTAAAAGTTGTACTATTTCCTTTAATTCATTTTCTTCATTAGTTTCAATTTCAATATAAGGGAAGGGACAAAAGGATTTATCATTTATGTCTATTTCCACTAAAGTATTTTTATATTTATAGCTTTCTCTAGATTTTTTTATGCTGCTTTTAAGTATTAGACCAAGAGACAAGAATATATCATTACCTATATCACCATTACTTATGATAACTTCATTCTCTTCCATAATTTTATATTTTTCCTGACTTATAAGTTTTTTTGTAGTCATATAATAGCGTGTTTCATTTTTTAATAAATCTTCTATAACTCTGATTCTAGCGTAGCCCTTTTCTTTAAGTAGTCTATTATCAGGAAAGTCATATAAATTATTAATTTGATTTTCCATTTTTACTCTTTCAGCTTTTATGTTAAGTAGTTTACTTCTTATTTCATCTACATTTATATGTATTATCTTTGTTTCCAGTTCTTTCAAAAATTTCACCTCTTAATCCGTCATAAGGACAGTTTAAATTCATATTTTTACATGCCTCAAATAATATTCATTGATATTATAACATAGTGGAATTAAATAAGGCATCTGAAAATAAATAATAAGTTACAAAATAGACTAGTATACTGACTAATTATGTAAAAACTTATAAGTTTAGATTAAAAGATTGATATGATATAATTAAGTATATTTAAATGTTAGACGAGGGGGATAAATAATGAATGATTTTTATGAACAATTTGTGGGTAGGAAAGACAGCAGATTATATAATTATATTAAGTTTTTAATGTATGCTACTAGTTTTATAGCCTTAGTTTTTTTCGCCATAATGAAGATTATAGGTTTTATTATATTTGCTGTAATAGCAGTTCTTATTTTTGTTGCCAGGAGAAAGTTATATGTGGAATATGAATATAGCTTTACTAATGGAGAAATAGATATTGATAAGATAATAGATAAAAACAATAGAAAAACAGCAGCTAATTTCCAAATAAGAGATATTGAACTCATGGCAAAGGCAGAAAGTGATTTTGTAAAGTCTAGCGACTTTAAGTATGACAAAGAACTGAATTGTTATAATAATTGTAATAATAGCGATATTTACAGTATATTAACAGTTTGCAATCAGGAAAAATTAAGAATAAACTTTGGGCCGGATAAGAAATTTATAGAAGTATGCTTTTCGATGAACCCTAGAAAAGTAAAAACATCCTTAAGATAATCATAAACAATTTGGAGGGAATAATTTGGAATACATTAATGAGGTTAATTTGAATGAAGCCATCCTTCATGTGTTAGACAACAATGGTGATGAGCCCATCTACGATGAATACACATTGGAGCTTTCAGATGAAACCTATGAATATATATTAAAACATATACAAAAATCTCTAAAAGATGAAGAATTAAAATATGCAGTATTTAATAGTGAAAGAAACATTGTTAAGGAGCTTTCACAGGAATATCTAAGTGGTCAGGGAGCTTTCATAGCTATATCTAAAGAAATAGCAAAGCAGCTTTTTATATTAATGAAGTCAAATGGGAATATACCATCTTGTGATCTCATAGTAGTATCTATATCTACAGAATTTGGGCCTATGCTGGCACTTTTAAAAATGGATTATGTTAAAAATTACACTCACAATATAGAATTTTTGGAGGATAAAATAGGAATAAATATAATACCTCAATTTATAGGCCTCCCGTCTGGAGGACAGAGACTTCAAAAATGCGCTTTTATAAAGCCTATTTTAGATGAGAACAGTTTTGATTTAATGCTTATAGATAAGCAGAGTAAAACTAAAGATGGTGAAGACTATGGTTCAAATTATTTTATAAGTAATTTTTTGGGCTGCACTGTGGTTGAGAATGAGAGAGATGTTACCCGTAATTTTATTAAGACAGCTGAAAAGTGGACAAGAAATAATTTAAAGGATAATGCGGAAGCAGCAGAGGTTGTCAGATCTTCTCTTAAGAAAAAACTTAAGCAGGAGGATAAAATTGATATTAATGAATTTTCTCAGGATGTTTTTGGTGAAAGTAAAGATGTAGCAGAAAATTTTGTTCAATATGTTAAGGAACAAGGTGTAGGCGAGCATGTAGAGGTTGATAAACAGTGGGTAGAGAATAAGCTAAAGAGAGTACGCCTCAAAATAGACAAGGATATTGATGTCTATATAAATGAAGAGACTTATGATGATAGTTCAAGGTTTGAAATTGTGAGAAATGGTGATGGAACAATAAATATAGTTATTAAGCATATTAAGAATTATATAGAGAAATAAATTCTCAGTAGTAAAAAGGGGCGAACTAACTATAAAGATTGATCAAACTAATAGATGGTGATTTTAAATCGTTAACAAGTGAAAGCTTTTCACCTTGCTTACGCGGTGAAAAAGTGAAAGATTGCCGCTGGAGCGTCAAAGTGAAAGATTTAACCTTGGCTTCGCCTCGGTTAAAAGTGAAAGAATTCACGTGGTGAATAGTGAAGGGTGCTTTTTCTCCACTGCGTTACGAAAAAAGCCTTATAAATAAAAATTTAATGATTATATGATTATGGAAGTTCAAATATGTTTTTAGACCGGTAGGTCGTTGGAATAGTTGAATTATCCAATATTGTAAGCCTAAAACTCTATAAGATAATATCATATTAGTATAATACAATTGGTCCTACGGACTATAAAATAACTATTTGAATGTTTTTGTTTTAAATTTTTTCGTAGAGAAGCGGAGAAAAAATATCCTTTACTTTTGGCGTAGCCAAATCTTTCATTTTTAACGAGCGGAGCGACGTTAAAGCTTTCACTGGTTAATGAACAAAAACAATCAAGTTAATTCGTACTTTTCTTATATTGTTCAATATTCTCAATTAGATGGATCATCAATAGAATTTATGTTATGGATATAAAAAAGTATAAAAATTAAGAGGTGAATAATATGAAATTTGATTTTGATTCTATTATAAACAGGAAGGGTACTAATAGTATCAAATGGGATACAGTTCCTGAAGGTTATATTCCACTTTTCATAGCGGATATGGATTTTAAATCTTCACCTGCTATTATTAAAGCTATAGAGAAAAGAACGGCTCATGGTGTTTTTGGATACACAAACCCTGGTGAGGAAGTTTATGATGCTATTTTTAAGTGGTTTTATAAGGAATATGGGTTTCAATTAAAAAAATCATGGATTACCTGGCTTCCTGGTGTAGTACCCGGACTTAGGGTGGCAAGTGCAATGGGACAAGGAGACGTAATCACTACTACACCTAATTATTCCATGTTACTTTCTGCACCAGTAAAAGCTGGGAGGCATAGAATTGTTTCTCCATTAAAGCTAGGTAGTAGAGGCTATGAAATGAATTTTGAGGATTTAGAGAGAAGAATTACTCCTGAAACAAAGGTATTTTTACTTTGTAATCCACATAACCCTGTGGGAAGAGTATATACAAAAGAGGAACTTTTAAAGGCAGCAGAATTTTGTAATAAACATGATTTAATTCTTGTGTCAGATGAAATCCATTGTGAACTAGTTTTTGATAGACCTCATATACCTATTGTAACTACAGGAGATATTGCTCTTCAGCGATCTATTACTCTTATGAGTCCTGGAAAGACATACAATATTCCTGGAATTCCTATTGCTTTTGCAATTATTCCTAATAAGAATCTTAAAAAACGTTTTGAGGCAGCAGGTTATGCCATGCCTCATCCAGGGATATTGAACTATGAAGTTTGCCGTGCTGCCTACGGAGATTCAGAGCAGTGGAAAAAAGAGCTTATAAATTATTTACGTGATAATCGTGACTATATTGAAAGAGAAATTTCTAATAGATTTCCTGGAGTAATTTATACACATGTGGAAGGGACTTACTTAATGTGGCTGGATTTCAGACCACTTGGAATAGAAAAACCATTTCAATTTTTCTATGAAAAAGCTAAGGTGGTTTTTTCAGATGGTAAGGATTTTGGCGAAGATGGTTTTGTAAGACTTAACTTTGGCTGTTCCCGTCAGTTGTTAGAGGAAGCCTTTCATAGGATAGAAGATGCTATAAGAAAGTAAAAAAGGAAGGGGATACCTTCCTTTTAAAAATTATAGAGTATTTGCTGAACCTAAAACATTTTCTATTTTATCTTCTACAGTAGTTTGGATTGCAGCTCTTCCAGCTCCACAGTATTTTCTTGGATCAAATTCTTTTGGAGTATCTCCAAATACTTTTCTGATACCAGCTGTAAAAGCAAGTCTTAAATCTGTATCCATGTTGATTTTACATACAGCTAGAGATGAAGCTTTTCTTAACATATCAGTAGGTATTCCCTTTGCACCAGCAATATCTCCACCATATTTGTTACAAGTTGCAACAGCTACAGGATCAACTGCAGAAGCACCATGAAGAACTATTGGGAAGTTAGGTAATTTCTCTTGTATTTCTTCTAAGATATCAAATCTTAATTTAGCTTCTCCAGTGAATTTGAAAGCACCGTGACTTGTTCCAATAGCTATTGCTAATGAATCAACTCCAGTTCTGTTTACGAAGTCTACTGCTTGGTCTGGGTCAGTGTATACATGAACGTCGCTTTTAACGTCATCTTCAACTCCAGCAAGTACTCCAAGTTCAGCTTCAACTACAACGCCATGAGCATGAGCATAATCAACAACTTCTTTAGTTTTAGCTACATTTTCTTCATATTCAAAATGTGAACCGTCAAACATAACTGAAGTAAAACCTGTTTCAATAGCAAGTTTAACTGTTTCAAAATCTGGACCGTGGTCTAAGTGAAGAGCAAGATCTACTCCAGTATCAGCTATAGCAGCATCAACCATTGCCTTTAAATATTTAGGACCAGCATACTTTAAAGCACCTGATGATACTTGAAGTATAACTGGTGATTTTTTAGCTTTTGCGCCGTTAACAACTCCTTGAATTATTTCCATATTATTGATGTTAAAAGCACCTATTGCGTAATGACCTTCATAAGCCTTTTTAAACAATTCTTTAGTAGTAACTAATGCCATTTTAAAATTCCACCTTTCAAACTTAAATGGGGACTATTTTTGTCCCAGTGGGACATCTCCCTACATTTATTATAATTCAAATGAAGATTATTTTCCATAGTTTAGGCACAATAATTTTCATTAAAATACGTTTTAAATGTTAATTTTCATTAAAATACGTTTTGAATGTTAATTTTCTCTAATTTTCTAATTCTTTCTATCAAAAATTCTATACTTTTAGCAGATGCAAGAGCTTCATCTTTATTTTCACATTTTATGTATTCTTCAAGCTTGTGTTCTTCTATGCTTATATCGTCAATTAGAGTATGATTTATAAATAGAGAACAGTTATTGGAATAAATGTGCCAATCATTAGTTATTTTAGCTGATAGATTATTAGCTGCCTTCCAATTGCCATCATTAATATAATTTTTTATAGAATTATTAGAGGAATACATGATATAAGATATTTTGTTTAGATATTTTACTGAAAGAAAACAAGCAAATATCATAGCTGCAAATAAGACAAAAGCTACAACAACGTTTTTCATTATATATCCTCCTCGTATAAAATTTAAATTTCATATCTCTAAACTTAATGGGTGTACAAACTCCCACTAAGTAAGTTTCATTGATAAAGTTGTGTGTAAAATTTTCCCTTTGAATCAACAAGGGCAATAAATACATCTTTATATGAATTTATATTTTTACTTCTCAATGTAGTCATAAGCCATTTTTCATCCCGGTTTATAATATCTAAGTTTTTATGATTAACTACACCATCTAATATTAAGGTTACAGGAATAGTATCCTGCTTACATTTAACATTTAAATCTTGTTTTGTGGCATTAGAAAGTTCAGTCTTTGGAATTATGGATAATTGCCCACTGGTTTCTAATATGGCAAATTCTATATCCTGCAGATTATAATAGCCTTTAAGACGTACTTCCTCTAATAAATCATTCATATTCAGTCTTTGACTTCTCATTACTTCTACATCTACTTTACCATTATTGATCAGTATACTTGGTTTCCCGGATATTATTAAACGAGCAGGCTGAATCTTTAATTGTAATATGGAAATAATTATTTCTATAAATAAAAGAGTTATTATGGGTATTATTCCATGAATAATAGGTATTCTTGTATCCTGCATAGGAAGCGAAGCCAAGTCAGAAATTATTATAGTTATTCCAAGTTCGAAAGGCTGTAATTCGCCTATTTGCCTCTTTCCCATGACTCTCATTACTATAATCAGTAAAATATATAATATAATAGTCCTTATCATAAGAATAAACATAAAATCTCCCCTTAGTAGTTATTCTATCTACAATCTATAATGTTTGCATATTTGTGAAATTTAATGCAAAATAAATTTTCTATTTTAGTTGCCTTTTACTGGAAGACAGGAAGATAATAAATTTTACAAATAGTAGTGGTTGTTTTATGATTGGGGGTAGTTTACTATATTTATATATAATTATAGTGAGGCACATTCAAATAAATAACTAGTGAGTAACTAGTCTATTTATTTTCATATGCATAAATGACACTATTGAAGAAAAAGATGGGTGATAAAGGTATGAAAGAGTTTAGTTGCTTTGATATAGTAGGACCAATAATGATAGGACCCTCCAGCTCACATACAGCAGGTGCAGCAAGACTTGGAAGAATTGCAGGTATAATTGCAGGAGAAAAAGAAATTTTAAAAGTTCAATTTTTTCTTCATGGATCCTTTGCCAAGACCTATAGAGGCCATGGAACAGATAAAGCACTGGTAGCAGGCATTCTTGGGATGGATCCTTGGGATGAAAGGCTTAAAAATTCTTTTGAAATAGCAAAAGAGACAGATTTAAAATATGAGTTCATAGAGACAGATCTTGGCATAGATCATCCTAATACAGTTAAATTTATTATTACAAGAAAGGATGGAAGTGAAGTTACAGTTTTAGGTTCTTCAGTTGGAGGAGGAAATATAAAAATAAGTGAAATAGATGGACAAAAGGTAGACTTTGACGGAGATTATCCAACTCTTATAATAAAGCATAAGGATGTACCGGGAATGATATCAAAGGTAAGTACGGTTATATCTGAAGCAGGTATAAATATTGCATTTTTAAAGGTATATAGAAAAAGCAAGGGTCTTACTGCAGCCATGATATTTGAAACAGATGAAATTATATCTGAAAATATATTAAATAAAATAAAAGATGTAGGAAACATTGAAAATATAAGATGTGTAAATCCAGTTACGGAGGGGAAATAAATGTTTGTAAATACAGGCAGTGAACTTGTAGATATATGCAGCAAGGATCATATATCCATATACCAGTATACTCTGCTGCAGGAAATGCAGAAAAGTGGTGAAACAGAGAACACTATATTGAATAGAATGAAGAGAGCTTTAAATGTAATGAAGGAATCGGCGGAATATGGATTAACTCATGAGGTAACCTCTGTCAGTGGTCTCATTGGTAGGGATGCTGTAAAAGTATATAAATATGCTAAGAGTAAAAATACCATATGTGGAGAATTTTTAGTTACGGCTATGGCAAGAGCATTATCCTCCTCAGAAGTAAATGCAGCTATGGGGAAAATTGTTGCAGCACCTACTGCTGGATCCTGTGGAATTTTACCGGCAGTTATAATAAGTACTGGCGAAAAGTATGGTAAGTCTGAAGATGAGCTTATAAGGGCACTGTTAACAGCATCGGGGGTAGGTATAATAATAGCTAAAAATGCTACGTTAGCTGGAGCGGAAGGAGGCTGTCAAGCAGAATGTGGATCTGCAGCAGCCATGGCTTCAGCAGCAGCAGTAGAGATGCTTGGAGGCAGTCCGAAACAAGCACTAGATGCAGCAGCTATAGTCATAAAAAATATTTTGGGACTTGTATGTGATCCTATTGCAGGGCTTGTGGAAGTACCCTGTGCAAAGAGAAATATAGGAGGCACTGTAAGTGCATTATCTACAGCAGATTTAGTACTCAGTGGTGTGGAAAGTAAAATACCCTTTGATGATTGTGTAGCTGCTATGTATACCATAGGGAAACAATTGCCCTGTGAGCTTAAAGAAACAGCCATGGGAGGACTTGCAGTTACTAAAACAGGACTTGAACTTAAGAAATTTGTTCAGAGCAAAAATCATTAAATCAGCATTTATGACATATAATACTAGTGATATTTATCTTAAGGGTGGATTTGATTTGTCAAAGCGAAAAGTTATAGAAAATTATTACTCCGATGTTAGCAATCTTGCGGATCTACTTGGGAGGCTTGTTAATTCTTATAGACTTTTAATCGGCGGAGTAGGTGAACTCAATCAAATAGCACTGGCTACTAAAAATGATGTAAAAAATGCACTTAAGAGAGTGGATATGCTTGGTGATGTTATTGATAGCATATTGAGTGACATGGATGATACTAATGTACACTATATTCAATATTGTAAGCTTAAAAGTGAATTTCTAAAAAAATCTACAAATATAGATAGTATTCGTACAGAAATTGAAGAAGAGCTAAAATCATCAAATTAAAAGAACTCCATAATTAGTTTATGGAGCTCTTTTTTTACACTTTTTTAATTTTTAACCTACTTATCATAAGATATGAAAGCATTACTATTAAGACAATGGTTAAAATTGGATTAGGAGTCGCTTTAGATAAAATTAGAACTAGGGAATAAAATGCAACAATTATGCCGGCAGCAGTTATTGGAATCCCTATGAAATTTCCATCAAAGGTTGTAGTATTATATCTTGCAAGTCTGTATGCTCCTGCAATTGGCAATAGCAAAACTAAAACATAGCCAATTAGACCAAATCTAGAAAAATCATACAAATTAAAAATTAGTATGGAAGGAGCAACACCAAAGGAAACTAAATCAGCTAGTGAATCAAGTTCCTTTCCAAGTTCACTAGAAACATTTAAATATCTTGCTACTCTACCATCATACCTATCTATAAGTGCTGCGAATATAATAAAGAGACAAGCCCATTTGTAAGCACCTAAATTTTGTGATGAAGCTTCGAATGTCATCAAAAGAGATAATACCCCGCAGGCCAAATTACTTAATGTAAAAAAATTTGGTACAGAATTTTTAGCCATTTTTAAAATCACTCCTATGTTTTCTATGATATTGCATAATGAGTTCGCAAATATCAGCCAGATAATTATAATATATCAAGGTGCAATATTAAACATGAATAATAATATCATTTATTATAACTCATTTATAGAAAATAGTTAATAGTTTATTAATATTTATATATATAAGTGTTCTAGTTTTTGCAAATACTAGAAATGAATTTACTACCATGTTATTATATAATATACTGGAGATGATAAAAATATGAAGAACTATAATTACAAATTTAAATATGTTCTTATTATTTGTATTGTGATTATTGTTTTATACTTATTTTTTTGTAATAGAGCTATATTGACATATATAGGTATGGGACATTTTAGAAAACACATATCCATGAGATATTTAAAAAATTATATATTAAGCTATGGAAATTTTGCGGCAGTTGCTTTTATTATAATATATTCACTTAAACCAGTGGCTTTAGTTATTCCAACTTCACTATTATCTATATTGGCAGGAAATATATTTGGACCAATGTATGCTTTTGCATTGAGTATGATAGGATGTTTTTTTTCAGCTTCCCTAGCATTTTTCCTTGCTCATATGCTTGGAAAACCCTTTGTTGATAAAATACTTAGAGGAAAGGTTTTTAAACTTGACAATAGAATAGAAGAACATGGTTTTTTAATAATGTTTCTCATGAGATTATCTTTTGTTTTTCCCTATGACCCTCTTAGTTATGCCGCAGGGCTTACTAAAATGAGATATACGGATTTCATTCTTGGAACTATGCTTGGAATAATACCGGAAATGTTAGCTTATTCCTTTATGGGAAAGCATTTAAATAGACCTTTTTCAGTTAAAATGTTAGTACCTATTGCTGCAATGGCTGGTGTTGCGGTTACAGCTTCTTACATATATAGAAGGTATAAAAAAATAAAAACTAATTAGGTATCATATAAAAATTACTCTTGGTTAAAATATAATTAGGAGGTGTTTTTATTATGAAAGTTAGCGAAATAATGACTGAAAGTGTAGCTAGTTTAAATTCAGATGATACCATTGAGAGGGCAGCTCAACTTATGATGGAACATAATATTGGTTCTATTCCTGTATGCAGAGGGGAAAAAGTTGTAGGTGTTATTACAGATAGGGATATAACTCTTCGATCTGTAGCCAATGGACAAAATGCAAAAGTACAAACCGTTAAAGAAATAATGTCTTCAAATCCTGTGCTTATACAACCTAGTATGGAGACTGAAGATGCAGCAAGAATAATGAGTGAAAGACAGATAAGAAGACTTCCTGTAGTAGAAAATGACAATTTAGTTGGTATTATCTCTTTAGGTGATATAGCAACTAATTCTACTATGAAAAACTTAGCGGAAAAGACATTATGTGAGATTTCAGAGCCTTGTACACCAATAATTTAAAAACAGCCTGATATTAGGCACATTAAATCAATGAATCTTACTTGGTGGGAGTTTTTATTCCCATCAAGTTTAGATGAATTATCCAGGGACTAGTCATCGGACAAATAACAAGTCAAAGAAAATATGTATGTTGACTTGTTATTTGTTTACAAATTATTTTGAAACAAATATTAAAAATAGAATATACTATATAAAGAAACATAAATGTGCTTTTATAATAATTTTACATTATACTATTATGAAATTTATTGATAGGAGACTCAGTATGCATAAAGTAAAATTTATTTATAATCCTTATTCGGGAGAAAATTCCATTATAACCAACATAGATAAGGTTATAGAGATACATCAAAAAAAGGGTTATATCGTAATACCCTATAGAATAAGTAGGGGATTTAACATAGATAAGGCCTTTGAGGATATAGAAGATGACTATAAATATATACTTATAGCTGGAGGAGATGGGACTGTAGATACAGTGGTTAATTGTATGAAGAATAAAGAAATAGATATACCTATAGCTATTCTTCCGGTAGGTACAGCTAATGATTTTGCAAAATTTATTGGTATGCCTGCTGACATTGAAAAGGCCTGTAAACAGATATTGAATACAGATGTAAAAAAAGTTGATTTAGGTAAAATAAATGATAAATATTTTATAAATGTAGCTAGTATGGGGCTGTTTACAGATATATCACAAAAAATTGATATCAATTTAAAGAACACCATGGGAAAGTTAGCCTATTATATTAAGGGCATAGAGCAACTGCCTAATTTTAGAAAGTTAAAGGTTAAGGTTAAATCTTCTAAAAATCATTTCGATGGCGATATGTACTTGGTTCTTATATTTAATGGACAAACCGCGGGAAATCTGAATTTTGCTTATAAAGCTCATTTAGATGATGGCCTTTTAGACGTAATTATAATAAAAGCTAGTAATCCTGTAGATATGATAGGCCTATTTATAAACATGCTTAAAGGTGATCATTTAGATAATAGTTCAATAATGTATTTTAAAACTGATGAACTGGAAATAGAAAGCTATGAGGATATAACTACAGACATAGATGGGGAGAAAGGTCCAGATTTTCCACTTAAAATTACCTGTATAAAGCATGGACTAAAAATTTTAGGTATAGAAGAATAAATAGAGTTTTTTACTAATATTAATAAGTAATAATAAGTTTGAGGAGAAGATAAATGATGGTTTATATATATCTAATTCTATTATTGCTTGTTTTATTATCTGTTTTATTTGGAATAGGACTATGCTTAAAAGGTCCAAAAAAAATACGAGCTCTTAGCAGCATTGTTTTAATTTTTTTATTGCTAAGATATATATCACTTTTTATTATGTATATAAATAATAATCTCAGTTATATGTATATTATGAAGTCTGTTTATTTTCTACATTTTGTGTGTATACCAATAAGTGGTGCTATAATACTATATATTTTACTTAGAAGAGATAGGATAAATTTTTTACATATTACTTTGGGAGCTTTAGCATTTATAATTATCTATTTTTTTATGTTCTCAAAGGTTACAGTGTATATATCAATGATAAATGATAGTTCACTTGGCTATAGCATGAATTTACAACATAATTTTTGGTATATAGATATAATTTATCTTGTTATAAATATGTTTTTTTTAATGTTGGCAATTAATGCTATAAGTAATTCAAATATAAATAAGATGGGTATAATATTGGTAGTTTGCTCTGCTCTTTGTACTACAGTGGCCATTATATTACCTTATATTGGTATTGAAATTATGCCTCAGTATATATGGGGAGAATTTATGTGGATATCAACTTTAAATTATTGCCTGCACAAGGTAAAGAAAAGATAGCTTTAAAAGGGGAAGCAAAAGAAAAGGGAGATAGGTTTTATGACTTTATTAAATAAAGATCAAGTAAACATTCTTGTTGTAGATGATGAGGAGAGTATAACCCTATTTATAAAAATGGGGCTGGAAGCTGAAGGCTTTATTGTACATACTGCATCTGATGGGATTGAGGCAATTTCGTTAGCGAGAAAATTAAATCCCAATGTAATAATATTAGATGTTATGATGCCGGGTATGAATGGCTATGAGGTATGCTCTGAAATAAA
This sequence comes from Clostridium pasteurianum BC1, assembly GCF_000389635.1. Lineage (NCBI taxonomy): Bacteria > Bacillati > Bacillota > Clostridia > Eubacteriales > Clostridiaceae > Clostridium > Clostridium pasteurianum. The sequence continues at coordinate 1,303,017 of NC_021182.1, forward strand.
GAAAATTATAAAAACATCCATTATCATGCTTACTGCTAAGGATGAAATAGATGATCGAGTTAAAGGGTTAAATTTAGGGGCAGATGATTATATGGTAAAGCCCTTTAGTTTCAAGGAATTATTAGCAAGAATTAACGTTAGGCTTCGTAATAGATTTCCGGAGCTAAATGATGTGTTACATATAGGTGATTTTTCAGTGGATAATGGTGCTCATGAAATTTCTTTCCATAATAAAATTTTGAAATTATCTCCAACAGAATATAATTTACTTAATTATTTATTAGTTAATAATGGATTAGTATTGAGTAAAGCAGCAATACTTGAAAAAGTTTGGAGTAATGATTTCAATGGTGAAGAAAATATAGTAGAAGTGTATATTAGATACCTAAGAGATAAGCTTGAGGATAAGGAACATAAAATTATTCGCAATGTACGTGGTGTAGGTTATAAGGTGGTAATATAGATGAAAAGGCCCAAAAATATACTAAAGACTAATAGCTTAAAATGGCAGCTATTATCTCGTTTTTTTCTAATATTAATATTGTTATTAATTATAATTGGAATTTTGCAATATGTAACCATGAAAGAATATTTATATGGAGGTAAAGAGCAGGTTTTAGACTCCAGATTTCATAATCTCGATGAACACAAAGTACAGCAAATTCAAACATCAGTAGATGTTATAAAAAATTCAAATAACCTTATGGATAAAACAATTGATTCAAATATGAGTGGTGCAATTATAGATATAAATGGAAATATTGTAGTAGGTGCTAGTAAAGGACCAAGCAACATAGATACTAATGATATAAGTAAATCTAAAGACTTAGATAGATTCCAACAAACTGTTCCTATTCCAAAGTTATCACAGGATGATTATAAATGGCTATTTAAGCAAAGTGGAACCCTAGAAGGGTATAGATTAGTTAAAGATGAAAATAATAATTTACAAATAGTATCCTTTCGTAAAATTGGAAATCTAGATTTCCCCTCAGGTTTGATACAATTAAGCATTTCGGCTAAACCTGTTGAGGATATACTTTATCGACAATTTTACATTTACATAGCAGTTTCAATTTTAACATTAATTGTAGGCGGAATATTTGGTATAACAGTATTTAAATATACATTAAAACCACTTTATAATATGACTAATATTGTAGAGAATATCAGTGTTGGAGAATTAAATACTCGTTTACCGGTGGATAATAAACAATTGGAAATTGATAAATTAGCAAGTGCTTTTAATACTATGCTTGGGAAAATAGAAACGTCCTTTGAAAAAGAACAATACATTAAAGAAAAGATGAGACAGTTTATTTCCGATGCTTCCCATGAATTAAGAACTCCACTTACATCCATTCATGGCTTTGTAGAAGTTTTATTAAGAGGAGCGGCAAAAAATGAGAAACAATTGGATTTAGCATTGAATAGTATTTTAATAGAAAGCGAAAGGCTTAATAAATTGGTTAATGATTTATTATTGTTGACTAGATTAGACCAACATGCTCCTGTAAAAATGGATAAAGAAAATATTAGTGATATTATAAATGAAATATATCCTCAGCTAAAAATACTTTCAAAAGAAAGAAAAATAGAATTACAGTTAAAGGACAATGTATTAGCTCATGCTAATAGAGATCAGATAAAGCAAGTTATTTATAATCTGATGCAAAATGCAGTAAGGCATACGGATGAGGAGAAGGGCATTATAAGTATTATTACAGATTGTGAAAAGGATTTTGTTATTCTAAAGGTTAAAGATAATGGAACGGGAATATCTAAAGAGAATATTGCTAAAATATTTGATAGATTTTTTCGTAATGAGTCCCATAGATCACGTAAATACGGCGGATATGGTTTAGGACTTTCCATAGTTAAATCTATAATAGATGATCATTATGGAAAAATTCAAGTCAACAGTAAATTAGGAGTAGGAACTACCTTTTCTATATATTTAAAGAGGGTGTCCCAAAAGTAAAAATTAATGAATGATTTCCTAAATAACATTCATAATTATATACAAAAAAAATAAAAACACTATGAAAATCAATTAAAATTATATGGATTTCATAGTGTTTTTTATAATTATGAAAGTTTAGCTATGAATGAATCTTACTTAGTGGGAGTTTGTATTCCCACTAAGTTTAGATGAATTATCTAGGAACGTGTGGCTGTTATCTCCATCTTTAGGAGGTGGAGTGTTACAGCTACTAGTTATCGGATAAATTTTCATAACAAATATATTTTGAGATAAATTCTATGCTTTAGCTTGATTTAACGCATTTTCTACTGCTGTGATAATTCCTTTACTACTATAGGTAGCACCTGAAACTGCATCTACTTGAGGAGATTGAGCCGAAATTATTTCATCTTTTATTGAGCTGTAAGCCATTCTATAATATTGATCATTTTCTGATACTGTTTGTATATTAACAATTTTACCATTTTTTATCGCAACTGAAATTTTAGTTTCACCGTTAAAGCCATTACCTGTTCCGGTATATGTTCCGTCTTTATATTTACGTTGAGCAGCTGCACTGCTTGCACTAGGTGTTGCGCTGCTTACACCAGGTGTTGTATTGCTTGCAGCAGATGTATTACTATTTAGTGTTGAATTATTATTTTCAGCTGATTTAGTAGTACTACTATCTGAAGAAGAATTATTGCTTGCTGGTACGTTAGTATTATTAGTATTACTTGCTACTGCTTTACTAAGTGCATCCTGTACTGAAGAAATAATCCCATGGCTGCTATATGTAGCACCTGAAACAGCATCTACTTCAGTAGATTGGGCTGAAATTATTTCGTTTGGTATTGAGCTGTAGGCTCTATCATAATAGTCTGGCGTATCTTCATCTGATATTGTTTCAACACTAGCAATTTTACCATTTTTTACTGTAACTGAAATTTTAGTTGTACCACCGCTAAAGCCAGTACCGGTACCAGTATAAGTTCCATCATTATATTTTGTTTGTGGCATAGTGCTGCTTGTATTAGCTGATACAGTAACTGGAAAATTACGACTTATCACTTTACCAGCCACATTATTAGCGGAATATATTCCTACAAAAGCAACTATGGCAACTGAACTAGCTAATGCTGGATTAATGTTTTCATCACAAATGGTGGCTTTAGTATTACTTCTAGGACATTTTTCTACACATTTTAAACAATTTATGCATTCTCCGCCCCTTACATTTTGAAGTTTATATAACTCTATTCCCATTGAACAATTGTTAGTACATACTCTACACTTACCACATTTATCAGAAGGTTTATTTATTTTAAATATACTAATCCTAGATATTATTGAAAATACAGCTCCTAAAGGACATAGATATCTACAGAAAAATCTTTCGATAAATACAGCTCCCAAGGCTATTAATATCAATATAATAAAGCCTAGTGGATAATTTAAGATAACTTGCGGTAAATTAGTTATTTGTGCAAAGGCATCCCAGGGACTAAAAGTTTGGAAGGCTTTGCTGCCAATTGTCCACATGAAAATTACTATAAACAATAAAACTACATATTTTAAATATTTTAATACAGCATCTACATCTTTATCAATTTTAAATTTGGTTTTAAATATTTTCCTTGATATAATATATATAAAATCATTAAAAGTTCCAAAGGCACAAAACCAACCGCAGAAAAATCTGCTCAATACTATGGTTAAAATGAAAAGTGTTAACATTGACACCAAATTAGGAAATAACTGAAGAAGATTAAATTTTCCATTAATGATCGCAGAATATATTTGACCTAGTTGACTGAAAGCTAAAGCAAAAAGACCGGGGAGTAAAAATAAAAATGCAATTTGAACAAAAATTCTAAATATTTGTATTTTAGGTATTTTTTTCATAACATCAATTCTCCTATTTCTATTTATTAAAATATACTATGAATATAACTATATAACACCTATATTAATAAACACTTAGAGTTTACTTAAAATTTGCTGAGAAATGAGTAACTATATTGTTAATATTATTTTAAGTGATTTTCATAATCCTCTTATATTTTTTTCTTTTTTAATTTGATTTTAATCTTTCTTAAAGATAATAAAGGTGAACATAAACTGGATTACTTGCTGAACTTAAGTTGATATTTTGATGATATATAGGTTGCAATTAGAATATTACATATATATAATCAATTTATGATTGTTAATCACTTTATCATGTAGATAATTTAACGAAAGAACTAGGGCTGATACATATGGAAAAGAATGAATTGATAGAAAGATGTAGGAACCGAGATAAAAGTGCTTTTCAAGAACTTTTGTCTAAGTATAATTTATATATTTATAAATATATATTAAAAATTAGCAAGGATAGTTTTTTGGCAGAAGGTTTAAAAAAACAAGAGGTATTAATAATATAAAATAAATGGTCTAAAATTATTATTTTAGACCATTTATTCTACACTTGAATTATAAAATCAACTATATTTTTCGCAATATTGGGATCACTATAATTTTTTTGACATTCTTTAATTTTTATTAATTCAGAAGCATCATGGGAAAGTAAGTTATCAATGGTGGTTTTTAGCTTTCTCACATTGGTGCAGACTGCTCCTATATTATATTTTTTAATATACTGGGGATTTCTTTCCTCTTGGCCGGGTAAAGCTCCAGTTATGATCATAGGTAAATTACAGGCAATAGCTTCCATCATTACATTTGGGCTACCTCTGGTGAAGGCTACATCAGAGTCTACCATAAGTTCTTCAATATTATCTACGAAACCATAAATATGAACTTTATCAGCATATTTTTCAAGTAAAGATTTTTCAAGTCTCTTTTTCAATAGTGAATTACGGCCTGTAACTATATTTAAATTGCAATTAAAGTTACTAAGGAGAATATGTGAAATCTTATTCATATTACCAACACCATCGCCTCCGCTAAGCAATAGGAAAGTTAAAGGCTTATTATAGGTGCCATATTGGTTTATAATATCGGGGCTGTTATAAAATTTTGAGCGTACAGGAAAACCTAAAACTTTAATCTTTGTTTCTGGAACTCCAAATTGTATGCATTTTTCCATGGCTTCAATGGTTGGACTAATTATATAATCAGCTCTTTTATCTGCCCAAAGTGGATAAATACTCACTAGATCAGCAATAAAAGTGATAAAAGGAATTTTTATTTTGTTTTTCTCCATAATATTTATTATAGAGCCATTGAAATTAGGATGTAGTGATAATATTAAATCTGGTTTTACGCTTTTAAATAATTCCATGAATTTATCAGTTATGGTCAATTCAATTATTTCATTTATTATAGATGGTTTAATTGATGATAAATCCCAGATTAATTGCCATAAACCTTTGGCAGTTCTTGTAATTGTACCATAGGATTTACCAATTTTAAGGAGAGAATCACCACCTAAGGAAAAGCCATCTATTACAGTTACTTTTACATTAGAATGCAGAGCGAATTGTTCGCATAGAGCCTCTGATATACTTTTGTGACCATTGCCTGTATAATTGGAAGAAATAATTAATATGTTTTTAGTCATGTTTTCACCTCTGTAATTAAATAATAGTTTAGGCACATTCAAATAAATAAATAGTCAGTATGCTAGCATCTTTAACTCACTATTTATTTTCATATGCCGTATTGCTCTTTAGTATTTTGTTTAAAATACATATTAATTATTACACGAATAATTAATGAATTTTGTTAAATGCCTATAAATAAATTTTATATTAATAAGCTCATATTTAATGTTAACAATAAGTAAAAAATTTATCAATGTAAAAATATAACTTTAGAAAATCAAACAGGTACAGTAATATATAATTTGGGGAGTGATTTTTTATATATGAATAGAAATAATATTAGAACAATATATACTGTGTTTATCTTTGTAGCCTTAGCAGCATTTGACAATATTATAATAGGTTTATTTCCACCTCTGTTTTCTTCAATAGCCAAGGATTTAAACATAACTATATCTTCATTAGGAGTTGTATCTGCTATAAATATAATTGTTACAGCTATGTCATCTATATTATGGGGATATGCAGCAGGAAAGTACAATAGGAAAAGGCTTATTATGTTTGGTACCATTATTTGGTCTATAGCCGTTTTCTTTACTTCTAGGAGTAATAATTATTTAGAACTTATAGTATCACAATTTTTTACAGGAATTGGTCTTGGCTGTATAGCGTCTATTGGTTTTAGTGTGCTTACAGACTTTATACCCTATAAATATCGAGGAATGCTTCTCAGTCTTTGGGGAATGTCTCAGGGTTTTGGGGGTATAATGGGATCTCTAATGGCGTCACTTATTGCTACATCAAGTAACTGGAGAGAGCCTTTTCAGATTGTAGGTATAATAGGATTTTTCTTAACTGTTTTATATGTTTTTATAAGAGAACCAGTTTTAGGTGGAGCGGAGCCTGAACTTAAAAAGCTTATAAGAGAGGGAAATAGCTATAATCACACTATACAATTAAATGAAGTTAAAGGAATAATATGTAAAAAGACTAACCTATTGTTGTTGCTTCAAGGTATTTTTATGAATATTACTACTGGGAGTCTTATATGGCTTCCAACTCTATATATTTCAAAAATACAAAATCAAGGTTATGATAATAAAACGGCTATTATAGCTGCTGGATATCTGTATGCAATATTGCAATTAGGTGGTTTGACGTCCTCTGCTTTTGGATATTTAGGAGATTTATTGCAGAGAAAAAGTTATAAAGGAAGGGCATTAATGACTTCATTTTTTGTATTTATAACTATGCCTCTTTATGTAATTATGTTTATAATGCCAATGAATAAACTTTTAATTGATACCAGCAGTACTTATTCTATACTAATAAGTCTTTTGAGAGAAATAGTTATAAATCCATGGATGTTGGGAATATTTATACTGTCTTTTTTGGCAAGTGCTACTCAATCTTCAAATACTCCAAATTGGTTAGCATTAATAACAGAGGTGAATCTTCCAGAACATAGGGGTGCAGCTTTTAGCATATCTAACATTGCAAACAGTCTTGGTAGAACTGTTGGAAATGTAGGAATAGGATATTTGTTAGCTTTTATTTCAATATATAAAAGGGAACCAAGTAATTATATTATAACTATGGTAATATTTCAGATGTTTTTGGTTCCGGCTGCTATCTGTTATTTACAAATAGCAAAAACAAATGTCAGAGATATAAAAGACGTAAAGAAGACATTGTATAGAAGGGCTAAGGTTAATTAATATATTATTGTTTCGGTAGTATATTCAATCTAAATTGGGCAAGTAATTCTTGTAAGTGTTGATAGATTTAATATTTATAAATATTAAATCTATCAACCTCTCTGTAATTACTTGCCCGATAAAATTTTAAGTAGGATTAAAAATTTTTTTGATAAATAAAATATTTTTAATCCAATTTTAATCTCCAGTGTGAATAATATATGTAAATTAGGGGAAAGAGGTGAGTAAATATGTATTTAAATATTTTAAATAGAATAAATATATTTGATAACTATGTTTTGCATTCTATTAATAAATATTTAAAAAATAAATATTTAGATAAATTAATGCCTATAGTAACTGCAATGGGAAATGTAGGCATTATTTGGATAGCAGTGGCAATTATTTTATTATTAAATAGACCTTATAGAACAATTGGAGATATAGTGATACTAACATTATTTGTAAGTACAATTGTTGGGGAGGGGATAGTGAAACATATAGTAAAGCGGATTAGACCTTGTAATAATGGAATTAATATTCACCTTCTAATTTCGAGGCCAATATCCTATTCCTTTCCTTCAGGACACACAAGTTCATCCTTTGCTGTTGCAGGGGTATTATCTATGTATTTCCATCAATATAGAATAATATTTATGTCAGTAGCATTCTTAATAGCATTATCCAGATTATATTTGTATGTACATTATCCTACAGATATTATAGGAGGTATTATAATCGGGATACTCTGTTCAAAATCAGTATTTATAATTTTAAATATAATTTCTATGCAGAACATTCATGTTCCATACAAAATATATTAGTGAGAAGGTAATTAAGGAGAACTATGAGTATAGCATTGGGAATTATTAGATATAATAAATTATTGAGTACAACGTTACCTACATTCTCCACAGGTTTGAAATACCCTTGCACCAAGGGTATGGTATCCATTTCCTACCTATAGAGGATTGGAGAATTCTGCACATTAGGTTAAAAATTGAAATTAATAGTTATTTTTAATAGTGAAACAGCTGCGTGGTTTCAGTAAATATTTGGAGTAGAAAGAGGATAAATATGAAAGCTTTCAAGATACTCATAGTGGAAGATGAAAAACAGATGGCTATGTTTATTGAAATGGAATTAACTCATGAGGGATATAAGGCGGATGTTTCTCATGATGGTATAGATGCACTTAAAAAAATTGAGAAAAACAGATATGATTTGATTATTCTTGATATAATGCTGCCTGGTTTAAATGGAATGGAAGTTTGTAGAGAAGTTAGAGGCAGCTACAATATACCCATTATAATGCTTACAGCCAAAAGTGATGTAAGTGATAAAGTTAAAGGACTAGATATTGGGGCAAATGATTATATGACCAAGCCTTTTGCAATAGAGGAACTATTAGCCAGAATAAGAGTAATAGAGAGAAATAATATATCATCAAGCTGTAAATATGATGAAATAAAATTTAAGGATATAGTAATGAATAATAGTACACATCAAGTATTAAGAAATGGTAAAAAAATTGATTTGACAAAGAAGGAATATGATTTATTAGAAACTTTACTTATAAATAAAAATATAGTTCTTACCAGAGAGCAGCTAATTGAAAAAATATGGGGCTACGATTATGAGGGTGACACAAATGTAGTAGATGTTTTTATAAGATACTTGAGGAGCAAAATAGATGATGATTTTGAAAATAAAATTATTACTACTGTTAGAGGGGTAGGATATGTAATTAATGAAAATTAATATTATTAGAGGAGCTAAAATTTCTGTTAAATTAACAATAATTTATGCTTTTATGTTTTCCTTTATATTACTTATATTAAATGCTTCAGTTTTATATGGAATAAAACACTATTTTTATTCCCAGGCCAATAAGCAGGTAGTTGATGTCAAAAATATAATTTTAAATGATATAAGAGACCAGCAAGATAATAGCGATACACTAGATAAAAAAATATTGATAAATTTGCCATCCAGAGAAAATTTATATATAAAGCTTACAGAAAAGGATGGAAAGACAGTAGGTATTCCTGAGAGATATTATTACAATGTAAAGATTAATGAGGATTATGACAAAATAATGCATTTAGAGGAACAGGATAGACATCTGATATATGAAAATGTAAAAATTGAAAATAATAATTATGGTATTAAAAATATGCAAATAATTAAAGATATGGGTAGAGAATATGATTTTATGAAGATATTATTTTCCTTTATGGCAGTATCAGATTTCATAGGTATTGTTTCTTCAATTATTATTGGATATATTATAAGTAAAAAAATGCTGAAGCCTATAGATAATATTACTAAAGCAGCTGAAAATATAAGTATTAATAATTTAAATGAAAGAATAGATATGAAGGGTCCGGAGGATGAGCTTAAAAGACTCGCTGCTACTTTTAATAATATGATAAACAGACTTCAGGATTCTTTTAACAGGCAAACTCAATTTGTATCTGATGCCTCACATGAATTAAGAACTCCTATTGCAGTAATCAGTGGATATGTAAATTTGCTTGACAGGTGGGGTAAAAATGATAAAAAGGCTTTAGAAAAGTCAATTTATGCTATTAAGTTTGAAGTCTCCACTATGGCCGATATGATAGAAAAATTACTTTTCCTTGCTAAAGGTGATAGCGGCGTTTTAGAGATGAATAAAACTAGGTTTTTTCTAAATAAACTTATAGATGAGGTAATTGAAGAAAGTAGGCTTATAGATAAAACTCATAATATATTAAGTGAAAAAAATCAAGCGGTAGAGATTGTCGCTGATTATAAAATGATAAAACAAATGCTTAGAATATTTATTGATAACAGCATTAAGTTTACACCCGAAAATGGCAATATAGTTCTAAACTCTGTAATGGAAGAAAAAACTATAGAAATGACAATTAGTGATACTGGAATTGGAATACCAAAGGAAGAAATAGAAAGAATATTTGATAGGTTCTATACTGTTGATAAATCCAGGTCTAAGGATAAAGGAGGAACAGGTCTTGGACTATCTATTGCCAAATGGATTGTGGATAGACATAATGGAAATATAGAAGTAATTAGTGAGGAAGGAAAGGGAACAAGGATAATCATTAAAATTAACATAAATAATTAGGAAAAATATGATAAGCTATAGAATTTATATGGAAGAAGTGTATTTATTTTCTATTGTATTTGTTTCAGTTTACAAAGAGCAACTAACATTTTAATGTGCTATCTAGCTCTCGCCTATAGAGGATAGATAGCAAATATATAACTGCACGGATAGATTGAAATTATTAGGATGGAAATTTACTATAATCAGGTTTACTAAAAAGCATGTATTTGTAAGCAGGAGAAGATATGAATACAAATACATGCTTTCTAGATAAATTAAAACTGTTAGTTTATTCTAGTTTTTAATTTACTCTTCTTGGAATTATGTTTATTAATCTTTGTATTGTTTTTATTATTAGAAAAATGCTTTGTTTCATTATCTGAAATTTTTTGCTTACTATTTTTAGCTTTAGTGGATTTGTTTACCTTTACCCTTGGAAACGATGGGATAAGGCAATTAGAACCACCGCCTATTAAATCTTCTCTATGAGCCTTTACTAATGCTTCTTTAACAATTTTATAATTTTCTGGTTTAGCAAATTGCAGCAGTGCTCTCTGCATGTTTTTTTCATGCTGCGTTTTAGGGACATATACCTTTTCATCTGTAAAAGGATCCATTTCTGTATAATACATAGTAGTAGAAAAACTTCCAGGTGTGGGATAAAAATCCTGTACCTGTTCTGGCACGTATTTCATCTCCTTTATATATAAAGCAAGTTCTATGGCAGCGTTAAGGTCACTTCCTGGATGACTTGACATAAGATAAGGAACAAGATATTGTTTCATTCCCAAACTATTATTTATATCAAAATATTTTTTTACGAAGCTATCGTAAACATTTCTACCGGGCTTTCCCATTTTCTTTAAAACTTTATCACTTATGTGTTCAGGTGCAACCTTTAGCTGACCACTTATGTGATATTTGCAAAGTTCCTCAAAGAATTGTGTGTTTTTATCATGTATGAGATAATCATATCTTATTCCAGAACGTATAAATACCTTTTTTACCTTTGGTAGTGATCTAAGCTTTCTTAAGAGGCTAAGATATTCAGTGTGATCAATTTTTAAGTTTTTGCAGGGATTTGGGAAAAGACACTGTTTATTTTTACATACACCTCTCTCAAGCTGCTCTTTACATGATACATGTCTAAAATTAGCAGTAGGACCACCAACATCATGAATATAGCCCTTAAAGTCACTGTAATTTGTCATAGCCTTAGCTTCATCAATAATAGAAGTCTGGCTTCTATGCTGAATAGTTCTACCCTGATGAAAAGTTAGAGCACAGAAGGAACAGCCGCCATAACAACCTCTGTGACTGGTAATGGAAAATTTAACCTCTGTAAGAGCAGGTATTCCACCTTTATCTTCATAGCATGGGTGGTAGGTTCTAGTGTAAGGAAGATTATATACTACATCCATTTCATCCTCTGATAAAGGATATTGTGGTGGATTTTGTACTATATATCTATCACCATGCTTTTGAACAATGGCTTTTCCTCTAAATGCATCCTGTTCCATATCTTGAAGCTTATAGGCATTTCCATAGGCTTTTTTATCTGAAGAAACCTCTTCATAGGAAGGTGTTTCTACATAGTCCTTTAAGGAACTTATGTCTGAAGTGGTGTATTCCGTGCCGCGTATATCATTCATGTCTTTTATATTCATGCCATATTTACATAAATTTGCTATCTGAGCGGTAGTTTTTTCACCCATGCCATAGGCTAATAAATCTGCTTTAGAATCAATGAGTATACTTCTTCTAACTTTGTCTTCCCAGTAATCATAGTGAGCAAACCTTCTAAGGCTCGCTTCAATGCCGCCTACAACTATAGGTACATCTTTATAAGCCTCACGAGCTCTATTGCAATATACTATAAGCGCTCTGTCTGGTCTATGACCACTTTCGCCTCCGGGGGAATAGAAATCATCATGTCTTTTTTTCTTTGCAGCAGTATAATGATTAACCATAGAATCTATATTTCCAGAGTTTATAAAGAAAGCATATTTAGGTTTCCCAAGCTTCATAAAATCCTTAGAACTTCTCCAATCAGGCTGAGCTATTATTCCAGCAGTAAAGCCTTCATTTTCAAGAACTCTTCCAATTATAGCACTGCCAAAGGAAGGATGGTCTACATAGGCATCTCCCGTTATTATTATAAAATCAAGTTGATCTATTCTTCTTTCTATTAAATCATTTTTACATATGGGTAAAAATCTATTGTTTTCTTTCATTAATTTTCTCCTAAACTTATTTTCAATATTTCAATGTATTTCTAATTTTAAATAGTTTTGTACAGTTATTGATGTATTTTTTTAATAATATAAAAAACTAGTATTGTGTAATATTGATTAATAAATAATATTAACATAATATGAGATAAATATAAATATGCAATAGTGAGAAAGGGCGAACTAACTATCAGGTTAGTTAAGCTAATACATGGTAATTTTTGAGCATTAACAAGTGAAAGCTTTTCACCTGGCTGACGCGGTGAAAAAGTGAAAGATTGCCGCTGGGGCGTCAAGGTGAAAGATTTAATCTTGGCTTCGCCTCGATTAAAAGTGAAAGAATTCACGTAGTGAATAGTGAAGGAGGCTTTTTCTCCGCTGTGCTGCGAAAAAGCTTTATAACTAAAAGTTTAATTATTATGAAAGGCTAATTATTTTTTATTTTAAATTTTATCGCAGCGAAAGCGGAGAAAAAATACCCTTCACTTTTGGCTTTAGCCAAGTCTATCACTTTTAACCAGCGAAGCGACGTTAAAGCTTTCACTGATTAATGAACAGAAACTTTCAAGTTAGTTGGCAACTTTCTTAAATCAAGAATTTTATATTTCTATAAGTAAAGGATAAAGAAAAAATTTCCTTTAAAAGAAAAGTATTTTTTTCAATAATTAAGTAAAAAATAGAATTATCTTTTAAAAGAGTAAAAGTAAATTAAATGGTAACAAAATTTATGAAAAGGAGGAATACTCTTAGTAAAACTTATTTAAAGTTTTATTTTAAATATATAAGTTTTGCTTAAGAGCTATGATTATATGGAGACTATAAAAAATAAAAAAATTACATTTTCTCTAATAGCGGTATTACTAGTTACATATTTTAGTACTTCCATTATTTTTTCTCCCTATAGCAACGCTGTCAATGTTATTTCCTATAAATATGGATCAAGTGGCGCTGCAGTAACTCAAATTCAAACTAAATTAAAAAATTGGGGTTACTATAAAGGTAGTGTAGATGGTAAATTTGGATATGATACTTATTTATCTGTAAAAAGTTTTCAAAGTAAAAATGGTTTGACGGCAGATGGTATTGTAGGAGATAGTACTTTGGCAGCTTTAGGTATAAATAACCCATCACAGTCTACTAATGCACAGTATTCCGGTAATAGTCAGGATTTAATGCTTCTTGCAAGATTAATTAATGGTGAGGCAAGAGGAGAGCCTTATGAAGGTCAGGTGGCAGTAGGAGCAGTAGTTATCAATAGAACAAGAGATTCAAGATTTCCTTCAACTGTTGCGGGAGTGATATATCAGCCAGGGGCGTTTACAGCGACGGTAGATGGTCAGATAAATGCTAACATAGAACAAAGTTCTATTAATGCAGCAAGAGATGCTCTAAACGGCTGGGATCCATCAGGAGGGGCAATTTATTATTTTAATCCAGCTAAATCTACAAGCCAATGGATATGGTCCAGACCACTAATTAAAATTATTGGTGCTCATAGATTTTGTAGCTAATATATTTAATAGTCTAAGCTCAGTGAATTTTATATCTTCACTGAGCTTAGATTTTTATTTTCTAATTCATTGAAAAAAACAAACTGTTCTAAGATTGATTCATTGATATGTACATAAAAATACATTTATTTGCAAAATACAGTTGACAAAAAATAATTATAGAATATAATAAGTATATAAAAACATACTCAAACACTTGGAAATATGTTGAAAAAGGAAAGTATTTTAAATGGAATTTGCAGAGAGAGAACTGGAAGCTGAAAAAGTTCTTAAAGGAAGTTTAAGAGAAGTGCCCTTTGGAATAGTGTCTTTGAATTTTAGTAAAAGACAACGGTGAAGCCCGTTATAGCTTTAGGGCATAATGTGCTTGAATATGTAGCTTTTAGAGTGGATAACGAGCTATGAACTTCGTCTCTATAATGGGGTGGAGTTTTTTTATTTTATATAAAGATATATAAAACAATTATATATCTATTTGAGGTGAGATGTTAATGTTTAATAATCTGAAATACGATTTAGACAAAATAATGGAAAATGATCCTGCTGCTAGAAATAGGATTGAAGTATTTTTACTTTATCCATGTGTACATGCAATATTATGGAGTAGGGTATCTCATTTTTTTTATAAATCAAAAATGTTCTTTTTAGCCAGATTAATTTCACAGTTAGCCAGATTTTTTACTGGAATAGAAATTCATCCAGGTGCAAAAATAGGAAGGGGTCTATTTATAGATCATGGAATGGGAGTTGTAATTGGTGAAACTGCTGAAGTAGGAGATAATGTGGTATTATATCATGGGGTTACTTTAGGGGGAACAGGTAAACACAAGGGAAAAAGACACCCTACTGTTGGAAATAATGTTCTTATAGGTAGTGGGGCGAAGGTATTAGGACCTGTGAATATTGGGAATAATGTTAAAATAGGAGCTAATGCGGTGGTATTAAAGGATGTACCTGATAACTGTACAGCTGTTGGAGTGCCAGCAAGAATAATTCCTCCCAGACTAGAAGAAAAAAGTATAGTAGAAGAAAAAAATATAATTGATATGAAGGATTATATGTATTAAGTTAAGTAAATTAATTGATAATCAAAACTGCTGCTAAGGGGGCAGTTTTTTTCTTAGTATAAGGCATATTCAAAATATACGTCGTATCTTTGATTTACTATTTATTTTCATATGCCTAAATCAATTTGTAGTAAATAAGATTCAGTAATATGGAGCAAAAAACAAGAATATAAATGGAGAAAAATATATGAGTAATAAAAGTCATATTATAGATTTTTGTAAAAAACTAGGTATTTCAGAAATAGGTTTTTGTAAATGCGAAACTTTTTATGAATTAGAGATATATCTGAATAAGAGAAAAACTTTGAAATTACAAAATGAGTTTGAAGAAAAAGATATAAATAAGAGAATAAATCCTAATTTTTACATGGAGAAAGGTAAGACTATCATATCTATAGCATTTCCCTATAGAGTTAATGAATATAAAAGAGAAGATGTATATTTTTCTTCATATACAAGAGGAAAAGATTATCATAAAGTAGTGTCCAGCTATCTTGAAAAAGTATGTAATTTTATAGAAGCGATAGGGGGAAGATCAGAATATTTTGTAGACAGTAATGTTCTTCCAGAAAGATATATAGCCTACAAAAGTGGAGTAGGTTTTATAGGTAAAAACAATATGCTTATTAATGAAAAGTATGGTTCCTATGTTTTTCTAGGAGAGATTATAACAGATTTATCTATAGAGCCGGATAAATCAATTAAAAGCAAATGTGGGGAGTGTGAAAGATGCATAAATGCATGTCCTACTAAATCTATAAATAGAGATTTTAATGATCCGAATATATGCCTATCTTATATTACACAGAAAAAACACATAGAAGATGAATGGTTTAGTAGATTTAATGGGAGGCTGTTTGGTTGTGATACTTGTCAGATAGTGTGTCCTTTTAATTATGAGGTGGAATATTCAAGCATAGAAGATTTTCAACCATTGGAGTTTATGAGCAAGGTTGATCTATATGAACTTATTTGTATGGATAATAAAACCTTCAATGATAAATATAAATTGTCTTCCTGCGGGTGGAGAGGCAAGAATATAATTCAAAGGAATGCTCTTATAAACTTTTTATTGTATAAGAATAATAGAATGGTAGAGAATCAGAAAATAATATCACCTTACATAAATGAATACCTTAATAGACTTTTAAATTTTAATAAATTATAATATAATAGACAATTGAAAGTTAATTTTATAATTTACATATAGCTTGTATATCTATGGATTATATATAATTTATTAATTGAAAGGCGGGATTTAAGTGATTATTTCTCCAAAATTATTAAGACTTATAGAGCTTCTTCCTACTGGAGTGGTTAGAGTTTTTGCTATTAAATTTTTGTCGAGACTTATAGATAAACATGCAAAAATTCATTTATCGGGAACAGAGAATTTAGAAGGAGCAAAGGGACCATTTCTTTTTATAGGTAACCATTTGAGTAATTCTGATGGAATTATTTTATGGAAAGTTATGAAGGAATGGGATCCAACCTTTGTAGCAGGTGTAAAATTAAAGGGCGATGCTTTAACTTATCTAGGTACAATAGCTGTTAAAAATACAACTATAATACCAAATACTGCAGATAAAGAGGGAATATCAAACATAATAAAATTACTTAAAAGTGGGGAAAATATAGTGATGTTTCCTGAGGGAACTAGAAGTAGAGTAGGTTCTATGATAAAAGCTAAAAGAGGACTTAATTTAATTGTAAAGTTAAGTAAGGCTACGGTTGTACCTATAGGAATGTACGGTTCCGAAAAACTTCTTCCTGTAGGAAGAGATGCTGACATGAATAATGAAACCTTTCACAAGTCAGATGTGTATATAAAAATCGGAAAACCTTTTGAAATGTCAAAGAGAGATAAAGATGAAGGCAGAAAGGAATATGAGGAAAGAGCTGCAGATGAAGCAATGAAGAAAATTGCGGAGCTTTTGCCAGAGGAATACAGAGGAGTATATAAGTAATGTTCAAATTAAACAGTTAAAATGTATAGATAGCGGCTTTGAATTATTGTTTATTTTAGCATATCTAAATAAAAGTTGGTGATAAATTGAAGAAGAAAGATATTGATAGTACTTTAAAAATTCTAAGTGAAGTCTATAATGAAGCAAAATGTGCACTGAATTTTAAGAGTCCCTATGAACTTTTAATTTCAACTATTTTATCTGCTCAATGTACAGATGTAAGAGTGAATATGGTAACTGAAAAATTATTTAATGAATACAATACTCCAGAAAAAATGGCGGAACTCACAGATGAAGAGCTTCAAGAAAAGATTAAACCCTGTGGTTTCTATAGAAATAAGAGTAAAAATATTTTGGCTACATCTAGAGCTTTGCTTTTAAATTATAATGGTCAGGTTCCAAATACCATGGAGGAGCTTATTAAATTACCTGGAGTAGGGAGAAAAACTGCAAATGTGGTAATGTCTAATGCTTTTAATATACCCGCTATAGCAGTAGATACCCATGTATTTAGAGTATCTAAGAGGATAGGCTTTGCTTCAGGAGACAATCCTCTTAAAGTAGAAGAAGAACTTAGAGAGGTTATTCCAAAAAAATTATGGAGTAATGCACACCATTATCTTATATGGCACGGCAGAAAGATATGTAAAGCGAGAAAGCCACAGTGTGAAATTTGCCCCATAAGTGAATATTGTAATTATTATAAAGAAAATTTTAGTCACTTATAATTAATCAGTAATATTGAAGTATTGGAATCTATACTCAAGATTGATAAAATAAATCAAGAGGTGACTTTTGTGAGATCTTTAAAAAAAATTTCTACAGAGGAATCCATTTTTATTGCAAGTGCACTAAAATGGACTTTCTTATCTATACTAATAGGTTTATTAGTAGGATCCTTTACAACCTTATTTATAAAAATTATAGTGATTGGTGCTGATTTTACATCAAAGTTTAAATTTTATTATTTTTTTCTTCCAGCGGCATTCTTCTTAAGTAGTTTTATAATACTTAAACTTGCACCTGATGCAAAAGGTCATGGTACAGAAAAAGCTATTGAAAGTGTAAATAAAAATAATGGAAATATGAATATAGTTGTAGTTCCTGTAAAACTTTTAACTACATTTATAACTATAATTTTCGGTGGCTCAGTTGGGCTTGAAGGCCCAGCCACTCAAATAGGTGGTGCAATTTCATCTTTTATAGGTCAGATAACAAAAATGAACGCAATGGACAAGCGCCGTCTTGTGGTATGCGGAATAAGTGCTGGATTTGTGTCTGTATTTAATGCTCCCGTTGGTGCTGCAATATTTGCTTGTGAAGTTTTATACATAGGCAAAATTTCATACATAGCTCTTCTTCCTTCACTCATATCTTCTTTTGTAAGTTACTATGTTGGACTATATATGGGAAATAAACCTTTGATTTTTACTATAAAATATGTACCCAATAATCAGGTAACTGCATTCTTAGAAGTATTTGTTTTTGGTATTGCCATTGGATTTTTAGCTATACTGTTTATAAAATTAATTAAATATGTTGAAAAAGGCTTTAAAAAAATCAAAATATATGCTCCATTGAGAGGAATTATAGGTGGTATTTTAATAATAGCAACAATTTATATGTTTAATTCTTTTCAGTCACTTGGAATAGGAGATGGAACTATAAATAGAATTGTTTCAGGTGAAAAATTTAACAATTTCTTATTTATAAATAAAGCTTTAGTAACTGCTTTTACATTGGGTTCTGGCGGAAGTGGCGGAATTCTAACACCTATGCTTTTCATTGGCTCTTCCTTTGGAAATGCTTGGGCGCAAATTACAGGTTCAAATGTAGCTTTTTACTCCGCAATAGGCATGGCATCCTTTTTAGCTGCCTGCTCAAATGTTCCTATTTCATCCATTATAATTGCCATGGAGCTTTTTGGAAATCAGGCTGGAATATATGCAGCTATAGCAATAGGAATAAGCTATATAATAGTTGGTCATGAAAGTATTTACCCAACTCAAGTTCTTGTATACTCTAAAACACCTTCAGTGTCAATTGATACAGATATGGAAATAGGTGATATTAAAGAACAAAAAATATCAGAAAAAAAACATATAATGTGGAAATAACAGCTTAATGGATTTAAGAAACAATACGGTCTCAAAATTTAGTAATGCCTATTAGAGAAAGCACTGTTTTTTATAGTTATTTATATATTATTGTTTTCAATTAATTTTTCATTTCTGTGGGAAAATGCCATTTTCAACAGAATAGGAGTAATTATAGTGGTAAGTATTACTACTATTAATGTGGGTAGAAATACTTCCTCTGATATAAGTTTTCTTTGAAGGCATATATTTGCAGTTATTATAGCTACTTCACCTCTTGAAATCATACCTACTCCAATTTGCAGGGATTCGCTTTTACTCATTTTTAACATTCTGGCAGCAATACCGCAGCCTGCTATTTTTCCTATTACGGCCACTATGAACATTACTATAGTTATAAGTACTATTTTTAAATTCAATCCATTTAAATTTGTTTCAAGACCAACGCTGGCAAAGAATATAAGAGATAAAAATCCTGAAGAAATGGCTTTTAAATTTCGTTCTATATATTCCTTGTAATGCAGCGATGAAAGAATAAGACCGCATATATATGCTCCTGTAATTGCAGCCATTCCCAAAGATTCAGCTATAAAGGCCATTAATAGGGCAAAGGCTATGGAAAATGTAAGTACAGATCGTCCTGGTTTTATATCCTTGGAGAATCTAATTATATATTTTGGCAAATATGCTATTGCGAATATTGAACCAATGCAGAATAGGATTATCTTTGTAAAAGTTAACAAGAGTATTACGGCAGTAGAAGATGTGGTAGCTGCTGTAGTATTTGTTTGAGCTAAAACAAGTACTAAAGAAATAAGAATAAGACCAAGTACATCGTCTATTACCGCAGCTCCCAAAATATTAATTCCAGACTTGGAATTTAATTTACCAAGTTCTGTTAAGGTTTGAACTGTTATACTGACACTGGTAGCTGTTAAAATTACCCCAATAGTAATATTTTCCCATAAATTATTGAAAAAGATATAGGCAGATAATGTACCCAAAATTAAAGGAACCATAATTCCCATTAGTGCAATTATAAGTGCAGATAAGCCTGATTTTTTAAATTCCTGTACATTTGTTTCTACGCCTGCAAGAAACATTAACATGATTACTCCTAACTCTGAAAGCAGCTTTATATTATCATCATAATGTACAATGTTCAATATCACTGGTCCAAGAACTACACCAGCTACTAAAGCTCCAAGAACTTCAGGCATTTTAAATTTTTTGCTTATTAGCCCTCCTATTTTTGTGAATACTAATATTAAAGCAATGTTTAATAAGGTTATTTCCATGATGACCTCCTTATTTAATAATTTAAATTATTTTTAGTATATAAGTTTCAATTAGACATTTAACTGATAATAGATAATTACAATATACCTAAATCAATAGTCATTTGTAATAAATATTAAAATAATTAGTTTATTGCAATATGATTTTTAGATTAAAGGTAAAATAAATTTAAAATAACGACAAAAAAAGCGGTAAGTATTGAAACTTTCCACCCCAAAAGTCATAATCTCTTGAAAACAAATAAATTATTCGTCCAACCGAAAATACAAATATTCAATTTAATTTGATACTAGCATAGATATAATATTAAGTCAATTCATATAAAATTTTTACTACAAAATTACAATTAAAGTAATAAAAAAATGTATATATGGGAATAATATATTTACAAGTGGTAAAATCTATATTAAAATGAAAATGAGAATCGATATCAATACATAAATTGAAATCAATAAGGGATGTTTTGTTGAATTAAAATAATAGGAGGAAAATTTTATGAGTATTTTACTTGTTGGGGGAGACAAACTAGATAATATAAAGGAAAAATTAACGGAGAAGGGATTTAAGAATATAGAGCATGTTAGTGGCAGGAAGAAGAGTGACAAGAAGATAAAAATTCCTGAAAAGACAGATTTAGTTTTAGTTTTTGTAGATTATGTAGGACACAAGCTTTCACAAACTATAAAGGAGCAATCTAGAAAGTGTGATGTAAGAATTGCCTTTAGTAAACGTTCGTGGACGTGTATGGAGAAAACTATTCAAAAGTGCATTGAGGACATAGGAAATGATAAGCGAAGTTCTATTTAGAACTAAGGAAAAGACTATATATCATGATATTATTGAAAGCTTAGTAACAGCTCTTGAAGCTAAGGATATTTATACAAGTGGTCACTCTGAAAGAGTAGCTTTTTTGTCCTATGAATTATCTAAAAAAATTGGTCTAAAAGGAGTAGATATTGAAAATATTCATATAGCTGCACATCTTCATGACATTGGGAAAATAGGTGTACCGGATAAGGTATTGAATAAACAGGGGAAATTATTACCATACGAATGGGAGTATATAAAAATGCATCCTAAAATAGGATATAATATTTTGAGTAAGTCAAAAAAATTAAAACATATAGCAAAAATGGTATTATATCATCATGAAAGATGGGATGGGAAAGGATATCCAAATGGACTTATTCGAACAGATATTCCATTAGGTGCAAGGATAATAGCTATATGTGATTCTATTGATGCAATGACCTCTAATAGACCTTATAGAAAAGCAATGGATTTTCAGATTTGCATGAAAGAAGTATTAATTAACAAAGCTATTATGTTTGATCCATACATAATTGAGTGTATTGAGGATAATTTGAATTTTATGAGACAAATTATTAATCTAAAATAGAATTATAATAATAAATTTATGAAGAATTTATTGATGTTTTTAGAACTTGTTATAATAAAAGCTTTAATACTGACAATGCAGTTAACTTCAGTATTAAAGCTTTTATTTTATATTTGCATAATAATTGAAAAAATGAAGAAAATATAAAAATTAACAATTAAATATATTTTTATCTTGCAGCAAAGGGAGTGGAATGATATGACAAAAACTTTTTTTAGAGAAATGATCTCGGCTACTGCAATCATAATCGGAACCCTTATAGGTGCCATATGCAGTTATCTCATAGCTAAAAGTACTACTAATAAAAGTACAAAGGTTCAAAATGAAATATTTAATGAAAGCAGAAGGTTAGAAGAAAATATAAGGAAAAAAAACACCTGCCAATATGCAAATATACTGCAGCTAGATATATGTACAGCTATATTTCAAAGTATAAGGTCAATAAGAAATATTAATAGTAATGAAAATGACAAATATCCAATTTATATACCAGTGAATACTCAATATTCTAAAGCAATTGCATTTCTTACGGATGATTTTAATTTAAAAGAAATGAGCTATTTATATCAATTATATGGAATTATTGAAAAGATAAATTATGATATAAAAAATTTAGATTATAAAAATAATAGAGGCTATGATTCTGTAAAAATAGATTTTGAAATATTCCTAGAAAAGCTTTATGGGAAAAATATGAGTATAATTCTAAATTTAGACATAGATAATGAAATTAGTTATGAAGAATTAATAAGTAATAATTTTATAAAAGCTGGTTATAAAATTGTACTTCAGAAATTAAATAAAATTTGTAATTCTTCAAACTAAATTTTTAAATATAACTAAGAAGCTACTTTATAAGAAGTGGACAATTGATCTATTTTTGCTAAAAGTTCAATTAGCATGTGAAACTATATAAAATAAATAATTAAATGTAATTTTATTAATATCATGGTATAATTTAATTAGAAAAATTTAAATAAGTGGTAAAAAAGAAATTTTAATATAAACTTAGTAGGAGAGTGTTGGGATGCCTTATATTAACTCAAATTTAACAATGAAACTTACAGAGGAAAAGAAAAATACAATAAAAGAGAAATTAGGGGAACTTATAAGCATTTTACCTGGCAAAAGTGAGGATTGGCTGTTTGTAGGATTTAATGATAATAAGACTTTATATTTCAAGGGTCAAAAAAAAGAAAAAGCAGCAGTTGTAGAAGTACAGATATGCGGAAGTGCAAGTAGAGAAAGCAAAGAAAAGCTTACTGGTGCTATTTGCAATTTATTAAGGGATGAACTTAATATTGATGGAGAAAGTACATATGTGATTTTCCATGAAATTAATGATTGGGGTTATAATGGAACTCTATTTTAGAATATATTTTTGAAGGATATAAATTTATTGTATTTATTTGTATGGGAACACATAAAATTAAAAGTAAATTTCATAAATATTGAGAAAGGAAAAGGTTGACCTCTTATTTTAATTGGTTTGTAAGTAGGTGTTGTATGTATGTGCAAAATAATACATAAAAAATCTTACTAGCTAAAATACCTCTTAATAAATAAGAAATGAATTTTTATAATATTCTGTCAACGGTAATTATATGAGTAAAACTTTAAAAACAATAATAATCATCATAGTAATTGCATTAATTATTATTGTGCCAATTATAAGTACATACAATTCTATGGCGGCTTTGAATCAAAAGGTGATTAGTTCATCTTCAAATATAGATACTCAGCTGCAGAGAAGATCTGATTTAATTCCTAATCTTGTGGCTACAGTAAAAGGATATGCTTCTCAGGAAAAAAATATTTTTACTGATATCGCCAACGCAAGAGTGAAGCTCGGTAGTGCTCAGGGAATACAGGAAAAAGCAGATGCAGATAATCAACTATCTCAATCATTGTCAAGACTTCTAGTTATAGTAGAAAATTATCCGGATTTAAAGTCTAACCAGAATTTTAGAGATTTATCCGTAGCTCTTGAAGGCAGCGAAAATAGAATTTCTGTAGCAAGGCAGGATTATAATAATGCTGTAAATGATTATAATACATCTATAGTGAAGTTTCCAAGCAATATTGTAGCTAGAATTTTTGGATTTACTTCTAAACCTTATTATAAAGCTGATGCAGGAGCTTCTCAGGTACCTAAAGTTGATTTTACAAAGTAGGGATTATTATGAATAAAATTAAAGGTAAATTGATATTAATATTGATGATATTAATATTAGTAATTATAGTACCAGTGTTGAATATAAAAGCACAAACACAAACTCTTTCACCTACAAGTCTTAAATATGTAAATGACTACGCTGGTATAATGGATGATAGTACAAAGCAGTATATTGTATCTGTAGGAAATGAACTTGAGAATAAAACCGGTGCCCAGTCAGTGGTGGTTATAATTAATTCATTAGATGGCAGGGATATAGAGAGTTATGCTAATGGACTTTTCAGAGAATGGGGTATAGGTCAAAAGGACAAAAATAATGGTTTGCTTATACTCATTTCCATGAAAGATAAAAAATGGAGAGTGGAAGTAGGAAAAGGACTAGAGGGCACTATAACTGACATTTATTCTGCAAGAATTATGGATTCTGTGGCTGCACCTAAGTTTTCAACTGGAAATTTTAATCAGGGTATAAAAGATGCTTATTCTGTATTTGCGGATGATATAGCAAAATCTTATAATGTAAAACTAGAAAAGAATTCACACATAAAAGTAAATGAAAATGGTGATAAAAATACCAAAGGGATAGTAAGCTTAATACCAGCTGCCTTTATAATTTTGATTTTTATAATTTTAATCTTTAGGTCTTTTAGAAAGGGACCAAGGGGTGGAAGCGGGTTTGGTGGCGGAGGCTTTGGCGGATTCGGGGGCGGAGGCTTCGGTGGATTCGGTGGTTCAAGTGGAGGATCTTCTGGTGGAAGTGACTTCGGTGGTTTTGGAGGTGGAGATTCTGGCGGCGGCGGATCTTCTGGAGGTTGGTAGTAAAATAAGTGATAGCCTTAGTAATTTAACCTAGTATTATTTCATAGAGAGGGTAAAAAATATGTACACACAGAAAAATAAATCTATTCTAAGGCTTTACAGAGAGCAGCTTGCAATAATTGTTATATTACTTACTTCAGCAATAATCGTTTTTTTCTCTTTACTAATGGTGAATATACATAGAAATCATCAAGGTACCATTCTTTCTAATTCACTTTCAGAGCAAATAACATTGACGCAGATTATGGCAAAGGATTCCAATAGAGTTTTTGAAATAGAATCTTTACTGCAAGTATACAACGGTAATGGCGAATCGAAGGAATCATTACAAAATAAGGTAAATGAAACTTTAGAAGATTTAAAACAGGCAGAGAATAGTTATATTAAACAGTATAACCTTATAAAACAGGGATACATAGTTCAAGATAATGCTATAGTAAGTTTTAAGGGAATGCATAATGATAATTTAAATAATATCTTTATTAGGCATGATAAAATTTGGCCGCAATATTATGAAAGTATAAATATAGTTTTTAATAACAAAAGTAATCTTACGGAATTATTGAAAGCTACAAGATATATAAACGAAAATAATCAGATGCTTTTAGATTATAATGAAAAAATGGCAAATTTAATTAAAGAATATGACAATAATAAAACACAGGTTTACATAAATATTCTAACTGCCGTTGGAATATTAATATTAATAATATTAGCTGTATTTATGACAAATACATATATAAATCTATTCCTACCTATGAATCAATTTTACAGGGGAATGACTAATATAGGAATTAATGATCTTAATGTAGCCATACCTAAATTTAAGAGAGAGGAATTAAAACCTGTATTTTATGAGGTGCAGACTGTATTTGATAAGTTGAAAAGCTTAATTAATATAATTGAAGATTTGAGCAAAAATTTACCTTTTAAAGATATATTGGATAAAATTTTTAATTCTTTTCAAGAATATGTTCCCTATACATATATAGGAGTAGCACTTATTGAAGATGATGGTCAGTTTATAAAAGCTTCTTACGCTTCAGCAGGAAAAGAACATGAAAATCTATCTAAAAGAATGTTAGGTATAAAGGCAAAAATTATTAGTACAAGCCTTCACAAAATATTAAAAGACAAAAAAGCAAGGCTTATAAATGATTTAGAGGAATATGTGAAGGGAAAAAATATACGTGAATACAATAAAATATTATTGGAAGAAGGTATAAAGTCCTCAATAACTTTTCCGCTAATAAATAATGATAAGCCTATAGGAATAATATTTTTTTCCAGTAACCAAAAAAACATATACAAAAAAGAACATATAGAATTTCTTAAAATAGTTGCTAATAGTATTATGTTAAGTCTTGAAGAAGATATTTTAATTGAAGATATGGTTGTAAGCTCGACTTTAGCTCTGGCAGTACTAACAGAAGAAAGAGATCCAGAAACAGGAGAACATTTGGATAGAATGAAAATTTATTCGAGAATGTTAGCTGAATATTTATCTAAGGAGGACAAATATAAGGATACAATTGATATGACTTATATAAATTCCATAGAAAGATTTAGTCCCCTTCATGATATAGGAAAGGTAGCTATAAGGGATGACATATTGCTAAAGCCTGGTAAATTAACTGAAGAAGAATTTAAAATAATGAAAACTCATACTACTTATGGTGGAAAAGTATTAAGACTGGCAGATGAAAATCTGATGAAAAAAGGTAGAAGTGTATTTAAAATGGCCATCGAAATAGCAGAGGGACATCATGAATGGTGGAATGGTACAGGCTATCCTTATGGGAGAAACGGTGAAGAAATTCCACTTAGCGCAAGAATAGTTTCTATAGCAGATGTATTTGATGCATTAACAAGTAAAAGACCATATAAAAAGGCATTTTCTTTTGAGGATTCCATAGAAATTATAGCTCAAGATACAGGTAAGCATTTTGATCCATATATTACAGAAGTATTCTTTAAAAATATCGATAAATTTAGGGTTAGATATAAAAGATTTAATAGACATCATCAATAAGTTTTTTGTATAAGTATTATTATTTATTTTTAATATATATAGCTACTGTTCAGAATGAAATTAATAGAAAGACTACTATAGCATTTAGTTAAGGGTGTGTTACAGTAGTCTTTTATATTTGAGTTTGGAAAAGTATGTTCATCTAACTAAGTATTGAGATGATTTTTGTTTTGAAAATCTTGTAAGGAGAATTAAGATTTATCAAAGTTAAGTTGGTTCTCCGCACTCTGTACAATAATTAATTATTAAATCCAATGTAGATAATATACCATCAATATGTGTTCTCTCATAACCGTGAGATGCATAAACACCAGTGCCTATGAGAGCAGTTTTTATGTCCCAGCCAGCTCTTAAGGCTGCAGAAGCATCGGAACCATAGTTAGGATAAATATCTGTTTTGTAGGATATATTTTTGCTTTTGCATATATTGGTAAGCTTTTTTCTAAGTTCTAAATCATAGGGACCAGAAGAATCTTTTGCGCAAATACAAACACTGTATTCAGAAGAATTCTGGCCGGTACCCGGTGCACCCATATCCACTGCAATAAACTCTTTTGTATCTTCAGGAATACGGGAACCGCCATGGCCCACCTCCTCATAATTGGTAAACAAAAAATTAACAGTATGAGGAAGTTTTATATTGTTTTCCGTAATATATTTTATGGCATAAAGTAATATAGCAGTACTTGCTTTATCATCTAAATGCCTACTTTTTATAAATCCGCTATCGGTAAATTTTATTCTAGGATCAAAGGTAATGAAGTCACCTATGTCTATACCTAAGTTTTCTACATCTTCATTTGTATTAACCTTTTCATCCAGCACTATTTCCATATTGGAGGGATCTCTCTTTAAATCTTTTGCATCACTATGGATATGGACTGATGGTTTTATAGTTTGTATAGTACCACTAAAACTTTTACCTTCCAGAGTTTCAACTGTACAATTTTCACCTTCAATTGAATTCATCATAAAGCCACCTATAGGAGATAGAGAGAGAGTTCCTTTAGCTTTAATTTCTTTGACCATGGCACCCAAAGTGTCCACATGACAGGAAAAGGTTTTTATATAGTCTTTCTTTTTACCATCTATTTTTGCCACAACTGAGCCCTTATTTGTGGTATAATAAAACACATTTAATAAATGTAATTCTTCCTTTATATAGTCCATTATATTACAAGTAAAACCACTTGGACTGGGGATAGCAAGAATATTATTAAGATAATATTTGATTTTGTCAGCATTATACATCATATCACTTCCTTTCACATAATTTTATCATAATATATAATTTTTTTGAACTTAAATATGTCTACTTTAGTTTTAATAAAAGTTAATGATCTTATTCTATATGTAAGAAAAATTTAATATTTTGTAAATAAGGTACAATGTATAAATAGCTACTATTTTATAGTATAATAAATAGCATATAGTGTGAAAGACGAGGAGATTGTTTATGAAGAAAAAAAATATAATTATTATAGGCATTGCCTGTGCTATTATAGTAATTATGGGTATTTCAATACCAGCATATAATGTTTATTCAAAGGTTAAAAGCTTCGACAATATTATTTATCCAGGAGTAAAGATTCAGGATGTAGATGTTTCTGGTAAAAGTGTAGATGAAGCTAAAAAAATGGTTTCTGATAAATACCAGGCTGTAGTTGGAGACAAGAAGGTAAATGTACAAGCACAGGGAAAGAATTATAGCATTTCTTATTCTAAATTAGACGCCAGGTATAATATAGATAAGGTTACAGCAGAAGCTTTCAATTATGGGAGAAATCTTAGTATTTATGATAAGTATAAGCTTATAAAAAAGCCTCAGCAAAAGGATATTAAACTTTCTTTTACTTATGATAAAAAGCCCTTAGATGAATTTGTAAATAATATAAAGAAAGATGTCAATAAGGATGCTGTTAATGCTACTATTACTAAATCTGGTTCGGGATTTCAAATTACACCAGATACAGATGGATATAAATTAAATGATGCTGAACTCAAAAATAAAATAACAGCAGCCATAGATGCTATAGGTGGAACCATTACTTCAGATACAAATGTACAAGCTACTGTAGAAACTGTAAAAGCAGCTAGGTCTAAGGAAAAGCTTCAAAAGATTAATACATTAGTATCTACATTTAATACAAGCTATGGGCCTATATCAAGTCCGGGAAGAGCAATTAATATTCAGCTTGCCACAAAAGCTATAAATGGCCTGGTTCTCATGCCAGGAGAATCCTTTAGCTTTAATGGAGTGGTAGGTGAAAGAACGGCAGCAAAAGGGTATCAAGCTGCACCAGTAGATATTGGATACTCTACTGGAATGGGACTTGGTGGAGGAATATGTCAGGTTTCTACTACACTTTATAATGCAGTATTACAAGCTGGGATAAAAGCAACTGACAGATTACATCATACTATACCTTCTGCCTATGTACCTTTAGGATTTGACGCTACCGTAGATTATGGCAATTTAGACTATCAATTTAAAAACACTTTAGATTTCCCAATATACATTGAAGGAAATTCAGATAATGGAATAGAAACCTTCAATATATATTCAGACAATAGCTTGACTAGTAAAACTTATAAGGTGGTAAATAATGTTTATGAAACTATTCAGCCAAAGGTATCTTATATTGATGACCCTACTTTGCCAGCAGGAACTACAAGAATTGACCAAAATCCTTCAGAAGGCCATAGAGTAAAAGTATTTTTACAGACATACCAAAATGGACAGATGATTTCACAGGATATGATAGCTAACGATACATATAATGCTGTTGATCAGGTGATAAGAAGGGGAACAAAGAAGTAGATTTTCTAATATTGACTGAAAGCACTTTAAAATGCAAATATTACATCAAGAACACCATTTTAGAACAATTAGAAATGAGTGATAGTGCAGTTTACAAAAATATAAATTGTGATATAATATAAAAGTAAGTTGCGGATATGGCGGAATTGGCAGACGCGCTAGTTTCAGGTATTAGTGGGAAACCATGCAGGTTCGAGTCCTGTTATCCGCACCAAATTAGAATTTATAAGGCTTCCAGTGAGTTTACTGGAAGCCTTGAGTTTTTTATTTTTGGGTGTTTGCTAACATTTTGCTAACATGAGTTTTTTTATTGAAATAAATGAAATTTAGAGTCTTCAAGACTATTTTTATACCGTAGTTACAATCTCTACAATATTTACTTCGTTTAATTTGAAGATGGCGAACTAAAAATACCATGTATTAGCTTAATTAGGGTAGATACCGAGATACGTGTAAAAACCGGTAACTTGATGGAAATTTTCAACATCATTACCGGTTTTGTTATCTATTAATTTGATTCATATTCCTTAATCCAATTAATGGTATCTACTTTTCAGTATATGACACGGATGCTCCCACTACTACCCCTAATAATAATTTATTGAATTAAATTTGCTCATTTATAGAATAATATGGTATAATATGGTGTGGTTTTTGTATAAATAAGGGGGATCTTAAATGAAAAAAATATTATTTATAAATATGTGCGGTCATGGACACGTTAACCCTACTATAGGTCTCATTAATGAATTAATGAATAGAGGAGAACAGGTTACTTATATTGCCGGTGAAGAGTTTAGAGATAAAATAGAAAAGACAGGAGCTAAATTTAAAGGCTATAATAATTCAATTGATATAACAAATTTACAAAATAGTGAGTCGTTGTTAAAATTCATTGATATCTTTAAAAAAATAATGGAAATTTTATTTAATTCAAAGGAAAAATTTGATTACATTATTTATGATTCAGTATTTATCCTAGGTAATGAAGTAGGAAGAGTATTAAAAATACCTGCAATTTGTTCTATTACTACTTTTGCAGCAAATGAAAGAACAAATTGTTTATCATCACTATTAAATAAAATTGAACCTAAGATACAGGAAATTCTAAATAGTTCGGAATATATAAACTTTGTTGAATATTTACAAGAAAAGTATAGTATAAAGTGTCCTAGTGCTTCTGATGCAATTTTTGGAAAAGGCATAATTAGTATTGTATATACTTCTAAGTATTTTCAACTTTGTGGTGGAAGTTTTGATGAAAGCTATAAATTCATTGGCCCATCAATATCAGATAGAAAGGAAGATACAAACTTTCCTTTGGAAACTAATGATAAGAAGAAAGTTATTTATATATCTTTAGGTACTGTATTTAACAATTCTATTGAGTTTTATGAAAATTGCTTTAAAGCTTTTGATGATATGGATGCAAAGATTATTATGTCTGTAGGTAAAAACATAGATATTAATATATTTAAATCTATTCCATCAAATTTTATTATTCGTAATTATGTACCTCAGCTTGAAATTTTAAAACATGCAGATGTGTTCATTACCCATGGCGGCATGAACAGTACAAATGAGGGTTTGTATTATGATGTTCCATTGATTCTTATTCCTCAATTTATTGATCAGCCTGCTGTAGCTAATAGAGTAGCTGAATTAGGTGCAGGTATTGTTATTGAAAAAGATAAGGTTACTCCAGAGGTATTGAAGCAGTCAGTAATTATGATTCTTTCAGATAACAATTTTAAAATAAACAGTAAAAAGATTGGGAAATCGCTCAGAGAAGCAGGGGGGTATAAAAAGGGGGTTGATGAAATACTTAATTTAATAAATAAAAAATCAAGTCTATTTACATAATTTAATAGGACAAGTGTATGAAAAATTCAACTTATATATAAACATTAATTTTAATATGTAAATTAAATATATTTATTTTATAGGAGGATTTTATTATGAAAAAAAGATTAATTTTATCTTTACTTAGTGCAGTGTTAATATCTGCTAATATCAACTATTCAAGTGTAGATGCGCTCACTTTACCAATCAGATCTGTTAACTCTGGTTATACTATAACCAAACCAGATGCCCAAATTACTATTGATGATGTAAAAAAGAGTTTAAACATATCTGATGGAATTGAAAAAGAAATAGTAGATACTTTACAATTTCAAATAAAAATAGATGAAAATTGGGATAATTTAAAAGTAGACAAGGATATGGACTTGTATAATTCTACAGGAAAATCTATTGGAAAACCTGGCGACATATTAATAGCAGTATTTGATGATGACAATACTGATATTAATGCAATTACGATGGGCTCAATTACTACCCATGCTGCTATGGTAGATTCCGATCCAACAAAAGTTCTTGAAGTATTCCCAGACGGTGTTCAAAACCGTGAAAATGATTGGAGAACTAGATATAAAAAAATTCTTATTCTACGTCCAAAGACTAATGAAGAAACTATTAAAGGTGCCATTGAATATGGACATACCAAAATAAATACACCTTTTAATTATGATTTATTCAATAAAACTACAACTGATAAATTCTATTGTTCACAATTTGTATGGAGATGTTACTTTAACAATGGCCTAGATTTAGACAGAAATGGTGGACTAGCTGTTTTCCCATATGATTTTATAAGTCATAAAACTACAATTGTATATAAACAGGGAGAGTAGTGACTTAGAAATCAATAAAAAAAGATACTATAATGAGTTTTGTGTAAATTCGCAAAAACTCATTGTAGTTTTTTTTGGTTGAGGGAGCATCTGCGCAATTAACTACACTATAAAAATACGTAGTAATCATAGTA
This sequence comes from Clostridium pasteurianum BC1, assembly GCF_000389635.1. NCBI lineage: Bacteria > Bacillati > Bacillota > Clostridia > Eubacteriales > Clostridiaceae > Clostridium > Clostridium pasteurianum. The sequence goes on from NC_021182.1 coordinate 1,335,582, forward strand.
CTCGGGGTAATAACAGCATTGCTGCTATTACTGCAGACTATCTGTCAATATATGGATAAATATAAAAAATCGTTGTTAGGCTTTATTTTAACAACGATTTTTTACTTTTATAACGTATATGGGGTAATACCAGCAGCCGTGTTACCAGGGGCAAAGTAGAAATAAAAAAGGCAGTTTATCCCTTTTTAGTTAATGAACAATATTTGAAGATTGTTCATTAACTAATTTGGCAGTTGTTTATTCATTACGCTTTGATTTACGGGAATAATTCGTAAGGTCTATAGCACTTCCAATACCAATAATCATACCCCATACAATATGATTAAAGACAACACCAAAAACTATTCCTAATGCACAACCATATAACATTCCACTATTTTTCATTGTATTGTGTTTTTAATGCTTCTTATCCATTAATGTGTTAAATTTTGTGCCATGTTTCTTAACAAACATTAATGAGGAATTAACAAGTAATATCTTGTAACATGTGTTACATATTGATACATTTAATGTAAGCTATGAGCAGATTTGTTAAATTAGAGATAAATTTAAACTTTTGGCTAATAGCAATACTTTAATAATTTTTAATAGGAGTGATTTTATGAAATCCAAAAGATTAAAGTCTATAATTGTCATGGGGACACTTTCGTTTCTTATACTTACTATGTCAGCGTGTGGTAAGCAAAACACAGCATCTGCCTCAAATTCCAACTCTGCTTCAAGTCCCAGTAAGAAACAGCTTGTATTGTATTCAGCTCAGGGTTACGATAAAGCTGTTGCTGAAGCATTCCAGAAAAAAACTGGTATAAATGTGAAGCTGGTAGATGATTCTACAGGTATGATAACAGCAAAAATGGAGGCTGAACGTTCAAATCCTCATTGGGATGTTGCCTGGTTTGATGGTAATGCTACTATGCAAGCAATTGATAATGAGCAAATGCTTCTTCATGATTGGACTCCATCGGATATGCAGAATTTTACCGATTTAGGTAAATCACTTATACCATCAAATAAGTCTTATTTCCCGGTTACAGTTACAGCTGCAGCTGCAATTGGTGTTAATACAAAATTAATGAAACCAGCAGATTATCCTAAAGATTGGAAGGATTTAACCGATTCTAAGTTCAAGAATGGAATAGCTATGAATGATCCTAGTACATCAGGACCTACATATCCTTATGTTAGCGGAATGCTTCAAAGCATGGGAGATACACAAGGTAAGAATTTCTATCAGAATCTTAAGACTAATGGACTTAAAGTATTCCCTACAAATGACAATACATTAAAGGCTTTGGTATCTGGTCAGGTTAAAGTTATAACTATACAGAATTCAGCACTTATTAATGCTAAGAAAAGTGGGGATCCAGTGGATATAATATATCCTTCTTCTGGGGTATTTACACTTCCAGGTGTCATTTCAATAAACAAGAATGCTCCTGATATGGACGCAGCCAAACAATTTGTTGAATACTGCCTTTCTCCTGAGGGACAATCTGTAATGCTTGATCCTAAAAATGGTGGCGGTGATTCATATTTTAACCCAGTCATAAAGGGTGTACAAGCTAATAAAGAAGCCCTGACAACTGATGTTAAGTGGATAACGACAGATCCAATAGCTGCTGCTAAAAATGAAAAAGATATTAAGAAGTGGTTCCATGATAATATCCTCCAATAAAAAATTGTTTGTAAGATTTGGTGAGAAGTTCGGAGAGGTATTTGGTATTATTGCAATGACGGTAATTGTCGTATATCCGTTAGCAGCTTTATTGCTGCAATCAATATTTCCTCATATTTTTGACAAGATATCGAGCATCACTCCGTCTCTTGCAAATTTACTGAGTGTATTCACTGATAAGTCAAACTTTTTAGCTCTATCTAATTCAATAATTATTGGGCTTTTGGCAGCAGTGATTGCTGTAATATTGGGGACTTTTTCGTCTATAGCAATACATCATATGCCAGATGCTGCTGCAAATATATTTAACTCACTTATTTGGATAGCATTTTTTATGCCTTCATATGTCATTGCAGAAGGATGGATGCTGCTTATGCAAGATGGAGGAATACTTAGTCAAATATTCGGTTTACCTTTTGGCTGGTCTGCATGGTTTTTTACCAGGTATGGGCTTGCATTAATAATGGGGCTGCGTTTTTTTACGTATGTATATTTTAGTATGCACCAGGCTCTAAAAAATATTGGAACGGAATTGCTAAATGCAGGAAAAATAGGTGGTGCCACTAGAAGTCAATTATTTTTTAAGGTTACACTTCCACTTTTGACACCAGCATTACTTGCGGGAGCTTCAATTGCATTTGCAGAAGGTTTTGGGGATTTTGGTATTGCTGCTGCAATAACACCAAATTCCCATATTCCACTTTTAACGTACCAAATATATTCATCATTAAACCAAGATCCAGTTAATTATTCTGTGGCAGCTAGTTTATCAGTAATTGAAGTTCTTGTTACATCTGCTGCAATTGGTTTACAGTTTATGATAATGAGGAAGAAATCATATGTTACCACTCCATCGTTTAAGAAGACAGATAACAGTTCAGAAAAATATGGTAATAAATGCAGGTATTATTCAATATTTTTTGTAGGTATGGTAATAATAATAATTTTATCATTTGTTCTTCCGCTTATGTCTAATATATGTGCATCTTTATGGAAGGTATGGAGTAATGGCATCAATAGCTCAAATTGGACTTTTGCACATTATAGAGATGCCATTCAAATTAATGGCGATGGGTATGCTTCACTATTACGCTCAATTACTTATTCAGCTATAGTTGCTATTGTAGCTGTCCCTTTTGCAGTTATCTTAGCATATCAGTTGATATTTAAGCATTCACTTACAAGTAAATTTTTAAATATTCTAAACATGTCAACACTTGCAATACCTGGAGTTGTACTGGCAGCAGGATTTGTGTTTGCTTGGAATGCAGTATGGCTTATACCATTAAATCTAGTACTTTATGGAACTCCCATATGTCTTGCAATGGCTTATCTTGCAGGTGCGTTGCCATATTCTATCAGATTACAAACTGGAGCGTTGAGCACGCTTCCACCAAATTTATTGAAATCAGCTAAAGCTTTTGGAGCTAACAATATGCAAATAATTTTTAAGATAATAGTGCCATTAGTAAGTACAACTACAATATCTACATTTTTTATGTCTTTTGCAGGTATAATGTTCGAATTACCGGCAGCTTCGCTGCTATATCCGCCAGGACAACCACCATTTTCTGTAGTGGTTCAGTCTAGATTTAATAGTTCGGATTGGTCTAATGGTTCAGCCCTTACGATAATCGGTATATTAATTGTGTTTTTAGTATTTCTACTTACTAGAAGTGTAATTTGGTTTATGGGACATACAAAACTACATCTTTCAGCAGAAAAAATAATTGATACAACAAATGTGACTTCTGAAAGTAATCCAGTACAAACTGTGGAAGATATTAAGGAATTTTAATGTTAGGTTGATTCTGAGGCTGGTGTAGATGATCTAAAATATTTTATAAGTAAGGTGATTTTTATTTTTATTGAGATTGATAATATTTCAAAATCATATGGTTCAAGACTTATCTTGGATCATATTTCCATGAAAGTTGAAAAAGGTCAATTTGTTACATTACTTGGCTCTTCAGGATGTGGTAAAACTACACTACTCAATACAATTGCAGGTTTGACTAATATTGATAGTGGATCAATTAGAGTAAATGGATCAGTTTGGTCATCAAATAATTTCACCATGTCACCTGAGTATCGTAATATCGGCATGGTATTCCAAGATTTTGCTTTATGGCCTCATATGTCAATATTTGAGAATATAGCATTTGTGTTAAAACTTAAAAAAGGAAAAAAGATGAGTAGATCAGAGATAAAATCAAGGGTCAGTGAAGTGCTTGAAGTTGTCCAAATGAATGGATTCCAGCACTATTATCCTCATCAGCTTTCAGGGGGTCAAAAACAGAGAATTGCAGTTGCACGTGCACTTGCTCCCAATCCTTTTTTCTTACTTATGGATGAGCCATTATCAAGTCTTGATGCAAAAATGAGAGAAAAAATGCGATGGGAATTACTACAGATTGTTAAAAATGCGGGTATAACTACTATATATGTTACTCATGATCAGATCGAAGCCTTAAGTATGTCTGACAATGTAATTTTATTGAATAATGGTCATATAGAGCAGGAGGATGATCCAGTGGCTCTATATCAAAAACCACAATCTGCATTTACTGCATCTTTTTTGGGTGCTTCTAATTTTCTTGAAGGTAATTTTATAAGCTATTCAGGTAGCGATATGCTAATTGAATGCTCGGGATTTAACATTTTGGCTTCACCAATACGAGATGTTAAAAATAAGATTAGTGTCATGATACGCCCAACAGATATACTTGTTGATACTGATTATGATGGAGTGGCTACAAAGTTAAAAGGCAGGATTTGCCAAAGGGCATTTCAGGGAACTTCCTGGCAGTATAAAGTAGAAATACATGGTACAAATAATATATTTCTTGATGTATGTAGTAAAATGGAAAGGTATGATAATTCAGAGATTATGTTGTGCCTACCAGCTTCGATTTGTCATGCAGTTAAAGCATAGCTTGGAGTTGAAAAACACCTCTTACACTCAATATAAGATATCAGTGTAGAGCGGTGTTTTTGTTTAGTTTTTATAATAAATGTATTATTGCAAATATTAATTTTATCTTATAATTTTAACAAGAATTCATATAAAATAGTGATTATATTAACTGCAATTTTCAGTTTTCTACCCTTGGTTTTGTCGTCTATATTTAGTATTGTTAAAGTAAAAGTAGCTAGAGATGAAAATGTCATTAAATATAAAGTTAAAATTTATAAGGCTTCCAGTAAACTCACTGGAAGCCTTTCATATCTTCAATTTAGCTGCTCGATAATTATATTTGCATTTTTCCAGGCACACAGAGATAAATCCAAACCAGAAACAACTATTTTAATTGTAGTATTATTTTTTTGTATGTTGAAAATTCCGTTACCAATTAGAGGAGTTCCTGGAGTTATTAAAGTAGTTGGACTATCAAGGGGAATATTATTTATAACTATATCAGCTCTTCCAAGAGGAGAGGATTTAGTTGTATATAGTATAAATGTAATTTTAAAAATACCTGGTGTATTTATTTCAAAGGTAGTATCATTTAGCTGACTTATATTAGAACCATACTTTCCAACTAAATGATTAAAAGGTACTGAATCATGAATGTGTATAGTAATTTCTTCCTTACCTGAATTATTAGAAGCAAATATGGATGAGTTTAAGCTGGAATTAATTAAGCTGGAAATTTTATTTTCAGTAATAGTATTTTTAGTTGAGTCTTTATCATTGGCAAAATTAATTTTATTTTCTGCAGTATTTAAGAATTTTATATTATTATCTATATCATTAAAATTATGTGTAATTTCTTCAACAGAATTATTATGTTTTCTAGAAAAAGTATTAGTACTTTTTTCAGAAATGGTATCAAAATATATATAGCTTTTTTTTGTTTTTTCAGTATTTAATACTATATTAGATCCAGTTTTATGAAGGTTGTTAGCCTTTGGTCTTGGGGCTCTTCTTAAATATCTAATTGCTCTGCGAATTCTCATAGAATATTGCCTCCCATATTAAAGTTTAAATTTTTATTATAGTATAATTTATGTAATTTTTTTAAACTATGTTACCTTTTTTATTTGTGTGCATATATTATAGTGCAATCAAAAAAATAGGAGTGTAATTATGTACTATACCTATAATAGATATCAGGAACCAGAAGAACCGGAAGATCCTCAAAATGGAGATAGAGAGGAATTTGACGGCTTAGAGGATGATGATTCTTTTCAGTATTTTGAAGAACCAGCTTACTATTCCTATAGAAATACTCAACCAGATCCTTGGGAATATTCTCAGTATGATACGAGACAATTTAATCCCGGGGCACCTCCAGGACCGCCACCATCCTCTGTGCCAACACAGCCACAGCAATTTCAAACTGGTGGACCTGGTGGGCCGCAGACTTTTGCTGTAGATCCAGGTGCAATAAGGCCATGTCTCCATAGATTTGTATACATCTGGCCTAGAAGGGGAAATGGATTTTGGGCATGGCTTACTTTTGTTGGAAGGAGATCTGTTTCAGGATTTAGATGGAATGGCTTTCGATGGATATACTTTGGAATGGACTTAAGAGATATAAGAAGTTTTCAATGCTTATAATAATATATAGAGAATTTTAGAATTAATTTCTAGCATAGAATTGAGAGCAAAAATTTTAATGATTGATAAACAGAGTTCTTAGTATCGGTATTTTTGATACTTAGAAATCGTTATCCAGGGACGTAGCCACTCTTTACTCCTACTTTGAATAAGGCAGAAGTATTAGAGCGGGTAGTCATCGGATAAATTTTTAATTTACAGTAAAACTATGATGCCACAAAATCGTTTTTTACTATTAAGCTATCAATTCTATGTATATTTTAAGAAACTATAAATAAATATCTAGTGGATGCCATTGCAGCAATTTGATTTTTTTATACATATGGAGTATTATGTATTTTAGTATGATAAAGTGAGAAATTATATTATATTTTATTAGGAGGACTTTTTATGGAAAATGCAACTTTTTCAGTAAGTTTTGAAATAAGAAGTGCAAAATTGGCACTGGATTCTATGTCTATTTACAGAAAATTACTTGATGATAACGTCATAAGCAGCTTACGGTTACTTCTTGATTACATAAATATGGGTAAAGTTGAGTTGTCTTGCTTTACCAATTTGTACAATAATTTTTTCTTTGCTTTAGCGGAAAGTGGTACAAACACCTTAGAAGCGTATGTAGTGGATAAGATTATTTTTGATGAAAATCCATTTTCACTGAAGTCACAGAGTAACATTGTGAATAAAAGTGGAAATTTAATTGAAAAGGCAGCAGCAAATGATTTAGTAAATCTTCAGCTGATAGCTAAACTAAATCCGTATATTATAAAAAATCAATTGATAAGATATTTTGATGAAAGTGAGTTTAAATACATAATAGAAAAGCTTCCAGAGTGGGAAGTGGAAGGTGATTTTACTTCAGAGGATTGTCCTAATCATATAAGTGAGATAAAACAAACCTTATACTCCAGCAGTCAATGGGGTGAATGTATAGAGAAACTTAGAAAATTCCATGAAAATTATGGTTGTGGGATTTTTGCAATGTATAAAGCCTTTGTTTGGGAACGTGAAAATGATAATGGTTATTGTAAAGGAATTAAAAAACCTGATCCCATTACTCTTTCTGATCTTATTGGCTATGAAAAAGAGCGTGAAGTTGTACTAGAAAATACAGAGCAATTCTTAAAAGGATTTTCTGCTAACAATGCACTGCTTCATGGAGATCGCGGAACAGGTAAATCTTCCACAGTTAAAGCTATATTAAATAAATATTATACAGAAGGATTGCGTATGATTGAAGTACCTAAAGCATATCTTACAGATTTTCCTGATATAATAAGAAGTTTAAAGGATAGACCTCAAAAATTTATTATATTTATAGATGATTTGGTATTTGCAGATGATGAAGGAAGTTATACTGCACTTAAAGCAATGCTTGACGGTGGTCTTGAACACAAATCCTCCAATATAATAATATATGCTACTTCAAATAGAAGACATTTGGTAAAGGAATACTTTAGCGAGAGGTCCAATGACGAAGTGCGTGGAGGAGATAGTGTTCAGGAAAAACTTTCTCTTGCAGACAGATTTGGTATTAATGTGGTGTTCTCATCTCCAAATAAAAATGAATATTTAAGCATTGTAGATGGTATAGCGGATAAGAGGAATCTTAATATTGATAGAGAATTATTACATAGTGAAGCTTTAAAATGGGAACTTTGGTATAATGGACGCTCAGCTAGAACTGCAAGACAGTTTATTGATTGGATAGAAGGCAAATTGGCTATGAATGAGCTCTAATAAGAGAAGATGTATTAAAAACAGATGACTAAAAAGTACTTGACAATATTGAAATTAAGTAATAAAATTTTGTAACAGTGTAAAATATATTATATTAAAAGCATTGAAGGGGAAGAGTATATATTATTCTTGAAATAAAGAGAGGGAAATTAGGCATATGCAACATGAAATAGACTAGTTATTTATTACAATGCCTTAGGTGAGAGTTTTCCATGATAGATGTGTAGAAGGTAGCCCTGGAGCTTCAAATAGAAATCTATATAGAGAGTAGAGTTTGACGAGATCCCATCGTTAAAGGGAGCTAAAGTATGCTATATACTTTTTAAAGTGTGTACAGTTTTTGTACGAAAAAAGGTGGTACCGCGGAGTTTACAACTTCGTCCTTAGTTGGACGGGGTTTTTTTGTATTTAAAAAGTAAGATTTAAACTATTGTCTATTTTCAACTTGGATTTCTCAAATTGAATTTTAAATTATCAAGTGTGATTTTTTAGTGAGTATTAAAGATTACAATAGAAATTGTTCAAATTTATGGAGGGTATTTATATGAAATTAACTGGGGCTGATATTACTATAAAATTATTAGAGAGATATGGAATTAAAATTATTGCTGGAATTCCTGGAGGAACTAATCTTCCATTATATGATTCTCTGCTAAGCAGTGATATCAAACATATTTTGGCTAGACATGAACAAGGGGCTGCCTTTATAGCTCAAGGCATAGCACGTTCTACAGGTAAGGCAGCAGTGTGTTTTGCCACTTCTGGTCCAGGTGCTACAAATTTATTAACGGCTATTGCTGATGCAAAACTGGATTCTGTGCCTATTATTGCTATAACAGGCCAGGTTCCCTATTCTTATGTTGGAACGGATTCTTTTCAAGAGGTAGATATTTATGGACTTACAATACCTATAACAAAACATAATTTTTTAGTACGTTCTGTAGAAGAACTATTTACAGTTATACCTGAAGCTTTTAAAATAGCGGAAAGTGGACGACAGGGCCCAGTACTAGTTGATATACCGAAGAATATACAGAGTGAGGAATTTGAGTTTGATAAGTGGCCGGATATAAACAGTTACGAAGCAGAAAACTTTCTTGATGAATCTTTAGTCAGTAAAGCTGCAGAGATGATAAATAAAGCTGAAAGACCTATTCTCTATATAGGAGGAGGAATAACTAATTCTGATTCTGGTAAAGCATTGTATGAATTTGCAAAGAAAAATAATATACCTGTTACCTCAACATTAATGGGATTTGGCAATTTTCCTATTGAAGATCCTTTATTTATGGGTATGCTTGGTATGCATGGAGCAAGGTATACTAATTTATTGTTAAATAAGGCAGATTTACTTTTAGCCTTTGGGGTAAGATTTGATGATAGAGCCATAGGAAATGTAAATAAGTTTTGTCCTGATGCTAGGATAATTCATGTAGATATAGATGATGCGGAAATTGATAAAATTAAAAAATCCAATCTTTCAATTTGTGAAAATGTAGGGGTTGTGTTAAATAAAATTATTCCTCTTGTTGAGAAAAATGAACGAAAGGATTGGATAAATTATATTGAAAGTATTAAAAGGGAAAAACCTATGATATTCCCTGATGAAAAAGATTCTTTTCATCCTATTAATATAATTAAAACTGTAAGCAAATTAGTTAAGGAAGATACTATAATTACTACGGATGTAGGTCAGCATCAGATGTGGACGGCTCAGGCCTATCCTGTTAAAAAGCCTAGAACTTTTTTAACTTCCGGAGGTCTTGGAACTATGGGCTTTGGGTTGCCTACAGCTATTGGTGCAGCCGTTGCAAATCCAGATAAGCAAGTAGTCTGTTTTTCAGGAGACGGATCATTTTTAATGAATATTCAAGAGCTGGCAACTTTAGCAGATTTAAAATTAAATTTAAAAATAATAATATTAAATAATGGTCATCTTGGACTTGTAAGACAGCAGCAGCAGCTATTTTATAATGAGCACTATATGGCATCAAGGTTTATTACCAATCCAGATTTTGCAAAGATAAGTGAAGGTTTTAATGTTAAAGGTTATAACATTAGCAAGGATACTGATAATTTAAATGAAGTACTTAATGAAGCCTTTAGCTCGGAGGAGCCTTGCTTAATAAATATATCTATTGAAAGCTTTAAAAATGTATATCCAATGGTACCGCCAGGCGGGGGGATTTCAGAAATGATAGGTGGTGAGCAGTGTGAAGGAAAATGATAATTATGTAATTAAGCTAATAGTGAATAATCATCCAGGAGTTATGTCACATATAGTAGGTCTCTTTTCAAGGAGGGCATTTAATCTTGAAGGTATAATATGCTTAAGACTTGAGGAAGGAAATACTAGTGAAATGTACCTGCTTATTAAGAATGATGAACGTACAGAACAGATTTTAAAGCAGCTTGAAAAATTATACGATGTATTAAAGGTTTCTCTGCACACAGAAGAGGAGTATCCTGTATTTAATAAATTTGTGTAGATATTTATGCCATGATTAGCCACCGTGACACGCTACTTTTTAAAGCTTGAGATAACGGCGGCAGGTCTCCGGATAATTCATCTAAATTTAGTGGCGGTACAAATGTCCACTAAGTAAGGTTTATTGATAATTACATTGAAAATAATAAAAACACTATGAAAATCAATACAAATAAATTGTAAGAATTTCATAGTGCTTTTTAATTTAGTTTTTATTCAGGAACAATTATCAGTAGAGTACGAGTGTCCTGAAGAACTTTTCTAGTTACAGAACCAATCATTCTAGCCAAACCCTTTTTTGAGGATTTAGTCATAATTATAGCATCAAATTTATCTTCTCTTGCTTTTCTCAGTATCTCATCTGAAGCATAACCAAAAGTACTAATTGCTTCAACGGTATAGTCCTGAAGCTGTGCTTTTGCACCTTCAAGAATAGCTTTACTTTCATTTTCTGAATTGGTTACCACAGTGTCTGATAGCATCATGTCATTTATTATGACTATTTCCAAAACGTTTAATAGAGTAATAGTTACTTCATCTTTTCTAAATAATTGTTTTACATAATCAAGTGAATGCATACTTCTGTCAGTTCCATCTAAGGGGATTAGAATTTTTTTCTTATCTGTGGTCATAATAACACATCCTTTTAATTATTTAGCCAATTATTACTGATAATAAATTTTAGCTAGTTTTTATATGTGGTAATATAATATTTAAAATATTACATTACTATGTAATAATAAATTTCAATTATTTCATATTACACAGTATTTGTTAAACAGCCTAAATTTTATTACTCACTATATAATATGTTTATATTTCAGATACTATTTCTGAATAATTGTATCTTTTAAGTCTTGGATATAATTCATGGGATTTATCAAAATAACCTAGTGCAATTAACATAACTACATTTTGATTTTCATCCAGTTTAAATTCTTTTTGTATACCATCAAAATCAATACCGTTGATTGGATGAGAATCTACTCCATAATATTGTGCTGCATACATAATAGACATTCCTAGTAATCCACCATTGCTTTCAGCAAATTTTATTTTTCTTTCTTCAGTAGTATCATAAAGTATTTGTGCAAATTGTTTTGCTCCTTCAGTACCTTCCTTACCTGCCTGTGCTGCAAAGGTTGACCAAGCTTCTTTATCAGGTAGGTAACCAGCTTTGTCTCCTGCAATTATTAAAGTTACAGGTGCTTCTAAAATTTTTGGCTGATTAAAAGCTAGAGGATGAAGTCTTTTTTTAGCTTCCTCTGATTTTACAGCGATAATTTTCCAGGGCTGCAGATTGAAAGCTGATGGAGCTAATACAGCCAAATTTATAATATTTTCTAAAGTATTATTATCCAGCTTTTTATCTTTATCAAAAAAATTAACTGCTCTTCTGTTTTCGTATATTTCTTTTAAATTTGTCATATATATGTCCTCCACGTAATAAATTAAAAATTACAGAGGTTAATTATTATCCTTTAATAATAATTATAAACCTTATAATACATAAATCAAGAACCTATAGTAATAAATAATTGTAAATTTTAAAATTTATAAAAGTTAGTTAGAAAATGCATGTCCATAAAAGCCTGCCCAACATTTTCATCTGTGATTGAGGTGCAGCCGTAATGAGAGGTTAATTCTAAAAATAATGAAATAAATTTTTTATTTTAAATTTCACAATAATATTTGCCTAAATTAAATGTAAAAGGCATTTACAAATATTTGATAATATATAAATATTAACATATAAATATTAATATAGTTTCAATATTTACACCAATGCATTAATAAAAAGTTAAATATAATTAATAAAAATTAATATAATATTACAAAATAATAACATAAGATAACATTAATTTACTAAAATCCGCTAGTAAACTTGTAAATAGTTATATATAATCTTAATGAGTAGTAAATGTTCTATTGTAAATTAAAATTTATTCTGATATGTAGAGATAAATAATAAGTTAAACTGCAATTCTATAAGTAATCAATAAAGTGTTGATAATTAGTGCTTTGTTTGTGAAAATTTTTTGCAGACAAATATAAATTATGATGAATTATAAATATTACTTGTTGGATTTAGGTTGAAAATTGAGTAACTAATTATTTTTTCGGCATGTATTAGGCAAGGTGACTGTATGAGTAAAATAAAATTGTTTTGTATACCTCACGCCGGTGGATCAGCTGCTTCCTATTCAAAATGGCAAAATTATATAAATCCATCTATTGAGATTTGTCCAATAGAACTGGCTGGAAGAGGAAAGAGGTTTAAAGAAGAACCATATAATAATATTGGTGAAGCTGTAGAAGATATTTACAATATTATAAAAAAAGATTTAGATAGGGAGTATGCATTTTTCGGGCATAGTATGGGCAGCTTAATAGCCTATGAATTAACACATTATATTATGCAGTTGGAAAATAAACCACCTGAACATATCTTCTTTTCTGGAAGAAAAGCACCTAATGTTATATATGAAAATAATTCTATTCATAAATTGTCAGAGGAGAATTTAAAAAACAAATTGTTGGAATTTTCAGGAACTCCCAAGGAAGTCCTGGATAATGAACATATGTGTAAGGTTTTTCTAAAGATTTTAAGGCAGGATTTTAAAATTTGTGAATTGTATACCTATAAGAATGAATATCCAAAACTGAATTGTAATATTACCATTTTAAATGGAAACAGAGATGACATAAAAATAAATCACATTGCCTTTTGGAAACAGCATACTTCCAAAGCATGTTATATATATTTTTTTAAAGGAGGACACTTTTATATAGATGACAATATGGAAAATTTAGCTTCTATTATAAATTCAACTTTAGGAATATTTAAATAAACAACTAACAAAAGTTTTAAATAAATTTGAGAGGTGATTAATATGATAAATAGCGAATTGAGTAAAATGGCTCAGGATATTTTGACAATAATTTCAGAAGTTACTGGTCATAACAGTGAAGATTTAGAGATGGATATGTATCTGGAAAGTGATTTGGGCTTTGATTCAATAAAAATGGTAACTTTAATGAATGAGCTAATGAAATTAATTCCTAAAGATCAGCTGGAGGACTTCATGAAGGAAAACCCAGTGAATTCTCTTATGATTTTGGATACTATAGGTGATATAATAGAGGTTTTTGAAATCTGGAATTCTTCTAGAGAAAATATTAGCAGAGAAGTTAATGAGATAATAGAAAAACAGGAATATTTACAGAATAGAGATAATGGGGAAGAGAGAAGTTTAGAAATATTAAACGCACAATATCCATTTTTAGCATCTTATTTTGCTGTGGGTACTATAACAATTTGCAATGGAATAAAGATAAGAGGAAGGCTAAATATAAATTATTTATGGGAAAGCTGGAGAGAACTGATACATAGGCATATAGTACTGCAAGCCTATTTTAAGGTAGCAGAAGGAGCAAAAGCCTTTAGAGAATATAAGTTTTTATTAGCAGATTATATTACACCTCCGGAAATTCTTGTTCATGATATTAGACATTTTAAGCAGTGTGATCAAGAGCAGTATGTTAATAGTAAATTTGAAGAGATAATAAATGAAAGATTTGATATTTTTGAATGGCCGCTGCACAATATTGAAGTTATTCAAACACAGGAGTTAGAATATGAAATAATATTCTCCAATAGCCATCTTATTTCTGATGGGCTGGGAAATCAGGAGATTATAAGGGAACTTCTTCAGATATATGAATCAAAAGTATCAGGAAGAGAATATAATTACCAGCAAGAAATATCTACTTCACATTACAATGAAACAGTTGAAAAAATTAATTTATGGAAAGACCAGCAGGAAATAAATAAACTTAAGGAATATTTAAAAAGCCAGGGGAAAAATAAATATTTCTTTAATCCTTATAATAATAAAAAAGTTTATAATTCCTATGCTAAGGTAAAAAGCATAAAATACAGCATTGACAAGGATACCATGGATAGGCTTTTGATGTCTACAAAAAAATGGAGAGTATCTGTATTTACACTGCTTGTTAGTGCCTATTTAAAGACAATTAGAGAGCAGTCTTCAGAATCTAATAGTATAATACTTAACTTGCCTACAGGGGGAAAAATATATCCTAATGCTGATGCAACGGGAATGTTAGGGTGCTTTGCTCAGAATTTAGCATTGACCTTTAATAATTCAAATATAGACAATGAACCATTGGAAACTCTTGTGAAAAAGATTGATGCACAAATAAAAAATGCAATAGCAGCTGGCTTTGACAGAGCACAGATTTTTGAAGCAGCAGGGGAGATAAAGCATAAGGAAATGCTGAATAATGGGAAAATGTCTCCTATTACTGAAGGATTTATAAGAGCAAGTTTAAAGTCCAATTTATATTTATCCTTTGTGGGAAATACAAATATAAATAGCTATTATGGAGATATAAATGTATATGATTATGAGGCTTATACTTCTACAAATGCGGGAGCTATTGACAATCTCATAGAGATATTCCAAGGCAGACTTTTCATATCTTCCAATTATGATAGTTCTCTTTTTGATAGAGAGGACATAGATAAGCTTATTAATAATTTTATAGGCAATATTAAAGAATTGGCACAATATGAAATAAAGCCACAAAAAATTGTTAATAATACTGCAAGCTATGCAGCTGATGTAATTGACGAAGTTTCCAATGTATTTAATGAAGTATGCTCCACATCAATTTGCAGTAGGGATATGGATAAGGATTTAGAAGCTGAAATGGGAATGGACTCATTACAACGTATACGTATTATTACAAGACTTGTGAAAAATTATAAAACTGTAGACAGAAATTCACTATTTGAATGTAGAACCCTGAGAGAAATAATTTCAAGCATTCATAAGGGTATCAATTCATATGAAAATAACAATTCTAGGAAAAATCAAAGACCAAAGGAATATGTGCAGGGTGAACAGCTAATACCCTATATGAAGATAATAGATCAGTGCAGAAATACACCAGATGCTGTTGCTATAAGCTATGAACAGCAGTCAGTTACCTACAGAGAACTGGAGCTTTTGTCTAACAAAATTGCTAATTATTTGAGAGAACAGGGGGTTACAACTGGTTCATTAATTGGAATTATGACTTTGCCTGGACCAAATATGTTAATAGGCATGCTTGGAATACTTAAGGCTGGGGCTGCCTATGTACCTTTGGATGCAGCTTATCCATCAGATCGTATTAAATATATATTAAATCATGCCAAGATACAAATACTTCTTACTGAGCAGGCTTTAAAAGAGGATTTATCAAAAATACTGGAGGATAATGAAAATATTCAGGGACTTGTATTTTTAGATGAAGGTGAAATTATTAAAGATAAGGTAAATTTTGTGCAGGTAGAAAGAGATATTTGGGAAGAGGCATCAGAAGAAGCACCTGATTATATAAGCAGCCCGGAAGATTTAATGTTAATCATTTATACTTCAGGTTCTACGGGAAAACCTAAGGGAGTTATGTTAAGTCATGTAGGTTATATGAACAGACTTACCTGGCATCAGAAGATGTTTAATTTAAAGCCTGGAGAAAGAGTTGCACAAAAGACCTCCTGCTGCTTTGATATATCTATTTGGGAGCTATTCTGGCCATTAATGTATGGTGGAACGGTATGTCCTGTAAGGAAGGAAATTGTTAAAAATCCTTGGAGGCTGGCTGAATGGATTATAGAAAATAAAATTAATATTATGCATTTTGTACCTTCATTATTTGGAGAATTTATTCATGCCATAGAAGATGAAAATTATCAGTTTAATGATTTAAGATGGCTCATTTACAGTGGAGAAGCGCTGCCAATGTCCTTTATGCAAAAGTGGATAGATAAGTATGGAATGGAGGTTGGATTGGCTAATTTATATGGACCTACAGAAGCTTCAATTGATGTAACTTGCCATGTGATAAAGAGAAGGCCAGGAGCTAGCGGAGAAATCAGCATTCCAATAGGGAAGGCTATTGATAATGTATATATACTGAATTTGGATGAAAATATGAGGGAACTTCCAGAAGGTGAAGTGGGAGAGCTTTGGATTGGCGGCATACAGCTCGCTAAAGGCTATTTAAATAATAATGAAAAAACTTCTGAGGCCTTTAAAACCAATCCTTTTAAATATGTACCAGGAGATTACCTGTACAGAACTGGTGATTTAACTACTAAAAATGCTCAGGGAGAGTATGAATATCACGGGCGCATAGACAATCAGATAAAAATAAGAGGCTTTAGAGTGGAACTGGGAGAAATAGAAGCAGTAATTCATAGTCATCCAGGGGTAAAGGAAGCAGCAGTAGTGGCTTTGGATTATGGTGATGGACAAAAGAGGCTGGTAGGTTGTATATCAGGATCTAAGGTAGAGGAAATGGAAATAAAGTCACTTGTAGGGAGCAAACTACCTGAATACATGGTGCCCCACCAGATTAAATGGCTGGAAAATTTGCCTAAAACTCCAAATGGTAAAACTGATAGAAAAGCTCTGATGAAGATGATTGGCACTCCTTCCAATATTCACACCCAAAAGGTGGAAAATGTAAAATATATGGAGAATAATAGTAATACAGTTTTGGAATTGAGTACAGATGTAGCCAACGCATTTACATCTGGAGAAAGGATAATGCCTTTAGCACCAGCTCAAAAATGGCTTATGAATTATTTTGACTATCCTTATCAGTGGGCAGGATTTACAAGGTTTACCTTTAAACAACCGTTGGATTTTAAGGATTTTAACAGAGCACTTACACTGCTCACAAAGAAACATGAAGTATTGAGATGTGAACTTACTAGAGAAAAAAATAAATGGGTACAAAAAATTCTTTCAGAGGATTTAACTGTAAATGCTGATTTTTACGATGGCTCACAGCTTTCAAAAAATCAGAGAGATAGAAATGTAGAAGATATAATAGTAAAAACTGTTAAAGAATTAAAAGTAGACAAATGGCCACTATGGAAGGTTATAGTAGTTAAAATTTCAGAGAGCTCCTATGACATATCAGTGATAGGGCATCATCTTATGTCAGATATAATTACCAACGGAATATTGTTTCAGGATATTTGGAAGATCTATGCACAGCTTATTTCTGGAAAAAATTTATCAATAGAAGAAAGTGACAGAAAATCTTATACAGATTTTATAGCTGCTATGGAAAAGGAAAAAGAAGTTAATGGTTCAAAATTTGTGAATTACTGGAAAAATAAATTCCCAGCAGAAAATTCTGTATTCAATATACCCTATGATTTTAACAAAGGGCCTAATGATGAAGCTTCATCAGTTACAGAGAAATTTACACTAAGTAAAGAATTGTCCTCAGTACTTTTAGGAAGAGCAAAAAAATATTTTAATTCTAATGTATATTCTATTTTACTTGCACCACTATATAAAATTTTAAGCAAAAACTCTAATGGTTCCAAAGTTATTATAAGCCACAGAGTTAATGGAAGAGATTTTAGCAATAATTATTTCTTTGAGGCTGCTGGTGATTTTGCTGTGAATTTTCCTTTGGGAATAAACATAGAAGAAAAAGAGGAATTAAAAACTATAGTAGAAAAAATAAGAAATGAATTTGATGAAGTTCCTTTGAAAGGGGTAAGTTACGATCTTATTTCAGAAAATCTGCCTTTTTATATGTATCCGGATTTAAAATTAACTCCAGTAAGGGCAAATTACCTGGGAAATAGAAAACTTCCAGAATTTAAATCAATTGAATTTTCAAGACAGAATATGGATAGAAGATTTTCTATGCCTCATCAAAAGAGGATATCTATATTGGAATTTTTCTTTTCTATAGTTGATGGAAATTTAGTAGTAGAGCTAGAGTACTCAGATAATTTATTTAAGGCTTCAGCTATTAAGGAATTGGGAGATAAATATATTTCTACTTTAGCAACAATGCTTTCAGCTGTTCCTTTAAACAATGAAAGGCCTAATCGAAGCTTGCTAGAGCATCAGGCTGAGGGTCAGTTATCCAATAAGGTGGCAGTTATAACTGGAGGAGGAACGGGCATAGGTAGAGCTATTGCTTTAAATATGGCAAAGGAAGGTGCCGCTGTAATTATAATGGGAAGAACAAGTTCAAAGCTGCAGCAGGTTACAAGGGAAATTAGAAGTTTTGGTGGAGAGGCTTATGCTGTAGAAACTGATATTACTGATTTGGAAGAAGTAAAGAGAGAAATAAATTCAGTGATAGAGAAGTTTGGAAAAATTGATATTTTAGTAAACAATGCAGGTATTACAAAAATGTCTTCTTTAGTGGATACAGATCCAGAGGAATGGAAGGAAATCATAAATACAAATTTATTTGGCAGCTATAATCTTTGCTATGCTGCAGCACCATTTATGATAAATAAAAAATGTGGAAAAATAATAAATATAGGTTCTGATTCCTCTTTAATAGGGTATCCTCTTATGACAGCTTATGCAGCTTCTAAGCATGGAGTTTTGGGACTTACTAAAGCCTTGTCTGAAGAATTAAAGCTTCACAATATTCAAGTTAATGCAGTTTGTCCTGCTTTGGTAGATACAGATATGGCTCCTGCAGCTCTTAAGTCAAAGGCTATAGCACCTGAGAAGGTAGCAGGGGTAGTTATGTTTTTAGCTTCAAAGGCTTCAGACTGCATAACTGGAGAAACTATTCAGGTATATGGAAAACAGGATATGCATTGGTTTGGTTCACAGCAGATGACTATGCTGGAGGGAGCCTTGGGTTTAGGCATACGAAAATAAATAGTAAGTCAAACATGCGTATGACTTAAGTAAATAAAGGCGTATAAAATAGATGAAAAGTAACAATAAGTCAGGTATCTGAAAACAAGTAACAGCGCAAAGATGCCTGACATGCTGGCTTATCATTTGTCCGATGACTACCCACTCTAATACTCCCATATTATTCAAAGTGTGAGTAAAGAGTGGCTACGTCCCTGGATAACGACTTACCCTAAAGGACAACGATTTCTAAGTATCAAAAATACTGATACTAAGAACTATGTTAGTAAGCATCAGGTGGAATAAAAACTCCACCTGATGCAAAGAATTCTGTTTATTTAAGATGTCTATAATAAGGGGTTATGTGAATGAGTGAAAATGTGAAAATAGCTAAGATATTCAATAATAGCAAATGGGTAATTTATTTAATGGCTTTGCTTATTGGAAGTGCAATAGGTATAATAATTCTTCTTACTTCTACCCATATGTCAAGAAATCATGTTAATGAGTTATTAATTGGGGTTATTGAATCAGTATACTTTTTGACTCTTGCTATTGGTACAGTATTTATTAATAAAAAAATGAGAAATAGAGATTTAAAGAAGCTTATTATATTAGGATTAATTATAAGCTCTATATGTACCATAGTTTTTCCTCTGATTTTTGGAGGAACAGGCTGGTTTGTTCTTATGGCAATAATGGGTTTTGGGGTAAGCTTCCATCTGGTCGGTACTCAAACAGCCCTTCACAGCTTTTCTGATGATTCTAATAGAGGGGTTATAAGTGGTGTGTATACTCTTTTCTTTGCCTTTGGATTTGCTGCCGGTACTATTGGAGGACCTAGAATTTATGAATTTAGTGTATACTTATCTTTCATAGTTGCTGCAGCTTGCCTGCTTTTAGCAGCACTTATCCTCAGTTTAAAAATAAAAGTGAAACTTTATATATCAGCGAGACCCAAGGAAGATGTAGCTAAAAAAATAGCTCTTTCCCTTCAGGGAGCATTTTCCTATGGCTTTATAGAAAATACCATTGTAGCAATATATCCAGTCTTTTTACTAAAACACAATTTTACACTTTCACAAATAGGATATGCACTGGGGATGTTTGTCATTGGAGGCATAGTTGGAACAATACCAATTACTTATATTGGAGATAGGATAGGGCGAGAAAAGAGTCTTATAATAAGTGTATTTATATCAATAGCAGCTTTTATAGGAATAATTCAGTTTCATGGATTAATATATAGATTTATCTTCTCATTTATGGCAGGTATAGGTATAGGAGCAATATATCCTGTTTCAATGGCTCTTGGAGTTCAAGGTTTGAATAAGGAAGAAATTATATCTGCTGCCTCAAATTTTACCTTTTTTTATAGCTTTGGATGTGCAGCAGGACCGGCCTTATCTTCTGTGGTCATGAATAAGCTGGGTAATAATTATTTATTTAGTATATGCTTAATACTGCTATTGACATTGCTGCCTCACTTATTTTTAAAAGTAACTAGAGCACAGGTGCAGGATGCTTAATTACAGTTATTAATATCTTACTAAGTAGGTGTTTATCTCACTTGATTTAGATAAATTATGTTTATTTTTCTTTAGTATTACGGCAGTTGGTGGCCAGATAAATGAAATTTAATTTGGAGGAAGAAATTATGAGTAAAAAAGCGATTGAAAAGAATGAAAAGATTGATGCCAAACTATCAATTCTAAAGGGAAAACCTATAGAAGATATATATTACAAAAAGCATAATCTGGGAAATCTGCTCATTGAAGCAGCAGAAAGTAAAATTAATAATGGCATTTTATTTGTAAATGATGATTATAGTGAAGTTTACCTGTCTTATAAGGAAATTCTAGAAAGAGCTTATAAGGCATTGGGAGTTCTAGAAAAATCAGGAATTAAAAAAGGTGAATATGCCATATTCGTTATAGATGGGAATATAGATTTTGTAATAAATTTTTGGGGATGCATATTAGGTGGAATTATACCTGTTCCCCTTACCCATCCAGCAGTTTTTACTGAGGGAAATGCAGCTGCAGATAAGATAATAAACATATGGAAACAGCTTAAAGAACCAGTGCTTATTGTAGATGAAAAGATGAAGGAAAACTATAATTCATTTAAGAACTCCTTGGAACTGAAATCTATGAGGATACTAGGGACAGGAGAGATAAATAAAGGTGATAAAAAAGGCAGGCTTAATCTGGCTGAGGTTAAATCACCAGCTTTTATACAATTTAGTTCAGGAAGCACAAATACTCCAAAGGGAGTGGTGTTAACCCATGAAAATGTACTCATAAATGTTGAATCCATGGTAAAGGGAGTTAAATTATGCGCTGAGGATACCATAGTGAGCTGGATGCCCTTTAGTCATGATATGGGTCTAATAGGTTTTCATATTTTAGAGGTTGCTGTAGTGGCAAAAATTATTAATATGACTACATTGAGCTTTATTAAGAATCCTATTTTATGGATGGATTTGATTTCAAAGCATAAGGGTACAGTAACCTGTTCTCCTAATTTTGGGTATAAGCTGTTACTTAGCAGAATAAAGAAAGAGCATTTAGATTCCTGGGATTTAACCTCTTTAAGAGTTATTATAAATGGTGCTGAGCCAATTTCTACTTCATTAGTCAATGTATTCTTAGATAGGCTTTCGGGCTGTGGTTTAAAGAGAACCAGCATGGTTCAGGCCTACGGTATGGCGGAAGCTTCTCTCACAATAAGCCTTTCACCTTTAGATAAAGATCCAATGCATCACAATTTGAGCAGAAAAATTATGGGAAAAGAATCAAAAGCAGTAGTAAATAAGGAAGGTGATCATGATTCAATTCTCATTGCAGATTTAGGTTATGTAGTAGATGGGATGGAACTTAGAATTATTAATTCTGAAGGTGAGATTGTTCCTGAGAGAACTATAGGGGAAATACAAATTAAAGGTAGAAACATAACACCTGGATATCTAAATAATCCGCAGTTAAACAGTGAAGTTTTTAAAGAGGGCTGGTTTAATACCGGAGATATGGGATTTGTGGTAAATAATCGTCTCAGCATTACAGGAAGAATGAAGGATATTATATTTGTCAATGGTCAAAATTTTTATGCTCATGATCTAGAAAACAGAATTGAAGCTTTAGAAGGAGTAGAGCCTGGGAAAATAGCTATTTGTGCATGGCAGGATGAAAAAGAAAACAGCGAAAAGGTAGCTCTTTTTTCAGGGCTAACTGCTAAGCTTGAATTCCATTCTAAAATTATTGCATTTGTAAATGAAATAATGGGAATAAATATAGATTATTTAATCTTAGTTAAGGACATTCCAAAAACATCCAGTGGAAAAATTAAGCGTTTTGCGCTGCTGGAAAACTTTAGAAATAACCAATATGATGATAATGTACATTCTGCTAAGGACTTACTCATTAATGAAAATAAAAATGATGACAATAAAAGTAAAAATAAAATTGAAGAAAAAGAAATAACTTTAGAAAAAGATAATTATCTAAAAGCTATAAGGAATATTTGGGCTAAAGTACTGGAAATGCCTGAGGAAATTATTCCCTTTGATAAACCATTCCTTGCACTAGGGGGAAATTCAATTAAGGCAATACAATTACTAAATTATCTTGAAGAGGAGTTTAACATTACTCTCAGTCATGACATATTGATTAAATGTTCTACTATTAATGAGATGAATGAATATTTAATTGTATTCCTTAAAGATAACAATTCAAAAGACTCAATATCAGAAAATAAAAATACAGAGAAGGAAATAAATTTACAGCAAAATAATGATTTAAATGCTCAAGATATAGCTGTAGTATCAATAGCTTGTCGTTTTCCAGGAGCAAAAAATTCGGAGGAATTCTGGAATAATTTAGCTAATGGAAAAAGCAGTATTACTGAAATACCTGATAACAGGTGGGATGTAAATAAATATTATAGTCCTGATGAAAAACAAGGTAAAACCTACTGCTATGCAGGAGGCTTTATAGATGATCCCTATGCCTTTGACGCTGAATTTTTTAACATCTCCAGGGAAGAGGCAGAGATTATGGACCCTCAGCAGCGTATTATGCTGGAACTTATTTATGAAGTTTTTGAAAATGCAGGCTATTCCAAAGAAGCTGTAGACGGAAAAAATATAGGTATATTTGCAGGTACAGGCACCAATAATTATTTTGAGTATCATCTTAATACCTTGAACATGAATAATATAAAGGAATTCAGCAGTTTTAACAATCTTTCAAAGGAGCAGAGAAGTTCCTTCATGGAGGAATGGAAAAATAGCTTTGGTTATACTGAAGATCACCCAAATCTATTAGTAGATAATATTTTAAATATGGTAGCTGCAAGGGCCTCCCATGAATTTAATTTAAAGGGACCAAGCCTCACCATAGATACTGCCTGCTCATCTTCCCTAGTTACAATTCATATGGCTTGCGATGCTATAAAGAGAAGGGAATGTGAAATGGCTATAGCAGGAGGCATAAATCTTTTATTGACTCCTACACCCTATATATATTTCAGCAGTGCAGGGGCGTTGTCCAAAACAGGCCAGTCAAAGGTCTTTGATGCAGAAGCAGATGGATTTGTCCCAGGAGAAGGGGGCGGCCTAGTACTTTTAAAACCACTGAATAGAGCTATAGAAGACAAGGACAATATTTTGGCAGTTATTAAAGGCAGTGCAGTGAACAATGATGGCCATTCCATAGGAGTTATGGCACCAAACCCTGATGGGCAGAGAAGTGTAATAGAAGCCTTTTATAGAAAAAATGCTATAGATCCTAAAGAAATACAATATGTAGAAGCCCATGGTACAGGTACTAAGATAGGAGATCCTAGTGAAGTTAGAGCTATTGCTCAGGCCTTCAGCAAATGGAAACCTGAAAATCAATCCATTGCAATTGGTTCTGTAAAAGCTAATATTGGACACCTTTTAAATGCAGCAGGAATTGCCAGTTTTATAAAGGTAGTTTTAGCATTAAAGAATAAGACAATACCACCTAATGTTAATCTGCATAAACCTAATCCAATGATTAAATTTGCTGACACACCTTTTTACTTAACAGAAAATTCAAGGGAGTGGAAGGTAAGTGAAGAAGGTACCAGGAGAGCTGCAATTAATTCCTTTGGTTTCGGCGGTACAAATTGTCATATGCTTATGGAAGAAGCTCCTGAGAGCTTGGAAGCTGATTTAGTAGTGGAAACTCATCTACCTAAACAGGTTTTATGTTTAACAGCTCATACAGAAGAAGCTCTAAGAGAAAGAATATCAGATTTATCTGCATTTTTAAAAGAGCATGAAGACTATTCTTTGGAGGATATTTGCTATACGGAAAATAGCAGAAATACGGCTTTAAAACATAGATGCAGTGTTATTTCAGCTTCTGTGAAGGAATTAATTGAAAAATTAGATAAACTTATTTTAGAAAATAGTGCTGTAGAAAAATCACCTAAGGTGGCATTAATGTTTACAGGTCAGGGCTGCCAATATGTTGGAATGGCAAGAGCGTTGTATAGTGTAATTCCAGAGCTTAAAAAATATGTGGATATGTGTTCAGAAGCTTTTTATCCTTATGTTGGTGAAAAAATAACAGATTTAATATATGGACAAAATGCAGATGAGAAAATCCTGGCACAGACTAATATTACTCAGCCAGTAGTATTTACTCTTGATTATTCCATTGGAAGACTTCTCATGGACCTAGGAGTTAAACCGGCCTGTGTCCTTGGACATAGCGTGGGAGAATGGGCGGCTGCATGTATTGCAGGAGTTGTGGAACTTAAAGCTGCAGCAAAAATAGTTTCTGCCAGAGGTAAATTAATGAATGATTTAAAAATACCTGGGGCTATGGCAGCAGTATTTATTACTGGAGATAAGCTTGAAGCTTTAATAAAGAATTTTAATAAAGAGGTTTGGATAGCAGCCTACAACGGAAATCATCAGGTCATATCTGGAACTGCAGAAAGTGTAGATGAATTTATAGGCATACTGGAAAAGAATAATATTGTGTGCAAAAAGCTTAAGGTTTCACAGGCCTTTCATACACCACTTATGAGGCCTATGCTTAGAGAGTTTCAAGCTGAACTGGAAGGTATAGAGTTTAAAGAGCCTAGTATACCCATAGTATCCAATATAACTGCTGGATTTATGGAAAAGCCTGTAGAAATTCAGTATTGGCTAAAGCATATATTGAGTCCCGTTAAATTCGAGCAGAGTATTAAATTTATTAAAAGTAAAGGAATAAACACTTTTGTGGAGGCAGGACCGGATAAAACCTTAACAGGTATGGCTAGTGCGGTTCTATTGGGAAGTAGCTCCAATATTTTACCTATGGTTAACCGAAAAAAAGATAATTGGGAAGTGCTGCTTGAAACTATTGGAAAATTGTATTCTATAGGTGTGAAAATAAATTGGGAATTATTTTATAAGAATTTTACTCACAAAAGAGTTAAATTACCTGGGTATCCTTTCCAAGGAAAGAGTTACGGCCCTAAATTTGGGAATAGAAGCTCAAATTATGGTATGGCAGATAAATGGTTTTATAAATGGCAGTGGCAGGAAGAGGTAAATATACCACAGGAGAAAATAGAAGAGGGAGCAGTAATAATTTTTAATGACCCTAAGGGTATAGGCAGTGAGCTGTCAAAGAGGTTTAGTGAGGCTGTTAATCCTGTTTATTTTGTAGAAGCAGGAGAAGAATTTAAATATGATGGTAAAAATAATTTTGTTATAAATCCAAGCAAAAAAGATGATTATGATAACATCATAAAAAATTTATCTCACAAGCTATCTCTTATTATACATCTTTGGAACTTACCTTATAGTGATTTTAATGAGGAAGCTATTACTTCTTCAAAGGATAACTTCCTATATGAAAGCTTATACAGCGTATTTAACATTGCACAGGCTGTTAAAGCAGAAGTAAAAAATAATATAAGCTTCATTGTAGTTACGGATAGAGCTCAGTTAATTAATGAAAAACATGCTGCTATGGGGCCACATCAAAGCTTAGCAGCAGTATTGGCACAAGCTATAGATGAAGATAATACAAATATTAATTCTCAGATAATTGATATAGATATTAAGGAATATATAAATACTCTAGAAATTGGAGATAAACTTTTTATTGAATTTAATAAAAAAGTAGATCCAGAGGGAATTTCAGTAATAAGAGATAATAAAAGTTTTGTGCGTAAATTAGAACGCTTTAAAGCTTCTGGAGATAAATTAAAGATAAATCAAGGAGAAACCTATTTAATAACTGGAGGAACGAGTCCACTAGGTGGTGATCTTGCCAAGGAATTGGCAAAACAGGCCAATATAAATTTAATATTAACAGGAAGAAGTGCCCTGCCAGAAAGAGAGCAGTGGGAAGAAAATGTTCACAGTAATGAGATAAAGGAAAAAATTAACTTAATATTGGATTTAGAAAAGCTTGGAGCAAAGGTATTATATGCTTCTGTAGATGTAACCAACAAAGCTGAAATGGAAAAGTTAGTAAGTAAAATTAACGATCAGTATGGAAATATACAAGGTGTAGTTCATGCAGCAGGAGTACTTGATTATTCCTCATTTAAATTACTGAATAAAAATGTAGATATACTGAAAAAAGTATTTGCTCCAAAGGTACAGGGTACAGTTATAACAGATTTAGTTACAAGAAAAGAACCTCTAAAATTCTTTACTATGATATCTTCTGTATCCGCTTCCAAAAAGAAATGGTCACAAGGTCTTGGTGAATATGCAGCTGCCAATTCCTTTCTCAATGCTTATACAAATTACAGAAATAGTATAGGAGCAGAGGGCAAAACTATAGCCATCAACTATTCTCTTTGGGATAACAAGGGAATGGGAGCTGTGTTTGGAGAATCAACTGCAAGTGCTATAAAGGCACAGGGATTAAAGCCACTTTCACCAGAAAAAGCAGCTAAGGCTTTTATAGAAGCTATTGCTGTAAAGGGAGAAAGTAATATTCATATAATAGACTTATTAAAAGAAAATATTGTAGAAAAGGTTCAGAACACAGATAGATCTGAACAGGTTACAGCAGCTGAACACAGAGAGGTATCCTATTTAGAAGCTAAGGAAGTGAAGAATACTGTTTATCAGGTTATAGGCAAACAATTAGAGATACCAGCGGAGGAGCTTGATATAGGTACAAACTTTCTAGAACTTGGTTTAGATTCATTAGGAGCTATAAAGGTAATAGAAAAGCTCAGCAAGGCATTAAAGGTGGAGTTATATCCTACAATTATTTTTGAATATCAAACTCCAGAGGCACTTGGAAATTATATAGAGAATTCCTATTTTAAAATTGATCATACCAGCAGGGTAAAAAATATTAATGAAGCAGAAGATAAAAAAATAGAGGATATAGCTATTATAGGAATTTCACTGAGAATACCTGGGGCAGACACTTTAGAAAAATATTGGAATATTTTAGAAAAGGGCATAGTAACTATAGGGCAGGTTCCTGAAGAACGCTGGTCGATTGAAGATGAATATAGTCCAGACAAAGACGTTTCAAATACTTCCTATTCTAAATATGGAGGATTTATTGATAAAGTCTATGACTTTGACCCTGTATTCTTTGGTATTTCTCCAAAGGAAGCAGAGGCTATGGATCCACAGCAAAGACTGTTTTTGGAAGTGGCCTTTGAAGCCCTTCAGGAAGCTGGTTATGGTGGAAAATATAGAACGGAGAACATAGGAGTTTTTGTAGGAGCAGAGCAGAATAACTATATGGAGCATTTTAGCAACTACAGAAACTATGAAATATTAAAAGACAAATTTGAAAAAAGTAAATGGTTCAGCGGTATGCCTTCAAGAGATAAGAAAAATGTAATAGATACTTTGATAAAGGTATTGAAACCAGCAGAATTAAAGGCAGACGCAGTGCCTGGAAATGGATTAAACGAAATAGCAGCCAGAGTAAGTCATTGTCTTAACATTATGGGACCAAGTCTTGTAATTAATACAGCCTGCTCATCTTCTCTGGTAGCACTGCATATGGCCTGCGAAAGTATAAAAACAAAACAAAGTGATATGGCCATTGTAGGTGGAGTAAATCTCAACTTAAGCTCCATACCATTTATATCCATGAGCCGATTAAGTGCCATATCCACCTCAGGTGAATGTCGTCCTTTTGATAAAGGGGCAGATGGAATGATTTTATCCGAAGGAGTAAGTGCCATAGTCATTAAGCCTCTGCAAAAGGCTTTAAAGGATGGAGATAATATCTACGCAACCATAAAGGGATCTGCAATTA
The DNA here is from genome assembly GCF_000389635.1 of Clostridium pasteurianum BC1. Classification (NCBI taxonomy): domain Bacteria; kingdom Bacillati; phylum Bacillota; class Clostridia; order Eubacteriales; family Clostridiaceae; genus Clostridium; species Clostridium pasteurianum. The sequence continues at coordinate 1,364,032 of NC_021182.1, forward strand.
ACAATGATGGACATTCTCAGGGAATAACGGCTCCAAGGCCACAAGGACAAGCTAAAGCCGTAGAAAATGCATATAGAAATTCAGGAGTTAATCCTGAGACAGTATCCTATATAGAAACTCATGGAACAGGTACACCTCTGGGAGATCCTATAGAAGTTGAGGGAATGACAAAGGCCTTCAGGTTATTTACTGATAAAAAAGACTTTTGCGGCATAGGTTCTGTGAAATCTTCCCTAGGTCATATGTTAGCAGCCTCTGGCCTTGTAAGCTTAATTAAAGTAGTGCTTGCCATGAAGAATAAAAAATTGCCTTACACTGTTAATTATGAAGCTCCAAATGCAAATATTAATTTCAAGGAAACACCTTTCTTTGTGGTAGGTGGAGAAACCAGACAGTGGCAGTCGGATGGTAAAAATCCTTTAAGAGCAGGAGTAAATGCCTTTGGCTTTGGTGGAACAAATGCACATATTGTTCTTGAGGAAGCACCGGTAAGTGAGTACAAGAGGCCAGAAGATAAAAATGTTAATTTCCATCTTCTTCAGCTCACAGGAAGAAATGAAGCTGTAATAAAGGATATTGCAAAAAGACTGAAGCAGCATATAGAAACAAATCCAGAGATAGATCTCTCTTCTATATGTGTTACTATGAATGACAGTCAAAAACAATTAGCACATAAAAGTGCTTTAGTAGCAGAGTCCAAAGAAATTTTGTTGAAATTATTAAGTAATGTTCAACAGGGGAAAGAAGAAGAGGGAATTTATAATGGGAAAGCCAATCCTAATAGAGAAACTACCTGTCACTTATTATTAGATGGCACTCTGTTTATAAGTGAAGCTGAAATTGAAAAATTGAAAAATAGATTTGAAGCTTTTAATAAATGTTATGGTGAATGTGAGAGAGAATTTAAAAACATAGAAATTACAAAAGATATAAATGAAGAAATAAAAGAAAAAATAAAGATATTTTCTATTGAATATACCCTAGGCTGTGTTTTTGCAGATTTGCAAATGAACATTGAAAGTATAATTGCAAAGGGAGCTGGAATATTAAGCAGTGCAGTATTAATAGGAGAGCTTAGTATTAAAGAGGCTATGATTTTAATAGTGAATAATTTTAATTATGAAGATAAATTTAGCACTGATAATGATAATAGAAAGGTATATTTTAACTGTGCTGTGGTGACTTCTTTAGGGATATTTAATAATAATGAGGATAAATTTTCATTTATAAAAACCATATTAAGTACAAACAAAGTATATGATAAACTAAATAACATTCTAAAAAGAAATGAAGTAATACTATATTTGGGAAGTTACGAATTAATGAAAAAAGAAATTTCTAAGCTAAATATTGGAGAAGTATTTTTACAATTAAATATTAAAGCACATACTGAAGACACAGAGAAAGAAATCTTAACCTTACTAGCTAAAATATATACCTTTGGTGCAGCATATAATCCTAGAAATGTTTACCCAGCATATGTTCCTAAGGCTGCCTTACCAACTTATCCCTTTGAAAATTCCACCTATAAGGTATCCTTCCAGGAAAATCTGGAGCAGTATGATGAAATTAATGAAATGGGAAGTAAGAATATTATTACAGAAGAAGATGTAAGGGATGACAAAATCATGAATTATAAAATTGCAATGGAGTCTGCAGATTCTCTAAATTTAATGAAAATTATTGACAGCACAGAGCTTAGCAGGAATGAAAAGCAGGAATCTTATGAAAGTCTTAGTGATGATTTTAAGATTAATCAGATATTTGAGGAACAATAAATCAAAATTTATGTCTATCTTATTTTTGGAGAAATGAGAATATTACAGTGACTAGTTATTTCTTTGATGATGCCTAAATAAAGACTAGAGAATACCATATATCTGAAATAAATAACTGCCGCCAGTGGACTGGATAATTATTTATTTCAGATGCATTAAAATGAGGGGTGAAGGGTTTGGATAATATACTAACTTTAGCTGAAGGATTAATTAAATCGGCCAGTAACAGTAGTGAAAAGGGAATCTTTTTCATAAAAGGAGAAGATAAAGAGGAATTTATTTCTTATAAGCAGGTATACTTAGGAGCTTTGAAGGTTTTATATAATCTTCAGCTTCAAGGGTTAAAAGCGGGAGATGAACTCATAATTCAAATTAGAGATACAGATAATAAACTATTTATACACATATTCTGGGCATGTATATTGGGAAAGATAATACCAGTTCCTGTCAGTGTAACTCATAGAGAAAATGCATCAAAGGTTCTAAAGATATTTAGACAATTAAAAAATCCAAAAGCAATTGTAAATGAAAAATGTTTGGAAGACTTAGAAAAATTTATTATAGGAACGAGCTTTTCAGAAAGCTTAGAGAAGCTGGAGGCAAGTTCAATTCCCATAGATGAAATAACAAAAGATAGGGGAATGGGAAAAGTAGAATTGATAAAGCAGGAGGATATAGCCTTTATACAATTTTCCTCGGGCTCTACGGGAGATCCTAAAGGAGTAGTTCTCACTCATAAAAATTTATTGACTAATATAGGGGACATTATTGAAGGCTTTAATGGCAGTGAAAGAGATAGCACTTATAGCTGGATGCCTTTAACTCATGATATGGGAATAATAGGTCTTCATATGCTGCCTTTAGTTTTTAACATTAATCAGTACTTAATGCCAACTTCATTATTTGTAAAGAATCCTGTACTATGGATAAAGAAAATTAATGAACATAGAGTTACAATTACAGCAGCTTCAAATTTTGGTTTAAGATATTTTTTAGACAAACTTAAAGATACAGAATATCATGAATGGGATTTAAGCTGTATAAGAAAGGTATTTAATGGAGCTGAACCCATAGCTGTGGATATAATTAAAGAGTTTTTGTATAAATTAGCTATATACAGATTAAAAAGAGATACCATGTATACCGTGTATGGTATGGCAGATGCCAGTTTAGCTGTGGCTTTTCCTCCTTCAGATGAGGAATTCTCTTGTATATATGTTAGAAGAGATTCATTAAATGTTGGACAGCCTATTGTGGAATTAAAAAAAGGCGAAGAATCGAATCTTAGTATGGAATTGGTAATAGAAGGTTATAGTGTAAAGCACTGCAATATAAGAATAGTTGATGATAATTTAAACATTTTAGAGGAGGGAAGGCTTGGTAATATTGAAATTAGCGGGGATAATGTTACAAAAGAATATTATAACAATCCGGAACTTACTAAAAGTATAATCAGTGAAGATGGATGGCTTGCCACTGGCGACTTAGGTTTTATAAAGGGTGGCAGAATAGTTGTTATAGGAAGATCAAAGGATGTAATACGTATCAATGGAATAACCTATTATCCACATTATATAGAAAAGAAGTGTGAAGATATAGAGGGAATTTCCACCGGAAGAATAGTCGCCTGCGCACTAGAGGATAAATTAATTGAGAGGGACAGATTGATTATATTTTTGCTCTTCAAAAGGAGAATGGAAGACTTTATAGATTTTGCAGAGAGAGTAAAAAAATTAATAGGGGAACAGATTAACATAAGTGTAGATGAAGTCATTCCAGTAAAGTCTATTCCAAAGACTACCAGTGGAAAAGTGCAGAGATTTAAGCTGGTGGAGATGTATAAAAAAGGTGAATTTGAAGAGTCCATTAATAATGTTTCTGAAGTTCTTAGCAGAAAAGTTATGGATACAATTGCTGCTGCGAAGGAGTAGAATCGGATAAGCTATGTGAAAGTAAATAGTAAGTCAAGGATGTGAGGTCTATTTTCAATTACACAAGGAGATAGGTGACTTTGAAGTAATGTATCTCAGGGATTTATGGAGGCAGTAGGATACAAAATATGCCAGCATACTGATTAGTATTTGTTAAATTGGAAACAATATATTGATAAAAATGTAATTTTAAGGAGAACAAAAATGTTTGAAATATATGCTGTAAATATTAAAGACTTCAAAGATGAAAAAATGCTAGACAAGTTCTTTGAATATGTATCTGCTGAAAAGGCACAGAGATTATCAAACTTTAAAATAGCTGAGGATAAAAAAAGAGGTATATTAGGTGAACTGCTGGTAAGATATTTAATATGTAGTAAACTTAAAATAAAAAATAATGAAATCGAGTTTACTACAAACAGATATGGTAAGCCCTTTCTTAAGGATTATATTGGCTTAGAATATAATATATCTCACTCAAATGAATTAGTTGTTTGTGCCATAGGGGACTATGAAGTAGGAATAGATGTAGAATATATAAAAAATATAGATTTTGATACAGCAAACTATGTTTTTTCACCACAGGAATATGAAGAATACAGTCATATTCCTGTATATAGAAGACTTGATTATTTCTATTCAATTTGGACATTGAAGGAAAGCCTTATAAAAGCAAAGGGCTTAGGAATGTATATTCCAATGAACTCCTTCACTGTAAATAGGAACTCACCAAAAGATGTATACTGCCTATATGATAATTCTAAATACTATTTTAAAGAGTACAGTATGGAAGAATATAAATTATCAATTTGTTCTAAATTAAAAGCTTTTCCAGATAATATTCAATTTTATAGTTTTGAGGAATTTTATAGTCTTTTTCAGTCTGTATTACAATCCAAGGGTGTTAAAGTTTAAGTATAGGCAAATGCAATGTTATTTTAGTGCCTGAATTAAGTTTACTATATACATCTATTGTACCTTTATGGGATAATATAATCCACTTTGCAATGGAGAGGCCAAGACCGGTTCCTCCAGTTTTTTTTGTTCTTGATTTATCTGCTCTGTAAAATCTATTAAATATATTTGGAAGATCTTCCTTTGAAATACCCATGCCTGTATCTTCAATTGTAATTATTACCTCATTACCCTGAGAAAAAGAATTTAATGTTATTGTACCTCCCTCAAGAGTGTATTTTATACTGTTATCTACAAATATTCTTAAAGCTTCCTTAATTAATTTGGCATCAGCATTCACCATTAGTTTATCGTTCCTCATATTTTTTATTTCATGAGAAGTGTCAATTAATTTTGTTTCTTTTACAAGTTCTTCAATTAATTCATTAATATAAAAGTCTTTTAATTCTATTTTCTGAGTTTTTTTATCTCCCCGAGCTAAAAAGAGAAGTTTCTCAATTAAATCCTTCATGTTTTCAGCTTCAGTTTTAATTGACTCTATAGATTCTTCAAGAACTGCTTTGTCATCCTTGCCCCATCTTGATAATAGATTCGAATAACCTTGTATTACTGAAATTGGTGTTCTAAGTTCATGGGAAGCGTCTGAAACAAACTGATTTTGACGTTCATAGGAATCCTGCAGCCCATCTAACATTTTATTAAAGGTTTCAGCTAGCTCTTTTAGTTCATCCTGAGAGCCACTTACATCAAGTCTTGTATTTAGAGCATTTACAGTAATATTTTTTACCGTTTCAGTCATATTTTCCACAGGCCTAAGTAATTTTTTACTGGTCGTAGCTCCAATAATTGTTATGGTTATTATAAAGGTTAAATTGATGGCAAATAAAATGAAAAATAGAATCAATAGACTAAGAGATTCTTTATATAAATTATGGCTGATTTGAATATAAATATTTTGAGAATTCCATTGAGCTGTATCATTTAAAATCAAATATAAATTATTATTAGTGCTATTGGTTTCATTATTAAAATTTAAAGCATTGCTTGTATTTTTTGTTACACTGTAAGGTATACTCAATAAATACTTATTATTTAAAGTATAGACATTTTTCATATTGTAATTATTATAAAAAGCTACAGAATTATTGTTCTTTTCTGTAGTGTAGATAATCTTTTTCTGTGCATCAAAGATAGTTATATCCATGTTGTCTAAAGAGGAAATTTCAGTAATAATATTTCGGGGTATATCTGCTTCATTTTTTATATTTGATGAAACTATTTGAAGATTTTTATACATGATATCTTCTGTGTTTTTTATCATGTATATTGAAAAGCTAACTAATAAACTTGTGCTCAATAATAAAAGCAGCAGTGTAAAAATTGCAGCATAGGTAGTGGTTATTTTAAAAGTTATTGAAAAATGAAGTCTTTTAAGTATTGTCTTTCTCATTTTGTTGAATAATATAATAGTAGTTTTAATTGCTATAACTTGTATTAAAAATATAAATTTTAATGAATTTATAAATATTTTAAAAGCATTTTTTATATTAATCATCTTTTAAAACATATCCCACCCCTCTAACGGTATGAATTAATTTTTTATTATACTTATCATCAATTTTACTTCTCAAATATCTTATGTATACGTCAACTACATTAGTATCACCAGTATAATCATAACCCCACACTGTTTCAAGGAGCTTTTCTCTGGAAAGTACAATATTTTTATTTTCTAAAAGATATTTTAATAAATCAAATTCTCTTTTTGTCAAATCCACAGCATTATTATCAAAGGAAACAGTGTATTTTTCTAAATCCAATTTAAGCTTATTGAGACTTAAAACTTTTGAACTTTCAATTTTAGCTGAACTATTTTTCAAGGCTGCTCTTATTCGTGCAAGTAATTCCTCTATGGCAAAAGGTTTTGTTACATAATCGTTGGCTCCCATATCAAGACCCATTACTTTATCTATAACTTCATCTTTAGCAGTAAGCATTATTACAGGAACTCCAGTGCTTTGTCTTAATTTTCTAAGCACCTCTATGCCATTCATGGAAGGCAGCATTATATCCAGTAATATTAAATCAAATTCTTTTGCCAGAGATTTTTGCAAACCACTTCTTCCATCATGGCATTGTTCAATTTCATAGCCTTCATATTTTAGCTCTAATTCTAAGAATCTTGCAATTTTTAGCTCATCTTCAATTATAAGAATTTTTTTGCCTGACATAGATACACTCCTTATACTAATATATTGATAAATATTAATGAATCTTATTTGGTAGGAGTTTGTATTCCCACCAAGTTTAGATGAATTATCCAGGGACGTGTGGCTGTTATCTCCACCTTTAGAAGGGTGGAGTATTACAGCCACTAGTCATCGGATAAATTTGTCATTGAGAATTAATGTTTTTAAACATCAATATTTTTATAGTAGATATTAAAATAATTATATTTTTACAGATTAATTATTTTAGAACTTCATTAGTCTAATTCAATTATACAATAAATAGCTTTAAGGTAATATAGAGAAAATATGTGCTGTACTAAAATTTAACACTATCAAATTATTGAGCTACAATAGATTTGATAGTGTTATCTTTCAAGTTTACCAAATTTCAGGTTCAACCCAAGGGTGTAATTTACTCAAGTGATGTTAATTTATTTACCGTAGGGGTGTAATTTGACTCATTAATGTCATTAACTTAAACTTGCTTGCTGCTTTGGGAATCAGTATCCTCATTAAATTTCTTTTTTGCAGTGTCTACCACATTAGATATTTTATCTAGAGTTTCGTTAACTTTTGCAGGTTCTCCATTTTTGCCTTTAAATCTAAATCTGTGACCGGTAATTAAAGCAAGTATTAAACCAGGTACAGCAACATAAGGAGCAAATACAGTAATTATTACTACTATAGTTACTGGCAAGCTCAATATTATATTATCTTTTTTCTTAATAATAAATTTTGTGGTGTTGCCTTTCTTGATGATCTTTTTAATGATGTTAAAGAAACTGCTGCCTTCATCGCTTTTTACCTTATTTTGTTTTTCAAGGTATATTAATGCTTCCACTAAATCTCCATTGCACTTTTCCAGTGCTTCCTTTGCCTCTTCATAACTTACATTAGCTCTTTTTCTCAATTCATCAATCAACTCTACTTTAACTGACATTTTAATTCCTCCCTTAATTTTAGCATTTCCTAATAAATAACCAGTTCGTACACTGAAATATTTTCTAGCTTTAACTTGTTATTTTTCGTATGCTTAATCTATACTTTTATTATAGAAAGGGAAGATTAGAGAAGAATTAATGAAAGATTAGAATTTCATTAGAAATCTATATACTTATTATTCCAATTATCTAAATTACAGTGTAAAATGAATGGTGAAGAGGAGAATTTATGGATAAAAAGATATTAAGTATAAGAGCGCATCATTTTCTATGTATTCAGGGGTTTCAAGGCTATGGTTACAGTGAGGATTTTGTTCGTAATATGACTGGAATAATAAAATATATAAGAGAAAATTCAGATTGTAAAATAAATTTGATTAGTAGCTGCGATGATATTTGCAGTGCTTGCAGTAATAATAAGGAGCAATATTGCTGCAATAAGGAAGTTGATAACATGGATAATGCAGTGCTTATTAAATTAGGACTTAAAGAAGGCTGTACAATAAATGCGGCGGATGTAATTAAACTGGTAAATAGAAAATTAAAAACTGAAGAAGATATAAAAGATATATGTGGAAATTGCAGATGGACAGAAAAGTGTTTATGGCGTCTAACACATATTCTCTAAAAAATTAAGGAGCTTATAATTTTAATGGAACAGTGGCTTAGTGTGAGTAAACTTGTAATTTTACTTTATTGTGTTTTGAGATATTCCAGCAGCGGGACTAAATCTATTCCTCAGGTGGTTTTATTTATTTTAATCTACATATCTGCCAATGCAGGTATATATCTGGTTAAGAAAAATAGATTAAAAAAGGCATTATTATTTGTGCTTATTATAGTAATAGTTAGATATTTGTATTATTTAGACCCAATATTTACACTGCTTTTACCTATAAGTATATTTGAATTATTTTTTGATTTAACGAATATAATACTTATTCCATTTCTTATAGTATTAACGCCTATATATTTTTTAAATATATATATGAAGATGGATTATATTACTATGATGCTTATAAGTTATATAATATATTTATCATCCCATAAGTATACCAAGAGAATAGATAGTATATTAGAAGAAAATGATTATATGAGAGAGAAAATTCATTTATTGTCTATGAAATTAAATAAGAATTCAAACTATGAGCAGCATATAAAATATCTTTCAAGGCTTGAGGAAAGAAATAAGCTTTCCCAGGAAATACATGATAAAATAGGCCACGCTATGTCAGGAAGCATAATACAGCTGGAGGCAGCAAAATTATTTTTAAATAAGGATAACAAAAAATCGGAGGAAATAATTGAAAGAGTCATAGGAATATTAAGATCTGGTACAGAAAGTATAAGAGCATCTCTAAAAAATATAAAACCTCCTCAGGAGCAAATAGGAATTAACAGACTTAAAATTTTACTGGAGGAGTTTTCAGTAAATAATAATATAAAAACTACTTTAGTACATTCAGGAAATCTAGATGTTATATCTATAGTTCAGTGGAAAATAATATGTGATAATGTAGGTGAAGCACTTACCAATGCTCTAAAGTATTCCAAGGCATCTTTAATCTCAATAAATATACAAGTACTTCCTAAATTTATAAAAGCTGAAATAAAGGATAATGGAGTAGGTGCAGATAATATAAAAAAGGGTCTTGGTATAATAGGTATGGAGGAACGGTGCAGCAGTGTAGGGGGTAAATTGATAATTGATGGGTCCAATGGGTTTTCTGTAATAAATCTTTTGCCGGTGGAGTAGAGGTTATTTTTAAAAAGCAAGTGATGAGTTATAGCTAAATATAAAACGAATAAAAGGGAGAATATTATGAATGATGACTATATATTAAGAATTGCAGAATCTATGGGAAAGGCTGCTGGAAAGCTTATTTTCAATAAAGATCAAGAAGAAGCGGAGAGTATAAATATTGAAGCTATGAATGAAAAAGATATATTATGTATATTATTAAAAAAACTGTTCATAGAAGGTAAATATGATAAAGCAGAAAATATATTATTTGAGCAAATGGAAAGAACCCCTTCACAGGATATTGTTAATATTGGAAAAGAGTTTTATAATCAATTATTGTTAAAAAGTGACGAAGAGCTTACAAAAGGAAAATTCTCTAAAAAAGAGATATTTCAAGGCTTAGATGATTTGAAAAGGGCTTTAAAATAACTATAGATACATTATATTATATAAATAGGGCAGGATAGGAGGATGAATATGCCAATTAAACTCATAATAGCAGACGATGATGCTATAGTAAGAGAAGGCTTTAAAATGATTCTCAGTATGGATGAAGACTATGAAGTCTTGTATTGTGCAGAGAATGGAGAGGAAGCTTCAAAGTACTGCAGGGAACATGAAGTGGATGTGGCATTATTAGATGTAAGAATGCCTGTAAAAAATGGAGTAGAGGCTGCTAAGGAAATTTGCAGCAATACGGCTACTAAAGTTCTCATTCTTACTACCTTTGATGATGATGAATTTATAATGGATGCTATTAAAAATGGAGCTAAAGGATATCTTTTAAAGAGCAACCCACCAGATAAAATAAAAGATGCCATAAGAATGGTGAAATCAGGAAATACAGTTATTCAGGATATAGTGTTTGATAGAATTAAAGAGGGCCTTGGGAATACTAAGAATAATAAGTTGGATAAAAATCTTTTTTCAAAAAGAGAAATTGAGATAATTGAAAGTATATCAAGAGGATTATCTAATAGACAAATAGCTAAAGAACTGTATATATCAGAGGGCACAGTGGCAAATTATATAACTTCTATATTAGATAAAACTGGTCTAGAACACAGAACTCAAATAGCAATTTATTATTTGACATAAACAGAGTTCTTGGCATCAGGTGGAGTCTTTATTCCATCTGATGCTTACTAACAGAGTTCTTAGTATCGGTTTGTGATACTTAGAAATCGTTGTCCTTTAGGGTAAATCGTTATCCAGGGACGTAGCCGCTCTTTACTTCCACTTTGAAGAAAAGCAGAGAACCAAAATCTTAGATTTTGTGTGAATCGCTTTCACAGAGTGCGGTGGGAGTATTAGAGAGGGTAGTCATCGGATAAAGGAATATGACTTTTCTCATATATAAAAAATGAATATTATCATATTAAAATAGTGAGTTTTTGTACTGGTATAAACTTGCTATTTTTTTTATAATTAAATTGTAAATAGAAAGTTTGGATGAATTATCCAGAGACTTGCTGCCGTTATCTCCACCTTTGGTATGTGGAGTATTACAGCGACTAGTCATCGGATAAATTTGATCAGACATATAGCAAGGTTAAAATATTAAAGAAGGAGGAGTTATCCATGAGAAAGTATGACACTTGGACAATTTTATTAATTATAATCGTAGTTGTTATTATAGCACCATATTTATTAAAATTTGTATTTTCAGCAGTCTTTGTATTAATGATTATTGCCTTTATCTTATTTATATTAAAAAAGTATGGTAATGAAAATGGATATAACAAAATGGACGGAATATTTATGAGTGGGGGAGTGAAAGCCACGGATCTTCACAATAAATATGATTTTACCTTTTCAAGTGCCATATTAAACTGTACTGAATTATTAACACCACTGCAGGATAAAAATATTAAAATTGATGTAACCTTTTCTAAATGTGTAATAAAGATTAATCCCAATATACCAGCTTTCATAAGAATAGATAGCAGCTTTGCCAATGTAACACTTCCTAATAATACAAGGATTACTTTCGGTAAACAAAGTTATGCTACAGCAGGATATAAAAGTGGATTGCCTTGTTTTTATATAAAGGTTGATGTAGCTTTTAGTGATGTAGAGATTATAGAAAAATTTTAAATATTTTAAAGGTTATTTGAAGGATATAATTTACAAGGAGGAGTGAATTTTATGAAGATAGTAAAAATTGAAAATTTAGTGAAAAAGTTTGGAAATACGGCAGCTGTAGATAAAATCACACTGGGCATTGAAGAAGGCGAGATATATGGACTTTTAGGTCCTAATGGAGCCGGAAAGAGTACAACTATAAATATGATCTGCGGGTTACTCTCACCTAATGAAGGCACTATTGAAATACTGGGAAAAGACATAAGAAAGAATAAAATATTTGCAAAGAGAAATATAGGAATAGTTCCTCAGGATATAGCTATATATGAAGATCTCACTGCTTATGAAAATGTAAATTTTTTTACAGGGTTATATGGTTTTAGAGGAAAAGAACTAAAGACAAGAGTAGAAAAAGCACTAGAATTTGTTGGACTTTTAGATAAGGCTAAAAGCTTTCCAAAAAGATTTTCTGGTGGTATGAAGAGAAGATTGAATATTGCCTGTGCCATTGCCCACAGACCTAAGGTCATAATAATGGATGAACCTACCGTTGGAATTGATCCACAGTCAAGAAATCATATACTTCAGTCTGTTAAGAAATTAAATGAAATGGGAAGCACAATCATATATACTAGTCATTATATGGAAGAAATAGAGGAGATATGCACAAGAATAGGTATAGTAGATCATGGAAAGCTTATAGCAGAGGGTACAAAGGATGAATTGAAAAGCAGCATTTCTGATACAAATACAATTTGGGTAACTGTACAATCTTTAAACGATTTTCAATTAGATGAATTAAAGGAGATTAATGGAGTTATAGGTGCTGAATTGGATGATAATATTGTTAAGATAAGCAGTTCACAGGATGTAAATAATCTGGATAAAATAATTTTGCTTTTTACTGGAAAGAATATCCATATAAAAAATGTAGAGACAAAGACACCTGATTTGGAAACTGTATTTCTTACTCTTACTGGTAGAAAGCTTAGAGATTAGGAGGGAATTTTATGAGTGTTTTAATTATAGCATTTAAAGGTATAAAGCAAACTTTTAGAAATAAGCAAGCACTTGTCATGGGACTTTTATTTCCAATAGTATTAATTTTTATATTGGGCACAGTGTTATCTGGTGCTTTTAGTGATTCCTCTACCTTTAAAAATATAAGTGTAGCATATTTAGAGCAGGACAGCGGTTATTTATCAAAGGGCTTTGATGGTTTTATAGATAAAGGAAATTCTATTGGAATAAAATATTCAAAGGTAATCACAGAGGAGGAAGGCTTAAAAGCTGTTAAAAATGGTAAGTCTACTGGTTTTCTTGAAATAAATGATAAGGGAATGAAATTATATAAAAGTGACCTGGCTGGTATTCAAGGCAGTGTTGTGGAATCCCTGATGCAATCATTCCTTCAAAGATATGGCGCTGTAATGGAAATAGCTAGGGTTAATCCGGGAGCTTTAAATGAAATTAATAATAACACCAGCTATGAAGGATTAGTTACTAATATTTCATTGAATAATAAGGCAAAACCAGAAGCTATGGATTATTATGCAGTAACTATGCTGACACTTATAATACTCTATTCTTCCATGAATGGAATGTATTCAATAGCTGGTGAAAGAACAGCCAAAACGCAAGATCGTTTGTTTTGTGCTCCTGTAAGTAAATATAAGACATTAATGGGAAAGATATTAGGTGATATTATTTATTCAGCCCTGCAGATTGTAATAATTATAACCTTTAGCAAATTTGTATTTCATGCTTACTGGGGAGAGCATATAGGAACGGTATTTATTATTGCATTAGCAGAAGCTGTAATGACTGTAAGCATTGGGGCAGGACTGTCCTTTATAATAAAAGACACTGGAGTATTAAGTGGATTATTAAGCATGTTTAGTTCTATACTGGCATTTTTAGGGGGAGGGTATTTCCCTTTGGATGGTATGGGTAAAACTATGCAGATGATAACTAATATTTCTCCAGTGAAATGGATTAATCAGGCAATGTTTCAGGTAATATACAGCAATGATTTCAGTTCTGTAGGTATTGCTATAGGTATAAGTGTATTAATATCTGCTATTTTTATTGGAATTTCATCACTTGGATATAGAAAGGAGGCAGTGTAAAATGAAAAATGTAATTTGGCTGGCTATGAACAATTTAAAAGTAACCTTAGGAAAGAAAAAAAGTATAATTTCATATTTTGTGTTACCTGTGCTTTTTATATTAATTCCAGTAATTTTATATGGAAATGCAGGTAATGGTTCTGTAAAGATAGGGGTGATTGACAAGGATAAAAGTACCTTATCCAGCGATTTTGCAAAGGCTATTGAAAAACAGGATAGTCTAAAGGTAACAAATATAAATATTGAAAATCCTAAAGGAGACATCGCTGCAGGAAAGGTAGATTGTGTTATTACTATTCCTCAGGGTTTTGAAGAAAGTGTGTACAATAATTCTTTACGAAAACCGGAAATATTGTCTCTAAAAGGAGAGTCTTCTACTGCTTGGATAAATAATTATTCTAATATATATTTAAGAAATCTGCTGGACATCTGGAAAGCCTCTAAGGGAGATAAACAGGTATTCAATAAAATGTATGACGGTTTAGAAAACAGTCTGTCTTTTAAATCCACAGCAGTTCAGGATACGTCAAGAGGTAAGGGAATGACCTCACAAAGTATTGGATTTATAATTATGTTTATGATGATAGGAGCCAGTTCCTTTACAGAAATTATTCTCAAGGAAAAGAAAAATAGAACCTATTTTAGAATATGTTCTGCACCTGTAAGCTCTAAAATATATATATTCAGCAATGTAATTTCCAGTTTTGTAATTGTGGCAATTCAATCACTGATCACTTTACTTGCTATGACAAAGCTTTTTAAAATTCAAACCTATGTACCCTTTTGGCAGATGTATATAATACTCTTATGTTTTGGCTTTGTAGCGATAGGACTTGGGTTACTTTTGGTGGCTTTCTCAAAGGATTCTACACAATCAAATGTATTAATGAATCTAATAATAACGCCAACCTGTATGCTTAGTGGATGCTTTTGGCCAATAGATTTTATGCCTGAAACCGCAAGAAAGATTGCAGATTTTCTACCTCAAAGGTGGGCAATAGCAGCTATAGAGAAGCTTCAAGCTAATAGCGGTTTTTCCAGTATATATCTTCATCTTCTAATTATATTGGGTTTTGCCTTTACTTTCTTCATAGTAGCAGCCTATAGATTCAGCAGAGATGAGAATATAAAGAATTTTGTGTAGATGTTAAAAAAAAGGCTCAAAAATTTGAGCCTTTTTTTAATTACTATGTTGCATTTCCTTTGCTTTTTCACTTAAGGTTTTGAAAGTATCTTCTTTTTCCTTAGCATCCACTACAGGAATATTTAAGGAAACTGCGCCATCAGGCAATTCACTACTTAATCCCAAATAGTAATTCCTTATAGGTTTTAAGTTTTCATTCAGTTCATAAACAAGAGGAGTACCTGTTGGAATATTTAAATTTACAATTCCGTTTGCTGGGATTTTATCTAGATATCTTACTAGTGCTCTAAGAGTGTTACCGTGAGCAGCTATTATAACTTTTTTATTTGCTTTAATTTCTGGTACAATAACTTCATGCCAGTATTCCAGTACTCTTTTTTCTGTATCCTCCAGATTTTCCGTAAGTGGAATTTCACTTTCTTTTAATCCATTATATTTAGCTTCATTGCCAGAATATCTTTTATCATTTTTATCTAAAGCTGGTGGTCTTACATCTACAGAACGTCTCCAGGTATGAACCTGTTCTTCACCATATTTTTTAGCAGTTTCGGCCTTATTTAAACCCTGTAGAGCACCATAGTGTCTCTCATTTAACTTCCAGCATTTATTTACAGGAATCCACATAAGATTCATTTCATCCAATATAATATCAAGAGTTTTTATTGCTCTTTTTAATACTGATGTATAAGCAATATCAAAATTGTAGTCATTATTTTTTAGAATTTTTCCTGCTGTTCTGGCTTCTTCCATACCTTGTGAGGATAAATCTACATCTGCCCAGCCGGTGAATCTATTCTCTTTATTCCATTCACTTTGACCGTGTCTTATTAAAACTAACTTTATCATAAAATCACTTCCTTTTTCTAATAGAGAAAATTTCAGAATTAAATTATTCATAACACTAAATTTATATACAGTACTTAATTTTCAAAATTTTTCAATTTCATTAATATATAGCATGATTATTTATCTATACTTATATTATAATAAATTTCAGGCATTTGTGGAATATAGTACTGCTAATGATATTCATTATTATCTAGAGATTTAACAACATGTAATGCTTTTTTTCTCTATTTTTCTTTCATTAAAGGATTATTACACACAAGTACACTAAATATATTATAAGAGTTTTTAATATATTTTATGCATTAATAATACTTTACTCAGAACATTTGTTCGTATATAATGAAATATAAGGTAGTGTTTAAAAATAGTATTTATGAATCTAAGCGAATAACTTCGTTTATCTTATGGCTATCTGTTGAATACTTTTTTAGGACTAAAGGGAAAGTTAATAAATACCCTGTTGATTTGTTTTTTAATATGATGATAATATTGGCACTTCTATAGATAATTTATCAAAACTCAGTGAGACAAATAAGTTCTAACCTAGTAAGGCGTATTGATATAAAAGGGGACTTAAGTTTTAATTATGAAAAATAGTAATAGAATTATATTTCACATTGATGTAAATTCTGCATTTTTATCCTGGAGTGCAGTTTATAATCTTAAACAGGGTGGAACTATAGATTTCAGAGAAATACCATCTGTTATTGGTGGAGACTCTAAAAGCCGCCATGGAGTGGTATTGGCAAAATCTATTCCTGCAAAAAAATATAATGTAAAAACTGGAGAATCTCTATTTTCTGCAAAAAAGAAATGCCCTGAACTAAAAGTTATTCCGCCTCAGCATGATTTATATGGAAAATATAGCAATGCTATGATGAAGATTCTTCAGGAGTATACGCCTATCATAGAGAGATTTTCTATTGATGAATGCTTTATGGATTTTACCGGTGTAAAAAAGGCCTATGAAGATCCTATAAATTTTGCTTATATTATAAAAGAGAGAATAAAAAGAGAACTTGGCTTTACTGTTAATGTAGGTATAGCTTATAATAAACTCCTAGCTAAAATGGCTTCTGATTTTAAAAAACCTGATAGAATACATACCCTCTATTCAGAGGAGATAAAGGAAAAAATGTGGTCTCTGCCTGTGGAAAATTTGTTTATGGTAGGAAGAGCCACAGTTCCCAAGCTTCATAAATTGCACATAAAGACCATAGGGGAACTTGCCAATTGTGATTTAAATATCTTAAAAAGTGAATTTAAGAGCTATGGTGCTTTAATTTGGAATTATGCAAATGGTATTGAGACTTCACAGGTATATGATAATAGACTTATAAATGCCAAAAGTATAGGTAATTCTACTACGCTGGCTGCTGATATAAAAGATAGAAATTCTGCCCATATGGTTCTGCTGTCATTATGTGAAACTGTTGCCATGAGACTTAGAAATTCACAAAATCTTTGTAAAGTAGTAACTGTAGTAATAAAGAACAGTGAATTTATAAGTTATTCCAAACAAAAGCAGCTCTGCAGTGCCACGGATTCTACAAAAGAAATTATAAAAACAGCTTACGAAGCATTTGATAAGGCATGGAGAGGGGACAAAATAAGATTACTTGGAGTAGCTGTATCCCATTTATCCTCTGATGAATCATATCAGATGTCTTTATTTGATAATAAGGATAAGATTAAAAATAAAAAATTGGATACTGCTTTAGATAGTATAAGAATTAAGTATGGCTCTAAGGCCGCTATGAGAGGGGTATTTGTTCAATCTGAAATTAAGCCTATGAGTGGAAGATTAAAAAAGGATGATTGACAATACTAAAAAACCAGTGATTTTTTAGTATATAAGACAAGAATTCCATAATCTCATATATTCTGAGATTATGAAATTCTTCTATATGATACTCTAAAACCGCATTGTTTCGTTAAAATATTCTTTATATGTGTTTAAATTACGAATTGCAGTATCATTAAAAAGAAAATTAACAAATACAAAACAAATTAAGACTTATTTATATTAATTTTACATCAGCGGTGAAAAAAGCCTGCTTATTCCCTGTAAAACTCTAGTAATGATACCTCTAGAATAATACCATTCTTTAGTAACAAACTCAGAATCTTTCATATCATTTTCAAATATATTTATGCATTTTGATAAGAAGGCTGTATTGTATACAAACACATTTACTTCAAAATCTAGAGCAAAGCTTCGTATATCTATGTTTGAAGTCCCCAAAGAACAGACATTATCATCTATTAATATCATTTTGGCATGTAAAAAGCCAGGATATAGGTAAACTTTTATTCCATACTCCAAAAGATCATTTATATAAGATGTGGTAGCTTTATATACAAATTGTTTATCAGGTATTTTAGGCAGCATAATCCTTACGTCTATGTTGCACATGGCTGCTGTTTGCAGTGCTTCTAAAAAGGGACCATCTGGGATAAAATAAGGAGTTTGAATATATATCTTTTTCTTCGCAGAAGAAATCATTTTTATAAAGCTTCTCTTTATTTGCTCTTTGTTTGAATCTGGTCCACTGGAGACTACCTGAATGCCAATGGAACCCTGAGGTTTTATATCTGGAAATAAACGTTCTATAAACAGTCTTTCATGAGTTTCTTTTTCTTTTGAAGCATAATACCAGTCAGTTAAGAATATTTCCTGAAGGAAGTAAACGGAACTGCCTGTAATTCTCAAATGAGTGTCTCTCCAGGGAAGCTTGCGTTTCCCAAGGCCCATGTATTCATCACCGATGTTCATTCCGCCTACATAGCCAATTTTACCATCAATTGTTATTATCTTTCTATGATTTCTGTAATTTAAACTGATATGATGTCCAATAGTTACAGGAAAAAATTTGCAAACTTTTCCACCAGCCTTTATTAATTCTTTAAACATTTTAAAGGGAGTAAGAATGCTTCCTACCTGATCGTAAAGAATACGTACTTCAACACCATTTTTTGCTTTTTCAGTTAATAGAGATACTATCTTTTTTCCTATGTTATCATTCCTTATTATAAAGTATAAAATATTTATAGTATCTTTAGCGTTTTTTATATCTTCTATAAGAGCATTATATTTATCTGCACCGTTAGTAAACATGGATATATCGTTATCTTGTGAATAAATACTCTTATTTGCATTAATGTTTAATTTTATAATATTAATGTAGTTAATTGTATTTTTATCTGTAAATATTACACTTTCACTATTTATTAAATATTTTTCTCTAATAAGATATTTGTTGTAAAGAGCTTCAAAATCTTTTTTTATTCTTGTTATTTTTTTATTCACATGTACATTTCTTCCGAAGACCAGATATACTATAAATCCTATTATGGGTAAAAAATTCATTATAATTATCCACACAATACCCATCATAGGTTTTCTTCTTTCTATATAAAGTGTTATAAGAACACAGAAAATATTAGCTAAATAAGTGCATATTACTACGTAAAGCAATATTGAAAAACTCAAAACTTCATCTCCTCTTAGGTTGATTTTTTAATACAGAATTAGTATTACCATTTATCTTTTGACTAACCATTGTAACATTTAATATCAATGAATCTTATTTAGTGGGAGTTTGTACTCACACTAAATCTAGATGAATTATCCATGGACGTGTCGCTGTTATCTCCAGCTTTAGAAAAGCAGAGAACCAAAATCTTAGATTTTGCGTGAATCGCTTTCGCTGTGTGCAAGCAGGCAAAACAAAATTTTATTTTGTATTTGATCGCTTTCACAGCGTGCGGTGGAGTGCTACAGCGACTAGTCATCGGATAAACTTTTTTAAGATAAAAATACTCACTATACAAATTATATATACTAATTGAGAAAATATCAATTTTAAAATAATTTATGGATCCAATAAAAATGTATTTATTTTAAAATAGTAGTTAAAATGATAGAATATACATAAGGTAAGAAGCACGTAAAAGGATGTGAGAATATGGGAAAAAGGTTTAATATTACAGGTACTTGTATACCTGAGAAGCACTATATGGTGGATACATCTAAGAAGATAGAAAAGATAATGGAATTAATAGAGAATGAAGAGTATTTCATTATAAATAGACCTAGACAGTATGGGAAAACTACGACATTATATATGCTGGAAAAGAAATTAAAGAATATAGAAGAGTATTTACCTATAAGAATAAGTTTTGAGTCTATTGATACAGAAAGTTATAAGGAAGTAAAAAAATTTCTAGGAAGCGTAATGATACAAATTAGGAATTTTTTCAGATTTTCTAATAATAAAGAAGTATATAAATTTATAAATAAATACAATGATAAAATTAATACTATGGATGATTTTAGTGAGTTTATAACCACACTAGTTGAATTTACAAAAAAAAGAGTGATTTTAATTATAGATGAAGTTGATAAAAGCAGCAACAATCAGTTGCTTTTAGATTTTTTAGGAATGCTCAGGAATAAATATCTTTTGCGAAATGAGGGAAAAGATTATACTTTTCACAGTGTAATATTGGCAGGAGTTCATGATGTGAAAAGCTTAAAGCTAAAAATAAGACCTGATGAAGAACATAAATATAATAGCCCTTGGAATATAGCTTCAGATTTTAATGTGGATATGAGCTTTTCGGAGGAAGAAATAAAAACTATGCTGGATGATTATATAAACTGCACAAGAGTAAAATTAGATAAAAAATATTTTTCAGAAAAACTCCATTTTTATACTTCAGGCTACCCTTTCTTTGTAAGTAAGCTCTGTAAGTTGATAGATGAAAGAATTATGGATAAAGATAAGCTTTTGTGGGAAAATGAATTTATGGATTTGGCAGTAAAGGAACTTTTAAAAGAGAGCAGCACAAACTTTGATAGTGTTATAAAGAATTTGGAAAACAACAGAAAACTATATGATTTCATAAAACGCATAATTGTAGATGGAGAAAATATAATTTATGTTAATACAGATGAAGTAGTAAATCTAGGAACTATATATGGAATCTTAAAGGAAGAAAATAATAATTGTAAAGTAAATAATAAAATATATGAACAGCTTATATATAATCACATGATGATGAAGATAATAAGAAAGGATAAATCCTCTAAAATGTCAGAATATAACTACAGAGCAAATTTTATAAAAGAGGATGGAAGCCTTGATATAAAGAAAGTATTTGTAAAATTTCAGGATTTTATGAAGCATGAATACTCAGAGAAAAGAGAAAGTTTTTGGAAGATGATGGAAGATTGATATTTTTAGCCTTTGTAAGTCCTATAATAAATGGAATAGGCTTTGCATTTAAGGAAGTAACCGGTGGAGAAGAAAAGAGATTTGATATAGTAGTCACCTATGAAAAGAAACTATACATACTGGAGCTAAAAATGTGGAGAGGAGAAGAATATCATAGAAAAGGTCTTATACAATTAGGAGAATATCTTGAGCAATATGGAATTAAAGAAGGATATCTTTTAATATTTGACTTTAGAAAAAGTGGATTATCTGGAAAAGTAGAAGAAGTTAATATTAAAATAGATAATAAAGAAAAAAGTATAGTTGAGGTTTATTGCTAGAAGGCGGATGTATAGCACTTGCAACTTTCGTACACTGATGATTATTAGTAAAAAAAGAAAAATCTAATTCATGAGTATATCTTCCATAGCCTCCAAATTTAAAATCTTAAAGGCATTTTTATGAAAATCAATAAGTCCATCTTTTTTCATGTTTATAAGTTCTCTTGACAGGGAAGGGCGGGGAACTCCCAATGACTCTGCCATTTCTTTTCGAGAGGAATTTATTTGAAAGAGTGTTTTCCTATCTATATGATAGCTTTCAAGTAGAAGGCTTGTAATTTTCTGCCTTAGGGTTTCATAGGATAGATTTTTTAATTTATTATTTAACATTAGAATTTTGTTAGATAATAACCCCATAAAATTATTTAAAATAGACACGTTCATACTACAAAGAGTAACAATATCTTCTTTTGATATAAATAGTATTTGAGAATTTTCAGAGGCTACAATTGTAGAAGGGTATTTATTTATATCTGAAAAAATTATAACTTCACCGAAAATATCGCCTGATAAAAATTTTGCTATAGTAACAGTTTTACCAGAGGCAAAAAATTTCTTGATTTCTATTGAACCATTTACTATTACACCGATATTGGAACAATTGTCACCTTCCATAGCTATAGTTTCATCTTTTAAATAAGAATACATTTTATAATTTATTTTATCTAAAAGTATTTTAATAGCTTCTCCATTAAAATTTTTAAATATAACACAGTTCTTAAGTATATCAGTTAAATTATTCATAGTACATCAATCCCATCAATAAATTATATTTTATTAATTGCCTTTTTAGGCACACTTAATTTGATAAAATTTTAAAATAAAATTATTTTTTATGTTTCTCCATCTTTATTAAACTTCAATTCTGTAAGTAATATATCAAATTATTTATAACAATCAATTATCTTTTAAAAAATTAATAAATATATTTAATTTAGTAACCTAGGTTACGGATTTTATATTAATATGTTACTATAATAGAATCATAGAAGCAAGAGAATGAATCTATTAGACTTCAATTTATAATAGTAAGAAATTATGAATTAAATAATAATCAAAAACGGAGGATATTAAAATGAATAGAAAAATAGTTAAAATACATGAAGAAAAATGTAACGGATGTGGAATATGTGTAAATGCCTGTCATGAGGGAGCTATAAAAATTGTTGATGGTAAAGCAAGACTTATAAGTGATGAGTACTGTGACGGGTTAGGAGATTGTTTACCAGGCTGTCCTGAAGGAGCTATAGAAATAATAGAAAGAGAAGCAGTGGATTATAGTGAAGATGCAGTACAAAAACTAAAAGAAGAGAAAATTGCTAAAAGCCAAGAAGTACAAGCTATGCCTTGTGGATGCCCTGGAACTGCTGCAAAAGCTATAGTTAGAAAGGCACCTGCTGCAAGCAATATAAAAATTAAACATGAGTCTCTAGAAGAAAGTAGTTCTAATGCCTCAGAATTAAGACAATGGCCTGTTCAATTAAAGCTTATAAATACGAGAGCACCATATTTAAAAGGAGCAGATCTTTTAGTGGCAGCAGATTGTACAGCCTATGCTTATGCTGATTTCCATAAGGATTTTATAAAGGATCACATTACTGTCATAGGATGCCCGAAATTAGATGATGTTAAATTCTATGAAGAAAAATTAGCAGAGATTTTGAAAATTAATGATATTAAAAGTATAACAGTTGTAAGAATGGAAGTACCTTGCTGTGGAGGAATTGTCAATGCAGTAAAGTCAGCTATGCTAAATTCACAGATTATTGTTCCTTATAGAGAAGTTATTATAGGTACAGAGGGAAATATATTATCCAGTAAATAAAACGTTTGTAATGGCCTAAAATTAAAGTTAGATGGCTGTGTAACAATGTATGCATTGTTGCACAGCTTTTTGTCTGTTCAGTTATTAAAAGTAGTTATTAAAATAGATTTAATAAATGAGGAAAGTACATATTTTTCAGATTGCTGCATAGTTACTTGCCTGTAAGAATGTTGTTGTTTATAACATCCCACTCATCATCAGTAAGCCAGCCCTGTATATTATTCTTTATTTCCACTACGATAAAACTTTCGTCATCAGTGTTGAAGGAATCAGCTATTCTATCCGTTATATCTTCTGTAGAGAGGCTAGACTTAATAAACCATACAGAAGATCGGGGAAAGTGCCAGGAAAAGCTTGAACAATTTTCAATAACCTCTAAAAAATCACCAAAGTCTTTAGAATTTTTATCTACACTTGTAACTACAATGTATGAAGCCATAAAATCACCTCTAAAATTGATTTTAATAATAATTCTATTTTTGTTTATTTTTATAAATAGAATTTACTAGGTAAACTTATTTTATAAAATAATTCTATAGTCAAATAAGAAATTCCTCTTTATTGGTATCAATTTACATTAATGTTTTAAAATGAGTTTTACGTGTATAGTAGATATACTAAATATCATATTCACCTGCTTATAAAACTATTTTATGTTTACATACTTAATAAGATTTTGATGCTAATATTCCTATAAATTCTTTTACAGATAAACTCAATTCTAAAAGTGCATTGCTGGAAGGTACAAAATCATTTAATTCAAAGCTGCCTTTGATATTAGTTTGATAATCCGTTGGAAAAGGTAATACAGTGGTATTGAATTTTTTAAATTGTAGAACAGCTCTAGGCATATGGAAAGCTGACGTAACTAGTATGGGATTTTTCAAATTGTATTTATCTAAAATTTTCTTTGTATATTTAGCATTTTCTGTAGTGTTGATACTTTGGTTTTCAATAATTATTTTATTTTCAGGTATTCCCATGGTAATTAATATGTTTTTTGATATTTCAGATTCAGTTCCTGTAGATTTAAATACTTTACCACCTGAAATTATTATGGGCACATTTAATTTTTGATATAATTCCACAGTGGTGATAAGTCGATTTGCAGCAAAACCAGATAGATGACCATTAAAGCCTAGATTTGGAGTATCTAGAGTTGCTCCACCACCAAGCATTATAATTACATCTCCTTTTGGATTTTTTGATACAGGGTACTTATTTTCTAATAATCCTATTATAGAATTATCTACAAGAGGTATAGTAAAAATATAAAAAATAAAAGTTAATAACAATAAATTTTTGCCAAGTTTAGCTTTGTGTTTAAATAGTTTAATACTAAATATTATAAGAAATAATATGAAGATTCCTGGAGGTAGAATAAAAGTTGAATATAAAAATTTTATAAAATAAATCAAGTCTAAAATCACTCCTTGCATAGTAATATATCTTATGCAAAACATTATAACATTGCTGTTACAGTAAAGCTAATAAATACAAGATAATTTAATATAACTATCAATTGATTACAACAGTATTTATAAGAAAAGTTTAAGTCAAAATAGTTTTAGGAGCATAAGTTATAAATAGAGCAGTAAATAATATCAAAGGA
This sequence comes from Clostridium pasteurianum BC1, assembly GCF_000389635.1. Lineage (NCBI taxonomy): Bacteria > Bacillati > Bacillota > Clostridia > Eubacteriales > Clostridiaceae > Clostridium > Clostridium pasteurianum. Next base: position 1,388,776 of record NC_021182.1, read on the forward strand.
AAATTTGAAAAACTATTATATTAGTACATAAAAAATATGGAATTAAAGCATTGAAAAGTTTTTACTGCCATTAAATTCATAGTATGTACAAGTTATATGTGTCAATTTGTAATAGGTTGAATAGTATATAGTAGGTAAAAAACAAAAGATGAAAAAATTATATATAGGAGGATGTGATTTTATGGGTTTAAAATCTAGTAGTGATTTTTTAGGTTTAGGAGGAAAAAATAACAAACTGATAATCATAATACTGATATTTGTTTTATTTTGTGGCTGTGGAGCTAATCGAGGGGGAGAAGGATGCTGTCCAGATCCTTGCTGTAGGAGAAGAAGAAGAAGACGTTCAGGTTTTGGTGGATCTTCATTAATACCAATAGTGATAGTTCTTGCTATAGTACTTGGACTTGGAAATAATAGAGGTGGAAATACAAATATAATTAAAGTTAATACAGACCCATCAGATGTTCGAGGAGAAAGAGAATCTACAGAATTTTCATCTTGTGATTATTAGTTTATCCGATGACTAGCCATTGTAATACTCCAACTCCTAAGGTGGAGATAACACTGGCACGTCCCTGGATAATTCATCTAAACTCACTGGGAATACAAACTCCCACTGAGTAAGATTCATTGATAATGTTTGACGTAAGTCCTTAAGGGGAGAGATAATATGTATAGAAATTGCTGCAGCTTAAACACACTTACAATACTGATTTTAATAATTCTTCAATTTGGTAATAAGGGAAAAAAGTCAAGTACAGAGGGATGTAAAGATAAGCAGCTAGTAGATGATGGTGTATTATTTATCATCACATTATTTTATTTATGCTGCTATAATTCCCGTAGAAGAAATTGTTTTTAGCTAATCTAGAAGAGCGTAAGTTAAAGTTATTTTGTGTTAAGAGGTGATATTATGGCAATAAATGAAGATGAACCTTTAGAAGGCGAAGAAGTAATAGATGGCAAAAATGCAGGATTTGGTAATATGGATTTTGGGAACTTGGCTGGAATGCTAAAAAATGTAGATATGAGCCAAATAATGAATTTGATGGGCTCTGTTGATATGAATCAAATGTCATCTTTATTTGGATCAATGTCTGGCGGCGGCGGTAATGCTGGAAATAATGGAAATACTGCAAATGCTGCAAATTCCGCTAGATATTCTGGAGGCAGAGGTAGAGAATTTGAGGTTCTAAATGCGATAAAGCCTATGGTGAGCCCTGAGAGAGGCGACCTCATAGATATAATCCTGCAAATTTATACTATAAGTAAAATATTGAGGTAATCATTTGGTGCATTTGGTGAAAATGCACCATTTTTAAATGTACAAGATAAATTATGTGTATTTATGAAACTTATTAATGGGAGTAAATGAGATGAGAGCAAAATTATAAATTTAGAATAATATATTATAGAGCTTTTAACAATATGGGAGGAGTGAGTATTATGGGAATAGGAGATATATTAGGGGGTGCACGTAATGGTTCCAATAAATTAATAGTCTGGGCATTAGTTTTAGTTATTGCATTTGGCTTTGGTAAAGGAAAAAAATTCAGTAATTTTAATTTTAAAAAACAGCATTATTCTGCATCAGAATCACCAAAAGGCAAATATGCGTCACAACATCGTAAAAAAAGACACATTACAGAAGAGGCTTTCAAGAATAATCCTTTCAATAATGATATGTTTTCCAATCTTGGAGCTAGCTTTGGTGGTAATAGTAAGGGACTTGGGAAAATATTGGGGGGCAATGCTTTATTTATTATAGTAATAGTGGCAGTAATTTTCTTTTGTAAGGAAAAAGAGGAGAGAGAAGAGGCTAGAGAGGAAGCTAGAGAGGAAGCTAGAGAGGAAGCTAGAGAGGAAGATATAAGAGAAGATATAGAAGATAGAGAAGAATATGGAGAAGAATATAATACTGCACCCTAGGGTTTATAATAAAAACTTTATTTTTAAATAATTTATAGGTTAAGGAGGCAAAAGTATGTCCAGACATAGTAGAAATCATCATCATAAGATCATAAGTTCACAGGATAATAATAATGGTAATAGCATTAATAAAAATAGTGGTGGTTCCTTCAATTTTGGAAATATAGCCCAGCTATTAAGCAATATAGACATTAATCAAGTTTCATCGTTATTAGGGAAAGTTAATAATTCACAGACAGATAATAACCAAATAGGTGAAGCGGTTAGTAATATTAACACTATTAATCAAGGCAATGGTGCAAGAAATACAGGCAGAGAAGAAATAATAAGAGCTATAAACACTCTTGTAAATTCTGATAAATCAGAATTGTTAAGAATAGTAATGGAAATATACGGGGCAAGCAAAACTAAGGCTAAGTAAAAACATAAATTAAAATATAATTTATGATATCACACTTTATAGAATAATGAATAATATATATTAGAAAACAAAAGATGGAAAATATGATACAGTGCATTATTAGCCAGAGGAGGGTTATTAATGAGTAGAAGATATGAAACAGAATGTTGCGACGGAGGATATGCAAATCCAGGATATCCTAATGCAGGATATCCAATGGGAGGATTCCCAGGTGGCATATTTGGTGGGGGTAAAAACTGTGCTTGTAGCTTACCTACTTTGATAATATTAATATTGATAATACTTCAATTTAGTAAAAAGAGAAGAACAAGCTCTTGCACAAGCTCAAGTTCAAGAACAAGTTCAAGTTCAAGTTCACGTTCTTCAAGCCATGGAAAATTAGTAGATAACAGTATATTATTTATAATCGCTTTATTCTATTTATCTTGCAGCAATCTTTGTAAGAGAGGTTACTAATTGTTTTAAAGGGATGGGCATATGCCCATCCTTTAAATAAAGAGGTGATTTAATGTCTAGTAGAAGACCAGATCATCATAAAGAGGAAAAAAATGATAATTCAAATCAGGCTGAACAAAATTTAAATCCTAATGAAATACAAAATATGCTTAAAAATGTTGATATGCGAGAAATACAAAAGGTATTAGGTAATGTAGATATGAATGAAATACAGAATTCATTAAAAAATATAGATGTTAAGCAGCTTGCGTTTATAATTAATATTATAAATTCACTATCAAAGAATAAAAAATAATACACCATTTCAAGAAATATGAATAATATATATTAGAAAACAAAAGATGTAAAAAAATGTAACATTGACCACAGCCCAAAAAAGGGGGGTATATAGTATGAGTAAATGTAAAAAACATGAAGAAATAGAGCATAGAGAAATTATTGGAGTACCAGTTGGAGTTGGAGGCGGAAGTTCTTGTGCCTGCAGTTTACCAGCATTAATTGTTTTAATATTAATAATACTTCAATTCTCTAAAAAAGGCGGAACTCATAAGAAAATAGACAAAGGCATATTATTTATAATAGCTTTATTCTATCTATCTTGTGCTAATCCATGTAAAAACGGTTTATACTAAAAAATAGAGGGCTTATAGCCCTCTTTATTTTTACTAACTTGATACAAAGCATTTGTATTTTATACTTCAGTGTTATAAAATTATTATTGTATTATGAACATATAATTTAAAATTTTTTGAGGAGAGATGTGTATATGTTAAAAGCAGTAATTTTTGATATGGATGGTGTTCTAATTGATAGTGAACCAGATCATTTAAGAATACACGAAAAAATGCTAGAGTCTCTAGGCATAGAGCCGTCATCAATTGATCATTCAAAATATGTTGGAGTTACTACTAATTATAAATGGAGTGATATAAAGAGCAAATATGATTTGAGTTATTCTGTTCAGGAGTTAGTTGATATAAATAGAAATAATTATTTTAAATATATAACATCTGAGGATGCAATAGTAGAGGCAATATCTGGAGTTGATAAACTTGTAAAAAATATACATAATGATAGATTGAAATTAGCAGTTGCATCATCATCACCTATAAATGTAATAGAGACTGTGGCTAAATGCATTGGTCTGGAAAAATATTTTGATGTATTAGTAAGTGGAGATTATGTGAAAAGAAGTAAGCCAAATCCAGATATATTTTTATATGCAGCAGAAAAACTTGAAATAAATCCAGAAAATTGTTTAGTGGTGGAGGATTCACATAATGGTTCCATTGCTGCCAAGAGAGCAGGAATGAAATGTGTTGGATACAAAAATATTAACTCAGCAAATCAGGATATATCATCAGCAGATTTAATAATAGATTCTTTTAATAAAGTACAGCTAGAGGAGTTAAAAAAGTTGTTTGTAGAATAAGATATAGTAAATAAAGGGAGAAAGAAGTTAGTATGCTATTATATCTGAATTGATAGTTTTTATCACAAGGCTAATAGTTACTATGTTGGAGGAGATAAAATGATTATTGGTACTGCGCAAATAAAACTAGGAGCAAATTGGGTTCATTCATTAAAAGAAAAAAGAATGATTGTAAAAAGTATTATTGGAAAAGTTAAAAATAAATTTAACGTATCCATAGCAGAAGTAGATAATCAAGATTATCATCAAACTATAAGTCTGGGTATAGCCTGTGTTAGCAGTGAAAGAAAACATGCAGATGAAATGATTCAGCATGTAATAAATTTTATTGAAGGTAATACAGAAGCAGTTTTAGAAGATATAAACGTAGAGATATTGTAGTGGAATAATTTTGAAATAAGAGAACATATATAAGAATTTTGTGTAAAATAGAATAAAATTGATGCAAAATAAAGTTAATAATTTTTAGTTTGTCATATTGCAATAAAATTTACATTATTTTATCATAAAGTATTGAATTTTTTCTCTATTCTTATTAGAATTAAAGACGGAGTAAGTAATTTTTAATTACACATAAATATTCTAAAGTAATAGATTTTATAAATCATACGGGACATATTTAGTCCCTCATGGTCGCGGGAGGTATGTATATGAAAACGATAGCTGTATTAACTAGTGGTGGAGATGCACCTGGAATGAATGCTGCCATAAGAGCAGTAGTAAGAACTGCTCTTGATAAGGGCATTAAGGTTATGGGAATTGAAAGAGGGTATAGTGGACTAATAAATGGTGAGCTCTTTGAAATGAAAAGAAAGGATGTAGCAGATATAATTCAAAGAGGTGGTACTATTTTAAGAACTGCTCGTTGTGCTGAATTTATGACTGAGGAAGGAAGAAAGAAAGCAGCAGGTGTCTTAAAGGTATTTGGCATAGATGGACTAGTTGTTATAGGTGGAAATGGCTCATTTATGGGAGCTCAAAAACTTTCAAAGCTTGGAATTGCTACAGTTGGTATTCCTGGAACTATAGACAATGATTTGTCATATACAGATTATACATTGGGTTTTGATACTACCTTAAATACAGTATTAGATGCTATAAATAAATTAAGAGACACTTCTACTTCCCATGAAAGAGTAAGTATAGTTGAAGTAATGGGAAGAGACTGTGGTGATATTGCTCTTTATTCAGGTATAGCTGGAGGAGCAGAAAGTGTTGTAATACCTGAAAAGGGTTACGACTTTGATGAATTATGCAAAACTATTCTTGAAGGAAAATTGAAAGGAAAAATGCATAGTCTGATTATAGTTGCAGAGGGAATTGGCGGTTCAATTGAGTTGGCAAAAAAAGTTGAAGATATTACAGGTATTGAAACAAGGGCTACTATTTTAGGGCATATTCAAAGAGGTGGAAGTCCGTCAGCCTTTGATAGAATGCTTGCTTCAAAAATGGGTGTGAGAGCTGTAGAAGTTCTAATTGAAGGAAAAACATCAATAGTTATAGGAATAAGAGAAAATAAGATAACTGATGATGACATAGATGAAGCTTTAGCTATGCCAAGGAAATTTGATGAAAGACTATATGAGATATCAGAGATGCTTTCAAGGTAGCTTTCATTAAAACTAGAATGGATCTTATGAAGAAATTAGGGGTAAAATATTTCATTACTTATACAGAATTATATAAAGATGCTACACTCGTAAATGTTACTATATTATGTAAACATTTACGAGTGAGTAATTTACACCTAAATTCTCACTAATTATGGGGTTTCCAATATTTCAATCTTAATTACACTAAAATGAAGGAAATGCAGGAATAATTATCTGCTTTCCTTCATTTTTTATTTCTTTATACTAGAAATAAAACTTCATAAGATAATTTAACAAGAAATAAAATTTATTTTTCTCAATAGATATGTTGACAAAATAAAACTTTTGAAGTATTATAAAAACATGATACGAAATAAAATTTTTTAAAATGTAGCAAATGAGAAAAAATATTTTGTATATGGAAAAATATTTTTATCACTATAAGTAAAAGGGGGATGTAAAGTATGAATAAATCATGGTTGGAATTAGAAGGTAAAACAGTAATTGTTACAGGAGGAGCATCTGGAATAGGCAAAGCTGTTGCCCAAGAGTTTTTGGATAATGGAGCTAATGTAGTAGTAGGGGATATGAGCTCTGAAGCACCTGAATTTGAGATAAAGGAAAATAGTGGTAAAGTATTATATGTAAAAACAGACGTAACAAATTTTCACAGTGTGAATAAAATGGTTTTCAAAGCAAAAGAAAATTTTGGAGACGTTGATATTTTGATAAATAATGCTGGAATTAATATTCCAAGATTATTGGTAGATGGCAAAGAACCAAAGGGTAAATATGAATTAGATGAAGCTATTTTTGATAAGATTGTAAACGTTAACCAAAAGGGCGTATTCTTTTGTGCTCAAGCAGTAGCAAGAGATATGCTCAAAGAAGGAAGAGGGGTAATAATAAATATGTCTTCAGAAAGTGGACTTGAAGGGTCTGAAGGGCAAAGCATTTATGCAGCAACTAAGAATGCTGTTAATTCATTTACTAGATCCTGGGCAAAAGAATTAGGCAAAAAGGGAATAAGAGTCGTTGGTGTAGCGCCAGGAATTCTTGAGGCAACAGGTTTAAGAACAATAGAATATGAAACAGCATTAGCGTACACTCGTGGAATTACTGTAGAAGACTTAAGAGCGGGATATAGTAAAACATCTACAACACCTCTTGGAAGATCAGGAAAATTAACAGAAGTTGCAGATTTAGTTTGTTATCTTGCTTCTGACAGAGCAAATTATGTTCATGGAGTAACCTACAATGTAGCAGGGGGTAAAACTAGAGGTTAAAGATTAATTAATTATTGAAAGGGAGGATTTTAAAATGATACCTATTATTATAGCTGCTCATGGTAAATTGGCAGGTGAACTACTAAATTCGGCTGAAATGATTTTTGGTAAGCAGGAAAATATAGAAACAATATTATTTGTACCAGGAGAAAATACAGAAGATTTAAAAATTAAATATAGAGAGAAACTGGAACATTTTAAAGATTCAAAAGAAGTATTAATTATAGTGGATTTATTTGGTGGAAGTCCATACAATGCAGCCTTTGAAATTGCAATTATAAATGAAAATATTGACATTTTAACGGGAGCAAGTTTACCAATGTTATTAGAAGTTTTATCTGTTAGAGATGGTGAAAATATTAAAATTCAAGACATTATAAAAACTATAAATGACAGCGCAAATTCTTACATTCGTTCATGTAAACAATTACAAGCAAGTATAGAAGAGGAGGAATTATAAGATGATAATTAATTTAGTTAGAATAGATGATAGATTAATTCATGGACAAGTTGCTACAGTATGGGCAAAGGAAGCAAAAGCAGAGAGAATAATTGTTTGCAGTGATCAGGTAGCAAATGATCAAATTAGAAAATCTTTATTACTTCAAGTAGCACCACCAGGAATCAGTGTAAATGTTATTGGGATTGATAAGGCCATACGTGTTTATAAGAATCCTAAATATGAAAATGATCATGTGTTTTATTTGTTTACATGTCCTCAAGATATTGTAAGAATGGTTGAAGGAGGGGTGGATATTAAAAGTGTCAATATCGGAGGAATGGCATTTAGAGAAGGCAAAAAACAGATAACAAAGGCTGTTTCAGTAGATGATTCAGATAGAGAAGCCTTTAAAAAATTAAATGACTTAGGAATCGAGCTGGAAATTAGAACAGTAGCCACAGATTCTAAAACTAATATTATGGATAAATTATAAAATTTATAATAAAAATAGGAGGGATTTCTATGGAAATAGGTGTAGTTCAAGTTATATTGATATTTATTATATCCTGTGTTGTTGGTATGGGAAGTGTTTTAGATTCATTTCAAACCCATCGTCCGCTTATTGCATGTACGTTAATAGGGTTAGTATTAGGTGATATTAAAACTGGAATTATATTGGGTGGTACTCTGGAACTTATAGCTCTTGGATGGATGAATATAGGAGCAGCACAATCCCCAGATTCAGCTTTGGCAAGTATAATTTCTACAATATTGGTAATAGTGGGACATCAATCAATTTCAGCAGGAATAGCTGTTGCGTTACCAGTAGCAGCCGCTGGACAGGTCTTAACAGTATTTGCAAGAACTATTACAGTTGCCTTTCAGCATGCAGCAGATAGATATGCAGAAAAAGGCAATTTTAGAGGAATAGATTTCTGTCATATTTCTGCATTGGTAATTCAAGCTTTACGTGTAGCAATTCCAGCACTGATAGTTTCACTTTTCGTAAGTCCAGCAGGAGTAAGTAGTCTTTTAGGTATGATACCTCCTGTAGTTACAGGCGGTCTACAGGTAGCTAGTGGATTTATAGTAGCTGTTGGATATGCTATGGTTTTAAACATGATGGGTGCAAAACACTTAATGCCATTTTTTTATCTAGGATTTGTAGTAGCAGGCTTCACTACTTTCAATTTAGTTTCTTTTGGAGTTATAGGAGCAATAGCAGCAGTTATATATATTCAGCTAAATCCTAAGTTCTCTGCACCTAAATTTAGTGGAAATCAAAATGTTGTTGAAGCAGCTGGTGGAACAAAAATTTCATTAGATGACGAACTAGATGATGAACTGGACGATTAAAATTATAAATAAGATAGGGGGTATTTAATATGACTGATAAAAATAATAATGAAAAGAAACTTACAAAAGCGGATCTTATAAATATGTTTTTACGTAGTAATTTACAGCAAGCATCCTTTAATTTTGAAAGAATTCATGGATTAGGTTTTTGTTTTGATATGGTTCCTGCCATAAAAAGACTATATGCTACTAAGGAGGAAAGAATAAGGGCTCTAAAGTCACATTTAGTATTCTTTAATGTTACGCCAGGACTTGTAGGACCAATTTTAGGAATAACTGCTGCAATGGAAGAAACTAAAGCTAATGGAGCAGATATAGAGGAAGCATCAATAAACAGTTTAAAAGTTGGATTGATGGGGCCTTTAGCAGGGGTAGGAGATCCTGTAATGTGGGGAACTTTACGTCCTATTATGGCGGCACTTGGAGCATCTATAGCATTAACAGGAAATTTATTGGGTCCACTTATATTCTTTATTGGATTTAATTTGGTAAGATTGGCATTGTTATGGTTTGGACTTGACTATGGATATAGGAAAGGACTGGATGTAGTAAAAGATTTGGCTGGCAATACGTTACAAAAACTAACAGAGGGTGCTTCAATTCTTGGATTATTTGTTATGGGCGCTCTAGTTTCTAAATGGACTAGAATTGATGTGCCATTGGTAGTGTCAAAAACAACTGGGCCAGATGGCAAGCAAGTAATAACAACTGTACAAAATATTTTGGATCAATTATTACCTGGTTTATTGGCATTGATACTCACATTAATAATATGTAAATTACTTAAAAAGAAAATGAGCCCAATTTTATTGATATTTATATTATTTGGTGTGGGAATAGTTGGTTATTGGTTAGGTATATTAAAGTAATTCTCAATAATATGTACAAGTATAGATGCTCGTAAGAAGTAGAGAAGAATTCGAATGAGTTAGGATTCTGAAAAAATATTAAATATTTAAGGAGTGGATTTATAAATGAAAACTAAAGCAGTAAGATTATATGGAAAAGAAGATTTAAGATTAGAAGAGTTTGAATTGCCAGAAATGCAAGATGATGAAATTATAGCTGAAGTAATTAGTGATAGTTTATGTATGTCAAGTTATAAAGCATCAGAACTAGGAGGAGATCACAAAAAAGTACCTAATAATGTACATGAAAATCCAGTAATTATAGGACATGAATTCTGTGGAAAAATTCTAAAAGTAGGGAAAAAGTGGTCTCATAAATATAAAGAAGGAGATAAATTTGTAATACAACCTAATCTTGGAGTAGAAGGAGGATTAGCACCTGGATATTCATATAAATATATAGGTGGAGATGCTACTAAAATTCTTATTCAAAATGTAGTTATGGAAAATGATTGCTTATTAGAATATAATGGAAAGTCATATTTTGAAGGTTCTTTAGTTGAACCATTATCTTGTGTTATTGGTGCATTCAATGCTAATTTCCATATGGCAGATGGTGAGGATTATGAGCACAAGATGGGAATTCATGAAGGTGGAAATCTAATATTACTAGGGGCAACTGGACCAATGGGATTCCTAGCTATCGACCTTGCTTTACATGGTCCTAAAAAGCCTAAAAATCTTGTCGTTACCGGAATTGTTCAAGATAAAATAGATTTGGCCAATAAATTATATACAGAAGAAGAAGCAAAAAAACAGGGGATTAACCTGAAATATGTCAATACTAGTGGCATAGAAAATGATGTAGAATATTTAAGAGGACTTACAAAAGATAATTATGGTTACGACGATGTATTTGTTTTTGCACCAGTAAAACCTTTAGCAAAATCTGCTTCGGGCCTATTAGCTTATGATGGCTGCTTGAATTTCTTTGCTGGTCCAGTAGATAATAAATTTTCAGCTGAATTTAATTTTTATGACGTACATTACAATTCAACTCATGTAGTAGGTACAAGTGGAGGAAATACAAAGGATATGAAACAAGCACTTAGATTGATTGAAAATGGAGATGTAAATGTGGCAAAGATTGCTACACATATCCTTGGCCTGAATGATGTGGCAAAAACTACATTAAATCTTCCAAACATACCTGGTGGTAAAAAGGTAGTATATACTCATAAATCATTAGAATTAACAGAAATAGAAAATATGAAGAATATAAATAATGATAATTTTATTAAAGAATTGAATAAAATAGTAGATAATCATGGTGGATTATGGAATGCAGAAGCTGAGGAATATTTAATAAAATATGCTCCAGAAATATAAAAAATATATTTTGTACTGAATAAAGAATAAATTGGTAATGAAAGCAGACTGAACTTCAATAAGTTCGTCTGTTTTTTATTAAATAAAATTTTTTTAAATATAGATTTCAAGACAAGAATGAGAATAAATTTAGTATTATAAAAAATTATTTTTTGTATAATAGTATTGACGAAAAAAATGTTTTGTTTATTATGTTAAGTTGAGAAGAAAATTCTTAATGTAATATATAAAAATTTATTAATAAATTATCTATGATAAGTTACGTTGTTAAAAACCGTTAATTCTGATAAAAAATAAGTACCACTAAAAATTTATGATTATTTGTTTTTTAACGAATTTAGTAAAGGGGCAATAAAATTGTTAAATAAAGAAAAAAATGTATTGGATAAAATTCTTTCAGTATATGGAACCTTGTACGAAGCAGAAAAAAAGATTGCAGATTATGTTATAGACAATCAGCAAAAGGTCATTGATATGACAGTTTCAGAATTATCTTTTGAAAGTGGTGTCAGTGAAGCTACTATAATTAGATTTTGTAAAAAGTGTGATTTTAAGGGTTTCCATCATTTAAAGATAGAAATGGCAAAGGAAATGGTGACTTCAGAAGAAAAGAATATATCAAATGACTTGAATTCTAATAATATAGGTCAATCACTTAAAAATAGAAATAAAACAAACTATATCCATGATGGATGAAAATGACATCAAGAAAATATTAAATGTAATTAAAAATGCAAGAATTGTTCAATTCGCAGCATTAGGTAATACTATACCTGTAATTTTAGATGGGGCATATAAATTTAGTCAAATAGGGATATCCACTGTGGCAAATACTATTTGGGAAAATCAGCTTGCTTTTGCATATACATTAACTGAAAAGGATGTGGTGATAGCTGTATCTAATTCTGGAGCATCTAAGAGACTTATAACTTTAATTGATGTTGCAAATAAAAAACATGCTACAACAATTTGTATAACAAATCATGAAAAGTCTCCTTTAGCCAATAAATGTCAATATAAAATAAATACAGCTACAAGGGAAAAACTATTTTTTGATGAATTTAGTTTTACTAGAGTATCTGCTATGGTTGTTGTAGAGGTATTATTTTTATTATTAGTTTCAGAAAAGGGAGATGCATATAATTGGGTTAGTGAACATGAGGAATCTATGGTAGATGATAAAATTTAAATGATAAATGGAAATTGGAATTTCTATTAAAAAATCTATTCATATCTATTATATATAATTTATTAATTTGATTAGCAATCAGAAGTCTTAGCTATCTTATCTTTTTAGAACATGAGATAATTAAGACTTCAATTTCTTATTTGTTTAAAATTTTTTATGATATTTAACAACATAAATGTGAGTGTATTCACAGATGTGCAAATATATATTATAATAAAAGTGACCACTGGTATTTACTAATGAGCAATTATTGAATACCAGTGGAAAGCGTGATAAAGCAAATCCAATATTTCATTTAAGAAAGTAGGGAGGCATATGTCAAAATGGGATGAAACAAGAATGTTAGTAAAAATAGCACAATTATATTATATAGATAATATGACACAAAGTGAAATATCTAAGAAATTAGGTATTTATAGAACTACCATAAGTAGACTTTTGAAAAAAGCTAAGGATGATGGTATAGTAAGTATTACTATAAAAAGTGACTACAATCAATGCTTTGAACTAGAAAAGCAGATAGAAAAAATGAGAGTGTAAAATAATCTGTGTAAACTCCATAAAGATGATATAATTATTCTTATTAAATGGAGGGTGCACAGATTATGTCTTTTTCAAGAAAGGAACTTATTAAACAACTTATTAAGGAAACAAAGCCTACAAGTGCAAAAGATGTTCAAGAAACATTGAAAGATCTATTCGCCGATACGCTTAAAGAAATGTTAGAAGCGGAGCTTGATGACCATCTGGGATATTCTAAATATGACTACAAAAATAAAAATACATCTAATAGTAGAAATGGACGAAGCTCTAAAAAGGTAATTTCAGATCTTGGAGAATTTCAACTTGATGTACCAAGAGATAGAAACAGTAGTTTTGAACCGGAGGTTGTTAAGAAAAATCAAACAGATATATCTGGAATTGAAGATCAAGTTATTGGTATGTATGCAAAAGGAATGACTACCAGAGATATTGCTACTCACTTAGAAAACATATATGGTTTTGAGGCTTCGCCTACACTAATATCTGGTATAACAGATAAAATTACTCCTATAGCTAAAGAATGGCAAAATAGACCATTAGAAGCCGTTTATCCTATAATCTTTATGGATGCCATACATTATAAAGTTAAACAGGATAATAGAGTCATAAACAAGGCTGCTTACGCAGTTATTGGAGTAAACTTAGATGGTATTAAAGAAGTTTTGGGAATTTGGATTGGAGCTAATGAAACATCAAAATACTGGCTCTTAGTATTAAATGAACTTAAAAATAGAGGGGTTAATGATATACTTATAGCTTGTGTTGATGGTCTTAATGGATTTAAAGAAGCTATTAAAGCGATTTATCCTCGTACTGAGATTCAGAGATGCATAATACATCAAATTAGAAACTCTTCTAAATATGTATCTTATAAAGATTTAAAAGCATTCAATGCAGATTTAAAACTAGTATATACATCTGCAACAGAAGATGCAGCCTTAGCGGAGCTAGCTAAATTTGAAGAAAAATGGGGAGATAAATATCTTATTGCTATCCGCTCATGGAAAGCTAATTGGGAAGAACTTTCTACATTCTTCAAATACCCGCCAGAGATACGAAAAATAATATATACTACCAATGCAATGGAAAGCTATAATAGACAATTAAGAAAAGTAACCAAGAGTAAAAGCGTATTTCCTTCAGATGATGCTTTACTTAAAATGCTTTATCTAGCAACAATGGATATAAGCAAAAAGTGGACCCAATCTATACGTGGATGGGCTCAAATACTAGCTCAATTATCTATATATTTTAGTGATAGGCTTGAAACTGTAATTTTTTAAATTTACCTATAATCTTCTAGTCATAGCTATAATGCTTTACTGTAAAAATATATAATAAATATAAAAAACTAGGTTTTTATATTTCTAATACCAAACCTAGTTTCTCATAAAAACATCTAATTTAAAATTTCTTATGGCAGTTTACACAAAATTATTGACAGACTCGAAAAAATCTTTGGGGTGAAAGAGGCTTGCATAATACCATCGGAGCCTAAGCAAACTAATGTTGTAAGGTCTCAAGCTCTTGGATATGCAGCAGCAGAATATTTAAAAAGAATAGCTAAAGATGGCGATGCTATCGGGTTTGCATGGGGAACTACTTTAGCTTCTATGGCAAGGGAATTAACAAATTGTAAACCGATATCTGCTAATATTGTACCATTAGTTGGCGGATTTAGTGATAGCGATAGCGAAAACCATGTAAGTACCATAGTCTCTAAAGTGGCAAATGAGTTTAAAGCAAAAGCACATTATCTCTATGCGCCAGCTATAACTTCTGACAAAATTATAAAAGATGCAATAGTAAAGGATACAAACTATAAAAATATATCTCAGCTTTGGGAAATAGTAAATATAGCTTTTGTAGGCATAGGAGCACAAAGTAGATCATCTAATTTATTATGGAATAGTGAGTATAGAGATGGTAGTACTATAGATGTAAACAATAATGATGCTATAGGAGAAATATGCTCAAGATTCTATGACATAAATGGGAATATAGTTAATAATGAACTCAATGACAGAACTATTGCTATAGAATTAGATAGGTTAAAAAATTTAAAATATTCTGTAGGAGTAGCAGAGTCACATGAGAAAGTTCCATCAATATTAAGTGCATTAAAAGCAAGGGTTATTAATGTGCTAATTACTACAGATGAAACTGCTAGATTACTTTTAGAGCTAGATAGTCAGATTAAAAGAGTAGAGATTAAAAAATAATTTTAAATAGGAACTATTAAATATAAAAGATATCATAAGAAAAATGATATCCTTTTATTTTTATGGAAACTGTTAAGTACTAGAAAATAATTTGTGTTAAGATAAAATTTATAATTTTAATAGCTATTCTGTTTGTTGTTATATTATTAACAACAATGAATGTTAATAATATTTATGCTTATATTATGCATATGATAGTTAAATATTTAACAATTAATTATTAAAAAATACATGAATAAATAGTTAGTATAGATACGTATATTAAAATATAATGATTTATGAAGAAAAAATATTTAAAAATTGATTGACATTTAACAAACAATGACAGATAATATATATAGACATTAGTGCTACATTGCACATTAGTGCAATGTATTTTTGAAAAATATATGTAACTAATATGATTTGAAATTGCTATGTATTAAAATTAAGAAAGAGGTGTAACTTATGAAAGTTAGTAATGTTGATGAATTAAATGTAAGGTTAGAGGAAATGAGAAAAGCCCAAAGAAAGTTTGCAGAATACTCACAAAAGCAGGTAGATGAAATCTTTAGGCAGGCAGCTATGGCGGCGCTGGATGCAAGAATACCACTGGCAAAAATGACAGTAGAAGAAACAGGTATGGGACTTGTTGAAGATAAAGTTATAAAAAATCATTTTGCAGCTGAGTATATATACAATCAATATAAAGATGAAAAGACTTGTGGCGTAGTAGAAACAGATGAATCCTATGGTATAACTAAAATTGCAGAACCCATAGGCATTGTGGCAGCTGTAATACCAACAACTAATCCAACCTCAACAGCAATATTTAAAACCTTGATATCACTAAAAACAAGAAATGCCATAATGTTATCACCACATCCAAGAGCAAAAAATTCAACTATAGCAGCAGCTAAAATAATACTTGATGCAGCAGTGAAAGCAGGTGCTCCAGAGGGAATAATAGGCTGGATAGACCAGCCATCAATTGAACTAACACAAATACTGATGCAGGAGGCAGATATAACTCTTGCTACAGGGGGACCATCCATGGTTAAATCAGCCTATTCCTCTGGTAAGCCAGCTATAGGTGTGGGACCAGGAAACACTCCTGTTATAATTGATGAAAGTGCACACATAAAAATGGCAGTAAGTTCAGTAATTCTTTCAAAGACTTTTGATAACGGTGTCATATGCGCTTCCGAACAATCTGTAATAGTTTTGGATTCTATATACGATGAAGTAAGAAAAGAATTTGAAGAAAGAGGAGCATATATAATTAAGGAAAATGAAATAGACAAAGTAAGAAAAACAATTTTTATAAATGGAGGCATAAACTCCAAAATAGTAGGTCAATCAGCATATAAAATAGCTGAAATGGCAGGAATTAAGGTACCAGAAACAGCAAGAATTCTTATAGGAGAAGTCACTTCTGTAGGAAAGGAAGAACCTTTTGCCCATGAAAAATTATCTCCGGTTTTGGCTATGTATAGGGCAGAAAACTTTGATGATGCACTTGAGAAAGCTGTGACGCTTGTTAATCTAGGAGGACTTGGACATACTTCAGCAATATATGCAGATATAACAAAGGCAAAAGATAAGATAGATAAATTCAGCAATGCCATGAAAACAGTGAGAACCTTTGTAAATATACCTACAGCACAGGGTGCAAGTGGAGACTTATATAATTTTAAAATAGCTCCTTCCTTTACATTAGGATGTGGATCTTGGGGAGGAAATTCAGTATCAGAAAATGTTGGACCTAAACATCTGTTAAATATTAAACGTGTAGCTGAGAGGAGAGAAAATATGCTTTGGTTTAGAGTGCCAGAAAAGGTTTACTTCAAATTTGGATGTCTTCAATTTGCATTAAGAGAATTGAAAGATTTAAATAAAAAGAGAGCATTTATAGTGACAGATAAAGTTCTTTATGATCTTGGATATGCAGATTCTATCACAAAAGTTCTTGAAGAAATAGGTGTTGATTTTAAAGTATTTACAGAAGTAGAACCGGATCCAACTCTATATACAGCTAGAAAAGGTACAGAAGAAATGATAGACTTTAAACCGGACACAATAATATCTCTTGGTGGGGGTTCAGCAATGGATGCGGCCAAAATAATGTGGGTAATGTATGAACATCCAGAGGTAAGATTTGAAGATCTTGCCATGAGGTTCATGGACATAAGAAAGAGAATATACAATTTCCCAAAGCTTGGAGAAAAGGCAATGATGATTGCTGTAGCAACTACCGCTGGAACAGGCTCAGAGGTTACACCTTTTGCTGTAATAACAGATGAGAAAACAGGAGTGAAATATCCACTGGCAGACTATGAATTAACTCCAGACATGGCAATAGTAGATGCTGAATTAATGATGAATATGCCAAAAGGATTAACAGCTGCATCAGGTATAGATGCATTAATCCACGGTATAGAAGCTTATACATCAGTGCTTGCATCAGAATATACCAATGGATTGGCATTAGAAGCTATAAGATTAATATTTAAATACTTACCACAGGCTTATTCAGAAGGTACCACTAATGAAAAGGCAAGAGAAAAAATGGCACATGCATCA
Organism: Clostridium pasteurianum BC1; assembly: GCF_000389635.1. Classification (NCBI taxonomy): domain Bacteria; kingdom Bacillati; phylum Bacillota; class Clostridia; order Eubacteriales; family Clostridiaceae; genus Clostridium; species Clostridium pasteurianum. Next base: position 1,406,443 of record NC_021182.1, read on the forward strand.
ACTATGGCAGGAATGGCCTTTGCCAATGCATTCCTCGGAGTATGTCATTCCATGGCACATAAACTAGGGGCAGAACATCATATAGCACATGGAACTGCTAATGCACTGTTAATTGAAGGAGTTATTAGATTCAATTCGGCAGATAACCCAGTAAAACAAGCAGCATATCCTCAATATAAATATCCAAATGCTAAATGGAGGTATGGAAAAATTGCAGATTATTTAGGATTAGGTGGAAGCACAGATGAAGAAAAAGTTGAACTTTTAATTAAGGCAATCCATGAATTAAAAGAGAAAATAAATCTTCCAATGACAATTAAGGAAGCTGGAGTCTCAGATAAAAAGTTCTATGCTACACTTGATAAAATGTGCGAACTTGCTTTTGATGACCAATGTACAGGGGCTAATCCAAGATATCCATTAATAAGTGAAATTAAACAGATGTTTATTAATGCTTTTGATAAGGCTGAGATAGATGATGAAGTAAAATAGGGGTATAAAATATTTGAGAATCTTGACTTCTGGAGTAGAAAGTTCTTTTTAGGACTTTCTACATTTATTTGTCATATGATTTTAGAGGCATTGATTTTGGAAATATTAAATTGTAATAATCTAATTTATATGATGATCAATAAATGGAAAAGAATATTTTGCTTAGTAGTTATTCTGCAAGAGTTAATATTGCTTTCGAAAAAATTGTGATTAATGGAATATATATCTTTATTTTTTATATTAATATATTATAGATAAAATTTAATCTTAAGTTGCACAAGATTAGGTTTTATGTATAATATATAGTGTAAGGCTTTTAAAAATTTTATATTAAGCGCCAGAACTTAAGAATGTGCAAGCGTAATCGATTAGATATTTTCCAGAAATTTAATAAATAAAATTTCTGGAAAATATCTTACTTAAGTTGACGAGGACAAGGAGTATCGAAAATTCGGCGGATACCTTGCGGTATGGCACTACCGAAAATATTGACAAAACCAAGAAGTAATTTTTGGGACAATATCAATAAGGTGCCTGAAAGCCTTGAAACTAAAAGTTGAAAGGTAGGTATAATTTTATGTGTGGAATAGTTGGTTATGTCGGAGAAAAAAATGCGGAATCTATTCTATTAAATGGTTTAAGAAAATTGGAGTACAGAGGGTATGACTCAGCGGGAGTAGCAATTATCAATAAGAAAGGTGAAATGAACCTGGCTAAAAGCAAAGGAAGATTGGCAAACTTAGAAGATAAGTTAAAACAAAATCCATTAGAGGGCAGTGTGGGTATAGGTCATACAAGATGGGCTACTCATGGAGAACCATCAGATTTAAATTGTCACCCACATACTAATCAAAAAAAGACAATTAGTGTTGTTCACAATGGTATAATTGAAAATTATCTAGAGCTTAAAGAATATCTTATTTCAAAGGGATATGAATTTTATTCAGAAACTGATACAGAGGTAATTCCTAATCTTATTGATTACTATTATAAAGGCAATCTATTAGAAGCAGTTATGGAAGCTACTTCTAAAATTGAAGGAAGCTATGCATTAGGAATTACGTCAGTTGATGAACCTGGAAAAGTGGTTGCAGTGAGAAAAGATAGTCCTCTTATTGTAGGTATTGGAAAAGGTGAGTATTTCATTGCCTCTGATGTTCCTGCAATTTTAAATCATACAAGAGATGTAGTATATTTGAATGATAAAGAATTTGTAGAAATGACAAAGGAAGAAATCAGCTTCTATTCTAAAGAGGGAAAGAAATTAGAAAAAGATATTCATCATGTAACATGGAATGCTGATGCAGCTGAAAAAGGTGGATTTGAGCATTTCATGATAAAGGAAATTCATGAACAACCAAGAGCAATAAGAGATACTATGGCATCAAGAATTATACCAGGAAAACCAATAAGTATAGACAATATTGCCCTAACAAAAGAGCAGATAAAAAATATAGAAAAAATATATATAGTAGCTTGTGGAACTGCATATCATGCAGGTATTATAGGAAAATATGTAATTGAAAAAATGGCAAGAATACCAGTGGAAGTAGATATTGCATCTGAGTTCAGATATAGAGATCCAATTTTTTCTGATAAAACATTATTAATTGTAATGAGTCAGTCAGGAGAAACTGCAGACACCTTAGCAGCATTAAGGGAAGCAAAAGCTAAAGGAGTAAGAGTAGTAGCTATTACAAACGTAGTAGGAAGTTCTGTATCAAGAGAAGCTGACGATGTCCTATATACTTGGGCAGGTCCTGAGATTGCTGTTGCATCTACAAAAGCTTATACAACTCAGCTTATTACAATGTATATATTAGGATTATTTTTTGCACAAAATAAGAACACAATGACGAGTGCTGAAATTGAAGATATAAAAAATAGTATGTTAACTTTACCAGAAAAGGCAGAAGAAATATTAAAGCAAAAAGAAGTATTACAAAAGTTTGCTGAAAACACCTATATGCATAAAGATATGTTTTTCCTAGGAAGAGGAATTGATTATGCTGTAGCAATGGAAGGTGCATTAAAAGTAAAGGAAATTTCATATATACACTCAGAAGCCTATGCAGGTGGAGAATTGAAGCATGGTACAATAGCTTTGATAGAAAAAGGAACTATAGTAATTGCACTTGCTACTCAAAATGATTTGTATGAAAAGATGTTAAGTAATGTTAGAGAAGTAACAACAAGAGGTGCTAAGGTACTTGGTTTAACAGTTGAAGGAAATAACAGTATAGAAAAAACTGTGGATTCAGCACTGTATGTGCCACAGGTAAACAGTGTTTTATTGCCTGTAATTACAGTTATATCATTGCAATTACTAGCATACTATATTGCAGCTGCAAAAGGATGCGATATTGACAAGCCTAGGAATTTGGCAAAATCTGTTACGGTGGAATAGAGCTTATTAGTATGGGAAATTTTTTGTAGGTATTCTAAAAAAGTCTTTAAGCATCTAAAAAAGTTTTTAAGTTGATGAATAAGTGGTTATTTTTTTTGAAGGAATTCTTGCAATTTTCATTGTAGTATATGTGGTATACAATCTGGTTTATTCATGAACAGAATAAATTGTTGCATGTTGTGAAAAACAATAAAGTTTGTCTATGAATAAAAAAATTCGGGCAACTAATACTAGTAATTGCTATCAAATATGATAGATATGTGTTAATATAAAAGCTTATATTAAGAGTTAGGAACTTTTAATCTGAAAATGATTAGGGGTTCCTAATTTTTTATTATATTAAAATAGTAGGATTAACACTAAAGAAGTAAGGTATTTAATAGTAAAGCAAGGGTATTTTATAATAAACTATTTTTAGTAAATAAAGCATCTAAATTTTGAAGGAAATTAAGTTTATTTGCAGAATAATGGTATTAAAGGAAGCATTCTAAAAAACTGAAGATAATGTCTATAATGTTAATTTCATAGTTAAACATTTTGAAAAAGTATTTTATATATTTGATTTATTTTATTAGAAATGGATATGATGTATTTGTAAATTATTGTTTATTACACTAAATAAAGAAACTAATTATTTTGATATATATTTAAGGAGAGATTAAGAATTTATGCTTTTTTATATAAAAACTTTAATATTTAGTTATAGCATAATATTTATTGATATTTTATTTTTATTAAAACACTGCGTAATAATACAAGAAAAAGATAATACAACTCATAAAATAATCCTATCGAAAGATTTAAAGCTGTTATATTATATTTTTTTAATATCAATAATATGGATATTATCTGTCGTTCCTATATTGAATTTAATAGTTAGTATATTATTATCGATAATAACAATAGTATTTATAGAAACTGAATACTTAGAACTGACAATAAGAAAATAATATTTTAATTAGTTACTTATAATATAGTGCAATTGTAGCATCTGTGTGTTATGAAGTGAAAAAGTAACTTCAATAAATTGGTAAAATTTCAGTTTATGATAATGATGTTTTTTCAGTAGAGTAGGGGTTTCATTAGAGCTAAACAAGGATGGATTTAACACAATAGATTTTAACAAAAGTATTCTATTAATAGTTTAAAATTATATTTTAATAACATTGCTTGTATTGATAAATAAAGTAAATTCCTGTAAAATTTTATAGAATACAGGCAATTTGTGGAGGATTATATGTTTTTATCAAATAAAAGTACACTAGATTTAGATGAATTAATAAAATCATTTGAGGTTGGTTATAGATCATATATAAGCAAAATAATAGTAGAATCTTTAGGCTCAAAAGAATCATTATTAGCTGAGCTTAATAAAATAGATATAAATCAAAGTTCACTTGTTAATTCTGGAAAGTACTCGGGAAAATTAAATAAGTTAAGAAAAAACTATATAGATTTATATAAATGTATAGATTATTCTTACAATTGTATGATAACTGGTGAAATTGCAGATTCAGATAGTGAAAATAGTAATGTTCTGTATGTATCAGAATTGTTAGATATTGTATTCTCTTTACTTAATCCATATTTTAATTGGTTGTGTAGAAATTTTGAAACAAAAGATCAATTTGTATATTTTTCTGAAGTATATAAAAGTGTAAGAAATGATATTATAGTAATACTATCAAAATTAAAAATAACTTATTGGAGTGAAGAATTAGGGAAGATATTTAGATTGATTAAAGATAATGCTGATTCAAAAGAATTCTCCAAATTGAGGGAGGAATTTATTAATAATAATCAGTGTTTTGGTGGAAGTGTAATTGAGATAGAATAAATTTTAAAATGGAAAATTGTTAGGTCTAATTATGACTTCAATCAAAGAGAAAATATTAAAGAACACTAATAGAATTATTAGGATTAAGTAATAAGGGTAAACGCATATAAAGAAGGTGTTAGAGATATGTATGATAAGTTAGTAGATAGTAAAGAAATAAAATTACTTTATAATGATATAGCTGGGTTAATAGATAACACTAAACAAAAAGTTTATAGGTCTGTTAATACTGAACTTATAAATTTATATTGGAATATTGGGAGAACAATAAAAGAAGATATTATAAAAAAAGAAAGAGCCGATTATGGAAAGAAGATAATAGATAATTTAAGCAAAGAGTTAATTGCGAATTATGGTAGAGGATATGGAAGAAGAAATTTGTTTAATATGGTTTCTTTTTATGAAGCTTTTGGGGATTTTGAAATTGTGCATACACTGTCTGCACAATTGACATGGTCTCATATAAAGGAACTTATATCCTTGGAAGATAATTTAAAAAGAGAGTTTTATGCAACTATGTGCAATACTGAAAGATGGAGTGTGAGAACTTTAAGAGAACGAATGGGTTCAATGATGTATGAAAGAACAGCTATATCTAAAAAACCAGAAGAAACAATAGCAAATGATTTGAAGCTACTTAGAGAAGAAAATAGAATGACACCAGATTTATTTTTTAAGGACCCTTATGTATCGGATTTTTTAGGACTTGAAGATACATATAGTGAGAAAGATTTAGAAAATGCAATACTTGCAGAGCTTGAAAAATTTATATTGGAAATGGGTTCTGATTTTGCTTTTTTGGGGAGACAAAAAAGAATTACCATAGATGATGAAGACTATTATATAGACTTACTATTTTATCATAGGAAAATGAGAAGGCTTGTAGCAGTTGAACTAAAATTAGATAAATTTAAACCAGAACACAAAGGACAGGTAGAACTATATCTAAGGTGGCTAAATAAGCATGAAAGAAACGAAGGGGAAGAAGCACCAATAGGACTAATACTTTGTGCAAAGAAATCACAGGAAACAGTAGAACTTTTGGAATTAGATAAAAGTGGAATCCATGTGGCACAATATATAACACAACTTCCTCCTAAAGAAATATTTGAGGAAAAGCTTCATAAGGCAATAGTAAAGGCAAGATTACAATTGGAGCAAAGAAACAATGATAGTGAAATTTAAATTAAAAACTATCTTAATCCTTAAATCTACTTTGTAAAGTAAGTGGTAAACTACTGGGTGTAGGGACAAAATAAACGACCATTCCTTAGAGTGGTCGTAATTTTTATTACTTATACTTTTTACAGGAAGATTTAACCCATGGATCTCAAGGTAGGTATTCTTGTAAAAATTCAGGATGTGCTTCGAATTGGACACCGGGTAGATTTTTAAACAAAAATTCAAGGTAACTATATGCTTCCAATCCATTAGCTTTTGCTGTTTCAATTATACCTATAGACTGCTGCACTGGCTTCAGCTCCTTTAGGACTTCCGGAAAACAACCAATTTTTTCTTCCAAGAGTGAAGGGTCTTATACTATTTTCAGATAAGTTATTAGAAATAGCGCAGTTGCCGTCCAGCAAATAGTTCATAAAGCCTTCTTTATTATTCACTGCGTAATCTACAGCCCTTCCTAGCTTTGACTTAGGAAGATAACTATGTTTTATAGAATCGATCCACGCCCAAAAGGCATCTAGAATCGGCTTTTCTGTTTCAAGACGCCTATTTTTTCGCTCATCCGGCGTACCATTGAATATTTATCAAGACTTATTATAAATATTATAATAAAATGCTTTCAAAATGTTGTTTTTGTTCAAACTTTATTTTAAAAACCAATTTTGACACTAACGATTTTAATTCATTTATTAAGTATACTTTAATCAAACTTTATTACAAATCCACAGTATATGGAAACATATTTTAAGGGAATATGTGCCCCGCGGGGTCATACTTAAGCGTAAAAACCTTAGTGTGTGGAATTAAAATATATTGTAAATGCACCGGTTGAGATGAATTTTACCTTGACCGGGTTTTATTTTTAAGTATATTTTATTTGAAGTGGAGTGGATAAAAGTCTATTTGCTAAAGCATTGAAATAGCTTTATTAGACATGCCTGCAGGGCAAAGAATTATCAGTACATACCTAAAAAATATTTAAAGGGCGCATCTTTGTGTGAAAAGGGTATAATAAATTGGCAGAAGCAGACACTAAAAGGGGTTGCGTTGTGTTGATATAGAAAGTATATAACTAAAAATATCATAGAATACCTATGACTTTTGTTTTATGTAAAAGAAAAAGCTAGGATATAAAAAGATAGAAGAAGAAAAGGAGATACGATGCCAGAGATAAAAAAAATAATAGAAACAGGATGGAATTTAGACAACAGTTATGCTCGTCTGCCGAAATCATTTTTTACCAGCCTCAACCCAACCCCTGTACGCTCACCGAAGTTGATCATTCTCAATTATCCGTTGGCAACATCCTTAGGGTTGAACGTCCAGGCGCTGCAAAGCAATGATGGCGTAGCGGTGCTTGCTGGCAACCAGATTCCCGAAGGCGCTTTGCCTCTTGCTCAAGCTTACGCAGGGCATCAATTCGGGCATTTTACCATGTTAGGGGACGGCCGGGCTCTGCTGCTCGGCGAACAGGTTACTCCCAAAGGTGAGCGGATTGATATTCAGCTCAAAGGTTCAGGTAAAACGCAATATTCCCGCGGAGGCGATGGTCGAGCGGCACTTGGACCAATGCTTCGTGAATACATCATCAGCGAAGCAATGCATAGGCTTGATATTCCTACCGCCCGCAGCCTAGCGGTGGTGACAACCGGTGAGTCAGTAATCCGAGAAACCGAGCAGTTTGGTGCAATTCTTACCCGCGTGGCTGCCAGTCATCTGCGTGTGGGCACCTTTCAATACGTTTCAAAATGGGGCACTGTTGAGGAGCTTCGGGCCCTGGCTGATTACACATTGCAGAGACATTTCCCAGAAGTTGACGCTGATGAGAACCGCTATCTTTTCCTGCTTCAGGAAGTGATCAAGCGTCAGGCCATGCTTATTGCTAAATGGCAGCTGGTTGGCTTTATTCACGGGGTAATGAATACCGACAACATGACCCTTAGTGGAGAAACCATTGATTATGGCCCTTGCGCATTCATGGATGCCTATGACCCGGCAACGGTATTCAGTTCCATTGACATTCATGGCCGCTATGCCTATGGCAATCAGCCGCATATTGCCGAGTGGAATCTGGCGAGATTTGCTGAAACCATATTGCCGCTACTGCATGACAACCAGGTGCAGGCTGTCAAACTGGCCCAGGATGCGATTTCAGATTTTACTGAGTTGTATCACAGTAATTGGCTGGCAGGGATGAGAGGAAAACTGGGAATTTTTAACGAAGAGCTGCAGGATGAAACCCTTATTGAAGGCCTCCTCAGCATGATGCAGAATTATGGTGCGGACTATACCAATACCTTCCGCGCATTAACTTTTGATAAGTGGTCGGATACGGTGCTGTTTGGCACCAGGTCATTTGCTCAGTGGCATGAGCTGTGGCAGGCGAGACTAGGCAGGCAGCAGGAACCAAAAATCTCCTCCCATCAGTTGATGCAAAGCAGCAATCCTGCACTAATCCCTCGCAACCACCGGGTAGAAGAGGCACTAGAAGCCGCGGTGAAACATGGAGACTACAGCGTGATGGAGAGGCTTCTTGATGTTCTTTCGTGCCCCTACGCGCACTCTCCTGAACAGGCTGATTACTCCAAACTGTCTGCGAAATCAAAGCGTCCTTACCGAACCTTTTGCGGTACTTGATATAGAAGCATTAGGCTAGCTAACTGATGTAAAGTGAAAATTAAAAATAACTGTTATATGAAAAAGGGCATATTTAATAGCCCTTTTTCTATTCCGTATATTTTTCAAAGGGTTATCTAAAATGTTTGATAAAGTCGTTTCTCAGAAACACAAAATTTGTTATTTTTTTATAAGCGTTTGTCCCAATGTATAAACTAATATGTAATGAATACTTGAAATTACAATCATTATTATTGATAATGTTCGATGTCCAGAAACATTTAATGCTATAACGGCTATTGCACAAATGAATAACTCTTGAACTAAACGAAATAACTCAGGATTAGGAACTATCTTACGAAAATCAAAAAAACCCCAAAATGTAAACACTAATATCGGTGCAAATATACAAAACAAAATCTTTTGAGTTGTACGATTGCCAATCCAGTATCCCCATAGTGCAAATGCGGCAATTATACCGAACTCCATAATACCCCTTAGAATAATATTTATCCAAATCAAGATAGCCATTTTGCGAAGCCTCCTCTATACATAAATGAACCAACTCTTATGCTATCCTCTTCTATGATTTTTTCTCCTTTTAGTGTCTCCCTGCTACTGCGCAATAATTTACAATTTTGACTTAATCTATATAGAAAGTATACCATATTACTCTATATAATCCATTATTAAAGATAAAATATATTATAGATTTATTTTACAAATACCGTATTATTCAATTTTCAAAGTACAATTTTATCTACCTATCTAATTCGGGATATATTCAGTTTTTGAACAAACTTTTTTACAAAAGTATTATATTGTTGCTCCTAGCACAATGGAATTTTAATCAAACTTTATTTGAAAAGTTATTTATTAGATTTATGAATTTAAGGCACCTTTAATCATTATTTTGTTCAATCTTTTTTACAAGGCTACATTTGATTGATAAAGTTATATTCATAAATATTTAATATGGTAAGCTTTATCATATTATTGTAAATATAAAAATAAAGAAAAGAGCAATGGATGGGGATTAGTAAAAATTCTACTTTTGAAGGAAATTAAGTTTATTTGTAGAATAATGGTATTAAGGAAAGTGTTTTAAAGAATTGAATATAATGTCTATAATGGGAACTTCAAAGTTGAACATTTTATAATGATATAGAATACCTTGTGAAATTAAGAATTAATTAACTTATTGAAGAATATAAATATACTATTAGGTGATTTACTTTTCTAGTTTACGCTATACATTACAGGATTTTCTTTGGGGAAATTTGACTTAGTTGAAAGTCTTGGTATTCTGAGTGTTGACACTGTTTGGTGTATAATCTTTGTGGTTTGTTCTATATTATTTTTATTAAAAGAAAAACAAGGGAAATATATATTATCAATATTTCTCATAGATTGGGCTATAATTCAATATACTTCACATTGGAATTATACAATCTTTGGTGCAACTGAAAGAAAATTAAAAGGTTATAATGAATATTTTGCTAATACATATAATATAATTCTACATATATTAATAATCTCATTGCTTATTTTAATAATGGTTATATATTTCAAAAAAGAAACATAAAAGCTTCTAAATAGTAAAAGAAAAATTCTTTAGTTAGTATTAATGAGTATGATCTGTATAGACAATTACTGAACAATATTATTAACGGTTGTACTAATTATGGTTTTAGAGTTGTACAACCTCGTAATAAATTTTACAGAACTAAATTTATAAACTTGAATAATAAATCTAAAAGGATTTTTTCTTAGTTAATAAAAAATACATATGGTAGTAATATTTAGAAAAGGTGGTGCGGAAAACAACTATAAAAGACTGGGGTATGAAGGGGAGTATACTATGAAAATTATAAGTAAACATAATAAAATTATAGCAGGAATAACAATTTCTTTTTGCACTTTATTTGTTGTATATTTTGTCACTTCAATATATTTCATGAAGCATTTATATTTTGGTTCTAAAATTAACGGTATTGATGTATCAGGTAAAACAGTGGAAGAAATTAAAGCACAAATGACATCTGAGCTGCATACATATTCTTTGAATATAAAAGAGCGAGATGGTAAGAAGGAACAAATTAAGACAGGTGATATTAATTTAAAGTATAAATCCGACGAACAATTTAAGAAGCTTAAAGATGAACAGAATCCTTTGAAATGGCCTTCATCGTTTTTTAATATAAAAAATTCCAACATAACAGCAGAAATTTCATATGATAAAGGAAGGTTCACAAAACAAGTAGATAATTTATCTTGTTTTGCTGATAAAAATATAATTGAACCTAAAGAACCCAGCTTTAAATATGTAGGCAATGCTTTTATGATTGTAGACGAAATTAAAGGTAACAAAATAGATAAGAATATTTTACTTGAACGTGCAGCAGATGCAATATCTAAGCAGGAATCAACAATAGATCTGGAGTCTGCTAATTGTTATATAACTCCGAAGTATACTTCAAAATCTCAAAAAGTTATCGAAACTAGGAACATGCTCAATAAATATGTATCTTCAAAAGTCACCTATACTTTTGGAGACAATAAGGAAATTTTAGATGGCTCAACAATAAATAAGTGGCTTACAGTTGATGGTAATTTTAATGTTATACTTGATGAGGGAAAGGTAAAAGAATATGTACAGTCACTTGCTAATACTTATAATACTGCTGGTAAGACAAGAAGTTTTCATACATCATCAGGAAATACTATAAATATTAGCGGTGGTGACTATGGCAGGCAAATTAATATTGATAAAGAAGTACAAGATTTAAGTGAAGCGATAAAAGAAGGAAAAACGATAACAAAAGAACCGGCATACAGTCAAACTGCTGTATCTCATGGTAGCAGTGATATTGGAAATACATATGTAGAAATAGATATGACAAAGCAACATCTATGGTTTTATAAAAATGGTTCACTGGTAGTGGAAGGAAATGTTGTTACAGGTAACGTACGCCTAAATGACGCAACACCTGCAGGAATTTACAGATTAAAAGATAAAGAAAGAAATGCCACTCTAAAAGGTCAAGGTTACAGTGCTCCTGTTAGTTACTGGATGCCGTTTAATGGAGGAATTGGAATACATGATGCAACATGGAGAAGTGTGTTCGGAGGAGAGATATACAAGGCAAATGGCTCTCACGGTTGTGTAAATTCACCATACAATTTAGCACAGACAATATTTGATAATATTGATGTAGGTATTCCTGTTGTGTGTTATTATTAGGGAGCTAATGAAAAATTAAATTAATTTAATAATATGGTTGAACAATTGAATGAAAAATATTTTACCTTTTTTAGGGGTAATGGGAGCATCCATGCCATGTACTGAAAAGTAAATGGAATTAATTAACTTAAATCTTGCTATACTATATAAAAAGAGCTGTTGATAGCGATTTGAAAAATCGCTAATGCAGCAGCCCCAAAACCTTTAATATTTTTTTATTTCTTCATTCATTAGTTTATTTACAATTTGAGGATTAGCTTTTCCTTTTGTCTCTTTCATTACTATACCTACAAGGAAACCAAGTACTTTAGTTTTACCGTTTTTATAATCTTCAATAGATTTAGCATTACTATCTAATACTTTCTTAACGACCTCTAGTATAGCACCTTCATCACTATTTTGTATTAACCCTTTTTCCTTTACTATTGTTTTAGGTGATTTACCCGTGTTAAACATATCTACTATAACTTTTTTACCAATAGCATTTGAAATTGTACTAGCATTAATAAGCTTTATAAGCTCCGCTAATTGTTCTGGGGTAAATTTTAAATCTTCAACCCAAACAGCATTTTCTTTCATTATCTTTGAAATATCTCCCATTAGCCAATTTGATGCAGACTTAGCATCACCACTGATTTCTGCTGTTTTTTCAAAGAAATCTGCCATTGACATTGTAAGAGTTAATACTCCTGCATCATACTTAGGAATCTTAAATTGTTCTACAAATCTTTGTTCTTTTTCATATGGAAGTTCAGGTATAGTTTCTCTTATTTCTTCAATCCACTTATCATCTATATTTAATGTAGCAAGGTCTCCCTCTGGAAAATATCTATAGTCATTTGCAAATTCTTTACTTCTCATAACTACAGTAACATTACTTGCATCATCCCATCTTCTTGTATCTTGAGAAAGCTTTTCTCCTGTTTCTATTGCAGCTATCTGTCTATTAACTTCAAAATTTATAGCTTTTTCTAATGCCTTAAAAGAATTCATATTTTTAATTTCTGTTCTTACACCAAAAACGTTAGAACCCTTTTTCATAACAGAAACGTTAGCATCACATCTTAAAGATCCTTCTTCCATTTTACAGTCAGAAACACCTACACAAGAAATAATGCTCTTTAATCTTTCAAGATATTGAACTGCTTCCTCTGGACTTCTAAGGTCTGGTTTTGAAACTATTTCTGTAAGAGGAACGCCTGACCTATTAAAATCTACTAAAGTTCCCACTGTAGTATGCAGTAGTTTAGCAGCATCTTCTTCAATATGTATTCTTTCTATTCCTATTTTCTTTTTACTTCCATCTTCTAATTCTATTTCTATAAAACCATCTCTGCAAAGAGGAAGTTCATCCTGTGTTATTTGATAGTTTTTAGGACAGTCTGGGTAAAAAATACTTTTTCTATCCATTCTTCCATACTTGGTAATAGAACAGTTTAAAGCGAGACCTGCCTTTATACCATATTCTACAACCTTTTTATTTAAATGTGGTAAAGAACCTGGAAGTCCCATACATACAGGACAAGCATGAGTATTTGGCTGCCCTCCAAATTCAGTTTTACATCCGCAGTATATTTTAGTTTTTGTTGAAAGTTCAGTATGAGCTTCAAGTCCTATAACAACTTCATATTCCATTGCACTAATCCTCCTTACTCAATTACAGCACTTTTTTTATGCCATTCTGTTGCAGATTCATATCCATAAGCTAAATTAAATAATGTATCTTCTCTAAAATAGTTACCAATAAATTGAAGTCCAACAGGAAGATTATTTACAAAGCCACATGGTACAGATATTGCTGGTAATCCTGCAATATTTACAGGTACAGTATAAATATCTGATAAGTACATAGAAAGAACATCTTTAGTTTTTTCCCCGAACTTAAAAGCAGTAGTTGGTGATACAGGAGAAATCACCGCATCAAATTCTTTAAGTACTCTTTCAAAATCTTGTTTTATTAAATTTCTAACCTTCAAAGCTTTTTTATAATAAGCATCATAATAACCAGCTGAAAGCACATAAGTTCCAAGCATTATTCTTCTTTTTACTTCTCTTCCAAAACCTTCACTTCTAGATTTAAAGTATATATCTATTGCATCTTTAGCTTCTTTAGATCTGTGACCAAATCTTATACCATCAAATCTAGCAAGATTTGAAGATGCCTCTGCAGAGGATATTATATAGTATGTAGCAAGAGCATATTCAGACAAAGGAAGTGAACATTCTTTAACTTCAGCACCACTATCTCTTAATACTTTAATTGCTTCATCAATTATTTTTCTTACAACATCATCTAAGCCTTCACTAAAATATTCTACTGGTATACCGATCTTTCTACCTTTTAAATCTTTTGTAAGACTCTTTGTATAATCTTGAACAGGGATATTTACTGTTGTGAAATCTTTATCATCTACACCTGCAATATTTTGAGTTAATAGGGCACAATCTTCTACATCTCTTGCAATAGTGCCCACTTGATCCAAAGTTGAACCAAAAGCAATTACTCCATATCTTGATATTCTTCCATAAGTAGGTTTAAGTCCTACAACAGAACAAAAGGATGCTGGCTGTCTAACAGACCCCCCTGTTTCTGTTCCAAGAGAAAGTGGAGTTTCAAAAGCGGCAACAGAAGCTGCTGAAGCACCAGAAGAACCCCCAGGAACAAACTCTTCATTCCATGGATTTACCACCTTCTTAAATGCACTGTTTTCATTAGATGAACCCATAGCAAATTCATCCATGTTCAGCTTACCAAGTATGATTCCGTTGTTCTCTCTAATTTTTTCAGTTACAGTAGCATCATAAGGAGATGTGTAACCTTGTAAAATTTTTGAAGCACAAGTATTTTGCATTCCTTTTACACTTATATTATCTTTAATAGCAACAGGAACTCCGCCTAAACCTTCTAATATCTCTCCTTTTGCTATTTTTTCATCTAAAGTTTTTGCAGAACTTATAGCTTCCTCTTTTGCTTTATATAGATATGCACCTATTTTTTGGTCAGTTTTATGTATTCTATTTAAAAATTCCTTTGTAACTTCTTCTACTTTAACTTCTTTATTTTTTATCATACTTTTTAACTCATGAGCTTTAAGCTTATGCAATTCCATTGAAAAAACCTCCTTATCTAAAACCACTATTCTATTATTTTAGGAACAACTACATATTCTTCTAATTTATCTGGCGCGTTATCTAATACTGAACTAAGTTCCATAGAAGGTTCTATCTCATCTTCCCTAAATTTATTTTCAATATAATATGGATTTACTATGATTTCCACATCATCTGTGTCTAATTCATTTAATTTTTCCACATACCCAAGTACACTATTTAAATCTCCAATTAGGTTTTCTTTTTCTTCTTGAGAAAAACTTAATCTTGCTAGTTCTGCAACATACTCAACATCTTTTTTGGAAACTGACATATTATTCCTCTCTTTCTTTTAACTTATATTTGCAAACTATTCAATTTCTCCAATACGATAAGTTACTAATTACATAATACCGCCTCCACTTGTTTAATTAATGCATAAGATTGTATATTGATTTCTCCTTCCATTTTAGTCAGCCAATATACCACATTCCTTAATCCGTTATGTATTACATGTATAGTTTTTATCTCTATTCTAAAGATTATAATATGATATAAATATCATATTTAACTTGAATCTTATCACAGCGTTATATGCCTGTCAACAAAAATGTGATATTTTTCTCATATTTTGTTGACCAAATAAAAAATCTCCTTTATAATGAACTTGCACAAGCACGATAGGAAAAGAAAAAGAAAATGTACAAAGGGAAGTTATATTATGGCTAAAGCAAAAATCAGAGAACCACGTCAGACACGTTCCATAGAAAAGAAAAAGAAAATTGCAAAAGCAGGATTTAAGCTTTTCTGCGAAAAAGGTTTCCATCATACCAATACGAATGAAATCGCAAAAGAAGCCGGTGTCTCCACCGGCATTGTGTATCATTATTTTCAAGATAAGAAAGCAATTCTTTTAGCAGTCATGGACCAGGTTGTTCCCAAGTTTGACGCTGAAATGATAAAACAATTACATTTATCCAAAGATAGAAAAGAATTAGAAGCTTTTTTGTCTGACATTATTGACAAGGATATTCAGCTTCACACAATATCTAAGGCGGTCCATGAAGAATTTCAAGCTATGCGTCATTCCGATCCGGATGTGGCAGAATATATGAATCAGTTTAAAAATCAGTTTTTATCTGCAATTGCAGGTGCCTTACCATCACTTGGTTTTTCTATTTCCCATCCTCATGAAAAGGTAGATATGATATATCACATGATAGACCAGTACTCTGATTCAGTAGTCTTAAATAAACGTGATGTAATCAACTATGATGTTATGAAAGAGCTCCTTATAGAAACTATATTAAATTTATTAAATTTGGATACTTTTGATTAAACTTTGTTCTAAAGGATTATTTTATATAATACGAATTTATTTAGTAAAAAAATTTTACTAAATTTAAAAAACATTTGCTTGTTACGCTACGTCATATAGTACTATATAAGTAGAGGTGATTTATAATGCAAAACAAAGAGCTTATGACTGTGGGCGATCTTGCTAAAAAAATGGATACCACCGTTCGCACACTGCAATACTACGACAAAGAGGGTTTGCTGAAACCGTCTGCACAAAGCGAGGGCGGCAGGAGACTTTATACTAATAAGGATATGGTAAAGCTTCATCAGATTTTATCTATGAAATTTTTGGGCTTTTCGCTTGACGATATCAAAAATCACTTAATATCTCTTGATACACCACAAGAGGTTGCAAATGTTTTGAGTGAGCAAGCACAAATCATCAAGGAAAAAATTGCAAATCTAACCGAGGAACTATCAGCAATAGAGGCTCTGCAAGATGAAGTTGAACAAATGCAGACGGTGGACTTTAACAAGTACGCCGATATTATCAAGTTATTACAGCTAAAAAATGAAAACTATTGGATTGTTAAATTGTTTGATGACAAACTCATGATACACATTAGAAACCATTTTACAGAGGAATTCGGAAAAGCACTTTTTGCAAAATGGAAGAGCTTGTGTGACGAAACTGCGCAGCTTAAAATTGGTGGTGAACCCCCCGAAAGTGACAAGGGGCAAGAGATTGCTAAAGAGTGGTGGAACATGATAATGGAGTTTACAGGTGGCGATATGAGTATGCTACCAGCGCTTGAAAAGTTCAATGAAAACAAAAAAGATTGGAGCAACAACGAGTGGAAAGAAAAACAGGCAATAGCCGATGAGTTTATCGGGAAAGCATTGCCTGTTTACTTTCAAAATCAAGGGATAGTAATTCCAAATATGGAGGTGGTGGAGTAATGGGTATAGCTATTCAAATTGATAATTTAATAAAAAGCTATGGAGTAAATACCGTCATCAAAGACATTTCTTTTGCTGTAAATTGTGGTGAAATTTTTGCCTTGCTTGGTACAAATGGAGCAGGAAAAACCACCATCCTTGAATGTATTGAGGGTATTCGAAAATATGACAGCGGAAATATTACGGTAAACGGAAATATAGGGGTGCAGCTTCAATCCTCATCACTCCCTGCAAATATTAAGGCAATAGAGGCGTATCAATTGGTTTGCAAGTGGAACAAAGCACAAGCAAATCTTGAGTTATTTAATGTTTTTAAACTTGCACAGCTAAAAAACAAGCAATACAAAGAAATGTCTACAGGGCAAAAAAGGCGGCTGCATTTAGCACTTGCACTCATTGGTAATCCCGACATCATATTCCTTGATGAACCGACTGCGGGACTTGATGTAGAGGGCAGGGTATTCCTCCATGCACAAATCCGGAAATTGAAAGAGCAAGGAAAAACCATTATTATGGCAAGTCATGATATGGCAGAGGTAGAAAGTCTTTGCGATAGAATTACTATCCTCAAAGATGGAAAAATTGCTTTTATAGGCACAACAACCGAACTGACCAGTGAAATGGAAGATCAATGTAGAATTCACATCAAAACTGAAAGACCATTGAAAAACGCTGACTACGAACAAGGATATTGGGTATTTACTTCTGTAAATATTGGGGATACCTTGCTTGAATTGCTTCAAATTTGCAAGCAAACACAAAATACCGTTCTTGATGTAAAAATTGAAAGAGCCACACTTGAACAAAGATTTATGGACATAGCAAGGGAGGGTAAATCATGAGTGCATTTTTATATGGAGTAGTCCTACAGTGGAAACTTGACTTTAGAAACAAAGGCGTACTGCTCACCTATTATGTAGTACCGCTTGTATTCTTTGTTTTTATGGGTGGAATTTTTTCATCAATAAACCCTACTGCAAAGGATACATTAATCCAATCTATGACGGTATTCGGGGTGACAATGGGAGCTATTTTAGGAGCACCAACACCACTGGTGGAGTTGTATGGCAGTGAAATAAAAAAGGCATACAAGGTGGGTGGTATGCCCTTATGGGTAGCGTTAATCAACAACTTCATCTCGGCTTTTGTTCATCTTTTTATTATAAGTATTGTGATATTTTTTATAGCACCACTGGCTTTTGATGCAAAAATTCCTGTAAATTTAGCTCTTTATTTGCTATCTCTTACAATTTTCATCATAGTCTGTTTGGCAGTCGGAACGGTACTCGGACTGCTTATCAAAAGCACATCAAAGCTCACAATGGTATCACAGTTTATATTTTTACCTTCAATTATGCTGTCTGGCATTATGTTCCCTGTAAATATGCTCCCAAAGGTACTTGAAACTGTAGGTATGATTTTCCCTGCTAGATGGGGTTTTAAGCTTATGACAAGTGAAGTTCTTGATGTCAGACTTCTAATACCGCTTGTTGTTATCATGTTTGTATCAATTTGTATCAGTGGGTATAAGCTATCAAAAATTGGTTTAGAATAATATAAACTAATGAGCATAATCTTTGGTTAATGTAATTCATAATATTCTAATTTCCTGAACTAAAAGTTATAAACAAAAGTATTAACAGGTTATCCATATAACATATAAAGAAGGAATATACTATACATATATAATATATTCCTTCTCTTATTTTTCAATAATATAACTACCTTTTTAGCTAAAAGTAACTACTTGTTTTTAGCAGGAGAACCATCATGAAAAGTTGTTTTTGTGACATTCATATCCATAGTCTTTTCAGTAATGTTATTTATGGCTTTATTTTGTTTGACATTTTTAGTCTTTTTATTTCTATTCATTTTTTTACTCCTCCTATTCATAAAAATATAGTAACTTATCAGCTATATTTTTAACAAATATAATAAAAAATATTTGCAAAAGCAAAAGAAGAAGATAAACCAATATTTTTAAGTATAGGATATTCTACCTATCACTGGTGTCATGTAACCCAATTACTGCAATTTATATAAAAACAAAAGATATTGGGAATCAATGTTTTAAGCTGTTTTTTGTATTGAGCTTTTATTTTCTATATTATTATCTTTTGTCTTCTTAATTAAATAATAACCCATTTTATTAAAGTCCTCTATAGCTTGTAAAGAAGGCTTGTTTAATTATATACATTATATTGAAATTGATGATATAATTGTCATATAAATAAACTATAAATTAGTATACACTTGTAAAATAAAGCGAAGCAAGGATAATCAATACTTTTTCAATAGGAGGTCTAAATAAAATGGACAATATTGTATTATTAGAAAATAAATTAACTGCAGAACAATTTTGTAATTTGCAGGAAGCGGTAGGTTTTGGAAGGCCAAACACTAGACAAACTGAGAAGGCTATTGAAAATAGTATATATTTAATTTCTATAAGTGTAGGAGGAGAAGTTATTGGAATGGGTAGATTAGTTGGTGATGGTGCGAGGATATTTTATATACAAGATGTTTGCATCAAGCCAGAGTTTCAAAGAAAAGGAGTTGGAAAATTGGTTGTTGAAAAGTTACTTGATTATATTAAAAATAATAGTATAGCAAATTCAACCGTTACGGCCGGGTTAATGGCAGCAAAAGGTAAAGAAGGATTCTATCAAAAGTTAGGATTTCGAATCCGTCCTAATGAAAAAGAAGGTAACGGAATGATGATAAAAATAAAAATATAATAAGTAACATCAATAAGACCTTTAGTACATATAGTTCACAATGTTCTCACAGGACTAAGCAAACTGAATTAAATAGCTACCTTAATTTTACTTAACTACTGCTATATTGAACTGATGTATCTTCAATTATATTATAGATATTAGCACTTATAAATATTTATATTTTTTAAACACAAATGAACTTTTTGCCTTACTTAAACGTTATATTATTAGCAAAGAAGGTGAATTATTGGATGAACTAGTTTTAATAGAAAAAGCTAAGCAAGGAAATAAGTCTGCTTTAAATCTGCTGCTCACTGAAAACTATAATCTTGTAAAGGGCTATATTATTAAAATGACTGGTGACCCTACGCTGTCTCAGGATATTTTGCAGGAAACCATGCTAAAAGCAGTGTTAAATATAAAAAAATTTTCTCCTAAAGCAAAATTTTCCACTTGGCTTATTACCATAGCAACTAATCTATACAGGGATAACTTAAGAAAAGATAAGCACTTAGCCATACTTGATGAAAATATGATTTCTGATTCAGGCAATCCTGAAGATGCCGCAATTTCAAAACTTGAATACGTAGAAATTCTTCAAGTTATTAAGTGTCTGCCCTATGAAAAAAGAGCAGTATTCATACTAAAACATTTCTACAATTATAGTTATGAGGAGATTTCCAAAATACTTAATTGCCCTGTAGGCACTGTTCGCTCCAGGTTACATTACAGTGTTAAATATATAATCCTTGAGTTAGAAAGAAGGGGTATGATAAATGAATGAAAAAGAAAAGCTTATAAATACGCTTATTGACAAGCGATATAACGAAGCCTATGATATAAACCTGTTAAATAAAGCAAAAAATGAAGAACAGATAAATGAAAATAATGATACTTTAGATAAATCAGTTAATTTAGAAGCTTTTGAAGATAAAATGAATTCAGCATTGGAAAAAATAGATTTAGTTGATAATATCGATTTTAATATTAATATAGATACTTTAAAAATAATAGAACAAGCTGAGCAAATAGGAGCTAAGAAAAATTCATTTAAGGAAAATATATATTTTATAATAACTTCAATTTTAATATTATCTGCATTCAGCATTGTTTTCTTAAAACTTGGTATAAAGTTTGTGATTTATTTCCAAATAGTACTTGCTTTCATTATGCCTTGGTCCTTGATTCCTCTTACGAAATACAGCTTGAGGAGGAATCATAATGAATAAAATACTATTAATTATAGCTTTAGCCATAATTTTACTTACTCAAGGCTTTTGGATATATAATGATGCAAAAAAAAGAGGGGAAAAATACTACTGGCTTTGGGGTATATTTGGACTACTAAATGTTCCTAGTAATTTAATTATATATTTAATTGTAACCAGAGTAATAATTGATAGGCATAAAGAAAAATAATATATAAAAAATCTTTTCCGAAAAAGAAAAGATTTTTTTATTTTCAGTGAACTTTTTGTTTCCTTTATCGTTATATTTGTAGAATAAAAAATTATTATTTAAAACTACAAGAAAGGGATGATAATTATGTTTAATGGAATGACTGTAATTGAAATTGTAAAAATGCTTTCTCCTCTTATTATACTGGAATTTTGCTTGAAAATATTTTGTTTTTACAGACTGTATAAAGACAAAGTCAAATTTTTCCCAAAATATATATGGTTCATAATAATATTAGTCATTAGCACTATAGGTCCTTTAGGTTATCTATTAATAGGCAGAAAAAAAGACTAGCAGTATTTCTTGGAAGGAAGTGATTAATTTGCTAAAGGTTGAAAACTTAATAAAAAAATATGGCGATTTTGAAGTGCTTAAGGGCATTAGCTTTGAGGTTTCAAAGGGATGTATATACGGCTTTCTTGGTAAGAACGGTACTGGGAAAACTACTACTATGAATATACTTACAGGGCTTATAAACTATAACTCTGGAAATATATTTATAAATGGAAAAGATTTTAACACTAATAAAAGACAACTATTAAAAACTATAGGTTACCTGCCTCAAGCACCAGTATTTTATGGCTATATGACTGGATATGAATATCTGAAATTTATAGGTAGCTTAAGTGGAATGTCACCTAAAGAAGTATCTATAAGAGCGGATGAAGTTCTAGAGATAGTCCAACTTAAAAGTGCTGCTAAGCGAAAACTTTCTGGTTATTCTGGTGGTATGAAACAACGTTTTGGACTAGCAGTAGCTCTATTTAATCATCCAGAAATATTATTTTTGGATGAGCCCACTTCAGCTCTCGATCCTGAAGGAAGAATGGAAGTTTTATCTTTAATAGAAAAATTGAAAGCAGAAGGAATAACTGTATTTTTGTCCTCACACATATTAAATGATATAGAAAGAGTCTGTGATGAAGTAAGTATTTTAGATAAGGGTAAAATACTAATATCTGATAATCTTAAGGAATTAGAAAAAAAATATATACAACCTATTTTTGATGTAGAAGTTGAAGGAGATATTAGTACTCTTACAGAAACTTTGTTTCGTCAGCCTTTAATTGAAAATATTAAAAGCAGCAATAATCTGCTGTCTATTTACGTGAAGAATATAGATGAAGGTAAAAAACAACTTTTGAAGCTTATATTAGCTACCGATTGCACAGTTCTATCTTACAATATTAGAAAATCCAATCTTGAAGACATATTTATGAGGATGGTGATAAAGGAATGAATACTTTTAAAGCATATATAAAAAAAGAAATATTAGAAGCCTTACGACAGTACAAATATTTAATAATTGCTGTTGGCATAATTCTCTTTGCTGTTTCAGGACCTATTATGCTAAAGCTTATGCCAATAATCCTGAAATCCCAGTCAGGTATAGATGCTAATGCTATTAACGCTGACAAACTTATGACTATACAATACTGTTTGCAAAGCTTTATTTCAAGTTTATATCAAATAAGCATTATGTTCATTGTTTTTACTGTATGTACTAGCATAGCAGAAGAAATTACTCTTCAAAAGCTGGTTTTTCCATATTCCAAGGGAGCATCACCACTGTTCATAGTAATCAGTAAGTTTATAAATTATTCCATATCTGTTTTAGTACTAACTACTGTCGGTATATTTATTAATCATTATTATGCAGGAATTCTATTTAAAAGCTCAGATGTGACAACCAGCAAATTATTTACTGTTTCACTGTTAGTAAGTTTATATTTTATTTTTAATATAGCACTTGTTCTATTTTTTAGCAGCTTTATTAAAAAAAGTTTACCTGCTGGAATAGTAACTCTAGTTATAGGCTATGCCAGTGCTGTGATTATAAAACTACCTCAAATAGATAAATTTATTCCTTACAAATTAATTAATGACAGTTCAGCTTTAACATTTAATGACACCACCTTTACTGTTTTTTTTACTGCTATTCTTACAGGTGTTTTTTTAATAGCAACTGTGTATAGAATGAATCATGTTGAAATAATTTAGTATACTATGAGAGAATTTCAGTTGCATGGACTATTTATTCAATTAATAGCACAATTCGAGAGTTTTCAAGACAGTGTCTGGGCTGCCGCCAATGGAATTTCTGGATCGCATGCGTGTTCAGAAGGCAACACAACTCTTGCTGGGAACCGACAAAACCATAGCTGAAATTGCAATGGATACAGGGTTCAATGACAGTAATTACTTTAGTAGATTTTTTAAAAAATGCCGAAATGAAACACCCAGTGAGTTCAGACAGAAATATATAAGAGAATCGGATAGGTAAAGCAATAGAGACTCAATTCTAAATTCAGACCATAAATAGTGTGGTCTGAATTTGTTTTTTCCTAGATATCTTTTCGAATTTCTATCTTTTCTTCGCTGTTTGTATCCTTAATTTGAGTACGTAAGACATCGTTTAATACACTAATATCAATCTTATCCGCAATAGAGTCAGATAGTACTTGATTAAAAATCATTTTCTTTTCAGTTATTAATGGAATTAGCCTCCGTCCTTCTTGCGTCAAATGTAAAACGGACTTACGATTATCATCGATTTCCTTACTTTTATAGACAAAGCCATTATCCACAAGTCTTTGTACCAATCGGCTAGGACTCTTGCTTTCACAAATCAAAAGTTCTCCCAACTCCTTAAGAGATAAGGGCTCTTTTTTAGATAAAATCATTAATACTTCACTCTGATTAGGAGTAATATTGGCAAGTATAGTGATTTTCAAGGAAAAATTCAAGAGTAGTTGACACACTCAACCATTATGCTTATAATTTAGTTGAGTGAATCAACTAAGGAGGTAAATATGGAACTTATAAATTTTGCAAGACTTGTTGGAATATTGAACAGACAATCTCAAGATTATATGACTATTGCTTATAAGAGCATAGGCATAAGTTTTTCAGAATGTATCTTTTTACTGAATCTATATGGCAATGAAGGAATCAATCAAGAGAAGCTATCATCAATGCTATTAATTGATAAAGCAGCAACTGCAAGGTCTATAAAATCACTTGAAAAAAAAGGATTTTTAATGAGAAAAATTTCTAAAGAAGATAAAAGAGCTAAGAAGCTCTATTTAACTGGCAAAGGAAAAGATTGCAAAGAACAAATTTTTTCATCTTTGAGAAAATGGATAGATTTTCTTACAGAAGGAATGGATAAAGAAACCAAAAATATTGTTTTTAAAGGACTGCAATCCATGGCAGGAAGAGCTGGAAATGCTGTTTTTAATGAATTATTAGAAGATAAAATAGATGATAGTAATAAAGATAAACAATAAAATATACATGAAAGAGGGAATTAATAATGCCGTTAAATCCAAAATTTCAAAAATTATTAGACACAGATTTTGATAACATGTATTCTCTAGGAGTTGATAAGTTAAGAGAATGGTATGGTAAGAGTTGGGATGACTTTAAAGGAGATGTGCTAGAGGTTGGTACTGTAGTAAACCGTGTCGTTAAAACTTCTAAAAGAGATACCCCAATAAGAGTTTATTATTCAGAAGTCAAAGGTATCCATCCTGTATTTATTTGGATTCATGGTGGTGGATTTGTACTTGGAAATATTGAAGTTTACGATTCTATATGCCGTAAAATAGCAAATAATGTAAACTGCACTGTAATATCTATAGATTATGGTCTTTCACCAGAACATAAATTTCCGGAGCCGGTAGAAGAATGTTACCAAGTTGTAAAATGGATATTTGAAAATGCCAAAGAGCTAAATATAAATTCTGATAAAATTGCTATTGGAGGTGATAGTGTAGGCGGAACTCTTAGTGCAGTAATTTGCCAACTTTCAAGGGAAAGGAAAGAATTCTCGATTACTTATCAGGTGATTATTAATGCGATGTTAGATTTACTTGGGCAAACGAAGCCTAAATCCAGAGTGGAAAACGCTAAGGGATATAGGCTTACAACTAAAGGCATTGAATGGTTTGTTCAACAGTATTTAAGAAATTTAAGCGAGGCTAAAAATCCATTAGCTTCACCATTGCTTGCAGATAACTTTGAGGGTCTTCCTGCTGCATGCATTATTACGTCAGAATATGACCCGTTAAGAGATGAGGGCGAGCATTATGCACAGCGTTTATCTGAGTCTGGGATTGAAGTATGCCTTAAGAGATATGATGGAATTATCCACGGCTTCTTTAATATGCAGAGAACACTGGAAGAAGCACGTGATGCCCTTGATTTAGTATGTACAAAATTGAGTGAAGTTTTTAGTAAATAAATTCATCAAATACAATAATTAACGGTTAAGGAGAAAAATGAACAATGTCGTGCTATTTACCGGGATAATGCATTAAAATTATTCCCTCGTTTAAAGTAGGTCATAGCCGACTTATTGTTGTATATAATAAAGTTTGAGCACTTATAAAAATGCCGTGGATCACGAAAGCCAACATTTACTTTATCGGCGGGGCTGGATTCCTGTTTTTCTATCCCCTGACATTTGTCAATATCAGTGCTGATGTCTTGGTTCGGAAAAACATTGCTAATGATAAACAGGGTCGAGTGTGGGGTATTGTGGGAATATTATCACAACTGGGTTTTGTTGTAGCTTACAGTATTGCTGCGTTATTGGCCGACTATGTATTTAACCCCTTATTAAGTGATGGAGGATTTCTTGTTCCTACAGTGGGAAAGATTATTGGTACAGGGCAGGGCAGGGGTATTGGTTTGCTA
The DNA here is from genome assembly GCF_000389635.1 of Clostridium pasteurianum BC1. Taxonomy (NCBI): domain Bacteria; kingdom Bacillati; phylum Bacillota; class Clostridia; order Eubacteriales; family Clostridiaceae; genus Clostridium; species Clostridium pasteurianum. The sequence goes on from NC_021182.1 coordinate 1,432,446, forward strand.
TTTATGATTTCTGGAGTTTTCGTGGTGATATTGGCCCTTATCACCTTCAGAAGCAAATCCATCCATGCTCTAGAAAACAATTAATTTTAGTAAGGGAAAGGGGAAAAGGTAATAAGATGTTATTAAAAATATTAAATTATATTATATCTCACCTAATGATTTTGGGCAGATAACCCTACATTTATTACAATTACATAATGAGAAACCCTTTCCATTTTTACTGTAAGTATATTCTCTACACAACTTTTGATTTACTGTTTGTCCATTAAGTGCCTTCTGTGGGCAGTTATCCAGGCATAGATGACAGCCCTCAATACACATCTTTTCAGAGAAAGAATCTGATTTCAAGTCTAAATTTGTTAATACTGCTCCAATATTAATCATATTGCCGTATTTTTTATTTATTATAAGAGTGTTCTTGCCCATGCTTCCTATACCAGCAAGCATTGCTGCATGCCGCATTGATAGCAATCCCCTACCTTCCATATTTTCACTACAATATTCATAGGGAGAATCTGATGGTACAGGAACTGCTATTCCTCCTAATTTTTCAATTTCTACAGAGGCTACATAACTTATGCGGTCTAATTCATCAACATTCATGTCCGTTGCCTTAGCATAAGCTAATCGTGGGTTGACATAAGTGAGTCCTTTCGGCATACACTTTGCAAATACAATAACTGATTTACAATCCGTATATATATCAGTCGGATGGAAACCTAATGGTGCATCTTTGAATCTTTCAGCATTTGCAATTCCACAAATATCTGCTCCTAACTCGGTAAATATTTCTTTAATTCGATCTTCCATGATACTCAACCTCCACAACTGATGTTATCACCTCAGTGATATTTTTTGAAACTACATCTTACTTTAACTTAACATAATGGAATTTATTATTGCTTAATAGTATGATATCATATAGTTATCTAACAGTAAAATTGATAATATTGAAAGAAATATTCAATAAAATTGATAATTGGAGTGTGAAAAAGTTGGATAATAAACAATTAAAAATCTTTTTAACTATTGCAAGATTACAAAGTTTTACATTGACAGCACAAAATCTAAATTATGCTCAATCTACTGTAACCACGAAGATTAAATTATTAGAAAAAGAATTAGGAGTAAGATTATTTGAGCGATTAGGGCATTGTATTACATTAACACCGCAGGGGAAGAGGCTGTTACCGTTTGCGGAACAAATATTAAAGCTTTCAAATGATGCTAAAGGTGCTATAAGCAATTCAGATTTAATAAGTGGAACTTTATCAATCGGTGCAGTTGAATCTTTGTGTGTAATGTGGCTTCCTAAAATATTAAAAGAATATCGATTAAGGTATCCAAATGTTGAGATTGCATTAAAATTTGGAAATTGTACTGATTTTTTTCGCTTTCTTAAGGAAAATACAATTGATGTCGCATTTTTTCTTGAGAAGAAAATAAGAGAAGAAGATTTTATTACAGAAATCGAGTTTCCGGAGCCATTGGCACTTTTGTCTTTACCAGAACATCCTCTTGCTCAAAAAGAAAGTGTCTTCCCAGAAGATTTAGCTGGTGAATCACTTATTTTAACAGAAACAGGCTGCAGCTATAGAGCACTTTTTGAGAATATCCTGACTCAATATGGAATAAAACCTCGTTCTGTTATTGAAACTGGAAATGTACAATCAATTAAACAGCTTGCAATGAGTGGACTAGGTATAACGTTATTACCACTAGTTGCAGTAGAAGAAGAGTGCATTCAGCAACGATTGATAAAATTGAACTGGAAAGGACCAGCTTTTGAAATTCTAACACAAGTAATCTATCATAAAAACAAATGGATTTCAGCACCACTAAAAGCATTCATAGAATTAATACATGAAATGAAACTGTAACTTCAAGAATTTAATTTATGAAAGAAATACGTGAAGGAATTGATCGTTCAAAGTCTAAAGTTACTCAACTACATTTTTAAATACTAACTTTAATGTATTGAAAGTCTCATTAGGAAATTTTATAAGTTCAAAGTATAGTCTGTCAATATATTCATGAACTATCTCTGAAACTTTCATTTCACTGGCTTCAAGCTCTTTATTTTCTAAAACTAAAGCCCTCATCTTAAATATTACAGCAGAGCTCACGAGTAGTAGAATAAGTTTTCCATAAAGCTGACATTGAAACCGTTCTATCTTAACTGGCTTTACAACCTGTATATGAAATATAGACTTCCACGTTTTAAAAATTAGTTCTATTTGCCATCTTAAGGAGTAAAACTCATGGACTTGTTCTGCACCTAAAACGTCTCCCTTAATATTAGTTATATAAATAGATATCCCTAATAATTCAATTGTATTTTCACTCTTTTCTATACCTTTCTTTTTAGAATTCTTCTCACATTTTTCTGATCTTTTTTTCAACTGCTCTTCTGTTAGTTTATATAAAACAACTCTGGTTTTGAGCTTCTTTTCCTTACCGATATAGACATCCTTAATTTCATAACGTTCCCCATGAATCATCTGTTTCATGATGTCAGATTATCACTTCCTGAGCTAGCTCCTACTTCTACATCCATAAAACAGCATAAACAAACGAATTCGCTAGCTTTAATTTTACCCTTTCTTTTCACAAAACCTGTTTCTTTCGCTATTTCTTCAATCTCCTCTTTTGAAAAACATATTTTAAGTTCATCTGCAAAAGCTTTATATCTTCATCCAATCTTAATTCTTTTTCTGCTATCATTTATTAGTTCCCCCAGCAGTGTTTTTTATTATCTTTCAAATGATAACATTTTTACAAATAGAGGGTTCTAGTTTTATAAAATCCTCTTAGTTTGATGGCTATGTGTCATTACCCTTTATAAGCAATATTACAAAACTGAATTAAAATAAAAATATATCCAGTATTGTGCTATAATGATAAAATATGTGTTAATTGTTGTTAGATAATAAAAATTGTAAAATTTATAAAGTTCGGTTTTGTAAAGGGGGAAAGCGGTCTTGTCAAAATCAAGATTAACATTTCAACATACTGGAGAAAGATATTTATCAATACCAAATTCGTTAAAAAAGTAAGTGATTTTTCTAAATAACGTATTGATAAATTTTTGAATTTTAAGGAGTGATTTTATGAGAATTTTTGAAGTACTGATAATTATTGCATTAGTTGCTTCCATTATCAATTTTGTTTTTATAAAGTATAAAAAATTAAGGATTACATTACCTATATTAGCTGTTGCAGCATGCATATTAAGCTTGATTTTTGAGGGATATAGACTGCAAATGGTTCCAGCATATTGTTTATCTATAGTTCTACTTGTTATAGGTATTATTAATATATATTCAGGAATTTATAAAGTGAAAAAGGTATTTAAAATTGTAGGCATAACTTTTCTTATGATGTCATTAATAATATCAATTGCATTTCCAATGCTGTTTCCTGTTATAAATCTTCCTAAGCCAGATGGGGAATATTCCGTAGGAACAAGGATTATGGCTTTTACTGACAAATCAAGAAAGGGTATTTTTACAAACGCTGATACGCCTAGGGAACTTGCAGTACAAGTTTGGTATCCGGCCAATGTAGTAAAAGACAAAAAAGTTCAACCTTACATTTCAGACAGCAAAGTTAGCGCATATATATGCAAAATTTCAGGATATCCCAACATATTGAATCAGCTTGAATTAGATAAAACAAACAGTTTTCTTAATACAGGGATTTCGAATAAAGAACAAAAGTATCCAGTAATAGTATTTTCACACGGATATGAACTATTTAGTGGACAAAACACAGTACAAATGGAGGAATTGGCTAGTCATGGATATGTAGTATTCAGCATATCACATACCTATGAAGCTTCTTCTAGTACATTTCCACAAGGGAAAATTGTACCTTTCAGTGCTAAACAAATAAAAATATTTAATGATGACGCTAACAATGTAGCAAAACAATTTAAAGGAGATAAAACAAGTACTGAATTTGAGAAATATATGATACAAAATTCTAAAGTAGCAGAAAAGAGTGTACATATATGGAGTGATGATACTAGTTTTGTTGCTGATGAGATAGAAAAGCTTAATAATGGAGAAATTAAGAGCATATTCAAGGATAAATTGGATATGTCAAATTTAGGACTATTCGGGCACTCATTCGGTGGTGCTACAGCAGGACAAGCAAGCCTTACAGATAGTAGATTCAAAGCATTTATTAATATGGATGGCACTCCATTTGGTGATACTGTAAATAATAAAGTTAAGCAGCCTTTTATGATTTTAACTGAGGGAAATAGTAAAAACTATCTAGCATCAGGATACTCTAAAGATCAAAAAAACTATCTTATTATATCGATAAATGGAGCAAAACATATTGATTTTACAGATTACACTGTTACTGTACCAGCATTAAAATTACTCTCAATACTTGGTACTATTGATGGAAGTAGGCAGGAGAAAATTATGAATGATTATGTACTTTCATTTTTTAACAAACACCTTAAGGGAATGAAGCAGCCTTTGATTGATGAAATGATTTCTAAATATCCTGAAGTTAGTGTACAATCAAGATGAGACTATATATAGTTTGATATATAATTATAACAGGTAATGATTATCCCTTTTAAATATATTTGTTTAGCATTTGGTTAATTCCAGGTGCTATCTTTTGTGAAATTTTAGTTTTATTCTAAATGGATGGCTTTATTCTTATAGAATTCTCTTAGCTTGATGGCTATGTGGTCAAACCCCTATATGTTTCATCAACAAATAGCATTGGTATGGGGGTTAAATTATTTGCTACATTTATTTGGGGTGGAGGGAGTATCCGTGTCACCAGGGGCAAAGTAGATGTAAAAAAAGATTTAGGAGAATGTAATACAAAAAAATCCTGCAGAGTGAAAGATCAGTCATGGCAGCTTAAAATTTTGAATTACATTTTCTATTTTTATAAATTTAGTTATGTTTTAATACTTAATACGTTATAATTGAAGAATATTATATTTTTAAATACACAATAAAGGATGTGAAACTTGCTATGATGAAAATACTATCAACTATAGCAGATAATTATGCTTTACATAATTTTCATAAAAAATACAGTAAAAAGGATCAGTTTAATTATAATGAGGAGGAAGTCAATAAACTTAATAGTGACTTCTCGAAGTTTTATAAAAAGCCTATATTACCAAAAATACATTATGAAAAAGATACAACTGAAAATAATTACGAAATAGGAAAAATGAAATTTTTAAGTGAAGTGGAGAATGAAGACACTAATAAAGAAGCGTTATTTCACTATAGAAAATATTTGGGCACAGGTAATAATATAAATATTATTTTTATACATGGTTGGAAATCTGAAACTCTTCATAGATTAGATAAACTTTTTCTAGATAGTTTTATTGGAAGAAGGTATAACATTTATAATTATGTACAACCTTTTCATATGGAAAGAACTCCAGATACATCATCATATAGTGGAGAATATTATATAAGTGCAGATGTAAACAGAACACTAAAGTCTGTGCAACAATCTGTAAGTGATATTAGAGCTTTAATAAATTATATTAAAACTGAAAAAGAAGAAAAAATTATAATCATAGGTTTAAGCTTAGGGGGAATAGTTTCTAATTTGTTAGCTGAAACTGAAGAAAATATTGACGGGTTAGTATCACTGTTTTACGGTAATGATTTATCATTTACAGTATTTGAATCTGAGGTTGGAAAATATATAAAAAAAGATTTCTTGAAAAATAAATTTGAATATAATTTATTAAAAAAAAATTGGAGTATCATCAATCCAAGCTTAAGGAAACCCGTGATAGATATTGATAAAATACTGCTTATATCTGGTAAAGATGATAAAGTTGTTTTGAATAAAAATACAAGTTTGGTATGGCAAAACTGGCAAAATTCAGAAAGATATATATATAAATGCGGTCATTCGGGAACGGCACTTTGTAAAAATAGACTTAGAAGAGATGTTTTAAAATTTATAGATAAGAGAGTGTAGTTTATGACAACTGTAGGCATAATAATATTATTGGTAGCAGTAATAATTTTTATAAAAGATCATAAAACAAAATCAAGTCTTTGGCTATCAGGTGTGTTTTTTTTGCTTGGGCTTGGAACATTGGTTGTCGTTTTTGAAACGTATTTTAGAATATATCTTATTCCAAAATATAAACTTACCCAAAACACAGTTGATTTAGTATATCATATAGCAGCTGTCTATATGTCACTTGATTATTTTTTAACTCCTTATGGTATATTGGTTTATGGATTATTACATACGAATATATTTAATAAATACAAAAAGAAAATAATATATTTTGTGCTGTTTCTACCACCATTTTTAAATTTTGTATTAGTTCCAATTAAAAGTAATTTTATGAAAACGCCTTTAGAACGTATGACATATTTTAAAATATTGTCAACATGGTCTGTAACTTATATTTTTGCAGGAATTATTTTTTTGATTTATTCGTATTTTAAAGAAAAATCATACTTGATGAAAAAGTATAAATTTAAATCTTTACTTATACTTGTTCCTTGCTTTCTTTATCTTGCACTGTCTACAATACTATTTAGAGCACTTGGAATAGAAAATAGCTGGGAAATTTATTCTATAATAATGCCTATTATGTTTTTGGGATTTTTATATTTTTCATTCAAATATGGAATATTTGGGGTTAGATTTAAGTTCACTAAATACAATTTCGCATTTGAAAATATAATGGATTTTGTATCAGATTCAATTTTAACATTAGATAAAAATCTTAATGTTATAGAATTCAACAATGAATTTAGAAAATCTTTTTTATTAGAAGATAAAAAATATAAAAATTTCAAGGAAATTATAAGTTCTAGTAAAATATCTAAATATAAAGATAGATTGATAAATATAATAAATGAATCAAAAATTAACAATATTAAAGCTGTGGAAATACTAATAAAGACTAATAATGGAATTAAATATTTCGCAGTTCAGGCTAATCCAGTAATATTATATGATGAATACCATGGCACTGTACTTGTATTCAAAGATATTAGTGTCCATAAAAAAAATTTAAGGCTTATAAAAGAAAATCAAATGCAATTAATTGAGAAGGAACGTCTCCTATCCTTAAATCAGCTTATAGGAGGTGTAGCACATAATTTAAAAACACCCTTAATGAGTTCAGCTGGCGGAATTGAAATCATAAAAAGGGATATAGAAAGAATAAACCAATATACTAAAGATAATAGTCAAAATGATATTAATATAAGAAAAACAATAGATGAGGTTAATAAATGGAGTGATAGAATTACAGAAAATTTGATTTATATTTCTAATGTAATAGATGTAGTTAAAGGTCAAGTTACTCCTTATGATAAAGATAATGAGGATTATTTTACTATAAAAGAAATAGAAAAAAAGATTATGATATTAATGGATTTTCAGATTAGAAAAAGTAAATGTAAATTTATAAAAAAAATAAACATAGAAAGAAATATTAAAATTAAGGGTGATATTAACTCTCTGGTCCAAGTTTTAAATAATCTCATATCTAATGCTATAGAATCAGTTTCAGTTAAAGAAAATGGTACTGTAATTTTCGGAATATATAAAGAAATAAATAATGTTATTTTTTACATAAAAAATAATGGCGATAAAATACCTGAAAATGTACAGAAAAAAATATTTAAAAAGATGATTACAACTAAGGGTAAGAACGGTACTGGACTTGGATTATATATATCTAAATTAATAGTAAAAGTTATGTTCGAAGGGAAAATATATTTTAATACAGGTGATGAGGAAACAATTTTTTATGTAGAAATACCTTTAAAGGACATGGAGGGATGAAAAAAATGAATCAAGGAATAAAAATAATTATAATTGATGATGACGAAGCACTTATTGAAGCTATAAAAGATAGCTTTGAAGATAAATATTATATAGAAGGTTTTACAAGCTCTAAAGAGGCTATTAAGCAATTGCAAAAAAAGAAATTTGATATATTATTATTAGATTACTATGTAGATGAAATGAATGGAAAAGCCATAGTTAATGAAATAAGAAAAACAAATAAAGATTTATATATAGTTTTGATTACAGGGTATGGTGAAGAGATCACAGGAACTGAATCATTAGAAAAACTAAATATACAAAATTATTTTGAAAAAAGTGGAGATTTTAAAAAGTTAATAACATTCATAGAGGGAGTAATAAAATCTATAGATTTTTTTAATAATAAATCTTGTACAACTGCTGAAAGATTAAAAAAATTAAGAAAAATTAACAATTTAACTCAAGATGACATAGCTAAATATTTAGGTATAGGTAGAACAACTGTGAGCCAATACGAATCAGGTGAGACACTTCCATCTACTCCAAACATTATAAAATTAGCTAAATTATATAATGTTACAACAGATTATATTCTTTGTTATGAACTTGATGTAGAAAAAAAATGATATTAAAAGAATAATAGATTAGGCGTACGAATAAACTTATTTTATTACCACATATAGTCAAGAAAGACATTGTTATAATGTCTTTCTCTTTTTTTATTTTTTTGAAAAAAATTATTGACATGCCATTTTTACTGACGTACAATTACAATAAAGTCAGTTAAACTGAACTTTTATTTAGTTTAACTAATATAAACGTTGCTAATGTGAAAGGAAATATTAATATGAGATTATCTGAAAAACTAAGAAAATTAAGAAAAATAAATAAACTATCTAAAGAGCAATTAGCTGAAAAACTTAATGCTACAAATCAAGCTGTTTCTGAGTGGGAATTAGAAAAAATTTATCCTGATATTTTAAATCTTGTAAAACTTTCTGATATTTTTAATATATCTTTAGATGAATTAATAAACGATGATATAGATATACAAAGAAAATTATCTAAATAAAAATAGAGTATTTACTTGATATAAAAACATATATATAAAATTGTTTTTATATGAACTTAGAATAATGAACATGCAAAAAAATATAAATTTATAAGTGAAAAAGGAGGGATTATAAACAAAAAATGCGAAAATTAACAATGTTAAGACTTGAAAAAAATTTAACACAGGAAAAATTAGCAACGTATATAGGAAAAAGCAGAAGCACATTATCTTCATATGAAAATGGAAAAATTACTCCACCTTATAAAACTATATTAAAACTTAAAAAAATACTAAATTACTTTGGAGATGATTTACTTAAAGAAGTAGATTACAAAAAAAATAATTAAGAAAGTGAAATAATCTAGTATACAGCAATAGATGATATAAGGGGTTAGAAGTGTCTCTAAAATCACAAAAAAAGTCACAAAAAATAGGGGCTAATGTATGGGAAGAAAATCGATTTTTGACACTGAAAAGGCAATTGATTTACTGACCAAAGGTTTTAAACAAAAAGATATAGCAATTCAACTAGGAATAAAGGAAAGTACATTAAAAATGTATCTTAAGAGAAATCATTCAGACAAGTTAGAAAAAATCAGAGAAAACAGAAAGAAAAACATTAAAAATGATAGCGAATTTGAATTAGAACATAGTAATTTACTAAGTGTAGATGATCTTAAAGAACTTAGGGAAGAAAAGAATTACGGAATAGATACAAATGAGAGCATTGGCGATTACGCATTTTTAATGTGGAATAGGCAATCTTATAAAAAAGGTAAGGGTAAAAAATTTATATTTGATGAAAGTAGAGGAGTGAGAACTCGTGAAGTACCAACAAGTTATTAATAATAATGCATAGAAACTGTATTGATTAAAAATTAATCAATACAGTTTTTTATATTAAAAAATTACCAGTGATTACAGTAGGTGCAGGAGCTTTTATTACAGCCGGAACACAATTTGTTTATGCAGACCCAAAAGGGGTAAGGCAACGATTAATGTAAAAAACAGCCACATGACAATATTTAACTCTAAATACTATCACATAAGTCTATATACTACTTTTGTGATGTAACAAAATATAAAATGTATAGTTTTGTGATATTAAATAGTGCCTACACAAAAGGTCTACTTATTGTGACAGTTATAGGTTTGTAAAAGTAGTATCTAATGGTATAATATTCTTAAAAGTTAAGTCGGATTGGTTGGAAATTACGTATTACTTATATACTGCTTATGATCAATAACCTATTTTTATTACAATACTTTTTTATTTCTTTCATGAGTTAATTGTTTGCATCTATTATTTCCTTCAAATCAATATTATTGATAAATAGCGAAAAACAAATTATATTAGCCATGCCTTTTTTAACAATTTAATACCTTCATCAATTTGCGTTTCCTTCACACCACTAAATCCTAAAATAATTTTAGAAGGTAGACTATTTTCATACAAGTTATAATAAATTGAAGTTGGACAAACTTTTATATCTAGTTTGTGTGCACTTTGCATGAGTTCCTCCTCTGACATACCGTTCTTAACACATAGTAATATATGTAACCCTGATTTAAAGCCAATAATTTCAACATTTTTTCCCATATAGTTATTAATTGCAGAAAGAAGCAATTTCTGTTTCTTACGATATAAAGTTCTCATTTTATTTAAATGACTTGACCAGTATCCATCTTTCATGAATTTATATAGTGTATATTGATGAAATCGAGATACTGTTTGATTATATATTGTAAAATGCTCATTATACACTTGTAATAATCTCTGAGGTAAAACTACGAAACTTAATCTAATTGAAGGAATTAGAGATTTTGAGAACGTTCCAGTATAAATAACTCTTTCCTTTGAATCTAAACCTTTTAGAGATGGTATTGGATTTCCTTTATATCTGAATTCACTATCAAAATCATCTTCGATAATATATCCATCTATTTCCTCAGCCCACTTTAAAAGTTCCATTCTGCGTGAAATTGACATAACCATTCCGTAAGGAAATTGGTGTGAAGGAGTGACATAGGCAACTCTTGCTGCACTCTTCCTTAATTGTTTAATATTTATACCTTCATCATCTAAAGAAATAGGATGTACTATAGCCCCTTGGTCTTTTAAGGCAATTCTTGCTTTATAAAATCCAGGGTCCTCAATTGCATATTCATATTCTTTTCCAATCAATTTATACAGCAATGAAAGTAGAAATTGTGTCCCAGCTCCAATAACTATCTGTTCAGGCAAACATTTAACTCCTCTTGATTGAAAAATATACATAGATATTTTTTTTCGTAAGCACTCTTCACCTTGTGAGTCACCATTTAAAAAAAGGCCCCTTTGGTCAGCATCTAAAGAAGCAATTGACATTTTTCTCCATAGAGCGTAAGGGAAGTAGTCCAAATCTATATTACCCAGACTAAAATCGATTTTGTATTTATATGAATCCTTTTGTTTGCTGTTTTTGTTAAGCTCAACAACATTTTGGGTGGTTTCAAATAAGTCATGCTCTGTCATTGCAACAAATATACCTTTGCGCTGTTTGCTTTCCAAATACCCTTCTGCACACAATTGTTCATAAGCTGATATAACCGTATTTTGACCAATACATAGATGCTTTGCCAGATTTCTTTTCGAGGGTAGTTTTTCTCCAACTTTAATTGTTCCAATTTGGATTTCATTTTTAATGTATTCATAAAGTTGAATATATAATGATACATCTTTATTACTGTCCAAGTATGGCGTAATTTCTATCATTTTCCATTCTCCTAATCTGATACCATTAATAACTAATAATCTGGTACTTTTAATGATATCATAATAATACTAATATATAAATATAGAATATTCAAGTAGGCCTTATGAATATCAAATAAATTATTATTCATTATCTAAACTTGTATATATTCAAGACGTTTTAAGTTATTAGATTACCTTTTCGTGGATTGGATCAAAGTACCTTATTAAAAAATCAAGAATGGTTATGGTAGAGATATTATGAAACAAAAACTTATGATTTAGGAGAGATGTCAATGAAAGAAGCTCCACCACAAATATCAATCACTAAAGTCCAACCTATCTCGCTGTGGCAGCTATTACTGTTGTATTTGCGAATAGGTCTCACTGGAATTGGTCCATCTTTTTTCACGGAAACAAATAAATATTTAGTGAAAGATCGTCGCTGGATTAGCGAAGAGGATTTTATTAACGGCCTAGCTTTAGCACAGCTTTTGCCTGGAGCCACTTATGTCTCGCTAACTGTATACATCGGCTATAAGTTACGGGGTACATCTGGAGCCTTTACCTGTTTCTTCGCTTTCCTGCTGCCGCCTTTCGGAATCATGATGCTATTTTCGTATATCTATTTCTATTTAGGATCGCTAACGCAAATCAGCATTATATTCAAAGGGGTGGCATTAATTCTGGCTGGTCTGTTGCCTTACGCTCTCATGGAAATAAGAAAGTCGACGGTGACTGATTACCGTGGATGGATCATCGCTATAGGAGCTGCTGGATTGATGGTTTACTACTCGAATATTTTTACCGTACTATTTATGGCCATAGTCGCCGGTATTTTGCTGTATTACCCAACGCTGAAACGCCAGAATATGACGACCGATTCTGGAGGAAACTTGCGATTAGGTATCGGATTAGTGAAAATACCAATCAAACTCATGGTAATGCTTGTGGCTGGGCTTGTGACCATAGTTTTTGCTGTTTCATTCAATCCACTCTTATTACTGCTTGGTTCGATATTTTTCAAGATGGGGGCGTTTCTTTTCGGAGGAGGAACTTTAATGATTCCTTTTATGCAACAGGAAGTGGTAACCCACTATAATTGGTTAACGATGGACGAATTCTTAGTTGGAATTGCCTTGGGTCAGGTTACGCCGGGACCGTACCTTATCACTGCGACTTTTGTGGGCTATAAGGTAGCAGGCGTTAGTGGAGCCATAGTGGCTACATTAGGCATTTTTCTACCTTCCCTGTTTTTAGTTATGGCTACCGCGGAAATCCACCAGAAAATCAAGCATAACCTTTGGGTAAGCGCAGCCATCAAAGGAATTGTTGCGTCCTTTACTGGGATGATGTTTGTAGTTGCGGTGGGAGTAGTGAGACATTCAGTGGTGGACATCCCTTCTGCCCTTATTATACTGCCAGTTTTCGCCATGCTGCTATTCAGCAAGCTGGATACTATATGGGTTGTCATTGGAGGAACAGCAATTTACTGGCTACTGAATGCCTTAGCGAAAGGGCTGATCTGATTCGTGCAAGAACAGATAATTCACGCAGTCCTGTTCTCATCTGGGTTTCAAGGCATTTAGGAAACGCTAGAAGTTTCACCTTTAGCAAGGAGCTGAATTTTACAGAGTTATCATCGTGTGGAATTCATTATCTTCGATATTATTAATTATAATCTACCACAAAATCAATAATATGGTATCAAGTTATATATATTTAAGTCATAATTGTAAATTAAAATTAACCAATATAGAGAGGGGAAAATATGAATAGTAAATATGTTGTTATAATTCAGTGCGATATTGCACATAGAAGGTGCAGTGGATTTGCATGTACAAATGCTTTTTATAATAAGGATGGAGTTTTTAAGGATTATGAGGATACTACAAGATATATTTCATTTACTTGTGGTGGATGTTGCGGAAAGGGAGTTGCCTCCAAATTAGAACATTTCTCAAAGAAGTTATATAAGAAAAATAATATTAGTAAAGATGAAGTTGTAGTTCACTTATCATCTTGTATGGTAACTGACAATTATCATTACGATAGATGTCCACATGCAGACTATATCAAGAGTATAGTCATAAAGAAAGGTTATAAAAATGTAGTGGAAGGTTCTTACATAAGTGGTGGTGCAGAAAGGAAAAGAGAAGAAGGTAAATATAATTGTTATGAGTAAAGTCAGTTTTTGATATTCAAAGATATAATAAGAATAAGAGATAGCAAATAGATAAAGAATATGTTATGTAAGGTTATGGCACAATTTTCCTATTTAACGTCTTAACAGCCACAAGACAGGACTCTATTATTAATTTATGGAAAATACTATCTTATGGCTGTTTTTAATACACGAATCGTTGCCGTACCCCATAGCCATCAAGCTAAGAAACGAGAATAATGTATTAAATCAATTAGTGTACGAGATTAAGGTAAAACCAGGTTACTTCATTACAAATTTTAGCATAAGTGCTATTTTAATATGATTTTTTGCACATCAAAAAAGCTCCTGTACTTATAATTTTTTTGAAGACACGAACCTTAAATTATAGTATAATAAAATTGTTTTATGAGGCGGTTTTACATCTTCTTTCTTGATGGTTGTAGGAGACTCCAAGAATGTCAAAGAAGGTCTTTTTGTCCTTACGGTGTGATTTCCGTCCATTTTTACATATGCAGTTATATATTCTTATTAAAACTTTAGAATTATTTGAAGGTGTCATAAAGCTAAAATAAAGTTCTTCAACATATTCATGTACTATTTCTGCAGTTTTGATTTCACTTGCCTCAAATTTCTTCTTTTCTAAAAATTCAGATCTCATTTTAAACATTACTATGGAACTTAAAACTAGTAAAATAAGCTTACCATACAGCTGGCATTTAAAGCGCTCAATCTTTACTGGTTTTACATTAGATATGTGAAATATTGACTTCCATATCTTAAATATTAGTTCGATCTGCCACCTTAATGAGTAAATCTCATGTATTTGTTTTGTAAACAATATATCCTTTGATATATTAGTTATATATATTGTTATTCCCATTAAATCAATTGTATTAGCACTTTTCTTAATGCCTTTCTTTTTAGCATTTTTAAAAACCTTTTCTTTCCTTTCTTTAAATTGATTTTTGGTAAGTCTATAAATGACTAGCCTTACTTTGCGCTTTTCAATTCTTCCAATAAATGCATCTGGTATTTCTTTAATTTCACCTTCTTGCATTTCATTTGCCACGTCTTTTAAAAACACCCTTTTATAAATAGTTGATTTCCTTGGCTGTCCATTTTTCAGATACTCCACATTTTCATTTTTTACATAAACAGCTATATTAGGTTTAAGCCTTGAAACATAAAAAGATTTTTTATTCTCCATATCCTCAAAATCTTTAAAATTAAAGTATCCTAGATCTCTTAATGAAAGTTCTCCAGCCTTAAATGTATCTTTTATTTCACTTCCAAATGTATTGTCATTTCCACTTCCAGGTCCTACATCTATGTGCATAAAGTTTCCTGATTTTAATTCATATTCAAGCTGTATCTTTACGCCGGAAGGCTGTGAACTTCCTCCGGAACCTGGATATACACTTCTATATATTTCTGGAACTTGAAATGCTGTTTTGTACAAATCAAACCTTTCTTGCTATCTTTTCAATTTCTTCTTTTGAAAAGTATTTTAGTAATTGTTTTGATAAATGCTTAATTCTATTTTCCATCATTAATTTTTCTTTTGTTATTTTTTAAACCCCCTTATAAAAACTAGATTTTTATTATTGTACTATTTTTTATATATTTTTTCTTAGCTTGATGGCCATGTGGTGTTACCCCAACTAATGAAGAAGGTTAGGGCAAAGAGCTGAAATCTTATGAAACTCATCCTAATTGTTGAACCATGCTTCATTAAGTATTTTTATACCACTAATAATTTCATCTTCAGACATGCCTCCAAAGCCAAGTAATACCATATTATTAGAATATTTATCTCTACTAATCCAAAATATTGATACTGGATAAACTAGCACATCATATTCCTTGGCTTTTTCTATTATTTCTTCTTCACATAATCCATTATTCAGTTCCAATAAGATATGTAAGCCTGCATTTTTACCATGAATAACAACTTTATCTCCCATTACCTCATGAATTGTATTAATTAATATATTATGTTTTCGTTTATTTGCTACACATATTTTTCGTAAGTGACTATCCCAATGACCTAAATGCATGAATTGTTGAATTATTCTTTGCTGAACTAATGGAACGGATGCTTGATATTTTGTAAAAAGTTTATCATATCTATCTAACCATTTTTCTGGTAATACCATATAATTTACTCGTAGACTAGGTGACAAGACTTTTGAAAATGTACCTATATATACAACATTTTCGTTGGAAGCAATACTTTGTATTGGTGGAATAGGTCTTGAATTATATCGTAATTCACTGTCATAATCATCTTCAATTATAATTCCATTTTTTCTTATGGCCCAATCTAATAATTCTAATTTCTTTTCAATTGGCATTACTAATCCAGTTGGAAATTGGTGTGATGGCGTTAAATAGAGGATTTTGGCAGAGCAATTTTCCAATTCTATAAGGTTTATTCCATCCTTATCTAAGCTTATTGGAGTAACTTTATATCCATTATTCATAAAAATATCTCGTGCACCAATATATCCTGGATCTTCCATGGCTATTTGGTCAAAATCCAGCCTAAATAGTTGACATAACAAATTTAAACAGTATTCAAATCCAGTGCAAATAATAATTTGTTCAACATCACAAAAGACGCTTCTAGATTTCTTTAGATATTTCATAATTTCTATTCGTAATTCTAGTTCACCTTTACGGTCACTGTATGAAGTCATATCTTCAGCTGTTAATGATGCTAAAGATTTATTTGAGATTTTGCGCCATATACGCATTGGAAAATCAGGAGCACTTAGTTTTCCATATCGAAAATCGTACTTATAAGTAGTAGTAGAATGTTCTTTCTTTAATTTCTTGTTGAGATCTTCAATAGAACAAGAGTGTTCTTTCTTTAGCTTTGAGATTATCGTATAGTCCAATTTTAGAACAATAAACCCACTTCCACCTTTACCTTCTATATATCCTTCCGAACAAAGCTGTAGATATGCGTTTTCAACTGTATTTCTGCTAACATTTAATGTTGTTGAAAGCGCTCGAGTTGAAGGAAGTTTTCTACCTTCTGAAATTTGTTCTAAAATTATTTTTTCCTTGAATTGTTCATATATCTGTAAATATAGAGGAACCCTTGAATTACTATTTAAAATTATCATCTTAAAATTATTCTCCTCACAACTGTATCCTAATAAATAAACAAAATTGGAACTTTTGATCATGCCAAATTCATTGTATAATCGTTTCATAGGAAAGTCAACAAATTAATATATAATTTTTTATACAGGGAGGAATTTAAATGTTAAATGAAAAATTACTTGAAGTTATTTCTCATGAAGGAGTAGTGGCTATCGTATCTTGCAGTAATAACGAAGCACATGTAGTTAATACTTGGAACTCATCTGTTAATACCACTGAAGATGGTAGATTATTAATTCCAGCTGGAGGAATGAGAAAAACTCAAAAAAACGTAGAGCTAAATAATAAAGTTAAGGTCACTATAGGAAGTAATGAGGTTATGGGATACAAGTTCATGGGAACAGGATTCTTAATTGAAGGGACTGCAAAGTTTATTGAATCAGGTTCAGAATTTGATATGATGAAACAAAAATTCCCTTTTATAAGTAGAGTGTTAGAGATAACAGTTACATCAGCAAAGCAAACTCTTTAAATATTAGAAATTGATACAGATATGAATCCAGCTGATGGTCCTTTTGCCCCAGTGCTGAATGGTATGCTTGATGTTGGTCGTTATGGTAAAGGAACAGAACTTGCTAGTATGTATGCCTACCTTACAACTCCAGAAGCTGCTTTCATTACAGGAGCAACTATTAATATAGACGGAGGATTCAATATCTAATATCATTTTTGTGAATCATTTAATTTGAACTTGGCAAGTAATTTATATATATAAATTACTTGCTATTTATTTTTACAGTAAAACATTAAAAGTATGTATTTTTAAATCTATTTTAGGAATGTATACTTTTATTTTTAGTATAAAAGAAATGAAAAGTCGTAACAATAATAGAATTACACAAATCTATTTCAATATTGTCATTGAAAACCTACAACCAAATTGAAGTTGTTTGAATTGAAAACGAATACAGGACATTGTATTATAATATCAAGAACAGTAATTATTATAAATTTAGGAGGTATAGCAATGGCGGAATTAGTAAAAGAAAATTCATCGATAAAAGGGAAAGTTCAAAGATTTGGTGCATTTCTAAGCGGTATGGTTTTACCGAATATAGGAGCATTTATTGCATGGGGTTTAATTACAGCTTTATTCATACCAACAGGATGGTTTCCCAATGAAGCTTTAGCAAAACTTGTGAGCCCTATGGTAACTTATATGCTGCCTTTACTGATTGGATATCAGGGTGGAAAGCTCGTATATGATACAAGAGGAGGTGTAGTAGGTGCAATAGCTACCGCAGGTATTATAATTGGAGCTAGTATACCAATGTTTTTAGGAGCTATGATTATGGGACCTCTTGGAGGGTTTGTAATAAAAAAGTTTGATAAACTTGTAGAAGGAAAAGTACCAACTGGATTTGAAATGTTGGTGAATAACTTCTCAGCTGGTATCTTGGGAGGTGCTTTATCACTAGCAGCATTTCAATTTATAGAACCAGTAGTGGCTGGAGTATCTATAGGACTTGGGATGGGAGCAAAAATAATAACTGAACACGGATTACTTCCATTAATAGCTATAATAGTAGAACCAGCTAAAATATTATTTTTAAATAATGCAATTAATCATGGAGTTTTTTCACCTCTAGGAATACAAGAGGTAAGTGCAACTGGCAAGTCAATATTTTTCCTGCTTGAACCGGAGCCAGGTCCAGGACTAGGTGTACTTTTAGCCTATTGTCTATATAGTAAAGGGGCTGCTAAACAGTCTGCACCGGGAGCAGCAATAATCCATTTCCTTGGTGGTATACATGAAATATATTTTCCATATGTGCTAATGAAACCAGCTCTACTGCTAGCTGTAATAGCAGGAGGCATGTCTGCTGATTTAATATTTGTATTATTACATGCAGGATTGGTAGCAACACCATCACCAGGAAGTATATTTGCATTAGTAGCTTTATCACCAAAAGGCGGTCAGCTTTCAGTAGTAGCTGGGGTTGCTGTAGGTGCAGTGGTTTCTTTTCTAGTATCTTCTGTAATACTTAAAAGAAGTAAACAAAAGGAAGAAGTCAGTGATTTTGATGAAGCTCAAGCTAGGATGAAAGAAATGAAACTTTCAAGTAAAGGTCAGAGTACTACACCTTCAACTAGCGAAGGCAGCGTAGCAGCAATTAGTGCAGATATAAAATTAATTGTATTTGCCTGCGATGCTGGAATGGGTTCTTCAGCTATGGGGGAATCTATACTGAGAAAGGCTTTAAAGGATGCTGGTATTTCTGATATAGAGGTTAAACATTCATCTGTAGACAGTATACCCGCTGGAGCTGATGTAGTTTTCACACAGGAAAATCTAGTAGAGAGAGCAAAAAAATCTGCTGAATCTTCCAGAATAATTACAATCAAAAATTTCTTGGACCGCTCAAAATATGATGAATTTATTAATGAGCTAAAACTTTCAGGTAAAGGTGAAAATCCTTCACAGCTAACTAGTGAAAATATTGAAGCAGCTGTTAGTACAGAGGTAAAATTAATTGTATTTGCCTGTGATGCTGGAATGGGTTCTTCAGCCATGGGAGAATCTATACTGAGAAAGGCTTTAAAGGATGCTGGCATTTCTGATATAGATGTTAAACACTCATCTGTAGACAGCATACCCGCTGGAGCTGACGTAGTTTTTACACAGGAAAATCTATTGGAGAGAGCAAAAAAATCTGCTGAATCTTCCAGAATAATTACAATCAAAAATTTCTTGGATCGTTCAAGATACGATGAATTTATTAATGAATTAAAAAATTAAAAACAGGTGATTTATATGGAAGGCATTACCA
The DNA here is from genome assembly GCF_000389635.1 of Clostridium pasteurianum BC1. NCBI lineage: Bacteria > Bacillati > Bacillota > Clostridia > Eubacteriales > Clostridiaceae > Clostridium > Clostridium pasteurianum. Next base: position 1,452,152 of record NC_021182.1, read on the forward strand.
CTAGACAACAATTTACACTAAATAAAATATTAAATGAGGAAGCAATTAGTTTAGATGATCTTCATAAACAATTGGAGATAAGTGAAAGAACTATTCTTAGAGAAATTAGTTCTATCAATAAGTTTCTTAGAAAATATCATTTAAGTATATATTATGACAATAATTCATCTTTAACTGTATCAGGAAATAAAGAAAAAATTGAAGAACTCAGAGAATCTCTCAGTTCCATTCCACTGCAATGGCTTATTAATAGGGAACAGCGGCAGATACTAATTGCCTGTGAACTACTAGTTAACAAGGAACCTGTAAAAGCATCCTATTACAGTAATAAGTTTAATGTAGTACTTGGAAGTATAAGTCTTGATTTAGATGGTATTGCAAAATGGGCTGAATCTAAAAAATTATGCCTTATTAGAAATAGAAATATAGGTATTATTATTGAGGGATCTGAATGGAACAAAAGGAATGCATTAGTTGATTTGATTTTTAGATACAGACCCTATGAGGAATTGCTTGCTTTTCTGTATGAACAAAAATTTGACCAAAACATAAAACTTTTATTTAATATGATTTTTGGTGAAAATATAACTGCTTTAGGAAGAAAAATCTTGGAAAACGCAGATCTATCACAATTTGATTTAAATGATATAAAATATTTAAAATTATTTATTCAAATTTTATTAGCTATCAAGAAAGCAGAAAATAAAGATGAAATGCATTTACCAGACAAAGTAAAAAAAGATACAGTATTGTTGAAGGATTATAAAAAAATTATAAACTTAGATAAAATACTAAAAGAGAGCAATATAAATTTAATTGAAGATGAATTGATTTATATGTGGTTTAATTTAACAGATTATAAGTCATTGTTTGATAAAGATGATGAATCTTCTTATGTAGATTATGAAGTAATATCAAAAGAAATTATTGAAGAAATTTCTACAAAAATAAACGCATCTATAGAAAATGACAAACAACTTATAAAAGATTTGTCACAGCATTTTAGACGAACTTTTAATGTATTAAATTTAGGGTTAAAAGTAATAAACCCACTTGCTGATGAGATAGAACAGCATTATTTAGAACTCTTTAATGTTATAAATAATGTATCAAAGTTAGTATTTTCAAGGTATAATCTTAAGATTCCAAAGGAAGAGGTTGGATATATAACATTGCATATAGATGTTGCACTACAAAGAAAACAGACTTTATTAAAAAAGCTAAATGTATTAATTGTATGTCCATCAAGTATTGGATCTGCAAGGATATTGGAAAGTAAAATAAAATTTATATTTCCTGATATTGGTAATATATCCATAAACGCTTTACATGATATAGATAAATATATAGAAAATAATGAATACGATTTAATTTTATCTACTGTACCAATTAAATTAGCACCTGATATAAAAAAAGTAATTGTAGTATCACCCTTTATGATAAAGGAAGATATAGAAAAGATTAATGAATTTATTCTAAATTTAAAAGTAACTAATGAAGCAAACAATGATGAACTTATTGATATGCAATTAAATACAGTGACAGACAACGAATACGAGACAGTAAATACAATAATTAAAAATTTTCAGGTGAATACTACCAATGCCAAAAGTGTTGAAAGTTTGGTGAATTCTGTAGTAGATGACATTAAGAATTTAGGCTTGATAAAAGATAAAGATGTGTTGAAAAATGCTATTTTAAGAAGAGAAGAGAAGGGAAATATAGTAGTACAGGGAACCAATGTAGCACTTCTGCATACTAGAATTCAAGAGCTAACAGTTCCTTTTGTAGGAGTTTATCATGTTGAAGAACCAATTATAAGCCAAGGTATAGGTTTTTCGAAAGAAAATGTAAATACTTTTCTTGTAATGGTTGCAAGAAATGAAGAGAGTAATTATATACTTCAATTTTTAGGCAGAATAAGTATTGCATTGATTGAAAATAAGGAATTTATAGAAAATTTAAAATCAAGTAATTTAATAGATATTAGAAAACAATTAATAAATATAGGAAATGAGGAGGGGGAAATAAAATGAAAAAAGAAGTTTTAGCAGTAGAAAATATTCAATTAAATGTAGATTCGGAATCAAAAAATGAAGCTATAGAAAGAGTAGGAAAGCTTTTGGTATCAAAAGGTTATGTAAAAGAAAATTATATTGATGGAATGAAAGCTAGGGAAGAAGAAGTTACAACATATATGGGAAATGGAGTGGCTATACCTCATGGAATGAATGAATACAAGAAAGAAATAATGAATTCAGGAATAGTCATTGCACAATATCCTAAGGGGGTTGATTTTGGGTCTGGTAATACTGCTTATGTAGTAATAGGCATAGCTGGAATAGGTGATGAGCATATGGAGATATTGTCTAAAATAGCTTTAACAATTCAATATGAAGAAAATGTTGAAAAGCTTAGAAGAGCAAAGACAGCAGAAGAAGTTATATTAATCATAAATGAGGGGGAAATGTAATATGAAAGCAGTTCATTTTGGAGCAGGTAATATAGGAAGAGGATTCATTGGATATTTATTATCAAAGTCAGAGTATGATATCACTTTTGTTGATATATCAGATTTTTTAGTAGATAATATAAATGAATATGGTAAATATAAAGTTATAACTTTAAGTGATTCAAAGAGTGAAGAAGAAATTGATAATGTAAAGGCTGTAAGTTTAAATGACACAGAGAAATTAGAAAAAATTATTTTAGAAGCAGATTTAATTACCACTTCTATTGGCGCAAATAACTTAAAGAGTACAGGTGAATTATTAAATAAGCTTTTGATGAAAAGGTTTAAAATATGTGGAGATAAATTACTGGATATAATTGCATGTGAAAATGCTCTATTTGCTACAAATATTTTAAAAGAATCAATATTAGAGGAGGCAACTCAAGAATTTAAGGATTACCTAGATAAATCTGTGGGATTTCCAAATAGCACAGTAGACAGAATTGTTCCAAATGTAAAGATCAAGAAGGAATCTCCAATAGATGTGGCTGTAGAAGATTTTTATGAATGGGATATTGAAAAAAATAATGTAAAAATCAATAACAATATTGTAGGTGCAGCTTACGTAGATAATTTAGAGCCATATCTTGAAAGAAAATTATTTTTATTGAATGGAGCACATGCTGCCACTGCATATATAGGATATATCAAAGGTTATAAGTTTATACATGAAGCAATAAAAGATGAATTTATAAGAAATATTGCCATAGGCTTTCATAAGGAAGCTATACAAGCGTTAAGCAAAAAACATAATCTAGATATAAAGCTTTTAAATGAATATTCTCAAAAATTAATAAAAAGATTTGAAAATTTTTATCTTCAGGATGAGCTATTTCGTGTAGGACGTGATCCTATGAGAAAACTATCTTCAAATGATAGATTAATAACACCACTTAAGCTTTGTTATAAGCTAGATATGAAATATGATAATATTTTATATGGAGTAGCAGCAGGATTCTTATTTAATTATAGTGGAGATGAGAAGGCTGAAAAAATACAGAATAGCATATTGTCAGAAGGAATTCATACTACAATTTGTAATATAACTGGACTGGAGGAAAATAATGTCTTAGTTAATATGATTGAAGATAAATATAAAGAATTGTCAAATTTATAGTACAAATAAATTTTAAAAGTTTATTTAAACTAAATAACAAATCATTCCTTTTGACCATAAAAATGAATTAAAGGAATGATTTGCTATAAGATTCAATTTATTTTTTATAATTAATTGTTAAAAAAATAACTATAATTTTAAAGAAGTGGTATATATAGATTGTAGTATTAATTATTTTGTAGTAGGCAAGTAATAATTTAAGAATTAATATATTGGCATCACATGTAAAAACTTTCTACCAAATCAAGTGTTATAAGTAGTTCATTGGATTATTTACTGAATTAAAGATTATATAACTATGTAGTTTCAGTATGAATTATAAATGTCAAATAATTATCAATAAATTGAAGACAAATATAAACTATTACTATAGAAAAGGAGTGTAAATTATGAAAGTTAGTAGTGTTGATGAATTGAATGTAAGGTTAGAGGAAATGAGAAAAGCCCAAAGAGAATTTGCAACATACTCGCAGGAGCAGGTAGATGAAATCTTTAGACAGGCAGCAATGGCAGCATTGGATGCAAGAATACCACTTGCAAAAATGGCGGCAGAAGAAACTGGAATGGGACTTGTTGAAGATAAAGTTATAAAAAATCATTTTGCAGCTGAGTATATATACAATCAGTATAAGGATGAAAAGACCTGCGGGGTAATAGAAACAGACGAATCCTATGGAATAACTAAAATTGCAGAACCCATAGGCATTGTGGCAGCCGTAATACCAACAACTAATCCAACCTCAACAGCAATATTTAAGACATTGATATCACTAAAAACTAGAAATGCTATAATGTTATCACCACATCCAAGGGCAAAAAATTCAACCATAGCAGCAGCTAAAATAATACTTGATGCAGCAGTTAAAGCAGGTGCTCCAGAGGGAATAATAGGCTGGATAGATGAGCCATCAATTGAACTAACACAAATACTGATGCAGGAGGCAGATATAACTCTTGCTACAGGGGGACCATCCATGGTTAAATCAGCCTATTCCTCTGGTAAGCCAGCTATAGGTGTGGGACCAGGAAACACTCCTGTTATAATTGATGAAAGTGCACACATAAAAATGGCAGTAAGTTCAGTAATTCTTTCAAAGACTTTTGATAACGGTGTCATATGCGCTTCCGAACAATCTGTAATAGTTTTGGATTCTATATACGATGAAGTAAGAAAAGAATTTGAAGAAAGAGGAGCATATATAATTAAGGAAAATGAAATAGACAAAGTAAGGGATACGATTTTTATAAATGGAGGCATAAATTCCAAAATAGTAGGTCAATCAGCCTATAAAATAGCTGAAATGGCAGGAATTAAGGTACCAGAAACAGCAAGAATTCTTATAGGAGAAGTTACTTCTGTAGGAAAGGAAGAACCTTTTGCCCATGAAAAATTATCTCCGGTTTTGGCTATGTATAGGGCAGAAAACTTTGATGATGCACTTGAGAAAGCTGTGACGCTTGTTAATCTAGGTGGACTAGGGCATACTTCAGCAATATATGCAGATATAATAAAGGCAAAAGATAAGATAGATAAATTCAGCAATGCTATGAAAACAGTAAGAACTTTTGTGAATATACCTACAGCTCAGGGGGCAAGTGGAGACTTATATAATTTCAAAATAGCGCCTTCCTTTACACTAGGTTGTGGTTCTTGGGGGGGAAATTCCGTATCAGAAAATGTTGGACCTAAACATTTGCTAAATATTAAAAGAGTAGCTGAGAGGAGAGAAAATATGCTTTGGTTTAGAGTGCCCGAAAAGGTTTACTTCAAATTTGGCTGCCTTCAATTTGCATTAAGAGAATTAAAGGATTTAAATAAGAAGAGGGCATTTATAGTAACGGATAAAGTTCTTTATGATCTAGGATATATAGATTCTATAACAAAAGTTCTTGAAGAGATAGGCGTTGATTTTAAAGTATTCACTGAAGTAGAACCAGATCCAACACTAGCTACAGCTAGAAAAGGGGCTGAAGAAATGATGGACTTTAAACCGGATACCATAATATCCCTTGGTGGAGGTTCAGCAATGGATGCAGCTAAAATAATGTGGGTACTATATGAGCATCCAGAAGTAAGATTTGAAGACCTTGCCATGAGATTTATGGATATAAGAAAGAGAATATACAATTTCCCAAAGATGGGTGAAAAAGCCATGATGATTGCTGTAGCAACTTCAGCTGGAACAGGATCAGAGGTTACACCTTTTGCTGTAATAACAGATGAAAAGACAGGAGTGAAATATCCACTGGCAGACTATGAATTAACTCCAGACATGGCAATAGTAGATGCTGAATTAATGATGAATATGCCAAAAGGATTAACAGCTGCATCAGGTATAGATGCATTAATTCATGGTATAGAAGCTTATACATCAGTACTTGCATCAGAATATACCAATGGACTGGCATTAGAAGCCATAAGATTAATATTCAAATATTTACCTAAGGCTTATTCAGAAGGTACCACTAATGAAAAAGCAAGAGAAAAAATGGCTCATGCATCAACTATGGCAGGAATGGCCTTTGCCAACGCATTCCTCGGAGTATGTCATTCAATGGCACATAAACTAGGGGCAGAACACCATATAGCCCATGGAACTGCTAATGCGCTGTTAATTGAAGAAGTTATCAGATTTAATTCGGCAGATAATCCAGTAAAACAAGCATCATATCCTCAATATAAATATCCAAATGCTAAATGGAGATATGGAAAAATTGCAGATTATTTAGGATTAGGCGGAAGTACAGATGAAGAAAAAGTTGAACTTTTAATTAAGGCAATTCATGAATTAAAAGAGAAAATAAATCTTCCAATGACAATTAAGGAAGCAGGAGTCTCAGATAAAAAGTTCTATGCTACACTTGATAAGATGTGTGAACTTGCTTTTGATGACCAATGTATAGGAGCTAATCCAAGGTATCCATTAATAAGTGAAATTAAACAAATGTTTATTAATGCTTTTGATAAGGCTGAGATAGATACTGAAATAAAATAGGTGTATGCAATATTTATGTAGTAACTTAAAAGTAAATAATAAAAAAACGGAATTTATCAATGAAAGTATAGTTGACTTTCATTGATAAATTTTTTGTCTTATGAAATTTGATAAAAATATGTAATAAATTAAGTAGTTTAATATTACTAAATTCATATACTTATCTAAAATCTTAATAAATATACCATATAATATCCAGAACTTTAGCACTTTTAAATTTTTTTGGGCGATAGCCCTTTGATTTATAAGGATTTGCCTCTAATTTAGAGAAAAACACGGGATATATCCTGTAATAAGGACTATCTAGTCATTTGAAAATATTTCCTTTTGAGTTATGTTATAAATTGTGAAAATTTAATATTAGTGACATTTATTTTTAGTTTTCATTCCTAAAATAATAAAATATTATTTTTCATGCGTTTACCCTGTGTATAATATCAAATATTATTGAAATGCTGAATGAAATAATATATAATAAAAACGTATACATCACAAATGGTATTTTTGCATAAATGTGTAAATGTACAAGCATTTTTGCAATATAATAACATTAATAATTATTTAATTAAAAACAATATATTTGGGAGGTACTAATATGACTAAAGGTTTATCTTTAAATTTAACAAAAGTGGCTTCTTTTTTAGATGGGCATGAAATTACATACCTACAGCCAATGGTAACAGCAGCACATGACATGCTTCATAATAAAACAGGTCAAGGAAACGATTTTTTAGGTTGGATTGATCTTCCTGTAAATTATGATAAGGAAGAATTTTCAAGAATAAAGAAAGCGGCAGAGAAAATAAGAAATGATTCAGATGTACTTATAGTGATTGGAATTGGTGGTTCTTATTTAGGATCAAGAGCTGCTGTAGAAATGTTATCACATACTTTTTATAACAGTATTTCAAAGGATAAGAGAAAATCTCCAAATGTATATTTTGTTGGAAATAACATAAGTTCAACTTATATGGTAGATTTATTGGAAACCATTGAAGGAAAAGATATTTCAGTTAATGTTATATCAAAATCTGGTACTACTACTGAGCCAGCTATAGCATTTAGAATTTTTAAAGATTACCTAGAAAAGAAATACGGTAAGGAAGAGGCAAAATCAAGAATATATGCAACTACTGATAAGGCAAAGGGCGCTTTAAAATCGTTAGCAGATACAGAAGGATATGAGACTTTTGTTATTCCAGATGATGTTGGTGGAAGATTTACTGTTTTAACACCAGTGGGATTATTACCCATTGCCGCTGCTGGTATAGATATAGAAGAGATGATGAGTGGCGCAGCAGCAGCAAGAGAAGCATATAGTGTGCCTGAATTAGAAAAAAATGATGCTTATAAATATGCAGTAACTAGAAATGTATTATACAGAAAGGGTAAAACTACAGAAATATTAGTTAACTATGAACCATGTCTACACTATTTTGGTGAATGGTGGAAGCAATTGTATGGTGAAAGTGAAGGAAAAGATGGAAAAGGTATATTTCCAGCAGCAGTTGATTTTTCAACAGATTTACACTCCATGGGACAATATATCCAAGAGGGATTAAGAAATATATATGAAACTGTAGTTAACGTTGAAAAACCTAGAAAAAACATTGTAATTGAAGAAAGTTCTGATAATGTAGACGGATTAAATTTCGTGGCAGGTCAGACAATGGATTACGTAAATAAGAAAGCATTTGAAGGCACTATTTTAGCACATAATGATGGAGGGGTACCTAATATAGTAGTTAATGTTCCTGAACTAACTGCTTATTACTTTGGATATTTGGCATACTTCTTTGAAAAAGCTTGTGGGATTAGTGGATATTTGTCAGGTATAAATCCATTTAATCAACCAGGAGTAGAAGCATATAAGAAAAACATGTTTGCACTTCTTGGAAAACCAGGCTATGAATCTATGAAGGAAGAATTAGAAAATAGATTGGGTTAATGATTAATTTATACAATTTCAAGTAAGGCAAAAAAAGATAATAAAATTAGATGATAATATATATTAAATGGTAATTATCAGAAAGCAGAGATACTAGTTATGATATGTTCATATGGCATAACTAGTATCTCTGTTTTTATTTATTTGTATTTAAACTGATTATTAAAAATATCCGTATATTACTACTAGTAATATACTATTTTGTTATAAATTATTAACATAAAAAAACATAAAAAAAAATAAAATTGCTATTGTAAAAGTATACATATGGATGTATAATGAATACATCATAAGACAAATGATTAATAACAGCACAAATGTGATGAAAATATAAGCTTAAAATGCATTTTATGAATGCAATTAAATTATAAATAAGAATATTAGGGGGATGTAAAGTATGAAAAAATCATGGTTAGAATTAGAAGGTAAAACAGTAATTGTCACAGGTGGGGCATCTGGAATAGGAAAAGCAGTTGTTCAAGAGTTTTTAGATAATGGAGCCAATGTAGTAGTGGGAGATATGAGTTCTAATGCACCTGAATTTGTTATAAAAGAAAACAGTGGAAAAGTATTATATGTAAAAACAGATGTAACAAGTTTTGACAGCGTTAATGGAATGGTTTCCAAAGCAAAAGAAAATTTTGGAATCGTTGATATTTTGGTAAATAACGCTGGAATTAATATTCCAAGATTATTGGTAGATGGAAAAGAACCAAAGGGTAAATATGAATTAAATGAAGCTATTTTTGATAAGATTGTAAACGTTAATCAAAAGGGTGTATTCTTCTGTGCTCAAGCAGTAGCAAGAGACATGATTAAAGAAGGAACAGGAGTAATAATAAATATGTCATCAGAAAGTGGACTTGAAGGATCAGAAGGACAGAGTATTTACGCAGCCACTAAAAATGCTGTTAATTCATTTACTAGATCCTGGGCAAAGGAATTAGGTAAAAAGGGAATAAGAGTAGTTGGTGTAGCACCAGGAATTCTTGAAGCAACAGGCTTAAGGACAATAGAATATGAAACAGCATTAGCTTATACACGTAGTATCACAGTAGATGATTTGAGAGCAGGATATAGTAAAACATCTACAACGCCTCTTGGAAGGTCAGGAAAATTAACTGAGGTTGCAGATTTAGTTTGTTACATTGCTTCTGATAGAGCAAGCTATGTTCATGGAGTAACTTATAATGTAGCTGGAGGTAAAACTAGAGGCTAGTGGAATAGTATTTTTGTCATTATTCTTATTTGAGAGAAAATTAATAAATTAATCACTTCAGATAAAAAACAAAATAAAAATTTTTAAAAAAACAGATAAAGAAATAAAATTTCCATTGAAAAAGTTTACAGTTAGTTATATAATAAGATACAGATAAGACAAATGACTTTTATAGTAACATAAGTGCAACGAACTAAATTTTTGTTTATGTAGTTTTTGTAAACGGTATAAAATTTCGTGTTATATGTTAATTATACAGAAATAAAGTTAATAAATCTTACTTAGCAGGGGGGCACTTAGATATACCTCATGGGTCTAGTTATACTCCCGCTAAGTGTAGATATATACAAAATATATATTGATTTGTGAGGTGATAAGTGTAATGTGGATGTTATTTATTTTAATAGGAGCAGCGTGGATAGGACAAATGATTCTTGGGTATCATCAAATTAAATATTTTAACAGGCATTTTAAGGATATGAGAAAATTAGGGAAAGTAGTTATAGGGAAAAATAAAGGTAAGGTGAGAGCTGGGGTTATTGTATTAATTGCAATAGATAAAGATTCTAATATTATACAAGCTAAAAAAATGCAGGGTTTATCTGTATTTGCTAGAATGAGAACTTTGAAAGTTCTGGAAAATAAAAATCTTCTGCAAATAAATACCATGAATTTGGAGGGTATGGATAAGTGGACAGTTAAGGCTGTAGACAATGGCATAGAAAGTTATAAAAATTATCTTTTAGAAGGAACTAACTAGTATATATAATCTAAAAATTAGATTAAGTATAAAAAAAGGGAGGTAAAATATTATGTATATATTAACAAATTTAGCTCAGGGATTTATAGGATTATTTCAGGAAGGTGGAAAGACTTTTGTTGGAATGGTTACAGGAATTGTTCCAACACTAATAATGCTTCTTGTTGCAATGAACGCAATCATTAAATTTGTAGGTGAAAAAAGAGTTGAAAAATTAGCTAGAGCATCAGCTTCAAATCCCATTACAAGATATCTTGTATTGCCAGTTATAGGTACATTCTTCTTCTGTAATCCAATGACCTTATCACTAGGAAAATTTTTACCTGAAAAATATAAGCCAAGTTATTATGCAGCAGCTTCTTTTTCTTGCCATACAATGAATGGATTATTTCCACATGTAGACCCAAGTGAGTTATTTGTATTCTTAGGTATAGCAGCTGGTATAACTAAATTAGGTTTATCCACAACAGATTTAGCTTTAAGATACTTTTTAGTTGGTGTAGTTACAAACTTTTTTAGAGGTTGGATAACAGATTTCACAACAGCCATGGTTGAAAAACAGCAAAAGGTTAAGTTAAAAGATACTTTAGCAGTATAGGAAAGGAGGAAAAAGAAATGAGTGAATATAATTCAATAATAGTTAAAGCAGGTTCAGGTGGATTTGGAGGTCCATTAATTATAACACCTACAGAAAAGAAAAATAAAGTAGTTTATATTACAGGAGGACATACACCACCTGTGGCAACTAGAGTGGCAGAACTATCAGGGTGTGAATTAGTAGATGGATTTAAAACAAAAGTGCCGGATGATGAAATTGCTTGTGTTGTAATCGATTGCGGAGGAACTCTAAGATGTGGTATATATCCTAAAAAAAGAATTCCTACTTTAAATATTATGCCAGCAGGTCCAAGCGGTCCTTTATCACAATATATTAAAGCTGACATATATGTTTCATCTGTAAAACCAGAGGATATAGAGCTATATGAAGCATCGGGTGAAAGTACAACTGAATCACCAAAGGAAAATATAGTAAAGGAAGAGACGAAGCAAGAAATAAAAGAAGAGAAAAATCCAAAGTATGATACAAGTAAGAAGATTTCACAACAATCAGGTAGTAGCAGTTTGATGGCTAAAATAGGTATTGCAGTAGGATCCTTAGTTGGAGTTCTAAATCAAGCCGGACGTGAAACTATAGATACAGTAATAAAAACTATTCTTCCATTTATGGCATTTGTGTGTATGCTTATAGGTATAATAGTTAAGTCAGGTATAGGTGATGTATTTGCAAAATTATTATCACCTTTAGCAGGAACAGTACCAGGACTTGTAATAATGTCACTTGTATGTTCATTCCCATTCTTATCTCCATTTTTAGGACCTGGAGCTGTTATAGCTCAAGTTATAGGAACTCTAGTTGGTGTTGAAATAGGAAAGGGAAATATACCACCACAATTAGCTTTACCAGCACTATTTGCTATTAATTCACAAGCTGGTTGCGATTTTGTACCTGTTGGTCTTGGGCTTGCAGAAGCAGAAACTGAAACTGTAGAAGTAGGTGTGCCAGCAGTTTTATACTCAAGATTTTTAACTGGTCCAACAACGGTACTTATAGCATGGCTTGCAAGCTTTGGCCTTTATGTTAAATAAGTTTGAATTTAATTTAATAATGTAGAATATATTATTGAAAAAGTTTATAATAATTGTAAAGTAAATGTTTTCAAAGAATAATTTCAATTATATGCATGGGAGGAGTAATAAAATGAGCTTGATATATAATACAGAAGTAACAAGTATTGGACCTTTAGTAGAAGGTTTTTATCCTGAAAAAATGATGATATTATTTAAGGAAAATGCACCAGATGAATTGGCTGACTATTGTGTACTTCATGATGTAAATGATTTGAAGGAAGAAATTAAGGCAGGATATACACTAAAGATAGATGGAACAAATTATAAAATAACTGCAGTTGGTGATGTAGTAAATAAAAATTTAAAAGATTTAGGTCATATTTGTTTAAAATTCGATGGAAGTACAAAGGCAGCATTAGAGGGAACACTATATTTAGAAGATAAAGAAATAAAAGAGGTTTCTTTAGGAAGTAAAATTGAAATATTAGCACAATAAAATATTATTTCTTACGCAGTTATACTAACATTAGCAGATTTCCAAATTTCAAAATGTACTCTAACTATGAATGCAGTCTTTTGACATTATAGAACATCTATATATCGAAAGACTGCATTCATAATTTTCAAATCTTTATTTAATCTTCTATTTCAATGCCAACCATTTTCATAAGATATTTTGCATTGGTACTGTCACAGCGGCCTTCTCTAAGTTTATAATCAAAATGTATTTTATTTTCTGTATAGCTTTCTGAAAAATGATAATTTACTATTTTCTTCTCATTGCTGTATTCTAAATCACATAATTCAAAATCATGAGTTGATATTAGGCCGCACAGCCATGGTTTATCAAGATTTTTCAATACACTTTTTGCTCCAATAATCCTATCTCTTGAATTAGTACCTCTGAATATCTCATCTATGAGAAAAATCATAGGTTCCTTCATTAATAGATTATCAATGATTTGTTTTATACGCATAAGCTCTACGTAAAAAGTAGAGGCTCCTTCCATTAAATTATCATTTATTCGCATAGAAGTGAAAATATCCATAAGAGAGCATTTCATAGATTTTCCGCAAATAGGTGCTCCGGCATAGGCTAAAACAAGATTGATTCCTACAGTCCTAAGAAAAGTGGTTTTACCAGACATATTTGAACCGGTAACAATTAATATATTGTCTATCATATTAAAATTATTGCTAACACGGGAGCCGTTATTAATTAAAGGATGGCCTAAGCTTTCAGCCTTTAGTACTAGATTTTCTGTTGTAAAAGTAGGAAAGCTGTATTCTGTATCCATATGAGTTAATACGGATAGACTTGAGATAACCTCAAAATCTCCAAGAGCATTTATATATTTCCTTATTAATTTACCATACTTGGATTTCCAGTTTTGGAGAGAAAATAAGCATCTGAAATCCCAAAATATTAATAGATTAAGAAAAAAATAAATTAAAAAATTGTGTTTTAAGTTTATATTATTAATAATTGTAGTTAATTCTCCCATAACCTTTGAAGAGGATTTACCTTCAAAAAACAGATTATTTTTTAATTCTCTTAAATATTCATCTTGAAAATTTTCACCTTCAATAAGTTTAAAAGCATTAACATAGGATTGTAAATCATCATTAAAGCCTTCCACAGAATCTAAAATTAAAGGTATATTTCTATAACTGATAAAATTAATGGCAGCATGGATTACAAAAATAAAGGGTATAAAATAATATAGATAGTTTATCTTAAATATAATAGTTACAGCACAAAATAATATAGAAAAAACAGGCAAAAAATATACTATAGTATTAATGGGTGATTTTTCAAATAATGCATTTACATCTTCTGAATAATTTAAAAGTGCAGAGGGATCTTTCATATTTTTTTTATCAAAATTACCTGCAGATTCAAGATCTTCACAAAATTTAATCTTTTGAGATAGTTCTTCAACAGCATTTTGACGATTAACTATATTATCTATACTTTTTCCTTTACTTTTAAGTAAATCTATCAATTTTTTTCTACCAAAAAAAGTATTTGTAGTATTTATCAATTGAAATAATGAATTTTTACCAAATATATCTAAATCTGCCGAATAAGGATGATTTAAATCTATGCCATCCTGACCTAAATCCTGAAAATCTGACCAATTGCCATCTATTCTTTTAATATATTTTTTGTTAATTGTTATAAGATTTTTTATTTTATTTAGACGATAGGATATATTACTATGCTGTTTTATTAGGAATACAAAAAGTGTCAAAGAAAAAAGAGTTCCTATTGAAGTATATATACTTATTCTTCTTATAAGCAGGTATATATATATTAAAGTCACAACAAAGGCTACCAGCCTTATAGTACCAATAATATTATAGTTTTTTTTGCAATTTTTTTCTTCATCCTCCAGGGACTTAATACGATTTATAAAGGTTTCTCTGTTAGTCATATATCTACTCCTTCTAGAATAATTTTTTAAAACAGGACTTACATATCATTATTTTACCCTTATTTGCAGAAATAGCATCACAGGATTTTATTTCTTTATTGCATATGGCACATATAGTTTTTCCAGAAGATATTTTTTTATTTATGGTGGGCTTTATACCGTTTTTCCTATTAGGGGGAGGAGAATAATTAGTTGGAGCATCAGGTACCTCCTTCTTTAGTACATCATAAGTTATAGAATAATTACTTTCTCCAAATAGTTCCAGCTCAAATCTTGGTTTTTCGGTATCATAAAATTCTTCAATTATAATTCTTCTTACCTGAGCATCATTTACTATAAGTCCACTTTTTTCAATTCCATCAAATATGCTTTTAGTTATGTTGTTTGTATCAGGATGTCTTTTTTTGCTTTTATAATAAACCTTCAAAACTGCAATTAAAGCTTCTGATAATGTAATATTTGGATTTTGTGATCTTGCTGCATAGGCTATTTCTTCTTCATATAAGGCATATCTATCATGATATTTACCAGAATTGAAGGGCAAAATAGCTCTACCTTGTATATTAAATAATTTAAAATTAGATTTTGAAATAGGAGATCCCTTCACTATAACCTTAGCATAACAATTGTCCATTAGCTGCTCCTTACTTGTATTTATTTATCCAATGAATCTTATTCAGTTGGAGTTTGTATTACCACTGAGTTTAGATGAATTATCCAGGGACATGTCCATGTTATTTCAA
This sequence comes from Clostridium pasteurianum BC1, assembly GCF_000389635.1. NCBI lineage: Bacteria > Bacillati > Bacillota > Clostridia > Eubacteriales > Clostridiaceae > Clostridium > Clostridium pasteurianum. The sequence goes on from NC_021182.1 coordinate 1,467,514, forward strand.
CCTTTTAAAGGTGCTATATGGGCTAGTCATGGGATAAATTTAAATTATATTAAATATTATAACATAAGTGTGTGCTTATAAGAATATATGTTCGAGGTATAAAAATTAAATTTTTAATTTTGTGTAAATCCATTTCAAAGAGTGTAGGAGATTATTACATAGGCTAGTGGGGGATCAATTGGAAATAATTTATTACAATGCATATTTTATAGGTGAAAAAATTTTTAGGGTGGGTTATAATCTTATTTGTCCGATGATTAGTGCCTAGTTAGTTTTATAAATGCAGAGTAAATAAAAACAATATAAATTTTGTTTTTCCTGATTTCATAAAGATGTAAATAATAGGAGTATGTCTTTGGATGATTTAAAATTTTTACTGGGGGGAATATTTGTGGCAATAATAAAAAATAAGGAGAAATCTTTAAATAGAAAAAATAATAATAGTTGGTTTGTAGAATTTATTGGTATACTGATGTGTATAGCAGCTATACCTGTCTATGCTTTTTTTAGAAATATATATACATCTTTCGTAATAATCTTAGTAGCTTTTGCAGTAATTATTCATTTTTCAAAAAAGAGAAAAATATATAAAGCTGGAATTCAAGGAGAAAAAGAAATAGCAAAATTATTGGATAGCTTAAATAACAGATATCTAGTATACAATGATATTGTAATTGGGGGAAAAGAAAGAGGCGCTCAGATAGATCATTTGGTTTTATCACCTTATGGAATATTTTGTATTGAAACAAAGAATATGAAGGGTGTAATTATGGGTAAAGAGGAAGATAGAGAGTGGACTCAGATAAAGGGTGTACAGGGAGGAAAGAACTATGAAAAAAAATTTTATAATCCTTGTAAACAATCTGCAGGTCATGCAAATGCAGTAAAAAATATTTTAAGACATTCTGACTTTATAAATACACCAGTTTATTCCATTGTTACCTTTAGCTCTAATAAAAATACAAATTTAAAAGTTCAGGTACATTCTACACCTGTAATTAAGTCAGATAAATTAATTGATTTTATAAATAAGAAAAAAGAAATTTTTATAAGTGATGATAAATTAAGAAGAATAGAGAATATCATAGATAAGCAGATATGTTAAATTTAAGATATTTTCTTTTGGCTTTAGCAGATATACTCAAGTGCTTTTTTATCATTAATTATGTGCTTTTGTGAATAAGTAATTTTTCTAAAAAGAAATTTTAATAAGTATAATAGTATTCAGTGTGGAGTAATCAGACAAATAAATATATTTAGGAGAGGTTAATAAAATGGATAAGGATATAACAATACTTGCCATAGAGAGCAGCTGCGATGAAACTTCAGCAGCTGTAGTAGTGAACGGAAGAAAAGTATTATCAAATATAATTTCATCACAAATAGCTGTACATACTAAATTTGGAGGAGTTGTGCCAGAGGTTGCATCACGAAAACACATTGAGGTAATTAGTCAGGTGGTAGATAAAGCTTTAAAAGAAGCAGAAGTTTCTTTCAAGGATATAGATGCTATAGGGGTTACCTATGGACCAGGACTAGTTGGCGCACTTTTGGTAGGAGTGCAATATGCAAAAGGACTTGCCTATTCATTGGGTAAACCACTTATTGGAGTAAACCATATAGAAGGTCATATAAGTGCAAATTTTATTCAGTATAAAGATTTAAAACCTCCTTTTGTCTGCTTAGTAGTATCTGGTGGACACACTTTTATAGTGTATATGAAGGATTACGGTAAATTTGAAGTAATGGGCCAAACAAGAGATGATGCTGCTGGAGAGGCCTATGATAAAGTTGCAAGAGCTATAGGACTTGGATATCCTGGCGGGCCTAAAATAGATAAACTTTCTAAATCGGGAAATGAAAATGCAATTAAATTTCCAAGAGCAAATTTCCATGAGGAGTCTCTAGATTTTTCCTTTAGTGGTTTAAAATCAGCTGTGCTTAATTATTTGAATAAGATGGAAATGAAAAAGGAAGAAATAAATAGAGCTGATGTAGCGGCATCCTTTCAAAAGGCAGTAGTAGATTTTTTAGTTGCAAATGCAATGAAAGCCTGTTCTATAAAAAAGGTGGATAAGATTGCCATTGCCGGAGGAGTAGCATCAAATTCTGCTCTTAGAAAAGCTATGATAGAGGCGGGAAAAAGGAAGGATATTCAGGTATTGTTCCCAGAACTAGTATTATGTACAGACAATGCTGCTATGATAGGAAGTGCAGCATATTTTGAATACATTAAAGGGGCTATTTCCCCTTTGGATTTTAATGCGGTACCAAATTTAAAATTAGGTGAAAGATAACATAAAACTTCAAAATAGATAATAGCTTAAAGCATAAGATTTATTTTATATAAAAAATTTAACAATAGTGTTTAAAGGAAAGCATTTTTATGTTGCAGTGTTATATAGGATAGATGGGTTAATTATTTTTATTTAAAGAAATGGAGGAAGAGATTTTGGAAAGAAGCCAGCTTATGACAATTAAAAGGTTAGCTTTAATATTACTAGGTAGCTTTATTTCTGCAATAGCAGTAAATATGTTTTTTATACCATTTAAACTCTTAAGTGGTGGTGTAGGCGGTATTTCGCTTATCATACAATATCTTAGCGGAATTCCTGCAGGATATTTTATAATATTGTTAAATATTCCCCTATTTATATTGAGTATAAAGGAAGTTGATAAGCAATTTACTGTATTTACTATATTTGGTACTGTAGCACAATCTATTTTTTTAATAATAACTAAGAATGTGTCTTATTATTTTCATTTAAAGGATATTTTATTGTCAGGTATATATGGAGGAGTTCTGCAGGGAGCAGCTATGGGAATAATATTCAGTAATCATGGCTCACTGGCAGGTGCAGACATAATTTCTGTAATTATGAGAAAAAAATACGATTATGATGTGGGAAAAATAAATTTTGCCATAAATTTAGTAATAATATTTGTAGGTTCTGCATTTTTTGGATTAGAAAAGGGACTTTATACGTTAATGTCTATGTATATAGCTTCTTATACAGTAGATAAGGTTATTAAAGGCTTTAATAGAAAAAAACTTCTCTTTATCATAACAGAAAAGGAAGAAGAAATAAATGAAAGGATTAAAATAGATCTTAATAGATCCGCTACTCTTTTTTATGCAGAGGGATATTATACTAAACATAAGATTAAAGTGATATATTGCGTAGTTTCATTGACTCAAGTTCCAAAGTTAAAGCATATAGTAAACAAGATAGATCCAATGGCATTCATATCAATCCTAGATACCTCAGAAGTTCAAGGCAAAGGATTTAAAAGCATATTTTAAGAAATATGTAATAAAAATATTGGATTAATTGTATATGAATTAAAAATGTGTCCATAATGTAGATATTAAGGCATCTTAAAGAAATAAACTAGTATATTTTCTTGAAGATGTCTAATTTAAATATTGTGGAGGGAAAAGCGTGAATAAAGTTTTATTAGTAGGCAGATTAGTAAAGGATCCAGAATTAAAACACATTGAATCAAATGGTAGGGAACTAAGTAATTTTACTATAGCAGTAAATAGAAATTTCGTAAACGCAAAGGGAGAAAGAGAAGCGGACTTTGTACCAGTAGTAGTTTGGGGCAAAACCGCTGAATTGGTGTGCAACTACATGAAAAAGGGAAGACTTATTAGCATTAGCGGAAGGCTTCAAATAAGGAGTTATGAGACAAAAGAAGGAAATAAAAAGTATGTAACAGAAGTGGTTGGTGAAGAAGTGTTATTCTTGGATTCTAAAAAAGAAGATGTTGGCTAATAGACTGCTTTAGAATAAATAAATTTTCATCTAAACTCAGTGGGAGTACAAATTCCCACTGAGTAAGATTCATTGATAATTGTAAAAGAAACACTATGAAATTCAAGTGATTCCAATTGGATTCCATAGTGTTTTCGATATCTTTAATCTTTTGTTTTTACTTAATCAAAGCTTTTAATAGCATTTTCAGTGTTTTCTTTTGGTCTATTAAAATTTCCAGATTTTAAATCGGAAATCCAGTGTTTAATACTTTCATAAAGTATAACCACCAGTATAACTATAAGTATTAATGATAATACTGTGAGTGTAGTTTTATGATTTGGTATATAATTACCAGTTATATTTTCAATTGATGCTGTTAAAGTAGCTACACTTATAAGTATCATAGGTAATATTGTAATGGGTATATATTTTTTCTTTCCCATTCTTATAAGCACTGAAGTACCTATAGCAAAAGTTATAGCTGCCAAACTCTGATTTGCTACACCAAATAGTGGCCATATGGTAGATATATTTCCTGTATACAATAAATATCCCCAACAGAAAGTCATAAGTAGACTGAAGAATATTATATTAGGCCAAGAATCCTGTCTCTTAAAAGGTTTATAAAGTTTTCCGAATAAATCCTGAAATAGATATCTACCTATTCTTGTACCTGAATCTATAGTTGTAAGTATAAATAATGCTTCAAACATTATACAGAAGTGATACCAGTAGGACATCAATGAACTTAAACCTGGAATTTTATAAAATACATAGGACATACCTACTGCAAGGGATACTGATCCACCGGGTCTTCCTGCTAAGTTTTCTCCAACAAGCTGTGATAACATAGGAAGTTCCCTTGGTACCATGCCAAGTTTTGCAAATAAAGCTGGGGCAGAATTTATTGCAAAATAATCAGCCGTTGGGAGACAGGTTGCGGCTATTAATGCTATCAATGCTATAAAAGATTCTATAACCATAGAACCATATCCAACAGCAAGTATATGTTTTTCATTTGAAATAAGTTTAGGTGAAGTACCTGTACTTATCAGTGAATGAAAGCCAGACAATGCACCACAGGCTATGGTTATAAATATAAATGGAAATACTTTACCTGGAACTATAGGTCCGCCGCCATTTACAAATTGTGTCATAGCAGGCATTTGAATTGTTGGTCTGATAAATATAATTCCAAGTACAAGCATTAACATAACTCCAACTTTCATATAAGTACTCAAATAGCCTCTTGGCAATAATAATAGCCAAACAAGGAAGAACAGCTCCACAAAAACCGTATATAGCCAGTATAAGTGATATCTGTTTTACATTAAAAGTAAAAAATGGGGCGATGGCTGAATGCTGTATAGTTGGTCCAAGAATGACTCCTAACATTATAAGTGCCATACCTATTATAGTAGCTTCTCCGATTTTACCAGGTCGTATAAATTTAAGATAAATACCTATGAATATTGATGCGGGAATAGTAAAACCTACAGTAAAACTTCCCCAAGGACTGCTGGCAAGAGAATTTACTATTGGGAGTCCAAGTCCAGCCATAGTTATTATCAATATAAATATAACTGAAACTGAAGTAATTAATCCCATTCTTCCGCCTAAATTTTTTCTGGCAATTTCTGCAATGGTCTGACCATCTTGTCTAACAGAAGCAAATAGTATAACCATGTCATGTACACCACCAGCTAGTACACCACCAATTAAAATCCAAAGTGTACCTGGAAGATATCCAAATTGAGCAGCTAAAACAGGTCCTATAAGCGGTCCTGCTCCAGCGATTGCAGCAAAATGCTGACCTAGAAGTACCCATTTGTTTGTAGGTAAATAGTCATGTCCATCTTCAAATTTTTTAGCGGGGACTTCTCTATTACCATCTAGAACTAAAACTTTTGCTGCTATCCAGCATCCGTAAAATCTGTAGCCAAGAGCTAATACTAAAGCTCCTATGATTACAAGTACTATAGAATTCATATAAAAACCTCCTCTTAAAATTAAATGATAATTAAATTATGAGTTAATCCTTAAAACGTTTACAAAATAATTATAAGTTGAATTAATGAGTTTTCATACTTAAATCTGCCAAAGTGATAAAAAAGCATGATGAATAGTCGAAATTCACATCTAATTGACATTAAAAATAATGTTAACAATATATTAAATTTTGTTATATAATTTAGTTATTGAGAAAATTTTTTTGTGAAACGCTGCATATTATTATGTATAGTTTTAAGGAGTTGATAATTTGATATATATTCAATTGCTTGAGAACATGGCACTTATTGTGTTGTTTGCATACATTTACAATCAATCAAAAGTTTTAAAAAGACTAACTAGGAATAATTTTAAAATTAAGAATAAAATTTTAATAGTTATATTTTTTAGCATTTTAGGAGTCATCGGTAATTATACAGGAATAGATGTAGGCCCTTATGCAATAAATAAAACTAATATATCCACAGGATATTTAGGCATGTACGATGCAATAGCTAATACAAGGCCAATAGCTTCAATAGTATCTGGATATATCTATGGACCTGTAGTCGGAAGTATAGTTGGATTTATTTCAGGAACACATAGATATTTTTTAGGCGGCTTTACGGCATTGGCCTGTGGAATTGCTACTGTGATGGAGGGAATTGTAAGTGGAATTGTAGGAAAGAAACTAAAAAATACCAATTTAAATATAAAATATGCTTGTGCAGCAGCAGTAATTGCGGAATGCGTTCAAATGATTGTAATTTTAATATTTTCTAGACCTTTTTCAATGGCACTGCAGCTAGTTAAAATTATAGCTGTACCTATGATAATTATAAATTCTTTAGGTACAATTATTTTTATAAGTATAATAAAAAATGCTAAAGAAGAATGTGATAGAATTGGAGCAATAGAAGCTCAAAAAGCTTTAAATATAGCTCAGAAAACTTTAGAATATATGAGAAAAGATGGACTTAATATTGAAACCGGAAAAAATATTTCTAAAATAATATATGAAATGACAAATATAGATGGAATATTTATAGGCAATAAAGATGAATTTTTAACTTGCCGTGGTGAAGATATAGATGAAAAAAATATAAAAAATTTTTTTAATGAATATTATAAATCTCCACATCGCAAAGTGATAAAAATGGTTAACATGTTTTTTATATGTACTCCATTTAATGTATCAGATTCGGGATTTGAAGGAGTCCTGGGACTTGGGTTAAAGTCTAAAAAGAATATCACTACTTATTTTATACAATTTGCAGAGGAACTTAGTGATCTTCTATCAAATCAAATAGAATTATATAAATTAAATAAATTGGCAGAAGAAGCATCTACGGCAAAATTTAGAGTCTTAAGAGCTCAAATAGAACCTCATTTCTTATTTAATGCATTGAATACTATAGCATCATTTTGCAGGACAAACCCTTTAAAGGCCAAAGAACTTATAATAGATTTATCTAATTATTTTAGAAAAACATTAAAAAGACAAGAGGATTTTGTAACTTTAAGGGAGGAAGTGGAGTTTGTTCAATCTTATTTTTCTATTGAAGAAGCTAGGTTTGGAAATAGATTAAAACTTATTATTGACATACCAGAATCAATAATGAATATGAAAATGCCTTCATTTATACTTCAGCCTATTGTAGAGAATGCAGTGAAGCATGGAATATTGCCTAAGCCAGAAGGAGGAAGTGTATATTTAAAGGTATTTTTGGAAAATGGTGAAATGAGATTTTATGTAAGAGATACAGGTGTGGGAATGAGTGAAGATAGACTAAAGGAAGTATTACTCAATTGGCCTGGAATAGGGCTTAAAAATGTAAATGAAAGATTGAAATTGCTATATGGTGAAGATTATGGATTGAGTATAAAAACATCTTTTAATAAAGGAACTAAAATTAGTTTTCTTATACCAATAGAGGAGGTTTTGTCAGTAAATGGATAAAATTAAATGTGTAATTATAGAGGATGAAATACCTGCTGCTGAAGAATTAAATTATATAATATCAAAAAATAAAGCTATAGATGTCGTTGGAATTGCTTATGATGGTAAGATGGGCATAGAAATTATAAAAAAAGAAAAGCCCAATGCTGTTTTTTTAGATATAAATATGCCAATAAAAAGTGGAATTGAAGTAGCTCAAAATGTAAAGGAATTCAATGCTTATATTGATATAATATTTGTTACTGCCTATGAAGAATATGCGGTAAAAGCTTTTGAGATGTATGCTCTTGATTACGTGCTTAAGCCCTTTGTTGATAAGAGAATAAATATTACTTTAAATAGGCTTACAGATAAGTGGAATAAAACAAAAATGGAAACTGAAAAAATACCTAATATGCTAAACAAGATAATAGACAAAATGGATAAAGATAAAAAAATAGTTAAAAAGATACCTTGTGAGAGAAAAGGAAAAATAATATTGGTAGATTTAAAAGATATTTATTATTGTTATATAGAAGATGATAAGACATATGTAAAAGTCAAAAATGATAGGTATATGGTTGGATATAATTTATGTCAGATAGAAGATAAGACTAATTTTTTTAGATGCCATAGAAGCTATATTGTAAATATGGATAATGTAAAAGAATTCTATTCATGGTTTAATGGTACCTATAAATTAGTTATGGATGATGAACAAAAATCTGAAATACCTATAAGTAGAAATAATGTAAAGAGACTAAAAGAATATTTTGAAATTTAACTAAGCTTCCCAAGCTTTTACTTCTCTGCTTTTTTCAAAGTGGCAGTAAAGAGTGGCCACCTCCCTAGGATAACGATTTCTAAGTATCATAGATACCGATACTTAGAAATCTGTTAATAAGCATCAGAGGTCATAAACAAAAACTACGCCTGATGCCCAGAACTCTGTTATCTGGCACTTCACTAATTTTAATTATAAATACTATGTGATATCATCCCATTGTTCATAGAGTTTTTCTAGATTTTTTTGGAAACTAATAATTTTGTTATTTATTTCCTTCATTTTTTCTGAATCGGAATATATTTCTTCAAGACATAAACTACTCTGAAGTTCTTCTATTGAAGTTTCAGCCTCTAAAATAGAAGCTTCAATGTCTTTAATTTTTTGTTTTTCTGCTTTGAGTAATTTTTCCTCATCTCTTTTTTTCTTTTTCTCAAGATTTATTTGAGTTTTTGTTTTACCTGAAATTTTTTCTTCTTCTTCAAATCTAGTAGGATTCTTCTTTTTTTCTATGTAATAGGTATAATTTCCTAAATATTCTTTTGCTCCATGGATTTGAAGCTCATATATTTTAGACACAACTTTGTTCAAAAAATATCTGTCATGGGAAATCACAAGTACGGTGCCATCATAGCCTAAAAGAGCTTCTTCTAAAGCTTCACGGGACACTATATCCAGGTGATTTGTAGGTTCATCCAAAAGGAGAAAATTACTTTTGGATAACATCAATTTAAGAAGGTTAATTCTACATTTTTCACCTCCACTTAAATTACCTATTTTTTTAAAAACGTCGTCACCTACAAATAGAAAGGCAGCTAGTGCATTTCTAACTTCTGTGGTAGTCATATTGGGAAAATCATCCCATACTTCATCAATAATAGTTTTTTCATCATTTAAATTTGATTGCTCTTGATCATAATAACCTATAAATACATTTTTCCCTAAAACTTTTATGCCTTGGTCACTTTTAATATTATCTAGCAATATATTGAAAAGTGTAGTCTTGCCTCTGCCATTTTCACCGATAAGAGCCGTTTTTTCTCCACGTTTCATATCTAAATTCAAGGATTCGAAGAGTTTTTTTTCACTAAAACTTTTAGCTAGATCCTCAATATGCAGCACATCGTTACCACTCTTAATTAAAGTTTCAAATTGTATTCGTGAGGCTTTACCATCTTTGTCCGGGGCTTTTATTCGATCAATTTTGTCTAGAGCTTTTTGTCTGCTTTCAGCAGCCTTTATACTTTTTTCTCTATTAAAGGAACGATACTTTTCAATTACTTCTTCCTGCCTTTTTATTTCAGCTTGCTGCAATTTATAAGCTTTTAATTGAACTTCATAATTTTTCTTTTTTAGTTCTAAAGCCTCAGTGTAATTACCGGTGTACACATTTATGTGTCCTGCTATCATTTCTAAAGTCTTTTCTGTAATGGCATCTAAAAAATATCTATCATGCGATATTAAAATAACAGTACCTTTGTAGGCAATAAGATATTGTTCAAGCCATTCAATAGCTTCTAAATCAAGATGGTTTGTAGGCTCATCTAAGAGCAGAATATCTGGTTTTGTAAGTAGAAGTTTACAGAGAGCCGTTCTAGTTTTTTGGCCTCCACTCAAAAGATTTATAGGTTTATTATAATCATTTTCTGAAAAACTTAGACCCTTTAAAACTCTGTTTATTTCGCCTTTATAGGTATAACCACCCTTAGTATCATATAGTTCTGTTAAAGTGGTATAATCTTTAATTACTTTACTATGGTATTCCTCATTTTCAGCATTATAGGGCTCATTCATCTTAATTTCCAGTTCACTTAATTTTTTTTCCATGTCTAATAATTCCTTAAAAACTGATAAAAGCTCTTCAAATATTGTAGAGGAATCATGTAGGGATAAATGTTGAGAAAGATAGCCCAATTTTTTATTCTTTTCTATAAATAATTCTCCACCATCTTGTTCCAGTTGGTTTGTTAAAATCTTAAGCAAAGTAGATTTTCCAGCACCATTTGCGCCAATAAGGCCCACTTTTTCACTTTCATTTATAGTAAAGCTTACATCCTCTAAAATTACATCTATACCATAACTTTTAGTTATATTTCTTGTACTCAAAACTATCATAATTAACACCAGCCTTATATATTTAAGTATAATTATATATTTTACTATTTTAATGTGAAAATTTGTAGTATAATTTAAATTTCACAGAGTTATGTTTATTTTTTATTAAAAAATAAGTGTAAAATTATTGATATGTGGTAAAATAGAATAAGTATATATTTGAGATGTAAGGGGTGCAGCAGTTGGATAAGAAAAAAAATATATCTATGGCAGTAATAAAAAGACTACCTAAGTATCATAGATATTTAAATGAACTAGTTAATAATGAAGTAGATAGAATTTCATCGAAAGAATTAAGTGAGAAAATAGGTTTTACTGCTTCTCAAATAAGACAGGATTTAAATTGCTTTGGTGATTTTGGACAACAAGGTTATGGATATAACGTGAAAGATTTGCATTATCAGATTTGTAAGATACTTGGAATTACAAAAGAATATAAAACTATAATAGTAGGAGCTGGGAATATCGGTCAAGCTATAGCTAATTATCTAAATTTTCAAAAAATGGGATTTGAACTGAATGCAATATTTGATATAAATCCAAAATTATTTGGGCTTAAGATAAGGGATGTGGAAATACAGGATATTGATTACTTGGAGTCTTTTTTACAAAAAAATCCTATAGACATAGCTACTATTTCAGTGCCTCCCAAAAATGCACAAAGTGTATGTGATATTTTAGTGAAAAACGGTGTTAAAGGAATTTGGAACTTTGCACCAGTAGATTTAATAGCTTCTAATGATGTTATGATAGAAAATGTACATCTTAGTGAAAGTTTACTTACATTGACTTGTTTAATGAACGGAGAATTGTGATATAACTCATGGCAGAGATAAAAATGCTGCAATAAATATACTAAATGAAAAACCGTTGGGCAAGCGGGGTTAGCTTAGTAATTATACTGATGTTAGTTGGTGTTGGTATATACCAAGAAGCTCTTACCTCTAAGCGCAGCTCAGGTGGTGGGAGTATGTCACTAAAGTCAATAGTAAACTTTAAAAATATGTTAAAAAATTATTTAATTAAGGCATGTTATAGTAATTGGATGGTTTTATATGAGAGCAATAGTTTTAAGAATAAATTTTTAAAACTATTGTATTTTTTTTGTAGTGGCGCAAAAGTAACGTAACAAAATTCCAATTTTAAGGCCTTAATTCTTGTAAATGATAGCAGACAATAAATAATTTTTTATTATTTAATTTTTATTGAAAACTAATTAATTTCAGTATATAATAAAACTTGAAGCGACAAATAGTATGTTTTTAATCTTCATTGTTAGAATATTAACAATGAATTAAAATTGTGGGAGGATTAGGCATGGAATTAAAAAATATTATCCTTGAAAAAGAAGGAAAAATTGCCTTAGTTACAATTAATAGACCAAAAGCTCTTAATGCTTTAAATAGCGAAACATTAACTGAGCTTGATTATGTAATTGATGAAATTGAAAAAGACGATGAAGTTTTAGCTGTAGTACTAACTGGAGCAGGAAAGTCCTTCGTAGCTGGAGCAGATATATCAGAAATGAAAGACAAGAATGTAATAGAAGGTAGAAAATTTGGAATACTAGGTAATAAAGTATTCAGAAGATTGGAAAACCTTGAAAAGCCTGTAATAGCAGCACTTAATGGTTTTACACTGGGTGGAGGCAATGAACTTGCTTTGTCTGCTGATATAAGATTAGCTTCAACTAAGGCTAAATTTGGTCAACCAGAAGTAAGCCTTGGAATAACACCAGGTTTTGGTGGAACTCAGAGACTTTCAAGAGTAATAGGAGTAGGAGCTGCTAAAGAACTTATATTTACAGGAAAAATAATTAATGCAGATGAAGCATACAGATTAGGATTAGTAAATAAAGTTGTTGAGCCAGAAGCATTATTGGAAGAAGCAAAGACCCTGGCTAATACTATTGCGAATAATGCACCAATAGCTGTTAAACTTAGCAAAGTAGCTATAAACAAAGGACTTCAAACTGATATAGATACAGCACTTTCTTTTGAATCAGAAGTTTTTGGAGCAACTTTCTCTACTGAAGATCAAAAAGAAGGTATGAATACATTTTTGAATGATAAAAAATATTTAACAGGTAATTTTAAGAACAAATAAGGAGGTAAGTTACATGAATTTTTCATTGACTAAAGAACAGGAATTAGTAAGACAGATGGTAAGAGAATTTGCTGAAACTGATGTTAAGCCAATAGCAGCAGAAATTGATGAAACAGAAAGATTTCCTATGGAAAATGTAAAGAAAATGGCTAAATATGGTATGATGGGTATACCTTTCGCTAAAGAATATGGTGGTGCTGGTGGAGATACATTATCATACATAATAGCTGTAGAAGAATTATCTAAAGTATGTGGTACTACTGGAGTTATACTTTCAGCGCATACTTCACTTTGTGCTTCATTAATCAATCAATTTGGAACACCAGAACAAAAAGAAAAATATTTAATACCACTTGCAAAGGGTGAAAAGATAGGTGCTTTTGGTTTAACTGAGCCAAATGCTGGAACAGATGCTGCTGGTCAACAAACTGTAGCCGTACTTGATGGTGATAATTATACAATTAATGGTTCAAAAATATTCATAACAAATGGTGGAGTAGCAGATATCTTTGTTATATTTGCAATGACTGATAGAAGTAAGGGAACAAAAGGAATATCAGCATTTATAATTGAAAAAGGCTATAAAGGTTTCTCAATTGGTAAGATTGAAGATAAACTTGGAATAAGAGCTTCATCTACAACAGAACTTATATTTGAAGATATGATAGTACCAAAAGAAAACATGATTGGTAAAGAAGGAAAAGGCTTCGGCGTAGCAATGAAAACTCTTGATGGAGGAAGAATTGGTATAGCTGCTCAAGCTCTTGGTATAGCAGAAGGTGCTTTCAATGAAGCAAAGGAATACATGAAAGAAAGAAAGCAATTTGGAAGAGAATTATTTAAATTCCAAGGACTTGCTTGGATGATGGCTGATATGGAAGTTGCTATAGAAACAGCTAAGCTTTTAGTTTACAAAGCTGCTTGGACAAAAGATCAAGGACTTCCATATACTGTTGAGGCTGCTAGAGCAAAGCTTCATGCTGCAAATGTAGCAATGGATGTAACAACTAAAGCAGTTCAATTATTTGGTGGATACGGATATACTAAAGATTATCCTGTAGAAAGAATGATGAGAGATGCTAAGATAACTGAAATATATGAGGGAACTTCACAAGTTCAACAATTAGTTATTTCAGGAAGCGTTTTTAGATAATAAGGAGGGTTATAGACTATGAATATAGTTGTTTGTTTAAAACAAGTTCCAGATACAACTGAAGTTAAAATAGATCCTAAGACAGGAACACTTATAAGAGAAGGAGTTCCATCAATAATAAATCCAGATGATAAAAATGCATTAGAAGAAGCATTAGTAATAAAAGAAAATACAGGTGCCAAAGTTACTGTATTGAGTATGGGACCACCACAGGCACAAACAGCATTAAGAGAAGCTATGGCTATGGGAGCAGATGAAGCAATACTTATATCTGATAGAGCCTTTGCAGGAGCTGATACATTAGCTACATCAAATGCACTTGCAGGAGCACTTAGAAAACTTGATTATGACATAGTATTTGCTGGAAGACAGGCTATTGATGGAGATACTGCACAGGTTGGACCAGAAATAGCTGAGCATCTTCAAATTCCACAGATTACTTATGTAGAAAAAGTTGACGTAACTGGAGATAAAGAATTAACAGTAAGAAAAGCTTGGGAAGATGGTTATGAAATAGTTAAAGTTAATACACCAGTATTACTTACTGCTATAAAAGAACTTAATGAACCAAGATATATGGATATTAAGAATGTATTTGGATTATTTGACAAAGACATAACAATATGGAGTGCAGACGATATAGATGTAGATAGAGAACTTCTTGGACTTAAAGGATCACCTACAAAGGTTAAAAAATCAGCAACTAAGGAAACTAAGGGTCAAGGAGAAATTGTTAATAAACCAGTTAAAGAAGCAGTTAGTTATGTAGTTTCAAAATTAAAAGAAAAACACTATATTTAAAGTGATGTAGGAGGTATTTCGAATGAATATAGCAGATTACAAAGGCGGCGTATGGGTCTTTGCTGAACAAAGAGACGGAGAACTTCAAAAAGTTTCATTAGAACTTTTAGGAAAAGGCCGAGAAATGGCAGACAAATTAAATACAGAATTAGTTGCAGTATTACTTGGATACAATACCGATGAAATGGCAAAAGAATTATTAGCTTATGGTGCTGATAAAGTAATAGTAGCTGATAATCAACTTTTATCACATTTTTCAACTGATGCATATGCAAAGGTTATTTGTGAATTATCAAATGAAAGAAAACCTGAGGTAATATTCATAGGTGCTACTTTCATAGGAAGAGACTTAGGTCCTAGAATAGCAGCTAGACTTACAACTGGTTTGACAGCTGATTGTACAGCACTTGATATAGACTCAGAAAATGGGAATTTATTAGCTACAAGACCAGCTTTCGGTGGAAACTTAATGGCTACAATAGTGTGTGCTGATCACAGACCACAAATGGCCACTATAAGACCAGGAGTTTTTTCTAAATTAGAAAAAGATGCAGCTAAAGAAGATAGTTCAAAAATTGAAAGAGTTAATGTTAATTTAACTGCAGATGACATAAGAACAAAAGTACAGGAAGTTGTAAAATTAGCTAAAGATGTAGAAGATATAGCAGAAGCTAGTATTATAGTAGCTGGTGGTAGAGGTGTTGGCAGCAAGGAAAATGTTGCTAAACTTCAAGAGTTAGCAGACGTTCTTGGTGGAACTGTTGCAGCTTCAAGAGCAGCTATAGAAAAAGAATGGATTGACAAATCTGTTCAAGTTGGTCAAACTGGTAAAACTGTAAGACCACAGCTGTACATAGCTTGTGGTATTTCAGGAGCTATTCAGCATCTTGCTGGAATGCAGGACAGTGACTATATAGTAGCTATAAATAAGGACGAAAATGCACCAATAATGCAGGTAGCAGATCTTGCAATAGTTGGAGATTTAAACAAAGTTGTTCCAGAATTAATAGCACAGGTAAAAGCTAACGCAAAATAGTATAAATTTGTGTAGAATAATTCTGCCCTGAAAAGGAAATTTTAATTTTAAAAGACTATAAACTAAACTTAAATAATTATAATTTGTATATAGATTATAATTATTTAAGTTTAAGAATTTATATTTAGGAGGCTACATAACATGAAAAAAGTGTGTGTACTTGGTGCTGGAACAATGGGTGCTGGAATTGCTCAAGCTTTTGCAGCAAAAGGATTTGAAGTTGTTCTTAGAGATATAAAAGATGAATTTGTTGAAAGAGGAATAAAGGGAATAGATAAAAATCTTTCAAGATCAGTTACAAAGGGAAAACTTACTGAAGAAGCAAAAACTGAAATACTTACAAGAATAACTGGAACAGTTGACCTGAATCAGGCAGCTGATTGCGATCTTGTAGTTGAAGCAGCAGTTGAAAATATGAAAATTAAACAAGAAATTTTTAAAGAATTAGATAGTATTTGTAAGCCAGAAACTATTTTAGCTTCAAATACATCATCACTTTCAATAACTGAAGTTGCAGCTGCAACTAAGAGACCTGATAAGGTTATTGGTATGCATTTCTTTAATCCAGCTCCAATTATGAAGCTTGTTGAAATAATAAAGGGAATGGCTACTTCACAGGAAACTTTTGATGCAATAAAAGAATTAAGTGTTTCAATTGGAAAAGATCCTGTAGAAGTTGCAGAAGCTCCTGGTTTTGTTGTAAATAGAATATTAATACCAATGATAAATGAAGCTGTTGGTATCTTTGCAGAAGGAATAGCTTCAGCTGAAGATATTGATACTGCTATGAAGCTTGGTGCTAATCACCCAATGGGACCTTTGGCATTAGGAGATTTAATTGGTCTTGATGTATGTTTAGCAATAATGGATGTTCTTTATAAGGAAACTGGAGATACTAAGTACAGAGCTCATTCATTGCTTAGAAAATATGTAAGAGCAGGATGGCTTGGAAGAAAATCTGGTAAAGGTTTCTTTGATTACGCAAGATAGTAATCGGATTATGGCATATTCAAATAAATAGCTAGTCAGTATGCTAGTCTATTTTGAATCTTACTGCGTCAATAGAACCCTCAGATAGCTCACTATCCTGGTCACCTGTTTCCTTGTAGGATTCAAAATATACGCCGCATCTTTGACTTACTATTTATTTTCACATGCCTAAAAGGTATTATTCTTTAGAATAATACCTTTTTTATTTTATATTTATTTGATATAATACAAATTAAGTTATATTAAGAAAATAATCTATTAGTATATTGATAGAAATTTATTTAATTATATAAAATGGAGGATAAGATGTTTAAAATATTAGATACCAATAAAGATGTCAATGATATTTATACTATGAAGATAATAGCACCAAGAGTTGCTAAGTCCATAAAACCAGGTCAATTTGTAATACTTAGAATAGACGAAAAAGGAGAAAGAAATCCTTTTCCAATTGCTGATTATGATGTAAAGGAAGAAACTGTAACTATTGTTTTTAGAAAAAATGGAGAGCTATCAACGGAACAACTTGCAGGCTTGAAGGCAGGAGACAGCATATTAGATTTAGTAGGACCTATAGGACAGGCATCTCTTTTATTTAGTGAAAACATAAATGACCTTAAAAATAAGAATATACTTTTTGTAACAGATGATCTATCTGCTGCAAGGGTATATCCAGCAATGTCTTGGTTATATAAAAATAATGTAGAAAGTGATGCTTTAATTGCTTTTGATACTTATAAAGATATAGTATTTAAAGAGAGAATAGAAGCTGTAGCTAACAAAGTATATGTGCTTACAAAAGATGGAAGTGAAGGCATTAAGGGTACTGTTTCCAATTCACTAGAAGGTATCCTACAGGGCGAAAAGAAATATGACATAGTTGTTGCAATAGGGCTAACAGAATTAATGAGAGAGGTTTCAGTAATTACTAAAGAGTATAATATAAAAACTATAGTTAGTTTGACTACATTAATGCTGGATGGAATTGGAATGTGTGGAGGCTGTAGACTTACTATTGGTGGAAATGTAAAATTTGCATGCCAGGATGGACCAGAATTCGATGGACATCTTGTAGACTTTGAAGAAGTTAAAAGAAGAGAAAATTTGTATAGCAGCTACGAAGCTAAATTAAAATATAGACAGAAGCATGGAAACTGTAATCATAGTGAAAATGAAGTTACTATAGGATTAGAGGAGGAAAATCATGAGTAAATTACAAAGAACACCTGCCCATGAACAGGATGTAAATGCTAGAATAAAAAATTTTAATGAAGTTTGTTTAGGATATAATGAAGAAGATGCCGTAAATGAGGCTAACAGATGTCTTCAATGTAAGAACCCAAGATGTGTGGGTAAATGCCCTGTTAATAATAAAATACCTGCTTTTATAAAATCTATAAGAGAAAGAGATTTTAAAGAAGCAGCTAGAATAATTTCTGAGACTAGTGCTTTGCCAGCAGTGTGCGGAAGAGTTTGTCCGCAAGAAATTCAATGCGAAGGCGGATGCGTGCTTGGTATTAAAGGAGAGCCAATATCTATAGGAAACCTTGAAAGATTTGTAGCAGATTGGTGCAGGGAAAATAGTATAGAATTCGGTGAAAAAGCTGAGAGCAATGGTAAAAAGGTAGCGGTTATAGGAAGTGGTCCTGCTGGAATTACCTGTGCAGGAGATCTGGCCAAGCTTGGATATGATGTTACAATCTTTGAAGCCCTTCATGAAGCTGGTGGTGTTTTGGCATGGGGTATACCAGAATTTGTGCTTCCAAAGGAAACTGTAGTTAAACATGAAATAGACAATTTAAAAAGACTTGGCGTTAAAATAGAGACAAATGTCATTGTAGGGAGAACTGTAACTATAGATGAGCTTTTAAATGAAGAGGGTTTTCAGGCTGTATTTATCGGAACAGGAGCAGCTGTGCCTAATTTCATGAGTATACCTGGTGAAAACTTTAATGGTGTGGTGGCTGCCAATGAGTTTTTAACTAAAAATAATCTTATGAAGGATTACAGAGAAGACTATAGAACACCTGTAGTAATAGGAAAAAGAGTAGCAGTAATAGGTGGAGGAAATGTAGCTATAGATGCTGTGAGAGCAGCTTTAAGGCTTGGAGCAGAATCACATCTTATATATAGAAGATCAGAGGAAGAACTTCCTTCAAGAGTTGAAGAAGTAAAGTTTGCGAAAAAAGAGGGAATAAAATTTCATCTTTTGACAAATCCAATTGAAATATTAGGAGATTCAGATGGATGGGTAAGTGGTATAAAGTGCGTTAAGATGGAACTTGGGGAAGCAGATGCTTCAGGAAGAAGAAGACCAATACCAGTGGAAAACTCAGAGTTCATTTTGGATGTGGATATGGTAATTATGGCTATTGGCTCAGGTGCTGATCCACTAATTATTAATACTACAGAGGGTCTTGAAGCAAATAGAAAAAATCTTATAGCAGTAGATGAAGAAACTGGACGTACTTCAAGAGCTAAAGTTTATGCTGGTGGAGATGTAGTAACAGGCCCAGCTACTGTAATACTGGCTATGGGTGCAGGTAAGAAGGCAGCAAAGGCTATTCATGAGGACTTAAGCAAATAATCTAAATAGAGTTATTGGCATCAATGAAGTTTTTTGCATTGATGCTTAATAATCTTTCTAGGTGTTAAGATATACTTTACTCACACTTTACGAAAATCAGAGAACTTAAAATTTTTCGGATTTGTTTAAATGCTTTTCACATAGTGTCATTGGAATATTAAAGTATACTTAGTAAAATATAAGAAAGATAGGGTGTTATTTTTGTTTATTGATTTTGTTAAAAAATACTATGATAAAGAATATAATTTAAATTGTGCGGAAACAATAATTTATGCAGCAAATGAAAGGTATGAGCTTAATTTAGATAAGAAGGCATTAAAATCAATGGCAGCCTTTGGAGGGGGAATGGGCATTGGTGATGTATGTGGTGCTATAACAGGCTCTCTAGCTGTACTTGGAATTATTTTTGTTGAAGATAGAGCTCATGAAAGTGGTAAAATAAAAGAGATATCTGCAGAATTCTTCAATAGATTTCAGGCTATTTTTAAAGAAAAAAACTGTATTGAGCTTAAAGAAAAGTTTGCAAATAATGAAGAACGCTGTAGTAAAATGGTGTATGCTGCTGGAAAAGTTCTTGAAGAATTGATAGAGGAATATAGATAAAACTTATCTAGTGTGAGTTTGCTTTCAAACTAAATTTAGCTGTTGAGAGCTTCTTTAAAAGCTATTATAATGGCCAATCATTATAACAGTAATAGATTCCAGCACTTACTGAAAAGAGGATATAGTATGGATTTTAAAGATATTGAAAGTAATGAAAAGTGTGTAATAGTTAAAGGTATAGAAAATTTTGAATTAGATCACGTATTTGAGTGTGGACAGTGTTTCAGGTGGAATAAAACAAAAGAAGGTACTTTTATTGGAGTTGCCTTTGGTAAAGTGATTGAAGTTGAGAAGAAAGATAGGGATTTATTAATATACAATACTACAGAAAAAGAATTCAATGATATATGGGTGGACTATTTTGATTTGAATAGAGACTATGACGAAATAAAAACAGAACTTAGTAAAGATCAACTTCTTAAAAAGTCAGTAGATTTTGGAAGTGGTATAAGGATTTTAAGACAGGATCCCTTTGAGTTATTACTATCCTTTATTATTTCTGCAAATAACAGAATACCCATGATAAAGAGAGCAATAAAGGCTATAAGTAAAAAATGGGGTAAAGAAATAAAATATAAAGGTGAAACTTATTATACCTTTCCTAGAGTAGAAGATTTACAGCATAAGGTTATAGAAGATTTTGAAGAATGTGGAACGGGTTTTAGGGCAAAGTATATAAAGGATACTTGCGAAAAAGTATATGAAAATAATGATATTTTACAGTACATCTATAGTTGTGATGATGACAAATGCCACATAGAATTGCAAAAATTTATGGGGGTAGGACCTAAAGTAGCAGATTGCATAATGTTATTTTCCATGCAGAAGTATTCTGCGTTTCCGGTAGATGTATGGGTAAAAAGGGCAATGATGCATTTTTATGTTGCACCAGATGTCTCATTGAAAAGAATAAGGGATTTTGGAAGAAATAAATTTGGAAATTTATCAGGTTTTGCTCAGCAATATTTGTTCTATTACGCAAGAGAAAATAATATACTAGAGTAGAAAATCTTCAAATATCAGAGGTTTAACACTGGCTTTTATTCATATGTCAAAGGCTTCGTCAAAAATTACAAAAATACTAGTACAGAATAGTACCCATATGTATAGTGATGAATGAATTAAAATCTAGAGCTAAGGGCTTATGCCAGCTCTAGATTTTATTATCTATATTTAGGACTATAGGAATACTTTATCTTTTTATGTATAATTCTATAGAGTATGTATAATATTAATCCAAATATTACGGACAATGATACTATTATAATTAAACAGTGTAAAAAGAATGATTCTGGAAGAATTAGGATTATAGGATCGGTTTTGGGATCAAATAACCAAAAATTATTTCTAAATAATATTTTATGAAAATCATCAAAGTACTCTGTGAAATTTGTTAGGAGAATTGGTATTAAAATTAAAGGTAAAGCCATTAGACTTATCCCTGATATTTTTAAATATAAATATGTTTTGTTTTTTATGGTAATAATAATTGAGATGATGATAAATAATAGGGAAAAATACAAAAAATAATTCATAAATGCAAAAATTTTATGTACTTCAAAAAAATGTATTTTAGCATCAGTAGATGAAGTTAGCGTTGGAAGGGTGAAATCTGAAGGGGAAGATTCATTCAAGAAATTAATTACATAACTATAATTAGTCTTTATAGTGGCAATATCCAGGCCAGAATCTTGTTCTACATTTAAATTTACCACATCGTAATAATAAAGTGGTTTAAAATTTGAAATAATTTTAGTAAAAAACATAATAGTAGCTAAAAATATAAATATTGACATAATTAATTGAAGTATTAAAAACTTTCTCTTAAGCATATGTATCTCCTATTCTAATAGGGCATTTTTAAAGAAATAAGCAATAAATATCACAATGTGATAAAATTGTATTTTCCTTTATAGGCCTACATTTATATTTATAATTATATAGGTTTATGCGTAGTTTTAATATATATTTATTAAAATATTTGTTAAAATTATTTAAAAGTTAATTTTTATGTTAACATTTTAGAAATATTGAGAAAACAAGAGAAATTAACCAATACAAAGACATAATAGAAGATAATTTAGATTAACTGCCATAATTGAGCGTATTAATCCAAACTTAGAATTTGCTTATATAAATAGTATTAATTATTATAATAATTGTATTAGCACTCAAGCGAGATGAGTGCTAACAGGTAAAATAATAATAAATTTTTTTAATAAATTGAGGAGGGTTTAAAGATGAAAATTAGACCACTTGGAGACAGAGTCGTTATTAAAAGATTGGAAGCAGAAGCAACAACAAAGAGCGGAATTGTTTTGCCGGGATCTGCTAAGGAAAAACCAGAAATAGCACAGGTTGTTGCAGTAGGACCTGGTGGATATGTAGATGGTAAAGAAATTAAAATGGAATTACAAGTTAATGATAAGGTATTTTTCTCAAAATATAGTGGAAATGAAGTTAAACTTGATGGAGAAGAATACTTAATTGTAAAACAAGATGATATACTTGGAATTGTTGAAGATTAATGTTTTAAAATAAAATCTAATTTTAATGTTAAAATTGTTTGGAGGGATTTATATATGGCTAAAAGTATTTTATTAGGTGAAGAAGGCAGAAGATCTATGCAAGCAGGTGTAGACAAACTTGCTAACACAGTTAAGGTAACACTTGGACCAAAGGGTAGAAACGTAGTTTTAGATAAGAAATTTGGTGCACCACTTATAACAAATGATGGTGTTAGTATTGCAAGGGAAATAGAATTAGAAGATCCATATGAAAATATGGGAGCTCAGCTTGTAAAGGAAGTTGCTACAAAGACTAACGATGTAGCAGGAGATGGTACTACAACAGCTACTTTATTAGCACAGGCAATTATAAGAGAAGGCTTAAAAAATGTTACTGCTGGTGCTAATCCAATGCTTATAAGAACTGGTATAAACAAAGCAGTTGAGGAAGCTATCAAAAATCTAAAAGAACTTTCAAAACCTATAAATGGAAAAGAAGATATAGCTAGAGTTGCAGCAATTTCAGCTAGTGATGAGAACATAGGAAAGCTTATAGCAGATGCTATGGAAAAAGTAGGTAATGAAGGAGTTATCACTGTAGAAGAATCAAAATCTATGGGTACAGAGTTAGATATAGTTGAAGGTATGCAATTTGATAGAGGATATTTAAGTGCATATATGGTAACTGATACAGAAAAAATGGAAGCATCTCTTGAAGATCCATATTTACTTATAACAGATAAAAAGATATCAAACATACAGGAAATACTTCCATTATTAGAGCAAATAGTTCAGCAGGGAAAGAAACTCTTAATTATAGCTGAGGACATTGAAGGAGAAGCTCTTACAACACTTGTTGTAAATAAATTAAGAGGTACATTTACATGTGTGGGTGTTAAGGCTCCTGGCTTTGGTGATAGAAGAAAAGATATGCTTAAGGATATAGCTATTTTAACTGGTGGAGAAGTTGTATCAGATGAACTTGGAAAAGATATTAAGGATGTGACTTTAGAAGAACTTGGAAGAGCTGAAAGTGTTAAAATTTCAAAAGAAAATACTACAATTGTTAATGGTAAAGGCAGCAAAGAAGAAATCAAAGATAGAATTGCTCAAATAAAAACTCAAATTGAGGCTTCAACTTCAGATTTTGATACAGAAAAATTAAAAGAAAGACTTGCAAAGCTTGCAGGTGGAGTTGCTGTAGTAAAAGTAGGAGCAGCTACTGAAACTGAACTTAAAGAGAGAAAATTGAGAATAGAAGATGCTCTTGCAGCAACAAAAGCAGCTGTAGAAGAGGGAATAGTACCAGGCGGTGGTACTGCTTACCTAAATATATTGCCAGAGATTAAAGCGCTTACTGATGAAGAACCAGATATTCAAGTTGGAATTAATATAATAATAAAATCTCTTGAAGAGCCTGTAAGACAAATAGCAGCAAATGCAGGACTTGAAGGTTCTGTTATAATAGAAAAGGTTATAAACAGTGAAAAGGGAATTGGTTTTGATGCTCTTCGCGAAAAATATGTAGACATGATAAAGGCAGGTATTGTAGATCCAACTAAGGTTACAAGATCTGCACTTCAAAATGCAGCATCTGTAGCTTCAACTTTCTTAACAACTGAAGGTGTAGTTGCAGATATCCCTGAAAAGAATCCAGCTCCAATGCCAGGAGGAGCTCCTGGAATGGGAATGGACGGAATGTATTAATTTAATAAATTTCAATTTAAAAATATCTCGTAAATTAAATTTTACGGGATATTTTTTTATCCCATGACTACCCACTCTAATACTCCCATCGCACTCTGTGAAAGTGGGAGTAAAGAGTAGCTACGTCCCTGGATAATTCATCTAAGCTTAGTGATGGTACAAATTTTCACTAAGTAAGATTCATCATTGATATTAAGAATTATTTGAAGAAATAGCTTATTTTTATGAGTTATTAGTATTTACTTGTAAAAATTCAATATTTCAATAATTAAATTGGAGATTAAATAATATTTGTTTAAAATTTACTTGTAAATTTAATTATTTTAGTAAAATCTATAAAATAGGCAATGTTTTAATTTTGTAATGTGGAAATTTTTGCAATTGACAAACTTGCTTATTTTAAATAAAATAAGTGATATTGTTGAAACGGTATTAAATATTTAATTCGTATATCTTGAACAGATTTAAGAGTTTCTACTGGAAACTTTAATTTTTTAATATGAATTATTTTTTTGGTAAAGCTCCTATATGAAATTTTTTTAATATCTGATTTTACTTAGGCGTGGGAAAAGAAATAACAGGTCATATTTAGTATACTCCTGAGTATTTCTTTTAAAGTGCTTTAAAGAGAAATAAGCATAGTTCTATTATAATAATTCTTAAAATGTGATGAAAGGAAGTTGTTGTTAATGGCTACAATTCTAAAACAGGCCTATACCTTCGATGATGTGTTATTAGTACCTAATAAATCTGAAATTTTACCAAGAGAAACTGAGCTTAGTACAAATCTTACTAAAACTATAAAGCTAAATATACCTCTTATGAGTGCAAGCATGGATACTGTAACTGAGTCTAAGATGGCTATTGCCATGGCAAGAGAAGGTGGCATAGGTATAATTCATAAAAATATGACAATTGAAGAACAGGCACTTGAAGTGGATAGAGTAAAAAGACAGGAAAATGGAGTTATAACTAATCCTTTTTCTTTAGCTCCTGAAAATACAATTGAGGATGCTTTAGCATTAATGTCTAGATATAGAATTTCTGGAGTTCCTATAACTGTTGAGGGAAAGCTAGTAGGAATAATTACAAATAGGGATATAGTATTTGAAAATGATTATAAAAAAGCTATTTCAGAAGTTATGACTTCAGAGGAGCTTATAACTGCTGTTGAAAATACTACACTAGAAGAGGCTAAAGAGATATTAAAAAAGCATAAGATTGAGAAGCTTCCTTTAGTTGATGAAAATAATTATTTAAAGGGACTTATTACTATAAAAGATATAGAAAAGGTAAAGGCATTCCCAAATGCTGCAAAGGATAGACAAGGAAGGCTTTTATGTGGTGCAGGTGTTGGCGTTACTGAGGACATGATGGATAGAGTGGACGCGCTTGTAAATGTACATGTAGATGTTATAGTGGTAGATACTGCACACGGACACTCAAAGGGTGTGGTAGAAGCTGTTAAGTGGATAAAGTCTAAGTATCCAGATATTCAGATTATTGCAGGAAATATAGCTACAGGAGAAGCTGTAAAGGATCTTATAGAGGCTGGTGTAGATTGTGTAAAAGTAGGTATAGGACCAGGATCTATATGTACAACTAGAGTAGTTTCAGGAATTGGAGTACCACAATTTACTGCTGTAATGGATTGTGTTGAGGTTGCCAATAAGTATGGGATACCTGTAATTGCCGATGGTGGATTAAAGTATTCTGGAGATATAGTTAAGGCACTTGCTGCTGGAGCTAGTGTAGCTATGATGGGCTCAATGTTTGCAGGCTGCGAAGAAGCACCTGGAGAAATAGAAATATATCAAGGTAGAAGCTATAAGGTATACAGAGGTATGGGTTCCTTAGCAGCTATGGCAAATGGAAGTAAGGATAGATATTTTCAGGAAGGGAATAAAAAGCTTGTACCTGAAGGTGTAGAGGGAAGAGTTCCATTTAAAGGATCTGTTGTGGATACTATTTATCAGCTTGTGGGAGGAATACGTTCTGGAATGGGATATTTAGGAGCTAAAGACCTGCATACTATGTATGATACTGCAAATTTTGTAATTCAGACTTCAGCTGGATTAAGAGAAAGTCATCCTCATGATATATCTATAACAAAAGAAGCACCTAATTATAGTGTAAATCAATAAAAATTATTTGCCCATTATAATGTATTTAATAGTATAATTATTTTAAATGATAACTTTAGTACGTAATTGTGAGAAATTACGAATTGAAAAATGTTAATATAAATAATTGGGAGGAAAATATGAAAAGAGAATTAGTTTTAGTTATAGATTTCGGTGGACAATACAATCAGCTTATTGCAAGAAGAGTAAGAGAACACAATGTATATTGTGAAATAGTTCCATACACATATTCTATTGACAAAATAAAAGAGAAGGATCCAAAGGGAATAATTCTTACTGGTGGTCCAAATAGCGTTTATGGAGATAATACGCCAAAGTTTGATAAGGAATTATTTGAACTTGGAATTCCAGTATTAGGTATATGCTATGGTCATCAGCTCATAACTCATACTCTAGGTGGTAAAGTAGAAAGTGCAGAAATCAGAGAATATGGAAAAACTGAACTTAATCTTTCTAAGGAATGCAAAATTTTTGATAAAATAGAAGAAAATAATATAGCTTGGATGAGCCACACAGATTATGTATCAGAACCACCAGCTGGTTTTACCATAACAGCGACTACTAAACAGTGCCCTGTAGCGGCAATGGTAAATGAAGAAAAGAATATATATGGGGTACAGTTTCATCCTGAGGTAGAGCATACAGTGTTCGGAAAAGAAATGTTTACTAATTTTTTATTTAAGCTATGTGACTTAAAGGGTGACTGGTCCATGTCTTCTTTTGCAGAAGGAAAAATTAAGGAAATTAAGGAAGTTGTTAAAGATAAAAAAGTTATTTGTGCGCTTTCTGGTGGAGTTGATTCTTCAGTAGCAGCAGTACTTGTGCATAAAGCTATAGGCAAACAGCTTACCTGTATTTTTGTAGATCATGGTCTTCTTAGGAAAGATGAAGGAGATCAGGTTGAGGATATATTCAGAAAACAATTTGATATGAACCTTATAAGAGTGAATGCAAAGGATAGATTTTTAACTAAGCTTTCAGGGGTTAGTGATCCTGAGAAGAAGAGAAAAATCATAGGTGAAGAATTTATAAGAGTATTTGAAGAAGAAGCTAAAAAGTTAGGGGAAATAGCATATCTTGTTCAGGGAACAATCTATCCAGATGTAGTTGAAAGTGGTACTGCTACTTCAGCAACAATAAAAAGCCATCATAACGTAGGTGGACTTCCAGAAGATATGGAATTTAAGCTGATAGAGCCACTTAGAGAACTCTTCAAAGATGAAGTTAGAGCTGTAGGAGAAGAACTTGGAATACCTCATAAATTGGTTTGGAGGCAGCCATTCCCAGGACCAGGTCTTGGTATAAGAGTGCTTGGAGAAATAACAGAAGAAAAGCTTGAAATAGTTAGAGAAGCAGATGCCATTTTCAGAGATGAAATAGCAAAAGCAAAGCTTGATGAAACTATATGGCAGTACTTTGCATGTCTTCCAAACATAAGATCTGTAGGTGTTATGGGTGACGAGAGAACCTATTGCCACACAATAGCTCTAAGAGCTGTAACAAGTTCCGATGCAATGACTTCTGACTGGGCAAGAATTCCCTATGAAGTTTTAGATGAAGTGTCCAGAAGGATAGTAAACGAAGTTAAAGGTGTAAACAGAATTGTTTATGATGTAACAAGTAAGCCACCTGCTACAATTGAGTGGGAATAAAAAATAAAATCACGTTAACGTTTTGTAGATCAACAGTTTTGAAATTTGAAAAGTATAAAACGTACTAAAAACGTATTAACATAAATCATCAAGTTTAAAGGTACACTACTAATCCAGTGTACCTTTTAATATTTTATAAAGGGGATTCAATGAAGAAAATTTTCATTGTAGTTAGATTATTGACAGATATCTGTAGTGTATTTAGTTTTCTAATATTAAAAAGCATTTTTAAGCAATCCAACATGAATTGTTGTAATCATTACAAATATTAAAAATCCAGAAACAAGAAAGCTAAATAAAGCAATTAATTTTTGCTTCTGATAAATCAGTGAATTAATTCCAGATAGAAACATAGTGATAGCCACACTTCCCTGTGTCAAAACACGAAATGTAAAGCTGTTTCCATAAGTAATGGATAATGCTGCAAATATAATAGTTAAAAGCGAAGTAATAATAAGTGCAATTGTAATCGGTAGTTTCTTTTTAAGCTCTATTTTCATAAGTTTTAATCTCCTTTTTATTTTGCTATTAAGACATACAGAAGAGTGCTCCTTATTTTTTAGTTTTAAATTTTTTGGGCTTTTCCACTCTCATAGAAAGGATATGACCACAATTTGTACAAATATCTGCTATTATTGCAGAACCAGTCCATATATGCTTAATTGGCACCATACATCCTTGACCAATCTGTCTTCCCTGACCAATTTCTGTACACATACAAATTGGATACTCTTGATTATTTTCCATAAGAATACCTCCAGCATTTATTTCATAATATTATAGGACTATATTAAGTTATATTGATAATTATACCTTCAATTAAATGGTACTTCCAGATTTTATTATTACAAAATAAAAAAGATGCACCACAATAAGGGGCGCACCTTAAAAAATAAGTAAAAAGAGATTTATTTAAATTATTTACATATGTTAGAGTTTTATTCATAATTGGATAGCATTGCATTTGGGCATATGGTCATAGCATAATGTGAAATATCATGTTGTTAATGTAGAGGTGTAATTTTGAAAACTCTAAATAATATTAACTTAAAAAAGTTTTTTATACGTGGAGCTGTAATTATATTTTTTCTATACAACTTAGGATACGCAATAGGAGAATTTACTTATTACATTACTCACTAAAACAATTTTAAAATATAATAAAAAGGAGAGATTTTATAGTTACTCGTTTTTTAAAAAAATTGAATCATATTCAATTCAATATTAAAAATTGTTGGAAGTTTAACATTTTTTTATATATTTTGTTAATATATTGATAATTAATGAATTATTTGTTACAATATAAGAAATTATAGTGATTTATAAGGAGAGATAAAATGGATTCTAACAAAGTGGATATGTTCATAGCTAGTACAGGTACTAAGTATTTACCTAATGAAAAATTAATGACAGTGAGAAGTAGAATTGAGACATTAGACGATAGTAAACTAATGATACTACAATCTTTAGATTATAAAGATCCAACAGTAGTTCTCATATTGTCTATATTCTTTGGTCATTTTGGAGTGGATAGATTTATTTTAGGACAAGTCGGATTAGGAATAATTAAATTACTAACTTTTGGAGGCTTAGGTATATGGACTATAATTGATTGGTTTACTGCAATGAAAAGAACTAAAGAAAAAAATTACAACACACTTTTAGAAGTTATAATGTAAAAAAATAGTAAAAATTACAAATTATAAAAATGTATTGAAATTATTCATAAGATTATTTTATATAAAGGAGTAGCTTATACAGTTATTCCTTTATGCTATCTACTTACTGTAATAAATTATATATTTTTCAATTATATTACTTTATTTTCAGTTTTTATTTATTTAAACTTATGTAATTTTAGAATTTTAAAATTTATTATTGTACTAAACTTTTCATACATATGTTCATAATGGAATATAATACAATTTAAACCTATGGAATAATGTCATATCTTGTAAAATATTATTAGCTTATTTCTCTTTACAATCATTTAGAATTACAGCTTGTGCTACAATTACGTCTTGTCCATTAAATGTACATGAAGGAGATCCATGCAATTTATAGCCTTCATCAAGTAATTTAGAAATTCTCTGACAAAAACTTGCATCATCCTTTCCAGTAATTAAACGATATCTAAGTTTATTCTCCATACAAATACCTCCTTGTAATCAATACAATAACAGTGATTATTTAAATAAATTATATCATTAATTCTAAAAGCAGGCTTTATTTTTCATATAAAAATAGGTAGCTCTGAGGAGCTACCATCAAGTAGTTTGATTATAGGTACAATATTGCCATATTTATGGTGATAAATCAATGTTATAAAAAGGTGTAGTTTTAATTAACTTCACATCCTCAGTATCACTATTAAGTATGGTTGGTGAAGTTATAAGGACACTTATAATTAACAAATTTTTAAAAAAAGTTTATATAGATATTCATTTAGTAAAGATAGAATATATATTAAATCTTTCTTTAGTTGTTAGTATAGGGAGTATACAGGTGTTTTTAAAATAAGATTGAAGGTAATTGATGAAATGGAAATGATTTGTACAAAATTTTTAAAAATGGAAAAATACTTTAATAAATTTGGCTCTGTCAAAATTAGAAGTAATATTGCTCAATATTAATGTATATAAAATATAGGAAGGAAGTGTATTAAAAATGTCGCAACTTATGTTAAATACTAGATTACTTTCTATTGAAAAGTTACTGGCAATAGTATTTGCCCTCACGGGATTGGTATTTATGTTTTTAAGGGATAAGGAGGAGAATGTCTCAAATGCAACTAATAGTAAAGAATTTTTATTTTGTATATTTAAAGCTGTTGTGTATTTGCTATTAGCCCAGTACATATATAGGTATTATATTAAAAAAAGTGATATACCTATAATTGATTTCTTTACATTTACCTTAGGAATTTTTGAGGGACTGCATAATTTATTGAATTCACTAGGCAACTGGGTTGTAGTTATAGTAAAGAGTTTTAGAGGCATGTTCTTTAGTAGAAATTAAAAGTAAATACAATAGCAAGTAAAAGGTATACTTTAATTAGGGTGTACCTTTTATTCAATTGGA
This sequence comes from Clostridium pasteurianum BC1, assembly GCF_000389635.1. Lineage (NCBI taxonomy): Bacteria > Bacillati > Bacillota > Clostridia > Eubacteriales > Clostridiaceae > Clostridium > Clostridium pasteurianum. Next base: position 1,498,469 of record NC_021182.1, read on the forward strand.
ATTGAATCTTTATATTACATAATTAGTAATAATAAAAACACTATGAGATTAATACAATTTTAAATCCATTCTCATAGTGCCTTTATTTAAAAATAGTTTATAAGTTAATTATTAAAGTATTTAGTTTTGTGAATATGTTAATATTGTTTGTAAATGTTTTCATAAGCAATATTTAGTTAATAAATTTAATCTATTCTAAATACTCCAGCAAGTTTATACATACCATTCTTTAAATCTATTTTTATTGCATAGTTAGAACTTTTTTCATTATTATCATAGTCAAGGCAATAAACATAATCAAATTTAGCTAATGAAACTTCATTACCTTTATTTCTTCTTAAATTGTGATTACCACCTATAGTCCAACCTATAAAAGCATTATCAACGCTATTAAGAAGCTCATTCTTGGTGTCAAATATATAATTTTTAATTTGCTTTATTTCTTCTATTACATCCTTAATGTTTTTTTCTCTAACAGTTTTATCTATTATTAATTGCATTTTAATACCCCCTCAACCCATTATATTAATTAACTTAGATAATATTATAATTACCTTTAAGTATATTATACAATATTATCAGAATTTTGTGAATATAAAATGTAAATGTTTTCATAGAAATATTAGTTTAGCTAAATATATAAGTTCCAATTAAAATTGTTCATTTAATAAATAACATTTAATTAGCAGCTACTTAAATGCAATAAATATTTTTTCTATTGTAATTTAAACAAAAAAATAAAGACAGCTAAAAGGGTTCAGCTTTTAGCTGTTTCTATAAGGAAAGGGAAAGTTATATATAAAAAATTACATAATAGCTGTTCCGTGAACAACTTTATTATAATTGTATATATCTGATAAATTTTTAACTTTAATACGTTGAAAGGATTTATCTCTATCTGCAGTGTACAAGAAATCAGAAAATAGATTATAGAAAAAAGTTGTGGGCACCTCATTAATACCAGCAAAATCAAGAACTACAGTATCATTATCATTAGCAAGGTTACTTTTTAATAAGATAGCATCTTCGCAAGTAAATTGTCCACCTATAATATTTTTAACATTTAAAACTTTTTCCATTTTTATTCCTCCTATCAACTTTAAAAAACTTTTTTTGTTTAATTTGTGTACTAATCTTATGGTTCTATTATATAACAGTTTTTTGCACTTGTCAAATTTTTCACAATAATTTTTAATAATATTTTTAAAAATGAAATATTAAATTTATTTATCAATGAAAAGTATAGTTTATTGTGAATTTATATAGTTTATTGCAAATTTATTAATAAACTATCAATTACATTTTATAATATTTCTATATATCTGTTATAAATAATACTATGTTAAAAAAAATTTACATTTTTTAATTTTAATCTAGGATGATGAATTGCAGTTATCGGAAAGAGTTTGAATCTGTGAGAAGTGTAATACCACTGAAGAAAGAAATAAAAATGCAGCAGTGAATGCACGAAATGAAAGAATAAAAGTGTACAAGAAAAATAAAAATATATATGTTTTATAAAGATGTATTTAAATTATTTACTGTATTTGTTAAAATACATATAAAATATATGTTGTATAAAAGATAAAGAGGAGAAATTAAATTGAGAATAATAGTAGATGCGGATGCTTGTCCGGGACGAGAAATAATAGAAAAGGCGGCACAAAAAAATTATATAGAGGTAATTATGTATTGCGACATAAATCATATTTTAAAAAGTGATTACAGTAAAATTGTCTATGTAGATAGTGGTTTTCAGAGTGTAGATATGAAAATCGTAAATGAAACTAAAAAGGGAGATATAGTTATAACTCAGGATTTTGGAGTGGCTGCAATGGTACTTGGTAAAAATGCCTATGCATTAAGTCCAAAGGGAAATATATATAGTAATGATAATATTGAAAGGCTTTTGTTTGAAAGGCATTTAGGTCAAAAGGTAAGAAGAGGTGGTGGAAGGACTATAAATGCTAAAAAAAGAAATAGTGAAGATGATAAAAGATTATATAATAGTCTTATAGAAATTATAGAAAAATAAGCTACAAGGCCCTTAAATTTAATGACTTACAAACTTAAGATTAATATCTTATAAGTTAAGAGAAATAAGGCCCTACAGCTTTATTAATATAAATTTTAAGAGTTGCTATAAAGTATATTTATACTTATACCATCAATATAATAGGGATCATTATGATGATATGTGTGAATTATTTTTTCATTAATAGTATGTCTATCAACTACCAGATTCCAGTCACCATAATCCGGAAATTTTATTTCAGTAGAATTATCATTAGAATTATACACTACCAATATATTTTTCCAAATGTCATTGTTGGCATTGTTTTTTAATAAAAAGCCTACTGTATTTTGGGGCATATTTTTTAGAAACTCCACATTGTTTTTAATATCTTCAAGGGATTTCATTCTAAAAGCAGGATGATTTTTCCTTAGAAATATAAGTTCTTTTATATAATTTACAACATGCATATATTTATCTTTTCTATTCCAATCAATCCAATTTATATAATCAGGTGAGTTGTAGCTATTTTCAATACCTTCTTTAGTTCTCAGAAATTCTGTACCAGAATATATAAAGGGAATCCCTTGGCTTGTAAGAATAATTCCAAGGCCCAATTTTGTTCTATATATTCTAATTTCCTCGGATTCATTTCTATTTGTAAATTGAAGCTTATCCCAAAGAGTATAATTATCATGACAAGTAACATAATTTATTGATTGTACAGGAGAAGAAAAGGGTCCATTTAAACTTTTAGAGTACTTTGTACATCCTACAACAGATAATTCTACACTATTTTCTAGATTGTCTTTTCCACTTATAAATCCCTTAGCATTTCTGTCAAAAGTATTTCCTTTTAAAACGTCTCTGATGATATCGTTAAAGAAGCCAATTTCAGGTGTCTTTGTGGCATTTGGTATCATTACTTTTTTAGTATTATCCAGAGATGTTTTTAGATCCCAGCCTTCTCCATAAAGCATTATTTTTCTTTTGAATTTATCTAATTTATGTCGTAAAGTATTCATTGTATCCACATCGTGTATACCCATAAGATCAAATCTGAATCCATCTATGTGGTATTCATGAGCCCAGTATATAACTGAATCAATTATGAATCTTTTCATCATTAATTTTTCAGAGGCAGTGTCATTTCCACAACCGCTTCCATTGGAGAGAGTATTGTCATCATTATATCTAAAATAATAACCAGGAAATATTTTTTCAAAGCAATTGTTTTTATAATCAAATATATGATTATATACTACATCCATGTTGATGCATATGCCGTTTTTGTGCAGTGAGTAAACCATTTTTTTTAATTCCTTAATTCTGCAAACTGGATCACAAGGGTCTGTAGAATATACACCTTCAGGTACATTATAATTTTCTGGATCATAGCCCCAATTGTATTTAATGGGATTTTTTTCGTCTACACTTATATAGGAAAAATCAAATATTGGCATAATTTGTACATGTGTTATGCCAAGAAATTTTAAATAATCAATACCAGTAGAGCTATGATTTGGGGTTTTCGAATTTTCCTCTGTAAGTCCTATAAATTTACCTCTATTCTGAATACCGCTATTAGAATTTATGCTCATGTCTCTTATGTTGATTTCATATATGATTGCATCAGTGTAATTATCAATATTATTAGGATAAATATCTTTATGAAAGTTTTCAGGATCTGTTTCTTTAAGATCTAGTATACAACCTCTATAACCATTGATTCCAACTGATTTTGCATAGGGATCTACAGTTTCATCAGTATTTCCATAAACATTTACGCTGTAAGTATAGAAGTAGTTTTTTAAATTTTCATTTATAGTTACCGACCAAAGGCCATTTTCTTCACTCATAGAAAATTTTCTTGGAATTTCATATATAGAGGGATCTCCATTTTGGTAAATTAACAAATCTATTGAAGTTGCTATGGGTGACCATACTCTGAAATCTGAAAAGTTTTTATGATACATCACACCAAGTTCGTCTAAGGCAAAAAATCTGCCATTGAATTCTTCGGAGGAAAATAATTTAAAATAATTACAATTTTTAGTAAGGTTATCGTAGAATAAAAAACATTCATATTTTATGTCTATTTCCTCTGATAATATTAATGTAATAATAGTATCATTAATATAATGTGCGTTTATATTTAAGAATTTATCGTTATTTTTTATATTAAATTTTGATAAATCCAACTGATTTAAATCATCAACAATTATTTCTAATGATTTAAAACCTTTGACGGATACACTAATAATATTCATTTTAGCCCTCCATAAAATTATACTATGCTAACTATTGGAAATTTTGTTTGTACTATTAATTTATAATATTAAATAATCGAGAAAATGTAAATAAAAAACTTGTTACAAATAATGGAATTATAGTATAATGTAAAAAGAATACTTTTAAAACAGGGGATGAAGAAGTATGAATGAATTTGAAGTTAATTTTAATCGTGAAAGCCCTCAAAAAATAAATGATGAGATAGTGATGTCCATAGGAAATAAAATTGAACAAAATTTATCATATAAATATTGTATAGGCTTAAATGGCAAATGGTCTATTTTAAAGGAATTTTCCAAAGATACACAGGCTACCTGGAAGCCAACAGAAAATGGTATCTACACTATTATAGTTCAAGCAAAGCGAGAAGATGAACAAAAGCCATTTAATTATTTAGGTAAAGTAGACTATGTTATTGGGGAAATGGAAAAAAATATTATAAAAGCTGTGGCTTTAGACAAAAGAGAGCTAACTGTAGGGGAGAAAATAACAGCTAAGGTTGAAGTAGTTAGAAAAGGGGTTCTATTTAGATATGGTATTGTAGAAAACGGAAAATGGCATCTTTTAAAGGACTATAGTGCAGAGGATATGATAACCTGGACTGTTACTAAAATAGGCAAGCAAGAGGTAGTAGTTCAGTGTAAGCTTATAGATTCAAAGGAAAAATTTGATGATACAAAAAGTGTTGAATTTAATGTACTGCCTATAAAAAATATGCAAATTAAGGACTTTAAATGTCTTGCAGAAGAACTTTTTACTGGTAATGAAATAACCTTTCAAGTAGATGCTGAGCATGATGACAGTAGACTAATTTTATATAAATTTATAAAAATTGATTCGAAAGGTGCCGCAGAATGCATACAAAATTATTCTACTAAGAGGATAGTAAGTTATATTGAAAATGACTTTGGTGATTTTAAGCTTTTATGTCTGGTTAAAGATATGTATTCGCCAAATAAATATGATGATAGAGCTGTAATTTTGTATAGCATAAAGAAATATAAGACTATAGCAATTAAAAGTTTTACCTCGGATGTTACATCACCTCAAACTTTGGGAAATGATATAAATTTCAAGGCTTTGGCAGAAGGTGGGAAAAAACTTTTATATAGATTTATAATAGATGGCAATTCCAGTGAAGATTCCGGATATATAAGGAGTAGTAATTTTAATTGGAAACCCAAAGCAGCTGGTACATATAAAATAACTTTATTTGTAAAAGATGCTTCCTTTGAAGAAAACTATGAGGACAAGGTTCATATGGAATTCATAATAGATGAAGAGAATAGAGATCCCGTAGTTATTAAAGAGATAATTAAAGATACAAAAACAAAAATATTAACAGGAGAAACTATAAATATAAAGGTAGTAGCAGAAGGTGGAATAGAACTGAGATATTCCTTTATCGTAAAAAGCGAGGATAAAGAGATTGAAAAAATAGACTATGGTCCTTGTGAATGGGTAAATTATACTCCAGAAAAGGCTGGAAGTTACGAAGTTGAAATAAGGGTAAAGGATAAATTTTCTACAAAAGAATACGATAGTTCGGCTACTGTTTATATAGAAGCTTTTGATTATATACCTGCCAGTATAGATTATATATTAGTACCTTCTAATGATTATTACATGATTGGTGATAAAATAGAGCTTATGGTGATTTCTGAGAATACGAAAGATACTCTAAACAAATATGTGCTAAAGATCAATAATCGAAAAGTTGAGGAAACAAATTATGGACAGGCTTCTCAATATGTAGTAAATCCCAAATGTGCAGGACTTTATAATATTGACATATTTGCTAAGAATAAAAAAAGTGATAAAGCTTTTGATTGTAAGAAAACTGTGAGATTTATTATACATGAAAGTTTACCTGTAACTAATACAGTAATAGAATGTGACAGGCTAAAACCTAAGGTTAATGAAGGAATTAATTTTAACGTAAGCAGTGAAGGTGGGAAAGAAGTTATTTATGAGTTCTATTTAATGGAACAGAGTGAATGGAACTTGGTACAAAAATATAGTAGAAAAAATTTTTATACTTTTATTCCCTTTACAAAAGGCAGCTATAAGCTTTTAGTTTTAAGCAAAAGTCAAATAAATAAGTCTTCCTATGAAGATTATGCTATATTGGGATTTGATGTAGAAAAATAATAATATTATTAGTATAATTAGCTTAGGTATCGTAAATAAATAACTAGTGTATTTTGTTGGTGTTTTTGGATGTCCTAGTTAAATTGATTTTGAAGGTGATAGTATGCAAACAAATGATGTTACAGGTGCTTTACAATATGAGTTAATGAGTCAAATGCTCAGTAGTATATCTCAGAATAGTTCTCTTTATGGTGAATCAGATGCGCAGCAAAATATCTTTAATATGTTAATGCAGAGCATGTTAGATGCTACTAAAGACAATAATGGAGATATTAATATTAATAAATTAAATTTTTTAGGTAATAGTGATTTGAGCAAAATTGGATATGGTGCTGGAACAAAATTAGATAAACTAAGCACTGGATCAGCTTCAAATGGAAATAATAATAGTATAAGTGATGATATTAATACAGATATGAAAACTAATAATTTAAGTATAGATCAGGCTGTGGATAATGCTTCTAAAAAATATGGGGTTGATAAAAAACTTATATTAGCTGTTATACAGCAGGAATCCTCCTTTAACCCGAATTCTACATCAAGTGCAGGGGCTATGGGGCTTATGCAGCTAATGCCTGGTACAGCGAAGGAGCTTGGCGTAGACAACGCTTATAATGTAAATGAGAATGTGGATGGCGGAACAAAGTATTTAAAGAGTTTACTTGATAACTTTGGAAATTACAAAATGGCTATCGCTGCCTATAACGCAGGTCCTGGGGCAGTACAGAATAGTGGAGAAAATTTAGCTAAGCTGCCAAGTGAAACACAGGATTATGTAGCAAAGGTTTCTAAATATTATCAAAATGTGTAGGACGTGAATGTCAAAATGGAAAGATTAGATAAAGTTTTAGCTAATTCCGGTTATGGTTCTAGGAAAGATGTAAAGAAATTAATTAAAAGCGGTTTAATAGAAGTGGATGGAGAAAAAATAAAATCTAGTAATATACAAGTAGATATAAATGAAAACAAAATAACTATTAAAGGTGAGCCCTTAATATATAAAAAGTATATTTACTTAATGATGAATAAACCGGATGGAGTAGTTTCTGCTACCTTTGACAATTTTGATGAAACTGTAGTGGATCTTTTAGAAGAATATCATGCTTCTTTTAATCCTTTTCCTGTAGGCAGACTTGATAAAGATACTGTAGGGCTGATTATTTTAACAAATGATGGAGAGTTAAACCATAGAATGATTTCACCTAAATGGCATGTGGATAAGGTGTATTATGCAGAGATCAATAAAGCTGTGGATGATGGGGATATAAAGGCCTTTGAAGAGGGAATAGAAATAGATGATGGATACAAATGTATGCCTGCAAAACTTAGCATACTAAGTGCTGATTCCAATGGATCTAGAGTTATGGTAACTATTCAGGAGGGGAAATTCCATCAGGTTAAAAGAATGTTTCTAGCAAGAAACAAAGAGGTTGTATATTTAAAAAGGGTTAGTTTTGGGGCAATTCGTTTGGATGAAGGCATAAGCGAAGGATCTTATAGAGAATTAACTGAAGAAGAATTAAAAGCTCTAAAAGAAATTTAACACAATAGAATATCTAAAGAATAATGATAAAATTTACTTAAGGTTCTTTGCAGAGGGGTGAATTAAATGGCAAAGTATGAATCAAAGCTTGAAAATGAAAATATGGATTTTTTTTGCGATGCTATTTTGAGTTTAAATACAAAAGAAGAATGCTATAGATTTTTTGAGGACATATGTACGATAAATGAAGTTAAAGCTATTGAACAGCGCTTACAGGTTGCTAAAATGCTTGTGCAAAAGCAAACCTACAGTAATATAGGTAAAGCTACAGGGGCCAGTACCGCCACTATAAGTAGGGTTAACAGATGCCTTAATTATGGCAGTGATGGATATACTGCAGTATTAAAAAGGCTTGGAATAATAAAATCAGAAGAAAATAGTGATGATAAGGACGAAGAAAAATAATTGTACATATCAAAAGAGGTTTGCTGAAGTGAAAACAGTGAACCTTTTCTTTATCTAAAGTGAGAAGCATTACTTTCACTTTACTATAAAATAAACTATTAATGTTTGGATAAACACTTTTTAGAATATATGTTTAAATCATATACTAGAATGATATAATAAATAATAGCCAATGAAAAACTTCTAAATAAGCAACTGTTATTTAAATAGTATAGTTGTTGATTATTTAAAAGTTATAGAAACACAAGGAGGCAAATACGATGGATTTGAAGAAACTATTGAATAGAGAACAATACGAGGCAGCAACAGCAGTAGATGGACCTGTACTTGTTTTGGCAGGGGCTGGTTCTGGTAAGACTAGAGTTCTCACTTACAGAATTGCTAATATGATTGAAAATTTAAATATTTATCCCTCACAAATATTAGCTATAACCTTTACTAACAAAGCAGCTCAGGAGATGAAGGAAAGAGTTCGTCAGCTTGTTGGCAGTGAGGCGGATAATATGTGGGTATCCACCTTTCACTCCAGCTGCGTAAGAATACTTAGAAGAGAAATAGATAAATTGGGATATAATAAAAATTTTACTATATATGACAGTGCAGATCAAAAAACTTTGATAAATCAATGTATAAAAGAAGTTGGAATTAATGATAAAGATATAACCGATAAGGAAATAATATCTAAAATAGGAGCTGAAAAGGATAATCTTGTATCTGCTGAAGAATATAAGAAAAAGAATGAAAATAACTTTAGATTAAACAGAATTGCAGAAGTATATTTACTATATCAGAAAAGACTAAAAGAAAATAATGCTTTGGACTTTGATGATTTAATCTTTAAAACCGTTGAGTTATTTAAGAAGCATGAAGATGTTCTTCAGTTCTATCAGAGAAAATTCAGATATATAATGATAGATGAGTATCAGGATACAAATAAGGCCCAGTACGAATTGACAAGACTTTTAGCCAAAGAGCATAAAAATTTATGCGTGGTGGGAGATGACGATCAGTGTCTGCCAGAGGGTACTATGGTAAATCTAGGAGATAAAGTGGTTCCTATCGAAACCATAAGAGAAAATGACCAGGTTCTATGTGCGGGAGGAAATGGCAGTACATTAAAGGGTACAGTTGAAAAAGTATTAAAAAAGCCATATAGAGGGCTTATGGTTAAATTGGCAACTGTCTCAGGAAAGGTAGTGAAGGCTACACCAAATCATCTTACTTTCGCCAGACTAAATGTGCAGGAGGAAGCTTATTATGTGTATCTCATGTTTAAAAGAGGAATGGGATACAGGATTGGTCAGACACAAAGTGTAAGAAGCAGAAAAGCTGGAGATTCCGTTAATGGCATGTTTGTAAGACTAAATCAAGAAAAAGCTGATAAAATGTGGATACTAAAAGTATGTAAAGATAAAAGTGAAGCTACATATTATGAACAATATTTTTCGGTAAAATATGGAATACCTACAGCTGTTTTCTATTCAAAGGATAGAAAAATTACATTATCTCAGGTACAACTGGATAAACTTTTTTCAGAAATAAATACTTATGAGTCAGCAGATAGGCTCTTTGAAGAAAATTATCTAAATGAAGATTATCCGCATCATAGAGCTAATGCTGTCATTAGAGGAAATACTGCAAGGAGAACTGTAAATATTAATTTTTTCTCCTGTAAAAAATCAAAAGAAGCAAATTACTATTCTCATAGAATAAGCTTAATTACCAGTGGTGAAAAGGTTAAGGCCAATATGGAAAGTGCAGGTTTTTCTGTTAGAAAAGAAAAGTCTGATACCTGGAGAATTGAAACAGAGAGAAGAAATTATGATGATACAGAGGATTTTGCTAAAAAGATAATGCAGACTCAAGAAGATCTTGATATAGCCAGAAAAGCAAAATTAACTAAGGACAAAAACTTTTCCTTCATGCCCTTTGGAAATATAAAACCAACCATGAGTATAGCTGTATGTGATAATGGAGAGATTGTTGAAGATGTTGTAAAGACAATTGATTTTGAGTATTATGATGGTTATGTTTATGATTTATCTATCCCTTATTTAAGGCAATATATATGTGAAAATGTAGTGGTTCATAACTGCATTTACGGTTGGAGAGGAGCGGATATAAGGAATATACTGGACTTTGAAAAGGACTATGCTAATGCAAAGGTAATAAAACTTGAAGAAAATTACAGATCAAAGGGAAACATTTTAAAGGCAGCTAATGGAGTTATTAAGAATAATCCCCATGAGCATTTTAAGCTCCTTAGGACAAGAAGTGAAGATGGAAATAAAATAAGGCTGTATAGAAGTTATTCGGATATGGAAGAGGCTGAATTTGTAGCTAATGAAATAAAAAAAGCCATGGATTCAGGTGACAGAACCTATAAGGATTTTGCAGTGCTCTACAGAACTAATGCTCAGTCCAGATTATTTGAAGATATATTTATGAAAAGGCAGCTTCCCTATAGAATAATTGGGGGACTTAAATTCTATGATAGAAAAGAAATTAAGGATATAATGGCCTATCTAAAGCTTATTTGTAATCCCTTAGACAATATTAGCTTAAAGAGAATAATAAATGTGCCTAAAAGAGGTATAGGTGGAACTACTGTAGATAAAATTGAAAAGTTTTCTAATGAAATTGAAGAGTGTATATATAGTTCTTTACTAGATATACAGAATATACCGGGACTTACAGCTAGAAATGTTTCTGCAATAAATAAGTTTATAAGTATAATAAACAGCTTTGTCATAAGAAAGGATGAAATCAAGGTCTCTACTCTAATTGAAGAACTTTTAGGACAAACGGGTTATCTTGAAGAATTAAAGAAGTCCAATGATTTACAGGATGAAACAAGAATAGAAAATCTTCAGGAATTGGTTTCTGCAGCAGTAGATTTTGAAAACAATTCTGAGGATAAGACACTTGCTGCCTTTCTAGAAAAAACTGCTTTAGTAGCAGATGTGGATAATTATGATACGGGTGCAGATTCTATTGTGATGATGACTGTTCACAGTGCTAAGGGACTTGAATTTCCTGTGGTATTTATGGTTGGAATGGAGAATGGTATTTTCCCAGGTGCCGCATCATTTACAGATTTTGCTGAAATGGAGGAATCAAGAAGGCTAGCCTATGTAGGTATTACAAGGGCTAAAGAGCAGTTATATATGACCTCAGCCCAAACCAGAAAGGTTTTTGGAAGAACTGTTGCCTACGGAGAATCAGACTTTATAGCTGAGGTTCCAAGGGAATTAAAAGAATACGTTAATATAAATACAAAGGGGAATAGTACTGCCAATAAATTTTCTATCACTGGAAATAATCATGAGAGCAGTATGCAGGGATTTTCTTTTAATAATAGAGATATACCTCCAAAGAATACAGTTTTTAATAAGGGCTTTTCTACTAAATACGCTGAAAGCATACTGGAAGCTGATATGGTTCCAGCTAAGCAGGATTTAATACCACTTACAGAAAGTGAAGCAGCAGCAGGGAGAAAGGTAAAACATTCTAAATTTGGAGAGGGAACCATTGTAGCCGTGAGCAAAAAAGATGGTAATATAAATTTAACTATTGCCTTTAAAAATATGGGAATAAAGAATTTAAGGCTGGATTTAGCGCCATTACAGCTTATATAGATTAAAGCTGAATATTAATAATTGGTTCCTGAAATTACTTTACCAATTATGAAATCTTCAAAGAAATAATTATTTAGCCATTTAATTTTGTTTGAAGATATTTAAAGTAAATAGTATGAACGGAGTAGGTTAAAATATGGATGACAAATTGAAAAGAATGGAAGGGCTCATAGAAGAACTAAACAGGTATGCCTATGAATATTATACACAGGATAACCCTACTGTTTCTGATAAGGAATATGATACAAAATATGATGAACTTTTAGCTTTAGAAAAGGAAACAGGCAAAGTTTATCCCTATTCACCAACTGTTAGAGTTGGTGATGGTGTATTACCAGAATTCCAAAAGTATACACATATAGCTAGACTTTGGAGCCTTGATAAGGCACAATCCATTAATGAACTTGAGGAATGGCACAACAGAAATTTGAAGTTTATTAACAGTTATAATGATTTGCATGAAGAAAAATTGCCGTCCATTAGGTATATTGTAACTAAAAAATTTGATGGATTAACTATAAACTGTACCTATGATGAATCTGGAATTTTAATAAAGGCTGCTACAAGAGGCACCGGTGAAGTGGGAGAAGATGTAACCCAGCAAGTAAGAACTATAAAATCTATTCCACTTAGAATTAAAAATAATGCTGTAATAGAGGTTCATGGAGAAGCCATAATGACAAAGGAAGCTTTTGATGAATACAATAAATCAGCGGTGGTACCACTTAAAAACCTTAGAAATGGAGCAGCAGGGGCTCTTAGAAATTTAAATGTGAAGGAAACGGCTAGGAGAAAGCTTTCTGCCTTCTTTTACGACGTAGGCTATAATGAAGGAAAACCATTTAAAACCTATATGGAAATGTTGAATTTTTTAATTGAAAGAAATTTTCCAATGGATAATTACATAAGAGAATGTTCTACTATGGAAGAGATAGAAAGAGAAGTAGAAGCTGTAAAAAAATTGAGAGAAACTTTAAATTATGATATAGATGGTGCAGTTATTGCTATAGATGATATGAGGACCAGAGAGCTATTAGGCTATACAGTTAAATTTCCTAAATGGGCAATAGCCTTTAAGTTTGAGGCTGAAGAAGCTACAACTAAGCTCCTTTCAGTGGAGTGGAATGTAGGTAGAAGCGGAAGAGTTACTCCTACAGCCATACTGCAGCCAGTGGAGCTTGCAGGTGTAACAGTAAAAAGAGCCACTCTCAACAATATGGATGATATACAGAGAAAAGGAGTAAAAATTGGAAGTGATGTCTTTGTTCGCAGGTCTAATGATGTTATTCCTGAAATAATGGGTGTAGCTTCTGACAATGAGGAGGAGCAGGAAATAAAACCACCGGGAGTATGTCCCTATTGTGGAAGTGAACTTGTGCAGGAGGGCGTGCATTATTTTTGTGAAAATACGCTATCCTGCAAGCCGCAGTTAGTAAAGAGTATAGTGCATTTTGCCAGCAGAGAGGCAATGAATATTGAAGGTTTTAATGAAAAAACTGCTGAGCAATTATTTGAAAAAATGGATATAAAGACCATAACTGATTTATATAAAATAAAGAAAGAGCAGCTTTTAGATCTAGATAAATTTGCTGATAGAAAGGCAGAGAAACTTGTAAAAGCTATTGAAAAAAGTAAAAATTGCGAATTACCATCTTTTATATATGCTTTAGGTATAGCAAACGTTGGGAAAAAAACAGCAAAGGATATAGTGAAAAATTTTAGAACTTTAGAAAAAATTAAAAATTGTACTTATGAGGAATTAATTTCTATACAGGATATAGGTGAAATAGTAGCAAAAAGTGTTTTAGAATTTTTCAATGAGGATAAAATAATAAAGACAATATATGAACTTCTTGATATAGGAGTAAAACCATATTATGAGGAAGAAAAGATTATAGATAATCCATTTTTAGATAAAACTGTAGTAGTTACAGGTTCTTTGGAAAATTTCAGTAGAAATGAAATAAAAGAAAAAATAGAAGCCTTGGGAGCAAAGGTTTCCGGCAGCGTCAGCAAAAAAACGGATTATGTGCTTACGGGGAAAAATCCAGGATCGAAATATGATAAAGCCATAGAGCTGGAAGTGAAAATTATAACTGAAGAAGAATTTTACAAAATATTAAACAATTAGTAACTGTATTTTTACGAAAAGACATTTACAATTGTAAAAAAATGAATTAGTATTTAGGCATATGAAAATAAATAGTAAGTCAAAGATGCGATGGATATTTTGAATCATACAAGGAAACAGGTGACCAGGATAGTGAGCTATCTGAGGGTTCTGTTCACGCAGTAGGATGCAAAATAGGCTAGCATACCGATTAGTTATTTATTTGAATATGACGTATATTGGGAGAGCGAATTAGGAGGAAATAAAATGAAGAAAGCAATAAACGTTATTGGTTGGATATTTGTCTCATTAACAATGCTTACTTTAACATGTACACTGCTTACTACATATTTATACGTTCGTCAAATAAGCTATTTTAATTCTTATAGTACATTTCAGTTATGTATGGCTTTAACAATGATGATTTGGGCAGTTGGGATGTTTGTTGACAAAAGAGAAAGATCACAAAACCTTTTGTATTCAATTTTTTGTACACTTATTGCAGTTGGGACTGTATTTTTCATGTACATAGGAGTATTTTAGTGTTTAAACTTATATAAGCTGTAGTTTAATATTACATCTATCATTAATTAACTTAAATATATATGCAGCAAATAAGCAACTATTTTTTTAATATTCTCTGTTGCCTGCTGGCTATTAAATGTATGGTTTAAATTGCAATTTATATATTGTTAATAAAGGTATAGGAGTTAATATAGCTTACATGAGGATTTTGTAGATAGTAAAAAATAATTTGAATTTTTAAATTTTCTAGTATATAATAATTACAAGTTTTAAGATGTTTTTAATTAAAGTATTAAATCTATTGTATTTTGAAATGTAAGGTTACCTATAAGGTAACCTTATTTGTTATGAATAATTTTGTTTAAATTATTTGAGATTATGTAATAATATATTGTATAATTTAATTTGGTGATAAATAGAATTATTAGATTCTAGAGCAGTTTTTACTGCTTATGAGTATAAGATGATTATCTCACAAAAAGTATATTTGATAAAAAATATATGCTATATACTGTGAAAATTTCATATGTAAATCTCAACAAATAATATAGTGTAAATTAATTTACAGCTTTTTGCGGCTTAATCATAAGATTATTAAAAAAATACTTAAAAGGAAGAGAGGGATAATATGGCAGTTTCAAAAAATGATGTAGAATATGTTGCAGAGCTTGCAAGACTTAGCTTTAACGAAGAAGAAAAGGAAGAATTAATAAATGATCTTAATAAAGTTTTAGGCTACATAGAAAAATTGGATGAACTTAATACAGAGGATACGGATATAATTGTTAATCCTTATTATATTGAAAATAAATTCAGAGAAGATGAAATAGAACCTTCAATGGAGCTTAAATCAGTTTTGGATAATGCACCTCAAAAGTTGGAAGAATATATAATGGTACCTAAAATAATAGAATAACCTAGTTTTTAAAAATTATATTATTCTTAGGTATCTTTAATTTGTCATTTATTTTCAGATGCCTTGTGAACTGCTTTAAAGATAATAATGGAGGTAAAAATATGGAATTACATAAGCTTAAAGCCCATGAATTAAAGGATTTGATAAAAAATAAGGACGTTAAGGTAGAGGAAGTAGCTAATGCCTTTTTAAATAGAATAGATAAAACCGATGAAAAAATAGGTGCTTATTTATATAAGGCTGAAGAAGAGGCATTAAGTGAGGCTAAAAAACTGGATGAAAAGATTTCAAAGGGAGAAGTTCTAGAAGGTCTAGGAGGAGTACCAGTTGGTATAAAAGATAATATAAACGTAAAGGGAATGCAGAATACCTGTGCATCTAAAATATTAGAAGGATATATTTCTCCTTATGATGCTACTGTTACACAAAAAATTAAGGGAAATAATGGTATAATACTTGGCAAGCTTAATATGGATGAGTTTGCTATGGGATCTTCCAATGAAAACAGTGCCTATAAAAAAGTAATAAATCCATGGAATAGAGAATTCGTTCCAGGTGGTTCCTCGGGAGCTTCAGCGGCTTCAGTTGCAGCCTTTGAAACACCTATAGCTCTTGGAACTGAAACAGGTGGATCTGTAAGGCAGCCGGCTTCCTTTTGTGGGGTAGTGGGACTTAAACCTACCTATGGAAGAATATCCAGATACGGGGTAGTGGCTTTTGGTTCTACTTTGGATCAGGTTGGAACATTAGGAAGAGATGTAGAAGACTGCGCACTTTTAACTCAGAATATTGCTGGTATTGATAAAATGGATTTTACTACAGTTGATACACCTGTGCAAGACTATAAAAAGAGTTTAGGAAAAGATATAAGAGGGAAAAAAATAGGTATACCTGAAGAATATTTTGGTGAGGGCCTTGATGACGATGTAAGAAAGAGCATAGAAGAAGCTATAAAAGTTCTTGAAGCTAATGGAGCTGAAGTAAAAAAATGTTCACTTCCACTGACTGAGTATGCTCTAGCTGCCTATTATATAATATCCTCTGCAGAGGCTTCATCAAATCTAGCAAGATTTGATGGAATAAGGTTTGGACATAGATCCAAGGATGCACAAGATGCTGTAGATATTTATTCTAAATCCAGAAGTGAAGGCTTTGGAAAAGAAGTTAAGAGGAGAATAATGTTAGGTACATATGCATTGTCTGCGGGATATTATGATGCTTATTATAAAAAGGCGCTAAAGGTTAGAAATCTTATAAAACAGGATTTTCAAAAGGTATTTAAAGAATTTGATGTACTAATTTCACCTACATCACCTACAACTGCCTTTAAGTTTGGAGAAAAAACTAAAGATGTAGTTTCCATGTATATGTCAGACGTTTATACGGTTCCAATAAATATTGCAGGACTTCCAGCTATATCTGTACCCTGCGGCTTTGTAAATGATTTACCAGTAGGTTTGCAATTTATAGGAAATTATTTTAGAGAAGATGTTTTGTTTAATTTTGCCTACAGCTACGAAACATCTACTGATTGGCATAAGAAAACAGCAGTAGTTGAATAAGGATGGTGAATAGAATGGAATATGAAGTTGTAATAGGGCTTGAAGTTCATACTGAACTTTCAACAAAAACCAAAATATATTGTGGATGTACAACAGAGTTTGGAGGTCAACCTAACACTCATGTTTGTCCTGTTTGTTTAGGTCTTCCTGGTGCACTCCCACATTTAAATAAAAGAGTAGTAGAGTATGGAATTAAAGCAGGTCTTGCATTAAATTGCTCTATAACTAAGTATGGAAGAATGGATAGAAAAAACTATTTTTATCCTGATTGTCCTAAAAATTATCAGATAAGTCAAGATGAATTGCCTCTTTGCACGGAGGGATATATTGAGATTGAATTAGAAGATGGAAGCACTAAGAAAATAGGAATAGAGAGAATTCATATAGAAGAAGATGCAGGTAAGCTTCTACATACAGGAGTAGGAACTCTTGTTGATTTTAATAGAGCAGGGGTGCCACTAGCAGAAATTGTATCAAGACCTGATCTTAGAAGTCCTAAAGAAGCAGTACAATATCTTGAAAAATTAAAAAGCATACTTTCGTGTATCGATGTTTCCGATTGTAAGATGGAAGAGGGATCTCTTCGATGTGATGCAAATATTTCTGTTATGAAGAAGGGCTCTAATAAATTTGGTGTAAGAACAGAAATAAAAAATATGAACTCTTTTAAAGCACTAGATAAGGCTCTAAACTATGAAATAGAAAGACAAATAACTGCTTTGGAAAATGGAGAAAAGCTTACTCAGGATACAAGAAGATGGGATGACAACAATAATGTAACCACAATAATGAGAAGTAAAGAGTTTGCCAATGATTATAGATATTTTCCAGAAGGAGATCTTGTAACTTTAAATATAGAAGATGAATGGATTGAAGAAATCAGAAAAACAATACCAGAGCTTCCTTATGAAAAAGAGACTAGATTTGTTAAGCAATTTAAAATTCCTAAATATGACGCAGGGGTACTTACACTCACTATGTCTATGGCAGATTTCTTTGAAAAGGCTGCCCTAGCAAGTGAGGATGCCAAAGCTGCTTCAAATTGGCTTATGGGTGATATATCTAAAATAATGAAGGAAAATGCTGTATGGGTAGAGGATTTAAAATTTACTCCAGAGCAACTGGCAGAGCTTATAAAACTTATAAATTCAGGAACTATATCTAATGCCATTGGTAAAAAAATTATTGTTGATATGTTTAACACAGGTAAAGATCCTAAAATTATTATTGAAGAAAAAGGTTTAATTCAAAATAGCAATGAAGATGAAATTCTTAAAGTTGTAAAGAATATATTAGACAATAATGAGAAATCCATAGAAGATTATAAGAACGGTAGAAAAAGAGTTCTTGGATTTATTGTAGGCCTTGTTATGAAAGAAACCAAGGGAAAGGCAAATCCTCAGATTGTAAATAAGCTTGTAAATGAAGAAATAAAAAACTATTAAAATCTAACAATTAAATAATAATGTATTAATTAGATTGAATAAAAAATAATTGTAATAACTGAACTGAGAGGAACATCGATAATCCATTATATATGGAGTTATTGGTGTTCTTTTTGTTATTATATATATAATGTTGTTTACAATAGGTAATAAATGTTAATAATAATTAATAGCAAGGCATTTTTAAATAAATAATCTATAAGTAGCTGGGTATATTTTCTATTGCAATGCATCTATGTATTTAGGGCATAGTTATGCTTTTATACATGATAAATAGAATTGGCAACTTTAAATAAAGTATTTTTAATGCTTAACATTGATTAAAAGTATGTTTTAGTAAAGGTATGTGTGTATGAAGATTTTAAAGAGATATTTAAGTATAATTTTAATTATTATTGGCATAATGGTAATTTTTTCTGGATGCGTAGAAAAGAAAAATGATATAAGTACAATTAATCAAAAGAATACATATCTAATGTACGATATAGGAAATTTACCAGAGGATTTAAGTAAAACTGATGTGGATTCCTCTAGAGTAAGAGACCTAGAAAGAATACTATTTCAGGGTTTGATTTATGATAAAGAAGATAACAATGGTAATAGCAGTGTGGGTTATGCATTGGCAAAAAATTGTGATATCTCAAAAGATGGATTAGTATATACTTTTACCTTAAAGGATAATATAAAATGGAGTAATGGAAGTGATATTACAGCTCAGGACTTCGTAGATTTTTTTAAGGGTATATTATCGCAAAATTATAACAGTGTGTATAGATATGAATTAAAATGTATTTACGGTGTATCAGACTTTGTATCTGGTAATAAAGATTTTTCAGCTGTGGCTATTACAGCTCCTAAAGATAATGTAGTTCAAATGAGATTAAATTATCCCAGCCCATATTTTTTAGAGTTATTAGCTCAACCAATGTATGGTCTTAGAAAAATTGATAATAATATTGCTAATTGGAAAAAGGATTATGAAAATATAAATTATTCAGGTGCATTTTCCATTAAAAAGGTGGAGAGTAATGGAAATATACTTTTAAGTAAAAATAAAAATTATGTGTTTAAAGATTCAGTTAAGAGTAATGAAATTATGCTCGCTACAAATAAAAATGGAAGTGCTTATTCTTTAGCGGATTTTGAAACCTATAATAACGTTGATATTTTTTTAAATCCACCTTCTACAGAAATAGATAGACTAAAAAGTAAAGGTGAAGCTAGTATTTTTCCAACTCTTTCAGTTAAGGGGATCTTCTTTAATTTTAAAAGTAATAATGTAGTTTCAAATTATAATTTTAGAGAGGGCGTTAGTTTAGCTATTAATAGAAACGAACTAAAAAATAATATAGTTGGGGATTATGGAGAGATTACATCTTCATATTTTCCTAATGCAATGAATTTATTACAGGTGAAAAATACAAATGTTAACAGTAACTCACAAGGGGAGGTCTCAAAGTATCTTAATAATAGTAATTACAAGAAAGATAATGTAATAAAATTTATATATGTGGATAATGAAAGTAATAAAAAGACTTGTGAAAATATTGTTCAAATGATAAATGATGCTCTTTCTAAAAATAATGCAAATAAAAACGGAGAAGCAGTTAATAACATAAAATTTGATCTTAAAGGTTATAGTAGTGAAGATATTGATAAAGTCATTAAAAGTAATGATTATGATATGTATTTGGGAGAATACAATATAAACTATAATAGCCCTATGTCTTTTTTAGAAATTTGGAAGTCTAATTCTCCTTACAATGAATATGGCTTTAAGGATCTTGCTTATGATGATCTTATGTATAATGCAGATGTAACCAAGGAACTTAGTAAAAAGTATGAAATATACAATAAATGTATTGATGAGTTAATAAAGAATGTACCTGTAATACCTATATATTCAAAGAATACTATAGTGTGTTCGAAAGATTCTATAGAAGGATTAAAATTAAATAAATTTGGTAATGTTTTAATAGAAAATTTACAGGAAAAATAATATAACTCCAGTGAACTACCCTAACTTATAGAAGTGAGAGCTTCCTGCTTCCAAGAGTTTGTATCCTACACTCTCCACAGGCTTGAAATCCCCTTGCATCGAGGGTACTTACTGTACTATATGCTCCCGTACATGAGTCTTGAATATTTTACGTAGGGAAGGCATAGCTTGGTTATCGCATTTTCGTATTCTCCCTACAACCTTATATATTCAGTTTACAAAGAGCGACTAACATTTGTATTTTATCTAAAATAATAATTGTTATACAAGTTAATTAATATAAATGGTATCGAACCATTTATATTAATGTGCGGAATTCTCCAATACTCTAAATGAAATAATACATTTATTCTTGATCTAAGAATTATGATCCTTAGTATCATATGCTTTTTTATCAGTATCTTTGTGCCTTTTATGCTTATTATTTTTACTATTTCTAGGACTGTTATTCTTAACAACGTTAGAATTATTATTTTCAGTAACATTATTGTATTTTTTGTAATCATAATCTTCAAATACTAGTTTAGAATTATCTTTGTAGGATTTTTCTTTTTCTAATCTATTTAAAGCTATTTTGTAATCAGGCTTAAATAGATATAGGAACAAAAAGAATAAAAACATATTTTGATTACTGTAAAAGCTATTTTTTGTTTTAATAAAGTTGTTTTTCTTTTTATTATAGGTTACAGATTTTAAGAATACAGGAGCTATTTTCGAAGCCTCAGGAGTTGGTATAGAAGGCATTTTAAAATTTTGTTCATCCAGTAAATCGTCAGAATGAAGAGAAAAATTTTTATACCTTTCTGGGTTTCCTAGGCTGGGAGCCTCAGGCCAGCTGTTAATAATTCCTGATTCAATAATCTGATGTTTAAATATGTTAGAAATCATACCTGTATCCTCGTCTTCCTCAGAAGATAATAAGGTGCTTACAACATACAATAATATTTCCTCAGAGCTATAGTCTATTTCTTTTTTATCGGCATCCTTTACGAACATTTGATTTTCAGGATTATATGTTTTTTTTATTTTATCTAAAATTTTTACTGAATCCTCTTTATAATTTAAAAGTCCTGTATGCTTATATATAAGTATTGAGTTTATAAACAATAAGCATTGAAGCTCTATATCAATGGCCTTTGCATCCTCAAGTTTATACTCTAAACTTTCTGATAGATAATCATATAAATCTAAAAGAAGAGAAAGTGAACTTTTATCTTTAGAATAATCATAGAATACATTTAAGGCTAAACAAACCTTTGAAATTTCATCTGAGGATAAATCATATATATTTTCCTTGTATTCTTTAATCATTTTCAATATGTCAAAGGCGAAGTTCTTAAATTGAAGAGCATCTTTAGCATTGCAAAGCTGAGAACAACTATAAAAAGCAGCCATAAGTAATGCTTGATCAGAAAATTTAAAATTGGTAGATTTTTCTTCGAATCTCAATTCTGAGTCTGAAGAGTCAGATATATCTTTTTTGTCTATAAAAACGCCTTCAAAGTTTCTAAGATTAGTAGCATAGAACTCAAGTTGTTTTTTTGCAAGGTCATTGTAAACGTAGCTTAAATTTGATTTATCAGAATGAATAGTCTCTAAATTTTTGTAATATCTAGATAGTTCTAGTAGGGATAATGTCATAAAAGCATTACTTGATATTGGTATTTCTTTCTTAAATTTGTCCTCCACCCATTTGAATTTGTTATCTAAATTTTCAAGCTCACAATCTCCTTTTTTGTATATGCATAAAAGTGGAGAAAATGAATTAAATGTGCTAATATCATTATTAGGAATAATTTTGTGCCTGAATTCTTTAGTATAGGTTGAAATACCAAACTTAGAATACAATACAATCAGCTTCTCACTTTCTTTTGCAAGGTGAAATAATTGATTTTTTATATTTTCTTTATTTAAACAATTGATCTTTAAAAAAGGTCCTATATATCTCAAAATAAACACCGCCTAAAAGTAATCCTATATAGCATAATATGAAATAATAGCTATAATTGTGTATATAATTACTTTAGAAAGGAAGATTTTTATGAAGGTTGGTAAACTTGATTCTTATGAATTACAGAAAATAATTGATAGTAACAGAGGAATAAAAAGAGAGGATGTAAGGATTAGAGGAGGTATTGGAGAAGATTGCAGCGTTATAGAATTTGGTGACTTTGAATGTGTAGTGTCTACAGATCCTATAACGGGTTCGGAAAATGGAATAGGAAAACTTGCGGTTCATATTAATTGTAATGATATTGCTTCCTGTGGAGTTGAACCTCTGGGAATACTTGTAACTATAATGGCTCCTGAAACTTCAACACTTACGGACATAAAAACGGTTATGGAGGAAATAAGTGAAGAATGTAAAAAGTTAAACTTGGAGATATTAGGTGGACATACAGAGGTAACCAGTGCAGTAAATAGAATGATAGTCTCCTGCACTGCCATTGGAAAGGGTAAAAAAAATTCTGCAGTGTCCACAGCTAATGCAAAGCCCGGGGACCATATAATAGTTACTAAAAAACTTGGAATGGAGGGTACTTTCATTGCAATAAATGATAAATTTGAAAGAGTTAATAAATTTCTTACAGAAGAAGAAATAGAAGAAGCTAAGGGATATATAGAAAATATAAGTGTGGTAAAGGAAGGAAGAATTTGCGGCCAGGCTGGAGTTAATAGTATGCATGATATAACAGAAGGAGGAGTTCTAGGTGCATTGTGGGAAGTATCTAGTGCTAGTAAATGTGGTTTTGAGGTGAACTATGATTCTATGCCAATAAGTGAGGTTACTAGAAAGATATGCAATGAATTTTGTGTAGATCCTCTAAGATTTATATCCTCAGGTAGTATGCTTATAACTTGCAAGGATGGACAGAAATTAGTAGATTTATTAAAGAAAAACAGTATAGAAGCTGCGATAATAGGAAATATCACTAAAGAGAAAACTATTATTATAAAAGATGGCAAAGAGGAAGATGTAGCACCACCGGATAGTGATGAATTATTTAAAATTATAAATTAAAGATTCATATTTAATTCGGAAGTTAATCCAGCAAGCTATTGATAAGGATTAATGTTCCCTTAAAATATGGGGATATTAATACTTATGAGGATTACTTTTTAAATCAAGTTAATATCATTATATAATGATAAAAATGTAAATTAGTTATTAATTTTTTGGAGGATTTTATGCGTTTTGACGGAAGAAAATTTGATCAGATGAGACCGGTTAATGTAATAAGAAACTACACTAAATATGCTGAAGGTTCAGTTTATATCGAAGTGGGGGACACTAGAGTTATATGCAATGTATCTATTGAGGATAAAGTACCCATATTTTTAAGAGGTAAAGGAGAAGGATGGATTACCTGTGAGTATAATATGCTTCCTAGAGCAACGCAGATTCGTAAAATTAGAGATATAACAAGGGGAAAAATAGATGGAAGAACTATGGAGATACAAAGACTCATAGGAAGAGTTTTAAGGTCAGTAGTTGATCTCAAGGCGCTTGGAGAAAAGACCCTTTGGATTGATTGCGATGTAATTCAGGCAGATGGCGGTACACGTACTACTGCTATTACTGGTGCATTTATAGCTATAGTAGATGCGGTAAATAAATTGCATAGGAAAAAGAATTTCAAGGTATATCCTATTAGAAAATATTTGAGTGCCATAAGTGTAGGTATAGTAAATAATGAAAAACTCTTAGATCTGTGTTACGCGGAAGATTCCAATGCACAGGTGGATATGAATATTGCAATGACAGATGATGGAGAATTTGTGGAAATACAGGGCACTGGAGAGGAAAAACCCTTTTCAAGAAAAGATTTGAATCAACTAATGGATTTGGGAGAAAATGGCATAAAAAAGATGATTGAAATAGAAAAACGCAGTCTTAAAATGGATGCACTTTGGATTGGAACAGGAGATAAGAAATGAATAAGCTTATAGTTGCAAGTAATAATCAAGGAAAAATTAGGGAAATAAAAGAAATTCTTAAAGACTTTCAATTACAAGTATTTTCTTTAAGGGAATTAAATATTAATATAGATGTATTAGAAGATGGAAATACCTTCATGGATAACGCTTATAAGAAAGCTAAAGAGGTATATGATGTTACAGAAGGGTATATGGTGTTATCGGATGACTCAGGGCTTATGGTTGATGCTTTGAATGGAGCACCAGGAGTTTTCTCAGCAAGATTTTCAGGAGAACATGGAAATGATGAAAAAAATAATGAAAAATTGCTTAATATGCTAAAGGGCAAAGATAAAAATCAAAGAAAGGCCAAATTTGTTTGTGCTTTAGTTCTTATCATAGATAATCATAGAGAAATTAGAGTACAGGAAGAAATAAAAGGCTTTATAACTGAACAGAAGAGAGGAAAAGATGGATTTGGATACGATCCTCTGTTTTATGTACCTGGATTGGAAAAGACCTTTGCAGAAATGGCTGATAAGGAAAAAAATGGTATTAGTCATAGAGGAAAGGCATTAAATCGACTAAAGAAGAAATTGGAGGAAGAGTTATAGAGAGGAGATAGTTATATGATAATAGGAGTATTAAGCGATACACATAAATTAAAGGGCTACATAAAAAATGCCTGTGAATATGTAAAAGACTGTGATTTAATAATACATTTAGGCGATAATGTGGATGATATAGAAGAAATAAAACAATATTATAATGGTAATATTATAAATGTAAGTGGCAATTGTGACTATACAGAAAATATACCTAGTGAAAGATTCGAAATAGTAGATGGTAAGAAGTTTTTTATAACTCATGGACATAATTACAACGTAAAAAGTAGCCTTATAAACCTTAAATATAAAGCAATTGAAATAGGAGCTGATGTGGTATTATTTGGTCATACCCACGTGGCAGAAGTAATAGAAGAAGATGGAATATTATTTGTTAATCCAGGTAGTGTTTCTATGCCGCGAAATGGAAAAAATAGTATAGGCATCATAGAAATTATTAATGGAAATATAGAGGCTAATATAAAAACCCTATAAAAATATAATAAAAAAATCCAAAAAACTATTGACGAACGAGGGAACTTAGTGTAGAATAATTTTTGTCGTCAAGCGGTGGTGGTAAGCAAAACGAAAGCAAATTAAGTTATCGGGGTGTGGCGCAGATGGGAGCGCGCGTGGTTTGGGACCATGAGGTCGCAGGTTCAATCCCTGTCACCCCGACCACTAAGCGGGTGTAACTCAATGGTAGAGTGTCAGCCTTCCAAGCTGGTTACGAGGGTTCGATTCCCTTCACCCGCTCCAATGAAATGCGTCTTTAGCTCAGCTGGATAGAGCAACGCCCTTCTAAGGCGTGGGCCAGGGGTTCGAATCCCTTAAGACGCACCATTAAAAATAAAATGCGCTTTTAGCTCAGTTGGTAGAGCACCTGACTCTTAATCAGGGTGCCCAGGGTTCGAGTCCCTGAAGGCGCACCATTATGGTGAATATAGTTCAGTTGGTAGAGCGCCAGTTTGTGGTACTGGTTGTCGAGGGTTCGAGTCCCTTTATTCACCCCATTAATTTTGGGATGTCGTCAAGCGGTAAGACACAGCACTTTGACTGCTGCATTCGTAGGTTCGAATCCTGCCATCCCAGCCAAATTACATATGGTTTACTAGCTCAGTTGGTAGAGCACATGACTTTTAATCATGTTGTCCGGGGTTCGATTCCCCGGTAAGCCACCAATGATGCAGGTGTGGCGGAATTGGCAGACGCACTAGACTTAGGATCTAGCGCCTACGGCATGGGGGTTCGACTCCCTTCACCTGCACCAATATTTAATAATAAATTTGATGATTATTATGGATGTTTTCATATAAATTAGGTATTAAAACTCAGGCGGGAGTGGCTCAGTGGTAGAGCGTCACCTTGCCAAGGTGAACGTCGCGAGTTCGAATCTCGTCTTCCGCTCCAAATATATGCGGGTGTAACTCAATGGTAGAGTGTCAGCCTTCCAAGCTGGTTACGAGGGTTCGATTCCCTTCACCCGCTCCAATGAAATGCGTCTTTAGCTCAGCTGGATAGAGCAACGCCCTTCTAAGGCGTGGGCCAGGGGTTCGAATCCCTTAAGACGCACCATTATGGTGAATATAGTTCAGTTGGTAGAGCGCCAGTTTGTGGTACTGGTTGTCAAGGGTTCGAGTCCCTTTATTCACCCCATTAATTTTGGGATGTCGTCAAGCGGTAAGACACAGCACTTTGACTGCTGCATTCGTAGGTTCGAATCCTGCCATCCCAGCCAAATTACATATGGTTTACTAGCTCAGTTGGTAGAGCACATGACTTTTAATCATGTTGTCCGGGGTTCGATTCCCCGGTAAGCCACCAATGATGCAGGTGTGGCGGAATTGGCAGACGCACTAGACTTAGGATCTAGCGCCTACGGCATGGGGGTTCGACTCCCTTCACCTGCACCAATATTTAATAATAAATTTGATATTATTGTGGATGTTTTTATATAAATTGGTATTGAAGCTTAAGCGGGAGTGGCTCAGTGGTAGAGCGTCACCTTGCCAAGGTGAACGTCGCGAGTTCGAATCTCGTCTTCCGCTCCATAAAATATTAGTTGTTCAATTATGTAAATAGGATTGTAGATTTAATTGGTAATAGTTAACAGATTGATGAAATGTTTCTTTTAAAAAAGTAAACATATATTCAAATTTGTAAATTAATATATTGTTTTAAGGATAAGGTATTTAGATATAACTAAGTAATATGCGTTTTTAGCTCAGTTGGTAGAGCACCTGACTCTTAATCAGGGTGCCCAGGGTTCGAGTCCCTGAAGGCGCACCATTTTAATATCGGGGTGTGGCGCAGATGGGAGCGCGCGTGGTTTGGGACCATGAGGTCGCAGGTTCAATCCCTGTCACCCCGACCACTATTAAGCGGGTGTAACTCAATGGTAGAGTGTCAGCCTTCCAAGCTGGTTACGAGGGTTCGATTCCCTTCACCCGCTCCAATAAAAAATTAATAAGTATAGATTGCAAGCTCTGACTTTTAACTTTCGCTTTTAAGTTTGAGTTTATTTTCATTTTATGCACCCATAGCTCAGTTGGATAGAGTTGCAGACTTCGAATCTGAAGGTCGAGGGTTCGACTCCCCCTGGGTGCACCAAAAGCCTTGATACAAGCAGGTTTACAGAAATGTGAATTTGCTTGTATTCTTATTTTCCCACACTTTTCCCACACTAGAAATATAAAAAAATAAAAGGATATAAATTTCCCATACTAGATAAATAAATCATTTAATTTTTCAGCTGCATTTACTTTTTCTTTAGGCATAACGTGAGTATAAATATTTGAGGTAGTTGAAATATCGCTATGACCTAATAGAATTTGAACTGTCTTTAGTGGTTCTTTTCTTTCAAATAATTTTGTAGCATATGTGTGTTTTAATGAGTGAAATTTTCTATAAGGAATATTTGCTTTTTTTAGTAATCTTTCATAGCTCCGGGTTAAATTTCTAGCATTGATTACTTTACCTAAATCAGTTGAAAACACATAGTTATTATCAATATAAGAGGCTCCAGCTTTTAATTTTTCACATTTTTGCATTGTTTTATGTTCCTTTAGTACATGAATAAGAGTAGATGGTATAGGGACAGACCTAATAGATGTTTTTGACTTTGGAAGTTGTTCTATTGTTTTAAACTCTTTGCTACCATCAGCAGCAATAATATAAACTTGTTTAACACTTCTTTCTACTTTAAGCTGTTTATTTTCAAAATCAATATCGGTCCATTTCAGCCCTAATAATTCTCCTTCCCTTAATCCTGTTCCAAGAGCTAATAATATTATAGCTTTAAGCCTATGATTTTTTAAAGATACATTTAATATTTTTATTTCTTCATCTGTAAATATCTCAATTATTTTATCCTTTTTTTCTGATCCGCCATTACATAAAATTTTTCATATGAATAATGTAAATTATTCATTATAATAATCGTTTCTCTACCTATTTCAAACAAATTTCTTATATACAAAGATGGTTCACCGTTTAATAATCGATTAAATGGATTTACTTTTATTATTAATATATTTAATACTCTACATAATTCATAAGGATTATTAGTACTATATGTATCAGTAAGTCCAAGTATAATTTCATCAATCCATTTCATAGAGATAAGGGAATAGTTATTATTTTTGTATTTTATAATTATCCCTCCTTTAAAGGCTATTGTAAATTTATTTTTTATATTTATAGCTCAGTAACTCCATTTGTTCAAGCAGTGCATTAGCAAATTCTAATATCTCATCATCTGACATTTTATTTGGTTCAAATCCGTTTGCTCCAAATATTTGATGCTTAGAAACATATTCTCTAGCTAGATTTGCATCAGTAAATTTTGCAGGAATATCTGGCATAGAGGAATTAATATTATCTTTCTAACCGTTGGAACAAGTATGTATTTGAACCCGATGGTAATATTAATCGTCACTATTATGAGATAGCAGCGTATACAGAACTTAAAAATAGAATCCGTTCTGGCGATATTGCAGTTAATGGCAGTAGGTATCATAAAAATTTTGATGAATACTTGTTATCTAAAAATGATTGGGATGATAAGAAATTACTTACACCTAAGATAGCTGTAAGTCTTGATTTTCAAGATTATATCACTGAAAGGATGGATTCTTTGGATAAACGGCTTCAATGGGTTTCTAAGAATGCTGATAAATTAGATGGTGTAAGCATTGGTACTGATAGAATCCATGTTGAGAAGCTTGAAAAAGAAACTCCTGAGGAAGCAAAATTATTAAGTGAAAGACTATATAAGCTACTCCCTAGAGTGAAGCTTCCAGATCTTCTTATTGAAGTATCCAAGTGGACAGGTTTTGATGAAAATTTTGTTCATGCTTCCACAGGTAATGTTTCTAATAGTGAAGAAAAAGCAGTTTTAATGGCTGCATTAATGGCAATGGGAACAAACATTGGATTAGTAAAAATGTCAGATGCTACTCCTGGTATAACCTATCGTCAAATGGCTAATACAGCCCAATGGCGTATGTATGATGATGCTATGAAAAGGGCACAAGCAACTTTGGTTAATTATCAGCATAAGCAATTTTTATCATCATATTGGGGTGATGGAAGCACATCATCTTCAGATGGAATGAGGGTACAGGTTGGAGTATCAGCATTAAATGCAGAGCATAATCCCCATTATGGATCAGAAAAGGGCGCTACAATTTATAGGCACGTTAGCGACCAATACTCAAGCTTTTATACTAAAGTTATAAATACTAAGTTCATGTAATTGATGGGCTACTTTATCATGAAACAGAACTTAGTATTGATGAACACTATACTGATACTGCTGGTTATACTGATCAAATATTTGGGTTAAGTCATTTATTAGGATTTCATTTTGCTCCAAGAATAAGAGATATATCTGAGCTCACGCTTTATTCATTTAACAAACCTAGTAACTACTCTAAGATAGAAAAAATAATCAAAGGAAATATTAATTTAAAAATAATTAAAGAAAATTATGATGATGTTTTAAGGTTAACCCAATCAATAAGTGAAGGTAAGGTATCAGCTACAAAGGGCTAGTGCATTAAATATCATTATAAACGCTATAAGTGTTTGGAATACTGCATACTTACAGAAAGCAATTGAACACCTTAAACATACAAGCAGTATTGACGAAAGTCTATTAGAACATATAGCACCACTTGGATGGGAACATATAAATTTTCTTGGAGAATACAAATTTGAACTTAGAAGCGTTCATGAAAGTGATGATTTAAGACCTTTAAATTTAAGTATTTAGAATTGTGTTCTTAAAGGGGGTGAAATCGCCATATTTTATCCAACTAATCCCTTAGAGGGGGTTTTGTCGGAAATGTTGGCGACACTCCATTAAGTAACTTTCATAAGCTACTAGAAATTACTTTAATTTCTCATTAATTTATAATATACTTTTTTTATAATATACTAGATAATTTTTATTTTGAAAGGATGTTATTTACCTATGAAAAAAATAACGACTATTGCAAAATCAAATAACTTAGAATCCAATCTTAAGTCTTTAGTAAACATTCTCAATTCTAAAAATGAAGTTAAAATAGTTGGAGAAAAATTATATTATAATACTGGTAAAAATATTGGTACCCGTCTTAATATTAAAGATTATGATATGTTAGTAACAAAAATTTCAGAACTTGGTATAGGTGAGGCTCGAGTCAACCTTATTTCTGAAGAAAAAATTATAATTCAATTATATGAATGTTTTACCTGTAAAGATATGAAATATACTAATAATCCTGTTTGTTTCTTTGAAGGTGGTATATTAGCAGGTGCTGTAAGCAATATTTGCGGTAAAAATATGGATGCAATAGAAGTATCTTGCAATGCTTTAGGAGATAGTTATTGTGAATTTGAACTAACTAAAAGATATGCCTTACCAAATACCTCTAGCGATAATTCTGAATTAATAAAAAAAGATACTAATATTTTAAATCTAACTCTTCATTCATTAAAATTGGTACAGAACTATAATAAAATAGAACATACTACAACTCAAATGTATAATCTAAATAAGCAATTAAATAAGAACCTACAAAACGCTCTAGAAATCAATAATTTTAATAAAACAATGTTAGACAGCATGACAAATTGCTTGGCATTAATTGATAAAAATGGTGTAGTAATCAAAATAAATAAGCAATATAAAGCTTTTTTAAATATAGATTATTATAAGATTGAAAAGAAAAGTGTTAAGTCCTTAGGTTGGACCTCAAAATATAGAGAAGTCTTATCTTCTGGTAATCCTTCAATTTGGCAAGAAATCATTAATGGAAATTGTTATATTATATTTGAAAGTCCGGTTAATAATGAATCCGAAGGTGTTCTTCGTCAATTAATTCCTCTTGAATCTGATTTTATAAAACTATTATTAGATAAAATGTCATTTCTAGAAAAAGAAATGAAGTATTATAAACATAAGTCTATGGGATTGAGCTCCAAATATGATGATACAGATTTAATTGGCCATAGTGATAAGATGAAAGAAATTAGAGTTTATATAAATAAAGTAGCTAAAACTGATGCTACTGTACTATTAAGAGGAGAAAGTGGAACAGGAAAAAGTAAATTTGCTAAAGTAATTCATAATGAAAGTCTGCGCCAAAATAAACCATTTGTTTACATTGATTGTTCAACCATTCCAAAAGGATTCTTTGAAGCAGAATTATTTGGATATGAAGATGGAGCATTTACTGGCGCCAAGAAAAATGGGAAACCTGGCAAGATAGAGGCTGCTGATGGTGGAACTGTATTTTTAGATGAAATTGCAGAAATTCCTTTAGAAACACAATCTAAACTACTTCGACTTTTACAAGAAAAAGAATTCGAAAGAGTTGGTGGAATAAATACAAAGAAATTAAACATTAGAATAATCTCAGCAACAAATCAAAATTTAGAAAAAATGGTATCTATATGTACCTTTAGAAAAGATCTTTACTATAGATTAAATGTAATTAATATTACATTACCTTCTCTATGTGATCGATTTGAAGAAATACCCAGTTTAGTAACTAAGATATTATCTGATTTCTGTAAAGAAGCTAACATTGATATAAAAGAAGTTGAAGAAGATGGAATATCACAATTAATTCACTATAATTGGCCTGGAAATATACGTGAACTCGAGAATTTTGTACAAAGACTAATTATAAATTCTGATAATAGCAAAATTACTAAAAATGATATTATAAAAGAGTTAAATTCAGTTAAAAAACTTAATCTATCTTCTATTAATGCATCTGAAGATATTAATATTGTTGAAAAAGAACTAATAGTAAATACTCTTAAGAAATATAACTACAATAAAACTATTGCTGCCCAAGTTTTAGGAATCACTCGGCAAACTTTATATAATAAGGTGAAGAGATATAATATAGATACATAGTTACTTTTGCAGTGTAAAAAAATTTTACACTGTAAATTTTTTTTACATTAAATTCTTAATAAAGTATGCATTACTAATTAATAAAATTACATTCTAATAATTAATTATTTATAAAATAATACATTGACACATTGTCTAAATTCTATTTAAACAATGTTTTTTTTATAAAAAAATTTATATATTTTATATATTGGCATGAGATTTGCTTCATATAATTTTATTACATATATAAATTCTTTAAATATATTTGATAAAGGAGTGATTTGTGTGAACTATAAGCCACAAAAACTAGTTATTTCTAACCCTTCCCACTGTTTAGGCTGCAAAGGGTGCGAATTGGCCTGTGCTACAGGAAAGTTAAACAAGTATATAGCTAATGGTCAGTCTGATAAAAGAAATATTATTGCCAATATTACAGTTACAGAAAATGATAACTTTAAATTTCCTGCTTACTGTAGACACTGCAAGGATGCCTATTGTTTAAAAATGTGCCCAACTAAAGCAATTAAAGAAGTTGAAGGTATAATCAAATTAACTGAAGATAAATGCATAGGTTGTGGAATTTGTAAACAAGCTTGTCCTTATGGTGCTATAAATATGACTTCTTACACTGAAAATTCTAAGCTTAAAAAAGTTGCAGTTAAATGTGATATGTGCATAGAAAGACAACTTAATAATGAAGATCCACTTTGTTACTCAGCTTGTCCTACTAAAGCTTTAAAACTTATCTAAATTATTAACAAATAATATTAGGAGGAATACAAATGAATAAATGTTATAACAATTCAAATAATTGTCTAATTGATAAAGCTAAAGAAGAAAAAATTGATTTAGTTTGGGATCGATATGAAAAGATGAAACCAGTTTGCGGATTTGGTGAACAAGGAATCTGCTGTAGAATATGTATGAAAGGACCTTGTAGAATTGATCCTTTTGGAAATGGTCCCCAAGAAGGAATTTGTGGTGCTAATGCCGATACAATTGTTGCTCGTAATTTAATTAGAATGATAGCATCTGGTACTGCTGCTCATTCCCTTCATGGGAAAGAAATTGCAAAAATCATCTTACATATTGCAAAAAAAGAAACTAAAAACTATGAAATTAAAGATGTAGAAAAATTAAAATATGTTGCTCATAAATTAAATATAGGTATTGATGGAAAAAGTATTAATGATATAGCAAAAGAAGTTGCTTATAAAAGTTTAGAGGATTATTCACGTCTTGAAGAAAACCCTTGTAATTGGCTTGCTAGTAACTTAACTACAGCTAGATTAAATAAACTTAAGAGTTTAGGTGTTGCAGTAAATAATATTGAATCTTCTGTTACAGATATTATGGCTAGAACTCATATGGGCACTGATGCAGACCCAATTAATTTATTACTAGCTGGTCTTAGATGTGCTTTTGCAGATTTTACTGGAATGGAACTTTCAACAAATCTTTCTGACATTTTATTTGGTACGCCAGAACCAGTAATCAGTGAAGCTAATCTTGGAGTGCTTAAAGCTGATGCTGTTAATATTGCTGTTCATGGTCATAATCCATTGCTTAGTGAAATTATAGTAAATGTAGCAGACGAAATGCAGCAAGAAGCAATAAATGCTGGAATCCCAGGTGGAATCAACATTGTTGGAGTTTGCTGTACTGGAAATGAAGTGTTATTAAGAAAAGGGATACCTCTAGCCTCTAACTATCTTTCACAAGAATTAGTAATACTTACAGGAGCTCTAGAAGCAATGATTGTAGATGTGCAATGTATCATGCCATCTCTTTCTAAAATCGCTTCCTGTTATCATACAAAACTGTATACAACTATGCCTGAAGCCAAAATATCTGGTGCTGAACATGCAGATTTAATAAGTAATAAAGCTATAGAAAACGCAAAAGAAATCATTAGGCAAGCTATAAGAACCTTTAAAATGCGCGATACTAATAAAGTGTTAATTCCTCATGAAAAAAATAAAATAATTGCTGGATTTAGCACAGAATCTATAGTTAATCTTTTAAGCAAACTTGATAGCGAAAAACCTTTGAAACCAATAATTGATAACATAGTTAATGGAAATATCAGAGGAGTTGTTCTATTTGCAGGATGTAATAATGTCAAAGTAACTCAAGATTATAACTTTGTAGAAATGGCTAAAATATTATTGAAAAACAATATTTTACTATTAGCTACAGGCTGCGGTGCTGGAGCCTTTGCTAAAAATTCATTAATGAATTCTGAAGCGACTATTAAATATGCTGGAGATAATTTAAAAGCTGTTTTAACACTGCTTGGAAACGAAGCTGGATTAAATGCTCCTCTACCACCAGTACTTCATATGGGTTCTTGTGTTGATAATAGCCGAGGAGTAGATTTAGCTGTTGCTCTTGCTAATGAACTAGAAATTGATCTTAATCAATTACCTTTAGTAGCTTCTGCTCCAGAGCTTATGAGCGAAAAAGCAATATCAATTGGAACTTGGGTAGCCGGAGTTGGAATACCAATTCATATAGGACTTATGCCTCCTGTTAGTGGAAGTACACTAGTTACCAATGTTCTTACTTCAGGATTGAAGGATTTAGTTGATGGATATTTCTTTGTAGAAGAGACCCCTTTAAAAGCAGCACATATAATAATTGATATAATAGAAGAAAAAAGAGCAGCTTTAAACATTACATCCAATTTTAGGGGGAATATATAATGGATTTTAACATTAAAGACTACGATAAAATTGATAAATGTATTCAGTGCGGTGATTCAATAAAAATTATAAAACTAGATTATATAAAAAAAAGAATAGAGAATATATCTGAAGATGATTTAAAAATATTAAAACTTTGCAGCAAATGTAAAAGAAAATTGTTTAGAGCTTAAACGGAGGAATATAACAATGAAAATAGCGATGACTGGAAAAGGCGGAGTTGGCAAAACTACTATAGCTGCTTTAATAGCTAGAAGACTTGCTCAAAAAGGTTACAAGGTATTAGCAATTGATGCTGATGCTGATGCAAACTTTGCTTCTGCCTTAGGAATAAATATAAAAGAATATGAAATCAAACCAATAGCAGAGATGGAAACACTAATTGAAGAAAAGATGGGTACTGGTAAAGATATAGGAAAAGGACTTTACACACTAAATCCTTTTGTTGGAGATATACCAGATCGCTTTTCAATACATCATGAAGGTGTAGACTTTCTAGCTGTTGGAACAGTTAGAAAAGGAGGTACTGGTTGTTATTGTTCAGAAAATAAACTTATGAAAAGACTTATAAACCATATTGTATTAAAAAGACAAGAAAGTGTTGTTATTGATATGGAAGCAGGTCTTGAACATCTCTCTAGAGGTACTGCTCAAGGAATTGATACATTTATTGCAGTTGTAGAACCCGGTCAAAGAAGCCTTGAGACTGCAGTAAATGTTAAAAAAATGGCTAGTGAAATTGGTGTAGATAATATCTATGTTATTGCTAATAAGGTTAGAAACGAAGAAGAATTAGATTTTATAAAAGATTATCTTAAGGATATGGAATTACTTTCTTCTATCCCTTATAATAATTTAATTTCTATAGCTGACTTAAAGGGTAAATCCCCAGCTGACTTAGCTGATGATAGTTTAATTAAAACAGTAGATTTTATAATCTCTAAATGTAGTAATCCGATGGGTTAAAAAAATCCTTCACACCATAGTGGAGGTAAGACCAGCAAATGTGTTTGATTATCTTATATTAAATATAATACAAAAATTATTTATGGGAGTGGATGTTGTAATGTTTCAATTTGAAAATCAGCTTTTAAAGTTAAAACATGAAGTTTTGACTAAAATTGTAGTTTTAGCAAAAGAAAATAAAATTAGCAAGGAAGAACTAGAAAAAATTCCATATGATATGATTATGGGGGATATACCAACATATAGAGATACTGTTGAGCAAGAAAGGGATGTAATATTAGAAAGAGTAAAACTTGCAGCAGGTTATAATCCAAATGGTAAATATGGACAAGAATTAATTAATGTAGAAGATGAAAAGCAAATATTATATGTTATAAAAGAAGCATGTGATAGATGTCATACAAAGAAATTTCAAGTTACTAATGCGTGCAGAAATTGTGTTGCTCATAAGTGCCAAAGCGTATGTAACTTTGATGCAATTACATATATTGATGGAAGAGCATATATTGAACCAGATAAATGTAGGGAATGTGGAATGTGTAAGAATGTATGTCCTTATAATGCTATTGCAGAAGATATGAGACCGTGTAAGAAATCATGTCCAACAGGAGCATTAAATTATGATCCAAACGATTTAAGTGCTAAAATTAATGAAAGTAAATGTGTAAATTGTGGTGCTTGTATGTCTGCATGTCCGTTTGGAGCTATAGAGGACAAGAGTTCAATAGTTAAGGTTGTTTATGAATTAATGAATAAAGAAAATATTTATGCTATAGTTGCACCTGCAATAACTGGTGCATTTGGTTTAAAGACAACTTACGGGCAAGTTAAAAATGCTATTAAAGCACTAGGTTTTAAGGATATGAAAGAAGTAGCATGTGGAGCAGATGCGGTTACTGTACATGAAAGTATTGAATTTGTAGAAAGAATGAAAAAAGGAGATTGCTATATGACAAATTCATGTTGTCCAGGCTTCTTAAGTTATATTGAAAAGATTATGCCAGATCAAGTTGAAAGAATTTCAGGAACTGTTTCACCAATGGTAGCAACAGGTAGATATGTAAAAGCTAAAGATAAGGATGCAAAAGTAGTATTTATAGGACCGTGTACTGCTAAGAAAAATGAAGCAATAATAGATTCAATAAAAGATGCTGTTGATTATGTATTAACATTTGAAGAATTAGTAGCTTTATTTGATGCATTTGAAGTAGACCCTTCTTCTTGTGAAGATATAACCGTGGAGGATGGTTCTATATTTGGTAGAGGATTTGCTATGGCTGGTGGATTAACTGCTGCTATAGAAAGCTATGTAAAAGAAAAAGGCATTGAAGTAAACTTTAATTCAGTTAAAGTTTCAGGTGGAGCAGAGATTAAAAAGACTTTAATTATGGCTAAGGCTCAAAAATTGCAAGGAAACTTTATTGAAGGTATGATGTGTGAAGGAGGGTGTATAAATGGAACTGCTAAAATTGTACCAGTGATGAAAGCTAAAATACCATTTACAAAAATAAATCAACAATCAACCATTAAGAGTGTATCAGCTAATAAAGTATTAGAAGAATATAAAGGGATAAACTTAGAAAGATAAGATATATGGGGTAGTGCTCGCAAAACGCGGAAAATATACGTTAAGACAGTTATTACCAAAAATATATTTTATCAAAACATTCTGACTTAGAATTAATACTAAAAAGTTCTTTGAATATATCGGTGTTTTGGTAATATATGTCTTAACGTATAAAATCCTCGTTTTGCAGTTACTACCCCAAAAAAGCGTGCACACCAGAAAATCCTGTAGGTTCTTGTATGGTATCTTCAGAAGGCACCTGTGCGGCTTATTATAGGTATAACAGTTAACTATATATTTTTAAAGGATGAGTATTGGAAAACTTGTAGTTAGCAGCACGGTAAATGATTTAGCTATGAGTGATGCTAAACCGCTGTATCTAACTAGAGAAGGCTTTTTAATGGAAATTTGGAGTTTATTGTAAAATTTGTGACTTATGCAGCTAAAGAATTGATATAATTTAATATCATAAATTAATGAGAGAGGAGGAGTTTAAAATGAAATTCCCGTTAAAAAAACATCCTAAATGGCTTCCTTATGGGACTATAGTGGTACTATTGCATATTATAGGAGTAGTACTTTTATTATCTAATGTCTATAAATACCCTCAGATAGTTGGATTGGCATTTTTAGCCTATACACTTGGATTAAGACATGCTTTTGATGCAGATCATATTGCTTCCATTGATAATACTGTTCGTAAATTAGTACAACAAAAAGAAGAACCTACAGGTGTTGGTTTTTTCTTTTCCATTGGACATTCATCTGTAGTGTTTATTATGTCAATATTGACTGCGTTTTCAATGAAATGGGCTCAATACAACATCCCTCATATAAAAGTGATAGGTAGTATGATTGGTACTACTGTATCAGGTACTTTCCTTATGCTTATAGGGATATTAAACCTATATATATGGTTTGATATTTACAAACTTTTTATTGGAGTACATAAGGGGGAAGTTAATGAAGAACATATGAATCAGCTTTTATTAAAACGCGGATTTGTTTCACGTTTTTTCGGATCATTGTATCGCTTCATTAATAAGAGTTGGCATGTATATCCACTTGGTTTTCTATTTGGTTTAGGATTTGATACTGCTTCTGAGGTAGCACTTCTAGCTATTTCAGCAAATGCAGCTACCCAAGCTGTTCCATTTTCCATGATAATATCTTTACCTATTATTTTTGCTGCAGGAATGAGCTTAATGGATACTGCCGATGGAGTATTTATGACTACTGCATATAATTGGGCATTTTCAACATCTTTACGTAAAATTTATTATAATTTATCAGTTACTGGATTGTCTATTGTAGCAGCATTATGTATAGGGTTTATTGAATTAGCTCAGATATTGACACCTAAATTGGGCTTGAATAGTGGAATTTGGAAATGGATACAAAATCTTGAGTTCGCTGGGATTGGATATTTACTAGTAGGTTTATTTATTATATCATGGGGAGTGTCCTACGTGATTTGGAAGATGTTTCGTTTTGAAAATGCATAGCTTTAAGAGTGGTAAGCATAAAAAATCCAAATTGCTTTTGCTTTCTGTCATTTGTTAGGTTTTAATCTAATGCCTAGAATTAAAGCAATTCATTCACAAAAATTATATAGACCAGATACTGGAATGAGTGAAGCATATCCTAACTTACAGCCAGTGCTAACAAGACCTATAAATTGGGAACTTATAAGACAGCAGTACGATCAAATGATAAAATATGCAACTGCGTTAAGGCTTGGAACTGCTGAGACAGAAGCTATATTAAAAAGATTTACTAGAAATAATTTAAAGCATCCTACATACCTTGCTCTTGCTGAATTAGGAAAAGCTATAAAGACTATATTTCTTTGTGAGTACTTAAATTCGGAGAATTTGAGAATAGAAATACATGAGGGCCTTAATGTGGTTGAAAACTGGAACTCAGCTAATTCATTTATTTTCTATGGTAAAAGTGGTGAAATATCAACAAACAGAATTGAAGATCAAGAACTTTCAGTATTAAGCCTTCATCTCTTACAAAATTGCTTAGTATATGTAAACACACTAATGATACAGCAAGTATTATCCGAAAAGAAATGGTTCGATATGATGGCTACAGAAGATTTTAGAGCTTTAACTCCATTAATTTATAATCATGTAAATCCATATGGAAATTTTGATCTAGATATGAATGTAAGAATTCCAATAGATACCTATAAAATCTCAGTACAATCATAATAGAATTATAATATAGAAATCTACTTTATATCTGTATTTAATTAGAGTAGATTTCTACTTTGCCCCTAGTGACACGTTCGCTGGTATTACCCCGTGTAGTGATTAAATCAAAGTTCATATGTAAAAAATACATATTTTCTTAGTTTTGACACAAAATAAATAACAAATGGAGGTTAACGCATGAATAAAAAGAAAATAATCACTATGACAGAAGTAGGAGATCTTGAGAAGGAATATAAAAATCAAATTGCTGATGATAAAAAACATAATGATTTAAATAGTAATTTAACTATATTTATGATTGATGAAAATACAAATAAATCTGCTATAGACCCAAAGTGTTCGTGTACATGCGGCGTTACCTCAAATTGTTCAGGTACTGGCACTGCTGGTAATAGTTTAGAATGAATTAAAAGCTCTTTGTAGACTTAGCAGAAAAACAGATAAATTTTATTTTTTATGTAAAAAATACATATTTTCTTAGTTTTGACACAAAATAAATAACAAATGGAGGTTAACGCATGAATAAAAAGAAAATAATCACTATGACAGAAGTAGGAGATCTTGAGAAGGAATATAAAAATGAAACTGCTGATGATAAAAAACATAATGATTTAAATAGTAATTTAACTACATTTACGATTGATAAAAATACAAATGAATCTGCTTTAACATCGGAGTGCAAGTGCAAATGCGGTGATACAACGAGTTGTGGAGGTGGAGGCGGAGGCGGCAGCAAGTTGGAATGAATTAAAAGCTTTTTGTAGACTTAGTAGTTTATTTTAACTAATACTAAGTCTACTTTTATGAACTAATTTACTTTATCAAATATCGATACGGGTGATAGAAAGGGAGATGTATTATCATAAAACAGTTTGGAAATTTAATCTTACCTCATTATACTTCATTCAAGATATACAAAAATGAAAATAATTACTTTATTATCCAACCCGAAGTTAATTTTTGGTTCAAATTATCTGCAAGTCAGCTTTTAGCACTTAAATTGTTAGATGGGAA
Organism: Clostridium pasteurianum BC1; assembly: GCF_000389635.1. Classification (NCBI taxonomy): domain Bacteria; kingdom Bacillati; phylum Bacillota; class Clostridia; order Eubacteriales; family Clostridiaceae; genus Clostridium; species Clostridium pasteurianum. The sequence goes on from NC_021182.1 coordinate 1,539,462, forward strand.
ATCAACAGTTTATGAATTGCTACATAAGATAGATATTTGTATTCCAGATTCCCTACGAGAAATATGTATCCAATTTGCTAAAAATATTGCTTCAAATTATCCGACTGAAAGTAAAGAACTTAAAATACCATCTCGAGTATCAACATTATACATTGTATTAACCAGTAAATGTAATTCTAATTGTTTATATTGTTTTCGTGATCTGGATGGTTCATCAGTTTCCCTAAACAAAAATTATATAATGGAAATTATCTCGTCATTCAAGGAGATATCTAATAAGAATCCTAGCATTGTTTATACAGGAGGGGAACCATGTTTATTCCCAGACCTAATAGAAATTGCAAATTATTCAAAAGAAATGAATATTAAAAATACACTCCAGACAAATGGCACACTGATTAATAAAGATAATGCTTCATTATATGCTAGTACATTTGACACAATACAAATGAGTTTAGATTCTACCAATGAAGAAATGAATGACTGGTTGAGAGGAAAAAAAGGACATTTCAAAGCGGTAAGTGATGCAGTGACTTTACTGTTGAAGTATAATGTAAAAGTGAGGTTGGCAGCAACCGTTACAAAGAAAAATTTTTACGATATTTTAAACATCAAGAAAACATTTCCTGATGTTGGGTTTCAATTTACTCCTATGCTTCAGATTGGAAAAGGTAGAAATCTGGCATCGCTGGCATTTTCACCAGAAGAATTTATAGAATATATAGCTGATTTGCCTTCGTCTGATAAGTCCAGTATTTTATCTATTGGTAATGTTCTTAAATTTGGCGAAAAGAACCATATATGTGGTGCTGGAACATCGATCTTAAGTGTTTCTCCAGACGGGGATGTCTACCCATGCCAGATGTTGCATCATTCTAATTTTTGTTGTGGAAATGTAAGAAATGATTCTTTAGAAAGTATCTATCATACTTCAGAAATACTTAATAAATTTCGAAATCTTAAAATTGATATGATAGATGGTTGTAAGGATTGTGATATTCGTCATATTTGTGGAGGAGGCTGCAGAGCCAATAGTTTTTGGCTAAATAACGAGGTGTTAGGGGAAGACTATTTTTGCGAATATAATAAACAGATATATTTTTACAATCTTATAAATATGTTTAAGGAAGTTAACATTGAAAAACTGGAGAGTAATAGAACTTAGATTTCAATCGTGTGTCAATGGAATCTAGTTATCTTTTCGCTTAAGAAGTTCGGTTAAAATCAAATTAATTTACATGGATAAAACAATCTAAGAATAAGGAGCAGATTAAGATTAAGCAAGGAAGAAAGGCTCTAGTTGAGGGAGAAAAAGAGCTTGAGGGTGAGCTTACAGAAGTAACAAAAGAAAATGATCAACTTAAGAAATTATTAGGAGAAAAAGATTTAGAAATAGCAATTCTTAAAGACTTAATAAAAAGAGCAAGCTCTCAACTAAAGATAAAGTAGAAATAGCTAAAAAATATATAGAACAAGGATATAACGTAGTTTTCGTACTGAAGGTAGTTAAGCTTGGTAAGCCAACATATTACTATAACTTAAGTGTAGAAGGCAAAAAAAACAAAACCTAAAGGCGGAAAGCCTAAGGTATACAGCGCAAATAAGGAAAATAAAAAGATATGTGATGATGAGATCAAAGAGTTTATTATGGATTCAATTGAAGGATATGCTGTTAAATATGGATATATAAAAATAACATATCATTTAAGAAAATATTATTACCTTATAATTAATCATAAGAAAGTTTATAGGTTTTGTAAGGAATTTGGTATACTTAAAGACTAAAGATTTATTAAGCCTAAGATAAAGAGAACTATACCAGGTTCAAACCAGTTATTGGAAATGGATATAAAATGCGGCTACATTCAAGGATAGGATAAGTTTTTCTACTTACTGAGCTTAATCGACGTCTTCGACAGAAGTATTATTGATTACCACATGGGTTTACACTACGAAACTAAGGATGCTACCGCATTACCTAGAAAGTGTTTGATAAAAAGAAACCTGTTTGAAGAAGGATCTAAAAAGCCTGTAATAAGAACAGATAACGGTCCGCAGTGTAATCAAGTTGGTTATTCAGAAATTATTGGAATTGGAATGATAGGTTTTTTTAGTCCATCTTTTTATGTACTTAATAAATTATATGAAAAGTCAAAAATAGAGGATTAATACACGGCCAAATCAACACAATAGTAATTGCGTGAAATTGAATAAATAAGAGCAAAGCATTGATACATAAGGCTTTGCTCTTGTTTTTTTATTTTGGAAAGGAAAATTTGCAAAAATGAATTCAAATAATATAATAAAATCATATATTTAGCTGAATTAAATAAACACGTGGAGCCGGCGTAAAACAAGGTTTTATAAAAAATAAAACTAGTAATAAAATGTAAGAAATTTAAAAAAACTATAGCTTAAAAGTTTTTACCAACACAGATTAAATATTTGTCGTTATTTTTTTTCTTGGTTGGCTTTTTGCTTGAAGTTTTAACAACAATCGTTTTCATTTTAGTTACCTCTCTAAAAATATTTTTTTAATTACATCTTCTACAATTATGTACAAGCTCTTCAAAAATATTCAGTAGAGATTTAAAATATATAATTATTTTATTATAAACCATTTTAAAGGGATAAACTAAAATGAGAAGTTTTTTTATGCAAGGGTAAGTAGTAAAGATCAATCTCTAGAAAGACAACTTGTTACAGCCAAGGAATTAGGAATAGAGATGGAGTAGAGGAATTTTGTGCGAAGATATCAGGGACTAATAAGCAATCTATAATAGTTTTAGCAAATTCGGGGATTGATGATTATGTAGCTAAAGTTACAGATGCTTATATAAGGCATTAGTTTTATGTATACACTTAAGTATTTTAAAGAGATTAATGTCAGTTAATAATTATCACTACATTACAAATTTATAGTTTTGTAATTAATTCATAACAGTTGAAAAAATTAAGATAAGGATTAGATAAGGCTTTTAAATTTGAAAATCTATAAACGTTAATTATGACCTCACATTAGTTCATAATGGGTAATTTAAAATTTAAGCATATGCATTATATTTAGATAGTATATTTTGAACTTAATATAAGACATAAAAAGCTACTCTATTCAACCAATAAACTGATTAAAATTTTCCCACACTTTTCCCACACAAGTTTTAGAAACCTTTAGTTTCTGACAGAGAGCAATAGTTAATAAACTTAGTAAACTTAGTAATACCAACAGTTACAGCAAATTATAGAAATCTATTATATGCTTTTAAACAAAACCATTGGTTGTAGGTTCAGAAGTTTAACAGTATTATACAATTGCTGTATTGGACTGTTAAATTTAGTTAGAAATTTTTTTGTAATTTTTTCCCCATTCACACATTAAATTTAGAATAGGTTTTATACTTTCACCAAGTTTACTAAGTTCATACTCAACTTTTGGAGGGCTTTCTGGATAAACTTTTCTATAAATTATTCCGTCTCTTTCTAATTCTCTTAATTGAAGTGTTAATGTCTTTTGAGAAATACCATTTAATAATCTTTGTAATTCGTTAAACCTAGCTACTCCTCTTATCAAATGCCAAAGAATTGATATTTTCCATTTACCGCTTAATATATTTATAGTTATGTCCATAGGACATTCTGTTGTTAAATTTTTTGATTTTGTCATTTTAACTCTCCCTAAAATTTTTAAGTATTAACTTTATAGTATCATTTACTATACTACATTTCAAATTTGTGCGTACTTTAACTGTATTGTTGTTAGTGCTATGCTTTCAAATAGAACAGAAAAGAATCACTAAATAAGGAAAGGGATGTTTTAAATGATAATTGATAGTCATGCTCATGTAATATTACCAACAGAGAGACAAATATTAATAATGGATGAAGCTGGAGTAGATAAAACTATATTGTTTTCTACAACACCACATCCTGAAAAAGCTAATGATTTAAAATCATTAGAAAAAGAATTGTCCACCTTAAACAATATATTAGGAAGTAGTGTTTCAGTAAATGAAAGAATTGAAAATATTAAAAGTACTACAGCAATATTAAAGAAAGTTATAGATAGAAATCCATCAAAGTTTATAGGTTTTGGACTGGTACCATTGTCTTTAAACTATAATAAAACATCGGACTGGATAAATAGTAATATAGTTAAAAATAATTTTTATGGGTTAGGAGAATTTTCACCAGCGTCTGGTCAAGTAAAAAATCTAGCAATAATTTTTCAAGCTTCAAACGAACTAGGACATCTACCTATATGGGTCCATACTTTTTATCCTTTAAATTTTGATGACATTATAGAACTCATACAGCTAGCTAAGAAATATCCCAAAGTTCCATTAATACTGGGGCATATGGGAGGTATACACTGGATTGATGTAATAAAATTTGCTAAAGAAAATAATAATATTTATTTGGATTTATCAGCTATGTATACAATTTTAGCGCCTACAATGGCAATTAAAGAATTACCTGAACGTACATTATTTAGTTCAGATGCTCCTTATGGTAATCCTCAACTATTTAGAAAAATGATTGAAATGATTAGTCCAGATAAAAAGGTATCGGAGCAAGTTCTAGGTGGTAACATACTGAAACTGTTAAAATTATAAAATATTATTTTTATAATATTTTACCTAAATCTTTATATTCAAGTAGAACTTTGAAGAAATAAAATAATATTAAGTAATGATAGAATACTGAAGTTAAATCAATTCTTTTTATATATTATTTTACTATTTTGTTTTACCTTTATTTAAAGAGGATTGATATAATTCCAAACTAAAAACTAGCTTATCCAAGTAATAAATTAGCTTAAATTTTTCCACATTTTTCTCACAAAAGTTATAGATACATTTAGTTTCTTTTAGAAGAGTAGCTTATAAATTTAGTAAGACCTATGGTTACAGCGAATTTTAGAAATATATAATTTGATTGTAATTTTTCGTTATTATAATTTACCACTTAATCAATTATATGGTATCATTTAATATATAATTAATACAGACTAGTAATCTTAAGAAAAGTAAATTTTATAATTAATCATGTGTTATTAAAAGGGAGATATTAAATTATAATGATTAATACAGGTAATAAAGTTAATATTGGTCATAAATATAATATATTAGTTTTGATATTAGGGTTAGCTGGATTTGTTTCGGCAGCTGATAACTGGTTTGTTTCACCCGCTCTTTCTCCAATTGCCTCAGAGTTCAGCATATCAATTTCTATTGCTGGTTCTGTATTAACCACATATATGATACCATACGGAATTATGCAGCCTGTTTATGGTTTTTTTAGTGACCGTTGGAGTAAAGTCAATGTATTAAAATTTATTGTGTGCGGACTTGCTATAGGAACAGTAGGAAGTGCATTTGCTAATTCACTATTAGTATTATGCATTTTTCGTGCAATTACAGGGTTCTTTGCTGCTGGTATCATAGCTGTATCATTAGCTTTAATTGGTGATACTGTTCCTACTTCAAATCGACAAGTATATGTGGGTAGATTTATGGGGATTGTTTTCTTGGGACAAGGCTTAAGTGCAGGCTTAGGAGGATTAATTACTAAATATATTAGCTGGCGTGGGGCATTTATCTTTTTTAGTTTAGTAGCTATATGTTCAGATATACTCTTATTTAAAAATTTGTCTAAAGATTCAAAAACTACAACTAATAAAAAACAGAATTTTTTTATTCAAGTTAAATTAGCATTATTTTCATCTAAAGGAAAAGTAATTTTTCCATTAGCTTTAATTTCTGGTTTTTTATTACTAGGGTTATATTCTTATTTAGGTTCATTTCTACATGAAAATATAGGCTTAGATTATTTACAATGTGGATTAATAATAATGTTTTATGGATTTGCTTGCTTAATTGGAGGCTCACAAGTTGGCAAGTTCAGTAAAAAGTTTGGGGAAAAGAATGTAGTATTAACAGGAGAAATATTTGCTTTAATTACAACTTTATTTTTATATTTTTTTCATTACTGGCAAGTTGCTTTGATAGCCACAATTTTTTTGGGATTAGGATATATTTGCATTCAATCTACATTAGCTACGTTGGCTTTTGACGTTATGTCAGAAAATAAAGGACTTCCTTCTGGATTAATAGGCTTAGGACTTTTTGGAGGGGGAGGATTAGGTAGTTTATTTAGTAGTTGGTTACTTCTTAAAGGAGGATATCAAAGTATTTGGATTGTTTTTCTTATTGGAATATTGATATTTAATCTCATTACTCTTAAAATTAAATTTAATTAGAGAATACTTTAAAATATTATAACTAATATTGGACAAATTTTTATAGTTAATTCATTCTATTCTTATAGATTGAATTGAGTATAACTATTACACTAATGTAATTTATGGTGGACTATGCTTATTAAGTAGGTTGTTATCATCATGAATATATTAGATAATATAATTAATCTTATTTACCTAATAGAAGCCAATCTAAAGAAACACCTAAGGCTTTGGCAAGAGCTACAACTTCATAATCGGATACAAATCTATCTCCTGATTCAATTCTTGAAAGAGCTATTCTATCAAGTTTAATGTTCATAAGGTCAAGTTTTGCTGCTAAATTTTCTTGAGTTAAAGTAGGTTTACTCATTTTCCGAGCTTTTTTAACTCTAGTGCCAATTATATTTTTACTTCCATTATACCAATAAATTTTCAAGGTAGTACACCATCCTATGTGCTAAAGATTAACTTTTTAAGTTGATTTTACATTTTTATATTGTTATAATGTTGCTAAAGATGAACATTTAAACATTGTAAGAAATATATTTAGGGAATGATCTGGTGGAAAATCTGGAATATAGATTAAAAATTAAGAGAAGAATAGAAGTTTTAAAAGAAAAACTTAACAAATGCATTGATAATAATTTATATAATCTTAATAATGAGGAAATTTTGTATATTAGTGAAGAACTTGATATTGCAATAGTTCAGTATATTAGAGCATTTAAATTTAAGCAATAGTCTATTAAGACTAAATAAATCCTTATTTTATACATAATGTTAATTTATTTATGATATACTAAACTTATTTTTGCAAATTTAGTTTTAAATATAAGAAATAAGCTCAAAACTTTAAAATATAAAGGCTTTACGCTTATTTTGTTAACTGAACACAATTGTAATTGTGTAAAATTCATATTCTTTAATTTTAGCAATTATAATTTACCACCCACTCAATAATATGGTATTATCTTATATATAGTTGATACGGAGTTGTAAGAAATTATGACATAATATAGAATTAGCTATGGTAAAACGTACCTTAAGTGACGGATAAAACGTTAGCAATTTCATAACTTAAAATTGACAATACTGATATAATATCATATGGTGATTATATGTTTGAAAGTAGGTGATACTCTGTTTAGTATTTTCGATAGTATGGGTTTTCTATTCGGCAAAGTTACCGAACAGATGATAGATAAGTTTAATGTAGAATTAAATTCCTATCAAATTGATTCAAAAGAGTTTGGTCTTATGACAGTTGTAACCTCTATGTCTAATTCTACTCAGCAGCAAGTTGGTGAAGTTTTGCACATTGATAGGACTACTATGGTTAAAAGAGTTGACCATCTTGAAGCACTTGGTTGCTTAACACGTGTAAAAAATGCGGTTGATCGCAGAACGTATAACCTAGAACTTACCTCAAAAGGAGAGCAGATGCTTAGAGAGCTTTGGCCTACATTAGTTGACTGTGAAAGGGGAGTTCTTTCTGCTTTAACTGACGAAGAATTACAAAATTTAAAAAGTATTTTTACCAAGTTGGTAAAAGCTTGGAATTAACGAAAGGATGATTATAATGACAAACCTCGAATACCTAGAAAATATTTTGGAAATTACCATAAGTCCAATGGACTTCATTGCTGCGTCTAAAGCACAGCCAGACGGTTTCATAGTTGTAGATGTCCGCAACGCACCACAACACTTAAAAAAAGTAAAAATAGCCGGAGCAGTTGAAATACCTGAAAAGGATATTAAGAACAGACTTGGTGATTTATCGAAAGATAAAGTTATTGTTGTTTACTGCTGGGACATCTGGTGTAATCTGGCGAAAAAGGCAAGCGTAGAACTTGTTAAGAACGGATATACTGTAAAAGAATTAACCGGCGGAATAGCTGCATGGCAATCTCTTAACCTGCCTGTAACAACATTATAACATGCATGGCCAGCTCTAGCGTAACTAATGGGCTTCGATAGAGCTGGCCATGCATGACTAGTATTGGTGTGATATGCAAACGGATAATATTTCCAATGATAATTGCAGCAGCTATCTGGATTAGATTATTAGTAACCGCCATTCCATCAGATTCTATGATTAAAGCTGTTATAAATGCTGGTACTTATGCGCCTTATGCAGGTCTTGCAGTATTTGGTGAAATGGAGTTTAGACGTTTTTATGTTATTAAAAAAGCTAAGGTGGTGGTTAAACAATGTCGTTTAGTGATAATCAAAGCTACATCTTTGAAACACCTTTAATTGAGGGAATAATAAAAAGTAGACCAAACCGCTTTATAATGGATGTTGAAATAGATAATACGATTTATAAATGTCATTGCCCTTCCACCGGACGCATTGGGAACATCATATTCAAAGATATTCCTTGTCTGCTGTCTAGAGGGAAGGACGAAAAGAGAAAAACACCCTATACTGTGGAAGCTATATCATTAGAGCTACCGACAGATTCGACCAAAACGTGGATTGGCATTAATCAAAATGCGGTAAACAGATATGTAGAACATTTTTTAAAAACCGGACAATTAAGCAAAATTGTTGCCAATGGTCATAATGCTATTCGCGAACAAAAGCTTGGTAATTCAAGACTGGATTTCTTGGTAGAAAGCACCTACCTCGAAGTAAAAACACCTCAACTAAAAAAGGCAGTACTGCCTTTTTTTATATTTTTATAAATATCATATACCAAATTATAACATTTACTTTTCAGTACATGACACGAATGCTCCCTCCACCCCTGACTTACGGACAGTGAATTGCATTAAATAAGAATAATAAACATAAAAATCATTTACAAGATTATATTTCCAAATAGTAATAATGCAATAATATGCTTATAAAGATAATATAATCATAAACATGAAATTAATGTAATAGAGAATGGGTATACTGGTGCCTTACTATTAAAGAATATATTTACTTTTTTTGCCATATTAGATGTCATAAAGTATCAAATTAAATTTTAAGGCATATTTTTTTCTATTAGAATCATAACATCTGTTAAACCATGTCAATCCACTGCTGAATAAGCTGTATATTCTAACTATTTTATTTCTTATCTTTTTAGTTGCGCCTATTATCTTACTCTTCTTATTCTTAGAACAATCTGCTCCTAATATTATCATCCATGTATATGCTATACATAAGCATAAATATAAGTTTTCAAAATATATAAGACTGTTTGTCCATGTATCTTCCATATTGAAGCCACTGGATTTTAAATCTCTAAACATTTCTTCTATAATAAATCTTTTCTTATATTCATTAACAGCATTCTTACTATCAAGATTGGTTACTATATACCAGGTATCCGCTGCTTCTTCTGCCTTACAAACTGCTAAATTGCATCTATATTTTTCAGCACTTAGTAAAATTCCATTAAACTTTTTTACGCCTTTTTTTAGAGTTTTTATATCTCTAAGGTATTTTATTTTTTCTTTCCCTTCTATATTTACAAGCATATCATTGGTACATCTTATACAATATTTCCATCCTATTTTATTTATAAACTTAAATAAATCTATACTCTTAAAACCTCTATCTGCCAGCAATACAACTTCATAATTATATGAACTTATAAGATCCTTAATCTCTTCTATTCCCTGTTTTATATGTTTGAAATTTTTATTATCTTTTTCATTATATTCAAATATTTTATACCATAGTGGAACTGCTCTTTTTCCCACTTTCAGCGAAAATTTAAGTATTAAAAATTTATCTTCCAGTGTTGTATGGTCAAATATTACAACCAGTTTATTAGTGGTACTTCTTTTTATATAATTTATCATAATTTCATCGATAAAATTATAATATAGGTAGTCTGACTTTATTGTTGAACTTGAAAAAAATCTATAAATTCTTTTTATTTTACTTTCTTCATTGGCTTCTGTATAGTAATCCTTTAGCTTTTCTGATATTTCTGAGATTATAACTGATTTTGATAACAATATTCCCAAAACAATATATACTAAATTTTTTAGTTTCTTGGATGATATGGGTAAAATCTCATATAGCATTTTTCCTAATTCTGCGGTAATATATTCTTGATTGTTAAGCATAGCCAATTCTCCTTTTTTATAAGTTTGTTTGTCCGAATTTAACTTATATTTTAGGGCTTGGCTATGTTTTTTCTATCCTTTTTTTCATGTTACTTTATTCCATGTTAATTTTTCTCTTTTTACTGTCCTTACGTCAGGAGACATACCTGTAAATTTTTAGATAATGATGAATTTCGAAACTATTTGACTTGTTTTACTATGTATAGACCTGAAGGCATCGAATATATATATAGCTCTTAATAAATGGCTCTAAATGTAAAAAATTATTAATCATATTGAGCTTAAAATACGATATCCAATTATAATTTAGGACTTAAATTAAAGAGCAAGTTAGCTCGGATTTTTCTAATAGTACGAAGAAATATCAAATAAAACAAGTATCACTTTATTTAAATTGAAAGCTAGCTTATTCAACCAATAAGCTTATTGAAACTTTCCCACACTTTTCCCACAAAAGTTTCAGATAGCTATAGTTTTGATTAGAAAGTATAAGTAAGGAAATGTAGTAATATCAACATTTATAGGAAAGTGCAGAAAAATAAAAAGCTATTAAAACAAATCTGAAGGTCGGGAGTTCGAGTCCCCCTGGGTGCACCAAAAGCCTTGATACAAGCCAATTTGCAGAAATGTGAATTTGCTTGTATTCTTATTTTCCCACAAAAGTTATAGATAGATATAAAAAACTATACAAATAAATCATTTAATTTTTTGTGTTTTTCTTTAAAGTATGTTCTTTATCTTAATTTTGCTTGAATTGGATATTTACTTGTAGGCCTATTTATGTATCATGGATAAGATTAGATTAATTCTTTTTACACATTATTTTACACTCTCTTTTATCATTTTATAAAATAAGCAATGGTAAGTAGCTTTCACTCTATTATTTTCTCTGAAATTTTTATTATAAAGATTAATTACTTTTCTCATAAAAGCTGGTGAAGTACATCTGCCATCTTTATTACTATTATTGGCACCAATTTTCTTAATGGAATAAAAAAAATCTCTACAATCATTAAAATACTCATATTCAAATAGTTCTTTGCTTTCTACTAAAATTTCATTATTGCTATTTTTATTTCTTATAGTATTTTTACACATTGTATGCAATTCATTTAAACTATGAAAAGACTGTCCGGAATATATGGGCTCTTTTATGGACATTGTTTGTTTTGCTTTTTCAAAACATTCATTTAATTCATTAAAGGTATAACGGCCAAATGTAGAAAAGCAAAGTATACCGTTTTTATTTAATGAGTTATATAATTTCCTTAGTGTTAGTGGCATATGATTAAACCATTGAAATGTGGCATTCGAAATAATAATATCATAAGTAGTATTAATGTCTATCTCTTCTATATCTCCACAAATAAAATCTATAGAGTCATTTTTAAATTTAGACTTTATTTCAGCAATCATTCCAGGTGCAATATCAACAGCAGTTATATGTGCAAGAGGGAAAAGATCTACTAATGCAGTAGTTAGATATCCTGTCCCACAACCAATTTCTAAAATATTTTTAATTTTAAGGTTATCTTTATTACTCTGCAGCATAAAATCTATTAAAATATCTCTCATATTTTTTTGTACATGAGTATATTGATTATAATTTGAAGCATTTTTACTAAAATGAAGTTTTACTTGTTGTTTATCAATCATATATATTTACCTTCCTTTATTCCCTTAGAAAATTAACATTACTTTTGATTTATACTACAGTTCTTACTTGTTAAAGTGAAAGAGTTATAATACCTACAGTTTGTATAAAAAAGACATTTGTGACGATTAGTTATAGGATAAATTCACATATAGCATTGTAACAATCACTAGCATTTGTAAAGAATGGAATATGTCCTGCCTGTTTTATTATTTTTATATGGCAATGACTTACCATGTTTTTTATATATACGGCAGATTCTAAAGGACATATACTATCTTCTTCACCATGAATTATTAATAAAGGTATATTTATGTCTACTAATCTATTTCTTAAATCTTTTTCTATTAAATAATCTAGTCCTAATATTAAAGAGTTTATGGATTGATCTTCAATGCTATCTTTTATAATCCGTAGAAATTGAATATCATATTTCTTTTGCTTTTCTACTTTTGAAAACATAGCACTATTAAAATTAAGTAATGTTTCTTTAGGATTTCTATTAAGCTGAAACTTCATTCTTTCTACAATTCTTTTATTCCAACCTATATTGTATTCATCTTCTTTATGTTGAACAAAACAGCTTGTACCTCCAATTAGAATTACGTTATTAATATTCCAAGAAGCATCCAGTGCGATCTCTTGAGCGACCAATGATCCTAATGACCATCCTAATAAAGAAAAATAGGTAAGTTGTTTTTGTTCTATAACTTTTATTATCCTTTGTTTAAATTCATCTATTGAATGAATGTTATCCCATTCAATAGATATTAATTGAAAATTCATTGATAAAAACTCATTGATTTTTTCAAAAACAGAACTTTTCATTCCCCAACCAGGCAGCATAATTAAATATGGCTTATTCATATTAACCTCCAATAATATTTAATTTTTTCCCAATAAATTTCATTTTTATTAATACTTCTTCTAAATCTTGCTTTGTATGGGTTGCCATCAAAGAGAGTCTTAAACGGCTTGTACCTTTAGGCACAGAAGGGGGACGAATAGCTGGTATATATATACCTTCATTTAATAAGCTTTTACTAAATTCAACAGCTTTATCTGCTTCACCAATCATAATAGGAATAATGGGAGTTTCTGTTTTCATTACATCAAAGCCTGCTGTTTTAAGTTCATTTTGAAACCAGCTAGACATTTTTAATAAATTAACTCTTCTTCCCTCATCTTTTTCAATAATTTCTAATGCTTTGATAGAAACAGCGATAGTACTAGGCGATAAAGCTGTAGAATAGATAAAGCTTCTGGCGCAGTTTTTTAAGTAATTAATTAAATCTTTTTTACCAGCTACATATCCTCCTTCCGAAGCAACAGCTTTACTTAATGTTCCCACCATAATATCAATTTTATTATGTAATTGAAAATAGGAAGATGTACCAGATCCATTTTTACCTAAAACACCTGTAGCATGAGCATCATCTACCATTGTCATTATACTGTGTTCTTTTGCAATTTTTACAATGTCTGGCAATGGAGCTATATCTCCATCCATACTAAATACACCATCTGTTACAATTAAATTGTTACTTCCTTTATACTTATTTATTTTGTTTAGTAAATCGTTCATATCGCAATGCTTGTATCTAATAAGTTTTGAACCGCTTAAACGGCATCCGTCAATAATACTTGCATGATTTAATCTATCACCAAAAATTACCCAGCTTTTATTACATAAGGCCGTAATAATACCTACATTAGCCATATATCCTGTATTAAAAATTAAACTTGCTTCAGCACCTTTAAAAAATGCTATTTTTTCCTCCAAAGCTTTATGTATATCGAAACTTCCTGTAGTTAACCTAGAGCCACCCGAACCAACACCATATAAATTGATTGCATTAATGGCAGCTTTTTTTAACCTAAAATCATCACAAAGACCTAAATAGTTATTTGAACCTAAAAGTATGAAATCTTTTCCTTCAATTTTAACCCTAGGGGATTGTGATGTTTCAATGTATCTAAGTTCTCTATATAATCCTTTTTCTTTGATTTTTCTAAGTTTTTCTGTTATATAGTTCATAATTTAATTCTCCTACAAATCAAATACATAATTTATTAAATCTTTTTATGATATCTATTTTATAAAGATAAACTAATATTAAAGAATTGTCAACCGGTAAATGATTATTAGTTAACAAATAAAAAGTACGAAGAAATGAAAGGTGATTTTAAATAAAGATTTAATCATATATTATTTTTAAGCATAACTCTATTTAAATTAAAAGTTGACTTATCTAATCAATGGCTAATCTAAATTTTCCCACACTTTTCCCACAAAAGTTATAGATACATTTAGTTTCTTTTAGAAGAGAATAGTTGATAAATTTAGTAAGATCAATAGTTATAGCGAATTTTAGAAATATATAATTTGATAGTAAATTTTCTATTGTTATAATTTAACGCTTAATCAATTATATGGTATTATCTAATATATAGTTAATACGGACTAGTAGGATATGATGAATTAAATAAAATGGAGAGATTTATGAATAATTATATACTTAAACTAAGAAAAATAGTCGGTCAAAGGCCACTTATACAATGTGGAGCATGTATAATTATAAATGATAACAACAAAATTATATTTCAATTAAGAACTGACAATAAAAAATGGGGTTTACCTGGTGGATCAATAGAATTAGGGGAAAAAGTTGAAGAAACTGCTATTAGGGAAGTGAAAGAAGAAACAGGTTTGTTAATAAGTTTAAAAGATTTAAAATTATTTGGCGTTTTTTCAGGTGAAAGACAGCACTATGTATATCCTAATAGAGATGAAGTATATAATGTTGTCACTGTATTTACAACAAGCGTATATAGTGGTCAATTATGTATGGATAATAAAGAAAGTATGTTTTTACAATTCTTTGCACTTGATAAACTACCAATTTAAATAAATCCACCAGATATAGAAGTTGTAGAGAAATATATTAAATTCATAAGTAATAAATGAGGATTAATTATAATTACACAGGGTGCATTTACTATAATGCTTAATGAAAATAAAGATAGAATTTTACTTGTTAAAAGAGAAGATATTCCAGCTTGGGATTTACTGGGTGGTAGATTAAATGATGATGAAAATCCAACTCAGTGTGCCGTAAGAGAAGTTATTGAGGAAACAGGTTATATAATAAATATCTATAAAAAAATAGGTGAATATCATAGAATACAATTTAATGATATCCAACATATATTTTTAGGAAGTATTACTGGTGGAAAAGAAATTAAAACTGGAGATGAAATAAGTAAAATAAATTGGTTTAAATTAAATAGATTACCTTTTTTATGATTCCACATAGAAAAGAACAAATTAAGGATTATGTAAGTGGTAAATATAATTTAATAAGAACATTACAGGATTCTAATTTTATTATTAAAATTACAAAGATCATAAAAAAACAATAATTTTCATAACTTTTATAGTAAATTAAAGGTTTATTTTATCCAATTTATTGAAGTCACTTTTCACTTCATGACACGTTTGCTGGTATTGGGCCTAAAAGTCTGTTCTTACTTTAATCAAATGAATATGATGTCCATTTTCTAATTCAAAATTTTGACTAGAAACTTCGGCGAATCTATGATTATGAGGATCTGTGGTTAATTCAGCTAACATAGTGCTTACTAAGAATTCATGATCATGGGTTTGTTTTTTCTTACTTTTAGACATAAACTTCACCTCATATTATTTGAGGTACTACATAATATGAAGGCGAATTTATTGTGATACTTATAACTAATAAATTTTCAAAATATATAAAGAAAACAACATATGAGATGCTTGCATTTGTTAAAATCATTGCTTGATTCAGCTAAAATTTTACATTGACAAAATCTAGATACTATTGTAATTTTATATTGTTAACTTATATTAAAAATATGGTTGACAATATAAAATTTAGGAGGTTATGAAATTGAAAGTACGTGAAATTATTATGGTATCAATATTTGCCGCTTTAACTGCTATAGGAGCATTTATAAAAATACCAATACCCTATGTTCCCTTTACACTTCAATTTTTATTTTGTGCCATAGCGGGAATAATACTTGGACCTAAACTGGGGGCACTATCTCAGATTTTATATGTAATTATTGGACTTATAGGTGTTCCAGTTTTTACTGAAGGAGGGGGATTGTACTACATATTTAAACCTACTTTTGGATATTTAATAGGTTTTATAGTTGCTGCGTATGTAATAGGAAAGTTAACAAGTATAATTAAAAAAATCAATTTTATAAAGGTATTATTATGCGTATTAAGTGGACTATTTTTTGTATATTTATTTGGAGTTATACACTTATACATAATTTATAATTTGTATATGGGTAACATAAAAACCATTAAATGGGCTATATTTTATGGTTTTGTTATCTGTGTAGGAGGAGATCTCTTGGTCAGCATGGCGGCATCCGCAGTATCACTAAAATTAAAGCGGGTAGTAAAATTTGGACAAGAATTCAAATATTAATGGAGGAATGAGGAAATGAGTAAAAGTATATATGTGGTAGGAACGGATACAGATATAGGTAAAACTTTAGTTACAGGTGCACTAGTATATCTCTTACGCAAAAGTGGATACAATACATGTTATTATAAAGCAGCACTAAGTGGAGCTGAAGTGGAGGGTGAAACTTTAATTCCAGCAGATACAAAGTTTGTATGTGACATCAGTGGTATTAATGAGAAATATGAAGATTTAACAGGTTATATTTATAAAACAGCAGTATCACCTTTTTTAGCTTCAAAGATTGAAAATAATCCCATTGATATAAATGTAGTGAAAGATAAATATAAAAAATTAAAAAGTAAGTATGATTATATAATATGTGAAGGCAGTGGGGGAATAATTTGTCCCATTAGTTGTGTAGGAAACAAAATATATAACCTAGATGATTTGATAAAGACAATGGATATGGATGTAATTTTGGTTGCAAGTGCAGAACTAGGAACTATAAACCATACTGTTTTAACTGTTAAATACTTAGAAAGTGTGGGTATAAAAATAAAAGGCATAATAATTAATAAATATGAAGATACACAATTATGTAATGACAATATTTATATGATAAGAACCATGGCAGGTATTCCTGTATTGGGAGTTATGCCTCTCATTGATGGAAATGGTGATAAATTACAAGAAAAAGTAAAAAAATTATCAGAAGAAGTATTTAATACAAAAGAAATAATTAATTGTATGAGGTAATATGGAGGTAAAAGATATGAATGAATTTCAGAAAAAAGATTTAAAATACATATGGCATCCCTGTTCTCAAATGAAAGATTATGAGGAATTACCTCCAATAGTAATAGAGAGAGGAAAAGGATGCTATTTATATGATGTAGAGGGTAAATCTTACTTGGATTGCATAAGTTCATGGTGGACAAACATTTTTGGACACAGTAATCCTAGGATAAATAAAGCTATTGAAAAACAATTAAATGAAATTGAACACGTTATTTTTGCTCACTTTTCAAATAAGCCTGCCATTGAATTGTCCGAAAAGTTAACTGATGTTGCACCAGAGGGATTAAAAAAAGTATTCTTTTCAGACAATGGATCATCTGCGGTGGAGATAGCCTTAAAAATGAGTTTTCAGTATCATCAGCAAACAGGGAAAAGTAAAAAGGTAAGATTTGCAGCTTTAACGGATGCTTATCATGGAGAAACCATAGGAGCCTTATCTGTAGGGGAGTTAGATCTTTATAGTAAGATATATAAACCATTACTTTTGGATACTGTAAGGGTTGAAGGACCTGACTGCTACAGATGTAAATATGGAAAAGAAAGATCCAGCTGCAGTGCAGAGTGCTTTGAGCATATGGAAAAAGCATTAGAGCAGTATCATGAAGAGTTAAGTGCTATAATTGTTGAGCCTATGATACAAGGCGCAGCGGGTATGAAAATATATTGTTCTGTATATTTAAAAAAATTGAGGAAAGCCTGTGATTTTTATGATATCCATTTGATTGCAGATGAAATAGCAGTTGGTTTTGGGAGGACTGGAAAGATGTTTGCCTGCAATCATGCTGATATAAGTCCGGATATAATGTGTTTGTCTAAGGGTATCAGTGCTGGGTATATGCCTATGTCTGTAGTTATGACCACTGAAAAGATATATAATGCCTTTTATGATGACTTTTCCACATTGAAAGCTTTTATACATAGCCATACCTATGCTGGTAATGCCATGGCCTGTGCAGTGGCCTGTGAAAGTCTTAATATTTTTAAAGAAGAAAATGTAATTGAGAATAATGAAGTAAAGTCTAAGATTATTAAGAATTTAGTAACTGAAAAAGCAGATAAAAATCCATTTGTAGGGGATGTACGCCAGCTTGGAATGATTACGGCATTAGAGCTTGTTAAAAACAAAAAAACAAAAGAAAGATTTAATTGGAAGCAACGTACAGGCTATGAGATATATAAAATAGCTTTAAAAAATGGACTGCTTTTAAGACCTATTGGGGATGTATTATACTTTATGCCTCCTTATGTAATCAATGAAGAGGATATAGAATACATGGTGGGCAAGTGCTTTCACAGCATTGATGAATATTTTCATAATTAGTTAGAATGTTTACTCTAGGGTAATTGTAATTACCAATTAAATGTAAAAATCCTTTTTAAGATTGGAGCACTCGTAATTGTGGGATATTATGAAGAAATCTACATTATACAAGTAGGGTGGACGCCAAGATAAGTGTAAAAATCGGCAATTTGATGGTATTTTTTAACATCATCTATAGTTTTGTTAGTTGATTAATTTGATTCATATTCTTTAACTCTTCTATAAAAAGTATTACTTTTCATAGAAGGGATATCGCCAACATTTCTCTGAATCACACCAATAGGGGTGGAGGGGCATAGCCATCAAGCTAAGAGAATCCTAAAAAATAAACCCCCTTTATAAAAAACTGAATTTTTTATTATTGTACTATTTTTTATAAATGGGGGCGAATTTTTTATATTTTTATTTTTAGCTTGATGGCTATGTTGCCGTACCCCATATTAGAAAGTTACTTTTTCACCATTGTAGATACAAGTAAATAATCTTTTCATTGTTTTATCATCAATTTCTCTTGGATTTGAACCTGTGCAAGCATCTAATACTGCGTTATGAGAAACACATTCAATATTGGATGTGAAATCTTCCTCTGTTATTCCATAAGACTTTAAAGTAAGAGGAATATCCATTTTTACATTTAAATTCTTAATCCAATTAATTAAGGAATCAATTAATTCTTCATCCGTTTGTCCTGATAGATTTAATCGTTTTGCTATAGTAGCATATCTATGGCTGCATTTTTTAGAATTATATTGAATTACATATGGTAAGAAAATTGCATTAGCACATCCATGGGGAATATGGAAAACTGCACCTGTTTTATGCGCCATTGAGTGAGTTATACCAAGTAGTGCATTTGAAAATGCCATTCCAGCTAAACATTGAGCTGAGTGCATTTCGTTTCTAGCTTCTTTATCTCCATTATAAGATTTTAATATATATTCATTTACCATTATAATAGCTTCCATAGCAAGTGGATCTGAAAAAGTAGATCTAAGTCCAGCAACGTAAGCTTCTATTGCATGAGTTAAAGCATCCATACCAGTATGAGCTATAAGCTTTTGAGGCATAGTATGAGCAAGTTCTGGATCAACTATTGCTATATCTGGAGTTATGTTAAAATCAGCTATAGGATATTTAATTTTCTTTTTATAATCTGTTATAACTGAAAAAGCTGTTACTTCTGTTCCAGTACCGCTAGTTGAAGGAATAGCTACAAATTTAGCTTTTTGTCTTAGTTCTGGTAGTCCAAAAGGAACAATAGCTTGTTCAAATGTAAATTCTGGGTATTCATAAAATATCCACATAGCTTTAGCTGCATCTATTGGTGAACCTCCACCTATAGCTACAATTAAATCAGGTTCAAATTCCCTCATTACAGCTGCACCATTCATAACTGTTTCTACAGAAGGGTCTGGTTCGACTCCTTCTATTAATTTAACCTGAATATTAGCTTCTTTTAAGTAACTAATAACCTTATCTAAAAAACCGAATTTTTGCATAGAACTGCCGCCAACAACAATTATGGCTTTTTTACCATTTAAGGTTTTTAAAGTTGCTAGTGAACCTTCTCCAAAATATATATCTCTTGGTAATGTAAATCTTGGCATAATAGTTTCCTCCAATTTTTTTAAAAATTTTCAAATGTTTTCCTCGATATATAGAATATCAATAAATATGGTAAAAATCAATATATTTATGAAATATATAGGCTTATTAGTACATATATGTAAATAAAAAATAATCAATATGAATTAATTTATGGAAATATGTTAATATGTGGATTATAATAAGACTATAGATGTAATTATGAACTTTTATTTACTAATACGTAACAAATTGTAAATAAAATTGGTAAGCATTAAAGAAAGAGGACGATTATCATTGTCTGGTAAAATAAAGGATATAATTGATAATATTATTCGAGAACGGTCAAAAGGTAATCCAGCTATTGCTGAAATGACTAAAGCAAAATTAATTCTCAAGGGAATTAATCCAAGCAAATTTGACGGTTACTCAGCTGATGATCCGGTGATTATAGAAGAACTTCTAAATATTTCACATTTATTAAATGTAAAAAATCTAGAAAAAAATAATGTGAAAATTAAGTCTGCGTTTTCAACTAAATTTTTAGAGGAGGAAGTTGTATTTGACATTAGAAATCAGTTGAATGTTTGTAATGGAAAGTTAGTAGTATATTTTGCTTCTTCTAGTTATGACCAAGGAAGGCTGAGTAATCTTATGAAAGCAGCTTTTGAGAATAGTACCGTAGTTGGCTGCTCTACTGCGGGTGAAATAGTCAGTGGCGAAATACTGAAAAACTCTGTTGTAGCAATGTCAATTAATTCAAATATTGTTTCTGATGTAAAAGTAGAAATAATTGAAAATATGAAAGAAAATCTAAGTGTTGAAGCAGCATTTACTTCTTTTGAGAAATACTTTAATGAGAGTTCATATACTATGGATTCAACAAAATATGTTGGTATAGTATTAATTGATGGTGTAAGTATGAAAGAGGAAAAAATCATGGATTTGATTGGTAATAGAACTAACGTTATTTTTGTTGGTGGATCTGCAGGTGATGACTTTAAATTTTTAAAAACGCATGTTTGTGCAAATGGAAAGGCATTTACTGATTCAGCAGTTCTTGTTATGTTGAAAATAAATACCAATGCTGAGTTTAGTATTATTAAAACACAAAGTTTCAAAGTTTCGGACTACACCTTAATTGCAAATAAAGTCAATGAAGCAACAAGGGAAGTCATTGAATTTAATAACAGACCTGCAATTTTGGAATATGCAGATGCGGTAGGTGCAGCTTCAATTGAGGACGCACCAAAATACTTTATGACCAATCCTGTAGGTTTATTAGTTGGAGAAAATAATCTATTCATACGGAGCCCCCAACAATTAAAAGGGACAAATATAGTGTTTTTTTGCAATATATTAGAAAATATGGAGGTAAGATTACTTGAGTCCACAGATATTATTGAAGACACTAAGAAAGCTATTGAAAATAAAATATATGAATTTGGCCAGATCGATGGTATCATAAATTTTCATTGCATAGAGCGTACACATGAATTGGAGAAAAAGAATCTTGAAAAGCAGTACGGTAAAATATTTAGTGATATTCCAACAATAGGGTTTTCCACTTATGGTGAAGAATTTATAGGCCATATGAACCAGACTTCTGCTATGCTGGTTTTTAGATTAAAACCAAATTCATAAATAATTATTAATCTTCAGCCATAAATTTAAACAAAAGTATTGATATAATTAAAACATTTTGAAACGGAGAGTTATATTATGGATAGTGTACAAAGTTATTTAAGTGATGTCAATATACTTATTGTGGATGATTGTTCTTTAAGTGTTAACGTATTGATCATGATACTTGAGCAGAAGGGATACAATGTTAGAGATACTTTCAGCAGTGAATTGGCGCTACAGTATGCAAGAGAAAATCCACCAGACATGATTTTACTTAAAACCAATATACCTGCTATGGATGGGTATAAATTATGTGAGATTTTAAAAAGTGAGGAAAAGCTTAAGAAAATCCCGATAATTTTCATTGTTACAGACAACGAGACTTTTGACAAGGATAGAGTATTTGCTTGTGGAGGAGCTGACTATATAACTATGCCTTTTAATAATAAAGAAGTTCTTGCACGGATTGAGACACATTTAAAACTTCCATTCATGCAACAAAGATATAAAGCTTTAGAAAATAACGTAAGGGAGAAAGAATCACAACTAGAACAAATAACTGCTGAATTTAAAGAATTTAATGTTATATTAGAAGAAGAAATTACTGAACGTACAAAAACTGAAGATGCATTAAAGGAAAGTGAAAGACAACTACGATACTCATTAGAATTGCAAAAAAAACAGAGGAAGAAAGAAAAAGACTAGATCAGATTAAGGAGTATGATAGGATTAGAACAGAATTTTTTTCTAATATTTCTCATGAGTTAAGAACTCCAATAAATGTTATTCTTTCTGCACTTCAGGTACATGAACTTAAACTAGAAGAATTTCCATGCAAGAATTCAAATACAGATGTATATAAATATATAAAAATAATGAAGCAAAATTGTTTTCGCCTTTTGAGATTAGTTAATAATTTGATTGATATTACCAAAATAGATTCAGGATATTTTGATATAAATGAAACTAATAATAATATAATAAAGCTTGTAGAAGATATAACTTTATCTGTAGCTGATTATATAGAAGATAAAGGTTTATCTCTAACATTTGATACAGAAGTTGAGAAAAAAATTATTGCCTGTGACCCAGAGAAAATAGAGAGAATATTTATGAATTTATTATCTAATGCAGTAAAGTTTACTCCATATGGCGGTAGTATCATGGTTAATATAGAGGACGGTAATGAAAATATTTGCTTGAGAGTAAAGGATACTGGAAGAGGTATCCCTCAAAACAAACTAGATATTATTTTTGAACGTTTTGTACAAGTTGACAAATCATTTGCAAGGGATCATGAAGGTAGTGGAATAGGACTTTCCCTTGTAAAGGCATTAGTAGAATTACATGGTGGAAAAATATCAGTAGTAAGTAAGGTAGGGCATGGTACTGAATTTATTATATATCTTCCATGCAAATTAGTAAACGCTTCTAATGACAAATTTGCGGTGCTTGAATCAGTAAGTGAAGGCTTAATTCAAAAACTCAATATAGAATTCTCAGATATATACAAATAGCTACCTAATATACTTGGTATACGGGTGTGAAGAACATAGCTGCTGGCAACTGCAAACTAGAACCTCTATAATTTTGATTTGAGATTATTTATCTAATGGTGGACTAGTTACAGTAAAAAATTGTAGTGCGATTAATAATAATGGATGGGGACTCCTTAGGAATCATAAT
Source organism: Clostridium pasteurianum BC1 (assembly GCF_000389635.1). Lineage (NCBI taxonomy): Bacteria > Bacillati > Bacillota > Clostridia > Eubacteriales > Clostridiaceae > Clostridium > Clostridium pasteurianum. Next base: position 1,562,908 of record NC_021182.1, read on the forward strand.
AATGCAACTCAAGTACAATCAGGTAATGTAACTAGGACAAAGTAATTACACAGATGACACCATTACCCCCATTTACTCAAATTAACGTAAGCGATTCAGAAAATATCGTATTTCATGTTTTAAGAAAATAAAATATACTACAAAGGAGCCTACAAAGAAGTAGACTCCTCAATTCTTTTATTGCCTTCAATACGGCAGTATTTCGGTAAATTTTCTGACCAAGGAAGATATATTGCGCCAGCAATTCGGGGTAATACCAGCAAACGTGTCACCAGGGGTGGACGCCGAGATAAGTGTAAAAACTGGCAACTTGATGGTATTTTTTAACATCATCAAGCTGTCTGTTTTGTTCGCTGATTAATTTGATTCATATTCCTTAACTCTTCTATAAAGAGAAGAATAGAATTTTTAAGAGAAAAACTTAATGAATGTATTGATAATGATTTATATAATCTTAATAATGAAAAAGTTTTGTATATTAGTGAAGAACTCGATATGATAATAGTTCAATATATTAAGGCATTTAAATTTAAATAGTTTATTAAGAGATAATATAGTAATCTCACAGTGTAATTTCTTCTTTTGAAATGTATGCAAAACATGAAAAATTTAGGACAATAAAAATACTTATGCAGGGTTTCATGATTTTACGATTATGATAATCATACTTGACTGCGGAATCAGAATACAAGAATTATGTAATATCACAATACCTGATATAGATTTAAGAAATAAAATATTGATGGAAGGAGTGCTGTAAAGTAGCAATTGGTTAATAAATTATGCATAAAATTATCAATTAAATGATATTTGCTCCTATCCGTTAGGGTATTTTGTAGGTTTGTGTTGTATTTTATAGATGTGATGATAATATACATAATGTAAAAAATGGTGAAAATCAGAATAAAGCAACTAAAGTAGCAGTGCTGTATCAAAATGGGAGGGCAAGTATAATGCTATAAAAGGACAAGAATACCTTGAAGCTGTAAAATTTTTAAATTCTGTTGAAGAAACAGCATAAGGTTTAAAGATAAATAAAGGAGAATAATTTGATGAACAAGAAAAAGTTTGATTTAATGAGTATTATTTTATTAGGCATAAACGGTGTTATAGGATCAGGTATATTTTTATTGCCGGGGAATGCTTATAAATTATTTGGGGCACAAAGTATTTGGATATATCTTCTAGATACTTTACTAGTATTGTCATTAGCACTTTGTTTTGCAGAAGTGGGAGGAATGTTTGATAAAACAGGAGGAGATTATATATATGCTAAAGAGGCTTATGGTGAATTTATAGGTTTTGAAGTTGGAATAATGAAATGGGCTATATTCATTATTGGGTGGGCAACGATGGCTGTTGGATTCTCTACTGCTTTAGGTATATTTTTCCCAGCAGCAGCAAATGGTACAGCTAAAAATATTATATCTATTACAATTTTAGTTGGTCTTGGTGTGATAAATTTATTTGGCATAGAAATTGCAAAGGTATTAAATGATGTAATTACTATTGGAAAATTAATTCCAATGATATTATTTATTGTTATTGGAATGTTTTTTATAAAGGGGAGCAATTTTACTCAAGTACATCCAGTAGAAATGAAAAATTTTGCACCAACTGTGATTTTGGTGTTTTATGCTTTTACAGGATTTGAATCATTAGCAGTAGCCGCAGGAGATATGGAAAATCCAAAGAAAAATGTACCAATAGCAATAATTACTACAATTTTAACATCATCTATTATATATGTCCTTATACAAACAGTTTCAGTAGGAAATTTAGGACCAGCACTATCAGGAAGTGCTACTCCTGTTGCAGACTCAGCAAAAGTTTTCCTAGGTAATTTTGGTAAGATAATAATTGCATTAGGAACATTAATATCAATAGGTGGAATTAATGTAGCTACATCTTTTAGTACACCTAGGAGTGGAGTTGCTTTAGCAGAAGGCGGAATTTTGCCTTCTTTTATTGCAAGTAAAAATAGATTTAATCAGCCTTATATTGCAATTATAATATCTGTATTAATAGCTGTTCCTCTTGTATTATCAGGTGGTTTTGTACAACTAGCTGTAATGAGTGTTATTTCAAAGTTTGGACAGTATATTCCAACATCTCTTTCAGTTATTGTTTTTAGAAGAAGAAATAAATTAAAGTCTTCCTTTAGAGTACCTTTTGGATATACCCTTCCTATAGTAGCAGCTTCTTTAAGCTTATGGATGATATATAATTCATGGATTGAAGATTTAGGGAAACCATTAGTTCAGAATAGAGTGCTTGTAGGTCTTGGAGGTTTTATTGTAGGTGTTCCTCTATACTTTATATTTAAATATTTAAGAAAAGAAGAAAACACTAAGAAATTTGATGAAGTTTCAGAGCGTTCATAAAATAAAGGGGATGTAGATCATGCTAGAAGTGAGGCTAAGAATATTAAAAAGATTTCAATAAAATATGATAATTGAATAATTGAAGAAAAAGATGCGTATAAGTTTTTTTATATATGCATTTTTTTTGCATGATCATATATAAAATGAAGTAATACGTATAAGAAAAAGTTTTCCTATGAAGAGTAATAGGGAAATTGACTATTATAATAATAATTGTTTTACTGGAATGACTTACTATGCAGCCTAGATTATATTGCAGCTATTCTACGGACCAGATAATGGCTGCATTTGAATTTTTTAATGAAAATAAAAATCCTTCCTTTAGAGAAGGAGCAAAATATTTTAGTGATAGAAAAACAGATGTATTTTTTATAACTCTAAATAAATCTGAAAATGACTTTTCTCTTTCAACACTTTATGAGGACTATGCCATATAATGAAAGACTATTTCACTGGCAAAGTCAAAGCAGTACTTCACAGGATAGTCCTACAGGACAAAGATATATTAATTATTTGAATACAGGCAACAAGATAGGCTTATTTGTAAGAGAGCATAAATTATATAGTGGATTAACTTCACCTTATATATATATTAATGTGACTAAATGTATATGAAATTTATAATAAAAATATTTTAGACTTAATATTTAGGATATAAAAGTTAGCTTATTCAACCAATAGGCTGATTCAAGTTTTCCCACACTTTTCCCACAAAAGTTTTAGATAGCTATAGTTTTGTTTAGAAAGTAGAAGTAAGTAAAGCTAGTAATATCAACATTTATAGAAAGGTGCAGAAAAATAAAAGACTATTAAAACAAATCTGAAGGCCGGGAGTTCGAGTCCCCCTGGGTGCACCAAAGCCTTGATACAAGCCAGCTCACGGATAATGTGAATTTGCTTGTATTTTTGTTTTCCCACAAAAGTTATAGATACATTTAGATTCTTTTAGAAGGGTAGCTTATAAATTTAGTAAGATCAACAGTTATAGAGGATTTTAGAAGAATATAATTTGATAGTAAAATTTTTAATTATTATAATTTACCATTTAATCAATTTTGTGGTATTATCTATATATAATTAATACAGACTATTAGGATTGGGCGAAATAAAAGTAAATTGATCATACAAAATAAGGAGGTCAGATATGTCTGATTTAGGTTTGAGTAATAAAATAGCTCTAATAACTGGAGGTACTCGAGGGCTTGGTAGAGCTATTGCAGAGAAGTTAGCAGAAGAAAAGGTAAAAGTAGTTGTAACTGGTACTAATGAAGATAGAGCAAACCGAGTAGCAAATGAAATATCATTAGCTTACAATATTGAAACTTTGAGCTTGAAACATGATGTAAGTTCAGAAGAATCAACAAAAGAAGTTGTAAAATGTATAATTGATAAATCTAAGAGAATAGATATTTTAGTAAACAATGCGGGTATCACAAGTGATGGTATAATGATGATGATGAAAAAAGAGAACTGGAATAAAGTGCTTAATATAAATCTTACAGGAGCATTTAATTGTACTAAATTCGTCTCTAAACATATGCTAAAACAGAAATCGGGTAGTATAGTAAATATAACAAGTGTAGTAGGAGTAACAGGCAACGTTGGACAAGCGAATTATTCTGCATCTAAAGCTGGACTTATAGGTTTTACAAAAACAGTTGCTAGAGAATTAGCAGATCGAGGAATAACTGTAAATGCTGTTGCGCCTGGATATATTTCTACCGATATGACATCAAAACTTTCTGATAAAATAAGCCAAGAAATATTGTGCAAAATTCCAATGAAAACATATGGTAGTCCAGAATCTGTAGCAAATGCAGTTTTGTTTCTTGTTTCAAATATGTCCCAATATATTACAGGTCAAGTTATAAATGTTGATGGTGGAATGGTAATGTATTAATTTAATATTATGTGCATAAGGAAAGTTAATAATAACTTTTAAAATATTATTCATCAATGAAAGATTTAAAATATTTGAATAATCGTAGATTTTGACGTAACATAATTTTTAGGAGGATATTATATGGACAATTTTGAATTTATTAATGGAAGTAGGGAATTACTTGATTTGGTGCAACCTTTATGGGAAAAATTAAATAAACATCATAAAATCAGCTCAAATTATTTTTCTGATAAGTTCAGAAATTTTAAATTTGAAGTTAGAAAAAATAAGTTTATTAATGATAAAAATTTAGGGGTTAATATAGATTTAATTAAGGATAAGGGGAAAGACTTATATATTGGTTATTGTATCAGTACATCAAATAAGGACTTAATTGGAGAAATTGACTCTCTTTTTATTGAAAAAGAATATCGTCACTATGGTCTAGGAGATAAATTAATGAAAAGAGCATTAGAATGGTTGAATGGTAACCAAGTAAAAACAAAAATAATAGGAGTAGTAGAAGGTAACGAAAATGTATTGGAATTTTATAAAATGTATGGTTTTTACAAAAGAAAAGTAATTTTAGAGCAGGTAAATAAATATTATTAGCTCACAATTTTATTACATTGTAAATTAAATAAGGAGCTTCTAAATTACATGTTAAAAGTAAACTTTTATAGATTGAATACAATAGAAGATAGTAAATTATTATTTGCTGTAGTAATGTCAAAATATAATGGACAGTGGATTTATGTAAAGCACAAAAAGAGAAATACTTGGGAAATTCCTGGTGGACATAGAGAGCAAAATGAAACTATAGATTCTACAGCTTCAAGAGAATTATTTGAAGAAACAGGAGCAAAAAAGTTTAACCTAACTCCAGTATGTATTTATTCCGTAGATAGCGACGAAACTACGGATTACACTGAATCTTTTGGACAGCTATTTTATTCACAAGTAGAAACATTAGAAAAACTTCCTGATTTTGAGATAAATGAAATTAAATTATTTGATAAGATACCAGATAATTTAACTTATCCTTTAATTCAACCATTTTTACATGAGAAAGTATTAGGATATCTTAAAAGGGTGTAATTATATGTTACTATAGAGCATTCTTAAAGAGAGTAATCGTAAGATAATGTGTTTTAAAATTTTAAGAAGTTAGACCTGGAGGAATATAATTAATGAGTTTTTCAAATAAAGATGATAAAAGTGAAGAAGAATTATTATTAATAAAACTTGAAGAGTTAGAAAATAGATTTGATGAGGATAGTACGAAAAAGAGTACAATTAAAAAAATAAAAAATAACTTACAAAATTTAGAGTTTAGTGGTCCTGAAACTGATATTAATAAGATTAAAAAAGATTTAATTTCAGCAATATTAGAAATAATATCTTGGATGGGGTAGATATTTATAATTCTGAATATTCTAAAAATTTCAATTGAGTAATGTAACATAGTAAAATATGACGTAACTAATGTGTATACTTAGAGTTTCAATAACATGGATGGTGATAAGTTATGCTTATAGAAGAAAATGTTAAGAATATTTTTAAAGGTCTTGGTGCTGACCAATGAAAACAAAAAAAGTCATTGTTGTTCCATATGATTCTAAATGGAATGATGAATTTGAAAAAATAAAATTCTATTTAGAAAAAGCACTTGAAGACAGTATTCTTGCAATTGAGCATGTAGGAAGCACTTCTATAGAGGGGTTATCCGCTAAGCCAATTATAGATATAGATGTCATTATTGAAAACTATGATAAATTTGAAGATGTTAAATCTCGTTTAAAAAATTTAGGCTATTATCATGAAGGAGACTTAGGAATAAAAGATAGAGAAGCTTTTAGATATAATGAAAAGCATGGATTTATGACTCATCACTTATATGTTTGTCCACGAGATTCTCAGGAGTTAAAAAGGCACATTGCTTTTCGAGATTATTTGAGAACACATAAAGAAGATAGGGAAAGATATAGTGTAATTAAATTACAAGCAGCAATAAAGTATCCAACAGATATCGATAGCTACATAGAAACTAAAAGTCCTTTTATTACTGAAATTTATAAAAAATGTGGATTATGAGCGTTATTTTTACTTAATTTGTACGCAACTTTCTTATAAGATGCAATAGTAAAAAAATGCGAAGTAAAGATTATTTAAATAATACACAAGCAAATAGTAATTTGACGAGCAAGTTTAACAACAGAATAATAAATGACAATTTGGTGAAGGATTGAAATCAAGTCTGTGTGGTGCTATATGTTGGTACATTTAACATCATTCAACCTTATATTTTGTTGAAGCCATGTTTTTGAAAAGTGCTACATTCTAAAAATTAACTTATGGTTAATTTTATTCCTTTATCTTTAATAAATGTTCAATTGTAGAAGTGGATGAAATTAGATAAAATATACTCAAAGAAACGTTTCTTTAGTACCATGTTTGGAGATGATAAAATGCCGATGAATATAATTATTCAAGAAAAAAGGAAAGAAATTGGATTAACTCAAGAGCAAATTGGGGATTATCTTGGTGTGTCTACTCCTGCCGTTAACAAGTGGGAAAAAGGGTATACTTACCCCGATATTTCTTTGTTACCCGCACTTGCACGGTTACTCAAAGTTGATTTGAATACGTTGCTTTGTTTTAATGAAGGGTTAACAGAACAAGAAATAGGTCACTTTAGCAATGAAGTAGGAGCTACAATTAGTACAAATGGTTTTGAGGACGGCTTTACTATGAGTATCAAAAAAATACGGGAATATCCAAACTGTGATATGCTTATCCATTCAATTGCATTACTTTTGGACGGTGCTTTGCTAATGTATGGAGCAAGCATTGACGATAAAGAATCCTATGAAAAACAAATTACAGCCTTGTATGAGCGTGCTGCTAAAAGCGATAATGATCAAGTTAGGGATAAAGCAATTTATATGCTGGTTTGTAAATATCTTGCTCGTATGGAATATGAGAAAGCACAGGAAATGTTAGACTTATTGCCAGAAAGAACTACTTTAGATAAAACAGATCTTCAAGCTAGACTTTTCATCAAACAAGACAAACTTGATGAAGCCGCTAGGCTACTAGAACGTAAATTACTCAATGTAGCCAATGAAGTGCAGATGATTTTAATGAGTTTGGCTGAAATTGAGATGAAAGAAGGAGACAGCCAAAATGCTTCTCATTTGGCGGAACTTTCTCAGAAGGTCATAAAGTTGTTTGGACTTGGGGATATGCAAGCCCTTGCCATACCACTCCACGTTGCTATCTTACAAAAAAATGTTGAGGACAGTATTTCACTTTTGAAATCTTATTTTTCGGCAACTTTTACACCGTGGGACGTTAGTAAATCCTCTCTGTACCGTCATATCGCAGTAAAATTGAAAACAGCAAAAGCAGTAAAAGAAGAGGTAATAAAAGAAAAACAGGAGAACTTAGGAAAACAAGTGCGACTAGCGTTGCTTTCTGAGCTTAAAAATAGTCCTAAATATATGTTCCTCCATTCGAATGCAGAATTTCAACAGTTGATCGAAGAGTATCGAACCAAATGTTGAGAGCTAAATTCCAATTGTGCGCCCAGCAAAGGGTAACTAACCTAGCAGGTGGGAATCCTGTCTGAGCAAGGTCTAACCAACCAGCAGTAGCGAGTCTTGAGTTGTCATCAGTAATGATGGGAGCTAAGCGTAGACAGCGAGAAAGTAGGGTTGAAAGCTATTGAGCCTCGAAATTTTGTATATCAGAGGGCTGACGTCTTAATTGGTGCGGAAAGCAAAATCACATAGGTCGTAATGGTAAGAACTATGTGGCACTGCGGGGTCAAAGGGCCAATCATGCTTTACATTGTGGTTAATTATCAACTGGGGAGAGCCTGCCGTTTCTTAGTAATAAGTATGACAGACAACAATAAAACGGAGAATGTCAAATGAACGACAGGCAGTCGGATAGTCTCATAGTACCGCTGAAACTGGGTAATGCCAGTGGAGGGAAGGGGATTACATAATAACAATCTTTCTGAGGACACATCATCTGTACTCAGGGACAGGAGAAATGATGGAAACAAAATTAGAAAGAATAGCAGAAATATCAGCAAAGACTCGAAAGCCAGAATTTACTTCGCTATATCATCATATTAATGATGGTATGCTAAGACAGTGCCACAAAGAACTAGATGGAAATAAGGCAGTAGGCATTGATAGAGTTACAAAAACAAAATACGAAGTAAATCTAGAAGAAAATATATCTAATTTAGTAAAACGGTTAAAGAATAAGTCATACAAACCTTTACCATCATTAAGAGTATTCATACCGAAAGGTAATGGAAAAATGCGACCATTAGGAATTGCATCCTATGAAGATAAGATGGTGCAACTAGCAGTAAAGAAGATACTGGAAGCAATCTATGAACCAAGATTTTTGAGAAATATGCATGGTTTCAGACCGAGACGAGGTTGTCATGATGCTATCAAGGAAGTTTATAACGGAATGTATCATGGAAAGATAAACTACATTGTTGATTCGGACATCAAAGGCTTCTTTAACCACATGAGTCATGAATGGATAATGAAATTTTTGGGAGTATACATAAAAGACCCAAATCTCCTATGGCTGATTAATAAATACTTGAAAGCTGGGGTAATAACTGAGGGCGTATTTGAAGAAAGTACAGATGGTTCTGCTCAAGGGAATATCATAAGCCCAATAATAGCAAATATTTATATGCATAACGTTCTAATGTTGTGGTATAAGATTGTTATTACAAAAGAAACAAAGGGAGATAGCTTTTTGACAGTTTATGCAGATGATTTTATAGCAGGATTCCAGTACAAATGGGAAGCTGAGAAATACTACGGTGAACTCAAGAAAAGAATGGGAAAATTCAATCTAGAGATGGAAGATAGTAAAAGTAGATTACTGGAGTTTGGTAAATTTGCAGAAGAAAACCGGAAAGCAAGGGGAGAAGGTAAACCAGAAACATTCGATTTCTTAGGATTTACATTTTTCTGTGGGAAAAGTCGCAGAGGATATCCATGTGTCATGTTACAAACAAGTAGAAAGAAATTTAGACAAAAGCTGAAGGATACTAAAAAGTGGCTATACGATAATAGAACTATGCTGGTTAAAGAAATGATAAAGGCATTGAATCTTAAGCTGGTTGGACATTATAGGTACTATGGTGTATCCTTCAACGGCAAGATGATAACAAACTTTTTGCATAGAGTACAGCAATTTCTATGTAAGTCACTGAATAGGCGAAGTGATAAGAAAAGCTACAGCTGGGATGGATATATAGAAATGCTGAAATATTATCCACTAGCGAAACCAAAGATATATTTTAAGTTGTTTTAGCTGTGCTGTGAACGTTATTATGAGGAGCCGTATGCGGGAAAGCCGCACGTACGGATTCTGTGAGGGGCTTATATTGTGAGGTGTAAGTCTACTCGACTAAGGTTGAGCAATATGAATAGTAATTGAAAGGATGATGTTTTTTATGGACAAGAAAGTTAAGATCTCTAGAATGGCCGATATCGAGCAGCAAAATAGTATCTCAGGTAATAATTATCAATTTTGTCGCCACAAATTTATTAAAGGTGAAGAAGGTTTTAAGTCTAATGTTGCGTTTTTACGTATTCCACCTAAGAAAGCTGCCTTTCCCTTGCATTATCACGAATACAGTGAAGAAACCTTTTATATAATATCGGGTACGGGTAGATTATTAATCAAAGATGGGGAGCGCGAGGTTAAGGCAGGAGATATAGTATTCTTTCCTTCAGGTATTGAAGGTACGCACAAATTGATAAATAGTTCCTCTACCGAAGATCTGATTTATATTGATTTTGACACCTATGTACCTCTCGATATTACCTATTATCCGGGTAAAGATAAAATTGGAATCTTCGGTGAAAACTATACAGGAGTTTTACGAAAGTCCAGCACAATTGGTCTGTATGAAGATGAAGATGATATTTGAATTGAGAAATAAAATAACTTAAAACACATCTGACAGCGCCCGTGACGAATTCCAATTTGTCTGACTGAATAAAATGAGCATAATGTGTGATTTATTTAATGCACATTTTTCTAATAGTACGAAGAAATGAAAGAGATTTTAATTAAATAGTAATCTATTTAAATAAAATTTGTATTGACAGCTTATAAAATTAAGTATATTATCTAAATAATAGAAAAAATTGATGACGAGAAGTAGTAAATGTAAGAATTTAGTTAAAGCGAGTTTGGAATAGTGTAAGCCAAATACTGTAGCTTATGTTGAATGGATCTCTGAGATGTGATGTGAAATGATAGTAGCAGTAAACGGTGGTCTACCGTTAAAAAGACGGGGTATCGAGTTAAATCTGTACCTGATAAAGAAATGTTTATATTTAGGTGGCATAGCGGAGTTTAACACTTCGTCCTTTAAAGGACGAAGTGTTTTTTACATTATTACATTTTAATTTAGTAATGCATTGTTCTGAAAAGTTTTTAATATTGCTGTACTACTTATGATATAAATTTAATATGGTTGGCACCACGGTCACTTCGTCCCATTTTAGGATGAAGTGACTTTTTTATTTTAATATATTAAATCATAAATTTTATAATATTAAGTAATGAGGAGGAAAAGATTTGTATAACTTCACTGAAAATACTAATTGTAAATCTGAATATATTACAAAAGGAGGTATTAAGGTTATTAGAACAAAAGAATCCTTAAAGGATGATGATTCTATAGCTAAAATTTCTAAAAAGTTGGTTCACAATAAAGGAGCAATTTTTGCAAGTGATTATGAGTACCCAAATAGATATTCAAGATGGGAATTTGCTTTTACAAACCCCTGCTTAGAACTTAGATGTTTTCAAAGGAAATTTACTATTAATTCACTTAATAAAAGAGGTGATTTATTACTAGATATAATAGCCTGTAAATTAAAAGAAATTAAAGAAGTGGAAATATGTGTGGAAAGTAAAGAACATATTGAGGGAATAGTTCAAGAAGCTAATGAATTTTTTTGCGAAGAGGATAGAAGTAAACAAGTATCAGTATTTTTAATTATTAGAAAGATAAAAGATATATTTGAATCAAAAGAAGATAGTAATCTTGGACTATATGGAGCATTTGGATATGATTTAGTATTTCAATTTGAACCAGAAATTGAACTAAAAAAAGAGAGATCAGATAAGCAGCAAGATTTAGTTCTGTATTTACCAGATAGGCTGACTGTAGTAGATAATGAGTCAAAAGATGGATATGTTTTAAGTTATGAATTTACAACAGCTAAAGGTAGTACAGAAGGTTTAAAAAGGATAGAAAGATTAAATAATAATAAAATACAACAATGTGAAAATTTTAATAACGAAAGTTCTAAATTAGGAGAATACGCAAGTATAGTAAGCAAGGCTTTAGATTCATTTAGAAAAGGTGATCTATTTGAAGTTGTTCCTTCCCATTTATTATCAAAAGAAATTAATATGACTGCTGATGAAATATTTTATAACTTGAGAGAAATTAATCCAAGTCCATATGGTTTTTTTATTAATTTGGGAGATAAATTTTTGGTGGGAAGTTCTCCAGAAATGTATGTAAGAGTTGAAAAAAACAGAGTGGAGACATGTCCTATATCTGGAACTACAAAAAGAGGAAAGAATGCAATTGACGATTCAGAGCAAATTAAAAAATTAATCAATTCCAATAAAGATGAAGAAGAGTTGACTATGTGTACAGATGTGGATCGTAATGATAAATCCAGAATATGTATACCAGGTTCTGTAAAGGTAATTGGTAGACGTCAAATAGAAATGTACTCACATTTAATTCATACTGTAGACCATGTAGAAGGATATCTTAATGATGAATATGATTGTATAGATGCTTTTTTAACTCATATGTGGGCAGTTACAATAACAGGATCGCCTAAAAGAGCTGCCATAGAATGGATTGAGGAGCAGGAAAAAGCACCAAGAGAATGGTATGGAGGTGCTGTTGGTTATATTTTATTCAATGGTGATATGAATACAGGATTAACCCTTAGAACTATAAGAATTAAGAATAACATTGCACAGGTAAGGGTTGGAGCTACGCTATTAATCCATTCACAGCCTAATGAGGAAGAAGAGGAAACTTACACAAAGGCAGCAGCGTTACTGGAAAGTTTAAATCGCAAAGAAAGTTTAATAAAAGATAATGAAAAACGTGAAGTTGATTTTAATGTATGTAAAAATAAGAAAATATTGATTGTAGATCATGAAGATTCCTTTGTTAACACATTAGCTAGTTATATTAAACAATTAGGAGCTCATACAGTAACTTTAAGATATGATTTGGCTGAAAATGTATTAAAAGAAGATAGTTTTGATGCAGTTGTATTATCACCAGGACCGGGAAGACCTAAAAGATTTAATTTATCAAATACAATAAAATTATGTTTGAATAAAAAAATACCTATATTTGGAGTATGCCTAGGGATGCAGGGATTGATAGAGTATTTTGGTGGAAAATTAAAACAGCTTAATTATCCTAGACATGGTAAGAAGCTTAATGTTAAAAATGACTTATCATTTAATGTATGGAGTGATATAGGAGAAAATTTACAAGCTGGACTATATCATTCGATTTATTGTGACAATATTCCAGATTCATTTAATATAATTGCAAAAGATGAAGAGGGTATAGCAATGGGTATTCAACATAAGCAGTTGCCTATAATTGCTGTGCAATTCCATCCAGAATCAATATTAACTGCTGCAGGTAATTCAGGAATAAAATTATTAAATAATGTTTTTGAGGAGTTATTTAATTTTTACACAGTAAAATAAGAAATATATCTATGTAAGGGGAATCAAAAGTGAATAATTGTAGAGATCTAAATGAAGTGAGAGAAAATATAGACAGAATTGACAATCAAATAGTTAAATTGATTTCTGAAAGAAGTTATTATGTGAAGCAAGCAGCTAAATTCAAAAAAGATACAGAAGATGTAAAAGCACCAAGACGAGTAGAAATGGTTATTGAAAAAGTAAGTAGGCTTGCAGAAAAAAATAATGTAAGCCCAAATATAGTAGAGATAGTTTATCGTAATATGATAAATTCTTTTATTAACCTTGAAATAGAAGAGCATAGTCAAATAAATAAAAAAGAGGTTAAATAACTAGATTTATATAATGAAAATATAGTAAAGGATAGAAAATGTATATGGAAAATATAAAAGATATCTTGGAAAAAAATAATTTTTCATTTGAATTGATTCATAATGATATACCTATTCATACAGCAAAAGAAGGTGCTGATTATTTTAAAATTGATATTGCTCAAATAGCACCAACATTGATAATATATACTAATGTAGGGTTTTATGTGTTGATTATTTCGGGTGGAAGAGGTCATGTGGATTTTAAAGAAGTAAAACATTTGCTAAATTGTAAAAATGTTAGAATGGCAACTAAAGATGAAGTTAAGTTGATAACAGGGTTTTCAGTGGGAAATGTGCCGATGTTTGGAATACCATTGCCATATATAGTAGATAAAAGACTTTTAAAATTTTCTTTTGTTTGTGGTGGTTTGGGAGAAAAGAATACAACTTTAAAAGTTGATCCAAATATCTTATTAAAATTAAATAAAGTCATTGCAATATTAGATTAAAAACTTATATGATATCAAATAAGTTTAATATATATATCAATAATCATTGATATATTTTCATTGTTAATTTAGATATAGTTCTTAGAGCTATATCTTTTTTATGGTATCGATAAAATATGGAAATAATGTTTAGTTAAAGGTATGATTACTATATAAATTAATACGGACTTTTCATCTACTGCGAATTAAAAGGAGGTGCAAATCCAGATCCTTTTAATCTGCAGTTGCAGCTTTATCTTTTTTTAATGAAACAAGTATTGAAACTAATATTAAAGAAATTATTACAGAAATTTCACTTGATAATCCAACACTATGAAATCCAAAATCATTTAAAATAATACCATTAAAAGCAACTCCAATAGTAGTACCTATATACATAAAAGAACTATTTAAGGACATCATGGTTCCTCTTAAAGATGGTACCAGTCCAACTATTAAAGAATTTAAAGAAGATAATGATATCCCTGCACTTATAAACCATAATAAAATACAGCCCATAGCTAATATAAAATTATGATTTGTATAAGGGAGTAATATTAAAAGTATACTTAAACTAAGCATACCCACGATAGCAACTCTCTTCTTCCCAAAAGTATCAGCTAAAAATCCACCAGCCAAATTTCCTATTAAATTTCCAACACCAACAAAAATAATAACACTTCCTATGGCATTTACTGTTAATCTAAATGAGTTTGAAAGCCATACACCAAGAAATGAATACATCCCAAAACTTCCAAACATTAAAAATAATGTAACAAATAAACCTGAAAGTGCATGCTTATTTAATAATACACTTTTTAAAGAAGTTAGAAGTTGAGATGACATCGCATTACCATTGATAGCTTTGGTTCCAATTTTAGGGAAATATATAATAGCTAAAGTAATTCCAAGTGCAAAAAATGATGATCTCCATCCACCAGCACCTGCAATAAAAGCTCCGATAGGAACACCTAATAACTGACTTACAGCTAATGCAGCAGATGCTGATGCACCTGATAGTATACGGAGTAAAAACAGTACTTTAAAATTATTTACAAAACCACATAATATGGCAAATACTGAAAAACATATCAATCCAACTATTAGTAAAAATCTTCTTCCAATCTTATCAGATATCGGACCAAAAATAAATGCAAAAATAGCATATCCTATAGAATATGCTGTAACTAAAAGACCTGCTTCAGAAGCATTAACACTAAAGTATTTACTAATTGTAGGAACTAAAGGTGATATTATAAATGTATCTGCGCCAATTATAAAAATAGTCATAAATAATACGAATACTATAGGTTTAATATTTATTTTTTCTTCCAAAATTTATTCACTCCTCGTATTAATATATTATTTCATATATGAAATAATATATTAAAAAAATTTTTATTTATTTTTATCAATTAATTTTGTTAGCAGCTCATTTAATGTATTTTTTTCTTCATGAGTTAATTTTGAATATAATTCTGATAAGAAAGATTTATATTCAGGTTCCATTAAATTCAGTGTTTTTTTACCATGGTCAGTTAAATATACTTTTGTCTCTCTTCTGTCATCAGGGTTTTTTTCCGTATAAACTAGATTATCTCTTTCCATTCTTTTTATTAATGTAGTCATGTTACTTGCTACGCAATCTACTGATTTCCTTAATTCAGTCATAGTTATACCTTCTGTAATATTTCTCAATACACAAAACTGAATACCTGTAGCACTGAATTCATTAAAAATACATGAAAATTTATCTACTGCTAAATTGTTTAAGTATTTAATTTTTTCAAATATTTGTCTTTCTAGTTCTTTATCCATGTTAAATCACCATTATTTCATATATGAAAATTCAACTATTTATTATATTGATACTTAGTATAAATATTAAATTACATTTTATGGAGACTACTTTTCAGTACATGACACGGCTATGTGGTATTACCCCTACTAGTTAGTATTTATTATATGTATATTTTATTGAGAAATTTACGTGTACTTTAATAATTAAATTGTACAGTTGCAAAACTTATTATATGAATTTTTATATTTATATCTACAGGATTATTGTACAATTGCATTAATATAAGATTTATTTTAAAAAAAGTGAATAGCTACAAGGGTTAAAGGTAGATTGTACAAAATGAAAATTTATTATATTTATACCAGCAACGCTACTTACGAGAATGATGAAAACTTAGTTATTATACATGATACTAAAATAGCAGGAGATTTTGACAAAGAATTTAATGCCATGTGGAATAATACTTCAAAATTTTCAGTTTATTAATACCCCTTAAAGTGCTGAAATCTTTACTTTTTATTACCAATTATATTTTTTGTAAAGCCCTATCTCATGCACCTTAGCTGTCTTTATTTAATTATACATAATATATGTTTTAGTTATAATATGTTGAATTAATTTTTACAAATTTGCCCTTTCAAAATAAAAAAGCAAGAGCGAAGCCTTATATATGATATGCTCCCCTTATGGTAGACAGTTTAAATAATAAAACTGTTATCATAGGAGGAGTATTTTCATGCATAAGGGTTTACACTATTTATTTAGTTTTTACTAAGATCTAATACTATTTTATAATTAATAGCATTGTTATATTGTTCATTTGTTATATAATTGTTTTCCTTCATTTTTTCCAATATTAAATTTCTTCGCTGTAAAGTATTATTCAGATGTTTTATTGGATCATAATATTCAGGATTATTAGGTATAGCTGCTAATAAGCATAATTGTGAGAGATTTAGTTGGCGACAATCTTTGTTAAAAAATTTTTTAGCGGCTGGATTAATTCCATAAGCACCATTACTAAAATTAATATTATTAATATAAAACTCTAATATTTGATCTTTTGAGAACTTTTTTTCTAATTTAGTGGCAATAAACATTTCTTCTAACTTTCTATCATAGCTTTTATCAAAATTTAAAAATACATTTCGTGCTAATTGTTGGGTAATAGTACTCCCTCCTTGAGTTATTTCTCCACCATTGGCAAAAAAAGAATACATAGCCCTAAAAATGGCTTTTATACTTACTCCACCATGTTTATAAAAGTTAGTATCTTCAATAGCGACAAAAGCATTTTTTACATAGGTGGGAATTTGATTGGACTGTAAATATGATGAATTCATATTATTTAAGGAATTTGCTCTATTTTTAAAAGTATCTTCTGAACAATTATTTACTTTTACTGTTGCATTTTTATATAAATATGTAACAGTTGGCCAATATTTAAGATAAATAAATGCGTTGAAAATAATTAGTAGTATAAGAATACCTAAAAATAAATGTTTTATTGATTTTTTTACCTTAGTTTTTTTCTTTTTCATTTGAAGTATCCTTTCGTAAAAATTAAATTTCTCTTTTGGCAAAAATATAATATTCGTAAGTTATTTTAAGCACTCATATATATTGTTATATTTATATTAAATATATGTAAGATTAAAATTGGCTTAAAAATGTTAAATGAATTTTTGATATATATTTTAGTTTTTATAAATAACTTTTAATTTAATATAATTTTAATCTATTTTGTTTATTATGACAGTACCATAATATAAATTTATATTATGGTACTGTCATAATAAGCTTTAAGTAAGCGTTAAATCCATTGTTTTGCCAAATTTTACTCTTTGTTTACTCATGTATTTGCTCTGACCAGTCATCAATTTTAATTAAGTGGCAAATTAAGAAAATCTTAAGGTTTTCTTCAGAACTTCAATTTAAAAAGAATGTAAAATATTATTTGAAGAGTGAAAATTGCTTTTCAAAAATATAAATTTATGGAGGTAAAAACATGAACAAAAAATTTATTACAATGGCAACCAGCTTAGTTGTGGGAGGTAGCCTGCTTTTGGGTACAGGTCTAGCTAATGCATCTCAGTTATCAGGCTATGAGGCATACAAAACAGCAGCTATAGATACTAAAAACTTAAAAAATGAAACTGTTGATTTAAAGCTCTCAGTAGTCGATAACGGAAGCAATAAAGCGAATCTTAGCTCAAATTTAAAGCTAAATCTGGCTTCTAATACAATGAGCAGCACAACTACATTAAAAGAAGGAAATACTACACAATCCTCTGACAGTTACAAACAAGACGGGGAAAGCATCACTAAAAATAGTAACAGTGATCAATATTTAGTAAGAACAATTAGTCCAAACGAACATGATAAAATTCATGAGGTTCAAAATCCAACTGTTGCTAAAAGCTTGGAGGTAGTAGTTGATACTTTAGTAGGAAATATGAAGGATAAAGTAACTACTACTAACAATGCAGACGGAACAAAGAATGTAACCATAAACTTGAATGAAAATGAAGTAACTCCTTTAGTAAATGCGTTAACTTCAATTGGTTTAACTAAAGGTAGTGAGCAAGAAAACTATAATGATGGCAAAGATTTAAGTATAAGAAATGTATTACCACAACTTCAAAGCGACATAGTAATTAAAAAAGTCAATTCAACAGGTAAGATTAGTAAGGATGACATAATCACAAGTCAAACAGCAGCTATAACTATAGAAGGTAAAGATGCACAGGGTAAACAGCACGAGATTACATTAAATGTGGATTTGAAACTTTCAAATATAAACAATACAACTCCATCTAAGATAGATTTAGCAGGAAAACAAGTAAAAAATATAACTGACATCAGAGGAGAAAATAAATATAAATAATTTTATAAGTAAAAGTCATATACTGAATGGGCAAAGAATTAACTTGCTCATTTACTATGAGATATACTTGTTCAAGCTATGACTTGATAAATTAAAAGAGCTAGTATATCGTTAGAAATACTAGCTCAAAAGTTGATTTATTTAAAGGTGAACCGTGACCGGACTTCAGTCCTGTCACGTTATCCAAGGAAAAAAGATGCTAGCTTGTTTAATTTAAAAGCGATATTTTTATACATATTTTGAATGAGGTGAGGCAAGGTGGATAAAGTTTTGGAGGTTGCTGAGTTAACTAAGTTCTACAAAAATGGACGAGGGGTTAAAAATATAAGCTTCGACGTTTATAAAGGGGATGTATTTGGTTTTCTAGGACCTAATGGTGCAGGTAAAACAACAGTAATGAAGTCAATTACTGGTTTGAATTCTTTTCAAAGTGGAAAAATTAAAATACTTGGTTACGATTTATGTACCCAGTTTGAAGCCGCTTTAAAAAATGTGGGCTCCATAATAGAAACGGCTGAGGTCTATGAATACATAAGTGCATATGCTAACTTAAAATTCGTATCCAGATTTCATAAAAATATTAATGAAGCTAATATTGAAGAAGCGTTGGACATGGTTAATTTAACAGAATATAAAAAGGAAAAGGTGAGTAAATTTTCTTTAGGGATGAAGCAGAGGCTAGCTATTGCCAGGGCGCTGCTGGCAAATCCAAAATTAATAATTTTAGATGAACCTACTAATGGCTTAGATATTGAAGGTACAGTTCAACTGAGAAATTTAATAATTGAGCTTGCCAATAAGAAAAAAACTACATTTTTCATTTCAAGTCATTTAGTACATGAAATTGAGCTAATGTGTAATAAAGTTGCAATAATTCATAATGGTAAACTCATAAATAACGGAGAGGAAATTCAAAATATAAAGAGCAAATTTAATTCTTTAGAGGATTATTACATGAGGCAGATAGCAGATGGAGGAAATAATAATGGAAAGTTTGAAAGCTAATATTCTAAATGAAGTGCAAAAGCTATTTTCAAGGAAAAAAACTTGGATATTTCTTATTATCATTGCAATAACAAGCTTTTTATCTGCTTTTTTCATAACAGCTATCCAGACAAAATTAGTTTTTATAGCAATGAGCTCAATAAGTTTTCCCTTAATGGCTCTAAGCATATTTACGAATATTATATTACCTTTGTTTATATTTATGGCAGTATCAGAATTATTTGCTGGGGAAGTTGAGGATAAGACTCTAAAGTTGGTTCTAATTATGCCAATAACTAGACTTAAGGTATATATTACTAAAATTATTTCTATAGGTATTTATATAATCATAAATTTATTTGTTGTATTACTGGTTTCAACTATATCTGCTCTTTTCTTGAATATAAACCTATCAAGCATATCTAACGTTATTTGCAGCTACTTAATAGATGTTATACCTGCATTAATTTTGGCTATATTTGCTTCCTTTATTGCCCAATTTTTTAGAAGCAGTAGTACTGCTTTGACTAGCTGCATTCTCATTTTTATAGGAATAAAAGTTATATCCTTATTTTTTCCAGGTATTAATAGCAATATATTTACTAATTATTTAAACTGGAGTTCACTTTGGTTTTCAGGTGAAACAAATTTTTTAAGAGCAATTAATATATTTTTACTAATGGTGGCCTACGGAATTATCTTCTTTACTACTGGTTATTATATGTTTGATAAAAAAGAAGTTTAGCTATGGTAATATCAAACAACTATGATCAAGTATATATAACCTTTTCACCTATTATTATATTTATATTCTGCAGCACAAACTTAAAGTGTTACAATAATGGTAGCATTAATTTTGTAAATGCATAAAGGAACAAATATATTGAAGTAGTTAGCCAAAGTGTTTTACAAGCTATCAGATAAATTTAATTCAGAGAGGTTTTTATGGATAAGGAAACAATTTTGGTGGTTGATGATGACAAAGAAATCAGAGATTTGGTAGGTATATTTTTAGAAAACGATGGTTACATAGTTATTAAAGCTATGAATGGTATAGAAGCTTTAGAGGTCCTTAAGAAACATAACGTGGATTTAATTATTTTAGATGTTATGATGTCTGGAATGGATGGAATAGAAACTTGTATTAACATTAGAAAAAATAAAAATATGCCAATTATAATGCTATCAGCTAAAAATGAGGATATGGATAAAATTATGGGATTAACAACTGGTGCAGACGATTATCTAGGGAAGCCTTTCAATCCTTTGGAGCTTTTAGCAAGAATAAAATCTCAATTGCGTAGATATAAAAAATTAAATAATACAGAAGAAAAAAAAGAAGGAATTATAGAAATAGATGATTTACTTATAGATATAAATACTCACCAAGTAAAGCTTGATAATAAAAATATAAAACTTACTGCAAGAGAATTTGAGATATTGCTTTTGTTGGCTAGAAATAGAGGAATTGTGTTTAGTGCAGAAAAAATTTATGAAGAGGTATGGAATAATGATTTTCTTGAGTCTGATAATACAATAATGGTACATATTAGAAAAATTAGAGAAAAGATTGAATATAATCCTAGAACTCCAAGATTTATAAAGACTGTATGGGGGGTAGGTTATAAAATTGAAAGTTAGTTTTCAAAGAATAATAATAGCGCCTTTTACTTCTCTTATAGGTTTATATAAATTCATTTTCAAAAAAATTTCTAAAAGTATTAGATTGAAGATTATGTTGACCTTTGCAATCTGTCTTTTAGCTTCTCTCATTATCGGGGGTGTAACTGAACATTTTCTGATAATAAAGGATCAAGACTCAAGAACCGAATTAATTAAAAGTTTAAAAGAAATTGATGGTCCAGCAAAAAGTATTGCGAACCAAATTCAAAAAGAAAAACTTGGTATTAAAGATAATTTAAGGATTAAGCAATTGTTACAAAATATTAACCACAGTGAAAATTATCAAATAATCATTAGTAATGTGAATGGAAATGCAATATATAAGTCTGAAAATATTAGCGAAATAATGATAGAAGTTAATATAATAATAAAAAATTTATTTGATGAAACTAAAAATGGTATACTATCCGTAAGAAGTATGGAATATAAAAATTACTCTATTAACTTTTATCCAATAAAATTCAATGATGGTAACGGTTATATAGTGATTAGCGGACAACCTTCTAAAGAAAAAATTTTTGAAGAGTACAAAACAACAGATATAAGATTAGTGTCTTCTATTGTAACCTTAACTTCATTTTTAATTCTCTTTCTACTTTTAACTAATAAGGAAATGAAATATATTGAGTTTATACTTGCAGGACTTCTTGAAATAGCTAAAGGAAACCTAGACTATAGAATATCCAAAAGAGGAGAAGATGAGTTGGCATTATTAGCAGATAATGTGAATTATATGGCTGAAGAGCTGAAACGTCAAATAGAAAACGAGAGAAAGGCTGAAAAAATAAAAAACGAAATTATAACTAATATGTCTCATGATTTAAGAACTCCATTGACTTCAATAAAGGGATACTTGGAAGTTATAAAGAGTAAGAAATATTCTGGAGAGAAACAATTAGAACAATATATCGACATTGTTTATAATAAATCAGAAAAACTTAAAGTGCTGGTTAATGATTTGTTTGAATACACTAAGTTGGCCAACAATGCTGTAGCAATTGAGAAGCAGAATATAGTATTAAACGAATTATTTGATCAGCTTGTGGAGGAGTTTGTGCCTGTATGTGAAGAAAACAATGTGACTGTGACAAAGGAATTTATAAAAGAAAAGATAATTGTCAATGTAGATCCTGATAAAATCGTTAGAGTATTTGAAAATCTATTAGTAAATGCAATAAGATATAGTGTAAAACCCAGCGATATAAAGATAAGTTTATGGAAGGATAGAGAGTTTTCCGTAGTTTGTATTAAGAATAAATGCAAAACAATCGCTAAAGAAGATATGGGAAGGATTTTCGAAAGATTTTATAGAATTGATAAATCAAGATCGTCGGATACTGGGGGAAGCGGTTTAGGGCTTGCCATAGCGAAAAATATGGTAGAATTACAAGGTGGAACTATAGAAGCTGAATGTGAAGAGAATTATATAAGCTTGATTGTAAGGTTTAAGCTTTAAAATCTTATCAGAAGAATACTCAATTAAAAAAATCACTAACTTCTTAAAAGAATAGATATGAGCATAATTCATAAAACATCTAAAACAAAAAACAAATTGCTGTGGAATCTTTTATTGCATCAATAGCAACAGCTAATAAACAAATGTGTCCAATGGTAGGGAACGTACATAGATTTGATTTACACAAATCTATGTACGTTCTTTTTATGTATATATAGCTGGTAATATTCGATATTAGTAACAGGCCTTGTTTTGGCTTCAATTTTTGAAATTGCTGTTTTTTCAAGATCTATTTCTCTTTGCTATTTCCATGACCAGGTAAATCAGGAGCCAAACAATAATATTGATTTTTAAAAAATTCAACTTGAGTATCCCACATCCAACTGTTGAATCCTCCTCCATAAATGAAAACTATGGATTTTCCCGATTTATTACCGGTCTTACTACAAAATAAAGCTATTATGAATCACTCCTTTTGACCATGAGGTCATTTATGGTTATATTATAATAGCTTTATGACTTCGTGGTTAAGTTTAGATTTGAATTTATTTTATTTTGACAAGAACATATTATTTAATGACTTCACCATATTAACAATAATTTACAATTCTGAATTAATTATATAGTGTTCAATAAGGTACACCTTTATAGACTATTTGTTTTTTATACTATTTGAGTCCGTAAAGGTATTAAATTTAATTTGAACACGTACGTAAATAAGCAGCAACCTTTATATACACTTGTGATATAATTAATATGTATCATTTTGAATAAAAGGAGGCAATCGCCATATATGAAAAAAATCTTTGGATATATCAGAGTAAGCAGCACAGATCAGAATATAGATAGGCAGCTTGAAGAAATGTTATCTCTAGGTATAAATGAACGTGATATATATATTGATAAGCAAAGTGGCAAGGACTTTGAAAGACCTCAATATAAGGCCCTTAAAACAATATTAAGATCTGGTGATATAGTATATATAAAATCAATTGATAGATTTGGAAGAAACTCAAGAGATATCAAAAGGGAATGGGAAGAGATAACTCAGGGAATAGGTGCAGATATAAAAGTGTTGGACATGCCTTTGCTAGACACTACACAATATAAAGATTTAATAGGAAACTTTGTTTCTAATCTAGTCTTAGAAGTACTTTCATTTGTAGCAGAACAGGAAAGAAAAAATATTAAGCAAAGACAACAGGAAGGTATTAAAATAGCCAAGGCTAAGGGAAAACATCTTGGTAGGCCAAAGGCCATGTTTCCTGAACAGTGGCAAGATATTTATAAGGCTTGGAAATCCGATAACATCACAGCTGTAAAAGCTATGGAGAGGCTCAATTTGAAGAAAAGTACATTTTATAAGCTTGTTAAACAGTATGAACATTTATAATATTTTCAGTATTAGGGCTATGTGGCGACACAACTAAATAGCACTAATTCGTTGGAAAGGTGTGTCAGGTAACTTAATAGGTTATATGATACACTTTATATTTTAGAATGAATTTCACAAAACAGTAGTTGTGTTGAATTCAAAGAATCTGCTTAATACAGATCCTTTGTGTCGTATTAATAGAATGTTGCGAATTTCAATCAATTATTTTCTGTGGTTTTTTAGTCATCAAAAGAATTACCCCAAATATAATTTTAATTACACCATCTATAATCGCTAAATAATAAAAACTTAAATTTACATCGAGTATACCAACTAATGTGTTTATTGCTAATGGAAATGATATATATAATAATAACTTCCCATGTACAGTTGAAAATGGTATAAAATGAATGGCTGTTGCCAATAATGCTCCAAGCCATATCATTCTGTAATTAGTTGTTCCAAAATATTTGCCAGAAAATATAGATGCAAGTAACACCATTAATATTATTGATATTTTTGACATATTTAACTGGAATTTTGAACGTGGTCCATAGGAAAATTTCTTTTTTAATGTTTTAGAGCGAAAAATAATTATCATTCCCGTAAAATATCCTATGACAAATACAATTGGATTTATGAGGTATTTACCTCCAACAATTACGCTTAACACAATTATAAATCCAATCCCAATAAGCCATATTCCACAAAGTCGTTTGTTTAAAAATCTTGATTTTTCACCTTTTTCATAGCCCATTTTGGAAAGTAATAATTCCATATCTGAAATCTCCTCATATATACTAGATTCTTTATAATTTACTAGTCCGTATTGATTACATATCAAAATAATATCATATTATTGATTAAGTGGTACATTGTACACAATAAGATTAAAAATTCCGAAATCAACACAATGACAATTGTGTTGATTTGGTGAAAATAGTGTGAATCCTTGGTACATAAGGGCTCACGCTATTTTTTTAATCTTTAAAAGGTAAATTTGCAAAAATTAATTCAACATAATATAATAAAATTATATATTTAGTTGAATTAAATAAACACGTGGGACAAGCCTAAAATACGGACTTTACAAAAAATATAATTGGTAATAAAAGTCAAAAATTTTGGCCTTTAAAAACAAAAAAAAGAGTTAAATTATGGAAAGAGTTGAACCTATAAGATCAGAGAAAAAAATTAAGGATCTAAAGAAGTATCCTTTAGGAGCAGGAAATATGAGAAACTATGCTTTAATTGTGCTGGGGCTTAATACAGCACTAAGGATTTCAGATATACTGCAGCTGACATGGGAGGATGTATATGACTTTGAAGAAAAGACCTTCAAAACTCATGTATACATAAAGGAACAAAGGACCGGTAAGGATAAAAAATTCTTACTTAATAAAAATACCATAGAAGGTCTTTTAAAGCATAAAAGAAAGCTTGGGCATATAAATCATCAAGACTATATTTTCAGCAGCCGCAACGGTGAGAATAAAGCTATAACCCGACATATGGCCATAAGAATAATAAAAGAGAGCTGCGCAGCAGTGGGAATAAAAGAACATGTTGGCTGCCATTCATTAAGAAAGACCTTTGGATATCACTCCTGGAAGAAGGGAGTACCAGTGCCAGTGCTTATGGAGCTGTTTAATCATTCTACTCAGGCCATAACTAAATTGTATTTGGGTATTTCCCAAGATGATATTGATGATGTTTATCGTCTTGTAGAACTTTAATGTATAGACTTTCTCATCTTAAAATAGGTTATTAAATAAATTTTGTTAATTTAATAACCTATTTTATTTACATTTAACCTACTATGTAATACAATATAGTAAAGCTAACTTGTATTACATAATAGAGAGGCGATGTTATTGAATGATAAATCTCAATTCTTAAAGGGAACTTTAGAAGGATGTATACTGAAGATTATTAATGATGATGAAGTTTATGGATATGAAATAGCTGAAAAATTGAAGAATTATGGATTAAGTGAAGTGAGTGAAGGTACTATATACCCGCTGCTTTTAAGACTTGAAAAAGCAGGACTTCTAAATTCTACGAAAAAAGAATCTCCTTATGGTCCTAAAAGAAAATATTATAAGTTATCCATTGGAGGAAAAGAAGCATTAAATAATTTCTATGAAAACTGGATGAAGCTTAAAGAAAGCATTGATAAAATATTTATTGATTATAGAGAGGAGACTGAAAATGAATGAAGCAAATAAAATGATAAAGGAAAATCATGAAATAAGTAAAAAACTTAATAAAGAAAATCAAGCAATATATACGGATATTGTTTGCTATATTAGAGTAAGCTCAATAAATGAAAAAGAAGAAATTATTTCTGATATTTTAGATATGTTTTTAAGGTGCCAGGAAGCTGGAAAACCAATTGAAGAAGCTATAGAAAATGATTATAAGGGATTTTGTGATTCAATTATAGGATCTGTAAGTCAAAAGAGAATTTCATTTAATAATCTAAAAGAATATCTAGGAATAATTATAAATGGGATATTTATTCTTTTAACTATAGATTTTGTGTTTAACTATATACCAAAATTAATTGCAAGTAAATCTTTAATCAGTTACCAGTTTAATGTATCATTTTTTATAACAACTATAATAATTATTATTATATCTATTGCTATAGTAAAATACATTGGCAAAAATAGCTTCAAATTTTCAAATAGGAAGTCATCGAAAAAAGAAAACTTTCTATTTGGTTCAGGATTTGCATCGTTTATTATTTTAATGGGTATTTTTCAATATGTATTAAGGAATTATGTATTGTTTTCTTTAAGTGGATACTACGTATTTTTTGTATTAGGAATCTATTGGATATACAAACTTATAAGTAAAATAAAAGATAAATTTTAATACAGATAACAATACCATGATATTTAATGCATGACACGGATACTTCTATTATCTCTCATAAGGGTAATATTACCATATGTGTCATGTATTAAAAAACTGGATTAAATTAATTATAAGAGACATTTGTAGAAAATTACCTTTCTACAAATGTCTCTTATAAATTTTTATTTAATCTTTCTTCAGCTTCATCGTAAACTTCATTATCAGATCGTTTTCCAATAACGATAATATCAATAATATCGATATCGTCAGATGAGATTCCCTGTTTAAATATAATTCTTAAACCCTTCTTCTTATTCTTTAATTTACGACAATTATGAAGCTTACCGTGTAATTGTTCACCAGCTTGCATACCGAAAATTTTTATTCTATCTAAACCTTTATCTACAAAAGTAATTTGATCACCATCAAGATTAAAATAGTCTTCTTTTGCTTTGTCAAACCAATTTAGTGCATGATTATCGTTTCCTTTTAATTGATTAATAGCGTCATAATGATTTTTTATACTCTTATTCCCAGCCATCATTTTCATTCAATATTAGTGGTTTATTTGATTTGATTCCACGAACCTCATAATCTGATAACTTTTGTACTTTACCTTTTGACTCTTCAAGAATACGAATATAAGCTTCAGCTTCAATCAATTTATCATTTAAATTTTCAAATCTATCAATTTGTTTATTATAATCTTCAATAGAAATAATAATTTTAAATGGACGATTATTTTTCATTACAAAGATCTCTTTTTTTCTATCAAGAACTTTAGAGGTATATCTTTGTAAATCCGTAGTAGATACAAATTGATCATTGTCAATTTTTTCTTTTATCATGATACAACCTCCTTATATATTGCTTTATAATTATATTATCATAATTAACTGTATAATTCAACATATAATTAACTGTATGATGAAATTTACTCATTTAGATAATATATTTTAATGTGATTAAATGTATGTGAAATTTATAATCAAAATATTTTGGACTTAATATAAGAAATAGAAGTTAGCCTATTCAAACAATAAGCTTACTTAGTTTTTTCCACACTTTTCCTACAAAAGTTTCAGATAGCTGTAGTTTTGTTTAGAAAGTAGAAGTAAGTAAAGCTAGCAATACCAACACTTATAGGAAAGTATAGAAAGATAAAAAGATATTAAAACAAATCTGAAGGTCGAGGGTTCGACTCCCCCTGGGTGCACCAAAACATTGATACAAGCCAGTTCACGGATAATGTGAATTTGCTTGTATTTTTATTTTCCCACAAAAGTTTTAGAAACATTTAGTTCCTTTTAGAAGAGAATAGTTCATAAATTTAGTAAGATTAATAGTTATAGCGAATTTTAGAAATATATAATTTGATAGTAAATAAGCAAATTGGTCGGGGGGGCGGATCCTCTCTGACGCACCATGAAAAGCCTTGATAACACTATGATTCAAGGCTTTTTACAGTGAGCCTATAGGCGCAATTTAATAGGTAAAAGTCCCAAGCTCGGGTTGATAGTGCCAATTGCATAGCTTAAGACGAGGGTGTCCACTGTGAGGTGGGATCTGAAGGAAGCCAGCGGCAAGACTCTGGTCTGACGAAAAGAAACTACATATAAGGCACATGTCTGTGGGTAAGTTTGCTACACAAAACAAAGCCCTAAACTATCCGAAACAAGCGGTGTAAATGTAGTAGAAAGATGGAGTGAAAGGTTGTGCTCTTACCTGTGAAATTCTGGAAGGTAAGTTATAGATATGAAATTAGAAATAACAACCCATACAGTGATGTGTGGCTGGAATGTCATAAGTCAGGGATGTACTATAGATACGCTGACACTGGTTCCATGGATACTACCTCCACCCCAACTAAAAAGGAACTAGCCGAAAGATGAAAAGTATCTGAAAGGACCATAGACCAATACAAGGAAAACTGCATAATTATCTCTATCAAAGATTTGCCATGTATAAGATTTAATGTACATTACATTGAAAAAATTGAGGGACGCATCTCTGAAAAAGTTACTTTGAGGGAAAGAAAACTTGAAAGAGAAATTGAATATGCAGTTTCAAAAGCTAATGTGATACTTTCAGAAGTTTTATATAATACGCTAAAGAAATTTAGTATTGAACTATTTACAATTAGTATTCAATATTGTCATAGAATTGCCATAAACAAAAATTAGTATATAAATATAGACTAAAATATGGATAAGTATTTGGTTGATTCCAGGTGCTATTTTTCATATATGTATAAAGCAAGTGACATGATGGCAGGAATAAATAGTATAAGAGATGGGATATATAGATAGCAATTTAGCAAAGGGGTGAATATATGATTACTGTGAAAAATATTTACAATACATTTATAAATAATGAAAAATATAAACATATTATAAGATTTGGATGTGTAGGGTGCTTAAATACTACGTTTGACTTTGGAATATTTTCTCTCTTAAATAGTGTATTTGGTATTAATTATATCATAAGCCAGATAGCATCCTATTCTAGTGGTACGTTAAATAGCTATCTTTTAAATAAATTTTGGAGCTTTAATGATACGAAAATTAGTAAGAAGACAACAATGGAAGTTGTTCAATTTATTGTTGTTAATTCAGCATCCCTAGGAGTAAGTTTAATAGGTTTACGTATATTAATGAGAGATAATTCCATGAATCCTTTCTTTGCAAAAATTATTTCAATGGTACTAGCTCAAGTAGTTAATTTTGTAGGATATAGATTTTGGGTTTTTGGCACAATTGCAAAGTTAGTACCTCGTACTAAAAAAACATAGCGTGAACCTCATATGGTTTTTAAAAATAACAAAATATGCATATATTCAGATGGTAATACTTTATACGTTAATTGTATAAAGTTATTTAATCAATTTAAAATAATAATGAGGTGAGAGATAAATGTATAATGAGATAGTTTATTCTGTAATAGTACCATTGTATAATGAAGAGCTTGTTATTGATGAGAGTTACAAAAGATTGAAAGAAGTCATGGATTCTTTAAAGAAAATTATGAAATTATGTTTGTGAATGATGGGAGTCGTGATGCCACAAGAGATAAAGTTGAAAAGATATGTGAAAAGGATGAAAAAATTAAACTTATAAATTTTTCAAGAAATTTTGGACATCAGTGTGCAATAACGGCGGGCATGGATCTAGCAGCAGGGGATGCTATTGTTGTAATAGATGCGGATCTCCAGGACCCTCCAGAAGTTATTCCAAAGATGATTGAAAAATGGAAAGAAGGATATGAAGTTGTCTATGCAAAAAGAATTAAGAGACAGGGTGAGTCTTTTTTAAAAAAATTCACTGCAAAAGTATTTTATAGGCTATTAAAGAGTATGACTAGTATCGATATTCCGGTAGATACAGGGGATTTTAGACTTATTGACAGGAAAGTTTGTGATGCTTTGATTTCTCTGCCTGAAAGAAATAGATACGTAAGAGGTCTTGTTAGTTGGGTTGGATATAAGCAGACCTTTGTTAAAATGACAAGACAGGAGAGATTTGCAGGAGAGAGCAAATATCCTTTGAAAAAAATGCTGAAGTTAGCTTTTGATGGTATAACTTCATTTTCATATAAACCACTTGTTATTGCTGCATATTTGGGAGGGTTCACTTTTTTAGTAGGGCTAATTTTACTTATGGATGTTATTATAAAAAATATGGCTAATCATACATCAATTCTCAAATTTGGTTTAATAATAGCAATTAATCTCTTGATGTTTGGTTTAATTCTTACAAGTATTGGTGTAATGGGGCAATATATTGGAAGAATTTTTGATGAAAGTAAAGCTAGACCTAATTATATAATTGCTAGCACAATAAATTATAATAGATCTGATAAAAAGAATAAAATCAATAGTAAGCTTAATCAATAATAAATTTAATTTTACTTTTTGTTATTGTGGTAGTTATAAGATTTTTAGTTAAAAGTTTCAATATGAATGTATATATTCAAAAATAATTGTCACTATCCAAGCTCAAGTAATAAATTTTCTTGACTACTAGCTATGGATATTTACCTGAGGAGGTCGTGAAATTGAAGGAAAAAATAAAATCAACAAGGGAAAAGCTTTTACTAGCACTAATTTTAATTTTATCTGCAATATTAAATTTTGCAAATATAGGTATAGAAGGCTATGCAAATACTTTTTATGCTGCTGGTGTAAAAAGCATGATGATGAACTTTAAAAATTTCTTCTTTGCATCCTATGACCCAGCTGGATTTGTAACCATTGATAAACCGCCTTTGGGTTTCTGGATACAAACTATATTTGCAAAAATATTTGGTTTTAGCGGATGGAGTATAATACTTCCACAAGCTCTTGCAGGAGTAATTTCAGTTTGGGTTATATATTATCTTGTTAAAAGGTCTTTTGGAAGCTGTGCAGGACTAATTGCAGCACTATGTCTTGCAGTAACTCCTATATTTGTAGCATCAAGTAGAAATAATACAATAGATAATCTACTTGTTTTATCTTTAGTACTTTCATGTTGGGCTCTTTTTATAGCTGCTGAAAAAGGAAAACTAAAATACCTTATATTAAGTTTAGTCATTGTTGGTATAGGTTTTAATATTAAGATGGTAGAAGCATATATGGTGGCTCCCGCTATATATATAACATATCTTCTTTCTTCCGCCATACCTTTTAAAAAGAGAATAAAACATCTTGTTTTAGGTACAATTGTTCTTCTAGTTGTATCATTATCTTGGGCTGTAATTGCTGATTTAGTACCTGCAAGCAATAGACCGTTTATAGGTAGTAGTACTAATAATACAGTTATGGAACTTATAATAGGTCATAATGGATTAGAGAGAATTGGACTAGGTGGAAAAAATACTGGTAGAGGTCAAGGCCAGCAAGGATCATTTAGAAATGAATCAAGCAAAAACCGTACTAATACTAAAACCATGACCAGGATGCAGACGGGAAGAGATAAAGGTGCTACTACGTTTCAATATGGTATGGGGGGACAGAGCTCAAATACTAGTATTGTGAGATTGTTTTCTAAAAATAATATGTCAGATCAAATAGCATGGCTCTTACCATTTGCACTAATTGGATTTGTTGTGGCAGCAATAGAGGAAAGATTTAAAAATCCATTTGATAACAAAAGAAAGTTATCCTTATTATTATGGTTCATATGGTTATTGACTGAGTTTATATATTTTAGTTTTTCAAAAAGTATAACTCACACATATTATTTAACCACAATGGCACCATCTATTGCCGCTTTGGTTGGAATTGGATTAACAGCTATGTGGAAGCTTTTCAAAGAAGATGGATGGAAGAAATGGATTTTACCAGGGGCATTTATTATAAATGGGCTGGTTGAGATACTTATTCTGTCCTATAACTATAGCACTTCAAATGGTTATAAAATTGTAATTTTAATAACAGGGCTTTTAGGTATTGTATTTTCAATAATTCTAGCTATAGTTAATATCACTAGAAGTAAAGATAATATTCCAGATCAAGGAAATACCAAATTAAATAAAATACTAACTGGTATTGTTTTTACAGGGATTTTAATAGCTCCAACGGTTTGGTCATTTACGCCCATGTTTCATCAAATGAATGGTAGTAGTCCTTCTGCTGGGTTAGAACTTTTTTCAAGCAAACAGCAAGGATATGGAATGACAACTACCACTGACAACTCAAAGCTTATAAAATTTTTAGAAGCTAACAGAAAAAACGAAAAATACCTTGTTGAGGTTCCTTCAGCCATGAACTATGGTTCAGATTTAATACTTAAAACTGGTGAGCCTATATTGACACTTGGAGGATTTAGTGGATCAGATCCAATACTTACTGTAAATCAGTTTAAACAACTAGTTGATGATGGAGATATAAGATATGCTATGGCAAGTACAGGTAATAGCAGAGGAATGGGATTTGGATTCGGAGGATCTAGCAACTCAAATAGTGCTATTATGAGCTGGATTAAAGCAAATGGGAAGGTTGTTCCAGATAGTGAATGGAAGGCTTCTTCCACAATATCAAAAAAACAAAATTCAAATCAAGGATTCGGTGGATTTTACGGTAGAACAAATGATATTGAACTATATGATTTAAATCCTACAGCTAAAACATCGGCTTTAAACTAATGATTATTTGAATTTATTTTAACTATTCATCAATTAATAAATATTAAATTGCTGTTTAACGGTGTTGTATAGACAGTTTAAAACTTGATAAAATACCTAATGGCTGTTTATCAAACGGATTTTTATTTACTATTAAATCAACAAATAATCTTTCTGATAAATATATAGTAAATGGAGTATCTGAAAGATTATATAGACTTATATTGGATGGACATAAAAAATAATCTGATTGTCCTCCAATATCATAGGGGATGATAATCCTGCCTAACATAAAACCCAGGGGCTGTCTCAAAATGAATATCTTATATAAAATATCAATAATAAACGTGTGTTAATTTGTAAAAAAGTATTTGAGGATACTATTTCGGATAAAATTAATATACGATTATAGTTAAAAGATTACATTCATACACAAGTATTTAAAGTTTGAAATTTATAATAAAGATTTTTAGACTTAGTATAAGATATAAAAGCTAGATTATTCAATCAATAAGCTGATTAAATTTTTCCCACACTTTTCCCACAAAAGTTTCAGATAGCTATAGTTTTGTTTAGAAAGCATAAGCAAGTAAAGCCTAGTAATATCAACATTTATAAGAAAGTGCAGAAAAATAAAAGTCTATTAAAACAAATCTGAAGGTCGAGGGTTCGACTCCCCCTGGGTGCACCACCTAAGCCTTACAAATACTATATACTATAGTAGAATTCATTGGGATAATAAGTATATGGTTTAATTTCTAAAAGACACACTCTTTTTATAATGTGAGTTTTAATTGTATATTTAATTTCACAACACTGGTGCTAGTATAATATATTAAAACAAAGCATATAAAAAAGAGAGCTATTTTGCTTTATTTTTATGATTTTAAGTCGTACTATGAAAATTCCGTAACAAACCATATGAGAGTGTAAAATAATCTGTGTAAACTCCATAAAGATGATATAATTATTCTTATTAAATGGAGGGTGCACAGATTATGTCTTTTTCAAGAAAGGAACTTATTAAACAACTTATTAAGGAAACAAAGCCTACAAGTGCAAAAGATGTTCAAGAAACATTGAAAGATCTATTCGCCGATACGCTTAAAGAAATGTTAGAAGCGGAGCTTGATGACCATCTGGGATATTCTAAATATGACTACAAAAATAAAAATACATCTAATAGTAGAAATGGACGAAGCTCTAAAAAGGTAATTTCAGATCTTGGAGAATTTCAACTTGATGTACCAAGAGATAGAAACAGTAGTTTTGAACCGGAGGTTGTTAAGAAAAATCAAACAGATATATCTGGAATTGAAGATCAAGTTATTGGTATGTATGCAAAAGGAATGACTACCAGAGATATTGCTACTCACTTAGAAAACATATATGGTTTTGAGGCTTCGCCTACACTAATATCTGGTATAACAGATAAAATTACTCCTATAGCTAAAGAATGGCAAAATAGACCATTAGAAGCCGTTTATCCTATAATCTTTATGGATGCCATACATTATAAAGTTAAACAGGATAATAGAGTCATAAACAAGGCTGCTTACGCAGTTATTGGAGTAAACTTAGATGGTATTAAAGAAGTTTTGGGAATTTGGATTGGAGCTAATGAAACATCAAAATACTGGCTCTTAGTATTAAATGAACTTAAAAATAGAGGGGTTAATGATATACTTATAGCTTGTGTTGATGGTCTTAATGGATTTAAAGAAGCTATTAAAGCGATTTATCCTCGTACTGAGATTCAGAGATGCATAATACATCAAATTAGAAACTCTTCTAAATATGTATCTTATAAAGATTTAAAAGCATTCAATGCAGATTTAAAACTAGTATATACATCTGCAACAGAAGATGCAGCCTTAGCGGAGCTAGCTAAATTTGAAGAAAAATGGGGAGATAAATATCTTATTGCTATCCGCTCATGGAAAGCTAATTGGGAAGAACTTTCTACATTCTTCAAATACCCGCCAGAGATACGAAAAATAATATATACTACCAATGCAATGGAAAGCTATAATAGACAATTAAGAAAAGTAACCAAGAGTAAAAGCGTATTTCCTTCAGATGATGCTTTACTTAAAATGCTTTATCTAGCAACAATGGATATAAGCAAAAAGTGGACCCAATCTATACGTGGATGGGCTCAAATACTAGCTCAATTATCTATATATTTTAGTGATAGGCTTGAAACTGTAATTTTTTAAATTTACCTATAATCTTCTAGTCATAGCTATAATGCTTTACTGTAAAAATATATAATAAATATAAAAAACTAGGTTTTTATATTTCTAATACCAAACCTAGTTTCTCATAAAAACATCTAATTTAAAATTTCTTATGGCAGTTTACACAAAATTATTGACAGACTCTAAAATAGCTCTTAAAAGGTTTCTTTTTAGTTTTATAAAATAATAGAGCGGATTTCTCCGCTCATTCCGTTTGTGAAAAGTCATGTTATTTTTAATTTATTACTATGTCCTTAAGGTTCACATCCCAAAATATACTTAGGGAAGTGATGCATAAGATTATTGTATTTTTCTTATGCGTATGGTGAACTCAAGGCCAATAACTTTAAATTTCAATAACATAATTTTCACCTCTATTCGATCGTGAAGGATCCTATCACTTATATAATTTAATATTGCCAAAGATTTCAATAATATACAATATAAAAAACTTTTATCAAAGATCTTTTCTATAATCAAAAGGAAATATAATTAAGTACTCATAATGTGAGTATCTTTTTATTTTTGTAAAAGAAGGAATAATGCAATTTTTGTAGAAAAGAGTATAGTAAAATTTATATATAGGAAGTTGATTACATGAAAAAATATATTGGAATATTTATAATCATGTTCATAGTACTAATTTTAGTAATAACCAATACTAAGAAAACTGACTATGTAAGTTGGTTAAAAGAAAAAGCTATATCTCAAACTAATAATGGAATAGAGCAAGGTTCAATTGAACTTTTAGGTGGTGCTGTAATTGATAGCTCCACTAAAAGCTATAATTGTATTATTTTTTCTGTTTATTCAACTAATTTGCCTAATAATCCTAATTTAGTTGTTATAGGTATACTAGGTAATTTTCTACCTATGAGTACTAATAATAATTTGCATATCTTTATTATTTATCTAGCAGCCATATCTATTATTTCAATTTTAGTATTAAGTTTTGTGATAAGGGAAAAGAAAATAACTTGATAAAAGGAGAAAACGTTATGCCAGAAAAAATTAGAAAGCATCCTATATTAATAGAAATCGAAAACAATCTTCAAAACTATTTAAAAATTCTTACACCTTATGAAGATAAAATAAATAAAGATAGTAATTTTAAATATATTATTGCATATAGCAATCTTTTAATTAGTTATGGAGAAGAAGTTTGGTTTATTGATTGATGATTACTATAGTGGAGAGATATATAGGATTAACATTGAAAGTTTTAAAGTAGAATATTGTTGCGATATAGAGCCATATAATTTTCATGGATTTGAAATGGCAACTGAGAAATACATAGTCTTTCGTTCAGAAGATCAAATACCAGATACGGAGGAAATTGTATTTATTGACTTGGAGAATAGAAAGAAAGCAGTTCTCAGAAATAGTTGGGATATAGATGAACTGGATTATAAATTTATCTTTGATGAAGAGAAAAATCCTATATACATAGCAACGAAAAAATTCGTTAATGAAGGTGTTAAAGGTTCTGAAGAGGATAAATTGATGTGTTTTGAATGGGGAAAATTTTTAAATGAGTTAGAGTGGGATGACCTAAAATAAAACGTCACATAGCAATGCATTCAAGTACGATTTGGCTGTAAGAGAGTCAATCCTTCGAAAAAGTCAAGACATATTTCTTCACCAAACCATATCTAGCTAGGGGGAACGAACGTTATGACGTATATTATAAGACCAGTTCTTAAGGGGGAAAGGGGCCGCAAGGCTCCCTACCTACCTAACAATTAGTAAATATACACAAAGGGGAAATGTTATATGAATGAAACATACTTATTTGGGTTTACAGAGGCAAAAGAGAATGAACTGAAGATAATGTTGGATATTTATAATCATTACATAGTGAATTCTACAGCCACATTTGATTGGGATAAAATCACATTAGAAGAATTCAAAAATCGTATATTCCTGAACAATAATAAATATAAAATATTTTTAATTTATATTAATAATGAATTGATAGGTTTCTGTTTCTTAACACGATTTCGAGAAAAAATAGCCTATGATAAGACTGTAGAATTAGGGTTATATTTAAAACCTCAATTCACAGGAAAAGGATATGGTAAAGAAATAGTCAGATATATGGAAAATATAGCGAGACTAAATCAATTTGAAACTATAATTGTATCTATTTCCGGAGAGAATGTTGCAAGTCTTAAATTATTCAGAAAGTTGGAATATGAACAATGTTCGCATTACAAAGGTATTGCTATAAAATTTGGAAGGAAAATAGATATAATGGATTTCCAAAAAGTAATTTGATAAGGTATAACAAGACATAATAATTGTAACTATTCAATAGCCAAAGTAGAGGTTTGATTCTAGTGAAATTGGACAATTTATGAGTGAAGTCTTAGCTTACGGTACTGCTGTTATAATTGAAAAGGATTAGGGACTATGGTAAAAGCATTATTTTTTTATATTTTGATCCAATTATGTTTTCTTATTTTAGCTGTTATATCCTTAGTAGTTTGGGATAAAAGGTATAAGAAAAACCATGGATTAAATATTCCTGCAGGCTTTGAGAAAACTGAAGAGATAATTGTGGACCCAAGCAATGGTAAAAAGTCCAGAGTTTATTATAATCCTAGTACAGGAGAGAGATTTTATCATGAAGAATATAGTGATCGTTAAATTCTCTCGTATACCTATAGAAAAATAGCTTTATGAAAATATAGCAGATTCTATTTGGCTGAGTGATGAAGTTGCTGTAAAAGACATAATGCAACT
Organism: Clostridium pasteurianum BC1; assembly: GCF_000389635.1. Taxonomy (NCBI): domain Bacteria; kingdom Bacillati; phylum Bacillota; class Clostridia; order Eubacteriales; family Clostridiaceae; genus Clostridium; species Clostridium pasteurianum. The sequence continues at coordinate 1,600,934 of NC_021182.1, forward strand.
GTATTATATTGGAGAGTTAACAGCAAGCGTTGCAGGTATAATTGCTATGGCTTAATATAAAATGTTGTACATATGGAGGTATTTATTTTGAAAAAGATATTTATCAATTATTTATCAAATATATTTTTATTAGTAATAGGATTTTCAGGTATAATAATTGTTAATTTTGCTACACATGGCAGATATAAGTATCTTTTTTTATTAATACCTTTAGTATGTATATTAGCAGCAGTATTATATGTAAGGCAAATTTTAATTTTAAAAGAAACACTTAATGAATTTACTAGGAGATGGGGGAAAAGAGTAGATAGAAAAAGAAATTTTCATAATATAAGACATGCTTTCGATTATATAAAATCCCAAAAAGATTTTTATTTGGATGATCAAACTTGGAGTGATCTTACTATGGATGAGGTTTTTTCTATTGTAGATAGGACATTGACATCTCCAGGTGAAGAAATATTATATAGTATACTTAAAACTCCAATATTTGATGAAGAAATATTAAAAAATAGAGATAAAATTATAAGTGTATTTGAAAAAAATATAGAATCAAGAGAGTCTTTAGCTCTGGAACTTATAAAAATTAATAAAAAAGATAAAGTTGATATACCGTCATTATTATGGAAAGATATAGATATGGATCTGAGATGGAAACCAATATGTAAAGTATTGAGCATTATCCCATATATAGTACCTGTAATAATATTGCTGGCTTTCAAAGATATAAGGGTAATGATTGCAACATATATAGTTCTTATTATTATAAATATATTAATACATATTAAACTTAATAATAAAATTTATATGTATTCTTCTTCTATTGGATATCTAAATAATTTAATATGCGCATCAAATAAAATTTCTAAATTAGACATAAAAGAATTGAGAGATTATAAAGAAATACTTAATCAGTGTCTAAAACCAGTAAAAAGCATAAGTAAAAAAGCTTATCAAGTTAACAGAATAGAAGGTACAGGTAATGCTTTTACTGAATTATTCTATATGATTTCTCTAATTAAAGAAAATGAATTTTTTTCATGTATAAAAGTTATAAATAACCATAAAAAGGATTTAAAAAAAATTTATATAAGTATTGGGGAATTAGATGCTTTTTTATCTATAGCTTCCTATAGGTGCAGTTTGAATAATTACTGTAATCCTCAGTTTACGAGTAGAAGTAAATATTTTAGTGCTGAGGATATAATACATCCACTTCTAGAAAAAGCTGTACCAAATTCAATTAGTATGGATAGCAAGGGTATAATTTTAACTGGTTCAAATATGTCAGGAAAATCTACTTTTCTAAGAACAATAGGTGTAAATACTGTTTTAGCTCAAAGCATATATACAGTAACAGCTTCAAGTTACCATAGTGGTTTTTTTAAGGTTATGACTTCTATAAGTCCAGAAGATAACATAATGATTGGTAAAAGTTATTATTTTAGAGAAGCTGAAGCTATACTCAGAATAATACGAGAGAAAAGGGATAATTATAATATACTTTGTGTAATTGACGAAGTATTTAGAGGAACAAATCCAATCGAAAGAGTTAATGCGTCTATAGAAATATTAAATTATTTTCAAAGAAATGATATTCTTGCAATAGTTGCTACGCATGATATGGAACTTGCAGAGGAATTAAAGGATAAATATGGACTTTACTATTTTATAGAAAATATAAATGAGCAAGGAATGATTTTTGATTATAAATTAAGAAATGGCATATGTAAAAGTAGGAATGCAGTGAAACTACTTAAAATACTTCATTACCCAAAAGAAATTATAGGAAAGATTGATGGGAATGTTTAAATGAAAATTAATTGTTTATTATTACTGAATAACTGTTATTCTTTTATAACTTCTTTATTAACCAAGAGATATGTGTAATATTTCATAAATTGTACCTAAATCATGAAGTTGGTAAGGCGTTTCTTTAAAAAAATATATTTTACTAAAGCGCCATTTGTCTGGATTATAGATAAAAGTTTCTCCAAGAATTTCATAGTTAATTTCTAAATCTAATTGTTCTTCCTTAAAAGTAGTTAAACTAGCACTTTCAGGTATTGTGCCTGTTATTTCAAGAGCGTGTGTACTATCAGCGAAATTTGACTTTATTTTGGTGTATAATGGAATCCCAATATTAATCTGCTGCCAACCAAAAGAATTAAGAATGTTATCATAATACCCGTCAAAGAGAAACTTATTCATGCCAACATTAGTATTTCAAATATAAAAAGGAGAATATGAAGCAGATTATATAAAGGTGTGCGGTTATATAGAATATGTAATAAATAGCTATGAAGATAAAAAATATTATTTAGATCAATTTGAGAAAGACTATATCAGCAGTTTTATCAAATAAAACCAGGAGATACCTATGATAAGTTAAAGATATGTATATAATTTAAATAAAAGAGTTGGAAGCATGATAGCAAGAATGGAGAAGTAAATATTATCGCATTAAATTTGACATCAGAACATGCGTTTGCTATCCTATTTATAAGTAGAGGGTATTGAATAAAATTAATTCATACTTTTCATATAGATTGCAAGAATTATTTATGTAAAAGTTCTAATGGAGGAAATTTTAGTGGATAAAGTTATAATGCACGTGGATATGGATGCTTTTTTTGCATCAGTTGAAGTAATGGATAATAGAAGTCTTAGAGGAAAACCTGTAATTGTTGGAGGGATATCTGAAAGAGGTGTGGTTGCCACCTGCTCCTATGAGGCAAGAACTTTTGGAGTAAGGAGCGCAATGCCTATTTACATGGCTAAAGCTAAATGTCATAATGGAATTTTTCTTCCTGTTAGATATGAAAGATACAAGGAAATATCCAATAAAATATTTAGTGTTTTTAATGAAATAACCTCACTTATAGAACCATTAAGTATAGATGAAGCCTATTTAGATTTAACTCACGTAAATAAAGATTCCCTATACATAGCAAGATTTATAAAAAATAGAGTAAAAAAAGAAACTGGACTCAACATTTCTATAGGCTTATCCTATAATAAGTTTTTAGCCAAATTAGCTTCAGATTGGAACAAACCAAATGGCCTTAAAATAATAAAAAAAAGTGATGTTCCAAACATTCTATTTTCTCTATCTATAGATAAAGTTCATGGTTTAGGCAAAAAATCTGTAAAAAATCTTAATGATATTGGTATTTTTACTATAGAAGAATTGTATAAGCTTCCAGTAGCTTTTTTAATAGATTTATTCGGAAAATTTGGAGCTGAAATATACGATAGAATACGGGGTATTGATAATCGAGAAGTTAAAATTTTTAGAGAAAGAAAATCTATTGGCAAAGAAACCACTTTTCTTAATGATACTGATGATAAAGATGATATAAAACCATATATTAAAAGTTTCGCTAGTTCTATTGCAAGCATTATGGAAAGTAAAAGTTTAAGTGGAAAAAATATTACTATAAAAATAAAAACCTCATCTTTTATTAATCATACTAAAAGCAAAACTTTGACACGTTATATACATAGAGAAGAAGATATATACAAGGAAGCTTGTAATATTTTAGAAAAGTTAAAACTAGAAGAAAAAATAAGATTAATTGGTCTATCAATTTCGTCTTTTAAAGAAAAAAAGATTGAACAATTGTCGTTATTTTAGGAAATGGCCTTACGGCATTATCTTATATATAATTAATACGGACTAGTAGATAAATGCGTACTAAAAAAATTTCAGGAGTTGTAAATATGAAAAGATTTGTTGGATTTAGAATATTAAAAACAGCAATAGGTTCAGCACTTGCTATAATTATTGCTGAATATTTAGGTTTAAAATATGCAGCAGCAGCTGGAATTATAACCATTTTAAGCATTCAAAATACTAAAAAAACGTCTATAAAGCTAGCATTTCAAAGGATTGAGTCTACTATTTTAGCATTACTAATATCAAGTATATTATTTTTAATCTTTGGATATAACCCTGTTGTATTTGGCATATACTTAATTATTTTTATCCCACTTACTGTATTCTTAAAGATTACTGATGGAATTGTTGTAAGCTCAGTTTTAGTTACGCATTTACTAGCTCAGAAGTCATCATCTATGTTTTGGATAAAAAATGAACTTTTACTTATGACTGTGGGTGCAGGAATTGGAATAATTTTAAATATCTACATGCCTAAAATAGAAAATGAAATCAAAGAAACTCAAAAAAATATTGAAGAACATATGCGTATAATTTTATTTCATATGGCAGAAGCTCTAAGAAAGCAATCGGTACATATTGAAGAAGAAAGGCTCTTTAATGAGCTAAAAGCAATATTGGAAGAAGGAAAAGATAGAGCATATAGACATTTAAACAATTATATTATTAATGATGTAAAATATTATGTTTATTATATGGAAATGAGAACTTTACAATATGAAATATTAAAATATATGAGAAGTCATTTTATTAAGTTTTACTTGACCTTAGAGCAGACTGAAGTTGTAGCAGCTTTTACTGAAAAGATTGCATTAAATTTCGGAGAATATAATACTGCTGAAGAACTTTTAAAGGAATTAAATGAAATTATATATATGTTTAAGGCTCAGGAACTTCCCAAGACAAGAGATGAATTTGAAAATAGAGCAATGCTTTTTCAATTTTTAAATGACTTGGAAGCACTTTTAGAATTAAAGAAAAAATTTTGGACTTATGTCAATATATCAGACACAAAAAGTTGAACTTTTTAGGGTAATGGCAGAATCTGTGTCATGTACTGAATGGAAATAGCAATAGACGAATTTAAACATGCTGCAATACTTTTAAATTTATATCAGGATTATTCTCCATACATTCTCCTTATTTAGGAACTCTCATTTTCTTTTTAGATTATGGGAGTTTTTATTTTGCAGGAATTGATTCATTCTTACATACCTAGTTTTGGCTAGGAGATCCTATCTCATATATCTATTTTCCGTTTAAACGGGTTTTAAGAGTATATTAAATTTAATGGTGAAAAAAGGGCCAAAAATCTGGTCCTTTCTTTATACGAATTAAAAGTGTACTTCCTATAGTTGTAAAATTTTTAATTGTACCTTACGGTATTGGTCTTGGTATTGGTCGTGGTTTTGGTCTTGGTTCTGGTTGAAACACTCCTATAAATAAAACATGCCCATGCATTAAAGTCATTGCATCTGGTGTTACTTGGAAAATCTCTTTATCTGCAACAGAAGCAGGCAAAAAAATAATAAGAACACGGACATGAGGAATATTCCCTGATGGTTGTGTCTGTAATTCCAATCCGTTTTCTAAAAGGTTGACATATTCATCTTGTGTTAACGGAGTTTCCTTGGCCTTAGGTCCTTCTCCTATTATCAAAGTAGCATAAGGTTCATTAGCCATAGAATCTCACCTCCTTGATAATATAATATGAGTATTGGCTTTAAAAGGTGTGGTTATAATAACTATACTTTTGTTTGGCGTTTTAATACGTTTTAAGAGCGTTTTAAATCGATCAATGATATTCTGAAATTGTTTTCGCATAGCTTATACAAGACGTGAGGCTATATAATTATATTGGATTTAAATATTAATTTATGGATATTTACACCTAAACGCAATTTTGCTTTCAGTGGATAAACCATTGGTATTGCTAACTTTGAGAATATATATTTTGCCCATTTTTTTGCCCCTTATAGTTTAAAATAAATGGGTATAAATCAATATTGACTAAAAATTAAAATGGCTATATAACAGGGTTTAGAGAGGTGCTGGAATTATATAAATTTAATTCTTTCGTTTCTGAAGGTCGAGGGTCCGACTCCCCCTGGGTGCATCAAAGCCTTGATACAGGCCAGTTTACGCATGATGTAGATTCGCTTGTATTTTTATTTTCCCTCAAAAGTTATAGAAACATTTAGTTTCTTTTAGAAGAGGATAGTTTATAAATTTAGTAAGACCAATAGTTATAGCCAATTCTAGAAGAATATAATTTGATTGTAAACAAACAAAATGGTTGGGGTTCGAATCCTCTCTGATGCACCATTGGAAACCTTGTGAAATCAATACTTCGCAGTTTTTTTTATTCTCTATGAATTTTGATTCTAAATATTCAAAAGGGGTGAAGGTTAATATTCACCCCCATTATCATAAATCTTGCCCATTGGTACAATTTTATTTAATGCAAATCAATTATTCTTTATAACAATAAGCATTATCTAAAGAATCATTAAAAAAAGAAAAATGGGAAGAATGGGAAGAATGGGAAAAATGGGAAGAAAAATCTACGGCGACTACGGAAACCATCTGGATCAACAGGAGGATCATCATAAGATCCAACAGCCATATCATCCATAGTAGAATAAATAACTCCGTCGTCTGACATATAAGCTACAGGGTTACCATTATAATCTAAAATCATTCGATCTGCAATGTAACCCATAATGTTATTATCTTTGTTATAAATTGTGTTTTCTTTTAAATAGCCACAACTTCTACCACGTCCATCATATATTTTTTCCATACATTTACCACCTTTTTATAATAATTTGTTATAATTGTACAAGAAAATCTAGCTAGTATAGTATATGGATTAGAGAATATTATGTTAACAATGAATTGTTTAAAAGGAAATAGATATAAACTTATTGATAATTGGAATTCTTAAACATAAAATTAGCACTTTTAATTGTTGATATATCTGATTTGTATATAAATGAATCAAGAAATGATATTGTTAGAGTAGTTGCTGTAATAAAAGACAATAGGTAATAATAAATTATTACGAATTAGAATTGATAATAAAATGGGAAAGATGATGAACAATTTATGATATGAGATACAAGTATGTCTATTCAAAGATGAAAAGGATAACGAAAATATTGGAGACTAATCAATGAAAATTATTTAAACAAAATTATTTTCATGGTTTAGTCTCTTTTCCCAAGTTAGTTAAGCTAAACTATTTGTAAATTGAGTAAATTGCACAATTAAGTTTTTCTAAATTACAAATTGTAACTGTTTATTTTATTAAAAAAAGTAATAGCAAAGATAGGTACTACTGTACCTGTGGATAACTTTAAAAATTTAAATTATAATTAATTACGCTACTTTTAAGTCGTCAGACTTTTGGGTGATTGCAATAGTATGTGAAACTAGAAACATACAATTAATAAAAGATTTATAGTTTTAAAATGAGAACTTAACATTAAAATAATAATATAGTATGCAGGCAACTATTTGAATATAAGAGAGAGCACTAGTGTAATACTGGTGCTTTTTCTGTGTTTAAAAAAGTGTAATTAACAGCTAATAAATATTTACAAAAGTGAAATACTACGTTAATTTTAATAAGATAATATGAAAATGTGCATAAACACATTATTTATCTATGAAAAAGCTTCCGACACATTACCAGTAGAAATGCTGGTGTTTTGTTATATAAAAGAAGAAATTTTGAATAGGACATAGTATTAAAATTCTTACAATAGGGGTAAAATAATGAGAATACATAGATATAGACATAAAAGAGGGTTTTATTACAAAGGTAGGGGAAGAAGAAGTGGCATATATTATTATATAAGACAAGGGTGCTTGTTACCTATATTAAGCATATTAATTATTATTTCGATTATTATATTTTGGATTATTTAAATAATTGAACAAAAGAAGGAAACTATTTTAGTTATGTAGAAGACATATGGTGAAAGGTGAGTGGTAGTATGGATATAAATGATGAAAGATTATATAAAAGTATACCAGTAGAGAGCTATAAAATTGCAACGATATGTGATATTTTAATAAAGAAAAATATTTGCACAATAGAAGAATTTAATGCTGTGGCAGACAAAATTATTGAAAATACTGAACATACAGATGGTACTTTAGAAATGGATATAAATCATATAAAAGAAAAGACACATTTAGGATAATACACTTTAAGAACTCTTAACAGGGTTCTTTTTTATTACACGAAAATAATTAAAGCCAATTAGGGGCAGGTGGGTGATTGATGACGAGACAACGAAGCCCAAATAGGATAAGGCATTTGAAATATGTAAAGAACATAAAGGAAATATAGATTTAATAAAGATAGCAGAACAATTAGGTATTTCAGATGGAACAGTAAGAGGATGGAAGAAAAAGATGAATGGGATAAGAAGTTAAACGGAACGTTCCAAAAGAAAAAGAATAATGTAAATAAAGGAGCCAGAGTTTAAAGAAGTTACTGAGATATCAAATTCAGAACTTACAGATAAACAAAGGCTCTTTTGTATTTATTATATAAAATATTTTAATGCCACTAAAGCCTATCAGAAAGCTTATGAATGTGATTATATAACTGCTAATACTAATGGACCTAGACTACTTGTAAATGTTTGTATTAAAAGCGAAATGGATTTGTATTTATTTTAATAGTTAAATATATAAAATCCATTAGAATTTCATTACCAAAATATTACCATTTACATTGAAATAATTCTTATGTACACCAATCTTTTTAAATCCAAATTTCTTATACATCGTAATTGCATTGTGGTTGCTTGCCTTAACACCGAGACTTACATTTCTTATAGTACCCCGTTCTTTTACGAACCTTAATAATTCCTAAAATCATTAGTGTATTAATATCACTATTCATACTTTTAATATATTCAATTTCTTGCTCTACAGTAAGAAGAAATTCATTTTTACCAAATAGTAAGTTTTCACTCTCTCCACCAATAATATTAAGATATTCAATCATCTTTTTTGTGTCTTCAATTGCAGGTTTTCTTAGTATTAATTCCTGACCATTTTTTAGTTGTATTTTTCTTAAAATATAACTCGATAAATGTGTACTCATAACTTCCTCCTTATTTTATATGTTTTTGTTTCGTACTATTTTTCAAAGTATGAACTAAACATTTATAAAACAATTGTACCATATAATTCCATATTTAGATAATTATCTTATTATTACTTCTCTTTCAATGAATAAATATTCAATCTTTCAAACACAGTACAGGCTGTCGAAAGTTGGATTTATAAATTGCCTTTTACACTTGATACTGCGAATTTCCTCAGTGCATAGCATTGTAGTTATAATCCAAGTAAATATAATGAAACTTCACTTCTTAAATATTGAACGATATTGTAATAAATATTAGTTCAATGTTTGTTTTGCTGAATTATTGCACATACTAGTAATGGGTAGATACCTCTTGGATTTATGATTGGGTACAAAATTAGTGTGTGGAGAATTTTGGTATGTGACTATGTTGATTTAGGAATATATTAACTTAACTGGTAAAATTATAAATTTGTAAAGTGCTGTAAAAGAAGAGCGGTGGTAGTAATATGGCAAAAATAACTTATACTATATTTACATTCAAAAGATAGTAATGTGTGAGGAGTATGAATAGACCTATGGTACATATGAGCACAAAATGTTACTGTACAAGGTTCATGTTCTGAATGTCATGGAACAAGAAAAGTAGATGATTAGACATAAAAAAATATAGATAAAAGGAGGAGAGAGTTTGCGTTTATTTGATAAATTAAAAGAAGTAGTATTAAGAGAATTTGATGATGATGATAATGATGTGAATTTTTCAAAAAAGATTTTACACTTTGTAAAGAATGAAGCAGATAGAGCAGATAGAGCAGATAAAAATAGAAATCGTATTTTAAGATTAGCTGCCAATATAGAAAATAAGAGTGACTATGAATTAAAAAGAATTTATCAAACAAGCTCTGGTGATTTGGAGATGGCGACAGGTTATCTTTTAAAGAAGAGAGGATATTAAATATAATATATTCAATCAATAATCTTATTAAAGGTTTCTCACACTTTTCCCACACAAGTTTCAGATAGCTATAGGTTTGCTTAGAATATTAAAGTAAGCAAACCTAGTAATACCAAAACTTATAGAAAAGTATAGAAAGATAAAAAGTTAATAAATTGAATCTGCTAAGCAAATGTTTGAGGCGTTCTTGATTATGAGTCAGCTTCATGAAATGCTATAGTATCTTAGTCAAGCATTTATCCTGCAAGCGGACCGCAGTGTCCAAGAGGAGATAAATTCATTGCTGGACAATACTGAGCGGCTTACCCTTCTTGACGTTGATTCTCTATTAGCACTGGATGTGGCAGATCATCGAACCAGAGTTAACATGTTGCTTAAAAATACCAGTGAGCTGGTACGTACTAAAGCCCACAGTGGAAAGAACACTCCTTCAAGAAATCGGAACGCCAACTCTCGGCGATTAGATTATTTTGGCGCAGACCTGAGAAAAACCAATCTTAGAGGTGCAGACATGAGGGGAACGTGTCTTATTGCGGCGAACCTTAGAGGAGTAGATTTGAGTGGGGCTGATCTCATTGGGGCTGATTTGCGAGATGCTGATCTCAGAGGAGCTAATCTCACAAATTGCATCTTTCTTACTCAAGCCCAGCTCAACACGGCGAAGGGTGATTCCCATACAAAGCTACCCCTGATGCTGGTTCGCCCAACTTATTGGTCAAAGTAATTAACTGCCTGATCGATATAAAAAATATCTTATAATTCAAAATTGAATAATAAGATGTTTTTTAGTTCGAAATATTCTAATTTTTCGAACTAAAAGTTATAAACAAAAGTATTAACAGGTTATCCATATAACATATAAAGAAGGAATATACTATACATATAATATATTCCTTCTCTTATTTTTCAATAATATAACTACCTTTTTAGCTAAAAGTAACTACTTGTTTTTAGCAGGAGAACCATCATGAAAGGTTGTTTTTGTGACATTCATATCCATAGTCTTTTCAGTAATGTTATTTATGGCTTTATTTTGTTTGACATTTTTAGTCTTTTTATTTCTATTCATTTTTTTACTCCTCCTATTCATAAAAATATAGCAACTTAACAGCTATATTTTTAACAAATACAATAAAAAATATTTGCAAAAGCAAAAGAAGAAGATAAACCAACATTTTTAAGTATAGGATATTCTACCTATCACTGGTGTCATGTAACCCAATTACTGCAATTTATATAAAACAAAAGACATTGAAAATCAATGTTTTAAGCTGTTTTTTGTATTGGGCTTTTAGTTTCTATAGTATTATCTTTTGTTTTTCAATTAAATAATAACCCATTTTATTAAACTCCTCTATAGCCTGTAAAGAAGGCTTGTTTAATTATATACATTATATTGAAATTGATGATATAATTGTCATATAAATAAACTATAAGTTAGTACACACTTGTAGGATATGACTACATTATACAAGGAGGATATGATGAATAAATTTTTAATTACTTTGGAAAAAGACTCTATTTGTCAAGAAGAAATTGAAAAGCAAATTGATATTTTAATAGATCAATGTAAATTGAATGATATAAAGAAAATTCTAATTATTCCGCCTGATTTTACAAGATGTTACTCTATGGCAGGAGATATTACGCAAATTTTATATCACAAGATTTCTCCATCCTGTCATGTAGACATAATGCCAGCTATTGGTACTCATATGGCAATGAATGAGGAAGAGTTAGACAAGATGTTTGGTAATGAAATTCAAAGAGATGCTTTTATAGTTCACCACTGGAAAAATGATACTGTATCACTAGGGCTAGTTCCCAAAAAATTTGTAAGCAAGCTTTCACAGGGATTATTTAATGAGGATATTGAAGTTGAAGTAAATAAACGATTGATAAGTGGTGAATACGGACTTATTTTATCAGTAGGGCAAGTAGTTCCTCACGAAGTTGTAGGAATGGCAAACTATAGTAAAAATATCTTCGTAGGATGTGGTGGTAGACAGATGATTAATAAATCACATATGCTTAGTGCTATATGCGGTATGGAAAAAGCTATGGGCGTACAAGATACACCTGCACGCCTCGTATTTGACTATGCTCAAGAACATTATTTAGCTGATTTACCTCTTATTTATATACAAACAGTTACAACTATGAAAAATAATAAAGTTGAGCTAAATGGTTTATATATAGGCAATGAAAGGACAGTATTCGAACAGGCAGTGAAACTTAGTCAAAAACTAAACATTACGTATGTAGGTAAACCTGTTAAAAAGGTAGTAGCATATCTTGATGAGCATGAGCTTAAAACTACGTGGGTAGGGAATAAAGGCATTTATAGAACAAGGAAAATCGTTGCAGACGGAGGAGAATTAATTCTCTTAGCACCTGGAATTAGAAGCTTTGGAGAAAATGAGGAAGTCAATCGTGCAATCTGTAAATATGGATATAAGGGACGTGACTATGTATTGAACTTATATAATACTGTCCCTGAAATTAAGGATAACATGATGGTTGCGGCACATTTAATTCAAGGCTCTAGCGATGAAAGATTTACAATTACTTATGCAACACAGCATTTAACTAAGGAAGAAATTGAAGGAGTTGGATTTAATTATATGCCACTTAGCGAAGCATCTAAGCTATATGATCCAGCAAAACTTGAGGATGGTTATAACATACTTGAAAATGGAGAAGAAATTTACTTTGTAAGGACACCTGCAATGGGGCTTTGGACTATTTAATTATTTGAAAATCTTTATTATAAGTTTAAGATGATTTCTAATATCTATTTTAGGGCCAGAGCTTCTATGTTAAGTGGTTCTTCTATTAGTAACAATCTGAAATCCAAATTAAATGCAAGTTTTTCAAATAAGTCTGCAGATTCTTCCATAGGCTTCATAAAGTGTTGACGGAGCACAGCTTCAATATATTCAGAGGATTTTTTGTTTTTTATAGCATCAAGCAGCAGCTTGTGTTCACTGATAATTAACTCTATATTTGGATTATCACCGTATAAAATGCGGATTAAACGGACTCGAGCATAGTGTATGACGATCATTTCCACGCATTCCCAAAGTCTGCTTTTATGACAAATATTAAACATGGCTCAAAATAGCTTAGAAAATGATGAATTTGAATTAGAATTAATATAACAACAAATATTTGGAGCAACCGTTGCTATAACAGCATATATAGTTCTTATTATTTCTGCAAATCAAGCTAGGCAAGCTATTCTTCAAAGGGAAATGGGTATACAAGTATCCAATAATTTACAACCAAATCAAATAGAAGCTTTTTCAAGTTTTCTTGTTCTCACATCGAGTATTATTTTAGGCAACGTTGCTTTTACTAGGCTTAAAGAAATGGAAAATAGTCAATTAAAATTTTCCCACACTTTTCCCACAAAAGTTTCAGATAACTCTAGTTTTGGTTAGAAAGTATAAGTAAGCAAAGCTAGTAATATCAACATTTATAGAAAAGTGCAGAAAAATAAAAAGCCATTAAAACAAATCTGAAGGCCGGAAGTTTGAGTCTCCCTGGGTACACCAAAGCCTTGATACAAGCCGGTTTACGCATGATGTAGATTCGCTTGTATTTTTATTTTCCCACAAAAGTTATAGATACATTTAGTTTCTTTTAGAAGAGCAGCTTATAAATTTAGTAAGACCAATTAGTAAGGGTAGAACATAACTATGATGGAGCGATTACTGTTTTTGTTGATAGTAGAGCAATCAACTATTACTAACACCAGAAACTTAAACGATTATTTCGGACTATTTAGTAATGTAGCTGATCAAGTTGAAATAACAAGATTTGAATATTGCTATATTTAACAATTACAAAAATATAGTAAATTAAATTTAATAGAACATATCAATAAATCTTTCTTTTATCCGAAATAATAAATAGGAAGGTGGTTATTGTGTAAACATTGTTAGATTTAAAAGATTGAGATAAAATATATTTGTACAAAAGCAGATTAAAATTAAATGATATTAAAAAAGACAAAATTGTTACGGTAAGAAATTTGAAACAAAAATTAGTAGAATATGGTTCTGATGACTTAGAAAGACTTGATTATATTTTTGAAGCCATTACTTCTCACAAAGTAATAAAAATGAATAGCGATAGTTTATTTGGTTTTAATTTTATAAAAGTAGATAATTTAAAAAAGAAAATTAACACAGAAATAGAAAATTTGCAAAACATCTTAACCTATTTATAATTTATAATAGGATACGGAGTATCACAAAGCTAGATAAATCAAGGCGTATAGATATATTTTTATAAGAGATAATTAATCAAGTTTAAGTTAAAAGAAAATTTATGAAAATGTTTACATAAATGTAAATTTATGTTAAAATATTACAAAAGGAAGAGAAAACTATTGTTAAGCGAGGTGAGTTGATATGTTATTTTTAATATCTATCTTTAGTATTGCTTTAGTGAATTGCATAATAGTAATGTCGTTATGCAAAGCTGCTTCAAAGGAAACGCCTGTCTATAACAAAAAAATTTAGGCGTATACTTTGTTAATTACTAATATCGTATATGATGAGAGTGGTGAATCTACTCTCTTTTTTATTGAATAATAGGATAATAAGTTGAAACTAAGCAGCTCTTAAAATACATTGGTACCAAGCAACATATTAGCTTCAGCTTGGGTATTAAAGATAAAGATCATAGTATATAATAATTGAAAAGCCTAGGGTGAGATGCTCTAGGTTTTATTTTTTTATAAAGTGTCGACATGTAAATACAAACATTTTAAATATAACGTGATATTATGTAATAATATATGAATTGTTATAACATAATTGAGGCGAAAAAATGAGAAAAGTATTAATTATTATCATGGTGTTTACTTTAATCATGGCCATGTTTATTTTATATTTGTATTTAATTTAGAGATATATTTGAGGGATTATTTTATACATAAAAAGTAGGCGACTTTTGCAAGCCACCTTTAAGTAGGTTAAGTGTATGCAATTTGTAAGTGCATTTAACATATTATTTAGAAAGTCGCAAAAGAGGTTAATAATGAAAAATACAATAGTAGTATTTGAAAGTTTATATAATTTATACATAAAAAATAGATGTATCTGGGGATACATCTTTAAGTAATATCATGGAATAAATCAAAAAAACTAATATTTATAATATCATATAAGATTATAATATTCAATATTAAAAGAGATGCGCCACAAGGGCACATCTGGGAGTGATATTTGTGAAAATTAGCAAACATTATTCTACTAGCAGTCTTTTATAGAGTTTAAAGGAGAAGTATAGCATAGCTAAAGCTTACACTATATATTATATGTACAAGCAGTAAAAAGGTACACCCGTAATATTGTGTACCTTTTTAGATTGGTAAATAAAAACTTTATAAAGAGATTTAATGAAAAAAGTTTCATCATAATTATATTATCGGCAGATATTGTGAATTTATACAATATTAAAAAAGATGCATCTAAATATTAACTATTAAAGTAAATATGTGTAATTTAATAAAATACCTTTAATTTAGGTATCCTTATGGTAAAATTGTTAATAATGTTTTTTTAGCAGGAGGATAAAACAAATGGCAAATATAAGATGTAAACAATGTGTGTTTAAAGATACAGAAGGTAATAAATATCCTTGTATAATTTGTAGGGAAATTATAGATTATAAAACCACTACAAATTATTTTAAATCAATATATGATAATGAAAATAATATTATTATGTCTGAAACTAAAAGAAGACTGAAAGAGAGATTATCTGCATTAGCACCTTTGGAATCAAAAGTATTTAGTAAATTTACTGTTCTTAATAGAAAAAGTATTATGCTAACTGCATTTGTATTCAATAGAAATAAAGGTATTACAATATATAAAATAATAGATAGGAATGGTGAATTAAATGAGAATGTAATTCTATTAGACAAATATTTATTTGAAGAATTAAATCAGTTCTATAAAGACAATATAAAATAAAAAGGAGTAGCTTATATAGGAGGGATCTGATTTTTTTATCCAGTATACAACTTTATTTCAAGTAAAGAATTTTTTCCATGGTACATCACCTGCCATTTTAATAGATTACATGATAAATCGTACAAAGAAAAAACGGTTATTTTTATAAATCTACCATTCGATAAATTTACAATATTTAACATTTGATTTACAGTAGCTTAATGAATCAGGAGTAGACTATTAAGTGTAAAAAGAAATGGAGATGATAAAAAGTGGCGAAAAAATCAGGTAAAAAGAAAAAACTTATAGCTGGATTAACATTAGGTATTCTTCTTTTTGGATCTGCTGGAGTTTATGCTGCACAATATGGTCCATTTGGATTCAATCTTGTAGGAGAACAACCCAATGGCTCTGTTCTAACTCCTGTTAACCAGTTGATTACACCAGCTGGTACACAAATTAAATTTGGAGGAAACCCAATTTCCGTCGCCGTCAATCCGAATGGAAAAACGGCTGCAACAATCGTTGGTAGAAATAATTATGGGGGTAAAGGAATTAACGTAGTTGATCTGGCGTCTGGAAAAATGATTAAACAAGATATAAGTTTAGGTCTTTCCTACATGTGGGGATTGGCTTATTCATCAGATGGAAGTCAACTTTATGCCACTGGCTCATCCGGAACCACAGGGAAAGTAGTTGTGATGTCCATCGGTACAGATGGAACTCCAACAATTCAAAAAAGTATTTCCTTACCAAACGCAACTGTTGGCGGAAATATCAACCCACTTGACATAAGAGTTACTCCTCAAGGCAAGCTGCTAATTGCCCTAAACCGTGATAACAGCCTTGGCGTTCTTGACCCAAAAACAGGTGCATTGACCAAAGTTGCAGTAGGTAATGCGCCAACAAGTATTTTAGTTAATGAGAATATCGCTTATGTAACCAACCAAGGGGGACGAGCAGCACAATCAGGCGACACGACGATTGATTCTTCAGGAACGAAAGTGGTTGTTGATCCTAAGACAGGTGCTACTTCCACAGGAAGCGTTTCTGTTGTTGCTCTTACTACGAACACGGTCATTAAGACAATCCCTATTGGTGTACAGCCAGAACGTATGACCCAGTCAGGTCAATATGTTTTTGTTGCAAATACAAATAGCGATACTGTTTCCGTCATTGATACGAAAACAAATAATGTGGTACAAACCATTGACATTAAGCCATATCCAAATTCTCCAAAGGGATCTGCACCAAACGCTGTAACAGTGATAGATGGTAAGTTAATGGTCAGCCTTGGTCGTGACAATGCCATTGCCGTATATGATTGGAAAGCTCCTGACGTAACCAATAATAAGGATGGCCATAATAATAACCAGCCTGAACTATTAGGACTGTTACCAACCGCATGGTTCCCAGTGGATATCGCCGTGGCTACTACTAATAAAAAATTAGTAGTAGCCAATGCAGATGGAATTGGTTCTCGCGGACCGGCACGTGATCTAACCATTCAAGGAATTACGGTAACAGGTCACTCTTCTTATGCGCAAGAAGGATCCCTTTCATTGATTCCATTTCCTAATCCTGAAGATATAGCTAAAAGTACAACGCAAGTATACGCTAACAACAACTGGTATGGCTTAAAAGATTTAAACGCGAAGCCGCGGAAAAATATAAAACCTGTGGCTATGCCCGAACGAGTGGGCGAGCCTTCAACCATTAAGCACGTATTCTATATTATAAAAGAAAACAGAACGTATGACCAAGTACTAGGTGACCTTGGAAAAGGAAATAGTGAACCAGCTTTAGCGCAGTTCCCTCAAAAAGTAACTCCTAACTTGCATAAATTAGCAAATACTTTCCCACTTCTAGATAATATGTATACTTCGGGTATCCAATCAGCAAGTGGACATCAATGGGTCATGCAAGGAACAAATACAGACTATGAAGATAAAGAAACAGATACTGGAAATGTAAAAAGTTATCCTGGTGGAGCAGGAGATGCCATGGCATATGCCCCTACAGGTCATCTTTGGGATCAAGCAGAAAAATATCAAAAATCTGTTGAGAATTTCGGGGAAGATACAACAAGCTTTACAGGTTCAGCACCATATGGAAATTGGACAGATTGGTATAAAGATTACCAAATTCTTGATGGACAACAAAAAGGTAACCTTCATGTACCAGTAGGAAACTATTCGGCTACATCTGATATTCCGTCACTTGGACCAATTACTTATAAGCCATTCCCAACATTTGATACGAATATTCCAGATCAGTACCGATTTGAAATTTTTAAACAAGAATTTGAAAAACATGTAAAAAATAAAGACTTACCAGCATTGAACACTATGTGGGTAATGGATGACCACACGGCTGGAACGTCAACAGACAATCCAACACCACAAGCAATGGTTGCTGACAATGACTTAGCCGTAGGTAAAATTGTTGACTTGATTTCACACAGTCCATACTGGAAAGATTCTGTTGTTTTTATCACAGAAGATGATGCCCAAAATGGATTAGACCACGTTGACGGCCATCGTCAGCCTGCTTACGTTATCAGCCCTTGGGTGAAGAGAGGAATTACGGATAGCCACTATTGGACTATAATTAACATGGTTCGCAGTATTGAACAAATTCTTGGAATTCCTGCTATGAACCAAAACGACTTCGCCGCAGAGCCGATGAGTGAGCTCTTCACGAATAAACCAGATTTCACACCATATAATTTTGAACAAAACCAAATTCCACTTGACACATTGAATGGACAACCAAGTTCAAATACGGCAGCACTGTCTAACACACAAAATGTAACACCTGAAGCAAAAGACCTTTCGAAACAGTGGACAGAATGGTCAAACAATAACAAAGATAAATTTTCTGGGAAACATGCAACACCAGATGCTGTTAACGCGAACATGCTTAACCATGCTGTATGGTATGCGACAAAGGGCTTTGATAAACCGTATCCAGGAGAGAAAAAGGCACTTACACCAGATGAAGTAATGAAACAACCTGAAAGCAGTGCACCATCACCTGCTGATAACGACTAATCGTTTTATATAGTTATTTCCGTAAAAAATAATTTAAAGTAGCTACCCATACAAATGGGTAGCTACTTGTATTATATAAGGCACAATATTCTTAGTGTGCCAAGAAATGAAAGGCGATTTCAAATAAAGATTTAATTATATGTTTTTCAAGTATCACTCTACTTAAATTGAAAGCTAGCTTACTCAATCAATAAGCTGATTAAAATTTCCCCACACTTTTCCAACAAAAGTTTCAGATAGCTATAGTTTTGATTAGAAGGTATAAGTAAGCAAAGCTAGTAATGTCAACATTTATAGGAAAATGTGGAAAAATAAGAGTCTATTAAAACAAATCTGAAGGTCGAGGGTTCCACTTCCACTGAGTGCACCAAAGCCTTGATATAATCTAGTTTACGGATGATGTAAATTTGCTTGTATTTTTATTTTTCTTACAAAAGTTATAGATAGATATAAAAAAATATGCAAATAAATCATTTAATTTTTCATGTTTTTTCTTTTATATTGACATTCTTGTCATAGGATAAAAAATTAGAAATTGATTTGTATGGAAATAATAAGATAACACATACTAATATGGTACTAATAAATATTACAGTAGGAACTGCTATCAGCACTGTATTCAATTTTTATACAATGACAAGCTGCTGTCTGTAATAGGACATGGACCTAAAGGGAAAGCTAACAAATACAAAATAAATCAAACATTAAACTAATTAAAGGAGGTGTTTTTTTTGAGAGCAAAAAAGTGTATTTTCACCATATTGTTTATATCAATTTTATTAGTTATATTTTATTCAATTTCAGTTTTTGCATATAATACTTTTAATGAACATACTCGATCTTCCAGAGTAGATCCCATGTACTATTCTATTGATAGTTCTGCTAATAGTTATTCAAGTGCAATTTTTGATGGCGTAGGTGCATGGAATGATTCTTCCCATTACACAAGACTTCTTTATAATTCTGATGCAGCAGATGTATTCTTTTCAGCAGATGCATTTGCAGACGAAAGTGCCCATATAATAGCTAAAACACTTTTTATTTCAGTTGACGCAGATTTTCAACTATATTCTGTAAATCCTAATGTTAGTAACTGGGATATTAATTTAATCGAAATAAATACTTTAGTAATGCCAAAATTAACTGCATATAAGCAGCAAGGAACTATGGCTCACGAGCTTGGTCATGCTATGGGACTAGCGCACAATACTAATCCCCACAGTATTATGTGTCAATTAAAAGATCACCGTGCTGTCAATTATCCTACGACTGATGATATAAATGGAATTATACATTTATATTATTAATTACAGATATACTTAAGGAGGATTTTTTTAATGAAAAAATTATTTTTAGCATTATTTTTAGTAGGAATGTTAACTTCTTCTACAGCATTTATATTACATAATAATATTAATATGTCTTCAAAAAATAAAATTACACAGCCAACAAAGAATGTAAATGACAATATACAAATGATTTATAGCGATGCTGATTTTGATAAAAATTATAACAGCATAGAAGATCTTTCAAAAGACGCAGATATTATCATACAGGGAGTTGTTTTAAAAGTAAGTTATTTTGATTATAATATTGAAACTTATACAAAATCACAAGTAAAAGTAACTAAATCATACAGTAAAAATATTAAAGAAGGAGATATTTTGACTTTTACAGAGATTGGAGGAATAACAACTCAAAAAAATTTTGTAAAAGCATTAAGTAAAAAATCAGCAAAATTCTCCCAATATGTAGAACATGCTACTGATAAACCTATAAAAAGAGTTCTTTGTGGAGCAGATGTTATGCAACCCAATCAACAAGTTCTATTATTTGCTACTAAGTCTACTATTTTGCCTGAAAATCCATATGTTCCTCTTGGAGCATTCCAAGGTAAATTCTTAATAAATGGAACAAGCATATCTCGAATAAAAAATAATGATGAGAAATCAATAATTCCTTTAAATTTTAATAAAGCCGTAATTGATCAAAAAATTCAAGCAGCTATTAAAATCAAATAAGAATTATCAATTATAAACTGCTATATTCAAACAAATAATATGGTGAAAAGTTTAAATCCAGAGGATAAAAATGGAAGCTACAAGATTATATTATTTAGATATTGTACTTTTATATTTAGAATTTATTAATCTATATTTAAGATAATAGAAATACTAAAGAGCACTCTTGAACAGGGTGCTCCTTTAAATTTATATTTAGTACATCCCAAAAGATCTATAAGGCATATGCATCATCATATGAGGTCTACGTCTTCTTCTGCGTCTTCTACGCCTTCTACGGCGTCTGCGACGAGGATCAGGATCTAGGTCATCCGCTGGGTCATCAAAATAATAAGGGTCTGGGTCATCATAGTAATCATCTGGATCATCAGCATAAGCGTCGTCATAACCATCATCGTAGCCGTCGTCGTTAACCATCATCATACATCATCATTGGATAATAAGCTGTATGCGGTGCCATAGAAGGCATATTAGGATATTTTTTATTAACATGATGGTATGGCTTAGGATTCATAGAAGGCCCAAGATTCATAGAAGGATTAGGATTCATAGAAGGTCCAGGATTCATAGAAGGACTAACGCGATCTTCGCCAATCTCCTGATTATTATTGTTAATGTCTGAATCTCTATTGTAAGTATTATAGTACATAATTACCTCCATAAAATTTACTACATAAATAGGTTATGTGAAATTATAAAATACGTTACAAGAATAGAATAAAAGTAAATTTTAAATAATATCATAAATATATAGGATATCCCTTGTATGTAAATACAGAGAGGGCACTGGCAGAAATGCTGATGTTTTTTCATGTTTAGAATTTATTAATCTATATTTAAGATAATAGAAATATTATTGATATAAAACTGTAACATTGAATAGGTATTATAAAATCATACTAAAAAAACACATTTATATGAAAACCTCACGATCTAAAACAGAACACCATCAGAAATGTTGGTGTTTTGTTGTGTTTAAAATAAAAAAGGCACTTACAGACATACGGTGAAAGGTGGGGTGATTGATGTCGAGACAACGAAGCCAAAATAGGGATAAGGCATTTGGAATATATCTAGAAGCTCCAGTATGTCGCTATAAGTACTGACGGCTTCACTCACAAATTCATATTAATATGCATTTTATATAATATGTTAAAATTTAAGGAATATAATGCTCTAAATGATTTGAGTTCTACTAGAGATCTTCGCTGCTAGTCTTTGAATTATTTTAGAATATTATCATTTTAGCAGAAAGTATAATTATTAAAGGGATAAGTAAATAAAAATCTAATTATTTTGGGGTGAAATTTTATGACAAATAAAAAAGTGACAAATTATATTAATGGAGTAATAGATAGTGTTAAGAAAAGAAATAGTTACGAGCCAGAATTTTTGCAAACTATTCAAGAAGTATTAAGTTATCTTGGTCTAGTTTTTGAAAGACATCCTGAGTATATCAACGAAAATCTTTTAGAAAGATTCTGCGAACCAGAAAGACAAATAATATTTAGGGTACCATGGGTTGATGATCAAGGAAACTTAAAGGTAAACCGTGGATTTAGAGTGCAATTTAACGGTTGTATAGGACCTTACAAAGGAGGACTTAGTTAATATAGGAATAATCAAGTTTTTAGGATTTGAGCAAGTATTAAAAAACTCATTAACTGGTCTTCCAATAGGCGGCGGTAAAGGTGGTTCTGATTTCAATCCTATAGGAAAGTCGGATAATGAAATAATGAAATTCTGCCAAAGCTTTATGACTGAACTTTATAGACATATAGGACCAGACGTAGACGTTCCTGCTGGAGACATCGGAGTTGGTGGAAGAGAAATAGGATATTTATACGGACAATATAGAAGAATTAAAGGAGCCTTTGAAAATGGAGTTCTTACTGGTAAAGGCTTAACTTATGGTGGAAGTTTAATAAGACCAGAAGCTACTGGATTTGGAGTATCTTATTTCTGTAATGAAATGTTAAAGCATGAAGGAGAAACTTTTAAAGGCAAAACAGTTGCTGTATCAGGCTTTGGTAACGTTGCATGGGGAGCATGCAGAAAAATTAGTGAATTAGGAGGTAAAGTCATTACACTTTCAGGTCCAGACGGATATATCCATGATCCAGAAGGGGTAACAGGAGAGAAAATAGATTACTTAGTACAAATGCTTAATATAAACAAAGGTGCAAGAATTAAAGATTATGCTGACAAATATGGAGTTCGATTTTTATCAGAAGAAAAACCATGGAATGTAAAAGCTGATATTATAATGCCATGTGCTGTTCAAAATGATATACAATTAAAACATGCTAAACAAATAGTAGCTAATGGAGTTAAATTTGTCTGTGAAGCTGCTAATATGCCTTGCACAAATGAAGCTGTTGACTATTTACAGAAAAATAGAGTTATAGTAGGACCTTCTAAAGCAGCTAATGCTGGTGGTGTTGCTACTTCGGCTCTTGAAATGGCACAGAACAGCGCTAGAATAACATGGACTAAAGAAGAAGTTGACGCAAAACTTCATCAAATAATGGTTAACATATATAACAACTGTAAGAATGCATCTGAAGAATATGGATTTGGATACAATATAGTTGCTGGAGCAAATACTGCAGGCTTTGTAAAAGTTGCAGATGCAATGCATCTACAAGGAAATTATTAAAATAAAACATTACTTTATGCCGGCGCATGGAAAAAATTTGAGCCAGTATGGAATTTTATAATTAAAAATGAGCTTTTATCTAAAGCTAGGAGTACTCTGGAAAGAACTTTAAAATAAAGTTTTCTATTATATTTAAATATATAATATATGGAAAGGCACTGGTAGAGATACTGGTGATTTCGTTGTGTTTAAAAATGAAGCACACATTTCCTAATAATAAATAACAAAGATAATTTTTAAAGTTTATCAATGTGTGTTGACAAAGTAAAATTATAAAGGTGGATAATTAAATGAATAAAGACTCGATTGATTCAAAATCTAAAATATTAAAAGCTGCAAAAAAACTTTTTTCACAAAATGGTTTTGATGGAACATCAACTAGAGAGATTGTAAAAGAAGCAGGAGTGAATATTTCACTTATATCTTACTATTTTGGAAGCAAGGAAAATGTATTCTTTTCGTTATTCGATAACTTTAATGTTGAAACAAATACTATTGATGATAAAGGTAATAATATTAATACAATCAGTAAATTTTCATCAATTATAACCCAAATTATTAAATTACGTTTTGAAGATCCTGAATTAGTAACTATACTTCAACAAGAAATTATTATGAATAGTAAAAGAACTGAGAAATTTAGACAAGTATTATTACCTACATGGATTAGAGTAAAAACATTATTAAGTAATGGAAGAAAAGAGGGACTATTTCAATTTAAAGACATAGATAATGCCATATCTTTTGTGATGGCAGTAGCAATTTTTCCACGTCAAAATCCATTATTTATAGAGTTTGTTAAAAAAAAAGAAAATAAAAATGAAATCATAGAGGAAATACTATTATTTATTTTAAAAGGGTTAGGATTTAAGTAAAGATATAAATTATACTCTGACAATTCAATGTAAAACAAGATAGCATCAATTCTTTTGTTGGGAGGGAAAATTATGAAATTACATTTTAAAGATCAAGCATTTTCATTTGAATTACTTAGAGCAGCATCTTATGCAGGATATCAAGGAGCAGAAATAGGTGAATGTTTAGCAACTGCTGCTAATATTAAAGAAGGAGACTTTAATAGTTGGTTTGAGGAATGGGAAAAAACCGCTAAGCGTGTAGAGAAAATTGGTGAAAATTGTTTATCTAAAAGACATGTAGTAAGTGGTAGAGAAGCATTGCTTAGAGCTTCAAACTATTATAGAACCGCTGAGTTCTTCTTGAAGGCAACTGATTCAAGACGTGATGAAAATTATAAAAAAAGTGTTGAAACGTTCAAAAAGGCTATGGCAGAGATGGATTTTTATTATGAAATTGTAAAAATTCCCTATGAAAATTCTTATATGGCAGGTTATTTTTATCGGGCATTAGATTATGATAAAAATAAACAACCATGTCCTACATTAATTTTTATAGGCGGATTTGATTCCACAGCTGAAGAATTATATTTCTGTGGTGCGGCAGCGGCAATTAAAAGAGGATACAATTGTCTTGTTTTTGATGGACCAGGACAGGGAGAGACATTAAGAATTCAAAAAATACCAACTCGTTTTGATTATGAAGTGCCTGTTAGAGCGGCTATCGATTATTTGGAAAGTAGAAGAGATGTTGATATGGATAAAATATCACTCATGGGAATGAGCATGGGTGGGTATTATGCACCTAGAGCTGCTGCTTTTGATAAGCGCATAAAAGCATGTATTGCATATGATGTATTCTATGACCTATGGAATTCAACAATAAATCAAAATCCAAAATTGAAAAAATTAGAAGGACGTTCTCCAATGATGATAGAAACAATGATGAGATTCGCTGAAAAAAGAAGTTCTAATCTTCGTTGGGCTATTCAAAATTCGCTTTGGGTATTTGGGATAGAACACAGAAATGAAATCCCAGAAACATTAAAAAAATATACACTTAAAGGAATTGCAAATAAAATAGATTGTCCATTATTAATATTAGTTGGTGAAGCAGATCACTTTGTTTCACCCGAACAAGTTGATGAATTTGCTAATGAATTGAAGTGTTCTAAGACAATACGTGTGTTTACACGTGAAGAAGGTGCAGAAGAACACTGACAGGAAGGAAATCATGCTCTATTTCATCAAGTCATGTTTGATTGGTTAGATGATACATTAAAAATATAATATTTAGATACCTATTATGAAATGCTAAGAATTTCATAATAGGTATTATAGGGGAGGATAATATATGGAAAGTATTCATAGTAAGTTGATTAAAGTTTCGTTACTAACTATTGAATAAGCTCAGGAGTATCATCTGTAATAGTTTTAAACTCATATCCTTTTTCTTTATAATACTTAATTATTTTTGGCAACGCTTTACAGGTGTTTTTATGCATATAGTCACAATGCATAAGTAATATAATTTCACATAAGTTTTTACTCTCTTTTACAGCTCGCATATATTGTTTATAAGGTGAAAGCTTTGGATTTATTCCATCTGATGTTTCAACGTTCCAATCATATATTTTAAAGTTATAGCTGTGCAATTTATCTAAATAGTCAGGATTAAGATATTTTCTACTACCGCAAGGAAATCTGATTATATTTGGCGAAATTCCCGTTACTCGATTTATTTCATTTCTACAATCTAACATTTCTTTAATAAAATTATTTTGATTGCCATAAATATATTTAAGTTTATGCGTATAGGTGTGTAATCCTATACTATGACCCTCTGCATGAATTCTTCTCACTGTATTTTCTAATCCATTAATTTGATTACCAATTAGGAAAAAAGTAGCATGTACATTGTTTTCCTTTAATATATCCAATACTTTATCAGTTACAACATTGCTTGGTCCATCATCAAAAGTTAGATAAATGACTTTTTTGTTTTCAATAATATTTTGTGCAGGGGTTGATTTAGGGTTATAAAAACTCAAAAATCCTTTAAATAGCATTAATGTAATTAAAAATATAGTTGTACCGTATAAAATAATCTTTTTAGCTTTCAATTTGTTGCCCTCCAATTATTTATGTCGTAATTACTTCTTTATTATTTCAATTTTAGAGATATTTTATTACTGCTTTTATTCCTTTTTTTAATTAAATTCTTCAGAGGCCACTATGAGCTTACAGCAGGATATATTGAATACTAAGGATCTGTTGATTAAGCTAATTTATTTTAGTATTTATATTTATTCCATTTGACTTTTTAATCTTCCTTCAAGTACATCTATTCCGTCAATAGATACTACTCCTATTCTATGTAAAGTACATATTCCATCATTTTTTCTTGCAATTTTACCTCCTGTTGTAAATCCCATGATATACCCCGCATTTTTCATCGCTGTTATTGTATCTTCATTATATTTACCACAAGGATAAGCAATATAATTCACTTTTTTATTTAATATTCTCTCCAAGGTTTCTTTTGATTCTTTCAAAGTTTTTAATTGTTTTTCATAAGAAATTTTACTTAATTCTTCATGATTAACAGTATGACTTTCTATATCTATTCCGTTATTTTGCAATTCCTTAAGTTGATTTGAAGTTATATATGCATTATTCCTGTCTATGGTATTTGTAGTAACAAATATTGTAGCCTTAAGATTAAATTCTTTAAGTACGGGATATGCATATTCATAATTATCTAAGTATCCATCATCAAAGGTTATAGCCACAGATTTCTTAGGTATAGGTTTATTTTCTACAAAAAAATTATATAGATCTTGAAGAGTAACAGTGGTATACCCATTGTCCTTTATGTATTTCATTTGATCTTTAAATTGTTGTTGTGGAATTCTTAATCTATTATTTTTTTCAAAACCTATAGAATGATACATAAGTATACATACGCCTTCATTATTATATTTTAGGGGCATACTTTTTATTTTCTCATTAATATATACTTCATGACCCAATATTGTATTATATGAATATGAGTTTATAATCAATATACTTAAGGATAAAATTAAAATTTTTTTTAAAATCTTCATTATTTCTGCTTCTCCTCAATATTTTAAAATATATAGTTATGATCTGATTTGAATTGTAAATTCAATGTAATTAATTTGATAAGGTAAGATAATATAAAAGACATTAAAAATTAATAATCATTTATGTGTATAAGAAAAAATCTTATGTTCTTATTTCTCCATCCTAAGTCCCATGGAACATGATATCTATCAGTGGTATGAGAATTAACTAAAGGATATCTATGACTATCAAATCCTGTTATTACTGCAAAATGATCTATGTTTCCTCTTCCCTTTTCATAAGCTATCAAATCTCCAATTTGTAATCTATTAGCTATATCATCTGTCATGTTGAATTGAGAATTTGTTAATTCATTAAAAGATCCAATTTTTATAATAGTTCCTCTACCGCTTTGTAGTAAATAATTTTTCAAACCATCTGCATTTGACCAGGATCTAGTACCGGAATGCCATATATTATTAATAGGCATTGATCCACCTTCTTTATCTCCTAGGACTTGAGAAATAAAGTTAGTACAATCTCCTCCTAAGCCATTATAATCATTGTACTTTTTATTATATTTAAAATTGTTACTGCTTCCCCAAGCTGCACCACAATATTTATCAGCATAAGCTGCTGCTTTTTCTCTATGATAAAAGCTTTTATTATGTTTAGCTATGTCTATAAAATTTTCTATTGAATATAAAGTATTTTTTGATGAATTAAATTTACAATTTAAATTAGATGAATAAAATTGCAATGAATCTTCAAAGCAATCAGTATACCAATCACTAAGTATAATCCATCTTTCATTTTTTTTGATTAATTTTGCTGTATGACGTACGCCTATTCCAAATGAATTTGGAATAGTAGATTGATCATTTTTATATGAATAGTCAAATTTATAACTTTCTTCAAGAATAAGTTTTAATACATTATCAGAAGGTATAATTTTTTTCAGTTTCACCGTAGATTTAATATCTTTGAATTCTATATTTCTTTGAGACGACCAGTCTTTTAAATATTTAACTCTTTTTATTTCATGTTCCAGTGCATATTTACCACTTGTCTTAGAAATATCATAATAATTATTTAATGCTGAATAATCACCGGTTTTAAGAGCAGAGCAGCGCAAATTATATATTTTTTCAATTTCTAAACCCACTTCATCGTTATTTATCATATGTTGAGTAGATTCATATGCTGAACTTTTACACACAGGAAACATTATAAAAATTAGTGCTATAGCTGTATATTTTAATAAGGATATAACTTTAATTTTTTTTATTAAATATTTTAATTTCAAAAATAGCATCCTCCCCAAATATAATTTGCCAATTTATCTATTAGTATTTGATAAAAACTTTTTATAGATATATGATTAGAAATTTGTGGCGAAATCATGTGATGAATATATTGGCAGTTATTATATTGTAAGCAATTTAAATAAAGTTGATAGATAAAGTTTAATCTAATTTTAATGTAAAAAATATAAAATTTGATAAGTAAGGTGATATAATGTGGTGTTTACAAACCATGTTATATAATGACTAAATAAAATTGGAGGGAAAGAATTTGCATATTGATAAACCTTTATCTGACACCATACATAATGCACAGCGTACCCTTACTAAAGTTCCAGAAATTACGGTTTACTTCTGGATTATCAAAATTTTGACCACTGGAATGGGCGAGGTTACATCTGACTATCTAGCCCACCAGCTAGATCCGGTAATTGCAGTAGCCTTGGCGGGGATTGGTCTAGTGGCCTCGTTAGTACTGCAGTTCTTAGTACGCCGATATGTGGCATGGATCTACTGGTTAAATGTCGTCATGGTAAGTATCTTTGGTACGATGGCTGCCGATGTTTTGCACGTTGGGTTTGGCATTCCATACATTGTCTCAACTACGTTCTTTGTGGTGGCACTGGCAATTATCTTCGCAATCTGGTATGCCAGCGAGAAGACTCTGTCTATACACAGCATTTACACTCGTCGTCGTGAAGCTTTTTATTGGACCACCATACTGGCTACATTCGCACTTGGCACTGCTGCAGGAGATATGACAGCGACAACCATGAACTTGGGATATTTCTTATCGGGTGTGCTGTTTGCCATCTTGATTGCTATCCCGGCTCTGGCCTACTGGCTGATTGGTTTAAACGAGATTTTGGCATTCTGGTTTGCATACATAGTTACGCGACCGCTAGGAGCCTCGTTTGCTGACTGGATGGGGGTGCCTCATAATCGCGGCGGCCTTGGACTAGGAACTGGGTCGGTCAGCCTTGGCTTAGCGATTATAATTCTTGGACTTGTGAGTTACTTGGCGGTCACCCGCAAGGATGTTAAGAACGGTAAACATGCCACATAACAGTCTTAGTATCAAGCTTACTGCCATGGCTCTCTAGCAATAGCTATATAGTTTGTGCTTCATAATGAAGTTACAAATTCAGATAAATTGCTCCGAGCAGCAGATAATGTTAGAACCAAAGTGGAACCCTAAAGGGATGTTCTCAAAAGTAAAATTTATTGATAGTCCCCAAAACTAAAAAACAATGTGAAACCCTGGATCCAATTGGTAAACAGTTGAGAATTCAGGGCTTTTTTACGAGTTTTGCATGGCAAGATAAGGTCTCTAAAGTAGAGAAATATGGATCAAAATGTCTAGGCGACATTAAAATAGATTATCAGATTTTTATAATAAATTATAAGAGTTTACCTCCCTAAGTGCTGTTATTATAAATATATTAGGGGTTTATTCATTTATTGGAGTAATTAATGCTAGAATATTATTAGTATTTTCATACAATTATAAAAAATACGTAGCGTAAGATTGTTTAGCGTAATAAAAAAATAAAAAGGAAAATTGGAACAATAAGAATTAGGAAATGAAGAAAGTTTCATTGTAGTTTTATGGTTATTGACAGATGTTAGAGTTTTATTTGCATTAATATAGCAATTACTTGTTATTACATAATGTATAAATATAAAAAGTTACAACATACTAACAGTATACAGTTACATAAATAAAATATTTACAGAGGATGTGTTTTAAAATGAGAAGGCTTAAAACTTTTAACAAGACTGCGTTTATACTGTTAGTTTTTGCTATTCCTGCATTTTTGTTTGTTGGATGTAGTAATTGGAAATCTTCAAGTCCTCAAAATTCAACACAAAATTTAGTTGAAAAAGAGCCTAATAAAGACCAAGTTAAGAAAAGCTATGATGCTACCCTTCAAACATTAGTAAATGATGCTACAATAACTAAGGATCAAGCTGTTGCAGTATTGAATTCTCTTATGGCAAACATAGGTAATATCGGCCAGGAGAGCAAACAAAAGCAAATAGATAGTTTAAATAAATTAGTAAATGATAAAGTTATTACACAACAGCAAGCCGATAAGATAATAAATGCCTTAAAATTAAATAAGTAAAAGGAGTAGCTTAGTGTTACTCCTTTTCTTTTCTTTATAGTTTTTCTATTGATATCATGTTTTTCAATATAATATAAGGGTAAAAAAGATGTACCACTGTGGTACACCTTAAAAATCAAAGTTGGTTGAATTATGAAAAATGCATTTATGAATATTTAAAGATTATATAAATTTTAATCATCTATAAAACATCTGCTTTTCTTATAATCAAGTCAGATTCGCTTTCAGTAATAGCCCCAATAACCAATAATTCTTTAGCTAATTGTCTCATTAACACCTTGTTTTTTTTATTTATAGTAATAGTTGCATTTATAGCAGCATCCTCTTTTTCCATAATGACCCTCCATATCTTTTTTATTAATTATTTACAATTAAAGAAATTTTATACCATATATTGTCTAATAAAAGGAATTTACAATGAACGTATGTTTGCGTGTAGCAAATGGTTATAAAATATAGATGAAAAGGATAGTTGAAATTTGGTAATACGATTTTGCTGTCAAATATTAATATCTAAGGCATATATAAAGAAATATGAAGAAAATGGGACTATATAATCTATATTTGCTTAGTAAGATTAAATTTTCCTTAACTAATAAGCAAAGCTGCTAAATTCAGCATATATTATTAGTATAGCTTGTACGAAATTTAATTAAGAGAGGGGAATGATTATTTTGGCGATGAGAGGAATAGACATTTATAGCGGTACTATAATTACAGATTGGAGTGCAATTAAGGGTACTGGTGTTGAAGCTGTTTATATAAAAGCCACTGAAGGTTTGACTTATGTAAATCCCTTAATGGATAGCCAGTACAAAAATGCTAAAAATCAAGGCTTAAAGGTTGGATTCTATCATTTTGCAGCTAAAAATAATCCTGTAGGGGAGTATAGACATTTTATAGATACTATAGGTAATTATGAACAGGATTTAAAACCAGTACTTGACTATGAAGTTTCTAATCCGGATATAAGCTTTTTATCGCAATTCATGGATCAAAATCCTAATTTATTGTTATATTCTGCTCACAGTGTGGCTGATAAATCGAGGCTTCCTAAAAATAAGATATGGATAGCGGAACCTAATACAGCACCAACATACACCAATGGTTACGCGGGTATTCAATATACCTGGACTGGAAGAGTAACTGGAATACAGAGAAATGTAGATATGAATATATTCAGTATAGATATGCTACTGAATATTAGCAATCTAGATTCTAAAACAACTCCAGAACAATCGCAAAAAACAGAAGATCCAACAGTAAGGATAATTCAGTTACAACTTAATACATTGCTTAAAAAAGGATTAGCAGTAGATGGTATAAAAGGTCCATTAACAACAGCAGCTATAAAAGAATTTCAAAGAATTATGGGACTTTCACAGGATGGAATCTGGGGGCCTAAGACAGCAGCAGTGGAAGAAATTTATTCAAAACCTGAGGATGGAGTGTCATATCCCCATTATGAATATGCAACTAGATATATTCAAATGCGTGTAGGTGCTAAGGTAGATGGTATATTCGGTAATGAGACAAAAGTACAAGTACAAAATTGGCAAGTAAAACATGGCCTAAGGGCAGATGGTATCGTTGGATCAGTAACCTGGAGCAGATTTCTTGATGAAAATGTATAGCATAAATAATCATTCCGCTAAATAAATAATATAGTGAGAAATTTATTTTGTAGAATTATAAAAATATATTTGGGGGAATGAAAAAGTGAAAGAAATAATAATAAGCCAAATTTTAATACCTATTCTAGGTGCAATTATAAGTACATTTATAGGGATAATCACTTATTATGCTAGGCAGCTCTATAATAAGCACAAAGGCTTCTTGCAGTTGCAGCAGCAGGAATTAATACAGAAGATAGGTATAGATAAATACAATATTGATGTAGTAATAATTAAGAATGCAGTTAAAGCAGTAGAGCAGCTTGGCAAAGAAAATGACTGGACGGGCACTTTTAAGCATAGTAAAGTTTTGGAGCTTATTGCAGATAAGACTGGGCTTACAGATGAACAGATTTACAATATAATTAAAGGTGCTGTTTTGGAAGTTAATAGCTTAAAAAACTCTTCAGGAACTATTTCAGCACAAAAATAATTTACCTCCCTTAGGGGAGGATTTTTTGTAAAAGCATTAAACTTTAAATGACACAGATTTAATACAAAAATAAATTAAAAAATTATCTATAAATCTATTGAAAAATATAAATTATGTATTATAATAGAATTATGGAAAGCAAATATTAATTAATAATAAATATTAATTATGTTCGATATATAAATTATTTTAGGAGGTAGGTATTATGAATAATAAAAATATTAATAAGGATGTCAATAAGGATGTTGAATTAAATAAGAATCTTTTGGATGATGAAAAAATTTTTGCAATTGAAGATGATGAAATTGTAATGAATTGCGAAGGCCAACCATGTAATTTTACTTATTTTAAAGAGTAAAATAAAAATTAGTCAATATATATTTACAAGAATATAGGATAGGAGTAACATTAAGGGGTACCATAGCATATTTGGTACCCCTTTTTTAGTTAGCACTGGTAGAAATACTGGTGCTTTTGTTAATAAAAAGTTTATACTCAAGATACTGATTATTTATAATATTATAATGAGAATTTAACATTAAAATGAGATTATAATAAGGTAAGGATCCCATTTAAATATAAATTTTATTTAGCACCAGTAGTAATGCTGGTGTCTTTTTAATATCAATGAATTATTTAACTAAATCATTACATAGAATAAAAGTAATCTTAATATTTAGCTTATATAATAAAAATTGTTAGATTTTCTTCCAACTATAAAGTTTTGATAAGCACTAGTGCAGTTGCAACTAGTGTATTTTTTAATATTTAAAATAAGTTAAATATTATTTACAGTAATTAAAATTAGTCTTAACAATAAGGTGATATTATAAATTTGTGGAAATAAACTCCCTTTCTTAAACAATAAACTTATTCCTGTTGGCACCAGTGAGAGTACTGGTGTTTTTTTATATCTAAAATTATATATATTAATAAATATATCACTTCATATATAATAATTTATAGAAAAAAATAATAAAAATAAAAGAGAATATATTTATTAAATTTGAGGGGATTTTATGAGAAGAAATAAATTTTATCGGTTTAGCTTCAATAGGTTTAGGATTAATAAATTTAAGATAATAGCATTAATGCTTGGGATTATTATAATGGCAAGTATAATTATGTTTTTTCCACACTTTTTTAGAAATACCTATATAGTAACTATTTCTAGTAAGCAAGTAAAAAGAAAAGATAATAAAAATGTGTATTTAATTTACACACAAACGGAAAATGGAGATGCAAGGGTATTTGAGGATACTGATAGTTTATTGGAGTTTAAATTTAATTCTGAAGATATATATGGTGCATTGAGAATTAATAGAACTTATGAGGTTAAAACCTATGGTTTTAGAATACCATTAACAGCGGCTTATCAAAATATTGTAAAAGTTAAAGGAATAAGATGAAGTGGTTTTCCATAAAAAAGTCCTCTACACTATAAATGAAACATATTTATAGTGTAGAGGATATTTATTATATTTAAATTTATTGCAGTAATACTAAGTAATGTATTTTCTCTTTAAATTATTGCTTAAATATTAAAATCTTCTAGAATGCCTAATTTTTGAAGAAGTCTAAGATTAGTTTCACAACTCAATTGAATAGCTATTTCAATAGCTTTATCTAATTGCCCTTCTAAAACAGATGAATTTTCTATGAAAACTTCATTAGTAGTTTCATGAATTAGCTTAGCTATCTCAGCTTTATCCACAATATCACCTCCTTGACTTTCTTAAAAATAATTCTACAAAATAGTACAAAAAACCTTTGTAAAAATGTGTAAAAGTTATGAATAAATCAAAGATTTTGGTTCTCTGCTTGCACTCTGTGAAAGTGATTCACTGATAAATCACCAGAAATCAGTAATAAGTTAATAAATGAAGGATATTATCTTTCTCTGTAGAAATATTTATGAAAGAAGGAGGGTAATATTTTGGAATTTGATAATTTAATAAAAAATATATATGACAAAGATGATTCAAAATTTGAAAAATGGTATGAACACAGGAAAATCATAAGGGATGTGATTGATAAAAGAGTGGCAGAGGTAAATTTAGATAATAATAAAAGTATTGCAATATGGGGAGCTGGGAAGTGTTATGATATTGATTTAACTTATTTAAGTAATAAGTTTAATAGAGTCATGCTTTTGGATATAAATGAAGATTGTATGAAAGATGCTTTAAAGCTGCATAATGTCACTGGCAAAAAAAATATTGAAATTAAAAAAGTTGATTTCATGGGTAATACAGATAAAATATACAGGGAATTTTTTGAACTTGTTGAAAATAGACACAGTGTAAAGGAATTAAGAATATATTTGGAAAATCTAAAAGAGAGTATTACAAGAAATAATAATATAAATTCAGATTTAGATAAATTTAATATTACTCTTTGCTTAGGTGTTCACAGTCAAATATTAGTAGCTATAAACATAATATTAATGTATGCACAGAATTTCTATGATAAAAAGGATATTGAAGATTTAATTAACATATTTAAAATATGTAAAAAAGAGGCTGAAAAAAATTTTAACCAATCCATAATTAATCACTCTACTGATTTGTTATTTATAGGCTTTGATCTGATGGAATTATCGTTAAAAAATGGTACTGAAAAATTTTATGGGGAAATTGAAGCTGCATTATTAAAAAATGATATTGAAGGAGTAATCAGAATAGCCATGCAATGCCCGGTATCAGGAGCTGCACAGGCAGCGGAGGATATGTGGAATCGTATAATAAATAAAAAATTAAAATTTGATGGAATTGATTGCTGGCTTTGGGATTATGATATTACAAAAAGTTATGTTTTCATCTTGGAAACACTGATAAAGAAGTAAAATTACATAAGAAATAAATTGTACAGATTATTAAATACAAATATACATTGAATTTTTAAATTATAATACATTATAATTATAGGCTTGTAAAGGAGATTATATACTAAATTGTAGAAAACTATAGAGTTAAATTAAAGAATTATTATAATAATTTGTACTAAATATGTATTTCTAGTTTATGATATAATAATTTCATTGACATATAATATAATAGAAGCATGTTCTTGAATTGTTAAAGGTTTAGGAGTTGATACTTTGTCAGAAAAAACCATTGTTAGAGAAGAAAATAAAATAGGGATAAGGAAACCTAAGCTGTATAAGGTCATTATGCACAATGACGATTATACAACTATGGAATTTGTAATTCAGGTGCTTACTCAGGTGTTTAAAAAAGGTGTTATTGAAGCTACAAAGATCATGTATGATGTGCATAAAAAAGGCATTGGGGTTGCTGGCATATATACTTATGATATAGCAAAAACTAAGCTTAATCAGGCAATGGATATGGCTGAAAAAAGTGGTTTTCCCTTTAAATTAAGTATGGAAGAGGAATAGAGTATGAGAATAGATGATTTGTTAAATGAAATTATTACTGCTGCTTATAATGAAGCTAGGGATAAAAAACATGAATATCTGACACCAGAGCATATCCTTTATGCTTCGTTATTTTTTGATGAAGGAAAAAAATTAATAAAAAGCTGTGGTGGAAATATAGAATTACTTAAAGATGATTTAAACACTTATTTTAATGATAATATACCAGTAGTAGAAAATAGTGAACCGACACAGACAGAAGGAATACAAAATGTACTGAATACAGCAGCACAACATATATTGTCCTCAGGGAAAGACAATATTAAACTTGAACATGTTATTGTGGCTATATATGATGAAGAAGAGGGCTTCGGAAGCTATTTTTTAAAGAAACAGGGAATAAAAAGATTAGATATTTTAAATTATATTACACATGGTATTTCTAAGGTAGAAGATGAGGAAGAGTATGAACTTATCAGTGAAGGCGAGAAAAAAGATGGATACGATGAAAATGGTGAAGTGAATGGAGCAGATAAAAAAGAGAATTTCATAAGTAGGTTTACTGTTGACTTAACTGAAAAAGCCAGAATGGGTAACATTGATCCTCTTATAGGAAGAGAAGATATTTTAGAAAAAAGTATCCAGATTTTATGTAGAAGGTTTAAAAATAATCCTGTACATGTTGGTGAGCCTGGCGTGGGTAAAACAGCCATAACAGAAGGATTAGCAAATTTAATTGCAGAAAATAAAGTGCCAAAAGCACTGAGAGGAAGTACTGTATATTATCTTGATATGGGAAGTTTGCTGGCAGGAACCAGATACAGAGGCGATTTTGAAGAGAGAATAAAGAAGGTTTTAAATAAGCTTAGAAAACAAGGAAATACTATTGTTTATATTGATGAAATCCATAATATAGTAGGTGCTGGTTCTGTTTCTGGTGGTGCTATGGATGCTTCAAACATTTTAAAACCTTTTTTGCTGGATGGAAGAATCAAATTTATAGGGGCAACTACCTATGATGAGTATAAGAAGATTTTTGAAAAAGATAGGGCATTATCTAGAAGATTTCAAAAGATAGAAGTATTAGAGCCTTCAGTGGAGGAAACCTATAATATTCTACTTGGGCTTAAAGATAACTATGAAAAATTTCATGAAGTTAAATATACAGATGAGGCACTAAAATCAGCGGCTGAATTATCTGCAAAATATATTAATGATAGATTCCTTCCTGATAAGGCTATTGACGTGATAGATGAAGTAGGTGCATATGTTAAGATACATAAGGTTAATGAAGAGGATATCAGTATAATTGATGAAGATGATATTCAAAAAGTTGTTGCTTCCATAGCAAAAATTCCGGAACAAAATGTTTCAACCAGTGAAATTGATAAATTGAAGAATCTTGAAGCAATTTTAAAAAAAGAAATATATTCTCAGGATAAGGCTGTAGAAACGGTTGTAAGAGCAATAAAACGTTCAAGAGCAGGTTTCAATGATGATAATAGAACTGTTGCAAATCTTCTTTTTGTAGGCCCTACTGGAGTGGGAAAAACAGAAATTTCAAAGAAATTGGCTGAAACATTATCTATTCCACTTATAAGATTTGATATGAGTGAATATCAGGAAAAGCATTCAGTAGCTAAACTTATAGGAGCGCCACCAGGATATGTAGGTTACGAAGAGGGTGGACTGTTAACAGATGCAGTTAGGAAAACTCCACATTGTGTACTACTGCTGGATGAGATAGAAAAAGTTCATCCGGATATTTTAAATGTACTTCTTCAGTTAATGGATTACGCAACGCTTA
The DNA here is from genome assembly GCF_000389635.1 of Clostridium pasteurianum BC1. NCBI lineage: Bacteria > Bacillati > Bacillota > Clostridia > Eubacteriales > Clostridiaceae > Clostridium > Clostridium pasteurianum. The sequence continues at coordinate 1,639,048 of NC_021182.1, forward strand.
CAGATAATACAGGCAAGAAAGCGGATTTCAGAAATGTTATTTTAATAATGACCTCCAATGCAGGAGCATCAAAGGTTGGAAAATCTATAATTGGATTTGGGGAGAGAAAGCTCCAGGGGGAAGAAATCAAAAAGGAAGTTGAAAGATTATTCTCTCCAGAGTTTAGAAATAGACTTGATGATATTGTGGTATTCAATGGTATAGATAAAACCATGGCACTGCTTATTGCAAAGAAAGCTTTAAAGGAGTTTGAAGAAAAACTTTTAGAAAAAAATATAAACTTACAGGTTACAGAAGATTGTTACCAGTGGGTTGCTGAAAAGGGATATTCTTCAATATATGGTGCTAGAGAAATTCTAAGGGTAGTACAGCATGAAATTAAACCCTATTTTGTAGATGCAGTTCTATTTGGCGATTTAGCTAAAGGAGGCACTGCAATGATTGATGTTAAAGATGGAAAAATAATAATTGACAGTGATTTTTCTAAAGAGCATTAAGCCGGTATTGAGCCTGATTGATAAATAAGCTGAAAAACTTCAGATAAAAACAAATTTTTACTCAGTAAGATTTATTATAAATGACATATTAATACTTATGGCAGTGTTTAAACGTATGAATAGGAACTTAAAAAAATAGATTGGCAGCTATCTTAATAAAATATTAAGATTTAAGTCAAAAAATGGTAACAAAATGGAAAAGAAAATTTAATATTATTCTGATATTATAAAAATATGAAAATTATCCCTTACAAAAACTTAATATGTAATATTCATTTAGTACTGATACAAAATATCAGTACTTATTTTTTTATGTGATTATTTTTAAAATAATCGGTATAAATAAAAATTAACTTGTAAATAATGTAAAATGAGTGGACAACTTATTATTGAGACAGCTGCTGTAAAAACTAGTATAGTAACAGCAGCAATTTTCTTTTTACATGTCTAAGTATGAATAAAAATATTCACAGAATAACATTAATTATAAGGAGAGATTGAATAATGGAAATTCCAATACTGATAAAAAACTCTAAAGTAGATTATAAAGAGGCGAATATGGATGAGTTAATAAGAAATGTGCGCGAACATTGTAATAACCTTGATAAATTGTCAAGAGAAGAATTTACAGAAAATGAGCAGGTATTATCTTCACAAACTCTATATTTAATTCAAGATTGTATACAGATATTAAAGTATTTAAAGGATAATGAATACAATATAGATATAGATCTTCAAATTTACAATTATGAAATTAGGGATTATAAAAAAGCAGGTAAGGTAGCTTTGAGTTGGCTTGAAGATGGAAAAGCTTAAAAGATAGAATAAAGATTAAATTATGTAGGGTAATAACTTAATAAATAATGCTTATATCCAGTATAAATATTATTTATTTGACAGCGGCTAGCATAATATAAAGGTAATCTAAATTTGGCTATTATGTTGAAAATAACACCCAGGCTTAGATTATCAATGAATCTTATTTAGTGGAAGTTTGTAATTCTACTAAATTTAGATGAATTATCAAGGAACGTGTCGCTGTTATCTCCACCTTGTAGAAAAGTAGAGAACCAAAATCTTGATTTTGTGTGAATCACTTTCACAGAGTGCGGTGGAGTGTTACAGCGACTAGTTATCGGATAAAGTGTTAAGTACTTTTTCTAATTACTAAATCAGGGCGAATCATTATACTTGATGATACATTTCTATTTTCAATAACATCATTAAGTAATTTAACGCTTAGTGAGCTGGTGATTTCTACTTTGTTGTCTACAGATGTTAATTCTGGATAGCAGCATTCAGTAAAGATGGAGTTATTAAAGCCAGTTACAGCAACATCCTTCGGAACATCAAGACCTAATTCCCTAAGTTTTTTAATAGCGCCTATGGCAGTGATATCTTCTCCAAATATTATGGCGGAAAATTTTTTGTGGAGTTTCATAAGTTTTTCCACCGCTTCACAGCCACCTTTCAGTCCTTTTTCTACTGTTATTATAGAATTATCATCTATAGTTAGGTCATGTTTGTTCATTCCAATTATAAAGCCATCTTTTTTTTCATTGGCACTATAGGTGTCTAAATCTTTTACATATACAATATCTGAATGGCCTTTTTCAACTAGATGATCCACACAAAGGGTTATTCCGTAAGAATCATCTACTAATATTGAATAGGTATTTTCTACATTTAAGAAAGCATTTATAGATACTAAGGGAATATTTTTAGCATAGATGGATATTGCAGTTTTTATATCTTCATTGTCAAATATAGATCCCATTAGAATAATGCCATCTATATTTCTTTCAGCCAGCATTTTAATGTAGTTTATGCTTTCTGTAGTCTTACCACTTGTATTGCAAAGTATGACGCTGTAGCCTAACTTATTAAATTCTCTTTCAATTATATAAGCAGTATTAGCATGGTGCACATCTGTAATATCTATAGTCAGTACCCCTATAGATTTCATAGATTTTGAAACTAAACCTCTAGCTATGGCATTAGGTGTATAATTATATTTTTTTAATATATATTCAACTTTATCTTTAGTTTTTTTACTGATATTTTCTTTATTATTTAAGACTCTGGATACAGTAGTTATAGAAACACCAGCTTCTTTGGCAATATCATAAATATTCATAGCTTTTCCTCCGTAGAAATACGTATATAAACAAAATTATTTCTTTTCATCTTATTGAAAGCGCTTATAATTTTTATATATTATTAATAAGTAATAATTACAATTTGTAAAAAATTGATAACTAATTATACTAATATAGAAGTAATTATTTAGTATAGTACATTTAATTCCTAAAATTTCTATCAATAAGATAAGCTTATTATATTTATTAATTTAGATAATGTCAAATTTAACAGCAAACAGCTTGAACTCTTGATATCAATAAGATAAGAAAGATTATTTAATCCAGAATATTTACATGAAATTCTTTTGAAAAATATTTTTATATAAAGAATTTTAGAGATTGCAAAAAAATATATTAAAATAGCTATTGAAATCTTTTACAAAATATAATATAATGAAGTTGTTGAAAATGAAAGCCCTTTCATAAGAGCTTATGAATATCTATGTAGGGGGTACATAGAATAAGTATTTTCAATTATATAAATAAAAATTTTGGAGGTGTAAATTATGATATTTGGTGACATAAATAATCTTAGTGATATGGAGAAGATTCTTCCTAAGCCTATAGTGAAAACGATTAATTATTTAAAGAGTAATGATTTCCTTAATATGGAGTCAGGAGTTTATGAAATTGATGGAAAAAATATATATGCACAGGTAATAGATACTACAACGAAGGAAAAAAGTAATGCTAAACCTGAAGTGCACAAAAAATATATTGATGTACAATTTTCAGTAGAGGGAAAAGAAAAGATAGGTTTTGCTAGAGATACTGGTAATAATGAAGTATCAGAAGATTTATTAGAAGAAAGAGATATTAAGTTTTATGAAAATGCTGAAAATGAAGTGGATTTAATAATGAAGCCGGGAAATTTTGCTGTACTTTTCCCAAATGATGTTCATAGACCTGCTTGTTCTGTTGGAGAACCATGTAATATAAGGAAGGTAATCGTAAAGGTAAACTCAGAAATACTTTAAAAGGAGAATTCTTTAATGAAAACTATACGTTGGGGAATGATTGGCTGTGGTGATGTAGCAGAAGTTAAAAGTGGCCCTGGTTTTTATAAATGTGAAAATTCAACTTTACAAGCGGTAACTAGCAGGAGAATAGAAAGAGCTAAAAATTATGCCAAACGACATAATGTGTCAAAAGTATATAATCAAGCAGATGAATTAATAAATGCTCCTGATATAGATGCTGTATATATTGCTACGCCTCCAAGTTTTCATAAAGAATATGCTATAAAATGTGCTAGGGCAGGTAAAACTGTGTATATTGAAAAACCTATGGCTGAAACTTATAAGGATTGTCTTGAAATAATAGAAGAATGTAAAAAAACAAATACACTTGCATTTGTTGCATATTATAGAAGAGCCATGGAGCGGTTTAAAAGGATTAAGAAAATTGTAAACGATAAAGTTATTGGAGATGTAAGACTTGTAAATGTAACTTTATATAAAAAAGCTGCTAAGGAAGACTATGACAGAAATAATTTGCCTTGGAGATTAATACCTGAAATCTCTGGTGGTGGCAAGTTTTTAGATATGGGAGTTCATGAAATTGACATTTTGGATTTTATATTTGGGCCTTTTTTAGAAATTGAGGGAAAAGCATCAAATCAAGCAGGATTGTATGAAGTTGAAGATATAGTTACAGCTAATTGGAAGTTTCAAAATGATGTACATGGTACTGGAATTTGGCATTTTACAAGCTTTGAAGACTGTGATAGAGTTGAAATAATTGGTGATAGAGGAAAGATATATTTTCAGTTTTTTAGTGAAAAGCCTATATATGTAACAACAAAAGAGGGTGTAGTTCAATATGAGTATAAAGATCCAGAGCATGTTCAACAACCTTTTATTCAAAGTATTGTAAATGAATTAATAGGAAACGGAAAATGTTCAGGAGATTTGGAAAGTGCTGCAAGAACAAGTGAGGTAGCAGATAAAATATTGAAGAACTATAGAATTAAAAAAGGTTTTAGTAAATTTATATAGTATTTAACTATAATTATATAATAAAGCTTAAAAGAGAGGGGAAAAAATTATGCAAATGACTTTTAGATGGTACGGTGATGATGATAAAGTTACCTTAGACCAAATAAAGCAGATACCAGGAGTTACAGGAATTGTTTCCGCTATATATGATGTTCCAGTAGGTGAAGTTTGGCCAATAGAAAAGATTATAGCTTTAAAAGAAAAAATAGAAGCTAAGGGATTAAATTTTGATACTATAGAGAGCGTACCAGTTCATGAAGATATAAAAAGAGGATTACCTACCAGAGATGAACTTATATCAAACTATTGTGAGACCTTGAGAAATCTATCAAAGGTAGGAATAAAAGTAGTCTGCTATAATTTTATGCCAGTATTTGACTGGACTAGATCTGATCTAGACTTTGAATTAGAAGATGGATCAACAGCTCTTGTATACAGACAGAAAACTGTAGAAAAAATGGATCCATCTACAGGGGAGTTGTCCCTTCCAGGATGGGATTCAAGCTATACAAAGGAAGAACTTAAGGACTTATTAAATGAATACAAAAAAATTACTGAAGAAGATTTATGGAATAATTTAGAATATTTTCTTAAAAAAATTGTTCCAGTGGCAGAATTGGCAGATATAAAAATGGCAATACATCCGGATGATCCACCTTGGTCAATATTTGGACTTCCAAGAATAATAACCAGTAAGAAAAATCTAGATAGACTTATAAATTTAGTTGATAGTCCTAGTAATGGAATAACTCTTTGCTCAGGTTCTTTAGGACCTAATCCTAATAATGATATACCTGATATGATACGTTATTTTGGAAGCAAGGGCAGAATACACTTTGCTCATACAAGAAATATTAAAATTACTGGTGATAGAGATTTTGAAGAAGCACCTCATAGAAGTGTAGATGGCTCTCTAGATATGGTTGAAATCATGACAGCCTATCACGATGTAGGTTTTGATGGGCCAATGAGACCGGATCATGGAAGAATGATTTGGGGTGAAACTGGAAGACCAGGATATGGGCTTTATGACAGAGCTTTAGGCGCAACCTATTTAAATGGAATATGGGAAACCTTAGAGAAGCAATCCAAATAGAATTATGGAACTTATATATTTTTTATTGACATGGAATATTAAAAATTAACATTTACCAATATTATGTTTAGACTATTATTCATAGAAATTTGCAGCTCAGCAGCTATGAAAAATATAAAATGTAGGGGGAGTTAAATTATGGATTTACCATTTAAAATTGATTTAAAGGATAAGGTTATAGTAGTTACTGGTGCTGGTGGAGTTATCTGCGGTACCTTTGCTAAGGCATTAGCCCAGTGTGGGGGTAAGATAGCAGTACTAGATAGAAATGAAGAGAGAGCAAGTGCTGTTGCAGGGGAAATAAATGCTAATGGCGGAATTGCAATTAGCGTACCCACAGATGTACTTAATATTGAAAGTCTTAAGAGGGCAAGGAATACAGTTAATGAGAAGTTGGGAACATGTGATGTTTTACTTAATGGTGCAGGAGGAAATAATCCAAAGGGAACCACATCTAAAGAATATCTTTTTAAAGAAGATATAGAAAACAAAAAAGAAGATGAGATAACTTTCTTCGATTTAGATCAAAAGGGAATTGAATTTGTCTTTAACTTAAACTTTTTGGGAACTCTTCTTCCGACTCAGGTATTTGCAAAGGATATGATAGATAAAAAGGATGCAGCTATAGTCAATATATCTTCTATGAATGCTTTTACTCCACTTACAAAAATTCCAGCTTATAGTGGTGCTAAAGCAGCAGTTTCTAACTTTACTCAGTGGCTTGCAGTACATTTCTCAAAGGTGGGAATAAGAGTAAATGCAATAGCTCCGGGTTTTCTTGTAACTAATCAAAATAAGGCATTGCTTTTAAATGAAGATGGAAGCTATACTGAAAGATCTAAAAAAATATTAAGTGCAACACCAATGGATAGATTTGGTGATTGTGAAGAATTACTTGGTACACTGTTTTGGCTTATAGATAGTAAAGCTTCAAGCTTTGTAAATGGAGTGGTTGTTCCAGTAGATGGGGGATTTTCAGCTTACTCTGGGGTTTAAATTGTATTATAACTGTCTGAAATATAAAATTGTTGGTACTATTAAAAAATGTTTATTACTATCTTAGACATGATAAATAAATAACTGGTCAGTATGTATACTAGTATATTTCATTGGCCGTTTATTTCCACATAGCTTAAATTAATCTATTCTTGTTGAATGTTTTACTTCCATTTAGATGGGTATAGATACCTATCTAAATGAAAGTTTTACTCCTGTATAAATTATGCTGCAGATAACAGTTTTATATATTGAAAATTTTGTTAATTAATGGTAAACTAAAAATTAAAATTAAGCAACTTCAATGTGATTTTTATAGATTTACTAGTTTTATTTCTCTCTATGTTCATTTCAGTTAAAATTTTAACTAGATAATATATTTTTTTTTATTAGATAATATTAGTATGTATATGGATAATTACAATGGTTTTGTAAAATTTAAATTTAACAAAATTTATAGAATTTATCTGTATAAGACATGCATATATTATAGATTTGACTGTTAAGTAAACGCTTTCAAAATAAATATAAATTATAATATGAGGAGTGTATAAATTATGAGCGAAAATACAAGTTCAGCAATAAAAATTCCAAATAAGCGTTGGATACACATAATTCCGCCAATTCTTTTAGTTTATATAGTAGCTTTTATGGATCGTACTAATATAGGTTTTGCAATGGCAGGGGGAATGAGCAAGGATCTTGGAATGACTGCTAGTGTTACAGGAATTGCAGCAGGAATATTCTTTGTAGGTTATTTATTTCTTCAAGTTCCAGGAGGGCAGATTGCAGAACATGGAAGTGCTAAAAAATTTATAGCAGGCACCATAGTTGTATGGGGTATTCTTGCAATCGCCTGTGGATTTGCAAGAAGTACAACTCAATTACTTGTTTTTAGATTTTTATTGGGCGTTGCAGAGGGCGGCGTTATGCCCGCAGTACTTACAATAGTTCGTCATTGGTTTCCAAGTGAAGAACGTGGTAGAGCCACTGCCTTTGTTATAATGAATAATCCAATTGCATCAATTATAACCGGACCCCTTTCTGGATTTATTTTAACTAGATTTACCTGGCACTATGTATTCATAATAGAAGGAATAATATCACTGGCATTGATTTTGGTTTGGCTACCATTAATCAGCGATAGACCAGAAACTGCTAAATGGATCAGTAAAGAAGAGAGAGAATATCTTGTTGAAAGATTAGAAGCAGAACAAAAATGTTTAGATGCTACTCAACAAAAAAAGACATCTTTAAAAGAGATTATAGGCAATAAAACCTTATGGAAATTAATCCTTATATTTTTCTTTTATCAAACAGGAGTATACGGATATACATTATGGCTTCCAACTATCCTTAAAAATTTAACTAAAACAGGAATGGGTCAGGTAGGAATTTTATCTATATTCCCTTATATAGCAACTATAATTGGATTGTTTGTTTTCCCAGCCATTTCAGATAAAACTATGAAGAGAAAGAAATATGTTATATTACCACTTATAGGCTTTGCAATATGTTTATATCTATCAGTAGGACTTCAGCAATCTATATGGCTATCCTTTGCAATGTTGGTTGGTTGTGGATTATTTTTACAGGCATCCTCAGCTGTATTCATGACAATCCCACCTGCTGTATTTAGTGCAGATGTAGCTGGTGGTGCTACTGGAATTATAAATGCATTAGGTAATCTTGGTGGTTTTATAGGACCTTTTCTAGTTGGATTGTTAATGCAGATGTTTAGTTACAATATGAGTATATACAGCTTAGTTCTATCCTTAGTATTTGCAGTTATAATTACTACTACGCTTCCAAAGGAGAAAAACGATTGTGCACATGAGACAGTACCAATAAAACCAGAAGGTGCTGTTAGATCTTAAAAATGTGTAAATCACAAAATAGTCATATGTAAAGAATAGTATGAATAATTTATATTGGGAAAATATGTAGATAATAAATATTATTAAAAGTTAGTTGGGCATTGAAATATTATTTTAAATATAATATAATTAAAATAATCCAAATTGAAAGCCCTTTCATAAAGTTTTTTTAAGATTTAGACAATATAAAATTTATTTTAGTGAGGTGTAATTATGATCTTTGGAAATATAGACAATGTTGATGATTTGGAGAAGGTTTGTCCAAAACCAATAATGAAAGCCATCAATTATTTAAAAGATAATGATTTTGTTAATATGGAAACTGGAGTATATGAGATTATGGGGGATGACATATATGCTCAAGTAGTAGATAGAACTACAAAAGAAAAATCTGAGGCAAAGGCAGAGGTTCACAGAAAATGTGTGGAGATTCAATATTCTGTTGGAGGAAATGAAATAATAGGATTTGCAAGAGATAACGGTAAGAATGTTGTTTCAGAGGAATTATTAAAGGAAAAAGATGTAATGTTTTATAAGGATGTAGAAGATGAAACCGATTTAATAATGAATCCAGGAAGTTTTGCTATATTTTTTCCGGAAGATATTCACAGACCATGGTGTGCACATAATGAACCATGCAAAGTTAGAAAAATAAATGTAAAGATTAATATTGCGTTGATTTAGCTTATGTTATAATAAGTTTAAAATGTATAAATAAGCAAGTGAATTTTACTCAGTAGAAGTTGTACTTCTACTGAGTATTAGATGATGTCCATGTATTTTAAAACTTGAGAATATGGAGTATGTATTATCTGGTAGAGTGCTATTGGCATATAAATTTATATGAAGGGAAGATATTATTATGAGAGTTAGTTTTGAAGAAATGAAAAGTGAATTTAAAAGAATCTTGATAAAAAAGGGTTTTAGTGAAGAAAGAGCAGAGGTATCAGCTCAATTATTTACAGAAACTAGTTGTGATGGAGTTTATTCTCATGGGTATGTCAGATTTCCAAGAGTAATAGAATATATAGATAAGGGCCTTATAGATGTAGAAGCTGTTCCTAGTAAAGTAGAGGGTATAGGTGCCTTTGAAAAATGGGATGGAAATATAGGAATGGGAAATTTAAATGCTAAGTTTTGTATGGAGAGAGCCATTGAATTGGCAAAGACCAATGTAATAGGCTGTGTGGCATTAAAAAACACTAACCATTGGATGAGAGGCGGAAGTTATGGTTGGCAGGCAGCAGATGCAGGATGTATTGGTATTTGCTGGACTAATACCTTTACAAATATGCCGGCTTGGGGAGCAAAGGATAGTAGAATAGGTAACAATCCACTTATATTGTCTGTACCAAGAGAAGGTGGAAATCATGTAGTGGTAGATTTAGCCATGGCTCAATTTTCCTATGGTAAAATTGAAGTAACTAAATTAAATAAAGAACAATTACCAATACCTGGAGGCTATGATTCAAAGGGAAATATAACTACAGATCCAGAAGAAATTGAAAAAACTGGTAGAGTTTTGCCTATAGGCTATTGGAAAGGATCTGGTTTGTCAATATTACTAGACCTTATAGCTACGGTATTATCAGGGGGTAATTCCGTTTTCAAAATAGGAAAAATAGATGGATCATCAGAGTATCAATTATCACAGATATTTATAGCTATTGATGCTGAGAGGGTAGCGGGAAATGAATTCCTTAAATCAGCAGTAAATGAAGTGTTGAATGATATAAAGTCTTCAGAGAGAGTGGATGAGAATAAGGAGATATTCTATCCTGGAGAAAGAACATTAAATACTAGAGAAAGAAATTTAGAGCAGGGAATACCAGTAGATGAAGATGTTTGGAAAAAAATAAAGAACATGTAATGATTTGAAACATAAAGGTGGAATATTACTTTTCAATTATTAGCTAAGAGGCTGTCTCATTAGTGCACCTAAGCACAGTGAGACAGCTTTTCAACTATTTACTATTTGATTTTTAATAAATACGTTAGGTCATTCTGAAAATTAATGAATATTTATTCCTTTTGAGACATCTACTTAGTTTTAATTATTAGAAAAATTCACATAAAACCTATAATTATTTTATAAGTTTTGTGATAGGATAAGTTTTGTGATAGGATAAATTATATACATAGTATATCTAGACCTAGAGACAGTTAGGCAAAACTAGAAAAACTTTTCATAAAACATGTATGCTGTATTTAAATAAAGAAAGGATGTAGTAATTATGAATTACTTTAATTTAGATGGTAAAAAAGCTATTGTTACAGGAGGAAGCAGCGGACTTGGGAGAGGAATGGCTGAAGGCCTTGCAGAAGCTGGGGCAGAAGTGGTTATTGTAGGTGTATCAGATAATGCTTATGGAACTGCTGAGGAATTAAATAAATTAGGATATAAGGTACATGCAATAAAAGGAGACATTGGCAAAAGAGAAAATTTAAAAGAATTATTTCATAGCTGCTTAGATAAATTAGGTGGCGATTTAGATATAGTAGTAAATAATGTAGGTATCCAAAGAAGAAATAAATGTGAAGAGTTCACCTTAGAGGATTGGGATGAAGTTATTAGTGTAAATCTTACAGCTACTTTTCAGCTGTGTCAGATGGCTGGTATAAAAATGCTTAAAAAAGGCAGTGGTAAAATTATAAATGTTGCTTCTATGCTAAGCTTCTTTGGTGGATATACTGTACCGGCTTATGCTGCCAGTAAAGGTGGGGTAGCTCAGCTTACAAAAGCTCTTGCCAATGAATGGGCAAGTAAAGGAATTAACATTAATGCTATAGCACCTGGATATATGGATACTGCTATGAACACAAAATTAATAAATGATGAAGTGAGGAATCATGAAATACTTTCAAGAATACCAGCTGCCAGATGGGGAACTCCAGAAGATTTAAAGGGAATAACTATATTTTTGGCATCTTCTGCCTCTGATTATTTAAATGGTACAGTTATACCTGTTGATGGGGGATATTTAGGAAGATAGAGTATAATCTTTCTATAAAACAATTGTATATTGATAGGTATTGAAAAAATTTTTTATTAAATCTTAAAAACAGATATAGATAGAAAAACTAAAGTTAAAAAATTAATGAAAGATATTTGAAATTTATATTGGAAAATATTTTTGAAATATTTTATTAGTATTACAAAATATTTAGGTGTTTTTCAATTGTTAATTATTTTAATAGCTAATTATTATTAAAATAATTTTTGTAAAGAGATTTAAATAAATACTATTCAAAAAATATTATTGACAAACAATATTTTTTGATTTATTATATAGTAAATTCAATAAAATCTTATCCAGAGTGGTAGAGGGACTGGCCCGTTGAAACCCGACAACCAGCATTGTTTTTAATGTGTATGGTGTTAATTCCAGCAGATTGTTTCTGAAAGATAAGGAAAACTATTTTGGTTTGTGTAGTTGTTTTTCTTATTATGGAAAGACAACTTTTATTTATTTACAGGAAGAGATTGATTCAATAAATTAATAATAATTGCAAATGAATGTATAATAGAGATTATATTATCCACAATAACCTATTAAACAAATATGATAAATAAGTACGTTGGAATAAAAACTATTAATATCTTTCTATAGGGGGTGAGCATTTGCCTATAAATATACCTGATAATCTTCCAGCTGCCAAAGTTTTAAATGATGAAAACATATTTGCAATAGATGAAAAACGTGCAAATAAACAGGATATAAGGCCGCTTAGCATAGTAATATTAAATTTAATGCCAATGAAAATTACAACTGAAACTCAAATATTGAGGCTTCTAAGTAATTCGCCTTTACAAGTGGATATAACTTTAATATATCCCAAGACTCATTCTTTTAAAAATACCTCAGAAGAGTATTTATTCAAATATTATGAAACCTTTGATGATATAAAAAATAAGAAGTTTGATGGTATGATAATTACAGGAGCTCCTATTGAACAGATTGATTTTAAAGATGTAGATTATTGGAATGAATTAGTTGAAATTATGGAGTGGAGTCTGCATAATGTATACTCAACCCTTCATATATGTTGGGGAGCTCAGGCTGGCTTATATTATCATTATAATATTCCTAAATACCCTCTTTCAAAAAAAATGTTTGGAGTTTTTCTGCACAAAACCACTGAAAAAAATGTAAATCTTTTAAGAGGGTTTGATGATGTGTTTTACGTTCCACATTCAAGACACACAGAAGTGAGAAGAAAAGATATTGAAAAAGATCCAAGATTGAAAATTTTATCTGAATCCGAGGATGCAGGTATATATATAGTAACAGCAAAGCATGGACGTCAAATTTTCGTTATGGGACACTCTGAATATGATTCTTTAACTTTAAAGGCCGAATATGATAGAGATATTTCAAATAATGAAAATATTGAAATTCCTAAGAATTATTTTAAAGATAATGATCCTAAAAAAGATCCAGTAGTAAAGTGGAGAGGTCATTCTAATTTGTTATTTTTAAATTGGCTGAATTATTATGTATATCAGGAAACACCCTATAATTTAGATGAAATTCTATAATAAATAATAATTGTATATTTTAATTTTATTAAGATATGCAAAAATATAATATAAAAGGAGATATTAGAAATGAGTGAAGAGAGAAAGTATAGTTTTGAAACATTACAGGTGCATGCAGGTCAGGAGGTAGATCCAACAACAGGATCAAGAGCAGTTCCAATTTATCAAACAACATCTTATGTGTTTAAAAATGCAGATCATGCAGCAAATTTATTTCAATTAAAAGAACCTGGAAATGTTTATTCAAGAATTATGAATCCTACTACTGATGTATTTGAAAAAAGAGTAGCAGAGCTTGAAGGCGGGGTAGCAGGACTTGCAACTTCATCAGGACTTGCAGCAATAACTTATGCAATACTTAATGTAGCTAATTCAGGTGATGAAATAGTATCTGTAAGTACATTATACGGTGGTACTTATGAATTATTTGCAGTAACTTTGAAAAAACTTGGAATAAAAGTAACATTTGTTGATCCAGATGATCCTGAAAATATTAGAAGAGCTATAACTGATAGAACAAAGGCAGTATATGCTGAAACTTTAGGAAATCCAAGAATTAATGTGTTGGATATAGAAGCAGTAGCAAATATTGCACATGAAAATAAGATTCCTTTAATCATAGACAATACTTTCGCAACTCCATATCTTGTAAGACCAATAGAATATGGTGCTGATGTAGTTGTACACTCTGCAACAAAATTTATCGGAGGGCATGGTACTACTATTGGTGGAATTATAGTTGATGGTGGTAAATTTGATTGGAGAGCAAGCGGTAAATTCCCTGACTTTACAACACCTGATGAAAGCTATAATGGTCTTGTATACGCAGATTTAGGAGCACCTGCTTTTGCTTTAAAAGCTAGAGTTCAGCTTCTAAGAAATACTGGTGCGACTCTTTCTCCTCAAAGTGCATTTTTATTCTTACAAGGTCTAGAATCATTATCTTTAAGAGTAGAAAGACATGTATCAAATACAAGAAAGATAGTAGAATTTTTAAAGAATCATCCAAAGGTTGAATGGGTAAACTATCCTGAATTACCAGATAGTCCATACAATGCATTGGCTAAAAAATACTTACCAAAAGGTGCAGGTTCAATATTTACTTTTGGAATAAAGGGCGGACTTGAAGCTGGAAAGAGATTCATAAATAGCGTTAAATTATTCTCATTACTTGCAAATGTGGCAGATGCAAAATCTCTTGTAATTCATCCTTCAAGTACAACACATGCTGAACTTAATGAAGAAGAACAAAGAGCTGCTGGAGTTACTCCAGACCTTATAAGACTTTCAATTGGTGTTGAAGGTGTAGATGATTTAATATATGATTTAAATCAAGCTCTTGAACAGGCTTAATTTATAAGCTTTAGAATTTTAAGATAAAAAGGGGATTGTCTCAAAATGTATTAATATGCATTAGAGACAGTTCCCTTTTCGTTTTTTACAGAATATGAAATATTATAGCTATAATAAGGATAAAAGCTAAAGATCTATGAATAGTTAACCATTTACCACGTGGTCTTTTAATTGATTTACCATATATGCCTAAAATAACTACTGCGGTCATAATTATTGCTGCAATTATGCCTGTTATTTTAATTCTATGAGAATTATAGGCAATAAAGAAATGTAATAACATAAGTATAAAAGTGATAATACCAGCTGTTTTGTGATTTTTAACTATGAATTTCATTATTTTTTTATAATAAGTAACAAAGTAATTTTTGTCTTTGGGCAATTTAAGAATATAATTTTTGTTTATAAACTTTACAAAAAAATTAAGTAAAGCAAATATAAAGCCTATAGCGGTTAATGTACCTAAAGGACCAATGAAATGTTTTAAGTTCATATTCTACACCTCCTTTACTTATATTATATTATAAATATAAAGGTATATAAATATGAAGTATGTAAAATAATAGGCACGTAGAATTTATCTACGTGCCTAAAAATTATTTGATAAGATTTAGAACTATTTTATATTGTTTTCATAGTCCTGAATTATCTTTTTAACCATTTGGCCACCAACAGAACCATTTTGTCTTGAAGTAAGATCTCCATTATAACCATTAGTTAAAGGAGTACCAACTTCTTGAGCTGCCTCTAATTTGAATTTGTTTAAAGCTTCTCTTGCTTCTGGTACTAAAATTCTATTACTTCTACTTGCCATGTGTTCCATCTCCTTTTTAATTGTTTATTTATGTTACACTAGTATATTGTGTAATTTAAACAATCATATTCTAGGGAATTCACGGTGCTATAGGAAATATATCCAAGCTATAAATAAATTTAGGCATATTAAAATAAATAAGAAGTCAAAGATGCGACGAATATTTTGAATCCGACAAGGAAACAGGTTCTGATGATAGTGAGCTATCGGAGGATTCTGTTGACGCAGTAGGATTCAAAATAGGTTAGCATACTGAGTAAATTATTTTTTGAAGATGACTTATATTAAATTACAATTGAAGGTGATAGTTTAATTAATAATTAACAATTCTTAAAATTATATTGATTATTTTTAAATATAATGTTAATGTAACAAGTATGATTTTTTATTAGGCATGTGAAAATAAATAGTAAGTCAAAGATGTGAGCATACTGACTAGTTATTTATTTGAATATGTCTTAAATTATTTCAATATAGGTACAAGCTCCATGAGAGTTTAAAAAAGTATTTTAAACTGTTAAAACTAAGAAAGGAGATATATATAATGAAAAGTCTAAGTAAATTTTTAGAATACTACAAGCCTTATAGAACTTTATTTTTTGCAGATATGTTTTGTGCACTGATTTTATCTGCAATAGATCTTGTTTTCCCCATTATAGTGAGATTTTTGCTCAATGATGTATATATATTAAAGGATGGAAACAAGATAATAAAATATGTTTTAATAGTAGGATTAGCTCTGCTTATAATGTATGTAATAAGGTATTTTTGTCAATATTTCATAACATCCTGGGGACATATTATGGGTGCAAAAATGGAAGCTAATATGAGAAAAGATCTCTTTAATCAGTTTCAAAAACTGCCATTTTCATATTATGATAATAATAATACAGGAACACTTATGTCAAGGATAATAACAGATCTTTTTGATATATCTGAACTTGCCCATCATGGGCCAGAGGATTTATTCATTTCCATTTTAAAAATAGTAGGATCTTTTGCTATACTTTCAAGCATTAATATTCCAATAACACTTGCACTTTTGTTTATTACACTAGTGATGATATATTTTTCTGTTTTCTATAATAATAGAATGAAAGATGTATTTATGAAAAATAGAAAGGAAATTGCAGATGTTAATGCAGTTGTACAGGACACTCTTGCTGGTATAAGAGTGGTAAAATCATTTGCTAATGAAAAAGTTGAGGCAAAAAAATTTAAAAGGGGAAATAAACAATTCTTAAAAACTAAAGAAGAAAGCTATTTCATAATGGGTAAATATTATAGTGGAAATGGATTTTTTCAGGGTACATTGTATCTTACTGCCATACTTTTTGGTGGAATATTAATAAGTAAATCACTATTAAATGTATCAGATTTAGTAGTTTATATTCTATATATAAATATATTTTTAAATCCTATAGATAAGTTAGTAAATTTCACTGAACAGTTTCAAAGAGGTATTACTGGTTTTGAGAGATTTCTACAAATTATTAATACAAAACCAAGTATTGTAGATAGAGAAGATGCAGTAGAAATTATTAATCCAAAGGGTAATATTAAATTTAATCATGTTTCTTTTGGATACCATGATAAAAATATTATATTGAAAGATATAAGCGTAGATATACCAGCTGGGAAAAACATAGCTCTTGTGGGTCCTTCAGGAGGAGGAAAAACTACCTTCTGTAATCTTATACCGAGATTTTATGAAACAACTGAGGGCAACATTACCATAGATGGAATGGATATAAAAGATATAAAATTAAATTCTTTAAGAAATTCCATAGGTTTAGTTCAGCAGGATGTATATATGTTTGGGGGAACTATAAAAGAAAATATAGCTTATGGTAAACAAGATGCCACAGCTGAAGAAATAATAGAAGCAGCCAGGAGAGCTAATATACATGAATTTATTGAAAGCCTAGAAGATGGATATGATACTTATGTAGGAGAAAGAGGAGTTAAACTTTCTGGCGGACAAAAGCAGAGATTATCTATAGCTAGAGTTTTTCTTAAGAATCCTCCAATACTTATTCTTGATGAAGCTACTTCTGCTCTTGATAATGAAAGCGAAAAATTTATACAGGAATCCTTGGAAGAACTTACAAAAAATAGAACGACTATTGTAATTGCTCATAGGTTAAGCACTATAAGAAATGCAGATGAAATAATGGTCCTTACTGCTGAAGGAATAAAGGAGAAGGGAAATCATAAGGAATTAATTGATAAAAATGGAATGTATGCAGCTCTTTACAATATGCAGTTTGATATTATAACATAAGATATCATCAAATAAATAACACTATGATTAAACCGCAAAAATCTTTAAATTAACTTTCACTATACTATATATACTGGTTTCGATGTGAAATTTTCATTATATATAGTATGTATGTTTTGTTAAATATACTTTTGTGACGTAATCATAGTATAAATATATTTAGGTATTAATAGATAAAGAAAGGATTAGTACATATGGAACTTTTGAAGAAGAGAATATTGCAGGATGGAATTGTAATTGGAAATAGAATATTAAAGGTGGACAGCTTTTTGAATCATCAGATGGACATAAATCTATTTAATGAAATGGGAAAAGAATTCAGAAACAGATTTAAGCACAAGAATATAACAAAAATACTTACAGTAGAAGCATCAGGTATTGGTATTGCATGTATAGCAGCACAACATTTTGATAATATTCCAGTGATATTTGCAAAGAAATACAATGCAACAAATCTTGATAAGGATACTTACGAGGCAGAAGTATATTCTTTCACTAAAGAAAAAACCTATAAAATAAGAGTTTCCAAGAAGTATATAAACAATGAGGATAGGGTACTAATAATTGATGATTTTCTTGCTAGTGGAAGTGCGGCTCTGGGCTTGATTGATATAGTCAGACAATCTGGAGCAGAGGCTTCTGGTATAGGAATTGTAATTGAAAAGTCCTTTCAAGGTGGGAGAAAGATGATAGAGGAATGTGGAGTAGAACTTCAATCCTTAGCAATAATAGATAGCATGGAAAACAATACAGTAAATTTTAAGTAATAAAAAACACTATGGAATTCATACAGTTTTACCAAATTGAATTTCATAGTGTTTCTTGTTAGTTATGTTAAGTAAATAACAGTGGATATATTTTTCGGTTTTTTAAATTTTTATTTCTTTTCAGATAACTCAGTGCTGACAGCTTTTTTTCTTGTTATTATTTTATAAAGTATAAACGCAATTACAAGTATAACCATTGCTATATCTGCGTAATGGTAATAAGAGCGTATGGTCTCCCAATTTTCACCCATTATAAAACCTAAATAACATAAAAATGCACTCCATATTGCAGAACCAACTACAGTATATAATACAAATTTTGAAAAATTCATTTTAGCTATTCCTGCAGGTAATGATATGAATGTTCTAATAATTGGGAGAAGTCTCGAAAAGAATATTATTTTATCCCCATATTTATTAAACATTGCATCACTTTTTTCAATTTTTTCCTTTGATAAATGGAGCTTATCTGCATATTTTTCTACAAGAGGTCTTCCGCCACGTGAACCTATTAAATATGCTATGATAGATCCAACAGTTCCACCTAAAGTACCGGAGATAATCACAAGTATTAAATTTAGATGGCCTTTAAAACTCAAATAACCACCAAAGGGTAAAATAATCTCGCTAGGAATAGGGATACAGGCACTTTCAAATAACATGCCTAAAAATGTACCTAAATAGCCTAGCTTATCTAGGATAACAATTATGATATTTATGATATGTTCTACCAAACTTAACACAATCCTTTCTTAGACATCTGAAAATAAATAATAAGTCAAAGAGTCTATCATACTGACTGGTTATTTTTTGAAGATGTCTTATGTAAAAAATAAATTTATATATTATCTATTTTAAGGGTTTAAATAAAAAATTTCCACAATAATTTAAATAAAGTACGAATTATAAGAATTAATATTACAAGAATATAACTTCCATTGACATTGAATATACTCTATGATAGTATATTAAGGAAATAAGTTAGCCTTTAAATTCAGTCCTGTGAGACTGGGAAGGTAAAAATAATAGGGATTCCTATGCCTTCTTTTGTGGAGGCATTTTTTAATGTGTAAAAATAATATATAATATTTAGTAAATATGAAAGTGAAAAATTGATTTAATCAATTTTATACCTTTAAATTTAGTACAGAGAGACTAATAAGGAGGATGATTATGTTAAATGGAAGAAGTCTTATAGACCCTATGGATTTTACTACAGAAGAGCTTGAGGAAATATTTTCTCTAGCTGATAATATAATAGAAAACCCAAAAGAATATCTTCATGCAGCAGATGGCAAGATTTTAGCTACACTTTTTTATGAACCAAGTACAAGAACAAGATTTAGTTTTGAGGCTGCAATGCTAAGACTTGGTGGGCAGGTAGTTGGATTTTCAGAGCCAAATTCCAGTTCGGTATCAAAGGGAGAAACTGTAGCTGATACTATTAGAATAGTATCTTGTTACGCTGATATAGCTGCCATGAGACATTCTAAAGAAGGAGCACCTAAAATAGCCTCTATGTATTCAGAAATTCCTGTTATAAATGCAGGAGATGGAGGACATCAACATCCAACTCAAACGCTGACAGATCTTCTTACCATAAGAAAGATGAAGGGAAGTCTTTCAAACTTTACAATTGGTATATGTGGTGATTTAAAATTTGGAAGAACAGTTCATTCTCTCATAAAGGCAATATCCAGATATGAAAATAATAAACTTGTATTAATTTCCCCTAAAGAGCTAAGAATACCAGAATACATAAAAAAAGAAATACTTGAAAAAAACAATATAGAATATGTAGAAGCTGAAAATTTAGAGGATGTAATAGATAGGTTAGACATACTTTATATGACAAGAGTACAAAGGGAAAGATTTTTCAATGAGGAGGATTATATAAGATTAAAAGATAGTTATATTCTAAATGAAGAAAAATTGAATAATGCAAAAGAAGACATGATAATACTTCATCCTCTTCCTAGAGTTAATGAAATAGATTATGAAGTGGATGAAGACAAAAGAGCCTGCTATTTTATTCAGGCAAAATTTGGCATGTATGTGAGAATGGCATTGATTGCTAAACTTTTGGGGGTGTGCTAATTGATTACTATAAACAGTATAATAAATGGCATAGTTATAGATCACATAAAGGCAGGTCATGGGATAAAGATTTATAATTATTTAAATCTTCAAGATGCAGACTTTCCTACAGCTTTAATAATGAATGTGAATAGTACAAAGGATGAAAAAAAGGATATAATTAAAATTGAAAATGTAATAGATCTGGATTTTAAAATGCTTGGACTTTTGGACCCTAATATTACAGTTAATATAATAGAAAATGAAAAAATTAAAGAGAAGAAAAAACTAAGCCTACCGGAAAGAGTTGAAAATGTAATTAAGTGTAAGAATCCTAGATGCATAACCTCTATTGAAAAATATGTACCGCACATATTTCATCTTGTTGATAAGGAAAAAGGTGAATATAGGTGTGAATATTGTGATGAAATAGTAACAGTATAGAGTATATAAAATAAAAATTTTTATAAAATATGGTTAAATGTTTAATAAAGCTTTCCTTTAAAAATAACTTATTATTTCATAGGAAGAGGAGCGAAAGATTATGGAACTTTTGATAAAGAACGGAAGAATTATAGATTGTGCCTCTAATTTTATTGGTGACGTATATATTAAAGATGGAATTATAAAGGAAATAGGGGATAACTTAGATAAGGATTGTGAAACTATTGATGCAAAAGGCTATGTGGTTATGCCTGCTTTTGTGGATTTGCACAGTCATTTTAGGGATCCAGGTTTACAATATAAAGAGGATATAGAAACAGGCAGTAGAGCAGCAGTTAGAGGTGGTTATACTACTGCAAATCTTATGGGAAATACTAAACCTATATGCAGTAATATGGGAATTGTAAATTATGTTATTAATAAGGCAAAGGAAATTGGCCTTGTAGATGCATATCAAACTGTAAGTATAACTAAAGATCTTCAGGGAAAAGATATTAGCCATCTCAGTGAAATTGATGCTTCTGTAAAATGTATATCTGATGATGGAAAAGGTGTGTATAGCGGAAAAATTATGCATGACGCCATGGTTATAGCTAAAGAAAGAGATTTCGTAGTAATGTCTCATGCAGAGGATGAGGAAATTACACCAATAAGTACCAGACTTTCTGAAAATATTATGACCGAAAGAGATATTACTTTAGCCAAATTTACCGGTTGTCATTTACATCTATCTCATGTAAGTACAAAGGAGGCTATGAAGGCTATTATTGATGCAAAGAGAGATGGCTTTAATATAACTTGTGAAGTCACACCACATCATATAGCTCTCATAGGAGAAGATATATATAAGGTAAATCCTCCTATTAGGGAAGTTGAGGACGTGGAATATCTTATAAATGCTATTGAAAAAGGTTATGTTGATGCCATAGGTACGGATCATGCTCCACATAGCAAAGAGGATAAGGAAAAGGGTGCCTGTGGAATATCTGGTATTGAAACTTCTTTTTCTGTATGCTATACGAAGCTTGTTAAAGAGGGTAATTTAACTATAAATAAACTTTCTAAAATAATGTCTAAAACTCCTGCAGAGATACTAAAGGTTAATAAGGGCAAAATATCCATAGGTTATACGGGGGATTTAGTAATTGTAGATTTAAATAGTAAATATACCGTTGATTCAAAGAATTTTCAGTCAAAGGGCAAAAATACGCCTTTTGATGGAAGAGAATTATATGGTTCAATTGTAAGAACAATAAAGTCAGGTAAAACTGTCTTTCAGAGCGTGTAGGAGGATTATAAATTATGATTATAGATGAGCTTTACCAAAGAGTTGCAAAAAATGGCCATGTTTGTTTGGGGCTGGATACAGATATGGACTACATACCAAAATGGTTTTTAGATAAATACAATGACATGGAAGATGCTCTATTTAATTTTAATAAGAAAATAATAGATGAAACTCTAGATGTAGTTGCTTGCTACAAGGTGCAAATCGCATATTATGAAGCTTACGGATTAAGTGGATTAAGAGCCTACAAGAAAACTTTAGAATATATAAAGAATGAAAAAGCTATATCTATAGCAGATATAAAAAGAGGAGATATAGCAAAAACTGCTGAAATGTATGCAAAGGCTCATTTTGAGGGAGATTTTGAAAGTGATTTTGTTACTCTAAATCCTTATATGGGCTTTGATAGTGTAGAACCATACCTTCCTTACATAGAAAATAAGGAAAAGGGAGCATTTATACTTTTAAGAACCTCTAATCCTGGCTCAAAGGATATACAATATATAGCTACAGATAAAGAGGAAAGAGTGTATAATATAGTTGGTGAAAAGATAAATACTATGGGAAAAGCTTATTTAGGTGAATGCGGATACAGTTCTATTGGTGCTGTGGTTGGCTGTACTACAGGCTTTGAAGGTAAAGAAATAAGAGATAAGTATAAATCTACCTTCTTTTTAATACCTGGCTATGGTGCTCAGGGAGGAACTGCAGAGGAAGTAGCTAATTATTTATCAGAAGGTAATGGAGGAATAGTGAATTCCTCAAGGGGCATACTTCTTGCATATAAAAAAGTTGAGGATGGGCAGCACGACTTTGAAAAATGTGCCAGAAATGCTGCTATAAATATGAGAGATGATATTAAGGCATATTCAAAAAATAAATAATTTATTTTCATATGCCTTAAAGAACATAGGTTAGAAATATTAATTTTGGAGGAAACTCATGAGCAAAAAATATATGGTGAAAAGTGTATTCAGCAATGAAAAAATAGAGGAAGACATCTATGAAATTACTATAGCGGGAAACTTTGAAGGTAAACCTGGACAGTTTTATCTCTTGAGAGCTTGGGATACAGAACCGGTATTATCTAGACCTATAAGTATATACGATAAAGATGAAGAAAAAATAAAATTTTTATATAGAGTCTTTGGAAGAGGTACAGAAATTTTAGCTAAATTAAAAAAAGGTGACGAAATAAAACTTACAGGACCCTTGGGAAATGGATTTGACCTAGATAAATTGCAGGGAAAAGTGGCTTTAGTAGCAGGTGGTATAGGCATTGCACCTATGTTATACTTGTCTAAGGAATTAAAGGCTTCTTCTGTAGATTTATATGCTGGTTTTAGAAATAATAGCAAAACTGTGGATAGTGTGGAAAAATATGTTAATAACTTCTATTTATCCACAGAAAATGGTGAAGCTGGACATAAAGGCTACGTAACTGATTTACTCGATGTGGAAAAATATGACGTAGTTGTCTGCTGTGGACCAGAAATAATGATGGCAAAAGTGATAAAAATGTGTAATGAGAAAGATATACCATTATATGTGTCTATGGAAAACAGAATGGCTTGTGGAATTGGTGCATGCCTTGTATGTACATGTAAAACTAAGGATGGAAGAAAGAGATCCTGTAAGGAAGGACCTGTATTTTTAGGAAAGGAGCTTGTAATAAATGACTAATGTTAGCATTTGTGGAGTAGATTTTAAAAATCCTGTAATAGCTGCTTCTGGAACCTTTGGCTTTGGAAATGAGTACATTAATTATTTTGATGTAGGTAAACTGGGCGGAATTTCTTCAAAGGGTTTAACTATTATGCCTAAGGAAGGTAATAATGGTATGAGGATTTATGAAGTAGCCAGTGGAATAATGAATAGCGTAGGTCTTCAAAATCCAGGAGTTGAACATTTTATAAAAGAAGAACTTCAAGCAATGAAAAAACTTGATACAGTAGTTATAGCTAATTTAGGTGGTGGAACTACAGAGGATTATGAAAAGGGTATAGAATTATTAAATAACACAGATGTGGACATTATAGAGTTAAATATTTCCTGTCCTAATGTTAAACATGGTGGGATGGCTTTTGGTATAAAATCTAATGTAGCTTTTGATGTGGTGAGCAGAGTAAAAAAATATTGCGATAAGCCACTAATGGTAAAATTATCTCCAAATGCTGAGGACATAGTAGATATGGCAGTTAAATGTACAGAAGCTGGAGCGGATTCCATATCCTTAGTAAATACATTTAAGGCCATGGCAATTGATATTAATAAGAGAAAGCCTATATTTGACAATGTAAGTGCAGGACTTTCTGGTCCATGTATAAAACCTATAGCGCTTAGAATGGTTTATGAAGTAGCAAAAGCTGTAGATGTACCTGTTGTTGGTATGGGCGGAATATCAAATGGAAAAGATGCTTTAGAATTCATTATGGCAGGAGCTACTGCAGTACAAATTGGAACTGCTAATTTC
Source organism: Clostridium pasteurianum BC1 (assembly GCF_000389635.1). Lineage (NCBI taxonomy): Bacteria > Bacillati > Bacillota > Clostridia > Eubacteriales > Clostridiaceae > Clostridium > Clostridium pasteurianum. The sequence goes on from NC_021182.1 coordinate 1,663,691, forward strand.
ATGAAGCCAGATATATGCCTTGATATAATAGATGACATTGAAGCATTTATGAAAAAAGAAGGAATAAATGATTTGTCAGAAATAACAGGTATAATTAAATAAAAAAATCACTAAAAAAGATACAAGGAGAGTATAAAATTATGGGAAATTCAGAAGATAAGGTTATAGAAATTTTAAGAGAATCAGAAGCACTTTTGGAGGGACACTTTTTATTATCCTCAGGAAGGCACAGCGAAAAGTACTGTCAATGTGCTAAACTTTTACAACATCCTGACAAGGCAGAAAAGGTTATAAGCGTAATTGTAGATAAAATAAAGGATGTGGATTTTGATATAATTGTAGGACCAGCTATGGGTGGGGTATTGGTTTCTTATGAATTGGCAAGACAGACAGGAAAGCCTGGAATCTTTGCCGAGAGAGTAGATGGGAAGATGACTATAAAGAGAGGCTTTGAAGTTAAAAAAGGTGATAAGGTAATAATTTCTGAAGATGTTGTTACTACAGGAAAATCTTCTTTTGAAGTAGTGGAAATTTTAAGAAAGCTTGGAGCCGAAGTAGTTGCATTATGTTGTATAGTGGATAGAAGGGCAAAAGATGTAAAGACTGAATTACCTATATACAGTGCCATTAAGCTGGAAATTGAAAGCTATGAAAAAGAAAGTTGCCCTCTTTGCGCAAAGGGAATTCCATATGTAAAACCAGGAAGTAGGAATATAGTTTAATTACTGAAGTTTTTAGTAAAAATTATTTGTAGTAAGAAAGATTCATCAAAAAGTAGAAAAGAGCTGTAAAATATTTAATAAAGCTTTGCTTATTTATTTGGAGATGTATAAAAGTGGTAGATTTAGTTTACCACTTTTTTTGTTGTAAAAAAATAAATAAAAATAAATTAGTCTGTATGATATTTGTGAATTTTACACAAACTTTCATATGGGAGGTGTATTTATGTTAAAAAAGATGTCAAAGCTTATATGTATATTTACAGTCATAATGCTATTAATTTCAGGATGTGGAAAAGGCAGTGAAAGTGCGCAGACTTTTAGTCCTGCTAGCCCTGCAATAAAGAGTATAAATTCCATAAAGCCTGCAGTGGAGAGTAATACAAAAGTTAATTTTCCTAAGAACAATTACAAACTAGATGTAAAATTGGATACTGAACTTAAAACTTTAACTGGGGAAGAAAAGTTAACCTATGTGAATAAGAGTAAAAGTCCTCTTAAAGAAGTATATTTTCATATTTATCCTAATGCCTATAAAGAAAAAGCTACTACACCTGCACAATTTGGATTTAATGAAACCTTTCCAGATGGATTTAGTGCTGGAAGTATTGACATAAAGGATTTATGGGTGAATGGTAAAACTTCTGATTTCGAAATAAGTGGAAAAGATAAAACAATTTTAAGAGTACCTCTGGAAAAGGAACTGAAACCAGGAAATAAAATTGATTTTAGTTTAAATTTCACAGTAAAAATTCCGAAAGGGAAAGATAGATTAAGTTATTATAATACATCCTATAATTTTGGAAATTGGTATCCTATAGCAGCAGAATATGATGAAAAAGGTTGGCATTTAGATTCTTATTACAGCATGGGAGATCCTTTTTACAGTACAGTATCTGACTACAAAGTAAATGTAACAGTTCCTAAGGATTACATAGTGGCAGCTACTGGAGAATCCGGCAAGGAAAAAATCAAAAACAATTTAAAAACTTATTCTTTCAATGAAAATAATGTTAGAGATTTTGCTTTCACTACCAGTAATAAGTTTAAGTTTAAGCAGGAAAAGGTTGATGGAATAAATGTAAAATGTTATGGTCTTGGAACAGATGAAGAACTTTCCAATGAAATGAATTATGCAAAGAATGCTGTAGAAACTTTCAATAAATTTTTTGGTAAATATCCTTATAAAACTTATTCTGTAGCAGAAAGCAGTTTTTTAACTGGTATGGAATATCCAGGTATAGTGTTCATTTCTGATAATCCAGAATATAAGAAAAGTGGTTATTATGAAGTCATTGTAGTTCATGAAACTGCTCATCAATGGTGGTATGGTGTCATAGGAGATGATGAGGTGAATGAAGCATGGCTGGATGAAAGTTTTGCATGTTATTCAGAAGATATATACAATGAGAGTGTAAAAAATAACAGAGATGATTTTTTGAAATTAAAGGATTATTATTATACTTATGCTGCAGCTAATCCAAATCAAAAAGTCATGTTAAAACCAGTACAGGATTTTAAGGATGATATGGAATATTCTATTTTGGTTTATTATAAAGGGGCTGTAATGCTGGATGATTTTAGGGAAAAGGTAGGAGACGAGGAATTCTTTAAAATAATTCAAACTTATTTTAACAGATATAAATACAAAGTTACCAAAACAGGAGATTTTATATCAGTAGCAAATGAAATTACAGGGAAGGATTGGAATGATTATTTTAATAAGTGGCTAAAAGGTGAATAGGTCTTGTGAAAAAGATATAATAATAGGCTATATTAATTGATTATTCTTTTACCGTGATCAAAATTTAAAAGAAATAATTGATATTTATACAATAATAGTGTATTATAATATATAGAAATTAAATACGACCTTTAAATTTGGTCCAGAGAGGCTGAGAAGGTAAGATTGTATATATTGTGTAAAAGCAGCATTATTTATGTATAGCTTTGTTTTCGTATGCAAGAGCCTTCTGCCATAGTAGAAGGCTCTATTTTTGTATAAGGCATATTCAAATAAATAACTAGTCAGTATGCTAGCCTATTTTGTATCCTATTTTGTCAACAGAACCCTCAGATAGACTACTATCCTCGGAACCTGTTTCCTTATAGGATGCAAAATATTCGTCGCATCTTTGACTTACTATTTATTTTCATATGCCTACTGACTAAAAATAAAGCTATAAAGGCTTAAATATAAGTTGACAGAAAAAATAGACTTATGTTAATCTGTGAATAAATATAAAAAATGCTGTATAAATATTAATAGTTTAGTTTTTTAATATAAAGAAGAGGTGGATTTTATGAAAGGCATATTATATTTGGAAGACGGTACAATATATAAAGGGGATGGCTTTGGAAAAATTGGCACATCCGTTGGAGAATTGGTTTTTAATACTTGTATGACTGGATATCAAGAGGTACTTACTGATCCTTCCTATGCAGGTCAAATAATAAATATGACATATCCTTTGATCGGAAATTATGGAACAAATAGTTTTGAAAATGAATCAGAAAAGGTATATGCTAAAGGTTTTGTGGTAAAATCAGTAAGTAATAATCCATCAAATTATATGAATGAAGCAAGTTTAGATGAAATGCTTAAAAACATGAATGTGGTTGGTATTTATAATGTAGATACTAGAGCAATTACAAAAAGAATAAGAAATGTAGGTTCTATGAAATGTGTAATTTCCAACGAAGAATTCTCTTTAGAAAAATTGAAAGAAATTATGAATAGCACTGAGCTTAGTAAAAGCTATGTAGAGGAAGTAAGTCCAAATGAGATTAAACATATTCCAGGAACAGGTTTTAAAGTAGCATTAATGGATTTTGGTGCTAAACAAAATATAATTGAAAATTTAAAACAGAGAAATTGTGATATAACAATATTCCCATACAATGCTACCTATAATGATATTATGGAGATAAAACCAGATGGATTATTTTTAAGTAATGGTCCTGGAGATCCAAAGGCAATACCTGAAACTGTTGAAACAGTAAAGCATTTAATGAAATCTTTACCTACCTTTGGTATATGCCTTGGACATCAGATATTGGCATTAGCTGTAGGCGGAGATACCTACAAATTAAAATTCGGTCATAGAGGTGGGAATCATGGAATCTATGATATTGAGAGAGATAAAGCATATATAACTTCTCAAAACCATGGATATGCAGTAGATGAAAAAAGCATAGAAAATAAAGGTATGATAGTTACACATAGAAATCTTAATGATAACACAGTTGAAGGAATGAAACATAAATCTCTGCCAGTTTTTTCAGTACAATTCCATCCAGAAGGGGCACCAGGTCCAATAGATACAGCTTATCTATTTGATAAATTCTTAACCATTATGGATGGGTCAATTAATGATGAAGCAATTTAAATAATTAATTAAAAAATAACTGGCCATTATAATAATATGACTATTGGCTCGTTATAATACTAACGATTTTGGAGGAAACAGATATGCCTTTGGATAAAACTATAAAAAAAGCTCTTATCATTGGATCAGGCCCAATAATTATAGGTCAAGCGGCTGAATTTGACTATTCAGGTACGGAAGCTATTAAAGCTATAAAAGAGGAAGGAATAGAAACTGTTCTTGTAAATAGTAATCCAGCTACTATAATGACAGATTATCATATAGCAGATAAAGTTTATATAGAACCATTAACTGTAAAAGCACTAGAAAAAATAATATCAGAAGAAAGACCGGATGGAATACTTGCAGGTTTTGGAGGTCAGACTGCTCTTAATCTTGCAATGAAATTAAAAGATGTGGGGATTCTTGAAAAGTACAATGTTAGGCTTCTGGGTGTAAATAGTGAAGCTATAAAGAAGGCTGAAGACAGAGAAGAATTCAAGAATCTTATGGAAGAGATAAATGAACCTATACCTAAGAGTATAATTGCAAACCATATTGAAGAATGTGTAGACTTTGTAAATAAGTATGGATTCCCGGTAATTATAAGACCAGCATACACTTTAGGTGGAACTGGTGGCGGGATAGCAGAAAATATGGAAGAACTTCTTGAAATAGCCAGCAGAGGAATTGAAATGAGTCCTATAGATCAAATTCTATTAGAGCAAAGTGTGGCTGGTTGGAAAGAAATTGAGTATGAAGTAATAAGAGATAAGAAAGATAATTGCATAATTATATGTAATATGGAAAATATAGATCCCGTAGGTGTTCATACAGGAGATAGTATAGTTGTGGCACCTTCACAGACTTTAAGAGATACTGAATATCAGATGCTTAGAAATGCTGCTATAAAAATTATACGAAATCTTAAAATAGAAGGTGGCTGCAATATACAGTATGCCTTAGATCCTAAAAGTAATAACTATATAGTAATAGAAGTAAATCCTAGAGTTAGCCGTTCCAGTGCTCTTGCATCTAAAGCAGCAGGTTATCCTATAGCTAAGATTGCAGCTAAGATTGCAATAGGATATAGTCTAGATGAACTTAAAAATTATGTTACTAAAAATTCTAGTGCTTGTTTTGAACCAGCTTTAGACTATTGTGTAGTTAAGATACCAAAATGGCCTTTTGATAAATTCGATACAGCTCTTAGAACATTGGGTACACAGATGAAGGCTACAGGGGAAGTAATGGCTATAGATAGAACTTTCCATAATGCTCTTTTAAAGGCAGTTACATCTCTTGAAGGAAAATTTAGTGCACTGAGAATTGAGGCTTTTGAAGCTCTAGATGTAGATGCTCTTGTTGATAAAATAAAGGAACAGGATGATGAGAGGATTTTTGCCATAGCAGAGATTATGAGAAAGGGAATTTCCATAGATGAAGTACACAATATAACCAAAATAGATAAATGGTTTTTAAATAGTATTAAGACAATAATAGATATGGAAAACAAACTTAAAGAAGAGTCCGCAAAAGAAAACATAATTGAAGCTAAAAAGATGGGCTTTACTGTAAAGGAAATAAACAGACTTACAAAAATAGGTGAAGATAGAGTAAAAGATATTTTAAAAGAAAATAATGTAAAACCAGTATATAAAATGGTAGATACCTGCAGTGGTGAATTTGAAGCAGATACCCCGTATTATTACTCTTGTTACGAAGATGAGGATGAAGATGCTGTTTCAGATAATGAAAAGATAATAGTTTTAGGCTCCGGTCCTATAAGAATAGGTCAGGGTATTGAATTTGACTATTGCTGTGTTCATGGAGTTTGGGGTATTAAGGAAGCTGGATATAAATCAATAATTATAAATAACAATCCTGAAACTGTAAGTACGGATTTTGATACAGCGGACAAATTATATTTTGAATCTCTATATATAGACAATGTATTAGATATTATTGAGAAGGAAAAACCTTATGGTGTTATTGTACAATTTGGTGGTCAAACTGCCATAAATCTTGCAGAAATGCTTGATAAAAGAGGAATAAAGATTCTTGGAACCTCCTTTAAATCTATAGACTTAGCTGAGGATAGAGAAAAGTTTAGTGAACTCTTAAATAGTATAAACATACCATTACCTGAAGGCTTATCTGTAACCAGCATGGAAGGGGCTTATAAAGCAGTTGAAACTTTAGGATACCCTGTAATAGTAAGACCTTCCTATGTAATAGGCGGAAGAGCTATGCAGGTAGTGTATGAAAAAAAGACTCTTGAAAGATATATGAAGGAAGCTGTTAATTTATCTACGGAACACCCTGTACTTATAGATAAATATATAAAAGGTACAGAAATAGAAGTGGATGCAATCTCAGATGGTGAAGATGTATTAATACCTGGTATTATGGAACATGTTGAGAGAACTGGGGTACATTCTGGAGACAGTATAACAATGTATCCAACCAGAACGCTTTCAAAGGATGTTCTCAATACTCTAAAGGAATATACAGAGAGAATTGTAAAATCACTTGAAATTAAGGGACTTGTAAATATACAATATGTTTTTGATGGAGATAATATATATGTAATAGAAGTAAATCCAAGAGCTTCCAGAACAGTGCCTATTTTGAGTAAAGTTACTGGAATACCTATGGTGAAGCTGGCAGTAGAAATTATACTTGGAAAGAAATTAAAAGACCTTGGATATGGAATTGGAATTAATGAGGAAAATAAATTGTGTGCAGTAAAGATACCAGTATTTTCTAATGAGAAGCTGGTAGATGTAGATACTTATTTAGGACCTGAAATGAAATCTACTGGTGAAGTACTTGGTGTAGGTGATAATTTTGAAGATGCTATATATAAGGGATTCTGTGCTGCAAATTATGAAATTCCTAAGAGTGGAAATATATATGTATCTTTAAAAGATATAGATAAAGAAGAGGGGTTACAGGTAGTTAAAAAATATATTGAACTTGGCTTCAATATAATTGCCTCTGAGGGTACAGGAAAATTCTTGAAGGATAATGGTATAAAGTGCAATATAGAGTCATTATCTGAAATAACTGATAATATGGTTGAGAGAAAAATAGCATTTATAATTGATTCACCTACAAAGGGAAATAACATAGATACCTTAGGATTTAAGCTTAGAAGAAAAGCAGCAGAACATAGAATACCAGTATTTACTTGTATAGATACTGCAAATATATTTGTAACTGCTGTAAATTATGAGATATCAGGTAAAGAAGTGGAATATTCACCTATGAATAAGTATTTTTTATAGTAGCACTTAAGTATATAGTAATAAATAACAAGTGAAAGCTTTAAAATAATAGAATACGTAAATGAGTTAATTATTTTAAAAGCTTTTAATTGGGAACTATATTAAAAATATAATAGAAACACTATCAAAATAAATTGTTCAAATAAAATAATTTTGATAGTGTTAATTTTTCATTGACTAGATTTTATTTTCATATGACTTATATTAAAAGTTTGCTTTGGATAGGCATTTGCGTATTGTTAATTTTAAATATACAAAAAATTATTATTAAAATATTTAACAATGAGTTATAATAAATAATGTATGTTGATGTAAGGAGGTTTTTAAATTGGGAAAACCAAGTATTTTTAGTAATCGGTATAGAAAAGAAATGAGAAAGAGGAGAAACAAAACTATCACTATTATAATAGTGATTGCCATTGTTGTTATACTTGGAATAATATTGATAAATGGCAGTCTAAATAATTGGACTAAAAATAATTTTAATACGAAAAAAGTATCTCAAGGGAATAATGATCCGAAACAAAATACAGTTAGTAAAAAAGATACAGCTGCAGCTGATGAAAAAGCAAAAGCTAAGGAAGAACCGCAAAAACCAGTTGACAAAACATTTACAGTAACTATGCCTGATGGAAAAGCTTTAAATATTATATATGATGATAGTTCAAGCGCAAGAAAAATCACAAATATACAAAATCAGGATTCTGATATAGATTTTAATATTAATCCCTCAGGTACATCAGCCGTTGCCTATGAGAAAAGCAAACAAAATGTGCTTCTTGTAAATGCAGATGGGACATCTTCTGATATTACAAATACTTCATATACATCAAGTAATGGAACAGTTTTTAGTAAAGATAGCATATTAGCACAAAACAATAATTACATATGGCAGCAGTCACCTAAATTTATAGATGATAATAATATAGCATATATAAGTCAATTACCATGGTTTGATAATAGGCCTTCTAAATTTATATGGAAATATAACATTAAAGATAAGACAAATATAAATACAAATATAACAGGTACCAATATTCAAATAAATAATATAAATAATAAAGGACTTGAGATAGTGATAGATAATGTTACTCAGTATCTAAAGGGAGACGGGTCTATAGCTAATTAAGGCATATTCAAATAGATAACTAGTCAGTATGCTAGAGCATCTTTGACTTACTATTTATTTTCACATGCCTAATTGTGTTTTGGGAGAGGTTTTATGGAGATAGGATTATCATCGGCAGTGTTTTATCCAAATGTTAAAACAGAGAATAGCATAAAATTGATTTCAGATTTAGGTTTTCTCTGTGCAGAAGTGTTTTTAAATAGTCCCTTTGAGTATGAAGTTGATTATGTAAAAAAACTTGTAGAGATAAAAGATAAATATAAATTAGAAATAAGCAGTGTGCATAGTTTTTCATCTTCCTTTGAGCCCTATCTTTTTGATGCATACAAAAGAAGAAGAAGAGATATGCTGAAATTTTTTGAGATGGTATGTAAGGCAGGAAAGCTTTTAGGAGCAAATTGTTATACTTTTCATGGAATGAGACTGGGACCTTCAGATTTTATAAGCAAAGAGCTTATACATGATGTTTATAATAATCTTACTTATATAGCAGCAGAAAATGAAATAAAATTAGCCCAGGAAAATGTATCCTGGTGTATGTCCAGCAGTATTGAATATTTAAGGAATTTAAAAGAGAATTGTAGATATCCTATATATTTTACTCTTGATATTAAGCAAGCTTACAGGGCAGGAGTAAATCCTATGGAATATTTAGAAGTTATGGATACAAATTTGATAAATTTTCATATTAATGATAGAGATGATAAACATACATGCTTGCTTCCTGGGGATGGAACTGTAGATTTTCAAAGTATATTCAATAAAATTAAGTCATTAAATTATACCGGTAATGCTATAATGGAAGTATATAGTAATAATTATAAGTCCTATGAAGACATAAAAAACTCTAAAAAATATTTAGAAAAATTTATCTGATGATTAGCTGCTACAATAGAGCCTAGCTGTAAAGGAAGATGAGCGAATGCAAAAGGAATTTTGGTTTATATATTTTTGTCAAAATGGATAATAAAGTATTTGCTCTAGATAATTTATATAAGCTTGGTTGAAGTGCAGAATTCAAATAAGTAAGATTCGGTGTTCTGAATAGGTTTAAACGATAAAATAATCAAAGTTATAATTGTAAACTTATACTTCTTTGTTATATAATATATAAAAGGATAACTTATTATGGAAATGTATATAAGAGAATAAGTTTGTATTATAACTATTTTTTAATACCATTTGTAAATATACAATAATATGTTATAATATTTAAGTTAAAATAAGAAGCTTGCACTTTATAGGAGGAGTTTACGTATGAACGCTAAAATGGAAAAAGTAGAAAATAATGTAGTTAAATTTGAAATAACAGTTGAAGCAGAAAAATTTAATGAGGCAGTAGAAAAGGCATATAAAAAAAATAAAACAAAATATAATATACCAGGATTCAGAAAGGGTAAAGCGCCTTTATCTATAATTAAGCAATATTATGGTGAGGGAGTATTTTATGAAGATGCAGTAAATTTTTGCTGTGATGATACATATCCAGTAGCTTTGGAAGAAAACAATATAAAGCCTGTAGATTACCCACAAATTGATGTAGTGGAAATTGGTTCAGGAAAAGATTTTGTATATACAGCTAAAGTAACTGTTACTCCAGAAGTTGAACTTGGACAATACGAAGGTGTAGAAGTTAAAAAAGTAGAATATCCGGTAACTGATGAAGACATAGAGAATGAATTGAAATCTACTCAAGAAAAAAATGCTAGAATAGAAACAAAAGAAGAAGATGGAATTGTAGAAAATGGAAATATAGCAGTTATTGATTTTAAAGGATTTGTAGATGGAGTAGCTTTTGAAGGTGGAGAAGGTACTGATTATTCTTTAGAAATAGGCAGTGGCGCTTTCATAGATAATTTTGAAGATCAGCTTGTTGGATTAAAAAAAGGAGAAACTAAAGAGGTAGAAGTTACTTTCCCTGAAGAATATGGTAAGGAAGAGCTAAATGGTAAGAAAGCTACTTTCACTGTAACTATAAAGGAAATAAAAATCAAAGAATTACCTGAAATAGATGATGAATTTGTAAAAGAAGTGTCAGAATTCGATACATTAGATGAACTTAAAAAGGATATAAGAACAAAAAAGGAAGAAAGCGATAATGCCAGAGCAAAGGCAGAATACGAAGACCATGTTGTAGATGCAGTATGCGATAACGCAAAGGTTGATATTCCAGAAATTATGGTAAAGAATGAAACTGATCAAATGATTAAAGAATTGGAAACAAAATTGAAATATCAAGGGTTAGATCTGGAATCTTATTACAAATTTACAAATAGCTCAGAAGAAAAAGTTAGAGATTACATGAAGGAAACAGCAGAAAAAAGAGTTAAGACAAGACTTGTTATTGAAAAGATAGCTACTGTTGTAGATGTGAAGCCAACAGAGGAAGAATTACTAGAGAAGGCAACTGAAGCTGCTAAACAATATGGAACTAAAGATATAGAAAAAATGGCAAAACTACTTTTAGATGCACAAAGACCTATGTTAGAACAAGATTTAACAAATGGAAAGGTAATAGACTTATTAGTAAATAGCAGTAAGGCAATAGACTAAAAAATTTTTAATTATATATTGATTATTTGCTGTGATATGTTAGCATAATATAAAAGGGGTTAATTGCCAGAATGGATTTCTGGCAATTAATTTTAATATTCATATAATGAGGAGGGAATTTGTATGGCTTTAGTACCAATGGTAGTAGAACAAACAAATAGAGGAGAAAGGTCTTATGATATATATTCTAGGCTTTTAAAGGACAGAATTGTATTTTTAGGTGAAGAAGTAAATGATACAACTGCTAGTCTAATTGTTGCTCAACTTTTATTTTTAGAAAGTGAAGATCCTGATAAGGATATATCACTATACATAAATAGTCCAGGAGGTTCAATAACTGCTGGTATGGCTATTTATGATACAATGCAATATATAAAACCCGATGTATCAACAATTTGTGTTGGTATGGCAGCATCAATGGGAGCATTTTTGTTAACTGCTGGTGCAAAGGGAAAAAGATTTGCACTGCCAAATAGTGAAATAATGATTCATCAACCATTAGGTGGTTTCCAGGGTCAGGCAACAGATATAGGTATACATGCTAATAGGATATTAAGCATTAAAAAGAAATTAAATTCAATTTTAAGTGAGAGAACTGGTCAGCCTTTAGAAACTATAGAGAGAGATACTGAAAGAGATAATTTCTTGGAAGCTGTAGCTGCTAAAGAGTATGGATTAATTGATGAAGTTATTACAAAAAAGAAATAACCTTATAAAGGGGTGCTGATATGTCAAAATTTGAGGATAAGAAACAATTAAGATGTTCTTTTTGCGGCAAGAGTCAAGATCAAGTTAGAAGACTTATTGCTGGCCCAGGAGTATATATTTGTGATGAATGTATAGAGTTGTGTTCTGAAATAATAGCTGACGAATTTGAAGAAAATTCGTCAGTAGAAGTAGGGTCACTTCCAAAACCTATTGAAATAAAAAATTATTTAGATCAATATGTTATAGGGCAGGAAGAAGCGAAGAAGGCCTTAGCCGTAGCTGTATATAATCATTATAAGAGAATAAATTCTAATATAGGTAATGAGGACGTAGAACTACAAAAAAGTAATATTTTACTTTTAGGGCCTACAGGCTCGGGTAAAACACTTTTAGCTCAAACTTTAGCTAAATTTTTAAATGTACCTTTTGCTATAGCTGACGCTACCACTTTAACTGAGGCTGGTTATGTGGGAGAGGATGTAGAAAATATACTATTAAAGCTTATACAAAATGCTGATTATGATGTTGAAAGAGCTGAAAAGGGTATTATATACATTGATGAGATAGATAAAATAGCAAGAAAGTCTGAAAATCCATCTATAACAAGAGATGTTTCTGGTGAAGGGGTTCAACAGGCACTTCTTAAAATATTAGAAGGTACTGTTGCTTCAGTACCTCCGCAGGGTGGAAGAAAACATCCTCATCAGGAATTTATACAAATAAACACTACTAATATTTTATTTATATGTGGCGGGGCTTTTGATGGTTTAGATAAAATAATAGAACGTAGAACTAGAAAAAGTTCTATGGGATTTGGTGCAGATGTTCAATCAAAAAAGGAAAAAGATATTGGTATTCTTTTGAAAGATATTATGCCAGGGGATTTATTAAAATTTGGTCTTATTCCTGAATTTGTTGGAAGATTGCCAATCCTTGTTACACTTGATGCGCTTGATGAAAAGGCATTAATAGAAATATTGAGTAAGCCTAAAAATGCATTAGTAAAACAATATAAAAAATTATTTCAAATGGATAGTGTAGACTTAGATTTCAAAGAAGATGCTCTTAGTGCTATAGCCAAGGAGGCTATCAGTAGAAATACTGGGGCAAGAGGTTTAAGGGCTATAATAGAAGACATGATGAAAAATATAATGTTTGATATACCATCAAGACAGGATATCAAAAAAGTATCTGTAACAGAGGATACCTTAAAAACAAAATCACCACAATTACAATTAAAAGATGCCAGTGAAATACCTGCACCTCAGCCTACAGTAAAGAAAACTGAGGACATAAAAAAGAAAAAAGGGCCAGAAACAGCCTAGTTGTTTAAAGAAGAGTAATTAAATATTGCTCTTCTTTTTTTAGTGGAATATATTGCTATGAAAGTGAACATACTAAAAATATTATTGTTTTAAAATTATTTTTAGAAAGGGGATATTGAAGAAATATCTTAGGTGCAGAAGAATATGACAAATATTTTATTAGTTATGGAAATCTTTTTTACTGTCATTGTTGGATTATATTTTTTAAATGCATTAAAAAATCAACAATCAACTAAAATCGTAATTGATAAAGAGAGTACAAAGGAGATGGATAATCTTAAAAAGCTTAGAGAAATAAGTCTTACCATGCCCTTAACAGAAAAAAGCAGACCGGTAACCTTTCAGGAGATAATTGGTCAAGAAAAAGGCTTAAAAGCGTTAAGAGCAGCGCTTTGCGGACCAAATCCCCAAAATGTAATAATTTATGGACCGCCAGGTGTTGGTAAAACTGCCGCAGCCAGACTGGTTCTAAGAGATGCTAAAAGTAAGACCTACTCACCCTTTAATTTGGATGCAAAATTTGTTGAAATAGATGCTACTACTGTAAGATTTGATGATAGGGGAATAGCAGATCCATTGATAGGTTCTGTTCATGATCCAATATATCAAGGAGCGGGCTCTTTAGGAATAGCAGGGGTGCCGCAACCTAAACCTGGTGCAGTAACAAAAGCACATGGAGGAATTTTGTTTATTGATGAAATAGGGGAATTGCATCCTATTGAAATGAATAAGTTGCTAAAAGTGTTAGAGGATAGAAAAGTGTTTTTTGAGAGTGCTTATTATAATGCTAATGACACTAATGTACCTAACTATATAAAGGAAATTTTTGAGAAGGGTCTTCCAGCTGATTTTAGACTTATAGGCGCTACCACTAGAAATCCTGAGGAAATTTGTCCGGCACTACGTTCCAGGTGTGTAGAAATATTTTTTAGAGCCTTACTTCCAGAAGAAGTAGAAAAAATTGCAAGGAATGCAGTGATTAAAGTGGGAACAAGTATAGATGAAAAAGCATTAAGTTTAATTGGAAAATACGCCAGCAATGGAAGAGATGCTGTAAATTTAGTTCAACTGGCTGGAGGTATAGCTATAAATGAGAATAGAAATGAAATAGCATTACAGGATATTGAGTGGGTTATTGAGAATGGTCAATATTCACCACGACCTGAGAAAAAAATAAACAACAAGCCACAGATAGGATATGTTAATGGTCTTGCAGTATACGGTGCTAACATAGGTGCTGTTATGGAAATAGAAGCAAGTGCTAAAAGAGTAAAGTTGAGGAAGGGAATTCTAAAAGTTACAGGTATAGTAGAGGAAGAGGAAATAAAAAATTCTACAGGTAAAATTTTGAGAAAAAGCAATGCTAAATGTTCTGTTGAAAATGTTATTACTATGCTTGAAAAAAATTTTGATATTAATTGTGATGAATATGATATACATATAAATTTTCCTGGAGGAATACCTGTGGATGGGCCTTCTGCGGGGATAAGCATTGCAACAGCAGTCTATAGTGCCATAAAAGAAATACAAATAGATAATAATGTGGCTATGACAGGAGAAATATCTTTATATGGTAAGGTAAAGCCTGTAGGTGGTGTAAATGCTAAGATAAATGCGGCTCTAAAAGCAGGAGCCAGTAAGATCATTATTCCAAAGGAAAATTGGCAAGAAAGTTTTAGAAATATTTGTGAGGTAGAAATATTTTCTATTGACAATATAAAGGAGGTATTTGATATAGCCTTTTCTCAGAATAGTGAGGCTGCAAAAGTTATAGTAGAGCCTAACATTAGTATACTTGCAGCTCAGAATTTAAAGTTCTAACTATATAAGTGTATGAAAATCTAATTAGGTAAATATTTTATCAGATCATTTATAACTACTGATTCTCTCCATAAAGAATTTTTAAAAATAAATATACTTTATTAGTACGTATGAAAATTACTTACTTAATTCTAGCTAAATTTATTGAATTTATACAGAATGACTTTTGGATAAGGGGATTATAGAGAATAAATTTGAAGATTGTTAAATAAATATCTGGTAAATTAATATTAATTTATAAATAAGAATACTTATAATTGAAAAAAACTTGGTTTAAATGTATAATGTATTAGACTATCCACATAATTAGATAGTAATGAAAGTGAGGGGAGAAAAATGAGCAATAATAATATAAAAATTCTTCCTCTAATTCCACTAAGAGGTATAATTATATTTCCTTACATGGTAATGCATTTTGATGTTGGTAGAGAAAAGTCAATACTTGCTTTAGAAGAAGCTATGGTAAATGAACAAGAAATATTTTTAGTGGCTCAAAAAGAAGCAAAGACTGAATCTCCAGAAGAAAAAGATATATATTCAATTGGTACTATTTGTACTGTTAAGCAGCTGTTAAAGCTACCTGGTAATACTGTAAGAGTATTAGTTGAAGGAGATAGAAGGGCAAAAATTAGTGAGTATATTGAGAAGGAACCATTCTTTAAAGTTACATTAGAAGAAATTGAAAATACACATTTATTAGAGGAGGAAAAAGTTCAAGCTTTAATAAGATTAGTGAAAGAAAGCTTTAGTACGTATATAAATCTTTCCGGTGCAGTACCTAACGATGCATTGATACCACTGGATAATATTGAAGATCCAGGAAGATTTGCAGATATAGTGTGTTCTTACTTAATGATAAAGCAAGAAAAGAAGCAAGAGATGCTAGATGCAATTAATCCTATGGATAGATTGGAAAAAGTACTGGAAATCCTAGAAAACGAAGTAGATATACTTGAAGTGGAAAAAGAGATAGGGAATAAAGTTAGAGAAAAAATAGATAAATCTCAAAAGGATTATTATTTGAGAGAGCAAATTAAAATTATGCAGGAAGAATTAGGAGAAGAAGACGAAGATAAAAAAGAACAAAAGAAATATAAATCTAAAATAACTAAAAGCAAGCTTCCTAAAGAGGTTAAAGAAAAAGCGTTATATGAATTAAATAAACTAAAGAATTCTGGAAGCTATTCTTCGGAGGGCGGAGCCGTAAGAAATTATCTTGATTGGATTTTAGATTTACCATGGAGCGTAAAAACAAAGGATTATCTTGACATAAAGAAGGCAAGAGAGATTCTTAATAAAGAACATTATGGACTTAATGATGTTAAAGATAGAATTATTGAGTATCTTGCAGTTAAAAAAATGAGCAAGTCCCTGAAGGGTCCAATACTTTGTCTTGTAGGACCACCAGGAGTGGGAAAAACTTCTATTGCTAAATCCATAGCCCACGCATTAAATAAAAATTTTGTTAGAATGTCTCTTGGTGGGGTAAATGATGAAGCAGAAATAAGAGGACATAGAAGAACATATATAGGTGCTATTCCGGGCAGGATAATATACAGTATGAAAAAGGCAAAGTCACAAAATCCTCTTTTCCTCTTGGATGAAATAGATAAAATGGGAGAAGGATATAAAGGGGATCCAGCAGATGCGCTTTTAGAAGTATTGGATAGTGAACAAAATAATACTTTTAGAGACCATTATTTAGAATTGGATTTTGATTTGTCAGAAGTTATGTTTGTAACTACTGCTAACACCTTAGATACAATCCCAATTCCACTTTTGGACAGAATGGAGATAATAGAAGTTTCAGGTTATACTTCAGAAGAAAAATTCCATATAGCTAAAGATTATTTAATACCAAAACAATTGGAAGAACATTCTGTAGAGGCTGATAAACTTATTTTTAGCGATAATAGTATTTATTATATAGTAGATAATTATACTAGAGAATCTGGAGTAAGAAATCTTGAGAGAAAGATTGCTTCAGTAATAAGAAAATCTATTGCAGACATGGTAGAGAATGATAAAGGTGATATGAATATAACTATAACACTTGTTAAGAAATATTTAGGATCAGATATATATACTTTTGATAAGGTAGATAAGGAAGATAAAGTGGGTATAGTTACTGGTATGGCTTGGACTGGCTATGGTGGAGATACTTTGCCTGTAGAAGTGGCAGTAATGCCTGGAAGCGGGAAATTGTCACTTACAGGGCAATTGGGTGATATTATGAAAGAATCTGCGGAAGCTGGCTTTAGTTATGTAAGAACTAATGCAAACAAATATGAAATTAATGAAAAATTTTATAAAGAAAAGGATCTGCACATCCATGTACCAGAGGGAGCAGTACCTAAAGATGGACCTTCAGCTGGTGTAACAATGATAACTGCTATGGTATCTGCTTTAACCAATAGAAAAGTAAGACATAATGTAGCTATGACTGGAGAAATTACGCTTACAGGAAGAGTTCTTCCTATTGGTGGACTTAAAGAAAAGTCATTGGCTGCTTATAGGGCTGGTATAGACACTGTTATAATTCCAAAGGATAATAAAAAGGACTTAAAGGATGTACCTAAGTCTGTAAAAAGTAAAATTAGCTTTATACTAGCAGATAGAATTGAAGATGTAATAAAAAATGCATTGGTTGGTGAAACAAATGGAAATAAAACAAGCTGAATTCATAATTTCGGCTGTAAAGAGGGAACAATTTCCTAAAGATGAGCTGCCAGAGGTAGCCTTTGTAGGAAGATCAAATGTTGGGAAATCTTCTATAATAAATGCACTTACTAATAGAAGGAAATTAGTTAAGGTAAGTGGTACTCCGGGAAAGACTAGGTTGGTCAATTTTTTTCTCATAAATAATAATTCATATTTTGTAGATTTACCTGGGTATGGTTATGCAAAAATATCTAAAGAGCAAAAGAAAGACTGGGGTAAGATGATTGAAACTTATTTACAGGGTAGAGAAGTACTTAGAAGAGTAATACTTCTATTAGACTGTAGAAGAATTCCCAATGAAGATGATATGCTTATGTATAACTGGATTAAGCATTATGGGTACGATTGTATGATAATATGTACTAAAAGTGATAAATTAAACAAAAGTGAATTGGCTAAAAGTGAAAGGACTATAAGGAAAACTCTAAACCTTAAAGAAAGTGAAAAAATAAGCTTTTATTCTTCACTCAAAAAAGTTGGAGGGGAAGAATTACTGGATAAAATTTTTTATGAAGTTCTATAAAAATATTATTTATTTTGAATAAGAATTTAAAAATTGGATAACATAATAAATGTAATTGGAGATTATATCTCCAGTGGTGTGAAATGAGGACAATTATTTAGTCTTTATTTTATACTAAACCCCCCATCCCCCTTGGGACCGTAAAGCGGTCCCTTTTTAATTATAAAGCTTTTTCGCAGCACAGCGGAGAAAAAACATCCTTCCCTATTCACTACGTGAATTCTTTCACTTTTAATCGAGGCGAAACCAAGATTAAATCTTTCACCTTGACGCCTGGGCGGCAATCTTTCACTTTTTCACCGCGTCAGTTGGGTGAAAAGCTTTCACTTGTTAATACTCAAAAATTACCATGTATTAGTTTAACTAACCAGATAGTTAGTTCACCCTCTCTCACTTGTCTACATCTTCATATGTTTTAATTATTATTTTTATTAGAAATTTGTACAGAGGATATTTTAAAATAATGCTTTTGCGATGGATCTCCTTGTGCTTTTAGCATTAGATTTAAAGTATAATTTTTTACCATATTAGTATCTTTATTTGAAATTGATTTAAAATTTAATACCCATTTAATTTCAATAATATCACCATCAGTATTACAACGGTTGTCCATAAAAATACCATCTTGAAATGTAAAAGTACTATCTGAAGCAGAAAGCATACCTATGGCGCTAAGAGCATTGCCATCAAGCCCCGGGTAAAAAATATCATTTGGTTTTTCTGTTTCATTTTGAGGCAATCCTTGAACATATTTTACAAAAGATAATATAGAATCTTTTCCTAAAAAATTACTATTATAGTTATTAGAATAATGTATGAGTTTATCTTGAGAAAATATGTAATTAGCCATGCTTATATCATTTTCTCCTATATTACCAGATATTATTTTTGGGGTTTTATTATTATGAAGATCTATGAAGCCTAAAAGGTTATTAGTATTAGATAAAATATCTTGGAATTTATCTTTATCCCATACAAATATGTGTTGAATTGCCTTTCCCCTTTCAGAGGCTTGGGTAAAAATTTCTGGAAGTTTATCTCTAGATATGTCCAGAAATGTAATTCTTAAAGGCCAGTAATCATAATGATTTCCAAGGGTATCTAGTTGTTTATTAGGGGATAAAGTATAATTTTTTCCCTTAGAATTTATATTTACTTTATATTTATCGTTAATTGAGTCTATTGATATTAAATCTTTTATGCCATCACCAGTAACATCATAATTCTTTATTGTTCTGCCGATGCCTATAGTTGAAAAGGTTGGCAAAGACTCTTTTGAAAGAAAAAATAAAATTGATAATATAATTAAAAGTATTATTAGAGCCGAATAATAAATATATCGTTTTTTCAAAAAAAGTACCCTAAATTTCATATAAATCACCTCATAAAAGATATATGACTGAAATGAGTAAGTTAGTATAGAAAATGAGGTTGTTTGAAAATAATTATTCCATCTGATGCTTAAAAATCGCTTCACAAGGCGCCATGGGATTATTATAGTATATAATCATCGGATAAAATGGAATACATTGAAAAGAAAAAAAGCTGCCTCCATGCGTTAATGCACTTTGAAGCAGCTCAACTACAAAATAAATTGTTATTAATCTTCTAGAGTAATAGCTTTATCCTTGCAATCCTTACAAACACCATAAAAATAAACTTTATTTGTTAAAACTTCATAGTCAGTGAATTCACTGATTTTGCTATTTAAATCCGAAAAAGACACATTTTCCACGTCATCAACTTTACCACAGGATATACATTGTATGTGCGGATGAGGATAAACGTTACTGTCATATCTGAAATTTCCTTCGCCAACATTTAGTTCAATAACTAAATTTACTTCTGTAAGTGTTTTAAGTGCTTTATAAACGGTAGCTAAACTCATAGTTGGATAATCTGTTTGCAGTGCTTTGTATATAGTCTCAGCAGAAGGATGCTCCTTGGTTGACTGTAAATATCTATATACGGCTATACGTTGAGGCGTTAATTTCAATTTTTTTTCTCTAAATATATTTGTTATGCTGTTCATAAGCACCATCCTTGTTTTTTAATTAACTATATTATATAATAAAGATTATTAGTTGTCAAAAGAATAATTTTGGTATATATGTAAAAATAGAAATATATATAGTATAAACTTTGTATATATTAATATAGGAAAGGTTTTTAATAAATCTTTTAATTATTATAAGTTTATAATAATTAAATATAATAAACTTAAGTAACATTTAATATCTGGATAAATAATATAAATAACATATATTAAAATATATGTTATTATCAATCTTTGTTGTAGGGGAATGCACAAAGATATTTAATTTACTATGCATCTTCAGATGCCTGATCTATTAGGCGAACTTGAAAGGGGGAGTTTTTTTGAAACGTACTTATGTATTGGATACAAATGTTATTCTATATTCTCCAGGAGCAATAACTTCTTTTGCAGATAATGATGTGGTTATTCCGGAGGTAGTTCTTGAGGAATTAGATTCTTTTAAAAAAGATAAGAGTGATTTAGGAGCCAATGCAAGACATGCTGCAAGAATATTGGATAAATTGAGAAAAGAGGGTAATATAAATAAAGGCATAAATCTCCCTGGTGGAGGTAAACTTAGAGTGGAAATGAATCATCATGATACGATAATACCTGAAAGTTGGGATAAATCTAAGCCTGATAATAGAATAGTACAGGTATGCAAAGCTCTTAAAGAGCAAGGTGAGGATGTTTACCTAATTAGCAAGGATATATTTGAAAGAATAAAAGGAGATTGTGTAGGAGTAAATGTAGAAGATTTTTACGAAAAGTTAGTACCTGAATATGATAGCCAATATACAGGGAGAATTGATGTGTATGTACCTTCAGAAAAATTGCAGTATTTCTTTAAAAATAAGTATTTGGACTCAGATAAGCTCTTAAGTTATTCCTATGAGGAAGAGAAATATTATAAGCCTCAATTATATATAAATCAATTTGTTATAATTCACTCAATGGATAATGACAAACAAACAGCTCTTGGAAGATTCGATGGCAAAATGGTGACTTCCCTTAAATTTACGGAAATGAAACCCTTAGGACTTACTACTAGAAATGTGGGACAAAAGTTTATGCTGGAAGCTTTGTACACTGATGCAGATAAGGCTCCACTGGTAATAATAAAGGGACCTGCTGGAACGGCTAAAACTTTATTTTCTTTAGCAGCAGGATTATATAAAATATTAGAAGATGGTAATGAAGAATATAGAAGAATTCTTGTATGCCGACCTAATGTAACTATGGATGAAGATATAGGATACTTACCAGGATCGGAACAAGATAAAATATCTCCTTTTATGAGACCTATTTTTGATAACCTAGAGATACTTGTAGATTCAGACGAAAATGAAAGATATAAAAATGAAGGAGAACTAAATGATAAGGTAAAGGAACTTTTTGATAGGAGGATAATAACTACGGAAGCAGTGGCGTTTCTTAGAGGTAGATCTATACTGAAAAATTGGGTTATAGTAGATGAAGCACAAAACTTATCACCAAAACAGGTTAAAGCTATAATTACAAGAGTAGGTGAAGGAACTAAACTTATACTAATTGGAGATCCAGATCAAATTGATCAGCCATTTTTGGATTCAAGGTCTAATGGACTTTGTTATGCGGCGGAAAAGATGAAGGGGAGTAAAATATGTTATCAGATTACATTAAAATTTGATGAATGTGAAAGATCTCCACTTGCTTTTGAAGCATCGAAAAGGTTATAGTCAACTTTTAATATTAATTATGTTGTAAAAAATTTTTATAAACAGAGTTCTTGGCATCAGGTGGAGTTTTTATTCCATCTGATGCTTAGAAATCGTTATCCAGGGACGTAGCCACTCTTTACTCACACTTGAAGAAAAGCAGAGAACCAAAATCTTAGATTTTGTGTGAATCGCTTTCACAGAGTGCGGTGGGGGCATTAGAGTGGGTAGTCATCGGATAAACAATAAAAAGACCTACTTAATTAAATTATATCTAATTAAGTAGGTCTTTTATAATTGTTAATAATACGTGAATGTTTATGGGAAATATTGTATGTTTAACGGTTAGTTACAAAAAATATACAATTTATAAATGAAAAGCTATTGAAAATGTTGTAAAATATAAGTTAAGCATCTTAAAATTAATCATAAGCAGAGATGTATTATAATTTTATGAGGTACAAATATGAAGAATGGAATTAGTAATGAATCAAATTTAAGAAGAAATAGAAATGGGGCTAAGAAGGTTAAAAGGTCAAAAATTTTAATATACTTTATAATTTTTCAACTCATTTTTGGTATTGCTACAGCACCCTTAATAGTTTTTTATGGCCCCTTTTCTACATTGAAAAAGATGATCGTAGGGCAGGCTATGAGTACCATGAGTCATCAATATATTGCCACATTTTTTTTATCACAAAAACAGATTAATGATATATTGTATAGCAATAGTACTGGCAATAGCACTGCTGGACCCATTGGTTCACTAGCAGAGGATTTAAACAAGATAAAAATTGGAAATCATGATAATACTATAGAATTAGAAAAGATTGATGGAAAAAAATTTACAGGATTAATGTTAGTAGTTCATGATCCAACAAGAGTTAAAATTGGATATTCATCACAGCTTGGGACTGTAGGTCAAACAACCAGTCAGATAGCAAAGAATAACAATGCAATAGCAGCGATAAATGGAGGTGGATTCCAAGATAAAGCTAATAATTCTACGGCTACATGGACGGGAACAGGGGCTTTGCCAACGGGCATAATAATTTCTGGTGGAAAGCTTATTTATCCAACCGATAATATAGATTACAATGTAAAAAGGATAGGAGTGGCTGGAATTACTAGAGATGGGCAGTTAATAGTTGGTGATCATAGTATTAATGAATTATTAAAAGCTGGAGTTACAGAAGCTATATGCTTTGGACCTACGCTTATAGTAAATGGAACAATTCAGACTAGAGATAGTCAAGGAAGACCAATAGATAGTCAAGGAGCTAATCCGAGAACGGCTATAGGACAAAGGGCTGATGGCTCCATACTTCTTCTTACCATCGATGGAAGGCAGGGACTTCAAATGGGAGCTACTATTGGAGATGTACAAAAAGTTATGAAGGATCAGGGAGCATTAAACGCAGTTAATCTTGATGGAGGAGCCTCAACTACTTTATATTACAATGGAAGTGTTCAGAACAATCCAAGTGATAAATTTGGTGAGAGACCAATACCTACTGCTGTGTACGTAAGATAGATGAGGAGGATTATATTTTGAAAGCTTCTAAAAGAATTTTTACATGGATTATTATTTCACTGGTTCTGCAATGTTCAGTTTATTTATATTTAAATAATTTTTATTTTTCTCCTGAAGGAAATATAAAGGTTACAAAGATGGACAGCGTAAGTAAAAAAAATGAAATAAAGCCTAATGTATCATTTACAGATACAGACAAGGATATATCTTTATCCGATGATTTTACATATACTGCATATATGTCTAACGGACTTGTAAAAGTGGTGGATACTACTACTGGGAAAGAACTACAAATAAATTTCACAAAGGGAATACAGTGTTTGGCATATAAATGGGTTCCAGGAACTAATAGAATGATTATAGTGAAAAGCTGAATGGCAATAGTGGAAAGATAATAAAATTTTTCTCATATGATGCTGCTAAACAAGCAAAAGCCGAAATATATAATTATGAAAGCAAAAAAGAAGATGCGGTGACGGCAGGCCAAAGTGTTGATTTGGAAATTTCCGAATTGACAGGAGTGCTTTATGCAAAAATAAACTATAGCAATACCTTGGCAAGTATATATAGAATTGACAGAAATGAGACACTTACAAGAGTAAGTACAACTACAAGAAATATTGGCAATATAGCAGTTGCATCTAATAATGATCAACTGGTATATGAAGATTTAACCTCTGATAGAATGCGTAGTAATTATACACCTAAGAAAACAATAAGCCTAAATGGAATTTCAATGGGTTCACTTTTAGGAGCAGATAATAATGATAATTTCTACATAGGAGTTGGAAAATCACAGATTAATAAGATTTATTATGGAAAGCTTACAGAAAATACTTCTTCATGGAAAGAATTATCCACAGGAGGTTTAGTAAATACTAATAATATTGTTATAAATTCCGATAATAATGTATATATAGTTGATAGAAATCAGGGGACTATTACAGATATAAAGAATAACAAAAAGAATACTTTTGAAGGTAGTTTTATTGAATTAAATAATAGCTCTATTATTTCAAAAATCGACAATAAGCTCACAATAAAATCTTTCTAAAAGTAAATTAATTGTAAACACTATTTTAAAATTTGTCTATTTATAGTAGAATATAGTGTGTATTTAATTTAGAAAGGATTAGATAAAATGTCTCATTCCAAATTAGAAAAAGGAGCCAAATACCAAAATAAAAATAAGTTTGGTAAATTCAAATATTCTATATTGTTTATTTTATTTGAAATTGTTTTTACAATTACTACCTTAGTGTTTATAGTACTTTATGGTCCCTTTATAAATGTTAAAAAGACGGTTGTAGGTGCACTCATGACCTCTGGCAGGCATCAGTATGTAGCAAGATGGTTTTTGTCAGATGCTGATATAAATAAATTGACTAATACTGATTTAGCTCATCAGAAGTTAGGGGAGAGTACAGAAAAGATAAATGTAAATGAAATAAATGTGGAGCATAAAAATGATACTAATATCGAGAGATATGATGTGGATGGTAAAAAGTTTAAAGGGTACATGCTAGTTATACATGATCCAACTAGAGTTAAAGTTGGTTATACAAAAAATCTTGGAAAAGAGGGACAGTGTACCAGTGTAATTGCACAGGAAAATAACGCTATAGCAGCTATAAATGGAGGAGGCTTCAGTGATGAATCCACTTCTGGAAATTCCAAGTATACTGGTACTGGAGGAAAACCTATAGGTATTTTAATGTCTAAAGGTAAGATTATATCAAATAATTCTGGAGATTTATCACAAAAAGTACCAACTTTAGGTATTGATGCTAATGGAAAATTGTTAGTTGGAAACTATAGTATTCAGGATTTGGAAGCAAATAATGTTACAGATGCTATTTCTTTTGGACCTGTGCTTGTTCTAAATGGTAATCCGCAGGTGATTACTGAAGAGGGAGGTATTGCTCCAAGAACAGCTGTAGGTCAAAGAAAAGATGGAGCTATGCTTCTATTGGTTATAGATGGGAGGCAGTTAAAAAGTGCTGGCGCTACCTATGAAGATGTTAGAACAGCTATGCTGCAATATGGAGCTGTAAATGCTATAAACTTAGATGGCGGTTCTTCAACTACAATGTATTATAACGGGGATGTTATAAATAATCCTTGTGATGCTGTTGGTGAAAGATATGTACCTTCAGTTGTCTATGTTGAGAACTAGGGGGAAACCAATGAGTAAAATACTAAAGCATATAACTATATGGATTTGCATTTCTTTAGTAATACAATTTAGTGCATTGTATTATGTAAATGAAAACTATTTAAAAGCAGAAACTTCTTTTCAGACAAAAAAAGTAGAGGTAAGTGCAACTAAAAAAGTAGAGATAGCAATAAATATTCCGGGGGACGCTAATGAAGTAAGAGCTTCTTATGATGGAAATTATATTTCCTATTACCAAGGTGGAGTTATTAGGATAGTTAATACTCTTAATGGACAGGAAAAGAGCGTGACAGCATCAGATGGAAATAAGATATCTATGTACAAATGGTTGCCAGATAGGCATAGAATTATAATAGCTGAGAAGTCTTCAGGTGATGGTAGTGGAAGTATCGAATTAAAATACTACGATGCTTCTAAAGATGTTAAGGACAATATAGAAAGATTATCCTGGTCAGATAGTGAATCGCAAGTACAGGATATTCAAGTTTCTCCAATAACAAATCTTATGTTTGTTAAGGTTAAAAGGGATTCTTTAAGAAGTGATACTTACGAAGTAAATGCTATGAATGAGGTTACTAAAATTAATACAAGCTCTAATCTTGGTAATATTAAAATCCTTCCACACGAAGATGAACTGATTTATGAAAATTCCTATAATCATACTATACAGACTACAAATAAAAATCACAGTATAACCTTTAAGGATATCCCAAATCCTGTTGTTTTGGGATGTGATAGCAATGATAATGTCTATATAGGTAATTTCACTAACGGTAAGATAGACAAAGTATTTTATGGAAGTCCACAAAATCATACTGAGCAGTGGAAAGTATTAAATGTTACGGAACCCTTTAATCCCAATGATGTCTATATATCGGAGGCTGGAGAAATATATGTTAATAATAATTTAAAAGGGCAAATACAGGCCTTAAAAGGTAATAAAACTACCGATTACCAGGGGACACTGTTGGAGATGGCCGAAAAAGTTATAATTTCTAATGATAATGGCAAATTAGTAAAAACAGTTTATAAATAAAATTAGGCGACATATATACTTTGATGTTTTAGGCATCTTGAAAAAATGGTCAGTCAATATGTTGATAAATTTTTCATCTTTGACTTATTATTTATTTTTAGATGCTTTAATTATTCTGTCAATATATATTATATGTTTACTTAAAATTTGTTATAATTAGGGTACGTTACTAAAAACTTAAGGGAGGAATATTTTTGTTTGATTCAACAAGAGTTTTATCTATAATATTATCTATACCGGGGATTTTAATAGCTTTTACCTTTCATGAGTATGCACATGCTTTTGTTGCAGATAAATTAGGTGATAAAACTCCTAAATTTCAAGGTAGACTTACTTTAAATCCTATAGCTCACATAGATCCAATAGGATTTATATTGATTCTAATTTTAGGTTTTGGATGGGCTAAGCCAGTTCAAACTAATCCTAGTGCTTATAAGCACTACTACAAAGATGATCTTAAAGTTTCTATTGCTGGGCCCTTGGCCAATTTAGCAGTTGGATTTGTATTTGCTTTTATCGCCATAATACTTTCAAAGGTATTAACAGGTAATTCACCTATAGCTGTTATTATAATAACCATAGCCAGTATTACATCACAGTTAAATTGTATGCTGTTCTTATTAAATTTGTTACCAATACCTGGTTTTGATGGATTCCATATTTTAAGGGATCTATTTCCTAGAGCCTTTTACAATGTGGCAGATTCTATGTATAGGTATCAATTAATTATATTTATGGTTTTGGTAATACCAATAGGAGGACGTTCTATATTATCTTATATTATAGGGGCACCATCTAATGCTATATATGGCATGTTTGAAAGACTGGCTTTCACAGTTGTGGGTTTTTAATGATTCATTGATACAGCTTAAATTGCCTGGGAAATATACACAATAATATCTTGACGGTGTTTTAAAATTGGTGATTTATTTTAGAATCAGTACTTTTAAGGCATCGTTATTTTAGTTGAAATATATAATAAAATAGTTGGAGGAAGAATAATGCGACTTAGGAAAAAATGGTGGGCTAGACCGGAGATGGAAGAAAGTTCTTTAGTTATAACAGAGCCCAGAGAATATAAGGGCAGGTGGAAAGATGTATTTAATAATGGTAATGAAATATATCTAGAACTTGGCTGTGGTAGGGGAGAGTTTATTACTAAGAATGCAATGGCTAATCCAGATAAAAACTACATAGCAATAGATTTAAAGGATGAAGTACTAGTATGTGTACTTAGAAAGGTTAAGGAAGCTGAGCTTACCAACGTGAGAATAATTCCTTTGGAGATAGCCTTTATTACTGAGATTTTTGATGAAAATGAAATCAGTAGAATATATATTAATTTTTGTAATCCATGGCCTAAAGATAGACATAATAAGAGAAGACTTACTCACATAAGATTTTTAGAAAAATATAAACAATTTATTAAGCCTGGTACGGAGATTTGGTTTAAAACAGACAATAGAGAATTGTTTGATGCATCCTTAGAGTATATGACTAATTGTGACTTTGAACTGCTGTTTTACACTTATGACCTGCACAGCAGTGATTTCCAGCAAAATACGTTAACAGAATATGAAAATAAATTTGTTAATCTTGGAATGAAAATCATGTTTTTAAAGGCTAAACTGAAATAGAAGTCTCAATATGAGTAGTGTATAATTAATTAGTAATATGGGAAATATGTTTATTGAAGTTAATATTATTGTTTATTTGTAATTCTGTTATGGAATGTAAGGAGGAATTTTATGCCATCTACATTTAGAAATTCACATATAATACAAAAGGTTATTAAGAATAATAATGATGATATTATTGCCTATAAGCTTGAAAATGGTGAAATAATAATGAAGGAAGAGGCAGTAAGTTTGGCATCACAGGGGTTAATTAGTGGAGTTACAATTGAATCTGGTGATGGAGGAAACGAAAACTTGAAAATATTTTAGATGGGCTTTATATGCTGTTTAAAGCTCATGTATAGATTAATGTAATGAGTTTTAATGTTCTGTATTTGTAAATAAAACTTATTTGATATAAAAGCTCTATCAAGTAAGTTTTTTAATTTGGATAGAATTATAAATGTCTTTTTAAGTAGTATTTCTTTGGGACTAGTTCTTGCTATTTTACGATATTTTCATTAAAGTTTAAGATAGGTTGACAGTGTATGGATTTATACAGTATAAAATTAATACATTATATATAAATTTAATGATTTGTTAATTGACAAATCGTGTTATTTTTATGGATAATAATCATAGCATAAATTTTTTGTTTGGAGGTCTCCAATTTGAAAAAATGGATTATAGACGGCAAATTATTAAAACAACTTGATCTTCCTTTGATTATTGCAGCACTTGCCATAGCGGTTTTTGGTGTTATGAATATATATAGTGCTACTAGGGCTTCGGCAGGAACTAGCTATTTAAAGACACAACTTATGTTCATATGTATAGCTATAGTAATTTGTTATGTTATATTATTAATTGATTATAATATAATGAGTAATTACTCAGAAATTATATATTGGGTTGGAATAGTTTTATTACTGGCCACAGATATACAGAATATGAGTGTTAAGGGGGCTAATTCTTGGCTTAAATTAGGTCCTCTTCCTGCAATTGAACCAGCAGAATTTTTTAGAATGGCTTTAGCTCTACTTTTAGCAAAGAAGATAAATGATATGGAAGGCAATATAAATGAGCCTAAAAATCTCTTGAAGCTATTATTTTATACTGCAATACCAACAGTAATGATAATTAAACAGCCCAATCTTGGCATGGCAATAATTTGCCTTTGTATATCTTTTGCTATACTGTTTATATCGGGTCTTAATTTAAAGATAATATTTGGAACCATAGCCTTAATTGTTCCTACTTGTATAATAATATGGGAGAGCCATATTTTAAAACCATATCAGATGGCAAGAATAACTTCATTCTTGAGTCCTGAATCTGCGCAACAGACCACAAATTATCAACTTTTTAATTCTAAGATTGGTATTGGTTCAGGAGAACTTTTAGGCAAGGGATTTTTACATGGCACTCAAATATCAGGAGGATATGTTCCAGAAGCACATACAGATTTTATATTTGCAGTAGTTGGTGAGGAGTGGGGCTTAGTTGGAGCTGTTATACTTTTAATTTTATATGCTATAATATTGTACAGAATATTGAAAATTGCTAAAAATTCTAAGGATATTTTGGGTAAACTTATTTGTGTGGGAACGTTTGGTGGACTAACATTTTCCATATATCAAAATATAGCCATGACTATAGGACTAGCACCTATATCAGGAATAACCCTTCCACTTATGAGTGCAGGTGGAAGTTCTATTATAGCAAATTTTATGGCTTTAGCTTTAGTTTTAAATGTAAGCATGAGAAAGAAAAAGATAAATTTTTGATAAAATTGTGAAGAGTTTAATGGATTAGGATGTCTTCTACCTATTAAGCTCTATTTTTGCATTACAAGAATTTATTAATTGACAAAGAATATAATTTTTGTAGATAATAAGTATAGTAGTAAAATTTTTTGTTTGGGGGTCTCCAGTTTGAGAAAATGGATTATAGACAATAGATTATTAAGACAACTTGATATTACATTAATTATTTCAGCACTTATTATCGCTATTTTTGGAGTCATGAATATATACAGTGTGGCGGGTATTTCCTATTTGAGAACACAAATTATATATATAGTCATTGCCATAGTGATTTGTTATGTAATATTGTTAATTGATTATAATATGATGAGTAATTATTCAGAAATTATATATTGGATTGGAATAGTTTTACTATTGGCTACAGATATACAGGGTAGAAGTGTTAATGGTGCTAGTTCATGGCTTCAGCTAGGCCCTCTTCCTGCAATTGAACCAGCAGAATTTTTTAGAATGGCATTAGCTCTCATTCTTGCAAAAAAAGTAAGTGATATGGATGGAGAAGTAAATAATCCTAAAGGTATTTTCAAGATACTGTTTTATACTGCAATACCAGCAATTATGCTTTATAAGCAGCCTAATTTAGGAATGGCAATAATTTGTGTTTGCATAGCCGTTGGTATACTTTTCATATCAGGACTTAATTTAAAGATAATATTTGGAGCTATAGCTTTAATTATACCTACTTGTATAATAATATGGAAAGCCAATATTTTAAAACCTTATCAGATGGCAAGAATAACTTCGTTTTTACATCCAGAACTTACACAGCAGACTACCGGGTATCAGTTAACCAATTCTAAACTTGGAATTGGATCTGGTGGAATTTTAGGTAAAGGCTTTTTACATGGAACACAGGTATCAGGAGGTTATATACCAGAAGCACGTACGGATTTTATATTTGCAGCAGTAGGTGAACAATGGGGATTAGTTGGAGCTGTTATTCTTTTACTGATTTACGCTATAATACTTTATCGAATATTAAAAATAGCTAAAAATTCTAAAGACATTTTAGGTAGGCTTATTTGTATAGGAACTTTTGCAGGATTGACATTTTCAATATATCAGAATATAGCTATGACTATAGGACTAGCACCTATCTCGGGAATAACACTGCCACTTATGAGTGCTGGAGGAAGTTCTATTATAGCAAACTTTGCAGCTTTAGCCTTAGTATTAAATGTAGGTATGAGAAATAAGAAGATAAATTTTTAAGAGAGGCTTGGTATAGTTGAAAAATATTCTAAAAGGAAAAGTGGTACTTGTCACAGGGGCTTCAAGAGGTATAGGAAGGCATATAGCTATAGAAATGGCTAAGGAAGGAGCTGCAGTAGCTGTAAATTATTTAAAAGACGATAATGGGGCAAAAGAAACCCTAGCACTTTTAAATAGTGAAGGAGTCTATGCAAAGGCCTATAAAGCTGATGTCAGAAATTTTAAAGATGCAAAAGATATGATAGAAAATGTAATTAAATATTTTGGCAAGATTGATATTTTAGTTAATAATGCAGGTATATCTAAAATAGGATTGTTTATGGATCAGTGTACGGCAGATTATGATGAGATTTTTGATGCTAATTTTAGGTCTGTTTTCAACTGCACTAACGCGGCAGTGAAATATATGGTAGATAAAAAGAAAGGCTGTATAATAAACATTTCTTCAATTTGGGGAAATGCTGGAGCTTCTTGCGAGGTGCTGTATTCAGCTTCTAAAGGTGCTGTTAATTCTTTTACAAAAGCCCTTGGAAAAGAGCTTGCACCATCAAATATAAGAGTAAATGCCATATCACCAGGTGTTATAGATACTAGTATGAATAGTGTATTCAGTAATGAAGATATAAAAAGTATAAAAGATGAAATTCCAATGATGAGATTTGGCCGAAGTGATGAAATTGGAAAATTGGCAGTGTTTCTTGCTAGTGATAATGCAAGTTATATAACTTCGCAAATTATAACTATAGATGGTGGAATGTTATAATAATAAAAATTTCCATATAAAATTCCAATTGTAAAGTAATTTATTTAAACATTGATACAGATGTAACCTTTTATAAAAAATTAAAGATTACCATGAATGTTTTGATTAATTGTTTTTCTAATTGAAGATAAATTTTAATATATATGAATAGTTAGGTACTAAATTGTCAATATTTCTAATAAATGAATTGAAAGGATGGGATTTGTTTATGGAAATACTCTTATTAGTACTTGGAATTTCATTTGCAGTTTTTTTTATAACTATTGGTGTAAGTTCCGTTATAAAAAGAGATAGTAAAGTTAAATTTTATTTCATAGGAGCAATTATTTCTTTTATTATAGCCTTTATAGGTTTTTGGAAAATACCAACTAATACAGACAGCAATGCTTCAAATAAAAATAATATTTTAATGCCACAAACGCAGCAATCAGCTGCAACTAGCATTGAATCAACGGATACTAAGGCAGTTAATAGTGTTATAGAGAATAATCCACTAAATGTGAGTTTTATTAATAATGGTTTAAATGGAGCAATATTGATACAGTTTAATAAAAAGAATATACTTATCGATTGTGGGAAGATTGATAATATACAAGATATAGAGAACTCACTAAAGGGACATTCTGTAAAAGTATTAGATAGTATTATTTTAACTACTACAGATAGTGATTCTATTGGATCAGCAGCTCAGCTTATAAAGGATTACAAGATAAAGGATATAAGATATATAGATAACTCTGTAAAAAATAATAAATCATTTAAAGACATACAAGCTGTAGCAAAGGCAAATAATGTAGTTATTAAAAAAATAGCATCTTCCTATAATATTGATAGTGCTATCGTAAGTACAAGTAATATTACAAAGGGAGTTAAAATTAACTTTAAGTTTCCAGAAGATCAATATGATTCAAGTATACAGACTATGTCATTTGTGAAGGATTCATTTAAGACTGGGGATAATCAAAGTTTACGTCATGATGTTAATACAAATTGTGATTCACTAGGAAATATAATTGTAGCAATATCTACTTATCAGAATTAAAATTGAAGGCATAAATTAGAATAAATCTATAATTTGTGGAACTAATGATTTGATTTATACATATGAAAATAATAGATAGAATACAACTCAGTTATGTAACCACTATAAAATTTTATGGCTAACACTAATAAAAAGTATTGTAAAAATTTAATACACTATATAAATAATAAAATAATTTACCTCAGTATAAATAGATATAAGAATATTTTAAATATTTTCATATACATTTGTATTGTAATTCAAAAAATAGTATAATTTGAATAAGTGTGAAATGATGATAGGTATTATTTTGAGCTAGCTATAGAATTGGAGTGATTTGGTGTTAAACTTTAAAAAGCTTAATTTGGAGGATAAAGAAGTATTGGATAAATACTTAAAGCCTTTTAATTTTAAAAGTTGTGAGTATTCTTTTACTACTCTTTTTATATGGAAAGAGGCCTGTAGTATAGAGTATGCTATATATGATGGTGTACTCATTTTTAAAAAAAGAGATTTTGATGGGAAGACCCATTTTATGCAGCCTATTGGTTATAAGAAGGAACAATTAAAAGAAATTTTTCAACTACTTAAAGAATGTAGAGAAGAATTTAATATGGATTATTTATTTAAGGATTTAGAAGGTGAATTTTTAGAGGATTTAAGAGAATATTGTAATATAGAAGTAGATATAATTGAGGATAGGGATAATTTTGACTATATTTATCCAAGCAGTAGTCTTATATCCCTATCAGGTAAAAAACTTCATGGTAAAAAAAATCATTATAATCAATTTATAAAGAATTATGAGTACTATGTAAAAGACATAAGAGAAGCAGATGAAGAAGAATGTATAGAAGCTGTAAAAGAATGGTTGTATCGTAAAGGTGATCCAGATGAACATTTGAAATATGAAGCTAAGGGTATAGACGAATTATTAAAGAACAAAGACAAATTAGATTTCGATGGTATAGCTGTCTATGTAAAAGATAAGATAGCTGCTTTAACTATGGGAGAAAAGATGAATGAAGAAATGGCTATTATTCATATTGAAAAGGCAGACCCTCAAATTAAAGGTCTTTATTCATTTGTAAATAAGAGTTTTGTTGAGCAATGTTTTAGTGATGTAAACATAATTAACAGAGAGCAAGATTTAGGAAGAGAAGGACTTAGAAAAGCTAAAGAGTCCTATAAGCCCTTTGAATTTGTCAAAAAATATATAATTCCATAAGTTTAATTAAGCTTTGTGAAAGGTTAAAGTATTTGTAAAAACAATTAAAACACTATGAAAATCATTTAAATTACATGAATTTCATAGTGCTTTTTAGAATTGAGAAATTTGCTTAGGCATCGTAAATAATAAGTATTTAGTTCCAGTTTATTCTAGCGCCCTATTACTTTCATATGCCATAGTCTAAAAAATATTTTTAGACTATAATAGTATTAATTTATTAGCCATTAATACCTTTGTTTTCAGCAGATTTTTTATTTAGCTGTTTAGTTTCTGCAAGACTAGGATCAGCTGTGCTGCTTGAAAAACTAGAATTAGAAGCGGAAGTAGCTCCGGCTGCGTTAGCAGTACCACTATTTGCAGCAGAATTTTGATTTAATTGTCTAGTTTCTGCAAGGCTAGTATCGGCTGCACTATTTGAAAAACTAGAATTAGAAGCAGAACCGCTTCCACTAGCAGTACCTTTTCTTGCAGCAGATTTTTGATTTAATTGTTTTGTTTCTTCTAATGAATTACCCATGGTAATCTCCTTCCGAGATATAAATTTTATTTACTGGAAAACCAGTACGTCTTATAGATTACCCATATTTCTAAAATAATATAATGGAACATTTTACATTGCATGGATAAAATCACTAGTAAAGAATTTGCTCACCTCTTTTAGCTATATTAAGAATTTTAGTATTTGCAGTTTCTATTTTTTCTTTAAATTTTTTTGTTATATTAAAATCTTCTCTAAAGTGCATTGGAATAAATAGTCTAGGATTAATTTCCTTTATAAAATATTCTCCACCTATAAAATAATATTCTTTAAGTCTTGAATCTACAGGGAAAAAAGCTATATCTATAAAATTACTTTTAATCTTTTCTATTTCTGATTTAAAAGACTTTTCCATTTTAGAATTGAATTCCTCATTTTCATCCCACCAATGCCACCAGTTTAAATCACCAGAATGAAATATTGTTATATTATCTACCTTTACTAAAAAAGAAATACCTATGTCATTGGAACTAAAGGCTTTAACATATAGATTATCTATATGTAAATCTTCATAGACTGATAACATATTAATATAAGTATCTCTATCTTTTTTATCAATATTAATATCACTGCTTAATATATAGTGAATATCTGGTCTTATCTGTCTCCATTTTAATATTATAGGATTAAAATGATCAAAATGACTATGAGAAGAAAATACTATAATTTTTTTTTGAATTTTTAAATCTTCTTCTCCAACAGCAGCATTTGATATACATTTATTTCCTTTATCTGTAGAATCTTTATAATAATCAAATATTAAAAGATAATTTTCTGTTTCTACGGCAAATCCACTATTGTATAGATAATTAATTTTTGCCCTACAAGTTTCCATATTAAAAGCACCTCCATAAATTTTATTATAAATCACATCAATTTAATTAATATTTATATAAGTATTATTACACATATTTAAGATGAACAAAATACAGTTTTACACTATATATAATAAATTTATTTATAGTAAAAATAGAAACATTTATAAAAAATTTTTCCGAAATACAGATTTAACTTATTAATTTTAATGTAAAAGAATGAGTGTTTTAATTTTCCAATGGTTATATTATAATATAATTATAAGTGTATAATAAATCGTAGAATACGGAGGAACTATAAGAATGAAATTTAACTTTGATCATAATAATTTTAATGTGTTAGATTTAGAAAAAAGTATTGCTTTCTATAAAGAAGCTTTAGGTTTTGAGGAAGTGAGAAGACATAACGCAGAAGATGGCAGCTTTATTTTAAGTTTTCTCGGTGATAATCAAACAGGGCACAAGCTAGAGCTTACGTGGCTTAAAGATAGAAAAGAACCCTATAATCTTGGAGAAAATGAATTCCATTTAGCTGTTAAAACAGATGATTTTGATGCAGCTTATGCGCATCACAAAGAAATGGGATGTATATGTTATGAAAATAAACCTATGGGAATATATTTTATAAATGATCCAGATGGATATTGGGTAGAAATACTGCCTTATAAAAAGTAAAAATTAGCCTATAGCATTCATTATACTAAAATGCCATGAAGACAATAAGATATATAGGGATAATTATACCTATATCAATCTATAAGGATATTATTTGATAAATTTATAATAAATATTTCTAAGATTCAGTGATAATAAATTTTTTTGAATTTCAGAAATATTTATTATTACTGAAAAAAATTAAAGTGGTTTTTTAGTATTTCTTTTAAGCCATAAGTTAAAGCTTATTGAAAATATTTTACTGTAAATAGGATATAGAATAGGAATCACTCTGTTAATAATACTGGCAATAAGAAATAAAATTGAAGGATATATGTTTCTTAAATTGAGCTTAATACCTAGTATTATACTGGCAGCAACTATTTCGGGAGATTGGACTGGCCATGGCACAGGAGCTCTATTTCCACCAGCTCTTCTAAAAAAGTTTGTATTCGTAGCAATGGGATATACTAAACCCAATTTCCCTCTGTTTTTCATTTCATATCTGTAGGTTTTTGCAAACATATTTATGGAAGCTTTGCTTGCACAATAAAGAGCGTAACCTGGAAGAGGGACTTCACTTACTGCAGAGCAGGTTATAATCATATAGTATGATTTATCTTTATTAATATTTTTCATTTTTTCAGCAACATATATGGGTGAAAAAACATTAGTACTATATATTTTTTCTATATGTTCCCAGTTTGCTTCTTCAATTTCTTCGCAATAGGCAAAGCCGGCATTAGCTATAAATATGTCTATACTTTGAAATAAGTTTAATGCATATTCAAAAAGCTGGTCAACTTCCTCTTTTTTTGATAAATCACAGGAAAAAGATATAACGTTTTTATCGTAATTCGGTATTTTATCAATATTTCTTGCTACAGCAATTATTTTTACATCATAATCTTTAAGTTTTTTTAATAATTCCATGCCAATTCCAGAAGAAGCTCCAGTTAAAATTATATTTTTACCATTTATATTCATAGATAAGTTCCTTCTTTCATGTTTTAGTTTTCATCATAAATTTAAGTTCCTCTAAAATGTATCTTAAGTTTTCTAATAAAGTATTTTTAGATACTTTATATTAAGATTATATACCTAAAATGGTATAATTTATAATGAAAATTTAAATTTTCACTTTAGCATTATTTAATGGAATACTTTATGTGATTAAAAAATTGAATAAATTGTACTTTTTATAATTTTCTTAAGGAGCATATAACAGTTATATATACATAGATATAAATAATGCATATAAATTCGGTGAAAACAAATTTGTATTAAGATAAGATTAATTGATGGTAAAAGGAGGGGATAATGTGAATTATGAAATATATAATAATAAAATCAAACTTATAAAAGCTGATATAACTACTTTAAAAGTGGATGCTATTGTAAATGCAGCTAATAGTGGACTTTTAGGTGGAGGAGGTGTGGATGGAGCAATTCACAAAGCAGGTGGACATAAAATCCATGAAGAGTGCATGAAATTTAGGAATAAAAAAGGTAGATGTCATACTGGAGAAGCTGCAATTACCACAGGTGGAAAGCTCAAAGCCAAATATGTTATTCATACAGTAGGTCCAATGTGGAATGGCGGATATAACAATGAAGAGGAATTATTAGGTAAATGCTATGAAAACAGCATTAATTTAGCTGTTGAAAACGAAGTTAGAACCATTGCATTTCCAAATATAAGCACAGGCGTATATGGATTTCCTAAAAAATTAGCAGCTGAAATCGCACTTAAAAAAATTTTAGAAGTTATGAAAACCAATAAAAATATTGATCAAATTATATTTGTATGCTTTGATGATGAAAATTATAATATATATCATGAAATGATGAGGGGAATACAATGAGTAAATTGAAAATTAAAAATGCACAGAAAATAGTAATTAGAAAAGCTATAGAAGAAGATACCGCTGAAATAGTAGAATATATGCTGTCTATTGGTGGAGAGTCTGACAATTTGACCTTTGGAGAAGGAGAACTTAAAATGACTATTGAAGCTGAGGAAAATTTTATAAAAGACATAAATAGCAGAGATAATGCAATAATGATTGTAGCTATATTAGATAATAAAATAATTGGATCAGCTGCACTGAGAGCAGGTGAGAAGAAGAGAATAAGACATGTAGGTGAGTTTGGAATAACTGTAAGAAAAGCTTACTGGGGTCAGGGAGTAGGAAGTACACTTTTAAATTATTTAATAGAGTGGACAAAGGCTACAGGTATAATAAAAAAAATTAATTTAAGAGTTAGAGATGACAATAAAAATGCCATAAAATTATATGAGAAATATGGGTTTCAACAGGAAGGGGTTATTACTAGAGAGTTCTATATAAAGGGTGAATTTTATGATGCTATTTTTATGGGACTTAAAATTGATTGAGTTTAATAATTACATAAATATTGAGTAAAAGACAGCTTCAAAAAGTATAACTTGAAATATTTTATATTGATAAGGTGTATAAAAATAAATTTTGCTTTTATTAATAACAAAATAAATTTCGTAAATTACAAATAACTAAAAATAAAGATTTAAATAAAAATATATTGACAATTATATTAAACAATAATATACTTAAAATCAGATTTAATAAATTACACAATTAAAACTAAGATGGAGAAAAAAATATTCGATTTGTTAATTAAAGAGAGTTAGCGTTAGGTGGGAGCTAATATTAGCATGGATATAAAATGATCACTCCGGAGTTTCCAAGTTGAAAGAGTTTTATCAAGTAAACAAGGACGTTTACCAGCGATATATGGTTAAGATTAATTATGAGTTTTTGTAATGATCTGAGTTAAGAGGCAGTTACTATGTGTTAACTGCAAAAAAGGTGGTACCGCGGAAGTTTGATCTTTCGTCCTTATGGGCATATGATTTTTTATATGTGCTTATAAGGACGGGAGATTTTTTATTTTTAATAAATTTAGGAAGGGGTTTTGAACTGTGGAACAAAATTCAGTAGTAGAAACAGAAAATGAAAAAAATTACATTACTTTAGATGATGTATTAGAGGCAAAAAAGAGAATAGAAGGCATATGTATAAACACGAAGTTAATATATAGTTCAGAATTTAGCAAAGAAAGTGGTAATGAAGTTTATATAAAACCTGAAAATCTTCAAATTACTGGTGCGTTTAAGTTAAGAGGAGCATTAAATAAAATAAGTAAACTAAGTGAAGAACAGAAAAAAAGAGGCTTAATAGCATCTTCAGCAGGAAATCACGCACAAGGAGTTGCTTATTCTGCAAGTAAACTTGGAATTAAAGCAACTATCGTTATGCCAGAAACTACACCTCTAATAAAGGTACAAGCAACTAAAAGTTATGGAGCAAATGTAGTTCTTAAGGGACAGATATATGATGAAGCTTATGAAGAGGCTAAAAGATTAGAAAGAGAGAATGGATATACTTTTATACATCCTTTTGATGATGAGGACGTTATGGCTGGGCAGGGAACCATAGCTCTTGAAATAATAGATGAATTAAAAGATGTAGATGCCATTTTGGTACCAATAGGCGGCGGCGGTTTAATAAGTGGTATAGCGGTAGCAGCAAAGTCTATTAATCCAGATATAAAAGTTATAGGAGTTCAGTCAGATGGAGCAAGTGCTATGAAGGTATCCTTTGATACCGGAATATTAACTGCTTCAGATAAAGTTGATACTATTGCAGATGGAGCAGCTGTAAAGCAACCTGGAGATAAAACTTTTGAGGTTGTTAAACAATATGTTGATGAAATTGTTACTGTAAGTGATTGTGAACTCATTGAAGCTGCATTTATACTTTTGGAAAAACATAAACTTGTAGCAGAAGCCACAGGAGTAATGTCTTTAGCAGCTTTAAAGAGGTTAGATTTTAAAGGGAAAAAGGTAGTTTCATTAATAAGTGGAGGTAATATTGATGTAGTAACTATAGCATCAATGCTAAATAATGGACTATTGTCTAGAGGTAGAATATTCTGTTTCTCAGTTAAATTACAAGATTCCCCAGGACAATTATTAAAGATATCAGAAATACTAGCTGATCAAAAAGCTAATGTAATAAAATTAGACCATAACCAATTCAAAGCTATTGATAGGTTAAAGGATGTCATGCTTGAAGTAACTGTTGAAACCAATGGGCATGAACATATAAAAGAAATAGTAAAGGCATTAAATGAAGCAGGATATGATGTTTATAAAGTTTATTAAGATTTGCTTTTTTATTTAATATGAATTATTTTTAACAAAACCATTGACTTTGATAATAAAAATAGTTATTATATGAACTAAAGAAAATTTAATAATTTAAATTCTTGGTCTTATCAAGAGAGGTGGAGGGACTGGCCCAGTGAAACCCGACAACCGGCATTTGATTTTAAAATGTGGCGGTGTTAATTCCAGCAGAAGTTTTCTGAAAGATAAGAGAAGAGGTGAATAGGTATTATTTACTGCTTTTCTTATGAAGGGCAGTTTTTATTTTTTTAGAATTTATTTACTACTTATCATCAAAAAATAATTATTACAGAGCTATTTTAGTACATCTTAAGTAATCCTTAATTGGTGAAGTAATTCATCAATTAATTCATAATACTTGATTCTCTATTAAAAAAATTTACAAGTAATTTTTTCGATATTAATTAATATAGTGATTACTTGCCGAATATAGGATAATATAAATTAAACAAGTTGAAGAATATATTTAAAAATTAAATAAACTCTTATCAAGAGAGGTGGAGGGATAGGCCCAATGAAACCCAGCAACAGTCAGCAATAGCTGAAAATGTGCTAATTCCTACAGTATTTTCTGAGAGATAAGAGGCGAATTGCTATAAGCCTCTTATTTTTAAGGGGTTTTTTCAATTTAATCAATGAATATTACTCAGTGGGAGTTTGTATTCCCACTGAGCTTAGATGAATTATCCAGGGACGTGCCGGTGTTATCTACATCCTTAGAATGCGGAGTGTTACAGCGGCTAGTCATCGGACAAATATTATTTAGTTAAAATTTGTGTGAATCGCTTTCACATATTTCGGCGGAAGTGTTACAGTGGGTAGTCATTGTATAAATAAAAATATTATAGAAATACATAATTTTTTAGGGGGAGATTAAATGGGAGATCATTGTAGACGCTTAGAAACAATTATGGTACAGGGATGTAGAGAAAGAGAGGATACAACTGGGGCCATAAGTACGCCTATATATCAAAGTGCAACCTTTAGACATAGGGGATTAAATAAGAGTACAGGATACGATTATTCAAGATCGGAAAATCCAACAAGGGAGGAACTTGAAAAAACAATTGCTAAGCTTGAAGGAGGTAAATCGGGCTACGCTTTTTCTACAGGAATGGCCGCTATAGATGCGGTGGCAAGGCTCTTTTCACCTAAGGATCACATAATTGTATCGGAAGATTTATACGGGGGTACTTATAGACTATTTGAACAGGTATATAAAAAATATGGTGTTGAAACTACTTATGTAGACACAACAGATATAGAAAAAGTTGAAGCTGTCTTGAGAAAAAATACTAAAGCAATTTTTATAGAAACCCCTTCAAATCCTATGATGAGAATAACAGATATAGAGAAAATAACATCTATAGCAAGGCCATTAGAAATATTGACTATAGTAGATAATACTTTCCTAAGTCCATATTTTCAAAGACCATTGCTTTTAGGAGCTGATATAGTAATTCATAGTGGAACAAAGTTTTTGGGAGGACATAATGATACTCTTTCAGGAATTATAGTTGCAAATAAATTTATTGAAGAATTAAGATTCACTCAAGTATCTACAGGGGCAGTACTTTCTCCATTTGATAGCTGGCTTATATTAAGAGGAATAAAAACCCTATCCATAAGAGTTGAAAAGCAGCAGGAAAATGCAATTAAAATATCCAACTGGCTTAATGAGTGTAAAGCTGTTAAAGAGGTCTTCTATCCTGGACTTAAAAATCATAAAGGATATGACATATCAATTAAGCAGGCTACAGGCTTTGGATCAATGATTTCCTTCAATGTGAATGAAAAAGAAAGTATTGAAAGAGTACTTGAAAAGCTTGAAGTCATATACTTTGCAGAAAGTTTAGGCGGAGTTGAGAGCCTTATAACTTATCCGTATACACAGACTCATGCAGCTATACCCGAAGATATAAGAAATAGAATAGGTATTAAAGATACACTTTTAAGACTTTCAGTAGGAATTGAAAATGTGGAGGATTTAATAGAGGATCTTGATAGAGCTTTAAATTATTAAATTACTTAAATAAAAAATTCAAAATTAATGAGATTGTAAGGGAGATAGAAATATGGATTTTGGAACAAAGCTTATTCATAATGGAAACGAAATAGATAAAAATACGGGAGCATTAAGTTTACCTATATATCACGCATCTACTTTTCATCAGTTTGACATAGATAATTTCAGTAAATATGATTATTCCAGGTCTGGTAATCCTACTAGAGAAGCACTTGAAAACACTATAGCTGTTTTAGAAGAAGGAGATAGTGGGTTTGCATTTTCTTCAGGTATGGCTGCTATATCTTCAGTATTATCTATTTTCTCTGCAGGAGATCACATTTTAGTCTGTAAAGATGTTTATGGCGGTACTTACAGAGTAACTTCCTCATTTTTTACAAAATTTAATGTGGAAACTACCTTCGTGGATGCTTCTAATATTGGAGAGATTAAGGAAAGAATAAAGAGTAATACTAAGGCAATATTTCTTGAAACGCCTTCTAATCCTCTTTTAAAGATAACTGATTTAAGAGCAGTTATAAAAGTAGCTAAGGAACATAACATTGTAGTTATTGTGGATAATACTTTTATGTCTCCTTATCTGCAAAATCCTATTAAATTAGGGGCGGATATTGTAGTTAACAGTGCTACAAAGTTTATTGGAGGACATAGTGACGTTATAAGCGGACTGGTGGCAGTTAAAGGGAAAGAGCTTTCAGATAAAGTAAAGTTTGTACAAAATTCCTTTGGAGCTGTCTTGGGACCCCAGGATTGTTGGCTGCTGTTAAGAGGAATTAAAACCCTTAAGGTCAGACTTGATTATCAGCAAAAAAGTGCATTGAAATTGGCAAAATGGCTTAAAGAGCAGGAGGAAGTGGCTAAGGTTTACTATCCTGGACTTTCTGATCATCCTAGCAGTAATATTCATCTTTCACAGGCTAGAGGTGGTGGTGCAGTTCTTTCTTTTGAAGCTAAAGATGATGCTGTGGCTATAAATTTTATGAAAAAGGTTAAACTTGCAGCAGTGGCTGTTAGTCTTGGAGGAGTAGAAACTATAGTTTCATATCCTGCTAAGATGTCCCATGCGGCCATACCTAAGGAAGAAAGGGAAGCTTTAGGTATTAAGGATAGTCTTATAAGAGTTTCTTTGGGGCTTGAGGATACAGATGATATAATAGAAGATTTTAAGATAGCCCTTTCAACAAAATGATAATGTGCTATAATAGTTAGAAATAATTAAATATGCATTTTTTATTCTGTTTGACATTATATTTAGCCACTGTGATATAATAAATTAAAAACT
Source organism: Clostridium pasteurianum BC1 (assembly GCF_000389635.1). Lineage (NCBI taxonomy): Bacteria > Bacillati > Bacillota > Clostridia > Eubacteriales > Clostridiaceae > Clostridium > Clostridium pasteurianum. Next base: position 1,707,544 of record NC_021182.1, read on the forward strand.
ATAAAACTTTAGGAGGATATAATGAGCAAGTTACAAGAAATATTAGACTATAATCGATTTTTTGTAGAAAATAAAGAATATGTTAAGTATAGGACATCGAAAGAACCAAATAAGAAGCTAGTAATTTTGTCATGCATGGATACTAGATTAACAGAGCTTCTTCCAAAGGCACTAAACCTTAAAAATGGTGATGTTAAGCTTATTAAGAATGCTGGTGCTTCTATAATGCATCCATTTGGCAGTATAATAAGAAGTATTGTAGTTGCTGTTTATGAATTCAAAGCGGATGAAGTATTAGTAATTGGACATTATGGTTGTGGTATGAGTAACTTAAATGGAGATAAAATTTTAGAAAAAGCGATAGAAAGAGGTATCTCCGAAGAGGTTATAACAACTTTATGTAATGCAGGAATTGATATAAAAAAATGGTTGCATGGCTTTGATTCTGTAGAGGAATCTATTAAAGAGAGTGTGGAATTGATAAAAAATCACCCTCTAATACCTAAGGATATAAAAATACATGGTCTAATAATAGATCCAGAAACAGGAAAATTAGAAGTTATTGTTAATGGATATGAATAGCTATATCAAAACATTCAATATAGTGAACTAAGAAAGTAATAGTTTTTTTGAATAATTTTTGTATATATTGAATGCTTTATTGTATAAGTACCACATCAATATTAGGTGAGACACATTATTCTTATATTACGAATTTTAAAAAAGGATATTCATGCTTTACATGAGTACCCTTTTGTTATATAATTAAAATTGAACCTATTGATAAAAAAATTAACAAAACTTCAATTATATCATATCATAGTAAATCATTACTTGTCAAGGGGTTTTACGAAAAAACTTTGGAGGTATGTGAAATGGATAGAATTAATGAAGAAAAAGAATTAGAAATGAGTTATTTAGAAAAAACTCTGGAATTCGTTAAAAAATCATTGATAAGGTCAGAAAATGAGCTTCAGGAAAGAGTGAGTAAACTTATTAGCTCAGGAAAGGATATGTGGGAAAATAGTTCCCATTCTTCTAATGATTTTGATAAAATCCCCGAAATGACTGAACACCTTATGGAAGTAAATAAAGATAACAGAAATTTTTATAAGGTAGAAAAAGAAATAAAAAAATATAAAGCTATGCTTGAAGCACCCTATTTCGGAAGATTTGATTTTAAAGAAGATAATTTTGATGGGGAGGATAAAATATATATAGGGCTTCACAATTTAATGGATTCAGATAGTAATGAAATATATGTTTATGATTGGCGTGCGCCTATTTCCAGTATATTTTATAGAATGGAACTTGGAAAAGCTGATTATATTTCACCGGTAGGTGAAATTACAGGTGAAGTTACATTAAAAAGGCAGTATAAAATAGAAAGATCTCAGATTCAATATTTTTTTGACAGCAGCATTACTATTAATGATGAAATCCTTCAGAATGTGCTAAGCAGAAATTCCTCTACTAAGATGAAAAATATAGTTGAAACTGTACAAAAAGAACAGGATATAATTATAAGAGATACTGATAATGAGCTTCTAATAGTTCAAGGAGTGGCGGGAAGTGGAAAGACATCTATAGCACTTCATAGAATTGCATTTTTGCTTTATATGAGTTTAAGACTGAATTCTAATAATATAATTATAATTTCTCCTAATTCTATTTTTAGTAATTACATATCAAATGTATTACCGGAGCTAGGAGAAGAGAATGTAAGAGAAATTACTTATGAGGGGATCGTAAGAGAAGTCATAAACAATAATACATTAAAAATTGAGAATAGAAATAATGCTTTAGAATTTATAATAAATAATCAGCAGTCAGTAAAAAGCAGCCAAAAGGTTAAAAGTATTGAGTTTAAGAGCTCTTTAGAATTTGTAAAATTATTAGATAGATTGTTAGATTATTATGAGCATAAGCTTATTTACTTTCAGGATATATATTATGATGGTAAAATTATTGAAACGAAAGGACAGCTAAAAAATTTATTTCTAAATAATAAGATTAATATGCCTATGACAAAAAGACTTAAGCGAATTGAAAATATTATATTGCATAAGGTTCATCCTATGAGAAGAAAAAGGCTTGGTAAAATAGAAAATATAGTTAAAAATAGTTATGGTCATGAGTTTGAAGAAAAGTCCTTTAGCAGACTTTTAGCCATAAAAGAAGCAAATGTGTTTATGAAAAAGCTGAGAAGCTTTACGGACATATCTTATTTTCAGGTATATAAAAGTTTATTTTTTAAAAAGGGCTTATTTTTTAAACTGGCAAAGGGTTTAAAACTGCCTGAAAACATTGAAGAAATAATAGCCGAAACTATTGATAATTTAAGCAAGGGTTTTATCTCCTTTGAGGATTCAGCACCTCTTTTATATATTAAGCTAAAAGTTGAAGGCAGTGAAGAATTTAAGGAAATGAAGCAGGTAGTTATAGATGAAGCTCAGGACTATTATCCAATTCACTATAAGATATTTAGTATATTATTCAGGACAGCAAGATTTACTGTACTTGGAGACATAAATCAATCTATTGAAAAGAATAAGTATAAGGATATTTATGATGAAATTGAAAATATATTAAATAAGAAAAGATCTTTAAAGCTATTTTTGAAGAAAGGTTATAGATCTTCTTTTGAAATAAATTCATTTGCTAAAAAGCTTTTAAATAGTAATGAATATTTAAATGCCTTTGAAAGGCATGAGGAAAAACCAGAGATTATAGTGAAGAATAGTTTAGAAGAAGTTAATGAGGGAATTAAAATTACTGCTGCTAATTATTATAAGCAGGGCTATAAATCTATAGCTGTTGTATGTAAAACCGAAGGGGAAAAGTGTAAAGCTTATGAAAGTTTGAAGAAAATTATGGATGTAAAACTATTAGATGAAAATAATAGAGAAGTGAAAAGTGGTACTGTTATTGTATCATCTTATATGGCAAAGGGTTTAGAATTTGATGGAGTTATAATATACAATGCTGCTGTCAGTGTTTACTCAACAGAATTAGACAAAAAATTATTATATATAGCTTGCACAAGGCCCCTTCATAAACTGACTATATATTCTATGGGGGAAAATAGTATGTTTATCCGATAACTAGTCGCTGTAACACTCCACCTGCTACAAGGTGGAGATAACAGCGACACATTTCTGGATAATTCATCTAAACTCAGTGGGAGTACAAACTCCCACTGAGTAACATTCATTGATGTAAAAGCAGAATTTGTTATTTCAATCATAATACTAATTAATATTAACTATAATATTATTATAATACAATCTCTGGAGGGAATTTATGGTTAATATATTTAAAGTTAATGATAAGAGCGAAATATTCAAAGCTTTTTTTAGTATTATTATTGCAGAAGCAGTAGGAGCATTAAGTGCTTTTTTAGGGGGTGTAAATTCCAGTAGTTATGAGGTTTTAAAAAAGCCAATAATTGCACCGCCAGCCTATGTGTTTCCAATAGTATGGCCTATTTTATATTTATTAATGGGACTGGCTGCCTATAGAATATGGGAAACAGGTAAACAGGGTAAAAATATAAGAAAAGCTTTATTGTTTTACGTTTTTCAGCTTTTATTCAATTTTTTATGGGCAATCTTGTTTTTTAGATTGAGATTATATGGACTTGCTTTTGTGGAATTATTAATTTTATTTATATTTATAATGTCAACTACCTTTGAATTTTTTAAATATGACAGATTTTCAGGGCTTCTTATGATACCATACATAGCAGGGGTTTCCTTTGCGGCGGTTTTAAATTTCGCAATATGGTTTTTAAATTGTTAAGCTGTATTGACAGTTGTAATAACTGAAATATACAAAAATATTGCTTATTTAATATATTGAGTTGCAATTAAAATTTTACATTTAATCATAACAATTAAATAAAGATTTGCATGAAATAAATATTTTAGAATGAACATAATTTATTACAACCTACACAATTTAAAATTAGGTTAAAAGAATTTTATGTAGAAATATGGAATAATAAAATTTATAATGAATATTAGTAGGCAATGGCATATAGGTAGATAAATTTAGATTATAGTTACTAAATGTTGTATAAATCAGCATATTGTCAATAATTAAAAGATAGGTAAACAATGGGTTATGGCTGCTATATTTATTTTTATCCGATAACTAGTGGCTGTAACACTCCACCGCACTCTGTGAAAGCGACCAAATACAAAATAAATTTTGTTTTGTCTGCTTTTCTACAAGTAGGTGGAGATAACAGCGACACGTTCCTGGATAATTCATCTAAATTTAGTGGGAATACAAACTCCCACTAAATAAGATTCATTGATGATCATAAATATAAAATTTAAAATTACCAGGTAAGCTAAAGAAAAGCAGGGAGGAAACAAGCTTTGAAAGATGAAATATTAAGACTTTTAAAAGAAAATACTAAAGATTTTATATCAGGGCAGGAAATCAGTGAAAGATTTGGTGTTAGTCGTACTGCCATATGGAAATACATGAATCAATTAAAAATAGAAGGCTATGAAATTGAATCGGTATCTAAAAAAGGTTATAGATTGCTGGATTCCCCAGATATATTAACTTATGAGGAAATATATGATGGTTTAAGTACTAAATTTATAGGTAGAAAAATTATTCACTTTGATAGTATTGACTCTACTAATTCTAAAGCTAAAGAATTAGCTTCCTTATTAGATGAAGATGGCACTGTTGTAATAGCTGAGGAACAGACCATGGGTAAGGGGAGACTCGGAAGAAACTTTATATCTCCAAATAGAAAAGGAATATGGATGTCTATTATTTTAAAGCCAGATATTAATCCTCTAAAGGTATCTATGGTGACACAAATAGGTGCAGCGGCTATAAATAAAGCTTTTAGAGAAATGAAAATAGAAACATTAATAAAATGGCCCAATGATATACTTTTGAATAAAAAAAAGCTTTGTGGAATACTCACTGAAATGAGTGCTGAATTAACAAAAGTAAATTTTATAGTAATGGGTATAGGAATAAATGTAAATTTGGATAAAGATGATTTTACAGAGGAAGTAAGAGAAACTGCTACTTCTGCAAAAATAGAAATTGGTAAAAGAATAAGTAGAAAAGAAATTGTAGCAAGAATATTAAATAATTTTGAACCATTATATAAGGCTTTTGTGGAAAAAGAAGATATAGAAGAAACTATAGCCATTTGCAGAGAAAATTCAATTTTAATTGATAGGGAGATTAGAGTTATTAAGAGAGAAAATTCTATAAGGGCAAAGGTACTTGATATAAATAACAAAGGTGAACTTATTGTTAAATATGAAGATGGCAAGGTGGAAAATTTAATATCTGGAGAAATATCCATAAGAGGTTTAGAAAGTTATATATAAGCTTGGGGATCTTCAAAAAAATAATTACATTAAATTGTTATTTATTTTAGATGCCTAAAAAAACCAGTAAAATTACTGGTTTTTTAATTTATCATTTATATACTCTGAAAGTCTACTTTCCCAGTTAGGAAGTTCTATATCAAAACAGTTTTTTATGAGAGATATATTTAAAGAAGAGTTCTTTGGTCTTATTGCAGTATTTCTTAAAAAGTTTTCTGGCATTTCAAGTATACGCCTTTCTATGCCAGCATAGTTAAAAATCTTCTTTACCCAGGCAGATTTAGTTGTACTTGAGGGGTTTCCACAATTGTATATTCCATATAAATTAGAATTAAACATCTTTTCAATTACCCTGCATAAATCCTCTACGTATGTAGGATTACCAGTTTCAGTACTGCATACAAACATGGATACATTGCTATTATTGAGTACCTTGTTTACAAAACAATTTTCTTCGCCAAATATCCAACCAGTTCTCACAATAAAATATTTTTTGCACAGTGTTCTAATTAGTTTTTCTCCAGCAAGTTTTGTCTTACCATATATATTTACTGGAGAACATTTATCAGTTTCAAAATAAGGAGAGTTTTTATTACCATCGTACACGTAGGAAGTGGACAGAAAAATTATTGGTATATTTAATATGCTGCAGGGGTAAGCCACATTTAGAGTGCCTATAGTATTTATAGTGTAGGCAAGGGATTCGTCATGCTCGCAAATGTCAATATTGCTCATGGAATCAAGATGAATTAAGATATCGGGTTTATTATCCGTTATAATTTCATAAGTTAAGTTTTTATCTGAAATGTCTAGTTCATTTCTTGTAAAGCTATATATTTCATTTGTGCCTTTAAATCTATTTTCAATATAATTAGATAAGGGATTTTCAGCTCCTGTAATTAGGATTTTCATAGTAAAACTACCTCCTCGGAATAATGTAGTCACAATAAAATTATATGCAGTAAAAACTTAAAATAGTGCTATTGATTAAATTAACTAGTAGAGATATAATTTTATTTTGCATAGAAGGCATATTCAAATAAATAACTAGTCAGTACGCTAGTATATTTTGAATCCTATTTATCCGATAACTAGTTGCTGCAACACTCCACTGCTGCAAGGTGGAGATAACAGCGACACGTTCATGGATAATTCATCTAAACTCAGTGGGAGTACAAACTCCCACTGAGTAAGATTCATTGATATTCATATGCCTAAACTTTTAAGTGAGGTGTTAATTTTGGCAATAGACAAAGAGAAATTTAAATTTGAAGAAGATAAGCTTTATAATACGAAACATTGGATTGATGATGAGATAAATATAATAAATAAAAATGATTTAAATCTTCAGAGTAAAATTACTGAGCTGAGAAAACAAGCTAAGGGCAGATATAATGAAGAACTTGAAACAGCTCAAAAATTATATAATATAACTCATAAAAATCTGCAAAAATATATAGAGGCGAAGGATCAACCTTATTTTGCAAGAATAGATTTTAGAGAAAAATACAGAGATAATGAAAGCTATTACATAGGTAAATTTGGTCTTGGTGATAGTAAAACCGGAGATGAAATTGTAATTGATTGGAGAGCGCCTATTGCTGATTTATATTACAGTGGTACTCAGGGAGAAACTTCCTATGAAATACCAGATGGGTTTGTGGATGGAAGTTTAAATTTAAAACGTAAATTTCTAATTAGAGATTCAACGCTTAAAGATGCTTTTGATGAGGGAATAAATGAGATAATATTAAAATCAAGTGGCGAAGATAATTCTCTGGTAGATGAATTTTTGAAAATAAATCTTGAAGAAAGTGTAAGCAGCAAGCTGAAAGATGTAGTAGCCACCATACAAAAAGAGCAGAATGATATTATAAGAGCAAGTAAAAATATACCCCTTATAGTTCAGGGATCTGCTGGCTCAGGAAAGACTACTATTGCACTGCATAGACTGGCATATCTTTTATATAAATATAATAAAACCTTAAGTGGTGATGATATTTTGGTTATTGCGCCAAATAAATTATTTTTAGATTACATCTCTATGGTTCTGCCAAGTCTTGGTATTAATAAAGTTAAGCAGAAAACCTTTGAAGAGCTGGCAATGGAAATTCTTCAATTAAAGGGGAAAGTGTTTACAAAGGATAAAAAGCTAGCTGTAGTTTTAGAAGGAAAAAATGAAAATAATAATCTTATAACACAAAGCAGCAGTCTTAAAGGATCAATGCTGTACAAATCTATCATTGATGATTATGTAGCTTATATAGAAGCAAGAGATGCAGAGATTGAAGATATAAAAGTTGATAAATATATTTTATTTAATGCAGAGGATATAAAAAGACTTTTTATAAAGGATATGAAACATCTACCTATAGACAGACGAAAAGATGAGATAAAAAGATATTTTACTATTAAATTTAGTGACAGAATTGGAGAAATAATAGAAAAAGTAGCCTTTAATTATGAATATAATATAGCTAGAATAAAAAGAGTTATGGAAGATGGCCCTGAAAGAAGAAAAAAAATAATACAGCTCTATGACGAGAGAGATGAGAGTAAAAAACGTATTTTAAAACTTGCTAAAAATAATATAGAAGAATATTTTGAAAAGTGGAAACATAAGGACACGAAAGAGCTTCTTCATAAGCTTTTTAATAACAAAGCTATGTTTAATGAAATTGTAGGAGACAGGATGTCAAAAAAACTATATGATTATATGAAAAGTGAATTGGAAGATAACAAGGAAAATGCTATTGTGGACAGTGATGATTTAGCTGCCATGATTTATTTGAAATTTAAAATTGAAGGTGTTGAAGAAAAATTCATGTTTAAGCATATAGTCATGGATGAGGCACAAGATTATAGTTTTTTTCAATACTGTGTAATTAAAGATATGGCAAGAAATAATTCTTACACTATAGTTGGAGATGTAGGGCAGGGAATTTACTATTATAAGGGTATAGAGAAGTGGGAAAAGCTCATTGATAATGCTTTCTCGGGGGAAGGTAATTATGTGCAATTAACCCAAAGTTATCGTTCTACAGTAGAGATTATAGATTTTGCCAACAAAATATTAGTAAAGCAAGAAAATAGTCTAAAGCCTGCAAAGCCAGTATTGAGGCATGGGGATGAGCCTGAACTTAAAGAGTTTGAAAGTAATAAGTCTTTTGCCTGTGAACTTGATAAGATAGTGGATTATTGTGAGAAAACTGGTAAAAGTAATGTAGCTGTCATTGGCAGAACCTATGAGGAATGTAAAAAGATAAATGGATTTTTAAAGAAATACAGCAGCTACAGCTGGGATATAGTAAGGGATACAGATAAAAATGTAAATTTAGAAAAAATAATTATTCCATCTTATATGACTAAAGGATTGGAATTTGACTGCAGTGTTATATATAATTGTAATGAAGAAAATTACAAAAATAATGAGCTTGATAAAAAAATATTATATGTAGCACTTACAAGAGCATTACATTTGGAATATATTTTTTACAATAAAAAGCCTTCGCAGCTTTTGGATTAGTGATTTTAAAATAATAGCATATAATAATTATTTTTGTTCACAGTATAGAGAATAAACAATATATAGTTATCAAATTTGTATATGATAATTAATTGTTTTTATAATATTTTATACATGAATATAGAAATGTTAAATTAGTTATATCAATGTTTAGAGGAAGCAGTGCTAACTCTAAGCCAATCTATGGAAAGTTAAAAAATTAACATATGAGTTTGAAATATTACGTAGGTGTGGTAAAATTAACACTAAGGAAGATAGTTTAATAAAAGTTATATATTTGTATAAGGCACATTCAAATATATAACTAGTCAGTATGCTCGCATCTTTGACTTACTATTTATTTTTATATGCCTAAAATAAAAACTTACAGGAGGTACACAAATGAGTGCAATAAAATTAAAAGACAATATCCATTGGGTTGGAGTAAAAGATGAGAAATTGAGAGTATTTGATATTATAATGAATACTAAAAAGGGAAGTACTTATAATTCTTATTTAATTGACGATGAAAAAGTGGCTGTAATTGATAGTGTAAAAAATGGTTTTTATGATGAATTCTTAGCTAATATAAAAGAAGTTATAGGTGAAAGAAAAGTTGATTACATAATTGTTCAGCATACAGAACTTGATCATAGTGGTTCACTTTTTAGACTTATAGAAGAATATCCAGATGCAACAGTAGTAGCTACAAAAGCTGCTATAAACTATGCAAAAGAAATTGTAAATAAAGATTTCAAAAACGAAGATGCATTAGCACTTGGGAATCTTAGTCTTGGAAAAACTGACTTGAAATTTATATCTGCACCAAATTTACATTGGCCAGATACAATGTTTACCTATGATGAAGCAGCCTCTACATTGTTTACCTGTGATGTAATGGGTTGTCATTATTGCCCTACTTGTGATGTAACTGATGATACCTGTAATGAAGAGTATTTTGAGGAAATGAAGTATTATTTTGATGTAATTATGTCACCATTTAAGAGATTTGTTAATGCAGGTCTGGATAAAATAAAGGATTTAAAACTGGATATAGTTGCACCAAGTCATGGACCTGTTCATATTAAAGATGTAGATAAATATATTAATCTTTACAGAGAATGGGCAAAAATAGAACCAATTAGTGAGAAAAATGTACAAGTACTTTACATAACTGCTTATGGAAATACAGGACGTGTGGCAAATTACTTAGCTGAAGCTATAAGTAAAAAAGGTATAAAAGCAGAAGTGCATGAAATTACAACTACAGACCCTGGTGAAATAAATGAACTTATTGAAAAAGCAAGTGGTATTTTAATTGGTTCCCCTACAATAAATCAAGATGCTGTAAAGCCATCCTGGGATGTACTTTCACATGTTTCCGCTATAACTAATAGAGGTAAAGCAGCAGGCGCTTTTGGATCTTTTGGTTGGAGTGGAGAAGGTGTTCCAATGCTTACTGAAAGATTAAAAACTCTTAAGTTTAAAACTGTAGAGGGTGGATTAAGATTTAAATTTGTTCCAGATGAAAAAGAATTTAAAGAAGCAGATGAATTTGTAGAAAAATTTGTAGCTTTACTATAATTTTTAATTGAACAAGTAGTTCAGTCAATTAAACATAAGCTATACAGTGCATACTAAATTTTAAATAAGGCTAGGCTTACGCTAATACAGGGTGTTTGCTTTAGCCTTATTTAATAAATTTAATATTAGTCATACATAGCTTATCAGTATCAATTCAAATTTTTGAAAGTCCAGTCCACCAGATCTAGAACCAGCTTTGTAGTGGAATTATTTTTATCCAGTAAAGTATTTAATTCAACTAAATCCATGGATTTTATAAGTCTTGTATCCATAAGATATTTTAATAAAAATTTTGCATCATCTACGGACATACCATTCATAACAGGTGTACCGGTTCCTGGTACCATTGAGGGATCAAGGCAATCTATATCAAAGCTTAGATGAACTGCATCTACATTACGTTCTATGAGCTTATGATGAATTTCCCTAAGAATTGATTCTATGCCTTTATTTTTTATATCCCCAGTTGAATATACAGTAAGTCCTCTCTCTTCAATTAAACTAAATTCACCTTTATCAATAGATCTGGCTCCTATGATAAATACATTTTCAGGATTTACTTTTGTACCTTTGAAATATAAGTCTGTTAAAGAAGCTGGACCTATTCCCATGGCTGCAGCTAGAGGCATACCATGTACGTTTCCAGATTCAGAAGTTTGATCAGTATTTATATCAGTATGTGCATCCACCCATATCACCGCAAGATTTTTATAATATTTACTTGCTCCGGATATGCTTCCAAGACCTAAGGAATGATCTCCACCAACTACAAAGGGAAAACTACCAGCAGTAAAGGAACTATATACTTCATGAGCTAAATTGGTATTAACATCTATAATTGGTTTTAAATACTTCAATTTAGAATTAGAAGAATATTTATTATCTTCATTAATCTGAGGAACAAAAATGTTTCCACAGTCATATATTTCGTGATGATCATTGTGAATTACATCTATTATTTTATTTTCTCTCAATTTATCTGGAGCAAAATCTACACCTTTCCTATCTGAACCATAAAATAAGGGTACTCCTATCATGTTTACAATCATATATTATACCTCCTAATGAAGCTATTATTAACTTAACAAATTGATTATATGTTAAGTTATAAAAATAAAAATTGCTTAGTTAAAACGCAAAAAGTTTAAAATAGCTTAATAATACATATTCATACATAAAAAATTTATATATACAATAATAATTTATATATTTCTGTGATATTATAATTACAGAATAAACTTTTATATTAGATTTAACCAAAAAAGCTTATAAATATTAAAAATTTTTTTTTGGAGGTTTTTAGCATGGATAAACAAAATATAATAAAATTTTTAGAGGAAAATCAAATAGAGGATATAGAAGAGATAAAGTATAGAGAAGAAGTTTACACCTTAAGATTCTATTATGATTTTGATGATTCCGAAATTGAAGCAGCAAGAGCCTACGCTAATGATGAATGTGAAGAAGAGGAAGAAGGAGAAGTATGGTATGGAGAATTCTTTAAGCCCTATCTAAATGATATAGTAATAGATAATATAGGGGATATACTTGAAGATTGTATGAAAGAATTTAATATAGGCATTCAATTTATCAGCTATGACTTTGATGATGAGGAGCAATGCAGTGAAATAATTGCTATATTTTATGAAAGTGACAAAGTGGTTGATATAGAAAATGTCATAGATGATTTAAAGCTTTAGGTATTTGAAAAAAGAAAAATTTTACTAAGTAAATTCCTTGATATTCTATAACTAAGCAAATGAAAGCTTAAGAGAGTAAAATTAAGATATTATGCATTTAAATTATAAAAATGACGTAAATTCATTAAATAAAAATTTGAAACTGAAATAAAAAATGATATAATAATACACGTAGTTAATTCTGATGTGCCCGTGAAGCTTATATGTTCAACCGACATAATCAAAAAGGGATTTTCGAGAGATTATTTGTAGATATGGAACTTTTTTTAATTGAAAGTAGATAGAAGCAAATTGAGAAAAACCCACCTGCTATAGTGCGGGTGTGACTTTTAAGTGTGACGACATATCGGAAATACATTTTAAAAATAATGTTATTTAATTATGACATGGGGTCTTGGTTCCATGTCATATAAATATTATAATAGGGCCTCATGGTCAAGCGGTTAAGACATCGCCCTCTCAAGGCGGAATCACGGGTTCGATTCCCGTTGGGGCTACCAAAGCTTGAAATAAGCGGGTTTACAGAGCTTGTAGACTTGCTTATTTTTTATTTTCCCACACTTTTCCCACACTAGAAAAGTAAAAAATTTTTCCAACACATTACTTGAATAAAGAGTTTAATTTTTCTACAGCAGTAATTTTTTCTTTTGGCATTACATGAGTATATATATCTGCTGTAATTGATATATCACTATGACCTAATAAAGTTTGAACAGTTTTAAGAGGTACGTTAACTTCAAACAATTTAGTGGCATATGTGTGCCTTAAAGCATGAAATTTTTTATGCTCAATTTTAGCTTTAATTAATAAGTTTTTATAGCTCATAAATAAATTTTTAGCGCTTATTGGATTACCAGTTGCAGTAGCAAATATAAGATTATTATTTTTATAAGAATCACCAGCTTTTAATTTTTCTTCATCTTGCCTTAACTTATGAGATTTAATTATTTTTATTAGGTCTGAAGGTATAGGTACAATTCTATTACTTGTTTGAGATTTGGGGGATTGGATTAAAATTTTATGTCCTTCACTATTACCATCAGTATTAAAGATCTTTACTCTCTTAATTGTTTTTTCAACTTTAATTTCTCTATTATTAAAGTCAATATCGTCCCATGTTAGCGCTAGAAGCTCACCTTGCCTTAAACCAGTTCCTAAGGCTAATAATATTAAACATTTAAGTCTATGACCTTGTAAAGCCTTTTTTAACACATTTATTTCATCTTCATTAAATATTTCAACTTCTTTTTTTATATTATTTTCAAAACCAGGAATTATTAATTTACTATTGCAAGGATTTTTCATAATGTAACCTTCTTCAACGGCATATGAAAAAAATGATTTTAAGAGTTTGTTTAAAAATTTAATTGTGTTGCTACTTTTACCATTTTTATATAAATCATTATAATATCTTTGTATCTCCAATTGTTTTATATTATTTATTTTTATATTATACAAGATACTGCCTTGTACATAATTTCTAAATATACTTTCATATCTTTCAAAACTTGAAGGCTTAACTTTTACCTTTGTAACTTCAAATAACCATGTATGCATAAGATCACCGAAATAAACTTTATCAAAATTTAAATTTAACCCATTTTTAATGTTATTGATATACTCATCTCTCTTTTCTTCTGCATCTTTTTTATTTTTGCCATAAAATTCTTTTCTGATTAGTTTTCCATTAATGTCTCTTCCAACAGATGCGGTTACTCTAAAATAATCTTGACCATTTTTAGAGTAATTAACTTTTTTTGCCATATATTTTGCCTCCTTTTACAAACGTATGTTCTATTTAAGGTTATATATTAACCAGTTGCTTTAAAGCCTTTTCAGGAACTTTTAAACAACTGGCTATTTGCTCTATTGTGAAATTTTTCATGCTGATTGGATCAAATTTTAGCTTGCTTAATTTAAAGGCAAAATAGTTAGCTTGTTTTTCTAGCTTGCCAATATTTGCAAGGTTTTCATTCCAAGAATTTATAATATTAGGATGTAATATAGCATGCCCTAATTCATGCATTATATAAAATTTTTCATATGAATAATGTAAATTATTCATTATAATAATCGCTTCTCTACCTATTTCAAACAAATTTCTTATATACAAAGATGGTTCACCGTTTAATAATCGATTAAATGGATTTACTTTTATTATTAATATATTTAATACTCTACATAATTCATAAGGATTATTAGTACCATATGTATCAGTAAGTCCAAGTATAATTTCATCAATCCATTTCATAGAGATAAGGGAATAGTTATTATTTTTGTATTTTATAATTATCCCTCCTTTAAAGGCTATTGTAAATTTATTTTTTATATTTATAGCTCAGTAACTCCATTTGTTCAAGCAGTGCATTAGCAAATTCTAATATCTCATCATCTGACATTTTATTTGGCTCAAATCCGTTTGCTCCAAATATTTGATGCTTAGAAACATATTCTCTAGCTAGATTTGCATCAGTAAATTTTGCAGGAATATCTGGCATAGAATTAGTTTTATTTATTTCTTTATTAGTATCATTTGTGTCTGTTCTACCAAGCAAATAATCTATGGTAACATCAAAAAAATCAGCGAGTTTTTTCAATGTAGTAGTATCGGGGTCGCGTTGTTCATTTTCATAAAATCCAATAGTTCTGTCAGAAACATTAAGAAGTTTTGCTAAATCAACCTGTGTTAATCCCTTTTTCTTTCTTAATTCCCTAATTCTATTATTCATAATATCACTCCTAGCTATATTATAACAATATGTTCTGAATTAAAAAACAAAACGAACAAAATGTACTAAAATATATTGACAGCGAACAAAATGTTCTGTATAATAAAATTAATAAACGAACATATTGTACGGAGGTGAAAAGATTGAGTTCATTAAAAGAATTTCGTAAAAATATTGGTTTAAAACAATATGAAGCAGCTAAGTTACTTGGTATAAGTAAGGATTATTTAAACATGCTTGAAAATGGAAGAAGAACACCAAGTACTAAATTAATATCAGAGATGGGTAAGTTATATGATGCACCACCAGAAGATATTTTTTTAATCATTAATAGAACATATTGTTCTGAAACCCCAGGAACTCAAAATATAAAATAAGATTTGTATGGTATACAATCTACAATCTAATTATATACAAAAATTACATTATAGTTAAGTATATAAATTTAATAATAAGCTGACAAGGGGGATTAATTATGGAAATTACATCATCAGAATTAAAAAACATAATTAAGGAAAGTATTCAAGAAAGTTATGAGAAACCTAAAGCTACATTGACAATAGCAGAATGTGCAAATCTTACAGGTATAGGAAGAGATAAATTAATGAAATTGGCTCATAGTAATAATTCAGATTTTCCATGTTTTAAAGTTGGAACTAAATTTCTCATAAATAGAAAATTACTTAGTATTTGGCTTAAAAAAATATCACAAGAAAAAAGAATACTTTAGATTGGGGTGATAGGTTTGATACGAAAACTTATAGAAACCTGTGAAATTAAAATGACGGATGAAGAATTTAAAGAAACAATGGAAATTGCAACTGATGATATTAAATTTAATAGGATTTCATTTAACAAGAGAACAAGTTTAAAAAATGTAGTAACTATTTCTAAAAGATCCTATAAGGTTGTAAAAAACTATGAAGAAGACAAATAAATTGTGATAATTACTGGCTTAAAAATAGATATTAAGCTGGGGTTCAACTGCGTTTAAAATTAAACAAAAAGTCAACCAAAATAAAAGAAGGAGAGAAATTAAATGCCTATTAGAATTATTCTTGGAAATGATTTAAAAAGAATTGACCGGCAGATAAAAGCATTGGAATATGTTATACCTAAAGATACTGGTAAGGATAGAAGTATACACAGGAGTGCTTTAAGGATTTTAAAAGAGCATAGAAAAGTATTAATAAATATGAATGGAGGATTAAATTAAATGAGTAAAAAAGGTGATATATATAATTTATTTTTTAACTTAGGGAAATCAACTATTGAAGTAGCAGAAGAACTTAAGGTCAGTAAACAGTATGTAAGCAAAATATTAAAAGCAGAGTATTCAGAGGAATATGTAATTGAGAAGGGAAACCGTAAATTAAAAAATATGGAGAAAAGAGCGTCAAGAAAGTATGAAGATGAAGGGCATTATATCTATAGGGACAGACCATTAATGCCCTATGAAACAATGAGTACACTAGCATTTATTAAAGCAAATAGACAGTCATATATTACTAACAAAGAAACAGGGGAATTAATGTTTGATAAAACAAGAGGCGGCATTAGTAAGGATTTACCTTTAAAATATACATCAATACCATATTAAAATTAAAGGTGAACAAGCATGAAATTAAAAAGAATATATTTTAGACCGACTTCAATAATGGACACCTTTTCCGTTACAAACAAACGGAAGCCTTTCCATTATTGAAGTCGGTGTTTATTTTTTATAAAAGAAAGGATGGGTTAAGGTGTGCAAAGTAATTATAAGCATAGATTCAGGAAAGTTTTTAACCAAGGCTGTAGGCATGAATGAACAGGATAGTCTACTGGAAGGTAAAAGAGTAAGCTTTAGAAGTAAACTGTATAATCTGAATGATGGTGATGTTGAATTAGCGGGAAACTCCTTTAGTGTAGAATACGATGATAGTAAATTTATTATAGGAGAACAGGGCAACGTAGATGGGGTGGAGGATACCAATAAAGCTACACTACTTCATAAATTATGTATTTATACAGCAATAACTAGATATATACAACCTAAAGAAAAAGCAGAAATATATATGGTCATTGCCTGTCCTTTAAATCTTTTAAAATCTGTAGAATACAAAGAAGAATATAAGAATTTTATTATGAATAATCATAATGAAATAAATATCAAGGTGAATAATGAAGAATTCTTATTTAGTATTGAAGATATGACAATAAAGAGTGAAGGTTCAGGAGTGCTTTATCTTGATAAGGAAAGATTCAATAACTGTGAAGTAGGTCTTATAGATATTGGAGGACTTAATATGCAGTTCTGTAAATATGTAAATGGAGCAACCGTACCGGAAAGCAGATTTACAGAAATGACAGGATCAAATAAGTTAGTTCAGGATATAAAAGAAGATTTAGAAATACTACTTAAAGGAAAGTCAGTTACATTTGAACAGGCAGAGCAGTCACTTAAGAATAAGGTATTAAGAATTAATAATTCAGATATGGAAGAAAGCAGAGAAATCATAAGAAATAGAATACACAAATATATAGTAAATGATGTTATAAGAAAAATTACTAAAAGAAGGATATCACTTGATCTATTGCAGCCCATAGTAGTTGGAGGTACATGTTTAAATATTAAGGAAGAGCTTAAGAATGAGATAGAAAATGTGGAGATACAGGAAGATCCTCAATGGGCATCAGTAGAAGGGCTTTTTAAGATCGCCTTTGCTAAGTATATCTAAATAACAACTTGTTGGTTTTATATGTAATAATGGATTATATAGAATAATATGGTATGATCGTTATATTCCTTAAGTCGGACTAGTAAAATAATTTATATAAATGTTATATAAGTTGAGAGTAATTTTAAAGCAAATGTATATAAACATTATAGGAAATATATATAACTTTCAAGTTAAGGTTATAGGAATTTATATAAAGCTTATATGAAATTTATATAAGTCTTTGGAAGGTGATTGTTATTAAAAAGGAAATAGGAAATTCAGTTTTAGTTACTTTTTCAAAGAAGAATTCAGATGTAATTAAAATTCTTGATGAAGTAAGCAGTAGTGGAACAAAGAAAACTGATTATATTTGTGAAGCAGTGAGATTTTATTATTATCATAAAGATAGTAATGTTTTAAATAAATCAGGTCTTGAGAAGGAGGTGAGAGAATTAGTTTATAAGTACCTGGAAGAATATCAAGTTAATAATAAGAAGTCAAATGCCTTTGATATTTCAGGCATAAGTAAATCAGATCTTGAAGATGATTAAATTTTAGGGAAGGAGGAATTTAAATGGCTAAATATAGACATGTATATACTAGCTTTTGGGAGGATGCAAAGGTTATGGAGAAATTTACTCCGGAAGATAAATTCTTTTATTTATATCTTCTTACTAATCCGCATACAAGACAAATTGGAGTTTATAAGCTTCCTATAAAGCTTATGACCTTTGAGTTAGGTTATTCCTATGAATCTGTAAAGAGCCTTTTAAACCGTTTTATAAGTCATCACTCATTAATTGAGTACAATGAAGAAACAAGTGAAATTGCAATTAAGAATTGGGGTAAATACAATCTCGTTAATTCAGGTAAACCAATTATGGATCTAATAAATAAGGAACTGGAGCTTATAGAAGATATTTCACTGCTTGAATATGTTGAACAGTCTATAAATAACAGCTCTATAAGAAAATTAATTGATGATTTTATGGAAAGAAAATATTCTAAGAGTGCAGAATTACAGGAAACACGAGGCGTGGACAAAACGTATGACGGAACGTATAACGGTGTGTACCACGATACGTATGACGATGCGTCCACGTCACGGGGACAAAAAGAAAACAAAAATAAAAAAGAAAATAAAAAAATATATACAGAGCATAGAGAAGAAACTTTACCTGTGGATAATGTGTATAAAAATGCTTCCTCAGAGAATGTGTCCAATGAAAAAATAATAAGTCTGTTTAATGAAATCTGTGTATCACTGCCTAAAGTCAGAGGAAGAACTAGTAGAAGGGATAAGCTCATTAAGTCCTTTTGGAAGCTAGTAAAATTCAATATGGGAGCTGTAGAAGAGTACTTTAAAAAGCTTGAAAGAAGTGATTTTCTCACAGGGAGAAAAGGTGATTGGAAGTGTAATTTTGATTGGGTACTGCTGCAAAGTAATTATTTAAAAGTCATTGAAGGAAACTATGACAATAAGGCTAATGAGAGATTTCCTAAGACCTGTTTTAACGACTACGAGCAGCGTTCCTATGACTATGATGAACTGGAAAAGAGGCTTTTAGGGTGGAAATAAAGAAGGTGATGGAGCCATGAAATATAAGCAAAAACTAAATATAATAAATATGTCTTTGATGAAAGTAGAGGTAAAATTACCTATGCAGTACCAAAAAGTTATTAATAATAAAGTATGAAAACTGTGTTGATTAAAGGATAATCAATGCAGTTTTTTTATATTAAAAAATTATTTAAATTTTAGGAGGATTTTAAAATGAAAATTAAAAATTTATTAAAAAAATTACCAATGATTACAGCAGGTGCAGGAGCTTTTATTACAGCAGGAACACAATTTGCTTATGCAGATGCAAACGGTGCCTTAAATCAAGCTAAAGACAATGTTATAAACCAAATTAAACCTATAGTTAATACAGTTGTTGTACCTGTCATAGACGTTGTTCTTGTTGCTATTTTATGCGTTCTAATAGCTAAAGCGGTAGCGTCTTACAAACGTGGTGTAGAAATAGAGCTTTTAGGAATAATTTTAATGGTTGCAGGAATTACACTTGTAACTACATTCCCAGTATGGGGTTGGGCTCTGATTGGATAATAATATAAAAAAAAGACAGGTGATTCTTTATGATGGATATAGTCTTTACTTATCTTAAAGATCAAATTATTGGTATGGCAGGAAAAGTATTAACATATATGACTAATGCCTCAATTGATCTTTTTAGCAACAATTTAGTAACTAATATTCTAGCCCTATTTGACTTTATAGGGCTTATACTCCTTGCTGTAGGAATTCTTTTTGCCATTGCTAATGTTTATATCGATTACTTAGAAAGTGACTGTATAAACGTTCATTTGCTTATTATAAACATCATTAAAGCTATTGTCGCCTATACATTTATACGTGTAGGTGCTATAGCTCTTTACGATTTAAGTAATACAATTAACACTTATGTATCTCAAATTGTATCAACACCTGATTATAATACTAAATTATCGACTCTAAATACTGTCCTAAATAATCTTGGTATTGGATTGATATGGACTCTTTTAATTGGAATAGTAGCATTATTTGCAGTTATAACCTGCTTAATACAAATAATGAAACGTGGCGGATTATACATGGCACAAATCATAATAGGATATTTATATATATTCTCTATACCTAGCGGTAATACAGATGGTTTTTTTGAATGGTGTAAAACTACAGTAGCAATGGCACTAACAAACGTGGTACAAATAGCTCTATTATATATAGGGATGAACTTAATAGCCAATGATGCTACAAAACTGTTTTTAGGTATCGGTGTTATAATGGCAGCGGCATCAGTAGAAAAAATTGCAGGTCGTTATGGTATGTCTCCTAAATCTTCAAAAATGGGAGGAATGAGTTCTCTTGCATTTAGAAATATGGGTTCTGCTGGAGGTTTTTCAGGAGGTGCCAGTGCCGCAGGAAGTGCTGCATCAGCTTCAAGTTCAGCCAGTTCAGTTACAAGTTTGATACCAAAGTAACTAATCTTAAAGATTAGTTGCTTATTTTTATTTTACAAGGAGGTTTTATGTTTATATATCCTGGAAATCTAAAAGAAAAAAAGCAATTTCTTTACTTGACGGTCAGTGATTTTGCAATAGGAAGTCTTTTAAGTGTTGTTTTTGTTGTGTATTCAATAGAAAATTTCAGATTTACCCTACTAGCTGTTCCTATTCTATTCTTTATATTTAAAATGAGAATACTTGAAAATTCATCAAATCTATGGGAAGAAATCTTTAAAGCTTTTAATTATCTTGTTGATTCACAGCAAAAATATTTTTGGGGCAGAAAAGGGGGCGAGTAAATGGGTTTCTTAACAATAAAACCTAGGAACACTGCAAAGCAGAAACAGAGCATAAATAAAAACAGTATAGGCAGAAGTGAAGCAAAAGCAAAAAAGACAGTTCAGGAATTTTTAGACATTCAAAGAATAGAAAATAATATAATATTTGGTTCTGAAAGAAGCAAGTATTATATTAGATTAACACCCAAAAATATAAATATTTTAACTGATGAATTCCTATTAAATGAAATTTATCAGTTGAAAAGTGTATGTAATATTACTCAGAATATTGAATTTTTGGTAGTTGATAAAGTGGAGAGATTGGAAGATAACAGAAACTATATAGAAAAACTATTGAATAAATCTGATGATGATATTTACAGAACATTATTAGAAAAAGACCTAGAATATTTTAAAGAGCTTGAAACTTCAAAAAGTTCAAGCAGAGAATTTTATTTTATTATACCATTTAAAAATGCAGATTATAAAAAGCTGCAACAGCAGTTTATAAAGGTGGAACAGGTTTTAGAAAACAGGGGGTTTACAATTCTAGAATGTAATGAGGATATATTAAAAAATATGCTTCAAGTGTATTTGGAAAGGAATTTCAGCGGTGAAGTTGTAAAAGATTTTGATATATAAAATTGAGGGGGGTTATGATGAGTATATTAAAAATTAAAAAGAAGGATAAGGCTTTAATTAAAGAACAGAAAGAGCATGAATATATTAAAAACTTTGTTGATATGGTAAGCCCCAGTGTAATAAAATTTTCTCCTTCTTATTATGTGTTCGGGAACACATACAGAAGAGTATTTGCAATAAGAAATTACCCTTTAAATACGGACAGCAAAGCTCTATTAAGAAAGTTTGGAGAGAAAAGCAATATTACTTTAAAAGTTTACTGTAATCAAATGTCCGTAGCAGAATATGAAAATTCAATAGAAAGCAGTGTTAACAAAAACATTTCAGATACTACAGAAAATAAATTTATTGCAAGAACAAAAGCAAGCCAGCAACTAGAAATAACAAGGAACTTAGTACAGTATTTAAACCAAAATAAAGATGAAAGAATGTTTAAAGTTTCTGTATTTATTGAAGCTATAGCATACAGCCAAGAGGAATTAAACGAGATTACAAACGATATGATAATTAAGCTTGATGGGATTACCTATGACAATTTATTTTTAAGGCAGAGAGAAGGCTTTATGGCTGTAAATCCATGCGGAAAAAACTTATTAGGGCTTCAATTTGAAAGGCATATGCCATCATCAAGCTTGGCAAATTTATTTCCTTATTCCTACAGTGGTTTAATAGACAAGAACGGTTTTTTTATAGGAAAAGATAGATTTGGCGGAAGTATAATAGTTGATTTGGATAAAAGAAATAAAACTCATACTAATTCAAATATTGTTATTTTAGGAAATGCAGGAGAAGGAAAAAGCTATCTTCTAAAGCTGATTATGGTTAATTGGAGAATGAAGGATAAAAAAATAATTTGCTTAGATCCCGAGCATGAGGTGCGACAAGAAGTCGCATAGTAAATTGCTGGCCATCAGCTACCCTATCCATTTGGGGTAATCCTACCACAATCTGCGTGAATGGTAACGTTCGGGTGGAAAGCTTGTGGGACAATATGGGAAATCTTATAGCCTAAGTAAGACGTACTGTTAGGATAAGAATGTTATGGAGAACGTAAAGTGAACTATTGTAAGAGTCGTTACAGGGAATAAGTGAAATAAGGCTGATACACTTACACCAAAAGGTGTGGAGGTGGTTGTGGAAACTTTCGCGATTCTACAACAAATGGACACAAATCCTCCCGGCTTAAAGATAGCTCCTAACACATTCACAATTATTTACTATGTGGAACTTGGTAAGCCATATATGTTCCTTGATTGCAAGGTATCGACCTCGTAAGAGGAAGAAATGGCATAGAGGGTAAAGGAAGAAGATAAAAAGCGAAAGGCACTGCTGTAATGGTGGAGCATAGGGGTTCAAAATTTGCCCTAACTCGAAAGAGTGCAGACTTATCTTATGGTATTTCATAGCAAGAAATGGAGGTAAACCTATGAATGGTAATCATTCAATGACGGAGAAATCCGAGAAGTTATCAGACAAAGAAAAGCTAGAATTCCAATGGAAAAGTATTGATTGGAACAAAGCCGAAGACGAAGTTAATAGGCTACAAATCAGGATTGCTAAGGCAACTCAAGAAAAGAAATGGAACACAGTAAAAAGACTTCAGTATTTATTAACGCATTCGTACTATGCAAAAGCGTTGGCGGTTAGAAAAGTGACCACCAACAAAGGGAAAAACACTTCAGGTGTAGATAAAGAATTGTGGTCAACCACAGCTTCTAAAATGCAAGCAGTGCTATCCCTTACAGACAAGAACTACAAAGCAAAGCCACTAAGACGAGTATATATCGAGAAAAAAGGCAAGAAAGCAAAGCGACCACTAGGTATTCCATGTATGTATGACAGAGCAATGCAGGCATTGTATGCACTTGCACTTGACCCCGTATCAGAGGTGACAGCAGACACGAAATCATTTGGATTCAGAAAAAATCGCTGTTGTCAAGATGCGTGTGAATACATATTCACAGCACTATCAAGAGAAAATTGTGCGAAATGGATATTAGAGGGAGATATAAAAGCTTGCTTCGACTACATCAGCCATGAGTGGCTGATTGAAAATATTCCTATGGATAAATCGGTATTGAAACAATTCCTAAAAGCTGGATTTGTATTTGAAAATGAGTTGTTCCCAACAGATGATGGAACTCCTCAAGGAGGAGTTATCTCACCAATACTAGCAAATATGGCTCTTGATGGTATGCAGAAAGCGCTATCAGACAGATTCCATACAAATAAATTAGGAAGAGTAGATAATCGGTTTCAAATCGCCAACAAGGTATATCTTGTACGTTACGCTGATGATTTTATAGTTACAGCGGCAACAAAAGAAATTGCCGAAGAAGCAAAAGAACTAATTCGGGAATTCTTACAAACAAGAGGATTGGAGTTATCAGAGGAAAAGACAAAAATAACACACATCAATGACGGCTTCGATATGCTCGGATGGACGTTCCGAAAATGGAACGAAAAACTTATAGTAAAACCATCGAAGAAATCAGTGGACAACTTTGTAGCAAGTTTATCTGAAACTATTTTAAAACGTGGAAAGGCTTGGAAACAAGAAGTCTTGATTGAAAAGCTGAACCAACAAATACGTGGCTGGACAAATTACCATCAGTCTGTATGTGCCAGTGAAGCATTTGCGCACACTGACTATATACTCTATGAATTACTATGGAGATGGGCAAAACGACGTCATCCACATAAAGGAAAATGGTGGGTGTCAACAAATTACTGGCATAAAAAGGGCAACCGTAACTGGGTATTCTCTACTGATACAAAAGAATTATTAAGGGTAGACCATATTCCAATAGTCCGTCACACAAAAGTACGAATGAATGCAAATCCGTATTTCGATACACAGTATTTTAATGACCGTAAATTTAATAATGGTATGAAGAGATTATCTGGGCGGTTCAAATTAGTCTGGAAAAATCAAAGCGGATGTTGCTATCACTGTGGAATGCCTATGGAAATTAGCGACGATAGAGAAATATTCTTCAAAGTTCGAAAATCCATAGGTGGCAAGGACGAAGTGCCTAACATGGCGTATGTCCATAAACATTGCCAACAAATTTATCTTGAGTGTCGCTCGAAAGAGTGATGAAATGCTTGAGCCGTATGAGTGGAAACGCTCACGTACGGTTCTTAGACGAGAAAGGGCGAGTAATCGCTCCGACTTAGTCGACTATAAAACAATAACAGAAAAATTAAAAGGTACTTTTATAGATTTAATGACAGGAGAATACATCATAAATGTATTAGAGCCTAAAATGTTTAACGATAGTAATGAAAGTAATTATAATGATGAAAACAGTCAAAATGACTTTGTAAGTGCCTTTAGTAAAAAGACAATTTTAAGTCAGCATATATCATTCTTAAGAGATTTTTTTAAGGCATATAAAGAAGATTTTAAAGATGAATTAATAGATGTCTTAGAAATAGAATTAGAGAGAACTTATAAAAAATTTAATATAGATTATGAATCAGATTTAAAGAATAAAAAAGCTACTGATTATCCAATACTTTCAGATTTATACAATACAATTGAAGAAGATTTTAATAATTATGATAACCTTAAATTTGCTATATATACAAAAGAACAATTAAGAGAATTACTGCTAGGATTATATTCAATTTGTAAAGGTTCAGACAGCAGATTTTTTAATAATTATACTAATATTCCTGATTTCAATTTCTTAACTTTTGGAGTAAAAAGTTTACTTGAAGCTTCCAGTAATTTAAAAGATGCAATGCTTTTTAATGTACTTTCATACATGACAAATAAGCTTTTAGTTGAAGGTAATACAGTTGGTATGCTTGACGAATTCTATTTATTCCTTGATAATATAGTTATGGTAAAGTATGTAAGAAACTTTGCAAAAAGAGTAAGAAAGAAAGACAGCTCCATAGTATTAGCAAGTCAGAATATAGAAGATTATTTAATGAAAGATATAGCAGAACTTACAAAGCCATTATTTGCAATACCAACTTATAAATTTTTATTTTACCCAGGTAGTATAGATAGAAAATTATATACAAATTTACTTAATATAAATGGCAGTGAATTTAATTTAATAAAAGCTCCATGCAGAGGAAACTGTCTATTTATAAGTGGAGGAAGTAAATATAATTTACAGGTTGGAGCACCAGAGCATAAACGAATTTTATTCGGTAATGCAGGTGGTAGATAATGAATCTAAAATTAATTATCGAAGTTGGAAAGATATTATTTGATGAAGAGCACAGAAAGAAAATTATTTATATAATAATTGGTATAATGCTCTTGATTTTTCTTCCTATCTTAGCCATATTTGGTGGAGCAACGAGTTCAGATCAAAGTCCTTTTGGCAAGGCAAATGTACCTCCATATATTGAAAAATGGCGTCCACTTGTTAGTGTCTACACTAACAAATATGGAGTTTCACAGTACACAGATTTTTTACTTGCTCTAATATATCAAGAGATAGGAAGTTCATCAACAAATGATATAATGCAAAGTTCTGAATCGGAAGGATTACCACCTAATTCAATACAAAATCCCGAGGAAAGTGTTGACGCAGGAGTAAAATATTTCAAATCGGTTTTAGACTATGGAAACAACAAACATGTTGATTTTACCACTATAGTTCAAGCTTATAATTTTGGATGGGGATATATTGATTTTGTATCATCAAATGGAGGAAAAAGCACAGATGTTTTGGCACAAACTTATTCATCAATGGAAGCTTCAAAAATGGGATGGAAAAGTTATGGAGACGTAAGCTATGCTTCAAAAGTTATGAAAAACTTAGCACAAAATGAGGTTATTACAGCAGTAAACAGTTCTCCATTAGGCATAGATAATTATAATAAACTTATGTCAATTGCTACTAAATATCAGGGTATGCCTTACGTATTCGGTGGGGCTTCACCTGTTACCAGTTTCGATTGTTCGGGGCTAACAGAATACGTTTATAATCAGATAGGAATTAAGTTAAACAGGACAGCACAGGAGCAGTATGAGCAGTGTGCAAAGGTGTCTCAATCTGATGCACAGCCAGGCGATTTAGTTTTCTTCCAAGGTACTTATGTTACTTCAGATTATATTACTCACGTTGGTATTTACGTAGGAAATAATAGATTTTATCAGGCAGGAGGTAAAGGCATAGGTTACGCAGATTTAACAGGATACTTTCAGCAACATCTAGTAGGTTTTGGTAGAGTACCTAATAAATAAATATATATATGAAAGGAAGTAAAAAATGAGTTATAAAAGACCATCACCAAAAAAACCAGTTCTAATAACAGCATTAATTTTTGCATTGCTAGGAGGTTTTATGACTTCTCAATTTCCTACTACGGATTCGATACTAACAACTATTGCAGTTTCTTTAACTATGGCAGGCAGCTCAGCAATATTGGGAGCCATAGTAGGCTTTATTATTTATGTAATATTTAAGCCTTCTAATACAAGTATATTGCTAAGAGAACAGACTGAATTATTAAGAAATAAAATGGGAGATAGTAAAGGTAGTAAAGCAGATGAATTAAACAAGATAGCAGAACTAAGGAAAAATGGTGCTATAACAGAAGAAGAATTTAACAGATTAAAGAATGAAATTTTAAATAGAAAATAATGGAGGTTTAAAAAATATGTTTTATAATAATAAGAGAATTATATATATATCGTTGTTAATATTAGCTCTTATTTTATCGTTTACGATAGGTAAAAACATGGGGAAAGTCACAGGTAAAAGTAATAAAGTATTGGCACAAACAGCCACGGTTGAGAATAAAAATTACAATACAACTTTAAATATAGCAGGAGTAGATTATGCAATGTCCTATAATATAAGCAATGCTTTTTTTATAGATAAATCCACAATGAATTTGAATTTAAATATACAAAATAGTAATAATATTGATAAATTAAAAGTAATAGCAAAAGACCAAAACAATAATACTCTAACAATTAATAGTAATGCATCAAATAATGAAAATACATTAAGTTATACTGTTAATTTAACAGATGATGTTACTAAAGTAAATATTACTGTATATCCGCTAAACAAAGATATGGCAAGTAAAAATAACTTAGATTTTACAACAATTCCTTATCAAAATACTACATTGGATGTAAGTTTAATTAAGAAAAATCAAATTGATAATTTACAAAATTAATAATAAAAGAGGAGGTCTATTATGAAGAAAACATCTTTAAAATTATCATATGACGAAGAAAAATTGAAAGCTATTTCAGTAGCTTTAAAGTCAAAAAATAAAAATTTAAATGATGAATTAATTAAATTTTTAGATGGATTATACAATAAAAATGTACCCAAATTGCTAAAGCAATTTATTGAAGAAAGTGAATCATCAGAGACAATAAAAGAGACAGCAGTAGAGACACAATCAGAATAAATTACTATAAATTGCAGTTGCAATTTGTAATAATTAAGTATAAAATATACCTACTCAATGAGTATAATTCAATGAAATTGAATATATTATACTTGTTGAGTAGGTATATTTCACTGGCTAAAGCCAGTAAAATCAACGCAAAACGAAAAGTAGGATTATACTCGTTGAGTAGGCGGACAAAAATACCCAATCCCACCTACTGCCTTTACATAATTCTATTCATATAAAAAATAACAGCCAAGGCTTCAAAAATTCTTACGAAAATTTGCTCTAAGGAGCTTTTTTCATAAGAACCACAGCAAAGCTGTTTTTTTTCTGCCAAAATACTTTTTGTCCGCCCTACAGTAAATACTTTCAAAGGAGAAAATATGTTTGATTTAAGAATATGTCCTCAATGCTCTGGAAGTTCTAGGAGTGATTATTTAAGATTTTTTATTTTAAGGTTTATAAATGAAATTTCAATAGATGATAAAATAATTGACCTTGGCTGTGGTAAGGGAAGAAATATTTATTATTTAAAAGAACTTGGATTAAAAAATATAACTGCTGTTGATATTAATAAATTTAAAGAAATTAATAACAGCATAAAATTTATTAAACATGATTTAGAAAATAAAATACCTATAAGTGATAAGTTTAATATTATACTTTGTAATTATATTTTT
Source organism: Clostridium pasteurianum BC1 (assembly GCF_000389635.1). Classification (NCBI taxonomy): domain Bacteria; kingdom Bacillati; phylum Bacillota; class Clostridia; order Eubacteriales; family Clostridiaceae; genus Clostridium; species Clostridium pasteurianum. Next base: position 1,736,168 of record NC_021182.1, read on the forward strand.
ATGTTTATTAAAGATAAAAAGCATTTAATTAAAGAAATTACTAGAATTTCTGATAAAAAATCTTTCTGTATTGTAGAGCTTAATAAAAAAAAATTAAGAAATGGAATACCTTATAATTTCAATGAGATTGTAAATTTATTTTCTGAAAAATGGGACATAGTAAATATTAGATTAAAAGAAAATAAATTCATAGCTAAGAAAAGGAGTGATTAAATGGCAAGGGGGAGAAAAGCGGGTGCATTAATTAAAAATATTACTGGAAAAGATTTTGAACTCATGAAGGGTATCGCACGTACTGGGGTTACATCTCACTATGATGCTAGAAATCAAATTGGACTTAGTGAAAAAAGATTAAAGAATCTTGAAAAAGAAAATTATATAACCACAAAAAATGTTGTTGTAAATAAAGGTACAAACGTAATTAAAACCTATTATTTAAATGATAAAGGAAAAGCTTATCTTAAAGCTAATACAGATATTAAAAATTTTTATAGAAGTAATGAAAGACAGATCGAACATGATTTAAAATTATCCAGTATTTATTACAGCTTAGATGAAAAAGAAAAAGAAACATGGAAAAATGAAAATGATTTAATAAGTGATTATAAAACAAATAATCCAAATGAGACACTATCTACGATGATTGACGCAACGTATAAAATAGATAATAGTATTGTAGGCGTTGAAGTTACAACAAAAAATTATACTAGAGAACAAATAGAAGAGAAGTTTAGAATAGCTGATGAAATTGGTTGTAATGAGGTGATAAAAATTGAAGCTTGAAAAAGATATTGTAATTCCTGCAAATTTAGAAATTAATCCATATGTTTATTTAGACATAATTTTAAAATTTCAGGATTATATAAAACTTATATATTCTTTTGGTGGATATATGTTTGTAAAACAAATATATAAATTTTCTAGTAAAGTTCAATTGCAAACTTTTCAAGATATACATTCAATGGAAGATAGTAAGCTTTTAAAAATTATTAATATAAATAATAATAATTATGTAATTCTTACAAAAACATCAATCAAATATCTTAAAAATAAAAAAAATATATCTTATATAGAACTTCCAACATCTACACAACTAAAAGCTTGCTGTTATCTAGCAGAATATATTTCTAATCCAAGCGATTTTTTTAATCCCAAAAATCCATATACACCTTTTTTAAATAGATATAAAAATGAACTTGATAAATATAAAAATAATGATAAAAATGTTAATATGAATTTTCTTAAAAATAACAAGGATTATGTCAAAATTATAAAAGAGCAAGAAATCAAATCAGAGAAAAGTGAAGATATAATATCAAAACTTAATAGAAGTAGAATATATTTTGATGATATTAAAGATAATTTTATTACATTATTGATATTAGATTTTGATAGAAATAAAAATTGGATATATAAATCACTACTTGAAAAAATAGAGCCTGTAATAAAATCTTTAAAGATTTATACAGGATACAATATTAAAGTATTAACTGAAAGTGAAGAGAGAAAAAAATTTCTTATAAATGATATTAAGAAGATGCAAACAAAAGGATTAATGTTTTTGAAAGATATTAGCGTAATTAACTTAGAGATTGGTAAGTATTTTAGAGCTAATAAGCAAACAGAAAGCTTTTTAAAAAATATAGATGTCTTAGAAATAAAAAAAATAAAGGAAAGATTAAAGAGCAATTAAATTTTAATTGCTCTTTAATCTATGTAAAGGAGTGTTTTATATGGAAAATAATAATTTAAATAGTCATCATACGGAAAACATGATTATATTAATAATTTTAGGGGCTTTAATATTAACTTTCTTAGCAATAACAAGCTTACCAGCTCTTATAATTTCAATATTTTTTACGATACCTTTTTTATTTATTAAAGTAAATAAATTATTATTTACTTTAATAGGTTTTATAGTTGCATTTCTTGTTAATCTTAAAATTAGTTTGGCAGCACAGTTTTTTATAAGCTCAATTAATTTTATAAAAGTTTTATTTAATGCTTTAATCCACAAAAATGATATATCTATAACTTATAAAAATTATATAGTTCATATAAACATTTTTTGGCAAATTGTATTAGCATTTATAATAGCAAGTATTATAGCTCATATAATTTCAATTGCAATGAATAAAGAAGAACATTCAAGTGAGGCAATAAAGGAAAGAGCAGTAAATAAAGCTTTAGATAAAATAAAAGGATTAAAGCATGAAAATGGATATACAACAATTGGCATAGAATACGAAGATTTATTAAAAGTTAAAGTGGAAGATAAAGCAAAACATATAGCAATTGCAGGAACAACAGGAGCAGGAAAAACTGTCACTATAGCTAATTTTATTGAAAATGCTATGCAAAAAGATTATCCCATTCTTGCTGTAGATGGTAAAGGAGATTTAGACAAAGGAAGTTTACTGGATTACATGAAGTCATTATCTAAAAAATATAATAGAAAATTATATGTAATTAATTTTGTTAATCCACATGATAGTGATTATTACAATCCTTTTTTAAATGCAGGAATGACAGAAGCTAAAGATATGCTTATAAGTATGAATGAATGGTCAGAAGAGCATTACAAAGTTAATACAGAAAGATATTTACAACAGCTCATAAGAGTTTTAAATATGCAAAAGATTAAATTAGATTTAAATACTATAATTAATTATTCACCAAGTCAATTTCAAAAATTAGTTGAAGAAATGAAGGATAATGAAAATTTGTCTATTGAAGAATATACAAAATTAAGTGAAATAATAGAGAGTACAGGTCCGATTGCAAATTCTGCAATGGCACGTTTTGCAACTACAGCAGAGAGTGAAGCAGGAATACTGTTTAAGAGTAGTGGGATAGATATATACACAGCAATGAAAGAAAAATCAAATATATTAATAATATTAGACACTTTAAGTAAGCCACAGTTTTCAAAACAGGTAGGTAAGCTTGCGGTACTTGATGCAAGAAAAGCAGTATCAAAACTTTTTGGAGATAAAACAAGAAAGTTTTTTATCTTTGATGAATTTAACGTCTATGCTAGTGACACAGCAGTAGATTTATTAAATAAATCAAGAAGTTCAAATACAACTTGTATTCCTGCTTTTCAAAGTCTATCTGACCTTGATAAGGCAGGCGGAACATCTTTGCGTAATCAGATAATAGATAACTGTAATAATTACATTATAATGCGTCAAAACGGAGCTGACAGCTCTACAGAATGGGAAAGGATAATAGGCGAAGAAGAAAAGATTCAGTATACTTATTCGATAGAGAGGAAAACAGGTATATTCAGCAGTGGAAACAAGATTACTGGAACAGGAAGTATGCATAATGTTATGGAATCAAAAATCAAAGCTACAGAAATACAAAATTTCCAAACTGGTCAAGCTATATTTTTATCCAAAGACCAAAGAAGTTTAAATAAAATAAAGGTCAGAAGTATAAATTTAAATCTTGAAGAGCCTTTGAATAAAAATAATAATACTTTAAGTAATAATGAAGTTATAAAAACTAAAGATATACCATTAAATAAAGACCTTAAAAAGACTCCTAAAGCTATTGATATCAAAACTGATAAGATAAATGTCAAAACTAAAGAAAATAATGATAATGATAAAAATAAAAATGAATTTGCAGATGTAGAAGATATATTAAAAGATTAAATATAAACCTAAAAAAGGACATAAGGAATATTCCCTATGTCCTTTTTATTTTTAATAATAAACTTAATGTAATACAAAATTTTTGTGCTGCCATCAAGATCAGTCCTGGAATCTTAAAGTTTTGTATCACACTTTTATCTTTATAAATTTTAATAATTAACCTAACGGAAAATCAAAAATAAGTTATCTCCAACAAACCAAGCCCGTCGGGTTCCTTCGGTGTAATTCCACGCGGAGTCCCGCGGGAGCTTCCACCTCAGCTAAGACTTCCAATTCGGCTAGGTTTCTCGGAGGCCTCTGAAAGCTAAATTTTTATTTTTATCAAAGTATAGTTATTTTTTTCTAGTGAATATATATAATTTTAATCATATTGAAGATATAGAGTATAGCAATAAAAAAAGTAAGTAACTCTTAATGAATTCCACACAATAGTAATTGTGTAGAACTCATTTAATTTTTTAAATAAGTAAGAATTTAATTATCCTTCTTTATTTATTTTAAAATTCCAAATCTATTAAAAGGATATACTGTAAGTTGAGCTTTTCCTTCTATGTATGAACTATCAATATATGGATTATTCCAATACCTAGAATCCCAAGAATTTATTCTGTTATCACCCAGAAAAAAATAATGTTCTGATGGTACTTTATAAATACCTGCCTTTCCCCCATTATCAACTACATATGGCTCGTTTAATTTCTTACCATTAACATATACCAAACCTTTATCAGTAATCTCTACTGTATCATTTGGAAGGCCTATAAGTCTTTTAACCAATTCTTCGTTTAATTCTTTTGAGTCAAAAACTACTACATCTCCTCTTTTTAGATTACTTTTATTATAAACTCTAGTAACAAAAATCTGGTCATTAACTTTAATGGTAGGATACATTGATGGTGTGGGAACCTTAATTTTAAATAATAGTAACTTATTAACCAGCGTTGCAAGAACTATGGCTGTTACGATAGGTAATAAATAATCTATAATTATTTTTTTTATTTTAAATATACCTACAGTACTTATTAAATTATTGCTTTCTCGATTTTCACTCATAAAATCACTACTTTCTATGTTTATATAATAATTTGTAATTTAGATAATATTATACAATAGTATAATTACTGCGTAAACCATCTCAAAAATATATGAATTCCACACAATGTATATTCTGTTAAATTGAGCAGCTGAATATTCAGCTGTTCAATCTTTTATTATAAATAATTAATTTCTCAGAACAGTAGTTATATGAAATTGAAAAAAGCTTAGCAGCTAAACTATTAAAGTCTAGCTGCTAAGTTTTTTAATATATTTTATAAAAGACATAGTAGTAGTGAAAGCATTTTCAGCATCTTTAAGGTTAAAATTTAAAATTCCATTATGTATAATATTATTTCTTTTTTTATAAGCATTTTTATCCCAATTAATATATTCAATTGTACTTTCAATCTTAACTTTGAATATAAAATTCAAATAATTTGTTAAAAGATCTTTTTTTACATTACCGTTTTCTATTGCTAATTTATAGGGTCTAAATTTTTTCCTACGTTTATAATATGTAAGTAACATTTTTATATGATTTTTAACACATGCTTTCTTTAATTCGTATTGAAGAAATGTTTCAAATGCTGTTTCGCATAAAACTATACAAAGAGGATAGTCTTTTTTTACAAAGGCTTGTTCCTTTGCATCTAATAGTAATTTATCATAAAGTTGTATGTCTTCACACTGATTTAATTTTGAAACTAGAGTATTTAATGTCTTATCATCAGGATGAAGGGAATCTGTATGACCTTTTACAAATGGATTTTCTAATACAGTTTTGATATCTAAATGTGTAAAAGGCAAAGCTTCTTTAGCATAAACATTTTTAATAGATTTATTTTTGCAAATTAAAATTTCAATTAATGGCAATTTTAAGGAGTTTGGGTTTGGAATAAATGAGAAATTGCTAACTAATCTATATTTATTTATGAATTTTTCAAAGAAAAGTTTTGCTTTTTCATAATTGTATTCTAAGCCTTCAGATGTCGTAACATCATGATCTTGGTATTCTTCAAACACTATTACTAAAATATTACTAGTTATGTAATCTTTATAACCATATTTAAATGGCTCATCTAGTTTAAAAAATATTTGACGATTTAAATATTTATCGCCATTCTTATTAATTGCATTCGATTCAAGTATCCTAGTATTCTCTTTGTCTTTTTCCCAATCAATATTCAAACTTGTAAATGTTTGATAATTCAATGTGTTGTATTTTTCGCAGTTTATACAGATATTTTTATTATCCAATCTCATTATAAAAGCAGATGTTGGTAGTCCTAAGTTAAAATCAATAAAAAATTTAAACATAATTAAATTCATCTAATAACCCCCATTTTATTATCAAATTATGTATTTATATAATAATATCAAAGCTATGTAAATAATGCCATGTATAATTATAAAGTAAATAACAATTAGGATAGTTAAAATCTCTTTAATTCAAAACAATGTGGGTTATATAGATTAGCAATTTATATGAAGTTATCAAATGTTAGTTGCAATTAATAATAAATTATAGTATATTAATTAACATATAGGTTAATATTAATATAAAAGTTATTATTATTTTACAGATGAAGTTTATTTAAAAAGGGGAATAACATTATTATGAAATTTAATGAATTTGGATTGCTTCCACTAGGGGATTATCATATGACAATTGAGGAATTAAGAAATTCAATCTTAGTAATTGGACCTACAGGTGATATTCCATGGGATGTAGAGTGGAGGAGATATCTAGTTGATAGATTAGAGATATTGGTTAATCAACTTTGGAAAATTGACATCTCTGAAATTTATATTGATGGATCTTTTGTAGAGGAAAAAGCTCATCCAAATGATATAGATGGTTATTTTGAATGTAATTATCATGATTTAGCTGATGGTACTTTACAGCAAAATCTTAATTTATTGGATAAATATAAGGTGTGGACTTGGGATAGTAAAAGTAGAAGATCTTATAGAGGATATAGTAAACGCCAGCTACCAATGTGGCATAAATATAGAATTGAATTATATCCTCATATTGGCCAGATATCTGGAATAAAAGATGAATATGGCAATGATCTACAATTTCCAGCTGCTTTTAGAAAAACGAGAGATTCATATATGGCTAAAGGAATTGTGAAAATATTAAAGGAAAGGAGTTAAAAATATGATTAAAACTGATAAAGATTATCAAAATGCAATAACAAAATTAAGAGAAGATATAAAGTTAATTAATAAACAAAAAGAAGAATTATATAAATTAGAACTAACAGATGAGCAGGTAGCTAGAGCTGTTGAGCCATTGATATCTTTTCATGAACAACTCAGAGAAGAAGTTGAATATTATGAGAGAATAAAACGTGGAGACTTTGATACTATATTTAATCTTGAAACACTAGGAAAAGTATTAATTTATTTTAGAATTTATAGAGGTTTATCTCAAAAGGAGCTTGCAGATATTCTATGTGTTTCACCAACACAAGTTTCTAAAGATGAGCGAAATGAGTACTATGGAGCATCTATAGAAAAAATACAAAGAGTAATGAATGCATTGGGAATGATAACTAAAACCAAAATAGATGAAGAAAACCATTGTATCATTTCTAGAGATGATAATTTAAATATGTGTAAGTTATAATACAAACGAAATCAACACAATGACTGGAACTAAAAGGGTGGAAGCCGAGATACGTGCAAAAACCGGTAACTTGATGGAAGGAATTAACATCAAGTTACCGGTTCTATAATTTTTTCAATGTCAACTTTAATTATTAGCAATAAATGAAAGGTCCGACAGAACTAAATCTAAAATTATGTTACATAAGCCCTACAAATTGGAATTTGCATATATTCTATAGTATCTTTGAAAAAAGGTATGCTCTTTTTTCAAATCCAATTGATTCATAGAATTTATGAGCACCTTCTCTTTGAAAACCTGAATCCAGTTCAAATCTTTTACAGCCTAATTCTTTGGATATTTGACAAGCCTTATCAATTAAACTTTTGCCTATTCCTTGTCCTCTATTTTTCTCATCTACAATCATTCCATAATCATATGCAATAATTCCTTCTTGCCAAAAGTTATTTGCAATATAAAATGCTGAAAATCCAATTACATTTCCATTTTCAAATGCAGATAAGTAATAATCAGTATCTGCATTTAACCCGCGTTCAAATACTTCTAACAACTTTTGTTTATGTAGTTCTTTATTTGGCCATAATTGAGTAAATAAGTTATAAATTTCCTCAAAATCATTAATACAGCTTGTTCTTATCTCCATTAAAACTCCTCCTAAAATCCCTATTTTTCTCTACAACAGGCTCTAAAAAACTCGTATCTTACTCACTAATAACCCATTTTTTTTAAAACAATACAGTTTAGCTATTAACTGCCTACAAACAATTACTATTTATAATACTCATCATTAGTCGAGTAGACTTACACCTTACAATGTAAGCCCCTCACAGAATCCGTACGTGCGGCTTTCCCGCATACGGCTCCTCATAATAACATTCACAGTTAAAACAATTTAAAATATATCTTTGGTTTCGCTAAAGGATAATATTTCAACATTTCTATATATCCATCCCAGCTGTAGCTTTTCTTATCGCTTCGCCTATTCAGTGTCTTACTTAGAAATTGCTGTACTCTATGCAAAAAGTTTGTTATCATCTTACCATTAAAAGATACACCATAGTACCTATAATGCCCAACCAATTTGAGGTTTAATGCCTTTATCATTTCCTTAACTGGCATAGTTCTATTCTCGTACAGCCACTTTTTAGTGTCTTTTAGCTTTTGTCTAAATTTCTTTCTACTTGTTTGTAACATGACACATGGATATCCTCTGCGACTTCTTCCACAGTAAAATGTAAATCCTAAGAAATCAAATGTTTCTGGTTTACCTTCTCCCCTTGCTTTCCGGTTTTCTTCTGCAAATTTACCAAACTCCAGTAATCTACTTTTACTATCTTCCATCTCTAGATTGAATTTTCCCATTCTTTTCTTGAGTTCACCGTAGTATTTCTCAGCTTCCCATTTGTACTGGAATCCTGCTATAAAATCATCTGCATAAACTGTCAAAAAGCTATCTCCCTTTGTTTCTTTTGTAATAACAATCTTATACCACAACATTAGAACGTTATGCATATAAATATTTGCTATTATTGGGCTTATGATATTCCCTTGAGCAGAACCATCTGTACTTTCTTCAAATACGCCCTCAGTTATTACCCCAGCTTTCAAGTATTTATTAATCAGCCATAGGAGATTTGGGTCTTTTATGTATACTCCCAAAAATTTCATTATCCATTCATGACTCATGTGGTTAAAGAAGCCTTTGATGTCCGAATCAACAATGTAGTTTATCTTTCCATGATACATTCCGTTATAAACTTCCTTGATAGCATCATGACAACCTCGTCTCGGTCTGAAACCATGCATATTTCTCAAAAATCTTGGTTCATAGATTGCTTCCAGTATCTTCTTTACTGCTAGTTGCACCATCTTATCTTCATAGGATGCAATTCCTAATGGTCGCATTTTTCCATTACCTTTCGGTATGAATACTCTTAATGATGGTAAAGGTTTGTATGACTTATTCTTTAACCGTTTTACTAAATTAGATATATTTTCTTCTAGATTTACTTCGTATTTTGTTTTTGTAACTCTATCAATGCCTACTGCCTTATTTCCATCTAGTTCTTTGTGGCACTGTCTTAGCATACCATCATTAATATGATGATATAGCGAAGTAAATTCTGGCTTTCGAGTCTTTGCTGATATTTCTGCTATTCTTTCTAATTTTGTTTCCATCATTTCTCCTGTCCCTGAGTACAGATGATGTGTCCTCAGAAAGATTGTTATTATGTAATCCCCTTCCCTCCACTGGCATTACCCAGTTTCAGCGGTACTATGAGACTATCCGACTGCCTGTCGTTCATTTGACATTCTCCGTTTTATTGTTGTCTGTCATACTTATTACTAAGAAACGGCAGGCTCTCCCCAGTTAATAATTAACCACGATGTAAAGCATGATTGGCCCTTTGACCCCGCAGTGCCACATAGTTCTTGCCATTACGACCTATGTGATGTTGCTTTCCGCACCAATTAAGACGTCAGCCCTCTGATATACAAAATTTCGAGGCTCAATAGCATTTCAACCCTACTTTCTCGCTGTCTACGCTTAGCTCCCACCATTACTGTTGGCAACTCAAGACTCGCTACTGCTGGTTGACTAGACCTTATTCAGACAGGATTTCCACCTGCTAGGTTAATTACCCTTAGCTGGGCGCACAATTGGAATTTGTCAGTTTCTATTTTTTTATTCATATCGCATCATTCCCCACCAGTTTGGAAGAAGTTCTTCTAAACGAATAGTTTCACGCCTTTCGTAATCAACCATAATCTCCATATCTTTGTTTTTAAGAGAAAGCTGCATCAAAAATTCTCTACACGCTCCACATGGCATTCCTCCTACACCTGTTGGTGGCTCATCACGAAAGGCAATTAATTTTTTTATTACAGTTTGTCCACTGTTAACATACATATTAAGTGCAGCAACTCGCTCAGCACATAATGTCATGACTCCACCACAACTTTCAATACAAAAACCTGTAAATATTCTCCCATCTTCACTTTCTAAAGCACAAACAACATGATGTGCATATACAAATGGCGTTACCTCAGTTGGATAAAACTGTTCTTTCGCCTTATTATATAATTCTTCCCATATATCCATAATTATCTTCCTCCATTTTATATCTAGTGTATATAAACACTCTTCACTACAAATTTACTATTTATCGGTAAGATATATAAATAATTATTAGTTCATAGTTAATTACTATGACGTAACTTAAGAATATAATGAACTAACTTTATTTTACCAATTTTAAATATTTACTAACAACTGATTCAGCTAAACATTTTGATGAGTCAATAATATTAATTAAAGGATTTGTTTTCTCTAATACTACATTTAAATCAGTGCAAGCTATCACTATATTTTCAATAGATTCCTTTTTTACATCTTCAATAAGTTCATTCCAAATATCAATATTCTGTGTATTCTTTTTATCCATTTTAATGTTTTGAATAAGATTATTTAATTTTATTTGCCATTCATCTTTAAAAATAAATCCATGACTACCTTTTATTATATCTTTTTGATAAATGTTAGACTCAAATGTTGAATTTGTTGAAAATAGAGTTACCTTTTGTGAAACTATAGGCAATTTTTTAACGGTCTCTTCGACAATATTTAATAAAGGAACATTAATTGACTCTTGCAATTCTTTAAAATATACATGTGCTGAATTACATGGCATTGCAATAAAACTCACACCGGTTGACTCAATCTTTTGTAATCCTTCAATTATAGTTTTTTTCATAAGTTCATGGTTTATTGGTCGGTCAATATAAAATGGAGTAGGTAGGGAATATATCATCATTTTAGGAAATTCATCATCGTATTTTGCTCCATACTGAAATTGACATTCATCAATAAGTAAATCAATAAATGGTGCTGTTGACCTTGGACCCATTCCAGTCAAAATTCCAATTAATTTTTCACTCATTTAAATTATCTCCTTTTCATATCTAGTACATAACATGTCAATAATTCTGTGTTTAATTCATGATATTTTTACAAATACGACATAAATATATATAATATGATACCATAATATTGGTGAAGTGGTAAATTATAATTAATAGGAGTGAAGAGCTCCAAATCAACACAATAGTAATTTAGTTGATTTAGAAAAGTACATAATACTTTATAAGACAAAAGTATTAATATAAAATTACTAAGAAAAATAGAGTGATTGGAATAATTATCAATAAAATCTTGGACAATCTCCTAAAAAACCATAATAATGTAATTTGAGAACTTTAAAACATTATATTACAATTAAAGGAAGATAAGTATATTATATAAATGCATGCAAAATATGTACTTATTATAAAAAAATAGGTGGTGTATATATTATGAAAGAGTTAGATTTAAAAGAAGCTAAAATGGAAGGACTTAAATTGGAAGAGGTAAATATTGACGAATTAGAAATACTAGAAGATGGAGCTACTCCTAGCTTTGGATTTGGATGTCCACATGGATGGTTTGGAGCATATTGTAATTAAAACATAGTTTTTCAAGAAAAGTCTTTTTCTTAATTAGGAAAAGACTTTTTTTAAATCGATTGTAATAATTAATTTAATTATTCAATTTAACATTTACTATAATATGGGATGGTGTCATTATGAGAGTTCATTTTATTGAGAATAAAGGTAATATAATATTGTATTTACCAGATTCATTAAAATTTTTTAGAATAAATTCAATTACTAAATCTACAATAAAAGACATTGTAAATTTTAATGAAAAAACTTTAATAATGGAGAAATACAAAATAAATGAAGATCAATACAATTATATAAAGACATTTATTACAAAAAAAGAAAATTTAAATTATGAATTAAGTAAAAATAAAGAATGTTTATATAAATTAACATTAAATATAACTAATGAATGTAATTTAGATTGCAAGTATTGTTATGCTAATGGTGGAATATATAACTCTAAAGAATCCCAAATGTCAGAGGACACTTTGAAGAAAGCTTTAGATGTATTTTTAGATAAATATAGAAATATAGAAAACATACAACTTTTTGGAGGAGAACCCACCTTAAATTTAGATGCAATAGAATTTGTGGGTGATTATTTTGATAAGAAATATAATATACATAAAATAGATTTTAAACCTATTATTTCGTTAGTTACTAATGGGATGTGTTCAAGTGATAGATTTATAGATATTGTAAATAAGTATAATATACAATTAACAGTAAGTATAGATGGACCTAAATGTATTAATGATAGAACTAGGTTGATGAAAAATGGAAAAGGTTGTTCAGATTTAGTAATAAATAATATTTTTAAATTAAAGAGATATACAAAACAACCTCAAAATGCCGAAGCTACTTTTACACAATATCATGTAAATAGCAATATTGAGGTTTCAGATGTAATTAAATATATAAAAAAAAATTTAGGAATACAGAATATTCATATAGTACATGTGAGTTGTGAGAAAACAAAAGATTTTTATTTAAAGGATAGGGGATCTTTTATAAAATCTATACCCGAAATTATTGAAAACAAAAATAAATTAGAATATAAAAATACTTATATGATAATTGATAGAATTATAAGAAGTCTTATTTCAAAAACTACTAGTAAGTATATCTGTAATGCAGGTATATCAACTTTTTCTGTATCTACAAAAGGAGATATTTATCCTTGTTTTATGCTTACAGATGTAGATAAATATAAATTAGGTAATGTGCTTAATTATAGTAATATTTCTAATGATAAATTAAATTTATTTGATAAATCATATAAGTCTAATTCATTAAAATGTAAAAATTGTTTTAATAATACTTTATGTCACGGGTGTATAGGAATAAATTACTTTAACACTAGTGATGCATTTAAAACTTCTGAAGAAGATTGTCAATTTATGAAGAAGTTAACGGAAAATGTTATATTATCTTTATGTAAAATTAGTTAGGAGTAATATTGCCTATGAGCGAAAATAAACCTTTGGTAGTTTCAGATATAAAACCGTATTTGCTTTTTAAATATGATAATAAAGAAGATGTATATTGTATAGGTAGTTTAGAAAAAGATAAATATATTGAGGTTAATCAAAAGTTAAAAGATAAAATTTTAAATGTGATTAGTTATTTTGATGGTGAAAATACATTAGATGACATAAAATATAAATTAGAAAATAAAGACAAAATAAAAATAAATGTGGATAAATTATATAATTTATTGAACAAATCTGGCTTGATAGAAAATTCTAATAATATAAATATAGAAAAAAATGAATATGAAAAATATGGAGTAAATATATTAACTTTAGAATTAAAGAAATTTTATAATTTTTTTAAATTTCTAAGTAAATATATTAATTTTATAATTTTCATCTCAATATTTATAATTATAATTTCTATTCCTAATTTCATTTTAGTTTTAAAACAAATGTTATATTTAAATATATTTAAAATTGTTAATTCATCTACTTTAAGTGTAATCATTTCTATAAGCATAACTACACTTAGCGTGATATTCCATGAATTTTCACATGCGATAGTTGCAACAAGGTTTGGACTTAAGCCTAAGAAATTTAAAGTTTCTTTATATTTATATTTAAATCCTATAGCTTATATAATTATACCTGGAATTTATACTATAGAACGAAAAAAAAGAATTTATATATGGTTAGCAGGAGTTTATTGTAATTTATTAATATTATCAAGTTCTATTTTATTACAAAAAATTACTACAGGAGTTGTTCACAATATATTTATGGTTACATGTTATTCTAATTTAGGATTAATGATTGGTAATTTAGTACCATTTTTACCACTGGATGGTTATTTTGTTCTATCTACATTATTAAAAATTCCTAATTTAAGAAAAAAGTCTTTTAAATCTTTTAAAAGCTTTTTAAAATTCAATCCTAAATCTAATTCCAAATCTTTTAAAGGTATATATTTATGTTATTTTACAGTATCTGTTATAATGATTTTATATTTGATTTTTTCACAATTTAGTCAAATGTATTATAACTTTATGATAGGATGGAGAATAAATAATAATGTATTAGATGGTATAAATGAAATAAAAATATATGTACTAATAATGATGATGTCTTTATATAGTATTATTAGGCCTAAATTGAAACACAATAGAAAAGTAAGCTGTACAAATACTTTTAGCAATTAAAATTGGTATTTCTACAGTTTTTTATTATATTAATATTAAAGTTAATATTAACTTATTTTAAAGAAAGTAGGTATATACAATGAATAATATTATTAGAACAATAAATTTAACAAAAAAAATTAAAGAGGTTACTATAGTAAATAAGATAAATATTAATTTAGAACAGGGAGATATATATGGATTTTTAGGACCAAATGGTTCAGGAAAAAGTACTACAATAAAGATGATGCTTGGTCTTGTAAAACCAACAGAAGGTAGAGTTGAAATAAATGGTTATGATGTTTGGAAAGATAAAAAGAAAGCTTTAAATTCTATTGGTGCAATGATAGAAAATCCTAGTTTTTATGATTACTTAAGTGGATATAAAAATTTAGAGTTATATAAGAATTTATATGATTTACCCAAAACTAGAATTAATGAAGTACTCAACATTGTCGGGTTGGAAAAAGAGAAAAATAAAAAAGTTAAAAAATATTCATTAGGAATGAAACAACGGTTAGCTATTGCAAGAGCTTTTATAAATTATCCTAAAATAGTTATATTGGACGAGCCTACAAATGGTTTGGATCCAGTAGGAGTTGTAGAAATAAGAAATTTAATAAGAGATCTTTCTGTAAAAGAAAATATAAATTTTATAATATGTTCTCATATATTAAGCGAAATACAAGAACTTTGTAATAAAGTCTCAATAATTAATAAGGGTGAACTTATAAGTGAAGGATATGTTAAGGATTTATTAAATCAAGAATTTGATGAATACTTTATAGATACTTCTGATTTACAAAAAGCAAAAGTTATATTAGAAAAATTTGAAGTAGTGAAATCAATAAGTATACATGATAACATAATTCAAATTAATATTGATAAAGGAAAAATAGGAGAAATAAATAAAAAGCTAGCTTTAAATGATATAGATATCACATCTATAAAGAAGAAAGAAAATACACTAGAATCATACTTTTTAAGTACATTATAAAGGAGTAAAGATGTAATGACTAAAATTTTAAGAAATGAGATTGAGAAGTACTTTAGATATAGATGGATAATATACTTTTTAAGTATTGCTTTTTCTGCAATAGTTTTAAATTTAATTAGAACTATAAGTGATAATTCTAATTATCAATATTTAAATTTAATAGCTCAGTCTATAACTTCAACTAATTTAGAATCAGGTCTTATGGCTTTAGTAATTCCAATAATAACCATTGTTATATCAAATTCTATAGTGGCTGAAGACTACGAAAGTGGAACTATGAAATTCTTAATTATATCTCCAATAACAAGAATTGAAGTTTTATTCGGTAAATTTTTATCTATAGTTTTAATATTATTAATTAATATAATTACAGTATTTATTTTGGTTTCTATTATGAGTGGGTTTTTAGCACATAATTATCAAGGAATATTTTCACAAAGATATCTAGTATTGTTAGGAAAATATATTTTGATATCAATATCAATAATTCCTATTATACTTGGCTCAATTTTAATAGCATTACTTTTGGATAAATTTGAGAAATCTGTAACATTATCAATAGTGATATTTTTTATATTTTATATTATTGATAATTTATTTAGTGGAATTAAGTTTTTTAGTATTTCCTATGAAATAATTAATTTAATGTTTATTACAGGAACGAATCAATTACTTATATATAAATCTTTAATTTTTTCAATATTATACTCATTAATTATTATGATAATTAATATTATTACAATTAAAAGAAAGGATTTTTGGATATGAAAAATGTACTAAATTTAGTTAAAAATGAATATATAAAGCTTTTTTCTGAAAAAAAATTATATATTATATTAGCTTATATAATTCTTTTGAGTTTTTTTACTGCAAAGTCTTATACTGATTCTAAATTTCAGCCAGGAGCGATTTCTGGTTTCCCACCTAATATGAGATTTTTATTAAATAATTTAAATGCATTGAATTATTTAATAATATTTTCTACAGATTCAATATTTGGTGGAACAACTCAATTTTCAATTATGATTGTTTCTCTTTTAGCCATAGATACATTTTTATATGATTTTAAATCTGGAAATGCTAAATTTGTATTGGCATCTGGAATAAGTAAGTTTGAATTAACTTTAAGTAAATATATTTATATGATTTTAAATATATTTATAATTATATGTATGTTTTTTGTAATAGGATTTATAATGGGATCATTTTTCTTTGGAATACATGGTATTACATCAATAAATTTTATTGAAACGTTTATAATATATTTATTGGGAGCAATACCTATGTTAGCATTTACAAGTATTATAGCGTTAATTTCATGTACTAACATAAATAAGTCTATATTAACATTAATATCAATTATGTTTATAATAATAATGGGTATTAGTGATTCATTTACAAATACTAAGTTTTTTTCACCAACAGGTATGTTATCATTATTTAATTATGATGTTCCAATGAAAATTACGTTTAATATCTTATATTGTGGATTAATATCATTTATTTATTTTATAGTTACATTTATGTTGTACATATTTATTATGGAGAGAAAAGATATTTTTATTTAAAATTACTAGAATAAGTTTTCTGAACTTAACACAATACATATTGTGTTGAATTCATGAAATAAGAGCGAAGTATTGATATATAAAGCTTTGCTCTTGTTTTTTTGATCTTAAAAAGTAAATTTGCAAAAATTAATTCCACATAATATATATTATATTATGTGGAATTAAATAAATGCGGTGGAGCATCGTAAAAGAGGGACTTATAAAAAATAAATTTGTAAATAAAAGGTAATCAATTTAAAATCTGAAAATAGAGTGAATATTATGATAAATTAGAGTCATATGTGTAATGTTAGAGAGCCATTATGTTCATTTGAAAGAGCCACTGTGTTCATTTGAGAGGCCACCGTTTAGCGGTGACCTGCAAATATCTTGATAATTAATTATTCTTCATGTAATCCATGACGTTCTCTCATTGAAATTTTTCCATCAATAAATATAGTGTACGAATCGTGAATTATACGATCGAGAATAGCATCAGCTAAAGTATCTTCTCCAATCTTTTCGTACCAGCCTCCAGGTGCAAACTGTGAACAGAAGATTGTTGATCCATTCTGATGCCTTGCCTCGACTATTTCAAGTAAATCACGGACTTCTGTACCTTTTAAAGGTACAAGTAGCCATTCGTCTAAAATTAGAAGGCTAACATTTTTATATTGCTTAATTACTTTCTTAAAGATACCTTCTCCTCTTGCTACAGTTAATTCATCAAGTAAATCTGGAAGGCGTACATATTTAACTGTATAATAATTACGGCAAGCAGCTATACCTAAAGCACAACCAATGTACGACTTTCCATTACCTGATGCACTCATAATTATTACGTTATGCTTATCTTGTATATAGTTACAAGAAGCCAATCTGGTAATTTGTGATTTATCCAATTTTCTATCTGAATGATACTCAATATCTTCAACACATGCTTGATTAAAGCGAAAATCTGCTTTTTTAATTAATCTACTTAATTTATTATTTTTACGCCTGGACCATTCTAAGTCAACAATAAGACCAAAACGTTCCTCAAAACTTAATTCTTGATACGAAGTATCCTGTAATTGTTCTCTGTAGGAATCAGCCATTGATACTAAACGCATTTCGTTTAATTTAGCTATTGTAGTTTCATTTACCATTATTTATTCCCCCCATAATAACCAGAACCTCTGGTAAAGCCAAAGGCTGTAGAATTGCTGCTTTTGACATCTGATGCTTTGATTTCTTCATCAATTATTTTATCTTGTCCAGTTTTTAATATTGTTTGAACACTCTTGTAACTTGGGCTTGGTGTATATGATAAAGCTTTCTTGCAAGCAGCCTCCAATCGGCTTACAGAATATTTATCTGCAAGTTTTAAAAGTGCCATACAAGACTTATAACCTTGTTGTTCAATACGATGTAAGGATAGAATTGCTTTAACAGTTAAGGCGGTATTGCTGCCAATACTTTCTGCCCATGATATAAATCTTTCTGAATTCCATGTAGTATATTTTTGATGATTTTCTGGCATATGCTCTACTATAGTACTATACTGGCCTTGACGGCCGTGAAGTTTTACATGCGAAGCAATGCGGTGGTTATTAAAAAATACTTCTACAATATTTTTGGTAATACGGACATCAACTTTATGTTTTATATATTCATATGGAACTGAGTAATGCATTTTTTCAACAGATATGTGATAATTAAATTGTACGGTTACTGTCTTCCATGTAGCTAACTCGTATGGAGCCGCAGGCAATGGTATGAGTGCAGATTTCTCTTCTTCCAGAAATACACTCAACCTGCTTCCTGGTTTCTTTTGAAAATGTTTACTATTAAACTCATATAATTTTGTACGAATGGATTCATTTAATTCCCGTAATGAAAAAAATTCTTGATTACGGAGGGAGGCAATAATCCATGTTGATATGATTCCTACAGAACCTTCTACATTAGGTTTATCTTTTGGTCTTCTAACACGGGCAGGTATTACTGCTGTATTATAATGTTCGGCCATTTCATGATAAGTTTTGTTGATTACAGGATTATACCATGAAATTTTTTCGACTCCAGTTTTAAGATTATCTGGAATTAAGATTCTGGTAACTCCACCGAAAAACTTATAGGCATTTACATGTGCCGTGATCCAGCACTCCTGATTTTGAGATAAGAATGCTTCCGCATAAGAATACTGACTGCAAGATAAGACTGATACAAAGACATATGCATCAATAAATTTCCCTGTTACATTATCAATAATTTTAGCAGTTTGACCAGCCCAATCAACTTCAAGTTGTTCACCTGGTTTATGATTAATATGCATTGTGGCTTTTTTAGTGTTAGCATATTTACGGTAATATCTACAAAATTGACTGTACATAAGTGGTATTTCATTACTCAGCCGGCATTGTTCACAGTATTCACTCCATAAAAGACTTAGAGTAACACCATTCTTAGCCATTTCCCTATGAATATATTCACAGTCAGGTATCTTTCGAGAAGTAGGAAGGTTTTTTTCTGGCAACAAAATATTTTGTAGTTCATCATCATGAAGATCTTTTTGAAACGGCCACGATATACCACATTCATCAGCACGCTTTAGTACAGAAGCTACAGTATTTCGTGAACATTGACAGCTTGAGGCAATCCCACGCTGGCTTATACCTTGACTATGCAGTCGAAGTATCTCGCGATATTTGGTCATTATATGACCCCCTTTGAATTTATTTACACTGTAAATTAGTGTATAAATTCATTATACCTGGAATTTTTATTAGTGGCTCTGATAAATGCATACGCTGGCTCTATATTATGCACATAGTGGCTCTCATATATCGGAATGATGGCCCTAAATCAAAATATTATTCAAATAGAGTGAGGAGTAAATTTATGGAAAGAGTTGAACCTATAAGATCAGAGAAAAAAATTAAGGATCTGAAAAAGTATCTTTTGGGATCAGGAAATATGAGAAATTATGCTTTGATTGTTTTGGGGCTTAATACGGCTCTTAGGATTTCAGATATACTTTCACTGACCTGGGAGGATGTGTATGATTTTGAAGAAAAGGAAGTTAAAACCCATGTTTACATAAAAGAACAAAAAACAGGGAAGGATAAAAAGTTTCTTTTAAATAAAAATGCGATAGATGAGCTTTTAAAGTATAAGAGGAAACTCAAAGATATAAATTCTTCAGACTATATATTCAGCAGCCGCAACGGACAAAATAAAGCCATAACAAGATATATGGCCATAAAAATAGTGAAAGAGAGTTGTTCAGCAGTTGGAATAAAAGAGCATGTAGGCTGCCATTCACTTAGAAAGACCTTTGGATATCATTCATGGAAGAAGGGAGTGCCTGTTCCGGTGCTCATGGAGCTGTTCAATCATTCTACCCAATCAATAACCAAGCTTTATCTTGGGATCTCACAGGATGATATTGATGATGTTTACCGTCTAGTTGAATTATAAATACTAGTTTTAAACAATGGTAAAAAATGATACTATTATACAGGGAATTACAACGAACTATTAATATTATGAGAACTAAAATATTTTCGCGTCAGCTTAGGTTAACAATAAAATATAATAAAATTAGTTCCATAGATATAGATTCATTCTCATTTTGATGATTTTATTTAAACATTCTCAATTTGAAATTAATAATGTATCGTTTGGATACCTTCATAAAGTTTTTTATGTATTATATGCTATTATTTTTTATATCAAGTACAATCTCTTCAATTATATCTTTGATTTGCAGATTTCTTGTGCCTGGTATATAAATACCATGCTTTTGTAGTGGAAATATATATTTAGTGCAATCCATATTAAATATTGATTTTGAGATCAGGGGTGTAATCTCTCCATTTATATCACTACTACAAATTATTCCAATTGGTCCTATTATACTATCAATTTTATTTGTTTTACAAAACGAACAAATAGATCTTTCGCCACTTATACCAACATTTGCACCAGACCTTACCATATTTGAAGTGGCAAATGTATTTGTACCAAGTGCAATTATATAAACATTATGGGCTATTTCTTTGCGAATCTTTTTTATAATTGCTTGTCCAAGACCTGCTCCTTGTGCATCTATTACAGCAACTTTCATAGTAATGCCTCCATAAATAAAATTTATAATACAATGATATTTATTTTTATATCTATGAGCTTTATTATATAATAAAATAGAGATATGTTCTATTTGCAATACAAAAACAAAATTGCAAAGTAGGTTAAATTTTAATGAATTTGGGAAGGTAAATAAATGGAAATTAAGGTTGTAAAGCAGATCTTAGAATGGAATAAAGACTGTAGTAATGAAATTAAAGAAATTTTGAAAAACAAAAATGTATATTTAATAAATGTCATGGGGTCACCTGGTACAGGAAAAACAAGTTTAATAATAGAGTTTATTAAGAATTTAAAGGATAAATATAATATTGCAATAATTGAAGGTGATATAGCAGGACAAGTGGATGCTGAAAAGATTGATTCACTTGGAATTTCCGTTGTTCAACTTAATACCGATGGAGCTTGCCATTTAGAAGCTATGTCAATTAAGAATGTGTTAGAATATTTCGACTTAAATGAAATAGATATAATTCTTATTGAAAATATTGGTAATCTTGTATGCCCAGCAGAATTTGATATTGGTGAGGATATGAAAATTGCTATTTTAAGTATTCCCGAAGGTGACGATAAAGTTGAAAAATATCCTTTACTGTTTTCCAGAGCTAATGCAATTGTGCTAAATAAATATGATATGATGCCATATTTTGATTTTGATGATGAAAAGGTAGAAAGGAATATTAAACGCTTGAATTTTGCATCAGATGTGTTTAAAGTATCATCAAGAACAGGTGAAGGTTTAAATTCACTTGTTACATATATTGAGGACAAAGTAAAAACAAGAATTAAAAAATAAAGTTAGTATTTACAAATTAGAAATCATATAGTACTATAAATTTGTATATTACGAGGGTATACGTTTGTTAAAAAATTTAATAAATACACAATTTTTGATTCATAGCCACGAAGGTTGATTGCTTTAAACAGTTATCAATTTTTGTGGTTTTATTTTTTGTTAAATTTTAAGGAGGGATTAATAAATTATTTTATACAGCTTGAATTATATTTAAATAACAAATCTGTTCTACAGCAATACTATTTTTGTATTTAAAGGGAGGAATTAAAAATGAATTTGCAGCTAAAAAACCAGCCTAAATGGCTTCGTTATGGCATTATAGTAGCAATATTACATATAATAGGAATAATACTTTTATTAACAAATGCCCAGAAGTATCCTCAGATCATTGGATTTGGCTTTCTAGCATATACATTTGGATTAAGACATGCTTTTGATGCAGACCACATAGCAGCAATCGATAATACAGTTCGTAAATTAGTACAACAAAAAGAAGAACCTACAGGTGTTGGATTTTTCTTTTCACTAGGACATTCTTCTGTAGTATTTGTTATGTCGGTGCTCACTGCTTTTTCAATGAAATGGGCTCAAAATAACATTCCTCAAATAAAAGAAGTTGGTGGTGTAATTGGGACAACAGTATCTGGAGGATTTCTTTTACTTATAGGAATACTCAATTTGTATATATGGTTTGATATTTACAAAATTTTTACAGGTATACGTAGAGGTCAATATAATGAAGAACATCTGGACGAGCTTTTACTAAACCGTGGCTTTATCTCACGTTTTTTGGGTTCATTTTATCGTTTTATTAATAAAAGCTGGCATGTATATCCACTTGGCTTTTTATTTGGTTTAGGATTTGATACTGCCTCTGAAGTAGCGCTTTTAGCCATCTCGGCGAACGCAGCAACCCAAGCTATTCCAGCTACTTTAATAATATCTTTACCAATTCTTTTTGCTGCTGGAATGAGTCTAATGGATACCGCAGATGGAATTTTTATGACTACCGCATATAATTGGGCATTTTCAACACCTTTACGTAAAATATACTATAATTTATCCGTAACTGGAATATCTGTAGTAGCAGCGTTATGTATAGGATTTATTGAATTAACTCAGATATTAACACCTAAGCTTGGATTAAACAGTGGTTTTTGGCAATGGATTCAGGACCTTGATTTTGGTAGTATTGGATATTTGTTAGTTGGTTTATTTATCATATCTTGGGGATTGTCTTATTTAATGTGGAAGATATTACGTTTAGAAAATGCATAAGTAACTATATAATGCATTTAAGTCTGTTTACTATCTAGATGAAATAGTAGACAACATCTTGTCACTAAAAGTAAAGTACATATTAAAGCAGTATTGTAAACCACAACATAAGTTATAGAAGTAAAGTTGTATCTATTTACAGTTACTTTACAGTTGTTTAGATGCTAGAATTCTTCACATAAGCGACGTAATTTTCTTATGTTACGCATTAAATAAAAAATTCGCTTCCATTTTTTATAAATAGAAGCGAATTTTTTATATTTTTAGCTTGATGGCTATATGGTATCACCTATACTCATAGAATTATAAAATATTAGCAATTCAGATTTATATCTTTAATCAAAGTAAAAAAGTTCTTCAAATTTTTTACCTAGTCATATAAACTAAAAATTTATTAATTAAATTTGCCCTTATTAATTTCACCAGCAATAGTTTGTCTTAAGAAATCTATTTCTTCTTGAGTTAAATATGGACATTTTCTTTTTAATTCACGATTAAATATAGTAATCTTATTATCAATAACATTAGTAGCTATTTCTTTTACTCTAAAGTGTTCTTCAACTATATTCCATATATCCAAAGCAAACTTCTTATCTTCATTATACTTTGTTATTCCTATATTTTTAATTAGTTCATTGTTTTTTAACTTTATGAAATTAATAATATGGGTTGATAATATAGTAATAACAACACCTATTATGGAAATTATTGATTTTATAATTATAGATAATACTTGATTATCTATTTCTTTTAACATATTAATCACTCCATCTTCTTAATATTATTATTAAGAAATTTAATCCTTATTTTTTTTATCTATATGTTCTCTAATTATAATAATATTTTTTTTTACATCTTCTATTGCCTCAAATTCTTTTGTTAAATTTAAAATTATATTTTGATAATTTTTCTCTCTAATCTCTTGATTTAAGTCCCTTTTTTCTTGAGCTTTTAAAATATAATATATTAATATTACAGATAATAATGCCCATATTCCTTGAGATGCAGCTAGTTTTAATACATCACTTTCCATTTTGATTTAATTCACCACACTATTCAAGAGCTACTTTCCTTAAATTATTTAAAGCCCTGTTTTTTATTCTATTTACAGATTGTCTAGATATATTTAGTTGTCTCGCCAAATCAACTTCCGATATATTACAAATAAAAAGTTTATTTATAATATCATGTTGATATTGAGATAGCTTGTCTAATAAAGCGTTTAAAAAAATACAATTATCTATTAAATCTTGACTTTCTTCTGTTGTATTTTTTAAAAGAATATTTATATCTAATTCTGTTTCTTTATTAGTTATCTCTATATGTTTCTTAGAGAGTCTAATATATTTATGTCTAATAGAAGTATTAATATATCCAATTATATATTGTTCTTTTTTCAAAGCATCATTTGTGAATATAGGAATAGCTCTTATTGTTTCTATTAAAGCTATTATTAAATCGCTATTTGCACCATCATAATTTAGTTTTCTACTATATTTTTTTATTAATGGATTAAATTTTTCTATAATAGCTAACATAGAATCCTTATTGTCTAATTGTGCTTCTTTTACTAAATTAAATAAATTTCTCATAAAACCCCTCCATTTTTTATATTGATACTATATAAGAAGGAGTTTTTGGTATTATTTGTAACCTGTTTTTACAAATTTATTATAATTAAATTAACAAATTAATTTAATATAATAGTAAAATAATTTACTATCATATTATAAAAATAATGTTAAATCTAAATAAATTTGATTTTATGATATTTGTTATATGAAAGAATAATCATCTAAAATCAAAACTTAAATGGATAGTTAGATTCTTTAATGAAATCAGAAACAGATATATATTGAGGTGTTATCAATATTGCTTATAGAAACTACATTAAGAGATATGATTAATAAAATATTTAATTTTCACTCATCCTAATACAATAAATAGTGAACAATGACATAATTATATAAATTACTGATATTAAATAACATTTAATTTAAACCTTTTACACAAAATCTTACCTTTTGTGAATATATGGCTTGTAAATGGCCATTTTACTTATTTTTATACAGTAAATAATGGTTTGAAGCTGTTTTTTACACGAATCATTGCTATATCTCAATTCAAGAAAATGCTAATGATTCTCTTATTAAAGAGTTATTAATTTGCAGAAATAGTGTTAAAAAAGATAATATTCAATGAATTTATAAGTATACTCAAAGTAATGTACCTATTGAGATTATTTTTAAAACTGTAAAAGTTGCTTAAGGGGAACTCTAAATATATACTGTAAAAATTTGTATTAAAGTTCCTTCATTTATAATTATAAATAAAGGAACTTTAACTTTCTCTACACTTCTTTTGAAGGTTCTATTATCAGATTTTGTAATTTAATGTTTTTATAATATTACTTTATATGGTCTCATCATTTCATTATCTTCATGGTCTATTATATGGCAGTGCCAAACGTATCCTGGTCCAAGATCAGGCCTGAAAGGATACAAGTTAACACCTGGCGAAGTGTCATCAACCGAAGTGTCCTGTGGAGCAAAACGAACCCTAATTGTAGTAACTTCTCCAGGATTAGCTTTAACAGTATCCTTCCATCCATCTTCGTTAGCTGCAGGCAAGGCTGGATTACCCTCCAGATATTGTGTAGCAGGTAACACAGTAGTTGGGCTATTAAATGGAGGAGTGCCGTTTATTGCTATCCAGTCAGTTTTATATTGTTCAGCCTGGAAAGTTTGACGCGCTACAACCTGAGATTGTACAAGATGCAAATGAATTGGATGTGCATCTGGAGTTAAGTTAACTATTTCCCAATCCTCAGTTGAACCAACCTTTGGAAGTTCTGAAATTGGTGCACTCCATTTTTGACCATCAAGAAGAATTTCCACAGGCCCAGCAGAACCCGTTAATTCAATTAATACAAGAGTTCTTTTTGGGGAATCGCTTTTTAGAGCCGGAATAGTGTTAAGCCTTGCTGGAAGTACAGATGGAGAAACTGCGGGAACATCCAACACAGTAAACTGCATAATTTGCCCAACGGTCTCAGGATCTGCGGGAGTCCCTGTAGGGAATGGGGCACTTGCATCATTCCCAAGAATAATCTTGTCTCCCGCAGCAACTCCGGAAAAGTCCACAAGTATATCAGCACGTTCTCCAGGTGCTAAAAGTAAGGACGTAAGATTTACTGGACTTGGGAGATATCCACCATCACTACCTATTTGAGTAAAAGTCATTTTATTAGAGAACTGGAGATTATAAAATCTTGCATTTGATCCATTTAATACTCTAAAACGATACTGTCTTCTTTCTACATTAAGGTTTGGCCATACTTTTCCATTAACCGTTATAGTGTCCCCAAAAAACTCTGGTACCCAATAAGGATGTATATCAGGGTTTATTCCAAGGCTTGGAAACGCAAAGGAACCGTCTGTATTAAATGATCTATCTTGAATCACTATAGGTATTTCATACTTGCCCTTTGGTAAAACAGAGTTTGGCTTATCTAATGGATTTTTAGGATCTCTAAGAAGATAAAAACCTGCAAGACCCATTAAAACATTCAGTCTTGTTAATCCTAATGTATGGTCGTGATACCAAAGAGTAGATGGCAATTGCGTATTAAGATAGGTATAAAGTGATTTAGTAAATGTCGAACCTTTTATAGCTTCTTCATTAGTGAACCATGCATCAGGATGTCCATCTGATGAAGACTCGGTTTCCCCACCATGCAAATGTGGAACTATAGGAACAGGACTTTGTGCTGCCGCAAGACCTGGTGGAAAAGCTGGAACTGTTGCTGGATCTACCATACCTAATCCGTTAGGATCTGCCCAGTGCAGTGTAGGGTCAACAGGTAAAGGATGAGGTTCTGTAAGGCTGTTAACCCATTGGATATTAATTGGTATACCTCTTATTGCTTCAAAGGTGGCACCTGGAGCGTTTTTAAAATTCGGAAATAAAGTACCTGTCAATGGATCCTTTGCTGCCCCGCTGTATCCCCATACAGTAGTCATTGGGAAGCCAGAAGGTAAAATTTGTTGCGAAAACTCGCTTACATCTACGGTATAGTTGTGGCTTATTTTCCCTGTTTGAGTATCTGCTATCACAGTTGGTTCATAAACAGGCGGTATTACTAATTGTTCATTATATTTTGGTATTGATTTTGAATCAAGTGAGATTGTCATGATGAAAGCCCTCCTAAAAAATGATTTTTATAATAAACACATAACAAAATTCTTGTTTATGTGTTCTCCCACTACCCATTACAGGTGTGTAAATTGAGTTATTTCCATAAGTATCATTTAACCATTGTTGTAATTCTAAAACCATTTAATCCATTTTTCATAACCTCATTTCTTAAATTAATCTGTATACATATATAAAAAAGACTTTAAGAAATAATTTGTAACCTTATATGGCTAGAAGAAGATTGAGAACGTGCTTTGAGAAGCAGTGGAAAAAGATTAGAACTAAGCATGATAATCTTAAAAGGCTTAGAATTAATGAATACAAAGCATGGCAATATGCAAATACAAGGAAAAGCTATTGGCGAATAGCCAATAGCCCAATTAATTCCATTTACTTTTCAGTACATGACATCAATACTCCCATTACCCCATATATTAGCGAAGGTTGCGACTTCCTCGGATTCAATTTAAGACAATATAAATCTAACAAAGGGATGCAACTTCTAATAAAGCCATCGAAGGCGAGTGTGAAAAAAGCCAGAGAAACAATAAAGAATGTTTTTAAACAACTGTGGGAAATGTCAGTTGGAGACCTAATTGCAAAGTTGAATCCAATAATTAGAGGCATAGGAAACTACTGGTCAAGTCAAGTTGCAAAGAAGATATTCGAAAATCTCGATACGTATATATGGATTAAGATAAGAAAGCACTTGAAACATTTACACCGTAACAAGCCGTTTAAATGGATTTATAGAAGGTATCTCAAAACTGATTTTATGAAGTAAGTTACATATAATGGTATCTACTTTTCAGTATATGACACGAATGCTTTCACTGCTACCCATAATAATAATTTATTGAATTAAATTTGCTCATTTATAGAATAATATGGTATAATATGGTATGATTTTTGCATAAATAAGGGGGATCTTAAATGAAAAAAATATTATTTGTAAATATGTGCGGTCATGGACACGTTAACCCTACTATAGGTCTCATTAATGAATTAATGAATAGAGGAGAACAGGTTACTTATATTGCCGGTGAAGAGTTTAGAAATAAAATAGAAAAGACAGGAGCTAAATTTAAAGGTTATAATAATTCATTTGATATAGCAAATTTAGTTAATGAAAACTTAAATTTAGAAAATAGTGAGTCGCTGTTAAATTTCATTGATATCTTTAAAAAAATAATTGAAATTTTATTTAATTCAAAGGAAAAATTTGATTACATTATTTATGATTCAGTATTTATGCTAGGTAATGAAGTAGGAAGAGTATTAAAAATACCTGCAATTTGTTCTATTACTACTTTTGCAGCAAATGAAAGAACAAATTGTTTATCATCGCTATTTAATAAAATTGAACCTAAGATACAGGAACTCCTAAATAGTTCGGAGTATATAAACTTTGTTAAATATTCACAAGAAAAATATGGTATAAAGTGTCCTAGTGCTTCTAATGTAATTTTTGGAAAAGGCATGATTAGTATTGTATATACTTCTAAATATTTTCAACTTTGTGGTGAAAGTTTTGATGAAAGCTATAAGTTCATTGGTCCATCAATATCAGATAGAAAGGAAGATATAAGCTTTCCTTTGGAAACTAATGATAAGAAGAAAGTTATTTATATATCTTTAGGTACTATATTTAATAATTCTATTGAGTTTTATGAAAATTGCTTTAAAGCTTTTGATAATATGGATGCAAAGATTATTATGTCTGTAGGTAAAAACATAGATGTTAATACATTTAAATCTATTCCATCAAATTTTATTATTCGTAATTATGTACCTCAGCTTGAAATTTTAAAACATGCAGATGTGTTCATTACCCATGGCGGCATGAACAGTACAAATGAGGGTTTGTATTATGATGTTCCATTGATTCTTATTCCTCAATTTATTGATCAGCCTGCTGTAGCTAATAGAGTAGCTGAATTAGGTGCAGGTATTGTTATTGAAAAAGATAAGGTTACTCCAGAAGTATTGAAGCAGTCAGTAGTTAGGATTCTTTCAGACAACAATTTTAAAATAAACAGTAAAAAGATTGGGAAATCGCTCAGAGAAGCAGGAGGGTATAAAAAGGGGGTTGATGAAATACTTAATTTAATAAATAAAAAATCAAGTTTATTTACATAATTTAATAGGACAAGTGTATGAAAAATTCAACTTATATATAAATCTTAATTTTAATATGTAAATTAAATATATTTATTTTATAGGAGGATGTTATTATGAAAAAAAGATTAATTTTATCTTTACTTATTGCAGTGTTAATATCTGTTAATATCAATTATTTAAGTGTAGATGCGGCCCCTTTACCTATCAGATCTGTTAACTCTGGTTATACTATAACTAAACCAGATGCCCAAATTACTATTGATGATGTAAAAAAGAGTTTAAACGTACCTGATGAAATTGCAAAAGAAATAGTAGATACTTTACAATTTCAAATAAAAATAGATAGAAATTGGGATAACTTAAAAGTAGACAAGGATATGGACTTGTATAATTCTACAGGAAAAGCCATTGGAAAACCTGGCGACATATTAATAGCAGTATTTGATGCTGACAATACTGATATTAATGCAATTAAGATGGGTTCACTTACTACCCATGCTGCTATGGTAGATTCAGATCCAAAAAAAGTTCTTGAAGTCATGCCAAACGGTGTTCAAAACGTTGAAAATGATTGGAGAACTAGATACAAAAAAATTCTTATTCTACGTCCAAAGACTAATGAAGAAACTATTAAAGGTGCCATTGAATATGGACATACCAAAATAAACACACCTTTTAATTTTGATATATTCAATAAAACTACAACTGATAAATTCTATTGTTCACAATTTGTATGGAGATGTTACTTTAACAATGGACTAGATTTAGACAGAAATGGTGGACTAGCTGTTTTCCCATATGATTTTATAAGTCATAAAACTACAATTGTATATAAACAGGGAGAGTAGTGACTTAGAAATCAATAAAAAAAGATACTACAATGAGTTTTGTGTAAATTCGCAAAAGCTTATTGCAGCTTTTTGGGGTTGAGGGAGCATCTGTGCAATTAACTACACTATAAAAATACGTAGTAATCATAGTACTTGGCCCAATACCAGCAAACGTGTCATGAAGTGCAAAGTAACTTCAATAAATTGGATAAAATAAACGTTCATTTATTACAAAATCGCTACACGCCGAGATACGTGGTGCGTCCCGACAGGGCACATATTCTAGCAGGTGGGAATCCTGTCAAAGTAATATTTAGCAAATAGCTTTGTATCGAGTCTTGGAGATATTGCGGTAACGTAACATTTTAAGCGTAGACAGAAAGTTAGCGAGGTGGAATTGACTGGGTGGTAACCCAGCAGTGAATGGTATAGAGCTCCGAAAATCGGTGGATGATGTGGAAGAAACGTTCATGTACGTGGAAAGCAACAGTTGTTTGTGCGTTAATGCGAGTGCAAATAGACACATCCGGGGTCAGAGACCCTACCTAGCTAAACATCAAGAATATGTGGAAACTCGGGGAGATCCTGACTGGTCTTTTCAAATGAAAAGTATGCAGTACAAACTGAAGAAGCAAGGAAGGCAAATGCCAGCAGGAAGTCGGATACTCTTATATTACTGATGATAACGGGTAATTCCGGAGGAAGAAAGCAATTTGGTAATATGTCAAGAACAAAATGAAAAGAAAAAGAAATGATTTTGAAAAAAATGGGTAACCTTAACAAGCATACGTCAAACTTAGAACGTATGTTCGCAAAACTATTTATTTATCTACCCTATTTGAAGAGTAGAGTTGATTTTTAGCCAGCAATCCAAAAATCAAACGAATCAATTTACGAGATGTTAGTGCGAGTGCTCGTTTATGCTGATGTGTAGTTACTTCAGCAAATTTCTTCTGATAGAATTCTTGATATTCAGGAATATATCTTACGATACTTCCAGCAGCTTCTATCAGATAATAGCGCAAATAACGGTTGCCTGCTTTGTTCATTGGTGTGTTTTCAGCCTTAAAACCACCAGATTGATTTTCCTTCCATACGATGCCAGCGTATTTAGCAATGGCATTGTTATTAGGGAAAGCATGAACACTACCTAATTCTGAAAGAATGCCACTAGAGTAAACAGGGCCGAACCCAGGTATTGACATTAAAATTTGGTATTCAACGGGGTTCATTCCCATAACTGCTTTTTCAATAGCCTTGTTAATAGCTTTAAGTTCTTTCTCAAAAGCCTGAATACAATTAAAAGAGCAGGCAATTGAGGTTGTTAAAGGCTCATACAAACATTTATCAAGGCGGTATGAATTACGTGCAGCCTGCTGCAGAATTTCAGCAGTCATCTGTGGATTGGAAATCCGCTTGCGACTTTTTTATTGACGAAGTCAACAAGATCTTCAATTGAAGTATTTGCAATATCTTCAGAAGAAAGAAAATCTGTCAATATAGATGACGCAGTAGCACCATATTTATCAGAAAAAGGATGATCATCACCCTGTAACAAAGGAAATTCACTAAACTTGAGAAATACATTGGATAACATGTAAGTCTTTTCTCTGGTTAAGCATTCAACAATATGAAGCCTGTGTCTTGTAAGTCTTTGCAGAGCAAGATATTGAGAACCCCGCCAGGATTCAGTATGAATTCTGCCAACTCTTGCAAAATCAGCAATAACAAAAGAGTCAATGCTGTCATTTTTATCAAGAGAATTGAAGGAATCTTTGTAGTTAGCAACTTCCTTAGGGTTTAAGCAGTAAACATAAGGCTTGTAAGGCATAAGTCTTTCACTTGAAGATAAAAAGTTGGCAATATGTACTCCGTAAAAGGAAGTAGATTCTAAGCCGATTATTACAGTTTTAAAAGTGTTCTTTTCTAACACTTTAACAAGCATGGATTCTAATTGTTCTGCACCAAATTGTGTATTAGGAACAGGCTCCATTTTAATCAAGAATTCTTGATCAAAATTAATAGCAGAGACAACATTTTGTCTCGCACCAATATCGATACCAACAAATAGAGTTGATAAGTAATCTAATTTCTTCATGAAATCACCACCTTTCAAAAATAATGAGGAAATTAGAAAGGAATTATCCTAATCCAAAGTACTGACTGCAACCTCGCGTAATTAGCATTTATCCAGACGAAAAACCTTGCTGGTGGCTACGAAAGGATATGCAACATTTGTGTAAGCAGAATATGATACTTTGGTCAGGCTGCAAGCTTTCTAGGCAATAACAATAAGTTTTGCAGGAGAGATAATGCAGTAACCTTTGCTAAAGTTCCATAAGGACTATTTTAGCATTAGGAAATCCTTTGATAAATAGTAAGTTAAAATGTATAGATTTGAAAGTTAAAGAATCAGCAATATTGAATTGGGAGAATCCCCATTAGAAAAATAGAGATGCTTTCTTAATCTATACAAAATATAAAAAATAAATAAGTCTATAACAGTTATTTAACTGACTATAAACTTATTATACGAGGAGAGTAACATATGAAACAGCTTAAAAGGGAAACATTGCCCGGACTTAGAACCGGAATAACAGTGAGAACAAAACTTGCAAGCATAGCACAAGCAATATGTGTAAATGGTTTTATATGGGGAGCCGGATGCCTTAATTGGGCACGTCCGGTTCTGAAAGGGGCGGTATCTGTAAAGATTACCGTCTACTTACCTCATGAAGTGCAAAGTAGCATTATAAAATCAGTAAAATAGCCATTTTTAAAGGTTACTTATTATTATATTTTCTCAATATTTTTAGAAATGCATATCTACATCGAAGTGTTGATATTGATACGTTTTAAATTTTACTTTGCACTCGGTGGCAGCTATGCTGGTACTAGGTCGAATTATAATGAGAATTATAATTAAATTTAACTGAAAATTTAAAATCAATTAACCATTACATAACTTATAAATAGGAAGTGTGATATATTATAATAGTGGGTAAATGTTATTATTCGGTAAAATACGAAAATATAAACTTATGTTTATATTTTTAATTCGAATAGCAATGCTAACCCATGCATGGAATTATAAAAAATAAATTTAAAGGAGTGTTACTATGAAAATTAGCAGAAGAGACTTTCTAAAGTGGTCTGCAGCTACAGCAGTAGCTCTAAATCTTGATTTAGATATGGGTAAAGTTAATACTGTACTTGCAGCAGAAACAGATCCTCCAGTTATCTGGTTAAATGGAGCTGGATGTTCAGGATGTACCATATCAACTTTAAATGTTACTAATCCAACAACTATTGATGACGTACTTTTAAACAAAATAAGCTTAAAGTACGATACTACTCTTATGACACAGTCAGGAGACTCTGCAATACAGACTCTTGATCAAGCTGCAAATACTTACAATGGTCAATTTATACTTGTGGTTGAAGGTGCAGTACCAACAGGTGCAAGTGGAAACTACTGTGTAATTGGTGAACAAAATGGCTCACCATTAACAATGCAGCAGACAGTATTAAAATATGGTCCTATGGCTAAATATGTAGTAGCAGCAGGAACCTGTGCAGCTTTTGGAGGAGTTTCGGCAACTAGTCCTAATAGTACTTCCTGCCAATCAGTAAAAACAGTACTAAGTGGACAAACTACTAATCCAGTTATAAACCTTGCAGGATGTCCAGTTCATCCAACGGTTATGGTACAAACTTTACTTAATCTTATCTTAACTGGTATGCCAGCTTTAGATTCCAATAATAGACCAACTCAGTACTATGGAAGTACTGTTCACAATAAATGTCCTAGACGTGGGACAGGAAGTGCAGGTCAACCAGGTGTAGTTGGATGTTACTGGGGATTAGGATGTAAAGGACCAAACTGTAATAATGTGTGTCCTAGTATGAAGTGGAATAATGGAGTAAGCTTTTGTGTATTATCAAATTATCCATGTATAGGTTGCGCAAATCCAACTTTCCCTACAAATCCATTGTTAGGTAGTACTGGCGATTAATAAATAAAAAAAGAAAGGGATGATATATATGAGTACTATAGTATTAGATCCAATTACAAGATTAGAAGGACACTTAAAAATTAATGTAACACTTGACTCAAATAATAATGTAACAGCAGCTCAGGCTTCAGGAGGTCTTTACAGAGATTTTGAAAATATGCTTTTAAATAGAGTGCCAAAGGATGCAGCTTTTTTAACACAGAGAATATGCGGACTATGTCCAGTTTCTCATGCCATATCTTCATCAAAGGCAATAGAGCAAGCTGGTGGCTTCACACCTACTTTGCAGGGTCTTCTTTTAAGAGATCTTATTCAGGCTTCAAATTTTATATCAAGTAATATATTACATTTCTATCATTTAGCGTTAATGGATTACGTTCAAGGACCACAAATGTCCCCATGGACACCAGGATACAGCCAAGATTATAGATTTAATTCAACAGATAATCAAAACTTAGTTAACAATTATGTAACTGCACTATCAATAAGAAGACAAGCTCACGAAATGGGAGCAATATTTGGTGGTAAGCTTCCACATGTTGCTAACATTGTACCAGGTGGTGTAACTGCAATACCATCTTCAACAGATATAACTAATTTCAAGAATTATTTAACTACAATAACATCCTTTATTACAAATACATATCAAGGGGATGTTAACAAATTAGCTTCAACCTATAGTGATTATTATAGCGTAGGTGCTGGTTATGGTAATTTAATAGCTTATGGTGTATTTGATACAAATACTACTGGAGGCAAGTTATTCCCAGCAGGTACAGTAACTAATGGAACAGTAGGAAGCTTTAGTCAGACTAATGTAAAAGAATATGTAGGACATTCATGGTATTCCTCACCATCAGGAGTAAATCCAGCTAGTGAGACTACAACACCAAGCTACGGAAAATCAGGAGCATATACTTGGCTTAAGGCACCAAGATATAGTGGACAACCTTACGAGGCAGGTTCATTAGCAAGAACTTGGGTAAGCGGAGATTATAGACATGGTGTATCAGTTATGGACAGACATATGGCAAGATATACTGAAACAGCTAAGATAGCAAGCAATATGAATACCTGGATAAATCAGATAGTAACTGGTACAAATGGATATACAAATATAGGAACTCCAACTTCAGGAAGTGGAGTAGGTTTAACAGAAGCACCAAGAGGAGCTCTTGGACACTGGGTATCTGTATCAAGTTCTAAAATATCAAAATATCAGATTATTACACCAACTTGTTGGAATGCTTCCCCAATGGATGACAGCGGTAATGTTGGTCCAATAGAAAAGGCATTAATAGGAACTCATGTTACTGATACAACTCAGCCAGTAGAATTACTAAGGATAGTGCACTCCTTCGATCCATGTACAGGATGTTCAGTACATGTAATGTCACCTGAGGGAGTAGAAATGTCTAAATTTATAGTACAACCAGGAGTTTAATTATGAAAGATACTGTCATCCTTGGAATAGGTAATATACTTTTAAAAGATGACGGTGTAGGAGTCTATACAATAAGAGAGTTAGAGAATGAAAAGCTTCCATCTACTATAGAATTAGTAGATGGAGGTACTTCTACACTGGATACATTAAGTTATTTTCTAGATTATAAAAAAGTAATTATTGTAGACTGTTTAAAAGCTGGATATGAACCTGGTACTATATATAAGATTAATCCAGAAGACATAAAAAGCTATAAAAGTGAAAATTTGTCTATACATGATGTTCAAATTTTGGATGTAGTCAAAATAGCAAATATGTTAGGTAAGTTTCCTAAGGTTACAATATTCGGAATAGAGCCTGAAAAAATATGTTTAGATACGGAAATGACAGAAACTATGAAGAATAAAATACCTGAAGTTATAAAACTTCTTAAGATGGAGTTAGATCTTAAAGAAAAGCAAGAAAATGTAAGTTAGGTGATAAATATGCATGAAGTTTCAATCATGGAAAATACAATAAATATTATTTCAGAAAAGGCTAAAGAAAATAATCTAAAGAATATATCTAAAATTACTATAAAAATTGGAGAACTTTCTGGAGTAATGTCTGATTCATTAATATTTGCATTTAACAGTTTATCTAAAGGAACTATAGCTGAAGGTGCAAAGTTCTTAATAGAGAAAGTTGATGCCACAGCTATGTGTGATGACTGCGGTATTACATTTGAAATAGATCATTTTAATAAATTATGTCCAAATTGCAATAAGTTTTCAACTAACATTTTAAGTGGATATGAACTCTATGTTAATACAATTGAAGGAGAATAAAGAATGAGTGAAATTAAGGTAGTAACAAATATACTTCAAACCAATGACGAAATAACTGCAAAGAATAAAGAAATATTAGATGAAAAAGGCATATATGTAATCAATTTAATGAGTTCACCTGGTTCAGGTAAAACTTCAATACTTGAAAAAGTTATTTCAAAACTTAAAGATGATATAAAAATTGCAGTTATAGAAGGGGATATATACACAACAAAGGATGCAGAGAGAATTGAAGCACAGGGAGTACCAGTTGTACAAATTAATACAGGCGGAGCCTGTCATTTAGATGGAGATATGATTAAGAATTCACTAAATTCATTAAATTTAGATGCTGTGAACCTACTTGTTATAGAAAACGTAGGTAATCTTGTATGCCCAGCTGAATTTGAGATTGGTGAGGACATAAAGATATGCGTTTTAAGTACTACTGAGGGAAATGATAAACCACTTAAATATCCTCTTATGTTTGAAAAGAGCAGCGCAGTTATTTTAAATAAAATAGATCTAATGCCCTTTACTAATTTTAATAGAGATGAATTTTATAGAGACGTAAAATCTTTGAATGCTAATACTATCACCTTTGAAACAAGCTGTGTAAAAGATGAAGGATTAGATGAATTGTGTGTATGGCTGAAAGACAGGATTATTGAGAAGAGAAAGTAATAAAATTTTAAATATAAATAGATATTTTAGGAGGTAAAATATTATGCCAAGAATAGGAATTCCAGAGTTAATTGTTATTTTAGTAATAGCTTTAGTGGTTTTCGGACCAGGAAAGCTTCCAACAGTAGGAAAATCAATAGGAGAGGCAATTAATGAGTTTAAGAAAGCTTCGACTGAAATTACCAAAGGAAGTACTACTGAGGGTAACGCTACTGTAGCAAAGGCAGAAGAAAAGGTAGAAGAAAAGGTAGAAGAAAAGAAAGCAGAGTAGTTAGAGGTATATTATGATAAAAAGTGAACAAATCGTTGGTTTTGCAAAGTCGCTGGAGAAATTTAGAAAGATAATAATAACAATGCTTGTCATTGTTATTATTGCTGCTTCGCTTATGTATTTTGAGGCTGATTTTATAATAGGTATTTTAGAAAAACCTATTCATGGAGTTAATTTATATTTTATGACGCCAGCTGAAGGAATGATGGTGAAAATGAAAATTGCCTTTTTAGGTGGCATAGTGATTTCATTTCCCTTTATGGCGTATTTATTAATTTATCAAGCAGGTTCAAGATTAACTGGAAAAGTCAGAAGGATTCTTTATTTTTTTGTAACTCCAGTTGCAGTATTACTTTTTATTGGTGGAGCTTTTTTTGGATATAGATTATTATTACCTTCAACAATTGAGTTTTTATTGAGTTGTGGAAATGATTTTATGAAAGCAAATTTGTCTGGTGATAGTTATTTTTCATTTGTAGAAACTATACTTCTGGCTGTAGGTCTAATTTTTGAGCTTCCATTGGTTTTAATATCCCTATCCAGAATAAATGTTGTTAATTCAAAAATGCTAAAGGGAAAACGAAAAATTGCTTTGATGGTTTCACTTGTAGCTGTAGCATTTATAGCACCTTCACTAGATGCTATGACTTTTATTTTAGTAGCTTTACCAATAATAGGACTATATGAAATCAGTATCTGGAGTGTATATCTATTAGAAAAAAGTGATAAAAAGAAGCAATCATCTAAGGTATCTGAAAATAAATAACAAGTCAAAGATGCGACGTATATTTTCAATACAACAAGGAAACAGGTTCCACTGATAGTGGGCTATCAGCGAGTTCTGATGACGCAGTAGGATTTAAAATAGACTAGCATACTGACTTAGATATTTTTTGAAGATGCCTGAATTAAATGAAAGTGCTTAAATGCCAACATTAGAGGTGAATATATGACTAATGAAAATATAAAAGATATGTCTGTGGTAGATCATCTCAGTGAGCTTAGAAAGAGATTGATAATTATTATAATAGCAATAGCTGCTGCTACTGGAATTATTTATGAAAAAGCTTATTATTTAATCAAATTTTTAATGCTGCCTTTAGCTAAATTTAAATTGGAGCTTGTATATTTTTCTTTAGCAGAAGGTTTTATGACGAGAATGGGAATATCACTGTTAGCCGGGACTATAATTGTAAGTCCGATTATATTATACCAATTGGCTGCTTTTGTTAACCCAGGATTGTCTAAAAATGAGAAAAGATTATTATATAAAAATTTATTCTTTATGGCAATTTTACTGCTTGCTGGCATAACTTTTGGATATATATTAGTACTGCCCTATGCTCTTAATTTTTTAATATCTTATGGACAAAATTATATGAATCCGCTGCTTTCAGGCAGTACATATTTCAATTTTATAGGTATTTTTTGTTTCTTTACTGGAATTGTATTTTTGATTCCTTATATAATTGTACTTTTGGGTAAGTTGTCATTAATAAATTCAAAACGTCTTAGAAAGTGGAGAAAGTATATTTTTATAGCTACGCTGACACTTGAAGGATTATTTATTTCCAATGCAGGCTTAATTACTTGCATACTTGTTGCAGCTCCTGTACTGATATTGTACGAGATTAGCATATGGATTGTTTATTTTACAGAAAAAAGGTTAGAAAAGAAAAAAAGCAAAATTTAATACATTAATATTGGAGGGGTTAGTATGTGCTTAGCAGTTCCAGGGAAAGTTTTGAAAATAGATAATTATAAAGGTGTTGTAGAAATAGGAAATATGAAAAGAGAAGTATTTATGCACCTTATTCCAGATATAAAAGTTGGACAATATGTTTTAGTTCATGCAGGCTGTGCAATTGAAACAATTGATGAGGAGGAAGCAGCAAAAACTCTGGAAATAATAAAGGAGCTATCAGAGAATGAAATATGCTGATGAATTTCGAAGCGAAGATTACACTAAAGAACAAGTTAGGTGTGCATAGAGTATTATAATTGCAAATTTTGAATATATGTAATAACAGCTAGTTATTAATATGATAAAGGCAGTGTGTAAAATCAGAAATATTACTGAATAAGGCGGGGAGATAAAATGGAGGATAAGATATCATTAAGTCATGGAAGTGGCGGTAAACAAACTAATAATTTAATAAGTGATCTATTTATAAAGTATTTTGATAATGAAACCATAAGACAAATGAATGATTCTGCACAGCTTAATTTAGAACACAATAGAATTGCTTTCACTACAGATTCATTTGTAGTCACACCATCCTTTTTTAAAGGTGGAGATATTGGTAAGCTTGCAGTATGCGGCACAGTAAATGATTTAGCAGTGAGTGGTGCTAAACCGCTTTATTTAACAAGTGCATTTATTATAGAAGAGGGATATCCAATTGAAAGTCTTGAGACAATTGTAAAATCTATGGCTGAAACGGCAAAGGAAGCAGGAGTTCAAATTGTAGCGGGAGATACAAAAGTAGTAGAAAAAGGTGGAGTAGATGGGCTATTCATTAATACTGCTGGAATAGGTACAATTTATGAAGATGTTAATATTAAAGCAAATAACGCTGAAGCTGGAGATGTAGTTATTGTAAATGGAACACTTGGAGATCACGGAATGACTATTATGTGTGAAAGAAGTGGAATAGATATACAGGGTGAATTAAAAAGTGATTGTGCTCCTTTAAATATGCTAGTAGATTCAATATTAAATATATGTAAGGATATTCATGTGCTTAGGGATGCTACTAGAGGTGGAGTTGCAGCAGTTCTAAATGAAATTGCGGAAACCAGCAGAGTATCTATTGAATTGGAAGAAGATGCTATTCCTGTAAGCGAAGAAGTAAAGGGTGCCTGTGAATTGCTGGGATTAGATCCTTTATACATTGCTAACGAGGGAAAGCTATGCTGCTTTGTACCAGAAAAATACGCTGACAAAGTATTGGAGCAGATGAGAAATCACCCATTAGGATTTAATGCTAAAATCATTGGTAAAGTTGTAGAACAGGTATCACAAAATGTTTATTTGAAAACTATTATCGGTGGAAGAAGAATAGTAGATATGCCATCGGGGCAGCAGTTACCTAGAATATGCTAGGAAAAAACTATAATAGTATTTTCAAAAGAGCATTGTATTATATAACAAAGAGATTGTTTTAAATTAATAAGGTGATGATAAGTTCTTGAAGATGCATAACATTGAATATCAAGCTTTTAAAACTGGAAGGTGTTAGTGTGAAAAGACTATTTTTAAAGGTGGAAGGAATTGTACAGGGTGTAGGTTTTAGACCTTTTGTTTATAATCAGGCACTTTCCTTTAAACTAAAAGGATGGATTAATAATAACTCCCAGGGAGTACATATTGATATAGAGGGTGAAGAAGAAAAACTAAATAATTTTATAGAAAAACTAAAATATAAACATCCTCCCTTGGCTAGAATAGAAAACATAACTGTAGAGGAAAGAAAAACTGTAAATTACAATAGTTTTGAAATAAGGGAAAGTGAGATAAATAATAAAAAAATTACTCTTATTGCTCCTGATGTGGCTATCTGTGAAGAATGTATTGAGGATATTAGAAATCCATTAAATAAAAAATACATGTATCCATTTACTAGTTGCACAAACTGTGGTCCAAGATTTTCTATAATAAAATCTGTTCCCTATGATAGGGACAAGACAACAATGAAAAAATTTAATATGTGTGAAGAATGTAATAGAGAATATACTGATCCAACTAACAGAAGATTCCATGCTCAACCTAACGCCTGTAAAGCTTGTGGGCCGCATATTTGGATTGAGGATTCTAATGGTATAAAAATAGAAGTCGAGGATGTAATTGAATGGACAAGACAGAAGCTGAAGGAAGGGAAAATTTTTGCTATCAAGGGACTGGGTGGATTTAATCTAGTTTGTGATGCAACAAATGAGGATGCAGTGAAACTACTGAGGATTAGAAAAAACAGACCTCATAAACCCTTTGCAGTTATGTTAGGAAATATAGAAACTGTAAAAAAGTATTGTGATGTAGCTATGGAAGAAGAAAAGATATTGACAGGATGTATAAAGCCTATAGTAATACTAGATCAAGCTAATGGATATGATTTACCCAAATGTATAGCTCCCCATCAGAAAACATTAGGAGTTATGCTTCCATATACACCTTTACATCATTTACTATTTGGGAATGGCATAGATGCTTTAATCATGACCAGTGCAAATGGTAATGGATTGCCTTTGGAATATAAAAATGAAAGTGCAGTTGAAAAATTAGGGCATATTGCAGACTATTTTTTACAACACAATAGAGATATTAATGCAGCTATAGATGATTCAGTGGTAAAGGTAATAGGTAATGAGATACATATGATAAGAAGGGCGAGAGGATATGTACCGGAGCCCATAAAAAAAAATAATATAAAAGAAATTCTGGCATGTGGATCAAATATGAAAAATACATTTTGCATAGCAAATGAGAATTTTATATTTTTGAGTCAACATAATGGGAATTTGGAGAATGTAGAAACAATTGAACATTATAAAAATAACATTGAGCATTTTAAGAATATATTTAATTTTACTCCAAGGTATATAGCTTGTGACATGCATCCAAACTACATATCAAGTGAATATGCATATAGATCGTCGCTTCCTAGAATTGAAGTTCAACATCATCACGCACATATAGTAAGCTGTTTAGCAGAAAACAATATAGATAGAAAAGTTATTGGAATTGCCTATGATGGAACAGGCTACGGTGTTGATGGAAGAATATGGGGAGGAGAGTTTCTGCTCTGCGATAATAAGGAATTTACTAGGCTGGGACATTTGAATTATGTAAAGATGCCTGGTGGTGAAATGGCTGTGAAGGAACCATGGAGAATGGCGGTTTCTTATATTTATAACATGTTTAAGTCTGGTAAATATAATGAATATAACACTAATAAACAGTTAAGAGAAATATTGATTAAGCTATATGGAAATAAGGCAATCAATCTTATAGCTGTAATTGAAGCAGATATTAACTGCCCTGAAACATCAAGTATGGGACGTTTTTTTGATGCTGCTGCAAGTATAATTGGGCTTAGGGATAGTGCTACATATGAAGGACAGGCAGCTATAGAACTTGAAGCTGTTGCTTCTCAAAAGAGTTTAAATTTCTATGACTATGATGTAGTCCAAGAGAATGGTTATATTGTGAAGACAGAAAAGATTATTATGGGTATTATAAAAGATAAACTGATAGATGAACAAGATAATGTTATTTCAGATAAATTTCATAACACAATAATCAAGTTTTCAATAGATATATGCAAACTAATTAGAAAAGATACAGATGTTAACGAAGTAGCATTAAGTGGTGGAGTATTTCAGAATTCTTATTTACTAGAAAATTTAAAAGATGAATTAAAAAATGAAGGGTTTATTGTTTATACAAATAAATTAATACCTGCAAATGATGGTGGAGTGGCTTTAGGACAAATTGTTATAGCAAATAAAGTTTTAAGTGATAAATAATTAATACTTGAAGTTGCAATATTTTATCCGATGACTAGTCGCTGTAATACTCCACCTTCTAAAGGTGTAGATAACAGCGACACGTCCATGGATAATTCATCTAAACTTGGTGGGAATACAAACTCCCACCAAGTAAGATTCATTGATTTTTTATTTTATATAGGGTTATACAATTCAAATAATTTAAGCTAAAGAAGCAAATAAAATTTTGGAATAATAAAGGGGGTATAAGTGAATGAAATATGTTGATGAATTTAGAAATGGAGATTATTCTAAAAGCCTGGTAAAACTAATACAAAATATTACTGATAAAAAATAAATATAATGGAGGTATGTGGTACCCATACTATGGCTATATTTAGATATGGCATTAGAGATATACTTCCAAGCAACATAAATCTTATTTCTGGACCAGGATGTCCAGTTTGTGTTACTCCACAAAGTTATATTGATACTGCTTTAGAACTGACATCAAATAAGGATGTTATTATTGCAACTTTTGGAGATATGATAAGAGTACCTGGAAAGAAAGCTTCTTTAATGAAAAGAAAAGCAGAGGGCGCTGATATCAGGATTGTATATTCGCCAATGGATGCATTGACATTGGCACAGAACAATCCATTAAGAAAAATAGTTTTTCTTTCAGTAGGATTCGAAACAACAACACCAATGACGGCTGTAACGGCTATAGAGGCAAGAAAGCAAGGGGTTAAAAATCTATTTTTCCTCACCGCCCATAAGATTGTACCACCAGCTATGAGAGCTCTTGTAGATGATAAGGAACTTAATATCAGTGGTTTTTTACTTCCAGGTCATGTCAGTGCTGTTATAGGTAAAGAACCTTATGAATTTTTAAGCAGTGAATACAGTATACCTGGAGTTATAACTGGCTTTGAACCTTTAGATATACTTAAGGGCTTAAATACACTTATAAACATGATAAATAATAGGGATCATAATATAATAAATGAATACAAAAGGATAGTACGAAATGATGGAAATTCTCAGGCTATAGAATACTTACACAAGGTTTTTGAAGTTAGTGATAGTACGTGGAGGGGAATTGGTACTATTCCAAATAGCGGATATACATTTAATAGAGAATATGAAGAATTTGATGCCATAAAGCATTTTAATATAGATTATAAGGAA
This sequence comes from Clostridium pasteurianum BC1, assembly GCF_000389635.1. NCBI lineage: Bacteria > Bacillati > Bacillota > Clostridia > Eubacteriales > Clostridiaceae > Clostridium > Clostridium pasteurianum. Next base: position 1,780,437 of record NC_021182.1, read on the forward strand.
TATGATGGTAGTCCAGGCTGCAGATGTGGTGACATACTTAAAGGAAAAATAACTCCACTTCAATGTCCATTATTTAAAAAGGCGTGTACACCAGAAAATCCTGTAGGATCCTGTATGGTATCTTCAGAAGGCACTTGTGCAGCTTATTATAGGTATAATAGTTAACTTATATTTTTTAAAGAGCAGATGAAAACTTGCATTGCAGTTAGTTGCACCACAGTAAATCATTTTGCTATAAGTGCTGCTAAATCATTGTATCTAACTAGCACATTTAGTATAGAAGAATGTATTCAATAGATAGCTTGCAGTTTATTGTAAAATATGTGGCTTATCAAGCTAAGAAATTGATGTAATTTATTATCACAAATTAATGATAGGGAGGAGTTTAAAATGAAGGTCCCATTAAAAAAATATCCTAAATGGCTTCCTTATGGTACTATTGCATATTATAGGGTGGACACCGAGATACGTGGTGCGTCCCGACAGGGCACATATTCTAGCAGGTGGGAATCCTGTCAAAGTAATATTTAGCAAATAGCTTTGTATCGAGTCTTGGAGATATTGCGGTAACGTAACATTTTAAGCGTAGACTGAAAAGGGCACAAAACTTATGGATGAGCTTTGTCCAAAGCATTTCGCTTTATTAAGCAGACTACTGGGATCTTTGGAATGTGAAAGCTTAAAATCTTTTACAGACAATTTAAAACATATAAGAATTGGAATCAAAGAATAATTTTTTTATTGTCTCACTAAAAAATATAAATATAAGACTATGTCAATGCTCAGTGGAAACAAGGTGAAATTACCGCAGTAAAAGCTATGGAACTTGTTTCCATGAAAAGTAATACCTTTTATAGAAGAGTTAAGGATTATGAATCAAATTAATAATTAACAAAGCCAGCAACTTGATGATGTTAAAAAAACCATCAAATTGCTGATTTTTACACTTATCTCGGTATCCACCCAAGTATAAAATAAATTCCACTCTAATCTTTAAAATATAATATAGTGGAATTTATTTTATATTTCACTATATTATATTCTATTTACTTTTCAGTACGTGACACCAATGATGGTATTCCCTCTAATATTGTTGCTATTTTCTTTTCAACTATTTCATATAGATTCTCCGCTTTACTTCTTAATTTCAAGTTATAAATGTAACTTGTTGCATAAACAATTATATATGCTCCTATAATATCCATAGGATAGTGGTGCCCAACATACACTCTTGAAAAGCTTACAATTATTGATAGTATTGTCATTATCATTCCAAGTATTCTATTGTATTTTCCTAAACCTAAAGCTATACTCATTGTTCCCGTAGCATGGTTACTTGGAAAGGATGAAGCTGTATCGTGAGGCAATAATAAATTCACCTTATTATGAACAAAAGGTCTGTCTACATGAAATATACTTCTAATGATTAAATTTAGTATTAAATTTATAACTGTTATAACAATAGTACTAAAAGCAATTTTTCTATATTCGCATTTTTTTTGTTTAATTCCTAAAATAAACACTATTACAATAGCTGCCATAAATATATAAGGTACATATTTGGAAAAGAAAATCATTGTCTTATCTAAAATTATGTTTTTATTTGCTAAATTATTTATTAGTCTAAAAAGTTCCATATTCATTTTAACTACTCCTTCAATAATATATTTAAATAAAAAATAGCAACCTTTGCCACATAGTCTTCCTATAAAATTATAAAGATTAATTTATAGCATAATATTCCAATTATAGGTCACATAATTAGACACGATAAGTTTATAGTCTTCAAATAATAAGATCTCATTATATTTTATATCATAGATATTTAAGATTAAAATTACATTAAAAAGCTCTTAGATTTGTCTTAAATCATATATAAGATGTGATTATGTGGTAATTATAATTACTAGAATAAAAAATACGAATTCAACGCAATAGATGGGTGTGGAATTGAAATGAACTACATGGGGTACGGCAACATAGCCATCTCATTTCAATTCGTGTTACAAGAATAATTAAATACTCTATTTATAAATTTTATGATAGATAATATATGAATAAATTATAGGTATAACTCTAATTAATAATATAATAATTATTGGAACTATATAATTTAAATCTATCTTTGTAGGACTTAGTATTATATGGGGCTTGTGTAGTAATGGAACAGAAAACAGCTATAAGCGTGTAAATATTTTACAGTTATAGCCGTTTTCAATTTAACCTTCTATTCTGGAGACTTCTTAATCTCTTACACTAATTGATTTAATACATTATTCTCGTTTCTTAGCTTGATGGCTATGTTGCCGTACCCCAAGTTGACGACATTGTCCATGTAGCCATAATCTATGTTAATATCAAACTCCAGATTGGTGTTGAAACAAGCGAAGCAAGGGTAGAAAGTATAACGCATTTTGCAGCAAATGTGGCATCTCCATTATATTTAGAAGCTAATATTCCTGTTGTAGTGCCAGCTGGCATAGCTGTTAATATAACTGCGACTCCTGTTACCAAAGCATCCGTTCTAAATATTATACATCCACTCCATACTAATAGTGGCAATATTACAAGTCTTAATATTGTATAATATAAAAGTTTTTTATTTACCAATGTCTTAAAATCCACATCTGCTAAAATTGTTCCAATGACTATCATGGAAAGTGCCGTACTGCAATTGCTCAAATTCTTAATCGAGGTATCCAAAAATCCAGGTAGATGTACCTGAGTAAACATGAACAACAATCCAATAAAAACTGCCACAATGCAAGGATGTGTAAGCACCCTCTTTATTAATGTCTTTTTGTCGGGTGATTCCGTGAACGTGGCTACACCTTCAGACCACATGACAATACGCTGGGGAATTAAAAAGATAGATGCATAGGCAAGACCCATTGCTCCAAAAACACCTTCTGCAATAGGATTTCCCAAAAAACCAGCATTAGAGCATATTGTTGCATATTGTAACACTTTTCTCTGTTCAGATTCATATTTAACATATAAGATTTTACTCAGAATGAAACACATAATCTGAATGAGTACAGATATAATTAATATGGTTCCAAAACTTATTAAAGTGCTTTTATTGAAAGTAATCATAAATGATTTAATAATATTGCATGGCAATAGAACATAAATCACCAGATTTGTGATGCTTTCTTTCCCCTGCTCTGAAATTATATTCAGTTTCTTAAGAATCAGACCTGTTAGTATCATCAAAAACATTGTTAACTGCAAGTCCACTAATCCTTGTATCGCCATAGTCTACCACCCGCTTTCCGTTACCCATTATAGGATTTTCTTCTTTCATATGAAGAACTAAATCTTTAAAATTTGTCTTTGTATCTGTAATCACTTCCATTTTTTACATCTTCTAAAAAAATAATATTAAATAAATGATAAGCATCCTCTATTGTGACATCATTTATGATTTTTGAAATATTTCTATAAAAAATTTCGATATTTACAATTTCTGTATTTGTAAGATCTCTGAATTTAGATTTTAAATGTGTAGCAATAATTTTAGAACTTGATATTCCAGAAATGGGTGAATCATAAATATTTGTTGTTTTCCCAAAATCCTCTGGGGCAATATATTGATACATAGATTTATCTTTTAGCATGCCATCTTGATGTATTCCTGATTCATGAATAAAAGCATTTTTACCAATAATAGGTTTTAATGGTGATGATGTATAACCTATTACATCTTCTATTAACTTACTAATTTCATAAATATTTTTTAAATCTAAATCAGTTTTAATATTGTATTTTTTGTTTAATATGCATAGAATTTCATCTACGGCTGAATTTCCAGCACGTTCTCCAATTCCTAAAAATGTTGTTTCTACCTGTGTTGCACCGTTTAAAATACCTGCAATAGTATTAGCAGTAGCAAGTCCCATATCATTGTGACAATGTATGCTTATGCCAAAAGAATAATTACAATCATATATTTTTTTTATTAATGCACCATATTCTTCCGGAGTAGAACAGCCAACAGTGTCTGCTATAGTTACATAATCAATATTATAATTATTACATAATTCCAGGACTTTAAATAAGTAAGTTTCATCAGCTCGTGTTGCATCCTCTAGGCAAACATCTACCTTAATATTTAAGTTAGATATGTAATTTAAGGATTGTTGCAATTTTGCTAACATATTTTCTTTTGTAGAATTTAATTTTTTAAGAATATGCAGTGTGGATATAGGAACAAGTAATTTTACAACTAAATTTTTATTTACATTAACTAGCTTACAAGTTAATTCAATATCTTTAGGAATTAACCTGGTTAGAACCACCATTTTTTGTAATTCGCCTAGATGCGTTGATTTTTCACTTATTAATTGGAAATCCTCTTTAGTTGTACACATTCCCACTTCTAAAGAATGAATATTTGTTGTTTTAAGCAAATCAAAGATTTTTAATTGTGTTTTGAGATCTTTACGAAGATTTCTCTGTTGCATACCATCTCTTACAGTATTATCTTGAAATTTAATCATAATGCACCTCCAAATAATTAAAAAATATTATACATTTGTTTGTGTGTTCTTTATTACAAATTTTGATATAAATTCATTAAAATTGGATTAAAACTTTGTTATACTTTTGTTATACTTTTCAGTACATGACACGAATGCTCCCATTACCCCATGTAGTAGGGGTCTCTGTAGTAATGGAACAGAAAATTACAACTTAATCTCATTTATCTCCATTTGACATATGCCCTATCATTTTAGGTTATGAGTTAAGGTACAATTATCATTTTAGCTATAGTTTAAAAAAGTATACTTTTACAAACTATATGAAAATAATCAATTATTAAGTTTACAAAGTATGAAAAAATATATTACAAACGTTTGTAAAAACATATAGACATTTACAGGCAATTAATTATATACTTAAGGTATGAAATAATTGAACGGAGGCATTAAGTATATGAAAAATAAAATATTTGCGTATATTAGGGTTTCAAGTAAAGATCAAAATACAGATAGACAGATGGACGCAATTAATGAGTACTGTAAATCTAATGATATAAATTTAGATGAAAGGGATATATATACGGATAAAGCAAGCGGAAAAAATTTTAATAGAGAGAAATACCAGGCTTTAAAGATTAATTTTAGAGAAGGTGATACATTAATAATTAAAGAACTTGACAGATTGGGTAGAGATATGGTCATGATAAAAGAAGAGTGGCATGAATTAACTAAGTCACATATTAATATTGTTGTTATAGATACACCTATATTAAATACGACAAATAAGACAGATCTTGAGAAGAGTTTAATATCTAATATAGTATTTGAACTGCTTGCATATATGGCACAAAAGGAAAGATTGAAAATAAAGCAAAGACAATCAGAAGGCATTGCAGCGGCAAGAGCAAAAGGTAAACATTTAGGTAGACCGAAAGCAGAATATCCAAGTAATTGGAATGAAGTTATTCCAAAGTGGGAAAATGGAGAAATTACAGCAGTTGAAGCTATGAAATTTTTAAATCTAAAAAAGAATACATTTTATAAATTGACTAAGAAGCTTAGAAATGAAAAAAGAAATAAGGAAATAAAAAAATTGCTATCTTAGAGATTAAGAAATAACCTAACGGAAATTCAAACAAAAGTTATCTCCAAGTAACCAAGCCCGTTGGGCACCCTCATTGAAAGTCTAAGCCCGTCGGGTACCTTCGGTGTAATTCCACGCGGAGTCCCGCGGGAGCTTCCACCTCAGCTAAGACTTTAAATTCGGCTAGGTTTATCGGAGGCCTCTTAAAGCTAAACTTTTGTTTTTATTAAAGTATAGTAATTTTTTTCTAGTGAATATCAACAACATGTTTATAACATAATTATAACTTATATAAGGTTTATCGTGATAATATTAAAAAATGTAATACAAAAATTTTATGGCCATAGCTGTAGCATAAAAATTTTGTATTACATAAAAACCTACCTCCCGCACTTCGCTTGGGGCTACCGCGTTCCACAATGGACACCTTGTCAACTCCGCTATGCTACGCTGACCACTTCCATTGTTCCACTTGGTCTACAGTCTCTTTTTCTTTTAGGATATTTACATATTTAGAGATATAAATGATTAGTTTTAAAAATACTTAATTTATAGCTTGTTCCTGGTTGCACAGATGCTTCATGCTGCTACTGATTAAAACCTTATTATATTCAAATCATAATTTCAGTTCACTATGTGTGTCTAAAGCGTGTAATAATCGTAAGAAAACCTACGGTGCTCCTATCACTAGAAGGGTAAGAGTGTGCTTTCATATAGGTTTATGCGGACATGGTAGATAAATCCAAACTATACAGAGGATTGTATGCACGTGCTGCCATTACTTTTTGCCCCAATTATTCAAGGTTTTTGGTTCAGCACTTCATAATAAAAAAGTTTTACATTTATTCAACTTTAATCAAATAGACAGTTGACAAAAGTTGAATGAAATAGTATAATTATAATTGTAGAAAGGAAATAAAATATCAGGAGGTAAAAAATGAATATTCAAATCGTATCAATTAAAATGGTAAAGGAAAAAGATTTACACTATGAGTATGAAAGTATTTCTAGGGTTCCACAATCAGCAGAGTTGGTTAGAAAGGTTATAGGTGATATGGATAGAGAGGCTTTTGTAGTTATAACATTAGATACTAAAAATCACCCAACTTCAATAAATGTAAACTCTATTGGGAATTTAAATTCTTCTATTGTACATCCTAGAGAAGTATTTAAAACAGCAATATTAGGAAATGCTGCAAGTATATTAGTGGGACATAATCATCCGTCAGGGGATACATCACCAAGTAAAGAAGATATTAATGTCACTAATAGATTAAAGGAAGCAGGAAGAATATTAGGGATAGAAGTATTAGACCATATAATAGTTGGTAGTTTTAATAACTACATAAGTTTAAAGGAAAAAGGGCTTTTATAAGCCTTTTCCTCCAATTTTAAATTTGAATATTCATTATTTTAAATAGATTCTATTTACTGAAAGGGGATAAAGAAAATGAATAAAGATAAGTATTTTGAAGAAGTAAGAGAGTTAGTCAAGATGAATAAGAATATTAATAAAGAGGATTTCGAATTGCTTTTTTTAGTAGTATCAGGAGTTGATGTTGAAGTTAACGCTGATTTTCTGACTGATAAGATAGTAAAAAGTTTAAGTATTCCTTATTCAACAGAAATATTAATTTCATGGGGATTTTTACAAACAGAGGTTGGTAGAGCATTGATAAAAGCAAAATTTAATTTGAGTAATGAAATATATTTTATAAGTGATTTAGTTGAGTTGACAGGTTTTACAAAATCTATGATATCAAAAGAAATAGCAGCTGGGAATATAAATTATGAGAAGAGAGGTGGAAAAATATTTTTCAGGGCAAATGATGTCAAAGAATATTTAGCAAAAAAAGGGATAGATAAGGTTGAAAAAGAAAATACATTAAAATATGAGACTATAAAGGAAAAGTTAATTGGTGGAGATTTTGAAAGAGAAACTGATTATAAATAAATGTAATACATTTTTAATCCAGATATTTTAATTTGCCGGAAAAAATGTATTACAGATTTAAAGGGAGTGTATTTATGATGGATAAGGAGCTTAGAGTAAATTCTACTTCATTAAGATTTAGTAAAAGAGTTGGAGATATAGTAGATAACACTCCAGGGAAAACTTTCGCTGATAAATTTGAATATATCGTTTTAAATTATCAGGAAAAGAAAGATGAAAGAGAAGCGTATTTAAAGGAATTGGATAGAAAAATTAAGATGAAGAAAAAACAATTAGATGAAATTAAAATGTATTTAAATAAATTTTTTAGCATATCTGAAAAGGTTAATATTGTGGAAAAAGCCATTGAAGGTCTAGTTAAAGATTGTAATACAAAATTTTAAAGCCACCTCAAAGATCCTTCTTTCCTGAAGAATTTTTTGTATTACATTCAAAAAAGCGCATAAGTGTATTGTAAAACAAGCATATATAATAGATGGATTAAAAATAAACTTCAATTTATACAAGTGATAAGTAGAAAGGATATCAGGATGTATAAATTAAAGCTTATTATATATGTAATTATATATAAATATATAAAGTCCGTCAAATGATTAAAATGCGTCTTATAAAAATGAAAGTGAGTGGTTAAAATGGTTAATTTAGATTCTAATAAATGTAGTTTTAATAATATTGATAATTATGTATCTATTGATAATATTGTTCATTATTTAAATAATAATGAACTTGGTTCTGGCTTTACTATTGTTAATAATGCTTGTAAATGGGGTACTACCCCAAGAAAGACCTTTGGCTATCATTCCTGGAAGAAGGGAGTTCCTGTGCCGGTGCTGATGGTGTGGCTTTGAAAAAAAGTTTAACCATTTGGGAAAAAGTCGCACCGTTTGAAAAATAGTTTAATCATAAATATATTTGAAAGTCATATTAATTTAATGAATGTGGGGTAATACCAGCAGCTGTGTCATGTACTGAAAAGTAAACGGATTATAATGGCAATTATATAACAAATATAAAAATCCACACTAATAAATTTTAAAAATTAGAGTGGATTTATTTATACTAAATATTATATCTGTACTGCGTTATTATTATACATAGCTATTGGAATCCTTTGATTTAGATATGTAGCAAAGGATATCTATTAATATATAAAGTAATAAGAAGAGAGTTAATGTTTGGTTTTACAAATATTAACTCTTACTTTGCACAAATAGCAGCTTCGCTGGTACTCCCCCATAGCCATCAAGTTAAGAAAAAATATATAAAAGAATAGCCCCCATTTATAAAAAATAGTACAATAATAAAAATCTAATTTTTATAAGAGGGTTTAAAAAATAACAAAAGAAAAATTAATGATGGAAAATGGAATTAAACTTGTTTTACCTTAATCTCTTACACTAATTGATTTAATACATTATTCTCGTTTCTTAGCTTGATGGCTATGTGGCGACACCCCATATATAAAACAATAATCCTGATATTATAAATAAAACCACGTATGATGCTGCTAATGAAGTTTGAGAATCTGTTTTTAAGTTACTTCCAAACATAGTTATAAAAAAACAATAATTCCCGTTAAAGTGCCAAAAACTGAACTTGCAGTACCTGCAAGTTGAGAAAATAATGCCATTGTCCGAGCCAATGCATTAGGCACAATAAATCCTATGAAAAAGAAAATCATAAACACAGGCACTAAAATAACATATAAATTCATATTAAAAATAAAACTTAATAATAGTATTAACATACTTACTACCAAACCAGTGATTAATACATTATTCTCGTTCCTTAGCTTGATGGCTATGTGGTATTACCCCAAATATAACTGAAACGAATCATCAATCCGTAACTAAAACTCTAAAATCATATCATACCATTCAGCACCACCGTGTACTGATTTAGATATACCTTTATTTACATATCCGAACTTTTCATAATAATGAATAAGTTTCTCTTTACAAGCTAGAATAACACCTTTACGCTCTGCTTTTTTTGATGCTTTTATCATATAATACATGAGTTTTGCTGCAATTCCCTGATTTCGATACTCTGGTATCACATCAAGTCCGAAAATAGTTTGATAATTTCCATCTAGAATATGTAGTGAGGAATCTTTGTATAGTTCATCATAAATAGTAGTTTTATTTGTAACACACCCATTAATAAATCCAATAATTTTACCATCTATTTCTGCTACAAAAAAGCTTGTTGAAAATGTATTAATACGTTGTTCTAATGATTCTCTCGTAGCCGCTTCTGTCTGAGGAAAACATATTTCTTCCACTTTTACTACTAGATGCAAATCATCTATTGATGCTTGTCTAATCGTAATATTTTTATTTAATTCCTTCTCAATACAAAAAAATTCACCTTTTCTAGATGTTACAACTCCTTTTTTCTCATAATCATTATTCTCATATAACTTACATTCATCTAAACGTATTGACTCGTAATTATTGTCTTTTCCTAATTTTTTAGCATATTTTATAAGAGCAGTAACAATTCCTTCACCTTTATATTTAGCATTAACACATAATCTATGAATAATTAAATTTTTACCTTTATTGCACTTCCATTTTATTGACTCATATGCTTTATCCTGAAATTCATTCAGAGTACTAAATCCTTTAATGACATTCTTATCAATATAGACATAAAGATTTTGTTCATTAATATCACTAGCTATCCTAAGATAAATGTTGTCCCATTTATGTATATCTTCTGATTCCATATCAATAATATTAGTTTTAATTATATTCATTATTTCCTTAATATCTTCTATTTTACCTTTTCTAATTTCCATAATTTATCTTTAGAGAGAGTATAACATAATTACTCAACCCTAACTAAATACTCACTTTCCTTTACTATATATAATATATTGATAACTTTACTAATACTTCATAATATAACAATATAAATTATTATATTAAGCATTCTATAGAAGAATAGTTCTAATCTTTATTTTTAATGTATATATACAGCAATTATATTAGATATTATTACAATTACATGCTGAAATAAATTAAAAAATACATCCATAGATAGTGTTAAAAAACTAAGTTCATAATTATTTGAATATTATGAGTATAAAATAACTTAAATTCAAATATACGTCAATAAATTTTGTTGTTATTATTAAAATAGTTTATACTATTACCCCTCTTAAAAATAAAAAGTTATTTAAAATTGTTCCTCTCATAAATATAAAACTTAATCTCAGTTGCCACTATGAAAATTCAATCATCTAAATATTCAATCAAAAATTTATATTATTTTTTAATATATATATTGCAATAAATTATATTCATCATGAAATAATTATTTTTTTAATCTAGTGTATTTTCTCATTGATTAAATGAATAATTTTAATTACAACTTATATATATAAAAAACTAACAATATAATATTAAAATATTAATACGATATCTTATAATATTTATCGTAATTGTTACTTTAATTATAAATACATACTTTTCTTATTTGATTAGTAATATATCGCACAATAAAATATCATATTATTAAATTACATATTGACTAATATTTAACACATATTATTATTATTATATGTGTGTGCATACAAAAAATTACTTTAAATGTATATAGTTTATTATATTCAATATACTTGTAATTAAAATAAATATTGCAGTATTTAGGAAATTTTTATTTATTATATAAGGAGTGAAATATGATGTCTCAATTAGATTGGAAATTTGATTTTAATAATTTAGTTAAAGAATTTGGAAATCCATTTTATTTATATGACGAGTTAAAAATCGAACAAATAGTTAATAAATTTAAAATGATTACTTATAAGTCTACAAGTATTCATTTTGCAACTATGAGTAACAATACTCCTAAAATTTTGCAAATTCTAAAAAAATTAGGTGTGAAACTATTTGTAAATTCACCTAAACATTTAATTATAGGTTTAGATGCAGGATTTTCAACAGAAGAAATTGTTTTTACAAGTACTAATTTAAGTGAGAATGATATGAAATATGCCATTGCGTCTAATGTGAAATTAAACGTAGATTCTTTAGGTCAACTCGATATGTATGGAAGATTAAATCCAGGGGGTTCAGTAGGATTACGTATTAATTTAGATAAACTATCACATTTTCCAGAAAGCCATGTAGGTGTTTATATTGGGCCTAAAAGTCGTATAGGAATTTTTGAATCAGAATTGGACAAAGCCTTTTCTATTGCTCAAAAATATAATTTAAAATTAAGAGGAGTTCATGTATATTTAGGAACTAACATACAAGAACATCAGATTTTTTTAGAGGGAGCAGAAGAGGTATTTCGTATTGCAAAGAGATTTCCAGATCTCCGTTATATTGATTTGGGAGGTGGCTTTCCAGTTAAAGTTCGTCCTGAAGAAACAGAATTTAATTTCAAAGCATTTGGAGAAGCTATTTCAAAACGTATGGAAAAATTTTGTGATGAATTTGGGCGTGAAATAGAACTTATATTTGAACCAGGAAGATATATGTTAAGTGACGCAGCTGTATTTGTTACAACTGTAACAGATATAAAGAATAGAGCTGATAGAACATATATAGGAGTTGATTCATCCATTGATATTTTCCCAAGACCATTATATTATGATGTTTATACAGAAGCCTATCATCCCGTTTTTGTATCAGGTAAAAATGAAGTTTTAACTGATAAATATATTGATATTTGTGGTAGTACAACTTATTCGCGTGATTATCTAGCTCGTGATCGTTATTTACCTAAAATTGAAATAGGTGATATTCTTGTATTTGAAAAAGCTGGTGCATATTGTTGTTCTGCTTTTTCAGAATTCTTAGGAAGACCACATCCTTTAGAACTATTAATTAATTCAGAAAACAATGTTAAAATAGTTCGTAAATCAGAAGATATTATATCACCAGATAAGATAGCTTCTATATATGATATTAAGTATTAAATTTATATTGTAATTATAGAATAAATATTATACTAAACTTATATCTGTGATTCATAATATGTAATTTAAGAAATAATATAAAATTATAAAAATTGTGAATTACAGATATATTAAAAGATTAGGAGGCTTTTATTAATATGATAGTTTCATCAATCCTAGACGTGATAGGAAATACACCTATTGTAAAATTAAGTCATCTGAGTCCACTTGGCAAGGCTGATGTATATGCTAAAGCTGAATTTTTAAATCCAATGGGTAGTGTAAAAGACAGACCTGCATTAGCAATGGTTAATGCGGCTGAAAAAGATAATAAGCTACATCATGGAATGACTATAGTAGAAGCCACTAGTGGAAATACTGGAGTAGGACTTACAATGGTTAGCGTAATTAAGAATTATAAAGTAATAATTATTATGGAGGAAATTGATATTGTAGAATCAATTTGTAAAATTGTAAAGACATTAGGTGCAGAAGTTATACGAACGAATAGCTTTGAATCAGCTGTAAAATTAGCTGAAACGTTTCAGCAAGAAAATCCTGAAAAATATTATGTACCACATCAATTTAAAAATATTGCAAATCCTCAAATTCATACTGAAACTACCGCTCAAGAAATTATAAAAGATGTAGGACCACGAATAAAAGCATTTGTTTCCACATTTGGATCAGGAGGAACTTTTACTGGTATTGGTAGAGCATTAAAAAAATATAATCCAAACATAGAGTTAGTTTTAATTGAACCAGATACTGTACCTATTTTTTCTGGAGGTAGAATTACATGTTCAGAAATTCATGGAGTGGGTCCAACTTTTGTATCTGACATTTTTGATAGATCACTAATTGATACAATTGTCCAAGTAAGTGCACAACAAGCAAGAGAAGCGTCTCTTAATATGGCACGAACTGAAGGTATATTATGTGGACCTTCTGCTGGAGCTTCAGTATATGTTGCAGCTAAAGTAGCTGAACGTTATAGTTCAAATGATATTGTTGTTACAATTTTACCCGATCGAGGTGAACGTTATTTTGGAGAAAATGTATTCTAGAACTAAATATAATATATGTAAAACACAAGGTGAATTAAAAAATCGTTTAATAAATATAGAAAAAGAAATTTCAGATATTTGTAACCAATGTGGAAGAAAGAGAAATGAAATTACAGTTTTATCGGTTTCTAAGTATGTGCCAAATGAAATTGTGGATATAGCATATAGACTTGGTGTTAGAAATTTTGGAGAAAATCGTATTGAAAAATTTGAAAATAGAAAAAAATTATCTTTTTTTAATAATTGTTCATGGGATATGATTGGTCATATTCAATCACGGAAAGTTAATAAAATAGTAGGACAATTTTCATTGATTCATTCTATAGATACAATTAAAGTGGCACGTTTAGTAAATAAATTTGCATGTGAAAAACAAATTTGCCAACCAGTGCTTTTGCAAGTTAATACGTCTAATGAGGAAAGTAAACAAGGATTTATATCTAATTTTGGAGTGTTAGAACGTGATAACATTTTCGCATGTATGGATGAATTGGCTGAACTTCCAGGATTAGACATACAAGGGTTTATGACTATGGCACCAAACACTAATGATAAAAACTTAATTCAATCAGTGTTTCATGACACTAAAGTAATTCGTGATAAATTACAAAATTTATATCCACAGTTAAATTTAAAGCATCTTTCTATGGGAATGAGTAATGACTTTAAATTAGCATTATTAGAAGGTGCTACTATTGTAAGAATTGGTTCTAGACTCTTTATTAAATAAAATATTTTAAATAATTATAGACTAATACATGAAAGGAAATGGTTTAATGTTTTCTAAGTTAGATGATAAGATTCGTATGCTCTATGATGATAAAATGGGAATTAGTACGAAAGTTCATGATCGTATTTTTTCGTTAATATTTAAAAATGATGAATATATCGGTCAATATAGTGATAATAGTGCTACAGATTTATTAAGAATGGCTAAAAAAGCGGAAATTAATAAAAATAGTCACATTTTAGATATAGGTTCAGGTCCAGGTGGCCCATCATGTTTCTTGGCATCTACTATTGGATGTAAAGTCACTGGAATAGATATATCTTCTAATTATGTAGCATACTCGAATTCTAGAGCAAAGAGTATGTCATTAAATAATGTTGAATTTATAGAAGCTTCAATTTGGGAAGCTAACTTACCAAGTAATACTTATGATTCAATAATTGGTACCGGTGCATGGTGTCATTTAGATCCTAAATATCTATTTCCACTTGTTTATAAATGGTTAAAACCAGGAGGCACTATTGCATTTATGGAAAGAGTAAAAATAAAAGAACTTACTGACGATGAAATATACAAACTTTGTACTGAATGGGCTTGTACTGAAATAAAATCAATAACTGACTATTTTAATTTATTATATTCAAGTGGATTCTCTGATATATATTTTGAAAATTTATCTATAGAATATAAAAATATTTTACAACGTTGTATAGAATCTAGATTAAAAATAAAAAATGAACTTATTAATATTTCAGGGAAAGAATTCTTTGAAAATGATTTTAAATTAGCAGAATATGAAAAAAAAGCAGCATTTGCAGGAAAACTTGGTTATGCAATGTTTGTAGGTAAAAAAATATAAATAAAATATTTATAGGGTAGGTGAATTTAATGCTTAATTATAATAAGAAAATAGAAGAAGAAATCGTATATGGTGAATATCATACACACACTATAAAACGCCATTTATATTCTGGATACACAAAATATCATTATGCTGAAGTAGTTGAATTTGAGTCAAGTGGGTTAGCACTTTTACTTGATAAACGTATTCAATCATGTCAAATAGATGAATTTGTTTATAATGAAGCAGCAGTTCATCCTGCTTTGTTAATGCATCCTCACCCTAATAGAGTATTATGCTTAGCAGGAGGAATGGGAGGAATAGTTAGAGAAGTATTAAAACATGAAAATGTAAAAGAAGTAGTTGTTATGGATGAGGATCCTATAGTAAGTGAAATAATAGAAAAATTTTTACCACATATGAAATCATCAGTTAGAACTAATCAAAAATTAAATATTTATTTTGGTAATTGTTTAGAATTTTTAAGTTCCTGTGAACCTTTTGATGTTATTATATTTGATTCGACTGATCCAACTGAAGATTCACCATATGCTTCACTTTTTACACAAGAATCATATCATAGAATCTATGATGCATTAAATGCTGATGGAATTTTATCAATTCAATTAGGTTCAGTTCATCCAGCTACGATAAATAAGTTTTTAGAAAAAAAAATTAATATTGCTGAGAAATTTCCTTTTGTTAATCCTTATCATGTAGAGGTTCATAGTCTTGGAACTTCTTGGGGATTTGCATTAGCATCTAAACGTGAATACGAATTGAACATAAATATACTTGAAAATGTAAGATACAATAAATTAAAAAGTTCATTACATTTCTTTGATGATATTTCTTATAAAAGAATGTGGTTATGGCCTAAACACCTATCTTTAAATATAAATAAAATATAACTTTAAAAAATATATTTTATAAGATTTCTCTTGATTATGTTTCTATAAATTTTCACTTTACTATTATTTTAGCAGGAGGAAAAAGTATTATGTCAAAATCACTTATTAGTAGTATAATTTATGCATTAATAGCTGATGCAGTTTGGGGATTAGCATTTATCGTGCCAAATTTATTATATAATTATACCGCAGTTGAAATAACATTTGGAAGATATTTTATTTATGGTATATTTTCTATTGTTATTTTATTTATTGAAAATAAAAAAATATATAAACTTATAAGACGTAATATGTGGAAGAATGCTTTTTTATTTGCTTTTTGCGGTAATATTGGTTATTATCTTTTTCTCGTTATTTCTATTAAGTTAACAGGTGCTGCAATTTCTACATTAATAATTGGATTACTACCTATTACTACAGCATTATATGGCAATTGTATAAATCATGAATTTTCTTTTAAAAAACTATTACCATCAATTTCTATTATTTTTATTGGTATATTTATATTAAATTGTGCCTCATTTAAAGGAACAATAGATACTAAATTTAATATATACGGAATTTTTTGTAGTTTAATTGCATTATGCCTTTGGACATGGTATGCAGTGGCAAATGCACGTTTTTTAAGAGAAAATAAAGAATTTACACCCAAAATATGGTCCACAATTACTGGAGGATCTACTTTGTGTTTAATGCCGTTTTTTGTATTAATATTAAAAGTGATGATGCCTCAATCTATAAAAATATCTCAAATGCTAAATTTTAACAATCAAATTTTTAAATTTTGGGGTAGTGCTTTAGTTCTAGGTATTATTGTTTCATGGATTGGAACAGTTTTTTGGAATAAGGCATCTAATGCTTTACCTGTTTCTTTAGCAGGACAAATGACTGTAGGAGAAACAGTTTTTGGATTAACATATTCTTTTCTGGTAGAACTAAGATTTCCCAATATTATTGAATTAGTTGGTATTTTAACAGTCATATACGGAGTTTTATTTGGTATAAAAACAGTAAGAAAATTAAAAGAAACTAATGCAGAAGAAATTAAAGAAGTTCAGCTTTAAAGTAAATTTCTATGAATTAAAAAATTTAAATACGAATTTTTATAATGTATATTTAGAATTAACTTTAGGTAACTTTCATAATTTTAAAAAAACAATCTCAATAGAAATATTGTTTTAAACACATTCATAGATCCATTAAATATTATCCTTCTTAATATTATTTTATTTCTGAAAAGGGGTAATACCACATAGCCATCAAGCTAAAAATAAAAATATAAAAAATTGGCCCCCATTTATAAAAAATAGTACAATAATAAAGATCTAATTTTTATAAGGGGGTTTAAAAAATAACAAAAGAAAAATTAATGATGGAAAATGGAATTAAACATTTATCAAAGCAATTACTAAAATACTTTTCAAAGGAAGAAATTGAAAAGATAGCTAGAAAGGTTGGATTTGTGCAAAGAGAAGGTAAACTAAAAGCATGGCAGTTTCTTTATTTATGTGCATTTTCGCAACTGGATGTATCAAAAGATACACTTATAACAATGAGTGCTAATCTAAGCTCAAAGACCAAAACAACAGTAAGCAGCCAAGCAATAGATCAGCGTTTAAATGACAAAGCAATAGAGTTCTTAAAAGAAATATTTACAAGGCTTTTAAGCAGTGTAACGCTTACGAATTCAAATATACCTACTATATGGGATTCTCATTTTAACAGAATAAGAATAGTTGATTCTACAGCATTTCAAGTCCCAGAAATATATAAGAGCATATATCCAGGCTCAGGGGGAAGTTCACAACCTTCTGGCTTAAAGATACAGCTTGAATATGAATTAAAATCAGGAAACTTTATGCACATAGATGTAGGGCCTGGAAGTGGAAATGATAATACCTTTGGAAGTAAAATAAAAGATACATTTAAGGCTGGAGATCTTTCATTAAGAGACCTGGGATACTTTAATTTTAAAGATTTTGAGGATATGGAGAATAAAAAATCGTTCTATGTTTCAAGGCTTAAACCTAATATAGCTGTTTATGTAAAAAATGAAAATGTGGAATATCTGAAAAACGGACAGCCAAAGAAATCAACTATTTATAAAAGGCTGCTTTTGAAAGATGCAGCAAATGAAATGCAAGAAGGTGAAATTAAGGAAATTTCAGATGTATTTGTTGGAAGAATTGAAAAGCGTAAAGTAAGACTGGTCATTTATAAGCTTACCAAGAATCAATTTAAAGAAAGGAAAGATAAGGTCTTTAAAAATGCTATAAAGAAAGGCATTAAGAAAAGTGCTAATACAATTGATTTAATGGGTATAACAATATATATAACTAATATATCAAATGATATATTGTTTACAAAACAAATACATGAGATTTACTCATTAAGATGGCAGGTGGAACTAATGTTTAAGATATGGAAGTCAATATTCCACATATCTAGTGTAAAACCAGTAAAGATTGAGCGCTTTAAATGCCAGTTGTATGGTAAACTGATTTTACTAGTTTTAAGTTCCATAGTGATATTTAAAATGAGATCTGAACTCTTAAAAAAGAAGAAGTTTGAGGCAAGTGAAATCAAAACTGCAGAAATAGTACATGAATATGTTGGAGAATTGTATTTTAGCTTTATGACACCTTCAAATAATTCTAAAGTTTTAATAAGAATATATAACTGCATATGTAAAAACGGACGGAAATCACACCGTAAGGACAAAAAGACCTTTTTTGACATTCTTGGAGTCTCCTATAACCATCAAGAAAGAAGGTGTAAACCCGCCGCATAAAACAATTTTATTATACTATAATTTAAAGTTCGTGTCTTCAAAAAAATTATGAATACAGGAGCTATTTTGATATGCAAAAAATCATATTAAAATAGCTCTTATGCTAAAATTTGTAATGAAGTAAACTTGTTTTACCTTAATCTCTTACACTAATTGATTTAATACATTATTCTCGTTTCTTAGCTTGATGACTATGTGGTACTCCCCCAATTGTAGTTTTGAAATAAAGTTTGATATTTTGGAATAAAGATCGATCATTTGTAATAAAGTTTAATCCGAATTAAGGGTTAAAATCCTTGTAAATGGCATAACTTCGTAATAAATATGAGTTTTGCTCAAACTTTATTACAAAAACATGGCACAAGTTGCTTGTTAAAATGATGCTTTTGATCAAACTTTGTTTCAAAAATTAATTTTTAAATTAATGGTTTTAAGGCATTTCTAAGGGATATTTTGATCAATCTTTTTTACAAAGCTACAGATGGAGCTGTTCAATCATTCTACCCAGGCCATAACTAAACTTTACCTCGGGATCTCCCAAGATGATATTGATGATGTTTACCGTCTTGTTGAACTATAAAATAGCATGTGCCATAAAAAATGAGTATATCTAATCCAAAGAGTATTAATGCTTTCCTCAATAATATACTTAAGATTGGTGACTTCCATTTATGATTAACACCCCAGGAACCACATTTATCAGAGTACTGCTGGCAGATGTACATTAATTTTGGTGGTAAAATTGATGTTATGCTTTATCATGCATATAAAAATTGCATCTTTTATAGTTGACATTTAAGTAAAAATAATACAACAAGTATTTATGTATACAAAATAAATAAATTAGAATATAATAAAGTTAGAAAGTAGGAAAGTAATATTTGGAGGTGTATAAATGATTACGCAATTAAGAGATAAAGCTCAAATTACAATACCAAAAGAAGTAATAAAAAAATTAAATTTAAAAACTGGAGATAATATAGATATTAATATTGAAGACGGAAAAATTATCATTAAACCAGTAGTAGTTATACCAAAAGATCAGGCATGGTTTTGGAGTAAAGAGTGGCAGCAGGGAGAAAAACAGGCAGAAAAGGATATAGAAAAAGGTAAGGTAGAAAAATTCAATTCAGCTGAGGAGCTATTTGAAGATCTTGATAATTGAACGCACTGATAAATTTAAAATAGAATATAAGAAACTGCCTGAAAATATAAAAAAAGCTTTTAAAATACAGTTTACTAAATTTATAGATCATCCGTATGCTGAATTTCATCCATCATTAAGAGTAAAAAGAATCCAAGGTACTACAAATGTTTTTGAAATGACAATAACTATGGGAATTAGAATGACATGGCAGTACATTGAAGATGGAATACTGCTCAGAAATATAGGAAAACACGATAAAGCCTTAAATAATCCATAAGTAAGTATAGTGGAATCATTTTCAGATGATTCCACTATACTTTGTAGTTTAAATATATTGTAATTTTATTATTTATTTGGAAAAGGTTTTATAATATATTATATAGAATTAATTTTTTTAAATTTAAGTAATATTGGGGGAGATTACTGTGATTATGACATATGATGAATTCTATAATAATTTAAATAAATGTGTAAAAGAAGGTTTGATATTTATAAATCCAGGAAAATCAAAAAAATAATTTCTATTATTAAAAAAGTAAATAAAAATGCAATAACTTATATAAGAGGAAAATCACCAATTAGACTTAGAATTAATGATTTATATAATATATATTATAATTTCAAAGAAAAGGTATGTACAACTAGTGATTTAAAAAATACTGAATTGCCTTCATTTAACGAACATGGATGTAATTGTATATTTTTGTTTATGCTATTAAAACAAATGAATCTAGTAGATGAAATAAAGGGAGAAGGTAAAAAAGGCTCTCCTTTTTACGTTTATATCAAGTAACTTATTGTAAATGAGATAAGATTTTAGAAAGTTTGTTATATAATATTTTATTGATCTCATTTAAAATTAGTAAGGTATATTTCTATTTATAATTGTGAAAGTTTTGACACTTGTACTGTATTGTTATATAATAACAATACAGTATTAAATAACAAAAAATATAAATTATAGTATATAATCCATATGTAAATTCACTAAATATAATATTAAATATATTATATACAATATTATATATTATATTAAAAAGTATATTTTAAGTTATAATATATTTTTATAAACTATATTTATGTTAAATAATTAGCAATGCAATTCTAAATAAGCTTTCATTAAATGATATCTATACTTAATCTATAGACATTGTTTTTGGAATATAATAAATATTAAGAAAGAAGTGTATATTTATGAAAATTACAAAAACTGATGAGTTAGACATAATGTTAGAAAAAGTTAGAGCCGCTCAAAGAAAGTTTTCAACTTATTCCCAAGAACAAGTTGATGAGATCTTTAGAAAAGCTGCAATGGCCGCAATTGATGCAAGGATACCACTTGCAAAAATAGCAGTAGAAGAAACTGGTATGGGCCTTGTAGAAGATAAGGTTATAAAGAATCATTTCGCAGGTGAATATATTTATAATGAGTACAAAGACGAAAAGACATGTGGAGTTATAGAAAAAAGTGAACCTTATGGTATTACTAAAATTGCAGAACCAATAGGAGTTATAGCAGCTATAATACCTACAACCAATCCTACATCTACAACTATATTCAAATCATTAATAGCATTAAAAACGAGAAATGGTATACTATTTTCACCACATCCAAGAGCTAAAAAATCAACAGTAGAAGCAGCTAAAATAATACTTGATGCAGCGGTTAAAGCAGGTGCACCTGAAGGAATAATAGGATGGATAGAAGAACCTTCAATTGAGCTAACCCACCTGCTAATGGAAAAAGCAGATATAACACTGGCTACAGGGGGACCATCTATGGTTAAATCTGCTTATTCATCTGGTAAACCAGCAATAGGAGTTGGCCCAGGGAATACTCCTGTTATAATCGATGAAACTGCACATATAAAGATGGCAGTAAGTTCAATTATACTTTCAAAAACATATGATAATGGAGTTATCTGTGCCTCAGAGCAATCAGTAATAGTTTTAGATTCTATATATGATAAAGTTAAAAAGGAATTTGAAGAAAGAGGCGCTTATATAATTAAGAAAAATGAATTAGATAAAATGAGAGAAGTAATTTTTGTAAATGGAAGTATAAATCCTGACATAGTAGGTCAATCTGCATATAAAATAGCTTCAATGGCAGGAATAAATGTACCTAAAACTACAAGAGTTCTTATTGGAGAAGTTACTTCTTTGGGAGAAGAAGAACCTTTTGCTCATGAAAAATTATCTCCAGTTCTTGCAATGTATAATGCAAAAGACTTTGATGATGCATTGAATAAAGCTGTAGTCCTTGTTAATTTAGGGGGACTAGGCCATACTTCAGCAATATATGCAGATGTAGTAAAGGCAAAAGACAAGATAGATAGATTTAGTAATGCTATGAAAACAGTGAGAACATTTGTTAATATACCAGCAGCACAAGGTGCAAGTGGAGATTTATATAATTTTAAGATAGCTCCTTCATTTACACTAGGATGTGGTTCTTGGGGTGGAAATTCCGTATCAGAAAATGTTGGACCTAAACATCTTTTAAATATTAAAACAGTAGCTGAAAGGAGAGAAAATATGCTTTGGTTTAGAGTACCAAAAAAAGTTTATTTTAAATTTGGTTGTCTTCAATTTGCATTAAGAGAATTGAAGGATTTAAATAAAAAAAGAGCCTTTATAGTAACAGGTAAAGTTCTTTATGGATTAGGATATGTTGATGCCATTACAAAAATTCTTGAAGAAATAGGTATAGATTTTAAGATATTTACTGAGGTAGAACAAGATCCAACTTTGGCTACAGCTCGAAGCGGTGCTGAGGAAATGTTGAGATTTAAGCCAGATACTATAATATCTCTTGGTGGAGGTTCTCCGATGGATGCTGCAAAAATAATGTGGGTACTATATGAACATCCAGAAGTAAATTTTGAGGATTTAGCTATGAGATTTATGGATATAAGAAAGAGAATATATACTTTTCCAAAGCTTAGAGAAAAAGCTATAATGATATCTGTAGCTACTTCTGCAGGTACAGGATCAGAAGTTACTCCTTTTGCTGTAATAACAGATGAAAAAACAGGAGTTAAGTATCCATTAGCAGATTATGAATTAACTCCAGATATGGCTATTGTTGATGCTGAATTAATGATGAATATGCCAAAAGGATTAACAGCAGCATCAGGTATAGATGCATTAGTGCACGGTATAGAAGCTTATACATCAGTACTTGCTTCTGAATTTACAAATGGACTAGCCCTAGAAGCAATAAGATTAATATTTGAGTACTTACCTCAAGCATACTCAGAAGGTGCTACAAATGAAAAAGCAAGAGAAAAGATGGCTCATGCATCAACTATGGCAGGTATGGCTTTTGCTAATGCATTTTTAGGTGTATGTCATTCAATGGCACATAAATTAGGTTCAGAACATAACATACCACATGGAATTGCCAATGGATTATTAATTGAAGAAGTTATTAGGTTTAATGCAGTAGATAATCCTGTAAAACAAGCACCATTTCCTCAATATAAATATCCAAATGTTATATGGAGATATGCAAGAATTGCAGATTATCTAAAACTAGGTGGTAACACAGATAAAGAAAAAGTTGAACTTTTAATTAAGGCTATTCATGAGTTAAAAGAAAAATTGAATATACCTTTAACTATTAGGGATGCAGGAGTTTCGGAAAAGAATTTTTATGCAACTCTAGATAAAATATCAGAATTAGCACTTGATGATCAGTGTACAGGAGCTAATCCTAGATTTCCATTGACAAGTGAAATTAAACAAATGCTTATAAATGCTTTTGATTAATGAATAATATATAAATATAGTTTAATCTTTAAAACTAGTGATTTATAACATGTATTTCCATTAGTTCATCAAATAATGGAAATACATGTTTATTATTTTGTTTAGTAACATTTTAATTACATGTAAGTATCTTTATTATCCATAAAGGTTGAATATAGAATTATTAGTAGTAAAATACTTTAGTGATAGCCATTATACAATTAAAATTATCTAATAAACAGTATATAAGATATTAATTTTAAATTAAAACTTATAAACTATTAATAAATCGCTTATAGTTATTTAATTCACATGTTTAGAATTAGTATTTTATAGCATATATTCCTATTATTTAGTAAAATAGTAGGAATATATTTTTATTACTTTGTTTGACAACGTTTTAATTGCATATAATTTAATTTATTGGATATACAGGTTGAATATAGAATTATTGGTAGTAAAATACTTTATAGACAACTAATTATAGTCTTACATGATCTTTTGACATTATATGATTAAAATTACTAAGTACTAATAAATAAAAAATTTAACTATTTTTCTTATTAATATTAATCTATATATTGAATTTTTTTCAAGTTAGCTAAATTATTAAAAGGAAGGTATTAAAATGAATAAAGTAGTTAAATTTGAAGATTTAAAATCCATTTTTAAAGATGGAATGACCATTATGATTGGTGGTTTTCTAGATTGTGGTACACCTGATGGATTAATTGATATGCTAATTGATCTAAATATAAAAAATCTAACAATTATAGGTAATGATACTGGTTTTCCAGATAAGGGTATAGGAAAGCTAGTTGTAAATGGTCAAGTTAAGAAGGTTATTGCTTCTCACATTGGTACTAATCCTCAAACAGGGAGAAAAATAATTGCTGGAGATATGGATGTAGAGCTTTCGCCCCAAGGGACATTAGTTGAAAGGATACGTGCAGGTGGATCAGGTTTAGGTGGAGTATTAACTGAAACTGGATTAGCAACAGTTGTAGAAGATGGAAAGCAAAAACTAACAATCAATAGTAAAGAATATTTATTAGAGCTTCCATTAAGAGCAGATGTAGCTTTAGTAAAAGGGAGTATAGTAGATGAATTTGGAAATACTTGTTATAAGGGAACTACTAAAAACTTCAATCCTTATATAGCAATGGCTGCTAAAACCGTAATAGTTGAAGCTGAAAAATTAGTAAAATGTGAGCAATTAGAAACAGAATATGCAATGACCCCAGGAGTATTAGTAAATTATATAGTAAAGGAGGAAGTTTAATTGATTACAGATACAAAGTTAGCTAAAGAAATTATAGCAAAAAGAATTGCTAAAGAACTAAAAGATGGGCAACTTGTAAATCTAGGAATAGGACTTCCAACTTTAGTGGCAAATTACATTCCAAAGGAATTTGAAATTACTTTTCAATCAGAAAATGGAATGGTGGGAATGGGAGCGATGCCGACTCATGGTCATGAGGACTCTAATATAATAAATGCAGGGGGACAATATGTAACTGTATTACCTGAAGGTGTTTTCTTTGATAGCTCCATATCTTTTTCACTAATCAGAGGTGGACACGTTGATGCTACTGTTCTTGGTGCTTTAGAAGTTGATCAATATGGTAATCTTGCTAATTGGATTGTTCCAGGAAAGATGATAGCAGGAATGGGTGGAGCCATGGATTTAGTAACTGGTGCTAAAACAGTAATTATAGCAATGCAGCATACTCGTAAAGGCAAGCCAAAAATTCTAAAAAAATGTACACTTCCACTTACTGCAAAAGGTCAAGTAAATTTGATTGTTACAGAACTATGTGTAATAGAAGTAACATCTGACGGCTTACTACTAAAAGAAATTCATAAAGATACAAATATTAATGAAATTAAGTCTTTAACAGAAGCAGATTTAATTATTCCTGATAAAGTAAAAATTATGGATATTTAAATTAACGTTGTAAAAAATTGATTTATACAATTAATATTAATAAGTATATTGCAAGTATTATTATAAAATAAGGGGTATAAGTAATAATTGTTTTATATAATTCATCTTTTTAATCATATAATATTAAAAAGATCATGATAAAAATACCACCAAATAAATGGTGGTATTTTTATATACTAAATTGTTTTAACTATTTTTAAGATAATCATATACAACTATAGGAGCTGGAAGAGTTAAGTCCGTAAGAATATGAGAACTAGATACTATTTCTTTTACGGGTAAATCACTAAATGGTGCCATAGCATGGTCAAATAATTGTAGCCTTGCAGGACCAGTCCATGCCTCGTGTATGGTGATATCTGTAATTTGTGCGCATACTAATTCGCAAATTCTTGGACTTCCATCGTAATCAGGTATAATTTTCAACATATAATTAGGACGACAAATTTGGTTACGTGCTTCATTTATGTCTAAAGATTCATGTTTATATCCCATAGTGGCAGTTAATACTCTTAATTTTCCATAATCTAATGTACCAACTAATGTATCCGAATCAACAAATAGTTTTGGATAACCCAGTTTCTTAGGGTATGAACTAAGCTCTCTTCCAACAGCAATAGCTGGATGGTTATCTAAATACATCATATGCAAATAATCACCTTTTTTACCATTAAAACTTACAGGAATGACCTGTCCACATTCAGTATAAGCTCCTAGTCCACTTACATCAGGCATAGCCATCATTTCAAATCTAACTAAAGGTTCATCTAACTCTAGAGGTTCTGGTACAATTTTACGTAATGTATTAGCATCTGTACGGTATACAATGTTAAGATATTCACGATTATGAAATCTATAAGGACCTCTAGGAAATGCAGGCGCAGTTAGGGGCATTGTAATTTGTTTAGATACTTCACTTTTTAACATAAAAATTCATCTTCTTACTTTTAATTATATTTGGCATTTCATCAATAATTAAATTGAGATTTTAGTATTTAAATATAAAATACTTAGGGTATGCCATTATCCTTTTACAAAATAAATTAATGAAAATTCTGATAGGATTTTTATATACTTTGTCTTAAGTCTTTTATTATGAATAACTAAAGACAATCTTTTTAAATAAACATTAATTTACAGTTATTATTATATACTTTTTACTAAAAAAATCAAATAATGTTAATATAGTTTAATAATATATTAAACTTTATAAAATAGAAAATAATGGTTTTAGAAATTAAAACTTAGTGATATAATTGGTTTTGGATTGTTAAATAGCTATTATATAAAGGGAGAGATTATTTATGAAGAGTTTTTCTATGATTGAAATTGGTCAGGTTGGATGGATTGAAAAGGACAAACCAACGGCCGGGATTTTGGATGCAATTGTTCGACCACTTGCAGTTTCACCATGTACCTCAGATATTCATACTGCTTTTGAAGGTGGCCTTGGTGACAGGCATAATATGACATTAGGACATGAAGCCGTTGGTGAAATTGTTGAAGTTGGCAGTGAAGTCAAAGATTTTAAACCTGGTGATAGAGTCGTTGTTCCAGCCATTACACCTGACTGGAGATCAATAGAAGCCCAAGATGGATATCATCAACATTCAAACAAAATGTTATCTGGTTGGAAATTTTCTAATTTTAAAGATGGAGTATTTGCTGAATACTTTCATGTAAATGATGCTGATATGAATCTTGCAAAACTTCCAGAAGAAATTCCACTTACAACAGCTGTCATGATTACAGATATGATGACCACAGGATTCCACGGTGCAGAACTTGCCAATATTAAAATTGGTGCAAGCGTTGCAGTTATAGGCATCGGACCTGTTGGCCTTATGGCAGTTGCCGGGGCTTTTTTACGTGGAGCAGGCAGAATATTTGTAGTTGGTAGTAGACAAAATTGCATTGATGTTGCAAAATCTTTTGGAGCTACAGATGTTATAAATTATAAAAATGGTGATATTGCTGAACAAGTACTTAATGCAACAAATGGTAAAGGAGTAGATTCAGTTATTATTGCTGGGGCTGGTACTGAAATTATGAAGTCTGCTGTCAAAATGACAAAACCTGGTGGAACAATTTCAAATGTTAATTATTTTGGCGAAGGGGAAATAATTCCAATTCCACGTATAGAATGGGGATGTGGTATGGCTCATAAGCAGATAAGAGGTGGTTTGTGTCCTGGTGGAAGACTAAGAATGGAAAGACTTATTAACATAGTAAAATATGGACGAGTTAATCCAGGCAAGTTAGTTACTCATGTTTTTAATGGTTTTGGCAATATGGAAAAAGCATTACTTTTAATGAGAGAAAAACCGGCAGATTTAATTAAGCCAGTTGTTATTGTGGATTAAAAATAAATAAGCAAGGATCTAAGACTCACGATTCTAAAAATAATCTAGAACTAAAGCTCTTAAAGATGGGGTGTCTGTAGTAACGGAACAATAATAGCAATAGAAATTACATTATTTGCAAAACTGCCAATCCATTGATATAGAATGGTTACAAGTTCTTTTATCAAAAACCCTGGTTTATGATAACTTAAAATTTTTAGTTTTTAGGATTGTCAAAACACTTAGAAGTCATTATCAAAACTATTGTCAAAAACAAATTTACATAAACTTCCCTTTATGATAATATTATCACGAGCAGGAGGCTGTTTCAATGAATATTAATTATATTTACGGTTATGCCAGAATTAGCACGCAGCAATAAGATTTGATACGCCAATTGGATATGCTTAAAAAATATAACTGCAATGAAATCTTAACTGAAAAAATGTCTGGTATCAAAACTAATAGACCGGAGTTAATGAGATTAAAGGATAAAGTTAGAAATGGTGATACTTTAGTTATAGAGAGTTTTTCAAGATTAGGAGAAGTACAAAAGATCTTATAGCTCAAAGGACTAGGGAGGGACTTAAAAGTGCAAGAGCCCGAGGAAGAAAAGGGGGGCGCCCAAAAGTTAAAGATAGAAATATAGATAAAGTCTTGAAATTATATAATTCAAAAGAATACAGTATAAGCGAAATTGTAGAAATGTCTGGAATAAGCCAAGCAACCTTATATCGCTATATACAAAAGCAAGTGAATAGCTTGAAAAACGATCTTGATTCTTCCAGTGAGAAAATAGCTGAAGTCCGTATAAGTCTGAGAGTTGAAAATAATAATAAATTTGTACGTGGGAAGAAAAAAGTCAAAGAAAATATTGAAAAATACTTAAAGCATTATTATAATATGCAAGAATCTGGGTCCACGGATACTGACTATATAATTTTTGTGAAATATAAGAGCATTGATGATTTAAAAAATACGGTATATGAAATATTACGTGATTTAGATAGCGAAGCTTACCAGAAGAACTGCTTTACTGAAGGTGATGCCCATTGTGATGAACTTGGACTGACATGGTAATATAAGCACAATACATAAAACTCCCATTTTTTATATGCTTGGAATTTTATGTATTGTGTATTGCCGTTTTTGTTCCATTACTGCAGAGACCACAGAAATGCATATCTATGTCAGGTCTTTTACATCACTGCGTTTTCAATTTTACTTTTTACTTGTGTACTTGGTGACAGCTATGCTGGTAATTGACCATATAAAAGAAAAATAGAGTATACTGAAGGTGTATCCTATATGTGTATTTACGGTTATTGCTTCAATTGCACAATGTCAGTTGTCCTATCTTTTTTTAGCCAATCTTTTTCCTATAAAATCAAAGAAATTGCCTGCTATCTTCTTAATAAACCCTAACGAAGTATCATAATAATAATCAGACTCAAACCAGCCTTTTTCTTTAAAGTAGCGATAATCATAGTACTTCTTATTCAGAATCAGCATCATACTTGTACGAGTTAATCTAAAAACCATTAACTTGAAAAAGGAAGGAGGCGACGGCGCAGGACGCATAAGTTCTCTAAAAAATCTTACAGAAGTCTTTTTAATTTTCTTTGATATTTTTCTCTGTTCAAGCTCCGTTCTGGGCTCTAATGCTGTCAAACAGCATCCTTTAGTCACGCAAAATCCCCAATTTCCTCCTATTCTTTCCAGGTACTTCTCGATAGATACTCCTCCGAATATACCTTGGGTAACAATAGCCGTGAAGGTTTTGCCGAAAAAACGTGGCCGGTGTAAGGTAAATGCCAACCGGTCCATTAAGCACTTCATAAGCGCCGTTACCTGAAATGAATAATTGGGTGTAGCAAAAACTACCCCATCTGAATTATTCATTTTCTCGATCAATAAATCCCGGTCATCTTTCAAGGGACAATATTCTTCTCCTTTATTAAAACATAAATTACAACCTTTACAGTATTCAATATGATAGTCCTTAAGAAAAACATACTCAAACTCGATTTCTGCGTATGACTTTAAATTCTTTTCAAATTCTTGCACCGCTTGGTAAGTTGCCTGTTTTCGTTGGCTCCCGATAAATATAGTTACTTTTTTCATTTAAGCTCCCCCTAAATCAACTTTATTTATTACCAGTATCTATAACCTTACAGTGAGAAGTTCTCTATCATTTACGAATTAAAATATCGCATTATTTAGAAATGGTCAAACTTTATTCCTAAAATAAGTCAGCTATGGCCTACTTTAAGCGAGGAAATAATTTTAATGCATTATCCCGGTAAATAGCACAACGTTGTTCATCAGTAAGCAAATCAGTTTTATCTAAAGCAGCCGCTAAGGCAATGCATCCAACTTCCGGTGTATATGGATAATCGCTGCCATATAATAAATTATTAACATCAACAATTTGTAAAAGATCAGTTAATTGCCTAGGTAGACAAGCTCCGGCTATATCATAGTACAATCCTTTTAAAACATCAAATACATCTATTCTATCTTCTTCTTTTTTTATATTATCTCCAAATGAGTCAGGTGTAATTTGAAGAGCAGGAACAATTCTATCAGCTAGTATTGATAAAAATGCACCAGCATGCGGAATAACAAATTTAATATCCTGGAAACGCTTTAAGGTTCCTTTTAATATCATATTGATTACAGTGCGAGTAGTGTCAAAGAAAAATTCCATCATAGGAATAGGTAAACCTTCAACAACATTTTTAGGAACACTGCTAGGTTTATTTGGATGGAGAACTACTACAGCTTTATATCTATTTAACTCCTCAAATATAGGATCTAGGCAAGGATTTCCCAAATAAATTTCTTGTGTATTGGTAGGTAAAGCAAAACCATCAGCATGCAAGACATCCTTTGCATACTTAATTTCTTCTATACTGTCCTCCACATTAGGTAATGGTAAAGAAGCAAGCAAACCAAATTTATCAGGATATCTCTTCACAAGTTCTGCTGCGTCCTCATTAACTTTTCGAGCTAAGATTTTAGCGGCATTTTTATCACCAAAATTAATATGAGGAGATGATATAGATAACATTGAAGTTGAAATACCCAGGTGTTTCATTGCTTCTAAATGCATTTCCAGATTCCACTCAGGAGTTGGAAATCCATCTGGATTTTCTTCTCCACTATTTAATAAAGCTTCTCTATAAGTTTTAGGCAAATAATGTACATGCATATCTATTTTAGGTATGCTATTTCCTTTATAGTTTTTTATTAAATTTTCCATTTCTTTATTCATCATTTTTCTCCTTAACCGTTAATTATTGTATTGGGGTGATTTATTTAAATACAGTTACTTGCTATATAAAAAGTTCTTCACATAGATAAGTACACTAAGAATTAGAATATATTCAATACAAAACTTTAAGGCTTGCTTAAAGACTTTCCCTTCAGATTCTATCATGCCGATCCAAAAGTAGTTACATTGATATCCTGCGGAAATATCATTTTCTAAACGTAGCGCCTTATAAATTTGCAAATATGAGCCAATGCTGGTTTACAAGAATGGAAACAGCTATTGATTTAAGATGAATTTATTTACTAAAAACTTCGCTCAATTTTGTACATACTAAATCAAGAGCATCACGTGCTTCTTCCAGCGTCCTCTGCATATTAAAGAAACCGTGAATAATTCCATTATATCTCTTAAGACATACCTCAACCCCAGACTCAGATAAACGCTGTGCATAATGCTCGCCCTCATCTCTTAACGGGTCATATTCTGACGTAATAATGCATGCAGCAGGAAGACCTTCAAAATTATCTGCAAGCAATGGTGAAGCTAATGGATTTTTAGCCTCGCTTAAATCTCTTAAATACTGTTGAACGAACCATTCAATGCCTTTAGTTGTAAGCCTATATCCCTTAGCGTTTTCCACTCTGGATTTAGGCTTCGTTTGCCCAAGTAAATCTAACATCGCATTAATAATCACCTGATAAGTAATCGAGAATTCTTTCCTTTCCCTTGAAAGTTGGCAAATTACTGCACTAAGAGTTCCGCCTACACTATCACCTCCGATGGCAATTTTATCAGAATTTATATTTAGCTCTTTGGCATTTTGAAATATCCATTTTACAACTTGGTAACATTCTTCTACCGGCTCCGGAAATTTATGTTCTGGCGAAAGACCATAATCTATAGATATCACAGTGCAATTTATATTATTTGCTATTTTACGGCATATAGAATCGTAAACTTCAATATTTCCAAGTACAAATCCACCACCATGAATCCAAATAAATGCAGGATGGGTACCTTTGACTTCTGAATAATAAACTCTTATTGGGGTATCTCTTTTAGAAGTTTTAACGACACGGTTTACTACAGTACCAACCTCTAGCACATCTCCTTTAAAGTCATCCCAACTCTTACCATACCATTCTCTTAACTTATCAACTCCTAGAGAATACATGTTATCAAAATCTGTGTCTAATAATTTTTGAAATTTTGGATTTAACGGCATTATTAATTCCCTCTTTCATGTATATTTTATTGTTTATCTTTATTACTATCATCTATTTTATCTTCTAATAATTCATTAAAAACAGCATTTCCAGCTCTTTCTGCCATGGATTGCAGTCCTTTAAAAACAATATTTTTGGTTTCTTTATCCATTCCTTCTGTAAGAAAATCTATCCATTTTCTCAAAGATGAAAAAATCTGTTCTTTGTAATTTTTTCCTTTGTCAGTTAAATAAAGTTTTTTAGCTCTTTTATCTTCTTTAGAAACTTTTCTCACTAAAAATCCTTTTTTTTCAAGTGACTTTATAGACCTTGCAGTTGCTGCTTTATCAATTAATAGCATTGATGATAGCTCCTCTTGATTAATTCCTTCATTGTCATATAAATTCAGTAAAAAGATACATTCTGAAAAACTTATGTCTATGCTCTTATAAGCAATAGTCATATAATCTTGAGATTGTCTGTTCAATATTCCAACAAGTCTTGCAAAATTTATAAGTTTCATGTTTACCTCCTTAGTTGACACGCTCAACTAAATTATAGTCATAATAGTTGAACGTGTCAACTACTCTTGTAATAATATTTGTAAAGTATTACTTATAGTATTCGTCTAAAAACTCGTTCTCGTATACAAGGCAATTTTGTAATAAGGGGCTACCGTGTACTGCAAAGTAGATGGGATTAATTAGAATTATCAGAGAGTCCATGTTATGTACTGAAAATCAGTTACCATAATACTGTATTTGCCTTCTATGGTAAGTATAAAGAAAAAAGGCATTGCTGCCTTTTTTAGTTGATGAACAATATTTGAAAATTATGAATTAATATTTTTATGTTCAACATATTCAACTATAGTGCCATCTAAATGTTTTACAGTTAAATTCATTCCTGTTGGAACTTTCTTTAAGTCTCTAACGATTACAGCATCATTCTTTAATAAGAATTCTCTAAATTCAATGACAGAATCTACTAGAAAAGTTGCCTTTGTATCCTTAAAAGGTTTTAAAGCTTCATGATTACCGCCTAAAATTAAAATATTTCCTATTTGTGCTAATTCTAAATTCATTTCAGTATACTTAAATCTTAAATCACAATCTTGATTTAATAGTTTTTTATAAAATTCTATAGCTGTGTTTATATCATTTACATATAAACGTGTTAGTATTTTCTTTATTTCCACTGATTCACATCTCCTTTATTTATTAAATACTTCGCTTTGTTCTACCACTCCGACTCAACGGCTAAGGATATTATACTATTAAAGTTAATGTTTTGAATATTAGGTTGTTTTAAGTTTTCACATATTACATGTCAAAATTACTGGTTTTCTAATGCTACTTTGCACTTTATGTGATACTTATGCTGGTATTAGGCCATAAAGCTATAGAGCAATTAAGCCTAAAAAGAATACATTTTATAAATTAGTTAAACAGCTCCATCTTATCTAAATTTAAAATCCATTATGAACTCAAAGATTTAAATATATTTACACTATTATGGTAATAGAAGGGATTTAGTTGTAATTTCCTGTTCCATTACTACAGAGACCCCTTGTTTCGCAATTCAAAAATAGTCCGAACTAGATTCTAGGCGAATTTTCTAATAAATATCAATAACATGGTTATAACATAATTATAACTTAAAGAAGATTTATATTATACATTAAAAAATATATCTAGATAAATGTAATACAAAATATTTCATGTGAGTTTGCAAACAGTTTGAGAATATTTGCAAAAATTTAGAGACTCATTTGCAAATAGTTTGAGACTAAAAATGTACATTAATATTCATTTAAGTAATGAAAGAGTATCTGACACATTATCAAATTCTTGATAAAAATTTTCACTTGATAGCTTCTATAATAACTTTGTTATTGTATCTTTATATGGAGTACGTCAACATGGGATAATGGGAGCATTCGTGTCATGTACTGAAAAGTAAATGGATTATAATGTAAATATTATAATAAAATCCACACTAATAAATTTTAAAAATTAGTGTGGATTTATTTATACTTAGTGTTATGCTTGTACTGCGTTATTGTACATATCTATCGGAATCCTTTGATTCATATCTAAATCAGAATTTCCATATGGATTTACATGATTATAGATTAATGGAGTTAAAGCTCTAAAATCTTCTGGTGCCATCATATCGTACCATTTCTTTTCAGATAATACTTGTTGTATCATTAATGTATTTATATATACCAAACAATTTTGTACTAGATGAAGGCTTAATACTGAAAGCTCCTGATCCTCGATTCTATTTGTTGATATTTCACCACTCTTGCCGTAGAAAATAAATGAATTGGCTGAATTCCAGTTTTCAACAACATTGAGACCTTCATGTATCTCTATTCCCAATTCTTCTGAATTTAGGTATTCACAAAGGAATATAGTTTTTATAGCTTTCCCTAATTCAGCAAAGGCAAGGTATGTTGGATGCTTTAAATTATTTCTAGTAAATCGCTTTAATATCGCTACACGCCGAGATACGTGTAAAAACCGGTAATTTGATGGATATAATTTACAAACAGTAATTTTAAGTGTACTATACTTTATGTTTCAAAAAGTATACTTTTTGAAAGACCATTATAAGCATGCTTTTTATATGTCATATATATAACAAATTTATATTTGCAATGTTTCAATTAACTTGTATAGTTTTTGAAATAAATTTATAATTGTTATAAGACTATTACATAAGGAGTTTTTAAAATGAGAAGTTTTTTCTATGCACGGGTAAGTAGTAAAGATCAATCTTTAGAAAGGCAACTTGTTACAGCTAAAGAATTAGGAATAGAGAATGAATATATTTTTATTGAAAAGGCAAGTGGTAAAGATTTTAAAAGACCGGAATATCAATTAATGAAGCGCATGCTTAGGGAAGAAGATATTTTGTATATTAAATCTCTAGATCGATTGGGCAGAAATAAACAAATGATATTAGATGAATGGCGAGAACTTACAAGAGATAAAAAAATAAATATAGTTGTTTGGGACATGCCTTTATTAGATACAAGAAAATATAAGGATATGAACGGATTAGAAAATTTAATTTCTGATTTAATTTTACAACTTCTAAGTTATATGGCAGAAGATGAACGTAAAAGAATAAAAGAAAGACAGGAAGAAGGTATTAAAGCTGCTATTAAAAAAGGTGTTAAGTTAGGAAGAAGAAAAACACCAATAGATGAAAACTTTAAAACGGTTTATGCTCGATGGAAGCGAGGTGAAATAACTGCAGTAGAGGCTATGGAGCTTGTCTCAATGAAAAGTAATACTTTCTATAGAAGAGTTAAGGAATATGAAGTGATTAAATAAATATATATATGGCTAAAAAGTAATTATTTTGAAGGAAATAATTGTGATTTGTAGAATAATGTTATAAAGGTATGTAATTTTAAAAATTGTAGATTATGTCTATAATGCAAAGTGGGTGATTATTTGATATCATTGGATTTATTTGATAATGCTGATATGACGGACATTGATAGAAATATAACAAAATATGTCAATAGTAATGTAGCGTGCATTATTAGAGTTTTACTAGATTTTTTAGAAGATAATAATGGATTTACACCAGAGGATTTTTTGCCATATAATAACTTAAGAATTGATAATAGCACATGGACTGAAATGGTTTATGATCTGTATGATATTATCCGTTCAGATGTAATTAGAGAGTGGATTAAGCCTAAATATGAATATTTACTCTATGTAATACTTCAATGGTGGGATGATTGTAATGACAGTTGGGATGATCTTCTTCCAAATAAACTTGATAACAGTTTAGTAGCTAAAATTCAAGTTGAGTATGCGTTAGAAGATGAACATACCTATGTACTAAACGCAATTACTGATTTTGATGAATATTATTATATTCTTTTTGCAGACCATGATTTTTTGCCAGAGAATTTAGAACGATTAATAACAATATACTTAAGGAATCCAAAATTATTTAAAGTATTTTTTGCTGATGTAGATCTGAATGAATATCACGATTTGATGCCCAAAGATTTACAAGAGCAATTCGATGAAGTAAATTATAAGACTGTGGAACTAACTAAAAATAATCTTTCTGAGCCAAGTCTATTAAAAGATTTATTATTTTGTTGTGAAAGATTGCAGGCAAATCACTCATATAAAGAATCACCTGAAGATGATATGAATGATTTTATTAGAGATTTACTCACAGCTATGGGATACGATTTAAGAGATCAAACAAGACAAGGATCATCGCCTGGTGGTAAACAAGCAGGAGAAGTTGACCTGTTAATCAAAGTGGAAAAACTTCCATATTCAATAATAGAGTCTTTAAAATTATCAAGTGTAAACGAAACGTATATTTCCGAACATATTGATAAGATATACAAATATGATACGTTAGGCAATTCTTGCAACTTTATTATTTCATATGTGAAGATAAAAGGCTTTTTGCAATTTTGGGAAAGATATACTCTATATACCAAATTTTATAAATATCCTTTTGAATTAACCCAATTTACTGTGTGTCAAAACAAACAATATTCCGAATTAAAATTGGCGGTAGCAGAACTAAAACGTAATGATACTATAACAAAACTTTATCATATAGCTATACACATTCCAAGCTAATAGTAGATTATGGTACATGAATTGCTCATTATGTTTATAATTGGACATGTTGTAAGAATTGCCATTACACTAATAATCGGAAGTTTGGAGTTTTTGTAGTTAATAGCAATAATGGGAAGTAGCAATTAATTTAGAAATAAACTTTAGATGGAGGTGTTCATTATGAAAATAGAAGAACTTAGAGATGATATAGGTAAGTGTAAATTTTATATACAAAATTACGATGTAAATTCATGTCCGTTTTTTGACGACTATTTTGCAAATAATGCTTTTTACAATACTATGAAGGAGATTGAACTACTAGAAAATATACAAAATATTATAAAAACTCCTAATTCAAGAAATGCAATAGCACAGTGGTTTATAGCAATAGAATCGTATATATCTTCTATCTTAAAAATTGCTTGTATAAAAAAAACTGAATATGATTTTAATGTATTAAAGAAAAAGCAATTAAAAGAAAGAATATCTAAACTAATTGAATTGCTTGGTTTTGATAAGGATGAAATTTATAAGAATAATATAAATATAAATAAATTAAATGAGTTTTGTTGTTTTAGAAATGAATTATTTCATGACAGATATAACAATAATGAGCAAATTTATAAACATACGAAATTTTCGAATAATGTATATATGTTAAATCAAGTGGATGTTATTCAAGCTCTTATAATATCGTTGGAAATATTAAATCTTTTCAGGTTTTGCTTTGTAAATTTAGATCTTATGCCAAGTATAGTGATATCATTGGGAGATACATTTATATATGAAAAACTTGATGTATTATATAAGAAGTTAATTTTACCATGCTGGTTAGATGTTTTAGATAAACACAAATTAACTTCAGATATAGAAACAACATTAAAGGTTACTTATTTGCCAATTACAAATGCGTTTGATTCTTCTGACATATCTTTAATTATTAAAGCAAATAGTGAAATAAACTATGGATTTGAATTAAATAGAACCTCTATATGCAAAAATAGATTTGAAAGATTAAAAGAAAAATATCATATTGATGAAGGCTCATTTCAAATACCAAATTATTCACGAAATGAATATTAAATAGTCGAAATACTCATTAAATCTAGCACTGACAGGGCAATTTAAACTGAAATTAATGAGTATAATTGAGTTGTATATTTATCCATATAAACAGTGATATAAACTAATAAATCTGAACTTCCTATTATGTTTAAAAAGAGAAGTTAACAATAAAGAGTATGATCTAGATGAAATTTATGTCCATGACGACAATATAACCTTCTAAAGGTTTCATTCTTTGATGAAAGATAAGCATATTTATAAGAAAGAGGTAAAAATAGTATGAATGTGTTCAACAATTCTGAAGTGAGAAATGATGCACAAGTTAAATGTCGAATACTAAAAAACATATTCGTTGGATTTCTGATAATAATCATGAGTGGTTTATTTGTTATTTTTTTAAAGATAACATTAAATAAAATACTTTGGATAAATTTAATATCTTTTTTTAGCGAAATTACATTACCACAATGGTATATAAAAAATCGCATAGTATTTTTATGTGTACCTATATTCTTAATGAGCATGATAACTTTATATAATATTTATTATAAATTTATTGGGAAAATGGATATCATGAGAAATCTAAGTAGTATCTTTGATGGATTATTAAAAGGTATTTTTTCAGTAATTATAGGTGTCCTTTTAAATTTTCTAAACATAAAAATAATAGATAATAATAGAATACTAATATTTTTAATACTGTCTTTAGGGTTTCTGATTTTAGTATACTTATTTATTTATACATTTATTTATTATTTTTCATTAGAGAGATTTATAGTAGAGATAATAAAATATTGTATATATGAAACTATGTTAATTATTATACTTTTGGCTACTATCTCAAAACTCGAGTTATTAGAGTCTATTTCCGGAATTATGTACATATGTCTCTTATCAGTATTCTCTAAATGGATAGAGAATAAAAGTATTTCAGTATATAGGGTTAGAAATATATTTGCAAAATTGAGAAGAAAACAAAAAAATACATTAAATATTGATGGTGATGAGAAGAAAGATTTTAAAATGGCAGATAACCCTATCGAAAAAGAGAGTGAGCTTTTTCCTTCTAGAAAAAGGCAGTTGGACTATTTCTTATCTGAGATGAAAAATAAAAAAGATGAACCATTTTCTGTTGCGATAAGTGGGGTATGGGGAGCAGGAAAGACAAGTTTTATAAATGCATTTAAAGATAAAATGAATAAGGATAACTTCATATATATTGAACCTAAAATAGAAAACAAGCCAATAAAAATGTTAGAGGATCTAACTACCCAATTTTATGCAGTATTCAATAAGAAAGGTATATACACAGGAAAGGGGAGCACCTTAAGAAATTACTTTAATACTATTTTTAGAATACTTGGCAGAAAAGACTTTAATTTTATCACAGACATATTTTCAGATTTAACAAAAGAGAATAATTATGGATATTTGCATGTGAAAGAAAAATTAAATACTGATTTATTAAAGTTAATAGAAAGAGATAGTAATAATTATAACCGTTTCTATATTATAGTTGACGATTTGGATAGAAGTGATGACGAAGTAAAATTGAATACCCTAAGTTTTATAAAGGAAATTGTAAATTTGAAGGGTTGTACTGTAATATTTTTAGTAGATTATGAAAAGTTACAATCAGATACCATTACCAATGAGTTTTTAGATAAGTTCATAAATGATAGGTATGAACTTGGAAATATAAATTTAAACGAGATTGTCGAATATTTTTACACATGTGGATTGTATTTAAATGAATCATTCTTTTTGAACAAAAGCAATAAAATTAAAACAATAGCAACTAATCTTAAAAACGATATAATTAAATTTTTTACTGGTATTACTGAAGAGCTAGAAAATTTTATTTACAAATATAAGGAAATAGAGGAAGATGGTACAGAGGAAAAACAAGCATATTACAAGCAACTACTTAGAGAACAACAAAATTTATTATTAGGTTTATGTAATCCAAGAAAAGTAAAAAAGTTTTACAGGGAACTTGAAAGAATACTTACATTGTTCGAAATAAGATGGTTTTCTGACGAGGAATCTTTAAATAATGAGTTGTCAAATTCTAAATGGGATGAGATTGCTTTTAATATATGCTTTATTAAAATCTTCTATGAGAAAGAATTTGATAAACTCGTTAAGAGTAATAATATAGATATATATATTGATAACAATAAAAATTTCGTTACACAAATTTTACTTAAACAAAATTTGTCAATACCAGATAACGAGAAACATATATATAATATGATCTTATATAAGCTATTTTTAGAGCGGAATCCTGTTGAAATTAAAACTGAGAATCAAAAAATTCGAGATGAATTAAGAAATAATGAGTTAAAAGAAAGTAATATTTCGAAATACTTACAGGAGGTTATCCTGAAATACAATTACAATAATAGATATGAAGACTTTAAAAAGATAGTATCTTATGTAAGCACAATAAAGGACAAAGATATAGTACAGCAATATATAGTAGAAATTTTTAAACAAATAGAAGATGCATCAAGATTTAATAGGACAGGCCTGCTGTTATTGTATATCAAGCATACTATTAAAACTTTTATAGACGATATTTCAAACTTTAATGGTAAAATAAAATCTCAGTTTGTGTATCTAATGGAGCACATCCAAAATAACTTTATTTGGGGCTTGAGTGGCAGTTTGACAATTATAATTCAAACAACAAATTTAAAAGATTTTAGCTATAACTATGTCAAGAATAAGTATGTTAAACAAATGAATAACATAGAAGATTTCTATAATGTTTTATACAATGTAAATGAAGAAATAAAGATATATAGTTTTAACCATAATGAAGTGAAAGTTTTGGAAATAGAAGCCTTCTTAAAAAAAATAAAAGATTATTTGTATGGAAATAAAAATCTGAAAAATATAAATAATTTAATACAAGATTATTTTAAGGAAGTTGAAGAATCAATAGAACTTATAAAATATATTAATTTATTTAATGTATCAAGTATAGGAAATACTACAAAATCATTTCATTTTGATCCTGAATTTAATTTCAAAGGCTTAGATAATTTGGAAAACGAAGTTAAAGATGCATTACACAAAATATCTGTATATATTAAAGATAAGGATAATATTGAGGAACAAGATGATGTTTATAAATATTTTGCAAGTTTATGTCAAGTGGTTGAAGATGTATATACTATTGAAAATGTAAAATTGTTTGAAAAATATGATATCTATAGAGAATTAGACAAAATATATGAGGAAGTAGTACTGAATTTTAATAATGAAATACCTAAGTATATGTCGTGGCTGAAATATACTAAACTTAGAATAGAGAGGATAAAACAACTCTATCCATTTCATAAGGGGGAGGATTAGTTTTGTAATAAAAAAAGATAGAGCTGGTTATAAGTAGTCTTTATGAGATTCTATAAAAACTTTCTTAGCCAGTTGCTGTGACGGAAAAGGTAGTGTCATACCAGTAAAAATAGGATAATAATGTTTTTTAATTCCAATTATTCATAAACAATATATTAAAAAATTTATTAATCTGAATGATTAAATTTATGTGAAACATAGCTTTCTCAACAAATTAAGTAATGTATTAGAGAGAAGAAGGAAATGAATCAGTGGGAAAATATCTATAAAGATTGGAAATCTGATAATATAACAGCAGTAAAAGCTATAAAAATGCTCAATTTGAAAAAAAGTCCATTTTATAAACTTATAAAGCAATATGAGAATACATTTATGGAGGCAGACAACTAATGATTACAGGAGAATTAAGAAATAAAGTAGATAAAATATGGGAAACCTTCTGGACAGGAGGAATAACTAATCCCTTAGAAGTTATAGAACAGTTTACATATCTTTTATTTATAAAGGGATTAGATGATAAGGAAACAACAAAAGAAAATGAAGCATCATTTTTAGGGATAGAATTTCAGGGAATGTTTCCAAGTGATAAACAGCAATTAAGATGGAGTAAATTTAAGGATCTTGAAGCTGGTGAAATGTATAAAGTGATGCAAGAAGAAGTATTTCCATTTATAAAGAATCTTCATGGAAAAGATGATTCAGCATACGCAAAATATATGGGAGATGCCATATTTAAAATACCAACACCATTAATGCTTTCAAAAATAGTAGATGGAATTAATAATATAGATATGGAAGGAAGAGATACAAAGGGAGACCTTTATGAATATCTACTTTCAAAGGTTGCTACAGCAGGAACAAATGGACAGTTTAGAACACCAAGACACATAATTGATATGATGGTAAAGCTTGTAAAGCCAAAGCCTGAAGATATTATAGCAGATCCAGCAGCAGGTTCAGCAGGATTCTTAGTATCTGCACAACAATATCTAAGAGATAACCATGCTGATTTATTTTTAGTGCAAGGTTTAAAAGAACATTTTAATAATGATATGTTTTCTGGTTTTGATATGGATAGAACCATGCTTAGAATTGGTGCCATGAACATGATGCTTCATGGGGTTAATAATCCCAATATTGAATATAAGGATTCACTTTCAGAGGTAAATATAGATAAAGATAAATTTACATTAGTATTAGCAAATCCTCCTTTTAAGGGAAGTCTAGACTATGAAGCTGTATCAGCAGATTTATTAAAAGTGACTAAAACAAAGAAAACAGAGATTTTATTCTTAGCATTATTTTTAAGAATCTTAAAAAATGGTGGAAGATGTGCTTCTATTGTACCTGATGGAGTTTTATTTGGAAGTACTGGAGGTCATAAATCCATAAGACAAGAAATAGTTGATAATCATAAATTAGAGGTTATTATATCAATGCCAAGTGGAGTATTTAAGCCATATGCAGGGGTTTCTACAGCAATTATGATATTCACTAAAACAGGTAGTGGTGGAACAGATAAAGTATGGTTCTATGATATGAAGGCAGATGGCTATAGCCTAGATGATAAAAGAAATCCTACTGAAGATAATGATATAAATGATATTATTGAAAGATTTAATAATTTAGATAAAGAAATAGATAGAAAGAGAACAGAACAATCCTTTTTTGTTCCAGTAGAAGAAATAAGAGATAATAGCTATGATCTTTCTATTAATAAGTATAAAGAAATAGAGTATGAGGAAGTTGTTTATGATGCTCCTAGTATTATTTTAGATAGGGTTAGGAAACTTGAAAAAGAAATACTACAAGGAATTGAGCAATTGGAGGAAACATTAAGTGAATAAATATAAACTTATGAATTTGGGTAGTATTTGTGAATTTATTAATGGTGACAGGGGTAAAAATTATCCATCAGGAAATGATTTTATAAATAGTGGAATTCCTTTTATAAATGCTGGACACATAAAGGATAACAAAATT
Organism: Clostridium pasteurianum BC1; assembly: GCF_000389635.1. Taxonomy (NCBI): domain Bacteria; kingdom Bacillati; phylum Bacillota; class Clostridia; order Eubacteriales; family Clostridiaceae; genus Clostridium; species Clostridium pasteurianum. Next base: position 1,823,919 of record NC_021182.1, read on the forward strand.
AATTTTGAAAATATGAATTATATAAGTGAAGAAAAATTTCAGACTTTAGGTTCTGGAAAAGTGAAGAAAAATGATATTTTATTTTGTTTAAGAGGTTCACTAGGAAAACTTGCTATAGCAGATATTAATAATGGCGCAATTGCATCTTCTCTAGTTATTATAAGGCCTAAAAAAAATGTTATTAACTCTCAGTACTTAATGCATTATCTTAAATCTAAGGAAATTTATGAACAGATATTAAAAGCTAATAATGGTAGTTCACAACCAAATTTATCGGCGAATAGTGTGAAGGAGTTTAAATTATATATTCCTGACTATGAGATCCAAATAAAAATATCGAAAGTTTTAAATAAAGCCCAAGAATTAATAGGCAAAAGAAAAACTCAAATAGAAGCTTTAGATGAATTAGTCAAATCGAGATTTATCGAGATGTTTGGGGATCCAGTTAAAAATACTATGGATTGGAATATGAAACCTTTAGCTGAAGTTGGAAGTATAGGAAGAGGTGTATCTAAGCATAGACCAAGAAATGCTCCAGAGTTACTAGGAGGGGATTATCCATTAATTCAAACAGGCGATGTGGCTAATGCAGGCTTATATATAAAAGATTATAAGGCAACATATTCGGAGTTAGGATTAAAGCAAAGTAAAATGTGGGGAAAAGGGACTTTATGTATTACTATTGCAGCTAATATAGCTAAGACTGGAATTTTAACATTTGATGCATGTTTTCCAGATAGTGTAGTAGGATTTATAGCTGGAGATAAAACAAATAATATTTTTATGTATTATTGGTTTAGTTCATTTCAAAAATTATTGGAAGAGCAAGCACCAGAGTCAGCACAGAAAAATATTAACTTAAAAATATTAAGTGATTTAAAAGTAATTGTTCCACCAATAGAGCTTCAAAATCAATTTTTTGACTTCGTTAACCAAGTCGACAAATTGGAATTTGAAATGCAGAAAAGCTTAACTCAATTAGAAGATAATTTTAATTCACTAATGCAAAAAGCATTTAAAGGAGAACTATTTAATTAAAATAAAAGGGGATGAGTGCTTGTATGGGTAAATTTTTTGATTATGTTGAGAAATTACCAGTATTATTTAAACAATTAGTGGAATCACCAAGTTATAATATTGATAATCTTACTGAAGGGAAAATTAAAGAAATATTAAGGGAAAGTTCACCAGTAAAAGGTGTTTATCTAATGTATGATAAAGAAATTCCTATGTATGTGAGTAGGTCAAAAACATTGGCACAAAAGATTGGCACTGATGAGAGAGCATTAGGAGAAATTCAAGCTACGGTTTCTAAGAAAATAATGAAAGACGAGAATAATGATTTTTCAACAATGAAAGAGGCAAGAAGTTATTTATTCGATAACTATAGAGTAGAATTCATAAAAGTAGATGACGAGATATTAAGATCCATGTTAGTTATTTATGTGGCAACAGAGTTAAAAACACCTTTTAATAGCTTTATGGAAACTTAATTGATAAATATTTAAAGTGGTTTTTAGGGGGATGAATATGTCAGGTAACTTTAATTTTTTAACTGAGAAAGAAATTTTTAAAAACTTCACAGCAGCATGTTTAGAAGCTGAAAAAAGTATATTAGTAAGTCCGGCTACTTGTGCTATTTTAACACGAAGGGCTTTGGAGTTATCTGTAAAATGGTTATATAGCTTTGATGAAGATTTGAAATTGCCTTATCAAGATAATTTGTCAAGTTTAATACATGACAATAGCTTTATTATCCTTGTAGATTCAAAGATGTTAAGGTTACTAAAATACATAGTTAGTCTTGGCAATGTAGCTGTTCATACAAATTCTAATATTAAGCGTGAAGAAGCAATTCTTGCACTACATAATTTACATCAGTTTATTTCATGGATTGATTATTGCTATGCTGATGAATACACAGCAGGAGAGTTTAATGAAGATATTCTATTACAAGGTGAAGAAAAGAGAACGAGACCAGAGGAGCTTAAAGATCTTTATGAGAAACTAAGCTCAAAGGATAAAAAGCTTGACGAAATAATAAAACAAAATGAAGAACTTAGAAAAGAATTAACAGAGAAGAGAAAGTCTAACACTGAAAGTTATGATTTTAGTATAGATGATATAAGCGAATTCGAAACAAGAAAACGATACATTGATGTTGAGCTTAAACTTGCAGGTTGGAATTTTGGTAAGGATATTGGAGAAGAAGTAGAAGTTACAGGAATGCCTAATGATAGTGGAGCAGGGAAGGTTGATTATGTATTATATGGTGCCAATGGTAAACCTATAGCTGTTGTTGAAGCTAAAAGAAGCAGCAAAGATCCAAAGGTAGGTCAGCAGCAGGCAAAGCTTTATGCAGATTGCTTAGAAAAGAAGTTTACTCAAAAACCAATAATATTCTTCACCAATGGTTTTGAAACTTATTTGTGGGATGATTTTAATGGTTACTCTGAAAGAAGGGTTTATGGCTTCTTTAAAAAGGAAGAGCTTCAATTATTAATAGACAGAAGGAGTAGCAGAAAATCATTTAATAATCTTGAAATAAAGGATAGTATAACAAATAGATATTATCAAAAGGAAGCAATTATTTCTGTATGTGAAGCTTTAGAAAATAAACAAAGAAAAATGCTTTTAGTTAAGGCTACTGGTACTGGTAAAACAAGAACAGCTATATCAATAGTAGATGTTTTAACAAGACATAATTATGTTAAAAATACATTATTTTTAGCAGATAGAAAAGCTTTAGTGAAGCAAGCTAAAAATAACTTTTCAAAGTTATTACCGGACTTAGCACTTTGTAATCTACTGGACAATAAGGATAATCCAGAGGAGTCTAGAATGATATTTTCCACCTATCCAACAATGATGAATGCAATAGATGATACAAAGAGCAAAGATGGGAAAAGATTATTTACTCCAGGACATTTTGATTTAATAATTGTAGATGAATCTCATAGAAGTATTTATAAAAAATTTAGAGCTATATTTGATTATTTTGATGCTTATCTTTTAGGATTAACTGCAACGCCAAAGGATGAGATTGATAAAAATACTTATAGTATATTTGACTTGGAAAGTGGAGCACCAACCTATGCTTATGAATTAGAAAAGGCAGTAAAAGATGGATTCCTTGTAAGCTATGAAACTTTAGAATATGAGTCCAAGCTAATGAAGGATGGCATAAAATATGATGATTTATCTGATGAGGATAAGGAAGCCTATGAAGATACCTTTGATGATGATGAAAATATAGGAGAAGAGATTTCAAGCGCCGCAATTAATGAATGGTTATTTAATGATAATACTATTGACTTAGTTTTAAATATGTTAATGGAAAATGGACTTAAAATTGAAGGTGGAGATAAGTTAGGAAAAACAATAATTTTTGCAAAGAACAATAGACATGCAAAAGCTATTGTTGATAGGTTTAATAAAATATATCCTGAGTTAGGTAGTGGTTTCTGTAAGGAAATTGATTATTCAATTAATTATGTAGATACCTTAATAGATGATTTCTCAGATAAAAAGAAAATGCCTCAAATTGCAGTTTCCGTAGATATGCTTGATACAGGGATAGATATTCCAGAGATATTAAATCTAGTCTTCTTTAAAAAGGTGAGATCTAAGTCTAAGTTCTGGCAAATGATTGGTAGAGGTACTAGACTTTGTCCTGACCTTTTAGGTATAGGAATGGATAAAGAAAAATTCTTAGTATTTGACTTCTGTAATAATTTTGATTTTTTTAGAGTAAATCCTAAAGGCTTTGAAGGATCTGTTGGAAAAAGCCTTACAGAAAAAATTTTTAATTTAAAGCTAGATTTTATAAAGGAGCTTCAAGACTTAAAATACCAAGATGATGAATATAAAACTTTAAGAGATGCTTTGGTGGAGCAAGCTACACTAAATATTAATACATTAAATGAAGATAATTTTAGAGTAAGAATGGAGCTAAAATTTGTACATAAATATAAAGAAGCTAGTGAATGGGCTGCTCTTGGTACCTTAAGTGTAAATGAAATTAAGGAACACATTTCTTCATTAATAATGCCTTTAAATGATGATGAATTTGCAAAAAGATTTGATGTAACAATGTTTACAATACAGCTTGCAAAGCTTCAAAATGGAAATGCAACAAAACCTATTAAAAGTGTAATCCAAACTGCAGAGGAACTTTCAAAGCTTGGAACAATTCCTGAGGTACAATCTCAAAAGTATATTATAGAGAAAGTTAAAACAGATGAATTTTGGGAGTCAGCAGATATTTTTGAATTAGATACTGTAAGAGAAGCTTTAAGGGAACTATTGAAGTATCTCCAAAAAGAAACTCAGAAGATATATACTACACACTTTGAGGATTTAATTGTTAGAGAAGATAGAGGTGTAGCTTTTTATAACGCTAATGATCTTAAAAACTATAGAAAAAAGGTTGAGTTCTATCTTAAGGAGCATAAGGATGAACTAGCTATTTTCAAACTTAGAAATAATAAAAAGCTCACAAAACAGGATTTAAAAGCATTAGAAAATTTGATGTGGAAAGAACTAGGTTCTCCTGCTGATTATGAAAAAGAATTTGGTGACATGCCAGTTAACAAATTAGTTAGAAAAATAGTAGGATTAGATAGACAAGCAGCTAATGAAGCTTTCTCACAATTTTTAAATAATGAAAACCTAAATATAAAACAGATGCATTTCGTAAAGCTAATTGTTGATTATGTAGTAGTTAATGGATTTATTGAGGATAACAGAGTTCTTATAGAAGATCCATTCAGAAGTGTGGGCACTATAACAGAGTTATTTAAAGATAATATGGATGAGGCAAGAAAAATTATGGGCATTGTATCTAACATTAAGATAAATGCTGAGGAAGTAGGATAGGAGAATAGTTGTTAGTTCTTTGTGAATTCTCAAAAGGATGGAAGAAAGAATTAAATTTAATAAGCTGGAATGACAAAGAAGCTAAGTATGATATTAGGTATTAGGCAACTGAACATGAGAAAATTGGTAAAGGAGTTACTTTAACAGTAGAATAATTGAATAAGCTCAAAGATATACTCAATGAGATGAATTTATAATTAGTTTAAAGCACTAGGTACAGCAGTATTTGGTGTTTTTTAATTTCCAAGTTTACAGTTAATAAAGATATGATTTAATTGTTTCAAAAAACTATAATTAAATGATACATATAAAAATAAAGATAAAAAGAGAGATAAATGTTGATAATTCGTTGTAAAAGTGTGTTATGTGGTTTGATAGGTTTATTGATACACTATATAATAAAACCATGATAAATGAATTCATGGGGAGCGGTTAATATGAAAATATTTGCTTATATAAGAGTATCAACTAAGGAACAGAATACAGATAGGCAACATGAAGCTTTAAGGGAATATGAAGGTACAAATAAAATTAAATTTAATGCAGTATTTGAGGATAAAGCAAGTGGAAAGGATTTTGATAGACCACAATATAAAGTTTTAAAAGAAATAATAAAGCCTGGTGATATCTTAGTAATAAAAGAACTTGATAGATTAGGCCGTAACTTCATGGATACACCTAAGGAATTGCAATACTTTTTTGAAAGGAATATTAAGGTTAAAATATTGGATACACCTCTAATAGATACTGGTGATGATAAATTAGATTATACTATAAATAATATGCTTATTGGATTCCTCTCATATATAGCTGATAAGGAAAGAGAAAAAATACAGAGCAGAGTAAAAGAAGGATTGAAAGCTGCAAAAGATAATGGTGTTAAGTTGGGTAGACCAGAAAGAACAATTCCAGATAACTTTGAGAAGTATTATAAGAGATGGAAAATCAAAGAGATAACAGCTATTGAGTTTGCAAAGTTATTAGGTATAAGCAGATCTACTCTTTACAGATATATTAAAGAATATGATATTTAAGTCTATATAATGAAAATTTCATAGGCAACTTACAAAATATTATATTTTTATCCATGTATTGTAGAATTATTAATAATTTGTTACAATTGTATCAAATTATTAATGATTTAGGGGTGAGCTTATGAAAAAAATATTAAATTTTATACCTGGTTTCAGGACAAGCACTAAGTGGAAAATGATTGTGTCCTGTATTTATTACTTACTAACTTTAATAATGCTGGCAGGAGGATTGGGAACTTTTATAATTTTTTTGTCATTACCTTTTATATTCTTCTATGGTATTAAAGCTTTTAAATTTAGAAGAAGAGAACCTATCATAATACTTGTTTCAGCTATTATAGTATTCTTTATTGGATGTGGTGCACTACCTAAGAATAATACAGCAAATTCTAATAAAAACGTATCTCAAGTATATGCAAAGTCCAGTGAAAATAAGACTGATGAGGCTATTAATTCAGCCAATACTACAAATAACACTGCTACAAATAACGCCAATGTACTTTCACAGAATTCAAGTTCTAATACAACTACAGTACAGACGAATTCTGCAGCAGCACCTAGTACAAATCAACAACCGGAGAAGAAACAGGAACCAGCTCCAGCACCTGCACCAAAACAAGTTGCAACCACAGTGCCCGCTCCTGTTCCAACGCCTGCACCACCACAAAATGTTTCAATATCTGCGAGTGTAAGTGATCCAACACCTCATACTAATGAAAGAGTAACAATCAATGTAAAAGGACCAGCAGGAGGTACCGGAACTGTAACATGTAATTATAAAACAACAAGTTCTCCAAAACCTATAACAATAGGCTCTGATGGAAATGGAGCGGTTGTCTTTGATATAAGCAGAGCAACTAAAGGATATCCAGTAGATGTAGAGGTTAATATAAATTCTAATGGACAATCAGTAGATGCCCAAACATCTTTTACACCTAGATGATCAAATTTTATCAAATATTATAATTTTATCTAAAAATCAACATAAGTATGATTATAGATAAGCAATATGAAAACTTAATTTAAATATTAATAAAACAGAGTATTTTCAATAGTTTATTTTTATTCTGTTTAATATTTTTCTTCTTATCTGTTTGATTAACACATTTTTGTGTTGATTAACATAATATGTACTGGGAATTTTAAAAACACCAACAGATTAAAGGAGAGATGCTTGTATGATTTATTGCAAGGAACCAGAATTAACTGGACGTATCGTTTTACCAAAGGACCCACAATACAACATCGACCGCAGAGATTTCAATACTTTCTTTAATAGATTTCCATTAGTAATCGTTTATGCACAAAAAACTCAGGACGTAGTCAACGCCATACACTGGGCTCGTTATAGGGACGTGCCACTCCGCATTCGCTCCGGTGGCCACAACTACGAAGGATTGTCAGTTGTAGACGCTGGCATCGTAATCGACGTTAGTGATATGAATAAGGTAGTGGAAGTTGATCATAAGCGTAACACCGTCACTGTGCAAACTGGCATACGGAACATTGCTTTATACAATGCGTTATGGTCCGAAGGTTTGGTAGTGCCGAGTGGAGTTTGTCCAACCCCTGGTATTGGTGGTGTTACTTTGGGTGGCGGACACAGTATTCTATCCCGTCCGTGGGGGTTGACTCTTGATAATCTGCTGGAACTGGAAATGGTCAATGCTGAAGGCCGCGTGATCCATGCTAGTGACGATCATCGCTCTGATTTGTTTTGGGCATCACGAGGAGGAGGAGGAGGTAACTTTGGCGTCTGCACTTCTTTTAAGTTTCGAACACACCACATTGATACTGTCGGCTTTGTTGAAATCAGTTGGGATGATTTACAAGACCTTGGGTCGGTGCTAAAAATTTGGCAGAACTATACTACCCCTGATGCTGATGAACGTTTGACTCCTACTCTTTTGGTATCTTCAGGATTGCAGCCAGCGATATTAATGCAGGGAGTATTCCTTGGTTCGGCTAAAGAGTTGGAACGCTTAATGCAGCCTTTGCTTCATGCTGGTTCACCACAAAATGTGACTATTGAAGAGATACCTTGGATTGATGCTGCCACTCGAATAGCAGCTGCTCAACCGGGAACTCCATTACCTTTCAAGAGTGTAGGTCCTTATCTCTATCATTTGCTACCAGACAAGGGTATTTCTACGATCAAACGCTTTATTAACGAGGCACCAACTTCACCGTCAACTGTTTTTTTCCATGGTTTGGGCGGAGCAGTGGCAAAAGTGTCGAGTACAGCTACGGCATACTTCCAGCGTAAAGCTTTGTCGAACATGTCAATCTTTACTACTTGGGATAAGCCAGAAGATGCTGCATTGGGTTTTAACTGGGTGGAGGATTTCTACAGAGCTATGATCCCATTTACCCGTTACGTTTATGTGAATACGCAAGACCTCTCAATCAAAAACTGGCCAGATGCTTACTATGGTAACAACTTCAAACGCTTAAAAAGGATAAAGGCTAAATATGATCCGAAGAACTTTTTCAAATTTCCACAGAGCATCCCGCCTGCTTAGTATCTTACTACGAAGTTATGATTAAAATGTAATAAAAAGTTGTTACAAGAAGTCCGCAAAATAATATAAACAAATTTAGGAAAATATCCTTACAAAGTTTTTATTAGTATAAAAAATTAATTGGACATTTAGTATCTGTGGGTATGACTATAAGCTTTGTCCTTAGGCTTATAGATTTAGATAAGGTTTTGGTAGATGTATAGGCTGTCATATCCACTAATTTGTGATAATTTACTAGCCTGTATGAATTTATATAGTAATTATGCCGTTGTATAGTAAAAAATGTTCGGAATGAGATTTTCTCTAAATAAAAAGATTTAATAAAAAAAGGAGTAACTTTCGATTACGCCTTTAAATATCTTTTGCATTAGACCTGGATATTTTCCTATATTCCTTATAATCATTAACCAATTGTTTTATTTCAAAAGTTACTAGATCTTCAGGAATTTCGATTACATTGTAAATTCTATTAACCTATTCTCCACCCTATAGGAGCACTCCCTGAATTATATTATCATTCTTTAGATAGTTTAATTTTCCTTTATTTGTTTGTTGATAATTAAGAAATAGTTATAATAATTTTAACATACCAATCAACAAAGACAGGAAGGCTTATAACCATAGAAAACTGGGAGGTTTATCAAGATACACAAAAGCAAACTAACAAAGAGGTAACAAAGCACTTATAAAAGCGACACAGAAACATTATAGAAGCAAATAATAAGGATATAAATTCATAAGAATATAAAAGTCAAACCGGTGCTAAGCAAGATATATCAAGGGATACACAGGAGTCGCAGACCGCAAACAGACCGTGAAACATCAATAAATAATAATGGTAATAATGATTCAATATAACAGACCAAGCAATATACTTTAATTACTATTCTCAATTATGAAACATATCAAAATCAAATTGGATCTAGCCCAGTAATACCAATGGATACAGAGAATGTGCAAATTGAGAACAAATCGTCAGCTTAATTGGGCAGTCAAAGGATAGACAATATATACATGATGTATACAAAATGGATACATTGGCCAGGTTGGTATAGGTAAATGTAATATAACATTAATCCAATAGAACAATTACGGTAGTTATATCCTTAAAGGAACTGCAATGAAAAATATTAAATTAGCTATTGTATAATGTACTCATTATGTGAGTATCCTTTTGTATAAATAACATATACAAGAGCACCGATAGAAATACTATTACATTTTTCTATGCCGTTATTAATATTTACAAATTGAGATCAGCAATTTTAATCAAATTTTAATTTAGGAGATGTAGTATTTAAAATAGGATAGGAGATGTTAGTTTATGTTTATCCAAACTCATATGTTAATAGCCAAGCATATTAATAAGATTATTCAACAAAATTTTAATATCACGATAGATTTTAATAGTTTTAGATATGGGAGTATTAAACCAGATATAGATCCTAGAATGATATCAATACCACATTATAAAAATGATTCATTTGATATAATAATGGATATGATAGCTTCTTTACAAAAATATAATTTACCAGCTTGCGATAAGGAGTTAAAAACTTTTTCTGTAAAACTGGGAGTAATTAATCATTATCTTACTGATTTTTTCTGCTTTCCTCATAATAATGAAAAAGCATGCCGTTTAGTTCCTCATTTACTTTATGAAAATAAACTTGCTCAAGAATTTTATAAAATTGATTTAAATAAAATTTGTAACGACACAATAAATTCAATTGCAAAGTGCCCTAGTATGAATATAAAAGAATATGCAGAACTCAGGCATATTGAATATATGAACGGTAAACCTAGCATAAACAAAGATGTCTTTTACTCTGTAGAAATTTGTACTGCTGCTTCTTATTTGATTGTATACAATTGCTTAAATAATATTTATATAGAAAAACTCATAGAACTATAATAAAATTCACGAAATAATGTTAAAGTTAGTTGATGAAGATGTGAAGATTCAATATATAATTAGTACTTTTTTAATTATTATGGAAAATTTCTATTTAAACTATTAAAAGATAATATATTAATTTATTTCTACATAAAAAAGAAAGGATTGTGTTAGATTTGATAGGACATATAATAACTATATTAGGCAAACTTGGATATTTGGGTACATTTTTAGGTATGTTGCTTGAAAGTGCCTGTATTCCAATTCCCAGTGAAATTATTTTACCCTTTGGTGGCTATCTAAGTTTTAAAGGTAATTTAAATTTAATACTTATGATGATTTCTGGTACCTTAGGAGGGACTGTGGGTTCCATTATAGCATATTTAATAGGTGCACGCGGTGGAAGATCTCTTGTAGAAAAATATTCTTTTCAAGACTTCTCCCAATTATTAGAACCTTTATATCACTACCCGCTGGAGTAGCTAAGATGAATTTTCCCAAATTCGTATTATATACTATAGCTGGTTCTGCGATATGGAGTGTATTTTTAGGTTATTTAGGTTTCATAATGGGTGAAAACTGGGAAACTATACATTCCTATTACCATTATGCAGATATAGCAATGGGTATACTTATAATTGGATTTATACTTTATAAAATAGTAACAAGGAAAAAAACTGTAAGTGAATAGCAATCTGGAAAAACCACAATTAGAGAACTAGAATGTATTCATTATGTTCAAAGTCTATTAATTCATACTTAAAGTAATAGACATAATATTGAAAAGAAACCGTAACAATGGATAGATATTATATAAACATAGATTACCCCTTTTTTATTGTATAAATAACCTATAGAAGAGCACTAGTAGAAATACTGGTGTTTTTTCTATATTAAAAATTTATTAATTTATATTTAAAATAATAGCTACAATTGAGACCAGTAATTTTAATCAAATTTTAATTTAGGAATAGCATTATAAAAATGTACATTGACAACATACATTTATAGATAAAAAACCTTCCGACATAGTACTGGTAGAAATACTGTTGCTTTTAAAATAAATTAATGAAAATTTGTAAATCTAAAATATCTATATATATCTTAAAGAAAATTGATTATAAACAATGATCTGGATTAATGGTAGGTATATTAAATTTTTATTTACAAAAAATATATAGTTTGTAAATAAAAGGTTGTTGAAAATGTTATAAAATATAAATTAAGCATTTTAAAATAAATTATATAAATATTTTTATGAGGTACAAATATGAAGAATAGAGTTAATAATGAAGTGAATTTAAGAAGAAATGGAGCTAGGAAGGTCAAAAAATTTAAACTTTTAATATACTTTATAATTTTCCAGCTTTTTTTTGGTATTGCTACAGCACCATGGATAGTTTATTATGGCCCATTTTCTACCTTGAAAAAGATGATTGTAGGTCAAGCTATGAGTACAATGAGTCACCAATATATTGCCACACTTTTTTTATCACAGAAACAAATTAATGACATACTGTATAGCAATAGTAATAGTAATGCTGGCCCTATTGGTTCATTGGCACAGGACTTAAACAAGATAAAAATTGGAAATCATGATAATAATATAGAATTAGAAAAGATTGATGGGAAAAAGTTTACAGGATTAATGTTAGTAGTTCATGATCCAACAAGAGTTAAAATTGGATATTCATCACAGCTTGGAACTGTAGGTCAAACAACCAGTCAGATAGCAAAGAATAACAACGCAATAGCAGCAATAAATGGAGGAGGATTCCAAGATAAAGCTAATAATTCTACAGCTACATGGACTGGAACGGGAGCGCTACCTACAGGTATAATAATTTCTGGTGGAAAGCTTATCTATCCAACCGATAATATAGATTACAATGTAAAAAGGATAGGAGTGGCTGGGATTACTAGTAATGGGCAGCTAATAGTTGGTGATCATAGTATTAATGAATTATTAAAAGATGGAGTTACAGAAGCTATATGCTTTGGACCTACTCTTATAGTAAATGGAACAATTCAGACTAGAGATAGCCAGGGAAGACCAATAGATAGTCAAGGAGCTAATCCAAGAACGGCTATAGGACAAAGAGCGGATGGGTCAATACTTCTTCTTGCTATAGATGGAAGGCAGGGACTTCAAATGGGAGCCACTATTGGAGATGTACAAAAAGTTATGAAGGATCAGGGTGCAATAAACGCAGTTAATCTTGATGGAGGAGCCTCAACCACTTTATATTACAATGGGAGTGTTCAGAACAACCCAAGTGATAAATTTGGTGAGAGACCAATACCAACTGCTATATACGTAAAATAGAAGAGGAGGATTATAGGGTGACAGCTTCTAAAAGAATTTTTTCATGGATTATTATTTCATTGGTTATACAATGTTCAATTTATTTATATTTAAATAATTTTTATTTTTCTCCTGAAGGAAATATAAAGGTTACAAAGATAGACAGCGTAAATAAAATAAATAAAATAAAACCTAATGTAACTTTTACCAATACGGATAAGGATATATCTTTATCCGATGATTTTACATATACTGCATATATGTCTGGTGGACTTGTAAAAATAGTGGATACTACTACTGGAAAAGAAAGAAAGATAAATTTTACAAAGGGTATACAGTGCCTGGCCTATAAATGGGTTCCAGGGACTAACAGAATGATTATAGCTGAAAAGTTGAATGGCAGTAGCGGAAAGATAATAAAATTTTTCTCATATGATGCTGATAAACAAGCAAAAGCTGAAATATATAATTATGAAAGCAAAAAAGAAGATGCTGTGACGGCAGGCCAAAGTGTTGATTTGCAAATTTCTGAATTGACAGGAGTTCTCTATGCAAAGGTAAGCTATAGTAGCGTATTAGACAGAATATATAGAATTGATAGAAATGAGACACTTACTAGAGTAAGTACGGTAACAAGAAATATTGGCAATATAGCAGTTGCATCTAATGATGATCAACTGGTATATGAGGATTTAACTTATGATAGAATGCGTAGTAATTATACACCACAAAAAACAATAATCTTAAATGGAGGAGTTTACAGGAGTTCGCTTTTGGGTTCAGATAATAATGATAATTTCTACATAGGAGTTGGAAAATCACAAATTAGTAAGATTTATTATGGAAAGCTTACAGAAAATACTTCTTCATGGAAAGAATTATACACAGGAGGTTTAGTAAATACTAATGATGTTGTTATAAGTTCAGATAATAATGTGTATGTAGTTGATAAAAATCAAGACACCATTACAGATATAAAGGATAACAAAAGGAATACTTTTTCAGGTAGCTTTATTGAATTAAACAATAATTCAGTTGTTTCAAAAATTGGCAACAAGCTTACAATAAAATCTTTCTAAAAGTAAATTAATAATGAACACTATTTAAAAATTTGTCTATTTAGTTGCGAATTGGACAGGCTAATAGTTGAATATATGATAAGTAAAGATGATGATTTTTAATTGAGAAAATTTCATAATTAACTTAATATAGTATATCAACCTTGTAAATATATGCTAATATGCTGTATATGATTACTTTGATTTTGAATCATGTATTGATTTTTTATGTTAAATTTTTATTATTTATATATTATAAATAATCTTATGTCTAAAATTAGAAGGCTAACATTTTATGTGGGGAAGTGACACATAAGATTATCTTATCTTTCTTATGCATATGGTAAATTCAATACCAAAAATCCTAAGACTTAGATATATAGCTTTTCACCTCTATTCAATTAGACAACCCTTATAGTCTATCAAAAGATATTGCAAAATACAATAAAAAGATTGCAAAATGTATACTAATTGTTGTACAATTGTTTTACAGAAGTACTACAAAATGTAGTTGAGATTTTTAATTTAAATAGATGTACAAGCTATGCATAAGTATAGCAATAATATTTTATGGGAATATTATAATATAGGTAGGTCTGCTTGATGAGTGATAAATTGAGAACGAATGTTAAGGGATACCATGTAAATGACAATGAGAGATGTTTAAAATTTATAAGTGAAGAAAAGTATTTAATAACAAGTAAGGATAAATTTTGGTTAGGTTTTGGAATGTATTTCTGGGATAATAACTCAAATGCAGAATATTGGAAGAAACAAAAAATTAAAAAAGAACCTAATGTAACATATATTAAGGTAAGTAGTAATATATTTATAGACGAAGAATATTTATTAGACTTAACAGATGTAAATATTGTAAATGGATTAGAATATCTTTGGAAATTGTATTGTAAAAAGAAAAAAGAAGAAGAAAATCAACCATTAGGTATTAAGATAGATAAATTAATAGAATTCTTTGAAGATATGAAGAGTATTAAAGTGATTAAGGGTATTGGTAACTATGATATCAACCATAATAAAACCAATACATTTATTAATAAAGAAAGTTATAGCGGTCCTCAAATTGATTGCAATTTAAAAGCTATATATTGTGCGAGAAATTATGGGTTCGTAGTTAATAGAAAAGTAGAATCATAAAAGGAGTTGATATTATGAATGCTTTACAAAAAATAAATAAATGTATAAATAAGTTAGAGAATATGACGCAAGATGAATTTGATGCTATTGTTGTAGAAAAAAATATAGACAAAAAAGTTTATAACGAAAAAGATTATGTTGGCGAAGGTTTTAGTATTTTATTGCCGAATAAGCCAAAAGTTCAATTAATAGAGAAGTATGTTTCAAATACAATAAGATTTAATAAAAATAATTTCTCTACTAGTAAAAATATAGTTCATAGTTCATGTACAATAAATTATGAAGATATAAATAAATTTGATAAAGAAAATCATTCAATAAAAATAATTATACAAGAAATAGAAAATCTTATGGCTAAAATAAATGAGCAAAAAGATAATATATTTAAAGATGATTTATCAAAGGCGGCATAAATATGGCAGATATAAATAGTACGTTAAGATTTAATAATTATATAGTGGAAAATATAGAGTTTAATACTAATTACAATTACTCAGGAGAAGATAAAAAAATTAATTTTAGCATAGACAATCAGTGCGATTTTGAGGAAAATAATTTTATATTGCATTTAGGAATAACAATTTTTCCTGAAGCAGAAAAAAATGACTATCCATTTACTATGAAAGTAAGGATAGTAGGATTATTTGAAGTTGATTCACAAGAAGACGAAAAAAATAAAGTTTATTTTGCTGAGAAAAATTCTATTGCAATTTTATTTCCTTATTTAAGAGCTTTAATATCGGTATATAGTTCAAATGCCAATATTGGGACAGTGATTTTACCCCCGATAAATGTTCTAAAATATCTTGAGGATAAAAAAAATAATAAAAGGCAAAAGGAAAAAGGTATGTAGTTGATAATATAAAGAACTACATACCTTTTTAAGTTTTATTACTATAAAATAAAACTCACTAAATAATAAATCCCATTGGGTTTTATTTGGGATTTATTAATGCAAAATATCACTGAATTTTATAAAAAAGTACAACAAGTAAATTTCATACAATGGCTATTTGTAAGGGGTTACAATAAGATGCTATCATATAAAATAAGCAATGATACACATTCGTAATCAGTAGGTCGCAAGTTCAAATCTTGTCGGGAGCACCATAAAACCCTTGATAACACTAAGTTTCAAGGGCTTTCATATTTCTTGCGAATTGTCTATAAAGTTGATTTGTTGGCAAATATAATTGAAAAATAATTTTTTAATAGATATTATACTAAAAATTTGCTATGTAAAATAAGAAGAAATTTGAGAACAAATGAGAATAAATATAAAACAAATCTGATTGGAATAGCAGTTAAGAAAACGGTTGTATTTTGGTTGTACTTTATATAATAATTATATAAAACTAGATTTAACTAGAATCTTAAAAATGGCTTAAATAAAGGAATTAAGTTACAATTAAAAATGTAGAAAAACAGCATATATTGAGCTACAAAAATATTGATTGTGGATTCAAATCTACTTACCATGCTATTTATGAGGCTTCCTCAGGTTAATGAAATAATATTTAGTAACGATGTAACGCCTATCCTTATATATGAAAGAAAAATTTTATAATAATCTCCAAAATTTTTGATTTACAAACAAAAGTGTATTGTTTTTAGATTAATTAGCTGATTAAAATTAAATACTTTATATAAATAAATTATTTAATCTTCAGCTGCAGTTAATTTCTTTAAATTGCAATATTACTAATTGTTTCATCCTATATACCAAGATCTCTTGCAACATCACTTATAGATCTACTCTCTTTATTTACCAACTTTATTCCATCAGTTTTAAACTGACTATTATGCCTCTTAACGTTATTTGACACTTTCTTTTTCCTCCATATTATAATATCTAACTCATATGTGTACTGAAATTTGAGTATAGTCCATTATTTATATTAATATTTGGAGAAAAGTAAGTCCATTAAATATTGAGAAATAAATAATTAACTTAAACATAAACCCATCTTAACAATAAACTAACAATTTGAGAATATTATTAGCTGAGGATTAATAATATCAGATTTAGCAAAATATATAATGTGGAGGTATATCTATGAAAAAAAATTTAACACTTTTTAAAATATTCAGTATTGTGACAGCAATTAGCTTATTGCTTAGCACAAGTTCAAATGTGTTTGCTGAAAGTGTAAAAACCAATGTAGTGCCAGTTTTAAGCGGTTTTTCAAGTAGAGTGTTTGCACAAGGTACATCATCAGGTACAAAACAACCGGATGACATAACCACAATGGGTGGAAATATATTTATTGGTCTACAAAATGGCGTAGGATCAGATGGAGCAGCATCATCATCAGGACAGACACAGAGTACAATTCAAGAATATGATCAGGCAGGAAATTCAATAGCTAGCTGGAATATAACAGGAAAATGCGATGGACTTACAGCAGATACTGCAAACAATCGTTTAATAGCAACGGTAAATGAAGATGGAAATTCAAGCATGTACATTATTACTCCATCTGCGGCAGGGGCACAACAGGTTCAGCATATTACTTATAAAGCAGCAGCAGGACAGACTTTACCCGCAGGCGGAACAGACAGTATAGCAATACAAAACGGAAATATCTACATATCAGCTTCAGCACCGCAAGCAGACAGCAAGGGAAATTTTACAACAGCAGCTTTATTTCAAGCTGTAATAAATCCTGATAATACAGCGACATTAACTCCTGTATTAATGGATAATGCTACAGCAAACGATGCTACTCCAGGTGCAGCAGCAGGATCAAAAGTAACCTTAAATATGTCAGATCCAGATTCAAACAACATAGTACCTGCAGAAAGTCCTAAATATGCAGGACAAGTAGTTCTTGATGATCAAGGAGATTCAAAGCTTATATTTACAGATAAAATAGGAACACCAAACCAGATAAATACTAGTCTTCCTATAGGAAATCAGATAAATGATATAGTGTGGGCAACAAGTACACAGGGTACTTTATATGTAACAGATACTGCGGATAACAAGATATATGCAATTACAGGTAATTTTACAAAAGGCACAGCCTTTGTAGCAGCACCAAATGATTCAGGAGTAGGCGGCTTTGTTGGAACTATAGATTTAACTTCAGGAATAATTACTCCTTTTGCTGCAGGTATGAAAAGCCCTCATGGTTTATTATTTGTACCTTCAAACTCATCAGTTCAAGCTCCACCTTTAACTGGTGCAATTCCAACTGTAGGTTCATTAACTAGCAAAGTATTTGCGCAAGGTACATCATCAGGTACAAAACAACCGGATGATATAACCACAATGGGTGGAAATATATTTATTGGCTTACAAAATGGTGTAGGATCAGATGGAGCAGCAGCTTCATCAGGACAAACACAGAGCACAATTCAAGAATATGATCAGGCAGGAAATTCAATAGCTAGCTGGAATATAACAGGAAAATGCGATGGACTTACAGCAGATACTGCAAACAATCGTCTAATAGCAACGGTAAATGAAGATGGAAATTCAAGTATGTACATTATCACTCCATCTGCTGCGGGGGCACAACAGGTTCAGCACATAATTTATAAAGCAGTAGCAGGGCAAACTTTACCAGCAGGCGGAACGGACAGTATAGCAATACAAAACGGAAATATTTACATATCAGCTTCAAACCCGCAAGCAGACAGCAAGGGAAATTTTACAACAGCAGCTTTATTTCAAGCTGTAATAAATCCTGATAATACAGCGACCTTAACTCCTGTACTAATGGATAATGCTACAGCAAATGATGCTACTCCAGGTGCAACAGCAGGAGCAAAGGTAACCTTAAATATGTCAGATCCAGATTCAAATAAAATAGTACCTGCAGAGAGTTCTAAATATGCAGGACAAGTAGTTCTTGATGATCAAGGAGATTCAAAGCTTATATTTATAGATAAAATAGGAACACCAAATCAGGTAAATACTTGTCTTCCTATAGGAGATCAGATAGATGATATGGCATGGGCAACAAGTACACAGGGTACTTTATATGTAACAGATACTGCGGATAATAAGGTATATGCAATTACAGGTAATTTTACAAAAGGCACAGCCTTTGTAGCAGCACCTAATGATTCAGGAGTAGGTGGTTTTGTTGGAACTATAGATTTAACTTCGGGTATAATTACTCCAGTTGCTTTTGGTATGAAGAGCCCTCATGGCTTATTGTTTGTACCACAAACACAGCAAGCACCAACTAATACCACTTCACAAACACAGCAAGCACCAACTAATACGGCTACACAAACACAGCAATCACCAACTAATACTACTACACAAACACAACAGGCACCTACTGCTGCTACACAAACTGTAGCCAAAAGTGCTTTGAAAGGTACTTTGCCACAGACTGGTAGTACACTGGATACTACAGTATTTGTAATAGCAGGAGTAATTTTAATTGCTGTTGGTTTATTGATTATCTTTAAGAAAAAGATTGTTGATGGTTTATGGACTATATTTAAGAAAAAAACTGTAATAGAATAAATATTAAGATTAGAGCAGAGCATTCTCTGCTCTAATTTTTAAGATATGAGAATTAATAAAATGCTTAAAAGATTCGTAGGTATTTTAATGGTACTGATTGAGATAATTGCAATAAATTCAGCTATTTATATGAAAGCCAAAACTCGTTCTGTTCAAAATAAATTTATTAATAATTATAATAAATCCAGTAGTACAATTGGAGAATAATTACAAGATAAGTAAGCTTGGCACGGGTATTGAGAATTTCATTCCAATTTCAGTTTTAAATCAATACAAGGATGCCAAATAACGTTAGTAACTTGTACACCTACTAGAGTGGAACTCAAAGATTGATTATTGCAGGTACTATAAATAAAAAAAGTTTTAAAAAAAATCAGTAAAAAGTTTTTTTGTTGGATTTTTATACATTATTAAAAGTATTAAATTTCAAGCATTTAATATAAATAGAAAATGTTAATAGTAGTAATAACAATAATATGTATTTGATGCGTTTTATTCGTATATTGTTTACTAACTAAGGCCACATGATGGATATTAATTCCAACATGTGGCCTATTTTTACACGTGTGTCAGGTATCCGTTATAATTAAAATGGCTAATTATTAATATTTAAAATATTTAATTAAATTTGTATAAAGATTATTCTGCACGACCATGAAGAAAACAAAACATTATACATATAAATTATGTCATAGTAATATTTTTGTGTTGAATTTTATAGCAAGTACTAATTTCAAAATATGGAATAATATGTATTTATTGTAAATTATTAAAATGTAGAATTGAAATACTAATATTGTAGTAATATACTTAATTTATAAATAAATACAATTGTTGCTGTTAGTTAAATGCGTTAATTAAACGAGTTTAATAGTTTTTTGTGTAAAAAGCAATTTAGGGAGGGAAAAATGAAAAGAATAAAATTTACAAAAGAAACTTTTGCAATGATAATAATTTTAATGGTATCCGGAATATTAAATTTTTCAAATTTGGGTATAGAGGGATATGGTAATGAATATTATGCAGCTGGTGTAAGAAGTATGACAGTGAATCTAAAGAACTTCTTCTTTGTATCATTTGATCCTTCTGGTTTTGTAAGCATTGATAAACCGCCAGTAGGATTCTGGCTTCAAGCAATCTCCGCTAAAATATTTGGATTTAGTGGGTTTAGTATAATTTTTCCACAGGCTTTAGCTGGAGTAATTTCTGTTACATTAATTTATCATATAGTAAAAAAGTATTTTGGTACCTTACCGGCACTAGTTTCTGGATTTTGTATTGCAGTAACTCCAATATTTGTAGCTACAAGTAGAAACAATACAATAGATGGTATTTTAACACTAGCTTTGATTACAGCAAGTTATTTTTTTGCATTAGCCATTGAAAAACGAAATGGCAAATATATTGTATTATGCTTAGTTGTAGTTGGTATTGGCTTTAATATAAAAATGGCAGAAGCATACTTGATTTTGCCAGCTATATATATTACATATATGTTATTTTCGTCAATATCTATAAAAAAGAGAATGTTTCATCTTTCAATTGGAACAATAGCTTTATTAATAGTTTCTTTATCCTGGGCTTTGATAGTTGATTTTGTAGCGCCTATAGACAGGCCTTATGTTGGAAGTAGTAAAGATAACACAGAAATACAGCTTATTCTGGGTTATAATGGATTCAAGAGACTTGGAATAAATCTTAAAGCATTAATAAGTAGCAACAAGCAGAATTATGAAGCTTCTAAAGAATATAATAAAAATACCCCTGTAAAATCTAAAAACACAGCCTTTAGTAATATGAAAGAAAATAACATAGAAGTTCTTACTCAAAATATCCAACAAGATTATAGTTCCAAACTAGGTATAACAAGGTTTTTTTCTAAAAATAATTTGTCTGATCAAATTAGTTGGCTAATTCCTTTTGCTATTTTAGGTTTTATAGCAGTTGTGGTAAAGGAAAAAATAAAATTTTCTTTTGAAGATAATAAAAAACTTTTGCCAACATTTTGGTTTATCTGGTTTGTTACAGAATTTCTATACTTCAGCTTTACTTATGGAGTATTTCAGCCTTATTATTTTATAACAATGGTGCCGCCTATTTCTGCACTAGTTGGAATTGGATTACTAACAATGATGGAATTATTTTGTAACAATAGTAATTGGAAAAAGTATATTATATTTTTTACCATTTTAATAAATGCACTATTGGAAATATTAATTTTATCATATAATTTTAACAATGATTCCTATAAAATTGTCATCATATTAACTGCAATTTTCAGTTTGTTACCTTTGGTTTTGTTGTCTATATTTAGTATTGTTAAGGCAAAAGTGGCTAAAGATGAAAGTGTCATTAAATACGAAGTAAAATTTTTAATTTTTGCATTTGTAGGGCTATTGATTGCCCCAACTGTATGGTCCATTACTCCAATGTTTCATACAATGAGCGGTAGAAGTCCTATAGTGGGTTTAGAATTATTTGATAATAAAATAAGTGATACCATAAGTACAAATAAAAAATTAATCCAATTTTTAGAAGAGAATAATGGAAATCAAAAGTATCTATTAGCAACTCCAACTGCTAGTATTTATGCATCGTATATAATAGTTGAAACGGGTAAAACTGCAATGGCTTATGGTGGCTTTAGTGGTGGAGATAAAATAATTACTGTAGAAAAGTTAGAACAGTTAGTAGATAACGGTGAAATCAGATATGCAATGACCTATCCGGAAGGTAATGGAAATAAAGATATAGAAAACTACATTAAAGAAAATGGTAAGATTGTACCAGAAAACAAGTGGAACATTAGTTCTTCAAAATTTATTGGAACTATAGATTATTTATATAAAATAAATGAAAAGCATTATAATTTTAACATAAATAATTCAGTGCAGTTATATGATTTAAAAACAATTAATAGTAATTTATAGTATTTACAATGTATTATCTTAATTTAAATTGTGTAAGTAAAGAAGGAGTTAAAATACTTTAATGGTATTGCCAAATTATTTATATTAGATATTTGTGTTAGAATTTTTCAGAAGAATGCTTTGATTACTCCAAGTTTTTACATCACATATCTTAGAATTAATATTTAATTCTATATATAGTAAAAAACTATAAATAATAAGATAATAAAATGGAGTAAGAGAACCTTATGGAAAGGTAAAAAGTATTTAATTTAGAGAGGTAAAATTTCTAATGTTATTAAAAAATAATAGGACATTGATAGAAAGACGTGTGAGAAATGAAATTATTTATTTTTTGTATAGTAGTAGTCTATGTTGTATTACCTAATTTATATTATAGAAAATTCTCAAAAAAATAATAAAAAAAGTTTAATCGAAAGAAAAAATAGTTGCTCTTACTTTTGATGATGGACCGGATCCAAGATATACTCTTGATTTACTTGATGTACTCAAACAGAATAATGTAAAATGTACTTTTTTTGTTCTTGCGGAAAAAGCACGAAAATATCCAGAAATAATTAAACGTATTGAAGAGGATGGACATTATATTGGACTTCATTCTTTAAAACATATAAATGCTATTTTTAGACCTCCTTGGGGTATGTTTAATCCTGTAACGTTTTATTATGCTAAAATAAATAATTTGAAAGTTGTACTATGGTCAATACATGCTATGGACTGGAGTAGATGGGTAACTGTTGAGTATATTAAAAATAAACTTATTAATAATGTGAAATCTGGAGATATAGTATTATTACATGATGGAAGAGGCGCTCAACAATCTCCATTAAAAACAATTAATGCTTTAAAATTTGTTTTGCCTTATTTAAAAAGAAATGGTTATAGGTTTGTTATGATTAATGAAATATTTTCTAATCATTAAGGATACAAGCGCACTTTGTATCCTTAATAATTTTAATTTAATTCATAAGTTTACTCCAATATATTTTAAGAAAGAGTATTTAGTCTATAAAATATGTATAATATGTTAATCTGAGAGAAAGATTAATATATTTAATCTGATTTTAATATTTTCTATATACAATATAAATGTAGAAGTGTAATTTTAAAATTAGGAGGTACATTTTATGAATAAGAAATCTACTGCAATAGTAACTAGTTTAGCTTTGGGAGGTATCTTATTGTTTGGAACAGCTTTTGTAAATGCTTCACAATTATCTGGATATCAATCATTTAAGGGAGCTGTGAATGATACTAAAAATTTAAAAAACGGGACAATTAATTTACAGTTAGCAGTATCTGATAATGGAAATAACATAATAAATGCAAATTCAAACGTTAAGTTGAATTTAAATGCTAATGCTATGAGCAGTGTAACTACGGTAAAATCAGGAAGTGATACGCAAACTTTTAATAGTTATAAGCAAGATGGAAAAAGTATAACTAAGGACAATAATAGTAACGAATACATTGTAAAACAAAATGGCAGTAAAAATATAAATGGAAAAGATAAAGTTGAAAATCCTGCTGTATCCAAGAGTGTTGAGGTGGTAATGGATACACTAGTGGGAAGTATGCAAAATAAAGTTAGTGTAACTGGTAATACAGATGGTACAAAAAAAGATTCAATAAATTTAAATTCTAGTGAGATAACTCCGCTGTCAAATGCATTAGCTTCTATAGCCTTGATTAGAAATGATAATGAAGCAGTAAATTACAATAAAGTCAATTTAAATAGTTTAAAAAATGTTATACCACAGCTTCAAAGTAATATAAAAATTGAAAGTATCAATTCAAATGGAGATATAAATAAAAATGATGTCATTACAGATCAAACTGCTGTAATTGTATTATCTGGTGATGATGCAAATGGAAAACAACATAATATTAAATTTGATATAAACTTAACTTTATCTAATATTAATAATACAACTCCAGATAAAGTTGACTTGAATGGAAAACAAGTAAAAACTATAACCTCACATTTTGGAGAATAACTCCAATAGTAAATAGATTAAGATATGTTTTAGATAGTTGTTTTTTTACATATATCTAAAACATTATTTTTTAATATAAATAATGGAATGAGGTGTTACGTTGAAAAAAGTGCTAGAGGTAGAGGGACTAACTAAGCTATATAAAAATGGGCGTGGAGTAAAAAACATAAGTTTTAAAGTCTATAGTGGAGATGTATTTGGTTTTCTTGAACCAAATGGCGCAGGTAAGACTACAGTAATGAAAGCAATTACTGCTTTGAATAGATTTGACAGTGGAAAAGTTCAAATTTTAGAAAATGACTTAAAAAAACAATTTGAAGAAGCTTTAAAAAATGTAGGTTCAATTATAGAGACAGCAGATGTTTATGAATACATGAGTGCTTACAATAACTTGAAATTTGTAGCCAGATTTTATAAAGAAATAAATGAAAATGAAATTAATAGTATATTAGATATAGTAAATTTAACTAAGTTTAAACATGAAAAAGTAAGAAAATTTTCTTTGGGAATGAAACAAGCCTGTCTTTACCAAATATAATACGTGTTGGATTGTAGAAATCAAAATTTAACATAACAAACTCTCTTTTTAATAGATGTGATTTTTGAAACATGAGAGTGTTAACTTTTGACGCTGAGTATAAAAGCTGAATATGTGAATCACCTTTTTGTTGAACACTTATTCATAATTTTCTCCCTCTCTTTGTATTAGGTTAGTGTAAAATTTTTTACACTAACAGTTTATAAAGGGAGGAATTTTTAATGAAAGTTGTGGCTTTTAATGGAAGTCATTCTAAAGCAGGAAATACTTATCATGGAATAAAAATAGTTATTGATGAACTTGAGAGAGAAGGTATAGAAACAGAAATAATTCATGTAGGAAATAAGTCTATTAGAGATAGATTAAGTTAATTGGCAACCTTCTTACAGGACGAAGTATAGGGAACAAATTATATGTTGGCACTTTTGTTGGCAAAATTATATTTTTTTATTTTATAAGATATTTCTTTAAATGCTTATAAGCTACTAATATCAATAATTACATCACTTTATATAATTTTAAATTTCATAACTTTTTTATGTTTCAACTAATTCGTAATCAGTAGGTCTAAAATCAGCTTATTTAACTTAATAAGCTACCTTTATATTTTTCCCACACTTTTCCCACAAAAGTTTCAGATAGCTATAGTTTTGTTTAGAAAGCAGAAGTAAGTAAAGTTAGTAATATCAACATTTATAGGAAAGTGCAGAAAAATAAAAATATATAAAAACAAATCACGGGTTCGATTCCCGTTGGGGCTACCAAAGCTTTAAATAAGCTAGTTTACAGAGTTTGTATACTGGCTTATTTTTTTATTTTCCCACACTAGTTTTAGAAAACTATAGTTTCTGTTAGAAGGCAGTAGTTAGTAAAGCTAGTAAGATCAATGCTTACAGTAAATTTTAGAAAACTGTAGTTTGCTATAAGGCAAAACCTTTGGTTGTGGGTGGGTTCGGAAGTTTAACAGCCGTATATAGCTGATATATTGGATTGTTAAATTTAAATAGAAATTTTTTATGTTCAATTTCAGCCTTAATTAACAAGTTTTTATATCTCATAAATAAATTTTTACTACTTATTGGATTACCAGTTGCAGTAGCAAATATAAGATTATTATTTTTATAAGAATCACCAGCTTTTAATTTTTCCTCATCTTGTTTTAACTTATGAGATTTAATTATTTTTATTAGGTTTGAAGGGATAGGTACAATTCTATTACTTGTTTTAGATTTGGGAGTTTGGATTAAAATTTTATGTCCATCACTATTACCGTCATCATTAAAGATTTTTATTCTTTTAATTGTTTTTTTCAACTTTAATTTTTCTATGAAAGCTAGTTTATATAAATTCATGATTTCTTTACCAAAGTCCGAATAAAAACTGAAGTTGGTAAAATTATGCAAAATTGAAATTGACAAATGGATTAACGAAAATAAATTTTCAATGAAAGATGAAGATGATATTGACTTGAAAATCAAATCACGTATTAAAGGTTGAGCTTTTCCCGAAAAAAAGGACACTTCAGAGTTAGGTATTCTCTTTAAATCTCAATATTACTATTGTTTTCACATCATAGAAAATTCAATTAGAATTTTTCTAAGATGCTAACAAAATTTTATATTTATCTCTAAATTGAGATGGTGTCATATATCCTAAGGCCTGATTTTTCCTTTTTCGGTTATAAAAAATTTCTATGTACCAAAATATATCACGACGTGCTTCTTCACGCGTAGCGTATTGTTTTTGGTATAACATTTCGAATTTTATTGTACTGAAGAAGGTTTCAGCACAGGCATTATTGCGGCTCATGCTGCATATTATTTTGTGACTTTTTAAGAATGATTGATATTCATGACTGCAGTAATCGACTAAAGGAAAGGGATTGCTCCCTTTGCCTCGTCTAAGAACCGTACGTGAGAGTTTCCCGCTCATACGGCTCAAGCATTTCTTCACCATTTCTGGCGGCAGCCAGTGATTTTAATTTCATTTTTCTTTTCTCAAAATACTCTTTGTGTATAAAGGGATTTTTAGAAATCTGCAATTTAGGGTGTCGGATGATATTTATCCTTCTCAGATTTATAAGGCTGTATTCATCCGTCATGAACAACCATCTCTTCTCATTCTTTTCATGCCAATATTTGTTCAGTCTCCACCATTTATTTTTGTTGGGGTGTCGATGCTTTGCCCATTGTTGTAATAAAAGATACAATGTATTGTTGATGTAAGAAAAGACTTTACTTGCTACAACATGTTTGTGATAGTTTGTCCATCCTCTAATCACTTGATTTAGTCTTCGGATTAATTCGGATTGATTGTGTGCTTTTCCTTCTTTCAGAATAATAGTAGCGCATTTTCTTATAAGGGTTCTTATTGAGTTTTCTGATGGTTTGACAATTAATTTTTCCTTGAACTTTCGAAATGTCCAGCCAAGAAAGTCAAAGCCGTAGTCTATATGCGTAATCGTTGTTTTCTCTTGGGATAGATTTAATCCACGATTTTTGAGAAATTTACTGACGATATCTTTTAGTTCTTCTGCTATTTCTTTTGTATTTGCAGTAATTATAAAGTCATCAGCATAACGTACCATATTTACTTTGGTTTTTGCTCGATAGTGATTTTCTATTTTGCCCTTTGAGTTTCGATGGTATTTGTCTTGAATTAATTTTTCAAGACCGTCTAATGTCATATTTGCATAGAGACTTGAGATAGCTCCGCCTTGTGGTGAACCTGTGTCCGTAGGAAATAGGTTACCCTCATATATGAATCCTGATTTTAAAAATTGCTTCATTATTCTTTTATCCATCGGTATGTTCTTTTGTAACCAATCATGGTTGATGTTATCAAAACAGCCTTTGATATCTCCTTCTAATATCCAAGTAGGAGAACATTTTCTTGACAGTACACAGAATGTCTGTTCGCAAGCATCCTTAGCACTTCTTCCTTTACGAAAATCAAAAGAAATGTGGTCTCCAGTAACTTCAGCTACTGGTTCTAGTGCAAGTGCATACAGTGTCTGCATGGCTCTGTCATACATTGTAGGGATTCCCAGCGGTCGTTTCTTGTTTTTGCCTTTCTTTTTAATGTAAACTCGTTTAAGAGGTTTTGTTCTATATTGTTTATCTGTAAGTGTTAGTACCGCCTTTATTTTTGAAGCTGATGTTGACCATAGCTTTTTGTCTACACCAGATGTGTTTTTTCCCTTATTAGATGTTACTTTTTTTACTGCATAGGCTTTTGCATAGAATGAATGTGTTAGTAAGTATTGTAATCTTTTGGTCTTGTTCTTGTCACCCTTCACTGTTGCCTTGGCAATTCTGGATTGTAGCCTATTAACATATTTTTGTACCTGCAACCAGTCAATTGATTCCCATTGACTGGTTAGTGTGTTTTTGTCTTTTAGTCTCTCGGTTTTATCCGTCGTTGAATTACTAAAATTCATAAGTTTACCCTCCGTTTCTGCCAAGAAATACCATAGGATAAGTCAGCACCCTTTCGGGTTAGGGCAAAGTTTGAACCCCTATCTTCTTTCATTACAAAAGTAGCTTTTGCTTTTTATCCTTCTCTTCTGCCCTCTATGCCGTTTCTTTTCCTTACGGTTTGATACCCCATTATTCGTGAGGAGCATATAGGGTTTACCAAGTTCCGCGCGATATATAATTGTGAAAGCCTTAGGAGCCACATCCATTCGCATTGGTTTAACAGTTCACCTTTGCTCGACTCCTTACCATTTTGGTCGAAGCGTTTCAGCCTATTTCGCTTTCTCCAGCGTAACGATTCCTACAGTGATTCACTTTACGTTCTCCATAGCTTTCTTACTCTAGCAGTTATCCCAGTTTTAGGCTTCTCGGATTTCCACATTGTCTTGTGAGCTTTCTAACCCAGACGTTACCATCTACGCTAGTCACAATAGAGTTACCCCGAATGGATGGGGTAGCCTTGCGGCAATATATCAAGCGACTTCTTGTCGCACCTGTATCCCTCTGTCAGAATGGTGTATGAGTCCTCCATCCAGCAGGCTTGAATAGTTTGATAGCATTATCAAGTGCTTTTATACATAGTGACGTTTTCATGTTGTCAGCAGTGGCCCATCCTACTATTTCTTTAGTGCATATGTCTTTTACCGCTGCAAGATATAACCACCCTTCACGGGTGCTAATATAGGATATATCGGTAACCCAAACAGTATTTGGTTTATTTATATTGAAGTTCTGATTTAATAGGTTATTTGCTACTGGAAGATTATGATTTGAGTAAGTAGTTGCTTTAAATTTTCTCTTTCTTATTAAATATAATTTATTATGTTTTTGTATGTTATATAGCCTTTTACGGCTGCAATGAGGGAATTTCTCTCTTACATCAGACAGCATTTTATCAAGTTCATAAATACCTTTATTTTGATCATGACTATTTTGGGCCACTTTTAATATTTTTTCATTTTCGAGTTTTCTTTTACATTTTGAGTCATTTTTCCAGTTATAATAACCGCTCCGTGACACATGAAATAATTTGCACATCTTTTCAACCGAATGCACAGAGCATTGGGCTTTAATAGATTTATAAATTACTTTCGGTTGTCCTGTACAAAGAGTGCAGCAGCTTTTTTTAATATATCAACTGAATCCTCCAAATCATCAATTCTTTTCTGTTTCTCCTTAAGTTCATCAATTCTTGATTTCTCAGGATCATGTTTTCTATTGTCTTTATTAATCCAATTTCTTACCGCCTGATCACTTATGCCGAGATCCTTTGCAACACTGCGTACAGATCTTCCTTCTTTAGTTACTAATCTCACTGCATCAGCTTTAAACTCACTATTATATCTATTACCGTTACTTGACATTTTTTCCTTCCCTCCATATGATTATTATAACTAACTCATATGTGTACTGTAATTCGGGTATAGGTCAGGGTGTACTGATTATAAAGATAGAAGTGTAAGATCATTTTTTGAAGAAAAACCTAAAGAAAATATTAGTATAGAGACCATACATGCTGCAAAAGGAAAAACGTATGAAGCTGTGATGTTAGTATTATCAGCAAAATCTAAAAAGGGATCGATTAAACAGATAGCAGAATTACCACTTTGTGATGAGGAAATTAGAATCTTAAAATGCTTTAATTTATTCTATTATAATAAAGTTATTTTTTGTAGTGCAGGAGCAAGGCAGGAATACAAAATAAATCACTTAAAAATTTATTTTGATTATATATTCCATACATGTAAAGTGTTATAATATAAAAAGATTTAATATACTGGAGGGGGTTAAATGAAAAATATAAAGAAAAAAATTAGTTTACTTATTAGTATCTTATTTATTGTCAGTATTTTTCCTATTTCAAATTTCAATGTTAATCAATTTATTTATGATAACAATGTTTATGCAGATAACTTACCCATTAATAACCCGACATCATTAAGTCTAAGCGAGACCTCAGATACATTACCAGTAGGAGGAACAGATACTCTAACAGCATTATTAGTAACTCCAGGTAATGCTACTAATAGTGATATTAATAATGCTGTAAAATGGACATCTTCTAATATTAATGTAACAACAGTAGACAGTACAGGAAAAGTAACAGCAGTAAGTGCAGGTACTGCTACTATTACTGCAACTCTTGGAAACAAGAAGGCTTCTTGTACTGTAACTGTAAATACTCCTGTAACATCAGTAACTCTAAACAAGACTACAGATATTCTAACAGTAGGAAGTACAGATACATTAACTGCAACAGTAGCTCCAGATAATGCTACAAACAAGGCAGTAACATGGTCATCTTCTGATACTAATGTAGCAACAGTAGACAATACAGGAAAAGTAACTGCAGTAGATGCAGGTACTGCTACTATCACAGTGACTACAGTAGATGGAAGTAAAACAGCAAGTTGTACTGTAACTGTAAATATTCCTGTAACATCAGTAACTCTAAACAAGGCTACCGATACACTAACAGTAGGTGGAACAGATACTTTAACAGCAACAGTAGCTCCAGATAATGCTACAAATCAAGCTGTAACATGGACATCCTCAAATAATGCTATTGCAACAGTAGATGCTACAGGAAAAGTAACAGCAGTAAGTGCTGGTACAGCAGCAATTACAGTAACAACAGTAGATGGAAGTAAAACTGCAAGCTGTACAGTAACTGTAAATAATCAAAATATAACAACACCAACAGTAAAAAGTATAAGTGTAGATAAAAGCACAGTTACTAGTGGAGATATGATAACCGTAACATTAAATGCGGAAGGTTCCATTTCAGGTCCTATTACTATATATTATGATCCACCATCAGGAAATGCAAGAAAGGTTGTGATTTTATCTAAAAATAGCAATGGTACCTATAGCGGGTATATCTCTATAGGACAATATGATGCTGTAGGATTATGGAAAGTTGATGGTATACTGTTAACTGATGTTGCAGGCAATAGCATACTAATAAATAATACAGAATCAAATCCTCCTTATAGAACAAATAATACAACAGATCTAAGCAGTGGTGATTTTACAATTAAAGGGACAGTACAAAATATAACAACACCAACAGTAAAAAGTATAAGTGTAGATAAAAGCACAGTTACTAGTGGAGATATGATAACCGTAACATTAAATGCGGAAGGTTCCATTTCAGGTCCTATTACTATATATTATGATCCACCATCAGGAAATGCAAGAAAGGTTGTGATTTTATCTAAAAATAGCAATGGTACCTATAGCGGGTATATCTCTATAGGACAATATGATGCTGTAGGACTATGGAAAGTTGATGGTATACTGTTAACTGATGTTGCAGGCAATAGCATACTAATAAATAATACAGAATCAAATCCTCCTTATAGAACAAATAATACAACAGATCTAAGCAGTGGTGATTTTACAGTTAAATAGAATATATTGAATTGAACACAATGCCAATTAAGTTGAATTGGATAAATAAGAGCAAAGTCTTAATATAAAAGGCTTTACTCTTATTTTTTCTGTTTTAAACTTTAATTTTAGGTTCTGTTAAAGAATAATGTTGAAATTATAATAAAGATTAAAAGGAACGTCTATAATTAATTATAACGGGTTCCTTTAGCTCGTCTAATAAGAAAATTACGTACAAAAATCATTTCTAAATATTTATAATTAATATATTACACTTGAACTAGTCGTTTGCCTAATTCAAATGCCTTCTTACAATCTTGTGGAAATACTTCTTTCTTACGCTTTGCCTTTTCATTAACATTAAAAGCTGTTGCAACATATTTTGAATAATCATCAAATTGATAAGTATCAGTTACAAAAAGTGATTCTGCTTTTCCGAAAAATCTTTCCACTAAAAATTCATTATATTTAAGGGATTCTTTCCATTTTGTTTGTTCCAATTTTTGTTCATTAACTCTAAATGTATAAATTAATCCTACTGAAATTCTTTTAGGAAAAAGCGAAGAATAATTTTCATCATAAACTAGATATGGAAAAATTAATCGTTCCATAAAAGATTTCATTTCACCTGTAATTGATCCTAAATAAATTGGCGAACCAAGAATTATAGCATCTGCGTTCTTAATTTTTTTTAGAATTGGACTTATTTCATCATTTCCTGTAATTGGTGGGTACTCTATTAATGATGCAGACGAACTGATGAAAGACCCCGATAACTACAATTACAGAGGTATATCATGGTTTAAAAAGTTAGATGATAAACTATTCAAAAATCAAAACAATAAATGAAATTTATGAGTTAAAAGTTAAATCCTTAAACTCTTTTATATTGACACCATAGATTGAAAACATTTTTTCTTCTCCTGATAATTATATTTCAGCTTTATAATAAAAATGGGCAGCTGGAACTACCCATTTTTAGTATGATATTTATGAATCTTTAGTAGCACTAACTTCCTCTAATGTTTTTGTGCTGAGTATAGCAGAAATGCTGTCAATAATATCATTAAATTCACCCTTCTTGTACATTTCGACTAGCTTAAACCTTTGTATTTTGCCGCTGGTAGTCTTAGGAATAGATCTTATGGGAATTATTTCATCTACATTTATACCAACTTGTTCCTTTATTATTTCTTTTACATCTTCAGCAAGAGCTAAGAAATCTTCAATTTTCTTTTTAAAGCGTAAAAATATAATCAATTTTTCTTTTTCAATTACTTTATCCTTTAATCCACAGACAACTATTCTTCCACTGACAATTCCTTCTATCTTTTCACATTTCTTTTCAATATAATGTGGATAGTAAGTTATACCATTAATTCGAATTATATCTGTTGCTCTCCCTATGACAACTATTCTTCTGTTTTTTATAAAACCTAAATCACCAGTGCTAAGCCATCCATCTTTATCTATTATTTTTTTCGTAAGCTCTGGATTATTGTAATACTCACCTGTAACATTGCCTCCACTAATTTGAATATGACCAAGCTTGCCTTCATCTAAAGCATTTCCATTATCATCAACTATTCTGATAGTACAGTTTCTTACGCTGTATCCTTCAACCACTAATTCCATGACTAACTCAGAATCTTCATCCTTTTTTAACTCAATGATATCTTGACCCACACCCAAAGAATCCCTTCTCACATATACACATGAAAATTCTTCATCGGCAGGTGGAAATGCCACAGCTAAACTGGCATCTGCCATACCATAGACAGGATACATAGCAACTCTTTTTAAATTATATCTGCTTAATTTATTTAAAAATTCATTGATTATATCCACTGAAATAGGCTCAGCTCCATTAAATACCTTTCTTACACAGCTTAAATCCCATTCAGGATATTCTTTATCCTTTAAATTATCTAAGAAATATCTAAATCCAAAGTTAGAAGCTGCTATAATTGTGGCTCTGTGCTCGTTAACTTTCTTTATCCACAAAACCGGATTTCTTATGAATAATGTAGTTGGCATTAAGCATTGATCAACATTGAGAACCAATGGCATAAGATGAAAACCTATAATACCCATATCATGGGCTAAAGGCATCCAACTCAAAGTTACATCTTCATCGTTGCCCTTAAACCCTTTAATAATGTCTACTATATTAGTCAATAAATTTTTATGAGTTAAAACTACTCCTTTGGAATCTCCAGTAGTACCAGATGAAAATTGTATAAATGCGATATCCTCAGGTTTAATATCTTGTACTACCCCGATTCCTTCCTCTTTTATTACTTCCTCCATAGAAATAGAATTATCCTTTAAGCATTTAAACACTTTCTCAAAACTCGTATCTTTTGCATAATTATCTATGCTTTTTAAACATTTTTCATCTATAATTATTTTAGGACTTTTTAGCTGACTAAATATTTTTAAAACCTTTGATCTGTTTTCCTTATAGGTTACACTAACAGGAACAGGGATTATTTTTCCCAATATACATGCCCAAAAAGTGTAAATAAACTGCTCATTTTCATCCTCTTTTATTTGTAATATCAGTTCATCACCTGGTTTTAATCCACAAGCCTGAAGATTATATAAAACCTGTACAGCCTTATTATATATATCCTTATAGGAAATATATTTCTCCTGATTTTCTCCTTTTATAAGAAAAACTCCTCTTTTGAAACTACTTTCAGCTGATTTAATTAAGCTTTCAGCTAGGGTAAACACATTATTCAAATTCTACACTTCCTTACATTAATTTATTTGAAAAAAAATTAAAACTAAGTTTCTCGTAAGAAGCCTGTCTTTCGCTCTTGCTTAAGTATGAACTATTAGTAATTTTCACTAATCCAGATGAATTAATATACTGTGTAGCAAAGGTATCATCAAGTCTTATAACGTTGTTTGAATTCATTTCAGTAATAATTGTTTTGCTTCTTATTTCATCTGATTTATCATATTTATTCATATCTTACACAAAAGATACTTTATATTCTGTATTTTCGAAAGAATAGGTTGGCAGCGGAAATTTGATTATATTTCCTAGATAAAGATTTCTAGGATTATATGCTGCTCTAAGAGTATATAGCCTTGCTAGTGCTGCTAAAAATGCTTTTTCAGAATTAATTCTAATGTTTTCATGTAAAAATGCTACCTGTATACTTAACAATGTTTTATGCAATAGTGTTTTCAGAATTACTATTAAAAATATAGATATTTGAATTTATGATATAACAATCATTAAATTTTATGTTATATTATTTAATTAATTATCTAAATTTTAGAATAATATAAATTATATGTCAATATTTTTTTGCTATTTTTTAATTTTATTAACAATATTATTATACTACAAATATTTGCCAGTTTTTTTGTTCCAGTTTTTATTATAAATTACATATCAGATCATTCAATAGAATTTACAAATTAATAACCTTTATTTAACTTTAATCGATATAATTATTATAAAATTAACAATGACTTAATTCATTGAAAGGTTCTCTTACATTATTTAAAAAGAGTCTGATTTATTACAAAGATTAGATAGTATAAAGGCAGTTAAGAATTAAAGATAATTAACTGGGGATAATAAATATGAAACGAATCTTTGTTAGGAGATGAATTTATGTCAAAAATAGAGGATGCGATCGAAAGAATTAAAATTCTTGAATGTCCTACAGGTGAAGTAGAAAATAGAATTGCAGGAATACTTGAGGATTACGGAGTTGCTAATAGAAGTGAAATAGAAGTGAAAAGACATGAAGAATTAAATATAAATGGAGCAGAGGAATTTTGTGCGAAGATATCAGGGACTAATAAGCAATCTATAATAGTTTTAGCAAATTCGGGGATGGATGATTATGTAGCTAAAGTTACAGATGCTTATATAAAGTATTAGTTTTATATATACACTTAAGTATTTTACACTTAGTATAAGATATAAAAGTTAGTTTATTCAACCAATAAGCTTATTAAAATTTTCCCACACTTTTCCCACAAAAGTTCTGATAACCATAGTTTTGTTTAGAAAGTAGAAGTAAGTAAAGCTAGTAATATCAACATTTATAGGAAAGTGCAGAAAAATAAAAATATATAAAAATAAATCACGGGTTCGATTCCCGTTGGGGCTACCAAAGCTTACATAAGCCGGTTTACAGAGTTTGTAGACTGGCTTATTTTTTTATTTTCCCAGTGAGTAGTAAGATACACAAGATATGTTACAAATTCTCAAATTGATTCGCAAAGCTATATAAAATATCAGGCATATAATTGCCTTGTTCTATAAATGACTTTCCAAATTCGCTTATCATTTTTCTCATCTCTTCAAAAGACAAGGGCATATCGTTCCTAAGCCAGTCTACCATAATCGTAGAAACTCCTGCAATTTGATACTTTATTGAATATTTATAATGTAATTCGTTTAATTTGTCTATAGTTGTATGTTCTTCTTTATACAGATGTACTAAATATTTTATGAATTTCTCAAATCGTTCAAGTATTAAATAATAAGGCCCAGCTTTGATAATTTTTAGTAAAGGCTCACGATGCTTCTTCAAGTGTGCAAAGAGGAGATCATTAAGAACATCATTCTGATTATTACCCTGTATTTTTTTTGTTATTTCTAGACGCTCTTTAAATATATAATCCAAATATTTGATAATAATATCATCTTTACTTTTATAATTCCTGTAGAAAGTCTGTCTGGCGACTCCTGCTTTTTTTGTAATGTTGGTAATTTTAATCTTATCGTAGGGTGTTGTCTCCAATAATAAAAGTAAGGCCTCTAAAATCCATTCTCTTGTCCGCTGAACTTGTTTATTTACCAAATTTTTTTGATGCAACACTTTCACCTCTTTTGTCTATTTTCGTGGATAAAGTCCTCATTTTAATTGAACTTTGTTTTTACTTATACTATAATTTATTCCATCACTTGGTACAAGTGTAAATTGTAAATGGAGGTTGATTAAAGTGAAGAAAACTCATATTGCAATGATTAACGTTTCTGCTTATGGACATATTAATCCAACACTAGCCGTTGTATCAGAGCTCGTTAAAAGAGGCTATGAAGTGACTTATCCAACAACTGAAGAATTTATGCCTGCTATTAGGGAGTCAGGGGGTACTCCTTTTCTCTATCATTCCAAATTAAGTCAATTAGATCATGTAAAGATAATAGAAGACGTAAAAATGAGAGATAAAAATGTCCCAATTATGATACTTGAAGAAGCCATATCTACTTTTTCACAATTGGAGCAGTTGTATAAAGATGATCTTCCTGATTTAATTCTGTTTGATTTTATGGCATTAGCCGGAAAATTGTTTGCTGCAAAGCACGGCATAGATTCAGTACAGCTATCTTCTTCCTATGCTCAGAATGAGCATTTATCAATAATATCTAATTTCCCTAACGAAGTAATAAAAGAATTGGCGTCGATGCTTGAGGTTTTTTCTGAGAAGGAAGGAATTGCAGGTTTATCTGTTCAGGAATTATTAGGTTCTGAAAAATTAAATATTGCCTTTTTACCTCGGGCTTTTCAGCCTAAAGGTGATACCTTTGATGAACGCTTTCTTTTTGTTGGTCCGTCTATCGGAAAACGCAGCTATCATGAGAGTCTGTATATCGATGGGAATAATGATCATCCTGTAATGTTGATTTCACTAGGTACTATTTTCAACCCATGGTCAGAATTTTATAAAATGTGCATGGAAGCTTTTCGTGATTCTAGATGGCAAGTTATCATGTCCATAGGGACAAAGATTAATCCAGAAACTTTGGGAGAGATTCCAAATAACTTTACTGTTCGCCAGCAAGTTCCACAGATCGAAATTCTTCCATATACAGAGTTATTCATCACTCATGGTGGCATGAACAGCACTATGGAAGCGTTGAACTATGGTGTGCCAATGGTTGTTATTCCACAAATGTTTGAACAAGAAATAACCGCCCGTCGGGTAACTGAATTAGGATTAGGGCAGCATTTTCTACCAAATGAAGTAAATGCTCAAGTCTTACAGAAATCTGTTCAACAAGTTTCAACGGACAAGCAATTGAAGAAGCGGGTGTATGACATGCAGCAGAAAATTCAAGAAGCAGGCGGAGCTAAAAAAGCAGCTGAAGAAATTGAAAAGTTTTTAAATTAAAAAAAGAAAGAGGTATTTTGGCTTAAAATTTTAAATATCAAATATAAAAAATAGATGTATAATAAAAATTCCTTACATTTGTTTTTTATATTTAATGCTTAAGAGGTAGAAAAATTTATGGAATATAGTAGTATAAATTATGTATTAAGTATACCAGATTCTATATATTATTATTGTTATCAATACTGTAAGTTATGACTATATACTGCGAATAATTTATTTGAAAAAATTTAATTATTGATAAAAAAATAATGTCATGTTATAATCACACCAAATATATATGAATTATATGAATAAGGCAGCAGTAACATAAATAATTGTTTTAAAAATTAATCAGAGAAAATTTATATAATCAGCGAATGTGAAATTGTTATTGCTGTATTATTTTTTGAATGTAATGAAATGTTTGTAAAATAGAGAAATTATAAAATATTATGCAAAAATATGAGGGGAATGAGTTAAATGGCTAAACAAGTTGATGTAGAAAGGATTAAAAATATAGCAGAAGGATACCATCGTAATGGAGATTTTTACTGTTCTGAATCCGTCGTTAAAAGTATAAAAGATGAGTTTGAGTTACCAATACCTGACGATATCATTGCAGCAGCATCAGGATTTGCAGTAGGTATTGGAGGTTCTGGATGCACGTGTGGTGCTGTTACTGGTGGAATCATGGCATTAGGACTTTTTTTCGGAAGAACTGAAGCTAAAGATAAGAAAGTTGAGAAAGCAAAGGCTCTTTCTAACGAACTACATGAATTTTTTAGAAATCGTCATAAGTGCTTATGTTGTAGAGTACTAACAAAAGGAATGGAAATTGGTTCATCTGAACATAAGGCACAATGTGTCTCATTTACAGGTGAGGTTGCTAAGGAAGTAGCTAAAATTATTATTAGGGAGTCAGGTAATAAGTAC
Organism: Clostridium pasteurianum BC1; assembly: GCF_000389635.1. Taxonomy (NCBI): domain Bacteria; kingdom Bacillati; phylum Bacillota; class Clostridia; order Eubacteriales; family Clostridiaceae; genus Clostridium; species Clostridium pasteurianum. The sequence goes on from NC_021182.1 coordinate 1,862,656, forward strand.
ATAGAAAAGGAGAATTCAAATGAAGTATAGAGAGTCAGAAATGCCAATAGAAGAACTATGGCAATCATTTTTTAATCCAGTAGACATTCTTAAACAAATGGGTGTAGACAAAAATATAAGAATTTTAATTGATATAGGATGTGGTTATGGTACGTTTTTGTTACCAGCTACTGAACTTGTAAGTGGGAATGTTATTGGAATAGATGTTGATGAAAAAATGATAGAGGTCTGTGGGAATAAGATACAAGATACTAGCATTTCAAATGTTCACCTAATTAACGGTGATATTTCTAAAGAGGACACAATAGAACAATTAAAAAAATATAAGGCTGAAATTGATTATATAACATTATTTAATATTATCCATTGCGAAAAACCATTAGATTTACTTCAAAGCGTTTATGATGTTTTAAACAAGAATGGCAAAATAGGGGTTATACATTGGAAATATGAAGAAACTCCAAGAGGACCATCAATGGAAATAAGACCTAAACCTGAAACTATTATAGAATGGGCTTCAAAGGTAGGATTTACTTTGAAGAATCAGATTGACCTTCCACCTTATCATTTTGGTTTGGTGTTTGTAAAATAAATTAGGGATAAGAGAATATGAAAGTTTGGCTTATGAAATGGTTAAAAGAGGTGCCGATACCATTGAATTAGCTTTTTTTGTTGTACTTTATTTTTAGCGACATATACTGGTATTATTTCTGTAAATAAAATTAATAATTTGTTAACATTTTTTATATAACTAGTCAAAACTAATATATAAAATCACTCTAATCTTGTTTTAACTAAAATCACTTTGTATATCAAATAAATCCAATCGGAAATCTATTATTAAAACAAACATTAATCAATAAAAGTAATTATAACTAAAGATAACCGATAATTTGATTTTATATAATACTTAAGTATAATTAATAAAAACTAGTTATAATAAAAGGAGAAAAAAGATATGTGTAATTGTGGTTGTCAACATATCGAACTAACGTTTAAAGATAAAGAATTTTGTAAAGAACAAATAAAAAAATATTCGGGAAAGATAAAAAAACTTTCTTTAGTCACAAGTGATAAGAACTACGTAGAAACTAATAGCGATATTAATTTAATGCAAATATTCTTGTTATTCTTTAAGATAGGATTTACAGCCTTTGGTCCTTCCATGATAATAGAAACAAAAAAACATATTGTAAAAAAGTTAAAGTGGATTAATGAAAAAGAACTTCTTGAAGGACTTGCACTTGCACAACTAATACCTGGAGCAACCTTTGTTTCTCTTGCTATTTATATCGGTTATAAATTAAAGGGATTATTGGGTGCCATAGCAAGTTTCATAGGGTTTATTTTTGCACCATTTTTTATTATGTTAGTGTTGTCATTGCTATATTTTAAGTATGAAAATATAGCATTTGTAAATGTTTTATTTAAAGGACTTGGAGCTGTAGTTGTTGCACTTATATTAAATGCTGTATGTGATTTGGCTAGAACAACAACTACTAATATCCAAACAATTATAATAGCTGTCACCGCTTTTATAATTTCTATATTATATAATAACATTTTTTTTATCTTATTTATTTCAGCACTGATGGGAATAATGCTTATTCCTAAAAGTACAGAGGATATGAAAAATACATACATAATTGAGAAAACTAAAATACAGTGGAAAAATATCATAATAATTTGTATCACAATTTTAATTTTTTTTATTCTAACTGCTTTTAATAAAGAACTATTAAGTATTGCAGGAACATTTTTTAAGATTGGAACATTGGCATTTGGTAATGGTTTTACAATGATTCCACTAATACAGCAAGAAGTTGTTAACACTAATCATTGGCTAAACCTTAATCAGTTCATGGTTGGTGTGGCACTAGGCCAAATGACACCTGGACCAGTAACTATTACAGCTACGTTTATAGGATATAAGGTTATGGGATTGATAGGTGCGGTAGTCGGAACTCTATCAATATATGCATCATCTTTTCTTTTTGTAGTAATCACCTTTAGAATTTATACAAAAATTAAGAAATATACTTGGACAAATTCCGTATTAAGTGGATTACTTTCATCTTTTGTAGGGATTATGACATTAGTAGTAATAAATACAGGAAGACATGCCATTATTGATATTTATACTTTAATATTGTTTGTATTATCCTTTATTATGCTGCAATTTACCAAATTAGACTCTAAGTTAGTAATATTAGGTGGTACAATATTATATCTCATAATTTATTATTTAAAATAACGATAGTATAATAACTAAATATATGATATTTTTAATAATAACCTTTAGAAATGACAATAGCTTTTAGTAAAAATATTTAATAATAATATTATTTATATCTATTTTTTATGAATGAATTTATATCCTATATTTTTAAATATCACCGATGATTATTTTATTTAAATAAAGGTGTATAATTAAGAGAGGATTCTATGTCAAAAGTATTGAAAGGAGGCATAACCTGAAAATAACAGGTTAATTATGATGAAGACAGAAAATATATTTAGATTAACAGTTGATGATTTATTTAAAGAATTGAATTCTTCGATTAAAGGTCTAACAAATAGTGAGGCAAGATCAAAAATTCAGAAATATGGTTATAATGAAATCAAAGAAGTAAAAAAGTCATCACTTATATCCAGATTTTTAGCTAATTTTACTCATCTATTAGCAATACTGCTTTGGATTGCTAGTATATTATCATTTGTTGGAGGTATGCCTCAGCTTGGATGGTCAATAGTATTGGTAATAATAATAAATGCGCTATTTAGCTTTTGGCAGGAATTTAAAGCCGAACAGGCTACAGAAAGCCTTAAAAAGATGCTTCCACCCTATGTAAAGGTAATTAGGGATGGACATCAGCAGCAAATGCTTGCTAAGGAATTGGTACCTGGCGATTTGATTTACTTGGAGGAAGGCGATCATGTACCTGCTGATGCAAGACTTATCGAGGCATTTGAAATGAGAACTATAAATGCTGCTTTAACTGGTGAATCGGAACCTGTAAGAAGAAGCTCAGATGTTGTTCTGGAAAGTCAAGTAACCCTACTTCAGTCACCTAATATAGTTTTCATGGGGACAAATGTGGCATCTGGTACAGGCACTGCAGTTGTTTATGCAACAGGTATGGAAACGCAGTTTGGGAAAATTGCGTCACTGACACAAAACATAAAAGCAGAACAAAGCCCGCTGCAAAAGCAGTTGACAAGAGTTGCTAAATTTATAGCATATCTTTCACTTGTAATGGGAGTGTTTTTCTTTCTGCTTGGATTAATAATGGGAAGATCATTAGTGGACACATTTATGTTTGCAATAGGTATAATTACTGCAAATGTACCTGAGGGATTGCTTCCTACTGTGACTCTGGCACTTGCTATAGGTGTGCAGAGAATGGCAAAGAGACATGCTCTAGTAAAGAAGTTGTCAAGTGTTGAAACACTTGGTGGTGCAACGGTAATATGTACCGATAAAACAGGTACATTGACTCAGAATGAAATGACAGTTAGAGAAATATGGACACCTAATGATTATTATACAGTAAGTGGCGTAGGATATGAGCCAAAGGGAGATTTTTTAATAGAGGGGAATAAGGTTGACGAAAAAAGCTTTCCCGATGATTTGTCACTGCTTTTAAAGATAGGTTTGATTTGCAATAACAGCAGAATAGTAAAACCTTCTAGTGATAACCCTTCATGGAACATAATTGGTGACCCAACTGAAGGTTCCCTTGTTGTATTAGCAGGAAAAGCCGGATTCACTAGAGAAGATATCCTTAGAGAATATCCAATAATTTCTCAGCTGCCTTTTGATTCAAGACGCAAGAGAATGAGTTCTGTGCATAATGCTGGAAAAGATGTTTATGTATTTACAAAGGGTGCACCAAAAGAGACTATTTCAGTTTGTAGTCATATCTTTAAGGGAAAAGATAGAATCGAAAAATTAGAGAAAGAAGACATTCAAAAAATTATAGAACAAAATGATAAATTTGCCCAGGCAGGTTTAAGAGTTCTGGCAATGGCTTATAAAAGGATGTATAAAAAGGATGAAGATTATAAAGTAGATAATACTGAAAACGATTTGGTTTTTGTGGGGCTTACAGCTATGATGGATCCACCAAGAACTGAAGTAGAAAAAGCGGTTAAACATGCTCAAAAAGCAGGAATAAAAATAATAATGATTACAGGAGACTATGGTTTAACAGCAGAATCTATAGCAAGAAAAATAGGAATTATAAAAGGCCTTCACCCAAGAATAATTACAGGAAATGAGCTAGATAAAATATCAGATATAGATTTAAAAAATGAATTAAAGGACAAAGAAATTATTTTTGCTAGGGTCGCACCTGAACATAAGATGAAGGTTGTATCAGCTCTTAAAGAAATGGGTGAGGTAGTTGCTGTTACTGGTGATGGAGTAAATGATTCCCCAGCCCTTAAGAGGGCTGATATAGGTATAGCAATGGGAAAATCAGGCACAGATGTTGCAAGGGAAGTTGCAACAATGGTATTAACAGATGATAATTTTGCAAGCATAGTAAACGCTATAGAAGAAGGAAGAGCAGTATATGATAATGTTAGAAAGTTCATAACTTATATATTTGCTCATTTAACTCCTGAAGCTATACCATATATACTGTTTTCGCTGTTTAATATACCACTCCCTATAACAGTAATGCAAATACTAGCAATTGATCTTGGAACTGAAACATTGCCAGCGCTTGCCCTGGGTGTTGAACTTCCAGAACCTGGAATTATGGACAGGCCTCCAAAATCACCGAAGGAAAAACTCTTGAATTTTTCATTATTCTTTAGAGGATATATTTTACTTGGATTAATAAATTCAGCAGCAGTTCTAGCAGGATATTTCTGGGTATTGCATAATGGGGGATGGCACTGGGGACAGATTTTAACGGCTGACAATCTACTTTCAAGAAAAGCAGCTACTATGAGCTTTTTAGGAATTGTAATTATGCAGGTAGCAAATGTGTTTGCTTGTCGTACAGAAGTTGCATCAATGTTTAGTATAGGAATGTTTACTAATAAACTTCTGAATGCAGGCGTAATTTTTGAGTTAGCTTTAACTGCAGCTTTAATATACACACCATTTTTGCACAATATATTTGATACGTATCCGGTACCTTTTACCTATTGGTTGTTTTATATACCTTTTATACCAATTTTAATTGGAGCAGAAGAAATAAGAAAGCTGATTTCACGTAAAAAATTAGAAAATATAAAGGGGTAGAAGGAGGTGACAGACTCTCTTTTGAGCCGATTTTTAATGATTATAAAAGGCTAATAATGTTTTTCATATGGGTATTGTTAATCATTCCATTTTATCTTTGGGATAGACAGCGCAGATTGTAGGCTTTTGTGTAATAATGTTATAAATTTTCCTAGGAGTAATTCCTGGAATTGGAAGTATATTTAACATGATTTTTATTGGAATTTTTGTTGATCTAATAAATAATATCGGAATATTAAAAACACCAGGAAGTATGTTAGGTAAAATACTAATGCTTATATCAGCCATTATAATTATGGGAATTGCCACATATTTCTATTTGCAGTGGCAATTGACCCTTCTGTACAATTTGCATTTAAGATTGGGAAGTATGATTCTAAAAAAGCTCAACATATGAACTTGGTAGACTTATATAAATATATGTGTAGCCATTATCATTTGAAAATATAGATAATGGAAAAAGGTACATCCTATTAAATGTACCTTTTTCCATTGAAGAATTCTAAACTCAAAAAGCATAATCTTTTTTTACTATTAATTTTGCTGATTTTATAAAATTTCCATCAACAAATATATTAGCAGCATATACCCCAAGTGTATTAAAGGTTAAATTAGTTAGCCTATAAATTTTATTTTTATCTGGTTTTGAATTATCTTCAAAAGTATAGGTTTCTGAAGCATAAAACTTTCTTCCGTCCTCATCAATAAAGTCTACATGTATTTCCTTTGGTGGATCTTCAAAAATTGATTTTTCAAGAAGCACAACAAAGGAAGTTATTTTTAAATGAGTTGGAAAATATTTTGAACCAATTTCATTATAAATACCTACTACATTCATTTTACCTGTAGTCTGATCCATATAAGCTGAATCACAGAAAAATGCACCTTGTACTTCCATTGACATCGCTCCCAATCCATATTATAAAAATTTGAATTATAACTTTGTTTTATATTATTATAATACATTTATACAAAATATTATAAAGTTATTTTCAGATAGACTCCAGCTGATTACTAGTTCTTACAACATCTACAGAGAGCTTTAAAAGATACAGAAAGGTTAGTACATTTAAAAGCGAAGTAAATATAGTTATTGCATTATATAAAATCGAGTTTAAACCATTAAACTGATTGAATAAAACTACATGAGTATTTATATAAATTATTAAAGTAAATAAAGCAGATAATAATAGTAATCTTTTATCTTCAGCATATATATATGCTAAAATTGAAATAATAACAGCTGCAAACATATATCTTTCATGCATTCCTACAGAAAAATTAAAAACACCTACAACTTGAATGAGGGCCGCAATGTATACATAAGATCCATTTTTAGCTTTTATATATACAAAACCTGAGAAAAGTGTAATGAGTACAATGAAAAACATCCCCCAGGTGTGGTAACTGAATATAAACATAGTTGTTGTATCCTTAGTCATATTTGCTCCAATTAAACCAAAAAAATTAAAGGCGTTATCAGAAGCATAAGGATATTCCCCTATGGTATTTTTGTAAAGATTAAAAATCCAGATTACATTTCCGTTGCTTATAGAAAATGGCAATATGATAATTAATGCGGTTATTAATGCTGGTAATACACAATATAAAATACTTTTTAAATTTTTTCTTCTTATAAGTTCAAACAGAAGAAGGGGAAGAAGTATTATTCCCTGGGGCTTCATGAGTACTGCCACTGTAAATAAAATGGAGGAAAATATAAGCCTATTTTCAGACAATAAGAATACTGAAAGTATAACTATAAAAGCAAAGAGTGAATCTGTCTGTCCCCAAAGAGTTGAGTTTATTAAAACAGCTGGATTAAAGATGTAAAAAGTACTTAATAGTATGGCAAGTTCTTTTGAGATACGTTTGTTTGCTGTTTTATATATGAAATAAGCAGATAAAATGTCTGCAATTATAGAAGGTATTTTAAGCAGCAGATAATAATATTTACTAAGCACAGGCATGCTGGCAAGCTTTCCGATTATAGATAAAATGTAAATATATACAGGTGGATAATCTATTGAAGAGCCATTGCCATATACTGTGAGAAGATTATTTGCAGCTAGAGTGGCCCATCTTTTATATAGATTAATATCAAAAGGTTGTCCATCTATAAGTAATCCAAAATAAATACGCAATAGAATACCTATTACAATTGTACCTGATATAAGTGTACAAACATCTGAATTTTTAAATTTTACTTTCTTACGAACTAAAATTAGATATGCTGATACAAATAATATAAAAAACAATATACAATAAGCTATAAATACAGGAGAATATTTACTATTTAAATTATTGTTATTTCCATAGGCACTATTCATATTTCCATTTCTGGGATTCCCATATTGGTTATTACCAGTATGGGATGTATTAAATTCTCCTCTTGGTGGTTTGAAATTTTCCCCATTAGGCTGTGTTCTTGAATCAGCTATATTAGGTTGATTTTTTTGATATTCTGCATTGGCTTGATTTTTTGAATTATTTATATCCTGATAGTTTTTAAAATTATTATCTCTTTTAAAGGAACTAGTAAATCTAGAATTTTGTCCGAATGTATTGGAAGCAGTATTACCATAATTTAATATGGCGTAAATACATAAGCATCCTAATAAAATAGTTATGAGTACTATAACTATTTTTAATAAGTTATTTTTGATGAATTTCATGATGAGGCCTCCTTATATAATTCCTATTAATAAGTATAGACAGAAATTATTGAATTAGTATGAAAAATTTATGTGAATTTTGTGTGATACATTTTTTAAATTTTAATCACATAAAGTTCACATAAACTTTTGATATTTATCCAGTAAAACTTAAGTATAATTTTCACATAGGCATTAGATGAGAAATGTGTATTAAACATTGATGGATATTTTTATATGATGACTAGCCGCTGTAACATTTCCGCCGCACTCTGTGAAAGCGATTCACACAAAATTAAAGATTTTGGTTCTCTGCTTTTCTTTAAGGGGGGGATAACAGCGGCACGTCCCTAGATAATTCATCTAAACTGAGTGGGAGAAACAAACTCCCACTCAGTAAGATTCATTGATGATTATGCCTTGTAAAAATAATTGTTACTTATAGTATATAAGAAGGAAGGGAAAATATTAAATGAAAAAAATAAAATTTACGAAAGAAACAATTGCACTAATAGTAATTATATTAATATCTGCCATATTGAATTTTGTTAACTTAGGTATAGAAGGATATAGTAATTCTTACTATACTTCAGCTGTAAAGAGTATGACCATGAGCCTTAAAAATTTCTTCTTTGTAGCTTTTGATCCAGCTGGCTTTGTAACTATTGATAAGCCTCCTGTGGGTTTTTGGTTTCAGGCAATATCTGCTAAGATATTTGGATTTAATGGAGTAAGCATATTGCTTCCGTCAGCATTAGCAAGCGTAATATCGGTTATATTGATATACAAAATTGTTAAAAGAGCCTTTGGAAGCATAGCGGGATTAATTTCAGCGTTATTTCTTGCCATAACACCTGTTTTTGTAGCAGTTAGTAGAAATAATACCATAGACAATATACTTATACTGTTTTTATTATTGGCATGTTGGATGCTTTCCATTGCAGCAGAAAAGGGGAAGTTTAAATATATCATATTAAGTATGATACTTGTAGGTGTAGGATTTAATGTAAAGATGCTTCAGGCTTATCTTGTAGTCCCAGCTATATATATAACATATCTTCTAGCTACTACAATTTCCATAAAGAGAAGGATTATTAATATTGTAGCTGGAACCGTTGTACTGTTAGCAGTTTCACTGTCCTGGGCAATGGTGGTTGATTCCGTACCTACCTCCAGTAGACCTTATATAGACAGCAGTACAAATAATACTGTACTGGAACTTATAATTGGTCATAATGGAGCTGAAAGATTTTCTCTCAGCAGTTCTGATAATGGCAATGGTGGAGGAGGTGCTCCAGGAGGGATGCCGAGACAAGGTCAATCAGATGGAGGTTCTCAGAGAGGTGGATTTAATGGAAATTTTAAGGACATGCCGGGAAATCCACCAAGTGGCAATGGAAGCAGTACAAGTTCCTCAGGTCAAAGTGACAATAGTCAGACTGACACTAGCCAGAGTCAGAATGAAGGCAATAACGGCAATTTTGGCGGATTTAATGGTGGGACAGGAAATGGACAAAATCCAGGAGGATTTGGAGGTGGCCCCAATGGTGGTGAACAGGGAAGAGGATCATCAGGAGGAGGTTCATCACAACTTCAAGGTGCTTTTGGTGGAGAAACAGCCTCAGGTCTTACAAGACTATTTTCTAAAAACATACTTTCAGATCAGATAGTTTGGTTTATACCATTAGCTGTAATAGGATTTATAGCAGCAGCTATTAGGGAAAAGTTAAAATTTAAACTGGATAATAAGAGGAAGCAGTCTTTAGCATTGTGGTTCCTTTGGTTTTTACCAGAATTCATATATTTCAGCTTTAATAAAGGAACATTCCATTCCTATTATTTAACAATGTTAGCACCACCAATAGCGGCTTTAGCGGGAATAGGAATTACTTCTATGTGGAAGCTGTATAAAGAGGGCGGACGGAAAGCTTGGTTCTTACCAGTAGCCTTGATAGTTAATGGCGCAGTTCACTTACTTATGTTATACTATTTCATTAATTCATCTAATATTATAAAAATATTAATAATATTAGTATCGATTTTAAGTATTATACCAGCTATAATACTTAGTATGTTGAATGTATTAAATAAAGAAAAAGTAAATATTGAGGAAAGGGAAAAAAATTGGAGTCTGAACAATAGATTTAATTTAAAGAAAACTCTGGTATCATTATCCATAGTTGGTCTTTTAATAACTCCCTTTGTTGGATCTTCTGCTGTTTTAACTACTAAATTGAATGGATCTTTTCCAGCAGCGGGTTTAGAACTGTTATCAAGTAATAATCAGCAGGGACCAGGTGCTGGCGGTTTTCAAGGCCAAGGTATGACAGCTTCTAATGGAGATACGAAGCTTATAGAACTTTTACAGAAAAATAAAACAGCTAAGCAAAAGTATTTGCTTGTGGTTTCAAATTCTAATTCCGCGGCGGATATAATAATCAACACAGGGGAACCTGTAATGTCACTTGGTGGTTTCCTTGGCAATAATAAGGCAATTACTTTGGAGCAATTCAAGAAACTGGTTGTTAATGGAGAAGTAAGGTACGTAATGGTAGGTGGCATGGGGCAGGGTAATGGAAGCAGCGAAATAATGAATTGGGTTAAACAAAATGGTAAACTTGTTTCTTCAAGTGAATATAGTGACTCAAGTAGAGCGCAAACAAATGCAGACAATAATATATCAAGTACAACTAATTCACAGGCATCAGTGGATAATACAAATACTACTGAAAATAATGAGGCTGCTGGGAATGAAGAGAGTAATGCTATGGATAATAGGAGAGGTGGAAATTTATCACAGCAACTTTATGATTTAAAATCATATACTGACTCCAATAATTAATATAGTTGTTAGGATATAGTTTTCTAAGTAAGTATAAATATTGATATTTTCTAATTTGGAGTAAAACTAGAGTATAATTAACTGAGGAGGAAAAACAGCTTTCTTCTCAGTAATGTTTATGATAAAATATTTGTGAAACTTGTAGTTATCATTTAATAAGTCAGTAAGTATATTTACTTTTTGATGTACAAGAGAAAGGGGTATGTAAAAATTAACATGATAAAAAAAATACTAAAGATTATATTAAAATTTTCAGTATCAATTTCAATATTGCTTTGCGCATTTATGGTATTAGTTTTTTATTGTAATTTAGGTCCTTTTAACAAGCTGAGAACTTTATGGGTAACTACTGCTATGACTACATTTAAGCATCAATGGTTAGCTACCGATTTTATATCCAGTACCGAGATAAATAGAATTTTAAATTCAAACAGAGTTGTAGCTACAAATGATAAGACAAGTACTGGCGAAAGTGCAGCAAAGAATAATTTATCCGAAAAAAGCTATAATACTTATGACAATATGGTAGTAAAAGCAAGTAGTTTTAGTACTTCTGATACAATATCTGTAATTAATATTAACGAAAATAATTATACAGGTAAGCTTATGATTGTGGATAATCCCAAGAGGGTAGAACTGGCAACTATAGATAAATTCAGCTTGAATATCAAGGGAGATAAGTTATTGGAATTAGCACAGAATAATTATGCGGTGGCTGCTATAAATGCTAGTGCATTTATAGATCCAAATGGTACGGGTAATGGAGGTGTACCTATGGGTATCGTGGTGAAAAATGGTAAAGTAATATATAATGATACTTCAGGTGCTTTTAATATAGTAGGATTTGATTATAGTGGAAGATTGATTACTGGACAATTTACATTAGAGGACGTAGCTAAAAGTAATATAAAGGATGCTGTTTCCTTTGGACCTGCATTAATTATAAATGGTAAGCCTGTTACAATAGAAGGAGATGGTGGTTCTGGTCTTCAGCCAAGAACTGCAATTGGACAAACTGTGGATGGAAAGGTTTTGCTTCTGGAAATTGATGGAAGACAACCTCTTTACAGTGTTGGTGATTCTATAAAAGATATACAAGATATAATGGTGAGATATGGCGCTATCAATGCTTCAAATCTAGATGGTGGCTCCTCTACAGCTATGTATTACAATGGTGAAATTATAAATAAACCCTGTGGACCATTGGGAAGTACAGGCGGAAGATATCTTCCCACAGCTTTTTTAGTAACTAAATAGTGTAGAGAAGTTGTTTTAATCCTATAAATAAATTTATTTATAGGATTTTATTTATTTCTTATTTAATAAATAATTCATCAGATTTCTGGAAATTTTTAATTATATTGTATAAAAAAGATTTGATATTTTTTATACAATAAAAAATAAGTATGCTTAAAGGCATACTCAATATATAATATATAATAAAATATAAAATGCAATCAAAAAATCATTTAAAATAATTAAGCTACCTTCTGTAACAATTTTCGTGCATTATGATATTTAACTAATAGCCTGTCTAATTTCTGACTGTAAGAAACAACTTTATCATCAGTAAGAGACTTGTAAAGTATAAGTTGATAAAGCTTATTTCTTAGTTCATCTATTTCAGCAATTAAAAGTTCCAAATTAGAATCCATATTAAACCCTCCTTATTTCAAACTACCCCTTATTTTTTGATTGCAAATTTATTTTACCAAATTATACATCACATGTAAATTCATTTTAACAGTCATTATAGAACATAAATCTACACCTATTGGCAACTTACACCTATTTTCAAAGTTTTATTTAAATTTACTGTTTTTTACATTTGTTCAAACGTGTTGAAAAAAGCTATTTGTTATAATATGTAAATGGCGGAATGTGTCATTTATTTTTATAAATTATTATAATTATTGAAAGTTGTTTTCAATAACAATTGTGTTATAATATTTATGTTAAATAGGTTGTTTGGTACAGCATATATAATTTATTTTAGATATATATGATACAATAAATTACCTATTTAAATAAAATAATTATTTTATTTAAATAGCATCCATTAGATATTATAAATTAAAAGTACAATTTTAACTAAAGTTTATATATTATTGGACAGTTAGTCAAGTTTTATACTTTTTTATATTATTAGAATATATTAAAATCTTTATATAGGATAAAGCATTTAAAATATAGCTGGTAAACAGGACATATGCAAAGAAATAGCAGATCAAAGAAAGAGATGTAGAAGTATTTACGTATTGATTAGTTATTTCTTTATATATGTCTAAATTTAAGGACAAAATAAAATTTAGGAGGTACATTTATGTTAAACATGGATCTAACAATGGCTCTTGTTAGAGTAACTGAAGCTGCTGCTATAAGATCGGCAAAATTTATGGGTAGAGGAGATAAAATAGGTGCAGATCAAGCTGCTGTAGATGGTATGGAAAAAGCTTTTGAATTAATGCCAGTGAGAGGAACAGTTGTAATTGGCGAAGGAGAACTTGATAATGCACCTATGCTTTATATAGGTCAAAAAGTTGGAATGAATGAAGACTATATGCCTGAAATGGATATAGCAGTTGATCCATTAGATGGAACAATTTTAATTGCAAAAGGATCACCTAATGCTATTGCAGTTGTTGCTATGGGACCCAAAGGAAGTCTTCTTCATGCACCGGATATGTATATGAAGAAAATAGCAGTAGGACCTGGAGCTAAAGGTGCAATAGATATAGATAAAAGTGTTGCTGAAAATGTAATAAGTGTGGCAAAAGCACTTAAAAAAGATGTAACAGAATTAACTGTAGTGGTTCAAGAAAGAGAAAGACATGATTACATAGTTCAGGAAGCTAGAGATATTGGTGCTAGAGTTAGGTTATTTGGAGAAGGAGACGTGGCTACCATACTTGCTTGTGGATTTGAGGAAACAGGAATAGATTTATTTATGGGAATCGGTGGTGCACCAGAAGGAGTTATTGCAGCAGCAGCTATAAAATGCATGGGAGGAGAAATGCAGGCACGACTTATGCCTCATAGTGAAGAAGAAAAAATAAGATGCAAATCTATGGGCATTGATGATGTGAATAAAATATTAACTATAGATGATTTGGCAAAATCGGATGAAGTTCTATTTGCAGCTACAGGTATAACTGAATGTGATCTATTAAAGGGTGTTGTATATTTAAAAAATGAAATTGCCATTACCCATTCAATTGTTATGAGTTCTAAAACTGGTGTAATAAGATTTGTTGAGGGAAGACATGACTTGAATAAAAGTAAATTAGTAATATAATAGTATTATTATATGTGGGAAAGGCGTGATGGAACAATGCCTGTTAAGGTTAAGACTTTGGTTGAAGATTTGGGCTTGGAAGTAATTATTAGTGGACCAGAAGAAGCTGAGGTTTGCTTAAGTGATATAAATAGACCTGGGCTACAATTTGCTGGATTTTACAGTTATTTTGCCAATGAAAGAATACAGATTGTGGGAAAAACAGAATGGAGTTTTCTAGACGAAATGAGATCCGAGATTAGAAAGAAGAGACTAAAGAAATTTTTCCAGTTTGAAACTCCTTGTATAATCATAGCAAGAAATCTTACACCTCATGAGGAATTTATAGAAGAAGCTACAAGACGTAATGCGTGGCTCATTAGAGCAAGTAGTACTACTACCAGATTTATAAGTAAGGTTATGAATTATTTAGATGATAAGCTTGCACCAGAAACCAGAATGCATGGAGTTTTAGTAGATGTATATGGCTTTGGTATACTTATTACAGGTGAAAGCGGTATAGGTAAAAGTGAAACTGCTTTAGAACTAATAAAAAGAGGACATAGACTCATAGCTGATGATGCAGTTGACATTAAAGCTATTGAGGGTGTGCTTCATGGCAAATCTCCTTTTATAACCTCTGGTATGCTAGAGGTTAGGGGAATGGGCATAATAGATGTACCAGCTTTGTATGGACTTAGCTCAGTTCTGGAAACAAAAACTATTGATTTAGTTATGTATTTAGAACAATGGAAAGAGGGAAAAGATTATGACAGACTTGGTATAGATAACGAGTGTATAGAAATTTTAAATGTACCTGTAAGGAAAATGACTTTGCCAATAAGACCTGGTAGAAATTTAGCTGTTATAATTGAAGCTGCTGCCGCAAATTATAGATATGCACTTAGCTGCAAAGTATCTCCGGTAGAAACAATTAATCAGAGAATGGATGTGGGTGGAGACGAATAATACTAAAAGTAAATTTAGAGATTATATAGCTAAAAAAAGGGAAGTACTGTCCTTAGTAGAAAAAAAAGCAATGGATAATGCCATATATGAAACTATAATTAATAGCGGTGAATTTATAAATGCAAAAGTAATATTTATTTATATCAGCTTTGACAAGGAAGTGGACACACGTAATATAATTAAGTATGCTATTGCTTCTGGTAAAGAAGTATGTGTACCAAGAGTTATTAGCAGATTAAAGGGTATGAGAGCACTTAAAATAAACAGTTTGGATGAACTTGAAATAAGTAATTACGGAATTTTGGAACCAAAAGAGAATTCAGAGGAAGTATTTGTAGAAAATATGGATTTGGCTGTAATTCCAGGTTTGGCATTTGATTTGCAAGGTGGAAGAATTGGTTATGGTGGTGGTTTTTATGATCGATTTTTTTCAAATGCAGATATAAATATAAAAAAAATAGCCTTAGCCTATGAATTTCAAATATTGGAGGGAATCCCTTTAGAAGATCATGATATAGCTATTGACGCTATAATAACTGAAAATGGTTGTAAAAATATTAGATAAGGCATATGAAAATAAATAGACTAGCATACTGACTAGTTATTTATTTGAATGTACTTAGCATATATGAAAAGAAAGAATAAATTAAATATATTAGTATAATATATTTATTAGTTGCTTTTTTGAATATGTGAAAATAATTATCTTATTTAGGAGGGAAAACCATGGCAGATAAAAAAAATAATTTAGAAAAAAACTACGATTACGCATGGAAAAAGTATTCTGAAAAGGACTTGCCTAAAGTCTTTGAATTAGCGGATAGATACAAAAAATTTATATCAGACTGCAAAACAGAAAGAGAATGTGTTACTGAATTCATAGAATTGGCAAAAAAGGCAGGATATTTAGATATAAATGAAGTTATAAGTGAAGGTAAAAAGTTAAATCCAGGAGATAAGGTATATGCTAATAATAGAGGAAAGAATTTAGCCTTATATGTAATTGGAAAAGATCCTTTTGAAAAGGGACTTAAAATATTGGGAGCACATATAGATTCTCCAAGAATGGATTTAAAGCAAAATCCTCTTTATGAAGATACGGATTTAGCAATGTTAGAAACTCATTACTATGGTGGAATAAAGAAATATCAATGGGTGACTATTCCACTTGCTATACATGGAGTTATTGTGAAAAAAAGTGCAGAAATAATAAATGTGGTAATTGGGGAAGATGAATCAGACCCGGTATTTGGAGTATCAGATCTTCTAATACATTTATCTCAGGATCAGCTTAAAAAGTCTTTAGCTACAGGAATTGAAGGAGAAGATTTAAACATATTAGTTGGAAGTATTCCTGTTGATGATAAAGATGTAAAGAGCAAAGTGAAATACAATATACTTAAGATTTTGAATGAAAAATATAACATAAGTGAAGAGGATTTTGTTTCCGCAGAACTGGAAGTAGTGCCTGCTGGAAATGCAAGAGATTACGGCTTCGACAAGAGTATGGTTATGGGATATGGGCAGGACGACAGAATATGTGCCTATACATCCTTTGATGCTATGCTTGATATAAAAGAGCCAGATAAGACCTGCGTAACAATACTGGTTGATAAAGAGGAAATAGGAAGTGTTGGTGCAACAGGAATGCATTCAAAATTCTTTGAGAATGCTACAGCAGAGGTTATGGAGTGTGCTGGAGACTACAGTGATATAAAACTTAAAAGAGCTCTTGCAAATTCTAAAATGCTGTCCTCAGATGTAAGTGCTGCCTTTGATCCGAACTTTCCATCAGTTATGGAAAAGAAAAATACAGCCTATCTTGGTAAGGGTGTTGTCTTCAATAAATATACAGGAGCTAGGGGAAAGTCTGGCTGCAATGATGCACGTGCTGAGTATTTAGCTGAAATAAGAACCATGATGGATAAGCATAATGTATCCTGGCAGACCTCAGAGCTTGGAAAGGTAGATCAAGGTGGTGGTGGAACTATAGCATACATACTTGCTCAGTATGGTATGGATGTTATAGATTCTGGAGTAGCTCTTCTTAATATGCATGCTCCTTGGGAAATTTCCAGTAAGGTAGATATTTATGAAACTAAAAATGCCTATGCAGCGTTTTTATTGGAAGCCTAAGGAAAATGATTTTTAATAAGATCAAGTATACTATATGAATTAGGATATCCCTCATTTCGTTAGCTAAGAGGGATTCCTAATTTTTTAATACTTTCAATCATTTTTTGCCATTCAGTAAAAAAATAAAGGTCGTAATTCTATCACGACCTTATATTAAACTAATAGTATTATTCATTAAATTTTTCTAAGAACTTACCTATGTTATTAGAATCTAGATAAACTGAACCTAAAGTACCATGCTTTGTGTCAGCTTCTTCACCACTGTGAAAATCTGAACCTGCAGTAACTAGTTTGTTATAATCCTTAGCTATCTTTAAGAATCTCTCAGTATCTTTCGGTTCATTGAGAGGATAAATAGCCTCTAGACCATCAAAATCGTACTTCATCAAATCTTCCACAGGAGTCTTTTTTACTAAAACTGGATGGGCCAGTACAATTACTGTATTTACAGATCTAAGCAATTCTATTCCTTCCTCTAAAGGAAGCTTTTTATTAGGTATATAAGCAGGACTATCTTCATTTATAATATTTTTAAAAATATAGTCAAGAGTATATTCATAGCCAGCTTCCATTATGGCTTTTGCAATGTGAGGTCTTGCCACAACACCTTTTGAATTTTTAATAATTTTTTTATAGTCTACATCTATATTAAAATATTTTTTTAAATTCTCTGTTATTATTTCAGCCCTTTTAATTCTGTATTCAGTTATGCCTTTTAAAAAATCCTGGAAATCCTTATTCTTGTAGGAATTATCTTTAAAGTATCCAAGCACATGAATACTTTCATTGTTATAACGGGTTGAAAGTTCTATGCCAGGAATCACCTTTAATCCTATTTCATCACCCTTAAGGAGGGCTTTCTCTATACCCTTTGTAGTATCATGATCAGTAATTGCCATAATATCTACACCGTTAGATTTCGCTAAGTTTACCAATTCATCAGGAGAGAACTTTCCATCGGATTCTGTTGAATGACTGTGAAAATCACCTTTAAAATACATTAAATCACTTCTTTCGTATTGAGTAATTTCTCTTACTATGTATAGGTTATTATATACTAAAAGCTATGATAATGAAATAGTATATAAGTTTGATTTAGTGAGATATAATGAATAAAATCAGTGAACTATAAAATAAATTTAAGTTTTTATCGTGGTATAATATATTTACATAAATAATAAAGATTATAGGAAACCGGTATATTACTCATATCCACGTAATCTTTATCGTAAGTACCATCCCAAGGATATACAGATATATATTTTTCATTATAAATTTCTAGAACATACTTGTCCGTCTTAAAGGTAAAGTAAATTTTATAAGGAGGTTTTGCAGGCAAATCCTTTGGTTTACTTATAAAGTCATTTCTATGAAGATGTAATATGAAATTTTTAGCTGTAGTACTTTGTTCAGCAGTAAAGGTCTGTTCTTTATAAAAATTGGTATCTAATACTATTCCCAAAAATGAATTTTCAAGTTTTATATCTCTTGTAAGTAGATTGGTATAATAAAAATTGTAGGGTTTCTTTGGATTTAAAAATGAATTAGAGCTAAAGCTAAGGCTGCAGCCAGTAAAACTTAAAACTATAACAATTACAATTCCTATGTAAATTAATTTATTAACTTTCAATGTAGTTACTCCTTTATAAGTATTCTAAATTAAAATATGAAAATAATAAGGATTTTATTACAATATTACATTTTATTAATTAGGTATGGTATACTATCAATGAATATTTTTATAAGAAGATAATCAGGTTTTTATCCGATGACTAGTCGCTGTAATATTCCACCACCTAAAGGTAGAGATAATAGCGACGCGTCCCTGGATAATTCATCTAAACTTGGTGGGAATACAAACTCCCACCAAGTAAGATTCATTGATATTAAAGGGGAGATAATTAAAAATGCCACAGCATTCTTTGTCAAGGACAGAGCTTCTAATTGGAAAAGAAGCCTTAGATAAATTAAAAGATAGTAAGGTAGTAGTATTTGGTATAGGTGGGGTAGGAAGCTTTACAGTGGAGGCCTTAGTTAGAGGCGGAGTAGGAAGACTTGTACTTGTAGACGATGATACCGTTTGTTTAACTAATATTAATAGACAGATCCACGCTACCTTTAAAAGCATAAGTAAGCCTAAAGTTGAAGTTATGAGGGATAGAATACTAAGTATAAATCCTAAATGTGAGGTTATAATCTATCAAACTTTTGTAAAGGAAGATAATATAGGTGATATTATAGGAGAAGATACGGATTATGTAGTAGATGTGATAGATACTGTATCCTCCAAGATAGCTTTAATATTATGGTGTAAAGAGCATAACATTGAAATTATAAGCTGTATGGGTACAGGAAATAAATTGGATCCAACTAAATTTCAAATTGCAGATATATATAAAACAAAAATATGCCCCCTAGCAAAGGTAATGAGATGTGAACTTAGAAAAAGAGGAGTAAAGTCTTTAAAGGTTCTCTATTCTGAGGAAATGCCTTTAAAGCCAAAGGAAGATGAAGTTATAACCTGTAAAGAAGGTTGCGTTTGTACAGGAGGAACTAAGAAATGTCTTGCTAAAAGACAAATACCAGGAAGTATATCCTTTGTACCACCAGTAGCAGGTATGATAATAGGTGGGGAAGTTATAAAGGATATAATTGGAATTCACTAGATTATGTAATCAATAGCTGCATATAATTGTTTATACAATTGCTAGTATTTTTAAAGATTTCATAGGAAGCAATGTAAATATGATAAATTCATCCATTGACTTGAAGTACATATGTTAATGGATGAATTTAGTTTTTACAGTTTCTACTTAATAAAAATAACATCTAAAAGAATGTTTATTATAGATGTTATTTTTAAAATCCATCTACTGATTTTTTCTATGATTTTTATAGTTTTTAAGTTTATCGTCTATAATTAGTCCGCCTTTCTTCTCATCTATTCTCACTACTGTTATTACTCTCTCACTGCCGGCTTCAAAAGGAATCCTGTGAACTTTTTTTATAAGTTCAAAAACCTCATCATATTCACCTTCTACAGTAGTACTCATAGCGCCTATCTCATATTTTAAACCACTGTTTTTTATATAATCAATAGCTGCATCTACCTGTTTATATAGCTCTTCTTCTGAAACAGATGGAATTAGAGGCATAACAGCTATGTCAGCAATAACCATATATACACATCTCCCTTGTTAATTAATTTTGTTTAACGGAATAAGTAACTTTTGTTGACATGTCTATTGACGATATAATAATTAGGAATATACAGATTATACGATTTTAATATGTTTCAATAAATTATAGTACAAGAAAGAGAGTGTTACAATATTATTTCAAAAGATTGTGCCTATGATAAGGCTCTGCATGAATTAATATATATGAATTAGGAAATATAATTTTTATGTCCTTTTCTATTGAACTACATAGATTATGAGCTTCCACCAAGGACTGATTTGAGTCTAACAATAGGTGGATATCTATTTCTCTTGTATCACCACTTTTCCGAGTTCTCAATTTGTGATAGGATTTTACATCAGAATATTTATGGATAATATTTAAAATTCTATTGATATCTTCAGAAGACAGGCTGCTGTCTACCAGATCCTTCATGGATTTTTTTATAAGAACTATAGAAGTTCTTATAATTAACAAAGCTACTATAATAGCTGCAATTGAATCAAATATCTTTAAACCTGTAAGCTTTAAAAGTATAAGTCCTATAAAAACTCCTAAGGAGGTGAATACATCAGTTAATAAATGCATGGCGTCTGCTTCTAAAGCAATAGATTCTGTTTTTTTAGATATTTTTAAAATATTAAGTGAAGTTATAAGATTTACTCCTGTAGAAATAAGCATTACTACTATTCCAGAATAGATATTTCCAACATTATTTTCAGAAAATATTTTTACTATGGATTCGTATATTATTATAATCCCTGCAAATAAAATTAACAGAGCTTCCACAAAACCTGAAACATTTTCGTATTTTCCGTGACCAAAGGGATGGTCTTCGTCTTCAGCTTTGCTGGCTTCTTTTATAGAAAAAAATGCAATAAGACTAGCAATTAAATCTATGGAGGAGTGAATACCTTCAGATATAACGCTTATAGAATTCATAGATATTCCGGCTATAATTTTAAATATAATTAATATGATATTTGATGCTATGGATAAAAAAGCACCATTTTCTTTATTCATTTTTACCTCTCCAGTGACAATTATTTCAATTGATAATAGAAATTAAACTATTATTGTATTATTATATGTAGATGTATAAATAACTGTGAAGAAAAAAGTAACAGAAGATATTGGTATTGATTATCATTTGATAATGAAAAATCGAAATGACTTTATATTGAGCTAAATTTCATAAGCGATGCTTATCTGATGACTATCCATTCTAATACTCCCATCTTTCTTAAAGCGAGAGTAAAAGAGTGGTTACGTTCTTGGATAAGGATTTACCCTAAAGGGCAACGATTTCTAAGTATCATAAATACCGATATTAAGAAATCTGCTTGTGAGTACAGTGGGCTGCAGGATTACTGGAGTAAAAGATTACTTATGCAGATAAATTTGTTATAATGAGATTAGAATATGCAATATAATATGTAATTCGTAATATGAAGAAAAGACTAAATAAAAACCTTCATGCTAGTTAGAACTATTCTTAATAGTTAATTAGTAGACATACAGGAAAGGAAGACAATTATGAATTTAATATCCCTTGAAAATATAAAAAAGAGTTATGGAGAGAAAATATTATTTGATGATATATCTCTTGGAATAAATGAAGGACAGAAAATCGGATTAATAGGTATAAATGGTACTGGTAAATCTACACTTTTAAAAATTATAACAGGTATTGATAGCGCAGATGAAGGGAAAATTATAACGAAAAACAAAATTAAAATTGAATACTTATCTCAAAATACCAGTTTTACAAAAGATGATACAGTAATGGAAGCTATTTTTAAAGGAAATTCACCTGTAATGATATTATTAAGAGAATATGAAAAAGTAGTAAGCCAATTATCCAAAAATCCTCAAGATGAAACTATTCAAAATAAGTTTAATAATTTATCAGAAAAAATGGATGCATTAGATGCCTGGAATGTGGAAAGTGATGCAAAGGCTATTTTAACAAAGCTTGGAATAAAAGACTTTGAGGCTAAGGTAGAAACTTTATCTGGTGGTCAGAAAAAGAGAATAGCTCTAGCTAGTGCACTTATAGCTCCTTCAGATCTTCTTATATTAGATGAACCTACAAACCATATAGATGATGCCACTGTTAATTGGCTGGAGTCCTACCTTAATAGTAGAAAGGGTTCTTTAATTATGATAACTCATGATAGATATTTTCTTGATAGAATCGTAACTGAGATATTGGAGCTTTATAAGGGAAAACTCTATAGTTATGAAGGAAATTACAGTAAATATCTGGAGCAGAAAATAGAGAGACTAAGTCAAATGGAGGCACAGGAGCAAAAGAGGCAAAGTTTAATTAAAAGTGAGCTTAAATGGATAAGAAGAGGTGCAAAGGCAAGATCTACGAAGCAAAAGGCTAGAATAGATAGATTTGAGATATTGCAAAATGAAAATATGGATTTAACTGATGGAAAAGTTGAAATATCCGTGGGAAACACACGACTTGGCAAGAAAATAATTGAAATCAATGATATAAGTATAAACTTTGGAGACAAAACTTTAATAGATGATTTTAGCTATATAATAAACAGGGAAGACAGAATAGGAATAGTAGGGCCTAATGGTATGGGTAAAAGTACCCTTCTGAATATAATTTCTGGAAAACTTAGGCCAACTGCAGGTGAGGTTGAAATTGGAGAAACAGTGAAGCTTGGATATTTTTCACAGGAGTATAGAGACATAGATGAAACTTTAAGAGTAATAGATTATATAAAAGAAACGGCAGAATATATGAGTACAGCGGATGGAAGTTTAATAAGTGCTTCTCAAATGCTTGAAAAATTTTTGTTTCCAGGAGTACTTCAGTATACTCCAATATCTAGACTTTCTGGGGGAGAAAAGAGAAGACTATATCTTTTAAAGGTATTGATGGAAGCACCTAATGTATTACTGTTAGATGAGCCTACTAATGACCTGGATATAGAAACACTAAATATATTGGAAGAATATATAGAAGAATTCACTGGAACCGTAGTGGCAGTGTCTCATGACAGATATTTTTTAGATAAGGTAAGTAATAAAATTTTTGCCTTTGAAGGTGAAGGGAAAATTATAGAGCATACAGGTAATTACACAGATTATCTGGAGTTTCATAATGATATTGTTGAAGAAGAAAATGATCTACAAAAAATAAAAAATAAAGGTAATCAGGAAAAGCAGGTTAGAAATAATAAAAGAGAAAAAACATTAAAATTTACTTTTAAGGAACAAAAAGAATATGAAGAAATAGAGTCAAATATAAATGAAACTGAAAATTCTTTAGAAGAAATAAATAATGAAATAAGCAATTCTTCCAGCGATTATGTAACTCTACAGGAATTAATGGATAAAAAAGAGAAAACAGAGGAGCATTTGAATTATCTTTTAGAGAGATGGATGTATCTTAGTGAGCTGGCAGAAAAAATAAATAATCAAAAGTCTTAAATTAGTTTATTTCTGGGTAGAATAAAGATGTAAATGTATTTTAACCTGGATTGGATATATAATCCTAGATGGCATTGATAATTCATATAAAATTTTTTATGAATCAAATTAAAACTTATGTAAGATTTACTGGATTACCTGCCCCATTGAGTCTTATGATTTCTAAGGAAAAAAATAATATATAGTTTAAAGTGGTGATGAACTTTGGATAAAAAAAATAAAAAACTGGCGAATTTAATTCTCTTAATATTTGCTGTTGGATTTTTCATTTCCTATGCCTTTGAGGATTACTTTGTAGGTGCGCTTATTTCCAGATGCTGCATGGCAGCATTAATAGGAGGACTTGCGGATTGGTTTGGAATAACAGCTATATTCAAGAAGCCTCTTAATATAAATTGGCCTAAGTTTTTATTCAGGACAGATATTATAAATAAAAATAAAGATAGAATTGTGGATATCATTGTGGGCACTGTAGAAAAGGATCTATTAAATAAAGAAAAAATAAAGAATAAATTAGAAAGCTATAACCTTGCTGGTATTATAGTAAGATTTATAAGATCTAGAGAAGGTGACGAGGCGCTAATTCAGGCAATGGATGAAATATTTGATCCTAAACAGAAAGCCAATAAGAGTATAAGTGATTTTTCTTATGAATTTCTTTCCAATACAATAGAAAAAATCAACATAAGTCAATTGCTGTATAGGTGTTTATTGTGGAGTTCCCATAGGGGCTATGATGACATGCTAATAGATAAAATTATTGATTCTGCCATTAATCTTTCTAAAGGAAAAAATGTAACTGTATTTATTGAAAAATTATATGAAAATGCTTTAAAAACCTATGAAAAGAATAATATAAATAGAAAACTTACAAATAAATTAATATTAAATTATATATTAGATATGTCCCCTAATAATGCAGCTTACAGCATTCAAAAAGAAATAGTAAAGAATTTGCATGACATGAAAAACTATGATAATAAAAATAGAAAATTTATAAAAGAAAAGTTAAAGGAATATGCATTAAGACTGAATAATGATGCAAGCTTAATAGATAAAATTGAAAATTATAAAATAGAGTTCTTAAGAGAAAATGATTTTTTAAAGCAGACACTTGAAAAATTTTTAGATAGTTATATTACTGAAAATTTTTACAGTAATAAAGATTTTATTAAGAAGTTTAAGGTTAAGAAAAGAAAATTATTATTAAAGCTTATAAGAGATAGAAAAAAAATTAACAGCATTGATAATACTATAAAAGATACCATATACAGAATAATTGATGATAAATACAATTGTATAGGTACATTGATAAGGGAGAATTTAAATAAATACAATAATGAAGAAATAGTAAAGATAATGGAGGAGAGATTGTCTGAGGATCTTCAAATTATCAGGATAAATGGATCTATAGTAGGTGGATTAGTTGGTCTATTTATATTTTTATTAACCTTTTGGATAAGGTAGGCGGTAGGCTCTATGAAAAGGAATGATGAGCAAATAAAATAGCCAGTATTTCTTTGAATGTGTCTAAAGCTGTGAGAAGAATAGGGAAGTGAATTATGTGAATTATAAGAATAAAGCCAATATTACGTTACTCCTTGTATTTGTAGTTTTTATAATAACTGCAGTTTTAAAATATTTTTATGGAAATCTTGTAATTTTAAATTTTTTCTTTATAGTGATGGAGGCATCTTTAGTTGGAGGAGCTGCAGATTGGTTTGCCATTACTGCTGTATTTAGTAAACCATTTGGTATATCCTATCATACAGAACTTATACCTAAAAATAGGGAAAAGATTATACAGGGTATTTCAACTATGGTGGAGAAAGAATTACTGACTAATGATATTATAAGTAAAAAAATTTCACAATTGAATATTATGGAAGAATTAATTGTATTTATAAAAAATAGAAAATATAACATGTTATTGTATATAGAAAAATATATAGATGATTATTTTGCTCAGGATGGTAAAGAAAAATTACTGTATTTTTATAATAATGGAATTAAAAGCTATATATCAGAAAATAGTATTACAGATAATATAAAATTATTGGCAAAAAAAACAGAGGGAACTAAGCAAGAAGAAAATATTGTTGATTTTATTATTGATAATGCTATTAAATTAGGTGAAAATCGGGTTACAAAGGATTTTATTTATAAAAAGCTCATGGAAATAAAAGAAGCCAAATGCAATAATTTTTTTTCAAGAATGAGTTTCTCTATATTTGAAAAAACTAATAGCGTTAACCTGTTAAGTGCAGCTTCTAGTATTCAAAATGGCCTTGTTGAAAGCCTTATAGAAATGAAGAATAAAGATAATAATATGAGAATAAGGCTTAAAGAAGAAATTAGAGACTATGTTTATCACATAGAATACCATAGGGAAGAAATAGAAAAATTTAAAATGAAAGTATTTCAGGAAATTGATATAAACTTTATAATAGAGCACATTACAAATTTAAGAAATGATAAAAGCTCAATATTATCACAATGGTTAATTGAACAAATAGAATTTTGTTTTGAAAAATTTACTAAAAATGATAATTTAAAAAAATATGTAGAAAATATTCTTAAGCATATTGTGCTTGGCTTTGCAGAAAAGGAACACGGGTTTATAGGTACCCTTGTAAGTGAAACCTTAAATGAATTTGATGATAAAAAATTAAATTCATTTATAGAAGATAAATTTGGAAATGACTTACAATGGATAAGAATTAACGGTTCTGTAGTTGGAGGAATTATAGGAGCATTGATGTTCTTATTTTTAAATTTGTTATATGACCCCTATGTAGTGCCTGTTATAAGGAAGTTTTTCTAAAAAATTTATTATTTAAAAATAAAATTTTTTTACGGGAAATAATATAGTTTCCCTTTGAAAATGGGATGAAAAGTACCTGTATCAGCAAGCGAATGTTTGAAAAATCAATGAATTATAATTGTGGATTAGATAAATACAAGGAGTGAGTAATTTTTGATTGGAGAAATAGCTATAATAATTTTACTTGTAATAATAAATGCATTTTTTGCAGCAGCAGAAATTAGTATAATATCATTAAAAGAAATAAGTATTGAAAAAAGAGCTAGTGAAGGAGATAAAAAGGCTAAATTGCTTTTAAATATATTAAAAGAGCCTAGTAAATTTTTAGCAACTATTCAGGTAGGTATTACTCTAACTAGTTTTTTTACATCTGCAGCAGCAGCAGTTGGACTATCTAATAGTTTTGAAATCTTTTTAAAAAATTCCGGCATCCGTTTTTTTATGGATAATGGAGCAAAAATTTCTTTTATATTTGTAACCATAGTGATATCCTTCTTTTCATTGCTCTTTGGAGAATTATTACCAAAGAGAATAGCCCTTACAAGATCAGAATTTATAGCAGATAAATCTATAGGCATTATTAACATTATCAATATAGTCAGTAAGCCTATAGTAGAGGCACTTACTGCTTGTACTAATTTCTTTGTTAGAATAATACTTGGAAAAGATACCAATAGAGAAGAGGATATAACAGAGGAAGAAATAAAAATGATGATAAATGTAGGGGAAGAAAAGGGTATTTTTCAGTCTATGGAAACTAAGATGATAAATAGTATTTTCCAATTTGACGATACCACTGTAGTAGACATAATGACACCAAGACCAGATGTAATTGCACTAAATATAGAAAGTGATTTTGAAGAAACCATAAAGGTAATAACAGAAGAAAAATATTCTAGAATTCCTGTATATAAGGATAATATAGATAATATTGTTGGTATATTATATAGCAAGGATATAATTGACTATATGGCCTTTAAAATGGAAGATGAAAAGTTTCATTTAAATAATTTTATAAAGGAACCTTTCTTTGTAATAGAATATAAAAAAATTGATGATCTTTTAAGAGATATGCAAAAAAGGAATGTACATATATGTATAGTAATAGATGAATATGGAACCACTGCTGGTATTGCTACTATTGAAGATATGCTGGAAGAGATAGTTGGAAATATTTATGATGAATACGATGAAAAAGAGGAGGAAGTACATAAAACTGGTGATAATCAATTTGAAATTGATGCTGGAATAAATATGATAGAATTAAATCAACTTTTACAAACAGATTATGAAGAAAATTATGATACTGTAAGTGGTTTGATATTAGATAAAATAGGTAGATTGCCAAAAGAAGGAGAAAGTATTGTAATTAAAGATTTTATTTTTAAGATTCTTTCAGTAAAAAAGAAAAGAATAAAGAGAATATTGATAACTAAAAATAAAGATGAGGAAATAATCAAATAATATATGAAAAAAATAACAAATGTAAGATATTAGAATTGCTATTGAGAAAACTTTTATTTAGTAGTAATATTAAAGTATGGATTTAATAAAGTTTTATTTAAAATGAATTATGAATGGGAACTGTCACTTAGGAAGATTCATTGTTGTAAAGGGCAGTTTGGTTAAATAAAAATTATTATTGAGGAAGTGTTAGTTTTTGCAAAATGGCAAATGTGTGGTATGTGGAAAAGCAGGAGAAAAACACCATATAATTTTTAAATGTGAAGGCGGGCTTGATTTTCCGTTAAACTATATTTATCTTTGCGCTGAACATCATAGAGGGAAAAAAAGTCCACACAGAAATAAAAAAATAAATCTTATGTATAAATTAGAATTTCAAAATAAACTAAACAATATTCTCACTAAAGACTATTATTTTATGGATGACATTATGAGGATTTTATCTTTAAATTCATCTCAAGTTAGAAGTATCTGTAAAAAGTTCAAGCTCTATAAAGAGGGTTATAAACGTGATGACATAATAAGAAGGCTTATGGGTGGAAAATTTTATTATGATTTTATGTTGGATGAATTTTATGATGATTCCTGGAATATAACTGATAAATTCATAAATGATAATGATTTATATGATAATTGTGAATTTTAAATAGTAAGAACACGGTTGAAATTTTTTAATATTGTATAACACGATATTAAAGATAAAGCCGTGTTTTTTTATTTGCATTTTTAAAACCATAAATGTTATAAAAATCATAGTAATTATAATTAGAATTTGGGAAACATAAGTGTGTAGATATTTACTTTAATTTAAATAAAGCAAGCTATGTTCATGAACATTAATATTTTTGTATTTATTTTTAAAATTTCTTGTAAAGAAAATAAATCTTATAGATGGCTTGCTAAATTAAAATCCACTATTTAAGTGAAATTGAAAGGAAGGATTATATATGAGTAATGATTTAACGAATACAAAAAATAATAAAAAAGAAGATGGAAATTTTAAAAAGAAAAATATTAAGCATAGTCCAAAGGATGAAAGTGCAAGAGCAGCAGTAGATAAAAAAATGAAAGTAACTGGTGAATTTTGAATGGAAGGAGTGACTGATATTATGGCAAAGGAAAGTGAAACAAATCATAGACCTAAAAGAGAAAATGCAGGTAATGAACCTAAGAACTGGTCACACAATCCTAATAGTGCAAAATATCATTCCAGAAGTGCTGAATATAAAGCAGATGAAAAAAGATAAATTATTTTTAATTGTAGAATAGTTAAAAAGCTGTTTGAAAATGCATATTTATGTATTTTCAAACAGCTCCTATATCTAATAAGTAATTTTGAAATAGATTATTTATTGCTAATATTGTTTTCGTATTGTTGAACTATTTTTTTAACCATTTGACCACCAACGGATCCATTTTGTCTTGAAGTAAGATTTCCGTTGTATCCATCAGTTAATGGAGTTCCAACCTCTTTTGCTGATTCTAATTTAAATTTATTTAAAGCTTCTTTTGCTTCTGGTACTAATACTCTATTATTACTAGCCATTTATATGACCTCCTTTATATTTTATGGTATTATATTGTCCAAAGGAGAAAAATATATGTTAGGGAAACAGCGGATATAGAGGGATTTATATTTTATTATTCTATTTTTATTGAAAACTAACCTTATTAATGTAATAATGTCTTTAATTATTAATAATAGATAATTTTTATGTAGAGCGTAGGTGAGAATACTGTGAATAGAATTATATGCTTAGTAGGTGAATCTGGTGCTGGCAAATCAATTACAGCAGAATGTTTAGAAAGAGAAGGATACAATTATATAAAAAGTTATACTACAAGACCTAAAAGAAACAAAAATGAAAATGGTCATATATTTGTAGATGAAAATTATTTTAAAAATAAATATGAAGGTATAAACTACTCAGATGAGCTTATTGCCTATACAGAATTCCATGGGTACCGTTACTGGAGTACTAGAGAACAATATAGGGAAAAAGAGTTTTCGGTTTATGTAGTAGAACCTATAGGAGCAGAAAAATTAAAAAAGATCATTAGGAACTGTAAAATTATAGTTGTATACCTGAAGGTGGATAGAGATGAACGATATAGAAGAATGTGCAAAGATAGAGGAGAAAAACAAGCATTAGCAAGGCTATCATATGACAGTGAATCGGGTATATTTGATATAATTCAATGTGATTATGTAGTGGATGCAAATAGAGATATAGAAGATGTAGTCTGCGATGTTAAGAAAATAGTACAAAAATAAAAGTACACTTGGATTTTTAATAGTTTAAATTTTTAGTTCTCCAATCAAATAAGCCCTTTATTTTATCATTTATAGGAGATTTAGGTATTCAAAATATGTATAAATTGACTTTGAAAGGAATTTATTTATGTTATTGTATATTTTTAATATGTTAACTATGCTCATGGAAAGAGCTATGTGGCTTTTGTTAATTTTATTTATAGTCACTAGAATAAAGAGCTTTAGAAAAATATTTCAAAAGGACAATTATGAAAAAAAGGATATAGCAATTATATGTGCTATATTTTCAGCTTTTGCCATTTTGGAAACTTATTCAGGTATTAGGGTAGATGGATCTTTAGTAAACATAAGAATAATAACTATAGTATCTGCTGGTATATTATTTGGACCTGAGGTTGGAATAATAACTGGACTAGTTGCAGGAACCCATAGATTTCTAATAGATATTCATGGAGTAACATCTATTCCGTGTCTTATAACAAGTATAGTAGCAGGAATCTCATCTGGATATGTAAATAAAAGAGTTGAAAGAAAGTATTTATATATAGCAGGAATTTTGCTGGGTATGATTTGTGAAATATTGACTATGGTATTTATATTAATAATGACAAAACCCTATGAACTTGGATTAAATATAGTTTCCAAAATATCAATTCCAATGATACTAGGAGAAATAAGCGTGGGATTTATTATACTTCTAATGCAGTTTGTAGAGGATGAAAAGGAAATGATAGCAGGCCAGCAATCTAAGCTTGCACTGGATATTGCCAATGAAACTCTTCCCTATTTTAGAAACATAAATAATGAATCTTTAAGAAAGATATGTATCATTATTAAAGAACATATGCATGCAGATGCAGTATCTATAACTGATAAAACTACCGTACTTGCTTATGTTGGGGTTGATGAGGAAATATACAACGTAGAAAATAAAGTAGTAAATGAAACAACCAAGACCGCAATTTTAAAAAATGAAATACTTATAAATAATGATAGCTTAAAAAATGGTCATAGTAATTTAAAATCTGCAATAATAATTCCATTTGAAGATAAGAATGGAGTAAATGGTACGCTAAAAATATATTATAAAGACTCTAATAAAATAACCTATTCCATTAAAGCTCTTACTATTGGTTTATCACAGATAATATCAACTTTGATGGAAGTATCAAAGGTCGAACAGATAAAGGAAACTGCAAACAAGGCTGAAATAAGGGCACTTCAAAGGCAGATTAATCCACATTTTTTATTCAATGCATTAAATGCAATAACATCATTTATAAGAATAAATCCTGACAAAGCCAGAGAACTCATAATAAATCTGTCAAGTTATCTAAGGTATAATCTTGAAATCAATGATGAGTTAATTGATATAAAAAAGGAGCTAAAACAGGTTAAGGATTTTGTAGAAATAGAAAAGGCAAGATTTGGGGACAAGCTTAATCTTATATATGATATTGATGATGTAAATATAAAAGTGCCAAGCCTTATTATACAGCCATTAGTAGAAAATGCAATAATTCACGGCATACTTCCAAAGAAGGGTAAGGGAACAATAAAATTAAGTGTCAAAAATTGTGAAGATGAGAGCGTCAAAATAACTGTTGAAGACAGCGGTGTAGGAATAAGTGAAGATATCATAAAAAATGTCTATAGTGGAAACGTGCCTGAAAATAAAATTGGTCTTTATAACGTTTATTTAAGACTTAAACTTATTTACGGTGAAGGTATTAAAATTAAAAGATTAGAAAAGGGTACAAGAATGGAATTTTTAATTAGGAGATGATACTGTGAATTGTATAATAGTTGAGGACGAATTTTTGGCCAGAGAGGAACTAAAGTATTTTATCAAAAATTTCAGTAATATTGAAATAACAGGTGAGTTTGAAGATGGAATAGAAGTTCTAAAATTTTTACAGAATAATAAAGTGGATGTTATATTTTTAGACATTAACATAAGTGGTATAGATGGAGTTGTTATTGCAAAGAATATAAGTAAATTTTCTGAAAAACCATATATAGTATTTATAACAGCATACAAAGAACATGCAGTAGAAGCTTTTGAAATAGAAGCCTTTGATTATATCCTAAAGCCTTATGACGAAACTAGAATTAAATCTATGTTAAAAAAGCTTGAACTTACCTATAATTCTCAAAAGGGAGAACTACACACAATTTCAAATAGAATAAATCTATTCAAAAACGACAAGATAATAGTTACAAATATAGATGATATATACTATTGTGAGGCAAAAGAAAGGGAAACTTGTGTACTGACTAAAACTGAGGAATACTTTGTAAAAATGTCAATATCAGAATTTTATGATACTCTACCTAAAGAGATGTTTTTTAGATGTCATAGATCCTACATTGTAAATCTTACAAAAATAAAAGAAATAATACCATGGTTTAATAATACGTATAATTTAAGGCTTAAGAATGTTACAGAAGAAATACCTGTGAGCAGGAGCAATGTAAAAAAATTCAAGCAGATTATGAATATATAAATGTATTCTATGTAATTATAATATCATCTCATTCATGAAAGAACCTCAATCCTTATATATGGATATATAATAAAGTCAAGCAAAAGGAAAGGCAGTATTTATGCTATAACTTTGATATAAGGAGTGGGGGAATAATGTTAAAAACTGAAAAGGAATACAAAAGTAAACTTTTAATATTAGCAGGAACTGTGATTGCTCAAATAGGTCTTGGAACGATTTATACATGGAGCTTGTTTAATCAGCCTATTGCAGATAAGTTTGGTTGGCAGCTTAGCAAAGTAGCAGTGGCTTTTTCAATTACTAGTTTTGCATTAGCATTTTCAACTTTATTTGCAGGAAAAATCCAAGATAAAATTGGAATAAGAAAACTTGTTACTTTGGCTGGAATAATACTGGGGCTAGGACTTATATTAACTTCTAAGGCAAGCTCACTTGGGATGCTTTATTTGACAGCAGGAGTAATTGTGGGGGCGGCAGATGGAATAGCCTATATTACTGTACTTTCAAATTGTATAAAATGGTTTCCAGAGAAAAAAGGCGTTATATCAGGAATTTCTATAGGAGCTTATGGAGCTGGAAGTTTAATCTTTAAGTATATAAATTCATATGTTATAGGGTCTAAAGGTTTTACATTTGCCTTTTTATGTTGGGGCATTATAGCCTTTGTACTGATATCTGGTGGTGCACAGCTGTTAAAGGATGCACCAGATGCAAAGCCAGTATCAGATGCTAAATCTGAAGTTAGGAATTATACACCAGTACAGATGCTGAAGAAAAAAGAAGCATATTTATTGTTCATTATAATGTTTACTGCATGTATGAGTGGACTTTATCTTATAGGTATTGTTAAAGACATTGGCGTTCAATTAGCAGGACTTAATCCTGTAGTAGCAGCAAATGCTGTTGCTATGGTTGCTATTTTTAATACATCAGGAAGAATTATTTTGGGAGCTCTATCAGATAAAGTTGGAAGACTTAAAGTGGTATTATTTGGTTTAATAGTAACAGCTGTAAGTATGTTTATTATGGATACGGTGCACATGAATTTTGGAATATTCTTTGCCTGTGTAGCTGCAGTTGCATTTTGTTTTGGTGGAAACATTACTGTATTCCCAGCAATTGTAGGAGATTTTTTCGGACTTAAGAATCACAGTAAGAACTATGGGATAATATATCAAGGATTTGGTATAGGAGCACTTTCAGGATCGATTATAGCCGGTATTGCAGGAAGTTTTAAAGCAACCTTTGTTGTCATAGGTATAATGTGCTTAATTTCAATTGTTATTGCACTTACTATAAAAATGCCACAAGAAAAAGCGTCAAAAGAAAGAACAAGCAAAATAACTGTATAAATAAAAAAGCTGTATCAAATAGTCTTTGAACTAGATGATACAGCTTTTTTTTAATTTTCTGGTGCCGATGTTGGATTCATGAAAGTGCATTTTTCATAAATTCAAACGTTGTTTATAAATTATAGGTTTAGATTACTTATTAGTTTAAGCTATCCCACCAAGTTCGTATTAAGCAATGTACTAATTATAACTTGGATTAAACAGTATTTCCAGATTTTATTTATAAAATAAAAAAGATGAAAGAAATCCTGAATATGTTGCAAAACAATTATACATAATTACTAGCAATGAAATACATAGAATTAATATAAGAAAAATATTAGTTAAAGCAATACTTTTTATTTCTTCCACGATTTTTATAATCATATCAGTTTTCTTTTGCATTGAATAATTAAGATCATGATAATATTTATACATAAGTCCTCCAATTAAATAATTCAGTAAATTATATAGCATTTAAAGGAATTTTATGACAAATTTATAAATATATTAAAATGTTTGCAAGTTGAAAATCTATAAACTATATGGTAATATATCTATGTAATATTAGACAAAATTGTGTAATGTCTATGTATAATATACTTTCAAGAAATGAGAGGGAAAAGTTATTAATTAAGAGGTGATTTTATGGATAAAGTAACAGAGTATATTGAAAGTTTTATTACTCTTGACAACAAACAATTAGATGCAATTTTAAAACAAGGGGAAGAAAGGAATGATATTCAACCATTTGTAGGGTTAGAAGTTGGCAAACTTTTAGGATTATTAATCAGGTCAATCAATGCTAAAAGGGCATTGGAATTTGGCACATGCCTTGGATACTCTACCGTATGGATAGCACAGGCTTTAAAGGAAACAGGAGGAAAACTTATATCAGTTGAATATGATAAAGACCTTTATGAAACAACAAAGAGAAATATTGAATTGGCAGGATTGTCAGAAGTCGTGGATTTAATATTAGGAGACGCAAGTGAAGTAATTAACAGAATTGAAGGTTCATTCGATATAATCGTACAGGACTCAGATAAATCCTTATATTCTACAATGTTAGAAAAGTGTATAAATTTAACTCGTAAAAATGGATTAATAATTGCTGATGATGTTCTTTTTAAACCTATGGGAATACCCGAAAAATTTAGCGAACCGATACATAGATATGTTAAAAAAGTTTTTGCAGACAAACGTCTTTATAGTACAATACTTCCTATAGGCGACGGAGTGGCTATTAGTACAAAACTTTGTGATTAAAACATAGATTTTATTAGGTAAAAGAAAGTTTACCATATGGTGAATGGGGTAAATGGCTTGAAGAGAAAGTAGATTTTAGTCAAACTACTGCAAAAAGATTTATTAGAGTTGCTTCTGAATTTGGAAATCGGCCAACGTTGGTCGATTTGAATAGTAGTAAATTATTTGCGTTATTAGATGTACCTACTGAAGAAAGAGAAGATTTCATTTCCCAACCACATGAGGTAGATGGACAAGATAAAACAGTAGATCAGATGACTAGTAGGGAATTACAGAAGGTAATAAAGGAAAAGAAGCAGCTTGAGGAGAAAGCAAACAATTAAAGGAACAAGTTAAAATTAGTTATGCTAAGATTTATAAAAATATATAATTTCATGCAAAATAATGGTACAATTTTCATAAGAGTTATTACGTAATTGTAATAAAAGTCCAATTACCAAGACAATACACTTTTTTTCTTTTTTGTCACTTATGATAACTAGTATGTTTCAGCTGCTTTAGCTGGGACTCCCTCTTAGACAAGAATAGTCCCTTACATAGCTTTGCTGTCCTATATAGATGGTCATTAGCATTGATAATAATTTTAATTGCTAAAAAAGTATTCTATTTCAGTCAATATTTTATTTATATTTGCATTATTTTGCATATGACTTGAATTTTGAAGAATAACTGTTTTCGTTAGATTTGAAAAAATTTGTTCTGACCTTGGAACAATGAGCTTACTAGGAAAAAAAACATCATTTTCAGCAGCAAAGAGCAATGTTGGAGAGCTATACTTTTGCAAGGCTTTCTTTGTTGCGTATTTTGGAAAGGCTGTTTCTATTTTCACATAGTCATAAACATATTTCATTTCTAGCAATACATCTTCTTGGATTACATCATCAAACATTGCAACACAAGCTTTAAATTAATTTAGCTTATTTTGACTTTTGTATCTTAAATATTAATAAAGCTATGCTTTTATCAATTTTTTTAAATAATAAATTATAAGAGATATCAGTGGAATTATAATATAAAGAGGTAGAGATATATATAGTGCCATAAAATTCCAACCAATGGCTAAATGTTCTGGATTATTTCTTGCTATTATTAATGAGGTAATTACCACTAATATTCCTAATATACTGCACAATATACCCCAATTTTTAACTTTAAATACTTGTGAAATCCCTAATGCTGATGCATACATTAATATGGATATTTTAAAAAATCCACCCAGTATTAAGACTACTATGAATATTATATCTAATCTGTTTAAAAAATCTCCGATATGTACCAATCTAAGCGTTTCAAGTAAAGGGTAATTAGTTGAACTGGCGAACTCATATCCCAAAGTTATTATAAATAAAATACTGTTTAATGTAAGAAATACTCCCTCTAAAATTGATGTAAAAATCACAGTTCTTCTTAATTTAGTTTTTTGCATTAAAAAAGGATACAACATAGTCATAGTTATATACTCACCATAAGGAAACATAGAAAGTTTCCACGTCTTTTGAATCAATGGCACAAAGCCTACATGTAGAATTGGTAACAAACTTTCAAATTTGAAAACATTTTTAGTCATGGACAACAATATAAAAATAAGAATACTGGAAAATATCATAATTATTAAACCTATCTGTGCCATACTCCCTATATTCTCAATTCCCTTATAAACACTATATGTAATAACAATCATAAAAACTGATGCTGTTATATATGTAGGCATTCTTATAAATGCAAAAGATGATGTAAGTTCAGTAAAATCTCTTAAATCTCTAGCAGCATCATAGGCAAAAAACCATATATATATGATACTTAATATAAAACCAATATATTTACCATATATTTTAGGTAAATACGTTACTATAGAATCTCCATGATATTTATTAAAAAGACTTATATAAATTATTTGAACAATTATAGAAACTAATGCATAAAACATTAGTGCAATCCAAATATCATTTTTAGCATCTGGCATTAGAAAAAATAAACTTGCAGTTCCATAGGATACTAAGAACATTATTGCTAAAAATTGATATGATGTTAATTTTTCTTTCATATTATGATCCTCTTAAACTTTTATTTAATATACTTAAAACTTATTATTGTTATTATTTGCAAAACATTTTATTTTATTAATTTTTATAAAGTGTTGCCAAAATAGTGACATCCTTTTTTGGCTTTTGTAAGGAATAATGAAGAAATAATTGATACTTGTACATATTAAGTATTATAATGGAAATGAATTCATATATTAGGATTATATTTTAATGATGGAAAGAAAAGTATAATAGAAGTTAATGATGCTATTTATAAAAGATTAATGAAAACATTATTTTAGAAAATAATATACTTTATCAGTATAATATATAAAAGTTTTATGGGTGTGTACCCATATGGTGCATATCCTTTTTTGACTTAGGGGGTAGAAATTTTGTACTACCCTTATTTTTTAGAGTATTTAAGATATGTATGAGGGTTGTATTTAATTATTCCATAATATATAATTTGAGTGAGGATTTTTACAAGTCTACTATTAAATAATCTTATGGTAAAATTTAAGGAAAGTTTTATGAGATAAAAAAATAGAAACCCATAAACTGGCTTGTTTACTGGGTTTATTTGGTGCCGATGGTGGGATTTGAACCCACATGGTTTCCCGCACGATTTTGAGTCGTGTGCGTCTGCCGTTCCGCCACATCGGCAAAGCTGACATGTAATAATATAGCATAGAGTAAATTTATAGTCAAGTTTCTTTATAAATATTTTTATGATTATTTTAGATACAATTAGCAAATTGTAATTATGGATATTAAAAACATGAATAAAATTAATCTGATTTTTAAGTTTATTTAGTCTAAAAAGAAATGAAATTCATAGGAAAAATATTTCTATTTTATAATTAGGATATTAGACTAGTATTATAGCTACTAGAAATGCTACAAATAAAACATATATACAGTAACAGGAACAAATAGAAGATAATATTACAATAAAACATAAAATTTCTACCATAATGCTATGTTTTTTCAAAAAAACATTGTTACTTTTTAAACAATTTGC
This sequence comes from Clostridium pasteurianum BC1, assembly GCF_000389635.1. NCBI lineage: Bacteria > Bacillati > Bacillota > Clostridia > Eubacteriales > Clostridiaceae > Clostridium > Clostridium pasteurianum. Next base: position 1,901,142 of record NC_021182.1, read on the forward strand.
TACAATGAAATAGGTTAAAAGTAATTACAAGTACATAGGCCAAACATGGTTATGTATATCCTTTTCATAAATGAAAGGGAAAATGTAAATTATTTGTACAGGAAGGAGATATAAATATGATTTACTCAACAGAAGTATCAAGTATGATGTGTGTTGCTAAAGGACCTAACCACGGACCAGCACCAATACCAGAAGAAGGAAAATGGGTACAAGCTAAAGAAATTAAAGATATATCAGGATTAACACATGGAATAGGTTGGTGCGCTCCACAACAGGGTGCATGTAAACTAACTCTTAATGTTAAAGATGGTATAATCGAAGAAGCATTAGTAGAAACAATTGGATGTTCAGGAATGACTCATTCAGCTGCAATGGCTTCAGAAATACTTCCAGGAAAAACTATACTTGAAGCATTAAACACTGACTTAGTTTGTGATGCTATAAATACTGCAATGAGAGAATTATTTTTACAGATAGTATACGGAAGAAGCCAAACTGCTTTCTCAGAAGGTGGACTACCTATCGGAGCAGGTCTTGAAGATTTAGGAAAAGGACTTAGAAGCCAAGTTGGTACTATGTACGGAACTAAAGCTAAGGGAACTAGATATTTAGAAATGGCTGAAGGATATGTTAAACACTTAGCATTAGATGCTAATAACGAAGTTATAGGTTACGAATTCGTAAACCTTGGTAAAGTTATGGATATGATTAAAAAGGGTGTGGACGCTAACGAAGCAATGGAAAAAGCTACTTCAAGTTATGGTAGATTTGCAGAAGCTGTAAAAGTTATCGATCCAAGACATGAATAATAGGTAAGGAGGAGAAACGTAATGGCATTATTTGAAAGTTATGAAAGAAGAATTGACCAAATTATACCTGTATTAAAAGAATACGGCATAAACACAATAGAAGAAGCTAAGGCTGTTTGTGATGAAAAGGGAATAAACGTTTATGATATAGTTAAAGGCATTCAACCAATTTGTTTTGAAAATGCGTGTTGGGCTTACACTGTAGGTGCTGCAATCGCTATTAAAAAAGGATGTACTAAGGCTGCTGAAGCTGCTGAAGCAATAGGATTAGGCTTACAAGCTTTCTGTATTCCTGGATCAGTTGCAGATGACAGAAAAGTTGGTTTAGGCCATGGAAACTTAGCAGCAATGCTTTTAAGAGAAGAAACTAAATGTTTTGCTTTCCTTGCTGGACACGAATCATTTGCAGCTGCTGAAGGTGCAATTGGATTAGCTAGATCAGCAAATAAAGTAAGAAAAGAGCCTTTGAAAGTTATACTTAACGGTCTTGGAAAAGATGCTGCATTTATAATTTCAAGAATAAATGGATTTACATACGTGCAGACTAAATTTGATTACTATACTGGAAAATTAGATGTAGTTAAAGAAACAGCTTACTCAGACGGAGAAAGAGCTAAAGTTAGATGCTATGGCGCTGATGACGTAAGAGAAGGTGTTGCTATAATGCATAGTGAAGGCGTTGACGTTTCAATAACAGGAAACTCAACTAACCCAACAAGATTCCAACATCCAGTTGCTGGAACATACAAAAAAGAATGTGTTGATCAAGGAAAGAAATACTTCTCAGTTGCATCAGGTGGTGGTACTGGAAGAACTCTTCACCCAGATAACATGGCAGCAGGTCCTGCTTCATACGGTATGACTGATACTATGGGAAGAATGCATTCAGATGCACAATTCGCAGGTTCATCATCAGTTCCAGCTCACGTTGAAATGATGGGTCTTATCGGAATGGGTAACAACCCAATGGTTGGAGCTACAGTTGCAGTAGCAGTTGCTATTGAAGAAACTTCAAGATAAGAGGGTTTAGAGTGTACTGACAACATAATACACCGATAAAATTTCAAAAAACTAACAAAAAAAGCGAGTCACGTTATTTATTAATTTTTTAATAAAACGTGGCTCTTTTTTTCGTTCTTTTTTAGAGGTGGAAGTATGGTAAAAAAACTAAAAATTCAATTAGAAAATAATAAAACATTTAAGCAAGGTTTTGAAGAGTTTATTGACAGTTGTAAATCTAGGAACTTAAGATTAGCAACAATCGAGCATTATGAGGAAGGCTATAAAGCTATAATAAAGTTTTTACATGAAGATACTGCCATAAAAGATATTACTCCAAAAACAATAGGTGAATTTGTGAGATATTGCAGGGATAATTTAAATATTAATAGTCAAACTTTACACACTTATTGCAGAGATTTTAAAACAATTCTATATTTTTTTATGCGTATGGACTATATGACTACTTTTAGAATATCTTTACCCAAAGTAGATAAAACAGCCATAGAAAGTTATTCAGACGCAGAATTAAAAATACTATTAAAAAAGCCAGATTTAAAAAAATGTACTTTTGTGGAATATAGAAACTATGTCATAGTAAATTTTTTGATTAGTACCGCAGTAAGACTAAATAGTTTAATTAATATAAAAATTAAAGATATAGACTTAGAAAATGAAGTTGTTTATGTTAATGTAACGAAAAACAGAAAGCCTTTAATACTGCCTTTAAATAGAACTATCATGAAAATATTAAAAGAATATCTAAAAATAAGACAGTATAAAGGCAATGAAGAATATTTATTTTGTACAGCATACAACAAGCAATTATGCAAAAAAACTTTAAATGGAAGTTTAAATAAATATAACCATGACAGAGGTATTATAAAAACTGGTATACACAGATATAGACATACATCAGCAAAAAAGTTTATCCTCGCAGGGAGAAATCCTGCAATATTACAAAAGCTTTTAGGACATTCCAGTTTACTGATAACTCAGAATTACATCAACATATTAGTTTCAGACCTAAAAAAAGAAATAAATGATTATGATATTTTGGAAGAATTCAACAGTACTAATCATATAAAAATGAAACAAAAAAATAAGAGGTGAGTAATTATGAATCAATATAAGTATATTAAAGAGTTTTATTTAATATCAAGAATCAACGAAGAAAATATCATTGTTCAAGAAGTTGATATTAAAGAATGGGGGACAGTTTATATCTACATTGTGGAGAAAAATGAAAGTGGATTCTACATTTATAAAGCTTCAGGGATAGCAGACAAACCTATTAATTTTGATGACTTACATTATATAACATTAGCAGAATGTGAAGTAAAAGAATTGTTCCGGAAAATAAAATAAGTCAGTGCTCCGACACACTGACTTACCATAATTAAATATAGTTTGAATGAAACCTTACGAATTCCAATTCCCAGTATCTTAATTTTAACAAAAATTTTTTGGAATTGCAAGGTCTAGTTTCTTATTGCCGTTTTTAAGGTAATATGTGAGTTGTCCAAGCACTAGAGCAACTTAAAATAATTCTAGTGGTGTGGTCGAGCCAATGCTGAAAATCGTACTCGGTTATATATTATTTCTGTTATTGTGGCATATACCCGTCAAACGCCTGTATCTATGCGTTAAATAAATTAGATAGGTAGGCTTACTGGTCGCAAGGCAGCTATTAATATAAGCCATATAGGCACATATAAGGGCAGTAATTTATATGTTAAGTATTAATAACAATAGCAGTTACTATACTCAGCAACTTCATCATAAACAAAAATATAAGAATTACCATTAGTTTGGTAGTTCTTTTCATTTATGCTCTTTTCTAGGGCAAACTATATCTTCCTCACAATTGCTTATCATTCCAAAAATATAAGAAGTTTAGTTCGGTAAGTCAAGTGATTCAATTAAAAAACTTAATTAATCAGGAATTGAGAGCATGAGAGTAAGAAAAGACAGTGTGCATATTAATAAATAAATTGCAAATATTTTGGACAAAGAGTAAAATTATAGTGAAATTATTTGAAGTTTATGCCAAATTTGAAGACCAAAACTATAATGCTTTAGACAGCATTTATAAATACAATAGAACAGGGGGGGGATAAAAATGCCAAGTAAAATATGTCCAAAGTGTGACAAGGAGATTCCAGAAAAGAGTTTATTTTGTAATTATTGTGGTTGCAAAATAGAAGCAGTCGAGAAAAATAGTATTTTAGAAGATGATTCAAATAAGGTAGGCAAGCAGGAAAATTTAAAGGATGATTCTACAAAAATTAAAGAAGATAATACTATTAATGATAATACATATAAAAAACAAAGGCATAATTTAGTTATACGTTCTTTGATTGTAGCAATTATTTGTGTAGTTGTTTTGGGAGGGATAGTAGGATATAACTATTATAATAATAAAGCTACTGATGTAACTAATGATAATAAACCTATTAATGTAACTATGGATGCAACACCAGTAACTGATTTTAATGGAACAAAATTTAACATTACTACAAATCTACCTGATAGTACGAATTTAATGGTTACATTAACAAATGATTCAACTAATTATAAGTCACAAGATGGTCTAAATCCTGTAGAAAATGGAAAAGTAGAAACACATTCTTTTAGTGATAACAGTTTTCAATTAAAAAATGGCAATTATACTTTAGAAATAACTACAACTCCTAATGGATCTGATGATATAAGTAATAGATTAATAGGCAAATATGTAATTCATGATACAGTGTCTGGTAATAATACTTTACACTTTAAAAAGAATATAACCATTACAGGTTCAACAAATGACGGTTCTTTTGATAAATATAATAACACCACTACAAATACAACAGATAGTAATACGACTCCACCACCAACACCAACTGACCCAACAATTGGTATGACTGCTGATCAAGTAAGAAAATCTACATGGGGAAATCCTAAAAGTATTAATCGAACAACAACTGCTTATGGTACATCTGAACAATGGGTTTATCCAAATTATAGATACATATATTTAGATAATGGAATTGTTACATCAATCCAAGACCATTAACATTATTAATTTATTTTATTATTATTTTATCTGACAATAAGTGATAATTAATAAGAATAAATTAAATTGCAATAGAATTTTTATATAAATTCAAGAATGGCTATTTTAAAGGATTTATAGGCATAAAAAAATCTAACTGGTTACAGTATAATTCACCCAGTTAGATTTTAATTAATTGTTATATAGAATTTATACAGAATTATCATTGATAATAGATGCTTTCATAGTAAATACATCATAATCAATAATTATAACTACCAGTATTTGTTGTTTATGTAATATAATATTCTCTCATTTCATTTTAATTAATTTTCTATTAACATTATCTCTATATCAGTATAATCTTATAAATCCTTATAAATGGCACGTATAAAGGGATTGCATATGGTTTATGTATTTTGGGGCAAATGTACTGTAAGATTTTAATTAATTTCTTTATATAATTATTAGATTTTAATTTATTCTTTATTATCATTAGTATCATCTACGAAATCTATAATATCAGTTAATTTACAGTTAAAAAATTTACAAAATACATCTAAATGTTCTTTACTTATCATTTTATAATTGTCACTGCAATAAGCAGAGATTGTTGGCTGCCTTATTCCAGTCTTTTTGGCTAATTCACTCTGTGTTAATCTATGTTCAGCCATTCTAATATGGAGTTTTGTTATTATCATACTATAATCACCTCGTTTAAATTATACAATAATTAAATAAAATATACAATATAGAGATAACGATAAAAATAAATTAAAAATATTCAATAACATCAATATACGATTTATGTATAATATATTTGATTTATTATTTAATTTATTATTATATAAAATAAAATATAAATATTATAAATAAAATTGTTGACAACATAGAATATTTCATATATATTATACACATAAGCTAAATTAAATATTTCTTAGAGGTGATTAAATGAGTATTAAACTACTTAATGAATTTATTTTATTGTGTGAAACCTTTAATATCGAAATTAACCCAATAAATTTACAAAAGTATAAACAATATATTGATTTGGTAATAAAAAAGTGATAATGTTAAATCTGATAAATACAGTAAAACTTATTAAATTCTCTGAATCCATAAGTGTGTATGAAATTAGATTATCAATTTTGATTTTTTAATTTTGTACACACTTTTTATTTTATTGAAATATAAATCCTGTTTACATAAGTATTATGAAATGAAAATTTAAAAATATACTTGACAATAGTATTAAGTGAGCGTAATATATAAAATATAGAAACACAACATTAATAGATTGGAGGTTAATTATTCTTGAAAGGATTAACTTATATTAGAAAAACATTTAATATGTCTATGGATGATTTAGGAAAAGAGCTTGGAGTAAGTAAACAAACAATATCTAACTGGGAAAATGGTAAAATTCAAATAACTGATGATAGATTATTGCAATTAGAAGGTTACTTTAATCTCAACAGAGAGTTATTTTTTAAAGATAATTATACTGATGATGAAATAGTAGAAATTGAAACAAGAAGATTTCAAAAAATTATGAGAAAATATCATATTAATAAACTTTCAGATGAAAAATTTAATAAAGAATTTGAGTCATATTCAAATGAATTGATGGTTAAGAATGATGTTAGCTGCTTATTAAAAGAGTTAAGAATGATGTTTAATGAATTAGAAGAAACAGATATATCCCGTGTAGTAAATATGTTATGTGATATGATATATGTTATTTTAGATAAGGATGATAAAGAGATTATAACAATGATTCATCATACAATTAACTCATTATCTAGTGCATTTGATACAATGAAAAATAGACCGCCTAAATATGAAGACTATGGAAACATAGATTGTATAATGGGTGCTGTCATTACAATAAATGAATATATACGTTCTTTGTTAGCTGATTCATTTGATATTTCTTATTATTATAAATACTATGAAAATAAATTTAAGAAAAAAAATATTGATGGTGAATAAGAATATTAGTTTAATTAGTATATAAAGTGATATTAATTACCACTTTTATAAATATAAATATTATTATAATTTAGGAGGATTTTATAAAATGAATAGAAGAAAAGAATTAGATATGGAATCAGAAATGTTTTACAATAATTTACAGGAGGAACTGAACGGTAAAGATGTATTTTTAACAGTTGAAGGTGAACAAGAGTATATGTTGCAACTAGATAATTTTGAAGTTGGAAGTATATTACATGAACATGATACTTTATTGAGTATAGGTGGATCAGAGTTCGAGAATGGCTTCTTAGATGTAAAATATAAAGATATTTCAAAAATATATTCTGAATATACAGGTAGTAATTCTTATGATGTAGAAGACTATCACATTATACTAGAGAGTGGCAATGAAATATTGCTAGAAGCATTTTAGGGGGTAAACACATGAAGGAATATTTAAACTATAATATTTATTGCATGAAATGGAAACTTGCTATGTTTTTACTTAAAATATCCAAATATCTTATAAGAGAGCAGCTAGAGCAACATAGAAAGAATAAGGAAATAATGAAGATGTGGGGACAAGATACTTATTAATCACCTTGAAATTATAATTTATTCAACAACAAATAAAGCATAGAAAATTTTAAAAAATCCATACCAAAACCATTAATTTATTCAAAAAACTGACATACTCAAGAAGTCTATACAAAATTTCAAATATAAGAGGGAATCTACCAAATTTCTTCTTCATATAAATTATTACCAATTTAATTAATTTTTATACATTCACGATGAAGATGTATTTAATTTATTTCTTTACATTGACATTATGATACCACAAAAAATTTAAAACGTCAATAATTATGAGCACTTGTCCAAATATTTACAAATAAAAATTACGGGTAGTGACCGACACTATGGAGGATTTATTATGAAAAAAGAATTAGAACAAATTTCAAAAGATCACAATGAAGAATATTGGAGAATTTTTATAGACCAGTGTCCTCATTGTCATAAACCAATTACAAATGAACATAATGGATGGTTTAAATGTAATTCATGTGGATGGGAGATAGATATATTCTCATTAGATGAGAAATTAGGTGAAAAATTATCAGTTCAGGATTATGAAAAGAAAATGAAGCTAAAGTATAAGGATGAGTTGGAATTTATAGATGCTGAATTATTAAGTGAAGGTTCGTTTGAAAGAGGACAATCATTATATGATATTTTGGATGATGATACAAGAATAAATCCAGAGTTAAAGTATTATGTATTTCTAAACTGGTGGACTAGCATAGATTCTGGACATGAATTATTTGATCCAGAAGATATTAAGCTTTGGAGAAAGATTGCAAATGTTGAAATAGATATAAGTGATTTAAAACTTGATGATGATTTTTATATAACAGTATATAGAGGTGTAAATGAATATAGTCAATCTTGGGAAGGATTAAGTTGGACAACCGATAAGGAAATAGCATTAAAGTTTGCATGGGGTGCAACGGTGAGACATAGAACTAAGCAAAATCTTATATTCGAGGGAAAAGTATCTATAGATAATATTATTGCTAGGATTGATGATAGAAATGAAGCTGAAGTATTAATTGATATATGTTATAAACAAGAAAAAGCTTTAGATGTTAAAGAATTATTAGATGTTGAGGAAAAATACAATAAATCACTGGAAGAAATTAAAGAAGGTAAGGCAGAACATACATTAGAATTTGAGGAATTAAAAAAGAAATATGAAGGTTTATTAACCCAATGTGGTTTTGATGTTAACAAGCATATAAAGCAATAATGCTTTCTATATAAATAAATTTTTAGGAGGAAGTATAATTATGGAAAATTTTAGTCAAGATGAATTAAAAATTTGGGAGTATTGCGAGAATAGGTGGGATTTTTACAAGCAAAAGGACGGTGGATATTATCCATCAAAGCATGATGATGTTGTTTTAAATGAGGTGGCTGATAAGTTTAATATATCTGCCAAGGAAGTAAAGTGCATATTTAATAAGGTATCTTATGATAAAGCACAGGATCAGATTAAAGGAATGACACAAGAACAAATTAAAAATGAATTAGAAAAAGTAGTAAGGAATAATAAGGAAACACCTTGGGGAAAAGGATTAGATTTAAGATAGTACATACAGGGTGGCTACAAAAACATAGCTGCCCTTGTATAAAATAAAAATTAAATTTAGGGAGAAGGAATTATATTATGGAAAATAAAAGTACAAAAAAGGATCGCCAGCAACTATTAATTACATTATTATCCAAGGAAATGGAACACTTACGCAAGATATGTTTCAAATACCAACGAAGACCATTATTAGATTATCCAATTACAATTCAGGAGGAAAAATGTCCTAAAGACAACCAATATGCAGGATTATATAAGTATGAAAATGATACTCATAAAATCTACATAGATACAGATGAAATAAAAAAATATACAGATTATAATAAGCAGATATCTTATTACAGTAAAAAACAAGCATTTAATAACTTGAAATCTATAATATTACATGAACTCACTCATGCCTATGTCAAGGATAGATTTGAATTAATTTCCAAATTAAAGGGTTGTGAGAGAGATGCTTCCCCAATATTTCTAGCATGTCTAAAGCATTTTGGTGGTCATAGTGGCTATAACTTTATGAGTGGATATTATCATAGTGATTTATACTACGAGACATGTGATATAGATAATTATAAAGAATTAGAGAAATATCTAATATGCTTAATAAAAGAATATAATAAAGTTTCAGAAGAATTAGGTAAGAGTAAAAGTATAGGCAATAATAATTATACATTATGTAATTTTGAGTATTCATATAGAAATGCAGGATTATTACCTAAATTATATTCTAAAGATACTATTGTAGGTGTCAAAGATAATGAATTTAAAATCCTAAATACTAGTGCAAATCTATATGAGGTAGGAGTTGCTATTTCTCCATATGCTCTTAAAATACTTGCAGAAAAAAAGGCTGATAATTATTCAAACTTTAAATGGAAAGGTATCAATAAACATTATTGCTTAAGTAATAAAAATATTAAGACTATTAATATAGAAGATAATATCAATTAGAAAAATAGGGGGATATATATTATGATGAATAAAAATACAAATATTATACAAATTGAGGGGAAAGATTTATTAAATTCAGGTAAAAAAGGATTAAAAACAAAAGGTGAAAATAAAAAGAGATATAAGGCTACCTTAGATTATTCATTAGAGTGTCTACAATTAGATAAGGTTGCTAAATCAGTATATAAGGATGATACAGAAAAACAAAACATATTTTATAACATAGGTAATAAACAATACACAGATGCTATTGTCAGTGTCACTTTTAAATATTCTGTTAAAGAATACGTAGAATCTTACATAAAGAAAGATAAGAAATATAAATATTACATAAAATTTAATTATATAGATACTGTTAAATTAGAAAAACTAGATTTTCCCAATGATAAATATTACGAAAATGATGTATTAGTTGCTTTTAGAGTTATAAAAAATAAGAAAGATAAGACAAACTATTGTGGAGAAACAATAATATCTTCTAAAGATATAAGAGATAAACTTTATGAAAATGGATTCAAGTTAAATGGTAAGAAAATGGTACGTTTCAAAAGGTCATCAGGCTCTAGTAGAATTGGTAAATGCTTATTTATACTAGAAGATTTATATAATGATATTATTGAGTGGTCTTACATGGGATTAAAATTTGGTGAAGCAGACGAATGTGATTTAGCAGCACTAGAAGCTTATATAGCACTTACAACAAGCTCGATTATAGATACTATAGAAATTAAACCAGAAAACATATTATTGATAAATGATTATGATAGTCTGTTAACTGATGAAGTTATGGCAACAGAAATAGAAGTTATAGACGGTATAAATAAACTAATAACAAAACCAAAAACTGTAAAAATAAAGAATACAATTTGGGATGGTCAATCTTTGCTAGATAGTAGCATAATGGCAGAGAAATATTCTGATAAAGGATTTTTACTTTTGAGAAATCGAATGACAAAAACAGCATGTTTTAATTCAAATATTCAGAAGTTTTTCTCCGACAATAATATAACAGAAATATCACAATTAAATGGAACAACTAAGGCAACAAAAATTGAGGATATTTTAATGATTACGACTCCTAGTAGTATTAAATATTTAAAATTTAATGATAATTTCATGGACTATCTAGATCAGTTAGAGAGTACATGGGGAGTAGTTAAATACGATAAGCCTACACATTATTTTAATGGAGAATATGTTTCAACCCACTATCAACTCCTGAATACTCTACAGATGGACAAGGCAGAGATAGAAAATTTCCTAGAGCCAAGTTTTGATTATATTAAGTTATTAAAAAATGATATCAATGTATTCAGAAAGCACTTAAAAATGAAACTAGGTGAAACTATTGAAGAACGTAATCTTAATAACACAAATGATTTAATGTTTAGTTTATTAGAGTGTAATAATGATGTAGAAAAAACAGATGTATTCCAAGATTTCAGAGATGATGCAGTAGATAGTTTTATTAAGAATATGCGTAAGGGACACGTTCTCGTCCAAGGTAATTATTCAGTTTTATTTGGTAATGGTCTTGAAATGCTTAAAGCTACTATAAAAGATATAGAGCATCCTATGGCATTTCATGAAAATAGTGTTCTAGTAGGAAATGAAGTACATTGTACTAACTTTGCTTATACAGAGCTACTTGGTTGTCGCTCACCTCACGTAACAATGGGGAATTTAGCATTGATGCAGAATGTGGAGTGTCCAGTACTAGATAAATATTTTAATCTAACTCCACAAATTATTTGTGTAAATAGTATGAAGTATAACTTGCTTGAGACTTTATCATCAGCTGATTTTGATTCGGACCAATTACTGTTAACTAATAATCATTGTTTATTACAAGCGTTTCATAAGAATTTAGACAACAATAATAGAAATAAATTTTTAGTACCAACAGATTGTATTGCTAAGGAATATAAAAAATCTATTCCAAGGCTAAATAATGCTAAACAAAAATGTGATTTAGATGTTAAAACTTCTGTTAACTTGATTGGAGAAATTATTAACTGTAGCCAGCAATTAAACTCAAAATTATGGCACATGATTAATGTAGATGGTAAGTCAATTAATGATACAGGAGTGCAAGACTTATATTCTGCTATATGCCAATTAGACGTAATGAGCTGTCTTGAAATTGATAAAGCAAAACGTGAAATACCAGTAGATAATGGAGTGGAACTTGATGCGATTAGAGAAAAATATCTTGATTTTGAATTAGTGCATAAAGATAGCTATAAAACAAGTGAAAGAATCAATAAATTGTATGATGAAATGATTTATTTTAAGATCAATAAGCATAATAGAGAAGATTGTAAGATTGATGATATGAATTATTCGGAATACCTTAAAGACTATAGGCAACAATTGGTAGACTATAAGGATAAGCTAAAGGATTATAAACTAACAAAAGTTAGACCTACATTTTTTAAATATATAGCCAAGAAAGAAAATCAAGAACATAAATATTGCTATCAATCCTATGACACTGGAATGGATATACTCGAAGAAGTTATAACAGAGCAAACTAAAAATATTAGAGCAAAACGTAATAGTAAAAATGATCTAATGCAATTAATAAGATTGATAGATAAAGAAGAAGTATCTTTATCAGGTGCTGACAATAGAAAAATTCCTAATATTATCACAGACACAGAAGAATACAACAAAGATTCTAAACAGATATGGAGCAGTGATAACTTAGAGAGCAGTGAAAAGTATATAAAATGCAAGACAAAACAGAATGAACTTGCTGAAAAATATAAAGATAAAGTTACAAAAGATACAATGTATAAAATAATACATACTCTATGCCACACTAACGAATATGACCATATTGCAAGAAAATTATTAACTATATTATTTAAGACAAATAGCAAAACTTTCTTGGAAATATTTCAGGACAAGCAAGAAAAACTACCACAATTAAAAAGATTATATAGAAAAGTAAATGCAGATGATCAGATTATTAAAATCTATGACATGAATTATATATTAATTAAAGAATCAGAAATTAAGAGCAAGGTTAGTTAAAGTCAATACATATACAGGGGGGGGGTTCTTGTAGGGAAGCCTCCTATAACAAAAATATAATTTGGAGGTATTAATATGGATTATGTGGTAACGTCAGAAAGATTAAAACTATATTTATTTACACTGGGATTTACATATAGACAAGTTCCAGATAGGTCAGGTCGTCAAAAGTATATATGGTTATTTTCAAAGACTGATATGTTGTTTGATGCTCTTACATTCTTTAGTCAAAACAAGCAGAGAATGATTAAAATAAAAAAGTTACAGCAAAACAAGCACAGCACGTAAAAAAAGTTACAGCAAAACAGGTGCAACTTTGGTGTGAATAAAGAGAACATATAGTAATAAAGAGAAAATAATAATAAAGAGAATTAATGTTTCGAAAAACAATCCACTATCGTGTCTTGATTTTCTGAAAGCATAATAGAATATTTTGTTCTTTTTCTTTTAGTGTATTATTCTCTTACAAATAAAATTTAAGTTTATATTGAGAAAGGAAGTAATGTATTTATGTTAAATATTGGTATTAATTTGTGTAATTCTAATTCTGTTGTTGCCAATAATTTATTCTTAAACCCTTCTATAACCAATGAGGAACTAGTTATATATTGTCTTTTGCAAAGAAATTATTTTACTATTAAAGGATTTGGTATTTGTTCAATTATCATGTTATGTGATTATTTATATATTCAACATAATAATAGTCGTGTTATTGATACTATTAGAAAATCGATTATAGGTTTAATTAAAAAAGAATACATAGCTATTAGAGACAAAAATTTTAATGAAGTTGATTTTGGTGATATTGATAATAAAACTAATTTTTATGTTGGATTTGATTTACCTGAAAGTGAATTCTTTCAAATTTATGATTCTGCATTAGATAATTTATTTGAAAGTATACCAAAAATACAGAGTAATATTAGTAAATTTAAAATTGCTAGATTATATATTGCTTGTTTAAGAGTTATATCTAATCAATCAGAATTTGGATATATTTCTCAATCTTCATGTAAAAAATGTGGTTTTGCAAGTGATACAATATCTAAATATTTTAAAATATTACAAGATTTAGGATTAATATTATATAATAACGATTATTTAACACCTGAAAAACACTACACTAAAACATATGTTGGTAATCCAGACAATAAAAAGAATTTTGAGTTTCAATTAGGTGAAGAAATTAGTAAATTTAACCTTATACACACTGATAAGAAAATATCTAATAAAAGACGTAGTGTTAGCAAAAAGATTGATAATACAAAAAAGAAAATTGATACTGCTAAGGATAATGAAATTGCTAAGTTGAAAGAAATGTTAGCAAAGACTGAAGCAGAAAAGAAAGAATTAGAATTTAAGATTAATGAGAAAAAATCTAAACCTAAAAAACATTTAGGATTAAATAAACCAGAGCCAATAATAGAAGAAGTACAGCCAATTGAAGAAGATTTGGGTAGTGAAGAAGATATTCCCGATGAAGATATAACAAAAGCAATAGATAATTGTATAGCAGATAATAATTTAGATGATGATGATTATGATATATTTGGAGATTATTTTGAACATGAGAAGATGCAGGAGCAGAAAGATAAAGATAACAATGATAGAAAAAATGAATTAATTCATAAAATGTTCCCTGAGTATCCATTAAATGCTATTATTCCAGATGATGATAATTTGGATTTCTAGTAAATATCCACTTGATAGAGTAACTTGTACAAAAAAATATCAAAAAGTTGCATGATAATGCCTTATAAACGGCTTGGTTGAGCCATCTATAACACCTATATAGGTAGAGAAGAATAAGTTTAGACTAGCTCTATCAGGACGTGATTATACTAGTTTGTTATCATGTTACGGGGGAGCAGTAATATGCTCTTCCTATTATAATAATTCATTTTCATAATAATATTTTTCCTTCTTTCAGATGATGCTCTATATGGGTGTCATCTATTTATTATTTTTTACTAAATAAACTTATAATTATTCAATTAATTATAACATGAATAATATTATAATGCAATAGGTTTATGATAAGTTTTTCAATAAATTTATTGAAAAACTTATTGATTTTGAAGTAAATAGCGTTCCGTTCAAAAAACTGGGGAACGTAATATAGATACCGTAGTGCTTTGTATTAGGCTAGCCAACAAATGCAAAGAAAAACATTTATAGAGTGAGAAGAAAAGTGTACTAAGATTTGCCATACATGCTTATCTGTGCGTACTACCTATATTTGTACTTGTGGTTTACCTGGTTTTCATGAGTAAAATACATATGACAATTTGAGTTATGTGGGAGGTATAGATTCAGAACTATAAATCCTACGACTTATATTATTTTTACATTAATCATATTTACAAATAATCTAATATTACTATATATCATTCAATTGTAAATGTCAAGGATTTACTTATATTTATTTAATTAAGTTACTATTACATGGTAATTGAATCAAGTAAATATTTTTCAGAAGCCTAACTGGGTTATCAAATAAGGCAATTAAGAATATATCATGTCGAGATGACAGCATTATATTCTCCCTATTAATTACAGTGAATTGGTGGCCAAATTTTCGGTTACCAAAATCTAAAGGTGAGATGCTTTAGAGACAGTGAGGACATTGAGAGGTGAAAGGCTCTCTAATATTCTTAGGGGGAATATATTAATATGACAAAGAACAATAACGTATTAACAAAAGAATTTAATGGACAAGAGGTAACTTTTAGAATTAATAATGAAACAGGAGTTAGTGAGGTACAAATTGATTCTGTAGCTAGATTTTGTGGTTGGACAAGAATAAAAAATAACAAAGAATATTTAATGTGGGATAGAGTTAATGGATATTTAAGTGAATTACAATTTCCACAGAAGTGTGGAAAGGGTGATTTCATACCAGAATACATAATGTATCCACTTATTGGTAAAGCAAATAATAAACAAGCAACAAACTTCATGTTATGGGTAGGACAAGTATTAGTAGACTTAAGAACAAAAGGTGTAGTCATATTGAACCATGCAGAAAATGCAGCTATAGATTTTGAGAAAAAGTATGGTAAATATAGAATTAGAAAAACATTTACAAAAAGTAATAATATAATTGAAGATTATAAAGAATTTGATAAATTGTCTAAGGCTGAGAGAAAAGCCAAGAGACTTAATAATAAAGATAGAGTTAAAT
This sequence comes from Clostridium pasteurianum BC1, assembly GCF_000389635.1. NCBI lineage: Bacteria > Bacillati > Bacillota > Clostridia > Eubacteriales > Clostridiaceae > Clostridium > Clostridium pasteurianum. Next base: position 1,917,290 of record NC_021182.1, read on the forward strand.
TATGTAATATTATTGTTAGTGCTTTAGAAAAGAGAATTAATAATAGCTTATTAGAATTAAAGCCTAGTGAAATTATTGGAATGCAAGAAGTTATAAGTGATATTAAAACAGATATAACTAAATTATCCAATAAGAAAAATGGTGGAGACAAGACGGCACAAACTAAGAAAATAAAACAATTACAGGAGCAGTTGGAGAGTATACCTAATTATCCTGTAGATTATGAATTTGTGACACTTGATGTACATGGATTTAGTAATAATTATATGTACAAATATTGTGATGAGAATGTATATAAATCTGAAGCATATAAAATGTGGATTAAATATTTTCCATATGACAATGTTCCGGAAATTGATTACTGGGAAGATGTAGATTTCGATAAACCTATAGAATTATTTATTAATTATGTAGCCAAGCCTGACATTGACATAAGGAATCTTGATAAGAGTTTTATAGATATGATATTTAATAACATATATGAAGTTGATGATAATATTGTTGAATCTATACATAGTCAGAGAGTTGGTGTCGCTGATACATGGCAAGAAGGTAAGATTAGTTTCTTTATTAGAAATAAATAAATTATACATAGCGTATTAGGTACGCAGATTATACATATCCTCGTTGTGGCCCACTGGGTTCCAACGAGGAATTAACACATATTGAAATTATTGAAGGTAACACAATTTTGTTACCCTTATACATATTTTGGGAGGAATAATTATTTATGATACATTTAAATAAAAAGGAATATAAATTTTGCATAGATACTTTTCAGGATAGTATTTCACATCTAAGTAAACTAAGAGGTGAAGATTTATTAAATTATATAAATAGCGTAGGACAGGACTCAATTGATAGTGCTATAGAACTGATTACTTGTAGTAGAAAAGATATTAATAATAATGAAGAGTTAAATGAGAAGTGCAAGAATAGTATTTTCTGGCTCAATGGAATGTTCGTTTGGTCAGATAGTTACATGATAAGTTCAAATGAGGTACTAGAATATGTTGGAGACGAGCAGTATTGTAGCATATTCGAGAAGATTATTAATGATGATTTGGAGGAAGAATAATATGGGAATTTACAATTTTATATATACAAATACAACAGATAATTCAGTGAGCTATTTACTCTTATATGATGATTTTAGAGATTATCTGATGGACAGTTATGACTGGGATGTCGATAGTATCGAATCAATAGATACTTTGTTCCAGGATGGTGTATTGGAGTGGGAAAATTATATCTATATTAATTGTCATACGGATGTTATTATTAATGTAGCAGATTTAACATTAGAAATAGATAAAATTTGTTCGGACTTTATGGATGGTAAAGATATTGAGAGACTAATGGAATTAATAGGAGATTAATATGGATACAATACGTGGCGAAGATGCTAAGGAAATATTGGAAGAAGCACATAGTTTACCTTCTGAAAAATCTAAAGTAAACGGTAAGAAGTTAATTAAGAAATATAAGACTTTAGAAGAATCTAAAAAGATGTGGGAGCAATGGCTCAGGGAAATTGACCAAGAAGAACTAAGAAATATTGTTAGTAAAAATAAAACAGTGATTACCAAAGATGATGAATGGCGAGATGAAACTGAATGGGATGAAATGGACAAGGAGGACGATAACTTGAAAGAACTAGAAAATTTATATAGCAGATTAGATAATATAAAGAGAGAATTATTAGAACTAGAAAAGGAATTAGCAGATGAAAGACTAGAACATGTCAGGGCTGTTGACAATAGAAATGTTGAGTATCAAATTAAGACAAAAGATAGGATGTACGACATTGATAATGAGGTAATTAGGCTACTAGAGAAGGAAAAGGCAATAATTGATAAGATAATGGAAGCACAGAAAAATAAATAATTCGACAAAAAGAAGGACAATTTGCTCTAATTATAGAAATTAGTTATAAATATTCTATAAAAGGAAGTGTTAATATGAAATATGATTTTAAAAATTGTGATTTCTGTAAAAATGTATTTAATATTAAAAATATAGATTGGACTAATTTTTATATCTATAAAGATATATCAGATGCAAATAAAATTTTTAATACTTTATTTATTGAGAAATTTAAGGAAAAAGAAGAAGAATATAATGCAAAAAAGAATAAATATTGTTGTAATAAGCATTTTAATTTAAGTTTTTGGGAAAATGAAATAGGCTCAGCTATAGATTATATTATATATGAATATAAAAGTTTAAATGATGATAATTCACACTATTTGTATGGATTTATACCTATATCAGAAGAAGAAATAGATAAAATAAAAGAATATTATGATAAAAAAATACAATATATAAAAAATAATCTCTGATTAAAATGCTGGTGTTTTTACTAATGTTAAATTATATTAACTTAAACTTAAAGCAATAGATACAATTTAGAAATGGAATCTTAATATTATATTGATAATATAATATAGACATGGAAATAATCCGATCAATCTCATATAATTTAATTTAACATCAGTGAAAGCTACTGGTGTCTTTTTTATTTTTTGGATGGTTTTATTCGACAAATAAAGGACTTTATCTTTCACATATAGAAGTATATAGAAAATATGGTGAAAGGTAGGTGTTGAATATGGCAGTTTATAAATCAATAATAATAACTGGTAAAGAGATACAACCAATTCCGCCAATAGATCATGTATTAGTAGATTTAAAATTAAATGTATTGGCTAACAAACTGAATTTTTATAGTGTTGTGATATACAATATTGCTAAAAAAGTCAAAGAATTAGTTAATGATAAAACAGTTACATTGACTTTGTGGTTTGATGAAAAAATACAAATTGATGTCCCTAATGTGAAACTATTATACGATAACGAAAATATAATAATTTCAGCTGATGAAATTATACACAAAACAATTTCATCATTTACTAAGAACTCTTAACAGGGTTCTTTTTATTTTTAATAAATAAAGGATTCTTACCTAATGTTGTAGAATAGTAGATTAAAATACAATATTTAGGGAGATGGGATTATGGAAATAATCATTGAAGGAAAATTAGAACCATATTTTGAGTTAATAAAAAAAATAATTTATGATGTAATTAAAAATTTTTATGATAAAAATATAGAAAACATTATTAATAGTATCATAGTTCCAAGTGACTTTACTGAAAAAATTCATGAAATTGATATAACTTCAAAGTCTAGAGATTTCACAGAAATTATGGGGAAAACTATAAATAACTTAGATGAAATAATAATTATTATAAATCCTAATTTAGTGATTGCTGGATTGCATGATGTAGATAATTATAATAATGGAGAAAAAATGAATGGTTTTTATAATTATTTATTTCTTACAATATATCATGAATTTGTACATGGTTTACATTATTATGATAGATACTTAATAAATAAAGATTATAAAAACAATAGTAATATATTTTATGAATTTGCATATTCATTTTGGGATGAATATGCAGCATACAAAAAACAAGCACAAATAAATTATAAAAATGAAGATTTTCTAGATTTTTTAAATGAACTTAATAGTCTCTTAATAGCTAAAAAGTATAAAGATTTAAATATATTATTTAACAATATTAATTATAGATTAGCATTAGTTTTAGGTCTTGCAGATGGAATTGATGATAAGAATAATATAAAAGAAATTAATTCTACTATTAGTAAAACTTTTCTTAAAAATATTTATCTAGATATTTGGAATGAAGTAAGATTTATTGAAGATAATAATTTAAAATATGAAAAAAGTAGACATAATATATTAAAAATAAGTGGGTATTTGAGTACGGTTTTAGAATTAATTAAAAATAATTATCAAGAAAATCTTTAATAGAGCCTATTTTATATAAATATAGTGGAAACATATGTTCAATATACTATATGTTGTGCTATAATTATCCTGTAAGTAAAATTATGGGAGGATGAATTTAGTGGAGTTTTCTAATAAAGAAATATTAAGAGCAAAAAGAGATTTAGAAAATATTATTGATGATATATTTAATTGTGATTCAATTTATATTTATGATATAAATTTGAAAAGATTAATAAAAATATTAAAAGATAATAATGTTTTAAATACCATAACCAATCCATACTTCAATGTAGAAATTAATTTTAATGAAATCGAATATCAGGAGAATATTAATGATTGGATTGAATTTAATATTCCTGAAGATATTGAATTAGAAATAGCTTATGTTTTACAAAGATTACAAGAAGTTTTATATAATGATTTTAATATATTGAATTTTACACATATGGTTTTTAAAATGGATACTTATAATGGTAATATAAAATGTTGGAATAATAATATATTAAGACCATGTTTAAGAGAGCTATTAATAAAAATTCAAGATTTAATTGAAGATGAAGTAACTGGGAAAGATATGGTTGATAGTAGTAGACTCAATATTTATAATATTAGTAATGTTTCTGTAAGCAATAATTCTAATTTGGCAATAGGAGAAAATATAAAACAAGATATAAATATTAATGAACTATTTAATAAATTATTAAATACTGCTAACTTAATAAATAATGATGAAGAAAAGAATAGAGTAATACAATGTATTAATGAAATGAAAGATAATAATGGTAAAAAATCATTATTAGATAAATATAATAAATTTATTGAGAGTGCTGCTAATCATATGACTTTGTTTACTCCATTAATACCATTATTAACTCTACTATTAACTAATATAAAATAATAGTTAAAATAGCTAAATTGAGAATCTACAATAATATGTGGATTCTTTTTTATTGTATTGTAATATATAGGAGGTATAAGTTATGATGAAACAAGATATAAAAGAAATAATGGATATTATAATAAAACATGATGCATTAAATATAAATAGTTTAGATGTGCATATAGAAACTAAAGCAATAGTAATCGCTAGGTGCATTAAAGCTATTAAGAAAGAACTAGAGAATTAATATATTTTTTTTGAAAGTCAAAGAAAGTTAAAGTAAAAGATGGAAGTAAAAAACAAGATTAAAGAAATCTATCCTTTAATCTTGTAAAACTAAACTAATAGTTTTAACTTACTACTCATAATCCCTTGTAGCAACAATAGATATATTTAAATTGAAAGGATTCTCTATTGTTATATTCTATTATATTAAAAGTTAAATGTAATATCTATCGGTAAATTATACCAAGGGAAATAAATATAAATATTTTGAAAAATAAAGGGATAATTAATCCAATTGTAGAAGTATATAGTATAAAATATAAATTTATGATTGGAGTGTTAAGTATGTATTGTGAGTTAGCTAAGAAAGAAATAGAATTTTTTGATAAACCTGTTATTTTAGGAGGCAAAAATACTACTGTTAAAGAATGCTCAGAATTTAAAGATAAAATTATAAATGGTGGATTCATTAAAAACGGATGTAAATTTCGTTCCAGTGCACAATGCTTAAAAAAACGATATCAACAAGAACATAAATAAATTTTTAAGAACTCTTAATAGAGTTCTTAAAAATTGTTACTTTTATATTAATTTGATTCAACAATTAAAGGATATTATGACTTTTTATAGAATATTATAGTAAAATATTCTATGGAAGGAAGTGCCAATATGACATCTGAAAACGAAATTCCAAAAGAATTAATAGTAAATAAAGTCTATACATCACGTCAAATAAAGCTTTTTATTGCGTTTAATAGAGTTAAGATTATGTCTAAAGATGCAGTAGAATTTGTTAAAAATGATTTGAAATATAAAGTAACTAAAATTATAAAAGGATATGTTGAGAGCAGTTCAATTAAGGATAAAGTTGTACCAAGTAATGAAGAAAAAATTTATATTGTTGAAAAAGTGCAAAATATAAAAAGGAATTTCACTTAATGTTGCAGAATATAGATATAAAGTACAAATTAGCCTAAGTAGAGATTATTTATAAACAACTCTTTTTTACCACAATAAGAAGGTGATGATTATGAAGTTTGAAGAAGTAGATACTTTTTTAAAGTTATTACTTATACCATTTTTTGTATTTATTGTGTCTTTACACTCTAATTTAATAAGAGGAATATTATTAGCTATTTTTGTATCTATCTCAATAATAAGAGCTGTGATAAGAAAAAAATATGGAATAAAATATTTTAGTTGAGAGTCTGGATTAAGGCTCTTTTTATTTTGGAATTTTATAAAGTTTTATTCTAATATCATTTTTTGGTATATAAATATTAAATATTATGGTATAATATTCCTGCAAAGAGGTGATATTTATGTTATCATTGAGAAAATTATCCCCAATAGCCAAGAATAAACGTATCAAATTATCTAAGAATGATAAGAACGGAATAACATATCGTAAGCAAAAGAGTTGGAAGAGAATAACACGGGATTTAGGTGGCACGAAGCAGCAATACATAGAAGACGAAATTAAATTAGATAAAAAGTTATTAAGTAAATATAATAGAGTTGTTTGCATCGAAATAGTTAAAAACTTAATTAAGAAATGTTTACTATGGTTTTTTGTTTTAGCTATTATAGATGTATCAACATTTAAAAGTGGTATATTACTTATAATAATAATTGTTATAGCTGTTGCTATTGTTTTTAGTGATATTTTTTATATGACTAAAAAGTGGCTAACAGCTAATAAACAAGGGAAATTTATTGATTAGGAATCTTAGAAATAAGATTCTTTTTTGATTGGAGGAATTATGAAATTATTTAAAGTTAAAAACGGTTTTACTGGTTTTGTAGATGTTAATGTATTAGTAATTGCTAAAGATGAGAGAGAAGCATTAGAGTCAGCAAAGTTAGAATTTAGAAAGGTAGTAGATGATGATATTATAAAAATTAATAAACAAATTGAGAAAGAAAGAAAAAAGTTTGGTGATATATTTGCAGATAGATTAAAGGAATCTTTAAGACCTATATATGATGAGAATTATTATAATAATCTTGAAATTATATGCTTATGTGATGATGTATCAAATGAATGGATTGGAGAAATAGAATAATAATATATATTTTTTATTGAAAGTCAAAAATAGTCAAAGTCAAAGTAAAAGAAGGTGATAAGTAATGGAAGATGAAAATATAAATATGGAACAATTGCAGGTAACTGCGTTACTAATTAAGCAAAATACTTTAATAGATATGCTTGTTAGGCTTGGAGCAATTAATGAAGATGTATTTAATGCTAAGGTATTGAAAAATTTAGACGCTTACTATGAATTAATTTATCATAGTGCTTCAGATAAGGAAAAAAGTATAATGAAAAATTTGTGTAGGATTTAATTGATAATTAATGTTGGATGTTGAGATAGGAGGTGAATACAAATGGCTAAAAATGATAAAGTAATTGGTAATGAATTACTTCAGGATAAATTTGTACAAATGTATTGTACTGGCCTAAAAATAGTAGATATTGCTATAGAATTCGGAGTTGATAGAAGTACACCATATTTATGGCTAAAAAGAGATGATATAAAAGATAAAATAGAGAAGTACAAGCAAGAAATCGAAACCACAGGAAAGAACTTCATTAAAGGTAGATATGTTGAGTATTTAAAGAATATTGATAAATTAGCACGTCAAGATGATGATAAAAGGACTGCATTATCTGCTAATCAGTGGCTCGTTGAGAAGATGGACGGTAAGGCAACTACTATGATTGACTTGACTACTAAGGATGGCAATAATATTAACGTTACATTAGAAGATTATCCATACGATGAAGACAATAATGAAGAAGAATAACTAATTAAAACATATCTTTTATTGTTTCATAAACGTTGATTTATGGAATACATTCATCATGATTGATTTTATCACGTTTCTAGCTAATAAAAATGTTTCATAAAACGTATCGAAAACTATTTACATTATGGAACGTTTATGGTATATTTATATTAGAAAATAAATAGTAAAAGGAACGTGATAATATGTTAGTTGGATATGCAAGGGTAAGCACTGAAGAACAGAATTTAGATAGACAAATAGATGCTCTTACTAAATATGGAGTTGATGAAAGAAATATCTACCAAGAAAAAATAACAGGTACTAAAAGATATAGAGAACAATTAGATAAGATGATTGACGAATTAAAAGCTAATGATATAGTAATAGTTGCTGATATAACAAGAATAAGTAGGAGTACAAAAGACTTGTTAAATATAATAGAAGATATAAAAAGTAAAGGTGCAAGTATTAAAAGTATTAAGGATACTTGGTTAGATACTACAGCAGATAATCCATATAATAGTTTTCTATTAACTGTAATGGCAGGATTAAGTCAACTTGAAAGAGATTTAATAAGCCAAAGAACTAAAGAAGGTTTGGCTTCTGCAAAGGCAAGAGGTCGAGAAGGTGGCAGACCTAATAAGCGTAATGATAAGTTTGATATAGTGAAGTTAATGTGTAAAGAAGGATATAAGATTAAAGATATAATACAACAAACTGGATTAAGTAGGAGTACAGTATATAGAATATTGAAAGATTTAGAAGGTAATTAATTTTATCTTCTTTTTTTATACCCAAAATTAGAAAGAAAGGTAGGTGTGTATATGCCACAACCAATAAATATAACAATTTCAAGTAAGATTTTTAACAAGGCATATATGCCTTACTTACAAGATTATGAACATAGATTCAATGTTTTCTACGGGGGCAGTGGTTCTGGAAAAAGTCATTTTGTAATTCAGAAGATGATACTTAAATATTTAAAGTTTCCTAATAGAAAATGTTTGGTTATCAGAAAAGTTGGTGCAACGTTAAGAGACTCAGTATTTGCATTGTTCAAAAGTGTACTATCTGACTGGCATATATATGATAAATGTACAATTAAAGAAAGTTTTTTCACTATAGAATTACCAAATGGCAACCAATTTATATTTAAAGGTCTTGATGATTCTGAAAAGATAAAATCCATTGCAAATATAGATGACATTATAATTGAAGAATGTACAGAGTTAAACTTAGATGAATTTTCACAATTAAATTTGAGATTGAGGAGTAAGAACAAATTTAATCAAATATATTGTATGTTCAATCCAGTCAGTAAGGCAAATTGGACTTATATTAAATGGTTTGAGAATGGATATAATCACGATAATACAGTAGTAGTACATACAACTTATAAAGATAATAAGTTCCTACCAAAAGAATATGTTAATAGTTTATTGGAGATGGAAAAAGATAATCCAACATATTACAGAATCTATGCTCTTGGACAGTTTGCAACACTTGATAAACTTGTTTACAACAATTGGAAAATAGATAACTTTGATTGGAAAGAATTAATTAAAAATAATAATAAATTAACTGCATACTTTGGAATGGATTTCGGATACGTCAATGACCCGTCAGCATTTGTTGCAATACTTGTAGATAAAGAAGCAAAGAAAATGTATATCTTTGATGAATTTTATCGAAAAGGTTTACTTAATAATGAACTTGCAAAGATGATTAAATCTAAAGGATATTCTAAAGAAATTATTATAGCAGATTCAGCTGAACAAAAGTCTATTGAGGAAATAAAACGTGATGGAATATATAGGATTAAAGGTGCACGTAAAGGTAAGGACAGTATCATAAATGGTATACAATTTATACAACAATATCAGTTAATTATTAATACTAATTGTACAAACATTGTGGAAGAACTTAGCAATTATACATGGCAAAAGGATAAAAGTACTGGGGAATATATCAATAGACCAATTGACAAATATAACCATCTTTTAGATGCTCTAAGGTATTCCTGTGAAGACTTAAATAAAAATAAAGTTAGAGTTAGATTTTTATAAGAGGAGATGTCGTAATTATGAATTTAATTAAAGAGCATATATTAAAGAACATATTAAAGGTTATCAATAATATATTAGGATTTATATTAAAATTAATTTAGCACTAGGAGGTAAATATATGTTTGATACAGAGATTACAGAAAAAGTACAAAATAAACTTAAAGATATAGATATTACTAAAGATATAAATGTAGATAAGGTTGAAATATATCAAAATCTCAAAGATAAAGAACAGTGGGTTATAAAAATAATATTAGATAATGGATTAGAAGTAAAAGATGTAATACATAAAGAAGTATTTAAAATGGATAATATTGTAGATAGATATATTGCAAATCATTTTACAAATGCAATTAAAAAAGCAGTAATAAAACACAATCAGAGAGACTTCAAAAATGGAATTATCAAGAAATAAAATTAAATAAACTATTCTCTATTTTGTAGAAGGGAGAGTTATATGAAGAATATTTTAAGTAAGATAAAAGATTATTTTAGTAATATATTTACTGGGTTTAAAAAGAAAGAAGAACCTAAACCACGATATAAATTACATGATGATGTAATGTGTGCGATAGAAATAGAAGATGAAAAATTCTTAGTACGTGGTGAAATATGGAAAGTTGAAATTGATGGTTATTTAATTAAAGATATAAACAATATACTCGGAAATGGATTAGACAAACTATGGTTTGTAAAAGAAGATGACGTTATTGAGCTATCAAATTAATAACCATTAAATATCACAGTTAGGAGGTGAGAGTTTGAACAAAAATGTATAGACCTAGAACAAAAAGTGGTAATACACAAATACATAGTAATTCAATGCAAGGAAAACAAAAGAAATACAATGGATATGCTTCTCAGCAAATAAATATACCACCAAATTTAACTACTGGAGATTTTTTGAGAACATATGGAGATGGTAGTAATTGGTTATATGCTTGTGTATCTAAGATATCACAAAATATAGCAGATGTTGATTGGAGTGCATATAGTGGAGATAAAGAATTAACAGAAAAACAAAGCCAAGCATTAGCAGTATTAAATCATCCCAATCCTTATATAAGTAGATATGAGCTTATGGAACTCACTGATATGTGGATGTCCTTATGTGGAAAATCATTTTGGGTAATAGAGAAAGATAAAGCAGGACGAAATAGAGAAATATGGCCTGTTAGTCCTTTAGATATGTGGATTGTACCTGATAGGAATGATTATATCAAGGGATATATTTATAAATCAGGAGCAGACCAAATACCATTTACCCCAGATCAAGTAATATTCTTTAATAATCCAGACCCTTATAATCAATATGGAGGTATAGGACAAGCACAAGGATGTAGGAATTCTCTTGAAATTGATAAATATTCCAATGAACATAATAGAAATTTCTTTTATAATGGAGCAAAGTTATCTGGTATTTTGAATGTTGAACAAGATTTGGACGATGAAAGTTTTGACAGATTAACAGAACAGTTTAGGGATAATCATATGTCAGTTGATAGAGCACATTCTATTGCAATGATTGAAGGAAGCAAAGCTAGTTTTACAGATTTAACCATGAATAATAAAGATATGGATTTTTATAACTTAAGACAATTAACCAGGGATGAAATCTTAGGTGTATTTGGAGTTAATAAATCTATCTTAGGATTAGATCAAACTTCATCTCTAGCAAATATGGAAACAGCAGAATATAGTTTCCAAAAGCATGTAATAAGGCCAAGGTTACGTAGAATACAGGATAAACTCAATAATGAATATGTTCAGTTATTCGGTGAAGATGATGTACAATTACAATTTACAGACCCAGTACCAGCCAATAAGGAATTTTTAGTTGCTACGATTGGTCAACTGACAAATAAAATGATTACTGTAAATGAAGGTAGAAAAATACTAAATAAATTATTGGATGATGTAGAATTAGATCTATTATCTGATGGTGATGTAATCTATAATCCTATGAATTTAGTGCCAATGGGAACTCCACCAGTAACACAACAAACAGTACCAACTAGTGATGCTACAGATAATAATGATACTACAGAAGAATTACCGCAGAAAAGTATAAGAAAAACAAATAAATCTACAAAAGCTAAATTAAAACAGTTAATACAAAAGAGTAATATAACAAGGATTCAAGAAAGAGATAAGATGTCAAAACCTTTAGAGAATGAATTTCAGGATACTATGACTAAATATTTTAAAGTTATGAAAGATGATGTTATAAAGAAGTTCAATGATGGTAGTAGGAATCCAGTAGATTTAGTAGTGTGGGATAAAACATTAACACAAATTGTTACACCTTTATATGCCAAGATATTTAAGACTAGTGGTAATGCAGTAGTAAACGAATTCAAGGGATATAGTAATATACTAAGAAAAGATGCGGGAAATACAGATAATGTCAATATTGTGTTTGATTATAAAGACCCAAATGTAACTAGAGCAATAAAGAATAAGGTTATGAAGATTAAAGGGGTAAATCAAACCACTAAAGATAATGTAGCTGAACTTATTAAAGATATGTATGAGAGTGAAGAAGATAATTTCACAATAAAAGATATTAGTGATGCCATTAGTAATATGCCAGAGTTTGATGAAGCTAGAGCGGAAACAATAGCTCAAACAGAGGTTATGTCTAGTATTAATCAAGCTACTATATCTACATATCAACAAAATAGCAATCTTATAGATGGTAAATCATGGCTTGCAGTAGGTGATTCTCACACAAGAGACTCACACATACAGGCCAGTATGGACTATGATGAATCTAATTCAATAGCAGTAGATGATTACTTTAATTTGAATGGAAACGATTGTTTATGCCCTGGAGATGGTGAATTACCACCTGAAGAAAGTATTAATTGTAGGTGCTGTATGATGCCTGTAGTTAAAGTAGATGAAACTGAATAAAGAATAAGAAGGCAGACGTTTAAACGTCTTTTTTTATTGTCTTGGAAGGGAGGTGAGGTTTTATTGAGTAAACAAAATAAACAATTTGTACTTGAAACAAAAGTATTAGATGAAGCAAATAGAATAATTCAAATGACTGGTAGTACAGAAGATTATGATAGAGTTGGAGACAAGATAATAATGTCTGGTGTTGATTTAACCAATTATCTTAAAAATCCAATTATACTAGCTAATCATAATTATGGGTCAGATGAAAAATCAACCTGTATTGGTAAGGCATTAGATGTACAAGTAATTGGTTCACAATTAGTATTTAAGATACAATTTGCAGATACACCAAACGGTCAAGAATGGTTTTATCTATATAAAAACAAATTCATGAATGCAAGTTCCGTAGGATTTATTCCACTTGAGTCAGAACCAAATTCCCAAGGTGGTTATACTTATAAAAAAATTGAACTTTTGGAATTATCTATGGTAGCAATACCGTGTAATCCCGAATGTGTCCAACGAGCCTTTACAGATGGAAAAATCAGTAAGGCTCTTTTTGATGCAATAAATAAAAATAAAAATAATGGAAGTGAGGTAATTGAAAATATGAAAGTTGAAGAAGTAAAAGAATTAATTACAAATGCAGTTAAATCAGAGGTTAAGACATTAGAAGACAAACATAATGAAGAGTTAGGGGACAAGGTAAAAGAAATTGATTCTTTAAATGCAAAAATTAAAGATTTAGAAGCATTAGTACAAGGGAAGAGTGGTGCAAAACTAAGTCAATCCACTTGCGATTGCTTAACAAAAGCTTGCAAAGGTATAACAGACCATGTTGAATCCATCAAAAGCTTAATAGATGTGGTTAACACACAAGAAACAGACGGAGACAACGATGGTGGGGACACAAAAGAATATACACAGGAAGAAATTAACAAAGCAGTACAAGAAAATATTAATAAAATTTTAGGGGGTAAATAATAATGGCAAAATTAACTAAAAAAGAATATGAAGATTTAATAAAGAGTACAACTAAGGCAGTATTAGAACAGAAAGGTTTAACAGAGGTAGTAAGAAAATTAAAATTCAATGAAAAACCTATTGATGAAATGGATAAATATGAAAAAACAATGAGATTTTTCCAAGCTAAAATGGACAATAACAGAGCAGAAGTTGCAAAATATTGTGGTGGAAAAGTTAAAGATTTATCAGGTAATACTTCTGGTAGTGGTTTAGAATTACTACCAACCGAGTTTCATTCCGACATTATAGACAGAGTAAAAGCAGACCCAAGAGCTTTAAGAAATTTATGTACAGTAGTGCCAGTAACTTATAGGAACGGAACATGGCCAGTAGGTGCAACAGGTATAAGCTTATCTTATGAATCTAGTGATACTAATCCAATCACAGCTACATCACCTACATTTAGCTCATTACCTTATTCTGTAACAAGACTGGATGGTTATACTGCTATTTCCAGGGATTTATTATCTGACAGTCCTGTAGACCTTTATAATTATTTAGCAAAGCAGTATGCTAAAGCATTTGTAAAACAAGAAAATTTATCAATTATGACCGGTACAGGAACTAATCAGCCTACCGGAATAGTTAATACTGGAAGCATTGTGTCTGTAGCAAGTGCAAATGCTGGAACAACAAATGTATTAACTTGTGATGACCTTGTACAGTTACCATTCAATGTAGATGTTACATGGAGAGATGGCGGAGCATACTTCGTTAATACTTCTATAGTTAGGCAGATGAAATTATTCAAGGATAACCAAGGTAGATATTTATGGGATAATGGAGATGTTCAAGCTGGAGTACCAGCTTCATTTAACGGATATCCTGTTTATGAATTCTCTGCAATATTCCCAAGCAATCTTACTGTAAACTCTAAGACTACTTGTACAGAAGCAGTATTTGGTAACTTAGAATATTACTATTTCTTTGATAAAATGGAAATGGGTAGTGAAATTAATACTCAGAGTGACCAAGCATTCAAGAATCATGAAGCTTTAGTAAAAATGTGGGAAAGAATAGATGGTAAATTATCTATTCCAGCTTCATTTGCATTATTAACTGGTTTCTTAGCTTAATACATAATAATAAAGGGTTATTAATTCAGCCCTTTTATTTAATTGGAGGTAATTATGAAAATTAAAATATTAATTTTTGTGCCTAGAGATGAGATTGGTACAATGACTGATTTAAAACCTAATGACATTATTGCTATAGATGATACTATAGCAGAAAAATTAATTGAAGAAAAAAAGCAGAATTTATATTATAAATTGGAGGGATTTTTAATGATAATTGTAAAATTTATAAGACCATTTCAAAACTACAGAGAAGATGATATAGCAGCATTTGAAAAAGATAGAGTTGCAGATAAAATAATTGAAGCAGGATATGCAGAAGAAGTTAGTTTAGAAAGTACGGCAATAGAATCACCAAAGAAAAGTCAGTAGGTGATGACATATGTCACTTACAACATTAGATAATGTAAAAAGTTATTTACAAATTACAGATGGTTCAGAGGATTCATTTTTAACTTTGCTAATAGGAAGTATACAGGATTTAATCGAAAATTATTGCCATAGACATTTTGAATTAGCTACTTACACAGCGGAACAACATAGGATCAATCATAAAGTATTTGTTTATAATTATCCAATTGTTAGTGTACAACAAATTAGAAGAAGTAGTGATGATGTATTAGATATTGTACTAACACAGGACGATATGACAGGAGCTTATAGAATTTATCCAAACTATATAGAAATGATTGATATGAAGTATGTAACTATGAGTGGTAGAACTATGTATGCCATGAAAGAAGAAAGCTATGTTGAGGTAGACTATACGGCAGGATGGACACAAGACCAGATACCAAGTGACCTAATGTTAGCATCAACAAAATTAGTTGCATTAGAGTATACAATTTCCAGAGAAGGAAGAATTGGTCTTGAGATGGAAAGAGAAGGATATGTACAACAAACTTATTATAAAAATAATGCCCAGTCACTACCTGCCGATGTTCAGCTAGTGCTTGATAGATATAAGAAAGTAAGGGTGTGATAGTATGTTAGCAACTACTACAGTAGGAGTATTAATTCCTATATTTACAGTTAATGCAAATGGACAAAAATTACCTAACTTTCATCCTAACACACCAGATAGAACTTTTAAGGGTAATTTCCAGCCTTATAGGTATAATGTACAAGACAAACCTTATGGTATCACAGACAGTACTTCAAATTGGTTGTTTTGTAAAGATTTTAATTTAGATGCTTCAATGCATCTACTTATAAATGGAAGCCAGTATAAAATAGACTCTATTTCTGCATATACAAAACATGTAGAACTTTTTTTATCTAAGGTGGTGGGTATATGAGTGAAATAGATGATGAATTAAATGATTGGCTTAATAGAGTACAAGCTAAAACAGAAGAAATTAATAATGCAGTAGATCAAGGATTATTAAAATCAGCCTTATATTGTGAAGGACAAGCCAAGCAAACTGCTAATAGTATATTTACAAATAATCCACCAGTAAATGAAAAAGGTGAAGAAATGTGGGAGCACACTGGATTATTAGAAGCTAGTATAGGTAGTGGAATGAATCCAGAGTTAACACATAGTGCTATGATTTATTGTTCTGCTAGTTATGCGAAGTATTTAGAATATGGTACTGGAATATATGCTGTCAATGGTGATGGAAGACAGACACCTTGGTGTTATGTTAGTAATACAGGTGTATTAAATTTTACACAAGGAATGAGGGCAAAACCTTTTATGTATCCAAGCGTTTTTAATAGCCAAGACCAAATTCAAAGTATTATATTAAGCTATGTGGCAAAGGCGGTGGTGTAGATGCAAGATAATACAGAAATATTCACTATTTTGAATGCTATTGCTTCAACAGAATATCAATATCCGCAAAGTCTTGTCACAGCAAGTACAAATGGTCAAGGAGTTCCAGCAGATTTCTTTCCAGTCATATCATATTTTGACAGTAATCATAATGCTATGCAATACCAGGATGGTAAAAGTATCATTGAAGATATTGAATATACAGTAGATGTATGGGAAAGAGCCAATCCTAATACTGGAGAATTAATTTCTATTTATAGTAATGTAGATAAAGCACTTAGAGATAATGGTTATAGGAGAATAACATTCGCCAATCTTTATGAAACTGTAACACAAATAAATCATTATAGTATGCGATACAAAAAAGCTTTTGAGGAAACTTAAGGGCTTTATTTTTTTATAAAAGAAAGAGAGGTAATAAATTTAATGAGCAATTTTATAAGTATAGATAAATTATATTATGCAGTACAAACAAAAGATGATGAAACAGGGGCAACATATAGTACACCAAAACCACTAGGAGCAGCAGTACAAATTAGTGCAGATCCTACGGTGGCCAGTGGGTCTTTTTATGGAGACGGATTTCTAAAAGAACAAGCTTATATGGTTACAGATGCAAAAGTTTCAGTAGAGACAGAGTCACTCCCAATTGAGATCTATGCGGAACTTTTGGGTCATGAACTTGATAGTCAAGGTGGAATGACTTTTGGAAAATTTGACCAAGCACCATATGTGTGTCTCATGTACAGAAGACAAAAGGTAAATGGCCATTATAGATACATAAAATTATTAAAGGTTAAATTTCAGGATATAAAAGATGATGGTTCAACTGTTAACAATTCTGTTAAAATACAGGACGAAACCCTTGACGGTTCAGCAATTACACGTATTTTTGATGGACAGTGGAAAGCAATAAAAGATGAAGACGCAGAAGGATATACAGATGTATCAACTTCTTGGTTCGCATCCGTATAATACTATAGCACAAATGAGGGATTAATTTCCCTCCTATGTTAATTAATAGTAGATAAAAAATTAAATTTGAAAGGAATGGTTATATATGAAGATAACATTAATGATAGATGATAAGAAAAAAACTTTTACAGCACCTTTTATTGGAGGTCGTAGATTAAGAGATGCAATGGCTATGAGCGAAGAAATGGAAGGTAAACAAATAGGTGTAGAATCATTAGATAAAATAGTAGACTTTATGGTAGATATATTTGGGAAACAATTTACAATTGACGATTTATATGATGGGATAGAATCCAAAGAACTTATACCTTTTTATCAGAAATGTATACAAAAAATTACAGGAAATTTACAAAATAAAGCTAACCAATTAGCAGAGTTATCAGGAAAAAACGCTTAGAGGGAGATAGTAAAAATGAATCTCCCACAAAACCAATGGATTTTATTTATGAATTATATGATAGTTTGTTATGGGTAACTAAAAGTGATGGGGAAAATACATATAAAGAGCCTTGGTACACACAAAACGAAATAGATGAAATGGATATATTCTTTTGGTTGGATTATAAAATTTATATGCTCAAAAAGGATAATAAAGAAACAATTGCAAGATATGACAATATAGGATTATAAGAGTCTACTATTTTTTAGTAGACTCTAGGTATAATTCTATTGCTCTATCTAGTAACTTTGATATAGGTATACCAGTTTGTTTAGAGTATTCCTTTAATTCATTCCATAATTTAGTATTAATTGCGTTAGAAATCGGTGTTCTATTTTTTAAATCTTTATTTGACATATTTTCACCTCAAAAATATTATATATATTTT
The DNA here is from genome assembly GCF_000389635.1 of Clostridium pasteurianum BC1. NCBI lineage: Bacteria > Bacillati > Bacillota > Clostridia > Eubacteriales > Clostridiaceae > Clostridium > Clostridium pasteurianum. The sequence continues at coordinate 1,935,656 of NC_021182.1, forward strand.
TAATAGTCCTTGCAAGTCCTTGGACATAATGATATAATAAGATTATAAAATAAGTTGTAAATTTTGGCAGAAAATATATAATGATATTGAGGGGTGAATATTATGAAGAAAAGGAAATCAAGTGGTGTAGCTGAATATGCTGCATTAGGTGGACTTGCAAAGGTAAGTAGAAATAAGAACGTCAATAATATGGGTGGTATTTTTTTAATAGTTAGTGGTATCCTATTGATAGGAGAGATTATTAAATTACCCTTTAAAATTTTATGGAAAATGACAATTTTAGCTTGTAAGTTAGCTTACAATTGTTTTAAATATTTTATAAAATTCTCTATTCTAATATTAAAATTAGGCTATCAAGGTACAATATATGTTACAAAACGATTATACAAAGCATATAAGTCATATAAAACAAATAAAGAAAATCAAGTAATCAAGTAAGACTGCTAATAGGTAGTCTTTTTTTTATGTATTTTTTTAAAAATGGAGGTGAGTAAATGAATGGCAGATAATGGATTAGCACTTAATATACCTATTAATGCGATCACTGAAGGATTTAATAAATCCATGCAAGGTCTTAAAGATAATGTAAATGGTGCTATGGGTGGTTTAAAAAGTGGACTAGATACTACAAGAGAAGCTATGGGTGCAGTCGGAATTATGGCTTTTGGATACCTAGACGGAGCAATAAAAAGTGCATCGGCAGCACAACAAAGTACCGTACAATTACAAGGATTATTGAAAAACCAAGGAATTGCTTTTCAAGATACCAAAAAAGACATTGATAATTTTACTAGTGGTATAACTAAAATGTCTACATATAGTGCAGGTGAAGCAAAAAATGCTTTAGATAATTTAACAATGAAAGGTATGAAATACAGTGATTCGTTAAAATCTACAAGTGCCTTATCGAATTTGGCAGCAGGAACTAATATGGATTTAACGAGTGCAAGTAATTTATTAGCACAAGCTTATAACGGTAAATATACTCAATTAATGAAATTAGGCATAGTAACAAAAGAACAAGTTAAAAATGGTATATCATATCAACAGGTATTAGATGATGTTAATAAAAGATTTAGTGGGTCATCTCAAGCTCAAATGAATACGTATGCAGGAGAGATGAAAATACTATCTAATAATATGGCTGGTATGAAAACAGCGATAGGTTCAGCATTATTACCAGTGTTAACTAATATGATGGAAACTATAAATAAGGGTATTACACCAGTAATTAATTTTATAAAGGCACACTCACAAATGTCAGCAGTAATATTATCTAGTGTAGCAGTTATTGGAACTTTAATTGGTGGATTTTCATTATTTCAGAAGGTTATTGGAATACTCGGACCATCTGTACAAGGAATAGTAGGTCTAATAGGTGGATTAACCTTACCAGTTGCAGGAGTTATAGCTGGTATTGGATTATTAGTATTAGCCTATAATAAAAATTTTGGAGGCTTACAAACATTTTTAAATGGAGTATTCAAAAATATATCTATTATATTTAACACATTTACTGGAGATATGAAGAAAGGTATGTCCTTGCCACAGGCTCTATCAGATGCATTTACAAAAGCATTTGGTTCACAAGCAGGTAAAAATGTATCTAAATTCTTTACAGATTTACAGATAATTTGGAATGATTTACAAAATACTGCTAAAAAAGTATGGCCACAAATTTATGCTGTTATTCAGGATGCATTTAAAGGAATACAGGTTATTTGGAATACTATATTAAAGCCAGTATTAACATTTATAATTCAGCAAATGGGACAAGTAGTTCAGTGGGTGCAAGCTAATTGGCCTTTAATTTCTCAAACTATACAGACAATAATGAATGATATAGTAACAGTTATAAAAGTAGCTATGGCTATTTTGAAACCAATTTGGGAATTAGGATGGAATATTATCAAAAATATAGTACCACCAATTTTCAATTTAATTAAGGATACTATTTCAACAGTTATACACGTAATTGAGGATATCCTAAAATTAGCAATGGATTTAATTAATGGTAACTGGAAGGCAGCTTGGAATGATGTATGTAATATAGTCAAAGATGTTTTTGGTGGAGCTAAGAAAATAATTTCCGATATTCTGGATTCTATAGGTGGAGTATTTAAAGGTATGGGTCAAACTGCTATGTCTTGGGGTCATGATTTAATACATTCTATTATGGATGGATTAGAGCACGCTAAAGATGATATTGTAAATACGGTTAAAGGTGTAGCTGGTAAAGTTGTTGATACTTTTAAGAGTATATTCGGAATACATAGTCCTTCAACAGTAATGTATGATATTGGTGGACATTTAGTACAAGGGTTAATAAATGGCTTCAGTAAAAACGATATAACGTCTTTTGTAAAAGGTTGGGGTGGCAGTGTTATGAGTTCTGTACAAACCTCAATGGGTGGAAATGTAACTGATTGGTTAACACAAGCTATACAAGCTACAGGGCAAAGTATGAGCACATTACCAGCATTATTACAAATTGCACAACATGAATCTGGTGGAGATCCGAATTCAGTTAATAACTGGGACTCAAATGCAAAGGCTGGAACACCAAGTAAAGGATTGATGCAAGTTATTGACCCAACTTTCAAAGAATACATGATGGTTGGACATAACAATATATTAAATCCTATTGATAATGCAATTGCAGCTATACGTTATATGATTGGTAGATACGGTAGTGTAAATAATGTACCAGGAGTTAAGTCACTTATGGCAGGCGGAGCATATCAAGGTTATGCTGATGGTACTTTAAATAGTACAAAAGGTTTACATATGTATGGCGAAAGAGGTATTGAGTTAGGTTGGTCAAATGGTGGAGATGGAGTATTAAATAATATTAATACAACAGCATTATTAAATACACCAGCTATTCTTCAAAACTTAACAGGTGCAATACAGGCTTTGACTAGTAATCAGGTTAATAAACAACCTTCAGCAACAACTAATAATAATAACAAGTCAGTAAACATATATGTTGACAACATGAATGTACAAGATAAGGGTGATGAACAGACCACATTGCAACAATTGCAATTTATGGCACCGTTAACATAAGGGGGGTGTTAATTATTGGATATTACACAAATTAATTTAAATGGATTAGACCTAATATCAAATGATTACTTCTTTAATGTATTAGGTCTTTTTGACATTAATAAAGACATTATAACAAATGACCTTTATACAGATGGAATAAGCTATAATAGGTCAAAAATTAAAGAAAAAACTCTAGTAATGAACGGATATATTAAAACTAGTGATACAGATAAAATAACTCAATTAAATAATGTTTTATATTCTAACGGATTAAAAGCATTAACTATAACTATAAACGGTTTTCATCAAGTTATTTGCAATGTAGAAATAAGTAGTAGAATAGCTGATACAAATTTTAATAGCCAAAAGATCAGTTTACAATTAACTATGCCCGACCCGTATATGTATTTAACTGGTGTTGATCCGGTTTGGTTACAGCCACAAAGCAATAATGGATTCCGTCCGCCAGTTATAATTCCATTTAACACAGGTGGAACTACGTCAGAAAATGAAGTGATACAAAATATGGGTAATGTAATTTCATATCCGATTATAACCATAATTGGTGCTTGTAGTAATCCAACTATTACAAATACAACAACAGGGCAAAGTATAAGTTTAAATGTAAATTTAAATGATAATGATACTTTAGTAATAGACAATACACCACAAAACAGAGGTATTTATTTAAATGGAATTGGAAATATGGGATTAAAAACTAGTATTGGTTGGATAAATTGTGAACCACAATATAATTATTTTGCTTTTACTCGTTCTAGTTCTGAGTCGGATAAATCACATTGCCTAGTGTATTTACAAAGTAGGTGGTTATAGAGATGGATTATTTGAAAATTTATGATAAAAATCATAATATTTTGGATGAAATTGATATTTTTAATAATGATTTAACATATGGCTGGACGCTTAATGACATAGATACAGCGTCTTTTTCTATTGGTTTAGAAAATAACAAATGTAATGAAATAAATTTACAGTTTAGAAACTTAATAGAGATTTGTGATGGTGATACTGGAATTGTAAAATGGGGCGGTCAAATAAGTGGATTGAATTTTAATGATCAAGCTGTAAAGGTTAATTGCATAGATAATTTATCACTGTTAAAGTGGCGGAGAATGAGAGCAAAAACTTACACGAATCTTACCTATGGGTCATTATTTACACAAATGATAAACGATGCCAATGCAATTACACCATCCACTATTGTAACTATAGGCAATATAGATAATACAGCAATAGCAACTACTAGAACAGTAACAAATACAGAGGATTTAATAACCAATATACAAAGTTTTGCAGCTGATCTCAACTACGATTTTAATGTAGATGTAGATAGAAAATTTAATTTCTATACACGAAAGGGTTCGGATAAACCTTATTATTCATTAACATATGGTGGAGACGCAGATAATATTATTAAAGTCCCCACATTAGCACAAGACATAATGAGTATGGCTAATAGTATATATTCAGAAATATCTAGTCCAGTACTTAATGCTACAGCACAGGATGATACATCAATCGGCATGTATGGACTTATGGAAGGAACTTATAGTTCCAGTAATAGTATAAATTCCTAAACAGATTTAACTAATGCTGTAAATGGGGCATTAGCCAAAATGTCTTTCCCTTCCAATAGTTTTTCCATTAAGGCTATAAATAGCACTATGTGTCCTTTTAGCAATATAGAAGTTGGGGATAGTGTAACCGTTAACTTAATTCCGTATTTTAATTTTAGTAAATTGATGAGGATTACACATATAGTTTATACGGAAACTAATGGAATATACGATATAACGTTCGGAAATGTGGCATTTAAGAGACAGCCACCAGTGAAAAAACTATATAAAATATAATAAAAGATTTAGAAAGGATGGTGTATAAATGACAATAAAAACTAATTTCTTTGATGGTATTGCCTACAATTCTGGAGATTTAATAGCACCTTGGCAAGCTTTATTGTCCAACGGTATATTTAATGTTTCAGGAGGTGCATTAGCTGTTACCCAAAATAGTACGCCGAACATGACTGTGAATGTTGCAGCTGGTTCTTGTATGTTAAATGGGTATTTTGTTAATAATGGTTCTCCTATAAGTGTTCCTATAAATGGTAATGCAAGCGGATACAATAGATACGATATTATAGTAGTAGACGTAGACCTTGGCTCTGCTACAACCACAATTAAGGCAGTAATGGGTACCCCAAGTTCTTCTCCAACAGTTCCATTGCCTACAGCTACTCAAATAGTTATAGCAAATGTATTTGTAGGTAATAATGTAAGTGCTATTAATACTGCTAATATTACAGATGGAAGAGCAAATGCAGGAATAGGAAGTATATATAAATCATTAGTATTAGGTAGTTCTGGTTATATTTTATTCACTTGCGGTTTAATGCTCCAATGGGTTGCAAATGGTGTTCAACAAGGAAGTTATGGCTCAACAGCTTTTTTAACAAATTTTCCAAATGAATGTTGGCATGTGTTCGCAACAATGGAAGCTACTAGCGCAGCGTCAGTAAGTGTTGCCAACCTAACTACTGGAAACTTTAATAGTTCTTGTAATGTTAGTGGTATTCCAAAGGGTCACTTTTTTGCAATAGGATATTAGGGGGGTGAAATTATCAATTATGTAAATTTTAACAATACAAGTGGTGCAATATTAGGATTCTATAATGATGAAATTCATGGAAGTAATATTCCTAATGGTTCTATTCCAACAACAGATAATATATTAGAGATATTGATGGAAAACCAAGGTAAATATATTGTAGATATGACTAAATTACCTTTTAGTGGAATAGTACAAAATATAACAGATATATTCAAATTATATGTACCAACGCTACAAGAGGTACAACAAACTAAAACGATAGAAATAAGAAATGACTATAATAATGCAGTTATAGCAGGATTTACTTCTTCTGCAAGTGGTACTGCGGTAAATTATGCATATGATGAAGTTTCACAAACAAAATTTATGAAAGTTTTAATGAGCATGAGTGCAAATATTATTACTTATCCTGCTACTATTTTTGCAGCAGATGGAAGTGCTATTGAATTTACACAAGAGCAATTAACACAGTTGTATAAAGATATAGCAAATTTTGAGATACCACTTGAAACAAAGCTACATACTTTATTATCTGAAATTAATTCCGCAACTACAGCAGATGAAGTTAATGCTATTAGTTGGTAGGTATTAGTTATGGAATATAAAAATGGAGACATTGGATTAGATAAGGGCATAGAATGGATAAGTAAAGCCATAGAAGGTTTTGAACATAGTATGTACAGCCATGCAACAACATACATAGATGGGAAGCTTATAGAAGCAGAAGGTTTTAAAAAGACAGGATATGTACCTATAGACAAGTATAAAAATCAATTAGATATATTTACATGTGATAGGTTAACAGATGGACAAAGACAAAAAATAAAAGAATACTTAAATAAGCAAGTAGGGACACATTATGACTACTTGCTTATTTTAATTGAAGCAATAAGATATAGCTTACATATTATATTACCTTATAAAGAACCATTTAAAAGTCATATATGCTCAACATTAGTAGCTGATGCTTATAAATCAGTGGGAATAGATTTATGTCCCAATATTAAATATCCAAGTCCAGCAGATCTAAATCAATCAAAATTACTAAGAAAAATAGATAGCATATAAAACACTCTAATTATAGGGTGTTTTTTTAATACATAAAAATAAAAATTTAAAACAGGAGGTAATACAATGATAATACCATATAATGCGACCTTAGACCTTAAGGGAAACAATAGTAAAATAGAACCGATCAGGGCAACTGTTGGAGATAGTAAATCTATACAACTAAATATTAATGTAGTAATTGATACAACGCCAGCAGATTTAACTGGACACACTGCAAAAATCACTTTTACAAAATCAGATGATACTACGGTGTTTGATAATCTAATAATTGATGACGCTATAAATGGAAAAATGCATGTTGTTATTTCTAATCAAGCCTTTGCAGCAGTAGGACAAGTCAACGCAGAAATTGAGATTTTTGATGCTACAGACGGAAGGCTATCATCTAATGCTTTTGCTTTTACTGCTAGAAAGGGAGAATTAAATGATGGAACCATTATATCAAGTAGCCAATTTACGGCTTTAGACTTAGCACTAGTAGAAGTAACAGACTTTGCAAATTATAGAACAGAATTAACAAATGCAAGACAGGGATTTACGGATTTACAAAGTAATTTAGTAAATAAAGATGCTAGATTAGATCATTTAGGGTTTGACTTTGAACAACAAGGTGGAGTACCTAATGATATAACTAAGGCAGAATCAAATAGAGTTTTAATGCAGAGTTTACAAGATACTATTAACACAATGGGTAGGGGCAATATAAGAGTTTCAGGAAAAACTTTCTATATGGGTCAGAATGGAACAAATGAATATTCAATAATAGGTAGGTCTGGAGTTAGTGTAATAGGTGCAGGTGTTGGGGAGACTATATTTAAAATAAAAGGCACTAATCCATATTCATTATTTTGGTATAAACCTGCTGATCTGATAGCAGGAGATTATATTGAAAACTTTACGTATAGAGATTTTTCCGTAGATGGATATGAAATGACTATTACACCTTATTCACATAAAGGAAAAGCATTCTATTTTCAAAAAGTTAGAAATGGCATATTTATGAATTTAGAATTGTTAGGTACTCCATCTACAGCACTAGGAACTGACTTCTTACACAACGTTCATATTCACAATATTCATTGTGTTGAATGTGGTAGACAATGGGAAGAAGCATGGACAAATGGTGATACTAGACCAGCTGAACTTGGACCAGGAGGAGCGGGAATTGGTATAGGAACAGGACTTCTTGATGACGAAAGCTTTACTATTTCGGACTGTGTAACGGAACAGTGTGGGCATTATGGTATATTCTTAGAGCATCAGGCTTTGTTTGACCCAGCAACATTTACAAAGGAAGCAAAAGGTGTAGTTATAGCTAATTGTGTTACTAGAGATGGTAGATTTGCTGGTATAGGTGTTAGAGGTGGTCATAATATCTCAATCATAGGTGTTCAATCCTTTGGTAATAAGCATGGTATGTATTTTGATGCTAAAGCAGGGCATGCAGAATTAGTAAACTGGAAAAACATTACAATAGGACACTGTACTTTCTCAGATAACACCTCTATGGGTGGTTATGTTGGAGGAAATGTTACTTCAGAAACATTTAAAATTGATACTTGTACTTTTTCTGATAATGGTGCAGAAGGATTAGTTTTAGGTAGAGATGGTGATAACCATACTCAAAAAGGTGTATCTGTAGTTAACTGTGATATGAAGAATAATGCTTTAGAAGGATTATATATAGATGCAGGAACTTATTTCAGAACACTAAAGGTAATGGGAAATACACTATCTTACAATGGGGGAAATGGATTTAAAGATTCAAATGCTCAAATATCTGGAGGTCGTTATATAAATAATTATTTTATAAATAATACTGGAAGTGGAATGGCTTTATTTGGCACTAAAACTCATTTAGAGATAAAAGGTAATTATGCTAGAGATGACCAAGCTACAAAGACACAACAGTATGGATTATCTATGAGTGGGGGAGCATTAAACTATTCAACTATTGAAGGCAATGATTTTAGAAGAAATGGAACAAAAGGAATGTCTATTGCCGATTCTGTAATTGCTTCAACAAGCTATGTCAGAGGTAATAAGACAGATGAAAATGGTATGCTGGATATGCCAGTTAATAGCTATGTTTCTTTTCCTTCTGAATTAGCTAATTTCTTAGGTGCAACTTCACTTTCTATACATGTACAATTTAGGTTAATTGCTGGTATAACTGGCGGTATTGAAGTATTTCATATGATAGTATCACATACAGAAGATGACGTATCATCTAATCCTAAAGGTTGGGATTTACATGTGAGGAATACAGGATTATTAGTATTTGAAGCTAGACAAGCAACAGGAGGAACTATATTACAAAGAATAAGCACAACAGCATTGGCTTTAAATACGACTTATGATGTAATTATTACTATGAATGGCACTACAACTACAATGAGTATAAACGGAGTAAATGAAACTTTCTCTTCAAGCACTGGAACTGATGCTGATTTATTAACAGCTATGCAAAATAATAACACTACTTTTCCAGTATACTTGAAAGGATTATATTATAATGGAACATTAAAGAATGGCGGTGCTGCAAGAGTAGGCATTTTCAATGTTTCAAAAACTATAAGTGGTGCTACTTCTAACACAATATATGGGTTTGATAATTATGGGGTCAGTAGGGATGTATATGATATTTCATCAAGTTCCCCAGGGTTACATGGAACCTCTACTTTTGCACCTGTACAAATCGATAACTTTTTATAATTAGAAAGGCACATACAGTGCCTTTTTCACTTTAAAGGAAAGGGGTTTTATTAATGTTCGGATTTACAGAAATTGAACGATACGGCGATTTAAGAAGACTTACTAATAAATGGTATAGAAAAAGAGGCGTCGCTTTTGGAGATAGTATCACAGTTGGCTATTTAACAACAAATGGAGGATATACGGCATATGTAAAACAGGCACTTGTATTGACAGCATATGATAATTTTGCTATCTCAGGTACACCGATGGCAAATGGTACAGCCCAAAATGGTGGTGTGGGAACAAATGGAACAATAAAAACAAAAAACTTTGCTACTACTAATTATGATTTTGTAACTATAGCGTCTGGAACTAATGACTTTAAACTTAATGTTCCTTTAGGAACTTTAGGTGTAATGGGAGATACTACTTTTGATACAAATACTTTTTATGGTGCGTATAGAGATGCTATAGAATATATGCTTGGTCAAAGTCCTACTATGAAAATTATATTATTAACACCATTGCAAAGGGATAATTCAAGCTATGATGTTAACTATACAAATACAGCAGGTGCTAAATTAATTGATTATGTTAATGCAATAAAAAATATAGGTGAGATGTACTCTTTAAGAGTTATAGACCAATATAGATTTAGTGGTATATCAAAAAAGAATTTAAGTACTTTAACAGCTGACGGTTTACATCCTAATGATGTCGGAGCTATTTACCAAGGAAAGTATGTTACTAATGAGTTAAGATAGGAGGTTAAAGTCATGAGTAAAGAAGAGTTTGAAACATAATATTGTAAAAACGCTTGTGTAACAAAAGATGAATATGATAAGTATTTTACTACTATCTCAAGTGATGATGGCAAAGGTTGGATAGTTTCTCATAAGCCTAGTGAAGAGAAATAAGAATATTAAATTTAAGGGCTTAGATTAATTATTAATCTAGTCCTTTTTATTATGCAAAAAATCAGGAGGTGTGATATGAATAATGAAATAGTAGAATTAAAAATTAACGAACATACAGAAACACTAGAAAATCATGGGGAAAGACTTAGTACCTTAGAAAAAAAAGACATTAAACATGATGACAACATAGGAATGCTATGTGAAAAAATTGATGGTTTAATAAAATTATATAATAAAATGCTACTTGCTGTTCTTGGAGGAATGGCAGGAGTATTGATAAAAATTTTATTTTTTTAAATAGGGAGATGTAAATATATGAAAGGAATAGATTTAAATTCAGCTAACAATGTTAGTAATTGGAACTTAGTTGCTAAAGACGGTGTTCAGGTTTTAATTAATAAAGCTACAGAAGCTAATTTCTATCAAGATAAGTATTTATCTTATCGTTATAATACTGTTCGATCTTTAGGCATTAAAATGGGAGTGTATCATTTTGCTGGTAAACATGGTGTAGAAAATGAAGCTCAATATTTTTTAAATTATATTAAAGGATATAAATTTGATACAATTGTATTCCTTGATATAGAACAGCCACCAGCTAGTTATGGTTGGTCGTGGACTAAAGGAATGGCAATAGATTATGTTAATAAATTTGTTGCCATAATTAATAAAGCAGGATATGAAGTGGGTATTTATACAGGTGAATACTTCTATAATGATTTTTTGAGAGGAAATATACGAAGTGATTTGAAACTTTGGATAGCTAAATATAGTTCTAATCCACCAGTGAATTACCCTAATATTTCATGGCAGTTTACCGAAAGTGGACATGTTAATGGTGTGGATGGAGGATGTGATGTAAATTACTTTAATGAAAATATTTTACTAAATGGTAATAATGTAAATCCTGCACCACAACCATCAATCAATATAAATAATATACAGGAGGATGTAAAAATGAATCCAATTAGAATGGGGGAGAATAGCCCTCGAGTTAAATTACTACAAAGCATTATGAAGATATTAATAAATGATGGAATCTCAATTGATAGAGCATTTGGACAACAGACTTATAATGCAGTGGTTAAATATCAGCAGATAATGGGCATTTCAGCAGATGGAATCGTAGGAGTAAATACCATAAATACACTTTTGAATGACTTAAAAGTAGGATGGTTTAAAGCATAGGAGATGATATTATGATAGAAATAATTTTAGGTGTTTCTATCTTTTTTAATATATTTTTATATTGTAAAAAGCAACATTATATTAATCAAGTTATTGAAACACAAAGATCATTACAAGAAAAAGAATTAGAGTGTAATTTATATAAAAATAAATAAAGGGGTAATGTAAAATGAATAAACAAATATTAATTAAAAATCTTAAATCTAAAACATTTTGGGTAGCTATTGGAGCATTTGTATTATACTTATTACATTCAGCAGGTGTTGGTGTTGTAGATACACAGTATAACGATATAATTAATGCTGTATTGCAGTTATTAGTGTTAATGGGAATATTAAATAGTCCACAGATTGATACAGAAGTAAAATAAATATATAAGGGGGTGTCGCCAGAAATGGTGATACCCCTTTTTTTTCGACTTTATAATTGTTACGTAATTTTAGAAGGATGCGAAATATTATCGTTGATTAAATACTTTAGATATTAATATCATATTCCATCCTTTTAGCTGTAGCATTAGCTATTTCTTCACCTAAAAGTTTTTTAATAATATAAAATGACATATTAATTCCAGCTGATATGCCACCTGATGTAATAATAGGAGTTTCATCTATGAACTTAACATTACGCTGGACTCTAACTTTAGTATATTCCTTTTCTAACCTATCAATGTCCATCCAATGTGTTGTAGCTTGTTTCCCATCTAATAAGCCAGCTTCAGCCAATAAGAATGCACCAGTACATACAGATGCCATTATATAGACATTATTCATATTTTTCTTAATCCAGTTTATAATCTTTGGATTGTGAATTTCAATTTCTTCTGCTCCATATCCTCCAGGTATAATTAAAATATCAAACTGTGGAGCATCATAGAAATCATAATCAGGCTGAAATTTCAACCCATTATGAGCCTTTATTAAGTCTTTTGTTTGGGCAACTGTAGTTACTTTGAATGGTTTTTGATTACATTCGGTATATGTAGTAATGGAAAACACCTCAAATGGACCAGCAAAATCTAATACCTCAACTTCATTAAAAAGTAAAATGCCAACATTTTTCTGTTCTAACACCTTCTCATCTCCCCAAATATCTTTAATTTTAATTATAGTATCATACTGACATACTGATTCGCAAAATTAAACAATTACGTCTTAATGCATATAACAATTATACCTTGGTTTAAGTAGTATTTCTAGGATTTATTTTAATGTTTTGGGAATTAATATACTACATTACATAATTTAAATGATAAAATGTAAAAAGTTATTGACATTTTATATAGTAATTGTTAAAATGAAAATGTAAATAATATTTTACATTTTGGGAGATGATTTTATGAAAAAAATGGATGAAATGGAAATGAGCATTAATTTAAACGCAATCAAATGGAGTCACATTTTTACCAGTGTTTCTTTATTAGTATGGTCTGTCTATGATTTCACTCATACAAATAAGCCTTCACTTGCTTTTTTTATCTTAATTATGTCAAATTTAATTTATTTCTTTATAAGCCAAATTTCTAAATGGAAAATGGGCGATATAAATGGACGTAAAGCTATCATTCACTATTTTATAGGAACTATATTAATCATATTAATTTTGGGCGTGCTTGCTCATTTTTTTCCAAAGTAAAAGGGGTATAAATATGAAAAATAATATAAAAAAGCTAAGAAAACAATTAGGGTATAGACAAGAGGATTTAGCAAATACTTTGGGAGTTACAAGGCAAACTATTAATGCAATTGAAAATGAGAAATATAATCCTACGCTAGAATTAGCAATGAAACTTGCTAGATTATTAAATACTACAATAGAGGAATTATTTACACTTGATAGTTAAAGGGTGTCCTAAAATTGGATATCCTTATTTTTTCATAGGTGGTCAGAAATTTGTACTACCTCAAATTTGAGGGACTTTATTTTTTAGAGTATTTAAGATATGTATAAAAAATATCTTTACTTTTCAATTTATAATTTGGTATAATAAAATTAATAAATAACGTGGCTTTGTTTTTCCAAAGTAGCGTTCGCAAAGTTAGGAATAATGCAGGTTTCAAGGATTAAAACTGAAAAATGCGTTGAAATGATGGGTCTTATCGGAATGGGTAACAACCCAATGGTTGGAGCTACAGTTGCAGTAGCAGTTGCTATTGAAGAAACTTCAAGATAAGAGGGTTTAGACCACTTAGTTAGTATAAAATATTAATAAATGGAAGAAGACACGTTGTATTATGAAAAATAATATAATGTGTCTTTTTTTCTTTTTGTTAAAGGTGGTGTAAGTGGCTATATGCAAAGAAAGATGAAAATGTTAGTAGAAGATGACGTGACTTTCAAAAATGGCTTTGAAGGATTTTTAGATCTCACTTCCTTTTGTTTGTGATATTTTATAGAAGTATTTGATATAATATATTATATAAGAGCAAAAAATAAGCCTTATGAATTGAAAACATAAGACTTACTTTCAGTGAATTATAGACAATATGCTAACTTGTTTTTGAAGTAGATTGATGCATACCTGCTACTTTAGCCTGTTTTAAGGTAATACTTAATATGTTTTTACTTTTCTTTAAAGCCGCATCTGTTTTACTTAAATAATATGTTTTACTACCTTTTAAATAGTATACAACTGGATTACTATTCACTGTTGATGATGTTTGTTTTTTAGTAGATGTAGTATTTGAAGTAGTATTTTGTGGTGTTGAATTTGTACTATTAGCTTGTCTACTATTATTTGAGCTATTATCTGTTGCAGTATTATTATTCGATGTAGTAGTAGCTTTTGTAGTTTGTGCAGTGGTGTTTGCAGTATTGGTACTATTACTAGATTTGCTAGCGGTAGTGGAGCCACAACCACTAAATAAACTGCCTATACCTACTGCGATAATACAGGCTGTAATGATTCTAGATAATCCTTTTCTTTTCATTATCTTTGTTTTGTTGTTCATATTAACACTCCCTTGTAATTATTCTACAATATAGTATTATACACCTTTCTGGGAATAAATGTAAAATAAGTAATGAAAGTTTACAAAAAATAAATAAACCGCAGGCTATTTACTAACATAAGATTTATTCGCAATGAACAAAAATTTCAAGTATATGTCACATATATATTATATCTAATTATACAATATATGTAAAAATATAGATTGTGTATAAAAATATAAAAAGTCTTTGAAGTGAAATACACAAATATTGTTAGTTACAAATGAAAAAATATTGTTAATTAATATTAAAATAGTATTATCTTATATCTGAAAAGTGCTATAATTACTTTAAATTAAGAGAGGTAATCGATATGAGTGATAAAATCAATAAAGAAAAATTAGTAAAAAAGATATTGGATAATGACAGAGATTTGGATGGTTCTAGTATTAGTGAAGAATTAATACATGAACTTATAAGTGGAAAGATTTCAAAAAATATAAATAATGTTCATGATGAAAACCTCACAATTGGACAAAAAGTTGCGGATAAAATTGCTTCATTTGGTGGAAGCTGGCCTTTTATAATAAGTTTTATAACTGTGCTTGTAGTGTGGATATTAATAAATGCAATTTTATTAGCAAGAAAGGCATTTGATCCTTATCCTTTTATATTGTTAAATTTAGTATTATCATGTGTTGCGGCTATACAAGCGCCCGTAATTATGATGTCACAGAATCGTGAATCTGAAAAAGATAGGTTAACTGCTGCTAATGACTATCTTGTAAATTTAAAGTCAGAAATTATAATAGAAGATTTACATAAAAAGATTGATGTGTTAATAAAACAGCAGGAAGAGAGTGCAAAGAATATAGAGCTATTATTTAAAACAAAAAAATGATATTAAAAGACGGTACATTTATAGCATTGTGTACCGTCTTTTAGTTGGCAAAATTTTATTTGGAATTTTATTAATTTCGTGTTTTTTAAATTGATTACTTATGGGTAAATATAGCCTAATATAATAATTATAAGTTATTAATTTTGAAAACGTAATTATTATAATAAGTTATGCAGTGAACTACTCTAACTTAAAGAAGTAAGAGCTTCCTGATTCCTAGAGTTCGTAACCTACACTCTCCACAGGCTTGAAATCCCCTTGCACCAAGGGTACTGTACGATAATGCTCTGTATACGAGCCTTGAATATTTTACGTAGGGGAGGCATAGCTTGGTTATCGCATTTTCGTATTCTCCCTACAACCATATATATTCAGTTTACAAAGAGCAACTAACATTTATATTATATTATACCTAAAATAATAATTATTATACAAATCTGATTAATATAAATGGTATCGAACCATTTATATTAATGTGCTATCCATCTCCCACCTATAGAGGATTGGAGAATTCTGCACATTAGGTTAAACAATTTTTGAGTACATATTTATAATAAACATTAGTAGCCAAGGTTCAATAAGTATGTTTATTAACATATGACTGATTAATGAAGGGGTCAAACTCCTACGACCTACAATATATATAACTGACAACACCATTCCCATTATAAAAGTAATAATAACTCCAGTAATGTTAAAACCAATGTGTATTAGAGCAAATGCTAAGCCAGATATAAATATTTGTGCAGCAATAGAAACTTTTGTCTCCGATAGTTCTGTTAAGACAAAGCCACGAAACACTATCTCTTCAACAATAGCTCCTACAATCCCAACAAGAACACCAAAGATTTTAAATAAACTTATTTCCATAGCATTTTGTATAATTAGTGGATTTGAGAAAGTCCACAGAATATATCCGATAGAAAAAAATATTCCGAGGATAATTGCAGATACGTTTGTATTTACCCCCCATCCTAAATCAGTAAGAGACTTACCACTTTGATGAACCCATTTAATAAGTAGCATGTACATTGCTATTTCAGCGATTAATGTTCCTATAAGAGCAACTATAGTACGTTGCCTTAAATCAAGGTGAATTTTTGCGATTATCATTATGAATACTGGCATAAGAATAAATATACCCAAAAATAGGTTGTAATAAAGAACTGGCAGTATAGAAAATTTTAACCGTTTTTTTAAAACGATAGCAGATTGATTTTTGGCATTATTTAAATTAGACATCTTATCACCTCTTAAATAATATAGTGATTCATTTAATAAGCGGATGTAATATTATAAAATTAATTACATGATTATCTATAATTAGTAATACCATCTTATCAGAAGTTATTACTTTATACGCATAATCTACTTAGTACGTCTTAATCTATATAACAATTATACATTGGTTTAAGTAGTATTTCTAGGTCTTATTTTAATGTTTTGGGAATTATTGTTGGTTTTAGAAAAATAATTATTATAAGTATGAATAAGTAGCAGAATAAGGTATATGTAATATGTAGGAATTTTTTAGGGTGTCACAGAAATGTGATGCCTTTTTTTTTAGATACACGTTTTATTAGCATAAAGCTAGTAAGAGGTGTATTTTTTTATTGTTTTTTAGCGAAACTGATTTTTCAACTATTTATTATATAGATTTTATCTTTTGCAATTGAATTCGCGTTATAGATAGTATATTATTTACCTGTAACGTAATAATAAGGAATTAAAAAAATAATATTCTTTCAAAAATTAAGTTTAATTGAATGAAAGCAGTAAAGAATAAACTTTCAGTTAAGGATACAAATATGCTGAAATATTATATATCTTAGTTCATTCAATTGCTTTTGCTGCTTATCATGTTCCAAATCATGGGCCATCAAGAATATTAGATATAGTTATTTCAGGATGTATTTTTGCATATCTTGCCTTAAAGTATTCATTCTTTGCACCATTAGTTTTGCATTATATGTCTGATGCTAATAGTATATTGGATTTAGTTAATATAAATCTTTAACAGAAACCAAAATTCAAATTAGAAAAGGAAAATATTCTTTAGAAATATAAATTTAAGGAGTTTTTTACATGAGTATCAAGATAAAAAGAAATGGATTATTGAATTGTGATGAATTAAATGAGCTTCTTGCTACAAATGCTTGGGATGTACATCCTATTGAAAAATTAGAGAAATGTATTAAAACGTCATGGGGAAATATATGTGTAAGAAATGATAAGGAAGAATTAATTGGTTACGTGAGAATACTATCTGACGGTATAAGACATGCATACATATGTAGTCTAATTGTTCATCCAAATTATCGCAAAAAACGTATTGGTTCATCTATAATAAAAGAGTTACTTAATATGCTTAAGGAATGTAAACTTTATCCAACTCTAGTTGCTGCTCCTAATAAAAAAGATTATTATAAGAAATTTGGATTTGAAATAGAAAGCAATGGATTTACTGCCATGTGTATTCGTAAGTCATATTAAGAATTTACTAGTTAATTTTTAATATTAAGCAGGAATTTATCTCTATAATTTAAGATGCAGAATGAATTTACATATACATATACATATGCATGATAATTATGCAACTGAATTAATTGGAGTAAGGAGGAGTTAACACTAAATGGAGAAAATTATTGTAGAAGAAAAAATGAGACAAGTTTTAAAACTTGCTGAAAAAGGTATGCAACAAGGGGGAGATACCTATTGCTGCCATTATTTTTCATGGTGATGATGTTGTTTCAAAAGCATATACAACTGAGAAAAAAGAAGGAAGATATTTAGTACATGCAGAAATTCAAGCCATTTTGGAAATGGACAAAGAAAGATATTCTTTTAAAACCAGAAAAGAATTGCAATTATTCGTAAATTTAGAACCTTGCATGATGTGTTTCGGAGCTGCAATACATTCATTTATTGGAGAAGTTTATTATTTTTTTGAATCCCCTACTGATGGAGGTGCAGCTTGGGCAGAAAAAACTTGGTATGATAATCATAAAGATTCTGTATTTAAATTACCTAAAATATATAAAGGTATTTTATCAGAGGAAAGTAAGAAAATATTTAAAAATTTTTTAGATATATCTCCTAGAGATGGTTATTATGATTGGGTAAAAACACTTATATAAATAAAGTAATAGTTAATGAAGGAAGGTAGATGAGAATAATGAATAAAGAGTATATTGGCATTATTGTAGAAGAAAGCCTTAATGATAATAGAATATTAAATGGATTGGATATAAAAAAGATATATATAACAAGTCATAATAACCTTAAAGATAGATGGCATATGTATGAAGTTAATGTATCAAAAGAAGAAATAAGAGAATTATCTAAGCATATTATTGGAGATTGGTATATGCATTTCTGGAAAAATACACACATCATTGCTATTTTCAAAGACAAAATCTTTGAGTTTGATTATGAAGATAAAAATACATGGGATAAAGTCTTAAAATATGGACGTTCACTTGGCTTGCCAGAAGAACAATTGGATTTTCCTATAAAAGGCTTACAATACTAATTTGCATAATAGATAATATTGTAAAAAAGCTACAGTAAATAAATATAAATTATCATACAATTAGAGCTTGATTTTGGAGGTAATTATATTGGATAAAAAGAAAAAAGAACATATAACTTTTAGCCGTATGGCAGATAAACGTATAAGAATAAATTATTTTTAAATAATCATGGAAATAATATCGATGTAAAGTCATTTGCTGCTCAGGCAAGATTCTTTTTAGAAGATGATTTCCATAGAAATATGCTTGAAAATCAGCAAATTGGACTTTCATACTATTTTTGTATAGCTGCAGAAATGTATGCACAAAAGCTAAAATTGCTATGAAACTGCAGCATGAAACAAGTAGGGTAGATAAAAAGATTCCAAGGAAAATAAAGGAAGTATATTTCATTAGTAATATTGAAATTGAAGAGTGTTTAATACAAGAAAAACATAGAATTGAAGCTTGAACCAGATGACAAGCCAGTGGAATTCAACGTATCTCATTGTTAAGAAACCTAAAATAGTCGAAAATTCTCTATTGACTGATGCCTTAGGTGCTAGTTTATACTTTAAGTAATATCTAAGGAGGGTTTTTTATGAAGATAAGTGAAGTTATGGAGATTACATCTCTTACAAAAAAGGCTATAAATTATTATGAAGAAAGTGGATTAATAAATCCTTGTGTTAATTCTTCGAATAATTATAGAGAGTATTCTAAAGAAGATATTGATAAGTTAATACAAATATCTGTTTTAAGACAATTCGATATATCCGTTAAAGATATAAAGGGAATTATACAAAAACCTGAAATGCTAAAGGAAAAGTTTCAGCAGCAGTTAATAAAAATAAATGATCAAGTTAAAAGATTAGATCATAGTAAGGTAATTCTCAATTCATGTTTAAATACACTAAGCGATTCTAATATTAATCTATCACAATTAACAAGCCAGTTATCCACATTAAATAAATCACTTGAGATGGATGAACGTACTAGAGAAGGTTTTATGAAAAAACAATTGGAGAGGATTTTCCCTGGCAAATTTGGTAGGTTGATGATTATTCAATACAGTCAGTTCTTAAATGAACCAATAGACACAAGAGAAAAAGAAGAAGCATGGATTAATTTAATTAAGTTTTTAGATGAAGTTGAAGGTATTGAATATCCAGAAGGAATGGAGGATTTATATAAAAAGTTAGAAAATAAAGATTTTGAAAAATTTCAGAGTTCTATTAAAGAATCTATGAAAAAGTGGATTTCAATTGATGATAAAGGATTAATTAAGGAAAAAGAAAGACTATTTCAATATGCAGAAAAGATGAAAAGTGATACTGAAATGCAAAGGCAATGGAAAGAAACTCATAAGATTACTGAGCAATTAACAAAGAAAATGAAAAACATTGATTTTCATAATAAATTTTCAGAAAATCTAAAAGTATTAAGCAGTGACTACAGAGAGTATATCAAAAAAATGAATGATTTTTCTAAATTACTGGATTTTAAAATAGATGATAATGGAAATTTATTAGTATCTGAGAAGTAAATATTATGAGGCGAGTACACTACTGGCAGCTTTACCATTTTCAAGGACAAAATTATTGAGACTAAGTATATGCAAGAAAAGTTGGCAGTTAAAGAGGCTATTATAAACTTGATGAAAAAAAGAAAACAGTTATTATTATAGCCCATACACTTTCAATTATAAAAAATGCAGACAAAATTCTTGTTTTAAATGACGGAATAATTGTAGAAGAAGGACAGGACAAAGAACTTATAAAAATGAAGGTAAGTATTATAATATGAGGAAAGCAAGGAACAGCTTTCTGTGATAAATTAGAGAATTTATTTTACACTATCATAAAAAAACACCCCGAAGCGAGTATGCATTGCCGGGGTGTTTGTCATTAATAAATATAAATCAATAAATTTTCAATTACCATTGATGTATAATAGTTGGATCATCAAATATTGAATCAAGTTTTTTCAAAAAAGGAATAATGGAGCTAAAATCAAGGGCTCTATGGTCAAAGGCCAGGCACATTGGAAGTGTTTTTCTAATCCCAATTTGTTTATCTCCATGTTCGTCTACAAATACCCCAGGCTTTTCCTGTACTGAGCTAAGTCCTATAGCAAATACTTGTGGTGGTATAACTTCAAGTAAACAAAAAGCGCCCTTTTGTTCTCTATATAGTGAACCAATATTTGAGAAGGTAATTGTTCCGTAAATAAAATCTTCTTCAGTTAAGCGTTCATTTTCAGGAATCTTGTAATAATCTTCTCTTTCTTTACCTTTAAGATAAGGTTTTTCATTACTAAATTTTGACGATAGGATACCCGTTATCTCTTTAATATCGGAATTTTCTATTTTCTTAGACAAATTTAAAATGTAATCAGAGATATCTGTTAATGACATATTATCAGCATTCATTATACTAGGAGTTATGTGTGATCCATCAGATAAAATCCAAGGAATTGCAACATTAATTTCATCTAAAATATGCAGAGTACCTTCACATTTTTCATGATTGTATTCCAGATAGGAATTTAAGCCATTTGCAGCTAATAGACCTTCTACAATAACTTTAATCATTAAAGTATTAAATGAAATTTTTTTACCTTCACTTTTTAATTTTTTAGATAAAATACCAAACTCTTCATAAAAATTTGTTATGTCAGGTTCATATGTATAAGTAATATGAGGTATATTTATCCAGGATTCACCAGTCGCATGTGCAACTATTTTTCTCTTTGAATCAAAGGTATTAGATTTTTTTATTTTAATATTATTATATATCATAATTTAACTCCTCCTAATTGCATGTAATAATATGCTATATCATATATAGTAGTATTCTTTATTGATTTATGTTTTATTATATATTAATTAAAGTAGCATTTCTACTTTTTGAAAAAATAAAAAACATACCGAATACATTATGGATGAAATGTCCCAATAGATCATTTTATTTTTTCTAAGGATTACGTGTTTGTTTATTGATTTTACATTATAAATAATATATTATTTACCTATAAAGTAATAAAAAGTTATCATAATCTTATACTGCTTTTAAAATAAAATTTGATGTAAACAACGGTAAAGTTTGGAAATATAATATCTAAAGAAGGGTATGAAAAAAATGATTATATCAAAGAGTGGAGATAATAAATATATTACAGAAATACATAATGAAAAGGGAATGATTTTTTCAGATGTTACTGAAGAAAAAGGTGGGAGTGGAAAGTATTTTAGACCTCATGATTTTCTTGAAGCAGCATATGCATCTTGTTTAAATATTACAACAAGGATGATACTAGAGTTTATGAATATTAGATATGAAAAAGTTACTGTTAAAGTAGATTTAAATAGAGAAAATGAAGATAAAACTAGTTTTAAATATGCAATAGATATAGATGCTGACATCAATGAAGATATTAAAAATAAAGTTATGAGAAAAGTAAGGAACTGTCCTGTTAGAAAGACATTATCAAAGCAAATAGAATTTGAATATTGTAATAATATTGAATAAATTGGAGAGAAAAAATGATTAAAATAAGTAATGCCAGTGTAGATGAAACAAGTGAAATTAAAAGATTGCTCAATTACGTGTGGGTTGATACTTATAAAGAATTCTTTTCTCAAGAAACAATTAAATATATTACAGAAGAATCACAGACTATTGATAAATTAAAACTGGAGATAGAAAATAAAAATTTATTATTTCTTGTTGCAAAAGATAGTTCAGACAATATAGTTGGATTAGCAACAGCAGAGGAAAAGGAAAATAAAATATTTTTGAAGAGACTTTATGTTCATTCAAATTGTCAAAGGAAAGGTATTGGTGTAAAGTTGCTTTTAAGTGTTTTAAAGGACTTTAAAAATAAACAAGCTATATATTTGGAAGCTGAAAAAGATAATATTAAGGGAATAAATTTTTATAAAAAGAATGGATTTAAAATAATTGAAGATAAAGAATATAAACTGAAAGATGATAAATTTAGTACAGTGGTAATGGAAAGAACAAGTAGATAATGGGGAAATACATAGTTGCTTTAATATTAAGGTTTCCTTAATATTTCCTTTAAGTTTTCTTATATGTTATAGTTCATAGTATTTCTTAATGAATCTGTAGAGACAGGAAATAAATGTGAAATAAATATTAATAATGGCTGAAAGAATAAGAAATAATTATAATTATTTTAAGGAGTGGAGTGCAATGATAGTTGTTACAACTGAAAACATTACTGGTTATAAAGTAAAGGAAGTAAAAGGTCAGGTCTTTGGGTTATTAGTAAGGAGCCGAGGCCTAGGAGGAAATCTAATTGCTAGTTTAAGAAGCCTTGTTGGCGGAGAAATACACGAATATACATCTATGCTTGAAGATGCTCGTAAACAAGCAATTGATCGTTTGGTTTTAAATGCTACTGCAATGGGAGCAAATGCAATTGTGATGATGAGGTTTGATTCCAGCGAAATTGGACAATATATGAGTGAAGTTTTGGCCTATGGTACTGCAGTTATAGTTGAAAGGGATTAGGAATTATGGCAAAGGCACTATTTTTTTATATTTTAATCCAACTATTTATTATAATTTTTGCTGTTATATCATTATTAGTTTGGGACAAGAGGTATAAAAAAAATCATGGATCAGATGTTCCAGTAGGATTTGAAAAGACTGAAGAGATAATTGTGGATCCAAACAATGGTAAAAGGTTCAGAATTTATTATAATCCTAATACAGGGGAAAGATTTTATCACGAAGAGCATAATAGATAGATTTAGTGAAATATAATTAATATTGGCAGATTATAATGTGAAAATGACTATTTTAGATTTATATAAATCGGTAGTTTAAGAGAGGTGATATAATGAATGCATTTCTTACAGTAATACCAATTATAATTATAAGGTTCGGGCTTCTAAGCATATTAGACAAAGAGGCGTTAAAACGTGCGGCCTACTTTCCTCCACTAATTGGAAATGAAAAGGTAGCGTTTTGGTTTTATCAAATTTCTAACATTCTTATACTCCTGTATTTATTTTTTCTCAAGATCAGGAATGACTCCTTTTGGTTTTGTGCAGGCCTGATCATATATAGTTTAGGGGTTATTCTTTGTATTGTATCCGTATCAAACTTTGCAAAACCGAAAAAGAATGGAATAAATCTAAAAGGATTATACCAAATCTCCCGTAATCCTATGTATGTAAGCTATTTTATTTATTTTTTAGGTTGCGTGTTGCTCACGCGTTCATTGATATTACTTGCATTACTAGTAGTTTTTCAAATATCAGCTCATTGGATTATCCTTTCAGAAGAAAGATGGTGCATAAAGGAGTTTGGGGAAGAGTATATAAAATATATGAATAAGGTGAGACGTTATTTCTAGAGAATTTATAGTCCTAATTGTAAAAGAATATATGTATGGTGCTGTTAAAATAGCTTTATTTGAAAAGAAAATGAATCTAATAAAATAGAAAAAAGGGTATTCATGTTAGATTATTTATTCAAAGAAGTTAAGGTGATAAAATAATTATATAAAAGGGCATGGATAGTTATGGTACAGCTTAAAGAAGGGGTTTTGACTGCAGAATATTTTTATGTTTTATCAGACTCAGTCGGTTGGGGCTGTGTGCCTGTTAATCAATTAAAAAAGGCAATTGAAAATTCGTTATATACAGTATGTGTTTTTATAATAACAATATAATAGCAATGGGGAGACTTTGTGATGATGACAGCTTATTTTATTATATAAAGGATGTTGCAGTTTTACCCAAATACCAAGGTAAAGGCATTGGAAATTTAATTTTGGAAAATATGTTGTCTTTTATAAAACAAAGAACCCCAAAAGATTGGAAAGTAAGTGTTGAACTTATTAGTTCAAAGAATAAAGAAGGGTTTTACAAAAAGTTTGGATTCGAGCTAAGACCATCAGAATATGATGGGTCAGGAATGTTTTTAATGATTGAAGGAGACTAGTATTGTAGAATCTAT
The DNA here is from genome assembly GCF_000389635.1 of Clostridium pasteurianum BC1. Classification (NCBI taxonomy): domain Bacteria; kingdom Bacillati; phylum Bacillota; class Clostridia; order Eubacteriales; family Clostridiaceae; genus Clostridium; species Clostridium pasteurianum. The sequence continues at coordinate 1,960,548 of NC_021182.1, forward strand.
TGGTAATTAAAGGGATGGGGAATTGCAATGATAAAACTTGATTTAATAGAAAAAAAGATTTGCCAAAAATTGTGGAGTGGAATGTTAATAAATCTTCTGATTACTTACTACAATGGGCTGGGCCTATGTATAATTATCCATTAACACTTAGGCAGGTTCAAAATTATTTTTTTACTGATGTTAAAAAAGATAATCCTAATATTTTTGTTTATAAAATATGACTTACTAATACAGATAAAATTATTGGAACTGTTGAATTACGAGAAATAGATAAAAACAATAAAATTGGCAGCATATGTAGATTTCTGATTGGAGATGAAAATAATAGAGGTAAGGGAATTGGAAGAAAAGCATTAAAAGAGGCATTAAGAATTGGATTTGAAGACATGAAATTTGAAAAGATAACCCTTAAAGTATTTGATTTTAATTACAGTGCTATTAAATGTTATGAAAATGTAGGATTTACAAAAGAAAAATTATTAGAGAATGTAAGGAAGTCATCCACAGGCTATTGGAGTTTATACGAAATGTCTATTTTAAAAGATGAAAATGTCCAGTAAAATGAAAATTATCTATGATGAATTTGGAGATGAAAATAACATATGTCAAAAGAAGTATTAACAATGAAATTATTAAAAGAAAAATTTGGTGTTTGTAAATTAGATAAAGATGAATTAATTCCTGAATGGATACAGAATAGTCAATTCTACTCTGTAACAAAAGCAGAAGACGAATTATCCATTGTGTGTTCTCAGGATAGTATTCCTGGGGAAATAAAATGTGAAAAGGATTGGAGAATTCTTAAAGTTGAAGGACCATTAGATTTTTCACTAATTGGAATCCTTTCATCAATCACTACAATATTGACAGAAAAGAAAATTAGTATATTTGCTATTTCCACCTATGATACAGATTACATACTTGTAAAAAATAAAGATATTGATAATGCTGTAAATGCATTATCTGATGAAAAGTACATAATAACATACTAAATGTTAATATCAGATAGAGAAATTTCAGCAACTAGACTGAGAGTAGCAGCTGTATATAATAAATAAGAAGGGAAAGCAAATTATGGCAAGCTATAAATATTTATATATTAATAATGATTCTGGTTTATATAAAGAAGTGGTCGAATTGAGATATAGAATCTTCTTTAAGCCATTTAATTGTTCAATGGATATGGTGTTTGATAATTTAGAAGGAGAAAGTATACATTTAGTCTGTTGTCATAATAATATAGTAGCTGCTGGGTATGCAAGATTAAATATTATAGATAAAACTGCTCAAATATCACAAGTGGTTGTAAAGGAAGAGTATAGGAAAAAAGGTATAGGTTCCGAATTGATAAGGGAACTTACTGACAAATCAAGAGAGTCAGGAATGAAGAAGATAATATTAAATGCCAAAATAGAAATTGTTAATTTATATCGCAGTCTTGGTTATGAAACAGTTGGACAAGAATTTCCTTCAATTAAGACAGGATTGTCACATATAAGAATGGAGAAAATAATATGAATAACCTATTAAAAAATAGAATATTTAAATATCTTATATATTTTATTTTTCTCTGTACATCTATATATGGAATTGATTATTTTTTTAGGCCACAGCATAAGGATTTTATCAGAACCGCATCTATTTCTTTTGGAGTTACAATAGGCATGTTTATTGTTTCAAGAAGAAAAAAATTGTAATCCTTTTAGAATATGATTTAGGAGTTTTAAAATGAATAAAAAACTTATAATAATTAATGGTACTATGGGGGTAGGGAAAACTGTAACATGTAAAGAATTAAATAAAAAACTTTACAATTCGGTATGGCTTGATGGTGATTGGTGTTGGATGATGAATCCTTTTATTGTGAATGATGAGAATAAAGCTATGGTTATAAATAATATAACCTACATGTTAAGAAATTTTCTTGTTAATTCATCTTGTGAGTATGTTATATTTAGCTGGGTTATACATACTGAAGATATTTTTAAACTTATACTACAGAAATTAAATGATTTGGAATTTGATGTTATAAAGATAACTCTTATTTGTTCAAAAGAAGCACTTCAAAAGAGAATATTTAAGGATATTCAGCTTAATTTAAGGGATGAAAACTCTATTAATACAAGCGTTGAAAGACTTACACTATATAAAAATATGGATACAGTAAAAATTGATACAACTGATATTTCGATATCAGAAACTGTAAGTAAAATCATAAAAAATATTTATGATTAATAAAGTAAAAAAGATGAATAATTTATTTATAATTTGGGAGGTATTAACTTGAAAGTAACAAGCTCAGGTATAATAAATGATATTATTGAAGATAAATATGGAAAAAGAGGAACTCAATTTAATGAAGCTAATATACCAACTTATTCATTGCCAATTAAAATTGAAAATTCGCCTAAAGGTACAGTATCTTATGCGCTTATTTTAGAAGATAAAGATGCCGTTCCTGTTTGTGGTTTTTCTTGGATTCACTGGATAGCTGCAAATATTACAAAAACAGAAATAGAAGAAAATGAAAGTATTTTAAAAAATGACTTTGTTCAAGGGTTAAATAGTTGGTGTGGAGCAATAACCAAAGTAGATAAAAAGTTAGCTATAGGATATGGTGGCATGACACCACCTGATAAACCTCATATTTATGAACTACATGTTTTTGCTTTGAAGGATAAATTGGATCTACAGGAAGGATTTTATATGAATGAACTATATAAAGCTATGGATGGCTATATTTTAGAGCAAACTACGTTAAAAGGATGTTATGTAAATTAAAGTGAAATACTATTTAAAGTCTAGAGTTAAGTGTACATATTATATTAAAGAGTAGTTTAATTTATATGGAGAAGTTGAGGATTTGCATATAGGTAAAAAGAAGAGTGGGTGTAGGAACACTTTCTTTACTATTGTGTTGTTTTGAAATCATTTTTTATAAGTTCATGTATATTGGCTTATAGGTACAAAAATGATTTATGTATTAAACTAAATTGAAGTGAGGATGTATTATGGAAGAAAGTTTACGAATGAACTATATATCTCTATTAATTTCTATTCTACTCATATTTTTTATGGGACTTATGTATTTTTTACTTGGTAAATCAATGGCTTTTCCAATGAAGATATGCTATGCAGTCATTGCTTTAGTGGCTTTCATACTTATTATTTTCAATATTATTATGATTATAAGAAAATTAAGTATAAAAATTTAATATAATAATACACAATGTTCTATAATAGTGAATTGAATAAATGACCATTATACTAAATTAATAGTATAAAAATGGGAAAAAGAAATATAAATCCATTGATTCTCTATTAATGAGTTTGTGCTTGGATCTTCATAAAAAAGCTTGTTGTACAGGTTATTTATTTAGAGATTTTACTAATATTACAAATTCATTGAGTGGGTTTGAAAATGTATGTTTTAGAATGGCAAAGCTAGAAGACAGTAAAAAAAATCATATTAGAAAATATTACAGCAATAAAAATTTATTGTATGAATATAGAAATAATTTTTTAAAATATATATGGAGGTTCTTTATGAATATTGTGGAATCTAATGTTCCTAAGAGTAGGATGTTTTTTATTGATAACATAAGATTGATTATGATTATTATAGTAGTTTTAGTTCATACAAGTGTAACATATAGTGGAATTGGTGGTTGGTATTATATTGAAAATAAATCAGTTGATACAGTATCAAAAATTATATTTGAAATATTTAATACTTTTTCACAGGCTTATTTTATGGGCTTTTTATTTTTAATAGGTGCTTATATACTCAAAAAGGAAAATGTATTATTGGAACAAGCACTAAGTCCAAATATGGAAGGTGTAAAGATATGTATACATATAAATATCCTGAAGCACCTGATTTAACAGATATCCAAATAAAAGAAATAACTGATATTGTATTTTGTAAAGAGCAAGATTTAAGTATAAGTGATGTACTTTTTATTTATGGAAGTACTAATCCTGCAACATATCAGAAATCACTGGAAGTATATAATAAAGGATTATGTAAAGATATTGTTATTTCAGGAGGTTCATCTAAATCGAAGAGTAAACATAAAGATTGGCATTATGGTAATAAACCAGAAGCACGTGTAATTTTTGAAAAACTCTTATCGTATGGAGTAACAAGAGAAAAAATATTTTTTGAAGAGAAATCAAGCAATAGTAAAGAAAATGTAATGTTTGCTAAAGAAATCTATGACTTTTCAAATGTTAAAAGTTTGATTTTTATTTCCAAAAATTATGCAGCTGGAAGACAGTATAGAACTTTGAAAAAATATTTACCACAAAACATAAAAATTATCTCTTATTCATATAATACTTATCTTGATGATGGGACTACTTTTGACAGATATGACTGGATGGAACATCCAAAGAGTATAAGTTTAGTGCTTGGAGAGTATTTAAGAATAATATTTTATGGGAAAAAGGGTGATATTGAAGAAATACATGGAATTGTTAAAGGATTAGAAAATTATGTAGAAACTATTCTTAAAGGGGTATTTTAATTTTAGTCATATGTTATGGAAAATTATGAAATACAAAAAATATAATGTTCTTGAAAGAAAAAGTAAGCCTAAATCTAAATTAGCGTGTTCAAGAAATTTTAGCAAAAGCATTAGGTTAGAACTCAGGGAATGGATAGGACAGGTATGTTTTAAAAATATAAATTAAATAAGATTAGGAAGATATATTATGAAAAGTGTTTATAATATTGGAGATTTAGTCAGGGAATTAAAGATAAATAAAGAGACTATAAGATATTATGAAAAAATTGGATTGCTTTCTGAACCTAAAAGAGATAAAAATGGGTATAGAATATACTCAAAAGGTGATATAGATAAAATTAGATTTATACTCATTGTTAAAAATTTTGGCTTTTCATTGAAGGAAATAAGTATGTTGCTTCCCAAGATATATGATGAGATATTAGAACAGAATATTGATAACATTAAAGCTATAGTTGAATATAAAATAAGAGAGATAAATAATAAAATAAATGACCTGGAAGCAACTAAAAAATTACTTCAAAAAGTAAATGATAACATATTATCCAACAACGGAGAATGTTGTACTGATATGGAAATTTATCTAAAAAATAATTCTTGACTATGTAGTATAGTACACGATTTATAATAACACTAAAAGCTTATAATCTGCTTTTCAGTAAAATGGAAAGTAAATATAAAAAAGAGGTGGCATTATTATGATAATAGAAAAGGATACTATACTGTATTTCTCAGGAACAGGCAATAGCCTTCAAGTAGCAAAAGATATAGGGAATGAGCTTGGGGAAATTCATTTATGTAGAATATCTTCACTCATAGATGAAAAAGAAATACAAGTTAATTCAGCAATACTTGGAATAGTATTTCCGGTGTACTATGCACGACTTCCGGTGATTGTAGAGAAAATTATAAAAAAACTAAAAGTTAATGAGAGAACCTATATTTTTGCAGCAGCAACTTATGGTGGAGCAGCAGCGGGTGTGTTAATTAAGTTAGAGCATATATTACAAAATTGTGGGGGAATACTTAATGCTGGCTTTTTAATTCATATGCCAGCAAACAATATTTTTACCTATAATCCTAGTTCAGCAAAAAAAGATGATAAGGTTTTTCAAAGAGAAAAGATAAAGATTAAAAAAATATCAGATATTATAAGACAAGGAAAAGATTATAAATGTGAAGTAAGCAAATTAATTATTGATAGAATAATAGACAGGATTTTTATTAAAATTACGGATAGAATAATGGATAGTCTCCATGTAAAAGATAAAAAGTTTTGGGTTAAAGATAATTGCAGTGGGTGCAAAATATGTGAAAGAATTTGTCCGGTTAATAATATAGAATTTAATGTAAACAAGCCTCTTTGGAGGCATAATTGTGAACAGTGTACAGCCTGCATTCAATATTGTCCTAGTGAAGCTATTCAATGGGGTAAGAAAACTGAAAATAGGAGAAGATATAGAAATCCTAATGTAGATATTAATGAGTTAATATAAAATAATACATTAAAGAAGAAGTTTCATATGATTGGGAGCTTCTTATTTTATTTTGTTTACAATAAAATTTTAGTAGAATGTAATGACTTACATAAAATTTAATTATTAAGTTATTTCAACATTATGTATATGTGATGGATATATTTATACTTTATTCTAATTATTAGTTGATAATTTGCAATTTATCTTATACTATTTACATAGAAGACAATTGAAAATTTCAGCATATAGATTAAAAGATTAAAATAAATAAAAAACTATAGGAGGTGCATCATATTGCTAACGCAATATGCACTAAATGTGGAACGCTTAAAGAACTTGATATTATTGTAAATGAAACCGAGGAAATTGACTCTGATGAAAATATACTAAAGATTAAGACTAATAACTTCTATTGCTCTTCTTGTCATGTATTTGTAAAAAGTGAAAATATAAAATCAAAAAAATTATAGCTGTATAAAAAATAATATAACTAACTATTATAATGAATTGAGGTTATTCTATGAATAAGATATTTATATTTATTTATGATGGAATGGCTGACTTTGAAATGACTCTTATTGCTCACATTTTAGGGACAGACTTAGGTAAGGAAATAGTTACTATTGCATATGAAAATCATATTATAAGAAGTTTATCTGGATTGGAATATAAACCTAAAGGTTTAGTTAAAGATGTTGTTAAAGATGATGTCGATGGATTAATAATTCCTGGTGGTTGGAATGGTGAACTTAGACCAGAATTAATTGAGTTAATTAAAAATGTTAATTCAGAAGGAAAGCTTTTAGGTGCAATTTGTGGTGGACCATATTTTTTAGCAAAAGCTAATATTCTACAGAATAGAAAATACACTACTTCAATGATTGAATGGACAGAAATGCATAAACAACAATATGAAGAAATTGACCCTTTCCCAAGAGAAAGCTTTGTTAATGAAAGAGTTGTAGTAGATAAAAATTTAATAACTTCTCAGGGAGTAGCTTTTATTGATTTTACGTGTGAAGTATGTGATTGGCTTAAATTATTTAAAAGCGAAGATGAAAAAAATCAATTTTTAAAAACTCTAAAAGGTTAATATCAACTAAGTATTTTAAATACACTGGTAAATTAATTCGTAACTTTCTTATTAGACAAACTAAATATTATCAAATGAGGGGTAAAATTATATGATGGAGGAATGAATTTATGAATACATTATATGTTTCAGATTTAGATGGTACGCTGCTGAATAGAAATTCTCAATTATCAGAAGAAAGTAAAGAAATAATCAATACTTTAGTGAAAAAGGGAGTTAAATTTACCTACGCAACTGCTCGATCCTTTTCATATTTAACCTTTTAAGGCATAGAACAAGAAGTAATCAAATCACAATTTAAAACTACAAAATGAATGTATATATTGGGAGGTTCATAGGTGAGTATTATTTTTAAATTTTCTCTAAAAAGTATTAAAGAAAAAAAGTTTAGAACTTTTCTTATTTTATTTGCAATTAGTGTATCATCAGCATTATTTTTTGCTTCTAGTGCTATATCTGGTACCATAGAAAAAATTTATGTAAATAAATTGAGTAGTTCATATGGTAATTCAAATGTTATAATTCATTCTGGAGACAAATCACCTTCAAAATATTTTTATATGAATAAGATACAAAAAGAAAACGATAAGATAGATTATGCTATTGGATCAATAAGTGAAATAGGTTTGTATAAAATTAATAAGGATGAAACAGTTAGCTTTAATTTACGTGGTTTTAATTTTAATGAATTACAGTTAATGAATCCCATTTCTTTTATGGAGAGCAGCAGTGATAAGAATTTTAGCGGAAAAAAATTATAATAAGTGAATTTACATCAAAAAAATATAATAAGAATGTGGGAGATTCCATTGAACTAGAAATAAACGGTGCAAAACATAAGTTTTCGGTATGGGGAATAGCTGGTCAAACAGGATTCTTTTCCAGTGATGGACAATCTGTATCTGGTATAGTTCCTTTGGAAACTTTAAATTCTATAATGAGTGCTAAAGGAATGGTATCTGTTGTATACATAAAATCAAAGGATTCAATTAATAAGGAAGAAATTGTTGATGATTTAAAACCTGTATATAAAAATTATGTAGTTGAGAACGCCATAAATGATGATGATTTAAAGCAGCAAGTAAGTAGTTTTACCACACCATTTATGATGATGACTATCGTAGTGCTTTTTATGAGTATATTTATTACATATACAGCCTTTAAAGTAATTGCTATGGAAAAATTACCTGTAATAGGAACCTTCAGAAGTATAGGTGCAACTAAAAGGATGACGGATTTAATATTAATTATAGAAAGTTTATGTTATGGTGTGATTGGTGGAATAATAGGCTGTAGCTTAGGTATAGGAATATTATATATAATGACCTGGATTACTACACCCGATTGGATTAAAGGTAATTCAATACAAATCCACTTTTCAATCGCACAGCTTTTAATTGCATTTGTTTTAGCCGTTTTTATTTCCCTTATCAGTGCTATATTGCCTATAATCAGGATATCAAAACTTCCAGTTAAGGATATTGTATTAAATGAAGTGGAACAAGAAAATAAAAAAAATAAATTTTGGAAATTAATTTTAGGTATTATATTATTAGGTATTTCTTTTGGTCTTCCTAATATAGCACCAAAAAGTTTTGCACTGTACATAGATGGAATTTGTATGGTACTAGCTGTTTCTTCAGTTGTAGTGTTGGTACCATTTATAACTAAAATATTTATTAAAATTTTTGAAAAAGTGTATATTTTTACTTTAGGAAATGAAGGTGTATTAGCAGCTAAAAATTTGAGGGAAAATAAGAGTCTTTTAAATAATATTTCACTTCTAGCCATAGGAATATCTGCATTACTTATGATAAATACCGTGAGCTATAGTGTAGGAGTAGAGGTTCTAGATGCTTACGCAAAATTTAATGTAGATATTGAAATGTGGGGTAATATGCTGGATAAAAATACTGAGAGGCTGGTTCAAAACGTAGATGGAGTTAATGATACTTATGGAGTTTATAGTTCTAGTGTAAAGGTCGTTGACTCAAATAGAACCATTGACTCTGTGGAAGGTGTAGCTACAAATAAATATCTGCAATTTTATAGTCAAAAATTAGGAGATAATCCAGACGAGATTTTTCAAAAGTTAAATGAAGACAGAAATATAATGTTAACGGATTCACTACTTTCAAGATTAAACTTAAAGGTAGGAGATTATATTGATTTGGAAATGGGAAAAAATAAGAAACAGTACAAGATAATCGGATCCTTCAATTCAGTAATGTATAATGGGAACTATGCACTTATAGGAGAAAAATACATAAAGAATGACATGGGAATTAAATATTATTCCGCAATTTATGTAAAGACAAATAAAAATCCACAAACTGTATTAAATAATATTAAAAATAAGCTTCAAACTAGAAGACTATCTCTTATGACAAAAGGGGAAATGGAAACTCAAAATAGGCAAAGCAACGAGCAAATGTTTAATGTTCTCAATGCTTTTTCAATAATGGCATTGGTAATAGGGATATTTGGTGTATTGAATAATCTTCTCATTAGCTTTATGGAGAGAAAAAGATCCTTGGCAATATTTCGTTCTGTAGGTATGAGTAAATTACAGACCATTAAAGTAATATTTATAGAATCTTTAAGTGGAGGAATTGTAGGAGGAACAGTAGGCATTTTTGCGGGAAGTCTAATGATTAAAATTGTACCTAAAGTCAGTGAAGCTATGAATCTTCCACTTGAAATAAATTATTTATGGACTTTATTTGTTTATGCTTTTATAGGTGGAATAATTATTAATGTGGCGGCATCTATAATACCAGCCTTTAAATCTTCTAAGATGAATATTATTGAGGCTATTAAATATGAGTAAAGCATTTGAAAGTAAATTGATTGGAGATACTTTATGAGTAATGAAGATAAAAATAAAATTAAGTTAACTAAGGAGAAAAGAGAAGATATGATTTCTGCAATAAAAACCTATTTTTTTAATGAAAGAGAGGAAGAAATAGGTGATTTAGCCGCAAGTCTTATTTTAAATTTTATTATAGAAGAATTAGCACAAGAATTTTATAATCAAGGAGTTTATGATTCCTACAAATACATGAATGACAGAATTGATGATTTATTATCAATTCAAAAATATTAACTTATATAATGCAAACAGGACAGGCGTAAATATTCAATTCATTAATTTAATGTAAAAAATAATATTACTGGGGTGAGGTTATGTTAATAAATCATTTAGGTAAATCTCCTATTATTGATGCAACTGCATTTATTGCACCTAATGCTGCAATTTGTGGTGATGTTAAGATTGGTAGAAATACGAGGATTATGTATGGTGCTTCAATAATTGCTGAGGGAGGGACCATAGAGATTGGTGATGACTGTGTGGTGTTAGAAAATGCAGTGTTAAGGAGTACGGTTAAACATTCTTTAAAGATTAGCAATAAGGTATTAATTGGACCTAATGCTCATGTAGTTGGATGTACAGTTGATGATAATGTATTCATTGCTACAGGAGCTTCTATATTCCATGGAGCAAAACTTTGCAGAGGTTCAGAGGTTAGAATAAATGGAGTTGTTCATATAAAAACTATTCTTCAAGAAAATCAATTTGTTCCTATAGGATGGATTGCAATTGGTAATCCAGTTGAAATTTTACCTCCGGAAAAGCATGATGATATTTGGAAAATACAAAAGCCTTTAGATTTTCCTGAATATGTTTATGGTGTTAATAGGGAAGATGAACAAGAAAATACAATGTTGCAGGTTATGAAAATGATGACAAATACGCTAAAATCACATGAAAATGATAGGGTACTTTAAAATTCATATATCATTTCACAATAAATATATAATAGAATTTTATTAGTATATATGTTATTATATAAATAATATACGAATATCGTAATAAACGTACATGGTATATTATTTGGTTAGAATTAAATTTTTTAATACAAATAAAATAATAATCTATATCTTTAACAATATAAATTATAGGAGGGGATAGTTATTGGACGAAAATAGTTTATTGCATAAACTAATAGAAATATTAGAGTATAAAAATCTTTATCAGTTTGAAACATCTAATCTCCAGCCGCAGGACATGTATATTTTAGAAAGGATATATTTTAAAAAGAAATTAAAAGTTAAGGATATATCAAAGGAATATAATATACCAGCTTCAACGACAACAGGAATTATAGATAGATTAGAGGATAAAAAGTATATTAAAAGAACTAGAGACAATGTAGATAGAAGAATTGTAGAACTTATTGCAACTGAAGAGGGGTGTGAGGTAATACAGAACCATATTAATCAAGATAAAATATTTGCTGAAAATTTATTTAATACATTAGAAGAAAATAAAAAAATAGCATTTAAGCAGCTGCTGTCTGAATTGATCAATAAAGTAAATAAGGAAGAGTTGTTTAAGCAAAATCAATAATTAAAGAGGGTGTTTATCTTGTCTTTACTAGATTTTCAAAATGTAACATATATTAATGATGATAAAACTATATTAAAGGATATATCAATAAATATTGATTCTGGAGATTTTATATCTGTCATAGGACCTTCAGGAAGTGGAAAAAGTACATTTCTAAAGTTATGTGCACATCTTATAAGTCCTACCCAGGGAAAAATAATTTATAAAAATAAATCTTATATGGAATATAACCCCATAGAATGGAGAAAAAATATAGGATATTGTTTTCAAAATCCCTATCTCTTTGGAGATAATGTAATTGAAAATTTCAATTTTCCGTATTCAATAAGAAATGAAAAAATAGATTTGAAAAGAATAGAAGAGCTTTTATCAATTTTTAAACTAAAAAAAGACTGTCTAGATAATAAAGTAAATAATCTTTCTGGTGGAGAAAAACAGAGAATAGCACTTATTAGAAATTTATTGTTTAAACCAGAAATTCTCCTGTTAGATGAAGTTACTTCAGCTCTTGATGTGGACAACACTTTGATTGTGGAAAAAGTAATACAGTCTTTAAATGAGGAAGGTATTACAATTTTATGGATAACACATGATCCTTTACAAAGTAAAAAATATTCAAATAAAGTAATATCCATGGAGAATGGTGAAATAACGTCTTTGGAGGTTTTAAAATGAATAACGGAGCAGATATTAATATTTCTTCAATGTTAATCTCATCACTACTTGTATTTATTTCTCTTTTCTTTGTATATTTTCAAAAGCTAAAATTGGAAAAAGAAATAATTATAAGTGTAATTAGAGCTATAATTCAATTGATTATTGTAGGATACTTACTTAATTATATATTTGGTTTTAAAAACCCTGTTTTTACCACGCTTTTATTGATATTTATGACATTTAATGCATCTTACAATGCAGCAAAAAGAGGTAAGGGAATAAAAAATGGAGCATTAATAGCTTTCATTTCGATAACTGTGGGAACCATTAGCACTTTAGTAATTCTTTTACTTTCAGGAGCTATAAAATATGAGGCCTATCAGATAATACCTATAGGTGGAATGATCATAAGCAATGCAATGATAGCTTTGGGATTATCTTTTAAGCAAATGAGTTCATCCTTTAAAAATAAACGTGAAGAGGTTGAAACTAAACTTTCACTGGGGGCAGATATTTTACCATCATCTATAGAAATAATAAGGGATTCTGTTAAAACTGGAATGCTCCCTACTATCGATTCTACAAAAACATTAGGAATTGTATCATTACCTGGTATGATGACAGGACTTATTTTGGCTGGCACTTCACCGGTTAATGCTATTAAATATCAGATACTAGTTGCGTTCATGCTCTTTTCCACTACAGCTATATCCTCATTTATAGCTTGTTTTATGTGTTATAAAAATTTTTTTAATAAACGAAAACAACTAATTTAGGATAAATTATATATTCTTTATATATTTACAAATTCATAACTTGACAATAGGAATTATTTATCATAGTATATAAATTAATAAATACGTATTGGTTTAATAGGGTGATTTAAATGAATTTACAGGATATGGATTGTTTTAGCTTGATTAAACAAATTGAAGAGCTAAAAAAAGAAAATGAAAAGTTGAAAAAAGAAAATGAAAAATTGATGGAAGGCCTTAAGAAGAATTCTGTTGACTTCAATATAAAAGCCAAAGAGGCGATACAGCGAAAGAAGAAGGAAAAGATTAAAGTATATAAGAAGAAAATTGCTGAAATACTTAGAGAAAAGCAGGATATAAAAACTAAAGAGCTTATAAGTATGCTAGAAATAAATAATAAGACTTTTTATAATTTGAAGTTGAATGTGTTTTTTAATGATGGAGCAGGTATATAAAAGTATTTAGAGATTATAATCAGACTACTAAAATTTTAACTTGTTGTAAAGCTAAAATCTTAGTAGTTATTATTTATTTTATCTGTGTAAAATAGGTATAACAGGTTTAATAATAAGCTTCCTCAAATATTTTTTTTATTTCAGATAAATCCTTAGTAAGTCCAAGAGCTACTATCAGCTTTATTCTTGCTTTTTGGCCATTAAGATTATCTCCAAGTATTACACCTCTTTTAGTGAGATCTCTTCCAGCACCCTCATAACCATAGGTGTCAGAAACTTTTCCAGATATGCATCTGGAAACTAGAACAACAGGTATATTTTTATTTATAGCATACTGAACGCCAGAAACCATATCAGGAGTAATATTCCCTCTACCCATACCTTCTATAACAATACCTTTTGTTCCAGAATCTACACAGAATTTTAAAATACTATCGTTCATGCCGCAAGCACATTTTATAAGATCTACTCTGGTTTCAATTTTTATTGTCGGTATATACTGGCGTTTTGCATAATTTAGATAAAAATAAGGTTTATTGTTGTCCACAAGGCCTATAGGACCAAAATTCAGGCTCTTGAAGGTATCTAAAGACGAAGTGTTTGTTTTTGTTACCTGAGAAGCGCAGTGAATTTGACCATTCATTACCACCAACACTCCTCTATTTCTTGAATCTTCACATATAGCAGTATTAACAGCATTTATGAGATTTAAAGGACCATCCCATTCAAGTTCTGAACTATTTCGCATAGAACCTAAAAAGATTACAGGCTTTGAACTATTGTAGGTAAGATCTACAAAATAAGCCGTTTCTTCTAAAGAATCTGTTCCATGAGTAACCACTATACCATCATAATTTTTGGATTTATCCTTTATTATTTTTGACAATTCCAGCATTTTTTCTGGAGTCATATGGGGACTTGGTATAGAGCCAAAATCTATACAATGAATATTTGCTATGTTATCTATTCCTGGTGTTAAATTTAATATATCTTCACTGCATAGTGAGGGTACAGCTGCATTAGTGTTTTTATCTGTTTTCATTGATATTGTTCCACCAGTAAATATAATAATAATGTTTTTCATTTTTAATGCTCCTTGTATATAATTATTAAATAGAATTTATGAGTATAATTGTTATCAATATCTATTCGGACAAGCTATTTAAACTATTCCTATTTTAACATAATCTTTTGCTGAGGTATATGTGAAAAATAATTTAATATTGAATGTAAAGGTTTTTGTTTTATAAAATTAATAAAAAATACAATAAAAATACTAGTGAAATTAATAAATTGATAATAGTGTCCATTATTGCACAAAAAGCAATGAGATATTGTAAACGTTTTTTAAATATGCACGTTTATATGATAAATTATTAACTTTGTAAAAATAAACCCAAATAAGCAATAAAATAATAATTATTTAATCAGAAATTAACAAAATGATGTTTTTTTAATTACAAATGTGGTATTATAGAATAAAGAAAAAAATATTTAACTGTTATATAACGGGATAAAATATTAATTGATAAATTTAAAGATAGTTGGTGGAATATTATGAATAAAGTAGAACAAGCCATAGGAAAATTTAGCAGAGGAGTTAATTGTGCTCAAAGTGTATTATTAACTTATTGTAATGAATTAAATTTAGATATGGATTCACTTTTAAAACTTGGGAACGGCTTAGAAAATATATTATGTAAAGATGAAGTTTGTGGAGCCGTAACTGGTGCAATAATGGTTCTAGACCTTAAATATGGAACAGATGAAATTGAGAACAAGCTATCAAAGGAAAAATCACAGCAAATGATAGAGATTTTTAGTGAAAAATTTAAAAATATGAATTGTTCAATGCTGTGTAAGGATTTAATTGGGTGCAACTTAAAGCAAAAAGGCATGATAGGTTATGCTAGAGAAAAGGGTGTATTTAAAGATGTGTGTCCTAAGCTAATAAAGGATGCTATTAATATTATAGAAGAACTTCAGTGTAGTGTATAAGAGGTAGTTTGAAATGAAGGAAACAAAAGTTTTATTTCACATTGATGAATTAAGCAAATGGAAATTACTTTTAGGAAATATTAATAATTTGATAAATGCTCTTCAAAATGAAATTTATAATATCGAAGTAGTAGCTAATGCAGAAGCTGTAAAATTATATGATTTCAATAATAATTTTTCTTCTGAAGAATTCCATATTATGAAGGATTTAAACGGTAAGAATGTTAGATTTGTGGCGTGTAATAATGCATTAAAGGGCCATGGCATAAAAAGAGAAAATCTCATGACGTTTGTTCTGGTAGTACCAGCAGGTATTTTGGAACTCATAGACAAACAAGAAGAGGGATATGCATATATTAAGCCTTAGCTTTCATAATATTAGTACATTTAGAAGTATTATTTTTACGTTTATTTTAAATTAGGATGGTCTTATGATATTAAAATTTATTTATGCAGGAAAAGAGATAGAGTTTCAAGTGGTGTTTAGTAAGCGAAAAACTATGGAGATATCCATAGCGCCTTCTGGCGATATTAAAGTACGGGCTCCTTTAGAAATTCCAAAAGCTGTAATAAGAGAAAGAGTAATGGAAAAAGCACCTTGGATTGTTAAAAAACTATATCAGTTTAAACATATTAAGAATAAACCTTTAATTAGAGAATTTATTAATGGTGAAGTGTTTATGTATTTGGGAATGGACTATCAGCTGCAGATAGATATAAAATCCCATATTAATAAAGCAAAAGTTAATTTGTTTAACGATAAAATTATAGTTACTATCAATAATGAGAATAAAGAAAATACAAAAAAAGCTATGGAATTATGGTATAGAGAAAAGGCAAAAGAAGAAATAGATCAAAGAATTAACTTGTATCAAAAATTTTTCAATATAGTTCCCTTGGAAGTTAAAGTAAAAGAACAAAAGAAAAGATGGGGAAGCTGCACCTATAAAAATTCATTACTGTTTAATTGGCGCTGCGTTATGGCTAAATCTGAAGTATTAGATTATATAGTTGTTCATGAAATGTGTCATATGGTTCACAAAAATCACTCAAGAGAATATTGGAATGCAGTAGCTTCTATTTTACCAGATTATAAACAAAGAGATCAGTGGCTTAAAAATAACGGAATAAAGATGGATTTGTAATATTTAATAATATTGTGAAACAATTTTTTAAATCAGTAAAAAATTGCTTCACATTTTTTTATAGTATTATATTTACCTTATAATTATTTTTCCATACATACCTTCTTTTGCATGACCAGGATACTGACATAGGAATGGATATAAGTTCTTCATAATTGCTCCATAATTTAATTTTATAATTTAAGTATAGAAAATTAAAAGGAGGAGGATATTATGTTTGGTTGTGGTTACGGTTATTATAGTAATGGATTTATGGGATGGGGAGGTCCATATCCCATAATATTTATGATAATACGACTTCTAATAATTATAGGAATAGTTTTTGTAGCAGTAAAATTATTTAAAGGCTATTTTAAGGGAAATAACAATGCAATTAAAACTCTTGATAACATGTATGCCAAAGGAGAAATTACCGAAGAGGAATATAAAAAGAGAAAAGAATTTATCAAAAATAACTAGAGAGTGATCTCTAGTTATTTTTGGTATAATGATAATTGTATGAAGTAATAAACTGTAGTGGGGTGTTTGAAAAATGAATGATACTATTAATATACTTGTAGTTGATGATGAATATACAATACTGGAAGTAATTAAGGCTTATCTGGAAAAGGAACATTTTAAAATATATACGGCAGCAGATGGCGAAGAGGCAATTGAAATTTTCAAAAAAGAAAATATTAAACTCATTGTATTGGATTTAATGCTTCCCAAAATTTCTGGAGAAGAAGTTTGTAGGAGGATAAGAACAATATCTGATGTTCCTATTATTATGCTTACTGCTAAAATAGAGGAAGATGATAAAATTGAAGGCTTAGCAATGGGAGCAGATGATTACCTTACGAAACCTTTTAGTGTAAGAGAACTTGTGGGAAGAATAAGAGCACTTCTTAGAAGAGCTTATAGAGATGATAGTCCACTTGCAGATTATCTTGTATTTAATGATGGTGATTTGGAAATAGATGTGAGAAAAATGAAAGTTAAAAAGAAAAGTAAAGAAATAGATATTACTCCCTATGAATTCAAAGTATTGGTGGCACTACTTACGAATCCTGGTCAGGTGTTTACAAGAGAACAATTAGTTAAAAAAGCCTTTGGAGTTGAATATGAAGGATTTGATAGAACTGTGGACAGTTATATAAAGAATGTAAGACATAAAATTGAAGATGACGCAAAGAATCCTAAATATATAAGTACAGTTTATGGAGTAGGCTATAAATTTACAGGTTCAAAGTCTTAATAATATCTTAGTTGATATCAATGAATCTTACTCAGTGGGAGCTTGTATTCCTACTTAGTTTAGATGAATTATCCAGGCACGTGCCGATGTTATCCCCACCTTTAGTAGGTGGAGTGTTCAGCGGCTAGCCATCGGATAAATAATATAGGAGGTTGTAGTGGTGAAAATAACACTTGGTAAAAAATTATCTCTAGGTTTTTTAGTTGCTCTTATTGGCTCTTTAATCATTACTAGCATTATTTCAAATTTAAGAATTTCTAATGAATTTAGCAAATATTTAGTAGATGAACATAATACAAAGATAAATGAAATAGTTAAATTTATTGAAGATTCCTATAATAAAGATAATGGGTTTTCAAGTGATAGCCAGGAAGCAATGGTTAGAAATGCAAATATGAATGAATTATATATTGAAGTAAGAGATAATTCAGGTAATATTATATTTTCTTCTGGGAATTCATATATGCAGCATAAAAATATGATGAATTCAATGATGGGCGGAGGAAAAAGCAGTATGATGGGGGGGTTATCCAATATTAATTCTGGAGAATACAAAGAAGAAAAACATGAACTGAATAAGGATAATAGTGTAGTTGGGACAATAATCATTGGCTATTACGGCAGTTCTTATTTTTCTTCCAATTCATTAACCTTTATAAATAATCTTAATCAATCTTTTATAATATCTTTTTTTATAACATTGATTTTTGGATTAGCAATAAGTTTTTTATTATCAAGGCAGATTGCATCTCCACTTGAAAAGATAACCAAAACTGCTTCTGACATGAGAAAAGGAAATTTGGGAGCTCGTTCCAATATAAAATCCAATACAAAAGAAATAGAAGAATTAGCTTTCTCAATAAACTATCTAGCAGAAACATTACAGAACCAAGAGGAACTGAGAAAAAGACTTACTTCCGATATGGCCCATGAAATAAGGACTCCACTTACTACATTAAAAACTCATGTGGAAGCTTTGATTGACGGCATATGGGAGCCATCAAAAGAAAGGTTTCAAGTATTTTATGAAGAATTAGATAGACTTTCAAAATTAGTAAATATTCTTAGAAATATATCAAAACTTGAGCAAGCAGGTATAACTCTAAATAAAAGTAAATTTAATTTATCTTCTGAAATCGAAAATATTGTAGATACTTTTAAGCCTATATTTATGAGAAAAAACTGTTTGATTACGGTTGAAATTACAGAAAACATAATTGTATATATGGATAAAGATAATTTAAAACAAATGTTGCACAATCTTCTTTCAAATGCAAATAACTATCTTGAAATTAATGGTAGAGTAAAAGTGTCTTTATTTCAAAAAATAGACCATATTATAATAGAGGTAGAAGACAATGGTATAGGTATCTCTGAAAAAGATTTACCATATATATTTGAGAGATTTTATAGAAGCGATATATCAAGAGCTAAAAATACCGGTGGATCAGGACTTGGACTTACCATAACTAAAAGTTTAGTAGAAGCCAACGGAGGAAAAATTCAGGTTGAAAGTAAAATAGGGGAAGGTACTGTGTTTAGTATAAAATTTCCTAAAATTATATGTGCGTAATATTAATTTATCTAGATTTCAACTTTAACTTGATTTGATATACTGGCGTTTTCAAAATTATGTAGATAAAATGAAGAAATGTACCGAAAAGTAATGCTATATATAATATAGTATTTAACATCTAGGTAAGTTTATTTATGTAAAAAAGTTAGTATATCAAGTATTTCATATACTAACTTTTTTATGTAATGGAAATATATGTATTTCCACAATATTTTAATTGTTAAAATAGCAGATTATTCAATTGCAATGGGTTTTGTACCATAGTGTATAGAAGCTATACCGCAAGATAGGGATTTGTAGCTGGCATCTTTGAAGCCTATGGATTCAAAAGCATATTTCAGTTCAGTTTTTGTCATAAATTTATTTACAGAGTCCCTAAGATAGGAATAGGCATTTTTACTGCCGGTACCTAAATATCCAATAATGGGAAGCATATGATTAAAATATAATCCATATATCTGTTTAAATATGGGGATTTGTGGAGTTGATAGTTCTAAGCAGATTGCCTTTCCTCCTGGTTTTAGAACTCTGTAGATTTCAGATAGTGCCTTTGTTTTATTAGGAATGTTTCTTAATCCAAATGCAATAGTCACACAATCAAAGCTGCAATCTTTAAAGGGAAGTGCTTGCACATCACCTTTAAGCAATTTAAATTTATAATTATTAATACTCTTATTAAGACGTTTATAACCCACCTTAAGCATAGCTTCATTAAAATCTAAACCTGTAACTTCAGTGTCTTTACCAACCTTTTTGCAGGTATAGTATATCATTTTACCGGTACCGCAGCATAAATCTAAAACTTTACTATTTTCATTTATATTTGAAATATTTATAGCTTTTTTTCTCCATAGACTATCAATATTAAGAGTTAGTACTGTATTCAACATATCATATTTTTCAGCAATAGATGAAAAAATATTTTGAACGTTTGATTTTTCACTGGCCATATTATAATCTCCTTTTATATTAATAGGAATAAAACAAATATTGCAAGATCCCAAAGTGCATGGGATATAATTAAGAGAGACCATACTATCATCATTTGTCTAATAACTAAGAGCTATACATCCAAAGTACAATGTATGTGTCCTTAGATTTTGATGAGAGATATGGTCTTAAATAAAGCTTTGATATTTAGATTTTAACAGCTTAAATTACATACGCATTTCCATTGGAAGAGCAAATAATATAAGATTTACAACTGCTAAAAACACTATTAATATTGTATAAACAACTGAGATCTTTATAGGATTTTTGTTTCCATAAGTATGTTTTGCAATCTTATACACAGTATATATGGAACCTAAAGCTCCAAGAACAATTAATATATATTGAAGTACTTGTATGGTTTCATTATCTAAGATAGCTGTTGATCCATGCATGTTTACTCCAAAAAGTTCTGCAAAGGTGAAAATTACAGATTTGCCTTCTGCTAGTAAATGAAATAAGTTATGAGCTATATGGCCTGCTAAATCCAAAGGTATAATAGCATATCCAAATCTAGCAAAATTTTGTTTGACTGAATCTCCATTAAATTTTTTTGCAATTAATCCTGTTACAGAAAGTAGAATAATAGGGATCAGCATTGCAATAATAAAAGTTACAGTGAAGGTTACATAGTAGCTTGTAGTACCAGTTACATCTTCAAGCCAATTTAATATATCTTTCCATATAGCTAGCATAGTGATATTTTGAACAAATACAATACCCATAATTACAACAGCGAGAAATGATTCTGCAAGCTTTGGCTTACGAATAAACCATAATTCTTTAGTAGGTACACGTGGGTACATTTTGATAGAATCATTAGGACAATTTTTTACACAATTACCACAAAAATTACATTCTGCATTGGTTTCCATGGTTCTTGGAAACTCAAACATTGGACATCCATCAGCTTTTTCACTACCTTTATAGCAGGCAAGTACTTTGCATTTAGCACATTTTTCTGGAGTTGCTCTTAGTTCCATCATGCCAACCCTTGTATAGTTACTAGATACACCGCCAAGGAAGCATAGATATCTACACCAGGTTCTGCGTTCAAAGAATGCGCCTGAAAAAATAACTCCAGCGGTAATAAGTAGCAGTACAACTGCTGAACCACGAGGGGATTCAACAACGCCCCAAATATGGTCGCTCCAGGTTATCATTATAAACATTGCATCTATAATCCATATTCCATATTTTCTTAAAAATTTAGGAACTGGACGATTATTACCAATAAACTTTTGTACAAGATCATTTATAAGTCCAAAGGGACATATTGCACACCAAAATCTGCCAAGTAGAAATAACATGATTGGAAGCAAAGGCCACCATAGTACCCATGTGCCAGCTGTACCAAAGTTATTGTGAGCAACAGATGGACCAACCAATAATTCATAAACAATAAAAGCAAAAACTATTAAAACTGGCCATTGGAATATACCAGGATACCATTTACTTTGTATAAATTTTTTAAACATTTTATTTTTAAGTAAATTTACATTAGATGAAGAATTGGAATTTTGTTTACCTTTATTATCTTCATATTTTTCTTTTTCTTCCATAAGAATTATTTCCTCGCTTTCTATGCTGCCGAAGTTTTTTTCTTATTTTTAGATATTACAGCAATAATAATAATTAAAACAACAACTCCTAAAAATCCACCTATGATAAGCCAATTAGGACCAGAGTCAGCTACTTTTATATCAAAATCAGCCATTTTTTCCTGGTTTGCTGCCGTAAAATCTGTTTTAATTGTCCAATTACCTTTATCAGAGAAATTTACGTTTCCAGTATATTCTCCCTTTTCTTGTCCTGCTTTAAAGTCAATAGCTCCAGGTTTAGAATTATCCATATTCATATTACCCATATTGTTGCTTGGCATGTCAGCAGTTACTTTAACATTTGCATTTTCCAACGGTTGTCCTTTCTCATCATAAAGTCTAATTGTTAACTCATTATCGCCGGTTTTCACTGTATCACTGCTTAAAACTAAGTCTACTTTTATTCCGTCTACATTTTTCTCGATTTTAGTTCCACCACTATCCGCTAATGCAGTTGTGGATAATATAAGTGTAAAAAGTAATCCTAACACTAAATTTTTGATTAATTTTTTTCCCATATTGTAAAATTCCTCCTAAATATAATTAAATAAATTCCAATAAGATATTAACTGGTGATCTTTTTGTTAAATATTTCAGGCAAAATAAATCTATCCAGACCTAAATAATATGTAATAATAAGTCATGAAAATAATTTGATAGTGAGTTGAATTACTTTTCTTGTTACACCTCTTTCTATATAATTTTTTAACTTAGCTATATTGAATCGAATGGCTTAAGTATATAAATTTCATATGAAGATATTATGAAGATGAAAAATAAAATTATTAAAATGAGTGAAAGATTTTGTAAACGATTTTTCTTTCTTTAACTGGAGTCTTCATAAAATCAACATATTAATTTGATAAAATAATTTAGTAATATATAATAAGCTTAGTAAGTAAAATTTCATAATTTTGTTTAGTATAGAATTATGAAATTAGCTGTAATATGTAAATTTATATTTAAATTTGGAGGGAATATTTTTGCAGAGTATTAGGAGAAGATTAGGTATAATAATTATTTTTTGTTCAATTATTGCTGTTATTTTATCGGCACTGTTTGTTAATTTCGCACTTAACAGCACTTTTAATAAATATATGGTGAATATCCAGAATCAAAGAAACAATAGAATTGTAGATTATTTTGAGCAAATATATAAAAGAGATAAAAAATGGACTGTAAATTCTGGAGAAGAAATGATGCATGAAGCTTATATGAGCAACTATTGTTTAACGCTTCTAGATGCTAATAAAAATGTAATTTGGGGCATGGATCCCAATGACATAAAAGAAAGAGCTCATCTGGCAATAGTAAAAGATAGTAATAACAACGGGGTTTATACATCAAATTCCTTTGAAATTAAATCAGATGGGAAAGTTGTAGGCTATGTGGAAATTGGTCAGTATTCTCCAATTTTGTTATCCCAGCAGGATATAAATTTCAAAATATCAATAAACAGGGGCATTATTATTAGTGTTTTAATAACAATTTTTATAGCTGTTATAATTAGTATAATTATATCGAAGCAATTTTCTTCACCTATTAAAGCGGTTTCAGATACATCTGTTAAACTTTCTAATGGAAACTATGATTCTACTGTAAATATAAAGAGTAATATAAGAGAACTCAATAATCTGACTGAAAGCATAAATACATTAGGTAAGAGATTGCAAGAGCAGGATCAGCTAAGAAAGAGACTGGTTTCTGATATTTCCCATGAAATAAGAACTCCATTAAATGTTCTTCAGAATAATTTAGAAGCAATGATTGACGGAATATTCCCTGTGAATGAGGAACGCTTGAATTATCTGAATGAAGAGGTAATAAGATTTGGGAAAATGTTAAATAATTTAAATATATTAAAAGAATTTGATGAAGAAAAATTAAATCTGAATATGACAACTGTCTTTTTAGATGAACTTGTGTCTTCTGTAAGTAATGAGTTTTCTATTGATTTTAAAAACAAAAACATTAAATTTAATTTGAATATTGATAAAGATAAGGATTTTCAAATAGTAGGAGATGAAGATAAGATCAAACAGGTTTTTATAAATTTATTAAGTAATGCCATTAAATTTACTCAGGCTGGAGGAAATGTGTGGGTTAATTTGGATGTAAACAAGGATAAGGTTG
Organism: Clostridium pasteurianum BC1; assembly: GCF_000389635.1. Lineage (NCBI taxonomy): Bacteria > Bacillati > Bacillota > Clostridia > Eubacteriales > Clostridiaceae > Clostridium > Clostridium pasteurianum. The sequence goes on from NC_021182.1 coordinate 1,984,606, forward strand.
TAGTTAAAGTTAAAGACGATGGTATGGGTATAAAAAAGGAAGATTTACCTTATATTTTTGAAAGATTATATAGAGGAGACAAGAGCCGACATGAAATAGAAGGAAGTGGTATAGGGCTAACTATTGTAAAAAGAATACTTACTCTTCATTCTGCCGATATTAATGTTGAAAGTGTTGCTGGTATAGGAACATCGTTTACATTATATTTTAATAAGAAAATGTCTTAATATGTCGTTAAAATATTGGGAATAATTATCAAAGGTTTCACTTTTTAAATGAATATTTAAAAAACAGATAAAAAGTGTACTTATAATCTTGTTAATTAGTAAATGCTTGTCAATAGTATTTTCATTCATGGTTGTGCTTCGGGTGGCATGGCGGGTTAACTAGTAATAATCTATACATTTAGAAAATAAGGAGAATAAGAATGAATAATATTTTAATAATTGAGGATGAAGTAAAAGTATCAGAAGTAATTAAAGCTTATCTTGAAAAAGAAGGGTATAAAGTATATTGCACAATTAAAGGATATGACGGACTTAATTTATTCAATAAAATAGATTTTCAGCTGATTATATTAGATTTAATGCTTCCAGATATTGATGGGGAAGAGGTTTGTAAGTTTATAAGGAAAACATCGGATGTGCATATATTCATGCTTACTGCAAAGGTAGAATTAAGTGACAAAATTCAAGGACTTAATATGGGAGCTGATGAATATCTCACTAAGCCTCTAAGTCCAAGAGAATTGACGGCAAGGGTAAATGCTTTGTTTAGAAGGGTAGATTCTAATAAAATAACAATACTTTCATATGATAATGGAAAACTTAAGATTGATAAAGAAAAGAGAAATGTGCTGGTAAAAGGAGAAGATATAATTTTAACTCCAAATGAATTTGATCTTTTGTATACTCTTGCTTCAAATGAGGGTAAAGTTCTATCGCGAGAACAGCTTATTCAAAATGTATATGGTATTGATTTTGAAGGATATGATAGAACTGTAGATGTCCATATTAAAAATTTAAGGAAAAAAATAGAGGATAGCAGTAAAACACCCAAATATATAATCACTGTTGTTAAAGTTGGTTATAAATTTGGCGGCGAAAGAGATACGTAGTATTTAATGAGGTGGATAGCTTGAAATATCAGAAAATGCAAATTAAATTAGATAGTCCACTTACTTTCTTAAAGTATTTTAAAAATGAAGAAAATTTTTTCTTTTATAATCCATTGAAAAAGGAATTTATTCTTGGGGCAAAGCGTTTAAAAGCCTTGACTTTGGAGGAAAGTTTAAAAGATTATCCATATATTTTTTCATCAAGAACCTTCTTTAATTCTATCAGAGACGAAAAGTGGTCAGGAATTGGAAATGAAAATATAGCATTTGAATATTATTTGGTTGAAAAGCAAGGTAAACAGACACTTTATTATATAAAGGATTTTGTTGAAATTGAAAATATGAAAGTGGAAGTTTGTAGACATTCTTTCAGATGTGAAATGGATGATTATAATTCTTGGGAGCAGCTATTTTCGGCTGCTCATAATGCTATATTGAATAAAGAATTAAATAAAGTTGTGATTTCAAGAGAAATTAAAATTAAGTGTGATGGATCAATAAACACAGAAAGCATTTTACAAAACCTTTTGAAGCAGAATGCAAATAGCTTTATATTTTCATATTGTAAAGATGGAAAAAACTTTCTGGGTGCAACACCTGAAATTTTAATTCAAAAAGAAAAAAATAATGTTTTAAGCTATGCCATAGCTGGTACTGTTTTGCGGAGTGATAAAGAGGATGAACATGAAAAGAAAAGGTTGCTAATCGATACCAAAAATCGTCATGAACATCAAATCGTCATTGATTCAATAGTTAATTCTATGAAGAATTTTACAGATGAACTGGTAGTGGATGAAACAAAGATTTTGGTACTTAAAAATTTATATCATTTACAAACCTGTATTCATGGAAAGAATACAAACAGAACATTACTTCAATGGGTAAAGCTGATGCATCCTACACCTGCATTAGGAGGAAATCCTGTAAATAAAGCACTGGAATTGATTAAAGACCATGAAAAACATGAAAGAGGTCTGTATGCGGCACCAATAGGAATAATAGATGAAAATGGAGACGGGATCTTTGTAGTAGGAATACGATCTGCACTGATTGAAAAAAATATAGTCTATGCATACAGCGGCTGCGGTATAGTGGATAAATCAAATTGCGAAAGTGAATATATTGAAACTACAAATAAATTGAAAACTATAATTGAAAGTTTATGAGATGATTATCTGCTGTAATACTCCACTTTAAAAGTTGGATAATAGCGATATGTCATTGGGTAATTTAATCTAAACTTAGCTGGTGAATACAAATTGCCACTAAGTTTAGATTTATTGATAGTCGAGAGGGGAAAGAAATGACAAATTACATTGCAGCTTTAGTTGATGAATCATATGAATTAGGTGTTCGTGATGTTGTAATTAGTCCTGGATCACGTTCTACACCTTTAGCATATTTATTTTGCGAACATAATTTTAATAATTTTGTGAATATTGATGAACGATCTTCTGCCTTCTTTGCACTTGGAATTGCAAAGGAGCATGAAAGACCAGTAGTATTAGTCTGTACTTCAGGTTCAGCGGCAGCAAATTATTTACCTGCAATTGTAGAGGCAAAATATTCAGGAGTGCCATTAATTGTTTTAACAGCTGATCGTCCCCTTGAATTGCGTAATGTTGGTGCACCACAGACAATTGATCAAAATAAAATATTTGATAATTTCACTAAGTATTATGAAGAATTACATTTACCAGAGGAAAATGAAAATATGTACCGTTATGTGCGTGTAGTTATGCAAAAGGCATATTCAAATGCTATGTCAAAAGAATATGGTGTAGTCCATATTAATGTACCACTTAGAGAACCTTTAATCCCGGAGTTTAAAAAGGTGGATTTTACTAAAGGACGATTTGAAAACAAATTTGAATATATAGAAGGTGAAAACCAAGTTATTTTTGAACCTTCAATTCTTAAGAATAAGAGTGGTATTATCATTTGTGGGGGAGATGCCTATTCAAATTATCATAAGGAAGTTATAGAATTAGGAGAACGATTAAAAGCACCTGTATTAGCAGATCCAATTTCCAATTTTAGAAATTATTCAAAAGATATTATTGTTGATAGCTATGATGCTTTTTTAAAAAATGATGATATTAAAAGAGAATTGAAGCCTGAGTTTATCATTCACTTTGGGCAAGTGACTGTATCAAAACGCCTTCAACAATTTTTGTCTATGCATAAAGATGCTCTATACCTACAAGTATCTGAAACATTTTACTACCATAATCCAGCTCTGTCTACGAAAAAATATATTGTTTCATCACCAAGAGTGTTTGCTCAGTGTATTTCTATAGAAAATAGCAATACAGCTTACTTATCCAAATGGTTAAATTATCAAAATCAAATGCGAAAACAATTAAATAGATCTAAGGAGGAAGTGAAGTTGTTTGAAGGAAAATTGATTCAAAAGATGCAAAATATGATTCCAGATGGAAGTAGATTAGTTGTTTCAAATAGTATGGCAATTCGTGATGTGGATTATTTCTTTGAAGCACGGAATCAAAATATCAAGGTATTGTGCAACAGAGGGGCAAATGGAATAGATGGTATTGTCTCCACTGCGCTTGGAATATCTACATCAAATAAACCAACAGTATTGTTAACTGGAGATTTATCCTTTTATTATGATTTAAATGGATTGTTAATTGGCAAAGCTCATAATTTAAATTTAATTATTTTGTTGTTGAATAATAATGGCGGAGGTATATTTAGGTATTTACCACAAAGTAAAGAAAAGAATTTTGATTATTTATTTTTAACCCCTCATGATATAAACTTTGAAGGTATAAAAACTTTATATGATATAACATATTATAAGGCAATTGACTATAAATCATTTGAAAATGCCTTTAATGAGGCATTAATTTTAGACGGAATTAAACTTATTGAAGTAAAAATTGATTCTGAGCTAAGTAAGATGCTGCATGATAAATATGCAACTTTGTAAAATAAGTTATTATAAATATGAATCTTTCAGACTTAGAAAAGCTTATCTATTATATATTTTATGTTATATGGATTCATAATAGCTCCATAATTGAGTAGTACAATAAACATATAAAGAAAAAATAATTATGGGAGTGATATTAAATGAAAAATAAAATTTTGGTTTTAGTAATATCAGGTGTACTTATAGTAGGTAGTATTTCAGTTGCATATGTAAAGGGAAGAAATAATATAAGTTACAATAATATTAGTAGACAAATGATGAGTGCACAAAATATAGGATATCAATCAAATGATAGCTTTAATAATATGATAAAAATAATGCAAGATAATGGTTTTAGTGATGAAGCAAAGGCTATGCAAAATAAAGATTATAATGCTATGAACAAGTTTATGAATAATTTAAGTGATGATGATTATAAAAAAATGATTGATATAATGCAAAACAATGGATACGGATCTATGGCTAAGATGATGGAAACTGTGGGCAGAGGAAATATGACAAAAATGCATCAGGACATGATGGGAAGATAATATTGTGATTTATTGGTCATGTGAAAAGAGGAATGAGTAGTTATCTTTTTACATGACTTTTTTAATAATGATAAAGGTATGAACAATTTTTAACGTTACATTTCTTTATAAAATCTTTATAAGTATTTTGTACAACAAATCTTAAGAAAACAAAAATAGTGATAAATATATAACTTTGTATAATCCAATGATAGACTCAAATTAATTAAGATTAATGACAAGAAATTTAAGCATACTGACAAAATAAGAGAAATTCTAGGCTGCAGATCAAAGTAGAAGCTCTATTGCAGCTTCGTGTTATAAGGTTATATTATATCGATTATAATAAAAATTATAATTAAATTTAACTTTAAATTTAAAAAGATTAACAATTACATAACTTATAAATAGGCAGTATGTTATAACATAGCATTAGACATATGTTATTATTCGGTAGAAGAGGAAAATATAAATTTACATTTTATCTCCAACTCGGATAACAATGTTAACACATGCATGGAATTATAAAAAATATTAAAGGAGTGTTGCTATGAAAATTAGCAGAAGAGACTTCCTAAAGTGGTCTGTAGCTACAGCAGTAGCTCTAAATCTTGATTTAGATATGGGTAAAGTTAATACTGTACTTGCAGCAGAGACAGATCCTCCAGTTATCTGGCTAAATGGAGCTGGATGTTCAGGATGTACCATATCAACTTTAAATGTTACTAATCCAACAACTATTGATGATGTACTTTTAAACAAAATAAGCTTAAAGTACGATACTACACTTATGACACAATCAGGAGACTCTGCAATACAGACTCTTGATCAAGCTGCAAATACTTACAATGGCCAATTTATACTTGTAGTTGAAGGTGCAGTACCAACAGGTGCCAGTGGAAACTATTGTATAATTGGTGAACAAAATGGTTCGCCCTTAACAATGCAGCAGGCTGTATTGAAATATGGTCCTATGGCTAAATATGTAGTTTCAGCAGGAACTTGTGCAGCTTTTGGAGGAGTATCGGCAGCCAGCCCTAATAGTACTTCCTGCCAATCAGTAGAAACATTACTAAGTGGACAAACTGCTAATCCGGTTATAAACCTTTCAGGATGTCCAGTTCATCCAACAGTTATGGTTCAAACACTTTTGAATCTTATATTAACTGGAATGCCAGCTTTAGATAGCCAAAATAGACCAACTCAGTACTATGGAACTGCTCTTCACTTTAACTGTCCTAGACGTGGAACAGGATCTGCAGGTCAGCCAGGTGTATATGGATGTTACAAAAGCATAGGATGTAAAGGGCCAGGGTGTGAAAATGTATGTTCTACTATGCAGTGGAATAATGGAGTGAGTTTTTGTACTATATCAAATTATCCATGTATTGGTTGTGCTAATTCAACGTTCCCTACAAATCCATTGTGCTAATGATGACTATTAATTAAAAAGGAAGTAATGAGATACTGGTAGAATTATTGGGAATAGTGTACTCCTTCCACCTATGTGCAGGATGTTCAGTGCACGTGATGTTGCTTTAGGGAGTAGAAATGTCTAAATTTATAGTACAACCTTTAAGGATTTAATTATAAAATATAGATTATAATGAGAATTATGATTATATTTAACTTTAAATTAAAAAGAATTTAACCATTCCATAACTTATAAATAGGCAGCATGACATATCATAGTAGTGGGTGGGTGTATGTTATCATTTGGTAAAACGAGAAAATATAAACTTGTATTTTTATATTCAATTCGGATAACAATGCTAACCCATGCATGGAATTATAAAAAATAAATTTAAAGGAGTGTTACTATGAAAATTAGCAGAAGAGACTTTCTAAAGTGGTCTGCAGCTACAGCAGTAGCTCTAAATCTTGATTTAGATATGGGTAAAGTTAATACTGTACTTGCAGCAGAAACAGATCCTCCAGTTATCTGGTTAAATGGAGCTGGATGTTCAGGATGTACCATATCAACTTTAAATGTTACTAATCCAGCAACTATTGATAATGTACTTTTAAACAAGATAAGTTTAAAATACGGTACTACTCTTATGACATCTTCAGGAGATTTAGCAATGCAGACTCTTGATCAAGCTGCAAATACTTACAAAGGTCAATTTATACTTGTAGTTGAAGGCGCAGTACCAACAGGTGCCAGTGGAAACTATTGTGTAATTGGTGAGCAAAATGGAACACCTTTAACAATGCAGCAGGCGTTATTAAAATATGGTCCTATGGCTAAATATGTAGTAGCAGCAGGAACCTGTGCGGCTTTTGGAGGAGTTTCGGCAACTAGTCCTAATAGTACTTCTTGCCAATCAGTAAAAACAGTACTAAGTGGACAAACTACTAATCCAGTTATAAACCTTGCAGGATGCCCAGTTCATCCAACAGTTATGGTTCAAACATTACTTGACCTTATATTGACAGGAATGCCAACATTAGATACTTACAATAGACCAACTAAATACTTTGGCGCTACTGTTCACAGTACTTGTCCTAGACGTTCAGCTGGAGATGCAAGTCAACCAGGTGTATATGGATGTTATGAAGAAATAGGATGTAAAGGACCAGGATGTGATAATGTATGTTCTACTATGAAGTGGAATAATGGTCAAAGCTGGTGTGTATTATCAGATTATCCATGTATAGGCTGTGCAAATCCAACTTTCCCTACAAATCCATTGTTAGGTAGTGGTGATTAATAAATAAAAAAAGAAAGGGATGATATATATGAGTACTATAGTATTAGATCCAATTACAAGATTAGAAGGACACTTAAAAATTAATGTAACACTTGACTCAAATAATAATGTAACAGCAGCTCAGGCTTCAGGAGGTCTTTACAGAGATTTTGAAAATATGCTTTTAAATAGAGTGCCAAAGGATGCAGCTTTTTTAACACAGAGAATATGCGGACTATGTCCAGTTTCTCATGCCATATCTTCATCAAAGGCAATAGAGCAAGCTGGTGGCTTCACACCTACTTTGCAGGGTCTTCTTTTAAGAGATCTTATTCAGGCTTCAAATTTTATATCAAGTAATATATTACATTTCTATCATTTAGCGTTAATGGATTACGTTCAAGGACCACAAATGTCCCCATGGACACCAGGATACAGCCAAGATTATAGATTTAATTCAACAGATAATCAAAACTTAGTTAACAATTATGTAACTGCACTATCAATAAGAAGACAAGCTCACGAAATGGGAGCAATATTTGGTGGTAAGCTTCCACATGTTGCTAACATTGTACCAGGTGGTGTAACTGCAATACCATCTTCAACAGATATAACTAATTTCAAGAATTATTTAACTACAATAACATCCTTTATTACAAATACATATCAAGGGGATGTTAACAAATTAGCTTCAACCTATAGTGATTATTATAGCGTAGGTGCTGGTTATGGTAATTTAATAGCTTATGGTGTATTTGATACAAATACTACTGGAGGCAAGTTATTCCCAGCAGGTACAGTAACTAATGGAACAGTAGGAAGCTTTAGTCAGACTAATGTAAAAGAATATGTAGGACATTCATGGTATTCCTCACCATCAGGAGTAAATCCAGCTAGTGAGACTACAACACCAAGCTACGGAAAATCAGGAGCATATACTTGGCTTAAGGCACCAAGATATAGTGGACAACCTTACGAGGCAGGTTCATTAGCAAGAACTTGGGTAAGCGGAGATTATAGACATGGTGTATCAGTTATGGACAGACATATGGCAAGATATACTGAAACAGCTAAGATAGCAAGCAATATGAATACCTGGATAAATCAGATAGTAACTGGTACAAATGGATATACAAATATAGGAACTCCAACTTCAGGAAGTGGAGTAGGTTTAACAGAAGCACCAAGAGGAGCTCTTGGACACTGGGTATCTGTATCAAGTTCTAAAATATCAAAATATCAGATTATTACACCAACTTGTTGGAATGCTTCCCCAATGGATGACAGCGGTAATGTTGGTCCAATAGAAAAGGCATTAATAGGAACTCATGTTACTGATACAACTCAGCCAGTAGAATTACTAAGGATAGTGCACTCCTTCGATCCATGTACAGGATGTTCAGTACATGTAATGTCACCTGAGGGAGTAGAAATGTCTAAATTTATAGTACAACCAGGAGTTTAATTATGAAAGATACTGTCATCCTTGGAATAGGTAATATACTTTTAAAAGATGACGGTGTAGGAGTCTATACAATAAGAGAGTTAGAGAATGAAAAGCTTCCATCTACTATAGAATTAGTAGATGGAGGTACTTCTACACTGGATACATTAAGTTATTTTCTAGATTATAAAAAAGTAATTATTGTAGACTGTTTAAAAGCTGGATATGAACCTGGTACTATATATAAGATTAATCCAGAAGACATAAAAAGCTATAAAAGTGAAAATTTGTCTATACATGATGTTCAAATTTTGGATGTAGTCAAAATAGCAAATATGTTAGGTAAGTTTCCTAAGGTTACAATATTCGGAATAGAGCCTGAAAAAATATGTTTAGATACGGAAATGACAGAAACTATGAAGAATAAAATACCTGAAGTTATAAAACTTCTTAAGATGGAGTTAGATCTTAAAGAAAAGCAAGAAAATGTAAGTTAGGTGATAAATATGCATGAAGTTTCAATCATGGAAAATACAATAAATATTATTTCAGAAAAGGCTAAAGAAAATAATCTAAAGAATATATCTAAAATTACTATAAAAATTGGAGAACTTTCTGGAGTAATGTCTGATTCATTAATATTTGCATTTAACAGTTTATCTAAAGGAACTATAGCTGAAGGTGCAAAGTTCTTAATAGAGAAAGTTGATGCCACAGCTATGTGTGATGACTGCGGTATTACATTTGAAATAGATCATTTTAATAAATTATGTCCAAATTGCAATAAGTTTTCAACTAACATTTTAAGTGGATATGAACTCTATGTTAATACAATTGAAGGAGAATAAAGAATGAGTGAAATTAAGGTAGTAACAAATATACTTCAAACCAATGACGAAATAACTGCAAAGAATAAAGAAATATTAGATGAAAAAGGCATATATGTAATCAATTTAATGAGTTCACCTGGTTCAGGTAAAACTTCAATACTTGAAAAAGTTATTTCAAAACTTAAAGATGATATAAAAATTGCAGTTATAGAAGGGGATATATACACAACAAAGGATGCAGAGAGAATTGAAGCACAGGGAGTACCAGTTGTACAAATTAATACAGGCGGAGCCTGTCATTTAGATGGAGATATGATTAAGAATTCACTAAATTCATTAAATTTAGATGCTGTGAACCTACTTGTTATAGAAAACGTAGGTAATCTTGTATGCCCAGCTGAATTTGAGATTGGTGAGGACATAAAGATATGCGTTTTAAGTACTACTGAGGGAAATGATAAACCACTTAAATATCCTCTTATGTTTGAAAAGAGCAGCGCAGTTATTTTAAATAAAATAGATCTAATGCCCTTTACTAATTTTAATAGAGATGAATTTTATAGAGACGTAAAATCTTTGAATGCTAATACTATCACCTTTGAAACAAGCTGTGTAAAAGATGAAGGATTAGATGAATTGTGTGTATGGCTGAAAGACAGGATTATTGAGAAGAGAAAGTAATAAAATTTTAAATATAAATAGATATTTTAGGAGGTAAAATATTATGCCAAGAATAGGAATTCCAGAGTTAATTGTTATTTTAGTAATAGCTTTAGTGGTTTTCGGACCAGGAAAGCTTCCAACAGTAGGAAAATCAATAGGAGAGGCAATTAATGAGTTTAAGAAAGCTTCGACTGAAATTACCAAAGGAAGTACTACTGAGGGTAACGCTACTGTAGCAAAGGCAGAAGAAAAGGTAGAAGAAAAGGTAGAAGAAAAGAAAGCAGAGTAGTTAGAGGTATATTATGATAAAAAGTGAACAAATCGTTGGTTTTGCAAAGTCGCTGGAGAAATTTAGAAAGATAATAATAACAATGCTTGTCATTGTTATTATTGCTGCTTCGCTTATGTATTTTGAGGCTGATTTTATAATAGGTATTTTAGAAAAACCTATTCATGGAGTTAATTTATATTTTATGACGCCAGCTGAAGGAATGATGGTGAAAATGAAAATTGCCTTTTTAGGTGGCATAGTGATTTCATTTCCCTTTATGGCGTATTTATTAATTTATCAAGCAGGTTCAAGATTAACTGGAAAAGTCAGAAGGATTCTTTATTTTTTTGTAACTCCAGTTGCAGTATTACTTTTTATTGGTGGAGCTTTTTTTGGATATAGATTATTATTACCTTCAACAATTGAGTTTTTATTGAGTTGTGGAAATGATTTTATGAAAGCAAATTTGTCTGGTGATAGTTATTTTTCATTTGTAGAAACTATACTTCTGGCTGTAGGTCTAATTTTTGAGCTTCCATTGGTTTTAATATCCCTATCCAGAATAAATGTTGTTAATTCAAAAATGCTAAAGGGAAAACGAAAAATTGCTTTGATGGTTTCACTTGTAGCTGTAGCATTTATAGCACCTTCACTAGATGCTATGACTTTTATTTTAGTAGCTTTACCAATAATAGGACTATATGAAATCAGTATCTGGAGTGTATATCTATTAGAAAAAAGTGATAAAAAGAAGCAATCATCTAAGGTATCTGAAAATAAATAACAAGTCAAAGATGCGACGTATATTTTCAATACAACAAGGAAACAGGTTCCACTGATAGTGGGCTATCAGCGAGTTCTGATGACGCAGTAGGATTTAAAATAGACTAGCATACTGACTTAGATATTTTTTGAAGATGCCTGAATTAAATGAAAGTGCTTAAATGCCAACATTAGAGGTGAATATATGACTAATGAAAATATAAAAGATATGTCTGTGGTAGATCATCTCAGTGAGCTTAGAAAGAGATTGATAATTATTATAATAGCAATAGCTGCTGCTACTGGAATTATTTATGAAAAAGCTTATTATTTAATCAAATTTTTAATGCTGCCTTTAGCTAAATTTAAATTGGAGCTTGTATATTTTTCTTTAGCAGAAGGTTTTATGACGAGAATGGGAATATCACTGTTAGCCGGGACTATAATTGTAAGTCCGATTATATTATACCAATTGGCTGCTTTTGTTAACCCAGGATTGTCTAAAAATGAGAAAAGATTATTATATAAAAATTTATTCTTTATGGCAATTTTACTGCTTGCTGGCATAACTTTTGGATATATATTAGTACTGCCCTATGCTCTTAATTTTTTAATATCTTATGGACAAAATTATATGAATCCGCTGCTTTCAGGCAGTACATATTTCAATTTTATAGGTATTTTTTGTTTCTTTACTGGAATTGTATTTTTGATTCCTTATATAATTGTACTTTTGGGTAAGTTGTCATTAATAAATTCAAAACGTCTTAGAAAGTGGAGAAAGTATATTTTTATAGCTACGCTGACACTTGAAGGATTATTTATTTCCAATGCAGGCTTAATTACTTGCATACTTGTTGCAGCTCCTGTACTGATATTGTACGAGATTAGCATATGGATTGTTTATTTTACAGAAAAAAGGTTAGAAAAGAAAAAAAGCAAAATTTAATACATTAATATTGGAGGGGTTAGTATGTGCTTAGCAGTTCCAGGGAAAGTTTTGAAAATAGATAATTATAAAGGTGTTGTAGAAATAGGAAATATGAAAAGAGAAGTATTTATGCACCTTATTCCAGATATAAAAGTTGGACAATATGTTTTAGTTCATGCAGGCTGTGCAATTGAAACAATTGATGAGGAGGAAGCAGCAAAAACTCTGGAAATAATAAAGGAGCTATCAGAGAATGAAATATGCTGATGAATTTCGAAGCGAAGATTACACTAAAGAACAAGTTAGGTGTGCATAGAGTATTATAATTGCAAATTTTGAATATATGTAATAACAGCTAGTTATTAATATGATAAAGGCAGTGTGTAAAATCAGAAATATTACTGAATAAGGCGGGGAGATAAAATGGAGGATAAGATATCATTAAGTCATGGAAGTGGCGGTAAACAAACTAATAATTTAATAAGTGATCTATTTATAAAGTATTTTGATAATGAAACCATAAGACAAATGAATGATTCTGCACAGCTTAATTTAGAACACAATAGAATTGCTTTCACTACAGATTCATTTGTAGTCACACCATCCTTTTTTAAAGGTGGAGATATTGGTAAGCTTGCAGTATGCGGCACAGTAAATGATTTAGCAGTGAGTGGTGCTAAACCGCTTTATTTAACAAGTGCATTTATTATAGAAGAGGGATATCCAATTGAAAGTCTTGAGACAATTGTAAAATCTATGGCTGAAACGGCAAAGGAAGCAGGAGTTCAAATTGTAGCGGGAGATACAAAAGTAGTAGAAAAAGGTGGAGTAGATGGGCTATTCATTAATACTGCTGGAATAGGTACAATTTATGAAGATGTTAATATTAAAGCAAATAACGCTGAAGCTGGAGATGTAGTTATTGTAAATGGAACACTTGGAGATCACGGAATGACTATTATGTGTGAAAGAAGTGGAATAGATATACAGGGTGAATTAAAAAGTGATTGTGCTCCTTTAAATATGCTAGTAGATTCAATATTAAATATATGTAAGGATATTCATGTGCTTAGGGATGCTACTAGAGGTGGAGTTGCAGCAGTTCTAAATGAAATTGCGGAAACCAGCAGAGTATCTATTGAATTGGAAGAAGATGCTATTCCTGTAAGCGAAGAAGTAAAGGGTGCCTGTGAATTGCTGGGATTAGATCCTTTATACATTGCTAACGAGGGAAAGCTATGCTGCTTTGTACCAGAAAAATACGCTGACAAAGTATTGGAGCAGATGAGAAATCACCCATTAGGATTTAATGCTAAAATCATTGGTAAAGTTGTAGAACAGGTATCACAAAATGTTTATTTGAAAACTATTATCGGTGGAAGAAGAATAGTAGATATGCCATCGGGGCAGCAGTTACCTAGAATATGCTAGGAAAAAACTATAATAGTATTTTCAAAAGAGCATTGTATTATATAACAAAGAGATTGTTTTAAATTAATAAGGTGATGATAAGTTCTTGAAGATGCATAACATTGAATATCAAGCTTTTAAAACTGGAAGGTGTTAGTGTGAAAAGACTATTTTTAAAGGTGGAAGGAATTGTACAGGGTGTAGGTTTTAGACCTTTTGTTTATAATCAGGCACTTTCCTTTAAACTAAAAGGATGGATTAATAATAACTCCCAGGGAGTACATATTGATATAGAGGGTGAAGAAGAAAAACTAAATAATTTTATAGAAAAACTAAAATATAAACATCCTCCCTTGGCTAGAATAGAAAACATAACTGTAGAGGAAAGAAAAACTGTAAATTACAATAGTTTTGAAATAAGGGAAAGTGAGATAAATAATAAAAAAATTACTCTTATTGCTCCTGATGTGGCTATCTGTGAAGAATGTATTGAGGATATTAGAAATCCATTAAATAAAAAATACATGTATCCATTTACTAGTTGCACAAACTGTGGTCCAAGATTTTCTATAATAAAATCTGTTCCCTATGATAGGGACAAGACAACAATGAAAAAATTTAATATGTGTGAAGAATGTAATAGAGAATATACTGATCCAACTAACAGAAGATTCCATGCTCAACCTAACGCCTGTAAAGCTTGTGGGCCGCATATTTGGATTGAGGATTCTAATGGTATAAAAATAGAAGTCGAGGATGTAATTGAATGGACAAGACAGAAGCTGAAGGAAGGGAAAATTTTTGCTATCAAGGGACTGGGTGGATTTAATCTAGTTTGTGATGCAACAAATGAGGATGCAGTGAAACTACTGAGGATTAGAAAAAACAGACCTCATAAACCCTTTGCAGTTATGTTAGGAAATATAGAAACTGTAAAAAAGTATTGTGATGTAGCTATGGAAGAAGAAAAGATATTGACAGGATGTATAAAGCCTATAGTAATACTAGATCAAGCTAATGGATATGATTTACCCAAATGTATAGCTCCCCATCAGAAAACATTAGGAGTTATGCTTCCATATACACCTTTACATCATTTACTATTTGGGAATGGCATAGATGCTTTAATCATGACCAGTGCAAATGGTAATGGATTGCCTTTGGAATATAAAAATGAAAGTGCAGTTGAAAAATTAGGGCATATTGCAGACTATTTTTTACAACACAATAGAGATATTAATGCAGCTATAGATGATTCAGTGGTAAAGGTAATAGGTAATGAGATACATATGATAAGAAGGGCGAGAGGATATGTACCGGAGCCCATAAAAAAAAATAATATAAAAGAAATTCTGGCATGTGGATCAAATATGAAAAATACATTTTGCATAGCAAATGAGAATTTTATATTTTTGAGTCAACATAATGGGAATTTGGAGAATGTAGAAACAATTGAACATTATAAAAATAACATTGAGCATTTTAAGAATATATTTAATTTTACTCCAAGGTATATAGCTTGTGACATGCATCCAAACTACATATCAAGTGAATATGCATATAGATCGTCGCTTCCTAGAATTGAAGTTCAACATCATCACGCACATATAGTAAGCTGTTTAGCAGAAAACAATATAGATAGAAAAGTTATTGGAATTGCCTATGATGGAACAGGCTACGGTGTTGATGGAAGAATATGGGGAGGAGAGTTTCTGCTCTGCGATAATAAGGAATTTACTAGGCTGGGACATTTGAATTATGTAAAGATGCCTGGTGGTGAAATGGCTGTGAAGGAACCATGGAGAATGGCGGTTTCTTATATTTATAACATGTTTAAGTCTGGTAAATATAATGAATATAACACTAATAAACAGTTAAGAGAAATATTGATTAAGCTATATGGAAATAAGGCAATCAATCTTATAGCTGTAATTGAAGCAGATATTAACTGCCCTGAAACATCAAGTATGGGACGTTTTTTTGATGCTGCTGCAAGTATAATTGGGCTTAGGGATAGTGCTACATATGAAGGACAGGCAGCTATAGAACTTGAAGCTGTTGCTTCTCAAAAGAGTTTAAATTTCTATGACTATGATGTAGTCCAAGAGAATGGTTATATTGTGAAGACAGAAAAGATTATTATGGGTATTATAAAAGATAAACTGATAGATGAACAAGATAATGTTATTTCAGATAAATTTCATAACACAATAATCAAGTTTTCAATAGATATATGCAAACTAATTAGAAAAGATACAGATGTTAACGAAGTAGCATTAAGTGGTGGAGTATTTCAGAATTCTTATTTACTAGAAAATTTAAAAGATGAATTAAAAAATGAAGGGTTTATTGTTTATACAAATAAATTAATACCTGCAAATGATGGTGGAGTGGCTTTAGGACAAATTGTTATAGCAAATAAAGTTTTAAGTGATAAATAATTAATACTTGAAGTTGCAATATTTTATCCGATGACTAGTCGCTGTAATACTCCACCTTCTAAAGGTGTAGATAACAGCGACACGTCCATGGATAATTCATCTAAACTTGGTGGGAATACAAACTCCCACCAAGTAAGATTCATTGATTTTTTATTTTATATAGGGTTATACAATTCAAATAATTTAAGCTAAAGAAGCAAATAAAATTTTGGAATAATAAAGGGGGTATAAGTGAATGAAATATGTTGATGAATTTAGAAATGGAGATTATTCTAAAAGCCTGGTAAAACTAATACAAAATATTACTGATAAAAAAATAAATATAATGGAGGTATGTGGTACCCATACTATGGCTATATTTAGATATGGCATTAGAGATATACTTCCAAGCAACATAAATCTTATTTCTGGACCAGGATGTCCAGTTTGTGTTACTCCACAAAGTTATATTGATACTGCTTTAGAACTGACATCAAATAAGGATGTTATTATTGCAACTTTTGGAGATATGATAAGAGTACCTGGAAAGAAAGCTTCTTTAATGAAAAGAAAAGCAGAGGGCGCTGATATCAGGATTGTATATTCGCCAATGGATGCATTGACATTGGCACAGAACAATCCATTAAGAAAAATAGTTTTTCTTTCAGTAGGATTCGAAACAACAACACCAATGACGGCTGTAACGGCTATAGAGGCAAGAAAGCAAGGGGTTAAAAATCTATTTTTCCTCACCGCCCATAAGATTGTACCACCAGCTATGAGAGCTCTTGTAGATGATAAGGAACTTAATATCAGTGGTTTTTTACTTCCAGGTCATGTCAGTGCTGTTATAGGTAAAGAACCTTATGAATTTTTAAGCAGTGAATACAGTATACCTGGAGTTATAACTGGCTTTGAACCTTTAGATATACTTAAGGGCTTAAATACACTTATAAACATGATAAATAATAGGGATCATAATATAATAAATGAATACAAAAGGATAGTACGAAATGATGGAAATTCTCAGGCTATAGAATACTTACACAAGGTTTTTGAAGTTAGTGATAGTACGTGGAGGGGAATTGGTACTATTCCAAATAGCGGATATACATTTAATAGAGAATATGAAGAATTTGATGCCATAAAGCATTTTAATATAGATTATAAGGAATATGATGGTAGTCCAGGCTGCAGATGTGGTGACATACTTAAAGGAAAAATAACTCCACTTCAATGTCCATTATTTAAAAAGGCGTGTACACCAGAAAATCCTGTAGGATCCTGTATGGTATCTTCAGAAGGCACTTGTGCAGCTTATTATAGGTATAATAGTTAACTTATATTTTTTAAAGAGCAGATGAAAACTTGCATTGCAGTTAGTTGCACCACAGTAAATCATTTTGCTATAAGTGCTGCTAAATCATTGTATCTAACTAGCACATTTAGTATAGAAGAATGTATTCAATAGATAGCTTGCAGTTTATTGTAAAATATGTGGCTTATCAAGCTAAGAAATTGATGTAATTTATTATCACAAATTAATGATAGGGAGGAGTTTAAAATGAAGGTCCCATTAAAAAAATATCCTAAATGGCTTCCTTATGGTACTATAGTGGTACTATTGCATATTATAGGAGTAATACTTTTATTATCTAACGTCTATAAATACCCTCAGATAGTTGGATTGGCATTTTTAGCCTATACACTTGGATTAAGACATGCTTTTGATGCAGATCATATAGCTTCTATTGATAATACTGTTCGTAAATTAGTACAACAAAAAGAAGAACCTACAGGTGTTGGTTTTTTCTTTTCCATTGGACATTCCTCTGTAGTATTTGTTATGTCAATATTGACTGCATTTTCAATGAAATGGGCTCAATACAACATCCCTCATATAAAAGTGATAGGTAGTATGATTGGTACTACTGTATCAGGTACTTTCCTTATGCTTATAGGGATATTAAACCTATATATCTGGTTTGATATTTACAAACTTTTTATTGGAGTACATAAGGGGGAAGTTAATGAAGAACATATGAATCAGCTTTTATTACAACGCGGATTTGTTTCACGTTTTTTCGGATCATTGTACCGCTTCATTAATAAGAGTTGGCATGTATATCCACTTGGTTTTCTATTTGGCTTAGGATTCGATACTGCTTCTGAAGTAGCACTTCTAGCTATTTCAGCAAATGCAGCTACCCAAGCTGTTCCATTTTCTCTGATAATATCTTTACCGATTCTTTTTGCTGCTGGAATGAGCTTAATGGATACTGCCGATGGAGTATTTATGACTACTGCATATAATTGGGCATTTTCAACGCCTTTACGTAAAATTTATTATAATTTATCAGTTACTGGATTGTCTATTGTAGCAGCGTTATGTATAGGATTTATTGAATTAGCTCAGATACTAACACCTAAATTGGGCTTAAATAGTGGAATTTGGAGATGGATACAAAATCTTCAATTTGGTGGAATTGGGTATTTACTAGTAGGTTTATTTATTGTATCATGGGGAGTATCATACATCATTTGGAAGATGTTTCGTTTTGAAAATGCATAGATTTAATGGTAGCGAGTATAAAAAACAATATAAATGAGAAGTCAGTAACTTTAGTATGTACTGGCTTCAAGGAGAGGTAATATTGGTGCATCGTCTTCACAAAGCAGTTTTCAAGGAAAGTTATTTTTTCACTATAAAAGCAGGCTATTATCTGAAATTAATAGCCTGCTTTTATAGAACTACGGGTAGTTAATTTAACCACCTATATAATCTTTTCTTATTTTTTCTAAATCTACATTTTTCAGATCATCTACCACAACTACAGCTCCTATAACACTGCTATCTTTTGAAATTACATATAAACCGTTAGCATTAAATGTAACTGTTGCATTAACAATTCCTTTTTTACCTTCAAAAGAAGCAACTGGATTGCCTGTATCTGTGGATGAAATTATAAAAGTGCCCTTTGTATTGTCAAAATTATTTAAATCAAAGTTTAAGGTTGTATTAACATTTTTTGTTACAACTACGATTAATGGTTCAAACTCATAGCCTATACCTTTAACTGAAGCAGTTTGGATGTTTCCAGAAACTACAGCTTTGTGAATAAATCGGCTGGTTTCAATTTTACTCAAATCCGTACCATAAATACTTGGTTTTTCTGGGGCGGTAGATGATGAAGCTGGAGCATTCATGTTACAACCGGGCATTCCACTAGATGGAGCTGGTATTGAAGAATCAGGCTTTGAGGTATCTACAGTTGAAATATTATCAACTACTTTAATTAAACCTCTAATCATACCCATTCCACAGCTGAAGCTTATATCTTTGTCCTTGGGCGTAAATTCAATTATATTTTCACCAGATTGTAAATTTTTCTGAATATTTAAGGATGGTACAATGATTTGCCCATTGCAGGAATTCAATGCTTTACCGTCTATTATCCATTTCACAGGCATATTTTTTTGAACATACAGACCATTTGGAGTATAGCCTGCACCATCTGCCGTCATTTTAATTACCTGAACTCCATTTTCTATAGTTGCCTTAGAACCTGATGAAGATGTTGATGTTTTATTGCCAGATAGACTAGTGGTAAGTGTTGCAGTAGTTGGTATGTTTACACCAGCTAGAGCTAGACCTCTAGTGCCCATTACAATACCTAAAACTACAACCAGTATTCCACTAAATTTTAATAGAGTTTTTGTATAGCCTTTGCTTATCAGACCTGATAATGCCCCAAAAGTTAACATTAGAGGTATTGTACCAAGGGAAAATATAAACATAGATAATGCTCCATTAAAAGCACTTCCGGTTCCTAACGCATATAGCTGCATTGTCTGAAGTGGCCCACAGGGCATAAGTCCATTGAGAACACCAACTAAAAAAGGTGTTTTAGGTTTTTTCTTAACTGAACAAGCAGCCCATGGAAGCTTTAAATTGAGCTTTCTAAAGAGGCTATAACCACTCATATTAAGTCCCATTATTATCATGAAGATACCAGCAAATATTTGAAGTCCAGCTTTCATGGATATAGATAGAGAAAGTACTGAACCTAGAGCACCAACTACTCCGCCAATTAAAGTATAGGATAGAATTCTTCCAGCATTGTATAGGATAGCAGGCCTAATAGAATCAAATTTACTTTTGCTATCTTTATTTATACTTTGTGATAGCATTATTCCTCCACACATACCTACGCAATGTATTGATGTAAGTATTCCAACGATGAATAGAACAAAATATGTAGCACCATTAAGTTTAGAGGTCATATCAAATCCACCTGATGAATTTCCAATTAATATAATTGCGGCCACTATTATAAATATACCTGCAATTTTGTAGTTATTTGAACTTTCCGTACTGTAACCAACTGTCTTTATAGCAGCTTTAATTTTATCAGGATTACAGAGTTCTGTATTATATTCTATAATTAAAGATTGATCGCTGAAGCTTGCTATAGCATTTTTTACGCCATCTAATTTTTTAACGACTCTTTCTACTCTTAATTCGCAGGATGTACATGTCATGTCAAAGACTTTTATTTTTTCTTTTTTAATACTCAAATCTAAACCTCCTGAAAGCTTTTAATATAATTATTTTGTGTAAGAATAATTTTACATTCAATGAATTTTTATGTTGAAAGTCTTATGAATAGAATATTAAGATTAATTTTCTGATTTTATAAATATAAATCTCAATTTAAACTATACAAAAAAGATGTGTAGATTTTATAAAGATGTAAGTGGCAAATATAGAGTTTAATCTATATTGACAAGGAATTATTTGGATTATAATAATAGGCATTTCCTCTAGTATAGTTGCAAAAGCAAGAGAGAATCCTAGTATCATATCCTTAAAATATAGGCCTCTTACAAGTGTACTGAGCATATGCTTTTCCTTCACATAAATTTTTACTGTGACATCTCTTCCTAAAGCTTTGCATTTTTCTTCAACAGATATTATAATTACAGCAGGTATTTGTATGCCATTTACCGCATTTGGGGCTTATGTTGGATTGCCACAACTGTTTCCATGGCTTATAGGAATTATCTTACTGTGTGTTAACACAAATAATAAAAACTCTATATATTAAGGAATTTAAGAAATGGTTATAATTTTTAAAAAGGGAGAAGTAATAATGAACAAATCAAAATATTATCCTGTGATAATGGCTTTATTAGCTGCAATTTTGTTTGGAGCCAGTGCACCTATAACAAAAATACTTCTAGGAAAAATTGAACCAGTACCACTTGCTTCATTCTTATATCTTGGCAGTGGAATTGGATTAATGATTTTTCAACTCGTAAATTTTATAATAAAAAGACAAAAAATTAATGAAGCTTCTCTAAAGAAAGATGATTTAAAATGGCTTCTTGGTGCTATAGTTGTAGGCGGGATTATAGCTCCTATTATACAGATGATAAGTTTAAAGACAACTCCAGCTTCTACAGCTTCACTGCTTTTGAACTTTGAAGGAGTTGCTACTGCAATACTAGCCATAGTATTTTTTAAGGAGAATGCTGGAAGGCAAGTTATAAGTGGAGTAATATTGATTACACTTGCAAGTATTATTTTGTCATGGAGTTTTACAAATCAATGGGGATTTTCTATAGGCTCACTTGGAATTATATTTGCTTGCTTTTGTTGGGGGATTGACAATAATTTTACAAGAAATATTTCTTCTAAAAATCCATTTTCAATTGTAACCATAAAGGGAATTGGAGCAGGTACTTTTTCTTTTATATTAGCAATTGTATTAAAAAGTCCTATGCCTCAGTTTAAAATTACTGTACTGGCAATGATAATAGGGTTTTTCTGCTACGGATTAAGTATTGTACTCTTTGTATATGCTATGAGAAGTCTAGGGAGTACAAGAACTAGTGCACTCTACGGCACAGCACCTTTTATCGGTACAATTCTCTCATTTATACTGCTAAAAGATATTCCAAATAGCATGTTTATTATAGCTTTTCCGGTTATGATTCTTGGCACAATATTCTTGCTAAAGGAAACACATAATCACAGACACCAACATTTAGCCTTGCAGCATGAACATAGACACGATCATGCAGATGGACATCATAATCATAAACATACTGATGAGCAGATTATTATAAATGCTTATCATTCACACTTACATACACATAAGGCAACAGAACATATCCACCCACATTCACCAGATATTCATCATAGACATTCACATTGATTTTATTCTGCAACTTTCTTATACTGCAAATTAAAAGGAGCTGAAATTACAGCTCCTTTTAATTTAATAGAAACATATCTGAATAGTTTTGAAATAAAGGCATCAATAAAACTATCTATTTATGGGCATTTTCATATATAAAAATGATTAAAAAGTTTTATTTTTTATTGACTTAAACTGTGTATACATATACGAAGTTTGAGTAAGGCGTAATAAATGTTTATTGATTCAAATTCATAAATATTGTTAATTTTCATTATCAATTGATAATAGATATATACTTGAAAAACGTTGACAAATAAAGCTTTTAGAGGTAACATTATTATATTAATTGATAATGAGGTGAGAAAATGACAGATAGAATTAATGGACTTACAACGAAAGAAGTTTCAACACTACAGGAAAAATATGGATTAAATGAACTGATTAAAAATGAAAAACCAAATCCACTTAAAAAATTTATCGGAGTTTTTAAAGAACCAATGTTCTTATTATTAGTAGGAGCTTCCACACTATATTTTATTTTAGGACAGCCTAGGGAAGGCATTGTAATGTTAGCATTTGTAATATCAGTTGTATCCATAACTTTCATTCAGGAATGGAAAACAGAAAAAACTATGGGTGCATTGAAGGACTTAACATCTCCTCAAGTTTATACATTAAGAAATGGTAAGAAAGTTTTAATAAAAAGTTCTGCACTTGTTCCAGGAGATATAATTTATATTGCGGAAGGAGAAAGAATACCTGCTGATTGTCAAGTAATAGAGGCATCTAATTTTTCTGTAGATGAATCTATTTTAACGGGAGAAGCAGAACATGTATTTAAGGTGCCAAAGGAATTGAGTGAAAGCTCTGATGACTATTGGAAAAAATATATGCTTTATGCAGGAACACTATCTGTCTTTGGAAAGTGCACTGCAATAGTAAAATTAACGGGATTTAATACAGAGTACGGAAAGATTGGAAAGGCTGTCAGTGAAGCTGAGGATGAATTAACTCCTCTTCAGAAGAAAATGGGGGAACTTGTAAAAGCTATTGCCATTGCAGGGGTAATTTTATGTTTCTCTGTAATGGTTCTATCTTATTTCTATAATAGAAATTTATTAAACAGTATATTATCGGGAATTACTTTAGCAATGGCATTGATTCCAGAAGAATTTCCAGTTGTGTTAGCAGTATTTTTATCTCTAGGGGCATTTAGATTAGCGAAGAAAAATGCATTGATGAGAAAGATTTCAGCGGTGGAAACATTAGGTTCTACCACCGTACTCTGTGTAGATAAGACAGGAACTATTACTCAAAACAGAATGAAAGTCAAGAAAATATATGTTAATAATGAGCTTCAAGACAGCACAGCTTTTACAGATGAAAATTTAAGCAAAATTAGTATACTAGCTTGCGAAAAAGAACCTTATGATCCCATGGAAAAAGCTATAATTGAAAATGGCCAAAGAAATATTTCTTTAAATGAATTATATAATTTGGAATTGTGCCAAAAATTTACCTTCGATTCAAAGACGAAGAGAATGGCTAATATTTTTAAATTAAATGAATATTATTATGCAGCAGCAAAGGGATCTCCGGAAACCATGATACCACTTTGCAATTTAAATGATGAAGAAGTTAAGAAAATTGAAGAAGCAATAGATAAAATGGCTTCCAAAGGTTTAAGAGTGCTGGCCTTCGCAGAATGTAAAAATGACAAACTTCTAGAAAAACTGGAGGACTATCCATTAAATTTTAAAGGATTAGTGGGACTTCAAGATCCTCCTAAAGATGGTGTCTTAGAGGCAATAAAGATTTGTAATAATGCAGGTATAAGGGTAGTTATGATAACTGGTGACTACAGTAAAACCGCAGTAGCTATAGGTGAAGAAATTGGACTTAAATTTGCCAGCAAATCTATAACTGGGGATGAAATAAATTATATGAGTGAGCAGCAGCTTTGCGAAGCTGTAAAAAGCTGTGATGTATTTTCAAGAGTGATTCCTGAGCATAAAATGAAGATCATTAAAGCACTAAAAAATAATGGTGATATTGTTGCAATGACTGGTGATGGAGTAAATGATGCACCAGCGCTTAAGAATGCTGATATCGGGATAGCCATGGGAAAAAGAGGAACAGAAGTGGCTAAAGAAGCGGCCCATATGATTCTGCTTGATGACAATTTTACGACTATTGTTGAATCGGTAAGAGATGGAAGGAGAATATTTGATAATATCAGAAAGGCCATAGTATATATTATGATAATTCATATACCTATAGCAGCTCTTGCACTGTTTGCTCCAATATTCAATCTTCCACAAATTTTACTACCAATGCATATAATGCTTTTGGAATTAATAATAGATCCTACCTGTTCCATAATATTTGAAGGAGAATCTGCGGAACCTTATATTATGAATCAGCCACCAAGGTCTCCAAAGGAGCCACTTTTAACAAAGGAGTTAACTAAAAAAGTTATAGCACAGGGAGTTACAATGTTTTTAGCTGCTTTCTTACCTTTTCACTATCTGGTAGATTCAGGAACCTCTGTGGAGTATGCAAGGAGTGTTTCTCTGATAACATTGATAGTTGCAAATGTTATTTTAGTATTAGTAAACAGATCAAATACTCAGTATTTAATTCATATTTTTAAGGAGAAAGAAAATAAGGCACGACTTTTTATAAATAGTATTTCCTTAGTTATATTAGCATGTATTGTTTATATACCAATTTTACAATCATTATTTAAAACAAGTGCAGTGGATCTAAAAATGTTAATAGTAGCTGTATTCATAGGCATTCTATCAACGGGATGGTGGGAACTGGTTAAAATATATAAAAAACGTAAAAATGATTTTAAACACTAAAATATTAAAAAATAAAAATTAACTATGACAAGAAGCTTTGTACTTTGTACATCAGATTATTTTTTTAAAAAAGAGTACCCATGGAGCTTTTTAATTGATGGGTACAAAATTAATTGATATAGTTACAAGGTTTTTGTATAATTGTATTAATTACTCATCAGATAAATCTGATGATCGGAAATGATTTTAAATGAAACGGAGTGAATATTGCCTTGGAACTTAATCGAAAAGATATACAAAAAATTCTTGAAATTGTAGTGATTGCTATTTTATTGTTTTGGGGACTACAAAATCTTTCGAAAATTTCCTTCTTTCTTGGTGGAATTTTCAAAATACTTTTTCCTTTCCTGATGGGATTTTGTATTGCATTCATTCTCAATGTACCAATGAAAGTAATTGAAAATAAGCTGTTTCCTTTTAATGCAAAGGATAAGAAAGGCATCAAGAAAAAGTTGAGACGTCCAGTGAGTCTAATTCTGACTGTACTAATTGTACTAACCATTATTATGCTGGTTATGCTTATAGTCATTCCAGAGATAGTTCGAACTTTGGGCGTCCTCAGTACGAGTATTCCCGGTTTTACTGTTCGTGTACAGGAGTGGTACAATAATCTAGTAACAATGCTTCCTCAGTTTATACCGGGAGCTGCAGTCACAAAGATTAATTGGGATAATATTAACAAAACAATGTTCGGATTTTTGCAAAATGGAACTACCAGTCTTTTAGGTTACACTGTAGGTATAGCAACATCTATATTCAGCGGTATTTTTAATTTTATTTTAGGTTCTATATTTGCGATTTATATCCTAGCACAAAAAGAAAGCCTGGCGCGACAGATAAAGAAAGTTCTGTACGCTTATATACCCGAGGGAAAAGCAGACCGGATTATTAATATCTCTACTCTAGCAAGCAAGATATTTTCCAGCTTTTTAACTGGTCAATGTCTGGACGCAATGATTTTAGGAACAATGTTCTTTGTCACCATGAGTATATTTCGTTTTCCATATGCACTGATGGTTGGAGTACTCATCGCCTTTACCGCATTGATTCCGCTAATTGGAGTACTTATCGGTTTGTTTGTTGGCACATTCATGATTATGGTATCCAGTCCTGTGAAAGCCTTTTGGTTTATCATCCTCTTTTTCGTGTTGCAGCAGATTGAAGGTAACCTTATCTATCCCCGTGTGGTTGGCAGCTCAGTAGGGCTACCAGGCATGTGGGTACTGGTTGCGGTAACTCTAGGCGGCAGTACTATGGGAATTGTTGGCATGCTGGTGAGTGTACCACTTTGCTCAGTGCTGTACGCACTTTTGAGGGAGTCTGTTGTAAGGAATCTAAAGATGAAAAAAATATCGACGGAAAAATTAAAATGAAAACCTAATCTAATCTTTCTTGTATCACGGCTTAAAACAACCATCAAAATCAGATGTGATATGTAGCATGAAGATTTTGGTGATAGTACATTCAACATTCGCATATCCATGTTGAAGCATAGTATAGGAGTATCAAAAAAATTAGCACTTAGCACTATTAAAATTACTGAAATCTAGTGATTTTGATAGTGCTTTTCTATTTGTATCTTCGCTTTAGCTCTAAAGGTAGAGAAGCTTTAACAGGTAATATCAAATTAATGAATAAAGAAAATATCGCTTACAAAAATATTGATGTGGCTGGCACCGTAGTTCATGTTGCTATTGATAGATTTTAAATATTAAATTTCTTCATAATATCTTTATAAGTATTTTGTACAATAAGTTTTAAGAAGATATAAGAATGATGAACATACAAGCTTGCAAGGTGATAGGATGATTATTGAAATCGAAAATATTAAATATCATGTTCAGATAAAAGGCAAAGGTAAACCAATTATTTATTTGCATGGTTTTTCTGAAAATTTAAGTACATGGAGTTTACTTAAATTAGAGGGATATCAACTAATATTGATAGATTTTATTGGGCATGGAAAAAGTGATAAACCATACTCAAGTAAATATTATAGCTTGAAAATAATGATTAAACACTTAAATAAACTCATTTATAAATTGGGCTTAAAAAAATATTCAATGTTAGGTTATTCTATGGGTGGAAGAATTGCCTTAGCCTATGCAACAGCTTATTCACATGAAATTGATAAGTTGATTTTGGAAAGTTCATCTTATGGCGAAGTGGGATTTATAAACCGCTTCAAACGCCGGAGAAAGGATTTGAATTTGGCAAAAAGTATACTAACAAATGGAATAGAATGGTTTAATAAATATTGGTCAAATTTGAGTATATTTGAATCACAAAGAAAATTGCCAAATACTATTATAGATGAAATAAGAAAAAGACGTTTATCAAACATAACTTATGCACTTTCAAATACATTGTTGTGCAGTGGGCAAGGGAAATTTCCATGTATGAAAAACCATATAGGTAAATTATCTATGCCTATATTGTACATCAGTGGAGAATATGACAAAAAATATAAGCAAATAGGTAAAGACTTTGAAAAATTAAATAGTTATACAAAGCATGAAACAATAAAAGGTGCTGGGCATAATACACATATTGAAGATCCTAATGCCTTTATTAAAGTCTTAAGTAAATTTTTATCCGATGACTACCCGCTCTAATACTTCAATCGCACTCTGTGAAAGCGATTCACATAAAATCTCAAAGATTTTGGTTGTCTTGATCGCACTCTGTGAAAGTGGGAGTAAAGGGCGGGTACGTCCCTGGATAACGAGTTCTAAGTATCGAAAATACTGATACTAAGAACTCTGTTTATAAGCAATATTATCAGTAAAAATCCTATGTTAAGTTAGTAATACAGTAATATGGACTAAGAGTTTATAAAAAACTTTAAAACTTAGAAAGAGGTTATAAAATGAATAAATTTCCTTGGAGAGAATTAAAACGTAATTATGAAGATGTTATTTATGAAGTATATGATGGAATTGCAAAGATTACAATCAATCGTCCTGAAGTGCGTAATGCATTTCGACCTAAAACAATTATGGAATTAATTGATGCTTTTACTTTAGCTCGTGAAGATGAAAGAGTAGGTGTAATTATATTAACAGGTGCAAATCATGGACAAGGCCAGGATAAAGAGGCATTTTGTTCTGGTGGAGATCAGAAGGTACGTGGCCATGGTGGTTATGTTGGAGATGATAATATACCACGTTTAAATGTTTTAGATTTACAGCATTTGATTAGAATACTTCCGAAGCCGGTTATAGCAATGGTAAATGGCTATGCAATTGGTGGTGGACATGTACTGCATATAGTATGTGATTTAACAATTGCTTCTGAAAATGCTAAGTTTGGACAAACAGGACCAAAGGTAGGTTCTTTTGATGGTGGATATGGAGCTGGGTATTTAGCACGCATTATCGGTCATAAAAAAGCACGTGAAATTTGGTATCTATGCCGTCAATATACTGCTAATGAAGCACTTGATATGGGACTGGTGAATGAAGTTGTGGCCTTTGATGAATTGGAAGAAGAAACAGTAAAATGGGCAAAAGAGATCTTACAGCATTCACCTACTGCACTACGTTTCTTAAAAGCATCCTTTAATGCAGATACAGATGGATTGGCTGGTTTACAGCAATTAGCTGGAGATGCTACATTATTATTTTATACTACAGAGGAAGCAAAAGAAGGACGGGACGCCTTTAAAGAAAAGCGAAATCCTGATTTTGAGCAATTTCCTAAATTTCCATAGAGTAGTATCAATTATGAAGTATTTTCAATGAGGTAAAATAGAATTTATTTTGTATTTGTCTATTTTCATTTTAGAACAAGATTTTGTTACAGCAGTTGAATAAGTGATAAGAGTAAAAAATAGTGGAAATGAATTTGATAAAGGTGAAAAAATGAATTGGCTTAAAAGGTATAGTATTGAAAGACCTGATAAAAAATTTATTAATGATGTAACATTTAGAAAAGTATATGAGAGTGTAACAGACTTGGCTAAAAAACTATTTTCATATGTAAAAAATGAGAAAAGAGTTGCTCTTTATGCCAATAATTCAGTTGATATGGTACTTTTCTTTTTGGCACTTCAATTTTTAGAAAAAGAAGTGTTTATGCTGAATACGCGTTTAACTGATGAAGAAATAAAAAAACAATTAAAATTACTAAAGGTTCAAATTGTTTTTTCTTATGATAATAAATTTATACCCTTTAATAAAGTATATAAAAGTCAAAAACAAGATATAGAATTGGTAGAAGAGTTTGATGAAGAAAGTATTACAGTTATCATGAATACCAGCGCCACAGCAGGAGAATTTAAATCAGTGCCAATACGTTGGAAACAGTTTTATTCCCATGTAAAGGCATCTCAAAAAAGTCTTGGAGTAACAGATGAGGATAATTGGCTTGTAGTGTTACCAATGTACCATATTAGTGGATTATCCATTTTAATACGAAGCTTATACAATGGAACTTCTGTTATCATATTAGAGAAATTTCGTGAAGAACAGGTTATAGAATTAATTGAGAGTAGTAGGATCAATATATTATCTTTGGTACCAACAATGTTAAATAGAATTGTGGATAAGATTGGAAAACATAATTTACGTGTAGTGCTAGTAGGTGGTGAATTTATTCCTAAGTCGCTGGTTGAAAAAAGTATAGCAAAAAATATCCCTATTTACAAAACTTATGGAATGACTGAAACAACAAGTCAGGTTACAACCTTTTCTGTATTAGATTATCCAGAAAAAATTGATTCTGTGGGATTGCCACTGGAAAAAGTAATTATTCACATTGAAAACCCTGATAAAAAAGGCATTGGGGAAGTTGTAATTAAAAGTCCAATGCTAATGGATGGATATATTGGAAAGGAAAAAGTTTTTAATCATTTTAATTCAGAAGATGTTGGCTATATAGATGAAGATGGATTTTTATATATACTTGATCGCCGCAAAAATATAATTATTTCTGGTGGAGAGAATATATATCCAAAAGAGATTGAAAATATTTTATATGTACATCCCAAAATACACGAATGTGCAGTGGTGGGGGAAAAGGATGACAGATGGGGACAAGTTCCTATACTATATGTGGTTTCTTCAATAGATAGACAAAAAATATTAGCCTATCTTTCAAATAAACTGGCAAAATATAAATTACCTAAAAAAATTATTTATCTAGAAGAGCTGCCTAAAAATGCTTCAGGGAAAATATTAAAAAAGAATTTAAAAGAGGTAAATTAAATGCGGATTAATAGAATAGAACTTTTTCATATTAAAATCCCTCTGAATTTTATGTTCAAAACATCGAAAACTGCTATAGACCATCGTGAGACAATTATAATTAAAGTTACTGATGAACTTCAGAATAAAGGTTATGGTGAAGTAGTTGCATTTGGTGAACCATCTTATACTAATGAAACATTAATAGATTCTAAGTATGTATTAATGTATAACTATATTCGAGATATAATACACAAAGATATTAAACATCCCTTTGATATTCATAAATGGATCAAGCCATTTTATCCAATGGCGCTTGCAGCACTGGAAAATGCGTTGTTAGATTTATATGCTAAAAGGCAAAAGCAATCCATTATGGATGTTGTATTTAGCGAAGAAACTAATGATGAGATATATGCAGGAATTGTATTAGGAGACCAGGATGTCCAGGACGTAATTAAGCAAATTGATTATTATCAAAAAAAAGGGTATATACGCTTTAAAATAAAGATTAAGCCAGAGGATGGATTTTTAAAATTAAAGGCTATTAGAGAAAAATATACTAACATTCAATTGTTAGCAGATGCTAACAAAAGTTATAAGTTTGAACAAATTAATGAATTAGAGAAATTGGATGAACTAAACTTACTTTGTATAGAGGAACCCCTAGATTCAGTGGATTTTTTGGAATATCAAAGGCTTCAAAAAGAGCTGAAGACCCCCATATGTTTGGATGAAAGTATTCAAACAATTAGTGGCTTAATAACAGCAATTGAGCTTAAAGCTTTTAAGGTATTAAACATAAAAGTAGGACGTGTAGGGGGACTATATTATGCAAAAAAAATGATTGAATTATGTAGGAAAAGCAATATTGAGTATTGGGTAGGAAGTATGGTGGAAAGTGGTATATCTAAAATATTGCATGTACATTTAGCTAGTTTAAAGGATACTTATATTCCAGGAGATTTGTCATCATCAAACCGTTACTTTAAAAAGGATATAATTAAACCAGAAATAATAGCTAAAAGTGGCATCATTAGAGTGCCAAAAGGCTATGGATTAGGTGTAGATATTGATGAAATTTCATTAAAAAATTATACAATTGACTACAAGAAAATGGGTGGTGAATAGTATATGAACTTAATAGAGAGTTTAAATATTGAATATGTTCATATACATGAACATAAGCTTGAGGCTAAAATGACCTTAACACAATTTCATGATCAAACATTTGGCTATTTACATGGTGGTGCAACCATTGCCTTTGGAGAAACTATTGCTGGGTACGCTTCAAATCAAAAAATAAATAAAGATGAAATGGCAGTAGGCCAAAATATAACTGCAAATCATATGAAACCAAAAAAAATAGAAGGTTATATTATTGCAAAGGGGAAGCTTATGCATAAGGGAAAGACATCTCATGTCTGGAGCATAGAAATGCTTGATGAAAATAAGGTGTTAATTTCATATTTAACTGTTACAAATGCTATTATTAAGAATAAACACTTCAGTGAGGAGAGATGAGAATATGAGTTTTAAGTCAATAATAAAACTTATGGATATAAAAACTCTTGTTGCAGGAACTATTCCTGTGATTTTAGGTTCAATTTATTCATTTTATGCTTTTAAAAAATTTAATATTTTGTATTTTATATTATTAATATTTGCTATGATACTGATTCAAAGTTCCACTAATATGATTAATGATTATTTTGATTTTAAACGAGGAGCAGATAATGGAAAGAGTGGCAATGAAAAAGCTTTAATAAGCGGTGAGATTACTCCTAAGCAGGTATTGTTTATTATATTTATATATGAATTCATTGCTTCTATAATTGGTATTTTTATAGCTAGCCAAACAAGCTATTATATTTTACTGGTTGCTGTTGTTGGAGGTATTGTTTCAATCTTATATGCTTTTGGACCTTTGCCCATTTCATATACACCCGTAGGCGAAGCTGTATCAGGAGTAACTATGGGTATTGGTATAACTACAACAGTGATTTATATTCATTCAGGTGTACTTACATTGAATACGGTGTTGGTAGCAGTGCCTACTGCACTATTTATTGGTACTATATTACTGTCTAATAACTTAAGCGATTTGGAAGAGGATAGACTGGTTAGAAGAAAAACTTTACCTATAATCATTGGCATTAAAAATGCTGAGAAGCTTTGGATATTTAATGTAATAGGGTTGCTTGTATTGACTGTTGTTTTAGTAGTATTACATATTTATCCTGTTGTCATACTGGCACCTGTCATTGTATTTTTTCCATATAAATCCATATCTAATTTTTTATCCTATGATAAGAATGCTAATACAAAGGGAAAAACAATGGGGCTTATTGGCCAGGTTGGGTTAAAATATCATTTGGCTGTGACTGCCGGTTTATTAATATCAATTTTAATTTCTTCATTTATTCAATAATACCTAATTTAATTTTTTTTAAGCAGTAGGTCAGCTCTCCTCTATTTTCTAGTCGATTGTTATTTTTTATTATTGAAGTGATTGAATAGTTAGAGCATTCATTACGGCAGTTGAAGTATTGGAAATATTTATTTCTAATACTCCAATTGGTGTAAAGAAAAAATTAAAAAATGTTTTTTAATTATAGTAATCTAAGCATTTTCAGTTTTACTATGCGAAAATGTTAAAATATGATCCACCATGTTTATTAAGCTATCTTTATAGGTCGAAGCTTTAAAATTTCTTAGTGCATCTTTGGCTTTTTCGCCAAAATAATTAGCATCTTCCAAGGTTACATTACTTGTGGCTTTTATATCACCATCCGTATAATCATCAATTATTTGGTATGCCATACCAAGATTTAAGCCGTATTCCTCTAAGCTTAAAATTTCTTCTTCACTTCCACCTACAATTTCACATCCCAAGCGGCAGCAAAGTCCCATAAATGAAGCTGTTTTACCTTTTATAATATTAAAATACATTTCTTTATCAGATAGAGTATTTTGAGCCTGATCTACTTCAGCAGCACACATATTTGCAGTTACTTGAATTAAGCTGTGTATTAATTTTTTAGGAAGAGATTTATTAATGATTAAAAAAGCATGAGAATAAAGAACATCACCAGTGAGTACGGCTATCTTTCTTCCGTAAATTTTATTTAAGGTTTTTTGCCCTCTACGAAAAATATCACCATCAATAACATCGTCATGAATTAAGCTTGCACTATGTATGAGCTCTACTGCCACAGCTAGCTGTAGCAGGGAAGATTCAGAATGAGTTGGGAGCTTTGAATTTATAGTTCCTGCTGACAATAATACTAAAGTAGGACGAAGATGTTTACCGGGAATTTTAAAAAAATATTCCATGATTTCATGTAGTGAATTATAATAAAGCATACTTGAACTCAAATTTTTAAGTTCTTCTTCTACTTGATCAAGTTCATTTATTATTGGTTTATAAATTTCTTGAAATTTCATTTATTCTCAAAACCTTTCTTATATTAATAATCAATGAATCTTACTCAGTAGGAGTTTGTATTCCCACTGAGTTTAGATGAATTATCCAGGGACGTGCCGATGTTATCTCCACCTTTAGATGGAGTGTTACAGCGGCTAGTCATCGGATAAAAAAATTTCTTGACCTAATTGATATTGTGTTTAATTATATAAAAAAGATGTAAAGATAGTATGTAGATATTAAGGTGTCTTAAAAAAGAGTGTTTGTCTATTTTTTTAAATCTTCATAATATCTTTATATTATTTTGTAATTATTATTTTAACTAGTAGAGTAATGAATAAAAACATTTCTCTTTGAGAGTTAGATAGAGAGGAGATAAAAATGTTACAAAATTTTCTGATGATCGGAATTTTTCTCATAGCCTCATTTATTTTTGGAATGGTTGTTTTGTTAACTGCTTCTTTTGTAAGGCCTAATAAGCCTAATAAAGAAAAGTTATCTACTTATGAGTGTGGGGTTGAGACTACTGGCTCAACTTGGATTAGATTTAAAGCCAGTTATTTTATGTATGCTTTGGTATTTTTATTTTTTGATGTTGAAACAGTTTTTCTTTTGCCATGGGCAGTGAAATTTAAGACACTTGGCTTATTCGCTTTTGCTGAGATGTTTATTTTTATCGGCATTCTAATCATTGGTTTATGGTATGCGTGGAAAGAGGGGGCATTAGAGTGGAAATGAAATTTGAACAGAATAAATACATTCAAGAAGAGATAGAAAAAAATATTAAATTAACCAAATTAGATGATGCATTAAATTTTTGTCGTGCTCATTCCTTTTGGCCTTTAACATTTGGGTTAGCCTGCTGTGCTATTGAAATGATGGCAGCAGGAGGTGCTCGTTATGATATTGCACGCTTTGGCTATGAAGTTTTTCGTGCTTCACCAAGGCAAGCAGATTTGATGATTGTTGCTGGAACTGTTACTGAAAAAATGGCACCTATTGTGAAAAGAATTTACGAACAAATGCCAGAGCCAAAATGGGTAATTGCTATGGGGAGTTGTGCCACTAGTGGCGGTCCTTTTGTAGATTCCTATAGCGTTGTCCCTGGTGCAGACACATTTTTACCAGTAGATGTTTATATTCCAGGCTGTCCTCCCCGGCCTGAGGCATTACTTCATGGTCTTTTAACTTTAAAAGAAAAAATTATTCATCCGGAAGAGGTGAGTATCGGTGAGTAGAATTAGTGACCAGATGATTTTGACATTAAAAGAAGAGTATCAACAAAATGTTGAAATCATGGAAAATACGCAAATGGCTATTTGTATAGAAGTTAATACTTTTCTAGGAGTTGTAAAAAAGGTAAAAGAGTATGGCTTTAATTTTTTAGTGGATTTGACAGCAGTTGAAGAAGAAAGATTAAGCTGTATTTATCATTTTATGTCATTAAGAACCCATGAGTTAATTAGAATCAAGGTAAAACTTGATGAAAAACTTGAGATTCCTTCATTGACTAAGGATTGGGCGGCGGCAAATGTTCAGGAAAGAGAAGTATATGATCTATTTGGAATCAACTTTATTGGTCATCCAAATTTAAAGAGGATATTGTGTCCAGATAATTTTATTGGACATCCTTTACGAAAAGATTTTAAAATTATTGAAGGTCGATAGAGAGGAGGTTTGGTGATGATACAACAGAAAATGTTTCATACTGAGGAAATGACTCTGAATTTTGGACCACAGCACCCTAGTACTCATGGAGTATATCGAGCAATTTTCACTTTGGATGGAGAGAGTATTGTTAATGTTGAAAATGTCATTGGCTACTTACATAGAGGTATGGAAAAATTAGCTGAATCCAGAACATATACTCAATTTATACCTTATACCGATAGATTGGATTACCTATCTGGAATGTTAAATGAATTGGGTTATGTTCAAACGGTGGAGAAGCTTATGGAAATTGAGGTTCCGGAAAGAGCCGAATATCTTCGCATTATTATGGCTGAACTACAGAGAATTGCCAGTCACCAAGTTTTTTTAGGGAGTATGGCAATTGATCTCAACGGAGCTACTCCTTGGATGTATTTTTTTAGAGATAGAGAAAAAATTCTGGATTTGTTTGAAATGGTTTGTGGCTCCAGAATGACAACAAATTATATGCGCATTGGCGGAGTAAGTCAGGATCTGCCTGAGGAATTTATACCAAAGTTAAGAAATTTTCTTACAGATATGGACAAAAGTTTTGTAGAATATGAACGCATCATTACAGGAAATGAAATTTTTCAAGCCAGAACTAAAGATGTTGGAATTATTAACGGAGAAAGAGCTTTGGCTTATGGATTAACAGGTCCAAATTTGAGAGCTTCTGGTATCGATTTTGATTTAAGACGTGATGTACCCTATGGTATTTACCAGCGTTTCAAATTCAAGGTGATTGTTGGGAAAAATGGTGACTGCTACGAAAGATGGCTAATGCGTATTGGTGAAATGGAGGAAAGTATAAAAATTATTAAACAAGCACTACAGCAAATTCAACAGGGACCGATTTTAGCTAAAGTTCCTAGGATGATAAAACCACCAAAAGGAGATATTTATCACCAAATTGAGGGTTCTAAAGGTGCTCTAGGCTATTATCTTGTAAGCGATGGGCTTAATAAACCTTATAGACTTCATATTCATGGACCATCTTTTGTTAATCTTGGTGCTTTCCCTGAAATGGCTAAAGAAGGTACAATTCAGGATGCAGTTGCTATTTTAGCCTCACTGGATCCCATATTGGGTGAAGTTGATCGATAATAGGAGGGAAAAATGGAAAATATCTTTATAAATATATCTAACTGGACCGAAAAATTGATTTTAGCCTTAGGAATACCCCATATTTTGGTTAGCATCATTATGAGTATTATTTATTTTATAGCTATTGTAGCTTTTGTTTTGCTAAATGCAATGTATCTAATCTATTTAGAGAGAAAATTTTGTGGCTTTCTGCAGCAACGTCTGGGACCGAATAGATTTGGGCCTCGGGGGATTCTTCAGAGCTTGGCCGATGTGGTTAAGCTTTTAGGTAAAGAAGATATTATTCCTGACAAAGCAGACCGATGGGTCTTTCGGTTAGCCTCTTTATTAGTTATGGTTCCTGCTCTATTAGTCTACGCGGTTTTACCCTTTGGCGAAAATATGATTGCAGCTAATTTAAATTTGGGTGTGATTTATTTTATAGCCATTTCAGGAACTGCTTCCGTACCAATTCTAATGGCAGGATGGGGATCTAATAATAAATATTCTCTCCTAGGGGGAATGCGAGTAGTTGCCCAAATGATCAGCTATGAAATACCTATGATTTTTTCTCTTCTTGGCATTGTCATGCTAAGCGGTTCTTTAAATTTGGCAGAAATCATTTCAGCACAACATAATGTCTGGTTCATTTTTTTACAGCCTATTGCCTTTGTTGTTTACTTTATTGCTGCAACAGCGGAGCTAAATAGAGGACCTTTTGACCTGCCTGAAGGAGAACAGGAGATAATAGCTGGACCATTTACAGAATATAGTGGAATGCGCTATGCACTTTTTTATCTTGCTGAATACACCAATATGTTTGCTATTTCAGCACTTATTGTTACTTTGTTTTTAGGTGGTGCAAGTGGTCCTATATTACCTTCCTGGATTTGGTTTATATTAAAAACCTATGTAATAATTTTATTATTCATGTTGGTTCGCTGGACTTTTCCTAGATTTAGGTTGGATCATATGATGTCTTTAAATTGGAAATATCTTATTCCTATTTCTTTGATGAATGTTTTATTTACAGGAATAGGTGTTAAAATCTTTCAGTTAATTAAGGGGTGAGTTAGATGTTTGGTAAAGGATTAATCAATGGTCTTAGAGTAACACTAGGACATTTATTTGAAAAAAATATTACAGAGCAGTATCCAGAACAGCATCCTAAGCTGCCACCACGTTCCCGTTGCTCTTTTAAACTAGATCCAGAGAAATGTATTTCTTGTGGTATTTGTGCTTTGAGCTGTCCTAATAGAGTTATTACCATTGCCAGTTATAAAGATGAAAATAATAAAAGACATTTAAGTAAGTATGAAATGGAATTAATGTATTGCCTTTTTTGTGGACTTTGTGTTGAAAGCTGTCCTAGTAAAGCCTTACAGTCTACTTCAGATTTTGAATTAAGTACTTATAATAGAGCTGAAACCAAATTGACACTATTCAGCAGTAAGGAGGACTTATTATGATCTCATCTTTTGTTTTTTGGCCTATAGCAATTCTAATTTTAGCTTGTGCCATAGGCGTTATTCATTCAAAAAATATTGTACATAGTGCACTATTACTGATATTAACATTTATAGGTATCGCAGTAGTTTTCATTTTGCTTGAAGCTGATTTTCTGGGCTTAGTACAGATTTTGATTTATGCTGGTGCTATTTCTATTTTAATCGTATTTGCTATAATGCTTACACGAAGAAGTGAAATGAAAAATAGTAATCCATTTAATAAATTAAGATGGGTCAGTCTAATAGTTTGTTTGGGATTTTTTGGGGTGATTGCACGTTTGATTATAGTCAGTCGTTTTACTTATAAAAATTTAGAAATAAAAAATACCATTGGCTCTATTGCAGAAGGATTCTTTGGAAATTATATGATTCCATTTGAAATTTCTGCCATACTTTTGTTGATTGCTATGGTAGGAGCTATTATTTTAGCTAAAGGAGTGAAAAATTAAATGGTTGGTTTAGAGGGTTATCTTTTATTAGCAGCAGCTTTGTTTTGTGTTGGACTATATGGAGCTTTTGCAAAAAGAAATGTTATAAGTGTATTAATGTCTGTGGAAATTATGATGAATGCAGTTAATATAAATTTAGTAGCTTTTAATAGGTTCTTAGCACCTGCAAAAGTTACAGGACATATCTTCGCTATTTTTGTCATTGTGGTTGCAGCAGCTGAAATTGCTGTGGGTTTAGCTATTATCCTAAATATTTACCGCAGTCGTACTACAACCAATGTAGAAGATTTCAATATTTTGAAATGGTAGGTGCTATGATGATATTTATAAGTTTAGCTTGGTTAATTCCAATATTTCCAGCAATTACATTTTTACTTATAGCCTTTATTACAAAAGGATTTAAACGTATTAGTGCAATAATTGCAATAACAGGAATGTCTCTTTCTTTTATATTTTCTTTAGGTGTTTTTTATGATGTTATTGCTTCTGGAGTTAGTATTAAACAGCCTATTGAATATGCTGTTTCATGGCTTTCAGTTCCAATTAATATTGCAGCAGGAGTATTAATTGATCCACTTACTGCAGTTATGCTTTTAATTGTGACTTTTATTGGATTGTTGGTGGAAATATATTCCTTAGGATACATGCAAAATGATCCGGGGTTTTCTAGATTCTTTGCAAATTTATCGCTGTTCAGCAGCTCTATGTTAGGTTTAGTTATTGCCAATAACTATTTTCAGATGTTTTTTTTCTGGGAATTAGTAGGTTTATGTTCTTATCTTCTCATTGGCTTTTATTTTCATAAGCATTCGGCTATAAGAGCTAGTAAAAAAGCATTTATCGCCAATAGAGTGGGGGATTTTGGATTTTTATTAGGAATCCTTTGTCTCTTTATAGCTTTTGGAAGTTTTAATTTTAGGGAACTTGCTGTTAGTATCCCCACTTATCCAAATGTTTTCGTTCTTACTATTGCAGCATTATTAATTTTTGCAGGTCCAGTTGCAAAGTCAGCTCAATTTCCACTGCATGTCTGGCTTCCGGATGCTATGGAAGGACCAACACCTGTAAGTGCTTTAATTCATGCAGCTACAATGGTGGCAGCTGGTGTATATCTCCTTGCACGTGGTTATATCTTATTTTCCTCATTACATGAAGTGAGTTTAGTAATTGCGTACATTGGAGGAATAACTGCCTTTATGGCAGGTACTATTGCTCTGGTGCAAAGGGATTTAAAAAGGATATTGGCTTTTTCCACCATGAGTCAGTTAGGTTATATGGTTATGGCAATGGGTGTAGGAGGATTTACTGCTGGCATATTTCATCTTACCAGTCACGCATTTTTTAAAGCTTTATTATTTTTAGGTGCAGGTAGTATTATTCATGCTATTGGTGTACAGGACATTTTTAAAATGGGTGGTCTAATTAAAAAAATGAAAATTACCAGCTGGACTTTCATTATTGGTTCTTTATCCTTGGCAGGGATTCCACCTTTGTCTGGTTTTTTCAGCAAGGATGAAATTTTGTCTATAACTTACGAACATGGCTATAGGTTTTTATATTATTTAGGTTTAATCACAGCATTTTTAACAGCTTTTTATATGTCACGTCTGGTTTTTACCGTCTTCTTTGGCCAGGAAAAGCAAAAGCATTCAGTACATAAAATTCCTTGGAATATGACGTTACCTTTAATAATATTATCAGTTTTTGCAATATTCTATGGTTTTCTGAATAAGACTTTTGCTTCATACATATATTTTCAGGCAACCCAAAGTACAGTGCCAAATCTAATCATCATGAGTGAATCGGTGGCGGTAGCTTTTGGTGGAATCATATTTAGCTGGCTTATTTATGGTAAGAAAATAGTATCAAGTGAAGCTCTTAGTGTGAGATTCAAACCAATTCATCAACTTCTTTTTAATCAATATTATTTCAATGAGTTTTATAATTGGCTATATGACAGAGTTGTTTTAAACATTTCTCATTTCTTCCATTGGTGGGATCGAAAGATAGTAGATGGAATTTTTGATAATACTACTTCTTTAATAAAAAGGATGGGTATTAGACTTAGACTTGTTAACTCGGGTAGTGTGCAGAATTATGCTTTAATTTTTTTTATAGCAATTGCTTTCATAATTCTATGGTTAGCAGCACCGATTTTAGGAGGGGTATAGATGCAATTTCCCATATTAACATTAATATTATTAGCACCGATTTTAGGTATTATGATAATACTTTTGTTTCCAGCAACTAAGGTGAAGGAAATAAAAGTAACCACAGCAATTGTCACTTCAATTTCATTGTTTCTGTCCATTGTAGCTTTTGTAACTTATAATAGAGGAATAGGTGGGCTTCAATTTATGGAGATATATCCCTGGATACCTGCCTTCGGAATTAATTATTCAGTTGGAGTAGATGGTTTAAGCTTGCCTTTGATACTGCTTACCTCTATTGTTATTTTTACAGGTGTTTTTGCATCATGGAAAATGGAGAATAGAATCAAGGAATTCTTCATATTTCTACTCTTATTGGTTGCAGGTGTTTTTGGTGTATTTATTTCCCGAGATTTATTTTTCTTTTTCCTATTCTTTGAAATAGCTGTTATTCCAATGTATATTTTAATTGGAGTTTGGGGAAGTACTCGAAAAGACTACGCAGCAATGAAGTTAACTCTGTATTTATTGGTAGGTAGTTCGCTTGTCTTAGTTGGGATCATTGCAACTTTTGTCTACGCAAATAACTTGGGAATAACAAGTTTTGATATTCAAACTCTTAGCAGTATTAAATATAGTTTTGGCTTTCAGAAATTTGCTTTTTTTCTGATGCTAATAGGCTTTGGCATTTTAGTTCCTATGTGGCCCTTTCATACATGGTCTCCTGATGGACACGTAGCGGCACCAACAGCTGTGAGCATGCTCCATGCTGGAGTTTTGATGAAACTAGGCGGCTATGGGATTATCAGGGCTGGAATATTTCTTTTCCCGGAAGGTGCAAAATACTGGGTTCCTTTAATTGCAGTACTATCCATTGCCAATGTAGTATATGGTGCTTTGGTTGCCATGGCTCAAAAGGATTTAAAATTTGTAATTGGTTATTCCAGCGTAAGCCATATGGGGTATGTACTTTTGGGAATTGCCTCTTTAAATTTTACAGGAATTGATGGGGCAGTAGCACAGATGTTTGCTCATGGCATTATGACAGCATTATTCTTTACTTTAATAGGTAATATTTATCATAAGGCTCATACCCGAGAAATTGTTCGATTTGGAGGGCTAATGCATCAGATGCCAAGAATAGCCATTGGTTTTACAATTGCTGGCTTTGCATCACTAGGTTTACCAGGGCTGAATAATTTTGTTGCTGAATTTCTCATATTTGTAGGTTCATTTAGCAAAACAACAAAATTATTTTCAGTTATACCCTTTAAAGTCATCTCAATTTTAGCTGTTCTAGGAATTGTCATTACTGCTGTTTATATATTAAAGGTGATTCAAGATACTTTCTTAGGTCCTAGAAAAAAAGAATTGGATCACTTAAAAGATGCCAAAGGTGTGGAAATGATCCCTATAGTTATCTTGTCAGGTGTATTAATATTTTTTGGCCTATTCCCAGCACCGCTAATTAATCTTATTCATAGTGGGGCAATTCCCTTGATTAAGAGAATTTCAGAAGCAGGGCTTATAGGGAGGGGATTTTAATGGTTAGTTATATAGTTGAACTTTTAACTGCAGCTTTATGTCTTATACTTTTGGTAGCAAATTTATTACTGCCAAAGCATAAAAAGAAATTTGCATTGCTCACAGGAATAGGTCTTTTTACAATTTTAATAGTTTCTTTATTCAATGGTAATCATCCACAAACTTTCTTTGGCGGAGCTTACATTATTGATTCTTTTAGTATTTTTTTTAAACAGCTATTTTTAGTTGCTGCCATCTTAACTGTTCTAGTTTCTAAAGATCATATAGCATCTAAACAAGGAGAGTTCTATGCATTAATTGTTTCAGCACTTTTGGGAATGATGGTTATGGCATCTTCTGGAGAACTTATAACTCTGTATATGGGGCTAGAACTAATGACCATTTCTTTTTGTATTTTAATAGCTTATCAAGGTGATGAGAAATCAAAAGAAGCAAGTTTAAAATACATTATTTTAGGTGCAATGTCTTCAGCAATTTTTTTGTATGGATTAAGTTTAATGTATGGTGTAACACAAACTACCATTATTAAAGAAATTGCAGGTGTGTTAAGAGCAGGACATTTTGTACCCTTAGAAATACTGGGGATGATATTTTTAATGGCAGGCTTTGCTTTTAAAATTGCTATTGTTCCTTTTCATATGTGGGCACCAGATATTTATGAAGGAGCACCTACTTCAATCACTGTATTTTTGGCAGTAGCATCCAAAACTGCTGCTTTGGCAGTATTGCTAAGACTTTTTATGGGTGGTATGTCATCTATTTCTAGCTATTGGGTTGAATTAGTCATCCTCTTATCTGTTTTAACCGTAATATTAGGCAATCTAATTGCCATTCCTCAGACCAATATCAAAAGGATGCTAGCTTACTCAAGTATTGCGCAAGCCGGTTATTTTTTATTAGGTGTTATTGCTAATTCAAACCTTGGTGTGGCAGCCATTTTACTCTATAGTTTATTTTACATTTTTGCCAATATGGGTGCTTTTGGGGTTGCAATTGCTGTTTATAAAGCAACAGGTAGTAATGAAATTAAAGATTATGCTTATTTAGCCCGAAAATCACCTTTTCTGGCGGCTGTAATGCTCATTTCTTTACTTTCTCTGGCAGGAATGCCGCCCTTGGCTGGATTTATAGGAAAATTTTATCTTTTCTTAGCTATAATAGAGAAGGGACAATTGTGGCTAGCATTTTTAAGTATTGGTATGAGCGTGGTATCAGCATACTACTATCTTAGAGTTGTTAAGGTCATGTATTTTGGAGAAGGTCCTAAGAAATTTGAATCAATTCCTGTATCAAAAAGTACCAAATTGGCACTTACTGTATCTATGATAGCCCTTGTCGTTCTTGGAATTTACCCAAATCAATTAATTAATATGGTTTTAGCGGTTTCTAAAGCATTTTTACCGTAACAAAAGAAGGGCAAGGCCTTTTATTTCTTCATAATTTCTTCATAAGAGTTTTATACAATAAAAAAGTAAGTGAGTAAAAAAATGTAAAGACGCACAATCAAAATAAATTCCATCTTGTGATTAAATTTGAGGAGAGTGATATTATGAAAATTAGCAGAAGAGATTTTCTTAAATGGTCTGCAGCAACTGCAT
Source organism: Clostridium pasteurianum BC1 (assembly GCF_000389635.1). Lineage (NCBI taxonomy): Bacteria > Bacillati > Bacillota > Clostridia > Eubacteriales > Clostridiaceae > Clostridium > Clostridium pasteurianum. Next base: position 2,028,323 of record NC_021182.1, read on the forward strand.
TAGCACTAAATGTTGATCTTGATATAGGTAGAGTTAATACAGTACTTGCAGCAGAAACAGATCCACCAATTATTTGGCTTAATGGAGCAAGTTGTTCAGGATGTACAGTATCAATGCTAAATGTTACTGATCCTACCACTATTGATGATGTTTTATTAAATAAGGTAAGTGTGAAATATAGTACAACTCTTATGACTACAGCAGGAGAAAGTGCTGTGCAAACTCTTGATGCAGCAGCTAATCAATATAATGGACAATTTATACTTGTAATTGAGGGTGCAGTACCAACTGGAGAAAATGGATATTATTGTATTATTGGTGAACAGAATGGTTCACCATTAACAATGCAGCAGGCTTTATTAAAATATGGCCCTATGGCTAAGTATGTAGTTTCAGCAGGAGCTTGTGCATCTTTTGGAGGAGTACCGGCTTCTAGTCCTAATACTACATTATGTCAATCAGTAGAAACAGTATTAAGTGGCAAAACTACAAATCCTATAATAAATCTTCCTGGATGTCCTGTTCATCCAACAGTTTTAATACAGACATCACTAGATCTTATATTAATAGGAACACCTGCATTAGATATGAATAATAGACCAACTAAATATTATGGGACAATGATTCATGACGTATGTCCTAGAAGACCTCTCCAAAAGGTAAATCAGCCAGGTATATATGGATGTTATATGATGATTGGGTGTAAGGGACCAATGACTGAAAATGTATGTCCAACTTTCAAATGGAATAATGGACAAGGGTGGTGCGTACAAGTTGATCATCCCTGTATAGGATGTGCAGATTCAAGCTTCCCAACAAATCCGTTATTAAAAACAGGTTGCTAAATAAATAATAATTGTAAAAATAAGATTTTATAAAGCCTTATATTGCAAAAATATAGGGCTTTATAAGTTTTTCTGTCGTTATTAATTCAAATCTTCATATGTTCTACACATTTATGTGATAAAATAAGTTGAAAATTAATATGGGTAGGGTTATCCGATGACTACCCACTCTAATACTCCCATCTTTTTCAAAGTGGGGGTAAAGAGTGGATACGTCCCTGTATAACGACTTCTAAGCATCAGGTGGAATAAAAACTCCACCTAATGCCAAGAATTCTGTTTATAAAAAGACATATAAAATTAGGGGGATAACGGTTTGAATAAGAGAATATTAGCTGCTGTTCTGTCTTTAGGTATAGTACTTACAATGAATGTTAGAACTTTAGCCGCGCCATCATTAGATGAACAATTAAATACATCACAAAATCAATACAATCAAAGTCAGAATACTCTAAATGGAGCACAAAAGAAAGTCAACGATATAGAGGCAAGTATAGAAATGTTGGATAACCAAATTCAGCAGAGTATGACGGAAATTGATAATGTTAAGGGTAAAATAATTAAAACAGAGTCAGACATAGATAGTGCACAGAAAAGTATTGAGAGATCTGAACAGGATATGAAGGCTGAAAAAGAACTCTATAATAAGAGAATGAGGGCTATATATATCAATGGAAATAGTGGATATGTAAGTATGTTGTTAGATTCCAAGGGAATAAGTGATTTTATTTCAAAAGTAGAAACAATAAAGAGTGTAACCGAATTTAATGACAAGATAATATCAAATTTAAATATAAGAAGACAAGCTCTTCAAGAGAAACAGGATAAGCTTGCAAGTGATAAAGAAAATTTAATTTCTTTAAAAAATGATAGTGAGAAAAAATTAGATGACTTAAATAATAAGAAAGCACAGCAGCAGCCGCTTATTGCAGACGCTAAAGCACAGCAGAAGTCAGCAGTTGAGTCAAGTGCGTCTACAAAGGCTCAAATTGATTCAATAAAGCAAAGAATTGCATCTGCTAAGGCGGCTGAACAAGCAGCTCAACAGGCAGCTGAAAATGTAAGTCAAAACAATGGTGCAAGTAGTGAAGCAAATAAATCTACAAATATTGCTGCTAACAATTCCAATAAAAATGTTAGTATAAATAGAGGTGGAGCAGTTTCTAATGATTCCATTATAGCATATGCATCAAGCTTCTTAGGCACGCCATATGTATGGGGAGGCACATCTCCAAATCCTGGCTTTGATTGCTCTGGATTTACTCAATATGTATATAAAAAGTTTGGCATATCAGTTGGAAGAACTACATATGATCAAATAAAAGATGGAGTAGGAGTGTCAAGAGATCAGCTTCAACCAGGAGATTTAGTTTTCTTTGGAACCTATGATAATCCACATCACATGGGGATGTATATAGGAGATGGTATGTACATACATGCACCTCACACGGGAGATTTTGTTAAAATATCACCTCTAGGTAGAAGTGATTACTTGACGGCTAGAAGAGTAAAATAAAAATTGGACAAAGGCTACAAATTTAAATTCTTCATCTTATCTACATAATTTTTATATATAATACATGCAGAGAATGAATTAGGGTCTATGTTTGTTTTTATTAAAATTTAGGAGGGATTCTATGAATTGTCATGAAAGTAAAAATGATAATCAAAGTAATCAAGAAAAACCACACAGTCCTTTAAAGCATATGCTTCATATGATTCTTTGCTGTGCCATTCCAATTCTTTTAGTTGCGGCTCTGCCATTTTTGAAGCTAAATGTAACTTTAAATAGGGCTATATTATCTATTTCACCGCTTATATGTCCTATAATGATGGGATCTATGATTTTTATGATGGTGAAAGGTTCAAAGAAGAAAAAGCTAGATAATGAGCATTTGAAGAACAGCACGGAAATAGTGAAAAAGGATTAAAAATTATTGCTTAGTTAAGATATAAATGGTAAAATGTAATCATGAATTTACTAAGATAAAGTGTTGTAATGTAAATTTGTAAAATATAGAGATTTTGGGAGGAGTGATGTTTTATGATAAAAGTATTTTATGCAGATAGTGTTATAAGAATAATAAAACAGGCTACTCCTATAGAGTTTATGTAAGTAATTAATAGGTTACTATTTTGGAAGTGTGTACCCTTGGAGTAGTTTGTGAAAAATCAATTATTCCAAGGGTATTTTTATACCCAAAATTAGGAGGTAGCTTATTCGTGAAATCAAATTATAATTTAATGGAATTAGGATGGAATGATTCTTTACAGGACGAATTTAAAAACTTTAAAGATGAATATATGGTGGGAAGAATTGCTGTAGAATATAAAGGAGCTGAATTTATGAAGAGAAAACTTGATAAAAAAGCTCAAAGTGATCATAAAAACAAAGTTAAGGCTATAAATAAAGAACTTAAGCGTAGATATTAATAATAATTTTCATAATATTAACCACATAATGATTGAAAATATATATAATTTATGAAATTATTGTATTATAAGTTCATAAGGCAACTTTAAATATTCCAGTTGAAATATTTACAATACTTCTTAGTAGAAAATTCATAATTAATGTATCTTCAAAAAGATAGCTGTCTAGTATACTAGGATATTTAACAGCGCTACATGGTATTTATTTTCAGTTGCCTAATTTTAGGAGATGGTATTTTATGAAAGAAAATGTACAGCTGAATGTAGACAGATTCTTGGGCTTTGCTGATGTGTATAACAATGCAAGACCTACATGCCCGGAAAAGGTTAAAGAGATAATAATAAAATATTTAGGTTATAAGCCAAAGCTTGTAGTAGATATAGGTTGTGGTACTGGACTATCTACAAGGATTTGGAGTGATACCAGTGATAAGGTTATAGGAATAGAACCAGGTAGAGATATGATGAAGGTTGCACAAGAAAAATCGGCTGAGTTAAACAATATTAGCTTTATTTCAAAATTCTCGGATAATACGGGCTTAGAGGATAACTATGCAGATGTTGTTACCTGTTCACAATCATTTCACTGGATGAAGCCTGATACCACTATAGCGGAAGTTGCAAGAATACTTAAAAAAGGTGGAGTCTTTGCAGTATATGATTGTGATTGGCCGCCAGTATTTAACTGGGAAGCTGAACTAGAATACAAAAAGCTTTTTGAAAAGGTAAACTATCTAGAGTCCACTAATGCTGAACTTAAGAATAGTTTCGTAAAATGGGATAAAGATAAACATCTTTCTAATATAAAAGATAGTGAAAAGTTTAGATATGTAAGAGAAATATTATTTTCCAATAGTGAAGATTGTGATGCAGATAGGTTTATTAATCTGGCTTTAAGTCAGGGCAGCCTACAGGGTGTTATAAAAGCTGGAATAAATGAAATTAATCCTTACTTAATAAATTTCAAGAATAGAATAAGCGATATATTTGGTGACAGTAAATTTAAAATAGACTTCTGTTATCGTATGAGAATTGGAGTAAAATAGAAAAAATGTATGTGAAAATAAATAGCAAGTCAAAGATTCCACATATATTTTGAATTATGCAAGGAAACAGGTTTTGATGATAGGGGTGCTATGGTCGGGTTCTGTTAGCGTGGAATGATTCAAAATAAACTAGCATACTAACTGGATATTTATTTCAATGCCTAAAATATAGTTTGAAATTCTATTACATGTATGTTAAACTATTCGTAATAAAATTGAATTCTTACCTAGGGTAGAGGTGCTGTAATTATAAGTAATTGTTCTTAGCTTGCAGGCGAAGAGGAACAAGGAAAGGAATTATAGCCGAAGGAGATATTTTGGCAAAGGGATCTTCTGGTTTTGTATAAAATATATGCAAAACTGTCACTATTGGTTTTGGTATAGTGGAGAGCTACAGGGTACACGTGCATTGTTAATATTAGATTTGATACTAACAGCAAGGGTGTTCCTTTGCTGTTAGTTTTTTATTATACTAACATTTTGCCCTGGTAAGAGGAAGGTAGGTATAATATGAAAATTAAAGGTGTTTTATTACCAATTGTTACTCCATTTATAGGGGGAAAGGTGGATTTTGAGTCTTATGGAAATATGATAAAGCGTTACTCCAATAAGGGCATAGCAGGATTTGTGCCACTTGGAACCAGTGGAGAAACTCCAACTTTATCAGATTATGAATATGAAAGTGTATTGGAAAAAACTATTGAATATAACGAAAAAAACTTACCAGTATATGTAGGGTTTGGAGGGAACAATACAGAAAAAATGGTCAAGAGTGTAAAGCTCTTTGAAAAATATAAAATTCAGGGGATTTTATCAGTTTGTCCTTATTATAATAGACCGGATCAAAGGGGAATATTTGAACATTTTAAAAGAATATCTGAAGCTACTCCTCTTGATATAATACTTTATAATATACCTTATAGAACTGGTAGAAATATTGAAAATGATACAGTTAGAAAATTGGCCGAGCTAAAAAATATAGTGGGAATAAAGGACGCATGTGGTGATTTTAATCAGAGTGCTGAGCTTTTGCTAAATCCACCTAAGGATTTCTCTATATTAACAGGAGAAGATGCACTATTTTATAGTACTTTAATGCTTGGTGGAGACGGTGGTATTCTGGCATCTGCTCATATTCATACTGAAAAATTTGTTGAAATCTATAACAAAGTAAAAGAAAATAATCATTTTGAAGCTCTTAAAACATGGAAAGAAGTAGCAAATATTATTCCGCTATTATTTCAAGAGCCTAATCCAGCTCCTATTAAGTATTGTTTGTATAAAGCTGGGTTAATAAAGTCTCAAGAGATAAGATTGCCATTAGTAGAAATATCACAAATTTTAGCGGAAAAAATTGACAAAGCTATAAATCATAAATAAAGTAGTATTTTGAAAAATATGCTCTTGAATTAGATGATGAAAATTATACTATTTCAAGGGTATTTTTATGTTTAAAATTATAATTAACGTAACTTGCTTTACGGATTTTTTTTAGATAATGTTTTGCAGATATATTTATAATTTTAAGATGAATTTAAAATAAATGAAGGAAATAGATATTTTATGTTGAATTAAAATTTAAATAAAACTAATAAGAGGTGGATTTATATGAGTAACAAGATATTTACAAAAGAAGAATTGAGTAAATTTAATGGACAAAATGGTAATCCAGCGTATATAGCAATTAAGGGTATTGTTTATGATGTAAGCGGTATATTAGTATGGAAAAATGGAATACATCATGATGAGATAGCAGGGCAGGATTTTACGGATAAATTTCCACATAAGATAGAGTGGTTAGATAGGTTAAAAGTCGTAGGAAAATTAGAATAAAAATAAATGTTGTTTAAGGCATAGTAAAAGGCTTTAGACAACATTTATTTTTGTAAAGTGTAATTATATTTATAAATCTAGATTTCAATTGTACAAAGCCTTATATGAGAATTGGAACTAGATTAGAATTTATAAGTTTGATGGATAAGTAAATCAAAAAAATGGGATAGCAATAGAGTTTTATGGTAAAATAATAACTAAGAGGGTGGAATTATGAAATATGAAATAAAAACTACAAAGAGTCAGGAGCTTGTTGATATAACAAATATTGTTAGAGAAGCAGTGCGAAAGAATGATGTAAATGATGGTATTGTTACTGTATTTATTCCTCATACTACTGCTGGGGTGACTATAAATGAAAATGCTGATCCAGACGTAGTAACGGATATGTTGTCAGCGTTAAATAAAGCTTTTCCAGTAGAAAATGGCTATTTACATGTTGAAGGAAATTCTCATGCTCATATAAAAGCATCACTTATGGGCTCATCCTGTAATGTAATTGTAGAAAATGGAGAGCTACTGCTTGGAACCTGGCAGGGAATCTATTTTTGTGAATTTGATGGACCAAGAAGTAGAAAGATTTATATAGAAATATTGAGAGATTAATACGCATTTAGTATTATAAGTAATCTATAGAGTTTACATACAAAATCCACTCAGTCATTTTGTATATTATGATGAAATTGCTCTAATTATGATATAATATGTGTAGAATATAAAATTATAGGGGTGGTTATTTTGAGAAAAGGAAAAGTTGTTATTTTTATTTTAAGCCTTGTCACAATTTTATCTTTAATTATTGCTATTTACAGATGCATAAGTGAAAAATCATCTTATATAACAATAAAAAATAATTAAGTTTTATATTGTTATGGATTGAATATTATGAAACATATAAAATGCTATAGTTAAACTCTGTAAATATAGAAGTTTAACTATAGCATCAATTGTTTATTGTAATATTTTTTTTACAATTTCCTTGCATTCTTTGATTAAGGTATCCTTATGGAAGTTTGAATCTCTATTATACATAATTTCATGACACATACCTTCAATTAAGGAATATACTAGAAATAATTTTTCTTTTTTATTAGAAAAACTTAAGGTATATTCACTAATCTTTTCTAGATATTTATCTATTTGAATTTTTTGTTGATGATGATGATATTCTCTAATATCATCGTCGGTACAGGCAAGCATTGTAATTTCTTGATGAAATCTCGGAGAAAATTTATGGTTTTCCAGTACCGAATTCACCATAGTGTCTACAAGTAAAGTTAAATCATTTTTATCTTTAATTTTATTTAAATTTTCTATGGTATTATTGTAGACAGCGTTACTATATAAGTGTAAAACTTCTAGAAATATATCTTTTTTATTTTTAAAATAAGCATAGACACTTCCAGTAGCTAATCCAGCCTCTTTAGCTATTTCTGCAGTAGTAGTATCTAAATATCCCTTATTATTGAATATTTTATTAGCGGTATCAATTATTTTTTTTCTTTTTTCAATAGACCTTTTTTGTATAGGTATTCGTATTTATCTGTTCATATTATCACCTAATTAGATTTTAGGATTAATTTGATGTTTTGTCAAGAATATGAAATATAGTTCACGTTTTGTTGACAGTATATTGATAAAATTCTATATATGTTCATACTGTTAATATCAATGAATCTACTAAAAATTATTATATAATATTTTCCTAATGCAGAGGTGATTTTTGTACGGAAATTAATAAAATTAACAGGGTATAAATTTATAATGAAATTGTTTAATTATACCTTCAGCCATAATATCAGCCATTTCCAAAGCTTGTTTTTCAATTTCATCATATAATCTTATGCTTTCTGAATAGTTCTTGGTAAGTATAGCAACTGCCTCTGCTTTAGTAAGTTTTAAGTGATCATATAACATTAATTGCCAGTCTCTTTGTGACCAATATGGATTGATTCTGCTAAGAAAAATGGCTATTTCATCTGCATTGGCATACCAGTTTTTTTCAGCTTGCGCAGCAGCAGTAGTATCACCAGCTTTAGCTGCCTTTACAAGTTGTGCTGCTATGGTGAGATGGTCTGTAAATAATTTCCTAAATTCAGCAGCTATTTTATCCCCGTAAAAAGGACTTAGTGCCCTTTCAAAATCCACAGGATTTTGGAGAAGGCGATTGGTAACAAGATCTACATCTGGCGAATCTGTTAATATGCTTGTTATTGTCAATCGTGTCCAGACAATGTGTTGTTCCCAGAGCATATGAAGCTTATTTATTAAGGCTGTTTTGCAGATTTTCATAGAATGATTGTCATATCTTTCATTATAATATCTGTATATTGGACGTATATTATGGAAATGTGTTTTTGCTGGATATTGGTACATAATTATCTCCTTCTTATAATTTTTCTAGGTTATAGTATGTGAATTTAAATACAAAAGTTACACTACCAACTGATAAATTTTAAATTTCTATCATTAACAATAAAAAATGTTGCATTGTTATATTTTTATCTACATTGAAACAATATTGATAAGCAGATAAAAATACAATAAAAAAATTAGAAATTTATAAAATTTACTTGATTTTTATATAAATACGAAATATAATAGTATAAAACAGTACAATACATAACTAAATAGATAAAAATATTCCAAATAATAAATATATATACGAAATGACATTGTTCTTACTATGAAATAAAGTCATTGAACATATAAAATATTTTCAAAAATAATATAACTTAATAAAACGTATTTATCCTATATTAAGTTATGTATCATTAATAATTATGAGTATTTTATCTTGTCTAGATGATTACGATAGGCAGGTTGAATATTGAAAGGGTGATATTATGATTACAAAAGATATGACTATAGGAAAAATTATCAAACATTATCCTGAAAAAATTGAAGTACTAATGGAATTTGGATTATATTGTAATGATTGTCTTTCAGCAAAGTTTGAAACTGTTGAAAAGGCAGCACAGGTCCATGAATTCGATCTTGAAGAATTAATTTATCAATTAAATTTATCTGAGGAGAGATGAAAAATGTTAAAAAAATATGAGATTCTTTTAACTGTGGTATTTATGGGTATTTTTGCAGGCATATATTTATATGTATATGGGGAAATTTCTAGGGAAGCAAGTATGGCTATTTTTTTCTTGGGAATGTTGAGTTTGTTATCCTTTGCAACTAGCGACAATGATTTGGAAAAGTCTGTATATGATTTGCAAAATATTGAAATGCAATAAGGTATCTTCAAAAAATAATTAGTCAATATGCTTGGCCTATTTTGTATCTTCTCATTTTATTTATTATCATATGTTTAAAAAATTTTTAAACATATGATATAATATTGACATTTAACATAATTAGGTATATGATATAAAAAATGAAAGTTAAAGTCAATGAAGAGAAGTAGTAGATATAGAAAATTAGTTAAAGCGAGCTTGGAATGGTGGGAGCCAGGTACTGTAGTTTATATTGAATGGATCTCTGAGATGTGATGCGAAATAATAGTAGCAGCAAACGGTAGTCTACCGTTAAAAGGACAGGGTATCGAGTAAAATCTGTACCTGATAAAGATCGTTTTATATTAAGGTGGTATAGCGAAATAATCATTTTGTCCTTATTGGATGAAATGTTTTTTTGTTTTTATAGCTTTTATTTTAGCTTATTTAATGGTAGTTTCTAAAACATTAAATTGAAAGTTAATTTTATCTGATGACTATCTACTCTAATACTCCCACCGATTTTCGTAAAGTGGGAGTGAAGAGTGGCTCGTTCCTGGATATGACCTTATATAAAACAAAAATATGGGTGGCACCACGGTCACTTCGTCCCATTTTAGGATGAAGTGGCCTTTTTTGATTATATAGTTAGTTATAAGGAGGTAAGACAGTGGCGCAAATCAAAGTATATGGACTAAAACAAAATTTGAATATTATTAAAACAGAGTTATCTGATATTATTCATTCTTGCGTTGTAAATGCACTGCAATATCCGGTAGAAAAAAGATTTCACAGATTTTTTCCTTTAGATAAAGAAAATTTCTATTTTCCAAAAGGAAGAACAGACAAATATACCATAATTGAAATCAGTATTTTTGAGGGTAGAAGTGTTGAAGCAAAGAAGAAGCTAATAAGACTTTTATTTAAGGTTATTGAAAAAGAATTGAATATTTCACCTAATGATATTGAGATAACAATTTTTGAAACTCCTAAATATAATTGGGGGATAAGAGGGTTGCCTGGAGATGAATTGAAATTAGATTATAAGGTTGAAATATGATTTTATGGGGGGTAAAATTTTGGATAAAAAATTAGAATTAGAGGATTTTGTTCTCATCGGAAGGACTTTTGAAGAGTATTACAGAATGTTTCACTTAGAAAGTATAGATAAAAATGAAAAAATATTAGATGTAGCTTCAGGAGTAAGTTCTTTCTGCTCAGAAGCAAATGCAAAGGGATATAATGTTACTGCTGCTGATAGAGTTTATAGGTTCAATCCTGAGGAAATAGAAGAAAAGTGTTCTAAAGATTTAAAAGAAACTATGGAGAAATTGACATCAATAAAAGCGTTATATAAATGGGATTTTTTCAAGGATATTGAACAATTAAAAAATCATCGTGAAAGAGCGTATAGAGGATTTATAAAAGATTTTAAATTATATAGAGATGATAGATATATAATTTCAGAATTTCCTAGTAATAATTTTAAAGAAAATCAATTTGATGTATCGCTTATATCACACTTTTTATTCTTATATGATGAACATATGAATTATGAATTTCACAAACAAATTATTAATGAGGTTATAAGAATAACAAGGAAAGAGATAAGAATATTTCCAATTGCCAATTTAAAAGCTCAAAGATCTCCTTTCATTGAGAAATTCATGGGAGATAAAGCTTTTAATAATTATGAGATTAATATAGTGAAAGTTAATTACGAATTTATAAAAGGTGGAAATGAAATGTTAGTAGTTAAGATTAAGTGATTTGATTACAAATTTAGTAAATAGTTATATTAACCTTCATTCATTAAGTAATTCAATAAGCCATTAGTAATGATTAATTCTTTTAAAATTTTACACATAAATATGTAAATAAAAAATTATTAATAGAATTTTTAGGGGGTTTTTCGATATGGATAATATAAAAGATATGTTAGAGAAAAATAAAATTGAATTTGAGTTTATTCATCACGCTAAACCAGTATACTCTGCAGAGGATGGTGCAAATTTGTTTAATATTAAAATTGGACAGACAGCACCAAATCTTATAATATATACTGATATTGGATTTTACTCACTTATTATTTCAGGTATTAGGGATAAAGTGGATTTTAAAATTATAAAAAAGCTTTTAAAATGTAATGATGTCAGGCTGGCAACAAAAGATGAGGTGAAGCAGGTAACAGGTTTATCAGTTGGTAGTGTTGCTTTGTTTAGTAAATTAACTTGTATAGTTGATAAAAAACTTTTAGAAAATGATTTTATATATGGTGGAACCGGTAAAAAGAATTATACATTAAAAGTTCAGCCTGAAGCTTTATTTAAGTTAAACCGAGTTGTTGAAGTTATAGAGTTGTAACAGAGATTGGGGAATTGATGTCGAAATTAAAGAATTCAAAGCTTGTTGCATTGGCAACAAGAAGAGCATCCAGTTTTTATTATGCAGTTGGGTATGAAAAATCAGCTGAATATTTTAGAAAAGTGTTGTAATATATAATAAGTATCTATTAAATATCTAGTGACGTGCTGCTGTTGTATCTAAACTTTTAACTAGAAATTTTTGCCTCGTATGTAGTGACTAGTTTATTAAGAGGAGAGTGTTACAGTGGATAATCATTAGATAAAGATTATGAAAGTATATATAAAGGATGTGATGTTTCAATGAGTAAACTATTTTTTATTTCAGATATACACGGATCACTATATTATCTAAAAAAGGTTTTAGAAATATATGAAAGTGAAAAAGCTGACTATATAATTATTTTAGGTGATGAATTATATCATGGTGCCAGAAATCCTCTGCCAAAGGATTATAATCCTAAGGAAGTAGCGGAGCTTCTAAATACATATAAAAATAAAATTATAGCTGTACGTGGAAATTGTGACAGTGAAGTTGACGAAATGGTACTGGAATATCCTATGATGGCCCCATATTCTATTGTTCTATACAACGGAAGAAGATTATTTTTAACTCATGGACACATATACGACAGGGATAAATTACCTAATTTGAGTAGTGGTGATGCCATAATATATGGTCACATTCATGTACCTTTAGCAGAAAAACAAAATAATATTTTTGTGATCAATCCTGGGTCAATTACTTTCCCAAAAGAAGGAAATCCTAATTCCTATGGGATTCTAGAAAATAACATTTTTAAGATTAAGGGTTTAGAGGGTAATGTTATTAAAGAAATAAGCTTCAGTGAATAAGCGGTTAAATTCATCTGATGCCTAAACAACTAATAACTGCAAAACTCCACCTGATGCTAAGAATTCTGTTTATAGGAAAAATGCTAAAAATATTGTATTATAATAATAAACGCTAATTTTAAAGATAATAGATATAAAAAGTATCCATGTAAGAAAATAATGAGGTGAGCTAATGAGTAATATTTCAACAGACAAAAAAACAGTTCATACAAAGCTGAGAGGGAGAGAACTATTAAACAATCCTCTTCTAAATAAAGGTACTGCTTTTTCAAAAAAGGAGAGAGAAAGTCTTGGTTTAGCAGGTCTATTACCATCTCAAGTTGAAGATATAGAAAAGCAGGAAGACAGATGTTACAAACAGTTTTTATCTAAACCAGATAATTTTTCAAAACATCTATACTTAATGGGTTTATATGATTTAAACAGAACACTTTTTTACAAGGTGGTAACTTCACATATAAAGGAAATGCTTCCTATAATATATACTCCTACTATAGGAACTGGAGTAAAAAAATACAGTGAAGAATTTAAGAGCCCTTTAGATAGCCTTTATCTATCTATAGATGATAAAGGAAATATGGAAAAAGCTTTTGATAATCTTAATGAAGATGATATTGAGGTAATGGTTATTACAGATTCCCAGGGGATACTAGGCATTGGCGACTGGGGCGTCAATGGAGTAGATATATCCATAGGAAAGCTTGCAGTTTATACCGCTGCGGCAGGAGTAGATCCATCTAAAGTATTACCTGTAGTTTTAGATGTGGGAACTGATAATAAAGAACTTTTAGAAAGTGAATTATACCTTGGAAATCGTCATGTAAGAGTACAAGGCAAAGAATACTATGATTTTATAGACCAATTTGTAAAAGCTGCGTTAAAAAAATTTCCTAAGGTTTTAATTCATTGGGAGGATTTCGGTAGAGAAAATGCTCATAAAGTGTTAGAAAAATATAAAGATAAAATTCTTACATTTAATGATGACATCCAAGGTACTGGAGCAATGATAGTTTCAGCAGTTATGTCTATGAGTAAGGCTTCAAATACTTTATTAAAAGATCAGAAAATAGTTATTTTTGGTGCTGGAACAGCAGGAATAGGAATAGCAAATCAAATCTCTTCTGCCATGGAAAGGGAAGGATTATCAAAAGAAGAAGCTAAAAATAGATTTTGGTGTATTGATAGATATGGGCTTCTTATTGAAGACATGGACACTTTAACAGATTTCCAAAAACCTTATGCAAGAAAACGAAGTGAATTTGGTGATTTTAAAGATAGAAATGTTGAATTGCTTGATGTAGTAAAGATAGTAAAACCTACTATGCTTATAGGATGTTCAGGGGTTGCTGGAGCTTTTAAGGAAGAAGTAATAAGAGAAATGGCTAAGGGAGTAGAAAATCCTGCTATAATGCCAATATCAAATCCAACAAGTCTCGCAGAAGCAGTGCCAAAGGATTTAATAGAATGGACAGAGGGAAAGGGACTTATAGTCACAGGCAGCCCTTTTGAACCGGTAGAGTATAAGGGAACAACTTATAAAATAGGCCAGGCAAATAATGCTCTATTATTTCCTGGACTTGGCTTTGGAGCAATGATAGCAAAACCACGTTATGTAAGTGAAAAAATGCTGGAGGCATCATCAAAGGCTGTAGCAGAATTTGTAGACCTAAGTGAAAAGGGTGCACCTCTTTTACCAGAGGTGGAAATGCTTCATCAGGTTTCACAAGCTGTAGCTGTAAAAGTTATAGAAGCTGCATTAGAAGAAGGAATTAATACTGTAGAAATTAAAGATGTAAAGAAGGTAGTGTCAGATGAAACTTGGTATCCAGAGTATTATGATATAGCACCAGAAGATTAGAAGAGTAAAAAATAGTAAGCTTTAATGAATCCCTAAAACTAAAATAAATATATAATAACAGCAATATAATAAGATTTTTAGATTAGTCAATATTTGCTTAAAAATAACAGGATAAGTAAAATAAAAGTGATAAGGGGATATATATGGGTACACATAAATTTAATGTGAATAATAAGAGTAAACTTGATAGTGAAAATAGAAGAAAAATATTACCTCCAGAGGAGACTCTTTTAAGCTTTGGATTACATGAAGGAGATACAATGGCTGATATTGGCTGTGGTATTGGATATTTTACTATTCCAGCAGCTGAAATTGTATCTGATATTGGGAAAATATTTGCAATGGATATATCACCTGAAATGCTAAAAGAAGTTCAAATGAAAATGGAGAAAAATAATATCATCAATATAGAAACTGTATTGACAGAAGAAAATGACTTGAAAATAGAAAATCACAAAGTAAGTATTGCCTTTATAAGTTTTGTACTGCATGAAGCAGAGCATAGAGAAAAGTTTCTAAAGGAAGTAAAGAGAATAATTTCTCCAAAGGGCAGAATAACTATTATTGAATGGAAAAAGAGTGATAGTGAATTTGGTCCTCCTTTAGACCATAGATTAGATGAAGTGGTTTCTGTTGAATTATTGAGTAATGCAGGATTTATAAATATATCAAGTATAAATATAAATGAAAATTTTTATGCTTTAATAGGAGAAATGAACTAAATAACTTAATTAATAAAGACATTAATTAAAAGGGGATGTAAAGTTTTGTTTATATAACTTTACATCCCCTTTAATTTTGACATTATTTAAACATGAGATTTAATGCTACTATCTTCAGGAAGATGGCTTGTATCATTTAACCCTAGAATTAATGGAACCATATTGTCATCAAAATGTAATTTACTTATGGAAGTATTACCTAGACGAATCCTGTGGTACATGGTCATATTCCAGTTAAAAATTCCTATTAAAGCTGCTTTTATAATGCCACCATGGGCAACCACTGCAATATTTTTATCTTTATTTTCTGTAACGATTTTTAGAAGGGCATTTGTAGCTCTGATGCTAGCTTCCTTTAAACTATGGTCGCCTCCGCAAAGAGGACCTGTGGTATCATCCATTATCCACTTTTTAAATGGCTCGGGGTAATTATTTCTTATATCTTTCACAGTTAAGCCTTCCCATTCACCAAAGTCTATTTCGCGTAATTCGGGATAAATTATAGGATTAAGATCAGTACCTTCAGATATAATTTCTGCAGTTTTTAACGCTCTTTTTAATGGGCTACAATATATGTAATCAAAATTTTTTTCAAGTCGTTTCTTTAAAAATTCTGCTTGCTTTATGCCTTCATTGGATAAATCTATATCTTTACTTCCTTGAAATTTTCCCAAGGCATTCCACTCAGTTTCTCCGTGTCTTATTAGCATTATTGAAGTGCTCATTGAAAACCAAAACCTCCATGTTTTAATTTATTTTAATTGATTACCATAAGCATAAATCATATAATCAAATTGTCAAGCTTAAGAATTGAATATTTTGAGTTTAACGTGTAAATTTCAGCCAAAATTGTGTATTTAATTAATAGCAGTAAGTAAAACGGATTTAAGTAAAATTAATATTTTATAGTAAGTATAATTTATCTACATAATAGATGAACGTTTTTAATAAAAATTATATTAATTATTATTTATAAAATATCAATTTATGAAGGGTAATTTTTAATTTCAATAAAATTTAATATTGATAATAATTTTTATAAAAGCTATTGACAGTGATAATAAAAATAGATATCATATGAACTAAAGAAAATTTAATAATTTGATTCTTAATCTTATCGAGAGAGGTGGAGGGACTGGCCCTATGAAACCCAACAACCGGCATTTAATCGAAAATGTGGCGGTGTTAATTCCAGCAGAAATTTTCTGAAAGATAAGAGAAGAAGTGAATAGGTGTTATTTACTGCTTTTCTTATGAAGGGCAGTTTTTTATTTTTAAAATTTTTATGATAATTGGTTTTATACTTGCAAAATTTATATAATATGCTTAAGCTATTTATAATATAATTTTTATGTTATTTACACGTTAGGGGGCCTTATTTTTATGAAACGCAATATTATGGATTTATTTGATAAAAAAATCCTCATACTTGATGGTGCCATGGGTACTTGTATTCAGGGATTTAAATTAGAAGAAAAAGATTATAGGGGAAATCTTCAGTGTGATATAAATCAGAAGGGAAATAATGATATATTAAATCTTACAAAGCCCGAGGTTGTTAAAGAAATACATAGGCAGTATTTTGAGGCCGGTGCGGATGTAGTTGAAACAAATACTTTTAGTGGAACCAGAATATCTCAAAGTGATTATGGCATGGAAGATAAAATATATGATTTAAACTTCAATGGTGCAAGGCTGGCAAGAGAGGTAGCAGATGAATTTACTAATAATAATCCAGAAAAACCCCGTTTTGTAGCAGGGTCTGTAGGACCTACCAATAGAACAGCGTCATTGTCACCGGATGTAGAAAATCCAGGCTTTAGAAATGTAACTTTTGATGAATTGGCAGCAGCTTATGGAGAACAGATAAGTGGACTTATAGATGGTGGAATAGATTTCATAATTATTGAAACTATATTCGATGCTTTAAATGCTAGAGCAGCTGTATTTGCAGCTAAAACTGTATTTGAAGAAAAGGGTATAAAATTACCTATTATGATCTCTGGAACTATTGCAGATAAAAGTGGAAGAATTCTGTCAGGTCAGACGCTTGAAGCTTTTGCAGAAACAATGAAAGATGAAGATATACGCATTATAGGACTTAACTGTTCCTTTGGAGCAAAGGATCTTCTGCCTTTTGTTAAATATCTTTCAAAGACTCAGGATAGGTACATAAGCTTTTATCCTAATGCAGGACTTCCTAATTCTATGGGAGAATATGATGAGCACCCGGAAGAAACTGCGGGTTTTGTCAAGGAACTTGCTTTAGAAGGACATCTTAACATTGTAGGAGGCTGCTGTGGTACTACTCCTGCTCATATTAAAGCCATAAGTGAAGCTATAGCTGACATAGCGCCTAGAAAAATTCCAAAGCTTCAAAAAGAAACTGTATTTTGCGGCTTAGAGGCTTTAAGAATAAATAAGTCCAATAATTTTGTAAATGTAGGTGAGAGAACAAATGTAGCTGGTTCTGCTAAATTTGCAAGATTAATACGTGACAAAAATTATGAAAAAGCACTAACTGTAGCT
This sequence comes from Clostridium pasteurianum BC1, assembly GCF_000389635.1. NCBI lineage: Bacteria > Bacillati > Bacillota > Clostridia > Eubacteriales > Clostridiaceae > Clostridium > Clostridium pasteurianum. Next base: position 2,046,034 of record NC_021182.1, read on the forward strand.
AAAAATCAGGTAGAAAATGGGGCTCAGATTATAGACGTAAACTTTGATGATGCACTGCTGGATGCGAAGAAAGAAATGGATACATTTTTAAAACTTCTTGCTAGTGAGCCGGAAATTTCAAAGGTTCCTATAATGATAGATTCTTCAAAATTTGAAGTGCTGGAAATAGGACTCAAGGCAATTCAGGGTAAGGCTGTGGTGAATTCCATTAGTCTTAAAGTTGGAGAAGAAGAGTTTATAAGACAGGCTAGCTTAATAAAAAAATATGGCGCTGGTGCTGTAGTAATGGCTTTTGATGAGGCTGGTCAGGCAGATACCTATGAAAAAAGAATATCTATTTGTAAAAGGGCTTATGACATATTGGTAAATAAGGTGGGATTTTTACCATCCAATATCATTTTTGATCCTAATATATTAGCTATTGCTACGGGAATAGAGGAGCATAATAATTATGCAGTGGATTATATAAATACTGCAAAATGGATAAAGGAAAATCTTCCTTATGCTAAAATAAGCGGTGGAGTAAGTAATTTATCTTTCTCCTTTAGAGGTAATAATGTTATAAGGGAAGCTATGCATTCCGTATTCTTGTATCATGCTATTAAAGCTGGTATGGATATGGGAATCGTAAATCCTGGAATGATCCAGATATATGACGAGATTGATAAAGCCTTGCTAGAAAAAGTAGAAGCTGTAGTATTAAATAAGACACCAGATGCAGCAGATGAGCTTTTAGAATTTGCAGAGAATTACAAAGCTGCAGCGGGAAAGGAAAATGAAAATAAGCATTCCTGGAGAGATAAGGATTGTAAAGAAAGATTAACTCATGCTCTTATAAAGGGAATAGTTGAATATATTGAGCAGGATGTAGAGGAATGTAGAGTCCAATATGATAGAGCCTTAGAGGTGATTGAAGGACCGCTAATGGATGGAATGAAGACCGTTGGTAAATTATTTGGCGAAGGAAAAATGTTCCTTCCGCAGGTAGTTAAAAGTGCTAGGGTTATGAAAAAAGCAGTAAGCTTTTTATTGCCTTACATTGAAGAAGAGAAGAAAGAAGGAGACAGTACCAGTGCTGGAAAAGTAGTATTTGCTACAGTTAAAGGCGATGTACATGATATAGGAAAAAACATAGTATCAGTAGTTCTTTCCTGTAATAATTTTGAAGTGATTGATTTAGGTGTAATGGTACCTACAGAGGTTATTTTAGAAACTGCAAAGAAGGAAAAAGCAGATATAGTAGCACTAAGTGGCCTTATAACTCCTTCGCTGGAGGAAATGGCAAATGTGGCTGAGGAAATGGAGAATCAGGGTTTTAAAATACCTCTGATGGTTGGGGGAGCAACTACCTCAAAAACCCATACAGCACTAAAAATTGAAACACAATATTCTAATGGAGTAGTTCATACTACGGATGCTTCAAAGGCAGTGGAAGCTGCAAAAAAATTAGTTGATCCAGAGAAGCGAGAAGCATATATAAAGGAAGTGCAACAGGAATATAAGAATATAAGAGAAAATTATTCCAAGATAGACAGAAAGCTTGTAACCATAGAAGAAGCACGAGAAAAGTCATTAAAACTAGATTGGAATAAGGGTATTGTTGAAACTCCAAACTTTACTGGAATTAAAAAGTTCCTGAACTTCCCCATAAAAGAACTTAGGAAATATATAGATTGGACATTTTTCTTTATTGCTTGGGATATGGGAATGATATATCCTAAAATTATGGTGGATCCTAGATATGGTGAAGAGGCAAAGAGACTTTACAAGGATGCTAATGATATTCTAGACGTTTTAGAAAGAGAAAATATACTTACTGCCAATGCTATTTTGGGCATCTTTCCTGCTAATTCAGTAGGAGATAACATTGAGGTGCACAGTGGTGATAAAGCTGCAACATTTAATATGTTAAGGCAGCAAGAGGTTTCAAGGAAAAATGTATACAGGTGCCTTTCTGATTATGTAGCACCTAAGGAAAGTGGAATAAAGGATTATATTGGTGGCTTTATTGCAACAGCAGGTAAAGGTGCAGCTGAATATGCGAATAAGTTAAAACAAAATGGCGATGAATACGGAGCAGCTATGGTAAAAATTCTTGCGGACAGGTTGGCAGAGGCATTTTCTGAATACTTACACATGGAAATAAGAAAGAACTATTGGGGATATTCTCCTGAGGAAGATATAGAAATTTCAGATGTATTAAAGGGAAATTATATGGGAATAAGACCGGCTTTTGGATATCCATCTCTAAGAGATCATGCAGAAAAGACAAAGTTGTTTGATATTTTAGATCCAGAAGGAGAAATTGGTATAAAGCTAACTGACAGCTATATGATGAATCCTGTAGCCAGTACCTGCGGACTTTATTTTGGAAATAAAGAGGCAAAATATTTTGATATAAACAAGATAGGCAGGGATCAGGTGGATGATTATGCAAAGCGCAATAATAAAGAGTACAAAGAGATAGAGAGAGTATTAAATACAATATTAATTTACAAATAATGCTCAAAGGCAGGCGTGCTCTGTGATTTAGGATATCCCTCATTTCTAATAATTTATTCAAGGATATCTACAATCCACAGAGCATATCTATGAACATAATTTTTGCATGAAAGGCATGATAAAATTTTATGAATTTATTGAATAAAATTTTTCTTTCTATAACCTGTGCGCTATGTATAATAGTATTAATAAAGAGAAAAAATACACATAGAGATAATTTGGATAGTTATGAAAATGACTTTTTTGAAAAATATCAGTGGATAATTGTTTCTATAGCTTTAATAATTGGTTTTATCCTTCGAATTATTTATTTGGGATCAAATCCGGCTGGAATTAATAAAGATGAAGCTTCCATTGGCTATGATGCCTTTTCAGTTTTAAAATATGGTATTGATAGAAATGATGTTAGCTATCCTGTATATTTTATTTCCTGGGGAAGTGGACAAAATGTCCTTTATGCTTATTTACTTATGCCTTTAATTTCTTTATTTGGGCTTACTATTACTGTTGTACGTATTCCGGCAATGATTTTTGGAACTCTGTCTATCTTAATATTTTATCTACTTGTAAAAGAACTCAATGGAATCAAGCCAGCAATAATACTTCTTATATTATTAGTAATAAATCCATGGCATATAATGATTTCAAGATGGGCCTTGGAATCTAATCTATTACCTCCATTTCTACTTTTGGGTACCTATTTTCTTGTAAAGTCATTTCAAAAATCAGTATTTTTTATTTTCTCTATGTTAATCTTCGGGTTATCCTTATATGCTTATGCAATAGACTACATTGTTCTACCAGTTTATTTGTCTATAGTTTTTGTATACATTATTTTAAATAAAAAAGTAAGGCTTAAAGAATTTACATGTGGAATTTTAATTTTATTTATACTGGCGGCACCGTTAATTCTTCTTATTATGGTGAATAAGAAATTAATATCACCAATGAAAATAGGAATTCTCTCCATTCCATATATGGCTGGTTATAGGGGAGCAGAAGTGGATATAAATAGTGTATTGCATAATTTATCTGTGCTTATAAAGGTAATTTTAAAACAATCAGATGGACTTATTTGGAATTCTATAGATGGATTTGGTATATTCTATTATTTTGCTGTACCGTTTCTTGTAATAGGACTTTACTATAGTTTGAAAAAGATAATATTGAATTTAGAAGTGAATAAATTTGATGACTCTATGGTAATGATAGCTTGGCTAGCAGCATCAATAATTCCTGCCGCTTTAACAGAAATTAATATTAACAGGATTAATTCTATATTTATCCCATTGATTTATTTTTGTGGCATGGGAATATATATGGTAATTAAAAATTTAAAAAAATCCATAGCTATTATAGCTATTATCTATCTAGTCTCATTTTCATGTTTTTCAGTATATTATTTTCATGTCTATCCTTCTAAAATAGGAGTACTATTTAATGAATCCTTTGACAAAGCTGTTGATTATGCCTGTAAAGAAACTAATGGCAATATTTATATCACTGATTCTATAAATATGTCCTATATTTATGTATTATTTCATCAAAAGATATCCCCAATAGAATTTATTAAAACCGTTAGATATGATGATATTAATGGAAAATACAGATCACCTTTAAAATTTGGGAGATTTATTTTTGGAATACCTGATGATGAGATATCTAAAAATGAAGTGTATATTATAGAAAATAGTAGAGTATCAGATTTTAAATTGAAAGGATTTATAGTTGCGGAATTTAAAAACTTTTCTGTAGCCTACTATGAACCTGTTAAATAAGAATTACATGATTTTTTATCATAGAGGCACTTACCACCTGTTCAAGTTCAACTCCATTTTTGAAGTATTATTTTTAATTTGACTCTGGTAGATTATAGAAAGTATCATTGCTAAAAAGTAATACGTAACCAATAAATAACTACTATCATATACTAATTCATAGGTAGTAATATGAAGGGTGGAAGCTAGTTATGGGATTATGGTTAATAGTAATATTACTTATAGCATTAGTTAGTAATACAGATAATTTTGGGGTTGGTATTTCCTATGGAACAAGGAAAATACTGATACCCTTTGTATCCAATATACTTATAGCATTAATTACAGGATTTGGTACATTATTCTCAATGTATGTGGGAAAAGGTATATCAAAGGTTTTAAATCCTAAAATTGCTGGCTATATAGGTTCAATAATAATTATAATTGTAGGTATTTGGATTTGTGTAGGGGAAATGAAAAGGAAAAAAAACGAGGGCAATGAAAATAAAACTAATAACATATCATCATCTGAAAAGAATGTTAATATATATTCATTCATAGGAAGAATACCAAGGATACTTGAAAATCCATTCCTTGCAGACTGGGATTTTTCTGGATACATTAGTATTAAAGAAAGCTTATTATTGGGGTTTGCATTGGCGGTAAACAACATGGCAAATGGTATTGGAGCTGGTATGGCAGGAATTAATCCTATAATAACTTCAATCTTTGCATTTCTTGTCAGTTTATTTGCAATATGGATAGGAATTAAGCTTGGGCATGAATATGTACATCGCTGGCTGGGGAAGCTGGCTACTCCTATAGCTGGAATTATACTTATAGTTATTGGAATTTATGAGATATTTTTTTAGAGTGGTTATACTAGAAATTATATAGATAGATGTTGAAATATTAATTCTCATTGATTTTAAGTGAATTAATTATTTAATTGAGTATGAAAGGAGCATGAGGAATTTATTAGGCTTTTTAGTAAGGAGTGTTTCTGGACACTCCTTTTTGGCATATGAAAAATTATATTTTCTTTTCTTAAGAAATTTGTAAGAAATTTATTAAGTATATTGTAAATTTCATATTTTATAATATACTTGTAAGCTTATGAAAAGGAGGGGATGAAGATGATCTATTTAGTGATCATAGTACTCTTTATAGTTAAATACTAATTTAACTATAAAGAGTACTAAGGTGAAGAATTCCTCTGACTTAGCAGACAATTAATTATAGAAATTCAATTCCGCTGTCTGTAATTTCTTGATAAGTTAAGAAAAATAGAATGTAAGATTATTTCACTGAAAGATTATAATTCGATGCAATAGTGTGGTTATAAATCTACAAACTCAAGGATGGATTTATGTATGGTATTAACATTAAAAAATTTTTTGTTATTTTTATGTTCCGGTATAGTGTTCCTTATGATATGTTCAGCCTTATTTTTGAATATAGCAAATATAAATATATAAATATATTATTATTTATACTTCAATTGTACCATTTTATATACTTAAAAATTTTTTTAATTTTTGCAATATAGTAGATGGATCAGATAAAATAACTAATGGAAATCTGAACTATGAAATAAAAGTTACAGGTAAAGGTATTAATTCTAAGCTTGCCAACAATATAAACAACATGAAAATGGGCTTTAAAAAGGCTGTGGAAAATCAAGTTAAAAGTGAAAGACTAAAGTCGGAGCTTATAACTAATGTATCTCATGACATGAAAACTACTCTTACTTCCATAATAAATTATGTGGATTTATTAAAGTGTGAGGATATAACTAGGGAAGAGCTAATGAATTATATAAGTATATTAGATAAAAAATCCCAAAGACTTAAGGTGCTCATAGAGGATTTGTTCGAAGCTTCAAAGCTTTCCAGTGGAAATATTGAAGTTAATATGGAAAAAATAGATGTGACTTCTCTATTAAAGCAAGCATTAGGAGAAGCTAATCATAAAATTGAAGAATCAAATTTAATATTTAAAATAAATATACCGAAAGAAAAAATGTATTCAAATTTAGATGGGAAGAGAACCTGGAGAGTATTTGATAATTTAATAAACAATGCATTAAAATATTCTCAGCCTAATACAAGAGTATATATAGATCTTGTGGGAGAAGATGAAAAAATAATATTTACAATTAAAAATATATCTGCTTATGAACTTGATTTTAATGCTGAGGAGATATTTGAAAGATTTAAAAGAGGTGACAGTTCAAGGAGTACTGAAGGATCAGGACTTGGACTTGCTATTGCCAAAAGCATAGTTGAATTGGAGCAGGGTTCAATTGATATTAATATTGATGGTGATTTATTTAAGGTAACAGTTATATCTAAAAAAGTTGGAGAAAATTAATATATAGCTAATATGTATTCATTATGTAAAATCTAATAAATAAGGCATCTCATATAACAGAAAATGCTATAATGTTGTACATATCCATGAAAATGGAGGTGATTTAGTGAATATTCTAGTTTTAGAAGATAAAAATATTTACTTGTAAATAATGGCAAGTAGAGATATAGCTGTATTGTAAATATTGGTAGATCCAAATATAATATAAGTATTAGTTTAATAATAGATATATTAGGTATACGAATTTGGGAGGATTGCAACATGAATAAATCCCTAATGATAGGAACCAGTGATTTTAGAAAGATAATAGATAATAATGGCTACTATATTGATAAGAGCATATTTATTAAAGACATCATTGAATATAATAAAGAAGTTTTATTATTAGCTAGACCAAGAAGATTTGGAAAAACTTTAAATATGACAATGTTAAAATATTTCTTTGAAAGTGACAAAGAAAATAATAGATATTTATTTGAAAATCTAGCAATTGGTAAATACAAAGAAATTATGAAAATGCAAGGAAAGTATCCTGTCATATACATAACTTTTAAGGATATTAAGGTAGGAAGTTTCATTACCTTTGAAAGGGCAATATTAAGGTTAGTAATAGATATATATAGAGAACATAGCTATTTACAGGAAAGTTCTAATCTAGCTGATTATGAAAAAAGTGATTTAAATAAGTTTGTCTTAGGGAATTTTGATTATATAGATTGTATTGATGCCATCAAACATTTAAGTGGACTTTTATACAAACACCATAGCAAAAGAGTAATTCTTCTTATTGACGAGTATGATACTCCAATTCACTCTTCATATTTGAATGATTACTATGATGAGGCAATAGAATTTATGAGAGGATTTCTTGGAGGAGCATTGAAAGATAATGTATACATAGAAAAGGCTATTATTATCGGTATACTTAGGATGGCTAAGGAAAGTATTTTTTCAGGGTTAAATAATATAAAAACCAGTACATTGGTAGATTATTCTTTTGAAGAAGCTTTTGGATTTACGGAAAATGAAGTAGAAGAACTTTTAGATTACTATGGACTGAAATATGAAATGAATGAAGTTAGAAGTTGGTATAACGGGTATATTTGTGGAAATAAGGTTATCTATAATCCTTGGTCTATAGTAAATTATGCTGATAATAATGAGAGAGGATTAGTACCATATTGGATAAATACAAGCAGTAATGACATTATAGAGCAGCTTATATCTCAGGGAGATGCTAATGTTAAAATGAATCTTGAAGATTTAATTAATGGTAAGACAATTGTAAAGCCAATTAGGGAGGATATATCACTTAGAGAGATAAATGAAAATCCTAACAATATATGGTCATTTCTTCTTTTTAGCGGCTATTTAAAAGTAATAAGCAGAACTCAGGATGAATATGGACTAACCTGTGAACTTATGGTTCCTAATATAGAAGTGCTTTATCTCTATAGAGAAATTATTATTAAATGGGCGGACAAAAGCATAAATGCCCATAGCTATAATTATATGCTGAAGTGTTTAGTAAATGGAGATATTAAAGAATTTAGCAAATTTTTCAAGGACTATGTTATAAATTCAATGAGTTATTTTGATGCAAGTGGAAAGGAAAGTGAAAAGGTGTACCATGCTTTTGTACTTGGAATGTTAGTAGCTCTCAGTGATAGTTATAAAGTAAGGTCAAATAGAGAAAGTGGTTATGGAAGATATGATGTTATGCTGATACCAAAAGATAAAACCCAAAATGGTATTGTTATAGAATTTAAAAAATATGATGATGAAGATGAAGAAAATATAGAAAAAGCAGCGGAAAATGCCTTAAGTCAAATTAAAGATAGGAACTATAAGGTAGAATTAATAAATGAGGGTGTAAAAAATATAATCGAATTAGGCATTGCCTTTAAAGGTAAAGAAGTCAAGCTATTATGGCAATAGATATGATATTATGGTGCTAGAATAAAAATATATTTTTGTAATGGATACTTTGGTGCTTTAGTGCCTATTAATTGTAAGTCACTTGAAACAAGTGTAAAATACTAATGGTAACATTTGATATTAAGGAGATGCAAAATGCATAAAAAAAGATTATGCGGGTTAGAATTATTAAGAGCTTTTGCTTTTTTACTTGTACTTATGCAACATAGTATAGGCGGCTATTCTTTAGATCCCAAAGCATCATTTAACAATGCTGTTCCTTTGAGAATGATTTTTACAATTTCAAAACCTGCTGTTCCAATGTTTATATTTATATCAGCGGTATTATTATTATATAATTATGGTGATGGCATAGACATAAAAACATTTTATAAAAATCGAATAACTACAATAATTTTACCATATATTTTATGTTCCTTTATTTATATTATTCTCTATCACAAAAAAATAGATAATTTATTCATTTCACTTTTAAATGGTAATACAGTATTCCATTTATGGTATATGGGTACGATTATAAGAATTTACTTTATTTTTCCAATCGTTTTGTTTTTATTAAACAAATTAAAGATTAAATCCAATGAATTCAACAATTTTTTTATAATATTTTATCTCATATTCAGTTTTATATTAATTGCAAACAAAGATTCTATTGATTTATTTGTATCGCGTTTATTTACAAAGACTTCTAATTTTCACATAAAAGAATTTATGTCAATTTCACCTATTTATTTATCTATTTATTTTATAATTGGATATTATTTTGTAACATACATTAATAAAGCTGTAAATCTACTGCTTAGATATAAAACAGTTATAACAATACTTTTCATTATTTTTCTCATACCTAATTATCTAGTTATAATGGGAGACAGAATTAACATAAATTTAAATAATTATTTCACAACAGCAATTTCAATTGCCTTTACTATTAATTCAATATTTTTTTGGTACATTGTAAGCATACATATAATTGAAAGAAAAAATAGATTAGAAAATTTATTAAAATTTATTTCTCACTATTCTTTTGGAGGATACCTTTTACATGTATTAATACTAAATGTAGTAGCAGATGTTTTTTATTGGTTCTATAAATTAACCAATAATTATGTATTCCCTAGCGTGTCAATATTCATATTAACTGCGATAATAACACCTTTGATATGTAATATATTAAGTTTCATACCATTTAGCAAATATATTTTTGGAGTTAAAACATATCACTGGTCTTAGAATACATATAATTTAATAAGAAACAGTTTATTTCGTAAGATATTAAACTTTTAGTAAGGGGTGTTTTGGGACACTCCTTTTTAGCTTACCTAAAAACTTAAGATGTATTCATTTTGTAAAATTTAAATAAAAAATCCATCGCATATATCAGAAGATGCTATAATATTGTACATATCCATAAAAAAGAAGGTGAATTAGTGAATATTCTAGTGGTAGAAGATGAAATACCTTCTCATGAGCTCTCAAATAATTACTATACAGTTTTAGGAGTAATAAATATTATTATCTTTGAATTGATTATTTATCATAATTATGATAAATAAATCAAGAGGTGATAGTATGCCACAGATTAGACCAGTATCAGATTTAAGAAATAATTTTGCTGATATTTCAAGGGTTGTTCATGAAACATCAGAGCCAGTGTTTTTGACTAAAAATGGTTATGGTGACATGGTTGTCATGAGTATGGAAGCCTATGAACGTAAGCTGTTTGAAAGTGATATCTACTTTAAGCTGAAGGAAGCGGAACTAGAAGCTAAATCCACGAATAAACGCTTTTCACATGAAGAAGTATTTTCAGATTTAAGGGCAGGGCTCGTGGATAAAGTAAATAAAGATAATGTATCAGCCAGTAGAACCACTTGAAGCTGAATATAGAATATTGACTGTAAAGAATTACTTGGTATTTTATGTGGTCAGTGAGCAGAAAGTGGAAATACACAGAATTATTTATGCAAAGACGGATATTAGCAATATTATTAGATAAACAGATAGGATCTGGAATTTGGATACAATAATTAGAAAAAAATCAGCCTTTGTAATGTTGAATATACCACATTACAAAGGCTAATTTATACACAAGCTTTACAGCTTCCTCACATTCAAAGCTCTCATAGAATTCAGCACTGCTATTAAAGCCACTCCTACATCTCCAAATACAGCTTCCCACATATTTGCAAAGCCTAAAGCACCTAGAGCCAGGATTACAACCTTTATGCCTAAAGCAAAAATTATATTTTGCCATACAATATACTGAGTTTTTCTTGCTACTTTTATAGCAGTTACTAGCTTTGAAGGTTCATCTGTCATAATTACTACATCGGAAGCCTCAATAGCTGCATCTGACCCCAGACCACCCATGGCAACACCTACATCAGCTCTTGCCAGCACAGGAGCGTCGTTTACTCCATCACCTACATATAATATTTTTTCCTTTGGTGTTTTCATGCTGTATAGCATTTCAAATTTTTCTACCTTTTCATTTGGAAGAAGCTCTGAGTAAACCTCGTCTATGCCTAGTTTATTTCCTATTTCAGCAGCAACTCTAGAAGCATCACCAGTAAGCATAACTGTTTTCTTCATGCCTAAGTTTTTTAAAGCCTTTATTGTACTAGCTGAATCATTCTTTAATTCATCGGAAATTACAATATATCCAGCATAGATATTATCTATTGCTATATGAATTATAGTTCCTATAGTATTTACATCTTCATAGGCTATATTTTCATTTTTCATCAGCTTTGCATTACCAGCAAGGATATTTTTACCTTTTATTATGGCCTTTATACCGTAACCAGCAAGCTCACTGTAATTTAAAGTATCATGATCAGTGTTGCTTTTATACTTGCAAGGCTTAAAAATTGCCTTTGATATTTTATCAATAGAAGAATTATTTGATTTTTTTAAGTTTATACTATTTGGCATAATATTCTGACATTTAGCTCTCATCTTACAAGCTGGAATATCATTATTATGCACTGTTTCAAGCTTACCATTTTTATCTTCATAGGCTTTTAAAATAGATTTTGCTATTGGATGATTGGAATAGCTTTCTGCAAGAGCAGCGTATTCCAGTAATTCATCCTCTGTTATATTGTTTCTGCTGTTTACTTCGGTAACAGTAAATACCCCCTTTGTAAGAGTGCCTGTTTTATCAAAAACTACAGTTTTTACATTGTAAAGAGCCTCTAAATAATTGCTTCCTTTTATAAGGATACCTTTTCTTGAAGCACCCCCTATACCTCCAAAGAAACCTAAAGGTATAGAAATTACAAGGGCACAAGGGCAGGATACAACTAGAAAAACTAAAGCTCTGTATAGCCACTGAGAAAAATGTGTTCCCGGGATCACTAAAGTAGGGACTACAGCAAGTAGTACAGCTGAAAGTGTAACTATAGGAGTATAATATCTAGCAAATTTAGTTATAAAATTTTCTGTTTGAGCTTTCTTACTGCTGGCATTTTGAACCAATTCTAGTATTTTTGATACTGCGGATTCACCAAAACCTTTAGTAACTTTAACTGTCAGTACACCATTCTCATTGATAAAACCACCAAGTACTGTGCTTCCTACATTCACCTCTCTTGGAAGAGATTCTCCAGTAAGATCGGAAGTATCCACCATTGAAGCACCTTTTATTATAGTACCATCCAAAGGAACCTTTTCACCGGGTTTTATGAGAATAATATCGCCTATATTTACATCTTCAGGATGTACTTTCATAAAATCATCCTTAACCTGCAGATTAGCAAACTCAGGCTTTATATCCATTAGCTTTGTTATAGACCTTCTGGATCTGTCCACTGCCATGTCCTGAAAAGTTTCTCCGATTTGATAGAAAAGCATAACAGCTATACCTTCAGGATATTGTTTAATTGCAAGAGCACCAATACTTGCAATACTCATAAGAAAATTTTCATCAAAGACTTCTCCACGAATTATATTTTTAAAGGATTTAATTAAAACTTCAGCACCAATTAAGAGATAAGCTGCTATAGAAAAAATAACCTTTACGTTAGAACTATCTGCTAGGAAAAAAGTAACTATATAGAGTATTACCCCTACAGCCAGTCCGGCAAATTTAATTTTCTTGCTAGAATTATCTTCTTCATCAGCCTCAGCATTAATATCTTTAATACTTGTATCTATTATTTTAACATCCGGTTCTATTTTCTTTACAATGCTTTTAGCTTCCTCAAGGATACGTATAATTTCATTTTCATTTTCAATTTCCAAAGTTAATTTTTTTGATACAAAGTCTATATTTGCTGAACTTACTCCCGATATATTTTTTGATTTATTCTCTATTTTAGCTGCACAATTGGCACAGCATAAGCCTTCTAATATGAGTTCTCTTTTTTTCACATTCAATGTAAACCCTCCATCTCTATTTTAACTTGTCCCAGGACTATTTAATATGACTGTACTCCAATAAAAGTGAAAGTGTTTCTATATAAAATTACTGCAATTATATAAGGTTTTTATATTCACATTAAATTAGTATCATTAGCTTTATAAGATAATATATTATTTTTCTTTTATATGTGCTAATCCTTGATTGAATATTTGTTCCACGTGATTATCATCTAAAGAATAATAGACTACTTTGCCATTTCTTCTGTATTTAACTAATTTAGCCTGCCTTAGTGTTTTCAATTGATGTGATACTGAAGATTGTTTTATTCCAAGTAGACTTGATATATCACATACACACATTTCAGATATAGATAGTACGTGAAGAATTTTAACTCTGGTGGTATCACCAAATACCTTGTATAAATCGGATAAATCATAGAGTAATTCTTCATCAATCATATTTTCTCTAACTTTATTAATTATATCTTCATGAAGCACAGTGCAGTTACAGGTTTCTATAGTTTCAACTTCCTTGTTAGCCAAATAAACCACTTCCTTTACAATATTATATGTGCTCATATGTTCATGTGTTCATATGTATATATATAATATATGATTAATTTCAATTTTAGTCAATAAATTTCATGGATTTTTAGTATGAAAATCTTAAATAAAAACCATTTTTAAGATGATTCTCATAAATATTTGAAACTCAAATTGATATTTTATATAATTAAATAAGTAGGCAATAGTAATTTAGGGCGAACTAAACATTATTTATATAAATATAAAAGTTGATTACTATAATTTATGATAGAATGAGGGAATTATTTTGATGACATTATTAGAAGAATACAAAAATCAAAATATTTGGAGAGATTGGGATAAATATATAAAGAAATTACCATTAAATAAAAACCAAACAGTTTATGATTTAGGCTGCTCAACTGGAGTTGTGTCAAAATTACTTTCGTCACAAGTAAAAAAAGTAATTGGCTTTGATAATGATAGGTGTCTTTTAGAAGAAGCAAATAAACAGAAACAAAATAATTGTGAATTTATCTTAGAAGATATTTTTACATTTATTAAGAATATGATGAATTATTTTTAATTATGAATTATCCTACTTTTCATAAAACACTAAAGTTAATTTATCATTTACAAATTGTGTGTTTCCAGTTTTTATAATCTAGTTTTTCATATAAGTAACAATTACTCTTTTCTTGTAAAATGCTTTCAAGTTGCCATTCTAGATGATTATTCCAATGATAACTCAGATTTAAACACTATTACAGCATTTCCTGAAATTTTAACTTCTACGGGTTCATTATTTTGTATAATTACTTCCACTTCAATAATACCTGAACGTTTTATGGCTTCGCCTTGTTTAGCTTTAAATTTAAATAAAAAGTTATCATGCTGGATCAATTTATGGTGAACCAAATATGCCCCCAAAGGACCATTTGCATTACCAGTTACAGGATCTTCATTGATACCTATAGCAGGAGCAAACATTCTACCGTGAACTAAAATATCACTATCCTGAGAATCCACTGTAAAAACATAATATCCATTACATTTAATAATATTGCTCAATCTAGAAAGGGCATCATAATCAGGTTTCATTTTATTTAAGGTTGCAATGCTTTTTATACCAACTATAACCTTAGAATGGCCTGTTGAAACTATCTGAATTGGATAACTTTCTAATAAATCAGCATCACTTATATTTATTGCTGATAAAAGATTTTTTCTGTTTATTCCTTCAATAATATGGCCAAATTCAATTTTTCCTTGCGTCATAGTAATTTTGTAATCTTTGTTTTCTTTCACTATATCAACAGGCAAAATTCCTGCACCTGTCTTATGATAAGCCCTTGAAGTGTTAAGTTTATTTTCAATAGCACGGGCATAGTGTGCAGCAATAGTAGCATGTCCACAAATTGGCACTTCATTAGTTGGCGTGAAGAACTTTGTATGAACATCATACTCGTTATTATTTGAGGAAAAGATAAAAGCTGTTTCAGAATTATTAAGTTCCCTAGCTATTTTCTGCATTTCATCTGAAGTTAATCCGTCAGCATTTGTTATAACTCCAGCTGGATTTCCAACAAATTTATCCTTAGTGAATGAGTCTATTTGATATAAATTATACTTTCTTGCCATTCTTTTTCCTCCTATTGATTATGGATTTGTAGCTTGAAGCTAAATATCTTCATGTATTTTATATAGTATCTACTTCGCACTTTTTTTAAAGTATGAATTAAGGGAAGCCTAATATGACTTCCCTTAAAAATTTGTATTTTAGCAACAATATTTTTTTACTGTCTATCTACGAGAATATTTTAAACTAATATTTACGGCATTATATAAAATTACAGATATAATAGCATTAGCTATAACGGCTGGAAGCACTACAGCTAGGAGAAGAGTTGTAAATGATTTTGGTAATCCTGCTACAACAGAAACAGTTAATAAAAAAACTGTTCCACTTACTGCGGTACATACAAGTCCTATAATAGCAACCATAATTTGTTTTGGTATTCTGTCTTTCATTGCTTTAAACATTAGAAAGACTACCTGGCAGGTAATAAGCTTATCAACAATGTTGCCAACCTGTCCACCTGGAAAAGTACTGATAATTGCACAATATATACCTGATACAAGTCCGATTAAAATAGTTAGCTTATAATCATCGGCTAATATAATTGCTATGAACATCATGGCTAAAAGAAAATTTGGTCTCATTCCCATTACAACACCAGGTGTTATTTGGTATAATACCATTCCTATGGCAAGAAGAAGAGCTATTGTGACTAGTTTTCTCACATCATTTTTTGAACTCATTTTTAATCCACTCCCTTAATAATTAATAATAATATATAATACAAAAACCTCGTCCTAAAATATTAGGGCGAGGTTATAATCGCGGTACCACCTAATTTATGTATAAATACACAACTTAATTTTCAACACAAATATGCTCTAACCTTTTTAACAGTAGGCTTCCGATAACCACTACTTTTCCTAACGGATTTCGATTTATTTCTCAAGGGCCCATTCATAATAATTCATGCTGCCGAATTCTAACACCTTCGGCTCTCTGTAAGCAATTCTTAAAGCTACTCTTCCCTATCATTGAATATTTATGCACTTATATCAGTTATGATTTTACTGTAAATAAAAACAAATGTCAACAACTTTTTCTACTAGAAATTATGAAATAAACCAATTAAGTGCCAGCAATAAATTTTGTGGTTATTTGAGAAAATTAATTTCTATTGGCAATTAAATTATCCCTAATTTACTAATAATATTTTAACAAATACTTTATTTATGAAAAATTATATATTATAATAACTGAGTACGAATGAAACTATTTATTGCGAATTTATTGTTCGTAAATATCTATATAAGGAGAATTTAAATATGGATAACAAAGTTAGAAGAATATTTGTAGAGAAACGACAAGGTTTTAATGTTGAGGCACTTGAACTGCTGAATGACGTTAAAGAAAATCTTAATATTAGTCAATTATCTAATATCAAAATTGTAAATAGATATGATATAAGTGGAATTTCAGATGAGGAATTTGAAAAGGCAAAAAAAATAATATTTTCTGAGCCTGTAACTGATAATGTGTTTGAAGAAAATATAAACACTAAAGATAATGATAGTATTTTTGCAGTAGAATATCTGCCAGGACAATATGATCAGAGAGCAGATTCAGCAGATCAATGTATTAAAATATTATCACAAAATGAAGCTTCCAAGGTAGCAACTGCAAAATTATATATTTTAGAGGGAGAACTTAATGAGGTTGAAGTAGAAAGGATAAAAAAATATTGCATTAATCCAGTAGATTCAAGAGAAGCTTCCATGGAAAAGCCGGAGACTTTAGAAACAGAGGTGGAACTCCCAGCAGATGTAAAAATTTTAGAATATTTTACAGATCTACCAGAGGAAAAATTAGAACAATTTAGATTAGATGAAGGTCTTGCCATGAGTCTTGCAGATCTTAAATTTTGTCAGGAATATTTCAAGAATACAGAAAAAAGAAATCCAACATATACAGAAATAAAGGTAATTGATACCTATTGGTCAGATCACTGCAGACACACTACTTTTGCTACAAAGCTAAATAATGTAGAGTTTGAAAAGGGTAAATTTAATAAACCAGTTAAAGAAGCCTTTGAAGAATATAATAATTCAAAAACAAAATTAAAAAGAGAAGATAAGGTTACATGCCTTATGGATGTAGCACTTATGGCTATGAGGGAACTTAAAGAAGATGGAAAGCTTCAAGATCTGGATGTATCTGATGAGATCAATGCCTGCAGTATAGAAAAGGAAGTTGACATTGATGGCAAAAAAGAAAAATGGTTAATTATGTTTAAAAATGAAACTCACAATCATCCTACAGAAATAGAGCCTTTTGGTGGAGCAGCAACTTGTATAGGGGGATGTATAAGAGATCCTCTTTCAGGAAGAGTTTATGTATATCAGGCAATGAGAGTAACAGGAAGCGGAGATCCTAGAACAAAAATAGAAGATACACTTCAGGGAAAATTACCTCAAAGAAAGATAACTGTGGGAGCAGCAAAGGGTTACAGCTCTTATGGTAATCAAATAGGTCTGGCTACAGGTCAGGTAACAGAAGTATATCATGAGGGATACGTAGCAAAGAGATTAGAAGTTGGAGCAGTTATTGGAGCAGCGCCAAAGGAAAATGTGGTGAGGAAAGAACCAAAGGCTGGTGATATAATAATACTACTTGGAGGCAGAACTGGTAGAGACGGCTGCGGTGGGGCTACAGGTTCTTCTAAAGAACATGATGAGAAATCCATACTTACCTGTGGAGCAGAAGTTCAAAAGGGAAATGCTCCTACAGAGAGAAAAATACAGAGATTATTTAGAAATCCTGAAGTAAGTAAACTTATAAAAAGGTGTAATGATTTTGGAGCAGGTGGAGTTTCTGTTGCTATAGGAGAATTAAGCGATGGTCTTGATATAAATTTAAATTTAGTACCGAAAAAATATGAGGGCTTAGATGGTACTGAACTTGCCATATCAGAATCTCAGGAACGTATGGCTGTAGTTGTAGAGGAAAAAGATGCAGATAAATTTATTGAACTTTCCCTCAAAGAAAATTTAGAAGCAGTAAAGGTAGCAGTAGTAACAGAAGATAGAAGGCTGAAACTTAGATGGAGAAATGACTATGTAGTTAATATAAGCAGAGACTTTTTGGACACTAATGGTGTAAGACAGGAAATAGATGTATATGTTAAAAAACCAAAGAAATCCTTGAATTACTTTGCAAAAACTGAAAAAGTAAAAGATATAAAGAAAAAATGGCTGTCAGTTTTGGAGGACTTAAATGTATGCAGTCAAAAGGGACTTGTGGAAAGATTTGATAGTACTATAGGCGCAGGCAGTGTGTTCTTGCCTTTTGCCGGTAAATATCAAATGACTCCTACAGAGGCTATGATTGCTAAGGTTCCTGTTTTAAAAGGGGAAACTAATACAGCAACAGTTATGGCTCATGGCTATAACCCTAATTTGTCAAGCTGGAGCCCTTTCCATGGAGCAGTTTATTCCGTGGTTGAAGCTGTGGCAAAGGTAGTAGCTTGTGGCGGTAAATACGATAGTATAAGACTTACACTGCAGGAATATTTTGAAAGACTTGGAACAGAGCCTGAAAGATGGGGAAAACCTCTTGCAGCGCTCCTTGGAGCATACCATGCTCAAAAGATGTTTGAAATACCTGCTATAGGCGGAAAAGACAGTATGTCAGGTACTTTTAAAGATATGGATGTACCGCCTACTTTAGTTGCCTTTGCAGTGGATGTAGTGGATGCTAATAAGGTTGTATCTCAGGAATTTAAAAATTCAGGAAATACTGTAGTGTTAGTTGAAGCAGTGAGAGATGAAAATGAATTGCCAGATTTTAAAGTGCTTAAGAAGAACTATAAAAAAATCAATAAATTAATTGAAAAGGGTAGAGTACTTTCCTCTTATACAGTAAAGCAGGGTGGAGTTTGTGAAGCTATAACAAAGATGTGTCTTGGAAATAAAATAGGCTTTGGTTTTAATAAAAATGTCGATGAAGAACTTTTATTTGAACCATCTTATGGATCTATAATTCTTGAAATAGATAAAGAAGAAAATGTGAAAAAAATCATGGATGGAGTTAATTATGTAGTTCTAGGAAAAACTACTAATGAAGCGGCTATTAGCTATGAAAAATTTAATTTAGATATAGATGAATTATTAAAGCAATGGACAAAAACTCTGGAAGGGGTATTCCCAACAAAAACAGAGGTGAGCAGTAAAGATATAGAAAAAGGTGTGTTTGACAATAGAAATACGAAATCACCAACTATAAAATATGCAAGACCAAGAGTGTTTATACCGGTATTTCCTGGTACAAATTGTGAGTATGATTCAGCAAGAGCTTTTGAAAGAGCAGGAGCAGAGACTAGTGTCAAAGTATTTAAAAATTTAACTCCTGACTTTATAAAGGAATCTGTAGATTTTATAGCTAATGAAATTGATAAAGCGCAGATGATTATGCTTCCAGGAGGCTTTAGCGCTGGAGATGAGCCTGATGGTTCAGGTAAATTTATTGCTTCAGTTTTAAGAAATCCTAAAATTGCAGAGAGCATAATGAAGCTTCTTAAAGAGAGAGATGGACTTATGCTGGGTATATGTAATGGCTTCCAGGCGTTAACCAAATTAGGACTTGTACCTTTTGGAGAAATAAGAGAAATAGACGAGGAATGTCCTACACTTACCTATAATAATATAGGAAGACATGTATCTAAAATGGTAGATACAAGAATTGTTTCTACATTATCACCATGGTTTAATCAGGTTAATTGTAATGAAGTTTATACTATACCGGTATCTCATGGCGAGGGAAGATTTGTTGGAAAAGAAGATGTAATTAAAAAGCTATTTGAAAATGGTCAGGTGGCCACTCAATATGTGGACTTTAAGGGTAATCCAACTTATGATATTGACTTCAATCCAAATGGATCTATGCAGGCTATTGAGGGTATAACAAGTCCGGATGGAAGAATACTGGGTAAAATGGGGCACAGTGAAAGAATAGGAAGTAATATTGCAAAAAATATACCTGGAAACAAGGATCAGAAGATATTTGAATCTGGTGTAAAATACTTTAAATAAGACATAAATTGACAGAATATGTGTTTGATTTTTATAATAAGTAAAACTTGAATACCATATAATTTAAATTTCAAACGCATATTTTAGTAATTGGCTATACATTTAAAGTAAAATATATAGATGAAATTTGTTTGAAATCAATATATAACGAATAAATAATATGGAAAAACATTAAATATACGGTATATGTACGAATGTTACTATGAATAATCTTATAAACACATTGACTTTTTATAAGTCTAGTGTTAGTATTTATTTGCAGCTAATTAAAAATTAAATAT
Source organism: Clostridium pasteurianum BC1 (assembly GCF_000389635.1). Lineage (NCBI taxonomy): Bacteria > Bacillati > Bacillota > Clostridia > Eubacteriales > Clostridiaceae > Clostridium > Clostridium pasteurianum. The sequence continues at coordinate 2,066,444 of NC_021182.1, forward strand.
GCATCCATATAATCTTGATAATAGGGTTCAGGAGTTTCTACAAAAGGCCTTAAACTTTTTGGCTATGGGTAAATTTATAAATTATGAGAGTTAGGATTTCTTAACTCTCTATATTAAGCGCTCTATAAGTGAATTTACTCCATATTCATTTTGGAGCATTTTTAATTTTAGGCATTTAAAAACAAATAATAAGTCGAATTTTAACAGTTGATTCATAGTTTCTTTATGATGATATATTGACAAAAATCAACATGTTTCAGCAATAATTTATATAAAACTAGCGATTATTTACAAATAAATTATGTAATATAAAATATAATAAATTAGATGATTACTTTATAAGGATTACTAATTATAATTAATATTTTAGTATAAGACATCTTAAAGGAAATAACCGATGAAAGATGTTTAATAATAAAGTGTGCAAAAAACCAAACAATTAAATTTGTTTAGTCCAGCATAAGGAGTATAGGAGGAATTTATAAATGAAAGTTGCAATAATATTTGGAAGTAAATCAGATGTGGATAAGATGAGAGGTGCTGCCAAGGCTCTTAAGGAATTCGGTATTGAGTACAGAGTTCACATACTATCGGCTCACAGAGTTCCAGAAAAATTAGCTCAGGTAATTGAAGATTTAGAAGCTGAAGACTTTGATTGCATAATAGCAGGGGCAGGACTTGCAGCGCATTTGCCAGGAGTAATTGCTTCACATACTACACTTCCAGTAATAGGAGTACCAATAAATGCAGCTCTTAACGGATTGGACTCACTTTTATCTATAGTTCAAATGCCAAAATCAATTCCAGTAGCTACTGTAGGAATAAATAACAGCTACAATGCAGGAATGTTAGCAGTTCAGATGCTATCTTTAAAATATCCAGGGTTAAAAGAAAAACTAATTCAATATAGAAAAGATATGAAAAGCAAATTTATAAGTGAAAACGAAGAAGGAGTGGAATTATAATGACAAAAAAAGAATTATTATACGAAGGAAAAGCAAAAAAGGTTTATGCTACTGATAAAGAGGATGAAGTTATAGTTTATTATAAAGATGATGCTACAGCTTTCAACGGAGTAAAAAAGGGTCAGATAGAAGATAAGGGTGAATTAAATAACAGCATAACTTCAATGTTATTTGAACTTGTAGAAAAACATGGTGTAAAAACACATTTTATAGAGAAACTAAATGATAGAGAACAACTTTGCAAAAAAGTTAATATAGTTCCACTAGAAGTTATAGTAAGAAATGTAGCTGCAGGAAGTATGGCTAAAAGACTTGGTGTTGAAGAAGGAAGTCCATTAAAGACTACAGTATTTGAAATATGCTATAAGAATGATGATTATGATGATCCTTTGATAAATGATACTCATGCAGTTGCTTTGGGATTTTCAACTTTTGAGGAATTAAAGACTATATATGCAATGACTGATAAGGTAAATGAAATACTTAAGGAATTTTTCTTAAAACAAAATATTAAACTTATTGACTTTAAATTGGAATTTGGTAAAACTACTAATGGAGAAATACTATTAGCAGATGAAATATCTCCAGATACTTGCAGACTTTGGGATGCAACAACTAATGAAAAACTTGATAAAGATAGATTTAGAAGAGATATGGGTAATGTAAAAGAAGCTTATGTTGAAATATTAAAGAGAATCGCAGGAAAATAAATTTTTTAAGAGAGGGAGTTTAACTGTGATAGATTTAGAACAAGATAAACTTAAAGAAGAATGTGGTGTTTTTGGAATTTTTTCAAATAGGAATATAGATGTATCACATTTAACATACTATGGACTGTATGCACTTCAGCACAGAGGACAGGAAAGTGCTGGTATTGCAGTGTGCAATAATGGTAAGATTGATGTCCATAAAGGTATGGGACTTGTAACAGATGTGTTTGATAATGATAGCTTAGACAAAATGGTTGGAAATTCTGCAATAGGTCATGTAAGATACTCTACTACTGGTGGCAGCTGTGCCAATAATGCTCAACCTATAGTTAATGAATTTGAATTAGGTTCTATTGCTCTTGCTCACAACGGAAATCTTGTAAATACTGATATTATAAGAGAACTATTGCAGTATGGCGGAACTTCCTTTGAAACTTCAATAGATACTGAAGTTGTACTGAAATTGATTGCTAAAAATGCAAAAAAAGGTATAGAAAACGCCGTAGCTGATGCAATTCAGGCTATTAAAGGTTCCTTTGCCATTGTTATTTTAACAGAGGATAAATTAATCGGAGTTAGAGATCCTAACGGTATACGACCTCTCTGCATAGGTAAATTTGATGATAATAGTTATGTAATGTGTTCAGAAACTTGTGCACTTGATGCAGTAGGTGCTGAATTTGTAAGAGATGTAAATCCAGGTGAAATTGTAATAATAGATAAAGAAGGAATCAAAAGTATAAATTTTGCAGAAAAGACTAAATGTGAAACCTGTGTTTTTGAATATATATATTTTGCAAGACCAGATAGTGTTATAGATGGAATAAGTGTATACAACTCAAGAGAACTTGCAGGAGAAGAGCTTTATAGAGAAGCTCCTGTAGAGGCTGATATGGTAATTGGTGTACCAGATTCAGGACTTGCAGCAGCTACAGGCTATGCAAAGGCTTCCGGAATACCTTATGGTATAGGACTTATAAAAAACAGATACGTGGGAAGAACCTTTATATCACCTACTCAGGAACTTAGAGAAAAGGCTGTTGCTGTAAAATTAAATCCTTTGAAAGTGAATATTGAGGGGAAAAGAATAGTTATAATAGACGATTCCATTGTAAGAGGAACTACAAGTAAAAAATTGGTGGATATATTAAGGAAAGCAGGAGCAAAGGAAATTCATTTTAGAGTATCTTCTCCTATTATAAAATATCCATGCTATTTTGGAATAAATATAGCTTCCAGAAATGAACTCATAGGTGGAAATAAGACTGTGGAGGAAATAAGAGATTTTATAGGCGCAGACAGTCTTGCATATTTAAGCATAGATTCACTTTTAAAGAGTTTAGGTAAGAAAAATAATTTCTGTCTTGGATGTTTAAAAGGAGTATATCCTGTGTCAGCACCAATGGAAGTTGAAAAGGAAAGATTTGAAGTATAATTTTGAAAGGTTGTGTACTAATGGTAACTTATAAGGACGCTGGTGTAAATATTGAAGAGGGCTATGAAACTGTAAGCAAAATAAAGGACTATGCTAAAAAAACTTACACAAAGGATGTTTTAAATAATTTAGGTAGCTTTGCAGGAATGTTTGCTCTGGGGAATTATAAAAATCCTGTACTTGTTTCCGGTACAGATGGTGTTGGAACAAAGCTTGCCATAGCATTTAAGCTGAAAAAATATGATACAGTTGGTATTGATTGTGTTGCAATGTGTGTCAATGACATTTTATGTCATGGTGCAAAACCACTATTTTTCCTTGATTATATGGCTTGTGGTAAGCTTTCAGCTGAAACTGCTTCACAAATCGTAAAGGGTGTATCTGAGGGTTGTCTTCAGGCTGAAAGTGCCCTTATAGGTGGAGAGACAGCTGAAATGCCAGGGTTTTATAAAGACGGAGACTATGATTTAGCAGGTTTTTCAGTAGGTATAGTTGAAAAAGATGAAATTATAGACGGAAGTAAAATTGAAGACAAAGACGTACTTATTGGAATTGCATCTTCAGGTGTTCACAGTAACGGTTTTTCACTTGTAAGAAAATTAGTACCTGATATAGAAATTGATTTTCATGGTAAAAAAATTGGAGAAGTTCTTCTTGAACCAACAAAGATATATGTAAAGCCTATATTAAAGCTTATGGAGAAATTTGAAATAAGAGGTATGGCACATGTAACTGGTGGCGGTTTCTATGAAAATATTCCAAGAATGTTCAAAGGAGATTTTACAGCTATAATAAATAAAGACAGCTATGAAGTTCCAGAAATATTCAAATATTTAATGTCTCTTGGAGTAAAAGGGAATGATATGTATAATACTTTTAATATGGGCATTGGTTTCGTATTATGCGTAAAGCAAGAGGATAAAGCAGCAGTAATAGACACATTAAAAGAATTTGGAGAAGAAGCCTTTGAAATTGGTTACGTTGAAGCAGGAGGCAAAGGTGTATGTTTAAAATAGCAGTGCTTATTTCAGGTGGAGGAACTAATCTGCAATCTATTATTGATAAAGTAAAGTCAGGGTATTTGAATTGTAAAATTGAAATAGTAATCAGTGATAGTGAGAAAGCCTATGGAATAGAAAGAGCTAAAGAAAATAATATATATGCTATAGCTTTAAGTAAAAAGCAGTATGGTGATAAATTATCCGACGAAGTTTTAAAGATTGTAGAGGAAAAAGGTGTAGACTTAATAGTTACAGCAGGTTTTCTATCCATCTTAAAAGGTGATTTATTAAAGAAATTTAAAAACAGAATAATAAACATTCATCCTTCTCTAATACCTTCTTTTTGTGGCAAGGGGATGTACGGTTTAAATGTACATAAAGCTGCAATAAGTTATGGTGTTAAGGCTTCTGGCTGCACCGTGCATTTTCTAGATGAAGGGACGGATACAGGGCCAATTATAATACAAAAGACTGTGCCAGTGTTTGCTGAGGATACTGCAGAGTTACTTCAGAAAAGAGTACTAGAAAAGGAGCATGAAGCTTTACCAGAGGCTATTAGGCTTATAGCGGAAAATAAAGTTGAGGTTCAAGAGAGAAAAGTATTCATAGAAAATAATTAATTTTAAAGTAAGATATAATAAATAGTAATTCAAAATAGACTAGCATACTGACCAGTTATTTATTTGAATGTGCATTAAGTAAGAATAAGACAGAATGAAATTTAGCTTGATCACAGGAGCTTTACTTATAGAAAATATTTAACTTGAAAGTAAAAGATATTAAAAAAGAAATAAGGCATCTGAAAGGAAAATAGATTAGTATATTAACTGGTTATTTCTTTTATGATGCCTTTATTATCTGATAATTAGTTGCTGTAATATTCAATGAATATAAAAGGTACAGTATACATAGCAGTGGCAAGTCCATAGAGTATTAATCTAAAAATTTAAGATTTACAATGATAGATAAAAGTCTTTAAAATATTTAAGTGGAGGTAATATATTATATGATTAAAAGAGCATTAATCAGTGTATACAATAAGGATAAAGTTCTTGATTTAGCTAAATTTCTTATTAAAAAAGATGTGGAAATAATTTCTACTGGTGGTACATACAAATATTTAAAAGAAAATCACATAGCTGTAACAGAAGTAGAGGAAGTTACGGGTTTTCCTGAAATGATGGACGGCAGGGTAAAGACACTTCACCCTAATATTCATGGAGGTATACTTGCCATAAGAGACAATGCTCAGCATATGAAAGCTATTGAAGATAAGGGAATCAAGCCAATTGATCTAGTAGTAGTTAACCTTTATCCTTTCTTTGATAAAGTTCAGGAAGATTTAACCTTTGAAGAAAAAATTGAGTTTATAGATATCGGTGGTCCTACTATGATAAGAGCAGCTGCAAAGAATTTTCAAGATGTAGTTGTGCTTACAGATGTTAAGGATTATGAAGATGTAATAGATCAAATAGATAAAAATGGTGAAGTAGATTTTGAAAGTAGAAAAAAATTTGCTGGTAAAGTATTTAATTTAATGGCTGCCTATGATGCAGCTGTAAGTAGATTTTTACTGGGAGATGAAGTTTATCCTGAATATCTTAATATGTCTTATAAAAAATCTATGGATTTAAGATATGGTGAAAATCCTCATCAAAGTGCTGCTTACTATGTGTCTACAGCTACTAAAGGCGCAATGAAAGATTTTCAGCAGCTAAATGGTAAGGAACTTTCTTATAACAACATAAAGGATATGGATATAGCTTGGAAAGTAGCCTCAGAATTTGAAGAACCTATGTGCTGTGCACTAAAACATAATTCACCTTGTGGTGCTGCTATAGCGGATAATATTCATGATGCCTACGTTCGTGCCTTTGAATGTGATCCTACCTCTATTTTTGGTGGTATAGTTGCTGTTAATAGAAAATTAGATGTAGCAACAGCAGAGGAACTTGTGAAGATTTTCCTTGAAATAGTAATAGCTCCTGATTTTGAAGACGCTGCACTGGAAATATTAAAGACAAAGAAAAACTTAAGAGTTATAAAAGCAGAGCACAAACCACAGGATCATAGAGAATATGCAAAGGTAGACGGTGGAATTCTAGTACAGAGTTCAGATGATAAACTTGTAGATGAACTTAAATTTGTAACAGAAAAGAAGCCGACAGAAGAGGAATTAAAGCAGCTTCTATTCGGTATGAAGGTAGTAAAATATGTTAAATCCAATGCAATACTGGTGGTTAAAGATGGAATGGCTAAGGGAATTGGCGGCGGACAGGTAAACAGAATATGGCCGACAATTGAAGCACTTGATAGAGCAAAGGATGGTACTCTTCTTGTATCAGATGCTTTCTTCCCATTTAACGATGTAGTGGAAGAAGCAGCTAAGCACAATATAAAGGCAATAATACAGCCTGGTGGCTCTATAAGAGACCAAGATTCCATTGATGCCTGCAATAAACATGGCATAGCAATGGTGATTTCAGGAATAAGACATTTTAAACACTAGGTAGAAATGTAATGCTGGAAAAATTTGCACCCCTGGGGTGTAAATTTTTCCATAGTGAGATAGTCTGTATTATTTTTTATTAATGTAGAGGAAGTGATAAATTGAAAATTTTACTTATTGGAAATGGTGGTAGAGAACATGCTATAGCATGGAAGATGGCATTAAGTACTATTGTTGACAAGATTTATTGTGCACCTGGAAATGGTGGTACTCATCTTGAGAATAAGTGTGTAAATGTAAATTTAGATACTATAGATGAATTATTAAACTTTGCTAAAGAAGAAAAAATAGACTTAACTTTTGTTGGACCGGAAGCAAAGCTGGTAGAAGGTATTGTAGATGTATTTAAGGAAAATGGATTAAAGATATTTGGACCATCAAAAGCAGCCGCTGAGCTTGAAGGAAGTAAGGCTTTCGCTAAGGAATTTATGAAAAAGCACGGAGTTAAAACAGCAGCTTATGAGGTTTTTGATAGAGTAGAGGAAGCTCTTGATTATACTGAAAAATGTCCTTATCCAATAGTTATTAAAGCTGATGGCCTGGCTGCAGGTAAAGGTGTAGTTATATGTGGTACAGCAGAAGAGGCGCAGAATACACTAAAAGACTTTATGGTAAATGATGTATTTAAGGGCTCTGGTAAAAAAGTAGTTATGGAAGAGTTTCTTGATGGAGTAGAAGCTTCTATTCTTTCTGTTACAGATGGCAATGTTATAGTGCCTTTTATATCAGCTAAGGACCATAAGCAGATCTTCGATGAGGATAAGGGCCCTAACACTGGCGGAATGGGCGCAATTGTCCCAAATCCATATTGCACTGAAAATGTACTTAAAGAATTTGAGGAAACCATGTTAAAGCCTACTCTTTCTGGAATAAAGGAAGAGCATATGGACTACTGCGGTATTATTTTCTTCGGACTTATGATAACTAAAAAGGGTACATATTTATTGGAGTACAACGTAAGAATGGGTGATCCAGAAACTCAGGCAGTATTGCCACTTTTAGAAAGTGATTTCACTGAAATCATATTGGCTGCCATAGATGGAAAGCTTAAAGATGTTGAAATCAAGTGGAAAAAAGGCGGTGCCTGCTGTGTAGTTCTGGCTTCCAAGGGTTATCCGGGAAGTTATGAAACAGGTAAAGCTATTGACATCAAAGCAGCAGAAAGCAAAGTATTTGCAGCAGGAGCTAAATATGAAGATGATACTTTGAAAACCTCTGGAGGTAGAGTCATGTCAATTGTATCTACTGGAGATACACTAGAGGAAGCAATTAAAAATGCATATGCAGATATAAAAAATGTAAATTTTGAAGGCATGTATTTTAGAAAAGACATAGGAACTCTATATAGATAGGATAGAATATCAATGAATTTTACTTAGCTGGAGTTTGTATTCACAATAAGTTTAAATAAATTATCCAGCCATTAGTCATCGCATAAATGATTCAAAGTGCGTAAATTAAAATTGAAAAATAGTATTCAGAATAATTTCTGAATACTATTTTTTTGCTACATTAAAAAAGTTATCTATGATTTTCTCTGACATACGTATATTCATATTAGCTTCTGCTATAAGGGACAGCACCATAAGTATTAATTCATTTTTGCTATTATCGCCATTATCCTTATTTTTTAAATTATTTTTAGTTCTATCTAAAAGTGTGTAAAAGTGTTCACTAAATTTATTTTCATTTTCTCTTTTAATTTCTAAAAAAGTGTCATACAAATTTTCTACAGAAATAAGTTCTTTATTTTCATTTTCTATATCTTTTAATATTGGGTTAAAAACTTTTCCTATATCAGCTAAAGACAAACTCTGTTTTAAATTGTATATTATAGATAACAATATTATCTGTTCTTTAGTATATTTTTTACTCTTTACAGGTGGAAAGATTTTAGCCTTTGCATAGTTATTAATCATAGTCTTAGTCATTATTTTATCTTCTTCATTTCTTTTAAGAGGATGGAGTTTACTTTCAAATAAAGTTGTTACCTGATCCATGTATAAATCAATATTTGGTATATCATCAAGAGTTAGTTCATTAAACTCAGTAATTTCAGAAACAAGAGCATCTAAGTTTTTATCGTTCTTTGTGTCCACGTAAATCACCTCTAGTATATTATATAGTATTTATTACTATGAATCTAGGTTTTATAAATTATTTTATTTACTCAGTTTATTCTATTCTATATTTACATCACATATTAATTAAAGAAAATATAATAAAAAACCTAGATTTATGGAGATAATAAGATATAAAGCCTATAAAATTTGACTATATTATCTATAAAGGGTATTGAAATATAAGTATAATATCATTACAATAATAATATAATAACATATAGTATTAAAAACTACGTTATCAATATATGAATATAAAGGAGTGAATGTTGTGTTTGCAAAATTCAGAGAACCTGTTAGTGGATTGACACATTTATTTGGAGTAGGTATTTCTATAGTGGGGCTTATTATCTTAATTAATTACACTTTAAAGCTAGATAATTTGACTCATATAAGCGCTTTTGTTGTATTTGGTGTAAGTCTGATATTGCTTTATAGTGCAAGTTCTGTCTATCATTTAACCTCTGCCTCACAAAAGGTAATTAAAGTACTTAGAAGAATAGACCATTCTATGATATATATTTTGATTGCAGGCAGCTATACACCTATTTGTTTAATAGCGTTAAGAGGAAAATTAGGACTGAGTATATTGGTTATAATATGGTGTCTAGCTATATTTGGTATACTGGTTAAGAATTTTTGGTTTAACGCACCTAGATGGCTTTCAACTTTTTTTTACATATTTATGGGCTGGCTTGTAATTGTAGCAATTTTTCCACTGGCAAAAGTCCTCACAGGCATTGCTCTAACCTGGCTTGTAGTGGGTGGAATCTCCTATACTATAGGCGGTATAATATATGGTCTTCAGCTTCCAAAGATGAAAAATAAATATTTTGGTTCTCATGAAATATTTCATATCTTTGTGCTGCTAGGAAGCTTCTGTCATTATTGGCTTGTACTTAAGTATGTAAGTATTATGTAGCAAAGTTTAGAGAATATACTATACCAGCTTAATATAAAAAATTTTAATGACTTGAAAAAGTTGATTTTATACAAGAAAAATGGTTTTGAAACAGAAACAGCCTTTCAGTACTATAGAAAAAGTGTTATAATATAAGTCATAGGTGATGGAGTTCGCCTTTAAATGCTTGAATGCTGATGACTCCTACAGGTCTTTTATATCTGTAGGGGTTTTTTGTACGTTTAAACATAAGGTGAAAATGATTTATTTTTGCCGAAATATAGCTGGTTGTAGAGTAGAAATATATAATTTCAATATGTATAAGGATTTTCTAATAAAAAATGAATGGAAAGGTAGTGCTATTGCTAGTTGAAAATATTGAGGTTCTGAAAATTATAAATTATACATGGGATAATAACTATGAATTAATAAGGGGAGATTTAACTTGAAAAAATATCTGTATATTGGCGGTTTTGGTTTTATAGGTGCTATAATGAGATTTACCATAAAAAATATAAACTTTCAAAATTATATTGGGCAAATACCTATAAACACATTGATTATCAATGTAACAGGAAGCTTTTTTTTAGCATTTATATTTGGTGTTACTAAAGAGAGATATAAGATAAAAGAGGAAGTTAAATTAGGTATTACTACCGGACTATTAGGTACTTATACTACTTTTTCTTCTCTGTGCAAAGAAGAAGTTAATTTAATCACAAAGGGAGAATACTATTCAGCTTCCATGTATATTTTCTTATCGCTATTACTAAGTATTATAGCTATATATGTTGCCACTGCAATATCAAAATCCATTGGAAAAAAGAATGAAGAAATTGCAGAGGAATATAAGGCGTTATAAGACAATAGAGTGGATAGGATAAGTGTAATTATGAGGATGAATATTATAACAAGGATGGTTGTAAAATGGAATATATATTAGTAGGACTAGGTGGAATTCTTGGAAGTCTATCCAGATATAAATTAGGTAAAATAGTGGCTGTAAAAGCCAAAGGTAGTTTCCCTATAGGAACTTTTCTGATAAATATAACAGGGGCTTTTTTGTTAGGATTTCTTACATCAAAAAATCCCAATAATCAAATTTATAGTTTTCTTGGAGATGGTTTTTTAGGAGCTTATACAACTTTTTCTACATTTATGTATGAAGGCTTTTCAATTTTTAGCAATAATAAGAAACTCAATGCTGTATTTTACATAGCTATTTCGCTTGTAATAGGGATAATAGGTTATTTTGCAGGATACAGTTTAGGAAGAGTAAATATATAAAAAATATACATAAATGGTATCTAACCATTTATATTAATATACTATCTTATATATAAGAGTGTATAAGAATTTGACATAAAATTCGTTAAAATAACCCAATTATATAATGTTTTCAAATAATATTTTTTACAGGAAGTTTTATAGCCTCGTAATCAGGAATAACTGAGGCTTTAATAACTTCAAAATTTTAATGACTATTTTCATAAGTATTCAAAGCTTCTAAAATTTCATTTCTTGGAAGATTACCTTTTATTAAATCATCATCATTTTTGTTTAGAAGTTCCAAGTAAAATTCTTTAAGTTCATTCTCTGTAAAATCTTTGTTATTAGCATCTTTCACAAGTTCATATAGATGATCTTCAGCTTTAGAAAATGCTCCCAGAGATTTATAAAAATAAAAGAGTTTTTTCTTATCCTCCGAGGTGGTTTCAAAGTTTTCAACAGCATCACCAATTTCCAGTGAAAGCTCTTTATAACCTTCTAATTCACACTCCAGTTTTAGTGTAAATATAGCTGAGATCAAATTAAAAGCCTTTGAATATCTGAAATAGGCTTCATTATATTTTTCTTCATTATAAAAGATATTTCCCTCTTCAAATAGAAGTACAGCAGCAATGGCACATTGTATCCCCTGGATTTCATCATTTTTTTTCATAAGATTTAGTAAATCTTTTTCAGAAACAGAATTTACAAAACTTGAACTAAATCCAAGAAATCTTTTGAAGGCTGTATCAATTAAAGCGAAAGCTTCTAATTTCAAGTTTTTTAAATTTTTTATTTGTTTTACAAGAGAAAGGAATTCTTGGGAGATTTTAGCACTATAGTCATCTTTTATCAAGTATAACACCTCAATTTCTAAGTTTTTATTTATTGTATTATAGTCTATAATAAATATTATAATAAATATAATTAATTTGTAAAATAAATATACTGTGAATTTTATAGAATATGTTTATATCTGATTATTCATAGCTTTGTTATGCATAATAAATGTGATAATATATACTTTAGTATTATGCCAAGGCATATTCAAATAAATATCTAGTCAGTATTTGCATCCTGCTACGTTAACAGAACCCTTAGATAACTCACTATCTGCGGAACCTGTTTCCTTATAGGATCTAAAATATACGTGACGTTTTTGACTTACTATTTATTTTCTTATGACTAAGTTTTATTTAAATAAACGAAATCCTAGATTGGAGAAGTGATTAAATTATGGAAAGATTGCTTATATTAGATAGCAATAGTCTTATGAACAGAGCTTTCTATGCGATACCTGCCCTTAATAATGCAGAGGGATTAAATACAAATGCTATTTATGGTTTTATAAATATGCTCTTTAAAATGAGAGAGGAATTAAAGCCTGATTACATAGTTGCAACTTTTGATAAAAAAGCTCCCACTTTTAGACATAAGGAGTACAAAGATTATAAGGCTGGAAGGAAGAAAATGCCCCCAGAGCTTGCAGAACAATTTCCAGTAGTTAAGGAACTTCTTGAAAAGTTGGCTATAAACATATTTGAAATTGAAGGCTTTGAAGCAGACGATTTAATAGGAACCCTGGCTTCCTTTTCAAGAGATCGTGGAATAGAAGTTTACATAGTTACAGGAGATAGAGATGCACTTCAACTGGCAGAGGATAATGTAAAGATAGTTATAAATAAAAAGGGTATGACTGAAAAGGAAATTTATGATAAGGACAGAATGCTTCTGGACTATGGTGTTACTCCTAAGCAGTTTATAGATGTAAAGGGACTTATGGGAGACAGCTCGGACAATATTCCAGGAGTGCCTGGCATTGGAGAAAAAACGGCACTTAAGCTTATAAAAGAATATGACAGTGTGGAAAATGTTCTTATGAACATAGAAAATATAAGCGGGAAAAAGATTAAGGAAAATCTCATGGAGTATAGTGAACAGGCAGTATTTAGTAAAAAACTTGCAACTATAATAACTAATGTTCCAATAGAAATAGATTTAGAGTCTATAAAATCAAAAGACAATTTTGATGTAAAAGCTGTAAGAAAAATGTTTTTAAAGCTTGAATTCAAAAGTCTCATGAATAAAATTCCTGATTCAGAGGAGGAAGAGGCTGTAATTGAAGTAAAAGCAGATTATGAAGTTTTGGATACTATAGAAAAACTTAAAAAGTTTACTTCCTCAGTAAAAGACGCTATATATATCCTATTCGAAAATGAAAATGAGAATGTATACTCTAAAAGTGTTATAAAGAAAATATATGTGAATCTACAGGATAAAAACTATGTAATTGACTATGATAAGCTTTTTAAAGCTGATTCAGAAGAATTGAAACTAGTTCTAAAATCGGTTTTTGAAAATGAAGAAATAGACAAAATAATTCATGATGCTAAAATACCTTATACTATACTTGATAAAATAGGTATTTCATTAAAGGGGTTGATTTTTGACACAAAAATAGCGGCTTATCTTATTGACCCTGCTAAAAGTGAATACCAATTAAATGGCTTAATAAGGGATAGCTTAAATATAGATATAAAGGATGAAGATGAGCTCCTTAGAGTAAAAGAAGTACAATATCTAAAAGCTATATATGAGGATTTAAGTGCAAAGATTAAGCTTTTAAATATGGAAGAATTATTTTATGATGTGGAAGAACCCTTAATAGAAGTGCTTTCTTCTATGGAAGGTAGGGGCTTTAAGGTTGACAGGGTAAAGCTTAATGAATTGGGAGAGCAATTCAGTGAAAAAATACAGCAGACTCAGGAGGAAATCTATAGTATTTCTGGAGAGGAGTTTAATATAAGCTCTCCAAAGCAGCTTGGTAAAATTCTATTTGAAAAGCTTGATTTACCTGTGATTAAAAAGACCAAAACAGGTTATTCCACCAATGCAGAGGTGCTGGAAAAGTTAAGGGATAAGCATCCTATTATAGATAAAATAACTTACTATAGGCAGCTTACAAAATTGTATTCTACTTATGTGGAGGGTTTAAAAGCTGTTATTGATGTGGATGATAAAATACACTCCAGCTTTAATCAAACAGTTACAACTACAGGAAGACTTTCAAGCACAGAACCTAACCTTCAGAATATACCTATAAAACATGAAATGGGGAGAGAGATAAGAAAGGTATTTATACCTGACAGCTCAGAATGTGTAATTTTGTCTGGAGATTATTCGCAAATAGAACTAAGGGTGCTTGCTCATATTGCCGATGATGAAAATCTAATAAATGCCTTTAAACATCATAGTGATATACATACTAAAACTGCATCAGAGGTGTTTAATGTGCCAATTGATCAGGTAACGCCACTTATGAGAAGTAATGCAAAGGCAGTTAATTTTGGTATAGTTTACGGCATCGGGGATTTTAGTCTTGCACAAGACCTTAAAATAACCAAAAGTAAAGCGAAAGAATATATAGATACCTATTTTGCAAGATATCCTAATGTAAAAAAATATCTGGAAGATATTGTTGTTAAGGCAAAGGAAGAACTATATGTTACAACTATATTAAATAGAAGAAGATATATTCCAGAAATAAAGGCAAGAAATAAAATGGTAGCTTCCTTTGGTGAAAGACTCGCCATGAATACCCCTATACAGGGAAGTGCAGCAGATATAATTAAACTTGCAATGGTAAAGGTATATGAAAAACTTAACAAAGAAAAATTAAAGAGCACTATTATACTTCAGGTTCATGATGAACTTATTTTGAATGTATATAAGGATGAACTAGAAAAAGTAAAAAAACTGGTTAAGGATGAAATGGAAAACGCAATAGAATTAAAGGTTCCATTAGAAGTAGATATAAATATAGGGGAAACCTGGTACGAAGCAAAATAATGAATTAAGAATTGAGGATGATGGGTTATGTTAAAGGTAGGACTTACAGGAGGCATTGGAAGTGGAAAGAGTACTGTAGCCAGAATGTTTAAGGAAAGATCTATTCCAGTTATAGATGCGGATGTCATTGCAAGAGAAGTTTTAAATCTGTATCCAGAGCTATTGCAGGAGATAAAAAATGAATTTGGCAGTGAGTTCTTTGATGAAGATGGAAGGCTTTTAAGAAGGAAATTAGGAGATTATGTTTTTACATCAGAGCCTAAAAGAAAAAGACTGGAAGAAATTATAATGCCCTATATAAAAAAGGATATATTTAAGCATATGAAGCTATATGAGGATTTAAAAGAAAATATATGTATTCTAGATGCTCCAATTTTAATTGAAACAGGTATAAATAATGATATGGATATTAATGTTTTAGTATGGGTTGATAAAGATACTCAAATCAAAAGAGTTATGGACAGAGATAAGATGAGTTTAGATCAGGTGATGAACAGAATAAATGCACAGATGCCCTTAGATGAAAAGAAGAAGCATGTAGATATTGTAATAGATACCAGTGTTGATATAGATTATACTGAGACTCAGGTTAAAAAATTATTGACATCGCTAGATATAATATAGGAGGAAAGAATGAGGGGAAAAAGTTTGCTGCTTACATTTATAGTAGTAGTGATAATTATTACAGCAGCATTAAATGTAAAAACAATAGGAAAACATTATTATCCTATAAAATATTCTAAATTCATATACGAATATTCTACTAAGTATAATTTAGATCCCTATTATGTGGCAGCTATTGCCAAAACGGAAAGTAATTATAATTCAAATGCTAAATCAAATAAAAATGCCTATGGAATAATGCAAATAACCCCGGAAACAGGAGCATGGGCAGCGGAAAAAATGGGTCTCAAAGATTTTAGCACTGAAAAGCTCTATGATCCGGAATATAACATAAGAATGGGATGTTGGTATTTAAACAATCTTAAAGAGGAATTTGGAAGCTTGGATCTAGTAGCAGCTGCTTATAATGGTGGCAGAGGAAACGTTAAGTCCTGGCTAAATAATATGGAACATTCAAAGGATGGAAAAAATCTTCATTATATACCATTTCCGGAGACAGCTAAGTATGTGAATAAAATAAAAGTAAATTATAATATATATAAGTGGCTGTATAGTAATCAGTAGTTTGAAAAGAAATTTTTAAATTAATATTATAAATAGCTTGAAGATGAGCTTTAATACTGAAATATAAAGTATTGAAGCTCATCTTTAAATTTTAAGTAAAGTTTTAAATATATAAATAAAATTATACTTTCAAGATTAACATATATTCAGCAAATAATACTCATAATCATTCATCACTGTATTTTGTCTGTAAAAATTTTTTATAAAGATAATTAGGTATTATTGGTTTGCTAGATTGCTTGTGGAAGTGAGGATTAAATAATTTATTATTAGTAAAATGCTTCAATTATTTTGTTTTATTTTTGTAATTGATTACATAGAATAATATGGTATAATTCTATATAAGGCATTGTAAATAACTAGTTAGTACACTAGTCTATTTGGGTGTTGGTATTTACTTTTATATGCCTTTGTTAGAGTGGCAATATAAAGGTAAAATCTGTATCTTATAACTAAGTATAAAATAAAGGGGAAAAATTATGAAGAAAGCAATATTTTTTGATATAGACGGAACGTTAATAGACTGCCCAAAGGGTATAAATGAAATTAGTCCAAGAGTAAAAAAATCTATTAAGACATTACAAAATGAAGGAAATTATGTTTTTATTGCAACGGGTAGACCCTATGCCTTTATATATAAAGAATTACTAGATTTTGGTTTTGATGGCTTTGTACTCACCAATGGCGCACAAGTAATAGTTAAAAACAAAGCAATATATAAACAACAAATCAATAAAAATTTTGTAAAAAAATTAATTTATGATCTTGAAAAATTTGATATCCAGTATATATTACAAGGAGAAATATATTCATATATAAAGGAAAAGTATAGAGAGTTATATTCATATTATGACAGTTTCTATATACCTAGGAAATATATAAAAAGTGAATACAATATTGAAGATATCGCTACCTATAAGATAGAAATGTTGTGTAAAAATAAAGAAGGGACAGACTATTGTCTATCACTGGAAAATGAAGAATATGATTATATTCATAATTCGTCACCTAATGTTTTTGAATTTTATTCTAAAAAAGACACAAAAGCATCTGGAATAATAAAGGTATTGGAGCATTTAAATATTCCTATAAATAATAGCTATGCCTTTGGAGACGGTAAAAATGATATAGAAATGCTAAAAACTGTTGGATGTGGAATTGCTATGGGAAATGCTGGTGATGAAGTGAAAAATTATGCTAAAGAAATAACAGATGAAGTTGAAAATGATGGAATAGCAGTAGGTATAGAAAAATTTATACTAGATAAAAGTATATGAAATTGCCAATAATTATAATCTTCAATTCTGCAATTAATCTAGCAAACCGTTCATAAATGTTGTATATACAAATAATTAGCTTTTGTAAATGGAAGAAAATTTATTTCCATAGGGAGATAATTTCGTATGAGGAAGATATTGGACGCTTTATTAATTATAATTTAGTTAAACTTTGAAAATTAGTCTGATAGATAAAAAAGTATTGACTAAAGTAAATCTATATAATATAATCTATACCATGGTTGTTTACAGGAGACGGACAGACTATGTAATAGAGATAGTTGTTTTTAGTAAAAATCATAGGAAGTTTAATATAAGCGAGAGTGCTGGAATTGGCAGACAGGCTACTTTGAGGGGGTAGTATCCATTGGGTGTACGGGTTCAAGTCCCGTCTTTCGCACCAAAATGTATAATAAAATCATGGAATATGCATATAATAATGCTTATTCCATGATTTTATTTTTTGGAGGAAAAATGAATAATAAAAGAAAAGCCTATGGATATGTAAGATTATCTAATGATGAAGATAAAAAGCAAAATTCACTACAAAACCAAAAAAGGATTCTTATAGATTATGCAGAAAATAATGAATATAATTTAATTAAAATTTTTGAAGATGATAATGTATCAGGAACGAATTTTAATAGAAAAGGAATATATGAATTAATAAAAGAAGTAGAAAATGGAGATGTAGATATTGTTCTTATCAAAGATTTATCAAGAATAGGAAGAAACAAGGTTTATTCTTCAATTTTTTTAGAATATCTAAGACGATTAAATGTAAGGGTTGTATCTATAACGGAAAGTCTTGATAATTTTAATGATAATGATTACATGTTAATTAGTTTTAAACAAATGTTAAATGAACAATATGTTGAAGATACAAGTAAGAAAATAAAAGCTGGTTTTGAACAAAAGCAAAAGGATGGATTAGTTATAATACCACCATTTGGATATAAGAAAAATTTAAAAACAAAGAAGATAGAAATAAATCATGAATGTGCTGAAATTGTAAGAAAAATATACAATTTATATATTGATGGGAATGGAATAAAAAAGATAGCTTCGTTATTGACATTACAAGGTATTCACACACCATCTTGGTATCAGAAGCAAATATACGATAAGATATATCAACCAGGGAAAAAATGGATTGAACAAGATTTCTGGAGTGATAGAACTATTTCAACAATACTTGAAAATGAAGCTTATATAGGAACTTTAAGATGCGGAGTATCGGAAAGATCTGTAATCTATAGATACAAGAAAAGATTGCCTAGAGAGGAACATATCATTCATAGAGGATTCTATCCATCTATAATAACAGATGCACTATGGGAAAAAGTTCAAGATATAAAGAAAAATAAGCCAAATAATAGAGATAAAAATATTAAAAATTCAAGAATACATAAATATGCAGGATTATTAATATGTAGAGATTGTGGAGCTAGCTTTGTAGCTAAAAATCGATTTTGTAATAGCAAAAAATATGTTGAATATGTGTGTAATGCCTATCATAGATATGGAAATAATGTTTGTTCTTCCCATAGGATAAAAGAAAAAGATATAGATATTATGTTATACAATTATTTAAAAAGTGTGAGAAAGGCTGTGGGAAAAAATGTTTTTGGAATGGCTGATTTCATTAAAAAATTTGATTAAGGAAAGCCCAATTATTCAAATGAATTTTATAAAATACAATATGAAGTAACAAATTTAAAAAATGAAATAAAAGAATATGCAAAACAACTTGCAAGAAATTTAATTACAGAAGACTTGTTTAAAGAACTAACAAGAGAGAACAGTGAGAAAATTTTATTATTAGAAAAACAAATAGATAGCTTAGTAGATATTAATAAAATCAGTAAAGATGCAAAGCTATTACTAAAACAGGCAATAATTTTGTTAGACAAAATTTTAGAAAAACAGGAAATTAATAACGAGGATATACAAATATTAATTAATGAAATTTCAATAAAAGACAATAAAAACGGGACGTTAGATTTTCAAGTAAAACTGAATAATTCATTGGAAAAGAATACAAGTTTATTTGAGGTTTTTACTAAAATGATAAGCTATTGATAGATATATTTATGATGATTTAATTATGATGATTTAATTATGGATATAAGAGAAAGTTTAGCCTACAGTAAAGATTTAATTACTGAAAAGTTAAAAAATGAAAGCGATTTAAGTGTTATGTCATTAATTATAGAAGATAATCATCCAAGAATAAATAAAGTTGTACATAAATATGATGGAACTTCTAAGTGGGAGGACATTCTAGAAAAGATAATTATTAATCACTTAAAATCAGATGAATTGCTTGATTAAGCAAAAATAGAATTATATCATGTGATGAACCAAGAAGGAACGCCATTTAGACGTTCCTTTATTTAAAAGGGGAGGAATAAAATGAATGCTTATGGATATGTAAGAATTTCAAGAGATGAAGATAATAAAAAAGAAAGTATAGAAACTGAAAAAAAGTTATAGAAGATTTTGCAAAAGAGCAGGGTTTTATTTTAAATGAGGTTTTTGAGGATAACAATGTAAGTGGATATACATTTGAAAGACCGTAACTACTGCAATTAAAGGAATTAATAGAAAATAAAAAGGTAGATATATTAGTAGCAAAAGATCTTTCAAGAATAGGCAGACATAATGCAAAGACACTTTTGTTTTTAGATTACTTAGATGAACATAATGTAAGGCTTATGCTTAAAAATGATAATTATGATAGCGATAGTGATGATGATTCAATAATTGGAATAAAAACCTGGTACAATGAAATGTATTTAAAAGATTTGAGTAAAAAGATAAAAACTAATATAAAGCAAAAACAAAAGGAAGGGCTTGTTATAGTACCTAATTATGGATATATGAAAGACCCTAATAATCCTAAAAAAATAATAGTTGATGAGGATGTAGTTGATACAATAAAATTAATATTTAGACTTTACATAGAAGGAATGGGCTGTACAAAAATAGCCCATTATTTAAATGAAAAACATGTAGAAACTCCATCAATTCATAAGATGAAAAAATTTGATTTTGGATGGAAACCTGACTGGACTCAAAAGGAATTGTGGTATGCAACTAGTGTTAAAAGAATACTACATAATGATGCTTACATAGGAACATTAAGATGTGGAGTTACAAGGCTTATAAAGATGAAAGGGAAAAAGGTTAGAGTTCCAAAAGAAGATCAATAGTTCACGAAAATTACTTTGAGCCGATAATAAGTAAAGAAGATTTTGAATTAGTTAAGGTTCTTGCTGAAAGTAGATACAATAATAGCATAAGAGCCAAGAACCAAAGAATACATAGATATGCAGGTATATTAAAATGCGGAGACTGCAATAAGGGATTTGTAGCAAGAAAAAATAAGACAAAAAATTATGAACATAAAATTACATATGTATGTGCTACTTTTCATAGATATGGCTCAGAATTGTGCAATGGACACAGGCTATTTGAAAGTGATATTGATGAACTTGTACTTGATGAAATCAAAGGGTTACTACATAATGCAAAGATAAATCTTGATAATATAGATAAAAACATAGAGGAAAAAAGAAATAAGCGTAAGGACTATGATAAAGGCATTGAAATATTAAAAATTAAAGTTGCAGAACAAAAGGAAGAAATTAAGAATTATGCAAAGCAGCTTGCCAAAGGATTAATTGGTGAAGAAATATTTGAAGAATTGACTAGTGAAGCAAAAGTGGAACTGGATAAATTAGAAAAGCTCTTAGTCGAGGCAGAAAATTCAAGAGATAATCATGCAAATGACAAGGAAAAGATAATAAAGTGCATTGAGGTTTTGCAGAAGATATTAGATAAAAATAAACTCACCAATGCGGATGTTACAATGCTTATTGAAAAGATAGTGGTAACTGAAACGGACGAAGTAGGTAAATATAATATGCCAAAGCTGGATATTGAGATTAACTGGAATACATCGTTTATTATTTAATAGTCATGAAATTATGATATATTTTGGAACAAAATAGTAATTATTACAGTTTGATGATTATTTATGATATAATTTAAAAAAGTAAACCAAATTATAAGTTAATTTAATGAGCAATTGTAAGAAATGTTGAATTAAATATTAAACAATAGATAGTTGACTTTAAATTAAATAGTCAACTATCAATATTTTTGTTGTAGGTATTTTAAACAGAAAGTAAAGTTATTTACAGGATAATTCACGCCATTTATTTCCCATTATCGGTGGGATATAGATTTTCATTTTTTCTATTAATAGTGAAGGGTTGTCAGAAATTGAAATAAGTTTAATATTTGATTTACTCATAAACCCTTCAGTACATATATTTTGAATCATATGTAAAAGAGAGTCAAAGAAATTTGATATATTTAATATACCAATAGATTTTTTATGGATACCAAGCTGAGCCCAACTAAGCATTTCAAATAGTTCTTCAAAAGTGCCCAGTCCACCAGGAAGCGCTATGAAGCCATCAGAAAGTTCAGCCATAGTTTGTCTTCTTTCATGCATGTTTTCAACTTCAATAAGCCTAGTTAAATTTTTATGAACCATTTCACTGGAAAAAAGTCCTTTAGGCATAACCCCAATAACTTTTCCATTATTTCTTAAAACCTCATTTGATATTACGCCCATAAGTCCTATTCTTGAACCACCATATACTAATTCAATTTCGCTTTTAGCTAATATTTTTCCAAGTAGTTTAGCATTTTCTTTATATTCTGGACGGAACCCTAGATTAGAGCCAGAATAAACACAGATTCTTTTCATAGATATTACCTCCTGTAAAGATGTTTTATGTATTAAAATCTAAGTATAAATTTTTTATTAATGAGTTTGAATAATATAAACACCTAAGACTAACAAAATAACACCTAGAGATCTTAGTGGAGTTAGTAAATGAATTTGATTGCCTAATAATCCAAAATGATCAAATATGACGGCAAGGATTATTTGACCACATATAATAAGACTAAACATATTGGCAAATCCAATTTTAGAAGAAGTGAATATGGTTGTAAATATATAAAATGCTCCTAATAATCCTCCTATGAACATCCACCAACTTGTATTTTTAATATTATTAGCAGTAGGTAATGTGCTAGAACCATTTAATACTGTAAAGAAGAATACTATTGCAAGACCTAGTGTCCCTACACCAAAGCTAATGAGGGATGAAAGTATAGGGTTTCCTATTTTTGAACGAAGTTCTCCATTTATACCAACCTGTAAAGTCAAGGCAAATCCAGATACTAATGATAGTAAGTAATATGTAAATATCATACTATAACCTCCAATACTTTTATTTGTTGATTAACTTTCATAAAGCAATTATAATTAATATACTGGTATAAGTAAAATTAATATTTAATATAGGAGGTATATTAAATTTTTATATGCATATTAATCTTGAACTTTACAGAATTTTTTATATTACTGCCAAATTAGGAAGTATATCTAAAGCAGCAAAAGAACTTTTCACATCACAGCCGGCAGTTAGCCAGTCTATAAAATTATTAGAGGAAAATTTAGAAGGACAATTATTTCATAGAACGTCAAGAGGAGTTTCTCTTACCTTAGAGGGTGAGGTATTATTCAAATATATAGAGCAGGGTTATGGACTTATGCAGACCGCAGAAAGAAAATTTTTAGAACTAAAAAATCTTAATTTGGGTCAGGTAAGAATAGCTGTATGCAGTACAATATGTAAATATTATCTTATGAAATATTTGGAAACATATAACTTAGCATTTCCGAATATAAAAATTTACGTCAAGGATCAGTCAACACAAAAAATAGTCCAAGCATTAGAGTCAGGTGAGATAGATATAGGAATTTTAAATATGAACATAAAGAACAATGATTCTATTAGTATTATTAAAACATTTAAAATACAAGACTGTTTTGTAGTGGGGGAAAAATACAAATATATTTGCGAGAGAAAGATAACGTTGAATAAATTGGTAGATAATTATCCCATTATTATGCTGGAGAAAGGTGGCAATACTAGAAATTATATAGATAATTATTTTAGTACATATGGACTAAAAGTATTGCCGCAAATAGAGTTAAGTAATATGGAACTATTGATTGAATTTGCTAAAAAAGGATTGGGAGTTTCTTGTGTTATAAAAAATTATATTCAAAGGGAATTGGAGCAAAAACAATTATATGAAATTTCTATTAAAGAAAAAATTCCTGAAAGAATTATGGGAATAGCAATAAAGAAAGATATTCCTATGTCTACAGCCGCAGAGAGGTTTATCAAATTTATTAAAGATTAGATTATTTATTTAGAAATTTAGTTATAGGAGTGAGATGAATATGGATATAAACGTTTCATGGTATATTGAGAAGCAAGTTGAGAGAACTATAAAAAACCTAAATAACCGTAACATGGAAGGATATTATATTAATAATAGAGAGATGCTATTTCACAAATTAAAAGAGCTTATAGTTAAAGGTTCTACAGTTGGTGTAGGAGACTCAATGACTCTTTTTGAAACTGGAGTAATAGATTTTTTAAGAAGTGGAAATTTTAATTTTTTAGACAAATATGAAGATAAATTGACAAGTGATGATAAAAGAGAGATATATATTAAAAATTTTTCTGCTGATACTTTCATTTGTAGCACAAATGCAATAACTGAAGGTGGTGAATTATATAATATTGATGGAAATGGAAGTAGAGTTGCTCCAATGCTCTATGGTCCTAAACAAGTTATTTTTGTAATTGGGATAAATAAAATTGTTAAAAATATAGAAGAAGCTGAGAAAAGAGTAAGGGACTATGCTGCCCCAATTGATGCAAAAAGATTAAATAAGGATACACCTTGTGCAAAGCTTGGATATTGTGTTGATTGCAAAAGTGAAAATAGAATTTGTAATGATTTTGTGGTAATTAGAGGGCAGTTTATTAAGAGAAGAATAAAGGTATTAATTGTTGGAGATGTTTTAGGTTATTAAAAAATTGAGTATGTTGTCTTTGAAATGTTAAAAGTCTACGTTATATCCGTTAAGGTGAGATACATGATAAGTAATGACTGATATTTAATTTAGTTCATAAATTTCTAATAGGTTGAATTAAGTAATGATTATCATACTAGTGTGATATAGTAAAATAATGTGTGCTAAGGATTATTTATAATATTTAGAATACACTTTATTGTTTTATTCTATTAAAAAAGCCGCTACTTTAAATGTAACGGCTTTGTAAATTCTTTGTTTCTATACCTCTAATATACCATAAAACGGTAAAAAAGTCAAATCTTATAATGTTAGTACGAAAGTAGTATAAAGTATTAGAGGTGATAATTTTATGGAACAAAAAAGCATGACAGCACTCGTAAGTGCTTTTTCAAGAGCGTATCATTCAACGCAAAATACAGATAAAGTATTTGATGATTATTTTGCAAAAAAAATCTTAACGCAGAATGAATACGAACAAATAGCAAATAATATGTCAAAAGGAATAGGTTTCTTCAATCCAACTTTTGTGGGTACACAGGAGGAGGCTTTGCGATGGATTGTTAATAATCAGTTATCTCCATCTCCGCTAGGTAGAGCAGCATTTGCAGAAAAATCACTTGAAAGTGCTATACAAATTGGGGCAAAGCAGTATTTGATTTTTGCTGCCGGATATGACACATTTGCATATCGCCAGACTGACTGGGCATCGAAAATTCAAATCTTTGAAATTGACCACCCAGCTACCGGTGCTGACAAGCAAAAACGCATTCAATCAGTATCAGCAGAAAGGCCTGCAAATCTACACTATGTGTCTGCAGATTTTAGAGAAAACAATTGGCAAAGCAACTTGCTTGGCTGTGCGCAATTTGATCAAAGTAAAATTAGCTTTTGCAGTTTGCTTGGAATAAGTTATTATTTGTCTAAGCAGGTCTTTAAAGAAACAATCAATACGATTTCAAGCTTTGTGCCAAAAGGCAGCAGTATTGTTTTTGATTATCCTGATGAGGATACTTACACTGATAAAGCTGGAGAACGAGCCAAAAAGCAAGCAGCGATGGCTGGTGCTGCAAACGAAAAAATGCTTGCAAGCTATTCTTATATGGAATTGGAAAAGCTATTAGCCGATAGTAATTTTTTGATTTATGAGCATTTGACACCTAATGAAATAACAGACCAGTATTTCAAAAAATATAATGAAGCAAATCCAAAGCATCCAATGACAGCTTTTGATAATGTAAATTATTGTTTGGCTGTCAAAAGATAAAAACAAACTTGATAAATTGCGCATCAGGCTATATTTATTGTATTGTATAATTAGAGATAAAAACACAGTTTCGGTTGGTAGTCCGAACCTATCTATATGCTTATAGATAGAAGTATCCTTCCCTCCTGGGGTCGTCCATTCTCTATGTTCAATTTTATTTTACAGGAGGAAATTTTAAATGAAAATTAGCATTAAATTTACCGTATTTTTTGAAGGTGTATTTTGGGTAGGTGTTTTTGAGAGAGTATCTGGAGAAAAATATGAAGTTTCAAAGGTTATATTTGGTATTGAGCCAAAAGATTACGAAGTGTATGATTTTGTATTAAAAAACTTTTATAGTTTAAAGTTCAGTAATTCCTTATCAATTGCCGAATCTAAAAATAAAAAAATAAACCCTAAAAGACTTCAAAGGGAAATTAAAAAAGAAACAGAAAATAGTGGAGTAGGAACTAAAGCACAACTTGCTATAAAATTACAATATGAAGCAAACAAGGAAGAAAGAAGAAAAAATTCAAAGAAAAAAAATGAACAAGAAAAAGAGCGGCAATTTGAATTACGACAACGAAAGAAGAAGGAAAAACATAATGGGCATTAATTCTTTATAATGTATAGTGCATAATTTTTATTTAATATACTTTAAATTTAAATTAATTATCCTATAGGGTATAATTATAATTAAGGGTGTGAAATAAATGGGTGCTGAAAAAATAAAAGTTGACTTGAATTTATCTAATGATTTAATACCTCTTTTAAAAGAGCTCGGACTTTCAAAATCTTTAAATGATATAACAATATCAATAGCTATAGCATTGTTTACGAGTAAATCAGTGTCCCTTGCTCGTGCAGCTGAAATATCAGAAATGGATCTTTCAGATTTTATTACTTTACTCAAAAATAAAAATATACCGTGGAATGAATACACAGAAGATGAATTTCATCTTGATGAAATTGCATTAAAAGATTTTTAAGAGTAATCCACTTTTAATCTGTTGAAATTTTTTTGGTTAGGTAAATTTAATAAAAAACTACCATGACATAACGCCACCTTGAGGGGCGTGTGTCGAAGACGTACGGGTTCAAGTCCCGTCACCTGCACCAAATGGAACTACTCATGGAATATGGGTAGTTTTTGTTGTAAATATGATATAATAATAGTAAATTAAAGATTGTAAAGAAATAATGATTTATATATGAAATAATTCTAATATATAATAAAATATATAGATTTAATTTTAAAAGAAGGTGATATTAATGCTTGATTACAAGGCTATGAATACCATTATTGAAGAAGCAATAGAAAATGAGAAGAAAAAAAGTTTTGATTTGGGAATTCCATGGACGTATGGTGACTCCACAGGTACATTAATTATAGAAGAATATAAAAATGGTGCAAAAAAAATATATAAAAAATTTGGCGATGAATTAAAATTGATAAAAGTTGAACCAGGAAAAGAAGGAGTAAATTAAATGCCAAGACTATTAATCATTGCTGGAGTAAATGGTTCAGGTAAAAGCACCTTATACAATCAAATGGAAAAGGTTATGAAAGTTGGCACGAAAATAAACGCTGATGATATTGCTAAAAGTCTTGGGGACTTTAATGACAGAAATATTCAATTTAAAGCAGGAAAAAAAGCTATAAAATTATTTAATGATTGTATAACTTCAAAAATTGATTTTAATTTTGAGACAACATTATCTGGTAAAAATATATTTAGAAAAATTGAAATTGCTAAGGCAAATGGATATATTATTGACATAATATATATTGCTATCGATAAGGAGACTTCTAAACTAAGAATTAGCAATAGGGTTTTAAAGGGAGGACATAATATTTCAAGTAAAGATGTAGAACGAAGATATGATAAATCAATAAACAATTTTACTGATAACATAGATATGTTTAATAATGTCTATTTTTATGAAAATGAGGATTCAAAGCATAAACTGATTTTTTGTATTGAAGAGAATAAGATTAAGTATATAGAAAATCATAGTCCTAAATGGATAGAAAGAAAGTTTAATATTAATAAATTGTTGAGTAAGTTTGAAAGATAATTTTAATGAATAATTGGTGGTAATAGGTTGTTGAGTTTTGTAGTTTTTTTATATTAAAATATTTTATTTTGACAGTGACAAGGCATTTGGAGTGCGTGGTAAGGCTATATAAGGCATAGAACCATTGAAAATACTAGGTTTTTGAATGATGAGAATATGCTAACGCAGACAATAAACATAGGGTAGGGTTGAGTAGGGGAACATAAAAATTCTTTATGTTATTTTCCTACACACGGCATGTAGAGTGCGTATGTCTTTAGAAGAAGAATATGTGAAAAAGCATAGCAAGAAGATTTGAATTGAGTCTTAAAGAGGATTAATTAGAGGAGGATACATTATGAAAATTTCAAAAAAAGATGCGTTGATATGGTTTGAATTTTTCTCAATATTGCCAGAGGATGAGGAAATTATGACAAAACAACAAGAAATCATTTACGCTACCTTTGCACAAATTGAGGCAGCAATCGATAATAGAAATGATACGTTAATGTCGGAAATTAGAGGTTTGAAAACTTTGGAGAATAGAACTTTTTTTGTGGGAAATGAAAGCAAATTTTCTAAGGGATGTCGTTCTTGTCTGATGGGAACTGGGTTGAGTGCAATTAGGAAAACAAACCAATGTAACGTAGAGTGCAAGTTCTGTTATAATTATGGGGAATTAGATAATATTCCTCCAATTGGTGAAGGTATGTGGGAGATCGGAGACACAAAATTTTATGAGAAAGATATTGATTTACTTCTTTCCATACAACAGAAGCCCACTGGCATTTCCTATGTTTATTTAGAGCCATTCATGGAAATTGAAAAATACTATTCGATTATAAAGAAATTTAGTAATGCTCAAATTTATCAACATTTATACACAAATGGTACTTTAGCTACAGAAGAGACATTAAAAGCATTAGGTCAAGCCGGTCTTGACGAGATACGTTTCAACCTGGGTGCCTCTAATTGTTCAGACAAAGTTATTGAAAATATTGGAATAGCGAAAAAATATATTAAAAATGTAGGTATTGAAACTCCAATGACTCCTGAGTTTTTCGAAGCATTTTTTAAGAAAAAGCAAGCAATTTTCGAGACAAAACTCGATTTTATCAATTGTGCAGAATTACATTTAAATGAGAATAACATAGACAATTATTATGAGGAAAATATGTATATTTCCAGACATGGCTATATATCTCCGATTTGGAGCAGGAAATTAACTCTGAAATTCATGAAGATAGCCGATGAAGAAAACTGGGATTTAGCAATTCATGATTGCTCAAACCATACAAAATTTGCCAGAGATTTGAATTTGAGTAGCAAAGAGGGTAGGTGGTTCGGATCCAGTAATTATGGCTGTGAGTTTTCCAGGATACCATACGAAGTATTTTTACCAATACTGCGTGATGACAATTTTAAATTTTTAAGTGAAGAAGAATTGCCTGACGGCTATAAAGCAGGAGAGATGATTTTTTAGCTCAACATGTCTCGCTAGCACCTCGGAGGTGTAATTTCTTCCAGAGACAAGCAGTATTTTGCAATATGCAAAACTAAAAAAGATAGCAAGACGGGTATTGCAAATCGAGTATTTGTCTCATTTTTAGCCTTAGACCAGACTTAGGGGGTCGCTAAGAAATATTTGCCAAATTGTATTTATAGCTTGTCTACACACAAATTAGACTACTCATGTAAATGGGTGGTTTTTTATCGTAGTAAAAAATTTTAGTAAAATATAAGGAGAAAAAGTATGAGTAGTATAGGTAAAAAAATAACAGTTATAGGTTCACCTGGTAGTGGGAAAAGTACTTTTTCAAAAAAGCTTACAGAAAAAACAGGTATTTCACTAAATAGCCAAAATGATAAGAAATCCATATTTGAGTCAACTAATTAATTTTATTTTTATAAGATAATTCATGAATTTTCTAAGGCAAATATTCCAGATGCTCGAGTAAACAAGTGAAAATGAGAAAAAAATTAAAAAAGTTAAAGGAGTTGATAACGGACTGGTTAAATCTACAAACGGCGAAATACCTACTATATAAGTTAAAAATATCATACCAAGAGATAATGCTATGCTTGAAAATAATATAGAAATTATTATTCCCTTCCTATAAAGTAATGTTCCGATAACGATACCTAGTAGCCCGGTGGTAAAAAGCAGGATTATTGTCTCCTGCGCACTAACTATAACAAGAATTAATGCGGAAGAAAAAAATACAGTAAAACTAAGAGAAATATTAGAAACAGCAGCTATCGCAATAGGTAGAGTACTTAATGGGCTTAAGGCCAACCCAATCGCGGGTAAAAATACAGGTGCTGATTGGAATAGTACAGCTATTGTTGTTAATATTCCTCCAATACAAATAAACCTGCCTATATTCATTTTTTTCAATTTAAATGCCTCCTATCAGGTGATACTAGTAATTTAGAATACTGATTGATGCGCGCATATTTCTGTATAAGCAATGAAGGTATATCTTCTTAATATACCTTCATTAAACGCTTTCATCATTTACATCAAATCAGTTTCAAAATTTATGAGGGAACATGATTGCTCTCTCTTGTTTGTATTATATTTCGATTCAATAAATCCTAGAAAGGGATTTATCTGGTATTAATTCGAATTTTATAATTATGAATCATGGAACAATTTCAAAAACAGTACCTTGGTTAAAATCAGTCACATTCATAGAGCCATAAACCCCTAAATATAGTCTGGTTTGATTCAGATTCGTTCCCAAACTAGTATAATAAGCTGATTGAGATCCAAAATTATAATCGGTTTCAATAACACTAAAATCATTTAGTTTACAATCTGTTCTTGGCCTGGTATAAGCTAAAACCCCTCTAATCGGAGGTTGAGATCCTTCATCCCGGGCAAAATCAGTAAACACAACGCTTCCAGTTAAACCGGGAATTCCATTCCCCATATATGACTGGACTCCCGTAAGTGCAGTTCCTCCAAACTTATCCGGTCGGGGATCTTTATGAAAATAACTAGTTAGAGGCTGAAGACGCTGCACTGAAGTTTTTACTGTATCATTGTAATAAGCAATTGTTTTCTCATCCAAAGTTGGATTTGCAGAGCAGCCCCTTATAATCGAAGTAGGAAAAGCACCTTCCCACCCTCGCCAGCCAAAGTTAATAAATCCTTCTTGGTCAGGATCAGATTTCATTAAAGAAGCTTGAATAAGCTGAGTAACCGGTATTGGTTTATAATTAACGAATGAAAAAATTGACTCTACCAGATCCTGTCCGACAATTCCTACATATTTGATATACTGGTTATAAAACCTTTGAAATGAAATGCCAGGTATATTGCGAACCCCTTTGGCAATTACCATAAGCGTTTCCTGAATAGGTGCGGGAAGTTCATTAAAACGTGTGACTACCGGTGGATTATTGATAAATGTATTCTTAGCTACATCAATTTCAATTATTTTACCGGCAATTTCCATATCATCCTGGCTTGAATTAAATGGATCATAGCCTGATCCACCATCTCCAGTTGTTAAAACAAGCTTTCCTGTTTCAGGTGAAAAGTTTAAGCTATTGACACCATTATGATTAAAAAATGGTCTTCTTAAATTTAGTAATGTCCTCCGTTTTTGAGGTTGACCATTCGATTGTAAAATCCATTCTTCAACTGTATCAATATGATCATATTGAATTTCTCTATTTATCCACTTTAGATTTAAGGTTCTAGGGTCACACGGGTTAGGCTTAAAAAATTCAGGAAGACCTTGTCTTGAAACTTCTGAACTAGGAAGAGCACCTGGACCTTGTGTTCCAGCTACTGAATAATGAAGATAAAACAGACCATTATAATAAAATTCCGGATGAAACGCTAGTCCTAGCAATCCCCGTTCATCATATCTACCGCCAGAAAAACCTAGTCTTATGATTCTCGGACGAATATCTAAAAAAGTTCTTATAACACCGTTTCCAATGTAAAAGATCTCTCCTACCTGGGTTGCAATAAATAATCTTTCAATTGAGTCACCCGGAAGTATAGCTGTTTTCAAAACAGTGGGTAAATTTATCTTACTAACAATGGGCCGTAAACTAACTTTAACTTTTATCAACTAACTGTACACTCCTTCATATTCTTTTCTTTTATAAGAATATGATTAGAACTGTTCTATTAGTACTAAATTGAGACCGGGGAATCTGATGATGCATTGCACCATTTTCCTGATGTCAAGGGGGTACCAGCTTCAAGCGGTATCTTTTTTTGTATCCTCAAGGCACCTCGAGTGCGTGGTAAGGCTATATAAAGCTTAGAACCATTGAAAATGCTGGATTTGTGAATGATTAAAATATGTTCCCGCAGACAATAAGCATAGGGTAGGGTTGAGTGAGGTAACATTATGTTTCCTACACAGAGCACCTCGAGTGTGTTGTGAAGATAGAGAAGAAATAGTCTGATATCAAAAGCTTTGAAGGATTTTAAGTAAATGTTGAAGTGTGTTTTATGTTCTTTCAGACTATGGGTTGAGAGAATTTTTAATTCAGAGGGTGACCCTCGGAATTAAAATTTTTCTTGCAAAAAATACAATTCCCGGGCTTAAAAAGCTTGGGAAAAGGTGTAAAATATATTTATGCGAATTATAAATTTAACACACAAAGATTATACTATTCATTACAGTTTTTATCAATTAAAACTGCCACTAAATATAGAATACATAATTCCAAAAGATGATTCTGTGAGGTTGCTATTATATTTGAGTATAATGTAAAAGGTAATATGGATCTAGTGTTGATATTTACAGCAAATATACAAAATGTTATAATTCAGATAAAAATTTGTTTGAAGGATAGGATGAAAACATGTATTTAGAAGAATTGGTTAATAATAATTACGACAAACTAAATCAAAACGACCTATATATATGGAACTATATACATAACCATAAGCGAGAATGTTGTAAAATGTCTATTGGTGAGTTAGCAACAAAATGTAACATTTCCAGAGCAGCAATTACTAGATTTACTCAGAAGTTATCATTAGAAGGATTTAGCGAGTTTAAATTAAGGCTAAAATTGGAATATGAAGAAAGAGATAACAGTAAAGATAGTACTGTAGATGATATCTATGAAAATTATTACAAAATAGTAGAAGATATGAGAAAGAAAGATATTTTAGAAATATGCAGTTTGATTTATCATGCAAAGCAGATCTTTGTCTATGGGACAGGAACTGTACAAGATACAGTAGCAAATGAACTAAAAAGATATTTTTTAAGTGTTAATAAATTTTTTATTACATTACATGGAGAAGGTGAAATAGATACGGTATCAGATATGGCTACGGAAGAAGATTTAATTGTAATTATATCGTTGTCTGGTGAAACAAAACCTGCAGTTGAATTCGGGAAAAAAATAAAAGCCAAAAATATACCTTCTATCTCTATTACGAAGTTATCTGATAATCAAGTGGCAAGATTATGCAATCAGAGTTTATATATTACTACTAAATGTATGAAAATAAAAGAAGAAACTGTTTTTGAAAGCACAATTCAGTATTTTATTTTAGTTGAAATGTTATATATAAAATATATTACGTATTTAAAGCAATTAGGGAAAATTCAATAAAATATGATTATTTATAAGGCATCTGAAAATAAATAAGAAGTCAAATATACGAGCATACTGACTAGTTATTTATTTACGATGACTAAGAAAGATGGTAAATACAAAGTTGTCATAGCAGTTATGTGTCAGCTTTTTTTGTGTCATTATGAACAAGGAATTTGAAGAACAAGCTGTGCAAAGGTACAAATTATGTTCAAATAATTTAAAAACGCACATAAGAACTAAATGAATTAAAAGCATTGAACAAGTCTGAAGTACTTGTTAAGATAGATTCATACAAGATATCTTGATAAAATTTGTTGAATTGGAAACGTATTATTTTTTATTGAATTCTAAAAGGAAGAGTTTAAGGAAATTTAAAGGAGGAGAAAATATTGTAATAAGTTTTTCTTTGCAAATGTTGTTGTAAACGTTATATTAAAATTTTTTTGGGAGGTAAAAAAGAATGATGAAAAAAATTCAGCGTTTTGGGGCTGCAATGTTTACTCCAGTTTTATTCTTTGCTTTTTATGGTTTGACTGTTGGATTATCTCTATTATTTACGAATTCTGATATTTTAGGATCTATTGCAAATAAAGGTACAGCTTGGTATAACTTTTGGTATGTAGTTCAACAAGGTTCATGGACGGTATTCAATCAATTACCACTATTATTCGTAATTGGTTTACCTATAGGACTAGCTAAAAAAGCGCAAGCACGTGCTTGTTTAGAAACTTTAGTAATTTATTTGACCTTTAACTATTTTGTTAATGCTATTTTAACTCTTTCAGGTTCAACTTTTGGTGTTAACTTCAACTTATCGCCTGGAGTTACTAATGGAGTTTCAAGTGGACTTGCAATGATTGCTGGTATTAAAACTCTTGATACAGGGATGTTAGGTGCTATTTTAATTGCAGGTATAACTGTATACCTGCATGATAAATTCTTTGAGAAGAGATTGCCAGCTTATTTAGGAATTTTTCAAGGTTCAGTCTTTGTAGCAGCAATAGGATTTGTTGTTATGATTCCAACAGCACTTGCAATTTGCTTAATTTGGCCAAAAGTTCAAGGTGGAATGGGTTCACTACAAGGATTCTTATCTTCATCTGGAGTTATTGGGGTATGGATTTATACATTCTTAGAACGTATTTTAATTCCAACCGGTTTACATCACTTTATATACGCACCATTTACA
The DNA here is from genome assembly GCF_000389635.1 of Clostridium pasteurianum BC1. Classification (NCBI taxonomy): domain Bacteria; kingdom Bacillati; phylum Bacillota; class Clostridia; order Eubacteriales; family Clostridiaceae; genus Clostridium; species Clostridium pasteurianum. Next base: position 2,100,726 of record NC_021182.1, read on the forward strand.
TTAGGACCAGCAGTAGTACCTGATGGTATAGTTGCATACTGGGCAAAACACTTACCGGACTTTGCAACAAGTACAAAATCACTAAAAGAAATGTTCCCAGCTGGTGGTTTTGCACTAACTGGACATTCTAAGGTATTTGGATGTTTGGGTATAGCGCTAGCAATTTATGCAACGGCTAAACCAGAAAAGAAAAAAATAGTGGCAGGTTTACTTATTCCAGCAACACTGACAGCTATGCTATCGGGTGTTACAGAACCACTTGAATTTACATTCTTATTTGTAGCTCCAGCATTATTTGCTGTACATGCTGTTTTAGCAGCAACTTTAGCAGCAACAGAATATGCATTTGGTGTATCAGGTTATTTTTGTGATGGGCTAATTAACTGGTTTGCACTAAACTGGTTACCATTATTTAAATATCACCCATTTACTTATATAACACAAATAATAATTGGTTTGTGTTTTACAGCAATATACTTCTTTGTATTCCGTTTCTTAATACTAAAGTTCAACTTTGCAACTCCAGGTCGTGAAGCAGAGGATGAAGAAACTAAGCTTTATACAAAAGCTGATTATAAAGCTAAACAAGGTGCAGCTGTAGAAAATAAAAGAGAAGTAGTAGAAGGCAGTCAAGCATTACAATTTTTACAGGCATTAGGTGGAAGTGAAAATATTGATGATGTTACAAATTGTGCAACTAGACTTCGTGTGTCTGTAAAAGATGAAAGTAAGTTAGCTCCTGACAGTGTTTTCAAAAAAGCTGGAGCACATGGAGTAGTGAGAAAAGGAAAAGCCATTCAAGTTATTGTAGGCTTATCAGTTCCGCAAGTAAGAGAAGAGTTTGAAGGTTTATTAGGTTCAGAATAAATTTAGAAAAATAAATTAAAGGTTATTTTTTTAAATTAATTTTATAAATGATATTAATATAAAAATTATAATTAAAGAATTTAGGAGGAATTATTATGAAAAAATTTTCTATCACAGTAGCAGGCGGTGGAAGTACATTTACACCAAGAATTATTATGATGCTTTTAGATCATCAGGAAGAATTTCCGATTGGAAAATTGTGTTTGTATGATAATGATAAAGATAGACAGGAAGTCATCGCAAAAGCATTTGAAATTCTTTTAAAAGAAAGAGCACCACAGATTGAATTTTCTTATACAGTTGAACCAGAAGTTGCATTTACAGATACTGATTTTGTAATGGCTCATATTCGTGTCGGAAAATATGCAATGCGTGAGAAAGATGAGAAGATTCCTATGAAATATAGCGTTGTTGGACAAGAAACCTGCGGACCAGGTGGAATTGCATATGGAATGCGATCTATTGGCGGAATCCTGGAAATCTTGGATTACATGGAAAAGTACAGTCCTAATGCATGGATGTTAAATTACTCCAATCCAGCAGCCATTGTTGCGGAAGCTACCAGAAGACTTCGCCCAAACTCCCGTATCATTAACATCTGTGATATGCCTCTTGGTATTATGATCCATATGGCAAAGATTTTGGGTGTGAACGAAAAAGAATTTGACATCAGTTATTTTGGTCTAAACCACTTTGGCTGGTGGACACAGATTAAGGATAAAGAGGGTAATGATTTGATGCCAAAGCTTAAAACGTATGTAAAAGAACACGGATATGATATCCATGTGGAATCCGCACAGCATGACGATGAGAGTTGGCATGAAACATACCGTAAAGTCAAAGATGTCTATGCCGTAGATCCAGAGACACTGCCTAATACGTATCTCAAGTATTATCTGTATCCAGATTATGTGGTAGCTCATACTGATGCGAATTATACAAGAGCGAATCAGGTTATGGATGGAAGAGAAAAGACAGTATTTTCTGCGGCAAGAGACATTATTGAAAAAGGAACAGCAAAGGACTGTGGTTTTGTTGTGGATGACCATGCATCTTATATTGTAGATCTTGCTCGTGCCCTTGCATTTAATACGAAAGAGAAAATGCTTCTAATTGTACCAAATGAAGGTGCTATAGAAAATTTTGATCCAGAAGCTATGGTTGAGATTCCATGTATCATTGGAAAAGACGGATATGAGAAGATTAATCAGGGAAGAATTCCCCAGTTTCAGAAAGGTTTGATGGAGCAGCAGGTCAGTGTGGAGAAGTTGGTTGTAGAAGCCTGGATTGAAGGAAGCTACCAGAAGCTATGGCAGGCACTAACCTTATCGAGGACTGTGCCAAGTGCAGGCATTGCAAAGCAGATTCTGGATGATTTGATTGAGGCTAATAAGGGATACTGGCCAGAGTTAAAGTAAAGAGAGGAAAATATAAAGGTGCTGTCGCATTAAGGAATTTGTGCACAATATATTGTTCTGCAAATATAGAGTATTCACAATATATTGTGGCATTTTTACTTAGTGCTACAGCTCATATTTTAAATTATTTTAAGAGGTGAAAGAATTATGTTTGGATTTTAAAAAAAAGAAATAAGTATATATTCGCCGACTAAAGGAAATCTGGTCAGATTAGAACTTGTTCCAGATGATACATTCGCTAAAAAAATGTTAGGAGATGGGGCTGCTTTAGAAATAGAGGAGGATATTATATGTGCTCCACAAGATGGAACCATTAAAGTGTTATTTCCGAGTAAACATGCTTTTGTAGTAGAAACTAAAGAAGGAATAGAAATATTGGTTCATATAGGATTAGATACAGTAAATCTACAAGGAGAAGGATTTGAAGCAATAGCGAAGGTTGAAGATAAAGTTAAAGTAGGAGATCCTATAATTAAAGTAAACAGAGATTTAATAAAGTCAAAGGGATTTAATTTAATTACGATGGTTATCGTTGCTAATATTGAAAATATTAAAGATATAATCATGCTTGAAGAAGGAAATGTTAATAAAATGACAGAGATAGTGAAGTGTAAATTATAAAATTTAATGCTAGATAAAAATTTAAATCTATTAAGTACTTTAGGTATTAAAATAGATTATTTAAACAAGAATTGGAGGAAATGTGAGTATGAAAGCAGCAGTATTTTATGGTAAGCATAATATAAAAGTAGAGGAAAGAGAATATAGAGAGATAAAGGAAAATGAAATATTAGTTAAAGTTAAAGCTTGCGGAGTTTGTGGTACAGATATTCATATTTTTAATGGTGAAGAAGGTTCAGCGCCAGTAACACCGCCTATAATATTAGGTCACGAATATTCAGGAGAAGTTGTTAAAGTAGGGAATAACGTTGAAGATATAAAAATAGGTGATAAAGTAGTTATTGATCCCAATATATATTGTGGTGAATGTGATTATTGCAGAAATGGTAAGAAGCAATTATGCGAGAATTTAACAGCTCTAGGTGTAAATATAGATGGAGGTTTTAGTGAATATTGTGTAGTTCCTAAAGAGCAAGCCTATGTATTTAATAATATAACCTTTGAAGAAGCAGCTATGGTAGAGCCAACAGCTTGTTGTTTACATGGAATAAATAACATTGGAATAAAGCCAGGAGATAAAGTATTAGTATTAGGAGCAGGAGCTATAGGCTTAATTATGCTTCAATTGGCAAAGATATCAGGAGCAAGTACAGTTGGAGTAAGTGAACCAATAGAAAAGAGAAGAGATACAGCTTTAGAACTAGGAGCTGATTATATATTGAATCCAATGGAAGAAAGTTTCAAAAATAATTTAAATAAATATCTTGGAAAAGGTCCAGATGTAATTATTGAATGCACAGGAAACAAATATGTAATAGAAAGTGCATTTGATATTGCAAAAAAAGGAACTAAAATACTTTTGTTTGCAGTAAGTAATCCAGATATAAAAGTAGAAATAAGTCCATTTGAAATATTTAAAAAGGAACTAACAATAAAAGGTTCTCTAATAAATCCAGATACTCATTTGTCTGCTTTAGATTTAATATCTAGTGGAAAGGTTAATGTACAACCAATAATTACCCATAAGTTTGATTTAGATAAGATTGAAGAAGCTTTAGAGATGCAAAAAAGTGTTGAAAGTGTAAAGGTATTAATTATACCTTAGATTAATAGGTAAGATATTTCAATTCCAAATGAGATTAATGAAATAAAAAATTGGCAGTATAAGCTTAGATAGAAAAATCCTATCAAGAATTATGATAGTCAATAACTCTTTCAAAAATTGTGCTTAGTTTAGAAATATATAAGAAAATTTTGGAGGTATATTTTATGAAAGATACAATGAAGTTTGCAGTAATGAATGGCATTGAGAAAATGGGATTTGTGGAACGAAAGATTCCCAATCCTAAAGAAAATGAAGTATTGGCCGAATTCGAATATATTGGTATTTGAGGGAGCGATATGTACAACAATTAGTATGAAAGGGAATTTTGCAATCTTATTTTATATTATAAATAAGCACAAATAAATATTAACAAAACTGGACATCCAAATCGGATGTCTTTTTTATATTACCGAGGGATTGAAGCCTTCAACTAACAAGGGGAAGATTCAATGACTCAAACAAAAAATAATAAAGTCAAGGAGGAATTTTTATGGAAGAAAACAAAGAACAACAAAATACTGAGGGTACAGAAAATTTAGATACTCAAGGTGATAAGGATATTAATATTGAAGGAATATTAAATCATCCTGAATTCAAAAAGTATATGTAGTCTTATGCTGATAAAAGAGTTTCTGATGCAGTAAAGACTACTGAAAAAAAGCTTAAAACAAAATTTGAGGAGGAAAAGAAAAAATCAGAAATGACTCAAGAGGAGATTTTACAACAGAAAGAAAATGAATTGAAAGACAGGGAACTTAAACTAGAAAAAATCCAGTATTTCAAGGATATTGAAGTATTACAAAGTATATTGGATAAAAATGAACTGACAAATGCTGATGTTACAATGCTTATAGAAAAGATAGTGGTAACTGAAACGGAAGAAGTAAGTAAATATAATATGCCAAAGCTGGATATTGAGATTAACTGGAATGCGCCGTTTATTATTTAATAGTCATGAAATTATGATATATTTTGGAACAAAATAGTAATTATTACAGTTCGATGATTATTTATGATATAATTTAAAAAAGTAAACCAAATTATAAATTAATTTAATGAGTAATTGTAAGTAAAGACGAAGTAGCTATAAAGTTAGTTAATGTGATTTTGAATATTGGAGGCTGATCTTATGGAAAATCAAGTATTAGAGGTCATTAGTAAACGACGAAGTATTCGTAAATATAAAAAAGAGCAGATTTCAGAAGAAAAACTTTCTCTAGTCATTGAAGCTGGGCGTTTTGCTCCAAGTGGTGGAAATAACCAAACAAATCATTTTATTGTAATACAGAATCGAGAAACGCTGCAAGAACTAAAATTGATGGTAGAAAAAGAATTTGCAAAAATGGAGATTAAAGAAGATACCTATAAGAGTCTAAAAAATTCAATTTTAGCATCGAAAAAAGGTGGTTACGATTTTACATACAATGCTCCTACATTAATTGTGGTTGCAAATCAAAAAGGATATAGTAACGCTATGGCGGACTGTTCAGTTGCTTTGGAAAACATGATGCTGGCAGCAGTTTCTTTGGATATAGGTTCTTGTTGGATAAATCAGCTTCACTGGTTAGATGATAATAAGTCTACTCATGCATACATGATGAAATTGGGTCTAACTGAAAATGAAACGATTTGTGGGGGACTTGCACTAGGATATTCTCAAATGTCAGATATGGTACCTCTTAAGAGAACAGGAAATACCGTTACTTATATTAAGTAATAATATAAATGAATTAATATTAACTAAAAATATAGAGGAGAATTGTTATGAAATATTACGTTGTAGATGCCTTTACTGATGAGATATTTAATGGAAATCCTGCAGGTGTATGTGTATTAAATAAGTGGATAGACGATGGTATGATGCAAAAAATTGCTTCGGAAAACAATTTATCGGAAACAGCTTTTGTGCTTGAAAATAAAGATAAATATGAATTGAGATGGTTCACTCCAAAAGCAGAAATAGATTTATGTGGACATGCTACCTTGGGAACTGCTTATGTTATTTCTAATTACGTTGATGTTGGAGTAGAAAAAATGTTATTTGATACTGCTAGTGGAATACTTGAGGCTAAACGTAACGGTGATTTATATGAAATGAATCTTCCTTTAAGAAAACCAGAAAAAATTGAGTTAATTGAAGAAGTTTCAGAAATTATTGGTTTAAAACCAGTTGAATTATATTTATCCAGGGATTTATTTGTTGTATTACAAACAGAAGAACAAGTAAAAAGCTTAACTCCAAACTTTTCTAAAATGGTGAAATTAGATAGAGGCTTAGGAGTTATTGTTACAGCCGGAGGAATTGATGTAGACTTTGTATCTAGATGCTTTTATCCAAAACTTGGTGTAAATGAAGACCCTGTAACAGGTTCAGCTCACAGCAATCTAATACCATATTGGTCAGAAAGACTTAATAAAAACATAATGGTAGCTAAACAATTATCAAAACGAGGAGGCACATTGTATTGTGAAGTAGCTGGAGACAGGGTTAAGATAAGTGGAAAAGCTAGGTTATACATGATGGGTGAAATTATAGTAAGTAATTCTTAATTGTAATTAATTACGAGTTTTTCAAATTAAAATGTATTATTTCAGAAATATATTAAAATCAGAACAGTTGAAAATTATGGTTTATAGGTTCTGTAAAAAACTAAATATACGAATTAAAAAGGTGGATTTATATGAGAAGTCATAGAAAGATCATAATATGTGGTATTTTTGTATTAATAATGTCTCTAAGTTTCATGACAGGCTGCGGGGAAAAACATAGTCAAGAAATCGACTCTTCAAAAACGGGCGACACTCAGGTCATTTCAACTAGTAAACTAAAAAGTATTGAAAATAGTGGGGTTATTAGTTTAGCAGATGGTTCTCCAGCCTCATTTTACTGGGTACCTAAAAACCAAAAAACTACTTTATATGAAGTTACTTCTTGGTTACAGCAAGCTAAGCCTTATAAAGGTAAAATACCTAAGTCACAGAACGTAGGAACATTTAATGGAAATATTGATCCTTCAATACTGTATATAAAAACTTCGGATGAGCATGAAATAACAATACAACCTGCATTTTATCTTGCCATAAGTAATGGACAGTCCTCTGTAGTTCACTATATTAACAATGTACTTCAACTTAAAAATGACAACCAAAAAATTTATATTCAATCCAGCGAGTTATTCAACTGGTTAAAAAATGATAAGTGGAAAACGGAATTTGAAATGAAGCAAATCCAAAGTATCCAATGACAGCTTTTGATAATGCAAACTATTGTCCAGCTGTCAAAAAATAAAAACAAATATGAGAAATTGATCATCAGTCTATATTTAGTGTATTATATAATTAGAGATAAAATCACAGTTTCGGTTGGTAGTCCGAACCTATCTATATGCTTATAGATAGAAGTATCCTTCCCTCCTGGGGTCGTCCATTCTCTATGTTCAATTTTATTTTACAGGAGGAAATTTTAAATGAAAATTAGCATTAAATTTACCGTATTTTTTGAAGGTGTATTTTGGGTAGGTGTTTTTGAGAGAGTATCTGGAGAAAAATATGAAGTTTCAAAGGTTATATTTGGTACCGAGCCAAAAAATTACGAAGTGTATGATTTTGTATTAAAAAACTTTTATAGTTTAAAGTTCAGTAATTCCTTATCAATTGCCGAATCTAAAAATAAAAAAATAAACCCTAAAAAACTTCAAAGGGAAATTAAATTGATGAAATTGCATTAAAAGATTTTTAAGAGCAATCAAACTTTAAATTTTTTAATTTACTTAATTAGGTAAATTTAATAAAAAAGCACCATGACATAACGCCACCTTGAGGGGCGTGTGTCTATGACGTACGGGTTCAAGTCCCGTCACCTGCACCAAGATAAAACTACTTAGGAAACTGGGTGGTTTTTTGTTGCAAAATATATAAGAAAATTAATTAATATGTGATATACTGTAGACAATAATAAGGAAGTTTGCTTGAGAGGAGTGTTTTAAATGAAATGGGAAGAAGTAAGAAAAATGTATTCTGAAAAATGGATATTATTCGAAGCTTTAGAGGCACATTCTGAATCAGGAAAAAGAGTTATTGATGATCTTTCAGTTGTTAATGTTTTTGAAAGAGGAAATGATGCATTAAAGGAATATGCAGAAAAGCATAAGAAGGATAAAAATAGAGAAGTGTATGTTTATAGTACTAAGAACAAGGAGTTATGTATAGAAGAAAGAAGTTGGATTGGAGTGCGAAAAAATGGTTGAACTTCAATTGAGTTATTTTTTAGTATTAAAACCGTTATTGGAAATATAAATGATTTTTTCTCAACTAATAAATGAAAATTAGTGTGAACAGTTGGCTAAAACTTTTAAAATAGTACAAAAATATTAATGAAGGAGATGAGTTATGAAAAATTATAAAATCCCCGTTATTATATTTGCAATTTTATACTTAGTTCTTGGTTTATTAGATTTAATTTCTGGTGCTGATGCTGACAGCAGATTTTTTTACTTTGATAATTGGCTTATAAGGTTTATTGGAATAGTCTTGATAATTTCAAGTATTGGTCTTTTTTTAAGAAAGGAAATTGCCAGGAAAGGAATTATAGTTGCTCTTAGCCTTTCTCTTATTGAGATATTAATAGGGATTCCTCGAAACATGGACATAACTGAGTTTGTTATTGGATTAATATTATTTTTAATATTATATGTTCCGGGGCTTTTATTTTTTATTTCACCTGAAAATAAATTATGGAATAAAATTTTTGGATGGCTTAATAGAAATAAAAAAATTAAAATTAATGAAGAAACTGAAACAATTGAAGATAAAGTAAAAAGAGAATTAGTAACATCAAGAAATATAAAAAATGGAGCGAGTTGGTTCTATTGGATTGCAGGCTTATCAATTATTAATACGATAGTAGTCTTCTTTGATGGAAATCTAAATTTTGTTGTAGGCCTTGGTCTTATACAGCTAGTTGATAATTATGCTTATATTTTTTCTAATTACTTTGGGATGACAGCGATTATATGTGGAATAGTAATAAATTTAATAATTGCAGGAATTTTTATATACTTTGGAATCATGGCTAACAAGTGCAAAAAGTGGAGCTTTATTATTGGAATGATTTTATATGGGCTTGACGCTATTATATTCATAATTTTTCAGGACTTCTTTGGAATTATTTTTCACTTGTTTGCACTGATTTTCATATTTAATGGATTTAAGACTTTAAATAAAGCTAATGAACTAAATATGTAGTCGGATATGAATTAGGAGAAAGTAAAAATGACTAAAGTGGTATGCAATTCAAGTCCCGTCACCTGCACCAAGATAAAACTACATAAGAAACTAGGTAGTTTTTTATGTTAAGGTAAATTTATGTTTCCTGTGACAGGGTATGTGGAATGGGTTGTTCTGCTATATAAAGCTTAGAATTAAAGTGAACTACTAATGAGAATGGGACTGTACTTAGATTTTTGCTTACACAATCTAAGTACAGTCCCACTTTGCTTTACTTTAGTTTTGTTTATATAATCCGAATCCAGTTATAACTAATTTATCCCAATCAGCTTCTTCGTCATTAATCCAACTATATTCAATGTTAAGCTCTTTTAACCATGCATTAAGGCCGTTACTTTTTTTGCTTACATTTGGTGCTTGTCTTCCAAACATTTCTTTTATCATTTCAAGCAATTTTACTTGTTCTTCTTTTCCTAACTCTTTATCTAACAATTCTTCTATAACTTCACGACATTCTGAATAGCTTTTATGATCCTCAGCATATAGTTCATTGGATAATAATTGTTTCTTGTTGTTTAAACTATCTCTTACCTCATTTATTTCTTCTACATTTGATAAGTACTTCTTAGCGGTATTAATAGCGGCAATATCATTATTCATTTTAACTATTGATTTTTCTAATTTTTCATTTCTCATTTTATTATTCTCACTTTACATTTTTTATTTAGTCATTACTTAATAACAATATACAATTATATCATTAAACTAGTCATCATACAAAATTTCATATAAACTTTATATTATAGAAAAAATATAATAAAGCTTAAGCTAAGAGGGGATTATTCTAAACTTTAGAGGCAAATTTTGAAGCATGAAAAAGAGTTGCTGATAACCTTTTGGTTGTTAATATTTTTGAAACAGGAGGTAATGTATTAAAGCAATATGTTAAAAAGCATAAAATGATAAAAGTAGAGAATTGCATGTTTATAGTACTAGGAACAAGGAGTGATGAATTTCGAAATCTGTAATAAGAAAGTTATTTATTAATTTTGAAAAAGAAGAATAGTGGATTAATGGTATGACAGCCAAAAGATTAAATTTTATAACTATAATATTGTCAACTTATTTTAAATATATAGTTGACAATATTATACGTTTGACATATCATATATTTCGTATGGAAAATTTTTAGAATCATTTACGGATTGGAGGGATGAAGTATAAAAGAGAATATTAATAGTAATTTAGATTATAAAATTTATAAAGAAACTTTTTCTCTGAAATATGATTGGAAAATAGATATTACTCCTGTAACGTTTTTGATAAAAGCAATACATCAACTTTCAAATAAAGTGAATGAAGGATATTTTATTGCTAAACAAATTGTAAAAGTTAACACATTAAATTTTAGAGAGAAAATTCAATTTAAGTCTGTTATTGAAAAATCAAGAAGACTTCAAGCTATGTCCTATTTAATTTGCAATTGTGAAGTAAATAGTAATAATAAAAAGCTTCTAAAGCTTAGGACAACTCTAATTAAAAAAAATAAAAATGTGAACAAAGAAAATTATTATGATTTAAAAAAGGACTGTGTGTATCATAACAATAAGACGTTTTTTAGAGTTATAACTAAGAATGAAGTGGAGAGATTTTGTGATTTAAGCGGTGATCACAATTATATACATAAAGGAGATAAGCCGGTTGTACAGGCTATGCTAATACTTTTGCTATTGGAGGATTATTTAGCTTTAATAAACAGGTATATGTATAATTGTGAGATAACTTATATTATGCCGGTAATAGCAGGTAGTGATATATTTTTATACTGGCAAGATTCTGAAAACTTATTTGGAATAACAGATAATAAAATATGTTTTAAATTAAATTTTATTGGATAGAGCGGAGAGGAGAAATTAAGTTGCGTAAAAAATTAAATATAAGAGATATTATTTATTCAGCGTTATTAGCAGCAATTACTTCAGTTTTAGGCTATGTTGTCATTCCGCTGCCATTTAGTCCAATTCCTATAACAGGACAATCTTTGGCGGTAATGATTGCAGGCTGTGTTTTGACACCAATTCAAGCAGGTCTTAGTATGCTGATTTTCTTATTTATGGGCTGTGCTGGTCTTCCAGTATTTTCAGGAGGAAGAGCTGGACTAGGAATTGTTGTAGGTAAATCAGGAGGATATCTAATTGGATACTTAATAGGTGCAGTTATAATAAGCGTTCTAACACGAAAAAACAAATCCATGATAAATATGTTCTTATCTTGCCTGTTAGGTGGAATAGTGGTAGTTCATTTCTTGGGAATAGCTTGGTTGGGTTTTATTACACAAATTGGTATAAAAAAGGCTTTTGTAATTGGATCTCTTCCATTTTTACCTGGAGATTTATTAAAATCAATAGCAGCTATATCCATTTCAGTCAGGTTAAATAAGGAGTTGAAAAGGCATTAATATGTATAGCTTTAATTCTACATGTAAAAAGGTTTATATAGTTGGAGGTTTAAGGACACCAATAGGTAAAACTAATGGATGCCTAAAGGATTTTCTTCCCGAACAGTTAGCAGCTTATTTAATTAAGGCACTTATACATAAATATAATCTTCCTAAAGATTCCATAGAGGAAGTTATTCTTGGTAATGCTATTGGTCCAGGTGGAAATTTAGCAAGATTGAGTTTGCTAAAAGCAGGGTTGCCATTTAATGTATCAGGAACAACTATAGATTTTCAATGTGGTTCCAGTTTAAAAGCTATAAATCTGGCTGCAAGTTTAATAAAATCTGGAGAAAAAGATATTATTATAGTTGGCGGAGCGGAAAGTACAAGTTTAGCACCTAATAAACAATATAATCCAAGGGATAAAAGATATAGAGGGAAAGATATATTTTATAAAAGAGCTCAATTTTCTCCTTATTCTATTGGAGATCCTGACATGATAGAAGGAGCAGAAAATACAGCAAAATATTGTAGTATTGAAAGAGAAGCTATGGATATTTGGACAGTAGAAAGCCATATAAAAGCATTAAAAGCCAAAAATGAAAATAAACTGAAAGATATTATATTTCCTATAAAAACTGATAAAAATTTAATTATTGAAGATGAGAACATTAGAAAAAAACCTTCTTTAAAACTTATGAAAAGAGCATTACCAATTTTAAATAAACAGGGTAAAGTAACTGCAGCGAATGCATGTCTTACTCATGATGGAGCAGCTCTTATCGTTATGGCATCGGAAGAAGCAGTAAAAAAATATAATTTAAAGCCTAAGGCTCTATGGATTGGAGGAGATAGTGATGGTATTGATCCTAATCTATTTCCTCTTGGAGCAATTTCAGCTTCAGAAAAACTATTAAAATCCCATGATTTAAATATAGATAATATAGATTTAATAGAAATAAACGAAGCCTTTGCAGTAAAGGTATTAGCTTTCTTAAAATATTTTAATTTACCGAAAGAAAAAGTTAATGTATTTGGAGGAGCCTTAGCTTATGGTCATCCTTATGGAGCTTCTGGCGCTATTATAATACTTCACCTTTTAGAGGCACTTAAAGACAAAAATAAAAAAGTAGGTCTGGCAACATTGGGGGCAGCTGGTGGTCTTGGTGTAGCAACTATGATAGAAAGGTGTGATTAGTATAAAATGTTAATTTTTTCGGGCATATATGAAAATGCAGAAAAGAATCCAAATAAAATATGCATGATTTTTCGTAACACAGCTGTTACTTATGGAGAGCTTATAAATTACATTGATGAAAGGACAATATTTTTAGTAGGTAAATATACCAAAGGTGAAAAGGTAATAATAAAAAATACAAATCCAGTGAATACAATAATTAATTTATTAGCCTGTTCTAGAGCAGGTTTGATTTCTGTTCCAGTAAATGCTAAATTATCTTCACTAAAAATTAATAAAATCACACAAAAAGTAAATAAGTGTTGTATTATAGACGATAAATTTACTTTTTATTCTATAGGAGAAAAAGGAGACTTTATCTTTCCACATATTGAAGATTCATATATTTTTCTTGGTGCTCTAAGTTCCGGAACTACAGGACATAATAAAGTTATATGGAGAGATCACAGGAGCTGGACAAGTGCTTTTAGATATCAAAGTGAAGTATTTAATATAAGTTACAAGGATGTACTTTTTTTGACAGGTTCTCTTTCTTATACTGCAAATCTCAATAGCTCCATGCACATCTTAAATGAAGGTGGAAGCATAGTATTTTCTAAAAGTATTTATCCAAAAACATGGATCAGGGAAATAGAACAAAATAATATTACCAGTATATTTATGGTACCAGCTCATTATAGAATATTATTAAAAGAACTGAAAACTAATCTTTCTAATGTGAATTCATTATTAAGTGCCGGGGATAAGATTGATGCTGAAACTGTTGACTTACTGAAAGAAAAATTTCCTAATGCACATATTTACGAATATTATGGTGCCAGTGAATTGGGGCATGTGGCCTATATGGATTTTAGAAAGAATGATAAAGTAGATAGTGTAGGCAAGGCATTTCCAAAGGTGAAATTTTGGATAGAAGATAATCTAATATGGGCAGAAAGTCCATATATAGCTCCAGATTTCAGACCTAAAGCTTCAGTTGGTGATATAGGAAGAATAGATAATGAAGGAAATTTGTATGTTTTAGGCAGGGAAAACAATACCATAAACAAGGGTGGAGTAAAAATACTTCCTTATAATATAGAAAAAGTATTGGATAATCATCCTGAAATATCAAAATCAGTAGTATTTGGAGTGAGACATCCAGTAAAAGGAGAGGAAATATACGCAGTAATTTTGTCAAAAAGTAATAGTTTGACTATTAAAGATATCAAGGAATATTGTAAAAAAAATTTAGAACCATATTTACAGCCAAAGAAAATAAAAATAGTCAGAGATTTAAAATTGAATTCAAGTGGAAAGATTGATAAGGCAGGTTTGTTTAATAGTTTATAATTCTTATGCCATTTAGTAATTTGACTTCAATGAAGAGAAAATCCGTTTTATTAATATTAGATATATAAAATTTGATGATGAATTAAATTTTATATCAAAAAAATTGAATAACTTCATCACTAAAATGGTAGAATGCAGCCAAGCATTTTGTTACTATATATCTGGAGATGGTGTTAATGGGTTTTTCAGAAATAATAAAACAGTTGTGACGACAAAAAAACTTGTTACAAGAAAAAATAATAAAATTATTGGGCGTAAGCAGACAAGCGGTATTGAAATTGAGAAATGGACGGATTGAACTAGGTACAAACAATTTGATTAAATTAGCAGAAATTTTAGATGTATCATTAGAAGAATTAACAGAATTTGTAAGTGCATATCAACCTAGTAAATATTAAAGAAATATTTAAAAAGGAATAGGAGAAATTTTCATGGAAGGAAATAAAATTACTTATAAGTCAATTGATGAATATATTTTAAATTTTCCTCCTGAAGTTCAGGAAATACTTAAGAGGTTAAGAAAAGTTATAAAAGAATCTGCACCAGATGCAGAGGAAAAGATTAGTTATCAAATGCCTACTTTTGCGCTACATGGAAATCTAGTATATTTTGCTGCCTATAAAAATCATATAGGATTTTATCCAACTTCTAGTGGAATTGATGCATTTAAACATGAATTATCGGAATATAAGACATCAAAAGGGACAGTACAATTTCCTATAAAAAAGCCACTGCCTTATGAATTAATAAGTAAGATAGTTAAATTTAGAGCTGATGAGAATATAAAAAAAGCAGAAGAAAAATTGAAAAAGAAGAAATAATTTTATATTCAACTGAAAATATAGAAGAGCTTAATGATAATTGCTCTGCATGATCTATCCAAGATTAAAGCATTGACATTCAAAAAAAAAGGTAATATATTATCTATATAGGTAATGTATTACCTTAATTATTATGAATAGGTGATAAGTATGAATAAACTTGAATTAATGACTGATCAACAGTATTTGTTTGGGGCTATTTTTGTAGCTGCAAACAGGATGGATACTTTACTTGGAAGGGAATTTAAAAAGTTTGATATTACAACAAAACAATGGTTTTTATCAATTATTATAGATAATTTATTTGATAAGCCACCTACTATAAAAGAAGTTGCAAGGGAAATGGGGAGTTCTCACCAAAACGTCAAGCAGGTAGCTTTAAAGTTGGAGCAAAAGGGATTATTAATTCTAGAAAGAGATAAAAGGGATTCTCGCGCAATCAGACTTAAGTTATCAAAGGCTAGTTTTGATTTTTGGAAAAAGCTAGAAGGGGAGGGTGATAACTTTACTCAAGCATTATTTAAAGATATCAATAAAGACGAAATAGAAGTGGCAAGAAAAGTAATGCAGAAAATGTTGTTGAATATTAGTCAGTTATACAAGAAAAGTGAGGAGAATTGAAATATGACTAACATCAATTACCAAACTAAAGCTGATAAAACCTTATTATATTTTACTGTTCCAATAGTTATCCTTATTGCAATATGCAGTAGTGTAGGAATTTGGTATCAAAATTTATATTCAAGAGAGACTATAGATTGGCTGTCACAATGTATTGGGCAGGACATTTCAAATCTGTTTTTTGTAGTGCCAATTTTGCTAGTATCTTCTTTTTATGCTTCAAAGGGAAATAAAATTGCTAAAATTATATGGATTGGGACAATGATTACAAATATTTATTCTTATGTTATATACTGCTTTGCTGTTCATTTTAACTTTTTATTTCACGTTTATTGTTTAATATTAGGTTTATCAATTTATTCAGTAATTTATTTTTGCATTAATAATTTTAAAGAAGACTTTAGAAATTGGTTTACTGAAAAAGTACCAACTAAGGCAATAGGAATTTTCTTATTTACTATAGCTGTTATATTCGTTTTATTATGGCTTTCTCAATCACTGCCTGGGGCCTTGACCAATACAGTACCGGAGAGCATTAGTAACGATGGTTTGCTTACAAATCCAATTCATGTTCTAGACTTTTCGTTTTATTTGCCATTGATTTTTATAACAGCTGTAATGATTATTAAAAAGAAAACACTTGGATATATTTTGGCGCCAATGATGACCGTTTTTGGTATAATTACTAATATCAATATTATATGTTTGACGTCTGCTGCCATGGTAAAAACATCTTCCAATAATATGCCGTTAATTATTGGTTTCAGTATATTTACAATTGTTTGTTTGGGATTTTTGTGGTTAATGCTTAAGAATATTTCAAAGCAATCTAATACATAATGTAACAAAAGAAGTAAATATATATAAGAATACCAATTACAGAAGATGAAGCGGTTGTTTCATCTTCTATTTTTTATTTACTAAACTTTTTTCATAGTTTTCAACCATTTTCTTTATCATACCGCCTCCGACTTCACCACATTTTTCCGCAGGGATTTTGCCCCATAGTTTGTCTTTATTACCATGAGGAATATCTATTTTTAGCTCCTGCGCTACTTCTTCTTTAAATTTATCTAGTTTTTTTTCTGCTTCTGGAACCAAAGCATCTTTTCTATTACTCATATTGCTTGCCTCCTTAAAATGATGTTATAAAGATAGGATTTACACTTTAGAGGAATTTAAAACATGAAAGGTTATACTTAATAAGTATTAAAATTAACAAATGTATTATTTTTAGTAATTTTCCAAATAACTCCTGTGTTTGGATAAAACTCATCTGGCTCATTTTCAGGAGTAACTGCAAAATCCAATATATACATAATAGTATATTTTTAAAACACGTTGTTTATTCCTTATTAAGCTAAAAAATGTAAATGAATAGCTGTAACAGAAAATAGTTTAAAATCATATAATATATAATGCATGTATATTAAGAATTAAATTATTGGAGGAATATAATGATTAATACTAAGACTGTTGTAATTGGAGCATTATTTGCAGCTATAGCGGCTTTATTCCAATTAATACCTACTTTCTTTTCGGAAATATTTGTATTTTTCACTATATTTAGCGCAGTGCCTATTTATATTGTTTCGAGGATAAATCCTAAAGCTGGTGTTTTATCATATTTTGTAGCAAGTATGATTGTTATGCTTTTTAGTACACATGAAGGACTATTTTTCTTATTTACTAACGGAATTATTGGGATTTCACTTGGAATATGCAGTTATTATATGAAAACGAAGGCTATTATTTGGTTTTTAAGTTCTCTTGCCCTAACTAGTACATTAAGTATTATGAATTATGGTATTGGTATACCTGTTTTTGGTAGTAAGATTCCAGGTATAATAATAATTCAAATATCAATAATATTTTTATTTTCAACAATTTACAATATTATTTATTACTATTTTTCAAGTTTCATTTTTAACATTCTTAAAAGATTTAAGATTTGTTGAACAGAGTCATTAATTATACTTTGGTTATTTGTAATAATTATCTTTTTTCCCATCATAACTCAAATAAATGTAATATCAAAACAAACCATGCAAGACGCTGTATTCATATAAAAAAGTTATAATTTTTATTAATAAATTAGATAAGAGATATACAGGCTTGTAATAATTATCGCTTCCACGATTAATATGAAGACATCAATAGCTGTTGACAAATTAAACCCAAAAT
Organism: Clostridium pasteurianum BC1; assembly: GCF_000389635.1. NCBI lineage: Bacteria > Bacillati > Bacillota > Clostridia > Eubacteriales > Clostridiaceae > Clostridium > Clostridium pasteurianum. The sequence continues at coordinate 2,118,559 of NC_021182.1, forward strand.
GATATGATTTGCCTGAAATAATACTTTTGGAGGTAATTTATATGGAAAAGGTACTTCAATTTTTAAGAGAAAATTTGGTTTGCTGTTTAGCAACTTGTAGTAATGGTAAACCGAGAGCATCTGCTATGGAATATGTAGTAGTTGGAGACAATATATTATTTGCTACTGATGGTGATTCCATTAAAGCAGCTAACTTAAAATCAAATAATAAAATCAGTTTTTCTGCTAATGCTATGCCTAAGTTTGTAACAATTGACGGAACAACTGCTACTCCTAATGAAGATGAGATCAATACATATAATAAAATACTTTTTGAAAGACATCCTGAATTTAAAGAAATGGTTGAAAAGGGTATGATGAAGCCTTTTGTTTATTTTAAACTTATCCCTGAAGTTGTATATTATAACGATTATTCTGCTGGTATGCGTCCAACAGAAGTAATTAAATTATAATTGAGTGATTATTATATTTTATTAGTTATAGGATGACATGTAACACTAGAAAATTCCACGCCTTCCTTATTTGGGAGGCTCATCTTTTTGTAAAGTAAAATATTGACTCGTACCGGTGAGACAATAAAGAAAGGCAAAAATAAAGCACATTTTAGGCGCAGCCAGTTATGGCATGCGGTTGTCAAGCCAGTAGCATTGCTGGTAACATACACTTATAGAGCTAGAGAACACCATCCGTTTTACGGATGGTGTTGATTTTTAGAAACTAATAAAAACTTATTAGATTTGAAAAATAGCCAAAGTTTAATATGGGAAAAATAAGTAAATGAAGATTTGAATTTTCAGCACATAACAATAATTTTATATGGAGTGGTTTGAGCAGGTATACTCATTGTGACAGCGCCATAGGTAACAATTAGATTTCGGTTTGCAGGATTTCTGGTAAATGATTGCCCATTTTCTAGTAATATCTGTGTATATGGGGCAATGTTTAATTTTAATGTATTATCGCTGCTAATTAACTCACTATTAAAATAGTCCACTTTTACATTTCGAAATTGCGTATCTCTGGCCATAACAATTGCTCGAAATTGTGGTGGAAAAATGAAAGGAGTAGCTGCATTAGCATCATAAAATCCAGTTACCATATCTCCTACTGCTACCATTTCATGGTCTACAAAGTAAGTAGATGGTGCTACCACGAAATTTACCAAAGTTCCATATCTGTCTTGTACAGATATTAATTTATAGCATCCTGCTCCTTCACCAGTTTCATCTATTAAAAATTCATTAATTGAAGTAATAACGCCATGAAAAGCTTGAAATTTTATCATTTTATTCCTCCACTATTTTTTAAACTCTTATTCTATATTATGCGTTATTAAGGCTTTGTGTCACCTTTAGTAAAGTAAGTAGCATAAACAGATTTCTAAGTAGCGATATTTATAATACTTAGAAATCGTTATTAAGGCACCTAGTACTCTTTACTTCAACTTGAATAATATGTGAGCACTAGAGGGGATAGCAGCAGATAAAAATCCGTTATATAATGTATTAGCAAAATATGAGATTAATTTATATATTTTTGTTATAAAATTGTGATAATTATTTGATAATATAACATTATTATATAATTTTTTATAATAAAGAAAATTATTATTATAAAATAATAATTAGTATTTACAATTTATAATTTGTACTTTATAATATAAATATATTAAGAGGGTTATCGTACATAAAATATTTCTATTATTGAGGGGATGATGTGTTATGTTATTATTTAAAATTAAGCCTAGAACAAAGATTTATTATGCAGTGCCATCAGATTATTCCACAATAAATATATTCGAACAGGGAGAGGTAAATTGGTGGTGTAAAGAATTAAGCTGTACAGAAGAAGAATTAATAGATACAGTTAATAAAGTTGGAGAGTCTACTTATAGAGTAAAGGAATATTTTGGAGAGAATTAGTAATACTTAAAACTTAAATAATTTAAATAATATAGAATTACTCACCTGTATTTTTTACAGGTGTTTTTTTGATAAACAAATCATTGACAATTTATTTACTTTAATTTAATTATAAATCAAATGGTGAATATATATAAATAAAATTTTAAGATCGGATAAAAATTACTAGAAATGACAAATATATAAATTTTTATATTATCATTGAGGGTGGAATGAAATTCAGTCTACACTCACTGTGTTGGCTGGTATTGTTGCAGAACTGGCGTTGCTTAACATACTGATTTATACTCCTTTTTTACAGGATCTGTTAAATACCGCACCAATAGGCTTACGTGAATAGGCACTTCTAACCTTATGTGGACCTATAATTCTATTAGCAGATGAAGCTAGAAAATTGTTCTTAAGGTCACAGAGGAAAGGAAAACAGTAAATATAAGTTTATAATATAGTTAAATAAAGATCTGCATAAAATGGAGAACGTTCAATTATTGGATTGGATGTTCTTTTATTCTTATTATTGTTTAATTATTTGTTAAATAATTTTAATACATACATTAATATTACTTACAAATAATTAACATGTTTTAGTTATTTATGAAAAAATACAATAATATTGTCGTATTAACAAATATAATAAATATATTAAAATAAAATACAATATGATAAAATATTTTCAGATAAATATGATAGATTATTACTACGTATAAATAAAGTATATAGTATAAAAGCAGGGGGAGATAGTCATGAAATATACTTTGAAGAGAAAGATTGAAGAACCATTTTTACAGAGTAAAAACAGTATAATTATTGGAGTCAATAATGAGTTTATAAAACTCACTGGATATTCAAAGGATGAATTGATAGGAAAATCACTTTATGAAATAAGTTTTATGTTAAGACTTAACGATCAAATATGTATTGATAATATTGAAAATGATTACAACTGTTATATGTTTACTAAATCATGTGAAACAAGAGAAATTACTATATTATGTAAATATTTAGAGCATGAAAATGAAAAAATGTATTTCTTTAAAGAAAGAGTAAATTCACGTATTGAAAATAAATTTCACGTTATTAATAAACTTTTATCAGAAAATAAAGTGGGTATAGGAATATATAATGCATCTAACTTAATACTTCTTACAGCCAATCAACTCTATCTAGATTTATTGGGTGAATATTATGACAGAAAAGAAATTGCTTTAGGCAAAAAAATAAGTGAATTTTTACATATATGGGAAGGTAGTAAAGCTAAAGAGGTATGGATGAATGTTGTTAATACAGGAGAATCTTTTTATGGTAAAGAAATAAAAATACAAACAAAAAACTTGGGAATTTATTATATTGACAATAATATAATACCTGTTATAGAAGCGGGGAAAGTAAAATATATTATTTCAATTGTAGAAGATGTAACAGAAAAAATATTATTGAGAAAAAGCAGTGAAAAAACAGAAAAAATTATTAAACAGCAAAAAGAGGAGTTAGATGCAATTATTGAAAATATGTCTAATAGTTTAATGATTTTCGATAAAAATGGTAGCTATACTACATTTAATAAGTCAGCCAGAGATACTTTTTTAATTGAATCTATAAATGTAAATAAAATAGGAGATTCTCTTAAACAATATAGATATTTTGATGTAAATAAACAATTAATTGCTTATGAAAATCTTCCAGCTAAAAGGGTAATAAAGGGTGAAAAACTATTAGGATATAGAATGGTTATGAAAATTAATGATAGTGTTGTTTATGCTGATGTAAATGGTACTCCAATATATGATAATGAAGGTAATTTTATTGCAGGAATATTATGCTGTCGTGATGTTACTGGAAAGATAAAACATGAAGAAGATTTATTAATAAAAACCCAATATAATTTTTTAAATAGCATGATAGACAACCTTGATTTACCTGTTTTAAGATTATCATATCCAGATTTTAAGATTACAGATATTAATCAAAAGGCTTATAATTTTGTAAAGGGATTAAAACCAGAAATAAAGTCCATATCTTCTCTTAAAGGACAGAATTATACGGAAATTATGCCTGATTGTGATAAAGTCAGCGTTCTCAAACATATTCGAAATGTACTAGAGAAAAAGGAAACGTCCTATATAAAATATAGAAGTATAGTGGCTTCTGGAAAAGAAATGTTTGTTCAAAAAATTTATCAGCCTATAGTAGGAATTAATGGTGAAATTACTGAAATTGTTGTAATTATAATAGATGTAACTAAGGAAATAAAAGATAAGCTTCATGTTGAAGAAAACCTCAAGATGCAGGAGGAATTCTTAGCTAATATAACACATGAACTTAAAACTCCCCTAAATGTGATTTTTAGTTCGTCTCAACTATTTGAATTATATTTGAAAAATAATTCTTTAGGAGATAATAAGGATAAGATTAGGAAAATTATCTATAGTACAAGACAAAATTGTTATAGGCTAACAAAGCTTATAAGTAATATAGTAGACTTGTCTAAGATAGAGTCAGGTTTTTTTGAATTAAATTTATCTAATGAAAATATAGTATATATTGTTGAAGATATTGTCCAATCAGTATCAGAATATGTTCAGAGTAAAGGAATGAGGATTACTTTTGACACAAATTCAGAAGAAAAGATTATTGCTTGTGACACTGATAAAATTGAGAGAATCATTCTTAACCTTATTTCTAACGCTATTAAGTTTTCTGAGCCGGGGGATGAAATATATGTGGATGTATTTGATAAAGATGGTACTGTTGAAATATCAGTAAAGGATAATGGTATAGGAATTGCCAAGGATTGTTTGAATATTATTTTTGAAAGATTCAAACAAGTTGATAAATCCTTTGCTCGTAATGCTGAAGGTAGTGGTATTGGACTATGTCTTGTAAAGTCGATTGTTGAGTTACACGGTGGCAAAATAAGAGTGGAAAGTAAATTAGGTAAAGGCAGTAAATTTAATATAGAACTTCCTGCCAGAGCCATATCAAACTTAAATAATATTCATAAAAATAGACAACAGAATAGTAAAATCGAAATGGTAAATATTGAATTTTCTGATATTTATTCATAGTATTTTTAAGTACATTAATTTATGATTACTTATTGGATATAGTATTTTTTCTACAAATTATTTAAGTCACCCACTTTTTTTAGTGGGTGACTGATTTTGTCCAGTATTTATATGAAATCTAAAATTCAATTTTTATAGGATTATTCTAATACCAGCTGCCATGTAACGCTGAATTTGTCGGTTATCCAGGCAACTTTTTTTAAATTATATATTGGTTCAGGACCCATGAGTACATTGCCGCCTGAGGAAAGTTTTTCAAAAGTGGTGTCAAATTCTTTCTCATCTGTATACATTATGCAGAGCGATATAGCCCAGGTAAAAGAAGGCGCATAGGATTTTTCCACGTCCATGGCCATGAACAGTTGATCTCTTAGCTTGAAAGTACCATTAAGCACTTTATCTTTTTCACCGCGGTCGTTTTCCCCAATCCTTGTAAGTTCAAGAATTTTTGAATCTGGAAATATTGACACATAGAAATTCATTGCTTCCTCGGCATTGCCGGAGAATGTAAGATAGGTAATTATATTATGGTTTGAATCTCTCATTTTAAATTCCCTCCTCTATTGTAAAAATAAGTTTTATTATAAAAATGCTTATGAGTATTTAGAAGTATTTTTGATCTATATGTAATATTATATCAAATTTCACCAGATGTTTAATTGATTTTTTATATTTCAAAAAATCATAGAAAAATATTATAGTTTTAGCTATAATAGTAATAATATAAAAATTAACATTAAAATAACACAATGTACAGTTATATCCAAGTATAATTAATACATATCACTTCAATAATTGCAAATCAAATTAAAAATTACATGCATTTTCAATGTATTGTAAGTTGAAAAGCATACTTTTTATTCATATGAACATTTAAAGGGTAATATTGCATTTATTTTATAGTTTAATAGGGTGCAAATATTAGGTTTTACAACTATTGAAAACCTATGCAATTAAAGGGGGTTAAACTTATGATGAAGAGAGTGGTAATAACTGGTATGGGCATAATTTCACCTTTGGGCTTAGACATAAGAAAATTTTGGAGTTCAATAAAAGAGGGTAAATCATCAATTGATTATGTATCAAGTATTGATGTTACTGACATGCCCACAAAAGTAGCGGCGGAAATAAAGAATTTTGATCCACTGGATTTTATGCATAGGAAGGAAATTAGAAAGGCTAGCCGTTTTATGCAGTTTGCTATTGCGGCATCTCAAATGGCCATTGAAGACTCAAAACTAGATGTAGAAAAAGTTGATAAATATGAGATGGGAGTTATAGTTGGATCAGGAATTGGAGGCATGGAAGTAATTGAAAAACAATATGACACATTGTGCAAACGAGGACCAAGCAGAATAGCCCCTTTTTCCATTCCAATGATTATTCCTAATATGGCGTCCAGTGAAATTGCAATAAGGTATGGTGCAAAGGGTTACAATGAATGTGTTATTTCAGCTTGTGCTACAGGTACCAATGCTATTGGAAATGCTTTTAAGATCATACGTGATGAAGAAGCGAAGGTAATGATAACTGGTGGTTCGGAGGCAGTTATAACTCCTTTGGTATTTTCGGGGTTTTGTGCAATGAGAGCTATGTCTAAATCTAATAATCCAAACAATGCCAGTAGACCCTTTGATGCTGAAAGAGATGGTTTTGTAATGGGTGAAGGTGCTGGTATTTTAGTATTGGAAGAACTTGAACATGCCTTGAGAAGGGGAGCTAATATATTAGGAGAAATAGTAGGTTATGGTTGTACTAATGATGCATATGATATAGTTGCTCCAAATCCTGAGGGTGAAGGAGCGGCAAGATGTATGTTAAAAGCTATTGAAAATTCAAAAATTAGTACTGAGGACATAGGATATATAAATGCTCATGGAACATCTACAGTATATAATGATAAAATGGAAACTTTAGCTATTAAAAGGACCTTTGGTGAGCAAGCTAAGAGCATTCCTATTAGTTCTACTAAATCTATGACAGGGCATTTACTTGGTGCTTCAGGGGCAATTGAAGCAATTATTACAACACTGGCATTAAAGGACGGATTTTTACCTCCAACTATTAATTATAATACTAAAGACCCTGAGTGTGATCTGGATTATGTTCCTAACATTGGGAGAAGTACGGATATTAATTTTGCTTTGTCAAATTCTTTTGGATTTGGAGGGCATAATTCAACACTTGTGTTTAAAAAATACTAAAATTATTTAGATTTAGTTATGTAATATAAATTTACAACATACATCTTGGGGGGATAAGTAAGAACAAGTTAAATACTTTAGTTGATGTTTTGGAAAGTAGAATTATTGGGAATAAAGGGATAGTTTTTATAAATAATAAAGAAAATAAATTTGTCACATATAATGAGCTTTATAATAAAGCACTTAAAGATTTAAAAGGTTTACAAAACAAGGGGCTAAAAAAGGGTAGTGAATTAATTCTTTTAATAGATGATAATGAGAGTTTTTTAGTTTTATTTTCTTAAATTGCGATAATAGTATATTATCGAAGTAATAAAAGCGGCTAGAATGTTCACAAGTAGGTCAGTTGAGGTATCTTCAAGCCCACCTTGTGTCATATTAGTTTTAAATAAATAATCCCCTATAAACTCAAACATCTCCCACAGTGTACCTAAAGTTATTGAAAAGTTAAATGCAAATATTGCATTCAAAAGAGTGAATCGCTGCTTCGTAATTTCTTGTTTCTTTCTAATAGTCTCTTGTATTAAATATAATGCTATTATAACTGCATAGCCGCCAAATGTAGCGTGAAGAAATAGATCCCACCACCAAAATTTATTATAGAATTGCTTAATTTCCCCCAGGTATTGTGCAAAAAAGATAAATAATAAAGTTATTAATTTAAATGAAGAAGGCAGTATTATGTTCTTTATATTAGCAATATAGGTAATTATAAAGGGAATCATAAGACATATAATGGACAGTAGTGATAATGATAAAAGCTTCCATTGCCCTGATAAAATACTAGTGATAGCTGTAACTATGAGAATTAGTTCAAATAATACAGCAATTCCAGTTGCTAGTTTGTTATCTTTATTAATCATTAAAATAGGTATCCTTTCTACTATTTGTATTTATTATGAACAAAGTATATTTGTATAAGAAATTTATTTTAATTCATAATAACTATTTTCCTTCTATATAAAATTTATATGCATAGGATCCAAAACTTCACATAAAAAACTATAAGATTATCTGATTTTTTCTATATAGTTTTAAATTAGTTAGGATAATAACAAGTAATTTTAAAAGTAATCAAAATATATAAAAGCGTTTACATACAAAGGAAAGAAGGTTTAAAATTAGAAGTAGATGAATTTAAAACTTTAAGAAAAGAATATTTGTAAAAGAGTATTTAAATAAATTATGGGGGAATTAAAATGAAAATAATTATTATTTTTTGGTTCTATGAATATAGGGAGAAGTTAAAATAAAATGTCCCATTCTACGTGTTGAACTTCTTCCTATAATTGCATTTTTGACATAGAGGTTCAACTACTTTTCTATTGGAAAATCCGTTGTACAATGTGTTAGCTCTTTCATTTTCTATAATGTCTTCAAAGTGAGTATATTGTATATTCCCTAAATTAATTACACCTTCACCATCAAGGCAGCAAGGAACTACGGTACCATCTACTAGAATAGCAACTTGATCCCTTAAGCCATAACAAAAGCCACAGAAACTATCTTCACTTTCATTTATGTCAGGCCATTTAAAACGGGGCGCCTGGTTTAAGTACACGTTGCGAGCAAGCTTTATGCCTCTCTGCTCAGCTAGTTTCTCTTCTATCATATAATCTAGATTAAAAGCATCTTCTATTTGTCTAAGAATATATCTATTCATCTCTTTACTAGGGTTAATATTGTTGTCTTCACTTAAATTCCACAATCTGAGAGCCGAAATGATATTTGTATTCCTTGAGGCTTCCTTTGCAAAGATTAAAATCTCATCTAAATACTTCTCCATAGTAGTAGTTTTTATATTGGCATCAAAGCTGTGCAGTGAAAAATTTACTTGTCTAAGAGCAGGTTTACTTAGCAGCGTATGCTTTGAACTTTCTATAAGTGTACCATTTGTGGTTATATTCACTTTATAACCATAAGTGTAAGCAGCGTCTAAAAACTTGCCTAGTTGTGGATGTAGGGAAGGTTCTCCCTTAACATGAAAATATATATGATTAGAATGATTTTTTATTTGACTTAGTATCTTTTCAAATAGTTCAATTTTCATAAATTCAGGATTTCTCTCACACTTAGGACAAAATTCGCAATTTAAATTACAAACATTAGTTATTTCTATATAGGTCTTCTTAAATTTTTTCATTAGTAAAATCTCCTCGTATTAAACAAAGCGCTATAATTGATTTTAGACATATTTAAAAAATAATACTATTATTCAAATCACATTATAAGAAATATAATTAATATTAGCAAGAGAATAATTTTATCCAGGGACGTAGCCACTCTTTACTCCTACTTTGAAGAAAAGTAGAGAGCCAAAATTTTTAATTTTGTGTGAGTCACTTTCACAAAGTGCGATGAGAGTATTAGAGTGGGTAGTCATCTGGTAAACAGAAATTGGAAAAAATAATAACAATTCTAGTACAATGTTAAATTTTATTCCATTTTTGCTTAAACCTGCTGGCTTTAAAAAGGATAATTATGGGTAGATAACAGTGTCACATCTTTGGATGATTTCTGTAAAATTATTGGGAGTAAAACTCCCAATAAATAAGGACTATTTATGCTTAGCATAAAATTCATTATAGTTTTTAAGTTCTCTTTTTAAAAGATTTGGGGTATCTAGTTTATATGGACAATGATTTTTACAGTGTCCACATTCTATGCAATTATTTATTAGTTCCATTTTTTCTTTAAAATTATCTTCTAAAAAACCTTTGTAGGGAGCTCTTCCTAAAAGCAGCGTTATTCTTGCAGAGGTAGGAATATCGATTCCAGCAGGGCATGGGAGACAATATCCGCAGCCACGGCAGAAATCTCCGGCTAATTCAGAACGATCCTTATTAATAATGGACCACATGGCTTCATCTAGTGCTGGTGGATTTTTTTCAAGGGCAATAAACTCATCTAATTCAGATTCTCTTTGTATACCCCATATTGGAACAAGGTTATCAAATTGTCTTAAGAATGCAAAGGTAGATGCGGCATTAGTTATAAGTCCACCTGAAAGAGCTTTCATTGCAATGACTCCAATATCTTTTTGCTTACATTTGGTTATGAGTTTTAAATCATTGTCAGCAGATAAAGAACTTAAAGGAAACTGTATAGTATCATATAGTTCAGAATTTGCAGCTTCTATAGCATTGTCTATTTTATGATTTGTAATTCCTATAAAACGAATCATGCCTTGCTTCTTAGCTTCTAAGAGACCGGCATAAAGACCTTCTGGATCTTCAGGGTTAGGCAGTTCACCAGGGTTATGTAGCTGAAGAATATCTACGTAATCTGTCTTTAAATTTTTTAAGCTTGTCTGAAGATGCTCTAATAAAGTTTTCTTATCTTTTGCATGACTTTTAGTAGCTATTATAATATCTTTTCGAATATCTGCAAGGGAATAACCTATTTTTTCTTCACTATCAGAATACATTCTTGCAGTATCAAAAAAATTTATTCCATTGTCATAAGCTTTACGTAAAATCTTTTTAGCCTCTTCAAAGGAAACCCTCTGTATAGGTAAGGCACCAAAACCACTTCTTGTTACCATTAAATTTGTTCTTCCTAATCTTATTTTATCCATAATAACACCTCCGTGTATTTTTATATAAGGAATCTTAAAACAATACATTAACAAATATGTAAATTTACAACTTTAGTATCGATTTTGCTAATATACAATCATCACCTAACAATAATTATACAATAATATACCTAATTAATACCATAAATTTTAGACAAAAGTAAATAATAATTGACTGTTCGAACAATCAATTATATAGAATATAAAAACTTTATTACACGCTTCATTGAATTAAGAAGCATTTTTATTACGAGTAGATTAAAAAGTTTATTAGCTTGTTATTAAAATTTGAATGAAAGTTATGAAGAACTATCGGAAGCCAATGTGGAGCTTGCGCATATGTAGAACAATTGACTGCTTCTGAGGAGGAACTATGAATTGAATGCTTTTGCTATAGATTGAATAGAAATTACAAAAATCTGAGAATAAATCATATATTCTCAGATTTTTAAATATCAATATAATTTACATATTTATTTTTTTAATATAATTACTTACCAGGATTTATAAACATCTGAACCCAATAAGGAGTTCCATTTTTATCCTTAGCAACTCCAACTCCAATTTCTGCAAAGTTGGAATTTAATATATTTGCTCTATGTCCTGGAGAATTCATCCATGAATTCATTACGTCAGAAGGTGTTTTTTGACCATAGGCAATATTTTCACCAGCCGCTGTATAATTGATTCCAAATTTTTTCATCATATCAAAAGGTGAACCATAGGTAGGTGAAGTGTGGCTGAAATAGTTTTTATCAATCATGTCCTGAGCCTTAGTTGTGGCCACTTTAGACAATTCAGCATTAGCCTTAAGTGGAGCTAGTCCATTTTTACTTCTTTCCACATTAACTAATCTGATTACCTCATTTGCTTCTGCACTTATAGAAGAAGCTTGTACATTATTATTTTGTGTTGGCTGTGTAGTTGCAGTATTTTGTGTGGTGCTATTTGCAGGTTTAGTATCATTTGTTGTAGGTTCAGTAGTTGTTGTATTACTTGTAGTTGCCTTTGTTGAAGTAGCAGCTGTCCAATTTTTAAATTGAGGGTATTTATTTAAAATGTCTTTTAAAGAAATTTGTTGTTGAGTTGTTGAGTTAGTACAGGTTGTCTCTGCTGCTTTTGCAATAGTAGGAGTAATAGTTGTTACAGTTCCTGCTATAACAAGTGTGGCAATTATCGATTTAATTGTTTTATTCATAAGAATAAACCTCCTAAAAATTTTAATTTGTTAAAAGTTATATTAAAGCAAAAATATTTAATATAATTTAACACAAGTTTTCTTGTCCTTTTAGAAAACTTATTTTAGAGTATAGATAATAGATATGAATATAATGATTCTATTTTGTAAACTGGATAAAAACATTTATAAAAATCATCAGTATATTTTGGTAATATAGTATTATATTTACTCACAGATATAAATAAAGCAGTATATATTACAAATTTGTTAAAAATGAGGTGCATTTTGAAAGGTAAAAATTTTAGTTCTATTTTAAAAATTGCAATTATAATTATAATTTTTTCAGTCTGTATTGGATACGTTGAAATGATTTTTTTAACCGGTCAAAATAGACATACCAATACTGGTGTTGATAGAAGTGTGGTTAAAGCATCTGAAATAAAAATTCCTGTAAGAAATTTAGTAATTAATTCTAATATCAGTAAGGGATTATTGGAAGAAAATTTACAGGATGTTGATAAGATACCTTCAAGTAAAAAAACAGCATATTTGACTTTTGATGATGGGCCATCTGCCGATACCACCCCCCAAATAATTGGTATTTTGAATAAATATAATGTAAAGGCAACATTCTTTGTTATTGGACAATCTGCGGTCATTCATCCTGAAATACTTAAGCTTGAAGTAAATGAAGGGTTCATAGTAGCTAATCATACCTATTCCCACAATATTAATTATCTTTACTCAGATCCTAAAAATTTAGTTGAAGATTTTAAGAAAAATGAAATTCTGTTAAAATCAATATTGCCAGGATATAATTCAAAATTGGTTAGGTTTCCAGGGGGATCTAGACAGAGAGACAAGCGGTATATTACAGCAGTGAAGAGTGAAGGTTATAAAATAGTTGATTGGAATTGTCTTAGTATGGATGCAGAGAACACTAAATACACTGTTGATGATTTAATAAACAATGTAAAAAATACTTCCAGAGGCAAAAACAATTTAATTATATTAATGCATGATTCATCAGGAAGGCAGAAAACAATAGAAGCCCTTCCTAAAATAATAGAATACTTAAAGGCTGAAGGATATGCTTTTGAAATTTAAAAGTAATATGGATAAAGTGAGTATGTGAAAATAAAACATGCTCGCTTTGTTTTTTAGATCATAAAATGCATTGATTTTTAACTTAATATAAGCGTTTTTTAATCTGATTTTAATATTTATTATAAATAATATAAATAGTGCAAAACTAAATTTTCATATAATTTATCCGATGACTACCATCCGTAATACTCCCAACTTCTATCAAAGTGGGAGATAACGGCTGCTACGTCCATGGATAACGATTTCTAAGTTTCAGCTGGAGAAAAAAACTCCATCTGAAACAAAGAACTCTGTTTATCAGAATTACATGAAAAATAAATGCATAATTAAATGATTTTAAATGATGAAAGGAGAAAAAATGAGTACTTTAATGAATTTTATTAATGGTATTTTACATCTTGATAAGTCTTTAGGTGTAATAATACAAAGCTATGGAATGTGGACATATTTACTTATATTTCTTATTATTTTCTGTGAGACTGGATTAGTGGTCACTCCATTTTTACCAGGAGATTCAATACTATTTGCGACAGGAGCATTAGCTTCTATTGGCTCACTTAACATTTTTATTTTGTTTCTGATATTCTTTGTATCAGCAGTATTAGGTGATACTGTAAATTATAGCATTGGGAAAAAGATAGGAACTGGAATATTAGAAAAGAAAGACTTGAAATATATAAATAAAGAATATCTTGAAAAGGCACATAAGTTTTATGAAAAGCATGGCTCAATGACTATAGTCATAGGAAGATTTATTCCTATAATAAGAACTTTTGTACCTTTTGTGGCCGGTATAGGAGAAATGCGTTATTTACATTTTATAATTTATAATGTATTAGGCGGATTTTTATGGGTAACGTTATTTTTAGTTGGTGGATTTTTCTTTGGAAATTTACCGTTAATAAAACAAAACTTTTCTTTTGTATTAGTTGCCATTATAATTATTTCAATTATTCCAGCAATTGTTGCATTTATTAAGGGAAAGCAATCAGGGGACAACAAAGGAAACGATGTTTCTAATGCAGAAATTAGATAAAATTTAATGTTTACAAGAGAGGAGATTTGTAATGAGTATTTTTCAAGCAATTGTATATGGGATAGTACAGGGAATTGGCGAGTTTTTGCCAATATCAAGCACAGCTCACTTAATATTAGTTCCATGGTTTTTTGGATGGGGAGACCCTGGGGTAGCTTTCGATGTAGCATTACACTTAGGTACTGCTTTAGCAGTTATCTTATTTTTCTGGAAGGACTGGATATCTTTAATAAGTTCAGGATTTACAAAGCCAAAATCAGAAAATGGAAAGTTATTTTGGCTAATTATAGCAGCTACAATTCCTGGAGGCATATTTGGAGTTTTTCTTGATAATTATATGCAGAATTTTAGAAATCCTGCACTTATTGGTATTATGCTTATTATAATGGGTATAGTATTATACTATGCTGATAAAATTGGTAGTAAAGAAATTGAAATGGAGAAGATTGGTTTAAAAAGAAGTCTTATTGTTGGATTCTCACAAGTATTAGCAGTTGTTCCAGGTGTATCACGTTCAGGTATTACTATGTCCGCAGGTCGTTTTATGGGAATAGAAAGAGAGAGTATTGCAAAGTTTACATTCTTACTTTCATCTCCTATAATATTAGGAGATGCCTTATATCATCTAAAGAAAATGGGAAATATACCTATAGATAAAGGTTCATTTATTGTAGCAGTTTTAACATCTGCTATAGTGGGCGCATTAGCCATCAAGTTTTTATTAAATTATTTGAAAAACAAGGGCTTTGCAATATTCTCAATATATAGATTTATCTTAGGTGCTGTTGTTATAGCAGTTTATTTTATAAAACATTAATATGTTTTATTAGTCTAAAAACCAGTTATATAAATTATGAAAAAAAGCAAAAATTTTACATCATAAAGAATATATAAGGGTTATATGATGTTTATTTAAATTATCTATAAAATATCCTAAATCAACATTAAAGCAACTATATGTAATAGACTTTAATCCAGTATTGGTTAGTTCAATTACTATAGTTGCTTTTTGCGTTAATAATAAACATCCAGGTTAACGTTTTTAAGGCATCTGAAAATAAATAGTAAGTCAAAGATGCAGCTTATATTTTGGATCATACAAGGAACAGCTTCCGAGGATAGTTATGCTATCTGAAGGTTCTGTTGACGTAGCAGCATACGAAATAGACTAGCATACTGACTAGTTAATTTTATTTTTTATATATAATTTATTCTCCACCTTTTTCAGCACATCGTCCTAATGTGAATAAGAAATTATATAGGTTTGCGTGCCTAATCTCATCAGTTATAATTTCAGTAAGCATATTTATGTGAACTCTGTTTTGAAGAGCAAAAAGGATTCGTCTATATCTTTGAACAGCGCCCAATTCTCCTTGCAGTGCTCTTTTGATTCCATCACAGTATGATGGTGGTTTTTCAAAGGCCATATCCTGAGTAGGGGGTAATACTTTTCCTGTTAGTTCTGTATAAATCTTTCTAAACATTTTGTTATGCTTTATTTCATCATCTCTGATACTTGCGATTATATTTTTAGCTTCCTGAGTAGGGGCAGCGTTTATTAAATAATCATAAAAGAGCTCATCCTCTCTTTCACCAGCTACTGCGCCTTCAATAAGCCTTAGCGCTCCTGGAAAATTTCCAGGATAAGTATAAGGGTCAGGCTGCATAGTATTTTCATTTCGATACATATGAGGATAAAGTGGATCGAAAACAAAAGGACAATAATATTTCATTAATAAGCCTCCAGGATTAATTATCTACAATATATTTTATGAGGTAGTATTTAAAATTGTGAGCATTTCTTTGCTGGTGAAATATGAAATCGGGAAGCTTAGAGACATTTTTCAAAAAGGGAGCTAATTAAATGAAAATATTTAATATATATAAAATAAAAAATAGAAAAAACTAAACAAAAACAGTATTGACAAAAAATCTTAGGTAGAATATAATTATCTCAGCAGTAAAACATATTAAATTTATATGTTTTATATGTTTTACTGATAAGATTAGGCATATTGTAATAGGAACAATATATGGGATATAATAATAAATTTTTTAAAACTGACTAGAAAACTAGAGGTTTTAAATTTAATTAATATACATTTGTAATAAATTAAAATCATATCAAAATAGCTATTTTGTATACAATTATTATTGGCTATCATCCATTGAGTATATAATTTTAATTACAATTTGTATAAATTAGATTTAAAACCTTTTTTGTATAAATAATACAATTTAAAGCAGTCAGTAAAATTAGCATAATAGGTGATTCAATAAAAAGAAGTTTTAGGCATTTTAAAATAAATTAGGCGAGTATACTTACTAGTTATTTTTTACGGTGACCTATACATAATATGAATAGGAGATGACAAAATGGCAAAGGTAAAGAAAATAAATTTGGATTTTGTGGATGTGGAAAATCGTGAGAAGCGTTTAGGCACAATTACTGCTTGGGATGGTTCTGCATCAGATTTAGTAAAAGAATCAAATTATCAAATTAGAGCACTTAAAAAAGGAAAAAGCTGCGGCGGTGAAAGAGGAACGGGCTGTAAGCTTTGTGAATTAAAAATGCCATTTAATCAGCAGACTATGTGCAGCCAATCTATAGTAGCATGTCAGGTGGGAAATATACCTGATGCTATTTTGATTGAACATTCATCTATAGGTTGCTCAGCAGCTCATCCTAGATTTAATGTAGGATATAAAATAGGATTAATTCGTAGAGGAAAAAAGGTAGAAAATATACAGATTGTAAGTACAAATCTCTTGGAAAAGGATATGGTTTTTGGTGCAACACAAAAATTAAGACAGTCAATACAGGATGCATGGGTCCGTTTTAAGCCAAAGGCAATTTTTATTTCTGCGGCTTGTGCTACGGCAATCATTGGTGAGGATATAGCCAGTGTAGCTAGAGAAGCTGAAAATGAACTTGGAATTCCAGTTATTCCTCTATCCTGTGAAGGATTTAGATCTAAACATTGGAGTACTGGATTTGATATTTCTCAACATGGTATTTTGAGACAAATTGTAAATAAGCATCCTAAAAAGCAAAAGGATTTAATAAACATTATAGCTCTATGGGGTACTGATTATTTTAGTGAAATGCTGAACCCAATTGGACTTAGAGTAAATTATGTAATAGATATGGCTACTGTGGATGAATTGGCTCAAAGTTCAGAAGCAGCTGCATCAGCTACATTTTGTTTTACATTAGGTTCTTATATGGCAGCAGCATTAGAACAGGAATATGGTGTTCCAGAAATTAAGGCACCACAGCCTTATGGACTTAAAGGAACAGATACTTGGCTTAGAGAGATTGGTAAACTTGTAAATAAAGAAAATCAAGTAGAGGAATTTATTAAAAAGGAACATGAAAGAGTTAAACCTAAAATAGATGAATTAAAAGAAAAACTAAAGGGCGTAAGAGGATTTGTTGCAACCGGTTCAGCTTATGCTCATGGTATAATTACGGTTTTAAAAGAATTGGGTATTGAAGTAAATGGTTCTGTGGTATTCCACCATGATCCTGTTTATGATGGGGGAAATGAGGAGCAGGATACCTTGAAATTCTTAGTAGACAATTATGGAGATGTAGAGCATTTTACAGTAAGTAAAACACAGCAATTTCAATTTTATGGAATACTGAGGAGAGTTAGCCCGGATTTTATAATTATCAGGCACAATGGATTGGCTCCATTAGCTGCTAAGGTTGGCATTCCAGCATTCCCATTAGGAGATGAGCATCTTCCTTTCGGATATCAGGGAATAATTAGAATGGGAGAGGCATTATTAGAAGTTCTTGCTCATAAAAAATTTGGTGAAAATTTAAAGAGGCACGTTAAGTTACCATATACAAAGTGGTGGTTAGATCAGGAAGATCCATTTATACTTGCTAAGCATCCTGAAATTTTAGATGAAGAATAAGAAATAAGAAATTTTGTTGTAGAAAAGGAGATATTATGTTAGGCAAATTAAATTCTAATGAACAAACTAATTCAATAGTGCACCCACGTTACGCCTGTGCCATAGGCGCAGCATACACTGTAGCAGCAATTCCTAGGGGAATTCCTTTAGTACATTGTGGACCAGGTTGTGTGGATAAGCAATATTTTATACTTTCTTATAATAATGGATATCAAGGTGGTGGATATAGCGGGGCATCTGTTATACCAAGTGTAAATGCTGGAGAAAATGAAGTTGTATTTGGTGGAGCTAAAAAGCTGGATGACCTTATAAAATCATCTTTTAAAATAATGGATGGAGACTTATTTGTAGTGTTGAGCGGCTGTATTGGAGAGCTTGTGGGAGACGATGTAGGTTCTATTGTTAAAAAATATCAAAAAAAAGGTTATCCAATTGTATTTGCAGAGACTGGTGGTTTTAAGGGAAATAATTTAATTGGCCATGAAATAGTTACTGAGGCTATAATAGATCAATTTGTGGGAGAATATCATGGAGAAAAGGAAAAGGGATTAATAAATCTTTGGACTGAAGTTCCTTATTTTAATACTTATTGGCGTGGAGATTTTATTGAAATTAAAAGAGTACTTGAGGGAGCAGGATTTAAAGTCAATATTTTATTTGGTTCAGAAAGCAAAGGAGTAGAGGAATGGAAGAACATTCCTAAGGCTCAGTTTAATTTAGTACTTTCTCCCTGGGTAGGAGTTAAAACAGCTAAGCATTTAGAAGAAAAATATAATCAGCCTTATTTACATATTCCTATTATTCCAATTGGTGCAGAAGAGACAACAAAATTCATACGTCAGGTTGTTGACTTTGCGGGAATAGATAAAGAAAAAGCTGAAGAGTTTATTCAAAAGGAAGAAGATAGATATTATTATTTCCTTGATCATTTTTCTGATTTCTTTTCTGAATTTTGGTTTGGGTTACCCTCTAAATATGCAGTTATAGGGGATAGTGCATATAATATAGCTTTAAATAAGTTTTTAGTAAATCAACTTGGATTGATTCCAGTAAAACAGATTATAACTGATAATCCGCCAGAAAAATATAGACAAGCTATTCAAGAGGAATATAAGCGTCTTGCAGATGATGTATCTACTGAAGTTGAATTTGTTGAAGATGGTTATATAATTGAGAAGAAATTGAAAGAGTCGGATTTCGGAAGCAGCACACCAATAATATTTTCTTCTGCTTGGGAAAGAGATGTAATAAAAGAATTAAAGGGGTTAATAGTAGAGATTAGTTGCCCATCTTCTTTTGAGGTAGTAATTAACAGGAGTTATATAGGATATACTGGTGCGTTAACTCTGCTAGAAAAAATATATACCACCTCAATAAGTAATGGTGTATAGGATATATAATTATTTATTATCAACGAATCTTACTTAAATGGAGCTTGTTTGTACTCCCTTTAAGTTTAGATGAATTATCTAGGGACCTATCACTGTTATTTCCAGCATTAAGGGTGCAGTATTATAGCCACTGGTTATGGGATAAAGAAATGAGAATGTATATTAACAAATGCAGTTAAGATTACCTATGAAATATAGGTAATCTTTTTGTGCATATTGGAACAAATTCATTAAAATTATTAAGGAATACATATCAGTATATATCAATAATGAAGTTTAATTTATCAGATGATTAGCCTCGCTGTAACACTCAACTTTCTAAAGCAACAGACAGCGGAGGCATGTCACTGGATACTTAGTAGGAGTTTGTATCCAAACTAAGTTTAAATGAGATAATTAGAAAAATATAATTTACATATGAATTGTTACTTACTTTTAGATAATTTAATATAGGTTACATAAAAGTAAGTACTTGTGACACTTAAATTATCGTAATATACTAAACCTAATTAGCGATGCAATAATATTTTGCTTGCATAATTAAGTGAATTATACATTAAAATTAAGTTACAATTTCTTAATAATAAAAAAGTTGTGCGTATAAATTGCTTATGATACCATTAAAACATTAACAATTTAGTATGTATACTAAAATAAATTAATAATTTGATAATTATACATAATTTTCAAATAACCAAAGAAAAAATAAGAGGTGAATTAATATATGTCAGAAGAAAAAAAGATTTCAATTGATCCAAGTACTTTAACTATGATAAAGAAAGCGAAGGATGAGTCAATTGAAACTGCTTGGGATAGAAAAGCTATTTTGAAGACTTCCTGTGGTTTTGGAACAGCTGGAGTCTGTTGTAGAAATTGTGGATTAGGTCCCTGTAGAGTAAGTCCGGTACCAGGTAAAGGTGTACAAAAAGGAGTATGTGGTGCTACCGCAGATGTTATAGTTTCAAGAAACTTTGCCAGAATGATAGCTGCAGGTACAGCATCTCACTCAGATCATGGAAGAAGTATAGCGCTTGATCTATATAATTCAAGTGTAGATGGTGATATTAAAGTTAAGGACAAAACTAAGCTGATGAAAGTAGCCGAGAGATTTGGAATACAGACTGAAGATAGAGACATATACGATATAGCTCATGATGTTGCAAAAGCAGGCTTAGAGGATTATGGCAGAGCTTTTGGAGAAGTAAACTTACCACCTACTGTCCCAGAAAAAAGAAAACAGGTCTGGAAAGAACTAAATATGATACCAAGATCCATAGATAGAGAAGTTGTAGCTGTCATGCATTCAACCCATATAGGATGTATGGCTGATGCTGAAGGCATGATAAAGATGGCAATGAGATGTTCATTAGGGGATGGTTGGTTAGGTTCCTATATGGCAACTGAATTTAGTGATATAATGTTTGGAACTCCACAGGAAAGATTTACTCAGGCAAATTTGGGAGTTTTAGAGGATAATGAAGTAAATATAGTACTGCATGGACATGAGCCAACTCTTTCAGAAATGATTATACAAGCCTCTGAATTACCGGAAATGATGGAACTTGCTAAATCTGTAGGAGCAGATGGAATTAATTTATGTGGTATGTGCTGCACTGCTAATGAGGCTGCTATGAGACATGGTGTTAAATTAGCAGGTAACTTCATGCAGCAGGAATTGGCTGTAATAACTGGAGCTGTAGAAGCTGTAATAGTTGATGTGCAGTGTATATTGCCATCACTAGCTGAACTTTCAAAAAACTATCATACTAAATTTATAACAACTTCATCAAAGGCCCGTATTAAGGGGGCAACTCATATAGAAATGGGTGAAGAAAATAAATTAGAAACAGCTAAAAACATATTGAAGGAAGCTATATTAAATTTCAAAAATAGAGATAAAAATAAAGTTATGATACCAGAGTTTAAATCTGAAGCAGAAGTTGGCTATAGTGTTGAAGAGATAATCAATAAGCTAGACAAGCTTGTGGATGAAAAAACAGCTGAAAAACAGACAGTTAAACCTTTAGTAGATGTTATAGTGTCAGGAATTTTAAAAGGTGCTGTCGCTATAGTGGGCTGCAATAACATAAATACAGTTCAGGATGAAGGTCACATAGAGATAATTAAAGGGCTAATAGAGAAAGATATTATAGTAGTAGTTACAGGGTGTTCTGCTCAAGCAGCAGCAAAATATGGATTACTTAAAAAAGATGCAGCTGAAAAATATGCTGGCCCAGGACTTCAAAAAGTATGTGAATTATTAGATATTCCACCAGTACTTCATATGGGTTCTTGTGTTGATATAAGTCGTATATTAGAACTTATTGGAACTATAGCGAATTATTTGAATTTGGATATAAGCGATTTACCAGTTGCAGGTGCAGCTCCAGAATGGATGGCGGAAAAAGCTTTAGCCATTGGAACTTATGTAGTATCTTCTGGTATAGATACATGGCTTGGAATAGTTCCACCGGTTACAGGAAGTCCAGAGGTAGTAGATATACTAACCAATAAAATAGAAGATTGGGTTGGTGCAAAGTTTTATGTAGAACCAGATCCACATAAAACAGTTGAACAAATAGTTAATAGACTTAATGAAAAACGCAGCAAAATACGTATATAATATTAGATTTTTAACAGGAGGGATAAAAATGAAGATAGCCATTACAGGAAAAGGCGGAGTAGGGAAAACTACTTTTGCAGCAATAATAAGCAGACTATATGCAGAAGAAGGCTATAAGGTTTTGGCTGTAGATGCAGATCCAGATGAAAATTTAGCTTTGGCACTTGGATTTCCTCAAAATTTAATAGATGAGATTGTACCTATATCAGAAATGAAAAATTTAGTTGCTGAAAGAACTAAGTCTAGTCCTGGTACATTTGGAAAGATGTTCAAAATTAATCCTAAAGTGGATGATATACCAGAAAGGTATTGTAAAGAGTATAACGGAGTAAAGGTTCTTACAATGGGTACAGTAGATACTGGAGGATCTGGATGCATATGTCCTGAAAATGTTCTTCTTAAGAGATTGACTTCACATCTGATTTTACAAAATAAAGATATTGTAATTATGGATATGGAAGCGGGAATAGAACATCTTGGAAGGGGAACAGCTGAAGGCGTAGATGCATTTATTGTAGTAGTAGAACCGGGAATTAGAAGCATTCAAACCTATAAATATGTTAAGAAGCTTGCTAAAGATATTGGTATTGAAAAAGTTTTTGTAGTAGCAAATAAAATCAAAAATGAAGATGATGAGGATTATATAATGAAAAATATTGATAGAGAAGTTTATCTTGGTTCAATGCATTATTCAGAAGATGTAGGAAACTCTGATAGGGTTAATAAATCTCCCTATGAGTGTAAAAATACCTTAGAAGAGATAAAGGTAATAAAAAATAAATTGGCTAATATTGCATTTTAAAAATAAAATGATAAAAGGAGATAATAAAAATGTGTGAATCTACAGCCTATTTAATAACTCCTGAAGGAGAGTATAAGTTGATGGATTATGTAGTTAATGTATTTCCAGAAGCTGATGGTAAATTGTGTTTATACGATTTGTTAGGAGAAAAAAAGGTGATTGAAGGCCTGCTAAAAGAAATAAGGCTTTTAGATCATAAGATTATTATAGAACAGAAATAAGTTTTTAATTGAGAGGACAAGTTTATGAATAATAACATAGATACGAACAAACATACTCATCATCATTTTGATCATGATAATACTGATAATAACAATCTAAATAAAGATGAAAAAACTCTAAAAATTTTACTTGATCATTGGGTTGAACACAATAAATCTCATGAAGATAATTTTAATGAATGGGTAGAAAAGTGTAAGCTTATGAATAAAGAAGAAACTGCTAAATATATAGTTGAAGCTATTGAATTTATGGAGAAAGCTAATGAAAAGCTCATAGAGGCTAAAAAGCATATATAATTATATTTAATGGATATGATGAGAATTTGAAAAAAAGATTAGAGAGACTTATGAAATCATATTTTGTAATAAGTAGGACTGTTTTAAAATGTGTTAATATGCGTTTTAAAATAGTCTTATTTTTTATTTTGTTCAGCGCATCTACCTAATGTGAATAAAAAATTATAGAGGTTTGCATGTCTAAGCTCATCAGTTACAATATATTTTATGAAATAATAATCAAAAATGTCAGTAGTTCTTTGGTTTTAAAGTAAATTTGAATTGTATATACTATAATTCAATGATAGAATTATACAGTGAATTTATATTTATTGGAGGTAGAATATATGGTTTTTAATATTGATATGAAGACTATTTTGATTCCTGTTGTTTTAGGAAATATTTTCATCATCATCTATATTATGGCATATAGATTTGATCATAAAATGGATAAATCTATAAATATGTTTGCAACCTCAAAAGTTCTTGAGCTAATTGCATGGAGTCTTGTTGCTTTAAGAGGTGTTATACCTAATTTCATATCTATTTCTATTGCAAACTCTATAGCTCTACTTGGAGTGTCATTTGAGTCTATAGCCATACTGATGTTAATAAATGTCTTTGAAAAGAACATAAAAACAATATATGTTTTTTTAACTATAGTTATGATATTCATTTTTAATTGTATTACTGTATTTTATAATGTCGAAAATATAAGAATTAGTGTTATCTCAATCTTTATAGTTTTATTAATAGCTTTTCCAGGGTTTTGCCTCATGAAAAATAAAGAATCTTCTATACTTCAGCGAATTATGGGATCTCTATGTTGTCTTGTAATTATGATTCTAATTTTCAGAGCTTTTATAGCTATTAGTCCATATAAGTATATGACTACATTTATTAAAGGCATTTATGAAACGGGATCTTTAACTCTTATTAGTATGCTAATGATGTTGGGACTTACTAGTACTGGTTTTGTTATTCTATCGAAGGAGCAAATAGATTTGGAACTTGTGAAACTGGCAAGTACCGATGAATTGACAGGTATTCTTAATCGTAGAACTTTTATTAATGGAGCGAAAAGAAGTATAGCTTATTTTGTTAAGAAAAAAGAACCTATTTCATTTTTACTTGTAGATATTGATAATTTCAAAACCGTTAATGATACATATGGACATAATATTGGAGATATTACTTTGAGAGATTTTGCTGATAAAACAAAGGAACAGTTGAGAGAATATGATTTGTTTGGCAGATATGGTGGCGATGAATTTGCTATCTTACTCCTTGGTTCTGATAAAGATGATTCTTATAACATTGCAGAGAGAATAAGAAAGACCATTGAAGAAAGCTCAACTAATGAATGTGTTACAGTAAAATACACAGTAAGTATAGGAATAATTTCTATGATTCCAGATGAAAAAACAGATATTGCTATACTTTGTAAATTAAGTGATAAAGCTCTTTACAAAGCAAAAGCCAATGGCCGTAATTGTGTTGTAATAACTAATTTAAATACACCATAATATTTAAATATCCTATTCCTATAAAAATAAAATGAATATTGAAAATGCAATAGCTTTATATTGATATAAACTATATAATTAAGATGTCCTTAGAAAAAATAAACAATGGATAAGAAAATAGATCAAAGGTGGTACTATATGAGAAATTTAAAAATGACAATTCAGTATGACGGAAGCAAGTATAAGGGATGGCAAAAACAAAAATATGGTGAGTCAACCATACAATATAAAATAGAAAATGTTTTATCTAAAATGACTGGTGAAGATATTCAAATAATAGGTTGTGGAAGAACTGATGCAGGAGTTCATGCTGAAAATTATATAGCAAATTTTCATACTAATAGTGAGCTTACTGTAAATACTATGCTAGACTATTTATATGAATTTTTACCTGAAGATATAGTAGTAAAATCTATTGAGGATACTGCAGAAAGATTTCATGCCAGATATAATGCTAAATCAAAAACTTATTTATATAGAATAAATAATAATAAATTTAGAAATGTATTTACTAGAAAGTATGCTTACCATACTGATGAGAGGCTTAATTTAAATGAAATGAGAAATGCAGCAGAGATTTTAATTGGAACTCATGATTTTCAGAGTTTTACTAATTTAAAGCCTAATGGTAAATCCACCATTAAAATTATAAATTATATAAACATATTAGAAAAAGAGGATATCATAGAAATAGAAGTAAATGGAGATGGATTTTTACTTAATATGGTTAGAATTATTGTGGGAACTCTTTTGGAGGTGGGTAAAGGGAAGCTTAAATCCATGGATATAGAAAAAATATTAGATAAAAGAAAAAGAGAAGAATACGGTCCAATAGCTCAGGCAAAAGGTTTATATCTAAAAAATGTTCAATATTAGTTTGTATGAAGTTATTGTCATACTCAAATAGATTATAACAGATGCTTAATATATGGTATTTTTATGCTAATAAAAGGTATTTCTTCAAATTTAATTCGGTAAGTATTTCAGGAAATCATTTATAAGGATAATTCTATTTACAAATATAGAGATAATAATGGTTACAGGATTTACTTACTGAATTTATATTTAAACAGAGTAATTGCATGGAAATATAAATTTTGAATTTTTATTACATATAAGTAATAATTTAACGATGTTTTTGCATACTTTGATAATAGTAGTTAAGTTAAAATGAATTTTTAATTA
Source organism: Clostridium pasteurianum BC1 (assembly GCF_000389635.1). Classification (NCBI taxonomy): domain Bacteria; kingdom Bacillati; phylum Bacillota; class Clostridia; order Eubacteriales; family Clostridiaceae; genus Clostridium; species Clostridium pasteurianum. The sequence goes on from NC_021182.1 coordinate 2,144,601, forward strand.
TCATAAAATAGGTAGATAGAATAGCTTATAGTAATTCGCAGCTATAAATTATTTTACTGAAAAATAACTATTATTGCAATTATTACAATATAATGATAATATAGAAATAACAAGTAGAATTTTGGTAATAATTCATTAAAGGAGATGTTATAAGTAGTTATGTAGCATTTTTTATTGTTTCAACATTTTTATTTTTTGTAGTAATATAGTTTTCATAAAATGAAAACGTTTAATACAAATTTATTATATTATTGATGCAAAGTATAGAAATAGTAAAGAAAAAGGATAAAATATATTTTCCTATAATGAGAATATTCATAGGTATATGTTCTACCTGTGGAGCCTAAGGTTAAATAAAAAGCGACATTGTCGCTTTTTTTATGGCGTTGAAGAAGTTATAGGATAAAATATATTAATCATATTGCTGCCACATTATCCTGTGGCATAATAAATAGGGGGAGAAATTTATGAATATTTACGTAATATTTTTTATTGCTCTGATTCCAATTGTATGGTTAATGATTTCCTTAGTAGCATTAAAAATGCCAGGCCATAAAACCTGCCCAGCTACATTACTGATAACTATAATTCTAGCTGTTATTGTCTGGAAAATGCCTTTAGCACAGTCAATAACTGCATCCTTAGAAGGAGCAGCAATGGCAATATGGCCTATAATGCTTGTAATAATTGCTGCTGTGTTTACTTATAATCTATCTGTTTATACAAAAAGTATGGATATAATTAAAAAGATGATGACTAGTATTACCACAGATAAAAGAATTTTAGTTCTTATTCTTGCCTGGGGCTTTGGTGGCTTCCTTGAAGCTATTGCAGGGTTTGGCACGTCAGTAGCTATACCTGCCAGTATAATGGCAGCGCTTGGATTTGAACCAATATTTGCAGCAATTATATGTCTAATTGCAAATACAACACCTACAGCTTTTGGGGCCATAGGACTTCCTGTTTCTACACTTGCTAAGATAACTAATATAGATGTAAATACATTAAGCTATGCAGTTGGAATACAGTTAACATTATTAATTATTATAGTTCCAATAATTTTAGTTATGCTTACAGGGAAAAGTGTGAAGTCTATAAAAGGGGTGTTTTTAATATCTTTAGCTTCAGGACTTTCTTTTGCAATACCAGAAGTTGTAGCGGCTAAATATTTGGGAGCAGAATTACCAGCAATACTAGGTTCAGTTATTTGTTTGGTAGTTACTATAAGTATAGCTAAAGTATTTTATAAATCTTCTGCATCAAAAAAAGTTGAAAAAATATCTTTTAAAGAAGGATTTCTAGCATGGGTTCCATTTATTTTGATTTTTACATTTATTATATTTACCAGCTCTTTATTTAAGCCAATAAGTGGCGCATTATCAAATATACAAACATCAATTCAGATTTATACAGGAGTAAGTGCTAAACCATACTCATTTCTATGGATTGCAAATCCAGGTACATTAATTATAATAGCAACCTTTATTGGTGGATTAATTCAGGGTACTAGCTTTAAAGAAATAGTAAACGTTTTTATAAATACAATTAGACAGATGAGTAAATCTACAATCACTATAGTTTCAATATTGGCATTGGCAAAAGTTATGGGATATTCTGGAATGGTAAAATCTATAGCCGTTGTTTTGGTGTCAGGAACGGGAAAATTTTATCCAGTAATAGCTCCATTAATTGGTGCTCTTGGAACTTTTGTAACTGGAAGTGATACTTCAGCTAATGTTTTATTTGGTGGACTTCAGGTTGAAATGGCAAAATCTTTGGGATTAAATCCATATTGGCTTGCAGCAGCTAATACTGGAGGTGCAACCGCTGGAAAGATGATATCACCTCAAAGTATAGCCGTAGCAACGGCGGCTACAGGTCTTGCTGGAAAAGAAGGAAAAATATTAAATTCAACATTAAAATTTTGTGTGGCTTATGTGGTGGTTTTAGGATTATTTGCTTATTTTATGGCGCCAGTATTTGGGTTCTAAAATAAGATGATTATATTAAGTTAAATATAAACCTGTTAAAAAGGCGAATTTTTTAATGGAAAATGGAATTTGTCACAATATTTTATTAATATAAGGCAAAAAAGCATTTAGTCTTCTTCATGGTAGATTAAGTGCTTTTTATTTTTATCATTTACCTTATTACGATTAGTTTCTGTAATATTCTATTCTTTAAAAATGTATAATTCAGATGTATGTTTCTAATAAGTTATATAACTTAGTGAAATTAAAAAGGATTCAAATAAGATTATTTGAATTAACAAAAAGGCACGTAGAAAATTTAATTAGATGGTATACTAATTATTCTATAGTATAATTAGTATAAACTTATGTATATAGATTAGTGTAATAAAATGTATTTGGAGGAAATTAACAAAATGATATAGATAATTGCGCCAGCTAAAAGTATGAATGAACATAAAAACATAGCCACTGATTTGTATACTGAACCTATATTTATTAAAGAAGCTGAAGTTTTGATCAAGGAGCTTAAAAGGTATGATCCCATACAACTTTCTAGTTTAATGGCAATAAGTGATAAATTATCAGAATTAAATATTGTAAGATATCACAGATGGAAAAAAACTCATAATATGGACAATTCAAAACAAGCTATAGCTTATTATGATGGTGAAGTTTACAAACAGATAAATTCAGAAAAATTCAATGGTGATGAATTAAGATTTATTCAGCAGCATTTGAGAATTTTATCTGGATTGTATGGAGTAGTTAGACCCTTAGATATTATACAGCCTTATAGATTGGAAATGGGAATTAAATTAAAAAATAAGAAGAGCAATAATTTATATAATTTCTGGAGTGATAAAATTACAAATTATCTAAATGAAGAAATAAAAAATCAGAAAGATAAAAGTTTAATAAATTTATCTTCTAAAGAATATTCACAAGTGGTAAATATTAATAATTTTAATGGAAAAATTGTAAATATAATTTTTAAAGAATATAGGAATGGAACATATAAAATCATTCCTTTTAATGCTAAAAGAGCCAGAGGACTTATGGTAAGATATGTAACAGAAAATTATATTGACAATAAAGAGAGTTTAAAGGATTTTGACTATGGATATAGTTATAGTGAAGAATTATCTACAGATTTAAATTGGATATTTTTAAAAGATATGATATAGGATAATTAATGTAATAAAGGGAAAGCAGTCTATTTACACAACATTTGAGTACGAATGGAGGCAACAAAAAAATGGATATACAAAAACAAAAGAATTTTATTATAAGATTAACTTATATGCTTGTGATAATTGGACTTATATTTGCGAGTCTGTCAATAATTTTGTGTAAACTGCCATAAGAAATTTTAAATTAGATGTTTTTATGAGAAACTAGGTTTGGTATTAGAAATATAAAAACCTAGTTTTTTATATTTATTATATATTTTTACAGTAAAGCATTATAGCTATGACTAGAAGATTATAGGTAAATTTAAAAAATTACAGTTTCAAGCCTATCACTAAAATATATAGATAATTGAGCTAGTATTTGAGCCCATCCACGTATAGATTGGGTCCACTTTTTGCTTATATCCATTGTTGCTAGATAAAGCATTTTAAGTAAAGCATCATCTGAAGGAAATACGCTTTTACTCTTGGTTACTTTTCTTAATTGTCTATTATAGCTTTCCATTGCATTGGTAGTATATATTATTTTTCGTATCTCTGGCGGGTATTTGAAGAATGTAGAAAGTTCTTCCCAATTAGCTTTCCATGAGCGGATAGCAATAAGATATTTATCTCCCCATTTTTCTTCAAATTTAGCTAGCTCCGCTAAGGCTGCATCTTCTGTTGCAGATGTATATACTAGTTTTAAATCTGCATTGAATGCTTTTAAATCTTTATAAGATACATATTTAGAAGAGTTTCTAATTTGATGTATTATGCATCTCTGAATCTCAGTACGAGGATAAATCGCTTTAATAGCTTCTTTAAATCCATTAAGACCATCAACACAAGCTATAAGTATATCATTAACCCCTCTATTTTTAAGTTCATTTAATACTAAGAGCCAGTATTTTGATGTTTCATTAGCTCCAATCCAAATTCCCAAAACTTCTTTAATACCATCTAAGTTTACTCCAATAACTGCGTAAGCAGCCTTGTTTATGACTCTATTATCCTGTTTAACTTTATAATGTATGGCATCCATAAAGATTATAGGATAAACGGCTTCTAATGGTCTATTTTGCCATTCTTTAGCTATAGGAGTAATTTTATCTGTTATACCAGATATTAGTGTAGGCGAAGCCTCAAAACCATATATGTTTTCTAAGTGAGTAGCAATATCTCTGGTAGTCATTCCTTTTGCATACATACCAATAACTTGATCTTCAATTCCAGATATATCTGTTTGATTTTTCTTAACAACCTCCGGTTCAAAACTACTGTTTCTATCTCTTGGTACATCAAGTTGAAATTCTCCAAGATCTGAAATTACCTTTTTAGAGCTTCGTCCATTTCTACTATTAGATGTATTTTTATTTTTGTAGTCATATTTAGAATATCCCAGATGGTCATCAAGCTCCGCTTCTAACATTTCTTTAAGCGTATCGGCGAATAGATCTTTCAATGTTTCTTGAACATCTTTTGCACTTGTAGGCTTTGTTTCCTTAATAAGTTGTTTAATAAGTTCCTTTCTTGAAAAAGACATAATCTGTGCACCCTCCATTTAATAAGAATAATTATATCATCTTTATGGAGTTTACACAGATTATTTTACACTCTCATATTTGCTGCGCTAAAATATGTAATTCCAATATTTATACCATTTATAATCGGTTTTTTTATTTCTTTAATTTTAAAACCTGTTATAAATTATATTACAAAAAAAGGTAACATAAAGCGAAGTTGGATTTCTATTATTACCTTAATAATTTTCTATTTAATATTTTTCATGTTAATTAGTTTATTTGGAGTAAAAATATTTACATCTATAAAAGAAATTTTTAATAATTTGCCTGGATTTTATATTAATACTGTGGAGCCAATATTAAAAGAAGGGGTAGCATGGCTTAGAAAAACTGTTCCACAAACGGATATCTGGCTATCTAATGGCTTTGAGAACATGAATGATTCTATTTTATCATTTGTCAAATCTATGTCTTCAACTGTTGTAAAAGCTGTTGTGAGTGTTGCGGGAGGTATACCATCTTTTTTTATAAAAATTTTATTTACTATTGTTTCATCCTTCTTTTTTACCATTGACTATTACAAGATAACTAAATTTATATTAAGGCAGTTTTCAGAAAAGAATCAGAATATTATAATAAATATTAAAAAAAATGGTGTTGATACAATTTTAAAATTTATACGAGCCTATGCTATTTTAATTACAATTACATTTATAGAACTGTCCGTAGGCTTATCTATATTAAAAATATCAAATTCTATATTAATTGCGGCACTAATTGCAATAATTGATATACTGCCCATTTTAGGTACAGGAGGGACACTATTGCCTTGGGCAATTATATCCATTGTTACGGGCAATATCAGTTTGGCCATTGGATTAGTTAGTCTTTATTTACTTATTCTGATAATTAGACAGGTATTAGAACCTAAAATAGTGGGAAATCAAATAGGACTTCACCCAATTGTTACATTAATATGTATGTTTGTTGGTGCACAGCTTTTGGGATTTATTGGATTATTTCTTTTACCAATTTTAGTAACTATATTAAAGAAAATGAATGATGAAGGAGTAATACGTATTTTTAAATAACTTACTATTTAATTATTATATTATAGTAAATACTATTAATGTAACTTACTTAGTAGGGCTCGTACTTCGGTTATTTTAGAAAAGAGAGAAAGATTGGAAAATACTATTGAAAAATAGTAATAATATGATAAAATATATATAATTAATATTAAATAATAATTAATGTTATCTAAACATGAGTATTTAGACGTATTACCTATATGATTAAATTGCAAGAGGGAGGGAAATTACATGTCACATATTATTTTCTACACTAAACCAGGCTGCAAGGGAGGATTACGACAAAAGGCTTTACTTACATCATCAGGACATGCTGTAGAGGAACGTTCTATTTTAGTTGAAAAATGGACGCCAGACACACTTTATCCTTATTTAAAGGGACTTGATGTTAAAGAATGGTATAACCCAAATGCTACTGCAGTTAAAAATGGTACTATAATTCCTGGAGTTTTGCCAGCTGAAGAGACACTTGAACTCTTATGTAGTGATCCGCTATTAATTAAAAGACCACTTATGGAAATAGGTGATAATTTAATAGCAGGCTTTAATACAGAATATCTTAGTAAATTAATAGAATTGCATAATGTTCCTGATGAAGATTTAACTAAATGTCAGAGTAATGTTAAAGCTGATTCTTGTAAAACAATTTAAAATTTACAATAAATAAAAAAGGCTGTTTAGTACTAAAAAAGAAAAACTATTTCTTATGTATTATATACATTAGAGATAGTTTTTTATTTTGCATAAATTTTATTATCAGATATGGCTATGCTTACTGAATATTTAATACTTATATTCTTTATTAATTATTTAATAAAGTGATATAATGTTATAGGTAAACAATTTCAGAATTTAATATACACATGAATTTAAATTACTAAATTTTATTTGATGTTTAAGCTTATTTTGGAATTATAATATAATGAAATACTACTTAAATTAAGGTGGGAATATTTTTGAATAATCTAATTTTTAGCTTTAATGCAATAGTGCCAATATTTTTAGTTATGGCAGTAGGATATTTTTCAAAAAAAATAGGGCTTATTGATGAGAAATTTATAAATACAGCTGTAAAATTTAATTTTAAAGTGGGCTTATCTACACTTCTCTTTTATGAAATATATTCTGCACAGGTAGGAAAATCTTTTAATAGTCAATTGTTGCTTTTTGCATTTTTAAGTATAGTTATTTCCGTAGTAGTATTGTGTATAATAATTCCAATATTCATAAAAGATAAAAAGAGAGCTTCGGCTATGATACATACAATATATAGAAGTAATTTTGTATTGCTTGGCATACCTATTGGAATAAATATGCTTGGAAAATCTAATATAGAATATGTAGCTCTTTTATTGCCAGTAGCTATTCCTACATATAATCTTTTAGCTGTTGTAATTTTAGCTGCCTTTGATGAGAATGGTGACATAAATATAAAAGAAAAGATTAAATTTACTATAATTGGTATAATAAAGAATCCGCTTATAATTGCTTCAGTTATAGCTATTTTAATGAAAGCTTGTTCTTTAAAGTTGCCAATGTTTATAGATAAAACTGTATCAGAGGTTGCATCACTAGGTACACCTTTAGCACTTATTACATTAGGAGCACAATTAGAATTTAAGAGTGTAGTAAAAAACTTAAGATATTCATTAATTGCTGCCGTCGGAAGACTTGTAATTTTACCTTGCCTATTAATGATTATCTCAATTTTAATAGGTTTTAGAGGAAACGAATTAGCATCGTTATTTATATTATTTTGTGCGCCTACGGCAGTATCTTCTTATATTATGGCTAGAGAAATGAATTCAGATTATAGGCTTACAGGAGATGTGGTTATTTTATCAACTTTTTTTTCCATGTTTACAATTTTTATAGGTATATATATATTAAAATTTTTTTCCTTTATCTAATTTTTTTTATTTTATAAGCCAGTTAGACCTGATAAAAAAATCACAAAAAATAGTAAATTTTAGGCTTATAAAGTAAATAATCAATTTTTTATAGTGATTATTGATGACTGAATAATTGCTATTAACAAAAAAATTAATATTATTTACTGATTAAATAATATTTGTATATGCTTTATATTAAAAAGAGGAGGCTGCTCAAAAGGTAATAAATATTCATTAAATTTGAGAATGGCCTAATTCAGTTATTAAAAATCAGGTTTTAATAATTATTTTTAATAGTAGAATGACCAAAGAGCTGTATCACAATACCTACATATGCATTGTGATACAGCTCTTTTTCATGAGAAATTCTATTTTTTATATATGGTTGAAGTACTAATATTTAATATAAACCAAGCTTATCATCTGAAATATTTATAAATATATTTTTGGTTTGAGTATAGGCACCAAGAATTGATTTATAGGTTTCTCTTCCTATTCCAGACTTTTTATATCCACCGAAAGGAGCACCAGCAGGTAACTGATTGTAAGTATTAACCCACATTCTACCTGTTTCCACTGCTTTAGCAACTCTTAAAGCTTTATTTATATTTGTTGTCCATACTGCTCCTCCAAGACCATATTCAGAGTCATTTGCCAGTTTAATAACTTCTTCTTCATCCTTAAATTTTATTACTGTGGCTACAGGTCCGAAGATTTCCTCCTGAGCTATTCTCATGTCATTTTTAGCATCTGCAATAAGTGTTGGTTTAATGAACTCGCCAGAATCTAGTTCACCTTCATTAATCTTATAGCCTCCAGTTATAAGGGTTGCACCTTCTTCTTTACCTATTTCTACATAGTTTAATATTTTTTCCAGTTGGCCGTGATTTACTTGTGCACCCATTTGAGTTTCAATGTCCCATGGAAGGCCTACTTTTACTTTTTCAAAGGCTTCTTTTAAAGCGGAAAGAAATTTATCATAGATACCTTCTTGAACAAATAATCTAGAGCCTGCACAGCAAACCTGACCTTGATTAAAAAGTATCCCTAATTGTGCACCTTCAATGGCCTTTTCAAAAGGAGCATCATCAAAGAAAATATTTGCAGACTTACCGCCAAGTTCAAGAGTAGCTGGTATAAGTTTATTTGCAGCTTCCTTTGCCACTTCATAACCTATTTCTGTAGAACCTGTAAAGGCAAGTTTACTGAAACCTTGGTGTTTAAGCATATAATCGCCAGATTTAGAACCCTTTCCAGTAATCAAATTCAATACACCTGCTGGGAGTATATTGCCAATAAGCTTTACAAGTTCTAGAAGACTTAAAGAAGTAGAAGAAGAAGGATGAATGACTATAGTGTCTCCAGCTGCTAGTGCAGGAGCAATTTTCCAGGCTGCCATAAGTATTGGAAAATTCCATGGAATAACCTGGCCAACAACACCAATAGGCTCCTTTAAAACAATGCTCAATGTATTCTTATCAATGTCCTGAGCGGTTCCTTCCTCAGTTCTTATGGCTGCTGCAAAATATCTAAAATGATCTGCACTGGCTGGCACATCAACATTAAGAGTTTCTCTCAATGGTTTACCGTTATCCAGGGTTTCTACTAAAGCTAGATGTTCTGCATTTTCTTCAATTAAATCAGCAATTTTTAGGAGAAGCCTGCTTCTTTCCTCACGGCTTACTGTTTTCCATTCATGAAAAGCTTTCCAAGCTGCATTTACAGCTTTATCTACATCATCATTAGTTGCATCCACAAATTCAGCTAAAAATTTGCCGTTTGCAGGATTATAGCTCTTTATTGTATTATTTTCAGTGCTATCAATCCATTTACCGTCTATATATAGTTTGTAAGCGCTGTCAACTACATTTTCAATATCTTTATTTTCTTTTAATACCATAATAAAACCACCCCATTTAAGTTTTAATAGTTTATAAATTCATCATAGCACTATTGTTTTGGATGTCAAATAGAAGTAATTTTGTTAAAATATTATCAATTTTTGTGATTTTTCATAAGATATATTTTAATTTATCCTATGATTATTTAATTTAATAAACACCTAATCATAAGTACGATAATAGCAGTGGCATATATAGATAAATTATCTAAAATTAGTAGAGATACCAATTCACACTAAATGAACTTTATTGATAACTACAAGAGTTTAATATTTATGGATTAAGTTAGGTATAAATAATTAAATTTTTTGTAAATAATTTTTGATTTATTTGTATAGTTTTATTATACTGTTTTATGTGATAGGATTTAAATTGTGTAATATATGCAAATGGTTACAAAAACAATTTTAAAACATTTTTACAACTTATGAAGTTTTACATTTAGGGGGATTTTTATGAATAGTATCAATAGTCAATTTTTAATTTCCATGCTTATTATAGTATTGGGATACCTTTGTAAAAGATTAAATATAGTTAAGGAGGAAGATGGTGAAGGGCTTGCAAGAATTGTAATTAATGTTACACTGCCATGTCTTATTATAAATACTTTTAGCACTCTAAAAGTTGAACCTTCTCTTGTTAAGTTAACCTTTATAAATATGTTATATGGATTTTTTATGATGGGAATTGGTTTATATGTATTTAGGAAAAAAAAGAGAAGAATAAAAGGAGTTCTTCTTATGCTGCTACCTGCTTTTAATATAGGACTTTTTGCTTACCCGTTGGTTCAGGCAATTTGGGGACATGAAGGTGTAAAATATTTTGGTATGTTTGATTTAGGAAATTCTTTTATAATATTTGGACTATGCTATATTATTGCAAGTTATTTTTCAGATGAAGCTGGAAAGCTGGATATTAAAGAGACAGCAGGCAAAGTATTTAAATCGATACCTTTGCTTACATATATCATTTCAGTAGTTATAAATATCCTAGGGGTGCATTTACCAAAGATGGTTATCGATTTTTCCAGCGTCATATCTAAAGCCAATATGCCAATGTCATTATTACTTTTGGGAATATATTTAAGCTTTAAATTTGATTTACGACAATTTAAAGATATTGCCTCAGTGTTAGCATTAAGATATATCATAGGTTTTACAGTTGGAATTATATTTTTTATATTTTCACCTTTTGATAAGATGTCTAAATATACTCTACTTATTGGATTTATTTTACCAACAGCTTCAGCAATTATACCTTTTTCAATAGAATTTAATTATGACCAAAAATTTATAGGAATATTATCAAATATGACCATATTAATAAGTTTTGTATTAGTGTGGTTTATAGTTGGGTTAACAACTTAATTTATAATGTACATATTGTAATAAAATATCTTTACATATACATTAATGTGATATCCGTTTTCTTCCTATAGAGGATTGGGGATGGATAACACATTAGGTTAAATGCAATATAATATTATTAGGTTTGTGAATTAAAAATTAAGTTTGATAGCGCTTCCAATTGAAAGAATAAAAAATATGTTTTTAAATTATTTTTTTGGAGTAAATTCTGCAGAAACATTTTTTATAAGAGTATCATTATTTGAGGAATCTTTATTTATATAATTAGCCTTAGCATTAGAAGTATTTTCAGAATTTCCTATCTCTATGTCGCCTTTGTAAAGCACACGACTTCCCCAGTAAATATTACCTTCCACAATATAAATGTATTTACCAGGTTTAACAGCAGCACCTTTTTCATCTTTGCAGTCCCAAGTAAGATTAATGTTTCCAGGATTTTGAGTTGCTCCACTAACAGTATCTATCTCATTTTTTGTGGCATTTTTCCATCCTGATTTTGAAATCCATTCTGTAAGAGCTTCTGGTCTTTGTTTGTAACCACCATCAGCGGTATATTTACTGGCATAGAGTGATTTAATATAGTTGCCTTGAGAATCCTCTATCCATACAGCTACTTGATTACTAGCTAGTTTACGTATGTAGTTAAGATTATATTTAATTTTTACAGAACCTGGAGTCTGCTCAGAGGAACTACTGCTATAAGAAGTGCTTTCATTTGTTTTAACATTGTTATTTGGAATGCTAGAACTATTAGAAAGATTATTAGATTTTTTTATACTGCATCCGCTTAGAAATACTAACATACCTATAGATAAAGCTAAAGTTTTAATTTCTGATTTTTTCATATACTTATACCCTCCACTATGTAATTATCTAATTTAAAAATCATCTATTAGAAATGTTAATCAAAAGTATAATTTTCATTGTAACTTATATATAAGCAATAGATTTATCAATGAATCTTACTTGGTGGGAATTTTTGTACTCCCAGCAAGTTTAGATGAATTATCCAGGTACGTGTCGCTGCTATCTCCACCTTTAGAAAAGCAGAGAACCAAAATCTTGGATTTTGTGTGAATCGCTTTCACAGAGTGCGGTGAAGTATTACAGCGACTAGTCATCGGATAAAGTTTACATATGTAAATCTATTCTTATGGTAAACTTATTGGTTAAATAAGTCAAATTGCTTTTAGAAACTTAAAATTTATATGTATTAACAGTATTTTGTATTTAATAAGAGAAAATATTTCAATATTAAAATAATTTTACCGCAATAACAGGAGTATATTGCTATATAAGTAAAATGCGTGAATATTTAGAACGATAAAATTGCAACATTTATAATGAAAATTACTGAAAGTGAAAGTGGAATTTAAGAATTCATTATAGTTTGTTCCTATGACATTTTTTAATAAAAAGTAGTATAATTATCAATAAATGTTATAGTATTTATTCATGAAAAAACTAATAAAGTAAATAAAAACTTGCCTAGGTTCTTAAAGATAAATAATGCAATTAAATAAGATATGCATATATTTTGTTAATTACTTATTGAAAAGGCTTAGGTAATTAAGAAATTTAAAGGAAAGGGTGATAATATGTATGATGTAGCAGTTATAGGTTCTGGTATTGTGGGAGCTTTTATAGCTAGAGAACTTTCCAAGTACAATGTATCTATTGCAATTGTTGAAAAAAATAGCGACGTATCTAATGGAACAACAGGTTCAAATTGTTGTAATATTTATGAGCCGTTTCGTCAGCCTGTGGGAAGTTTAAATCAAAAATTGCTTATAAGGGGAAATGAAATATATGATGAAATTTGTGAGGAATTAGAGGTTCCCTTTAAGAGAATGGGTTCCCTTACAGTAGGTTTTGATGAAGAGGATAGAGAAAAGATAGAAAATATGCATGCCAAAGCCGTTAAAAGTAATGCTCCAGGAGTACGTATAGTAAATAGAGAAGAGATTGCTGAACTGGAACCAAATATAGATTCAAAGTTTGAGTTTGGATTTTATTCTCCAAATTGTGGCTGCCTGTGGCCTTTTCAAATGGTAGTTGCCTTGGTTGAAAATGCCATGGACAACGGAGCTGAATTATTTCTCAACAGTGAAGTAGAGGATATAAAAAAGTTGGATAAGGGATTCAAGGTAATTGCAAAAAATAATACTATAGAGGCAAAGTGTATAATAAACTGTGCTGGGCTTTATGCAGATAAAATAAACAATTCCTTGGTGGAGAATTCTAAATTTAATATTATTCCTAAGAAAGCACAATTTATTGTATTTAATGAGAATATTGGACCTATGTTTAAACATCTTGTAAATAGGTGCCCTAAAGAAGGCGATAGAGGGCTTAATATTTTGCCTACTGTAGGAGGAAATATTATGATGGGGCCGGTGTTTGAATCAGCATCTGATAAGGAATCCTTTGAAACTTCTGCAGATAAAATTGAAATTTTAAAGAAAAAGATGTCTAGATTAAGTGATAAAATACCCTTTGACAATATTATCAGATGCTTTTCTGGATTAAATGGAAAAGAAGAAAGTGGAAAAGTTATTTTAGGGGAATCAGAGAAAGTTAAAGGATTTATAAATGCAGCCAGTGTGGACCAGGGTATAACATGTGCACCAGCTATTGCAGAAATGATAGCAGGCATGGTTAAGCATGTGTTTGAAAGAGATTATGAAGCCATAACACAAAAAACAGATTTTAATCCTAAAAGAAGAAAAATTTATAGATTTAAAGAGCTTAATGACAATGAAAAAGAAGAACTTATTAAAAAGGATTCAAAATATGGCAGAGTAATATGCCGTTGTGAGATGATTACAGAAGGCGAAATAGTAGACGCTATACATAGAAATTGTGGAGCAACTACAGTTAAGGGTGTAAAAAATCGAACGAAAGCCCTTATGGGTGAATGTCAAGGGAGTTTTTGTGAACCTAAAATTCTGGAGATTTTGTCTAGAGAACTTGGAAAAAGTATGAGTGAAATTGAATATGACAATAAAGGTTCATATATCTTATTGAATGACAGTCTAATTTAGTGAGAACTTTTATTTTGAAGTTTCTATTTAGGCATATTCAAATAGATAACTAGTTTGACTCACTATTTATTTTTATATGTCTTATAGATGGAATTTAAAGATTAAGGGAGCGGGTATATCTTGAAGAATTATGATATTGTAATTATAGGTGGTGGCCCTGCGGGACTTGCCTCAGCTGTGGAAGCTAAAAATAATGGAATTGATAGCGTGCTTATTATTGAAAGAGAACAGGAATTAGGTGGAGTACTTAGGCAATGTGTACACAGCGGATTTGGTATCCATATATTTAAAGAGGAGCTTACAGGTCCTGAATATGCAGAAGTATTTATCAATAAGGTCAATGAACTAGGAATAGAGTACAAGCTAGATACTATGGTACTAAGTATTGACAAGGAAAAGAATATAACTGCCAGCAGTGAAAAAGACGGTTTTATAAAAATTAAAGCCAAAGCAATAATTTTAGCCACAGGCTGCATGGAAAGAGTTAGAGATTCTATAGGAATTTTTGGAAAGCGACCTTCGGGTGTATTTACGGCAGGAACAGCTCAAAAACTTATTAATATAGATGGTTATATGGTTGGTAAAAAGGTAATTATTTTGGGAGCTGGAGATATAGGACTTATAATGGCTCGCAGAATGAAGTTGGAAGGCGCGGAGGTTATTGGTGTAATTGAAAAATCTGATTCGCCAGGTGGTTCTTACAGAAATGTTATTCAGTGCCTTTCTGATTTTAACATTCCACTTTTATTAAAGCATACTATTACAGATATATATGGCAGAGAAAGAGTGGAAGCAGTTAATGTATGTGAAGTAGATGAAAAAGGTATTTCAATACCAGAAACAGAGAAAAAATATGAATGTGACACAGTGCTTCTGTCTGCAGGTTTGATACCGGAAACAGAGCTTGCAAAGAATGTTGGTATTGAAATTGGAACAAAAGGTGGAATAAAAATAAATGATTTAAAGGAAACCAGTGAAAAAGGAATTTTTGCCTGTGGAAATGTAGTACAAGTACATGATTTGGTGGATAATGTAACTAAAGAGGCGGAAAAAGCAGGAATAAATGCTGCTATCTATGTGAGGTCTAATTTTAGCAGTTAGTTTTTGTACTTAATCTAATATAAGAATATTTATATTTAAGCTCATTTCCATTAGAATTTTTAGATTCAGTTGGCCATATAGAAATGATGTAATTTAAGATTTTAAATCTATTTTATGGGGGTAGAATAATGATAGATAAATTAATTTGTACAGTTTGCCCGACGGCTTGTAAAATAAGTATTACAGAAAATAAAGAGGGTAACTATCAGGTTGCTGGTAATAGATGTGAAAAAGGTAAAAATTATGCTATTCAAGAAATTGAAAATCCAGTTAGAATATTTACTACTACTATAAATATAAAGGGAGGAAATATAAAAAGACTTCCCGTTAGAAGTAAAGAACCTGTTTCAAAAAGTATTGTCACAGATCTTGTTAAACCGGTTAAGGAGATTGAAATAAATGCACCGGTTAAAAAGGGTGATATAATCATTGAAAATATTTTGGGCTTAGGTATAGATATTGTGGCATCAAGAAGTGTTAATATTGACGATAATTATTAGGTTGATTTACAACGTATTTGTGAGAAAGGGCGAACTAACTATAAAGATTGAAAAAACTAATAAATGATGATTTTACTCATTAACAAGTGAAAGCTTTTCACCTAGCTTACGCGGTGAAAAAGTGAAAGATTGCCGCTGGGGCGTCAAGGTGAAAGGTTTAATCTTGGCTTCGCTTCGATTAAAAGTGAAAGAATTCACTGCTACTTTTGGCGAAGCCAAATCTTTCACTTTCAATCAGCGAAGCGACGTTGAATCTTTCACCTTTCACGAAGTGAAATCTTTAACTTTTTGTGGCCGTAAAATCCCATGTATTTGGGGATTTTACGGCCACAAAAGCTTTCACTGGTTAATGAACAGAAACTTTCAAGTTAGTTCGCAACTTTCTTAAATTAGTATTTAAAGATATAAACATATTTTATTGAGGATAATTTAAAGTTTCATCAGTAATTTTTAAAAGTACTTCATTAAGATATTTTTTTACTACATATTTAGCCATAGGGAGATTCATATCAAGATAATTCCCACAATCTCTAGCAGCAGCACCTGGGATTTCTCCTTCATAATCTGCCACGAATTTAAATAAATTAATTAATAGATCTACTATATCTTTTGATTCATAATCTCCAGCAAGTATTAAATAGAAACCTGTTCTACACCCCATTGGTCCAAAATAAATAGTCTTTGCTGAAATATCTTTGTCATTTCTTAAATAAGTAGCAGCTAAGTGCTCTATTGCGTGAATCTCAGCAGTATTTAGTACTGGTTCAAGATTAGGTGTTGTAAATCTTAGATCAAAAGTAGTAATAATATTTTCACCAATAGTATCTTTTCTTGAAACATATACTCCTGGTTTTAATTTTAAATGATTAACTGTAAAACTTGCTATTTTTTCCATTTTATATTTTCCCCCTCATAACTTGAGATATAATTTTGTTTATTTAAATAAATCATAGTTATTTTACTATTGAAATGCTGATAATATTATATCAAAAAAATAGTTACCTTACAATTTTACCTTATGATAATAATGTAATATAAGTGTATTTATTATATACCAATAAACATACAGGTACAATAGGTATAAAGAATTATAAATTGAAAACTGAAAATGTGGATGTTAAAATAATATTACTTAATAGTAAATTAGGAGGGCAGAGTTAGATGTTAAATAAGAAGAAATTAGCAGGTCTTGGAATGATTATAATAATTATTATACTAGGACTTATTGTATTAATAAGTCCTGTAAGATCAATAGCATGGAACAATAGCGACATTAGTTCAAATACTAAAGATAATTTTTTCAAATCACTGGATACAATACAATTTGATAGACAGGATAATAATTTACATATTGGTTTTTTATTAACTGAAAAAGATTTAAATAATCTTTTATATGGAGCTATAAAAGATAAAATAAAGGTTAATGCAATGGAAACGGATATAAATGCAGATAGTATAAGTATATATATCAATTCTTATCTATTTAATAAAATCTCAACACAATACATGTTAGAATTTATACCATTTACAAGTGGAGATAAGTTAGTATTAAATTTAAAAAGTGCTAAGATAGGGCGTATTTCCATACCTAAAAATTTAGTGTTGAATAGATTAAAAAAGAGTAATTCAAATTATATGACAATTAATAATACTAATAATTCCATTAATATTGATGGAAAAATTCTTGAACCCTTTAAAATCAGCGACTTTAAGTTGGAAGGTGATAAGCTAAGATTTAATTTAACTTACTCAATAAAATCACTACAAGATATAAAAAATTTATTTTCATATGAAATACCAGATAATATTAAAGCTTATGCTGAAAATTTATTTAAATAAAATCGAAGAGGAGTTTCATATATTAAAAATATAGAAAATATTACCATTGGATAATAATTTAACAGTATTTATTTTACGCCTCATGCATATATATTGAATAAGATTTACTTTAGTAAGAAACGCTCAGTAGAATATAAGTAAGTTTTATATCAATGTTATAATTAATAATTATATTATTAGGAGGCTTGATAAATGAACAAAAACTATTATAATAGTGATTTTTTTGCTAGACCTTATGAATATGAATGTCCTTATGATACTCCTTATGAAAATTTTCGTGAAATTCCAGCTTTTTCTTTAATAAATAATGGAAAAAATTTTTTCCCTATAATGGAAAGAAATTTTCTATTTAACGATGATTATAGTTTTGGCAGCATGTACGGCGCTAACGTAAATTATAATTATAATCCAAATATAGATTGGAATATGTCCTATGAAGAGGATTTGCTACTTCAGAACATGAGAGGTTTTCGGTCTAAAAATTTTGGACCAGCAATTGTGGCCATGCCAGCTATAATAGATTTTGATGAAGAAGATTGATAGAGAGTTCTGTAGCAATACCTGTATATATCCGTAATTTATTATTTATTTTCAGATACCTAAAGATCCCCTTTAACTAAGAAGTTTATTGAGTTAATAAAAGGGGTTTTTAGGTTATATATTTTTACAGTGTAAAAGGAAATTATGATTTTGTGTAGAATTAAAATAATAGAAAGAAAAGAGGTGGAGGTATGTTTGATGTAAATATAAAATATGGGGATTTTAGTATTTCAAGTGTAGAAAGAGAAGATGTTAAACATATACAACTGTGGTATAATAACCAAAAATCTTTTCTATACAATAGTAATGATTATTTAGGAACCAATGAATTTTACGAAAGATTTTTAGAATATTACATGAGTGAATGTGAAATTTTTTTAAAGATAATAAAAAGAAATAATATAATTGGAATTTTTAGAGGAAGAATTGAATTTAAAAATAAAAATATAGTATGGGCATCCTGCTTTGCTATGGAATCAGCTTCATTAGATAATAATGAAGGAAATATTATATTAGATAAAATATTAAAGTATTTCTTACATAATTTTGGTATAGAAGACTTTCTAATAGGTGTTTCAGTAAAGGATAAAAAAATATTGAATGTATTGAAAAATAGTGGTTTTCAAATGGTAAGAATAAGTAATGATTTTTTTATGAACGAGAGTAATAATGGAAATGCAGTCATATTAAAAAAGAAAATATATAACTAGTGATCAATATATCTTAAATTCCTAGTATAAATTTTACTATATTAAAATATATTTTATAGTAGTAAAATTTAGGGGGATGAGAAGATGAGATATACTAGATATGATATAAAAAGAAAAAAAAAAGGTAACAAGTTTTACATTGTAGCCGTATTTATAGTATTAATTTGTGCAATACTAATTGGTACTCTTATATCAAATATATTCTTAAAGAACAATAGCAGTGTAGTGGGAAGTTCACAAAGTAAAGCAGTCTTTAATCAGAATAATTCAGTAGATTTTGTATTTTTACAATGTGGTACATTTACAAAGAAAGAAAATGCACAGGATTTAATGAATAAGCTTGGTAAAATTGGAAATCCTTTTGAGGTTGAGGATAATGGAAATATAAGAGTTATGTTTGGTTTTTACGATAATAAAAAGGATTATGATGCTGCTGTAAAACTTTTAGGGGATAATAAATTTGAGGCACAGGATATAAATTATAGTCTAAGTAAAAATGATGTCTGTGATTCACAAATAATAAGTATTTTAAATGCAAGTTTACAAGTTATAAACAAAACCTATGATAAAGATGTTAAAGAAGTTCAAACTGCTGCGCTAAAGGATTGGACCAAAAAACTTGATAAAGTAGATGGAAATTATAAAAATAAAATAGTTCTAGAAGAAATGAAACAACATATAGATAAGCTTCCTGCAAGTTTTTCAAAGGATAATGCAAATGCGGACAAAGTATTTTTGTATTCGCAGTTTAAAAAATTGTCTAAATAGCTAAAAGTCTGCGAAAAAGCAGACTTTTTAATTGAAAACAAACTAAAAAATTTTTATTAATAACTTATATAAATACTTGTTTAAAGGTATATTAAATGATAAACTATATTAGACACAGAAAGGTTCAATTTAATGGGGGATATGGCAATATAACTGGTAAAGACTCAAAATATTTCATATTTCTTATTTTGCTGATAGAAATAGGCGTGAGCATTGTAATTATATAGGCCGTACAAGGTTTTAGATTGCTAGTTCTTAAAGGGTGTGTCTATTATATGTACAATTAAACCTATCTTCTTGTTATTAAGCTTTTAAGTCTAACATTGAGCAGCAAACTTTAATGTCAATATTATTATCCTGATGGGAGTAATATTAGTAATAATGATATATAAAAAATATTAGGAAGTGAAAGTATGAATTTGATTTTAGCTTCGTCCTCTGAAAGGAGAATAGAGCTTTTAAAGAGAATTACTGAAAATTTTAAAGTTATTCCAAGTAATTTCGATGAAAAGAAAATTGAGTTTAAAGGTGATGTTCCTAAATACGTTATGACTTTGGCAGAAAGCAAAGCAAAGGAAGTTAAAAATACAATAGCTGAGAGAAAAGATGCTTTTATTATAGGTTGTGATACAGTTGTTGCATTTGAAAATCTTATTTTGGGGAAACCTAAAGATGAAAATGATGCATTTGGAATATTAAAGAGGTTAAGTGGCAATATTCATAATGTGTATACTGGTGTTGCAATACTGGATTTAAATTCTGGTAAGACGAAAACAGATTATATGTGCACAGAGGTGAAGTTTTCTGCTTTGACTGATGAAATGATTAAGAAATATGTATGTTCTGGAGAATGTTTAGATAAAGCAGGTGCCTATGGCATACAAGGTAACGCTGCAGTTTTTGTAGAATCTATAACTGGATGCTTTTACAATGTAGTTGGATTACCACTTAATAAATTGAGTAAAATGTTTGGGGAGATGGGAATAAGTCTATAAAGGAAGGTACAGTATTGGCTAATTCTCTTAAAATTATGGATTTACCCGAAAATGAAAGACCGAGAGAAAGACTTTTTAGATATGGTGCTGAGGTTTTGTCTAACAGTGAGCTTTTAGCTATTATATTGAGAAGTGGTACAGTTAAGGAAAATATTCTAAGTTTATCAAACAGGTTATTAAAGCTTAATGGTGGGCTCGACGGATTGTTGAACTTAAATGTAGAAGAACTTTTACAAATTGATGGAATAGGTATGGCTAAAGCAGTACAAATAATTGCGTTAGGTGAGCTTACAAGAAGGTTTGGTACATATAGATCTGGAGATACCTATAGCATTTCAAAGCCTAAGGATGCTGCTGATTTGGTGATGCGGGAAATGAGAAGTCTAAACAAAGAGGTACTTAAGGTTATTTTATTGAATACAAAGAATGTAGTTATCAGAATAGTAGATGTATCTGTTGGAAGTTTGAATTCTTCTATAGTACATCCAAGAGAAGTGTTTCATAGTGCTATTTTAGCTCATAGCGCTTCCATTATAATATGTCATAATCATCCGTCAGGTGATCCAACACCTAGTGCTGAGGATATTAATATCACTCATAGGTTAAAAGAATGTGGTAAAATAATAGGTATTGACCTTTTAGATCATGTTATTATTGGTGATAGAATTTATGTAAGTTTAAAGGAAAAAGGAATTTTGTAAGTTTGAAAGGAGAAAAATTTAAATGGGATTTTTTGGTATATCTAGAGACATGGGTATAGACTTAGGAACAGCAAATACTTTAGTTTATGTTAAGGGAAAGGGAATCGTTTTGAGAGAACCTTCCGTTGTTGCTATAAATACAAATACAAAAACTGTACTTGCCGTTGGTAATGAGGCAAAACAAATGATAGGAAGAACTCCGGGAAATATAGTTGCTATAAGACCATTAAAGGATGGAGTTATAGCTGATTTTGATGTTACAGAAAGTATGCTTAAAAGATTTATTGCAAAAGTAACTTCAAAGGGAAGTTTTGCAAGCCCTAGAATAATAGTTTGTTTCCCATCAGGAGTCACAGAGGTAGAAAAAAGAGCTATTGATGAAGCTACTAAACGAGCTGGAGCTAGAGATGTACAGCTTATGGAGGAGCCAATGGCTGCTGCTATCGGTGCAGGTTTACCTGTGGAAGAGCCTAAGGGAAGTATGGTTGTAGATATCGGCGGTGGTACAACAGAGGTTGCAGTAGTATCTCTTGGAGGTATAGTTACTAGTAAATCTCTGAGAGTTGCTGGAGATGAGCTGGATGAATCAATTATAAGCTATATTAAAAAGGTATATAATTTAATGATCGGTGAAAGAACGGCAGAAAATATTAAGGTACAATTGGGATCGGCTTACAAGGTTTCAGATGTAGAAGAAACTATGGAAATAAAAGGACGAGATCTAGTTACAGGTCTTCCAAAGAATATAGAGATAACTGAAGCAGAGGTAAGAGAAGCTTTAAAAGAGCCTGTATCAGCTATAATAGATTCTATTAAACTTACCCTTGAAAAAACCCCACCAGAACTTGCAGCAGATATTATGGATATAGGTATAATGCTAACAGGAGGAGGAGCACTCCTTAGAGGATTAGATTCTTTAATTAATAACGAAACCCATATGCCTGTACATATAGCAGAGGCACCACTTGATTGTGTAGCATTGGGAGCAGGTAAAGCTCTTGAGCACTTTGATAAGATAAGTAAAAGTAGAGGCTAAAGATGAAATTTGTGAAAAATAGACTGGCAGTAACAATTATTGTTCTGTCAGTTAGCTTTTTGGTGCTAATAGGCTTTAGTGTAAAAAGACAAAATGCTTCCTTAGTGGAAAATGGTGTGGGGGTTACGTTAAATTCAGTACAGGGTGTTATTTATAAAGGAATGAGTAATGTAAAAGATTGGCTAGGGTTTATAACCCATTTTTCTCAGATAAAACAGGAAAATGAGCAGCTAAAGAAACAGAATACAGATATGCAAAAAAAGGTATCCGCATATGATTCTCTGCAAGCAGAAAATCAAAGATTAAGTAGTGATTTAAATTTTATACATCAAAATCAAGGATATAATTATATTACCTGTAATGTTACGAGTAACGGTGCAAATGGTCTATTAGATATTTATATAATAGACAAAGGTAAAAATGATGGAGTTAAGAATGGATTAGTAGTGGCTACTCCTGATGGAATTGTAGGTAAGGTAATAAGTACAGGAGACAATTGGAGCCAGGTTGGAGCTTTGAATAATCCAAATGTTCAAATAGCAGGTAAGATTCAAAGTACTGGTGTTATGGATGGTATTGTAGATGGATATATAGATGCTAGTAAAAATAAATTAGCTAAGCTGGACAACATGAATCAAGATACAGATGTAAAGGTAGGAGATACTATAGTAACTTCTGGTGTTGGTAACTTTTATCCTAAAGATATGCCAATAGGAAAAGTTACCAGTGTAGCTGTTGATAACACTAAAATTATTAAATATGCTATATTAAAACCATTTGTGGATTTTAATAAATTACAAGAGGTATTCATTGTTGTACCAAAGAATACCAGTCAAATACAGTACTAGGGTGATATAAATGAAAAAGGTTTTAATTTTAATAATTTTGATTTTTGGACTTACAATTGTAGATAATGCCATTATGCCTTTCGCTGCTGTTTATGGATATTATCCTAGTTTACTGCTTATCTTTGCTCTAAGCTACAGCATTATAAATGATAGATGGTCGGCAATGGTGATTGGCATAATTACTGGGGCATTACAAGATATATTTTTTCTTAACACTTTTGGAATTAATACTTTGCTTAATATGCTTTTATGTGTACTCGCAGGAGAAATAGGCAGGAACTTGTTTAAGGAGAAGAAGTTAATGCCTGTTTGTGCTATATTTGCATTAACTCTATTAAAGGGAATATTGATTTGGGTAATACTATATATGCTTCATATACAAATGAATGTATATAATGCAATATTCGTTGCAGTATATAGCTTCTTTATAGCAATATTTATGTATAAATGTATATTTAATTTATGTAAAAAAGATTATATGATACGCAATTGGAAATTTTAAGAGTGGTGATTTTATGATAAAAAATAGAAAAAAAAGAAAAATATTAAGCAGATATACTGTTTTGGTTATAATCATGGTAATTGCATTTTCGGCTATAGGAGCACAATTGTTTAATTTGCAGATAACAAATGGCGCATACTATATTGTACAATCAGACACTAAAGCTCGTAAACTCATACCGCAGGAAGGTCCAAGAGGAACAATTACAGATAAAAATGGAATAAAGCTTGCTGACAATGTTCAGAGTTATGAGGTCACTTTTACTGATACTACTGATAGTGAAAATCAGTTTTTCCCTACCATGTCACAGGTTTTTAAAATATTAGATGATAATGGTGAAAGTCAGGATGACAGCTTTCCGCTAAAGGTTAATCCCTACAGATTTGAATTCAATACCAGTGATCCTAAATCTATACAGACCTTGCAAATTAGATTTTTAAAGGATAGAGGTTTTCAGGATCCAATACTTAAAAGTAAGTTTAAAGGTAAAAAGGAAACAGATTTAACAGCTTCGGAAACAAGTGATCTTAACAATGAACTCCTTAAGATTACGCCTGAACAGGTTTTTAATCAGCTTTTAAAAAATTATAATATAGTAAGTGGTGTTTCAAAAGTCAATAGCAAATACACTGTGAATGATTTAAGGAGATATTTAATAGTAAAAGATGCAATAAAGATGAATAGTTTTTCTGGATATAAGCCTGTGCCTATTGCAAGTAATATCAAAAAGAGCACAGCTCTTATATTTTGGCAAAAGTTATCGGACTTATCTGGAATAAATGCAGATATTCAGCCAATGAGAAGCTATCCTTATGGAGCTCTTGCTTCTTCAGTTCTTGGATATATAAGTAAGATAAGTGCTACAGACCAAAATAAATATGCTGCCAAAGGCTATGATGTCAGCAGTGATTATGTTGGTGCTTCAGGGATTGAAGCAGCCTTTGAAAATAATCTAAGAGGTACTAATGGAGGAGACGTAGTTCAGACAGATAAGCAGGGAAGGATTATTAGTAAATTATCCACTAAACCTACAAATCCAGGACAAAATGTACAGCTTACTTTAGATGCAAATGTACAATATGCTACAGAGCAGGCGCTTCAAAATGAAATGACATATTTACAGAAACAAGGAACAGTTGGTGGAGATCAAAATACAACCAATGCTACAAGAGGAGCAGCAGTAGTCATTGATGTGCACACTGGGGCAATATTGGCACTTGCCAGTCTTCCGGGCTTTGATCCAAATATTTTTGCCAATCCAAATGGAGTAAATCAAAGTGCAATAAGCCAATATTTTAATCCTAATTATGAACAGATGGCACAGGCTAAAGGTATGCCTCAAAGTCTAATTGATTTCATGTTCCCTGTGGATACTAGTATTAAGGGTAATACGACCATAAGAAATGATAAATATGATTATTTTCCAAAGCCTTTATATAATTATGCTACTATGTCCTTGTTGCCGCCAGGTTCGACCTTTAAACCTTTAGCCGCAGTTGCAGGACTTCAATCAGGGGTTATAAATGCAAACACATTGGTAAACGATCCAGGATATTTTACTGGAGATGGTGGAAATAAAATTCAATTTCTTTCTGATGGTCCGCATGGTCTTGTTAATGTAGTTAGAGCACTAACTGTATCAAGTAACCCATATTTTATGACTGTTGGTAGGGACTTAAAAAACCAGAAGGGTGCGGATGCCTTAGCACAATATGCATGGCAATTTGGCTTGGGGGCTAATCCTAATGGAGGAAATGCTAGTACAGGAATTGAAATACCGGAAAATTTTGGACAGGTATATAATACAATATCTCAGAGAAATATTAATTCCACACAGTTCCTTTTAAATATAGAACAATATCTAAGCACTGGTACGGATTATTCTGGTGATAAACTACCACAGGTAGATTTATATGACAGAGGCAATGACAGTAAAAAGGTTTCAGATATTAAAACGCAGATAAAGAATTCCATAAAAAATACTATTAAAAATGTAGATGAGAGTAATAAATTTACTCAAAATAATAAACCTTATATCACTTCTTTTACTAATTTATTTAAACAGTTGTCTCAGGAAACTGGTAAGAACTTAAGTGATGCTAATATAAATGATATTGTAAATAAGGTAGTAATTCAGCAGATGGGAATGGCAATTGAAGATTTGACACCCAAATATAATTATCATATTTACAATGCTTCCATAGGTCAAGGTATAGATAATTTTACACCATTACAGATGGCAAATTATGTAGCTACTCTTGCCAATGGAGGAACTAGATATAAGGTTCATTTAGTGGATAAGATAACAGATGCTAATGCAAAAGTGGTAAGTCAAACTAAGCCAGAGATATTGAATAAAGTTGACATGAGTCCTGAAACTAGAAGCTTGGTTATGCTAGGTATGAGTCAGGTTACAGGTGGAGCAGGAGCAGATGGTACAGCAGCAGCAGCTCTTGGTGGTTTTAACAGTTACATTCAAACTGCAGGTAAAACTGGTACGGCTCAAGTAGATACTACTATACAGGCAAAAACAGGTAGATCAGACTATGGTTGGTTTGTAGGCTATGCACCAGCTAATAATCCACAAATAGCTGTTTCAGTAGTTATATTTGATGGTGGCTATGGTAGTGAAGCTGCCAAAGTAGCTAAAGGAATCTATGAAGGTTATTTTAAGGATCAGCTTACTAAAATGAATTATCCATTTGATATAAATACTACTTTACCTGTAACAGCAGGTGAAAACAATACCTCATCAAATAAATAAAAAATATATAAGTTTAAAGACATCATAAAATCCAGGTTTAAACTACATGGATTTTATGATGCTTTTTTGTTATGAAATCTATTTAAATTTTGAGAATAAATGTTTTTATTATTTAAAAACACTAAACATGAGAGAAGGATTTTTAATAGATTACGTTGAAATATAATAAAAGTTTAAATATTTTTAGATTTATGTAAAAAAGAGTACATATATTTAATTGGAAATTTTACGAGAGTGGGGATGTTATGATAAAGGATAAAAAAAAGAAAAAAATATTTGATAGGTATACTGTTTTAATTGTAATTATGATAATTGCCTTTTCCGCTATTGGAACACAGCTATTTAACTTACAAGTGAATATGGGAACGTATTACAGTGAAACGGCTAATACTAAGTCTCATAAGCTCATACCACAGGAAGGTCCTAGAGGAACAATTACAGATAAGAATGGTATAAATCTTGCAACCAACATCCAGAGCTATGAGGTTACTTTTATGGATACTGATGACAGTGAAAAGCAATTTTTTTCTACCATGTCAAAGATATTTAAAATATTAGATGATAATGGTGAACATCAAGATGATAGTTTTGCATTAAAAGTTAATCCATTCAGATTTGAATTTAATGCCAGTGATCCTAAGAGCATACAGACTTTGCAGCTTAGATTTCTAAAGGATAGAGGTTTTCAGGATTCTATATTAAAAACAGAATTTAAGGGCAAAAAGGAAACTGATTTAACACCAGCAGAAACAAGCAAGCTTGACAGTGAACTTCTTAAATTGACTCCAGAACAAGTATTTAATACGCTTATAGATGATAAGCATTACGGAATAGTTTCAGGAGTTTCAAAGCTTGACAGTAAATATACAGTAGATGAATTAAGAAGATATTTACTGGTAAAAGATGCCATAAAGATGAATAGTTTTTCTGGGTATAAACCAGTACCTATTGCCAGTAATATTAAAAAAAATACAGCACTAATATTATGGCAAAAGCTATCCGATTTATCTGGAATAAATGTGGACATTCAGCCTATGAGGAGTTATCCTTATGGAACTCTTGCTTCTTCAGTTTTGGGATATATAAATAAGATAAGCTCTACAGATCAGGAGAAGTATGCTGAAAAAGGTTATGATGTCAGCAGTGATTATGTAGGTGCTTCTGGAATTGAAGCGGTTCTTGAGGATAGATTGAAGGGCTCCAATGGGGGAGACATAGTTCAAATTGATAAACAGGGAAGAATTACTAATAAGTTGGCCAGCAGAGAGGCTTCTCCAGGAGAAAATGTACAGCTTACTTTAGATGCAAATGTACAATATGCTACAGAACAGGCATTACAAAATGAAATGACATATTTACAGAATAAGGGACAGATTCAAGATCAGAGAACAAAGAATGCTACAAGAGGAGCGGCAGTAGTTATTGATGTTCATACAGGAGCGGTTTTGGCACTGGCCAGTCTGCCTAGCTTTAATCCTAATGATTTTTCAAATCCCAGTGGACTAACTGATGATGAGATAAAAAAATATTTTAGTCCTGATTATGAGCAACTGGCAAAGGCACAGGGAATGCCGCAGGATTTAATTGATTATATGTTTCCTATAGATAGTAGTATTAAAAATAATACTACTATAAGAACAGATAGATTTGATTATTTTCCTAAATATCTATATAATTATGCTACTATGTCACTGTTGCCACCAGGTTCTACCTTTAAACCTTTGACTGGAGTTGCAGGATTGCAAACGGGAGTTATAGATGCAAACAAAACAGTTAATGATCAAGGATATTTTGTAGGTGACGGTGGAAATGTTATTGAATTTAGATCTGATGGACCTAATGGTTATGTTAACATAGTTAAAGCATTAGAAAAATCAAGTAACCCATATTTTATGACTGTGGGAAAGGATCTTAAAAATCAGAAAGGTGAAGATGTTCTAGCAAAATATGCATGGCAATTTGGATTAGGAGCTGATCCAAATGGGGGGAATGCAAGTAGTGGAATTGAAATACCTGAAAATTTTGGTCAGGTGTATAATACAATATCTCAAAGAAACATTAATTCTACACAGTTTCTTTTAAATATAGAACAGTATTTGAATACTGGTACAGATTATTACAACGATAAATTACCACAGGTAGATTTATATGACAGAGGTAATGACAGTAAAAAGGTTTCAGATATTAAAACACAGATAAAGAATTCCATAAAAAATACTATTAAAAATGTAGATGAGAGTAGAAAGTTTACTCAAAATAATAAACCTTATATTACTTCTCTTACTAATTTATTTAAACAGTTATCTCAGGAAACTGGTAAGAACTTAAGTGACGCTAATATAAATGATATTGTAAATAAGGTAGTAATTCAGCAAATGGGAATGGCAATTGAAGATTTGACACCTAAATATAATTATCATATTTATAATGCTTCCATAGGTCAGGGTATAGATAATTTTACTCCAGTACAGATGGCAAATTATATAGCCACTCTTGCCAATGGAGGAACTAGATATAAGGTTCATTTAGTGGATAAGATAAAAGATGCTGATGGAAAAGTGGTAAGTGAAACCAAGCCGGAGGTGTTGAATAAAGTTGACATGCGTCCTGAAACCAGAAGCTTGATTATGCAGGGTATGAGTCAGGTTACAGGTGGAGCAGGAGGAGATGGTACTGCATCAGCAGCTCTTGGTGGTTTTAACAATTACATTCCGACGGCAGGTAAAACTGGTACAGCGCAGGTAGATACTACTGTACAGGCAAAAACAGGCAGGTCAGACTATGGGTGGTTTGTAGGCTATGCACCGGCTAATGACCCACAAATAGCTATTTCTGTAGTTATATTTGATGGTGGCTATGGTAGTGAAGCTGCCAAAGTAGCTAAAGGAATCTATGAAGGCTATTTTAAAGATCAGCTTACTAAAATGAATTATCCATTTGATATAAATACTACTTTACCTGCAACAACAGGTGCAAGTAATACTTCATCAAATAAATAAAAAATATATAAGTTTAGAGGCATCATAAAATTCAGGTTTAAACCTCAATTTTATGATGTTTTTTTATTACAAAATCCATTTAAATTTTTAGAATAAATATTTCGATTATTAAAAAAATTTAAACATAAGAGAAGGATTTTTAATGAATTACATTGAAATATAATATAAAGTTCAAATATTTGTAGATTTATGTAAAAAAGATTGCAAAATGTTTAGATAATGCTTTAGCAAAATATGCATGGCAGTTTGGGCTGGGTGCCGATCCTAAAAATCGAAATCCAATTATGGGCATAGAAATACCTGAAAATTTTGGAACAGTTTATAATATTGCATCCCAAAGAAATGTAAATGCAACACAATTTCTTCTAAATCTAGAAACTGATTTATCTAATGGAAATATTACTGACGCTAATGGAGCTGTAACTAAAAAAATTCAGCCCATTGACGTATATGATAGATTAGAGTATAGTAAAAAATTTCTGATATTAAAACTGCTGGTAAAACTGGTACTGCCCAAGGTGATGTAAAAATACAAAATACAATAGGCAGATCAGATTATGCTTGGTTTATAGGTTATGCTCCAGCAGATAACCCGCAAATAGCTGTAGCAGTGGTCATATTTGATGGGGGCTATGGCAGCCAGGCAGCAAATGTGGCAAGAGGGATTTATGAAGGGTATTTTAGAGATCAGCTTACTAAGGCTAATTATCCATTTGATGTGACAACAGATGTGACAAAAAGACCAGCAGATAAATAAAAAAGATATATATTTTATCTAAAATAACCATAAAACTCAATTTTAAATTACACGGGTTTTATGGTGTTTTTTTATTGTAAAAATTTATTTATGTATATAAGTTTGAGATTGGACATTTAATTAATAAGATTTCCTATAATTATTTTAAAAAATTAATTATAAAAGAAGGATTTTTAACAAATTGTGTTGAAATGTATAAAGGAAGCTTAAAAACCTTTGGAGGTTTAGTATTTATGGATGAAGACAAAATTGTGCTAAAAGGAAATAAAGATGGCCTAAATGTACTAATTGATATGAATGCATTTAAAGATTTCAGTGATATGCTGGAAAAATTAGAACAAAAGCTTTCAAGAGGTAAAAGATTTTATAAGGGCTGTACATTGAAAATTACTACACAACTTAAGTTTATAAGTGAAAGAGAGCTTAGAAAATTAAAGGATATTCTCTTCGAAGAATTTCTTATAAAGGATTGTATATTTCAGGACATTGAAGAAAATGAAAGTAGAATTTTTACGGGAGTTTATGAAGGAAGAACTAAATTTTTCAGAAAAACCGTAAGAAGTGGTCAGGTAATAAATTATACTGGAAATATAGTTATAATAGGTGATGTGAATCCTGGGTCTGAAATTTTTGCAGCAGGAAATATTATTGTGCTTGGAAGTCTTAAAGGAGATGTACATGCCGGTGTAAACGGTAATGACAAGTCAATTATAGCTGCTTTTAGGTTAGAACCTAAGGTTTTGCAAATAGCTAATATAATGACAAGGGCGCCAGAAAACGATGAAGAGCCCGATTATCCTGAGGTAGCAAAAATAAAAGGAAACACTATAATTGTAGAACCTTATTCACCTAATAAATTCATATAATGGAGGTAAATTAAATGGGAGAAGCTATTGTAATAACATCTGGAAAAGGTGGAGTTGGAAAAACTACTACTACAGCAAATATTGGTACGGCGCTTGCAGCTATGGGAAAGAAAGTAGTAATGGTGGATGGTGATACGGGCCTTAGAAATTTGGATGTATTAATGGGACTTGAAAATAGAATAGTCTTTACACTTTTAGATGTAGTTGAGGAAAATTGCAGATTAAAGCAGGCACTTATAAGAGATAAAAGGTATGATAATCTGTTTCTGCTTCCAACGGCCCAAACTAGGGATAAAAATGATGTAAATCCAGAACAAATGCTTAATTTAGTAAATGAACTTAAAAATGAATATGATTATATTTTAATTGATTGTCCAGCAGGAATTGAACAGGGATTTGAAAATGCAGTTATAGGCGCTGACAGGGCAATTGTGGTGGTAAACCCTGAGGTCACTTCTGTAAGAGATGCTGACAGAGTAATTGGAAAATTAGATGCCAGAGGATTAGAAGATCATAAGCTTATAGTTAACAGAATAGACATTGAAATGGTTAAGCGAGGTGATATGCTGGGTATTAATGACATAATAGATAATTTGGCAATAAAGCTTATTGGGGTTGTACCTAATGATAGGGATATAACAGTTTCTACTAATAGAGGGGAGCCTATAGTTTTAAATAACAATTCCAAGGCTGGGCATGCTTTTTTAGATATTGCAAAAAGGATAACAGGAGAAGAGGTTCCTTTTATTTCTTTGGAAGAAGATGAAACATCTAATGGCATTATGGCAGCTATAAAAAAATTATTTAAATTTAAGTAGTTAGGAGATAGGGGTATGGATTTATTTAAATTATTTTCAAGTAAACCTTCTTCAAAGGATGTAGCCAATGAAAGATTAAAGTTAATTTTAATTCATGATAGAGCTGATTTGTCTCCAGAGCTTCTTGAACTGATAAAGGGTGAAATAATGAATGTTATAGCTAAATATGTGGAGATTGATAATTCTGATGTAGAAGTAAAACTTACAAGAGTTGAGGAGCAGGATGGAAATTCACCAGCGCTTGTGGCAAATATACCTATAAGAAAAATGAAGATTAAAAAATAAAAAGCATTAAAAAAGCTGTTCTATCTATTTAGAACAGTTTTTTTGTCATAAAAAATTATTAAATAAATATATATGATATTGTATGAATTTATAATTGGGAGGAAAATATGGGGAGTTTTAACAGCCAGTATGAAAATTATTATAATGCATTATCCAAAAAGGGATACGGCCAGAACAAATTACCTTATAAAAGACAGTCTAATGTTGAAAAATCTATTTTTAGCAAGAGAAAGCTTTTGAGAACTTTTGAAATGCAACTTATAGGTACTGTAGTTCTCTTTCTGCTTGCATTTACCTGTAAGCTTTATGTTAATCCACAGACAAAGATGGTATATAATTATTCTAAAAATATTGTAAATGAGAATTTTGATTACAAATCCGCAATATTATATATAAAGAGTATAGATGTAAATAATTTAGTGAAGTCAGTTAAGAGCGATAATATTACAGATTTTCAAAACAAGGCAACAAATTGGATTGATAGTGTTAGAACAAAGGTTATGGGAGGTAAAACTATTAAGGAAAATATAACTAATAATTTTACAGTTCCTGTAAATGGCAAAGTATTACAAGGATATGGTCAAATGAAAAATAGTACTACAGGTGAAGTTGAATTCCATAAGGGAATAGATATTGAATGCTCATTAAATACAGATATAAAGGCCTCTTATAATGGATTCATAAAAGAAGCAGGAGAGGATAAAACGCTGGGGAAATATTTGGTTATAGATCATGAAAATGGTATTGAGACAAAATATGCTCATATGAACTCCCTTCAAGTGAAAAAAGGTGATAAAGTCAACAAAGATCAGATTATTGGAAAATCAGGTAATACGGGAAAAGTAGTTTCTCCTTCACTATACTTTGAATTAATATATATGGGTGAAAATCTTGATCCACAGCAATACTTAAATATTTAATTTTTACAAGGCATCTTCAAAAAATATACTATGTATTTTTAAATTGTTGTTTATTTTTATATACCTAAGCAATAAACTTGGAGTGATCTTTTGATTAAAATTAATAAATTTTTTATACCATATATTGTTTTACTAGTGTTTATAGGTTTTAACGGAGATCTATTCATAGCTTTTGCCATGGTTATTTTTCATGAATTCACACACTATTTTGTAGCAAGATATTTTGGATTTAAAAACGGTAATGTTGAAATTTTACCCTTTGGTGCTGCTTTAAGGCTTGATGATTTAGCAGAAGCTTCATTTAAGGAAGATTTGATAATTTCACTGTCAGGGCCAATTTTTAATTTAGTACTGGCAGTTATTTTTTATGTATTGAATTTACACTTTAATAGAACTTTTATACATTCATTATTTTTTACCAATGCTGCTCTTGGAATATTTAATTTAATGCCAGCATTACCTTTAGATGGCGGAAGGATATTAAGAGATTTAATAGGGAAAAAGACCATATACAGATTTGCAAATTTAATTACTATTATAGTTAGTATGTGTATTGGAAGTATATTTATGTTATATTATATATACTGTTTTTTTAAAGGCCAGATGAATTTGTCCTTTGGAATTATAGCACTTTATATAATGATATATTCTTTTAGGGAAAAGGAAAGGATAGCATATATAATCATGAGTGATATTATAAAGAAAAAATTTAGATTTATAAAAAGAGGTTATATAGAAAATAGAAATTTTTCTATATACTATAAAAGTGAATTATTAAAGGCGCTTAGTCTGGCAGAAAAAAATAAATACAATATTTTTACTGTACTTGATGAAGAATTAAGAGTTGTGGATATAATTTATGAAGAAGAGATTTTAGAGGCACTAAAAAGTTATGGAAATATAACTATAGAGGAATTAATACAAATACACGAGAAAAAGGAAATATAGTACTGGAAAAGTGCAGTGCAGAAAACTGACATAATGTATGTGCAGGAAAAAAGAGAAATATAGAAGAAAATATAGGCTGTATTATTGGGTATTTCTTTGAGAATGCCTATATGTTAGAATAACAATGAATGACAAAATGGATGAGCTAAGGCATCTTCAAAATATACGCCGCATATTTGACTTACTATTGATTTTTAGATGCCTAATGAGGAGGAAATAGAATTGAAGAAAATAACCGATGATATTTTGCACAGAGTTGAAAAACCAGCCAGATACACAGGTGGTGAATTTAACTCCTGTGTTAAAGATAAGAATAAAGTAGATATAAGATTTGCTTTTTGTTTTCCAGATGTATATGAGGTAGGTATGTCCCATCTTGGAATGAAGATACTTTATCATGTTTTAAACAAAAGAGAGGATACCTACTGCGAAAGGGCTTTTGCACCTTGGCCGGATATGGAAAAGCTCATGAGAGAAAGTGAAATACCACTATATGCTCTTGAAACAAAAGATTCTTTAAAAGAATTTGATTTTATAGGATTTACACTCCAATATGAAATGAGTTATACAAATATTTTAAATATGTTAGATATGTCAGGAATAGAGGTAAGAGCTTCCAAAAGGAAAGAAGAGGATCCTGTAGTAATATGTGGAGGTCCCTGTGCCTATAATCCCGAGCCTCTTTATGATATAGCTGATATATTCTCTATTGGAGAAGGAGAGGAACATCTAAATGAATTACTGGATCTATATAAAAAATACAAAGGAAAAAGTAAAAAGGAGTTTTTAAGAGAAGCTTCTAAAATAGAAGGTACTTATGTTCCAGGTCTTTATGAAGTTTATTATAAGGAAGATGGAACTATAAAGGAGTTTAAACCAAAATATGAAGATATACCTAAAGCTATAAAGAAGAGAATAATTAAAAATTTCAATGATGTAGAATATCCAGATAAACTAATTGTACCCTACAATGAAATTGTGCATGATAGAATTATGCTGGAAACCTTTAGGGGTTGTACTAGGGGCTGCAGATTTTGTCAGGCGGGAATGATTTATAGGCCTGTAAGAGAAAAAAAATCAGAAAAATTATTGGACATATCTGAAAGACTTATTGAAAATACTGGCTATGATGAAATTTCTCTTACTTCTCTAAGCATTTGTGATTATTCAGATATACAAAATTTAATTAATTCTATGGTGGAGAAATATAGAGATGAAAAGGTTGGTGTATCATTGCCATCCCTCAGAATAGACTCATTCTCAGTGGATTTAATAAAGGAAATTCAGAAAGTCAGAAAGACTGGGCTTACCTTTGCACCAGAAGCGGGCTCCCAGAGAATGAGAGATGTAATAAATAAAGGAGTAACAGAAGAGGATTTAATTAACTCTGTTAGAAGTGCCTTTAAAGCTGGCTGGTCAACTATTAAGCTTTACTTTATGATAGGCCTTCCCTTTGAAACTGCAGAGGATGTGAAGGGAATAGCTTATTTATCAAAAAAAGTTATAGAGGAATATTATAAGGTTCCAAAGGAAGAAAGAAAAAAGGGCTTAAAGGTTACTGCCAGTACTTCTATATTTGTTCCTAAACCCTTTACACCTTTCCAATGGGCAGCAATGGATAAAATGCCTTCTGTAAGGGGAAAAATAGGAGAACTACAAAAGGTTATGGATAAGAGGGTAACTTACAACTGGCATGAGACACCTGTAAGCTATCTTGAGGCGGTTTTTGCAAGAGGAGATAGAAGAATGTGCGATGTACTGGTGAAGGCCTTTGAAAAAGGAGCAAAATTTGATGGCTGGTCTCAGTATTTTGATTATGAATTGTGGATGGAAGCTATGAGGGATTGTAATATAGACGGAGATTTTTATGCCTATAGAGAAAGAAGTTATGAAGAATTTTTACCCTGGGATTTTATAGATATTGGTGTAAATAAAGAATTTTTAATTAAAGAAAATGCAAATGCAAAGCTAGCAGTTATTACTCCTGATTGTAGAAGTGGATGTAAAAATTGTGGTATAAATGTTAATTTTAAAGAAGGGAAGTGCTTTGAAGGTGCGATATTTAATTAAATTTACAAAGGGCTCTGAAGTAAAATTTGTTTCTCATCTTGATATTATGAGAACAATTCAGAGAACCTTTAAGAGAGCTGCACTTCCTGTAGATTATTCTAAGGGCTTTAATCCTCATATGAAGCTTTCCATCGCTCAGCCTCTATCTGTTGGAATGTATTCTTTAGGAGATTATCTCGATATAGAATTCAAAGAAGCAGTAGATATAAATGAAATAGAAAGAAAGTTTAATGAGAGTTCTACGGAAAATATAAAATTATTAAAGGTAGTTGAAATTAAGGAACTCTATGACAAAGATGGCAGGAAGATTCCTCAAGCCATGGCAGCAATTGATGGAGCAAGCTATAAAATAAATATAAAATATTTGAATACAGATGATCTTAATAACGAACTTGATAATATGCTTCAGCTTAAAGCGTGGAACATTATTAAGAAGACTAAAAGTGGTGAAAAAGAGATTGATATTAAACCAATGATTAAGAATTTAAAGCCTAATGTGGAGGGTGATTATCTTAAGCTGGAAGCAGAACTTTCTTGTGGAAGCAGAGAAAATTTATCAGCAGAGCTTTTGGCACAGTATATAAAACAAAATACTAAAGCTGTAGATGAAGAGGCCTTCACAGAAATTGTAAGAACGGAAATGTATGGCGTTAAAAATAAAAAGTTAGTACCACTTTGGCAGTATTTTCAGCAATAAACCTTACTTAGTGGGAGCATGTACTCCCACTGAGTTTATATTAATTATTGAGAAGGGTGGCTGTTATGTTTATATGAGTCCAATTATAATGTATAATAATTGGGTAAAATGTCTCAGAATAGATAGAGAAAACCAATAATAGACTTAGAGGTGCTAAAGTTGAAAAATATATTCTTTGAAAGGCAAAGAGATTTACTTAGAATTGCAATAACAGAAGGGGAAAAACTTATAGAATGCTATATTGAGGAAGAGGGTACATTAGTGTATCCAGGACAGATTTATAAAGGTGTAGTTAAAAACATTGTACCTGCAATAAAATGTGCTTTTATAGATATTGGTAGAGGAAAAAATGGATATATGTACATGGATTCTAAATTTAATAATGTAAAAATAAAAAAGGGTGAAGAACTTTTAGTTGAAATTATTAAAGAAAATATGGGGACAAAAGGTCCAAAGGTAAGTAATAAAATTACTGTACCTGGAAGATATGCTGTAATTGAAACTTTAAACAATGAAATTTCTATTTCAAAGAAAATAGTAGATAAAAAAATTCAGGAACATTTAAAAAATGGTATAAGGAAGCCTGAAGATACAGGGGTCATGATAAGAACTAATGCAGAGAAGATTACCATAGATGAGATAAATAATGAAATTGAAAGATTATACAAAATATACGAGGATATAGTGAAAAAGGGAAACTACTCTAATAAACCTGAACTTATATACAATTCTGGCGGCGTTTTAGGAAAAGTTTTAAGGGATGTAGTAGATGAAGATACGGAAAAAATAATTGTTAATAATTCAGAGGATTTTAAGTTCATAGAGGCCTATATAAAAAATAAAGGTGATATAACTGCAGAGATAGAAATACATAAATCTAATATTCCTATTATGGAATACTATGGTATCGAAAAAAAGATATTAGAACTTAGAAATAATATTGTGGAACTTCCCTGTGGAGGATCTATAGTAATTGATAAAACCGAGGCTATGTATGTTATTGATGTGAATTCAGGTAAAAATGTTAAGGAAAGAAATATTCAAAATACTGCAGAATTTACAAATATTCAGGCTGCCAGGGAAATTGCAGCACAGATCAGACTTAGAAATCTAAGCGGAATAATAGTTGTAGATTTTATAGATGTGGATGATACAAAAATAAAAAATAAAATTTTACATATTTTAGAATTAGGCTTTAAGGATGATAAGAATAAAACTATAATTTACCCATTTACGGAATTAAATATTGTGCAAATAGCTAGAAGAAGAAGGGGTAAATCCATATTAGATTATATTGAACAAAAGTGTAAAGTTTGTAATGGTTCTGGTAGAGTATTGAAGCTATCTTATTTAGCCAATTTAATTAGAAACAGAATAATAAGAATTGATATGGAAAATATCAGTGATCACATTTATATTGAAATAAGTGAAGAGTATAAAGTAAGTATATTGAAATATACAGATAAATTTGTAAAGTCAATAGGTGCAGAGAAAAAAAATGTCTATGTTAAATTTATAAAAGATATGAATTCATATAATGCAGAACCTTTAATGTTTAATAGTGAAATAGAAGATAAGAATATGTATAAAATATATGGATAATTTTATTTACAAATATTATTATATGTGTTAAAATGGCATTTGTAGGCCGCACGCATAGGGTTTTATATTAAACATGAAATTAAATTTTGTGTACCTGAGTTGGCGAGACTGGTTTGAGGAGGTGTTTTAATGTACGCAGTAATTACTACTGGAGGAAAACAGTATAAAGTTTCAGAAGGAGACGTAATATTCGTTGAGAAACTAGAAGCTGAAGTTGATTCAAATGTTGAATTGACAAACGTTCTTGCAGTTGCAAAAGAAGACGGATTTGTTGTAGGTAAACCTGTAGTTGAAGGAGCTAAAGTTGTTGCTAAAGTAGCAGAACAAGGAAAAGCTAAGAAGGTTATAGTATTCAAATATAAACGTAAAAAGGACTACAGAAGAAAACAAGGTCACAGACAACCTTATACTAAGCTTGTAATTGAAAAGATTGAAGCTTAGTCATGATTAATATTGTTTTTACAAAAAAACATAATTGTTTTGTTTCTTTTAACATAAATGGGCATGCAGGTTTTAGCGAAGAAGGCTATGATGTTGTGTGTAGTGCAGTGTCGGCATTAGCTTATACCTTTGCCAATGGTATTACAGAAATTGTAGGTGCAAATGCCGAGATTAGTATTTGTGATGGCTTTTTAAGTTTAGACTTAAAAAATGAAGCTGTGAGTAATATTGAAAAATGTCAAATATTAATGAAGACAATGTTATCTGGAATGCAGAATATGGAAATTAATTATGGTGACTATATAAAAGTGGAAATAGAGGAGGTGCAGTGAAATGCTAGTTATGAATCTACAACTATTTGCTCATAAAAAAGGAGTAGGTAGTTCAAGAAATGGTAGAGACAGTGAATCTAAGAGACTTGGAGTTAAAAGTGCTGATGGAGAATTCGTACTTGCTGGAAATATATTGGTTAGACAAAGAGGAACAAAGATCCACCCTGGAGCTAATGTAGGTAAGGGATCTGATGATACTCTTTTTGCTAAGGTCGATGGAGTAGTTAAATACGAAAGAGTAGGCAGAGACAAGAAGAAAGCAAGCGTTTATCCTGTAGCTATAGAAGAAAGCATAGCTGAATAATTTAAAGCACCCTTTAGGGGGTGCTTTTTTACTCCATAAAAGGAAGGTGAAGAATAATGTTTATTGATACAGCAAAAATATTTATAAAGTCTGGTAATGGAGGAAATGGATCTGTTTCCTTCAGAAGAGAAAAATACGTACCTTTAGGTGGTCCTGATGGCGGAGATGGCGGAGATGGTGGAAATGTAATCTTCATAGCAGATCAAAACATGACTACTCTTTTAGACTTTACATATAAAAGAAAATATGTAGCGGAAGTTGGAGTAGCTGGTTCCGGATCTAAATGTTATGGGAGAGATGGAAAAGATTTATATATAAAGGTACCTATGGGCACAATCATTAGAGATGTAGAAACTGATAAGATTATTGCGGATTTATCTCATGCTGGAGATGAGGTTACTGCTGCAAAAGCTGGAAAAGGTGGAAAGGGAAATGCAAAATTCTGTACACCTACAAGACAGGCACCAAATTTTGCAGAACCTGGCATGCCGGGGGAGGAACGATGGATAAGTTTGGAACTTAAATTGTTGGCGGATGTGGGACTTATAGGTTTTCCAAATGTAGGTAAATCTACCCTGCTTTCCATGGTGTCTAAAGCAAAGCCTAAGATTGCAAACTATCATTTTACAACCATAAAACCTAATCTTGGAGTAGTTAGTATTCCTGGAATTCAAGGTTTTGTTATGGCAGATATTCCTGGTATTATTGAAGGTGCAGCAGAGGGTGTAGGTCTTGGTTTACAGTTTTTAAGACATATTGAAAGAACAAGGCTTCTTATTCATGTAGTTGATATCTCTGGCAGTGAAGGAAGAGATCCTGTAGAGGACTTTATTAAAATCAATGAAGAATTAAAGAAATATAGTGTTAAACTTTGGGATAGACCGCAGATAATAGCCGCAAATAAAAGTGATATTTCTTATGATGATACTAATTTCAACAATTTTAAAGAGAAGTTGCAGAAAATGGGATATAAGCATATCTTTAAGATTTCAGCAGCTACAAGGTTTGGAGTAGATGATTTATTGAAGGAAGCTGCAAAACAACTTTCAGAGATACCTGTTACAGATCTGGAAATAAGTGAAGAGGAAAGATTTGTACCAGAGGATAAGAAATTTACTTATGAAATTCGTAAAGAAGATAATGTCTATATAGTTGAAGGCTCCTTTGTTGATAGATTGCTAGATAGTGTAAATATTAATGATCCTCAATCATTGATGTATTTCCATAAGGTACTTAGAAATAAGGGGATTATTGATGAGTTGGTTAGTATGGGAATAGAAGACGGAGAATTAGTAAGATTAAATGATTTTGAATTCGAGTTTTTATTATAGGAGGAAGCAATTTAATGATAACCAGCAAACAAAGAAGTTACTTAAGAGGTTTAGCCAATAAAATTCAGCCTATTTTTCAGATAGGGAAAAGTGATATAGAAAAAGCTTTTATAAAACAGGTAGATGATGCCCTTAAAGCCAGAGAATTAATAAAAATAACGGTACTTGAGACCAGCGACTATACTGCGAGGGAAGCTAGTGATTTACTTTGCAGAAAATTAAATTGTGAGGGAATTCAAGCTATAGGTAGGAAATTTGTATTATATAGAAAATCTAAGGATAATGCTAAAATAGAATTACCTGTTTAAAAGCATGAGAATAAGAATTCTAAGATTTAGGGCGATAAAATTATACCTGAATATTTAGAATTCTATTTTTATATATAGAAAAAAGTAAACTTTTAACATCTATTGTAATATAAAGAAGATATAATGTTACAATAAATGGCATATGTCATTGCTGTAAATATGATATAATATAGTTATTAATAATTATTAGGGCATTAAAGATAAATTGCAAGTGAAGGAAGTCATTCTATTTTTCATGCCTAAGCTAAAGAGGGAATAAAATGAAAAAAGGCATTTTAGGAGGGACTTTTGATCCAATTCACAACGGACATTTAAATATTGCTTATGAGGCTATAGAAAGATTAAAGCTTAATAAAATGGTTTTTATACCTACAGGTAATCCACCTCATAAGACAGATAAGGTAGTAACAGATGCACTAATAAGATATAAAATGGTGGAAAAGGTAATAAAAGATGAACCTATTTTTGAAATAGATAATTATGAAATTCATAAAAGAGGTTTAAGTTTTACCTATAAAACATTGGAATATCTTAAGGAAAAAGAACCAGATACTCAATGGTATTTTATAAGTGGAGCTGATTGCCTCATTGAAATGGAAAACTGGAAAAATATCAATAGAATATTGGAGCTTTGCAGCTTTGTAGTATTTAATAGGCCGGGCTACAGCAAAGAACAGCTTGAAAAACAAAAAGAAAAGATTGAAAAGAAATATAATAGGGATATTATATTGTTGGACTTACCTTTAATGGATATATCAGCTTCTTATATAAGAAAAAAGGTCAGGCAGGGCAATAATATATCATATTTGGTACCTGCTTCAGTTTCTAAAGATATTGCTAGGTTAAGACTTTATGATTTGTGAGGGAAGGGATTTTTATGTGGAATGAGATTGAAATGGAAGAATATCTGAAAAAAAATTTAACAGAGGGAAGACTAAAGCATAGTTTAGGAGTAAGAGATACTGCAGAAGCTTTGGCTAAGAAATATGGGGCAGATGTGGATAAGGCTAAAATTGCTGGGCTAATACATGATTGTGCGAAACAAATGGAAAAAAGCAAGATATTAGATATTTGTGTTGAAAATGGATATAAATTAGATTATGTTGCCTATAAGAATCCTGGTATTATGCATGGAGCAGCTGGTGCCATAATTGCAAAGCAAGTAATGGGAGTTGAGGATCAGGATATATTGAACTCCATCGAATATCACACCACAGGAAGAAAAGATATGAGTTTACTGGAAAAAATAATTTATTTAGCAGATTATATAGAGCCTTCAAGAAATTTTCCTGGAGTAGATGAACTTAGAGAAGCAGTAAATAGAGATTTGGGTGAAGGATTATTGCTTTCATTTAATAGTACTATTGAGTTGGTAATTTCAAGAGGAGATCTAATTCATTTAAATACTATAGATGCAAGAAATTATATTATATGTAATGAAAAGTAGGTGGAGTTAATGGATGGGGAAAATCAAGGAACAAAATCAAAGAAAATACTAAAAGTAGCTGTAATTGCAATTTTAGCTGTAATTGTATGTATTGGAGTTGGGGTTACATGTTTTACTGTATTTTATTTATCAAGTACTAATAGTAAATCAAATTTAATCAATATTAATGCTTCAGCACCAGGAAAGGATGAACCTGTAAATATCTTAGTGGCAGGCGTGGACACCGGGTCTAATGATTCAGGAGATTCTGTGAAAATTAATACTATAAAAGAAGCAAACTCAATAGTACTTCTTCACTATGATCCTAAAAATGAAAATTTAAAAATTATTTCAATTCCAAGAGATACTATGATAAATCTTAATGAGAAACGTCAGAAAATAAGTGTATCCAATTCTGTGAATGGGCCTAAATATCTAGTAAGTAATGTTGAGGAATTAATGAATACTAAAGTAAATTATTATGTTCAATTAGATTATAATGCATTTAAAGATGTGATTAACTCCTTAGGTGGAGTGGATGTTAATGTAAATAACAAAATGGATTATGATGACAACCTTCAGAATTTACATATTAATTTTGATAAGGGAGTCACTCATTTAAATGGACAAAAGGCTGAAGAATATTTTAGATGGGTTAAAAATAATGACGGTAAATTTATAGTAGGTGGGGATTTAGGCAGAATAAAAAATCAACAGCAGCTTATAGATGCAGTTATAAAGAAATTTAGTAGATTCTCTACTGTTTTCAAATATCCTGCTATAATATCATCAGTTTCCAAGGATATAGTAACCAATATGACTCCTAATCAAATTATAAAATATGCACGCACCTTTAGCCATTTAAAAAATCAGAACATAAGCATAGCTACTGCCAAGGGATTAGAAGTGTCTATTGAAAACAATAAATATTTTTTACTGGACACAGCAAACAATAGTGCCAACCTTTCTACAACTAAGGCAGTTAATAAATCTGACAATATAAATAAGTCTGCTTTAAAGATTAATATACAAAATGGAACTACAAAAAATGGTTTGGCAAAAAATTATCAAACAAAACTAAGTGAAAAAGGATTTACTAATATAACTACTGGAAATGCACCAAAGAAACCAGTGGAAGCTACAAAAATTACTTTTTATGGTATAGATGAAAATAAATTAATACAAATAAACAATGATATGAGTGGCTTAATAAAAACAGATAATTATGAGCTTATCCCACAAAAGAGTTCACATGATGTAGTAATTGTACTTGGAAATGATTTAGGTAACTGATAAGAAGGAATATTAAATTATGTTATGAACAGTGAATATAATTATGCGTAGCAAATAGAACAAAAGGGGTATAGAATGAATAGTAAACTTACATACTATATAGAAAAAGATGATGCAGATACCAAAATAAGAGAGTATTTAAAG
Organism: Clostridium pasteurianum BC1; assembly: GCF_000389635.1. Classification (NCBI taxonomy): domain Bacteria; kingdom Bacillati; phylum Bacillota; class Clostridia; order Eubacteriales; family Clostridiaceae; genus Clostridium; species Clostridium pasteurianum. Next base: position 2,188,409 of record NC_021182.1, read on the forward strand.
AATAAACTCAATTTATCTACAAGATTTATAAAAAAAGCTGCCATAGAAAAGAGGATAACTGTTAATGGCTGTGCTGTAAAAATGAACTATGTGCTTAGATCTGGCAACAAAGTTGAAATAGATACCTTTAGAGATGAAAACCAAAATATAATTCCTGAGAAAATGGATATCTCCGCAGCATATGAAGATCAGGATTTGATAGTTGTCAATAAACCAGCAGGAATTGTGGTTCATCCAACTAGAAGCTATCCGGAAGGAACTCTTGCCAATGGCCTTTTATATTATTTTAAAGAAAAAGGTGAAAAATGTATAGTGAGACTTGTAAGCAGGCTTGACATGGATACCTCAGGGCTTATTTTAGTAGCAAAAAATCAATTTTCACATATGTCACTGGCAAGAGATATGAAATTAGATACTTTCCAAAAAGGGTACCTAGCTGTAGTTAGAGGAAATTTGCAAGAAAAAGCAGGTACTATTGATCTGCCAATATATAGAACTGAGGAAGATATAAGAAGAATAATAGATAGCAGAGGACAAAGAAGTATTACCCATTATGAGGTAATTGAAAGCTTTGAAAAGGGAGATCTTATAAGGCTGCAATTGGAAACAGGAAGAACTCATCAGATAAGAGTTCACTTAAGTAGTATTGGTCATCCTATTTTAGGAGATACGCTATATGGTGGTGAGGATAACACAATTATAGGAAGGCAAGCGTTACATGCTTATAGGCTTAGTTTTCCTCATCCAAGAACTAATGAGATTATAAAAATTGAAATAGATTTACCAAAAGATATAGAGGATTTAATAAAAAGACTTAGATAAAAATACTTAAAATTTAAATAAAAAGGCAGCGTTTAGCTGCCTTTTTATTTAAGTCCTCTATATTTTAAATATCGTCTTTTTTTCGCTGCAGAAATTCTTTTAAGTCTGTAAGTATTTAATAGAAGCAAGATTATAACTATGCCTATTCCATAGGCTACTCTATTATTTTTCAGATTATTTTCAGAGGCTTTGGCAATAGAATTAACATTAGGATTATAATCTGCACTGCTTACAAGCGCCAAAGTTCCAATATCTTTACCATTTAATTTCATATCTAAATTTGAAACTACATCACCTTTATGAAAATACTTATCCTTTAAAGAGGCTTCATTAAAATTAAATGCAGGTACTGTATTAGAAGTCTTATCATTCACATAATAAAAATCTTTTGATGCTAAGAGCGAGATTTTATTTCCGTCGCTTTCATTAAAGGTAGTTACTATATCGCCCTTTGAATACAGTTTTTTTAAATCAAAATTTTTAAATCCGTAATCAAAAAGGTTTCGTGCATCCTGAAAAAAAGTTCTGTCATTACTATGTAGAATTGTCACTATAAGCCTGTGATTATCCCTTGTAGCACTAGCTACATAAGAGTGAAGGGACTGTATTGTATAGCCTGTTTTACCACCTTCAATTCCCTCATAATAGTAAGAAGGAAGATTTTTGTACACTAATTTATCTTCATTGATAAGTGTTCTATCAAATTTAGTTTTTACTGGATCAAATTTATTTGTAGGAGCCATAGTATACCTAGGAGTAGTGGCAATTTGAGAAAATTCCGGATGAGTTGCCAACTGTCTTAGGATAAGTGCTAAATCCTTAGCAGAAACTCTGTGGTCGTTATCGTATAGTCCATTGGGATTTTGAAAATTTGCTGTAGTGCAGCCAAGTTCTTTGGCCCTTTCGTTCATAAGTTTAGCAAATTCAGGAATAGAGCCACTTATATGTTCCGCTAGAGCTACGGCTGCATCATTAGCAGATGGGAGAAGTAGTGCATATAGTAAATCTTTCACAGTAATTTGTTCTCCATCTTGTATATATATTTTATTACCGTCCAAAGATTTGAAATTTCTAGTAGTAAAGTCATTACTTACAGTAACTACATCATCCAATTTACAATTTTCTAAAGTTAGCAATGCTGTCATTATCTTTGTAGTGGATGCAGGAGGAAAAGTTGCATCTATATTTTTTCCATATAATATTTCACCTGTGGTTGCATCCATAAGAACTATACCGTCACCTGACACATTAGGTGGTGCTGGTGTTTCTGCATTGACTCTGTAAGTTGTACTGGTAGTTAATAATAAAAGCGTAATGGCAATTGTTATTATTTGCTTCATGGGTACCTCCTAAATTAATTATTCTTGTAACAGTATAGCAAAAAAAATATGTAATGGCAAAATAATTGAAAAAAGACTATTTCTTTTACATGTTGTTAATAATTCATCTTAAGGGAGGTATAAATTAATGCAAAAAAAGAAACTGTACGGTTCTGTAATAATACTGGGTATATTTTTAATATTTTTATTTATTGGATATAGATTACAAAATACAAAGACAACTTTAGAGAATAAAGATGTATCAATATACAAAGAAAATAAAACAGGGGATACTATTAAAGAAGAAAATAAAAGTGAAAGCAATGACATACAAAGCATAAAAAATAGTGACGGAAAAAAAGAAATAAAAGCACAAATTTATGGTGAGATTAAAAAACCAGGAGTGTATTCATTAAAAAATAGTGATAGAATTAAAGACTTAATAGATCTAGCTGGTGGTTTTACAGAAAAGTCAGATCCCTATAGTATAAATGGAGCAAAGAAAGTGATTGATGGAGATAATATTGAAATAAAATCAAAAGAGGATGGATCAAAAGAGAAAAGCTTAAGTAATTCAAAAAATAATTCATCAAATACAGCTGTGAGTTCTAAGGATGAAAATGAAAAATTGGATATAAATTCTGCTTCTGAGGCGGATATAGTAAATAAAAAAATACCTGGAATAGCAGAGGGTTTAGCTAAAAAAATTATTGAATATAGAGATAAGAATAATGGGAGAATAAATTCTAAGCAGGATTTGGAAAAAGCCATAGGACCTAAAAGATCAGAGAAACTTATGGAATATATAGAAATAAATTAATAAAAAACGAACAAATACAAATTTATTTTGCGCTTGTTCGTTTTATATTTAAAAGCAGGAAAGTGTTGCAGTGGACGTTCATCAGAACATAAAGTCTGCTTTAGTAAAAGCATTAATAAAAATATTCATCGTATAATCTATTGGTGCATCCGTAATCAATTAATACAGGTTTTTTGTCTAATATTCCCCAAGATGAAATTGTTTTTATATCTGGATAGAGCAGATCATAATGCTTTGCAATTTTCTTTAGAGTTTGAAAAAATTCGCTATCTGGTTTAATATTAGTAAATTCAAAAATATTTCCGCGGCTTAATCCAAGCATTTCTGTAAAAGGTAAAGCTTTTCTCATAACTATCATGCTTTCTTTATACCATACTATAGGACAAAAATATTTTTTATACTTTTCATCAATGTCAGTATAGATGTAATTTTCAGTTCTAGATTGATATTTTCCAGTTCTATTTTTAGATATTTTAATTACAAAATTTTCGTCAAATTCATAAACCATTCTGCTTGCACCTTGACCTAGAAATTTATAATTATTGTCTTTTAAGTTATGGCGCAAGCGATGACGATCAGCTGAATATAGATTTTCAAATAGATCTACTGGAATGTTTGGGCTAATAATCGAAGTATCCATAAAATCCCTCCCATTGATACTACAGTAGAATAATAAAATATTCTCATTATCAATATATAAAATATTTTATGGAAGTGACTATGATTTTAAAATTTAAAATAAAAATTTTCAATCTATAAAGGCCATTGTTATTAAATGCAATTTTAAATGCAACTAAATATTTAACAAAATATGATACTTTAGTATAATGAAGATATATTATAAGTAAGATTCATTGATGGGGGTAAATATCTTATGACTGATTGGTACAATCTATCATGGAATGATGTGGTTAATTTATTTCAAAGTAACTCAAATAGAGGATTAGATGAAGATAAAGTTTTAAAGAGAAAAATGGAGATAATTTAAGTACTTTATAATAATATTTTGTTTAAACCTCAAAGTTATTGGATAAAATAATAACACGGAGGTGTATACTATGATGGAAGATATTTTTGAAACTGTTAAAGAAGGAAGCAATGTTGTATATTTAGATATGCCTAAAAAAGACTTTCTATTTAAATATAATAATTTTAACAGGGATTCAGCACAAAATTTGGTAGATAATTATTTTAAGGAAAAGGGTAGAGATGGTATACCAAAGGTTGAAGAAATAAGCCTTGACGATAGTAGAGGAATAATGAAAATTACTGTTGCTGTTAATTATGAGAGGGATTTTAAACTTGAAGAGTATAAGATACCTGATTCATTGAATGAGGCAAGAAAATAATGGATAAGCCTCTTATATATTTTTGCATTTCCATGGTAATAGGATGTCTTTGTGCTTTCATTCTGAAAAACAACCTAGTTTTAGATGTGGCTATTGCTGCATCTTTTTTTATATGTATATTTTTAACCTGCGAAAAAAAATATACTTTGATTATGGTAGGCTTTTTTATACTAGGTTTTTTAAGCTTTAATTTTTACTTTGATATTAATTTAGACAATAAATCTAGTTACACAGTTAGAATAATTACAAAAAATAAGTTTTATGCTGTAGGAAGTTATGAGGGAAGAAACATAAATATAAGTGGGAATATTTTCGATGTAAATGAAGGAGAAAAAATAAGGGCAACTGGAGAATTTAAAAAAGATATAGATTACTCAAAAGGAAATCTTGGAACTCTTAAAGTAAAATACATTGAAAATAGCCAGGAGGATATAATTTCCCATTTGTATTCCTTTAGAAAGAACATATACAGAAAATTTTATTGGAGACTTGGAGAAAATAATACGGCCAAAATAATGTCTGTAGCTTTTGGCGATACCTCATACCTGTCTATGGAGGATAAATATGATTTTAAAAAATTGGGTATAGTACATGTTATAAGTGTATCGGGACTACATATGGTTATAATTTTTAAATCACTAGAAAGTTTTCTTAATTTAGAAATATCTATTATTGTAGCTGCTATATATGCAATATTTACGGGAGCTCAAGCGGCTACCCTAAGATCACTTATAATGATAATTATATTAAAATTATCAAAAAAATTTAGCAAAAATTATGATGCCTTTTCAGCATTAAGTATGGCTGCTATGGTTTTACTTATGGCTAAACCCTATTATGTTATAGATATAGGATTTGCCCTTTCTTTTTTGTCTACTCTTGGAATAAGTTTATTTTATAAAAAATTATCGAAGATATTGTATAGATTACCCGATAAAATAAATGAAAGTGTAAGTTTAACTTTAAGTGCTCAATCTCTCTCCATGCCCTATGTGTTATTTACTATTAAAAATTTTGCTCTTGGATTTTTACTTGGAGATTTATTTTTAATTCCAATGTACTCAGTTATTGTAGTCTTGTCTAATATAGCTTTGGTAACATGCTTTATACAACCTATTTTTAATATACTGTGCATGCTTATTAATATTGTAATGGCAGCAATTAGCGGAGGTACATCCTTATTAGTAAAAATTTCACCGCCTATGGTGTATATGTCAACTATAAATATAATATTCATTTTGTCCTTGTATCCATGCTACATATTTATAAAAAAGGGATATGAAAAATTTAAATTTGCTCCAATAATATTAGGTTTAGCCATAATAATTTATCAATATAATTTTTTCCCTAAAATAGATCAGGTTAGTTTAAAGAGTGGAAGTGGCTTTATAGTGAGATATAAGGGAAACAATATTTTAATATCCAATTATAAAATTGATAATGATGAAGAAAAGAGTGAACTTCAAGGGCGCTTTAATGTAAATAGTTTTATGACTAACTTTGAAGCTGATTACAAAATTATAATAAATAAAAAGTATCTTATTTATATTCCTAAAGCACAGGGTATAAATAATGTCATACAAGTTACAAGCTTGGACAATAATAGCTCTGTTATTGATTTAAGGGGAGATAGGCTAAGATATAAGACTGTAAATTGGATTGAAAATTATGCTATAATGAAAATTGATATAAATAAGGAAAATAAAAAAATTGATTTACCTAAAAGTAATATTGATTTTGAAATATTTATGGATAAAGTTATAGTATATGAGTATTAGGGGCGCTTAATGATATTCAAAGGCTGTTAGATTAATATGCTTTATATTATTTTATTTGTAGTATATAAAATATATTTTGCGGTTTTCATTTGATATTTATTTTATATTTAAAAATAGGGGGACAAAATGATAAATTTCTTAGAGTTAGAAGAAAGAATAAAAAAGAAAGTAGATAATTTTTATATCTTTTGTGGTTACAATGAGCAATTAATAAAGGAAAACATCAGAAAAATTACTGAAATCACAGTAAATCCTAATTTTTTGGATTTAAATTATTTTGAGTTTGATGGAGCTTCAGTAAGCTATGATGAAATAGTTAATGCTTGTGAGACACTCCCGTTTATGAGTGATAAAAAGGTGATAGTTATATATAGAGCTGATTTTCTTGGTGATAGGGCTAAAAATATAAATAAAAATGGTGAAAACATACTGAAAAAAATTCAGGATTATGGTGGAAATTTACCAGAACAATGTATATTAATTATATACTATATTTTTGAAAATGATAGAGAAAAGGTAAGCAACAAAGTAAAAAAAATGGATAAAAGTGCCTGCGTAGTGGAGTTCACCAAATTAAGAGGAATGATGCTTCAGAAAAAGGTTAAGGAAATATTCAATCAGAAGGGAAAAAATATTGACAGGGCTAATTTAAGTTTTTTTTGCAGTGAAGTTGAAAATAATATGGATATAATTAAGAATGAAGTGGATAAACTCTGTTCCTATACTGGTGATAGAGATATCGAAAAGCAAGATATACTAGATCTTCTTCCAGAAAGAAGTGATGATGATATTTTTAATCTTGTGGATTTTTTATCTCAAAAAAAGCCGGAAAGAGCTATAGAAGTTCTGTCGGAACTCATATATAGGGGAGAGAAGGCAACAAATATATTATCAATGATAGAAAGACAATTTAGAATTATGATAAATTTAAAAATTGGTATGAACAATAAAAAGGGCAAGGAAGAATTGGCAAGAGAATATAGACTTCATCCTTTTGTATGCGAAAAAATTATGACACAGTGTAAAAAATATACTTTAGAACAAATAATAAAAGCAGAGGAAATATGTGCCCAAACCGAAAAAGAACTAAAAAGTCAAGGCAGTGATGAACGAGTTAAGCTGGAGCTTCTTATAATAAGGAGTGCCATGGTTTAAAATTAAATTACTAATAGTTTATTTGAAGTTTTTGGTGGGAATTATTTTTAGATAAATTCAATGTATATTTACAAAAAATAAATAGGCCGGTGTGTTATTTACACCGGTTTATTTACTATGCGTTTAAAGCATTTAATTTTACTGCTAATCTTGACTTAGATCTAGCTGCTTTATTTTTATGAATAACTCCCTTTGAAGCGGCCATGTCTAAAGATTTAACCACATTTACGTAGTTAGCTTTAGCTTCCTCAGCATTATTTGCTGTAACTGCTACTTCAAATTTCTTTATAACAGTTTTTAAAGCAGATTTTAACATCTTATTTTTAAGAGTTTTAGTTTGAGTAACTTTTATTCTCTTTTTTGCAGATTTTATGTTAGCCATTAATTTTCACCCCCTTATATTTTTATAACACTCGCCTTTGGGGAATATTATGCGGGTTTTCTCATATTTAACAAAAACCATTATAACATTAAAAATTACATTCTTCAAGCATTAATACAGCATCAAAGATTAAATTTATTTATATCTTTAATAAAATTTGCACCCCAGGGGTGTAATTTTTTCCAATTTTAATTCGTACTTTTCTTAAATTATGAATTACAGTAATAAAAATAGAATAGTTAAAGTGTGCAGGGGAAAGATAGATTTAGAGTACAGATTTAATAGGAGGAGTGATTGTTTTGAGTATAAGAACAGATCTTGCTGTAGAAGCAAAGGAACTATATGAAAAAGAGAATAGTAAAAAAATTCAAGGGGTTGAAGTATCAAGTACAAAAAAAGGAAAAATAAAAATAACTAATGTAAAGGTACTTACGGAGCAGGGAGAAAGAGCTATTGGAAAACCTAAGGGTACATATATAACTATAGATATGCCAAAAATGATTCATTATGATGTAGATGCTATGGATGATGTAAGTGAGGTACTGGGAGAAGAACTTTCAAAGCTCATAAAACTTGAGGATAGTATGACAGCTCTTGTAGTAGGACTTGGTAACTGGAACATAACTCCTGATGCTTTAGGACCTAAAGTGGTTTCTAAGATAATGATAACAAGACATTTAAAGGAGCTTGTACCGGATAGTATTGATGAGAGGATAAGGCCTGTGTGTGCTCTTGCACCAGGAGTACTTGGAATTACAGGCATGGAAACTAGTGAAATAATAAAAGGTGTAGTAAATAAAATTAAACCAAATTTGATAATTTGTATTGATGCATTGGCTTCTCGAAAAATGGAAAGGGTAAACTCAACTATTCAAATTGGAACTACAGGTATTTCTCCTGGTTCTGGGGTAGGAAATAGGAGAATGGAGATAAGCGAAAAGACACTGGGAATTCCTGTTATAGCCATAGGCGTTCCTACAGTAGTAGACGCAGCTACTATGGCAAATGATACTATTGATATGGTGTTAGATGAAATGATTAGAAGTTCAGAACAGGGAGGAAAATTTTATGATATGTTGAAATCCATAGATAAAGGTGAAAAACAGAAAATGATACAGGAAATACTGCATCCCTATGTGGGAAATCTTATGGTAACACCTAAAGAAGTGGATATGGTTATAGATTCTATATCAAAGATAATAGCAAATGGGATTAATATTTCTCTTCAACCTGCTCTTGATAAAGATGATATAAATAAATTTTTGCAATAAGAAGTTATAAATACACATTATTTTTCATATAGTCTAATTAAGGCATCTTAAACCTAGATTGTGTAAGTAATCCTCTTAACTCTTAACATATCTATGTTTACTTGTAAAAATATTTAAAAGGGATTTAAATATTATCAATGGTTTGAGGGATTGCTTGTTGAATTCAAGTTAAAGAAATAATTAGTCATAAGTTTATTATGGCCTATTTTGCAGTATACTTTTCTGTGAGAAATTTTTAATAAGTATAGCTTTGTTGTTATGGAATCAACAGTTTCATTTAATACAAAATAGAATGGGAAGCTGTGACTTTTTATTTCTTTTCATATGCCTAAGCGGGAGGTAATGTGGATGGTTAATGTTAATAAAAGGATAAACAATGGGAAGAATAGTTTTATATTAATTTTAGGCGTTACCATAATGATATTTTCTATTTATATATTTTTCAGCTTTTTTAATGTACAAGAAACTCAGGAAAAATTAACTGGTGGAAGGGGAAATATGCTTTATGTACAGCTAGTTAATTACGTTATGCCTATAGTGAAAGTTACTAATTTTGATGAAGAGGATATGGCAGAGAGTACACTTTCCTTAAAAAGTGGGATCTTAAATTATATAGGAATTAATTTAAGCCATCCTGATGAAATCCTAAAAAAAGAGGTATCTTATTTTAGAGAAGATAATAATTCTGTGGCTTATAATAGTAATGATACAGGTATAGCAAAAATAAGTGATTTTAATTTAAAGGACAGTGATATAACTAAAAACAGTACCAATAACAGCAGTGGTGATAGCTCAAATCCTTCAAATCAAACCTTTCAAATTTATAATCCTAAATTAAAAAAAAATCTTGATAATTCAAAACCAGAGGTACTTATATATCATTCCCATACAACGGAGAGTTATGGGCAGTACGGACCAGATAATCTTGATCCCACAAAAAATGTATGTGCTGTAGGTGATGAGCTTGCTAAGGAACTCTCTAATAATTATGGTATCTCTGTAATACATGATACCACTATACATAATGTATTGGCCTATAATAAAAGTTATGAGAGATCTGGGGAAACTTTGGACAAATACTTAAAAAAATATGGTGATTTTAAAATGATAATTGACATGCATAGAGATTCAGATCCTAATAAAAATGATGTTACTGCAAAAATAAACGGAGAAAATGTAGCTAAGTTTATGTTCGTCATGGCAAGAAAAAATCCTCATTTTGATAAAAACATGACTATTGTAAATGCTTTATTAAATAGTGCTAAAAAAAATTTTCCAGGATTGGTTATTGGCAATGGAATTTACTATTATGATTATGGAATGAATTTTTTTAATCAAGCAAAGAGCAATAATGCATTTTTATTAGAGGTGGGATCCACTCCAAACACTCTTGATGAATCAAAAGCAACATCAAAGTATATTGCAAGGATGATTGCAGAATATATAAATGGTAAATAATGAATAAAAAAATAAAAAAAGTACATCCTTTAAATAGCAGGAGGTACTTTTTTTTATGAAGAGTAAAATATATTATCTTTTTATGATATTAATAATAGCAGGTGTGATTCTTGGCCTTTGTATAAATAATATTGTTTTAAACAGAACTATATACTCTAATGAGATACATATGAAGGCTTCAGAAGAAGCATATAGAAATAGGATTAACCAATATAATCTGGATGACATGGAAAAAAAGCTGGATATACTGGAGGATAAAATGGATAATCCTGAAAAATATGAAAAAGATGATACTGATATAGTTTTTAAAGTTTACGTTCCAAGATTTAGAATACTTTTCAGTATGAATCCGCTGGATTTAAGATTTGAAACTAAAAATTATAAAGTCTATTTAAATAACGGCATTATAGAGAACATAAAGAATCAAATAGCTTATATATCAAATATATGGGAAAAATTAATTAGTAGGGTTACAGATAATTTAAGCAGCAGCAACGAAAAATTAAATAATATAACTTCTAAAATAGCTGTACTTAAAACAAAAATTTATTATAGTATTATTAAATAGAAGATTAATGCAGCTTAATATTGACATTGTCTAGAGGATTTGTGTTATAATTTAAGCTGATTTTATTATGCATGATATTTTTGTATACTTAATAATAAAATATTAATCAGGAAAGCATTACTGCATATACCTTTTAGGAATAAGTAAGTGTTATAATAAACAGTTATAGATAAATTTTAGAAATTATTAAAAGAAATACTTTAAAATAAATGGGGGTAAAAATTAATGCAAAGTAAGAGAGAACAACATATAAGAAATTTTTGTATAGTTGCGCATATAGATCATGGTAAATCCACACTGGCAGATAGATTGTTAGAAAAAACAGGTACCCTTACTAAGAGAGAAATGGAACAGCAGGTACTTGATAATATGGAACTTGAGAGGGAAAGGGGTATAACCATAAAATCTCAAGCAGCAAGACTTATATATAAAAGAGAAAATGGAGAGGAATATATATTAAATTTAATTGATACTCCAGGACATGTGGACTTTAATTATGAAGTATCCAGGAGCTTAGCTGCCTGTGAAGGAGCTATATTAGTAGTAGATGCTACTCAGGGAATACAGGCTCAGACTCTTGCCAATTGTTATTTAGCCGTAGATCACGGTCTTGAAGTAGTGCCTGTAATAAATAAAATAGATTTACCTAGTGCAAGACCAGAGGAAATAAAACAGGAGATTGAAGACGTAATTGGATTAGAAGCAGCAGATGCACCACTTATTTCAGCAAAAACAGGACTGAATATAGAAGATGTTCTAGAAGCAGTAGTCAATAAGATACCTGCACCAGAGGGAGACGAAGATGCAACATTAAAGGCTCTTATATTTGATTCCTATTATGATAGCTATAAAGGTGTAGTAAGCTATATCAGAGTTAAAGATGGTGTTGTAAAAGCAGGAACTAAAATAAAACTTATGGCCACAGATAAGCAGTATGAAGTTACAGAGGTAGGTGTATTCGTGCCTAATTTTTATCCTATAGACGAACTTAGAGCTGGGGACGTTGGCTATGTAACAGCATCTATTAAAAATGTAAGAGATGCTAGGGTTGGAGATACAATGACTGAGGCTGGTAAGGGTGCTGTGGAACCACTTCCTGGTTACAGACCGGCTATACCAATGGTCTATAGTGGTATTTATCCTGTGGATGGAGCTAAATATGGTGAACTTAAAGAGGCACTGGAAAAGCTTCAGGTAAATGATGCTGCCCTGAACTTTGAACCTGAAACTTCTATAGCACTGGGCTTTGGTTTTAGATGTGGTTTTCTTGGACTTCTTCATATGGAGATAATTCAGGAGAGAATAGAAAGAGAATTTAATCTTGATATTATTACTACGGCACCTTCAGTAATATATAAGGTTACAAAGACGGATGATACTCTTTTAAATATAACTAATCCTACAAATTTGCCAGAAACTACTGAAATAAAATTTATGGAAGAGCCCATAGTTAAAGCCTCTATAATCACTCCTTCTGATTATGTAGGACCTATTATGGAACTTTGTCAGGATAGAAGAGGTGTTTTTATAGATATGCAATATATAGAAACAACAAGAGTTATGCTTAATTATAAGATACCTTTAAATGAAATCATATATGATTTTTTTGATGTGCTAAAATCTAAAAGCCGTGGATACGCATCTTTTGATTATGAATTAAATGGGTATATTCAGACCAAACTTGTGAAATTGGATATAATGTTAAATGGAGATGTGGTAGATGCACTTTCAATGATTGTTCCAGAGGAGAGAGCATATAATAGGGGAAGAAATATAGCTGAAAAGCTAAAGGATATAATACCAAGACAGATGTTTGAGATTCCAATACAGGCATCGGTAGGAGCAAAAATTATTGCAAGAGAGACTGTAAAAGCACTTAGAAAGGATGTACTTGCTAAATGCTATGGAGGAGATATAAGCAGAAAGAAAAAACTTCTTGAAAAGCAAAAAGAAGGTAAGAAGAGAATGCGACAGGTTGGAAGCGTAGAAGTTCCACAAGAAGCATTTATGTCTATATTGAAGGTGGATTAATTATGGAAGAAACAGCCTTATATATTCATATACCTTTTTGCAAACAAAAATGTCTATATTGTGATTTCCCTTCTTTTGCTAACAGTGAAGAACTAATGACAGATTATATTAGAGCTTTGAGCATAGAAATAAGAAAGCTTGGCAATAAAAAAATATCAACAATTTTTATAGGTGGGGGAACTCCCACCTATTTGAATTTAGAAGTTTTAAAAATTTTAAAAAAAAGTTTAGAGGAATTAAATTTATCCAAGGAAATAGAGTTTACAATAGAAGGTAATCCAGGAACCTTTACAAGAGAAAAGCTTAAACTGCTAAAAGATATGGGCGTAAATAGACTAAGCATAGGTCTTCAAGCAGTACAGGATGAATTATTAGAGAAATTAGGAAGAATACATGATTTTAATACCTTTTTAAATAGCTATAATATGGCTAGAGATATGGGCTTTAATAATATAAATGTTGATTTAATGTTCGGTCTGCCAGGTCAAGATATTGAAATGTGGAGGCACACCTTAGAAATTGTAATTAATTTAAATCCAGAACATTTATCTTGTTATAGTCTTATAGTAGAAAAAGGTACTCCATTCTTTAATTTATATAGTGAAGAGGATTTACCAGATGAGGATACAGTAAGTGAAATGTATTCCCTTGTAAAAGAATTTTTAAGTGAGAAAGGATATTTACAATATGAGATTTCAAATTTCTCAAAGAATGGTTTAGAATGTAAACATAATTTGGTATATTGGAATTTAAAAAATTATATAGGTGTGGGCTCTGGAGCACATTCTTATTATGATGGAATTAGGTATAGAAATGAAATTAATGTGAAAAGATATGTAGAAGCCATTACGAAAGCTGGCAGTGCTGTGGTGGAATTACATAATAATACTCTTGAAGATAATATGGAAGAGTTTATGTTTTTAGGACTTAGAAAGATTAAAGGAATTTCTATAGAAGAGTTCAGGCAGAGATTTAAGAAAGATATATTTTCTGTTTATGGGGATGCAATAAAAAAATATAAATCTAATGGTATGATAATTCTTGAAAAAAATAGATTGTATCTATCATCTAGAGGAATAGAAATTTCTAATTATATTTTAAGCGATTTTATTATTGAATCATCTGAAATAGGCAAGAAATAAATCTAATTAAATAAGTGATATTCATGGAAAGAAGTTAGCTGGGTAAAGTATATTTACTTTAAAGGGTAATATAGCAATATACTTAGAAAATTAAAGAATTAAGAAGATAAATTCTTTAAATGCCCGTATTTCCAGGGATTAATTATAATAAAAAAAGTTGACAAAAAAATTATCCAGTGATATTTTAAAAACATGACGATTAGCACTCAACAGTGGCGAGTGCTAATAAAGAGGTGATAGTGATGGATATAATAGATGATAGGAAACTAAGGATACTTAATGCAATAATAAATGATTATATAAATACAGCAGAACCGGTTGGCTCCAGAACTATAGCTAAAAAATATGATTTGGGTATAAGCTCTGCTACCATAAGAAATGAAATGTCAGATCTTGAGGAAATGGGTTATATTGAACAGCTTCATAGTTCCTCTGGTAGAAAGCCTTCAGATAAAGGTTATAGATTTTATGTTGACCAAATAATGCAGATTTCAAAATTATCACCAGAAGAAGAAAATATGATAAAAAATCAGCTTATAAATTTTGCATTATTTGAAGTAGATAGACTTGTACGCCAGGCTACTGTTTTGCTATCAGAGCTTACAAAATTGATAAGTGTTGTTAAGACTCCATCTGTAGAAGAAAGCAGAATAAAATCTATACAGCTCATGGGTATAGATAGCTTTAATATTGTAGCAGTAATTGTAACTGATAGTGGTCTTATAAGGAATAATATTATAAGGGTTAATAGGTCTTTAAACAATGAGGTGCTAAATAAGATAAATAATTTGTTAAATTCCAGACTTAAAAATTTAAGCATAAATATGATAAACCTAGAGGTTATAAATAATCTTAGGAAGGATCTTCTTGGATATGAAGACATTTTTGACGCTATTATTCCTCATCTTTATGATAGCTTAAATGACAATAATAGTAGCTCAGAGGTTTATTTTGAGGGACTTACTAATATACTGGACTATCCTGAATTTAAGGATATAGAAAAAGCTAGAGAAATTTTATCTTTTATAGATGATGGTAGCAATATAAAGAATATTTTAGATAGTAAATCTAAAATATCCATACGTATTGGTCATGAAAATTATATTCAAGGTGCCAAGGATTGCAGCATTATATCTGCAGTTTATAGTTTAGGCGAAAGGCAGCTTGGCTCAATAGGTGTAATAGGCCCAACCAGAATCCCGTATTCAAAGGTTGTTTCTATATTAACAAAGGTAACAAAAGAATTAAATAAAAATATCAATAAGATTTATCTTGATGATTAGAGGTGAAGTGAATGTCTGGCATTAATAAAACTAATAATGTTGAGGGCGAAACAAATGAAAGCTTAAAAAATGAAGAGGTAAACGAAACTTTAAAAGATAAGGTGGATACCGATTCATCTGAAATTCTTGAAGATGAGCAAAAACTTGAAGATGAAGAATTTGAAGAATTACAAGAGGATAACTCATCTTCAGAGAAGGAGCTTGAAGAAATGAAAATACTGAGCAGTAAGCTTAAGGATGAAAATGCAAAATTGAAGAATGAACTGGATACTGTTAAAGAAAGACTTCTTAGAACAGCAGCTGAATATGAAAATTATAGAAACAGGACAGCTAAGGAAAAAGAAGGTATATATTCAGATGCTTGCTTAGATGTGCTAAAGGATATCTTACCAGCACTAGACAATATGGAAAGAGCTTCTTCTATTGAAGGAAGTGTAGAAGATTTAAAAAAGGGAATTGACATGACAGTAAGACAGTTTAAAGAGTCTCTTACAAAGCTTGGAGTAGAAGAAATAGATGCCAGTGGTGAATTTGATCCAAATATACACAATGCAGTTATGCATGTGGAAGATGAAAATCTTGGAGAAAATGCCATTGCAGAAGTTTTGCAAAAGGGATATAAAAAAGAAGATAAGGTTATAAGATATAGCATGGTAAAGGTAGCAAATTAAATAGGATTATTACTTAAATAAAATGAAATAAATTTTTTAATGAAAACTAGGAGGTTTTATATTATGTCAAAAGTAATAGGTATTGACTTAGGAACAACAAATTCATGTGTGGCAGTTATGGAGGGAGGAGATCCTGTTGTTATAGCAAACGCAGAAGGAGCAAGAACTACTCCATCAGTTGTATCTTTTCAAAAAGATGGTGAAAGACTAGTTGGTCAGGTTGCAAAAAGACAGTCAATTACAAACCCTGATAAGACAATAATATCCATAAAGAGACATATGGGTACTAGTTATAAGGTTAATATAGATGGAAAAGAGCATACACCACAAGAAATATCAGCTTTCGTACTTCAAAAATTAAAGGCTGATGCTGAAGCTTATTTAGGTGAACCAGTTACTCAAGCAGTTATAACTGTACCAGCGTATTTTAATGATAGCCAAAGACAGGCTACAAAGGATGCTGGAAAAATAGCTGGACTTGAAGTGTTGAGAATTATAAATGAGCCTACAGCTGCATCACTTGCTTATGGTCTTGATAAAATGGATACAAATCAAAAGATATTTGTTTATGACCTTGGTGGTGGTACTTTTGATGTATCTATACTAGAACTGGGAGACGGAGTTTTTGAAGTAAAAGCTACTAACGGTAACACACGTCTTGGTGGAGATGACTTCGATAATAAAGTTATGGATTATATAGCTGATACTTTTAAAGCTGAAAATGGTATAGATTTAAGAAATGACAAGATGGCACTTCAAAGATTAAAAGAAGCTGCTGAAAAAGCTAAAATAGAATTATCATCTTCTGCTCAAACTAATATAAATTTACCATTTATAACTGCTGATGCCACTGGACCTAAGCATATAGATCTTAATCTTACAAGAGCAAAATTCAATGAATTAACTCATCAGCTAGTTGCAGATACAATAGAACCAATGAAGAAGGCACTTGCGGACGCAGGGCTCAGCATAGGTGATATTGATAAAATATTACTTGTTGGTGGTTCAACAAGAATTCCAGCAGTACAGGAAGCTGTTAAAGAATTTACTGGTAAAGATCCTTCAAAGGGCGTTAATCCAGATGAATGTGTTGCAGTAGGTGCAGCTATTCAAGCAGGTGTTTTAACTGGCGATGTTAAAGATGTATTACTTCTTGATGTATCACCATTAACACTTGGAATTGAAACTTTTGGAAATGTTGCTACTCCATTAATAGAAAGAAATACTACTATACCTACAAGAAAGAGTCAGGTATTCTCAACAGCAGCAGATGGTCAAACTTCCGTTGAAATACATGTAGTCCAAGGTGAAAGACCAATGGCAAATGATAATAAGACTCTTGGTAGATTTACATTATCAGGAATTGCTCCAGCACCAAGAGGAATTCCTCAAATAGAAGTTACTTTTGATATAGATGCAAATGGTATAGTAAATGTTTCTGCAAAGGATAAAGGAACTGGAAAAGAAGCTAATATAACAATTACTGCATCAACAAATCTTAGTGATGATGAAATAGATAAGGCTGTTAAAGAAGCAGAAAAATATGCTGAAGAAGATAAGAAGAGAAAAGAATCAATAGAAGTAAAGAATAATGCGGATCAGATTGTTTACCAGACAGAAAAGACATTAAAAGATCTTGGAGATAAAGTATCAGCAGAAGACAAATCAAGTATTGAAGCAAAACTTGAAGATGTAAAGAAAGTTAAAGAGGGAGAGGACTTAGAAGCTATAAAGAAAGCTACACAGGAGTTAACTGATGCCTTCTATGCTGTTTCCTCTAAAATATATGCAGCTACTCAGGAGGCTCAAGGAGCAGATGGAGCAGCTGGAGCTCAAGGGGCAGCCGGAGCTTCAGAGGATAAAAAAGATGACAATGTAGTAGATGCTGATTATAAAGTAGATGAGGACAAATAATTTAATTTACAAAGTGTAATAAATAATCTGAAAATAAATAGAAAGTCAAAGATGCTAGCATACTGACTGGCTATTTATTTAAAGATGTCTAAATATAAGGGAAGGGTTTTACCATTCCCTTATATTTTAAGTTGGAAACTTTTAAATAAAGAGAACATTACTCTAGATAAACTATATAAAGATAAAGTATAATTATCTATGGTTTCAACAAATTATACTATTTCTGTATCCAGTTAAGAGTAAATAACTAATTATGTAGGTGGTGAATGGGATGGCAAAAAAAGATTTTTATGAGGTACTTGGATTGCAAAAGGGTGCCAGTGATGATGAAATAAAGAAAGCTTTCAGAAAGCTAGCTATAAAATATCATCCAGATAAAAATCAAGGAAACAAAGAAGCAGAAGAGAAATTTAAAGAAATAAACGAAGCATACCAGGTGTTGTCCGATCCTCAAAAGAAAGCACAGTACGACCAATTTGGTACCGCTGATTTTAATGGCGCTGGAGCAGGAGGCTTTGGAGGTTATGATGCAAGCGGTTTTGATTTCTCAGATTTAGGAGACATTTTTGGATCTTTTTTTGGAGGCGGATTTTCACAAGGCGGAAGCGGTAGAAGAAATGGTCCTGAAAGAGGAAATGATATGGAATATTCCATAAATTTAACCTTTGAAGAAGCCGTTTTTGGGGTAGATAAAGAAATATCCATTACTAGAAGTGAAACCTGTGAAACCTGTCATGGAACTGGGGCAAGACCGGGAACATCTCCAAAAACTTGTGATAAATGCCATGGTACTGGACATATAAGAGTTCAAAGAAATACACCTCTTGGAAGTTTTGTAAGTGAAAGTATCTGTGATAAATGCGGTGGTAAAGGAACTATAATTTCAGAACCTTGTAATGATTGTCATGGAGCCGGTACTCAGAGAAAGAAGAGAAAGATAACAGTAAAGATACCAGCAGGAGTGGATACTGGAAATGTAATACCACTAAGAGGACATGGAGAACATGGAAGAAATGGTGGACCTGCTGGAGATTTGTATATAAATATAAGAGTAGCGTCTCATAAGGTCTTTAAAAGACAAAATTTTGATATATTTATAGATACTCACATATCTTTCGCAGATGCTGCTTTAGGTGTTGAAATTAGGGTTCCAACCATAGATGGAGATGTAAAATATACAGTTCCAGCTGGTACTCAACCGGGAACAAGATTTAGACTTAGAAGTAAGGGTGTACCTAGAGTTAATGGAAGTGGTAGAGGAGATCAATACGTAAGAGTAATAGTAGACATACCAAAGACATTAAATGAAAGGCAGAAAGAAGCTCTTAAACTGTTTGAAGAGGCAAGTGGAGAAACTTCAGAAGCTGGTGGTAAAAAGTCTTCTTTTTATGATAAATTAAAACATGGCTTTAAATAGGGTATTCGAAAATAAATAACAAGGCAATGACGCCTAAGTTGAAGTTAAGTTTTATAAATTTAAAAATCGTACATATTATGTGCGATTTTTTTGATATAATAATACTAGGGATAAGTATTATTAAATAAAAATAATTTTAGGGGGGTTTTTATGAGAATAAGTTTAGAAAGTGATGATATCAAAAAGTTACGGGGCTTAATTACTAGTAGAATAGATGAACTAAGATATGATATAAGTGATGAAATGCAATATGGGGAAGATGAAGTTAGGAAAGTAATAAGAGAATACAAGGCTCTTCTTAAGAAAATTGATGAGCAAATAGAGAAAGCTGGTGTGATAAAATAAAATTTATAATTTTTGCGCATTTCGGTTAAGAATTTTAGGTTTTGCCTAAAATAATAGATATAAGAAAATTACATGAATTTTCTTATATGCCGGAATGCTTTTTCATTGCGTAAAATTCTTAAATTACTAATTGAAGGTTATTTATTTCACTTGCTATTTTTTTTTAGATGACTTACTATAGATTATTATATGAAAAGATTTAGACTAGGTTATTATATTATGTTTATACTTAAAGTAAAATCAAGCAGTGTAGCTTTAGAATACATGAGATACAAATTGGAGGTTTGAAAATAATGGAAAAAGAATGGCTAGAGGTTAGCATAATTACAACTAGTGAAGCCGTAGAGGCTGTTAATGGAATATTATATAATACAGATGTTAAAGGAGTTTCCATAGAAGATCCTAACGATATAGAGTTTAAAAAGAAGCATCCTGGTGACTGGGATTATTTTGATGAAACGCTTTTAAAGGTAAAAGATGGAACTACCATAAAGGCATATTACAAAGAAGATGAAAATTTTAATGAATACATAGAATATATAAAAAAATCCATAGATAACCTCGGTGAATTTGGTATAGATAAAGGAGCTGGAGTTGTTACTGTAAATACAGTAAATGAAGCTGATTGGGAAAATAACTGGAAAAAATACTATAAGCCAACTAAAGTTGGAGCAAGAGTTGTAGTAAAACCTATTTGGGAAGATTACGAGAAAGAAGATTATGAGCTGATTGTGGAACTTGATCCAGGAATGGCTTTTGGGACCGGTACCCATGAAACTACAAGAATGTGTGTTCAGGCTTTAGAAAAATATATTAAAAATGATTTAACAGTATTTGATATAGGAACGGGTTCAGGAATACTTGCTATTACTGCTGCAAAATTGAATGCTAAAAAAGTTATAGGTGTGGATTTAGATATTGTTGCTGTGGATTCAGCAAAACAAAATGTAAAATATAATGATATAAATAACATTGAAATTATACATGGTAACCTTATGGAGGTTGTTCATGGAAAAGCTAATATTGTAGTTGCAAATATAATAGCAGACATAATAATGCTGCTTACTCCAGATGTACTTAAATTTCTAGAAAAGGGAGGTTATTTTATTTCCTCTGGTATAATAAAAGATAGAGCTGAAGAAGTTATCGCTACTCTTAAGAAAAATAGATTCGATATACTTGAAGTAAATAATCAAGGCGAATGGATATGTATAGTAGCTCAACTTTAACCATTAGTAGGGAGAGTGTAGGATTTTATGCATAAGTTTTTTGTGCCTGAAAACAATATTAATGATAGCATTGCCATTATTACAGGGGACGATGTTAAGCATATTTATAAAGTATTAAGGCTTAAAATAGGAGATAAAATAAATATAAATAATTGTATTGGAAAAGAATTTCTTGGAGAAATAAAAACTATAGATAAGACAATGATTACCTGTAATATCATTGAAAATATCAATATTAATAATGAAAGCAATATTAATATTCATTTATATCAGGGCTTACCTAAGGCTGTAAAAATGGAACTGATAACTCAAAAAGCCACAGAACTTGGTGTAATGTCAGTTACTCCTGTTATAACGGAACGGGTTATAGTAAAAAATGAGCTGAGTGAGTCAAAAAAAATAGAAAGATGGAATAAAATAGCACTGGAAGCTTGCAAACAAAGTAAGAGAACTATTATACCGGAAGTTAAAAATATAATTAAATTTAATGATTTTTTAAAGGAAGTAGAGGACTTTGATTTAGTAGTTGTACCCTATGAGAATGAAAAAAATCAAGGCATCAGGAATATGATTGGGTCCTTAGAAGGAAAGCAAATAAAGACCATAGCCATAATGGTTGGACCAGAAGGTGGCTTTGAAGAGGAAGAGATAAAGAAATTGAAGGAAATTGGTGCATATATAGTGACTTTAGGACCAAGAATTTTAAGGACAGAAACTGCAGGCTTTGTATGTTCCTCTTTGTTAATGTATGAGCTAGGAGATATTGGAGGAGAAATTTAATGAAGGTTGCTTTTGTTACATTAGGATGCAGAGTAAATCAGTACGAAACTGAGGCCATGGCAGAAAAATTTATAAAAGAAGGTTACCAGGTTGTAACACATAGTAATGCGGCAGATGTATATGTTATAAATACTTGTACAGTTACTAATATGGGTGACAGGAAGTCCAGGCAAATGATAAGTAAAGTTAAGAAGTTAAATGGAGAGGCTATAATTGCTGTAGTTGGATGTTACTCACAGGTTGCCTCTAATAAAATATCCAAAATAGATGGGGTAGATGTTATTCTGGGTACAAAAAATAAAGGACAAATTGTATATTTTGTAAATAGAGCAATGAATGAGAAAAAGCAAATCATAGCAGTAAAGGATGTATTTACTGATAAGGCTTTTGAAGAGTTAAATATAGAGGAATACCAGGATAAAACAAGAGCTTTTCTTAAAATACAGGATGGATGTAACAGATTCTGTTCCTATTGTTTAATACCCTATGCAAGAGGTGGTGTGTGCAGTAAGGAGCCTGAAAAGGTATTAGAAGAAGTAAAAAAATTGGCTGATCATGGGTTTAAAGAAATTATTTTGTCAGGAATACATACAGCCTCCTATGGGGTAGATATAAAAGGAAATTATAATCTTGTAAGTCTATTAGAAGAAATAGATAAAATACAGGGAATTAATAGAGTGAGAATAGGTTCTATTGATCCTACTTTTTTTACTGAGGGAGTTATTGAAAGAATATCTTCTCTAAAAAAACTTTGTCCTCATTTTCATCTCTCTCTTCAAAGTGGATGTGATGAAACGCTTGAAAGAATGAATAGAAAATACACTTCTGAGGAATATAAAAATATAGTTAGAGATCTTAGGAATAGTATTAAAGATGTGTCTATTACTACAGATGTAATTGCAGGCTTTCCTGGAGAAACAGATGAAGAATTTAATATTACCTATAATTTTTTAAAGAAAATAAAATTATCAAAAATGCACATATTTAAGTATAGTCCGCGAGAGGGAACTAAGGCTGCTGAAATGAAAAATCAAGTTGATGGAAATACAAAAGAGAAAAGAAGTAAGGCTTTAATAGAATTAAATAATGGATTAGAGAGAGAGTTCAATAGTAGATTTATAGGTACTAAAGCGGAGGTACTTTATGAAGATGTTTTCAAGGAAGATAATAATTTGTACGAAGGCTATACTCCAAACTATATAAAAGTAGTTTCAAGATCAAATAAAAACCTGTGTTCAAAAATAGAAAATACCAAATTACTTGAAATTGAAGATGAATATCTAACTGGGGAAATCATAAATTAAACCTACATTTGGCAAGTAATTCTCGTAAATATTGATGTCACTAAATTTACTTGTAAAATTTTTTTATAAAGAAAATTAATTGTTATCAATGATTTGCTGAATTACTTGTGGATTGGAGTTAGAAGAATATACGATTCACTGACTAGTTATTTATTTACCATGCCTAAAGGAAAATGAACTATTCTGTTGAATAAATAATATAGGGAGATGATAAAATGGAAGATTGTCTATTTTGTAAAATCATAAAAGGTGAAATACCTTGTGATAAAGTATATGAGGATGATAAGGTACTTAGTTTTAAGGATATAAATCCAGAAGCACCAGTTCATGTGTTAACTGTACCTAAAAAACATATTAGCAGTACAAATGATTTAAAAGCTGAAGATGAAGAGCTTGTAGGATATATTTATACTGTAATGGTAAAAATTGCTAAGCAATTGGGTATATCAGAGAAAGGTTATAGGATAATATCAAATTGTGGAGAAGATGCTGGTCAAACAGTATCACATATACATTTCCATCTTTTAGGAGGCGGAAAATTAGATTAGCTTTTAGATAGAAAATAAAAAACAATTTACAGATTTTATGGAAAATATTCTTTATTACATTTGAAATTGTTGACATTAATAAATATAATGTTGTATAATAAACAATGTGCTACTTAGCCCATATAGAAGCTAGTTTAAATTTAAGATTTGAATTGTACTAGCGGAGGGAGGGATACAGATGTCAGAAATTAAAGTTGGAGAAAATGAAACATTAGAAAGTGCTTTAAGAAGATTTAAGAGAAAATGTGCTAGAGCTGGAGTTCTCTCAGAAGTGAGAAAGAGAGAGCATTATGAAAAACCTAGCGTAAAGAGAAAGAAAAAATCAGAAGCTGCTAGGAAAAGAAAGTTTAAATAGGGTTTTGAAAGAAGGTAGACGTATGTCCCTTAAGGAAAAGCTACAGCAGGATTGGAAAGATGCCTTAAAAGGTAGAGATAAATTTAAGGTCAATGTGATCAGTATGGCCAAGGCTGCTATTTTACAAATTGAAAAGACAAAGGCAGTTAAATTAAATGACGAAGAAGTTATTGAGGTTTTGGCAAAGGAAGTTAAGTCAAGACGCGACGCTTTGCTTGAATTTGAAAAAGGCAAACGACAGGATTTGGTTGATACAGCTAATGCTGAAATTGAAATTCTTATGAGTTACCTTCCTCAGCAATTAACAGAAGATGAGTTAAAAGATATAATAAAAGGTGCAGCTAGTGAAGTTGGCGCTAATAGCATAAAAGATATGGGAAAAATTATGGCTGCTATAATGCCTAAAACTAAGGGACGTGCTGATAACAGTATGATTAGTAGCTTGGTAAAGGAATATTTAAAATAAGTAATGTAATATGTTAAGTCCGGTTTCGCCGGGCTTTTTATTTTTTTGAGTAATTAATTTGATTTTCCTTTCATAAATTTACATGAGAGCATTTTTGTAGGTTAGAGGGTTAGAGGTATGCAAAATAAGATTTCAAAGGTAAAAAAGAATCTGGCTGAAAAATTAGATATACCTAGAGATGTTGTTTTAAATATACCTAAGATAATCATAGTTGGGAATGATGAAATAACTATCGAAAATCATCATGGAATTTTACAGTTTAGTGATAATTTCATCAGAATAAAATCTAGCCTTGGTAATATAGGTGTACAGGGAAGTGGTTTTGAAATTCTATTTATTTCAGGTACTACTATAGTGCTAAGTGGCATTTTTAAGTCTGTGGAATATGAGGGGAAATAAAATGGGAAATAAATTTAATTTTAAAGAGTATAAAAATGGAACTATAACGGTACAGCTTCAATCTAAAGAAATTGAGAGAATTATAAATGTGATGTGGAGCCATGGTATAGTAATAAAAAATATAAAGAGAAATAGTATAAATGTTATAACCTTTGATACAAGCTTTAATAATTACTATAAGGTAAAAGAATTAGCTACAAGGACTAAAAGTAAAATAAAGATAATAAATAGAAGAGGTATGATATTTCTTAAAATGAAACTAAAGAATAGAATAGCTATGGTTCTGGGTATATTTATTTTTATAGGAATTATATCCTATTTATCAAATTATATATGGGGTATTGATATAACTACTGAAAAAAATATTGCACCCTATGAAATAAGAGATGAACTTAAGAATATTGGCATAGCTCCCGGCATAAATAAAAAGAATATAAATGTATATGATATAGAAGAAAAACTAAAGACTAATAATGAAAATATAATGTGGGTAAGAGTAAGAATACAAGGCTCTAAGCTTAAGGTAACAGCTACGGAAAGGCAGTCACCTCCTGAGGTAATTAATGATGATTCACCTTGTAATCTTGTAGCAAAAAAAGATGGCCAGATAGTGCGAATCTATACAAAGGCTGGAACTGCTGTGGTTAAGCAGGGTGATATAGTTAGAAAAGGTCAGCTTATTGTTAAAGGTGAGCAGGGAAATGAAGGGAGTACTTATCAGGTACATGCTAGTGGCAGTGTTATAGCTAAAATCTATTATGAAGAAACAAGAGAAGTTCCATTGTCTAGAACGGAAAAAAATAGGACAGGTAATAAGATTGTAAATTATTATATATCTATATTTGGCAAAAAATTTTATTTAAAAAATAGTTTAAATAAATTTGCCAAATATGATAAAATAGAAGAAAATGATAATTTCATAAAAAAGGAAATATACTGTGAGGTCAAAGAAAAAAATATTAAAACAGATCCTAAAGTTGCTGTGAACCAAACCGCAGATGCTATATATCAAAATTTAGTGATAAATTTTAATAAGTCTGTTAATATTATTGATAAAGTAGTAGAGAGTAGTGTTCAGGGAAATATGTGCAAAGTAAGAGTGTTAGTAACTACAGAAGAAGATATAGCAGAAACTGCAAAATAGATGATAATAAATAGTAAAAAATGTTTTAGATAAACAAAAGGGTGAATTATATGAAATTATTAAGTTTGATAAAAGGAAAAAATGCGAGAAAAGTATATATCTTTTTTATTACATTTGCTATAATCTATGGGATTATGCTTACTTCTCTTGTAACTCAGAAATATGATCTTAAAGAGGGCGATATAGCTAAAGTAGATATTAAAGCTTCAAGGGAAGTAGAAGATAAATTGGCTACTGATGCCCGAAGAAAGCAGGCCACAGATTCTGTAGGCCAACAGTATAATAAAAAGACAGAGGTAGAGGGAACTTCAGAGGTAGATTTAAATACTAATTTTGACAAAATAAATAATATTAGAAATTCCAATGCAGATATAAACCAAAAAGCTTCTAATATTAAAAATTCTATACCTTATAATTTATCGGATATTGAGATTAATAATTTAATTTCAATGAGTAAAGATGATTTTAATAGTTTTCAAGCTTTAATTATAAAAAATATTAAGGGAATATACTCTAATGACATAAGAGAAGGTAATAGTGATGATGTTAAGAAAGCTCAAGATTATATAAATTTGCAATTTAGTAATTCTAAATTCAATAAAGATATAATTGATTTGGGGACTATAATATCTAATTCTTACATAAAGCCCAATCTTTTTTTAGATGAAGATAGAACACTAGAAATGAGAGATAGTGCCGAAAAGAAAGTATCACCTGTTATAATAAAAAAGGATCAGATTATTGCCAAAGAAGGAGAACCGGTAACAAAGGAACAATTACAAATGTTGCAGGATTTGGGACTTTTAGATAATAATAATAGTTCAAATTGGTTTATCTATATTAACCTTGCAGTATTGATTTTCATTATATTGCTTATAGAGGTATTTTATTTATATAGATATCATGAGAGATTGTTTGAGGATAATAGTAAATTAATACTTATATTTTTACTTAATGTGATTTCTTTAATTTTAGCTAGGTCTATATATATTATTTCTCCATTTTTGATTCCTTTAGCGTGTATGCCTATGCTTTTAATACTTCTAATAGATGATAGGGTATCTTTATTTATAAGCATACTTAATTGTATACTTATTAGTGTAGTAGTTGAATTTAATACACAAATAACGCTGATTTCTATAACTAGTGCATTGCTTCCGGCTATTGTTTTAAGAAAAATGCAGATGAGAAATGATATATTATATTCTTCTATTTACATAGCAGTGATAAATGCTATAATTACATTTTCAGTAGGTTTTTTAATTAGTAATAATGTTATAGATGTACTTACAATAACAGGATTTTCATTTCTAGGTGCATGCATTTCAGCTATATTAACTGTAGGTTTTCTACCATTTTTGGAAAGTGTATTCGACATTGTAACCACAGTGAAACTTTTAGAATTGTCCAATCCAAATCAACCTTTATTGAGAAGATTGCTAATGGAAGCTCCTGGTACTTACCATCACAGTATTTTAGTGGCCAATATTGCAGAAGTTGCAGCGGAGAATATTGGAGGTAATCCGGTACTTACCAGGGTATGTGCCTATTATCATGATATTGGAAAAATAATGCGACCTTATTTTTTTAAAGAAAATCAAATTGGAAATGATAATCCTCATGATAAAATATCACCTAATTTAAGTGCTCTGGTTATAATTTCCCATGTAAAGGAAGGCCTGGAGCTTGCAAGGGAATATAAATTACCTAAAACAATACAAGATACTATAGCCGAACACCACGGGACCACTTTAGTTAAATATTTTTACATAACCATGAAGAATTCCAGTGAAAATCCAAAGGATGTAAATGAAGAAAATTTTAAATATCCAGGTCCTATTCCTAAAACTAAAGAAAATGCTGTAATAATGCTGGCGGACTGTGTGGAAGCGTCAGTGAGATCAATTTCTAATCCTACAAAAGGTAAGATTGAAGAAATGGTTAATAATATAATAAGAGATAGATTAAATGAAGGACAGCTTGATAACTGTGATTTAACTTTAAAGGATATAGATATTATAAGAAAATCTTTTTTAAAAACGTTAAATGGTATTTATCATCAGAGAATTGAATATCCTATAGATAAATCTCAAATAAAGAAATGAGGGAGAAATTTTCCATGATTTTTATTGATAACAGACAGGATAAAATAGACTTTTCCTCGGAGAATGAAAAAACAATAAAGGATATAATTGATTATTCACTTAAAGAAGAAGGAGTGAATATGCCTTACGAGATTTCTGTTATTTTAATTGATAATAGGGAAATAGAAGAAATAAATGGTGAAATGAGAGGTATTCACAAAATAACGGACGTTCTGTCTTTTCCTATGCTGGAATATCCAGAGGGAAAGGTATATAAACAAGTTTATGGAGAAAATAAATTTGAAGAAATTTTTCTAGATGAGGGGATGATTGTACTAGGAGATATAGCATTATCTTTAGAAAAAGCAAAGGCTCAGAGCATAGAATTTGATCATTCTTTTATAAGAGAATGTGCGTATTTAACTATTCACTCAGTACTTCACTTAATGGGATATGATCATATAAAGGAAGAAGATAAAGTAGTAATGAGAAAGAGAGAAGAAGAGATATTAAATAAATTCAACATAAACAGAATATAATGCTTCTAGGAGGATGCCTGGTTATGAAGGTAAAAAAGGTGGTAGATAGCTTTAACTATGCTATTGATGGAATACTGTATGCTGTGAGAACTCAAAGAAATATGAGAATAGACATGATAAGTGCTCTTCTAGTACTTACAGCCTGTTTTTTTACAGATTTGAGTAAAGTAGAAGTATTAATTGTAACTATAACTATTACTATGGTTATAAGTGCAGAAATGATAAATACTGCGGTGGAATGTACTGTAGATATGTCTGCAAATTATTATCATCCATTAGCAAAAATAGCTAAAAATGTAGCAGCTGGTGCAGTACTAGTTACAGCCGTAAATGCAGCTATAGTTGGCTACATTATATTTGGAGATAAATTGAGACCTGTATCATTTGTATTAATAGCAAAGATTAAGAACTCTAATCCCTATATGATATTTGTTATACTGGTAATTGTATCTATTACTACACTTATAATTAAAGCTGTGTTTGGAGAAGGTACACCCTTAAGAGGCGGAATGCCAAGTGGCCATAGTGCTATTGCTTTTGCAGTAGCTACTACCATCACCTTAATAGCACAGGAACCAACGGTGATTATATTAAGTTATTTTTTAGCCTTTATAGTTGCTCAAAGTAGAGTTGATTCTGAAGTACATTCCATACTTGAGGTGTTAGTTGGAGGGGTATTTGGCACACTTTTAACTATATTGCTCTTTAGATTGTTTGAATAGAAATTAACAATAGGAGATATTTATATATGGATTATAAAAAATTAATTTTAGAAGCATTAAAATACAGAGAAAGAGCTTATGCACCTTATTCAAAATTTAAGGTTGGAGCAGCTGTAATAATGGAGGATGGTAAAATATATTCAGGATGCAATATTGAAAATGCCTCCTATGGAGCAACAAATTGTGCTGAAAGAACTGCTATTTTTAAAGCTGTATCTGAGGGTGGAAAAACTATTAAAGCTATTGCTATTGTGGGAGATTTACATAATTATACATATCCTTGCGGCATATGCAGACAGGTTATTGAGGAATTTTCAGATTACAGTACAGATATAGTTTTGGCCAAAAATGAAAATGACTATATTGTAAAGAATTTTGGCGAAATATTACCAGGAGCATTTTCAAAAAAAGATTTAAATTAGGCATCATAAATAACTAAGGCATGTGAAAATAAATAGTAAGTCAAAGATGCGACGAATATTTTGAAGCATACAAGGAAGCAGGTTCCGATGATAGTGGGCTATCTGAGGGTTCTGCTGACGCAGTAGGATTCAAAATAGGCTAGCATACTGACTAGTTATTTATTTGAATATGCCTAACAGCTTTGAAAGTAAAATTTATTAGAAAATAAAAGGAGAAAATATGCATAAATCAGGTTTTGTTACAATTATAGGTAGACCGAATGTGGGAAAGTCCACTTTACTAAATTATATTATGGGTGAAAAACTGTCCATAGTATCTAGTAAGCCTCAAACTACAAGAAATAATATTCAAACAATATTAACAGACAAGAATTCTCAACTCATATTTGTAGATACACCGGGAATACATAAACCAAAGCATATGCTTGGAGAGTATATGGTTAAGGTTGCTACAGATTCTTTTAAGGATGTAGATTTGATAGTTTTTGTAACTACTCCAGATGTTACAATGGGAAGAGGTGATGAATTTATTTTAGAGCAGCTTAAGGAAATAAATATTCCTGTTTTTTTAGTTTTAAATAAAATAGACGAAACTACTCAGGAGAGAGTTGCAGAGACTTTAAAAAATTACTCTGAAAAATTTAATTTTAAAGAAATTATACCTATATCTGCAGCTAAGGGGAAAAATGTAGATAAACTTCTTGAAATAATGATAGAAAATATGCCAGAGGGACCACAATACTATCCTGAAGATAT
The DNA here is from genome assembly GCF_000389635.1 of Clostridium pasteurianum BC1. Classification (NCBI taxonomy): domain Bacteria; kingdom Bacillati; phylum Bacillota; class Clostridia; order Eubacteriales; family Clostridiaceae; genus Clostridium; species Clostridium pasteurianum. The sequence continues at coordinate 2,218,882 of NC_021182.1, forward strand.
GCTGACAGATGTACAGGAAAGATTTGTTATAAGTGAAATTATAAGAGAAAAGGCACTAAGGCTTTTAACAGAGGAAGTACCACATGGCGTAGCTGTAGAAATAATGTCAATGAAGCTGAATGATAATAACAAATATAATATTGAAGCTACTTTATTTTGTGAGAAAAATTCTCATAAGGGAATTATAATAGGCAAGAATGGCAGTATGTTGAAAAAAATTACTAAGTATTCAAGAGAAGATATAGGAGAATTTTTGAAAATAAAAGCTAATTTAAAAATTTGGGTTAAAGTAAAAAAGGAATGGAGAGATAATCCATTTCTACTAAATGAATTAGGATATAAAAAAATAAAAAAATAATTAATTCTAAGAAAAAAGGATAGAATATAGATAGTGGGGTGATTTTCTGTCTATATTTAATAGCAGAGGCGTAGTTATAAAGAGCCAGGGTATAAAAGAAAATGACAAAATTTTATGGATATTTACAGAAAAATTTGGTAAAATAACTGTAATAGCAAAAGGTTCAAAAAAAAATAAAAGTAAGCTTATGCCTATTTCACTGCTTTTTTGTTTTGCCAATTATACTTTATTCAAGGGTAAGAGTATGTTTAATATAAATGAAGGTGAAATAATAGATTCCTTTCAGGAATTTTTATCTGACTTAGATACATTAACTTATACTTCTTATCTTTGTGAGTTAATTGATTTATCAATGACTGAAGGTGAGAGCAATAGAGCACTATTTAAAACATTTGTTACTGCTTTTTATCTTATAAAAAATAAGGTTGGGGATATAGAAACTCTTACTAGGGCTTTTGAAATTAAGCTTTTAACATTGACTGGGTATGGTTTTAATTTAGATTATTGTGTAAAATGTAGAAAAAAGTTATCTGTTTCTAATTATTTTAGTTATCAATATTATGGTGGTATTTGTAATCAATGTGAAAAAGATAATGGAAAAAACATAAGTTTTGCTGCTTTTAAAGCGTTGAATTATTTATCTAAATTATCTATGGATAAAGTCTACAGAGTTAATCTTGATAGTAAAATTAAGGATGAAATCTACAAAATTTTAAGCGACTTAATTTTACAAAGTTATGGGAAAAAACCAAAGAGCTTAGAAATATTAAATAGTTTAAGAGGGAGTGATTAATGTGGCAGAAATAACATTAGAAAAAATTGACATTGTAAGAGAAAGAACAGGAGTATCTTATACTGAGGCAAAAGCAGCATTAGAGGCTACAGATGGAAATGTGGTAGATGCACTGATATATATTGAAAAAAATGCAAAAACTACTAAGGAACAGATTTATACATCAAAAGAAGAATTTATTGAATGGATAAAAGGGATTATACGAAAAGGAAATGTAACAAGAATTGTAGTAAGAAAAGATGAAAAAATTCTTGTGGATATACCTGTAAATGCAGGTGTAGCAGCAGGTGTTGCTATAATGGCAGCACTGCCAGCATTACTTGCTGTAATATTTTTAACTGCTGTAATTACTAAAGTCACTGTAGAAATCACAAAAGAAGATGGAAGTGTAGAGGTAGTTAATAAAATTATAAAAGATGCTGTTTCAAATGTAAAAGATAAAGCAACAGAAGTTAAAGATAAATTTACTAAGGATCAATCTAATGGAAATAAGTCAGATGATAGTAATTCATATCAATATACTGTAAAGTTTGAAGATGTAGATAAAGAAGATAAGGAAGACAAGGAAGATAAGGAAGATAAGGAAGATAAGGAAGACAAGTAAATAATAATTGTTGAGTAACTCCGTTAGAAGGTATAAATTATTTTAACTTTATGCCTTCTAACGGAGTGATTTTTTGTTGATGTCCTGCATTAAAATCACATAAAAATGAAAAGTGTTATACAATTAAAATGAATTAAATGATATAATTGGACAAAATAATTTTTTGCCAATATGATGTATATTAAAATTGTGCAAAAATGAAAAGTGCTATACAATTAAAATGAATTAAGTGTTATAATTAGAATGTAAGATTTAGAAAGAGGGTGCGTCAATCATTAAATTATCACAAAGGCAAAAGGAAATAATAGATTTAGTAAAAGAAAAACAGCCTATAACCAGCGAGCAGTTAGCAGGAAAATTAAACTTGACAAGAGCAGCCTTAAGACCTGATCTTGCAATTCTTACAATGACGGGAATATTGGAAGCAAAACCTAAAGTTGGTTATATTTATTCAAAAAAGCCATCATATAGCATATTATATGATTATATAAGAAATATAAAAGCAAAAGATATAATGTCTAAACCAGTAGTTATGGACGAAGAAACTAAAGTTTATGATGCTATTGTATACCTGTTCTTAAATGATGTGGGGACATTGTTTATTGAAAACAAAGGATATCTTGTAGGTGCGGTATCCAGGAAAGATTTTTTGAAAACTGCTATTGGTGGAACAGATATGCATCAGGTGCCAACAGGTGTCATAATGACTAGAATGCCAAATATAATTTGGGTAGAAGCAGGAGATTCCGCCTATTTAGCAGCTAAAAAAATAATAGAACATGAGGTAGATAGCTTGCCTGTAGTTGAAAAAGTTATTGAAGGAAGTAAAGAATTATACAAAATTGTAGGAAAAATATCTAAGACAAATATAACAAAATTATTCGTAAAACTTGGAAATGATGTTTAGATCAGGGGTTTAATTTAGTCTATCTAATTAATTTTATTAGAATAAATAGAAAGTTAATAAAGGGGGATATGACTATGGAAAATAAAAAATATGTGTATCTTTTTAGTGAGGGGAATGCTAGAATGCGAAATCTATTAGGAGGAAAAGGTGCTAATTTAGCAGAAATGACTAATTTAGGTATACCAGTTCCTCAAGGTTTCACAATAAGTACAGAGGCTTGTATAAAGTATTATGAGGATGAAAAAAATGTGTCTGATGACATAATTATTCAAATAAATAAGGCTATACAAGAAATCGAAAAAATTACATGTAAACGTTTTGGCAATTCGGATAATCCGCTACTTTTGTCAGTAAGATCTGGTGCACGAGTTTCTATGCCGGGAATGATGGATACTATTCTTAATTTAGGGTTAAACGATATTACTGTGGAAAAAATAGTGAAATTAACTAATAACATAAGATTTGCGTACGATTCCTATAGAAGATTTATTCAAATGTTTTCTGATGTGGTTATGGGAATTGAAAAGAGGAAATTTGAGGATTTAATTGATAAAGCGAAAGAAGAGAAGAAAGTTAAATTTGATACTGAATTAGACGAAAATGATTTAAAAAAATTAGTGGTTCAGTATAAAAAACTTTATGCTGAAGAAATAGGAAAACCTTTCCCAGAAGATCCAAAAGATCAACTTATAGAATCTGTAACAGCTGTTTTTAGATCATGGAATAATCCCAGGGCTATAGTATATAGAAGATTAAACGACATACCGGGAGAATGGGGCACTGCTGTAAACGTTCAAACTATGGTATTTGGCAATATGGGTAATACTTCAGGCACTGGTGTGGCATTTACAAGGAATCCAGCCACAGGAGAAAATAAAATATTTGGTGAATATCTTATAAATGCTCAGGGGGAAGATGTAGTTGCTGGTATAAGAACTCCACAGCCAATTACAAAACTTAAAGAAGATTCACCACAGTGTTATGAAGAATTTATAAATATAGCACACAGTCTGGAAAATCACTATAAAGATATGCAGGATATGGAGTTTACCATAGAACAGGGAAAATTATATTTTCTTCAAACAAGAAATGGTAAGAGAACTGCACAGGCTGCTTTGAAAATAGCAGTAGACATGGTTAATGAAGGTTCACTTACTAAAGAAGAAGCTATTCTAAAGGTTGAACCAAAACAGTTAGAAACACTGCTGCATCCTGCTTTTGATACAGATGAAATTAAAAAGGCTACCTGTATAGCCAAAGGTTTGCCAGCATCACCAGGGGCTGCTTGTGGTAAGGTCTATTTTACTGCAGAAGATGCAAAAGAACAACATGAAAAAGGAGAAAAAGTAGTGCTTGTAAGGCTTGAAACATCTCCAGAAGATATTGAGGGAATGGTTGCAGCAGAAGGTATACTTACAGTAAGGGGAGGTATGACTTCTCATGCTGCGGTAGTTGCAAGAGGTATGGGAACTTGCTGCGTGGCAGGCTGCGGCAAGATAAATATCGACGAAGAAAAAAAAGTATTTCAGGTTGGTGGAAAACAGTATTCTGAAGGAGATTATATTTCTTTAGACGGAAGTACTGGAAATGTATATGGTGAAGCTATAAAAACTACTTTACCTGAAATTAGCGGTGATTTCGAAATCTTTATGAAATGGGCAGATGATATTAAGAAGCTTCAGGTTAGAACAAATGCTGATACACCTAAGGAAGCTGCGGAAGCAGTTAAATTTGGAGCCAAGGGTATAGGGCTATGCAGAACTGAGCATATGTTCTTTGAAGAAGATAGAATTCCAGCTGTAAGAGAAATGATAGTAGCAACTACTGTAGAACAGAGAAAGAAAGCCTTAGATAAGTTATTGCCAATGCAAAAGAAAGATTTTATAGGTATATATGAAGCTATGGAAGGTAAACCTGTAACTATAAGATTTTTGGATCCACCACTGCATGAATTTCTCCCATCTGAAGAAGAAGATATAAGAGCACTATCAAAGGAAATGGGGATAAGTTTTGATGAACTTAAAATTACAGTAGCTTCGCTGCATGAGTTTAATCCTATGATGGGTCATAGAGGATGCAGACTTACTGTATCCTATCCTGAGATTGCACAGATGCAAACTACTGCTATTATAGAGGCGGCTCTTGAAGTAAATAAAAGAAAAGGATTTAATATAGTACCTGAGATTATGATTCCCCTTGTTGGTGAAATAAAAGAGCTAAAATTTGTTAAGGATATAGTGTTAAAAACTGCAAATGAAATAATTGATAAAAGTGGAGAAAAACTTAAATATAGTGTGGGAACTATGATAGAAATACCAAGGGCTGCTCTTACAGCAGATGAAATTGCAAAAGAAGCAGAATTCTTTTCCTTTGGAACAAATGATTTAACTCAAATGACATTTGGATTTTCTAGAGATGATGCAGGTAAATTTTTAGATGACTATTATGAAAATAAAATATATGAGTTTGACCCTTTTGAAAAATTAGATCAAATCGGAGTAGGAAAGCTTGTAAAAATAGCAGCAGAACTTGGAAAGAAAACTAGACCAGATATACATCTTGGTATATGTGGAGAACATGGAGGAGATCCATCCTCAGTTGAATTTTGCCATAACGTAGGGCTTGACTACGTATCTTGTTCACCATTTAGAGTACCTCTTGCAAGACTGGCAGCAGCACAAGCTCAGGTGAAAAATCCAAGGTAATAAACAGAGTTCTAGATATCAGTTTGAGTTCTTATCCAGTATTATTATTAGAATTAGAATATTAGGCGGTGCAGCAAGTGGCATCGCCTAAATCATTTTTTTATGAGATAATCATAGTAAATAGTTTTTCTCAATGAAATTTTTAAAACCATAAATCATTTCCAACTGTTTTTCTGTGTGTTTAACGGTTTTCTCCAGTAGGCTTATAAAAGCAGCTTTATTGCATTTATCTATGTTATTATAATAGTCTCTTGCAAGCTTCCAATACTTTTGTGGAAAACTAATATAGGATAAGATGTACCTGTAATCATCTATAGTTAAAGGAAGAGTATTTTCATATTCATACAGACAATTCACTAGAAGCTTTAAATCCCAATTTGTATTTTCACGCTTTAAAAATCTTCTAAGAAAATAGGAGATATCGTGAGCACAATAATCAATTTTACATTTATCAAAATCTATTATCCAGACCTTATTATCTATATCAAATATTATATTTTTATTTACAAAGTCTAAATGACAAAGAGATTTTCTCATATTATCAGAATTTATGTGTGAGGCTACATCATTGGATATTTTAGCTAAATTAATGCATATGTTAAAATTCTTAACAAATATGCTGGAAAAAACATCTTCATATTCAAAAGCCAAATTTGAATAGCTGAGTAATTGATGAAAATGTCTATTCATGGATGAAGATATGTCTTCATATCCAAGTCGCATATTACTTCCTGCTATGGGAAAAAAGTTTTCTGTAGCCTTATGCATTTCGGCTAAGGTTCTAGCAGATTCAATTATATGTGTAGTATTATCGTAGTCACACTTTTCACCTTCAATCCAGGAAGTTAGTATAAAGATCATATCATTATAGATAACAAATCTTCCCCCAGATTCTGTGGGGAGTATTCTTGGAACATTCAATTGAAATCTGTAAAGCCATTCAATACTGGAGTATACAAAGAGAAGTTCTTCCTTGGTATAGTAAACTTTTTTTAAACAATAGGCTTTAGAATTGGATTCTATTTTATATACAGCTCTTTGTTTATCAGTATCTTTAAACTTTACTTGGCAAATAGAAGCATCTTGTAGATTATACTTACTTAATATGAATTTCCTTAATTTATCTTCAGATAATAAAATATATTTTACAGCCGGTTGAGGCATAATTAACACTCCTTACATAAGAAATATTTAAATTAAGTGAACTTTATGCTAGTCTAATTTTTTTTCATAACTAAACCATCTTTAGAATACTATTACTTTTGTAGAAGATAGCTGTGCAATATTTTTAATTTAGTATTTTTTTATGTAGCTGACTTTACATTATAATCATATTAATAAAATTTTTATAATATACGTTTAAATGAAAGGTTATTAATAAAATAATGAATATTGAGCATATTATTTTAGAACAATATAAATAAAAAAAGGAGTTTTGGCAATTATTATAGAATAAGATATGTAGGATAGGTGATCAAAATGAGTATAAGAGAGATAATTGAGGAAAAAGAAAAGAAATCAATGAATATTTGCGGTACTATCTCTGTAAAGACAATAGGAAGAGAAATAAAAGAAGAACCTGATGAAATAAGAACTTCCTTTATGGTAGATAGAGATAGAATAGTTCACAGCAAATCCTTTAGAAGATTAAAACACAAAACTCAGGTCTTTATAAAACCCTTTGGTGACCATTATAGAACAAGACTTACCCATACGGTTGAAGTATCACAAATTGCTAGAACTATAGGAAAAGGTATAGGGTTAAATGAAGATCTTATAGAAGCCATTTCATTGGGACATGACATAGGACATGTGGCTTTTGCACATAATGGAGAAGAAATTCTAAATGAACTTTTACCAAATGGGTTTAGTCATAATATTAATAGCATAAGAGTACTTACTAAGCTTGAAAATCAAGGTAAAGGCTTAAACCTTACTAAAGAGGTATTAGATGGAATACTTAATCACAGTGGATTTTCTAACAAAAATAAAAGGGCATTTACTTTAGAAGGTCAAGTAGTTAAATATAGTGATAAAATTGCATATGTAAATCATGATATAGATGATTCCATAAGGGCGGGAATTTTACATGAGGAGGAATTACCAAAGGACTATATAGAAATCTTAGGAACTAACTGTAGTAATAGGGTAGATACTTTGGTTAAAGATTGTATATATAATACTCTTAAAAATATTGAAGAGGGTAAAATAGAAGTAAGTTTAAGTAAAGATATAGAATCAGCACTTTTAGGTCTTAGAAGCTTTATGTTTAAGAATGTATATAGTGGCAGTAAACTCAAGGTTGAAAGGAATAAAGCTAAGTTTATTCTTGAACAGGTATTTTTTTATTTTTTAAAGAATGAAAAAGAGCTTCCACAATTTTATAGAGGTATAGTTAATAGAGAGGGACTTTATCAAGGGGTTGCTGATTACATATCTGGAATGAGCGATGATTATTGCTTACTAACCTTTAATGAAAAATATGTACCCAAATTAGTAGTTTATTGAAATAATTAGAATAATTTATCATTTAATTTGGGCAAAATAGTTTGTGGATAATAAAATTAACAATAAATTAAATAAATTTTTAAAAATAAGAAGGAATTTAAAAGTTTTTGTCGAAATACTAGATGTTTGGTGTTAGGCATCTAAGAAAATAGGAAGGCAAAGGTGTTGGTATATTCTGTATCAGACCAGAATGCAGATTCCTATGATAATGCTGCATAGGGATTTAAAGAAGTATATGATGCAAAATAAACTAGCATACTGACTGATTATTTTTTTTGAGATGTCTTAAAATAATTAGTTGGGTGGGAGTGTGCTGGTGATACCTGAAGATGTTATAGAAAAAATTAAATATGAAAATGATATTGTAGATGTAATATCTGATACGGTTAAGCTTAAAAGAAGTGGTAGAAACTATATGGGACTTTGTCCTTTTCATAGCGAAAAGTCCCCTTCATTTAGTGTATCTGTGGATAAACAGATATATAAATGCTTTGGCTGTGGTGAAGCAGGAAATGTAATTACCTTTGTGATGAAAACAAAAAATTTGTCATTTATAGAAGCAGTAAAAACACTTGCGGAAAGAATTCATATGGATTTAGATTATTTAGAAAAGGGCAATAGCAAGAAAAAGAATGAAAATGATAAACTTTTTAAACTTAATGTAGATGCTGCAAGATTTTTTTTCTCTAATTTAAATTCAAATAAAATGGCGAAAAATTATTTCATAGGCAGAGGTATATTGGAGAGCACCATAAGAAGCTTTGGCTTAGGATATGCACTAAATGATTGGCATGGAATAATGAATTTCCTAAAGAAAAAAGGTTATTCTGATTTAGACCTATTAAATGCTGGTTTAATAATAAAAAATGAAAAGGGCAACAAATATGACAGATTCAGAAATAGGGTTATATTTCCTGTATTTGATTATAAAGGAAAAGTTATTGGCTTTGGGGGAAGGGTTTTAGATGATTCAAAACCAAAATATTTAAATTCACCAGAAACTGCCTTGTTTAAAAAGGGAATAAACCTATATGGATTAAATTTTGCACTGAAAAGAGACAATAAAAGAACATTTATAATAGTTGAAGGCTATATGGATTGTATAACTCTTCATCAATATGGAATTACTAATACAGTGGCTTCACTTGGTACTGCTCTTACGGTAAATCAAGCAAAACTTTTAAAAAGATATGCTGATAATATAATAATATCCTATGATGCAGACACAGCAGGTCAGACAGCTACTCTAAGAGGATTGAAGATATTAAGAGATGTAGGACTCGTTGTAAAAGTATTGAAGGTACCCGAAGGAAAGGATCCAGATGAATTCATAAGAAATAATGGTAAAGAGGCTTTTGAAGTGCTTATAAATAATGCTATGCCCATTATAGATTATAGAATTAAAATGGCAGGAGATAATATTAACTTTAAAAATAATGAGGAAATACCTGCATATATAAAGCAAATAGCTGATATTTTAATTGATCTAGATCCCATCGAAAAGGATGTTTATATTAAAAAAGTTTCAGAAAATACAGATATAAAAGAGCAAGCAATTTATGACCTTTTAAGTGAAGAAATGCATAAAAACACTAATGATTTACAAAACGTGAATAATATGGATAATTATGGACAAAAATTATATTTAGAGCCTGCTTATATTAAAGCGGAAAGACTTTTATTGAAACTTATGAATTTTAATAGAGAAGCATATGATTATATAACGGAAAAATTATCTTCTGATGATTTAAACTTAGAAAGTCATAAGAAAATATTCAATTTAATAATTGAAAATAGATCCCTAGATGAAGAACATAGAAAAAAGGCAATAGAAATGAAGTGTACTGACCCGGAAAGTTCTTCTGAATGGATAAATATTTGTGAAGAAAAATTTAATAATAATAATTGCGATATGGAAGAACTTATTGATGATTATATAATTAATGTTAAAAAATTTAAATTAGAGGAGTCAAAAAAGGAAATAATGAAAGAGATAAAGTATTATGAAACTAAGGGAATGGTTGAAAAATCTTTGGAGAAAGTAAAAGAGTTAAATATGATTCAAGAAGAAATAAATAACTTGCTATAAACACGAAAGGAGGATATTTCCATGAAAGAAAAGAAACAAAGTGAAGCAGAAGTTAAAGGTGTGGAGCAAGAGGCCAATTTAAAAACTCAAAGTGAAAAAATGGAGTTTGTAAAAAAACTTGTAGATAAAGGTAAGAAAAAGGGTAATTTGACATATAAGGAAATAATGGATGAACTGGAAAATATAGACTTGAGTCCGGAACAAATTGAGAAAGTATATGAAGTCTTAGAGACAATGGGTATTGATATTATTGGAGATATTCAAGATATAGAAGTTGAAGAAGAAGAATTAGATTTGTCTGTCCCAGAAGGAATAGCTATAGATGATCCTGTTAGAATGTACCTCAAGGAAATTGGTAAAGTACCACTATTATCTCCTGATGAGGAAATTAATCTTGCACAAAGAATAGAAGATGGAGATCAGGTAGCAAAGAAAAAATTAGCGGAAGCCAATTTAAGGCTTGTGGTGAGTATAGCAAAAAGATATGTTGGCAGAGGAATGCAATTTTTGGATTTAATACAAGAGGGAAATCTTGGACTTATAAAAGCTGTAGAAAAATTTGACTACAGAAAAGGATATAAATTTAGTACTTATGCTACTTGGTGGATTAGGCAGGCTATTACAAGAGCCATAGCAGATCAAGCAAGAACTATAAGAATACCAGTACACATGGTAGAGACTATTAATAAATTAATAAGAGTTTCAAGGCAGCTTCTTCAAGAGCTTGGTAGGGAACCGCAGGCAGAAGAAATTGCCAAGATTATGGAAATGCCCGTGGATAAAGTAAGAGAAATTATGAAAATAGCTCAAGAGCCAGTTTCTCTTGAAACTCCTATAGGCGAAGAAGAAGATAGCCATCTTGGTGATTTTATTCCAGATGATGATGCACCAGCGCCAGCAGAAGCGGCTGCATTTACTATGCTTAAAGAGCAACTTATAAATGTACTTGACACACTAACTCCTCGTGAAGAAAAGGTACTTAGATTGAGATTTGGACTGGATGATGGAAGAGCCAGAACTCTTGAAGAAGTGGGAAAAGAGTTTAATGTTACAAGAGAGAGAATAAGACAGATAGAAGCAAAGGCACTTAGAAAATTAAGACATCCAAGCAGAAGTAAAAAGTTAAAAGATTATCTAGATTGATAATCTGAGAAAAACTGCAATCAGGTAAATGTGGTTGCGGTTTTTTCCTATAAGTTTTAATAATGTTTCTTTTATGCTATAATAATTCTGGAGAAGGTGATAGAATGGAATATTTTAAACCCTTAGATAGAAGGAAAGGCATGGAATTTATAATTTTAATAACTTTATTATTTGATATTCTTATTGGCTTAGGTTCTATATATTTAAATGACTATGTGCTTAATATTTTTTTAAGAGCCTTTTTAATTGCTTTTAATATATATCAATTTTACCATGTAGCGCTGTTCGTTACTCTTAATTATGCTGTGGATAATGAAGCTTTTTATATAATCACTTTTGGGGGAATAAAAAAAACTATTTTACCCTTCAAAGAAATGGAAAGATACTGTAAATCCAGTGGGAGTATTGAGGCAGTAAAATTAAGTGGATATGGCAAAAAGAATTTTGTCATAGGAAAATGTTTTTTTAAAAAATTTGGATTTGTAAATATGTATGTGACCTCCAGTAAAAATATATTTTATCTAAAGAATAACCAAGAGGTATACGGAGTTTCGCCAGAAAGCTTTAAAAGCTTTGAAGATAAGTTAATATCTGAGAACATTGCTATAGGAGATTGGCATGTAAAATTAAATAAGCCTATGAATCTATATAGGGATAAGCACTTCATGATACCATTGATTGTATCAATAATTATAATTACATTTTTTACATTACACCCAGCTATACTCTACTATAAAAACTTACTTCCATCATCTATGCCATTAAGCTTTAATATAAAATTTCAACCAACTATTATTGGTACAAGCAGAGACTTTTTATTCAAGCAAATGAGTTATAGTGCATTTAATACAGCAATATTATTATGCATGTATTTTGCTGCACATTTTAGTGCAAAGCATAATAGAAAATCCGCCTATAAATATATATATGTTTCTCTTATTATAGCTTTGATTTTTTTGTTAATTCAGCAAAGAATAATATCAAGGGTTATTTAATAGCTGCTTTCACAGAGAGGGATGGATAACGGCTGCTACGTCCCTGGATAACGATTTCTAAGTTTCAGCTGGAGAAAAAAACTCCACCTGAAACAAAGAACTCTGTTTATCAGAAATTTGTTAATGTAAATTATATAGCAAGAGTGTGAACTACTATTAAGTAAGGTTTATTGATGTTAAAGTAAATAATAAGCTAATGAAGTATTGTATATAGGGGTGTAGAGATGGACATAAGTAATAGATTGAAAAGTATTGCAAATATGGTTGAAAAATGTGAATGTATTGCAGATGTAGGTACAGATCATGCGTATTTACCTATATATTTAGTGGAACAGGGGATTTGTAATAGAGCTATTGCCTCTGATATAAATAAGGGGCCTGTAGAAAAGGCAAAACGCAATATTTATTTTTCACACAGATCAGAGCAGATACAATGTAGGTTGGGAGCTGGACTTACTACAATTTTGCCACAAGAGGTAAATTGTGCTGTTATAGCAGGGATGGGTGGAAATTTAATAAGAGATATATTAGAAGAGAGTATTGATGTTTTCAAAAGTTTAGATTATGTAATTTTACAGCCCGTTCAGAATGTAGATGTACTTAGAAAATATATCTTGGAAAATGGCTATAATATAATTGACGAGGAACTTTGTGTTGATGAGAATAAATACTATGAGATTATAAAAATCGCTTATGATAGTAAGCTTGAAAAGTTTGATAATATATATTGTGAAATAAGTAAAAAACTACTAGAAAAAAAACATCCACTTTTAAAAAAATATATCTTTTTTAAAATTAGAAAATATGATAAAATATTAACTGATATAAATTATACTAGTAAACTTGCAATGAGTAGAAAATGTGAATTAGAAGGAAAGGTCATAAAACTTAAGGAGTTGTTGAAATGTCTTTAAGAGTTAAGGATATCTGTTCCATTATGGAGAAAGTTGCACCTAAAAAATTAAGCCAAAATTATGACAATGTTGGACTTATGGTTGGAAATTTCGAGAAAAATATAAGTTCTATTTTAGTTGCACTGGATTGTACTTTAACTGTTATTGAGGAAGCTAAGAGGAAAAAATGTAATTTTATATTTACACATCACCCTCTACTCTTTAAAAGACCAAATTCCATAACCACGGGAACCCTCCTTGGAGAAAAAATTATAAAATTAATTAAAGATGATATAGATTTATATTCCAGTCATACTAATTTGGACTCTGTAAAGGGTGGATTAAACGATATATTGGTAGAAATTTTAGGGTTCTCTAATGCAAGTGTAATAGAACCATCAACAGCTGAAGGTTTTAATGATGGAAATTCTGGTATTGGAAGAGTTGTAGTTTTAGATAAAAGAATTAAACTTTCTGAGTTATGTGAATTAGTAAAGGAGAAACTGGAACTTACTCATTTAACATATACTGGTGAGGAAGAAAGTTTTATTGAAAAAATAGCATTGATTAATGGCAGTGGAACTTCTTATATGGATATGAGCAGAAAATTAGGTGTAGATTGTATAATTACAGGAGATGTGACTTATCATTATGCTAGTGATTATGCTGAAATGGGTATAGCTGTCATTGATGCAGGACATTTTGGAACAGAATGGCTTGCATTAAAGAAAGTAGCCTCTGTTCTTAAAAATGAAATTAATAAATTAGGATATAATAATTCTGTATTATTATCAGAAGTTACAAGAAATCCATACAAAACGAAGTAGGAATAGCTTAATGCTATTTCTGCTTCCTTTTGTTTTATATAGATAAATGCTTAATATTTGTTATTTATAACTAAAATACCTTACTTATTATAGAATCAGGGAGGAATGATTACTATGGGTAATTCAAAATTATTACTTGAACTTCAAAGGTGTTATCAGGATATTGAAGAGAGCAAAAAGGTCTTAAATGATGGGTCATATCTTTATTTATTAAAAAAGATGAAAAAAGAATTTGAAAATATGAAGGATAAATACAATGGAAAGCGTAAGGCTCTTGGAGATTTAAAAATTGAATACACTTCTATAGGTAAGGACTTAAGAAATTTAAAAAATAAAATAGATAAAAATGAACATGATTTATATAATAATGCTGATAATGATGTAAAATCTATAAATGCACTTCAAAACAATATTGAAATTAACAAAGAGAAATTAAAAGCTTTAGAGGATAAAGCTATAGAACTTTTAGAAGTAGAAGAAAAATTAAAACTAGATATAGAGTCACTCAAAATGGATTTAATAAATGTTAAAAACAATTTTTATAATTATAAAAAAGTCACTAGTGAAAAAATAAATGATGCAAAAGATAAGTTAAAGGAATCAGAGGATAGAGTAGAGGAATTGAAAAAAATAATTCCAGAAAATGAATTAAAAGTATTTTATTCTATGATTGATAAGAGGAAAGTTGCAGTAGTAAAATTAAAAAATGAAATTTGTGAAGGCTGTAAAATGCGAGTTTCATCAGTGACTTTAGATAATATATACAAAGGAAAAGATATAGTGTATTGTGATAATTGTGGAAGGATTTTAATATATGATAATGGGAAAAAACTGAAAGAAGCTAAATGAAATTCAAAAAAACATTGATTTTGTAATTGTAATGTGGTATTCTATTATTTGCGAGTAAGCCAGACAATCGCTGCTGCTTTTGCAGGAGAGGAAAGTCCGAGCTCCATAGGGCAGGGTGCCAGGTAACTCCTGGTGGAGGTGACTCTAAGGAAAGTGCAACAGAGATATACCGCTAAAGGTAGCTTTTAGCTATACTAGTAAGGGTGGAAAGGCGAGGTAAGAGCTCACCAGCACATTGGCAACTATGTGGCTATGTAAACCCCATCTGGAGCAAGATCGAATAGAAAGACTTTATGGAATGGCCCGTTCCGTCTTTGGGTGTATCGCTTGAGCCTATATGGTAACAATAGGCCTAGATAGATGATTGTCTAATACAGAACTCGGCTTACAGGATTGCTCGTCCATTGAAAACACTAGGTTTCGTGCCTAGTGTTTTTTTAAGTCTAACTTATCTAGAGCTTTTTCTGGAAATTATATTAAATTCTACTATAGAATTCATCAAGTATTTAGAAAAATTTAAAGACCTAGGTTCAATATAAACCTAGGTCTTTCGAAAAGTGATTTTTCATGAAGACTACATTTAACATTATTACCATATAATTATTATTTATGCATATATTTTTAAATTTTATATATTTTATATATTTTATATATTTTATTATATAAGAAGTTAGTGACATTGTGACTTGCTATTTTTTTAAAAATGACTTATAATTTTTGTATAATATTTATAAAACATATAGGAAAGGTCGGATATATTATGACCGATAAAAATGAAATTAGCTTTATTACAAAATGTGTCCATGCTGGTAATGATATAGACAAAGAAACTGGAGCAATAAGAAGGCCCCTTACCATGGCAAATAGCTATAGACTTCCAGAAGATGCATCAACTCTAAATTGGAGTGATCCCAATAATTTAGTTTACACTAGAAATACTTCTGCTAATCAGATATATCTTCAACAGAAAATAGCAGCTTTAGAGGGCGGAGAGGATTGTGTTGTATTAGCTAGCGGTGTTGCTGCACTTTCTGCTGTATTTTTTACATTTTTAGATAAGAATTCTCATGTAATTTGTTCTAATGTTTCATACATAGCAGTATACAGGTTATTAAATGAATATCTACCTGATAAATATGGTATAGAAGCTACTCTTGTAGATAGTTCAAATATAGATGAAATAAAAAAGGCAATAAGGCCAAATACTAAGCTTATACATATAGAGACTCCGGGAAATCCTACTACTAGAATAAGTGATATTGAAGAGATATCTAAGCTTGCAAAAAGGGCAGGAGCTTTACTTTCAGTAGATAGTACCTTTGCATCACCATTTTTACAGCATCCACTTAAGCTAGGAGCAGATCTTGTGGTACACAGCTTGACAAAGTATATAAATGGACATGGAGATGCTATGGGTGGAGGTGTAATTGGTAAGAAAGAACTCATAGATAGGATTAAACGTGAGGCTATGGTAAATGTAGGAGGGGCTATAAGTCCTTTCAATGCATGGCTAATAATGCGTGGTGTTGTAACACTTCCTCTACGTATGAAACAACATAGTGAAAGTGCACTTAAAATTGCAGCGTTTTTGGAGAGTTATCCAGCAGTAAAATTTGTTGCTTACCCTGGACTTAGAAGTCATCCACAACATGAAATTGCAAAGAAACAGATGAACATGTTTTCTGGAGTTATATCCTTTGGACTAAAGGCAGATGTGGAAACCCATAATAAATTTGTAAATTCTTTAGAAATTGTTATTTCTGCGGTATCCATTGGACATGATGAAAGTTTAATTGTCTACACTGGACCTGATGATGAAAGAAATCATTTTTATCCAGAGGAATTTAAGGATGGACATCTTAGATTTAGTGTTGGTCTTGAAGATCCTGATGACATTATAAATGATTTAAAACAAGCCTTTGAGAAATGTGGATTGTAAAATTCAATTATAACTAAACTTTTATGATTGTAACAAAGCACTATAGAATTTTTACAAAATTACATGAATTTCATGGTGCTTTGTTATTTTCAATTAAATTTTCAATGCAATCTTTAGAATCAAGATTTACGATAGTGCATAAACAGAATTTATTATATAACTTTATTCTCAAGAGTTTGTATTTTTTTCTTATAGGGAATCCTATTGTTAATTAAAATAATACTTACGGCTATAATTATTAATCCAATAATATTTTGAATAGTAATCTTTTCTCTTAAAAAGAGAGCAGCCCATATAATGCCAAATACAGGAACTAAAAAAGTTACACTTAAGGTTTTTACTGCACCAACTTCTCTAATGAGATAAAAATATATTAGATAAGCAATAGAAGTGCAAAGTATACCTAATAAAATGACAGAAATAATTGCTCTAGAACTAGGTACTTGTTTAGGTAGAGTTAAAATACTAAAAGGTAACAATATTATTGTAGCAGCTAATTGTTGACCAAAAGCTAAATTTAGGGGAGGCACATTTTTAGATATCTTTAGAGAAGAATATACTCCTACAAATCCATAGGAAAATGCAGCTAATATAGACAAAAGAGCATATATCCATATATTGCTAACATGTGTACTTGTTAATCCAACAAGAACTATAACCCCTAAAAAACCTAAAATTAGACCAAGTACCTTTTTCATATTTAAATGTTCTTTGCTCCAAATTACTGAAACAATAGCCGTAAAGGTTGGTGTAGTTGCATTTAAGATTGCTGCTAATGATGCAGTTATATGTAATTCTGCAGTGCATATAAGGGCAAAGGGCAATGCTGCATTTAACAGACCTAAAATAAAATACTCCCTCCACATTTTTAAAAATGATATCTTACATTTATTTAAACAGCAGATAATTATCAAGGTGATTGCAGATATAAGAACTCTTAAATTTGTTGTAAAAATTGCTCCCATTTCAGGGGAACTGATTTTCATAAATAGAAAAGAGAAACCCCATAAGGCTGATAATAGAATTATTGCTAAAAAGTATTTAGTTTTCATTAGTAAATGCCTCCTTATTTTATCTATTACAATTATAATAGATATCTTTTTCAAAATCTTCTTTAATACTAATTTTTATTAAAAATAAATTATATATAAGTCACAATTAAAATTATACACGTAATCAATAATGACATATATTTTTTTTATTCATGCAAATATATTAAAGAAAACGATTATCAATATTGCATTAGAATCGTTCATAAAGCTAAGCATATAATGCTGTACAGCACATATTAATTAGGGTGTACGGTATTATCATTTATTCAATACAAAACTGATTTATAACAGTATAAAATAAAAATTAGGTTGACTTTTGAAATGTTAAATGTTAAAATTCTTCACGTAATGTTAAAACATCCGTATAATCTTGACAATATGGGTCAAGAGTTTCTACCAAGGTACCTTAAATCTTTGACTATGGATGAATCTAAGTTAATATTTTAAATTTTCTTTATAAGAAAATTTAAAATAAGATTCGTTAATGGATGTAATTATATATTCATAACGGGTTTTTTTGCTTTATTCTACATTTTATTTTTAAGGAGGAATGACTTTTGACAAACGGGGAAGAAACTCAAAACAAATCATTTTTGGAATCATATTTTAAATTGTCAGAGAACAAGACAAATCCAAGAACAGAGATTGTAGCAGGTATTACTACATTTATTACTATGGCTTATATTATATTTGTAAACCCAAGTATACTTAAGCTTACTGGAATGGATGCAAATGCAGTCTTTGTTGCAACTTGCATAGCGGCAGCTGTGGGAACTATTATAATGGCATTGTATGCTAATTTACCCTTTGCACAGGCTCCAGGTATGGGACTTAATGCATTCTTTACCTACACTGTATGTCTTACGCTGCATTATACATGGCAGCAGGCATTAGCAGCAGTCTTTATTTCAGGTGTATTATTTATAATAATTACATTAACTTCTATAAGAGAAAAGATAGTAGATGCACTACCTCAAACTTTAAAATTTGCTATCTCAGGTGGAATTGGTCTTTTTATTGCACTTATTGGACTTAAAAATGGTGGTATTATAGTCGCCAATGAAGCTACATTGGTAGGCTTTGGTAAACTTATTGAGCCAAGTGCCACCCTTACACTAATAGGTATTGTCATTACAGCAATACTTATGGCAAAAAAGGTTAAGGGTTCAATCTTAATAGGTATATTAGTTACAACAGTTATTGGTATACCTCTTAAAATAACTCACCCGGTACCAATTAGTCAGCTTGTGGGTCTTCCTCCAAGCATAGCACCTACATTTTTCAAAATGGATTTTGGTGGACTTCTTGGACTAGGTAAAGCAGGTGTTGTAGGAGCAATAGTCAGTGTATTAATGGTAGTTATAACAATTTGCTTGGTTGACTTATTTGATACTCTTGGAACTCTAGTTGGAACAGCACAAAAGGCAAATATGGTTGATGAAAATGGAAGAGTTAAAAATATGCCAAAGGCGCTTATATGTGATGCAGTAGCTACAACAGTAGGTTCAATATTTGGTACTAGTACTGTAGTAACTTATGTGGAATCTACTGCTGGAGTGGCAGAAGGTGGACGTACAGGGCTTACATCATTAGTAGTAGGAGTATTATTCTTGTTTGCTTTATTCTTCTCAGGTCTTGTAGGTATGGTTCCGGCACAGGCAACGGCTCCAGCACTTGTTATTGTAGGAGTTTTGATGCTGGGTTCAATTATAAAAATTAATTTCGAGGATTTTACTGAAGCATTTCCTGCATTTCTTACTATAGTAATTATGCCTTTTACTTATAGCATTGCTAATGGAATAGCTGCAGGCATAATATCTTATCCTATAGTAAAATTAGTTACTGGAAAGGGTAAGAAAGTACACCCATTGATTTATATATTAGCAGTAATATTTATAATAAGATTCTTAATATTACCAGAATAGAATTTCAGATTAAAAAAGTTGGGATATATATCCCAACTTTTTTTAATCTTCAAGCTCAATCAAATCTGTATTTGCAGCACCAGGAGGAACTATAGGCAGTACTTTTTCTTCCTTTAATATTTCACAATCAATTATTACAGGCTCATTTAAAGACAGAGCAGTTTCTAGTACTGCATCTATTTCATCATTTGAAGATATTTTAAAGGATTTTATTCCGTAAGCTGCTGCAAGTTTACAAAAATCTGGTGTGGAATCAAATACAGTTTGGGAAAAGTTTTTGTTATAAAACATATCCTGCCATTGATATACCATACCCAGTACATGATTATTTAAAACAAGCTGAATTACTGGAAGTTTATATTTTGCTAAAGTTGCCAGCTCATTGCAATTCATTCTAAAGCTGCCGTCTCCAGCTACATTTATTACTTTTTTATTACCACTGCCTATACAGGCACCTATAGCAGCACCAAGCCCAAAGCCCATGGTTCCAAGTCCACCAGAGGTAATAAAGCTTCTTGCATGCAAGAATTTAAAAAATTGTGCAGTCCACATCTGATTTTGACCAACCTCTGTGGTAACTATACAGTTTCCCTCTGTAAACTTATGCAATTTATCCAGTAAGATTTGAGGATTTACACTGGTATTTTTTTTATACATAAGTGGATGTGATTTTTTCCAAAGGTTAATTTGTTCCAGCCATTGAGACTCACATTTATTCTCTAAGGAAGATATTAAAGTTGTAAGCACGGTTTTCACGTCGCCTCTTATGGAAACGTCCTCTGGCAAATTTTTGCTGAACTCAGAAGCGTCAATATCTATATGAATTATTTTGGCATTTGGCACAAAAGAACTAACCTTGCCTGTAACTCTATCACTAAAACGTGAACCTATGGCAATAAGAAGATCACAATTGGAAAATGCATAGTTAGAGGTATAAGTTCCGTGCATACCTACCATGCCAAGAAACAATTGGTCATCCCCAGGAAAACCTCCAAGACCCATAAGAGAGCAGGATACGGGACATTGTATTTTTTTTGCAAAGTCATATAACTCCTTAGAAGCATTAGAACTTATAACTCCACCGCCTGCAAAGATAACTGGCTTTTTTGACGCTTTTATTAGATTAATAGCTTGAGATAAATCACCAGCTTCAGGCAAAATATCCCTAACAGTTTCAGTTAAAGGATAATGATCAATAATAGTATTTTGTATATCCTTTGGAATATCTATAAGTACAGGACCTGGACGACCAGTTGAGGCTATTTTAAAAGCTCTTCTTATAGTGTCTGAAAGGCTTTCAGGATCCTGTACAATGTAGTTTTCTTTAGTTATTGCCTTAGTTATACTTGTTATATCAACCTCCTGAAAAGAAGACTTTCCAAGATAGGATTTACCAACTTGCCCCGTAATAACTACTAGTGGTATTGAGTCACTAAAGGCAGTAGCAATTCCTGTAACTGTATTAGTAGCACCAGGCCCTGAGGTTGCTATTACAACACCGACTTTTCCAGTTGCTCTTGCATAACCATCAGCAGCGTGAGTGGCGCCTTGCTCATGAGCAGTTAATATATGTTTTATTTCTTTCTCATGGTATAAAGCGTCATATATTGGTAATACAGCTCCACCTGGATAACCGAAAATTACGTCAACTCCTTGTTCCTTTAGGCATTCTAATAGTACTTGCGCACCTGATAATTTCAATTTAAATCCCCCTTAATATTATAATGTGAACTAAAAAAGTATAAAAAAATAGACACAATGCCCTGGGGCGAGTGTCTGTTCGCGGTACCACCCAAAATTTTTCTTGTAGGAATAACGATCAATAGACCGGCACAGCTTACTGATTTCAGCCTGCAGCTCTAGGGTGATTTTCAACATACAATTGTCCGCAGGTTTTCAGCTGCCCCCGCTCTCTTTTGGATATCCTTATGTATACTAGTCCCTATCATAGCATTTAATTTAAAATAAAAAACAGCCATCCTTCCTGGGGCGAGGAGACTGTTTCGCGGTACCACCCAATTTATTACTTAATTTATATAACGGCTACATGCCGGCACAACCTACTTAATTCAGTCTGCAACTCCAGGGTGAGTTTCGGTATACAATTATCCGCAGGTTTTCAGCTGCCCCTGCTCTCTTTTGGACATCTCTTATACTTACTTTTCCCTTTCAAGGTTTTTCAAAACTAATATTTACGTATAAATATACTATCATCATAAAAATATGTCAATGATATTTTCTAAAAATTTTTATTTGTTTAATTTTTCATATGCTTTATTATAAATATAATATAATATTTTATGAATATTGATACTTTGAAAAATATATTTATACAGGTTGACAATTTAAAATTTTGGTGTTACGATTTTGGAAAAGTTGATAACACTTTTAAAATGCATTAATTTCTAAGTTATGCATTTATTTATTGCGTAGTATAGTTAGTGAAATTTAATCATGTATTAAGGCATATTCAAATAAATAACTATAATTCTAGGCAATAAGTATGGTATTCCGAAATTTGTAAAAAAATATAAAATATATTAAAAAAATAATTTTTTTATAAAAAATACAAATTAAAAGCTTTTTAATTGTGCGTCAAATGTAGTAAAATAATAAATAGTATCAGCTCATAAAAAATTTAAAAATTTTTTAAAATAAATTTAGGGGGCATTTTATAATGGCAAAAGTTTATTATGAACAAGATTGTAATTTAGGATTTTTAAAAGGAAAAAAGGTTGCTGTAATTGGTTATGGTAGCCAGGGCCACGCTCATGCGCTTAACTTGCATGAAAGTGGAGTTGATGTTATCGTTGGACTTTATAAAGGCAGCAAGTCTTGGGAAAAGGCGGAAGCAGCTGGCCTAAAAGTTACTACTTCTGAAGAAGCAGCAAAAGAAGCAGATATAATAATGATTCTTATAAATGATGAAAAGCAAGGTAAGCTTTATAAAGAATCAATAGAACCAAATCTAACTGAAGGAAAAGCATTAGTATTTGCACACGGATTTGCTATTCACTTTGGTCAAATAGTACCACCTAAAAATGTAGATGTATTCTTAATAGCTCCAAAGGGACCTGGTCATACAGTAAGAAGTCAGTTCCTAGAAGGAAAAGGAGTACCATGTCTTATCGGAATTCACCAGGATGCAACTGGAAAAGCTAGAGATATAGCACTTGCATATGCACTTGGAATTGGTGGAGCAAGAGCAGGAGTTATAGAAACTTCATTTAAAGAAGAAACTGAAACAGATCTTTTCGGTGAGCAAGCAGTATTGTGCGGCGGAGTAACTGCTCTTATAAGAGCTGGTTTCGAAACATTAGTTGAAGCAGGTTACCAACCAGAAATGGCTTATTTTGAATGTTGCCACGAAATGAAATTAATTGTAGACTTAATAAACCAAGGTGGACTTAACCTAATGAGATATTCTATCAGTGATACTGCAGAATACGGTGATTATGTTACTGGTGAAAAGATAATAACAGAAGATACTAAGAAGGCTATGAAAGGTGTATTAAAGGATATTCAACAAGGTGTGTTTGCAAGAAATTGGCTTTTAGAAAATCAAATTGGAAGACCATATTTCAATGCTAAAAAGAGAATGGATAGAGATCAACAATTGGAAACAGTTGGTGCTGAACTTAGAAAAATGATGTCTTGGAGCGATAAAGAAAAATTAGTATAAAACATAATTTAACATAATAAAAATATTTAAATATAGTATTTTCAGAAAACCAAGTTTAATAATTAAAAAATAAACTTGGTTTTTTAATATATTGAATATGTAAATTTATTAAATAATTAAAATATAAACATAATTATCAATTAAAGAGTTGGAATATACTGAATATTGAAATTATAAGAAAAATATAATACTATATTCTAGAGATCAATTGTTTTTGAAATAACCTATAGTTATAACAGACATAATTAATATGTATTTTAATTATACAATAGAAAAGTTTATAATAGTATATAGTGTAGTTTAGAATATAGTGGAAAACTGATTATTATATAAAATTATTATTAAATATAGTCTTAAACCCAAGGAGGAAAAGAAATATGAAAAAGGGCATGACAATGACGCAAAAGATAATAGCAGCGCATGCAGGTCTAGATTATGTTGAGGTAGGACAATTAGTAAATGCTAATGTAGATCTAGTTTTAGGTAATGATATTACCAGTCCTGTAGCTATTAAAGAATTTAGAAAATTAGGACTTGATAAAGTCTTTGATAAAAATAAAATAGCCTTAGTACCAGATCATTTTACACCTAATAAAGATATAAAGTCTGCTGAACATTGTAAAATGGTGAGAGAATTTGCACAGGAGATGGAAATAGTAAACTATTTTGAAGTGGGAGAAATGGGTATTGAGCATGCACTTTTACCTGAAAAAGGACTTACAATTCCTGGAGATATAGTTATAGGAGCAGATTCACATACCTGTACCTACGGAGCATTAGGGGCTTTTTCTACAGGAGTAGGTAGTACAGACATGGCTGTTGGAATGGCAACAGGAAAGGCTTGGTTTAAAGTACCAGAAGCAATAAAATTTGTTTTAAAGGGTAAGTTTAATAAATGGGTAAGTGGTAAGGACCTTATTCTTCACATAATTGGAATGATAGGGGTAGATGGTGCCCTTTATAAATCCATGGAATTTGTAGGAGAAGGCTTAAAAGAGATATCAATGGATGGTAGATTTACCATAGCAAACATGGCTATTGAAGCTGGAGCAAAAAATGGAATATTCCCAGTAGATGAAAAAGCTATAGAGTATATAGAGGGTAGAACAAATAGAGAATGGAAAATATTTGAGGCTGATGAGGATGCTGAATATTCAAGAGTAATTGAAATAGACTTAGGTGAAGTAAAGCCAACAGTTTCCTTCCCGCATTTGCCAGACAATACAAGAACTATAGACAATGTAGGAGATGTAAAAATAGACCAAGCTGTTATAGGTTCCTGTACTAATGGACGAATAGAGGATTTAAGAGTTACAGCAGAAATTTTAAAAGGTAGAAAAGTTAAAAAGGGAGTAAGACTTATAATACTTCCAGGAACCCAAAGTATATATCTTCAGGCTATAGAAGAAGGTCTTGCAAAAATATTTATTGAAGCTGGAGCAGTACTTAGTACGCCAACTTGCGGACCATGTCTTGGAGGGTATATGGGTATACTTGCAAAAGGTGAGAGAGCAATATCTACCACAAATAGAAACTTTGTAGGCAGAATGGGACATCCTGAAAGCGAAGTATATTTAGCTAGTCCGGCAGTAGCAGCAGCATCTGCATTAGCAGGAAAAATTGTTTCACCAGAGGAGGTATTATAATGGAGGCAAAGGGTAAAGTTTTAAGATATGGAGATAATGTTGATACAGACGTTATAATTCCTGCAAGATATTTAAATTCATCAGATCCAAAGGAACTTGCAAAACACTGTATGGAAGACCTGGATGTAAATTTCTTAGAAAAATTAAATAAAGGTGATATAGTAGTTGCAGACAAAAATTTTGGCTGTGGATCTTCAAGGGAGCACGCACCTATAGCACTAAAGGCAGCAGGAGTGTCTTGTGTTGTAGCTAAGAGTTTTGCAAGAATATTCTATAGAAATTCTATAAATATAGGTTTCCCAATACTTGAATGTGATGATGCTGTGGATGATGCAAAAGATGGACATGAACTTGAAGTTGATTTTACTACGGGCATAATAAAAAACATTACTTTAGGCAAAGAATATAAAGCTCAAGCTTATCCACAGTTTATGATAGATATTATGGAAAATGAAGGTTTGATAAATTGTGTTAAAAATGGAAGCTTCAAATAATAGAAATAGATACAATTCTGTTATTTTTGCAAATAAATATTAATAGCAATTTTGCTGATTATTGGTATGAATTTAAAGCCATATAAGCTTATAGTAGTAAGAATATTTAATTTCAGTGGAAGTAAGATAAAGTGAATATGCAGTATAAGGAGATTGATCATAGATGAATGAATTCAAAATTGCAGTTATACCTGGGGATGGAATAGGGCCAGATATTATGAGAGAAGCTGTAAAGGTAATGACTAAGGTTGGAAAAAAATACGATACGAAATTTGATTTTGTGGAAGTTAAGGCAGGTGGAGCTGCTATAGATGCCTATGGTAATCCACTTCCTAAAGAAACAATAGATGAATGTAAAAGCAGTACTGCTGTACTTTTAGGTGCTGTAGGAGGACCAAAATGGGATAATCTTGAAGGCTCCAAAAGGCCAGAAAGAGCTCTTCTTGGATTACGTGGTGCACTTGGATTATATGCAAATCTAAGACCTGCTAAGGTTTATAACGTATTAAAATCTGCATCACCTTTAAAAAATGAAATAATAGATGAAGGCGTTGATCTGTTAGTAGTAAGAGAGCTTATAGGCGGTATATATTTTGGTGACAGAGGTACCAAAGAGATAAATGGAGTAGAAACAGCTTATGACACAGAAAAATACAATGTAGATGAAGTTAAAAGAATAGCACATTCTGCTTTTAAAGCTGCCATGAAGAGGAAAAAGAAAGTTACTTCAGTGGATAAAGCCAATGTACTTGATGCATCAAGATTATGGAGGAAAACTGTAAACGAAGTAGCTAAAGAATATCCAGAGGTAGAATTAAATCATTTGTATGTTGATAACACCGCCATGCAGCTTGTTAGAAAGCCTTCCCAATTTGATGTTATATTAACAAACAATATATTTGGAGACATACTATCAGATGAAGCCTCTATGATAACGGGTTCCATAGGAATGCTGGCATCTTCAAGCATAAGAGAAGATAGCTTCGGAATGTATGAGCCTATACATGGTTCTGCACCAGATATAGCAGGACTAGATATAGCTAATCCTCTTGCACAGATACTTTCAGCTGCCATGCTTATGGAATATTCATTGAATATGTCAGAAGCAGCAAGAGATGTGGAAGCAGCAGTGGAAAAGGTATTAAATGCTGGATATAGAACAGCAGATATATATACTGAAGGAACTAAAAAAGTGGGAACTTCAGAAATGGGAAAATTAGTTCTTGAACAAATATAGATAAGAAAAATTATATTAAGCATATAATCACTATCAAAATTTATTCTTTAAAGTTTTGATAGTGATTTTTTATTTATACAGCTCCAATTTAACTAATTATCGAAATTAACATTTTTATTGCTACAGCTAGGGACATGCTTATAAATACAGGTTTTATTATCTTAGCACCTTTAAGTAAAGCAAGTCTTGTACCTAATTTTGCACCAAAAATCATGCAAATTGCTACGGGAATTGCTAAAACATAATTTACTTGTCCATGTACTGCAAATAATATGTACCTAAAGCTAATCTAGTAGGAAGCCCAACCAGTAAAAAAGCAGGAAGACTTATTAAACCACCGCCCCCAGCAATTGAATCTACAGCGGCTGCAATAAAACCGAATATGCACAATAATGCCAATGTACTTAGATTTATTTGAGTAGATATGTTTTTTGCAAGTGTAAGCACAGGATAATTATATAGTTGTAAAAGATACATGTTATTAAGACATCCTTTCTATGTAGTAAGCTATATATTATTTTAACATAATTATAAAAAGGAAGTAAGGGACATACTCCCACCTGTAGGAGGTGGGAGTATTCTACACAAAATATTTTGTACAATAGTAATTATTTTCTAGTTACCCGCCTTACTCTGGCTATCTTCCTGTAAAAACTTCTTCAGAAGATTGTGATTTAAAATATCATCAGAATACTGAAGTTCCTTAAGCGTTGTATTCTTTTTGGCATTCAAATCCGGATTAGAGGGAATAACCTTTTTATTGGC
The DNA here is from genome assembly GCF_000389635.1 of Clostridium pasteurianum BC1. Classification (NCBI taxonomy): domain Bacteria; kingdom Bacillati; phylum Bacillota; class Clostridia; order Eubacteriales; family Clostridiaceae; genus Clostridium; species Clostridium pasteurianum. The sequence continues at coordinate 2,246,293 of NC_021182.1, forward strand.
AATATTATAAAAGGTATTTGTCCAGGATACATAAAAAGTCTTTCCATCTGTAAAGGAACCATTTCTGAATTTTACGTCTCCCTCAGTACTGTTTAGCATATCTTTTCCAAGCATATATGTGTTAGGAAGATTATATAAATTAGCTATAGTAGGGAACAAATCTATTTGACCGGTATATAAATGATTTACTCCTTTGTTGGCATCCTCAGGGAAATGGATGAACATTGGAACCTTCTGGAGTTCATACCAATCTAAATCTGTTGGATTTTTAATACCCTCGAAATCATAGAGTGAAGGCATGTCATTTTTAGGGATAGCATAATGGTCTCCATATAACATAACAATAGAATTATTAAGCATGCCAGAGGCTTGAAGCTTATCTAAAAACATTCCAAGCTGTTGATCAGTATAATGTATTCCCTTAAGATAATCACCGAATAGAGTATTATTATATTTGCCTGTATTAAAGGTTCCTGTAGTACCCTTAGCATATCCTTTTACATCATCATAAGGATAATGGCTGCTTAAGGTTATGTTAAAAGCAAAATAAGGTTGAGAAAAAGTTTTTATTTTATCAAAGGCTTGGTTAAGGAAAGATTTATCGCTTAAACCAAGTCCCACATTCTCATTAAGGTTATATGTTCTTTCTCCATAAAAATCATCAAATTTTTCAGCCTTATACATTACATTTCTATTCCAAAAGCCTTCCTGAAAACCGTGTAATGCAGCAGTATAATATCCTTTATCATCCATTTCCTTAGCAAGAGAACTGTAGGAATCACCAGCATACATATAGTAAGCTGCACCAGAGGCTGCAGGATATAGTGAATTATTTGATAAGAACTCTGCATCTGAAGTATTTCCAGCTGCTACCTGGTAAAAGTAATTGTCAAAATACATACTTTTATTTATCCATCTATTGAGATTAGGGGTTATTTCTTGACCATTAATCTTTTGATTTATTACAAATTGCTGTAAAGCTTCTACCTGGATTACTATTAAATTCTTGCCAGCAGCCGCGCCCTTAAAATTTGTTCCCGTAGAGGAATTTTTCTTTTCAAGATAAGCTTTTATTTCATCTTGTCTCTCTTGAGGCAATTTCTGCATATTGGATACACTTGTCTTGATTACATTATAAGCGTCAAGTACATGAAAGTTTACTGTTCCAAGGTGCTGGGTGAGATAGATTCTGTTAAACATTGTAGATATAAGGTTTGGCTGCTCTACAGATAAGTCATAGATTTTTTTCGCATCTATAGAGGTAAAAATGGCAAATACTACTAGAAACATGGCAAATCTTTTGAAAAATTTTGGATTTGGTTTATCTACTCTCCTATAGAATCTTAGTAGTGGGATTAATATGAAAACATCTAAAAGATATAGGAAATCAGTAGGACTTATAAGTTGTTTTACACTGGCGCCAACGCCTCCTAAAAGAAAGCCGTTTCTCACAACTCCAAGAGATATTACATCTTTAAAATACCTATAATAAACAGTGTCCACAATTATAAGTAGGCTTATAATTATATTAAATATATAGAGAAGTCTTGTCCTAGTATTATTTTTAAAAATTAAAGCAATGCTTCCAAGAATAGCTACAGAAGATATGATAGCTGCACTAACATAAAAATAGCTAAAATATGTAGGGGAAATAGATTTATCGAAATTAAAGGCTTTTATTGATAATATAATTACAAAATAAATTATATCTAAATTATTAATGAAAAATTTTTTGATTTTTTCTGCAATGTTATTGTTTATGTACATTAGTATATGAACCCCCTATTAAAATAAACTATACAAAAGTATACTATTATAGTATAACTTTAAACTATGTATAGAATAAAAATAAAATGTAAAATATTTTGTAAATGAATATTTAGTAAATGAATATTTAGTAATATAATAATTCTTACATATTATAGTCAAAAAAATTAATAATATCAAGTGTAAATGTTACAGTATATTTAACAAATATGTGTTTACATATGACATATACTATTGCATAATAATGTTATGAATATATGTATAAGCTGTATTTTTATAATATATTTCGATGCTGAACAGTAATTTATAAAGTTATGCATCAGCATAGATATACATAGAATCAATCTGGAATTATAATATTAAATAATCAGGAGGATATGCTAAATGAGTATGGAAAAAGATAATGAAAACAAGGAAATTAAGGAAGAAAATATCACAGAGATAGCCCCTGAGCAATCTAATGAGGTATCAGAAGTAGAAACAGGAGCTGTAGAAAAAGAGGAAGAAACTAAAGAAGAAATTAAAGTTGAAAAGGAAACAAATTCTGTAAGTGGAAAGGATTCCTTTATAAGCATCGTAATAGATCAGGCTATTTCCTTAGGAATATCTGCAGCAGTATTATTTATTGCGGATTTAATTTTAAGACTTTTTGGACTGTATATTCAAGACAAAGAAGGCATGTTTATTATTCTCTTTGTAGTTGTTAACATAATCTATAACACAATAATGCATAAAGCAAAAGCATCAAGTACTTTTGGAGAAAAACTAGCACATTTAAAAATTACGAAGTAAAATGTAAACAACTTTAAAAAGCAGTATGTAATTTCAGAATGTATAAATATTTTTTATTAAATTTTGAGTCATTAATTTTAGTAAGTAATTTAATAAGCCAGTTCATAAGGTGAATTTTTATCTTAAAAATTTATCTGATGACTAACTGATGTAATACTCCCATTGGACTTAATGGGAGTATCTGCATTACTATTAGAAAGCACTGAAATTTAATAATAGATTACATAGAATTTTACAATGAAATAAAAGTAGAAATAACCTAGGAGAGATCAGGATTGAGAAGACACGAAGAATATGAATTTGATGTAGTAGATGTAGAATTCCCGGGTATGGGTATTGCATACAGTGAAGATAGAAAAATATACATAAAAGGCGCCGTCCCAGGCCAAAAGGTTCTGGGAAAGGTTAAAAAATTAAAAAAAGAATATGGTGAAGCAAAACTTATAAAAGCACTTAATACCATTGAAGGAGAAGTGGAGCCTAAATGTGCCCACTTTGGAGTCTGTGGAGGCTGTACCCACCAATTTATTAATTATGATAAGCAAATAAGCCTAAAAGAAAAACAACTTTTGAAATTATTTAAGGATGCGGAAATAGATGATTTCATCTATGAAGGTATAGGTAGAAGTCCAAAGGAATTTGAATACAGAAATAAAATGGAATTCAGCTTTGGAGATATGGAAAAGGGTGGAGAGATTACTTTAGGCATGCACATGAAAAATAAAGCCTTTGGAATTATAAATGTGCATGAATGCGCTCTTGTTCATAGAGATTTTAGAAGAATTTTAGATACTATTGTAAACTATTTTAGAGATAAAGAGTCAACTTATTATAAAATAATGAAAAGAGAAGGATACCTGAGAAACCTGGTAATCAGAAGGACAGAACACACAGGAGAAATTTTAGTTAATCTGGTAACCACTTCTCAAGGTTCCTTTGATAAAGAAGAAGTGGTTAAATTATTGCTGTCCTTGGATCTGGAAGCTAATATAGTTGGAATTCTTCATACTACTAATGATTCTTTTTCTGATGTGGTAGCAGCAGATAAAATCGATATACTTTACGGAAGAGATTATATAATTGAAGAGGTACTTGGTCTTAAATTCAAAATATCACCACTGTCATTTTTTCAAACTAATACCCTGGGAGCTGAAAAACTCTATAGCATAGTTATGGACTTTGTAGGTGAAGCTGACTCAAAACTAATCTTTGACCTATACTGCGGTACAGGTACCATTGGCCAGATTGCAGCAGCTAAAAATGCAAAAAAAGTTATAGGTATTGAGCTCATAGAAGAAGCAGTAAAAGCTGCCAATGAAAATGCAAAGTTAAATAATTTAGATAACTGCAGCTTCATTGCAGGAGATGTAGCTAAAGTAATACAAGAGCTTCATGATAAACCGGATGTAATAATACTGGATCCACCAAGACCAGGCGTACATCCAAAGGCTTTAGATTACGTAATAAAATTTGATGCCAAGAAAATAGTATATGTTTCTTGTAATCCTAAGACACTAATGGTGGATCTTAGAAAGCTCATAGAGAGCGGATATAAGGTGGAGAGAGTTAAGGGGATGGATATGTTCCCGATGACTGGGCATTTGGAGTGTGTGGTAGGAATACGTCGCAAAGATACCTTATAATCCTTGAATTTACTTACTTTGCAAGCTTTAATAACTTTAATACAAATGGTGATGATTTTAAGAATAAAGAAGTCATTCAGGGTGTTAAGGTTAGAATTGGTATTTAATATGTTGTAAGTGGAGATGTCATTGCAAACTCAATATAAAGAAGTGAGTTAGATTAAATCCTTAGATTAAATGCTATTACAGCAGATAAGTGCTGAAATTTTTAAGAACTATATTGATGATTATAGATACATTTGTAAAAATTATTTTTACAAATGTATCTTTTTTTACACTTATGGCATATAATATAACTACAGGAGGTGTTAAATATGAACGTAACAAGTATTTATAATGAAGACCAATTGAAAGCATTTATTTATGATAATAGATTAAAAATAGGTGAAAATCTTCTTAAGCTTATAAATGATAATGGCCATACAAAATCCTCATTTGCAAAATTGACTGGCATTTCAAGGCCAACCATTGATAAGTTGATAAAGGGTGACATAGATAATAATACAACTTTAAAAACACATGTAGATAAGATTTTAAATACTCTTAATATAAGGTTAGAAGAATTGATAAGTTTCACTAATGAAGAAACAATTAATAGTGAAGTAATGATTGCATCTAATAATGCACCAGATAACCATAAAATAAGTGACAGTGCAAAAAGAATATTCTCAATCATTAATGATATAGTTGATCTTTGCGAAGTTTATTGTGATAAGTAGGTGAGAAAATGTCTAAATATATAACATCCTTTAATTTAGATGAAGTTATAGATGAAAATAAAAAAATAAAAAGTGAAATTGATAACCTAAAAAGCCACTTTTTTATTAATTATAATAAAATAGGAATACTAGGAGCGGATAAGCTTGTCTTTGAAACTTTAAAAAGGAACCATACTTTTTTACAAATTCCTATACCAGACGAATATTATGGTGGAGCTATAATAGTAAGGGGCAATTTAAAAATTTCTTTAATTAATTCAGCTAGACCACGAGTTTATCAATATTTTGTGGCATGGCATGAGATTTATCACTTACTTTATGATACTAATCTAACTAAAGGCGAACATGTTATACAAGCAGAAGAAATGGAGTTAAATGAAAGAAAGGCAGATTATTTTGCAGCCAAAATGCTTTTAGGAGATGTTTATAAATATTATTATTCATTAGAAGATGATGAATTTATAAATAAAATTGCTAGATGTATAGATGTTTTTAAGGCACCATATAAAGCGGTACTAATAGAACTGTATGAAGAGGCAGTGACAATTTATAATGATTTGAAACTAAAAAAATTGATAAAGGACAATTTTGATAAAAAGACGAGTAATTTAATAGAGGTTTTTGAGAAATTAGAATTAGATACTGATTTACTCAAACCTTCTAATATAATAAGCTTTGGAAACCTTGATAGGAAAATAGAGTTACTATCTAAAGAGGAAAATGATGTAGAATACCACAATGATAACATAAAATTTCTTAAACAATTGAGGGATATGATAAAAAAGGAGTTAACCTATGAAGAAGATTAATGGTAAAGAATTAATTTCTCTTATTAAATTAACTTCTAGTAAAAAGATAGGCATTCTTGATAATAACACTATAAATTTCCTTGCCAAAGCTGATAAAATTACATATACTAATGAGAATTTAAGTAAATATGATTTGATTCTGATCCCTAATTGGGTATATGAGGAGGTTAAGGATTCAGAAGAAAGAGTGGATTACTTACAAGGATTGAGAAACAAAAATGTAGATATCCTTGTTATCAATGAGCTTGATTATGAAGAAATATCAATGTGGAAACAGCAGTATGTATATAAATTTTTCTTATATTCATGCTTTAAGATAGGAAGTTTAACAAGTTTTCTTAAAAAGAATGTTGAAAGAAATTTACCTTTAATAGAATTAGAAGATTATGAAGTTTGGCTGAACCTACTTTATAATAATGGCTTTGAAGGTAAGGAGCTTAGAAATGGAAGAATACAAAAGAAAAATGCTGGAGAAATATCTATATGTGTTTTGGCATTTATAATTTCATATATTTATTATAAGCAGCAGCACTCAATAACTATACTGTCCAATGATAGAGATACATATGACTTTATAAATTTTGCTAAAACTAAGTTAGGTAGTGATAATCTTATAAAAGATGCTGCAAGCATACCTATAACCTTTAAATCTAATGATTTTCTTATAAAGGAAATATACTTAAATAATTATTTAAAACAAAGTATCCGATTAGAGGAGTTATTAAAATTAAGAGATGAAAAAAGAATTAAGTATACAAAGAATGCTTTGGATGGATCTATAGAAGAACATGAAGAGGTTTTAAGTAATTTAGAATTCACAAAAATCTTACAAGATAAAAGTTTTAATATAATATTTTAAAATGAAACATGCAAAGTAAAACTTCTGCGTGTTTTTTTAGGAGTTATTTCTGAATATATATATGGGACAGTTTTATAACGTAGCTACAAAAGCAAATGGATGGGATATAATAAATGGCAGAGTAGTTGTTGAGCGGGATAAAAGTGAAAAAACCTTATGGAGGAGAAGATTGATAATTATAGGTTGCAGTTACGAAAGATTTGTTGGTGAGGTATTAATTTGAGGGAAATAATATTAAAAAATTACCTATGTGGTCTGCTAAAGATAGAATAGATACAAATTCAAAAGCTTTTGAAAAAACTTGGAGATATTCTTTAGTTTGTATATTCCATCCTTAACAGATAGAGAAAGAGCAATACTCAAAGATTGCATTATTGAACTATATAATAGCTTTAATATAACTTGGGATACTGATATAAATACATTAAATAATGAGGATTTTCCCATATTCTTAGACCTTTATAATTTAATAGAAAAAAAGCAAATGAAAAAGAAAAAACACGCAAGGAAAGCGAGATAAATATCTATGCTGACCTTGCTTTGCTTTTAAAAGATATTGCTATAGGAAGCGACTCTTTCTTATGGAATGGACACAGCTCCATAAAAACTAATACAAGATGTATATGCCTTGATACACATGATTTGCAAAATACCAATGATAATATTAAAAGAACTCAATATTTCAATATACTTACCTGGTGCTGGCAAGAAATGAGCAAAGACAGAAATGAAAAAGTTTTACTTATATGTGATGAAGCATACCTAATGATTGATACTAATGTACCTCAAAGCTTGGTATTTTTAAGAAATGTAGAAAAGAGAGCAAGAAAATATGAAGCAGGAGTGGCTATTATAAGTCACTCTGTTGTAGATTTCCTTGATCCACAAATAAAAATGTATGGACAGGCACTCTTAGATATACCATGCTTTAAGATTATAATGAGTACAGATGGTCGGAATTTACAGGAGACAAAAGAACTTTATAATCTCACAGACGCAGAAGAAGAACTACTTTCAAGTAAAAAGAGAGGAAATGCTTTGGTTATGATTGGTTCTAAAAGACTTCATGTAGTATTTGAAATACCGGAATATAAATTTGAGTATATGGGGAAAGCTGGGGGAAGGTAAAATGAATTGGGAAATTTATAATTTTATGGCTTTATTTGTGGGGAATGGTGGTATAATTAAGGAGTTATAATGTCTAATAATCGGAAGTTAAAAAATTCCATTGACTTCCTTTGCAAATGAAGGAATTAGTATAAGTCAAAATTTATTTAATGTTCGGTCTCATTTACTGAGAAATTGATAGAGGGTTGCGGTGACGAATATGAAATTTAAAGAGATGATTGTTTCTTATTTGAGGCAGAAATGCTGGTATATAGTACTATTAATATCGAGTACTATATATATTTTATATTACAAAAATGATATTTACCAACTTAAAGAGTTTAACGCCACAAATTTAGTTTTTATTCTATGGCTCATTCTTTTGTTGCTCCCTTTGTTTTCTGAAATGGAGTTCTTTGGTATAAAGCTAAAAAAAGAAGTGGAAAAGGCAAAAAACGAAGTTAAGGAAAATCTAAATGACCTTCGTATGCAAATTATGGACTTAAAAATTTCTAATTCTAATGCGAATACAATAAATTTTGGAAATGGTTTTCTTCCTACAGAACAAAAACTTAAGAAGTTATCTAAGGAATTTATAACCAATTCCAATAACATAGATGATACTTTAAGTGGAGCAAAGTCTACACCGAAAATTGATATATCAACAGAGGCAGGAGGTTTTGAAATTGCAGAAGAATCTATATACTTATTCAAAATTAGGTTAATGATTGAAAAAACTTTGACAGATTTATGTGAAAAAACAGGATATAATGGTCATAAATCGATGATTGAAATGATGAGACATTTGAATAGATGTGAAGTAATAAATGGGAAAACAGTAGACCTAATTAGTCAAATTATAAAAATTGCGACTAGAGGTGTTCATGGGGAAATAGTTAGTAACGAATATATTGACTTTATTAAGCAAGTTTTTCCACAACTTCAAAAACAACTTTATGAAATCAATACTCAATTACATTACTATACTTGCTCAAGGTGCAAGTATTCAGGGTATTCCCGAATCGAAAATGTTTGTCCTATATGTGGATTTACGAGTGATGATGATTGATTAAATTTTAATAATTTAAGCAATATTATACTTGGTATTAGGCTAATAATGGATAGATGGTTTATATGTATATTGAAGTATTTTAGAGGGGGTGTTTATTCATGAATAAAATAACAGATGTTACACGTAGAGATATACTTGATATTATTCGTGTAGGATTTAATGGAACATATAAAGAACGTAAATTAGATTATTATGAGCACGAATATATTGAAGAAGTACCTTGTGAGTATAAAATGTGTTATCATGGTCGCCTAAGTGAGATTGATTTTCTTTCAAGAATATATGATCTAAAATCTATGAAATCAACTGATTCAAGATTTAGAGATGCAGAAAGCGATATTTGGCAACATACTGTAAATAACGATGACTGGGATATGGACTGGGTATTTAGCGATCCAAGATTTAAACTTAATACTGGTTCTGATGATCCATTACTTAAATTTTTATGCGAAATGTTTCATCCCGTTGTAAGAAATGAAACTCAACCTTGGAGAGAATTTTTAAAGATTATAAATGAATTACTAAAGCCTGACGGATATGAATTATATGAAATGAGCCATATTTCTGGACGAGCTGTATATGGCTGGAGGGAAATTGTTGCTAACAGTATTGTAATAGCAGAGCATAATCCTGCTGTGTCATACGAACTTAAACCAATTGGTGAAGGATCTTATGCTAAAGTTTTTAAATATAAAGATAATTATTATAAACGTACTTTCGTTCTTAAACGGGCAAAAAAAGAATTAAACAAAAATGAACTGGAACGATTCAAACGTGAATTTGAGCAAATGAAAGCTCTTGACTCACCATACATAGTTGATGTGTTTCGATATAATGACGAAAGTAATGAATATATCATGGAATATATGGATTGTACATTAGAAAAGTTTATAAGCGAAAACAATGGTAAATTAACTTTTGTTCAAAGAAAGAACATTGCCTCACAGGTGTTAAGAGCCTTCAAATATATTCATTCAAAAGATTTATTACATAGAGATGTTTGTCCCAAAAATGTTTTAGTTAAGCTTTATGATGATGTACGAGTTGTAAAGGTTTCTGATTTTGGATTGGTAAAAATTCCAGATAGTGAATTAACATCTGTTAGCACAGACTATAAAGGATATTTTAACGATCCCGAATTGCGGTTAGAAGGCTTTAATACTTATTGCATTATTCATGAAACATATGCTATTACTCGTCTTGTCGTTTTCATACTGACAGGACGAACAAATACAGGCAAAATTGAAAATACTCAATTAAAAGAATTTGTAGTAAAAGGATTAAATACAGATAAGACAAAGCGTTTTCAAAATATTGATGAGTTAATTGAAACTTTTAACAAAATAAAAGAGTAATATTAATTAATTTTCAAACAATTTTATAAAGTTAATAGGGGAAAATACTATGAAGAATTTTAATGAGGCTATGGAACAATATCACCTAATTGATAGTCTATTAAAGATGAACGATAAGGGATTTTTTGATGAATATTCGGACAATCACTTTTTAATAAAAGCATTAAATGGAGAAATAGACTATTTTAATAAATATAGAAATTTAGTAAAAGGAAGTATATATTTTTCAGATAGTAATATGAATGCAACAAATTTTATATTAAATTTTTCTACAAAATTTAGTTGGTTTTGTGATCATTTTAGTGAAGATGATATAGAGAGATTTGTAAAAGATCAACTCTCAGCAGGTAAGAGTCATTATGAAGATGAACAATTTTTTAGAGCTATAGCAGAAGTAAATGTTGTTAACTTTCTTATGGCATTTGGACCATCACATTTAAAAGAAGCTAAATATGAGCCAAAACTAGGCAAAAATGGTAGCAACCCAGAGGCACGATTAATTTATCAAAATGGAATTACAGTCGATGTAGAAGTAAAAACACCTGGATTTAAGAAGATGATTGCTGGTGATGAAAAAGGCGTATTAATTCCAACACTTCTATTAGATGATAAAGAAAAAAGAACCTTTGAAAAACAGTGTGCTAAAAAGGAAATTAAATTTATACTTCCTAGGGTATCGAAATTAAAAGATTATATAAATAGCGCTGGTAAGAAGTTTGAAATACCTAAAGATAAAAATCATATAAATTTGTTGTTTATTAATTGGACATATACAGATGTTAAGAAAAGGGGTTATATAGAACCATATTCTTTATTGTATAATAACTTAAACGGTTTATTAAAGAATAAAGACGCTGCCTTAAGTATAGGAATAAATGAAGAAGCATTACGTAAAATATCAGCAATTGTTATATATCAAGATAGCTTTGACTCTTTGATATTTGGAGACTTTAGATATATGTGGAATGGCTATAATTTTAGAATGTTACCAAATATATTAATGGATCAAGAACTGATAGATATAGATATAATTAAGGATGTTTTAAGGATGAATCCGCCTAAGAAAAATGACGATATGATGCCATATGCTTTTGTAATTAGCGAACGCTATTTGAGTGATGCCTATGAAGTAACAGAATTTATAAATAGAAGGATTAAGGCTAAAATTAAGAGAGAGGATAATTTTACTTATTTTAATGAGGCATATTATAAGAAAAAAATGAAAGAGGCAAGAAAACGCAAGGCAGCTTATGATGATTTAAAACAAAAAGGATATATACATGATAATAGTTATTATGATAGATAGGGGAATTTATAATGTTTGAAAAAAAGTAAAACTAACACTAAAAAATTATTTTTTCATGTTGTATCTATGCATTTGTACTTAGTACACAGGAAATATTTACAGAAATTGTATTAGAAATAATTTAATACAACTTCCTATTATCCATATAATATAAGTATTTTTGAATAATTTATTTACTCAAAAATAGCATCTGGCAACAGGTGCTATTTTTATTACCTCAAAAATAAAAAAAGGAGGGAAATCTATGCCATTAGCTCCCAAAACAGCAGCAACTCTTGCTAAAATAGCAATACAAGCTGCAAAAGATGATGAAACCAGAAATAAAATAATATTTATTTCATTGGCACCGATTATTTCGGTGCTTTTTATTTTAGCTTTTATAGTGTATGTACTTACTAATCCAATTGAAATGATAGGTACATTTTTTACGGTAAATGAGTTAAATGTAGTAAAAGATTTAAGAAGTCAATATGGGTATGAGCAGCTAATAAACCCTAAGGATAATAGTTATGTAGAAAGTAGCGGTTTGAATTTTTCAGGGATATCTTTTAAGGATGGAGCTACAGAAGTAGTTTATTATAATCAGGCTGATGAAAGATGGAAGGACAAGCCATACGGAAGAACAGGAACCATAGGAAGAAGTGGCTGTGGACCGACGTCACTTTCAATTGTTGTTTCAAGTTTTACAGATAAAAAAGTTGATCCAGTTCAGATGAGTAAATGGGCTTATGAAAATGGATATTACTGCGAAGGCGCTGGTTCATACCATACTTTAATTCCTGATGGCGCTAAACATTTTGGGCTTAAAGTAGAAGGGTGTACATCTAGTGAACCTCAAAGAATAGTTGATGCACTTTCTCAAGGAAAACTTGTAATTGCTATTATGGCAAAAGGTCATTTTACAAGAAATGGCCATTTTATTGTACTTAGGGGAGTAACTTCAGATAAAAAGATTTTAGTAGCTGATCCAGTAAGTAGGACAAGAAGTGAAGAAAAATGGGAATTATCTATTATCTTAGATGAAGCAAACAAAGGTGCAGATGCAGGAGGTCCATTCTGGATAATTAGCAAATAATAAAATAATAGGAGGATGAAGAATTTGAAAAAGAAATTATTAATTGAATTATTCATATATGTAGTCATTGTAATTATAAGTTTTATATTACTATGTACTTATAAACCAAATCAAAAACCTATTGATATACCATCAGATTTTAAAATTGTAAGGAGTGAGGGTAGTGCTTCTATATCTATCAAGCAATGAAAATATAGGCATATTTGATTTTTTATCAAAGGAAAAAGGAATGGTTATAAAAAAGCTGTCAGGTGAATTTTATTTAAAGAAGTTTGTAATACATGATATGAGAAACTTAAGCCATTATTCATATTTTGCCATTGATTTAAAAGCTCTTAAGGATACCGAAAATGAAATAATTGAAGCAGTTATAGCTTTTAAAACTATGTATGATTCAAGGATTATTTTATTTGAAGAAGGTGTAAAAGTAGAAAATGAAATTATGTCAAGATTATTTGATGAAAAAATATATAACATAATAATATCTGAAGAAATACCAGAGATTAAAAATGAAATTTTAAAATGTATAAGTGTTAAAGGAAAAACACAGGAAGATTGGTCAATCTTAAGTGGAATAAATACAAATGTGGAAGAAAACCTAAAAACTCAATATACATTTAATCATAAGAATATAAAAATAGCAGTTGCAGGAGTATCATCGAAGGTTGGTACAACTACAACTGCTTTTAACATGGCAAAATTTCTGCTTGAAATAGGAGCTAAAGTAAGCTATACAGAAGCCAATAGCAATGAGCATCTAAAGGAAATAGCAGCATATTATAAATTCTTAAAGGTTGAAAATTATTATAAATATAACGGTATAGAATATTATCCTAATAAACAATTTCCAGATGATTATAACTTCAATATATTTGATTTAGGGAGTTTAAATTTAGGAACTATAGCAATATTTAAAAGCTGTGATATTAAAATTTTATGCTGTGGAAGTAAGCCTTATGAGTTAAATGATACTCATAAGGCAATTAATTTGCATGATGATATGTATTTAAATACTTTATTTTCTTTTACTGCTGAGACAGAAGAGGTGAAAATAAGAAAGATGTTTGATAAAAGTATAAATAAGATACATTTTCAAGATTACTCACCAAGCTTATTTGATGGGAAAACAAATGAAAAGATTTATAAAGAAATAGTAAAAGATTATATTATTGAAATTTAAATACAGGAGGAACTTTCAATGAAAAAGGGAGAAATATTAGATAAAGTATATAAATCAAATTTACCAAGCAGAGCAAAGCAAATAATGTTTTATCTTATAAATAGAGCTAATACAGAAGGAACTTGTTTTCCTTCTGTAAGAACTATAGCAAAAGATTGTGGGGTATCTGAAAGAACGGTACAAAGAACTATGAAGGTTATTTTTGAAGCAGGATTTGTAATTAAGGAAAATAGATATAGGGATAATGGAGGTCAAAGCTCTAATTTGTATAAACTTCAAATAGAGCTTGAAAATAAAGTTGATAATCAGCCTGTTACTAATAAAAAGAAAACGAAAGAAGAAAAGAATGGTGATACTAAAAGTATTGAAACAGTAACTTTTCATGATTACATAGATGAAAATGAAATAAAAGAAAACTTAAATAGTGAAAAACAAACGGCAGTTAACATTTTAGTTCAGAAAATTGTGCAGGGTGAAAAACTTACTATAAAGACAAAATGCCACCCTATGCAATTTCAACAGAAAGCTAAAAAGCTTAATATTTGTGAAGCAGTAACACAATTAAAAAATCTATGTCACGGGGTGAGTGACAATTTGTATCCTCCATGAACTATACACTATAAGGTTAATAGGGATATTGAAAGTTAAGTATAATTATCAACGAATAACATATATAAGTTATTTTAGGAGTAAATGGTGAAATTTAAAATAACAAGTCTAATTCTCTTGTAATTCTACGTAAGAACGAATAAAATAGAAAGTGGTATAGTCTATGAATTAGATATTAGTGAGGTGCGATATGAAGGGATATATTACAGTTCAAGACGCAGCAGAAAAATGGAATATTACAATAAGAAGAGTACAAGCATTATGTGCAAAAGGCAGAATAGAAGGGGCTACAAAACATGCATCTGTTTGGGCAATTCCTGAAAGTGCAGAAAAGCCATCTGATGCACGTATTGTATCAGGAAAATATAAAAAAGAATAAATACTTAGAAAGTAGGATGAGAATTAGTATATGAATTTTATTGACTTATTTGCAGGAGCAGGAGGACTTTCAGATGGATTTGTTTCAGCAGGCTTTACCCCTATTGCACATATAGAAATGAATGAATATGCATCATTAACATTGAAAACAAGGACTTGCTATTATTATTTAAAAGAACACAGAAGATTGAACGTCTATTATAGATATCTTAGAGGAGAGATTTTTCAAGAGGAACTTTACAATTCAGTACCAAATAATTTGTTATCTACAATTATGAATGAAGAGATATCTGACAAATCCAGTGAGAAAATATTTAACAATATTGACAATATACTTCAATACAGAGGAATTAATAAAGTTGATGTTATAATTGGCGGTCCACCATGTCAGGCTTACTCTCTTGTAGGTAGATCAAGAGATGAAAATAATATGGAGGATGATCCAAGAAATTATTTATACAAACAGTATATTAAATTTTTAAATAAGTATAAACCAGATATGTTTGTGTTTGAAAATGTTCCAGGAATACTTACAGCAAAAGGAGGAAAAACCTTCAAAAATATTATTGCTTTTATGAAAAGAGTCGGATATGAAGTATATGCAAAACCATTAAATGCTAGTGATTTTGGAGTATTACAGAATAGAAAAAGAATTATAATTATCGGATGGAGAAAGGGAAGTGGATTAAAATATCCAGAATTTGAGTCGATTAATGTTAATGCAGTAGTTGATGATATTTTAAGAGATCTAATTCCGCTTAATCCTGGAGAAGAAAATAATGAATATATAAAGCCAATTAACAAATATTTAAAATGGAGTGGTATAAGAAAGAAAAATGATGTTTTAACTCATCATATGTGCAGAACGCATAATGAAAGGGATAGGGAAATATATAGATTAGCTATTAGTGCTTGGAATGATGGACATAGAAGATTAAAATATACTGATCTACCAGAAAAATTGTGCACTCATAAAAATAAAGAGTCTTTTTTAGATAGATTTAAAGTGTTGGCATCTGATATTCCCTGTTCACATACTATGATAGCTCATATTTCAAAAGATGGTCACCATTTTATCCATCCTTATATTGAGCAATGCCGTTCAATATCAGTTAGAGAAGCAGCAAGAATTCAATCCTTTCCTGATAACTATTTTTTTGAAGGTCCTCGAACAGCAAAATTTGTACAAATTGGTAACGCAGTTCCGCCACTGATGGCAAAAGGAATTGCAGAAAAAATTAAAGAAATGTTAGATTGATTACATTGATGGGGGAAGTAGAATTATGGGGAATAATATATTTATACAGCATTATGCAAGTATAAAAAGGCAATTTCTAAAAAATAATCCTTATAGCTGTTTAATAGGTGCTAACATTGATATTAATCCACATCAGGTAGAAGGTTTTTGTGCAGCGGTAGCATCATTGAAAACTGGGGGTATTATACTTGCTGATGAAGTTGGGTTAGGTAAAACCATAGAAGCAGGGCTTGTATTAAAATATGTTATTCAAAATGGTGGGAAACGAATTTTATTAATCATGCCATCAAATCTTAGAAAACAATGGCAAATAGAACTTGAAGAAAAATTTAATATATATTCTATAGTTGTTGATAGTTATAACATAGATGATTATTATGATAAAGTTAATGTGTCTAATGAAGATGTTGCTGTAATAATCTGCTCTTACAACTATGCTTCTAAAAAAGCTGATTTATTAAGTAAAACAGTTTGGGATTTTATTATTTTTGATGAAGCTCATAAATTAAGAAATGTGCATAAATCTGGTATAAAAACAGCGAAAAATATCTATCAACTAACAAAAGGAATTCCTAAAATCCTACTCACAGCAACCCCTATCCAAAATAATTTACTTGATTTATATGGATTAGTTTATTTTATAGATGACAAAATTTTTTTTGATAAACAAATCTATGCAAAAAGATATTTAAAAGACAAAAATTATGAAGCATTAAAAGAACATATAAAACCTGTAATCCAACGTACTTTAAGAAAAGATGTAGCATATTATTTATCTTTCAAAGAAAGAACTTGTATAACTGTAGATTTTAAGTTATCACAATCAGAGGCGATTTTATACAAATTAATTAATGATTATTTAAAGAGAGATATATTATATTCAATACCATCATCAAATAGAACTTTAATAACAGTGGTTATAAGAAAATTACTTGCCTCATCAAGTTATGCGGTTGCCGAAACTTTTGAAGTTCTAAAAGAGAGACTTAAATTATTAAAAGAAAGCACCAGAATTGAGAATGTTGATAAAGGACTTGATTACTTCTTTTCATATTTAGATGATGACAGTGATGAGGAGGAAGAAGCTAAATTCAGTGAACTTTATGATAAAGAAAAAGTAAATGAATTCATTCAACATGAGATAGAAATTGTGGAAAACATAATTAGATTAGCTAAAAGTATAGATAAGAATGCAAAAGCATCGGCTCTTTTTGAAGCTTTATCAATTGCCTTTATAAGACAGAAGGAATTTGGAATAAATGAAAAAGTTGTAATATTTACGGAGTCTGTTAGAACACAAGAATATCTCTTTAATGAGCTTATTAGAAATGGATATGAGAATGAAGTGCTCATTTTTAATGGGAGTAATTCAGATAAACAGACAGGTGATCTTTATAAGGCTTGGAAAGCTAAGAATTTTGGTAAGGTGTTTGGCAGTCGCAATGTTGAAGTAAAACATGCAATAGTAGATTATTTTAAAACTAATTGTAAAATACTTTTGCTTACTGATGCAGGCTCTGAAGGTTTAAATCTTCAATTTTGCAACACTGTTATAAACTATGATTTGCCTTGGAATCCTCAAAAAATAGAGCAGCGTATAGGTAGATGTCATAGATATGGACAAAAAAATGATACGGTTGTAATTAATCTGTTGAATACTGAAAATTTAGCAGATAGGAGAGTTTATGAAATTTTATCTCAAAAATTTATGCTGTTTGAAGGTGTATTTGGTGCATCGGACCAAGCACTTGGTTTGTTAGAATCAGGTATGGATTTTGAGAAAAGGATACTACAAATATACCAAAGCTGTGATAGTATTGGTGAATTTAATAAAGAGTTTAAATCTCTTGAGAAAGAATTTGACAGGAAGAGAAATACTAAATTCAAACAATTGAGATCATTGCTTGCTGACAATGATGAAAATATAAAAAGTAAATACTTTAAAGAAATTATATCGGAAATAACAGACTATTTAGATGAAAATGAAGATTTGCAAAATATTGATATGCCTGATATGAAAATGGATTTACCTGCGGCTTTCAAATTGGAAAGCTATGGTTTAAATAAGTACAATTTAAATCATGGATATATTTTTATTGGAGGATTTTACAATAATGATAAACTTATATACCCAGTATTGAATATGTTTGATGAAAATAAAAATAAAATTTATTTAGATCAAGAAACCATTATTAGTATAATTAAAAATATAAATGACAATACAGTTACTAAAATAAATATCAAGGAAAATGAAGTTGAAAAGTGTGCAGATGATATATATAGTGACTTAATGCTAAAATATTATTCTCAAAATAAAAATATTATCGAATACACCAATTCCAAGATAAGTAATTGGTGTGAAATTAGAAAAGAGCAATTTAATATGGGAATAGAAACCATTACATCTGAAATAGAGGAAATGAAGTCACAATGTGCAGCTACTAAAAATTTCAAAGAAAAAGTAGATTATAAAAGACAAGCAGAAGAAAGAGAAAAAGAACGGAATAATATTATAATTAAATATCATGAAGCTATAGAGGCAATTGAGAATGAAGCAGATAAGATTAAACAAGATTTTAAGAAACAATTTGATATAAATCCTTTTTTAATAGCTAGATTAATACTAAAGTTTTGATTGGAGGAGTAATAATGCTAAAGCAAGGAAAACTAGAGCTTACTTGGGTAGGTAAATATGAAGAAAAAATGATTGAACCAAGAATATTAATAGAGGATAAATCAAAGTCCTATGGTGATTCAGATACAGAAAACATGCTCATACATGGAGATAACCTTATTGCATTAAAGGCGTTAGAACAGGACTTTAGAGGAAAAATTAAATGTATTTATATAGATCCTCCATATAATACGGGGAATGCCTTTGAACATTATGAAGATGGTATTGAGCATTCTATCTGGCTTTCACTCATGAAAACTAGATTAGAAATTTTATGGAATTTACTCGATCCTGATTATGGTTCTTTATGGGTTTCGATTGATGATTATGAAATGCCATATTTAAGAGTTTTACTAGATGAGCTATGTGGTAGATGTAATTTTGTTGCATGCAATGTTTGGTAAAAAAGATATTCTCGTGAAAATAGGGAGGCTATTGGTGACGTACATGAGTATGTAATTATTTATGCAAAGAATCCTAAAGAATTTAAACGAATAAGAAATCTTACTCCACCAGATGAAAAGCAAAAGAAAGTATATAGAAATCCCAATAATGATCCAAAAGGTCCTTGGAGACCAGTTCCAATGACTGCTCAAGAAGGTCATGCAACAAAAGAGCAGTATTATGAAATTGTAACACCATCAGGTAAAGTTCATACTCCACCTAAAGGAAGATGTTGGGGGATTAGCAAGTCAACATATGAGAGATTACTTAGCGAAGGAAAAATATATTTTGGAAAAAATGGAGATGCTCAACCTAATACTATTAGGTATTTATCTGAAATTGAGGGATTTGTTCCTTGGACATGGTGGCCTAACGAGGAAGTTGGTCACACTGATGAAGCTAAAAAAGAAATTCATGCATTGTTTGGTAAAAATAATGCATTTGATACTCCTAAACCAGAAAGGTTAATTAATAGAATTCTTCACATAGCTACTAATCCAGGTGATATAGTACTAGACTCTTTTGGTGGTTCAGGTACAACTGCGGCAGTAGCACATAAAATGGGAAGAAAATATATCTGCATTGAATTGGAAGAACAATGCTATACATTATGCATTCCAAGACTCAAAGCAGTAGTTGATGGAGAACAAGGTGGTATATCAACTACTGTTAATTGGCAAGGTGGTGGAGGTTTTAAGTTTTATGAACTTGCAGAACCACTACTTATTAAAAATTCTAAGTTACCTATTTGTACAATTAATCCATCCTATACCTTTGATATGATGGCAGAAGCTATTTGTAAAATAGAAGGTTTTAAGTATAATCCTGTTGGAAATTTCCATGGAAAGTCCTCTGAAAATAGGTTTATTCATATTACAAAAGAATTTGTTAATAGTAAATATGTATTTTCTCTTATTAATGAATTAGAAAATAAAGAATCTCTATTAATATATTGTACTAAAATGCAATCAGATATTGTACTACCAGATAATGTTGAAATTAAGAAAATACCAAAAGACCTTTTAAGTAAGTGTTCCTTTGAAAGTGAGGAAATATAAAATGAGTATTGTTGATAAGCTAAATTGGGCAATGAGTCTTAGAGAACCTCAATTTGAGGCTCTGAAAACTTTAGATGATATATGTTCAAAAATTGAGTATAAAACTTATACTAAGGAGCAAACAGAAGAAATAGCCTCAGAAAATTGTCAAACAAAATCTAACATTAAAGTAGATGATAATCTTAATTTTCCTTCTTTCTGTTTTGAAATGACAACTGGTATTGGTAAGACGAGGCTAATGGGTGCTTCTATATATTATTTATATAAAACAAAAGGATATAGACACTTTTTTATATTAGCTCCTGGAAATACAATATATGATAAATTGCGTAAAGAGGTAGTGCCACATCATCCTAAATATATGTTTAAAGGATTAGAATCGGAAATGGGAAGACCTAAGGTGTATGATGGTGAAAATTATCTTTCTTACCCTGTGAAATATGTTCAGGGAGAAATAGCAACTGATAAATCCTCTGAGATTCAATTATTTATTTTTAATATAGGAAAGATATTCAATAGAGGGGATGTTCAGTTCAAATTTCATGAATTTCAAGAGGCTCTTGGTAAATCTTTTGCTGAAGTACTTGCTAGTTTTGACGATTTGGTAATATGTATGGACGAAGCTCATAGATATTATGCTCCTGCATCTATGAAGGCTATAGATTATTTAAAACCAATATTAGGTTTAGAGTTTACAGCTACTCCAAAACCAACAAATAAAAATATTATATATAGCTATGGCTTAGCGGAAGGAGCAGGAAAATTTCTTAAAATACCTGTAGTTATGGGAAGAACAAATACTGCAGGGTTTACAGAAAAAGATATTGAAGAAATGAAAATAAAAGATGGTATTAAGCTTCATGAACATCGTAAGGCAGTAGTTTATAAATATTGCAGTGAAAATGGGTTACCTAAAGTAAAACCAATAATATTGATATCATGTAAGGATACCAACCATGCTATGGAGATTAGGCAGATAATAGATTCAGATTCCTTCTTTGATGGAAAGTATAAAGGCAAAGTTATAGAAATACATTCTAAAACAGGCAGTGTAGAAACAGAGGATAATATTAAAAAATTATTAACTATAGAAGAAAACACAAATCCAATAGAAATAGTTCTCCATGTGTACAAGCTAAAAGAAGGTTGGGGCGTTAATAATCTATTTACCATCATTCCTCTTAATGCTGCTAAAAGTGAGATACTCGCATTGCAGACTATAGGAAGGGGATTACGTTTACCGTTTGGAAAAATAACTGGACAAGAAGAATTAGACACATTAGATATAGTAGCTCACGATCATTATAGAGAATTAGTTGATGAAATAAAAGCAAATCCTGTATTTAAGAGACGTAATCTTGATGAGGAAGAAATAGAACCAACTGAATCAGTAGATGTAGAACCAGAGCTTAACAATGTACAATTAGAATTGTTTGAAAAGGCAATAAATTATACTGATATGAAGTCATTTCAGGATATAAGTAATATTAGAATACAGGAACAATTGTATAAAGGTTATTTGAAAACTTATGCAAAAGAAGTAAAGTCAAAAGATAATTCTGATATTCAACAAATGTCATTATTTGAACTGGAAAAGACTGTTGAAGAAATAATAGATGAAAATTCAAAAGAAGCTGGCGAACAACTTTCGAAAATACCTGTTAAAGGAAATAAAAGTAAAACACCAGTGCTTAAAAAAGAAGAATTTATAGAAAAGATAAATAAATTAAAGCAATTCGCTATTTCTGTACCTAAAATAAGTATAGGATATAGTTCAACAGTAAAGTTTAAATCAATAACTATTAAAAAGAGTATAAATGATTTTGTACTAGAGCCATCCTATATTGAGCGGTATGATGTTATAAATAATAAATTGCTTGAAACACTTGAAGCAGTAGCATTAGAAATTGATGATCCAGTAAATGAACTTGCGTGTATGCTTCTTGAAAGCGTACCAGAATTTAGTGCCGATGACGCTGATTACATATTAAATGTTGTAGAACAATATCTTAAGCTTATGGATGGTTCATATGAAGATAAGAAAAAAATAGTTAGAAGATATGCTATATCAATAATTAATGATATTAAGAAACAAATTTATGCAGCAAAAGAGGAGCATAATGAGTTTATATATAGAATAGAAAAAGACTTGATTTTATTTAAATCCTTTGTAAAAAATATAAAGCCGGGAGGTACTGTTGATTTCCATAAAGAAATAAAAGACAAGAAAAATATTAGACAGTACTTATATACAGGATATAAAAAGTCTTATTATCCTGAATATGGTTTTGATAGTGATGATGAAAGAAGATTTTCAGTTATATTAGAAGAAGATAAGGATGTATTAAGATGGATTAAATCACCACTAAATCAAATGGGATTATTCTATAAAGCAGGAAAACAATACAATCCTGATTTTATAGTAGAAACATCTGATTTTAAATATTTAGTTGAGATTAAAGCTAAAAATGAAACTGACGATAAAGATGTTCTTGATAAAGCAAAAGCAGCAATAAAGTGGTGTGAGTGTGCAACGGAAGTTGATGCAGACAATAAGAAATGGGAATATAGACTTGTTACAGGGGACAATGTAATTATAGGAAATTCTTTTAAATATACAGCTAGTATGACTGTAAACTTGGAGGGGATTGAGAATGAGTGATAAAGCTTATAGTGCTGTTAGGAATAAGATACTTGAAGCTCTAAGAATTGATTTAATGGGTCCTTTAGAGGAAAAGGAAAAATTAGATGAGTCACCTTTAAGTAGCTATATAACAGGAATGTTATATCCTCATAAAACTTCTATTTCTCCGGATGTAGAATATGAAAATGAAGATTTTACTTCAATAAGGGATGAAGATTGTGGAGAGGAAGAGGAGGATGAAGTTGAAGAAATAATAGGTACAAAATTCAAACTTCAATCATCCATGGGTATAAGGTTCTATGTTAATAATAATATTCAAAAGCTAAAGGTTAAGGTTAAGTGGGGACAATACTATAAAGATAAATTAAAACCAGAAAATGATAATAATGATGAGAAGAAAAAAAAATCTGGGAGAACTGTTTTTATTCGTGTTCCAAAAGAAGAAGAAATAATTCTTGATTTAGCAAGTACAAACAAGAATACAGAATTATTACTAAAACAAGATCCATCAATTAAAATTAAATCATCTCAAATACTGCTTAAAAGTGGAGCTAAATTGGTAGCTGTTTATTTAAGTAATTGCAGAGAAACTTCAGATGATAGAGATTTTGAAAATGTAATGTTTCAGGCTGAACTTATAGTTAAAGGATTTAATAATGAACCAGTTTTTGAACCAGAGCATCTTTGTCGTGATATTGAAATAGAGGATGAATTTTATTATGAAAAAAGACCAATCTATGCACGTGGCAATGGATGTGCTACAGATTGGGTCAAATCAGATGGAGAAAAAGCTGAGGAAGTTAGAACTATATTTATACCTGAACATGAAATTAGTTCAGTTAGTCCAAATCTTAAAGGATTTTCAGAAGATTATTTTTCTATGCAATTTATGTGCAAATCTTCAAATAGAGCAGAAATAATTTGCAGATTAAAAGCATTGAATGATGAATATTTTAAATGGATCGATAATTTAAAAAAGAATATTAAAATGCAAAATGATGATTTTAAAGATAGAGGCAATAAGATAATAAATAAATGCTTTGAAGCCCATAAAAGAATTTCTTTGGGAATAGAACAAATTGAAAAGAATGATTATGCTTTTAAAGCTTTTTGTTTTATGAATCAATCTATGTATTTACAAAGAGGAATGAGCGAATTCTCTAAAAAATATGGTAGTGGTATAAAATGTAGTTTTAGGGATGAAGAGTTTTGTAAAAAAGACCATAGTAAGTGGAGACCATTTCAAATAGCATTTATATTGCTTAATCTTACAGGTTGCCTAGATCCATTAAATAATGAACGTAAAAATGTAGATTTGCTTTATTTCCCAACTGGCGGAGGAAAAACTGAAGCATATTTAGGACTAATTGCTTTTGTAATTGGATATAGGAGGTTAACGGCTCATCTTGAAAAAGAATATGAAAAAGATGGTGGAGTCACGGTTATTTTAAGATATACCTTAAGACTTCTTACAACACAACAGCGTGATAGATTAACTAAAATGATATGTGCAGCAGAAATAATTAGGGGCAAGCATGAAGCAGACTATGGTAAAACACCAATTTCAATAGGGTTTTGGGTTGGTGGAGGGGTAACACCTAATAGTTTCAATGAATTTAAGGATAATAAAGATGATCCAACTGCAAGTAATAAAGCTAAAAACAAACTTACAAAACAAATAATTACTTGTCCTTTCTGCGGAAGTCCGATAAATAAAGAGGATTATGATATTGACACTGAAAAAGGAGAAGTTAATATTTATTGTCATGATTCCAATTGCTATTTCTATAAATTTAAAGGAAAATCTATACCTGTTTATGTTGTAGATGAGGAAATATACAGAAAATGTCCAACGGTTATTATTTCTACAGTAGACAAGTTTGCAAGGCTTCCTTGGGATGAAAAAACCGGGTTGATTTTCGGAAGAGCAGATAGGTATTGTGAGAGACATGGATATATAGCATGTGGAGAAAAGCACACTAACCGTCATAATAAAAAAGGAAACTTGAGTGCAGCAAAGATTATTGAAACAAGACAATTTTATCCACCAGAACTTATTGTTCAGGATGAATTGCATCTGATAACTGGACCATTGGGCACAATATATGGTGGATATGAGACTGTTATTGAGGAAATGTGTTCCTTTACTAGAAATGGACATAAAATATTACCCAAATATATTGTTTCGACAGCAACAATAAAAAATGCAAATGAACAGATAAAATGCTTGTATGGTAGAGTTGAATTTACTCAATTTCCTCCAAGTGGATTTGATATAGGAGATAGCTATTTTATTAAAGAAATTAGCTTAGATGAAAAGCCATTTAGAAAGTATTGTGCAGTGTGTGCTAGTGGGCAATCAATGAAAACTACTGTATTACGTATATATGCAGTACTGCTCCAGTCAGTTTTAGAATTATCAAGGCAGGAAGAATATATTGATTTAATAGATCCTTATTATACTTTAATTGGCTATTTTAATAGTATAAGAGAGTTGGGTGGTACAGTAAGGTTATTACAAGATGACATACCAAAGAGAATAAAAAGAATAAAGAAAAGATATGGATACTCACAGGAAAGATTTTTAAAGAGAACAAGAGAAATAACATCTCGTATTTCATCTTATAAGATTGCTGAATTATTGGAACAATTAACCCTTTCTCATGATGATGAAGAGTGCTTAGATGTTGCTATAGCTACAAATATGATTGCTGTTGGTATGGATGTCGATAGATTAGGATTAATGACAGTAATGGGACAACCTAAGCAAAATTCTGAATATATTCAGGCTACAAGCCGCATAGGTAGAAAATTTCCAGGACTTGTAGTAACTATATATAATCCATATAGACCAAGAGATTTATCACATTATGAAAACTTTAAAGGCTTTCATTCACATATGTATAGATATGTAGAAGGAACAACGGCTACACCATTTTCAGCTCGTGCAAGAGATAGAGTTTTACATGCAATAATTGTAGCTTTATTAAGATTGAAAAATGAAAAAATGGCAAACAATAATGGAGCAAACAATATATGTAATATTGAGAATGAAATAATTGAAGAAGCAAAAAAAGTTATAGTAGATAGAATATCTATTATATCACCAAAGGCAAAAGATGATAGTTCAAGTGAGATAGAACAATTCATTGAAGATTGGAAATGCTTAACAAGTGAAGAGAAAGAACTGCTCTATTACATAAAGTATACTGAGAAATATAATAGATTACTTAATTATTATAATGAGTATTGTACACCAAAAGAAAAACCTACTCTTAATTCAATGAGAGAAGTCGAAAGTTCATCATCACTATATTATTTTACTGAGGAGGCAAAAAAGCATGAAAATAAATAAACTTGGAGAGTTAAGACCTAATCAATTAATAACAACTTTTGGTCCAGGCTCCATACTAGATGCTCTCAATGACTCAGTAACGGTTTTAGATATTAATTATTGGACATCTTATGGCAAAACTATATATGATTCAAGATTAGCTTCTTATTTAGGGGTGGACTGCTTTAAAACACCTAAGGCTTCATTTATTGGAGATATTCCTGTAGTAGCGTTTCCAAGTTATCATGTTTGTTCAAATAGTAAATGTAATAATTTATTTGATATAGCAGAAAATTTTAATTTGGATAAATATATTGAAAATGGTCCGGTTTGTCCTTTGTGCAGTTTTAAAGCTTATCCTGCTAGGTTTATTACTGCATGTACAGATGGACATCTTGATGATTTCCCTTGGAGATGGTGGGTTCATAGAGGAGAAACAACATGTAAGAAAAGTATGAAATTAATTTCTACAGGAAATACTTCATCACTAGCTGATTTGATTGTTCAATGTGAATGTGGAGCTTCAAGAAATATGAGTGGGGCAACCCAACAAGACAATTTTGTTGGGTTAAAGTGTAGTGGAAGACATCCACACAATCCACAGATAATAAAAAATACAAAAGGGGTTTATTCTAATTGTAATAAGAAGGTTATACCTTCACAGCGTGGAGCATCAAATGTATATTTTTCAGTAATTAGAAGTGCAATATCAATTCCACCTTGGATAAATCCATTGTATGCATTAGTTGATGAACATTACAGAGATATCCTCAATTATAGAGGAGACTTTGGGGAAATGGGCGTAACAAAAATTTATGAAAAATATTTTAAAGATGTATGTTCAAGAGAAGAATTTAATGCTGCAGCTAAAAAAAGGGATGAGAAAATAAAGGAATTTACTGAAATAAAAGAAATGGAATATGCTGCTATTACTCATCACGTTGATATGGTATATCAGACAAATGTAAAATACTTTAAAGCAGAAGAGGAAAAAGTTCCTAATTACCTCTCAAAATATTTTTCAAGAATTATTAAAATTCATAGATTAAGAGAAGTGATGGTATTACTTGGATTTATGAGGATGGAAGCTCCAGAACCAGAAGTTGATGATCCTAAAAATATTGTGCCACTTACAAAAAGCAAAATAGAACCTTGGCTCCCAGCAGTAGAAATCAATGGCGAGGGAATTTTTATTGAATTTAATAAAGATACAATTAAAAAGTGGAAGCAAAATTTAAAAACTCAAAAACTTTCAGAAATGTATAAAGATTATTATAATGAATTTTGCCAATCAAGAGGATGGACAAAGTTTAAAGAAAGAAATGCTGAATATGTACTTTTACATACCTTTGCTCATTTAATGATTAAAGAAATGGCTATGTTATGTGGGTATTCATCATCAGCTATTAAAGAAAGAATATATAGTAGTGAGAATATGTGTGGAATTTTATTGTATACAGGTAGTGCTGACAAAGAGGGTTCTTTAGGTGGTTTAGTTGAAATGGGTGAAATAAGTAACTTTAATAAATTATTAAAATAGTCATTGGAAAATGCCTTAATGTGTACAACAGACCCAGAATGTATGGCTAATGGACCTTCTTCGGAACGACTAAATGGTGCTGCTTGCCATTCATGTGCAATGATCTCAGAAACAGCCTGCGAAAATGGAAATAGATTATTGGATAGAAAACTTGTAGTGCCATTAGCAATAGATAGTGAATATAGTTATTTTAAAGATTTGGTGAGAGAATTATGTGGAATGGAAGTATAAGTGATGCACTATTAATAGAGACAATTGTAGCTGAAATTGAAAAAATTAATGGAGTTGTTGACTCAACTTCAAATTTTCAGGAATCTTTTTTAGAAATCCATAAGAGATTCCCCAATTTATCAATTGAAGAAGTTAATAATGTATTGCAGATTGCTATAGGATTATATAATTATAAAAAGACTGAAAAAGTTGAGATTGTCATAACAGCACCCAATAGCTTTAAGTTACATGCAAGAAAAACAAGTTCAGTTATGAAAGAACTAATATATAGTGCAGAGAAAAGCATAACCTTAACAGGATATTCAATATCTGATTATGCCATGGATTTATTTGATGAAATAATTAATAAAAGCCGTAGAGGTATATATATAAACTTATATCTTAATGATTTTGAAAACAAGAAAGAACAATTAGATAAATTAATATTATTCAAAAGCAGATATTTAAATATTTTTGATTACAATAAAAACACAAAAGATAAAATGGCAGCTCTGCATGCAAAAGTTATAGTTGTTGATTCTTCTAAAACATTTATATCATCTTCAAACCTTTCTTATCATGGGATTGAAGGAAATATTGAGATGGGTGTTGTTATGGAATCTGTAAAGAAGGCAGGAGAGGTTGAAGAACTACTAAAAGAGTTGAAGAAACAGAGGGTGTTTGAGAAGATATAAAATAACCAACACAATGAAAACAAAAAATATTTAAATATAATTTACATTATATTTTATAGGCGGACTACTATGGAGGTAATTTGATGGATAAAGATAATGCTAATATCATCATAAGTCCAAGAATTATTTATGAATCTCTTGGAAGTAAAAATATAGAAGTTGATAGTATAGTATTTGCTGAACAAATAAAAAACTCATATGATGCACACTCAAAATGTATTACCATAGATTTTAGCAATTATGTAAAAGATGAAATAATAATTTATGATGATGGGGATGGAATGGATTATGATGATATCATTTCAAATTGGTTTTTAATAGGAACTAGCAATAAGTTAAATAATAAAAAAAATCTTGGTGGTAAAGGGATTGGTAGGCTTAGCTTATTTAGACTTGCAGATTCAATAACAATAATTACAAAGAAATTAAAAAATATGGAGTATGAATTTACAGTTAACAAAGCACAATTAGAAAGTTTTAATACTACTGGAGATGTAGAAATACAAATAAAAGAAAATAAAACTAGTGCCTTTTTTTATGGTGAGAATATAAAAGGAACGAAAATAGTTTTGCATAAATTAAAGAAACTAAATTTCAATGAGATTTTTATTGATCTTCAGAATGTTACTACTCCAAATAAAAAAGCTCCAATAAATATAAAATGCATTTATCCTAGCTTTTTTCAAAAGACTAGTTATAGAGATGTTAATAAGTCAATTGTTTTTGCGCCATTTAAATGTTATGTTACATTTGAAGGGAAAACACTCAGTGAGTACAGGTTTGAATGTGAGCTTAAAAGCAAAGTAGTATATAATAATTTTAACACTAATGAACTTAAAGAAAAATTTATGAAGCTACAAGATATAAGTTTAGGTAAAATTACAGTTGTATTATATAATTTTTATTTAGCTGAAAAATTTTGTAATACAAATAGTATTCCACGTGATGAAATATTAAATAATTTTTTAGAAGCCTATCAAGGTATAAACGTATATAGAGAGAACTTTAAAGTATATGGGCATGGAAAAGATGATTGGTTAAAGTTAGCAGAAAAACGTGTTAATGCACCTTCCAAATGTATTGATAACAGACTTTCATTTGGATATATTAATTTATTGCGACCTGATTCTGATAAATTGGAAGAAAAGACAAGCAGAGAAGGTTTTATTAAAAACGAATATCTTAACTATTTTAAAAATGCCATTGAATTAATTGTAAAACAATTCAATAAGGATCGTTTCAAATCAATAAAATTAATGCCTAAAAATGGTTTTCATGATACAATTATTGATGATCCACCAAAAGGTTATCAAAATTCTGAAGATTATTCTAAAAGTGAAAAACATTTAGAAACTGATGATAAGGAATCTTCAAATAAATTTTATGAAGATACTAAAAACAATACTATCATTAATATTAATGAAAATGAAAATATAGAAAATGTTTTTGATAATTTTAAGCATGATAAAAGTGATAAATCAACTGAATTTGAAGATAAATATATTACTGTTGAGAATTTAAAAAAACCCAAAAAAATTTATTCAGATAAATTAATTATAGATGCTAGTTTCATTTGCCCTAAAACTGCTCCAGAAAAAATAAAACGTATTATTTATGAGCTTCAAACAATAAATTCAAAATTTATTTACGCGCAAGGACTTTTACTACGTTGTTTAATTGATATATCAACTCAATATGCGCAAAGTAGAATTGAAAGTATAAAACGTAACAATAACGATTTGAATGGTAATATTTTGAGTGTATTAAATTATATTTCTAATAATAATCTAATTGATAAAAAATATTTGGATAGAATACGATCAGAGATAAAACAAGATAAGATTATTGAATACTTTAACGGTATAGCACATGAATACAATTATAAGAGTAATTTTGAAATTATTAAGCGTGTATGGGATACATTTGAAATGTATATATTATTCTGTATTAGATTATAAATTATTGAAAAATATTTTTTATAAAATATAAGTTAAACTTTAAAATTTAGGATACTAAATTAATGAAATAAAAGCATTGACTACATATTCAAAGTTAATACTTTTACTCTTTTCCCAAAAGGCACAATATACTAACATTTAAAGCATCAGCAATTGCTACCAGTTCAATATCAGTAACAAGTCTTGTCTTGGCTTCAATTTTTGAAATTGTGTATGTTTGTAATAAAGTTTGAATAAAGTAATATCTTGAAATGCCTTAAATTCAGAGAACGTCCATAACTTTGTGTAAATTAGCAAGGAGGTGACTTCCAGTCATCTCCTATGGGATCAGGCACCATAGCATAAACTGGAAGTTTATGCTTGATAAATTTTAGCATAATTACAAATATATATAAGATAACTTAAAACAGACAGGCGATAGTGTATAGGATAGTTTATTATGTAATAGGACTTTTGTGTATATTTAATATTTGATAAGGGGTGGGTATGCTATGAAGGTTTCGAAAATAAAAATTAGAAATTTTAGATTATTAAAAGAATTTGAGCTTGATTTAGAGGATAATTTGTCATTGATTATAGGAAAAAACAATTGTGGCAAAACATCATTGTTATCAATTCTAGAAAAATTTATTGGTAGTAAATCTATGTCAAATAGCTTTTCGTACGATGACTTTTGTGTTGACTTTCAGAACGATATAAAGGAAAAGGTTGAATCGAATTATGTATTAGTGGATAATGATCTAATAAATCCAATAGGCATATCTATGAAATTATTTATTGAACATGGAGAGGATGACGATTTATCCAACATTAGTGAGTTTATGATGGATTTAGACCCTGACAATAAGTTTGTTGTATTAGGTTTTGAATATTCTATTTCACAAGATAATTTTAAAACTTTGAAAGAAAAGTATAATGAATATAAAAATAACCATATTGAAATGGATAAAAATTCTAAAAGTAAGGATGAATTAGCCAAAAATTATTTTGTCGATTTTATCAAGAGCGAGTATAAAAAATATTTCCGTATATCAAGAAAATCCATTGCGTATGACTTAAGTAAGAAGGAAGAAAAGGACAATGAATTTATTGACTTAGATAAAAGTAAAATCAGTTTAAATAATATTATTAGCTTTAAATCAATAAGTGCTCGTAGGGCGGTTTCAAATGTAGAGTCAGATTGTACGTTATCTGCTCTTTCTTCAAAATATTATGAGAAAGTAGAGGAAGATGATAATGAGAAATCAGCGATTGATGAGTTTAAAAGTAAAATTAGTGAAACGGATGTAGATTGTCAAGTAAATTTGACCCCTTTTTACGTTTAATTTTGACCCCCTAGAGTCTAAATTATATTTAGGCCAAAACCATCATATTTTAATTTTTTAGTATTAATTATTAATTGCTTAGATTCATTATCGATGGTTACATATTTATTTAAAATTAATAATCTATCTTTAATAAGATCTTTAACAAGATCATCAAAACTCAAATTGAGATTTGGCCCCGGAAGGGGCTCAACTCCTTTAATTGTAGTTTTCTTATTCTCAAGTTCATCAATACTCATAAATTCAGCAGTATCCATGTTATTGTTAGCTCTATGCTTATACAATCTTAAAGACCTATCAAAACAATAATCAGTACTATTAAACATTCTTCTCTTAAGCTGTTGGAAACTAAGATTATATTTCTCTCTTGCGAGAATTATAGCTGTTTCTTTTCCTTTTTCATTAAATGTATTAACAAATTCACCAAAATCTATTGCTATACTATTTTTCAAAATTTATTCCTCCTGTAAATACCTATTTACTCTATGGCTATCGCCTGTTATACTTATGACGTGGGAATGGTGAAGAAGCCTATCTAGTACAGCAGTAGCCGCTAATTCACTAGTGAATATCTCGTCCCATCTTTCAAACGGTAAGTTTGTTGTTACTATTAGAGAGCTTTTTTCGTATCTTTGGCGGATTAACTGAAAAAATAAACTCTCTTTTTCTTTATCCATTTTTAAATAACCAATATCATCTATTATAAGTAAGTCTATTTTTGATAATTTCTTAAATTTTTGTTTTAGATTACCAGAATCTATTGCATTATATAATTCATCAACTAGTTCAATTGCATTGACAAAACGAACAGATTTACCTTTCTCACAGGCTTTAATACCTATTGCAATGGATAAATGACTTTTACCAAGGCCGGGAGGCCCAATAAAAACTACATTTTCTTTCTTTTCCATAAAACTTAAAGTAGCCAAATCAATAACTTTCGTTTGATTAATATGTTTGGGAAAGTTGAAATGAAAATCTTCGATTGTTTTATATGCATCAAAACAGGCATTTTTAATGTTCCTCATTTTTAGACGTTCCATTTTTCCTTGCTCTTCGAGCGCCAAAAGCTTGTACAAGAATTCTCTATAACCAATTTTATTTTCTATGGCATAATTAACTTCTTCGTCATATCTATCATATATATCGGGAAGCCTAAACTGTTTTAGCAAGCGCTTTATATTAGTGTTTATATTAGTTTCATCCTTCATTTTTAGCCCCTTTCCCATAGTAAGAAAGATGTCTTATTAAACCTTCTTCATTCATATTAGTATCCTTATTTTTATTAGGTTTAGTAAATATTAATTCTACTCTCTCATGCTCAATTATTAGTTCTAGATATTTTTCTTTAATTAAAGACTTTATTCCATCTATTTTTAATACGTTACTATCTATACAATGCTTAAGAATGATATCTAAATCAGCTATATCATATAGATCTTTCAGTTTTAAAAATTCTCTTGCATGAAAGTGAGGCTGCTTTGTAACCCGTGAAGCCAATTTGTAAAACTCATTACCATGTCTAAATGTTTTTTCAAATACCCTTCTAATTTCAGGAATAGAACTTGGTACTCTTACTGCAATATCCTTATAATCATCTTTATCTTGAATTTTTCTATTTTTACCCTGAAGTATATTCCATTTTTTAACGAGAACTAAATCAAGATCATATATTTCTAGAATATACCCATATACTATTCTTATTTTTACCTGTCTATCCACATATTTGACGGGAACACTATACTTATTAGTTCCAACCATAACATAAGAGTCCGTACTAACAATCCTTATTTCTAATTCTGTATCAATAACTATTTTCTTATAAAATCCTTTTAAGCTGCTCTTTTCTTCATTAAACATTTCATCAGGTATTCTTTTAGTAGTTCCATGAATCTTTTTATTCCATGACCTCATAAAATGCTTAATTTCTAAGTTAAGTTCATACACACTGTTAAAGCTGCTTCCTTTAATGAATTGATTTTCAATGTATTGAAATGGCTTTTCTATCTTACCTTTTGTCCTTGGTCTTAGAGGCCGGCAGGCATTCGGCTCTGTCCCAAGATATGTGAATAACTTTAAAGCACTGTGGTTAAACTCTACTTCTTCTCCTTTTTTATGACTTATTACTAATGCCTTTGGATTATCTATAAGAAGTTCCTTAGTTACACCTTCAAGTTCTATAAATAAGTCTTGTATGGCTTCATAAATGGCTACGCCATTAGCGGATAGCGAACATACTGCAGCTTTTTTTCTAGAATAAGATAATATCATGGTAAAACAGTATATTTTAACATTTTCACCAGCTATAACTGTTATGTATTCTCCCCAGTCAAATTGTGCTTGATCTCCTGGCGGAGTTTCAAATCTAACAGTAGCTCTTTGACTAATGCTACCTTTTTTTTCATTCAGAGTTTCAAGATACCTATATATTGGATTTATAGTTCCATCGTATCCTAATTTACACAATTCATTATAGATTCTTGTACCATTGAAATCATACTGCTTATCTAAAAACCATTCTCTAATAATATCTTTAAATTTATCAATTTTAGTTACTCTTGGTGATCTTGAATATTTTGGTTCTTCCTCCTTTTTGATTAAACTTTTAACAGTATTTTTTGACATATTAAGTTCTCTAGCTATTTGCTTTATTGGAACCCCTTTGTTATACATATTTTTCACTGTATGCCAATCTCTCAAGTCTTTCACCTACACTCTTATGCCTCCTTCATGAGTTTTTTACCTCTCATAAAGGATATTATTTTAAAGTGAAGGGGTCAATTTTCAGTGTAAAAAGGGGGTCAATTTATATTGTAAATCAACAACGGATAAACAATTAGATAATATTTATGATTCATTATTTGATGGTATAGTAAATAAAGTGAAAAAATTTGGAGGAATAAAAAC
This sequence comes from Clostridium pasteurianum BC1, assembly GCF_000389635.1. Lineage (NCBI taxonomy): Bacteria > Bacillati > Bacillota > Clostridia > Eubacteriales > Clostridiaceae > Clostridium > Clostridium pasteurianum. Next base: position 2,281,011 of record NC_021182.1, read on the forward strand.
GGGGGATTCTCTTATAAAGATAGTTTCATCATTAACAGGGAAAGAACTATTAAAGGGTAATACCACTGTAATGTATAATCATAATGATTCATGTATGTTACCAGAAAATTATAATGGGTTAGGGTATTTAAACTTAATCAGTATGATTTTTGAGATAGAAGTAAATCTAAGTGAATTTAGAAAAGATGGGAAAATTAATGAAAAACCAGCTGACATAAATTTATTTTTTATCGAAGAGCCGGAAGCACATACGCACCCTCAAATGCAATACGTTTTTATTAAAAATATTAAGGATATTTTAAAAGAAGGCTCTAATGGTAGTGATAATAAAAATTCATTTGGCATGCAGACAATTATTTCGACACATTCTTCTCATATAACTGCTGAAAGTGATTTTAATGATATAAAGTATTTTTATAAAACAAATGGTTGTGAAGTAATTGCAAAGAATTTAAAAGACTTGGAAATAGAATATACAAAAGATAAGGATAAAGATAAGGGGAGACAACATTTTAAGTTCTTAAAACAATATTTGACACTAAATCGCTCTGAATTATTTTTTGCTGATAAAGCTATATTTATTGAAGGGGATACTGAAAGAATATTGTTACCTGCCATGATGAAAAAGATAGATCAAATGGAGGAAAATAAAGACAAAGGTATTCCATTGCTTTCACAAAATATTTCTGTTATTGAAGTAGGAGCATACTCACATATTTTTGAGCAATTCATTGAATTTATAGGAATAAAATCGTTAATCATAACGGATATTGATTCTGCAAAATTAAAGCCTGATGAAGATAAAGATGGTAATGTTAAGAAAAACAAAGAAGGGGAAGAAATACTTGTTCCAACCAAGTGTAGAGTTAATGGGGAGAATGGAACGATAACAACAAATGCTTCATTGAAATTTTTTTATGAAAAGTATATAAACGAAATAAATGCTTCAAAAAGTATAAATGTTTTGCAATATTTTGTTGATTTAACCTTCGATAAAAAGACCCTTACTAAAAATAACAATATAAATGAATGGGAGCAAAATAAAGAAGGAAAATTAACTGCTATTTATCAAGTATCTGATAAAAATAAAGACCAAGTTTTATATCATGCTAGTAGTTTTGAAGATGCCTTTTTTCACATCAACAGACAATTCATTATTGACAAAAAAGATATGTTTAAAAGTCTGAAAAATATTAATTATTTTGAAGACTGTACAAAAGATGCTTATGATTTAGCTGAAAAATGTATTGATAAAAAACCTTCTTTTGCAATGGAGATATTACTTAATAGTAATTCAAGAGAAGATGAAAAAGGAAATAGATATGAATTTATAAATTGGGAAATACCACAATATATAAAGGAAGGGTTGCTATGGCTGAAACAAGATTAGAACCAGAAGTTAAACAAGTTTTAGAACATATGAAAAATGGTGAAAACTTCTTACTTAGTGGTGGTGCAGGTAGTGGTAAAACCTATTCATTGGTGCAAGTGATAAAGGAAACCATTCGTCTTAATCCTACGGCTCAAATAGCATGTATGACATATACCAATGCGGCTGTTAAAGAAATTGAGGAAAGGGTTAATCATAAGAATTTAAGAGTATCTACAATTCATGACTTTTTGTGGGATACTTTGAATTCGTTTCAAAAAGAACTAAAAAGCTCTCTTTTGGAACTTATAAATGATAAGGAATGCAAAATTAAAAATCCTAATCAAGATAGTGAGGAAGAATACATAAATTCTTTTGATAATGGAATTAATTACAAAGAATATTTAAATATTGATAGAGGGGAGATATCCCACGATGAAGTTCTTATAGTTGCTAATCATATGTATAAACATTATAAAGTGTTATGCGATATATTAAAAGACAAGTATAAATTTATTTTTATAGATGAGTATCAGGATACCGCTCCATTAGTAGTTGAAATACTTTTAGAGCATATACAGCAAAGTAAAAAAAAGTGTGTCATTGGTTTTTTTGGTGACTCTATGCAATCTATTTATGATGATGGTGTCGGTGATTTAAATAAATATACTGATATAGGATTTGTAAAGGAAGTGCAAAAAACACAAAACAGAAGAAATCCGCAGTTAGTTATTGATTTGGCGAATAAAATAAGAATTGATACATTGACACAAGAGCCATCAAAGGATATGAATGCACCAAATATGAAAGACGGACGGATTAAACAAGGTAAAATAAAGTTTTTATACTCATCAAACAATGATTTGGATAAAATTAGGAATACAGAATTTTTTAATGGATGGAAATTTGATGATGCCAAATTGACCAAAGAGCTTAATTTGACACATAATTTAATTGCTCCTAAAGCTGGGTTTGAAGAATTAATGAACATATATGATAAAGACCCCATAATTAAATTAAAATATGAAATAGTAACCAAAATAAAAAAGGACAATCTTGTTATTGATGAAGATGCAACGTTTCAACAGGTAGTAACACAGGTGCCTATAAGAAATAGGCAAAGGCAATTAAAGATAGATTTAATTATAAATAATCCATCGGATAATCTTCTGTATAAGCAGCTTAAAGATTTACCATTCTCACAAGTTAGAAAGATTTATATAGATAAAGATTCTTTAATTGATGACAAAAAAGATGATACAGATGATGAAAATAAAAAAGGATCTAAAAGAGACAATTTGATAAAGCATCTATTTAAAATTCAAACCCTTATATATTTGTATGATGAAAACCAAATTAGTGAATTTATTAGAAAAACTGAATTTAGAATAGATTCAATTGCAAAGAAAAGAGAAATAAAAGCCATAATTGATAGCATAAAAGGTATGTCAGAATGCACAATTGATGAAGTTATTAACTTTGCAGATGAAAATGGAATATGCAAAAAAGATGATAAATTTAATACTTTTAGAGAAAGGAATGAGTATCTTTTCAATCGAGTAAAACAAGTTAAATTTAAGGAGTTTCAAAATTTATATTTTTATCTTGAAGGATTTACTCCTTTTTCTACTCAACATAAAATTAAGGGTGCAGAGTATGAAAATGTATTTGTCATATTGGATAATGGTAATTGGAATAACTATAATTTTGCACGCTTGTTTGGAGATGGACAAGGTAGCGAAAATGTATTAGTAAGAACTCAAAAAATTTTTTATGTATGTTGTACTAGAGCAAAGGAAAATTTAATTGTCTTTTATCATAAACCAAGCCAGACGATAATAAATAAGGCTAAAGAATTATTTGGGGACGATAATGTACGAAAATGCTAAATTAATTTTTATGTGACGGAAATCTGTTCTTTCACCTAATGTAATTACACCAGTATGTTAATACCATGGGAACATGGAGATAGCTTATAAATGAGAGATAAAGATACCAATATCACAAGCAATTAAAAGAATGAATTTTGTTTGGTAATGTATCTACCGCCAAGGAACTACCAGCTTCATACGACATCATTATCACCGCCACAGGGCATGTTGAGACAGTTGTTAGAATAGAGAAGAAATGGGATGATATCAAAGGCTTTGAAGATTTTTAAGTGAATATTGAAGGGCGTTTTATGTTCCCTCAGACTAATATAAGTTTGAGGGAATTTTGTTTTAGGTGGGCGTACTTTTACGCAGAACTAAGGATATTTGCGTTAAGGCTTAGGTTTTGCGTAATTGTTTATGCGTAGAATATAAAATGATTAAGTGTTGAATACAGTTTGCATGTGTAGAAACTTGGAATAAAATGAAGTATAATAATGGTAAAATAATTATTTTGTAAGTAGAATTTTTATATCTAAGATTATTAATATTATAAGTGAAAAACATATAGCTAGGATATAAATAAGAGTTTCTTTATAGGAATGTGAAAGTCTTGTTTATAAAAGGGTGACATTTAGTGGGAAATTATATAATGGAAAAAATACAGCCGTTTGCTGATGATAAGAGAAGAGTATTTGCCAAACTTTATATTAATGATAGTTGGTTTGAAGAATTATCATTACATTTACCCAATGATTTGTTATTTGTATTATTTCAATCAGGTATAGATTTAAATATGGAATCAAGTGAACTTGAACACTTAATTGATTTGGTTGAACATAGGATTCCTGATATACCATTTTTCCCTTTTGAATTAAATTTTTCATTGATAAATGAAGGCGTGGTTGAGTTAGATAGTATTTTCGGTGAATCTTATGAAAAAAATAGAAATAATGCATATAAACCTTATTTTTATGAATTCTCTGGTTATTGTAAATCTTGGGGTGATTTAAGAAAATTACTTTTATATTATATAAAAAGTGATTATGGGTATTTTACATGTTTTTTGGATTTCTCTGAAGAAGCTGATTATGATAGAAATGATAATATAATAGCTGTTGTCGATGGTAATATTTTATTTAGTGCTAGTCCTATTGAAGAAAAATCAGGGAGATTAGTTGTTGTACACAATTCTTCTAAGATTGATCCTAAGTTTATGCCTGTACTTGATGATAGCATTTATAAATGTATAACTAACCCTATTAATGAATCTAGAAAAACAATTCTTAAGGATGCAGTAGACAATTTGAAAATGTCATTTGAACCTAAAAATGCAATAATATATAATGTAGGACAAGGAAATAATGTTTCCATAGAATTGAATGGGGGAAAACATATATTTTTTGATATTGGATTAACAAAGTCTAGATTAGAACGAAATCAATCTGAAACGAAAGCAGCTATTAAGGAATTTAATAAAATAAAACCAGAGATTGTTATATTATCACATTGGGATATGGATCATATATTAGGAGTAGCGTATGCTAATAATAGTATTTATGATGCTGTATGGATAGTTCCTGATCTATGGGGATTAATGAAATATACATATAAAAGAAAAGGGGTTTTAAAATTCAAATATGTTTCTGATTCAGCAAAACGACTTTTAAAATATTTGGATTTTAAAAGTGATGGAAAATTATTCATTATTGATGAAAGTTGGACAAATGATTGTATATATAGTAGTAAAAATGAAAAAATGTGTATATGGACTGGAAGCAGACAAAATGCTAACGGGATAAATGGAGCAAAAGAACCTTATAATATTAACGAAGCTAATAATTTTGGATTAATTATGACTTTTAGAAATAAGAAGAAACTTCTTCTGCCAGGAGATTGTGAATACAGTATTATGCCTAGTGATATTTGCAAAGTAGGATATGAGTATTTATTAGCCTCTCATCATTGTTCTAAGATGAGTAAAATACCTCTAGCCCAATCAGCATCTAATAAAAAAGCAATTTTATCATATGGAGTGGCAAATACGTATGGACATCCTAATAAGCAACATATAAGAGAATTATCTAATATTGGTTATGAGATTAACACAACATTAGGTCATAGACATATTCGATGTAATTTAAAATAGTTATTTAATTTTGCCCATATTTATTGGTGTGAATTTAGTATAAAGAACATATAATATTTCAGTTGAAATCTTTCTTTATGATAGTTAAAGGATCAGGGGTGATAAAGTGATTCGAGAAAAAGCAAGTAATGATTTTAAAAGTAATAATGTTATCCAAAATATAGATGTAATAAAAGGCTATTTTGAAAAAAAGAATGCAATCTGTAGTGTAAATAATGATTTGACTTATCAGTATTTATACAGCGACAAGCTGAAAGACAATGAAATAACTATATCATGTAGTTTTAGTTTGAAAGAAATCCAAGCAAAGATTTTACTTACTGTTGATGTTAGTGAAGAAGATTCTATCTACGAAGTAGATGGGATATTAGATAGAATATTTGCAGATATAATGAAAATATTATTTGGAGGGAAGAATAGATATGTTATTAGAGTTTATGGTAGATATTATCTTAGTAGAACTCTTGATTTAAACGATACATTCAAGTGGAAAAATAACATAAATATAATTTCTTATACTATTCCAGATAGGGATTCAGTATATAATATAGATGGTATAACTGTGTGTCCAAAAGAACAGGCTTTATATTGTGATATTGAAGTTAATGCATATAATTTGTCTGCTGCACGGTCTATGGCATATAATTTGTTTTTAGAATTTATATCTTTACTATCTGTATTATTAGATTTGGGAATTGAACCATACACAACAAAAGAAAACATCTTATTATTGGATCAAAAAATAGATTATAATAAGTATAATTTCTTGGGAACTGTTGGAAGCAATGGAATTGATGATACTGAGCTAAACTTATTCGTTTTTGATAATATGAATGGCTTAATAGCAATTAATGAAAAGGGAGAAATGGTTTTAAATAATTATTTAAATATAAGTGCGAACGATGTTGTTATCACTCAGACATCATATAATGAAGTATTAGAAAGAATTTTTAAAGATAGAGAATTTAAAAAGCAAAAGAAACAATATAAATGTGAGTCTATAAGTGATGAATTAATTTTTTATAATTCATACCCAGAAATTGTTTCTGAACACTGTAGCTTTTTTAGAAAAGTGGTTGTTTTTGAAAAAGAACATGAGAAACAATATAATTACTTCTACAATGCGTGTAAACTTTATAATTATGCACACTGTGCAGGTGCAAATAACCCTACAGCTATGATATCGTATTTTATCGCTTCTATCGAAGCGTTATCGAAATCAGAAAACACAGAGGACTACCTTAAAGAAGTTAATAGTGATATGGATAAGTTTACTAGGTTTTGCAAAAAATATTTTTTGGAAAGTGATTTTGATGACAAATTTATAAAATACATATATGGGAAAATTAGATCTGGACATTTCCATTCTGGGGAATCTCATTTTTTTGAATATGATTGCAATTTTGACCTATGTTTTAATAATGACTTTTTTAAAATGAAAGATATATTTTTAAGGGCAAGGTATGAGTTAAGAAAAGTCATTATTAATTGGATAAGAATAAATATATTACAATGATATTACCTTAAATCAAAATAGGTTATCTAAAGACCCATTAGGCTAATCCTATGGGGTCAGGCACCATAACATAAACTGGAAGTTTATGCTTGCTAGTATTTAATGTAGAACTGTAGTATACATTTATAATTATGAATTATTTAAATGTGAGTCAAATAAATAACTTAATAAAAATATTGAAAAATGTTAATAAGATAATTTTACCTGACAAAATATTAAGATGTGAATTTTTAAATATATCCTTAGCTGGTAATAATTAACATTTTTTTATATTACTTAGCTAAGAAATATGTATGGGTTTTTACACAACTAGGCCACAAAATGAAAATAATTAGGAAGATGTTTGAAATAAATCTTTCATCACCTTATAAAGGTAGCTGCTGTAGAATCAGAACTACGATGAAAATCAGTTATTATGGAACTGAAATTTCTGTTGTTTCAAGTGGTAGTAATGAGAATGATGTTTATTGAAACTGTATTCATAACAGATTTTAAGTATGTATATTTTTAGTCAATAAAAATGAAAAAGTTCAAATTTAGTGCTGATAATGTAAATAAATGAAATTAAAATAAAATTAACAGATATGCGAACATGCTAATATAAATAGAGAGGGCTTTAGGATGAATGATGAATTAAGTTTTGGTAAGTTTATTTCAGATAAAAGAAAAGCTCAAGGAGTAACATTAAGAGGAATGGCTGATTTAGTCGGAATATCTAATCTTGAAATATCTGTGTTTGCGAATGGGTCCTAACAGTCAGTTTATATCTAGGGGGAAGCTCATTGTCTAGTAGCAAGGAGTTGACTTCCAGTCATCTCCTAGGGGGACTGACACCATAGCAGAAACTGGAAGTTTATGCTTGGTAATTAGCATATAGAATATAAGTACAAAAAAGTACACTGCAATATGGAGTGTACTTTTCTAGGTTGATAATTAAACAAAAATTTAAGTGAGAATCAATGATTAAATATCATTGTAGTTTGATTATTCACAAAAGTATGAAAAATATCCAAAAAGCTTGGAATGAAAAGAAAGGGAGCAGCAATTATATAGATAGGAATTATGAATATAATGTAATAAAATAGAGATAAGGTTTTACCAAAGCTCTATTTGTATATTAAGTTAATTCCCTTACTGTCCATGTATCTTATATAATAATCACCATAGTTAACTTTCCCTAAATTTGAGATAATATCTAGACGTATATTATTATAAGTATTTCTCAGTTTTTTTAATTTAGAATCATACATAAAATAAAATGATATGGATACAAAGAATATAAAGAATTCAATCACATCTATGGTTCCAGGCACTCTTGGAAACTCACCTGTACCAGTTAATCTAAATGAAAGAAATCCTGAATATGTTGTAAAACAATTGTACATAATTACTAACAATGAAATACATAGAATTAATATAAGAAAAATATTAGTTAAAGTAATACTTTTTATTTCTTTCATAATTTTTATAATCATATCTGTTTTCTTTCGCATTGAATAATTAAGATCATCATAATATTTATACATAAGTCCTCCAATTAAGTAATTCAGTAAATTATATAGCATTTAAAGAGAATTTATTACAAATTTATAAATACATTGAAATATTTGTTAATATATTTATTATACAAATTAATTTATGTTTTTACATAGTTCTATTGATTAATAATATATGCATTTTTTACAAATGTTCTTTACAATCAAAGGAATTTTATACCATATATTGTCTGATAAAAGGAATTTACAATGAACATATGTTCGTGTATAATAATGGTTATAAAATATAAATGAAAAGGGATGTATAATATGAATGATAGATTAATTTTTCATATTGATGTCAATTCAGCTTATTTGTCTTGGGAGGCTACATATAGAAAACAACATGGTGAAAAAGTGGATCTTAGAGAGATTCCATCAGTAGTTGGTGGAGATGAAGAAAGCAGGCACGGTATAGTTCTTGCAAAATCTGTTTCAGCTAAAAAATATAATATAAAGACTGGAGAAACTCTATATGAAGCAAGACAGAAATGCCCCGAAATTGTTATTGTACCTCCAAGATATTGGCTTTATATACAGTGCAGCAATGCATTCAATGAAATACTGAATGAATATACACCTAAAATACAAAGATTTTCGATTGATGAAAGTTTTTTAGATTTTACGGGCATGCAAAATCTGTATCCTGATCATATGGATATTGCCTTTACAATAAGAGAAAGGATAAAAAGAGAACTAGGTTTTACTGTTAATATAGGAATTTCTAATAATAAACTTTTAGCAAAAATTGCTTCAGACTTCAAAAAGCCTGACAGAGTACATACGCTATTTCCGTGGGAGATAAAAGAGAAAATGTGGCCGCTACCTGTAGAAGATTTATTTATGGTGGGTAGGGCAACTTTGCCTAAATTAAATAAATTGAATATATTCACAATAGGAGATTTAGCACAATATGACTTAGAAATATTAAAATCCTTTCTTAAAAGTCATGGAGTACTTATATGGAACTATGCTAATGGAATTGATGACTCACTTGTAAGGAAAAGTAACCATATTGAAATGAAGGGTCTAGGAAATTCTATTAAATATAGTATATTAGATATAGGATAGATAGTAAAAAATGATTACTACTTATCCTATATTTTTTATACTTTATATTTTTTAAATACATACATAAAAACTAGTATAGTTAGTAAATAATAATATATAAAGATAGAGAAAATGTAGGAGGAGTAGAAGTTGTGAGGGTACAGGAAGTAATATTAGATAGGAACAAAAAAAGGTATATGCTACTCGATAATGAAAAATTACCAATAGTACCAGTAGTGAAATATTTAAAATATCTCGATAATACAGGGAAAAGCAGTAATACTCAGAAGACCTACTGTTATAGTTTAAAGCTATATTTTGAGTTTTTAAAAGAAATGCAAAAAGACTATCGGCAAGTTGATATAAATGCGTTATCCGATTTTGTAGGTTGGTTACAAAACCCTTACGAAAGTTGTAAAGTAACAAGTTTAAAGCCAATTAAATCGAAGAGGACAGAAAAAACAGTAAATCTTACTGTAACAGTAGTAACTAATTTTTATGATTATTTGTTTAGGAGTGAAGAAATTGAAAATGATATACTTCAAAAACTAATGGGTCAAATATCTACTGGCAGACATAGGGTATATAAAGATTTTTTATATCATGTAAATAAGGATAAACCTATAAATAAAAATATACTAAAAATCAAAGAACCGAGAAAAAAGCTAAATGTGCTTACTAAAGAAGAAGTTGAAAAAATCTATAAAGCAACTACTAATATAAGAGATAAATTTTTAATAGAATTACTCTTTGAAACTGGATTAAGGATTGGTGAGGCTTTATCTTTATTTATAGAGGACTTTATTTGTGACTATAATAAAGGGCATAAAATTAGATTAGTAGATAGAGGAGAACTTTCTAATGGAGCAAGACTAAAGACAGGAGAAAGAGAAATATATATATCACAAGAGTTAATGGATTTATTTGATGATTATATGTATGAAGTTTTGGATGAATTAGAGATTGATACTAACTTTGTATTTGTTAAATTAAAGGGGGAAAATCAAGGGGGGCCTATGAGTTACATTGAGGTAAGCGCTTTATTTAAAAGGCTTAAAGAAAAAACGGAAATAGACGTACATCCTCATCTTCTAAGACATACCCATGCTACAATTTACTACAGGCAAACTAAAGATATTAAACAATTGCAGGAGAGATTAGGGCATTCCCAAATACAAACAACAACGAATATGTATTTACACCCTTCTGATGATGATATAAGAGCAAGTTGGGAAAAAGCACAATCAGCTTTTAAAATAACAAATAATGGAGAAAAGAAGGATACTTAATAATGAGTAATAACTTGAAGATACTAGGTTATAATGACATAGCTAAATATAATGAAAAGATAATTGATACCTTGTCAAGTTATACAGAAACATATGTTGAAGCTAATAGAAATGTTACTTATAAAATAGTAAAAGACAATTATTTTCTAATTAATAATGATTGGAACATTAGTTTTATTGGTAATATAGAGCAGTTTAAAGCTCAATACGCTACATTTCAATATGCATGGAAAAATATAAAACTTAGTTTTTGTAGCGATTATAACTTAGGATTAGAAATTAAATATATTTTATATAACAAATTATTTAATAATGAATGGTCTCTTAAAACTGTAGTTTCGCTTCATTTGGCTTCACTTAAAAAAGTATTTGAATTTATGAGAGAAAAATACCCTTTATCAGACTCTTTATTACAATTAAATATTGAAACTGGGAGCTTTCAATGGGTAGATTGGCTTGAAAGTAAAGATATTAAAACAACGATAGAAAAGCATTATGATATTTACGATAAAAAATATAAGGAAAAAACAACAATTGCAAACTTTTTATCTTCAATTTATAAATGGCTTGAAAATGAAACAGATACAAGAGATGAGTGGGAAAAGGATATTTGGGATGTTGTAAATCTTAAAAAATATGGAATATATTATATAGAGTCTAATTGTGCACGTTATATTAATTTTACAAAAATAAAAAATTTAAATATTAGAGAATCAATAAAAAGATACTTTAAGCAAAGATTTTTAAGTAAAAATAAATTTACATTGGAAGGCGCATTGACATATTTAAAGTATCTGCCAAATTTTATTAATTATGTTTTAGAATTAGAGCCTTCTTGGAATGATTTAAAACAGTTGGAAAGGAAGCATATTGAAAAATATATAGAATGGCTTAATGTCTATACGGAACAAAATTTCACAAGAAAAGAATCTAATCCTGAAAGCTATCAAAGACTGGCATTAACTATGATTAAAAAATTTTTACTTGAAATTCAAATGAGAGAATATGAAATAGCCCCATATAAAGATATTAGAAAACTTCTTTTTTTAGATGACATGCCTACATTAAAAAATAAGCATTATGATAATATAAAGTATATTCCAGATATAGTTTTAGAACAATTATTTAAATATATAGAATGTTTAAGTAAAGACATTCAAGTAATAATATGGATTATGTATAAAACAGGACTTCGGATTTCTGACACTTTAAACTTAAAACAAGATTGCTTAATACGTATAAACAACAAATATTGGATAGAAACAGATGTTAAAAAGACCTATGTAATCGAGCATAGAATTCCTATAGATGATGAATTAGCTAGCTTAATTGCCATACTTATTGATACCTCGAAAAAAAATAGCAATATGGATAATAACCCTAAGAATTTAATTTTTGTTAGATGCACAGGTAAAAGAAAGGGGAAAACATATCTTAGGGCTTCAATATCTAGAGCCTTAAATAAAATGGCTCTAAATCATAATATAATAGATGAGAGTGGTAATAAATTTCATTTTAATAATCATGCATTCAGACATACTTATGCAATAAAGCTTCTTAATGGTGGTACTGACATATTTACTGTGCAAGAGTTACTGGCTCATGCATCACCTGAAATGACTTTACATTATGCAAAGTTACTTGATGATACTAAAAGAAAAGCTTTTGATAATGCAGTAAAACAAGGTGTATTTAGTTTTGATATTGAGGGAAATCTCCAGGATGAGACAAATAGAGAAATACCAGAAAATATACTTGATATGCTTTGGACTAACCATAAACTAAATGCTATTGACACACCTTATGGTACTTGCTTGCAAAGAAGTAAAGGGAAATGTACCTTTGCAAAGCAGCCGCCATGTTTAACTTGTGATGGAGGTAAGCCTTGTAAGGATTTAAGTGTAGGCATCTTTGAAGGTGATATTAAAAAATATGAAATTCATATAACTTCTACAAAGGCACTTTTAGAACAAGTAAAAATATATAACCGCAAAGATATGGTTCTAGAAAATGAAGAGATTCTTAACTGTTATAATAGAATATATAGCACTATCAGCTCTGGAAATATTATTTATGGTAGACTGGATAGATTAAGGAAACAAGGTGATGTAAGTGAGTGAATATGACCGCAAATCTCATTTAGAGAAGTTACATTCTGAAAGGAAAGCTAACACTCGAAAGAAGATTGATGAAGCAATACAAAGGCTTATAAGGTCAAATAAATCTATAAATTTTAATAGCGTTTCAAATGAAGCCGGATTATCTAAAGCAACTTTATATAATAATTCTGACATAAGAGAAAGGATTGAAACTTTAAGAAATCAACAAGCTCAAGTACCTACCCCAGCGCAGGTTAAGAGGGAAATGGATGAAAATAATAAAGATGCTATAATTGCAAGTCTTAAAAGGAAAATCAAGAACCTATTAGAAGAAAACAAGCAAATAAAGGAGCAAGTAAAGATTAGTTATGGAGATATTTATAAGAAAATTTAATCGGGGGGAAATTTGGTGAAAGAAGAAATATTATCTGATTTTCCACAAATAAAGTCAGATATAAAACAAAAAATAGTTGGGAAATACTCTTCTTCTGGCATTTTAGAATTAAGTGAAGAAGATGAAAGAATCATTACAGAAATAGAGACAGAAGGCAAAAAATTCGATAACAAAGTTATATGCGTTATAGATGGTATTATGTCTGTTGGAGATACACAAATTGCAGTTACTAGTTATACCTTTACAGATAATGAATTTAAACCCTATAAATATAATGGGTGTCTAGTAATTTATGCAAAATGTTATAATCACACATGGAATTAAATGAAATCGGAATTATTGGTATGGCAGAAAAAAGTGGAATTGTAACTTGTGCATTTTGAAACATACTGCAAATTGGTATATTAGTGTAACGTGTAAGTCGTTGATTGATAAAAAAGTTGCACAATTGATTAATCTTAGTTTAGGACCAAAAATCAGGAGCAGACCATAGCAAACACTCAAAATTTAGGCATGAAACAAAAGTCAAAGTGCTAAAAAATCACTTTGGCTTTTGTTTTAGTTTTAAGTTGGTGTGGAGGTAATATATGTGTAATCAATAGCAAAGTAGATTAATTAATGTAGATTTCAAGTAATTTCAATGATGCACAATATATTTTTGTAGCATTAATTAATCTCCACTTTTCACTTCATAATGCGAATGATCCTCCAAACCCAATGGATTCATTGAAATTATAAAATATAATTATTTAGAATTTTTATACAAAGGTGTAATTATTCAAACTTCATAAAGTCTTCATAAATTCAGTAAATATTTCTTTAAAATAATCTATTAAAATAGGCTTAGAGAAGAATTGAAAGGAGTGAGATTTTATGAAACACTTGGTAATTATACCAGCTTATAATGAGGGGCAGAACATTTACAATGTGGTAAAAAACATAATAAATAGTACCTCAGAATTTGATATTGTGGTTATTAACGATGGATCTAAGGATAATACATACTTTGAGGCAAAAAAAGCAGGCGCGAAGGTATTAAATCTATCAAGTAATTTAGGTGTTGGAGGTGCAGTTCAGACTGGATATTTATATGCATACGATAATAACTATGATGTCGCTGTACAAATTGATGGTGATGGTCAACATTGTTCTGAAGACCTACTTAAACTACTTGAAGAAATTAAAAGAAATGAAGTGGATATGGTAATTGGGTCTAGATTTATTGGCGAAGGTCATTATAAACCTAGTCTATTTAGAAGTATTGGAATAAAGTACTTTTCTAAACTTGTGTCTTATCTTTGTAAAATTTCTTATTATGATACAACTTCAGGTTACAGAATAGTGAATAGGAAAGCCATAGAGCATTTTATCAATTATTATCCTCAAGATTATCCTGAAGTAGAGACAATCGTGTATGCTGTAAAAAATGGTTTAAAAGTAAAAGAAATTTTGGTTAATATGAATAAAAGGCAGGGTGGTAAATCTACTATAACACCGTTAAAGTCAATATATTATATGATAAAGGTGACTTTAGCATTAATAATTGAGAAACCAAGTGAAGGTGCACTTCAATGAATATATTTTGCTTGTTTGTTTCTATAACTTTTCTAGTAATAAACGTTACATTAATTAAAAAGAGAAGAGTGGAATTTGAGTATAGCTTGTTATGGATAATGGTATGTACTCTATTAATAATATTTTCTGTAGATGAAAAACTTGTTGAGTTTTTGGCTAGTAGTTTAGGAATAATTTATGCACCTGCATTTTTGTTTTTGGTTGGGATAATGTTTAGCCTTTCAATGATTTTTTATCTTATGATAGTAATATCTGATATGAAAAAGAAAATAACAAAACTTATACAAGTAAATGCCTTATTAGATTATAAAATTAATGAAAGGTTGAAATAAGATGAATTATTTACTGCTTTTCATTAATGTAATTATGTTGGTGTCAGGTCAAGTTTTATGGAAAATTGGAGTAAGCAAAATACATTTACAATTATCGGCTAAAGGTGTAATGGATGCTATATTTAATCCTTATATATTTTGTGGAGGAATTATTTATGTTTTTGCTACTGCAATTTGGTTATATTTGCTTTCTAAGGCACCATTGAGTAAAATATATCCACTTCAAAGCTTATGCTATGTATTTGGAGCAATAGCAGGAGTTATTTTTTTTAAGGATAGTTTTAATTTAAATAGAACCTTTGGTCTTATATTTATTGTTGGTGGAGCTGTTTTAATTGCTTCAAAATAAAGGGAGTGTGAAGATATTGTTTAGTTTAAGAGATGAAAAAAAAAGAACAAAATACGGTTTATTAATTATAGAAATTATTTTTATCATGGCTGCACTGATTTCTATTTTTAAATATGGAAATTCGCTTCTTTTAGGAAGTCTTGAGAAGTTTGATAATGACGATGTGAAATATATCAGAAGTGCATGGAATTTAATAGATAATAAAATATTGTCTTACGAAAACGTTAAAGAATCTACACTTTATATCATGCCTGGTTTAACCTTTGTGTTAGCGTTTTTCATGATGATTTTTGGAAAGATGCAGGGGTTAGTTGCATTTAAGGTTTTTCAGATGATGCTTCAGGCAGGAAGCATATACCTAATATTTCTTATAGGAAGGAAGGTTTTCGGGAGTAGAGTGGGATTGATAGCTTCAGTAATAGATGTTATATATATTACTGAATTATTTGTTGTAAATACAATACTAATGGAATGTATATCTAAGTTTTTGCTTCTGCTTCTAATATATATAAGCATTTATGCCATAGAGACAAAGAGTGTTAAGCTGTATGCCTTAGGAGGCATTATATGGGCGATATCCTGTTTATTTAAACCAACAATGGTGGTTTATCCGATATTAATTTTGGTTATTTGGATTAAGAGTAAGTATAAGTTTTCTGAAATACTTAAATATACTACATTAGTCTTAATAATATTTTGTACAATAATGTCTCCTTGGTGGGTTAGAAACTATATAGATTTTAATAGATTTATACCATTTACAAAATCAACTGGCAATCCATTTCTTCAAGGAACATTTATAAATTATGATCAGAGCGAAGGTTGGGGAGTGCCATATGTAAAAGGCAGAAATGCTATTGAAAGTGATGAAAATGAAACAAAAGCAGGATTACAAAGACTTGAGAAATACGGTAAAAAGCAACCATTTAAATTTGTTTTTTGGTATACTATAGGTAAAACGCTTTTATTTTGGAAAGATCCGTTCTATTGGAGAACAATTTTTAATATTACTTTTCTAATAGCAAATGTTATTCATAAAATAATTTTATTATTAGGAATTATAGGTATGGTAAAGGGAGCAAAGGAAAACTCAAATGTAGCACTATTGATTGGCGTGTTATTATTTTTAAATTTAATATATTTACCATTCTATACTTTTTCAAGATATTCTTATATTGCAATGCCTTTAGTAATGATATTTGCAGCTTTTAGTATAGATAAGATTATAATAAGAAAGAAGAGGAATTTATTAGTATGGAAAAGAACACCGTGTTAGTAGTAGATGATGAGAAAGATATTAGAGAAGTAATTGAAATTTATTTAATGAATGAAGGAATAAATGTAATTACTGCTTCAGATGGGATTGAAGCCATAGAAAAACTCAAAACTAATAGAGTAGATCTAATAGTTCTAGATATTATGATGCCGAAGTTAGACGGGATAAGAACATGCTTAAAAATCAGAGAAGAGAAAAAATTACCCATTATTATGCTTTCAGCTAAAATTGAAGATAGTGATAAAATATTAGGACTTAATGTTGGAGCAGATGACTATGTAGCAAAACCTTTTAATCCTCTTGAATTAGCTGCAAGGGTAAAATCACAGCTTAGAAGATATCTGAATTTTAATGAAGAGAAGAAAAATAGTGAGGATGAAATCATAATAGATGGGCTTACATTAAATAGAGCTTCAAGAGAAGTTTTTGTGGATGGAAGTTTTGTAAGACTTACTCCCTTGGAGTTTTCAATATTAGAAGTATTGGCTTTGAATAGAAATAGGGTGTTAAGCACTGAACAGATATATAAACAGGTGTGGAATGAAGCTTTTAATAATGCTGATAACACTGTAGCAGTACATATAAGAAACATAAGAGAAAAAATAGAAATAAATCCACGAGAGCCAAAGTACATCAAAGTTGTTTGGGGAGTTGGGTATAAAATTGAAAAATAGGATTAAAAAAATTTTATTTGGAAGTATTACTAGAGAGCTATTATTGGTTAATATAGTGAGCTTTGCTTTGGTTGTTATAGGAGTAATAATTGCTATCGGGATGTTATATGCAAATTTTGATAGTAAAGATACTCCTGATAAAATGATAGCAGACGCCAATAGTTTATATGTTGAAGTCGGAAGGTATGTAACCCGAGAGGATGAGGGGTCTAACAACTATTTAAAGCAACTAGGTAAGCATTATGGGTTTAATGCTGCAGTTACTGATTCTAGAGGGAATATAATTTTAAAAACAGCAAATGTAAACACTGATAAAATTGATGTTGAGAAAGTTCAACAAATCTTTCAAGGCAAAGCGTATAGGTCAAATGATACTTTTTATCAAATATACAATGTAAAACTTGGAAATAAGGATGCAATGCTTTTTGTTTGGAAGCTGCCACAATTGAATCGAATTACCAATATTGGTAAAATAATAGTATTAATAGGAATACTTCCAGTAATCATAGTAGTGGTGTTAATATATATTTTAATTAGAAGAAAGGCTAAATATATAAAAGATATATGTAGAGGCATAGAAACAATTTCACAGGGAAATCTTGATTATAGAATTGATAAAAAAGGCGTAGATGAATTATCTATATTATCAGATAAGATTAATAGTATGACTATTGATTTAAAAAATATAATGGAAGATGAGAGAAAAGCAGAGCGATTAAAGAGTGAGCTTATGACAAATGTATCTCATGATTTAAGGACTCCACTGACTTCTTTAATTGCATATCTACAACTAGCAGATGACGACAAAACTTCATTAAAGGATAAAGAGAAATTTACTGAAATAGCTTTACAAAAGTCAAATAAATTAAAAAAGCTTATAGATGATTTATTTGAGTATTCAAAGCTTGAAAGTGGAGCAATTAAACTAGGAAAAGAAGAAATAAATATTGTTGAAATAATTGAACAGAGCATAGGTGAGCTTTCTATACTTGCAAAAAAACGAAATATAACTTTCCATAAAAGCTTTAGTAATAGCATTTTTTTAAAAGTAGATCCAAATAAAATAGGCAGAGTTTTTGAAAACGTGATTTCTAATGCTGTAAAGTATAGTACTGAAGGAAGTACAATATATATTGATATTTCTCAAAAGAATGATGGATTAATAATTAGCTTCGAGAATATAATAAATGAAATATTCGAAGAAAACGTAGAAAAATTATTTGATAGATTTTATAGAACAGATGAAGCTAGAAATTCTGAACAGGGTGGATCAGGACTTGGACTTGCTATTGCAAAAAATATTATTGAACTCCATGGCGGGATAATATGGGCAGAGGTTGAACAGAAAAACTTCAAAATGAATATACGATTAAATTAAAAGATTAATTACATAGCGTTCATCGCCTATTTAAGGCATCAATACTATTCATTTTATCAATTAAAAATTATTAAAAGAATCCTTAACAAAATATCTACAGAATATTAGGTGAAAGAATATATTACATATGTATAGTATATTCTTTCCTTTATTTTTCAAGGCTTTTTTAAAATTAGGTATTGATAAACATGTAAATGGATTTTATATAAAATGTAACTAGATTTAAATATAAAAGGAGTAGCTCATCGTTACTCCTTTTACCAATATATATAACTATACCTCTTACATTTAAAGTTATATATCCTAAAAAATAAGCAGATTTATTAATCTCTTACATCGATAAAAGGTGTAAGGGATTTTTTCTTATACATAGATATAGCTATATATCAGTGTGTACTATATGAGTTTGGAAGTGTATGCTAGATGGTAGTTTATTCCAAGACATTCTTTCGTAGCTCGTAAAATCTTATTTTGCACTAGCTAAAGTATTTAATGTCAGAGATAACTGTTCTGCAGCTATTATGTGTTTGCATTTTTTCCTTTCCTCACGTTTTTGAAAAGTAAAATATCTACAATCACAAACAGTATGATTTAAATCTACATTATAAAATTTATTGCTATCTTTACTACTTTGAGCAATGTATAGTCCATCACCAATGTATGTTACATTTATAATTCTTGCTCTGTATTTTGGATTTTTACATAAAAAGTGAGCTTTTGTGTTTTTATTTCGTGGAATCCATTTATACTGTATTTTCCAAGGTGCATTATGAATAGAAGACTATGATACTATTAAAACCATTTTAGAAGTTGATAGATTCAAGTTTGTATATGAAAAAATGGTTTAGATGAATGGGTATTGGAGAATTAAATATATTTTAAGTGAAGAATACATACAAATCAGTATTTCACAAGTCAAAAATATTTTCAAAACAATCTTAGGAAAAAATATAAATAAAAATTTCTTGAATCAATGTAATTTTGTAGAAATAAGTATATATACATTGTAGAACATAAAAAATATTTATGTAATAGCAACTGCAGCTGGTATAAAACATAATCCAATTAGTTAAGACAAGATAAATCATGTTGTATTAAATCAAAGTAAATAAGTTGTAAATATATTATTTAAAATATCAGTACATAAATCAATTAATAAAATTTAATATAGTCAAACCAGGCCTTTAATACACTTCAAAAATGTAATTTATAAAGGTCTAGTTTCCTACTGCCTTTTTTAGATAGTAGGTCAGTTATCTAAGCACTGGAATAACTATAAAAAATCCAGTAGGTTAGTTGAGCCAATGCATAAAATCAACTATAGGCACATTAAAACACTATACCCTTCTTTAGTGGTGCTTATGTAAGGTGAGGACTACCACTAAAGGTTCGGTAAGGTTGCTTGGCAGTATTTTTACTGGGTAGGCATTAACATTCTTATTTTTTGTAAGAACTTATAGGACAAGCGTTATAAGTTAAAAGTTAATGTTGAATTAGCAGTAAATAAGAAGGGTATTGATGGGGCAGGGCAAGGCTTTAAACCAACTGTAAATTAATAGTTTATCTACTTACTAGCAATTAAGATTTTTTATCTTTTTGCTTTTAGGTAGGTAAATTATATCTAAAACAAAAGCAGACATTACCCAAATGTAAGAGGTTTAATTTCATAGATTAAGTGTTTAATCAAAAAAAGTTAATTAAACAGGAGTTGAGATTATGAAATCAAGAAAAACAGGTATAAGTACAAGCTATATAGTAGATGTTGGAAAGAAGAATAAAGAGTGGAACAGGAAAGGTAAAGCAAAATGCATAGAGTGTAAATACTTACAGTTTGGTTATTATTGCAGTAAGAAGAGAAGAACCCCAGCATATGTGAATGAGA
The DNA here is from genome assembly GCF_000389635.1 of Clostridium pasteurianum BC1. NCBI lineage: Bacteria > Bacillati > Bacillota > Clostridia > Eubacteriales > Clostridiaceae > Clostridium > Clostridium pasteurianum. The sequence goes on from NC_021182.1 coordinate 2,301,749, forward strand.
AAAGACAGTGTAAATCTTTTATCCGATGACTACCCACTCTAATATTTCCATCGCACTCTGTGAAAGCGACCAAATACAAAATAAATTTTGTTTTGTCTGCTTTTCTTCAAAGTGGGAGTCAAGAGTGGCTATGTCCCTGGATAACGATTTACCCTAAAGGACAACGATTTCTAAGTATCACAAACTGATACTAAGAACTCTGTTAGTAAGCATCAGATGGAATAAAGACTCCACCTGATAACAAGAACTCTGCTTATAAAAAAGAAATAAACCGTATGCTATTTACAGACATAAGGAAGTCCAATATTACTTTTGGGTTTTAGTTCTATATGGTCTGAAGAAGGCTCGAATTTCTTCAGCTAGAAGTCCTGGTTCTTCCATGGCAGTAAAATGCCCACCTCTAGCCATTGTGGTCCAACGAGTGATATTCAGATTACGCATAGCCCATTCTTTTGGCGGTAGCAATATGTCGGCTGGAAAAATAGCTATGCCTGTTGGTACTTCTATGTGCCCCATTGGAGGCAAAGAATGTGTGTTTTCATAATATATACCTGCTGATGATCCTATAGTATTTGTAATCCAATAGATCATTATATTAGTGAGTAGTTCATCTTCACTAATTTTTTGTCTTATATCACCATTACAATCGCTCCATGCAAGAAATTTTTCAATAATCCAAGCTGCCAAACCGACTGGTGAATCAGAAAGTCCGTATGCAAGAGTTTGTGGTTTTGTCGATTGAATAGACATATAACCTCCCTCATTGGAAATCCATACAGGAGCACTTTTCTTGTAGTGTAATTCTTCTTCTGAAAGTTCTATATTATCCTGAGAAGTCATGAGATCTCTAATAATACCGATATCAGTTAGATGAATTCCAATTAGAAGCTCTGGATGGCTCAATGCCAAATATCTTGTGACGCCAGAACCAATATCCCCACCTGCAGCAGCAAATTTGCTATAGCCAAGTTTTTCATTCATTAGTTTTGCCCAAAGCTCTGAAATATCATAATTGTTTATACTACTATGTTTAGGAAGGCTAGAGAAGCCAAATCCAGGTAGTGAAGGGACAATTACATCAAAAGAATCCTCTGGATCACCGCCGTGACTAGCAGGATCAGTGAGAAGAGGTATGATCTTTTGATAGCGTATATAACTGTCAGGCCATCCATGAGTAAGGATAATTGGTATAGGATTAGGCCCATTACCCTTCTCGTGGATGAAGTGAATATCTATTCCATCCACGTTACATTTAAATTGTGAAAAACGGTTTAACTGGCTTTCTTGTTTGCGCCAATCAAATTGTTCTCGCCAATAAGAAACCAGGGACTTCAAATAATTTATTTCAGTACCTCTTTCCCAACCTGAGCCTTCTAACTGATCTGGCCAGTGGATATGATCCAGCCTGTATTTTAAATCATCAAGTACTTCATCAGATACTTGGATATGGAAGGGTTCAATAGACATAATGATTCTCCTTTCAATAAGTTATAGCAAAATTTGTTAACCATAACTTTTCTTCAGTAATTATTAACAGTATATCATTTAAAAATTATGATACAATGTTATAAATGAAGCTTTAAACTATACTATTTGTTAATGGAGGAATATTTATGCCCCAAATGGACCGTCATAAGAATAGAACTGTATATATTGAATTTATTGCAGATGAAAGTTTTAATAATCTCCCATATAAGGAGAGATTCACTATAATTTTTATTACAAGTGGAAGTATGAATTTACAACTGAATGACTATCCCATAAAAATTGTTGCTCCAAGTATTCTTTGTTTGTCTATGGAGGATACCATACAAGTTTCCGAAAAGCAAAATGTATCTTCACAGTCATTTTGTTTCCATCCTGATTTTATTAATACAGCCCATTTTTCTGAATCCCAGGGCTATATGTCAACCAGTTTAAAAATAGAAACAGGTCTTTCGCTTTTTAAAAAATATAATATTCATAATGGGTTATATACTGTAACTGAGAAATCCTATCCCAAATTATATGAGTGGTTCTTTGTTATAGGAACAGAAGTATATGCACAGAGCGATTCATTTTGGGTGTGCAGAATAAAAAAGTACCTAATACAAATATTAGGGTTACTTGAAGAGTTGAGCCACCATAGCGAACAATCACCTGTTGGCTTAGTTTTGGAATATATACACACAAACTATTCTGATAAAATAAGTTTAGAAGACTTAACAAGATGTGCTCATTTGAATCGCGTGTCACTAAATAAAATGTTTCAGGATTTATGTGGATGTACAGCAATGGGATACTTATTGTCATATCGTTTAAAAGTTGCAGAGAATCTTCTGACGCATACAGGTATGAGCTTGAACGAAATTGCACGTGCTACTGGGTTTGAGTATGATACGTACTTTATAAAACAATTTACTGCTAAAAGAGGTATGACTCCAACGGAATTTCGGAATACCTCGCGTGAGTTTGCATATTACCAATAAAAATCAAATGTTGCGTAATGGTAGATGGCAAATGATGGCTGAGCCCATCAATTATGACCGTCCTGTTTCAGGAATAAGTCTGGCTGGTTCATTTGCAGATGCATGGTGTCGTCAAAATCAAGAAGATACTATTGGCTTAATTCCTTGTGCTGAAGGTGGAAGCTCACTGGATGAATGGGCTGTAGATCAAGCACTTTTTAGACACGCAATAACTGAAGCTAAATTTGCTATGCAGAACAGTGAGTTAACAGGAATTCTATGGCATCAAGGAGAAAGTGATGGTATTCATATTGATGCAATTTCTCAAAGAAAATTTGGTTTAAGATATTTTGAAGCCTTTTTTAATAAGCAACATGTATTGAAGCCATTAATTAATGAAAATGAGTTGATAAATCTTAATCATGCTAGAACATATACCAAAGTAGAAAAGATGTATATAAAAAGTATGGATTTGGCGTTAGGGAAAATATCATATGATGAATTCGAATCTCAACTCATACAAATCAACAATGGTTAAACTTTATAATTATGAAATAACTATTAGCATAATTTTGATGAAGAATATAAAGAAGGTGTTTTTTTGATACCATTACTAATTTTAGGTTTATTAAAACAAAATCCAGGTTCTTACGGATACGAATTATTAGCCTTAATGAAAGAGAGACACTATAAATATATAGTAAATTTCACTAAAGGGTCATTCTATTATAATCTTCAACAATTAGAAGAAAAGCAATATATTAAAAAAGTTGACCAATTAGACAATACTAGAGAGACGCATAATTATATCATCACTGAACTAGGGGATAAAGAATTTGAAAAATTGATGTACAAGTATGGCTCTAAGACAGAGTATATAAACTTATCTTTTTATGCAGCAATGTTATTTGCTAATGAATATAAAAGCGAGGATCTAACAAAACTAATAGAAATACAAATCGAACAAACTAAAAAGAAAATTTCATTATTAGAACAATCTCTTCAGCATTATGAAACTATACCTACTTATTTTAAAAAAATGTTGGAAAATTCACTTTCTCATCATTTAGTAAATGTTCAATGGTTTGAAGGATTGTTAAAAGATATAAGAAATGAAAATTAATTGAATTCATGCACTTTACGAGCTTTTTTAACTTTAACATAAATGGAGAGGATTTTAGAAATAAAGAAGTCATTCAGGGTGTTAAGGTAAGAGTTGGAATTTAATATGGTGTAAGTGGAGATGTCAACCAACAATACTAATTAAAATTATTGTTGATTGACATTTTTTCATACATAATTATTTTAACTAAATATTTTATAGGATATAATATAGGAATAAAGCTTTTATAAGGAGCGGTTAATATGTGTGATAAAGCAAATAATTATGATTACAATAAATTCTTACAAATATTAAAAGAAACAAAGGGAATACATAATTCATTAAATGAGTTGTTAAAATATGATTTTATATATCATTCTAATAAAATAGAAGGTAGTACATTTACTACTGAAGCTTTGCAAATGTTGTTTGAAAAAAATATAGTCATGGGAACACATACATTAGATGATGTTCAGGAAACGGTTAATTCTTTTTATACTTTTGACTTAGTTATTGAATGTCTAGGGGAAAAAATTACTGTAGAAATGATAAAAGAGTGGCATTCCAGTTTAATGTATAGAACAAGATTATATGATATGGGACTTGCTGGAGTATTTAAAAAATATCCTAATAAAATATTGGGAGCAGATTTTGATACAGCTAATCCATGGGAGACAGAAGCGAAAATAATTGCTTTGGTTAGTAATTTTAACTGTTTAAAAAACATAACTCTAGAAGATATAGCAAAATTCCATGTTGAATTTGAAAAAATTCATCCTTTTCAAGATGGTAATGGAAGAATTGGACGATTTGTGTTTTTAAAGCAATTACTAGATAATAGATTACCACTTCAGTATATGAATGGAGATACTTCTGATGATTATAAGAAAGCACTAGCTAATTGCAGAAATGATGATGTAAGTTCATTAATACATTATATAAAAAAACAGAGAGATTTTATTTATGATAATATAAATATGTTTTGAATAGATTAAGGGAAATACTGTGAAAGGTAACTGTGACCTTTAAATTTCATAGTTTATACAAAAAAGAACTTTTAGAGCCGGAGATAGCAAAAAAAGTAATTTCAAAAATAGCTAAAGGAATTAATTCTTTAGAAGATATGCTTTTAAGAAATGCATTAGTAGCTGATGAAAGACTGGCTTACAAAGGTATACGAAAAATTATGGTTGATAATTATATTATATTCTATATTGTTACTGAGGATAGTAAAACAGTTACAATTATTAGAATACTATATGGAAGACGTGATTGGATTAATTTATTATAAATTGGATTATTAGCAGGGATTTAACCCTGTTTTTTCTTTCCTAAAATAGAAAGCAATTTCATAACTATGAATAAATTAATATTTTAAAATAAGTTGCGAGGGATTTTTTCCCACAAGCAACTTCCACACACTACATTATTTTTTTATACAGTGGTATAATAATTTATATTAAATTACAAAAGGGAAGAAATATTATGGAAGAATCAAAGCTTATGGAAATAATAAAGAAAAATCCTTATGCCATAGCACATATAGATAATCCTACAGATGAGATGAAGCTATTGGCAGTTAAAAAAAATGGACTTGCACTAAAAAATATAAATAACCCAAGCAAAGAGATACAGGAAGCAGCTATAGAAAATAATGGAAGAGCTATTGAATTTATAGATAACCCTTCAGAAGATATGAGGATAAAAGCAATAAATTCTGGGTGGACTAATTTGGAGTTTATTAGGAATCCAACGGATAAATTAATTGAATTGGCTATAAATCAAGCTGGATGGGCTATTAAATATATTGATAATCCAAGTGAGGAATTGCAGTTGTTGGCTGTAAGAAAAAATTACGAGTCATTAAAGTTTATTAAAGAGCCCTCTGATCGTGTACAAGAAGAGGCTGTAAAAATAAGCTATGACGCATTGAGATATATAAGTTCACCTTCTTATAATGCACAGCTTATGGCTGTAAAGAATAATTACAAGGCTATTAATCTTATAAACAATTTAGATAAGAATAAAATATTGGAATTTTTAAAGGTAAATTTTTTAGTGATTAAATATTTTATTAAAGAAATAACTAAAGAGGAATTAGAACAACTGTTAAAGGATCAATTGTCAAAGGAAGATGTTGATGAAAAATATGTGAGAGAGTTTTTAAATTATAGCAATATGGATAAGAATAATCACATTATACCAGAGGATAAGATAATGTTTATTTATAAATACGGAAGTAAAAAAGCTAAAAAAATAACTGTAGATGAAAAGCTGAAAATTGTATAGGGGGCGAGTACAATGAATTTTACAGATACATTAAAAAGTGTTGATTTAGTACTAGCTACTGGGGAAGTTCCATTAATAGTTGGTGAAAGCGGAATAGGAAAAACGGCTTTAGCAAGACAAATTGCTGAAGAAAATAATTTTAGTTTAGTTGTAATTGACGGTAATCTCCTTAAAGAAGGTGAAATAGGCGGCCTTCCAACTATAGAAGCATATGAAAAAGTTAATAATAAGGGAGAAAAGGAACTAAAGAAAACCACGGTATATGCAGTGCATAATAGGCTAAGGGAAATTGATGAAGAAATATCCAAAGGCAAAACAGTTCTTTTATTTATAGATGAGATAAATCGTTGTGAACATACAGTACAACAGGAGCTTATGAATTTAATATTAAATAGAGAAATTAATGGATATAAGCTGCATAAAAGTGTAAAAATATTGGCAGCTATGAATCCTTCAAGTAAATATGGCTATGATTATCAGGTTGTAGATATGGATACAGCACAGGAAAACAGATTTGTATGGCTATATATGGAGCCTGACCATATTAAGTGGTTAGATTGGGCAGCAAATGCAGGAATTGAAGAAAAGGTTATAGAGTTTATCGGAGCCTTTCCGGAATATTTATATAAAATAAATGAAGATGATATAATGGCAACTCCAAGAAGCTATGAGAGAATTTCTGCTGCTTATAAAATTTATAAAGATAAAAAATCTTCAATACCTAGAGCTGTTTTTTTAAATGTTATAAAAGGGAATGTAGGAAAATTAATTGCTGAAGAGTTTGTCAGCTTTATTGAATCAGATTATAATCCACTAATATCTTATGAAGATGTTTTTTCAGGAGATTCTCTTAATGAAGCTATTATAGAAAGAATAAAAAACGAAAGTCATACAAGACTTTATCTATCTGCAAAAAATATTCTAAAAAATTTGGAAGCAAATATAAACAATAATAATTATGATTCAGATTATTATATTAACAGACTTAATGAGCTTTTAAAAATATATCCTGCAGATTTAAGGATAGGAATTATGAAGGATATTAGAAACAGTTATAGTGAAATATACAAACATGTCATTGAAAATGAAACTTTTGTAGAATCCTATTTTGAATCCTATAATTTAATAAGGTGATAGTGTATGGAAAGTAATTTTGAGGATCAGGTAAAAGAACTTTACGAAAAAGCAAATAAAATTGCAGATGTTTCTTTTAAAACAAATTATAAGAATAGTAAAGCTGATAAAGATGTACTAGAAGATTTTGAAAAAGAGTTTTTTAGCCTTGCAGATAAAGTTAATTTAGGTCTTATGGAGGACAAAGATAATTTTTATGGATATTTTTTGTTTCAGATGTCAAGAAAGATAAGATTTGATATAAGCAGCCCTACTGCTGTTAATTTTAAAGGAGCTAAATATGTTATATATTTTAATCCCATAATTTTTCTGAATCTTAATATAAATCAAATGGAAACCACCATCAAACACGAAATACTCCATATATTATCCATGCACTTAATACGAGCAAAAGAATTTAAAAGAAACTATAGTACACTGGCTGTTAATATGGCAATGGACATAGTGGTAAACACATATTTAGATAATTTGCCCCCATATTCCACTACTTTAGATTGGGTAAATTTAAAGTATGATTTAAAACTCTTGCCCTATAAGCCCTTTGAATATTATGTAGAAAAACTTCAAATTGCCATAGATTTAGCAGCAGAAGAAGGTAAAGATGGACCAGAGGATCATGGTGGTAAAGATGAAAAAACAGAAACTGAATATAATCCTGAAAACACCCATGACATTTGGGAGGATTCAAGTGAAATAGATGAAAAAACACTTAAAGAATTTACTGAGAAGTTTATCAATAGTTCTCAAAAGGGTACAATTCCTCATTATTTAGACAGTATGATATCATCACTTAAAAACAGTAACGGTGAGCTGCCTTGGAATTTATATCTTAAAAGGTTAATGGGAACTGTTCCTAGCAATAAAAAGAAAACTATAACTAGAAGAAACAGAAGGCAGCCTGACAGGATGGATTTAAGAGGACAACTTAGAAATCATAAGGCAAAAATTGCTGTTGCTATTGATATAAGCGGAAGTATTAGTGATGAAGAATTTAATCAGGCCATTAAAGAGATAATTAGTATAGTAAAAAACTATAATCATGAAATTACTGTCATAGAATGTGACAATGAAATCAGACGGGTGTATAAAATCAAATCCGTAAAGGATATAAGAGATAGAATGAAAATAAGAGGTGCTACCAGATTTAACCCTGTTTTTGAATATGCTAATAATAATAACATTAATTTGTTAGTGTACTTTACCGACGGTAAAGGTGAAGATAAGCTTCAAGCAGTACCTAGAGGATATAAAACTTTATGGGTTATTTCCGGAAGAGGAGACAAGCTTTCTCTGAGGGAACCTTATGGGGTAGTAAAAAAACTTAATAATATTGAAGCAAGGGATGATATACCAAGTATTAATGAATGTATAAGAAGCGGATATTCCATGATGAACCAGGAACCAGAGCAGATTTAAATAACTTTTTTTACAAGTATATTAGTCCTTAGTGTACAAAAAAGTCCATTACTACCTCCATTTGCTTTCTCCTTATAGGATATTAATTTTTATTTTTAGCAAGGGGTGACTTCCAGTCATTTCCTAGCACCTCTGAGGTTTTAACAGAAACTGGAAGTTTCTGTTTGACAACGGAAAGACGCACACAGAAAATAGACAAGCTGTTTGAAAATGTCTGCATCATAGAAAGTGAGATGGGGGTGGCATTAAGTCTTGAATAAAAAATATTATAAGTTGATTAGACTGAATAAATTCATAGTCGTAACTTTAATTGTTATAATAACTTTAACAATATGGGGTATTTCTAAAGTTGTAAATTCACCAAAAAATGTTATTGAACCAGGTACTAAAGAGATAATAAATAAAAAATCCAATAATGTAAATATTTATTATAACATTACCTTTGGTGATAAAATAAAAAATGCTAACCCTGATATCATAAATGCAGCAGTACAGGGTATGTTTGATTATTATTGCAATGAACATAATAATGCTATAAATAAAATGAATACATATGTACTCATTATGGATGTAAAAAAAATTGTTATGGAAGATGAGTGGAAAGTTGATTTTGTTGCAGAGGAAAAAGAAAATGATACTTATCCTACAATTGGATATAGTGTTGTTACTGTAGAAAAACAAAAATCGGGTGGTTATAAAGGGATCATAATAAATCCTGGAGGTCCCAGTATTAGAATAACAAGGTGAAACTAAATACTGTCCAACTATCAGACAAGTTTTATTTGATTGCATATTTAACACCTCTGTAAAATTGTTGACAAAATTACAAAGATACAAACAGCTGGAGAAATAAAAAGCATGTTCATTAGGCTAATAATCTATAGATAAATAGTAATTTGTAAGGGAGATAAATAAATGGTTTTATTAGTAGTTGATACACAAAAGTTAATAACAAATGAAAAATTATATGAATTTAATGCATTTGTGTCAAATGTAGAGAAAATAATTGGTACAGCAAGGCAGAATAATATAGAAATAATATATGTACGTCATGATGATGGTCCTGAAAGTGAACTAACAAAAGGAACTGAAGGTTTTGAAATATATGAAAAATTTAAACCGTCTAAAGAAGAAAAAATATTTGATAAAAAAGTGAATAGTGTTTTTAAGGATACTGGTTTATTAGAATATTTAAGAAGTAAAGGAGAAAAAGATATAATTATTGTAGGACTTCAAACAGACTATTGTATTGATGCTACTATGAAATGTGGATTTGAACATGGATTTCATATGATAGTTCCAGCTTATTCAAATACAACAGTTGATAATAAGTTTATGTCAGCAGAGCAAACATACCAATATTACAATGAATTTATGTGGAATGGTAGATATGCGGAATGTATTTCACTGGATGAAACACTCAAAATTATGAGATAGTTAAAATATTAAAAAACATTCTAAAAAGCCATGGAGAAGTAATATGGAATTATGCTAATGGCATAGATAATTCAAAAGTTAGAAAAAGTAATTATATTAAAGTATGGCAACAAAGCTATTAAGAGGTCATGCTTTTTACATTCAGGTTTAAGTTCAATGTGTGGAGGGGTAGGTGAAGAGGATTATCCTTTGATGAGTTCTAGGCTATAGGGGAGATGATTGTATTGAAAAAAGTTTTTTTGATAATGTGTGTATCAGTTCTATTGCTTATTAGTTTTGGATGTTCATATAATAAATCAACTAGTAATATGGCAGGTGAAGCTAAAGAAAGCATTAGTGGACCAATAGTTCAAAATGGAAATTGGCTATATGAGTCTGGTAAATTATCAAAAATTAATACGAACGGAACAAATAAGAGTTATATTGGACATGCATATGGAAGTATTATTGATGTAGTTGATAATTGGATTTATTATGTTGATGGAACTATGGGACAAATAGGAAGTAATGGTATATACAAAATAAAGGATAATAGAGTAATTAAGTTAACAAGTGACGATTATATTCTTGAAGCTGTTTTTTACAAAGGATCAATATATTATGCATTGGGTTCTGAGATGGGAGAAAATAATATAGTAAAAGGTGGACTATATAAAATTGATAGTAATGGAAAAAATAAAGTCCAAATTTCTGATCAGCTGGTAAGTAATATTAATATTTCTGGTAATTGGATCTATTATAGTGGTGTAAGCTCTGTTACTAAAGGCAATATAATTAGCGGAGAAAATTCAGGTATATTTAAAATAAATACTGATGGTACTCACAAAACAAAAATTTATAATAAAACAGCGAAATTCTTAAAGGTAAGTGGTGATAATATTTATTTTAGCAACTCAGATGATGAATGCAAATTATATAAGATTAATACTGATGGTACAAATGAGAAAAAACTAAATGATGATAATAGCTGGGATATCGTAGTGTCAGGTAATTGGATATACTATGCTGATAATCCTTACGATGGACATACTCTTATGAGGCTTCCCCTTGACCAGACAAGAGGAGACATTTATAAAATTACTATTGATGGAAATGAAAGAACTAAGCTAAACAGTGAGGCCAGCAGATTAACTGAAGTATTAGATGGATGGATATATTATAGTAGTTGGTCTGATAGAGAACTTTATAAAATGAAATTGGACGGTAGCAGTAAACTACTTGTAAAGTAAATATTGTTATAATGGGATATAAATATTTGCAAAAGTAATTGATAAATTATTTTTAAAAGATATTGATTCTACCTGTCCATTTTGTTCGTTTAATATCTGCTATTATCATAGTACAGAAATTTATAAAATTTAAAATATTGGATATAGCTTCTGAGGATATTGCCTTGGGAACTTTTTATTTTGGAGGAATAGATATGGCTATTCATAAATGTAGAAAATGCATATGGAGCAATAAAATCAGTAATAGCCTTTTATATTGTATTTTCCCAAGGTACATTATGATAGGAGAAGTATCAAGTCAGTATTTCACAAGTCAAAAATATTTCTAAAACAATCTTAGGGAAAAAAGATAAATAAAAATTTCTTGAATCAATGTAATTTTGTTGAAATAAGTATATATACATTGTAGAACATAAAAAATATTTATGTAACAACAACTGCAGCTGGTATAAAACATAATCCAATTAGTTAATACAATATAAATCATGTTATATTAAATCAAAGTAAATAAGTTGTAAATAAATTATTTAAAAATATCAGTACATAAATCAATTAATAAAATTAAATATAGTCAAACCAGGCCTTTAATACATTTTAAAAATGGAATTTATAAAGGTTTAGTTTCCTATTGTCTTTTTTAGATAGTAGGTCAGTTATCTAAGCGCTGGAATAACTATAAAAATATCCAGTAGGTCAGTTGAGCCAATGCATAAAATCAACTATAGGCACATTAAAACATGTTGCATTAGCAGTAAATAAGAAGGGTATTGATGGGGCAGGGCAAGGCTTTATACCAACTGTAAATTAATAATTTATCTACTTACTAGCAATTAAGATTTTTTATCTTTTTGCTTTTAGGTAGGTAAATTATATCTAAAACAAAAGCAGACATTACCCAACTGTAAGATGTTTAATTCCATAGGTTAAGTGTTTAATCAAAAAAAGTTAATTAAACGGGAGTTGAGATTATGAAATCAAGAAAAACAGGTATAAGTACAAGCTATATTGTAGATGTTGGAAGAAAGAATAAAGAGTGGAACAGGAAAGGTAAAGCAAAATGCACAGAGTGTAAATATCTACAGTTTGGTTATTATTGTAGTAAGAAGAGAAGAACTCCAGTATATGTGAATGAGAAAAGACAGTGTAAATCTTTTATAAAAAATCAATGAATTTGTTCTTTAATATGACAGACTGTCATCAAGTTAAAAATGGTATAATGGCAATGTATAAAAAAATGACTGGGGGAACTTTTCATGAGTGCATGTTTATGGCCTGGAAAAAATCAAATGATGCAACTGTATCATGACAAAGAGTGGTGTGTACCAAGCCATGATGATTCATATATATTTGAAATGCTTACATTAGAAGGTGCTCAATCAGGATTATCATGGAATATCGTACTTTCCAAAAGAGAAAATTATAAAAAAGCTTTCCACAATTTTGATATTGCCTATTGTTCAAAGTTAAGTGACGAAAAATTAGAAAGCATAAGAGAGCAATACAATGTTATTAAAAATCTATCAAAACTTAAATCTGTAAGAAGCAATGCCTTAGCAGTCATCAATATACAATTAGAATTTGGAAATTTTTCAAATTTTTTATGGCGCTATGTTGATTTTATTCCGGTAATAAGCAATTGGGAATCCGATGGACATATTCCTGCTCAGACTATTTTATCGGAACAAATCAGTAAAGACTTAAAAAAACGAAACTTTAAATTTGTTGGCCCGGTGACCGTCTACTCATTTATGCAAGCAATTGGTATGGTGGATGACCATATAAGAACATGCCCTCACCATTCAGCAAACAGATAAGCTATCAATGAATCTTACTTAGTGGAAGCATTTACTCCTACTAAGTTTAGATGAATTATCCAGGGACGTGTCGCTGTTATCTCCATCTTTAGAAAAGTAGAGAACCAAAATTTTTAATTTTGTGTGAATCACTTTCGCTGTGTGCAAGCAGAGAACCAAAATCTTGATTTTGTGTGAATCGCTTTCACAGAGTGCAGTGGAGTTTTACAGCGGCTAGTCATCGGATAAATTTTTATAGAAAGAAGAGGAAGAAAATCTAACAACTATGATATTGGTGGACTTTTAAAATTTAAAAAATTATACAAAAAATCTCAATAATAGTATATAATATAGATACGAACATACATTCTTACTAAATTGAGGTGGAAAATATGAAAAAGACTATGGAGGAGTTAAGAGAAGAATTACAAATAATGCTGGATTCTAATGAATGTAGCTATGAAGAGATATTACACATGAGCCAAGAACTAGACAAGCTTATTATTGATTATTATAGTTCAAAATTATCACACTAGATACATTTAAATGTACCTAGTGTTTTATTTTGCCCAAGAAGAAATCAGAAATGTCAGTGAAAATATAAAAATCAACAATAAGAAGATAGAGCAAGTTATCAAATAAGTATGAAAGAATTTATTGATATGTTTACCAGTGGTCATGACGAAAATGAGTTCCAGTTAAGGTTGTAATGAAAAATGTTAAGGGATATAATGAATTTAGGAGGCTAATATATACATTAAGTAAATATATTTCCAAATATCATTGATTCTGTAAACTATATTGATTAAATGGCTTCCAAAGGTAAAAAAAGAATTGGAGGAGTCACCTGAGTTTGAGAAGTTTTGCTTACGGTGGCTCAAGGTTGTGGTTTTACAGATTTCATGGAAGGACATTCATGAAAATGTATTGCTTAAAAGGAGGTAAATATATGTTTTTTAAGACTACGGTACAACATGAAAATTTGAGGACGAAAATCAGAGAATTTGCTGAAGAGGAAGTTAAACCTATTACATTTATGCTGGATCAGGAAAATAAATTTCCATCGGAAGCCATTCATAAGTTGGCTGATATGGGTTTACTGGGTATCCCATATCCGAAAGAGTACGGCGGGGCCGGTCTGGACGTAATCAGCTATGCAGTCGCCGTTGAGGAATTATCAAGAGTGGACGGTGGTACGGGCGTAATTCTTTCCGCTCATACATCTTTAGGAACATATCCAATTGCTGCCTACGGAACGGATGAGCAGAAACAGAAATACTTGGTTCCACTGGCAAAGGGAGAGAAACTTGGTGCATTCGGTCTCACTGAGGAAAATGCCGGTAGTGACGCCGGCGGTACGGAGACCACTGCTGTCCTAGAAGGCGATTATTACATTTTGAATGGTGAAAAGATCTTCATCACCAACGCAGGGAAGGCTGATACTTACATTATTTTTGCAGTTACTACACCGAATATAGGTATTCGTGGCATCAGCGCGTTTATTGTAGAGAAGGACTGGGAAGGGTTTAGCTTCGGAAAACATTACGACAAGATGGGTATTCGTTCTTCTGCAACTGCAGAGCTGATTTTCAACGATGTGAAAGTCCCTAAGGAAAATCTATTGGGTAATGAGGGTGATGGTTTCAAGATTGCTATGTCCACCTTGGATGGTGGTCGTATTGGTATTGCAGCTCAGGCTCTCGGCATCGCCCAAGGCGCTTATGAGCATGCCCTGGAGTATTCAAAAGAAAGAATTCAATTTGGCAAACCTATCTGTCAGCAACAGATTATATCATTTAAGTTAGCTGATATGGCCACAAAGCTCAGAGCTGCTAGATTACTTGTTTACAGTGCGGCAGAGTTGAAAGAAAATCATGAGCGTTATAGTATGGAAGCAGCTATGGCGAAACAATACGCATCTGACGTTTGCCTTGAGATTGTCAACGATGCCCTCCAAATATTCGGCGGAAGCGGTTATCTGAAAGGTATGGAAGTTGAGCGGGCTTACAGAGATGCTAAGATTTGTACAATATATGAGGGAACTAATGAGATTCAGCGTGTGGTTATTTCTTCTCACATCATCGGTAAGATGCCGAAGACCCAGCGTGCAGATAAAGTTTCTCAACCTGGCCCTGCCACAGGTTATCGTAAGAAAGTAATCTTCAATAAAGGAACTCCTGAAGAAAGAGTTGATGCTCTTGTAAAAGCTCTTAAGGCAGATGGTTATGATTTCACAGTTGGAATACCTCTGGATACTCCTATCAGCAAGGCTGAAAGGGTAGTCAGCGTAGGTCTAGGTATAGGAAAAAAAGAAAATATGAAGCTTATAGAAGATTTGGCAGTTCAAGCCGGTGCGGCTATAGGTTCTTCTCGTCCGGTAGCTGAAACGCTTAAATATTTACCACTAAATCGTTATGTTGGTATGTCTGGTCAAAAATTCAACGGAAATCTTTATATTGCTTGTGGTATTTCAGGTGCAGGTCAGCATTTGAAAGGTATAAAGGATGCTACTACAATTGTTGCTATAAATATCGATCCTAATGCGAAAATTTTCAAGAACGCAGACTACGGCATCCTTGGCGATTTAATGGAAATTTTACCATTGCTCACTGCCGCTTTAGACAACGGAGAACCCAAGAAGGAGTCGCTGCCAATGAAGAAAATGAAGAGAGCCGTTCCAAAGAAAGTTGTTCCAACTTGGAAACATTATGTCTGCAACGGATGCGGTTATGAATACGATCCTAGCGTGGGCGATTCTGAAGGCGAAGTACTTCCAGGCACACTTTTTGAAAAATTACCGGAAGAGTGGACTTGCCCTGCTTGTGGTGAAGAAAAAGATATGTTTATAGAAGCTTGATTCCTATAATAAGTAAACATAATAATGTGCTTTTAGTGTAAAGGAGGATTAGATCCATGTATTGTGTTAGAAAAATAGCTGAGGAGCTTTATTGGGTGGGTGGCAACGATCGTCGCCTTGCTCTCTTTGAAAACATTCATCCCATTCCAAGAGGTGTTTCCTATAACTCTTATCTACTTTTAGATGAGAAGACCGTACTCTTTGATACGGTGGACTGGTCAATTTGCCGTCAGTTCCTTGAAAATATTAAAGCAGTTCTAGGAGATAGGACTTTAGATTATATGGTAATCAACCATGTGGAGCCGGATCATTCAGCCTGTATTGAAGAGATTATTCTTCGTTATCCAGATGTAAAGATTGTATGCACCAAAAAAGCTTTCATGTTCATGCAGCAGTTCGGTTTCCATATGGATGGCAAAACAATAGAAGTGGAAGAAGGCCATACTATGTCCTTTGGAAAACATAACGTTACATTTGTATCTGCTCCAATGGTACATTGGCCAGAAGCTATGGTGACATATGATACTACTAATGGTGTACTATTTTCCGCCGACGCCTTCGGTTCTTTCGGCGCCTTGGACGGTAAGCTGTTTAATGACGAGGTGAATTTTGATCGCTACTGGATTGACGATACAAGAAGGTACTATACAAACATTGTAGGAAAGTACGGTCCTCATGTTCAGGCTCTGCTGAAGAAGGCCAGCAGTCTAGACATCAAGATTATCTGTCCACTGCACGGACCGGTATGGCGTAATGATTTTGGATACTTGATGGATAAATATGACAAGTGGAGTCGTTATGAGCCGGAGGAAAAGGGCGTAATGATCGTTTATGCAACAATGTACGGTAATACGGAGGCCGCTGCCAACGATTTGGCAACAAGGTTAGTGGAAAAGGGAATGACCAATGTGGTTATGTATGACGTTTCAAAAACTCATGTCTCATATTTGATTTCCGACACATTCAAATATAGTCATGTGGTTCTTCCGTGCGTAACCTACAACTTGAAGATTTATCCGCCCATGCTGAATTATATAATGGATATGAAGGCATTAAATCTTCAAAAACGTACTTTCGCTCTTATAGAAAATGGTTCATGGGCTCCTCAATCTGGCAAATTGATGCGTAAACTTTTGAATGAGATGAAGGAAATGACTATTTTAGACAATGAGATATCATTGAACTCCACCATGAAAGAAGATGACGTGAATTCAATGGATGACCTTGCTGACAGCATTATCAAGTCAATGAAGTAATTTTAGAAAAAACGTAAATTTGGGACCGATTCATGAACAAAATTCGTGAGCCGGTCTTTTTGGTGTACATGATAATATTAGCAAAAGCCTATGTTAAAGCAGGAATAGTATTTTTTAGTAGTATTCCTGCTTTATTTATTTTACCAATAATAACTCCAGAAAGTATATTTTTAGCAGTGGCTATATATTTCATTTATAAATAATTTTAAATATGGCAACATATAATTTATTTCTAATTTATTACATATAAGTATACTCCTTAGAAAGATGATTATCAGGTAACTCTTTGCAATTAAAAATCTGCATTAGCTTATTATATTGCTACTATTTAACAATAATATTACCTGTCATTTCTGAGTGAAATGAACAAACATAATCAAAATTACCTGTGTCATTAAAAGTAAACTTGAAGGTATCATTCTTATTTAAAGTAGCACTTTTAAAGTCCTTACCAGTAACTGTATGAGGTGCTGAATCCATATTAGTCCACATAACGGTATCACCTTTATGAATAGTTAAAGTTTGAGGATCAAAACTAAAATTAGTAATTTTCACTTGAATAATTTTGGATGAAGAGGAATCTTGGGGAATTGGTTTATTAGGTGCCGGGCTATTTGAACATGCCGTAAAAATAAACAATGTAACAACCATTAGAAAAAATATTTTAAATGATGATAAAATTTTCATAGTAATCCTCCTCGTATAATTATTGTTAGTAGTTATAGTGGCTAATTTCAGAAATATTTCCAGCAACTAAATTGAGCGCTATATAGAAAAATATTGCATAATATACTACCAATTATCTTAACTATACACCATTTTACAGAAAAATCAAATAATTTCATTACTAAAATGGTAGAATGTAAAAAGATCAAATTGGTGAGATATAGCGAACGAGAGCTTTATTAGTTAGATTATTTAAGTTATTTTAGTATGATAATACGCAATATTGAGAACTAAAGAGTATTGGCGTGGAAGTTAGGTTTGAAAAAGAAAATATAAATACTTTATCAGGGAACTGGGAGTTATTGCTTACCGTTCTCTCTTCTTTTGCACAGGAATAGCTTACTATTGTAAACGATTATATTCAGTGATATTATTATATTAGAAATGAGATTCAGTTATATAATATTATGTAACAAATATATAGTAGGAATGTGAGAGAGGAATTTGTTTGTGGTGGATTCCATAGAGAAATAAACTCCAAAATAATAATATATATTTAAAAAGAAAAGTTTAAATTATCAAATTGTTTTGTATGAAATGAAAAATGTCAAATGTATTGAGGAGGGAAATGAAATGTTATTAAATAAAAACTTATTAAAGTTTCCCAAAAAAACATTGGAAAAACAAGAGTTCATTTCAATTAAAGATATACAGGAGCAAACTGAAACCAAATCGGTATCTTTTGCAGTAGGACTCAATTTTTACAAGCTATTCTGGATATTTTTTATAGGAGACTTTTTAGGTGTAGTAATAGAATCTATATGGTGTCTGATTACAAAATTTCATTTTGAAAGTCGAAGTGGACTGATTTACGGTCCATTTAACCCCGTGTACGGTTTTGGTGCATTGATAGCTGCATTGGGGCTGAACTGGCTTTCTAAAAAGCGTGACCTATGGATTTTTATTGGTGGTGCAATACTAGGAAGCATATTTGAGTATTTGTGTAGCTGGATACAGCAGAGGATTTTCAGCACAGTTTCATGGAATTATGGGAACATGCCATTTAATTTTCATGGCAGAATCAGTTTATTGTATTCATTGTTTTGGGGAATTTTAGCTCTTATTTGGGTAAAGGATTGTTATCCATGGCTTTCAAGCTTTATTGAGAAAATTCCCAATAAAACTGGTGTTTATTTGACATGGATGCTTGTTATATTCATGCTTTTTAATATATTTATTTCGGCTTTTGCTGTTGAGCGTATGTCTCAAAGACATGTAGGAATTCCGGCTAACAGTTCTTTTGAACAATTTTTAGACAAGCATTATAACGATAAACTTTTAAAGAAGGTGTATCCTAATATGATTTATGTAGATAAAAATTAATATATGCGTTATCTTTTAGGGTATTGATTAAATTAAGTATTGTAAAAAGTAATATGATTAAGAAATAAGTAGTACAAAATTCTTTAACCTAATGTGCGGAATTCTCCCACTCTCTATAGGTGGGAGATGGATAGCACTTGCTTACGGGCATAAATGTGATAAATTACATGAGGTTATATAAATGTGCTGTCAGTAGACTTGTAAAAAAGTGTTTACGAATAGAAAGAAGCAGTTATGGAAAGAATATTTCTAAAATGGAATTTACTGACTTACAACAACTATTAGTGAGACCATAGATGTAGTAAAAAATATATAGATAATAAAAGCATAGGTGAGGTGAGAAGGTGAGTATCAAAAGAAATAAAGGTTATAAATACAGATTAAAGCCTACTAAAGAAGAAAGAGAGTATTTTGAAAAAGCCTTTGGATGCACAAGAAAATTATACAATATCTATGTAGACATGTTATATGAGAAACTTGAAAATAAGAATTATGTAAATGGAAAGGTGGATTATAGAACTGTAAAATTTCCTACACCAGCAGCCATAAAAAAAGAGTATGAGTATATGAAGGAAATAGACAGTCTGGCCTTTGCAAATGTCCAGCTTGATTTTCAAGAAGCATTAAAAAAATACAATAAGGAATATGATGGTAAAACCTACCGGAAAAAGTCAAAAAAACTTGAAAAAACTACAGGAAAAATACTGACATTTAGAGATATAAAGGGAATGCCATCCTTCAAAAGTAAAAGGCAAAACCATCATTCTTTTACTACCGACAACCAAAAGGGAACAATATCAATAGTAGATGAATGTTATGTGAAAATACCCAAACTTAAATCTTTGATAAAGTTTGTTAAACATAGAGAAATACCAGAAGGATATTGTATTAAAAGCTGCTTCAGTGTCAAAGGACTGCAGGGGTAAATACTACATATCTTTCACAGTAGAATATTATGAAGAAGAAAAGGAAATAACACCAGAAAATTTTATTGGTCTTGATTATTCACAAACTTCTTTTTATGTAAGCAGTGAGGACGAGAAAGCCAATTATCCTCATTACTATAGGGAGAATGAAGAAAAGCTGAAAAAAGAATATAGAAAGCTCACAAGAAAAAAACTAAAGTCAAAAAATTGGTGTAAACAAAAATCAAAGATATCAAGACTGCAGGAAAAAATATCAAATCAGCGAAAAGACTGGCTGCATAAAAAGAGTTTTGAACTGTCACAGAAATATGATGCAGTCTGTATAGAGGATATAAACCTTAGAAATATTGCTCAATGTCTGTCTTTAGGGAAAAATGTACAGGATAATGGCTTTGGCATGTTTAGAAATTTCTTAGAATACAAACTTCAGCATAGAGGGAAACACCTTATAAAAATAGATAAGTGGTATCCTTCATCAAAAACTTGCAGCTCCTGCGGCAGTATAAATGATAAATTACAGTTATCAGAAAGAGTATGGACTTGTAAGAATTGTAATATTATTCATGACAGAGATAAAAATGCTTCAGTAAATATACGAAATGAAGGAATAAGAATATACGAGAAAAGTAAAAGTGCATAAAATATATAAAAAAACCGTTGGGCAAACGGGGTTAGCTTGGTAATTATACTGATATTAGTTGGTACATCCCAAGAAGCCCCCACCCCTAAGCATAGCGTAGGTGGTGGGAGTATGTCACATCATACAATGAACCTAAAAGCTGGTGCGTTGAATTTTATAATGATTTGGTATATAATTAAACCGTTATATGATGTTTTTTGACAACATATTACACAAAATAAAAATATTTTGTATAAATATAATAATATTATTATTTAGAATTATTACAAGGAGTGGAAAACGTGGGTAAAATAGTAACGTTCGGAGAAATAATGCTTAGACTTTCACCAGCAGGTTATGATAGATTTGTTCAGACTAAGCAGTTTAATGCATTTTATGGTGGAAGTGAGGCAAATGTAGCAGTTTCACTTGCTAATTTCGGTAAGGAGTCAAGTTATGTAACTAAGCTTCCAGAAAATGATATAGCACAGTGTGCAATAAATGAGTTGAGAAAATATGGAGTTGACACAAAGGACATAGTAAGAGGTGGAAAAAGAGTAGGTCTTTATTTTTGTGAAAATGGAGAATCTCAAAGACCTGCAAAGCTTGTCTATGATAGAGAAGATTCTGCAATAGCAAAAGCTAAAAGGGAAGACTTTGATTGGGATAAAATATTTGAAGGAGCAGATTGGTTTCATTTTTCAGGAATAACTCCAGCGCTTTCACAAGAATGTGCAAAAATCACATTGGATGCAGTAAAAGCAGCTAAGAAAAAGGGAATGACAGTAAGCGTAGACTTAAACTACAGAGAAAATCTATGGGATGCAGATAAATTCAGTAAGGCAATAAGAGAACTTTTGCAATATTGTGATGTAGCTCTTGGAAGCATGGAAGAAGCAGAAATGGCAGTAGGCGAAGGTGAAGGCGAAGAATGCAAGGATATACTTAAAAGATTTGTAGAAAAATTCGGCCTTAAGTATGCTACAATAATATTGAGAAACCGATTTACAGCAGAAGATGTAGATTGGACAGCAGTACTTTATGATGGAAAAGATTTTTATAATTCAAAGAAGTACAATATACATGTTGCAGACAATATAGGTGGAGGAGACGCTTTTGCGGCATCACTTATATATGCAATAACATCAAAATTTTCAAATCAAGAAATTATAGAATATGCAACAGCAGGCTCATGCTTAAAATACAGCATGAATGGTGATGCTAACCTTTCATCAGTATCCGAAGTTGAGAAGCTTATGAACGGTGACGGTTCAGGAAAAGTAAGTAGATAAAATATAATAAATTACTATTATAACCTTAAGGAAGCTTAATTTTAGCTTCCTTTTGTTTTATTTAAAATTATTTTCTAAAATATAAGCCAACAGAAGCTTCATCACGGAAAAACTTTTCTACACATTCTTCAAGGGTATCAGCTACTGGATCTCTAAACATAGAACTGAAATATTGAGCTTCTATTGTGCTTATTTTATCTAATAGTTCTAAATTTTGAGTGAATATTCCTTGGCAAAGGTTTAAATTTTTGTTTTTAGTTTTTCTCCTAAGAGCTTTAGAGTATTTGCATAAAAAACTTATATATTTGTCCAAATTTGTTTTATGACATCTCTTTATAAAATACTTAAGAAAAGAATGAGGAAGTAGATTTGAGATTATTAACTGGTTATCTAAAAATTCAGATATTAGACTTAGTAGGTTCTTATCTACAAAGGTAATATCTCTGCAGTAATTAATATGCTTTGTATATATCTTTTTTTTCCATATGTAATTTACTGTATAATAACTTATGCTGCTGATTAAAATTAAAGGTATGATTATGAAAGATAATTTAAAATTAAAAGGAATAATCTGAAGTTTCCATGTAATAATGGAAGTAATAATTAATATAGCTGCGATAAATGGAAAGTACAGATACGTGGGTTTTGTTATGCTATAAATATTAAGTTTAGATTCATCTAAGATTTTTTTTATATTTCTTTCAATATATACATTTTTTTCAAGCATTTTTTCTACACTTTGAAATTTTTCTTGTGTTTCTTTTCTTGTTTTTCTTTTACTTTCATATTGTAAATTTTCTTTCTCACTTTGATCTTCTTCGGTTTTTGAAAAAATTTCTTCAATAAGATTATTGGTACTTATCATATTATTATCCATACAATATATCAACTCCTTTATATGTAAAATAATACTTTATTTTACATATAATGTAAAGTAAAAATTTATATAATTTAATTCAAAATATGATTAACATGCAATTATATTTTGTTCTGAGAAATGATACTTCTTTAGTTATAATTTTACTAAAGAAGGGAGATACTACTTCTAGAAAAATGTATTTTTATCAAAAGCAATTTGGTAATATGTCAAGAACAAAATGAAAAGAAAAAGAAATGATTTTGAAAAAAATGGGTAACCTTAACAAGCATACGTCAAACTTAGAACGTATGTTCGCAAAACTATTTATTTATCTACCCTATTTGAAGAGTAGAGTTGATTTTTAGCCAGCAATCCAAAAATCAAACGAATCAATTTACGAGATGTTAGTGCGAGTGCTCGTTTATGCTGATGTGTAGTTACTTCAGCAAATTTCTTCTGATAGAATTCTTGATATTCAGGAATATATCTTACGATACTTCCAGCAGCTTCTATCAGATAATAGCGCAAATAACGGTTGCCTGCTTTGTTCATTGGTGTGTTTTCAGCCTTAAAACCACCAGATTGATTTTCCTTCCATACGATGCCAGCGTATTTAGCAATGGCATTGTTATTAGGGAAAGCATGAACACTACCTAATTCTGAAAGAATGCCACTAGAGTAAACAGGGCCGAACCCAGGTATTGACATTAAAATTTGGTATTCAACGGGGTTCATTCCCATAACTGCTTTTTCAATAGCCTTGTTAATAGCTTTAAGTTCTTTCTCAAAAGCCTGAATACAATTAAAAGAGCAGGCAATTGAGGTTGTTAAAGGCTCATACAAACATTTATCAAGGCGGTATGAATTACGTGCAGCCTGCTGCAGAATTTCAGCAGTCATCTGTGGATTGGAAATCCGCTTGCGACTTTTTTTATTGACGAAGTCAACAAGATCTTCAATTGAAGTATTTGCAATATCTTCAGAAGAAAGAAAATCTGTCAATATAGATGACGCAGTAGCACCATATTTATCAGAAAAAGGATGATCATCACCCTGTAACAAAGCAAATTCACTAAACTTGAGAAATACATTGGATAACATGTAAGTCTTTTCTCTGGTTAAGCATTCAACAATATGAAGCCTGTGTCTTGTAAGTCTTTGCAGAGCAAGATATTGAGAACCCCGCCAGGGTTCAGTATGAATTCTGCCAACTCTTGCAAAATCAGCAATAACAAAAGAGTCAATGCTGTCATTTTTATCAAGAGAATTGAAGGAATCTTTGTAGTTAGCAACTTCCTTAGGGTTTAAGCAGTAAACATAAGGCTTGTAAGGCATAAGTCTTTCACTTGAAGATAAAAAATTGGCAATATGTACTCCGTAAAAGGAAGTAGATTCTAAGCCGATTATTACAGTTTTAAAAGTGTTCTTTTCTAACACTTTAACAAGCATGGATTCTAATTGTTCTGCACCAAATTGTGTATTAGGAACAGGCTCCATTTTAATCAAGAATTCTTGATCAAAATTAATAGCAGAGACAACATTTTGTCTCGCACCAATATCGATACCAACAAATAGAGTTGATAAGTAATCTAATTTCTTCATGAAATCACCACCTTTCAAAAATAATGAGGAAATTAGAAAGGAATTATCCTAATCCAAAGTACTGACTGCAACCTCGCGTAATTAGCATTTATCCAGACGAAAAACCTTGCTGGTGGCTACGAAAGGATATGCAACATTTGTGTAAGCAGAATATGATACTTTGGTCAGGCTGCAAGCTTTCTAGGCAATAACAATAAGTTTTGCAGGAGAGATAATGCAGTAACCTTTGCTAAAGTTCCATAAGGACTATTTTAGCATTAGGAAATCCTTTGATAAATAGTAAGTTAAAATGTATAGATTTGAAAGTTAAAGAATCAGCAATATTGAATTGGGAGAATCCCCATTAGAAAAATAGAGATGCTTTCTTAATCTATACAAAATATAAAAAATAAATAAGTCTATAACAGTTATTTAACTGACTATAAACTTATTATACGAGGAGAGATTGAAGTGGAAAATTTAATGTTTTGCTATCAGTGTGAACAAACATTTGGGGGAAAGGGCTGTACAAAGAGTGGAGTTTGTGGAAAAGTACCAGAAATTGCAAATCTGCAAGATTTGTTAATATATCAGCTGAAAGGAATTTCTTGTTATGCAAAGCCTCTAATTGAACAGGGAAAGATTATTGATAAAGAAATAGTAAAATTTGTAGAAAATAGCTTATTTACAACATTGACAAATGTAAATTTTGATGCTGAGGTTCATGTAAGACGATTAAAGGAATCACAAAAGATAAAGGAAGGCTTAAGGGATGAAGCGCCTGAAGGAAAATATCCAGATGCAGCTACATATAATCTAAGTGATACTAAAGAAGCTATGTTAAAGGATTCAGTAAAAGCAGGCATTATGTATGACCAAGATCTTGATGCTGATATTCGATCCTTAAGATCAACCATATTATATGGATTAAAAGG
Organism: Clostridium pasteurianum BC1; assembly: GCF_000389635.1. Lineage (NCBI taxonomy): Bacteria > Bacillati > Bacillota > Clostridia > Eubacteriales > Clostridiaceae > Clostridium > Clostridium pasteurianum. Next base: position 2,326,970 of record NC_021182.1, read on the forward strand.
TATAAGTGCTTATGGACATCAGGCAAGGTTTATTGGTTATAATAGTGATCAAGTAGACCAATTTTACTTTTTAGGACTGGAAGCTACCACAAATGATAACTTAACCCTTGAAGATATGATACGTATGACTATGAGAACTGGAGATATGAGTGTAGAAGTAATGAGAACTCTGGATGAAGCAAATACTACTAGATACAAAAATCCTTCACCTCATAATGTTAATGTTAATATTAAAAAAGGTCCATTTATTATAGTATCCGGACATGATTTAAGAGATTTAGAAATGCTACTTGAGCAAACAGAAGGTAAGGGAATTAACATTTATACCCATGGAGAAATGCTGCCATCACATGGATATCCAGCACTAAAAAAATATAAACATTTAGTAGGTAATTTTGGTTCTGCCTGGCAGAATCAGCAGAAAGAATTTGATGGAATACCAGGATGTATTTTAATGACTACTAACTGCTTGATGAAGCCAAGAGAAACGTACAAGAATAGAATATTTTCTACTAGTGTTGTTGGCTGGGATGGAATAAAATATATTGGAGTTTCAGAAGATGGAACTAAAGATTTCACTGAAATAATTAATAAAGCATTAGAACTTGGCGGCTTTGAAGAAGATGAGGAAGAAAAAGAAATACTAGTAGGTTTTGGACATAATGCAACATTATCACATGCTGAAGCTATAGTTAATGCAGTAAAGGAGGGAAAGCTAAGACATTTCTTCTTGATAGGTGGTTGTGATGGTGCAAGACCAGGAAGAAATTATTATACTGATTTTGCAAAAATGGTTCCTGAAGATTGTGTAATTCTTACTTTAGCCTGTGGTAAATACAGATTTAATAAATTAGACTTTGGAACAGTAGCAGGACTACCAAGATTATTAGATGTAGGGCAATGTAATGATGCCTATTCAGCAGTTAGAATAGCTACGGCACTGGCAGATGCCTTTGAAACAGATGTAAATTCGCTGCCGCTGACCATTGTACTTTCTTGGTATGAACAAAAGGCTGTAGCTGATTTATTAGCACTGTTATCACTTGGTATAAAGGGGATGTTCTTAGGACCAAGTTTACCAGCTTTCATATCACCTAATGTATTACAATATCTAGTAGATACATTTAATATAAAACCAATAAGTACACCAGAGGATGATTTAAATACTGCACTATTGCAAGTAAAATGTTAGTTATGTAAAATAAGTAAGGTTAAAAAATTAAAAATGAGCTCTTAAAATAGAAAAATGATTAAAGTTTAATATTTATCCCACTGAAGTATCTCTATATGCTTTAGTGGGCTTTTTTGTTTTTAAGCCTATATTTTCAGAGATAAGATATAGTTAATACAAAGTTTTATGAAATATACAATCAACCTAAAATATGGTAATATATGTATATATAAAATCGAGATGCTCTTATGATTTTTATAAGTAGTTTTATAAAATAATTGAAAGTAATTTCATTAGAAAACATGTCTAAATAGAAAAATTAAAAATATATTTATTAATATAAAAATAGTATGATAAAGTCCTCATTTAAGGCATATGAAAACAAATAGTGAGTCAAAGATGCGACGTATATTTTGAATAATACAAGGAAACAGGTGACCAAGATAGTGAGCTATCTTAGGGTTCTGTTGACGCAGTAGGATTCAAAATAGACTAGTATACTGACTGGTTATTTATTTGAATGTGCCTAGATAAATAGATGGGGATTATTTGACACTTGATTACAAATAAATGTAATATAAAATTAATTGGATTTAATAAAAATAACTTAAGAAACATAGTAAATAAAGGGAGTGGGTACATTGAAGGCGAAGATAACTAAAATAAAAGGAATTTATCAAAAGGGAAAATTTTTTAATAATATAGGCACTTATTTTATGACATACAAGGGTAAGAAATATTATAGTGGAGATGTGATAACTATATATGATAAATATCAAATTCCTTATGACACTATAATTGTAGAAGAAAATAATAAATGCTACATATATGGATTTTTTTATGCTAGCATTGGTGGGCATATAGATAAAAATGAGATATCTGATTTAATTCTATATAGAAGTTACAAAGATTTAAAAGATGGTGAAATTATTTTTGATTTTAAAATAGAAATTAGAGATATAGATAATTTGGATGTACGTAATATAGATCAGAAAAAAATCAATGGAAGATTAAGTGCAGAAGTTAAATTAAGATTGATAGAAATGGATTTGTATCCTTTACTAGACAGAATACAAGATAAAAATTTAACAAAGGAACAAAGAGAAGCCATTGATAAAAAATTACATGAGTTAGGAAAAGAATTTATAATTCTATATGACATAGTAAAGGAACACAAATATATAGAGAAAAATGGTGTGAATTAACCCAACTTATAGAAGTTAGAGCTTCCTGCTTCCAAGAGTTGGCAATCTACACTCTCCACAGACTTGAAATTCCATTGAGTCAAAGGTACTGTACGATAATGCAACCTACATGAGCCTTGAATGTTTTACGTAAGATAGGATAATTCTGTACATTAGTTTAAAGAATTGAATGTTGGGCAGTTGGAAAGTAACCATAATAAGTAGTTAATGTGTAATAACAAAGAATAGGAACATTTATACAAATGTATATATGTTCCTATGAATAATTAATTTCTCCAAATATGCCACATTGCATTATTTGTGCCTCTTGCAAATACGTCAGTTCTGTTTGGTCCCCAGGATACTGCTGCAGGATCAGAGGTTATATTGCCGCCAAGACCTCTCCAGCTGCTCCAGCGAGAACCATCCCAAGACATGGTTATTAATTGATTATTTCTTCCTCTGGCAAATACTTCAAGCCTATTGGAGGCTCTAGAGGAAACGGCAGGAGCTGAGATTAACATTCCACCAAGATCTTGCCAGCTGCTCCAGCGAGAACCGTTCCACCATAAATGAAATAGACGGTTGTTTCGTCCCCTTGCAAATACATCAATTCTGTTATTACCCCAGGAAACAGCAGCAGGAGCTGAGGTTAATATTCCGCCAAGACTTTCCCAGTCACTCCATCTGGAGCCGTTCCACCATTTATGCCACATAGCATTATCTGTACCTCTTACAAATACATCAATTCTGTTATTTCCCCAGGAGACAGCCCCAGGAGCTGAGGTTAATATTCCACCGAGACTTTCCCAGTCACTCCACCTAGCGCCATTCCACCACTTATGCCAAAGAGCATTGTCGGTGCCACGTACAAAAGTATCCAGTCTATTAGGGGCCCAGGAAGAAGCAGCAGGCCCGGAAGATAATACTCCACCAAGATTTTCCCACTGGCTCCATCTGTCAAGGACAGAAGGAGGAACAAATCTGTTCCCAAGACAAGCTTTTATTACGCCTTCAAAAGTAGTATCTACTATATCTTCAGGTACACCTGCTGATAAAACTGAGAACATAATTGGATAGTTTTGTCTCTTGAAATCTGCATATAACATGTGACTTTTCTGTTCTATATCTCCTCTATATCTTGATGAATTATCTAAAGCATAGGGTATAACTTCTCTAAAAAAATTGTTCACCATTTCAGTACTTATTCTAAATCTTTTAAAGTTTGAAAACAGATTAGGTTCATTATCGTAAATTAATTCCAATATTATATTTGTCTCTGTGTCAGAAGATCTACTGTCCTTAGAAAAATCCTCTTCTTCAAATTCGTCAAAATCTTCAAATTCATCATAATGTTGAAATCTATTAAAGTTTTCTATTCTTTCATTTAAGAATGGGTAAGTATTCTGAGGCATGTAGTAGGGATGATAAAAAAATTCATTATTATACATTGGAAACCCCCTTGTATTTTTGTTACGGCTTCAAGAATATGATCAATTACATTCTATGATTAAATTTGAATTATGTTACAAAAATAAATGGAAATAAGCATGAAGATTAATCTAAGAAATACCTTACTCTAGTAGAAAAAAATTTGACATATTTTTCTAAAGGTTTTTATATTATTTTGTAGAATTATATTTTAGAAAGGTGGTGCATATTATGAAATTAAATAATGATTGTATAAGAGATATACTTTTATATGTTGAAAAAAATACAACTTATGAATATCCTTTTGCATCTGCTGAAGATTTGATATCACATTTAACGCAATATGATAAGGATACAATAAATTATCACATTAGAAAAGCTCATCAAGGTGGTTTGATCGATGCAATAAATTATAGAGATGGAGTACCTTTAGATATTTCTTTTTTGTCATGGAAAGGTCATGAATATATAGATACAATTCGTGATGATAAAGTATGGGGAAAGCTAAAGGATTTAACTAAAGATATAGCTTCTGTATCCTTACCACTGTTAGTTAAGCTGGCAGAAGATGTAATTAAATCTTTTTTAGCTGAGTAATGATAAATTTTAAAGCTTTTTAAATTTAGTGAAAATTTGTACTTCTACTAAGTTTATTATAGGAATTAAAACTTGTAGCATAATTTCTGGTTAGCTCATAAAATATATACAAAGCTTGTGATTTAAAGGAGCTGTTATGTATAATAATTACTATTACAGGGAGAGCATGCTACATCCCAAAATTATTGCCTATGTACGAGGGGATATAAATGGTGATAGAATACCAGATGGTGTGTATTTAACAGGTGTAAAGACCGCAGATAGTCCATTTATTCAAAATATTACTCTTGTAATACAGGATGGAAGAACAGGTAGATTTACTAATATACAACTTATACAAAATTCAGGATATAATCCTACCTTGTTTTTGGGAGATTTTACTGGGAATGCTGTAAATGATATCTTAATAGGTATTAATTCTGGTGGTAGTGGTGGAATAATGTATTACTACATTTATTCATTCATTAACAACATACCTAGATTATTATTTAACGTTGATGTATATAATGAAGAATACCAATACACCGTTACCTATAAAGATAATTATAAGGTGGAAGTTGTCAGCGAGAAAAATAATAAGAAATATATTATAGATATATCCAATAGGGGATCAGATTATTTAAATGAAATATATAACCAGGATGGCAAACTAAAAAGTCCTATTAGTGGATTTGTGAATCCACTGAGTGGTTTGTATCCTGTTGATTTTGACGCAAATGGAGTATATGAGTTGTTGGCTTATCAAAAAATAGCAGGAAGATATAATGCAGATTCTTTAGGGTATGTCTTAAATACTTTAAAATGGGAAAACAATATGTTTGTTTTAGATAATCAAAATGTAGCTATTTGGGGATCATCATATTTAAATAAAATCTAGATAGAAATGTATAAGTAAAATATTTGAACAGAAGGTAAAACTTAATTACCTTCTGTTCATTATTCCAGAAGCCGCCATCCGTGTTTCTTCCTGTTCAGTTAAATCGTCAAAAGTTCTGAATATAAAACCATTTTCTTTTAAATAACTTATTATTTTGGGAAGAGATTCTACTGTGGAGTGTTTATAGTAGGTATCGTGCATTAATATTACAGCCGTTTTTTTATTTTTGCATTGATATTCAATAGTGTTTTCAATTTTTATTGTAGGAACTTCTTTGCTATCGGCATCATTGGAGCATACATTCCAATCTACATAGTTTATATTTTTATTATTTAAGGTAGTTTTTATAGAATCTAAAACAGATTTTTCTGATGTGATATTATCAGAACCTCCAGGCATTCTTACATAAGAAATAGGAGTTTTATGGATTAATTTTTCAATAGAGTTTTTACATCTCTCATAATCATCTAAATAAGATTCTAAATTATTATATATTTTTTTATAATTATGTGAATATGTATGGATTCCAATAGCCATACCCTGATTGTCTAATTCCTTCAATAAGGAAGGATTTTCGTCAACTTTGCTGCCAACTACAAAAAATGTAGCTCTTACATTGTTGTCATCTAGTATTTTCAGGATCTTTCTTGTGTTATTAGGAGAAGGGCCATCGTCAAAAGTTAGAAAGACTTCTCTGTTGTATAGCATATTCCTATGACCTTTAATGGCTGTATTATTTAATAAATTTAATTCACTGCTGTATGCATTAGTTCTATTAATTGTACATAGGAATAATAAAATTAATAATGTAATTTTCAGGATATTATGTAGTCGTTTCATGGTTTAGCACCTTCTTTAAAAGATATTTCCTTAGTCTTTAAATATAGGGTAACCGTAATTGAGGAAAGTATTATGGTAATTTATTGGAGTATATGTAATATATAATCTATTTTAGTATATAAATTAATTATTTTGATATGCTCATTGGTACTGTAAATTATTGTGATGCCGTTAGGAGAAAATATTTATTAATTTTATTGCTTAATTTTATGGTTTGAAATAAAAAAATGATTAAGTTAGTTTAGCTTAATCATTTTCTTGATTTTTTCTTTCTAAAATTTCTATAAGTTACCATCTGCATTGATTCTATTAGGGACAAATCTATTTTGAATAAATTTCATTAAAATATCCATAATTAGTCCGAGAAAAGCTATGACAACAGCTGTTGCAAATATTCTCTTTATATCATAAGTTTGTTGATAACTTAATAGTAACCAACCTAATCCTGAGCTGGCTCCCATCATTTCTGCTGCAATAAGCATATAAAATGAGTATCCTGCACTAATTCTGAGACCTACAAAAATTGATGGTAAAATTGATGGCAGTACTACTTTATGGAATAGCTTCCACCTTCCAAGGCCAAAGGATCTAGCTTCCTTTAATATTAGAGAATCCATATTTCTAATTCCGTAAACTGTATTGAACATTATAGGCCATATACATGTCCAGGCAATTATTACTACTTTAGTGCTTTCTCCAATACCTAAAATTAAAAGAAAGATGTGGAACAATAGAAAAGGGTTAAATTGAGAAAAAATTTCTATCACAGGTTCTGCTACTAAATCTATTTTAGAAAACCATCCTCCAAGTAAAAAACCTAAGGGTATACCAATTACAATGGAAACAACGAATCCAAGTAAAGCCCTTTGTACGCTTATACCTGTATTTAATATTAAATTTTGTGAGTGAAGCATATCCCATAATGTTGTCATAATACTAGAAAAGGAAGGAATAAATTGATTATCAAATATTCCTAAGCTGCTGCAAATTTGCCATATTGAAATAAATATAAATATAATTAAAAATTTATAAATGGTGTCACCTTTTTTACTTGACATAAAGCTTGCCTCCTTAAAGAATACTATTTTGACATATTCATATCCATATGATCAGAACTGTTTTGTGTACTGTTTCCCATATTCATATGATCGGAATTGTTTCCGGCAGAATTATCCATATTCATACCTTTCATATCCATATGTCCTTCTGCATTACTGTTGCTGTATCTATTACTGAATTCTGTGGTATTTGAATAATTAACCTGATAAGCTCCTACAGTTATTAGTAGAATTATAAATGCGGTTAATATTGTAAGTTGCATTTTACTAAACTTTTTATTTTCTTTTTTCCACTTAATAAAGCTAAAACCATGTTCTCTTTCTTTCCAGAAGAATAGTTTATTTTGTAAATATATTAAAAATCTATTTAGAGCCACTCCGAGGGCTACAATAAACATTCCGGCTAAATACATTCTTGGAATTTGATTATTCATTGAAGAATTATGGAAAAGCCATCCTAAACCTGCATTGGAGCTTATCATCTCTGCGGCAATAAGCATAAAAAATGACATTTCTGCACCAACTCTAAGTCCGGCAAAAATTGAAGGCTCTGCTGAAGGTAATAATACTTTTTTGAACAACTGCCAGTTAGATACATTCATGGAACGAGCAGCTTTTATTAAAAGCTTGTCAGCACTTTTGGCTCCTAATATAGTATTATATAAAAGAGGCCATATACATACCCAGGCAACTACAGCTAGCTTTGTGGCTTCACCCATTCCAAAAAATAATATAAATACTGGCAGTAATGAAAAGGGATTTACTTGACCAAGTATTCTGAAAAGTGGATCAAAAAGGTCAGCAGTATCACTAAACCAACCTCCAAGTAAAAGTCCTATAGGTATGGAGATAACAGATGCTATTAGAAGACCCAATATGACTCTCCATAAACTTACCATAATATTAGTAAACAAAGCATTATTGAACCATAATATATATGTTTGTCCTAAAACTGTTGAAAAAGATGGAATAAATTGCGGATTGAATACTCCAATTCTAGGCAGAATTTCCCAAAGAACTAAAAGTAATAACACTCCACTATATCTCCAAATATAATAACTATAATTTCTTTTTGATTTGCTCATAATAATCACCCTATTTCTTTACAATTTTGTTTACAAATTATATTTGGCTGAAATTTACTTTTCTCTATTATGGTGAAGGAGCTGCCATATTCTATTTTGTTTTTCATTAAATTCTTTAGAAGCTCTTATATCTACAGTATTTCTAGGCCTTTTTAAATTTATTTCAATAATTTCTTCAATTCTACCTGGGTTTGAAGACATTACTACTACTCTGTCTGCTAGAAATATTGCTTCGTCTATACTATGAGTTATAAATACAATAGTTTTATTGGTTTTTTCCCATATATCAAGCAGCTCTTCCTGGAGTAATTCTCTGGTTTGGGCATCTACGGCTGCAAAAGGCTCATCCATAAGTAATACTTCTGGGTCATAGGCAAGAGCTCTGGCAATAGCTACTCTTTGTTTCATACCGCCTGATAATTCATGAGGATATCTATTTTCAAATTTATCTAGGCCCACAAGCTTAATGAATTTATTACTTATTTCTCTCCTTTCAGCTTTAGAAATACCTTTTATATCTAACCCAAATTCAATATTTTGTCGTACATTTAGCCATGGAAATAATGCATATCCCTGCAAAATGATTCCTCTGTCAAGATCCGGTCCGGTAATTAATTTTCCATCAATATGTATTTCACCAGAAGTGGGCTTAGAAAGTCCAGCTAAAATATCCAAAAAGGTAGATTTACCGCAGCCGCTGGGACCTACTATAGTTATAAATTCACCTTTTTTTATCTGTAAATTAAAATCTTCTAATGCTAAAAATTCTTCTGCGGCTCCACCTTCTTCAGGAATTACAGTATAAGATTTTCTTATATTTTCAATTGTAACTTTATAGTCATTAACAGAGATTTTATCTAAAATTTCAACTGCTTCACTCATTTAATTTTCCTCCTGATATAATATTATTTGATATTGAACTATTTTAACTGATAATCTAATAATTTTATGGATAGCTGGTTAATCTTTTACAATACTTCATTTTTAATATTTTCATACGTATATTCTCCCTTCTATGAAATAACACTGTAGATAGCCTTATTAATATTCAGCATACAAAAATTATTGATTTCAATTATGGAGTTAAAACTTTTAAATACGACGAAAAGACTAGATATCTAAAAATAATAGATACCTAGTCTCCAGTTTTCTGGTCAACTATAGTAATTTATAATTTCAAATTTAAAAGTAATCCAATATAATTAGTATGTTAATATATTGTAGTATGATTGTCAATATAATTTATAATTTATTAATATTTTCTACATACTTTCTCCATATCTTCTAAAATTGAGTTGTAAAGATTTATTTATGCAGAATTTATAATTTCTTAAAATAAAAAACTAGAGACAATATTCTTTAAGATTTAAGAACACAGTCTCTAGTTTATCTAGTGAACTTTGTGTTTATATTGAGATAAAATTTTTGAAAAGTTTGTTCAATTATTGTGCCTATTATATCAAACAAAATATAGGTTAGCAACATAAAGATAGGAGAATTCTGCACATTAGGATAATTTCAAACTCAATAAAAGATAAAATAAATGGAACGGTGTAACTTTATGATACTTTTAAATTTAATGTTTATATAAAAATTCATGGGATTTATTATATGAAATTTATATCATAAATTTTAATTACGGTATGGATTTTATTGACAATATGCTAGTGTGGTATTATAATAATTTCAAAATACTACTAAACATATTTGAAATATGGAATTTGCGTAAAAATATTATGAGGAAGTGTGCATGCCTTGGAAAATAATATGCAGTTATCAAGTGAATTAGGAAAAAATAAAAAGCATCGCAAGCCATGGATAAAATCCCAACAGAGATGGACCTGGATTATCACAATACTATGGATGTTAATAGCCAATTTGTGGCCGCCCTTTGGACTTTATGGTTTTGTATGTATGTTCACTCCGATTATCATTGCTCTATCTGGAAGAGGAAAAATGAGTTGTGCCCGTATATGTCCTAGAGGTTCCTTTATTGGTAAATTCACAGGACATATTTCTAGAAAGTGCAGTATGCCTGCATGGATGCATAAAAAATCATTTCGTTTTGCTTTGTGGGGACTTATGATGGGAAGCTTTATACTGCTTATGATTTGGGCTGTACCTAAGGGAATTCATACTCTTGGAAAAACTGTTCTTTACTTTATGGAAGCAGCTACTTTTATAGCATTTTTAACTGGAATAGTATTCAAGCCACGCAGTTGGTGTACAATATGTCCAATGGGTTTTACTTCAGGTAATATACGTGAGTTATTAAATAAAAATTATAAAAACCGTTAAAACATTTCAATATAATATAGTAATTATAATTTATTATTAGGAGGGATAAACATGAGTGCAAAAGATATTGTTATTAAAACTTTAAGTGAAGCTGAAAATCCATTAAAAACTGGTGATATCGTTGGTTTAGTTAATGTTGATAAAAAGGAGGTTGAGAAGGCAATTAAAGAGTTAAAGGCTGAGGGGAAGATAGTGTCACCTAAAAGATGCTATTACTCAGTAAATAGATAGAAAATTTATGGTATGATATAAAAATTCATTAATTTATTTAAAAATGTTTATACAAAACAAGAAGTTCTAAAATTTAGTGGGGCTTCTTATTTTTATATATTTACTATATAAGTTTTATATTAAATTATATATAAAATTAATGTATCAATGTAATTTCACAAAAATATATTTAAGTTCTCAGATAAAAATATGTAAATGTCTTATGTAAGGAGTCAAAAAAATTTTTATGATATAATTAATATATTATAAAATTTAACTTTGTGTATAAATAAGAGGAGTGGGAATTTTATGAATTCAATTTTTAAAAGAAGAAGTATAAGAAAGTATACATCGGAAAAAGTATCAGAGGATACAGTAAAGGAGTTATTAAAAGCAGGAATGTCAGCACCTTCTGCTGCTAATGAACAGCCCTGGGAATTTATTATCATAAGAGATAGAGAGGTATTGCAGCAAATAATTGATGTACATGGATATGCAGCAATGCTTAAAGAAGCAGATGTGGCAATTGCAGTTTGTGGAAATATCAATAGAGATAAAGTTGGTGGATTTTGGGTACAGGATTGTTCTGCTGCTACGGAAAATATTCTAATTGAGGCTCAGGAATTGGGACTTGGAGCGGTTTGGCTTGGTGTTTATCCTTTAGAAGAGAGAACAAATCCGATAAAGAAAATTTTAAAGCTTCCTGAATCAATTATACCATTATCAATAATATCTATAGGTCATCCTGCAGAGCATAAGGCCGAATCCAATTATTATGATGAATCAAGAATTCACTATAATGAATGGTAGAGAAAAATATGGGACGTAGTTTTTATGTAACCTATATATTAAACATGTCATAATAATATATTAAAGAAATATTAAGAGTAGCTGGAAAATATTAAGTTACAGCATACTTTTAAATATGGGGGAAGAAGTGAAGCAGTATGGTTATTACATATGAAGTAAATGATAATCTGTATGTGAATGTGACAAATAAATGCTCAAATGCCTGTGATTTTTGTGTAAGAAATCTTAAAAATGCCTTTCAAAATGATTTATGGCTTGAAAGGGAGCCAACCTCAGAAGAAATATTAAAGGATATATTTTCGAGAGATTTGAGTAAATATAAACAATTAGTATTTTGTGGATTTGGAGAACCCCTTGAGAAAATTGATACAGTAATTGAGGTATGCAGAAGAGTTAAAGAAAAAAGCAGCATAGGCATAAGAATAAATACTAATGGACAGGCAAACAAAATTCACAACTATGATGTTACATCAAAATTTAAAGACCTTGTAGATAGTGTGTCTATAAGTTTAAATGCCAGAAATGCTAAAGAGTATGATGAGATATGTCATAGTATATTTGGTGAAGATGCCTTTGATGCTATTTTAGACTTTACAAAGAAATGTAAAAAAGTTGTGAAAAGCGTACAGCTTTCTATAGTGGACTGCATAGCAATAGAACATATAGAAGAATGCAAAAAAATTGCAGATGATTTAGGTGTAAAACTAAAAATAAGAAGAGAAGTTAAATAGAATATAATAAATGTACTAAGTATTTTTTAGCAGTATAATATATAGTGAACGGTTTGTAAATTTTAAAATATGTAGATAAGCACATGTTATATATTACAAATAATGAAATTTAATGTATAAAATATAGGTAAAAGTTAATTATAGTAATAGAGCTACTTGATAAATTATGTTGTACTTAGCCTGTTATTCAATTATTATATAAGTATTAATTAAAAATACTTAGGCATCGTAAAGAAATAAGTAATCAGTATGTTAGTCTATTTTGTATCCTACTGCGTCAACAGAACCTTCAGATAGCTTCACTATCATCAGAACCTGTTTCCTTGTATGATTCAAAATATACGTCACATCTTTGACTTGCTATTTATTTTCAGATGCCTTATGTTGAAATTTTTGATAATGGAGGTATAAAAATATGGCTTTTAAAAGAGTAAAAGTTAAATTAAAAGAAGACGTAACTAGAAAAGATTTTTGGAGAGCCACTTATAATACTGACTCAAACTTAGGTATAAGACTGGTTCAGAATTTTGATAACATGAAAAAAAATTATCTAGAGGGTAAATTATCGCAAAGAGGATCTTTAGAAGTGGCGATACCAGTATCTTATTATAATAGAGAACGGGAAACCATCGATGATGATATTATTGAATATGGTTATATTAAAGAAATGAAAAATATTTGGGAAATTGTAGAATAAGTGTATTTAGACATTATTAATTTAGCATTCTATAATTCTATAAAAAACCTATTTGATTGAATAGTATACAATCGAATAGGTTTTTTGAGTTTATCATTTGTTCATGAAATTTTTACCAAACAAGGTGAGTATAATTGACCTTAGCTGCAAAATGAAGTATTATTTAATTGTATATGATAATCATTATTATGTAATACTATATTATCAGGAGGGAGCAATATATGAGTGAAATTGCAAAAAAATTAAATCAATGCAGAAAGCCTACAGGTGAAATTGGAAAATTTGTAGTAGAAGGTATGAATGAAAGTCATTTTGAATTAACAAGTTGGGGACTTGATAAAATAAATATAAAAGAAAATAGTACTATATTAGATATAGGTTGTGGTGGAGGAAGAACTGTAAACAGGTTAATTTCCTTGGCACCTAAAGGAAAAGTTTTTGGAATTGACTACTCAACAGATTGTGTAAAATGGGCCAGTGAATACAATAAAGATTTTATAGATAAGGGAAAAGTGGAAATTTTCCATGGGTCTGTAGATAAACTTCCCTTTGAAAATGAAAAATTTGATATAGTATCTGCAGTAGAAACTATCTATTTTTGGCCAGATGTGGTGAATAATCTTATTGAAATAAAGAGGGTTTTAAAGCCATCAGGGAAAATTCTTGTAATAAATGAAATATATAATGATGAAAAATTTAAAGAACGAAATGAGGAATATGTTAAAACAGGTGGTCTTAAAATATATACTCCTGAAGAATTTGAAGAATTGTTTAAAGAAGCAGGTTACAGCAATATAAAAGTAACAGTAAAAGAAGAAAGAAACTGGATATACGGGGTAGCAGAAAAATAATTATTTTAAAATATATAGCAATGTAGGTTTAAAAATAAAATTATTTGTCAATAATTCCTCTATAGGAGGGATTAATATGAACAGAAATAGAAAAATTGTTATAGGAACTTTAGTATTATTACTTACTTTTACGGTCTCATTTTGTTTCGGATATAGAAGTGTTTTAAAGGGTAATATAGCTTATTTATATAAAAAATATTTAAAAATAGGAAAAGCTGATAATAATTCTAATGTGCAGACTGTAAATGTACAAAATAGTATTAAAAAAGATCCTGCTTCAGATAATACAATAATAAAAAAGGACTTGCCAGTTATATATGTGGACAGAAAGCATAATGACTTAAATGGAAAGGACAAAGTAAGTGAAGATACTTTAAAAACTTCAAATACTACCAGTGAAGATATGGCTGGTAAAGCAGTTAAAGATGTTTATAGTAGTTTTCAAGCAAAAGGTTTTAAAATTGAAACTAAAGATAATGAGATAGTATGTGTAAAACTTCATTCACCAGGTAAATTTGTACCAAAGCTTAATGGAAATTCTTTTGAAATCTATATAGTTAGTGATCAAGGTGAATTACAGCTTCAGGAAACAGGCGGAAACATCAATCATAAAGGTGAAGATGAAATAATATTTAATAAAGATTCACAAGAATATAATACTATAGAAGAAGCTAGAGATAGCCTTTCAGACTTTACATCTTAAGTCTGGAGGCTTTTTTTAAGTGAAAATATTTTAATTGGTAATTTTAGAAGATTGCAAACTAGAATTGGTAAAATTTATACCTCTGGGGTGTGAATCTTACAAGAAGATTGCGAACTTAAATTGGAAAAAACTGCACCTTTGAATGTAAAAATTACCATTTATTACTTTTCCCTATCTCACATTTATGAATTAAAAGGTTTTTCACATGAACTTGAATTAACATAATTAAAATGGTAAAGTATAAAGTAGATTTTAAAGATAATGAGGGATTAATTTTGTATACGTACATAAAGGGTATTTTTATTGGTATAGATAAAGATTTTGTTATTGTAGAAAATAATGGCATTGGATATAAGATATATGTTTCTGGAAGTACTATGGCCGCTATGCCTAAAACGGGAGAAGAAGTGCTGCTGTATTTAGAGCAAATAGTAAGGGAAGATTTTTTAGGACTCTATGGATTCCTTACTGAGGAAGAGAGAGGTATGTTTAACAGACTGCTTACTATAAATGGAGTAGGAGCCAAAGCATGCCTGTCTCTTTTATCTATATCTACAGTTAATAATTTAAAATATGCCATATTGACTGCAGATGAAAAGGTAATAACAAAGGCACCTGGGATAGGTAAAAAAATAGCTCAGAGAATAATTCTTGAATTAAAGGATAAAATTGAAGCAGATCAATTTGTAACAAAGATTACTGGAGAAGATATTTCGGAAGATATTTTTAAACAGGATAAGAAGATGGCTGAGGTAATGGGTGCATTAATATCTCTAGGATACTCAGAAAAAGAAGCAGAGAAGGCAATTGAAGCTTCAGATAAAGATGAAAGTTTAGAGATAATAATAAAGAAATGTTTAAAATTTTTAATGAATTAGGGGGTAAATATGGAGGAAAGGATAGTAACTTCTGTAAATTTAGGTGAAGATGATGATATAGAGTATAGTTTAAGACCTCAGAGACTAAAAGAATACATAGGGCAGAATAAAGTTAAGGAAAAACTCAATATATTTGTGAAAGCAGCTAAAAATAGAAAAGAAGCTTTAGATCATGTTTTATTTTATGGTCCTCCTGGACTTGGGAAAACTACTCTTGCAAATATCATCGCAAGAGAGATGGGTGGAAATCTAAAGATAACCTCAGGACCAGCCATAGAAAGAGCTGGAGATTTAGCGGCTATACTTACCAGTTTGTCTGAATTTGATGTACTATTTATTGACGAAATTCACAGGCTAAATAGAAGTGTAGAGGAAATATTGTACCCTGCTATGGAGGATTATGCTTTAGACATAATTATAGGGAAGGGAGCAGCAGCAAAGTCTATAAGATTAGATCTTCCCAAATTCACTTTAATTGGAGCTACTACTAGAGTAGGCCTTTTGACTTCACCCCTTAGAGATAGATTTGGAGTAATGTGCCCCATGGAATTTTACGAAGATGAAGAACTTAAAGAGATAATTATAAGATCTTCATCTATACTGAAAATAGACATAGAAGAGGCAGCGGCCCTTGAGGTAGCAAGACGTTCTAGAGGTACTCCAAGAATTGCCAATAGGCTTTTAAAGAGAGTTAGAGATTATTCAGAGGTTATGGGCAATGGAACTATTGATATGCAGTCGTCGGAAAAAGCTTTAGAACTTCTGGAAGTAGATAAAGAGGGCTTTGATAGAATAGATAATAAAATTCTAGAAGCTATAGTGGATAATTTTAACGGTGGTCCAGTGGGACTTGAAACTTTAGCTTATTTCATAGGGGAAGAACTGGATACCTTAGATGATGTATATGAACCATATTTACTCCAAAAGGGATTTATTATAAGAACTCCAAGAGGAAGAGTTGCTACGGATAGAACCTATAAACATTTAAATAGAAGTAGAAATTTACGTAATAAAGATTATAAGCAGTGTTCTGTATTTAAAGAAGCTGAAAATAAATAGTAATATTAATTAATATTACTTAGTAAGAGTTTAGAATTACACTAAGTTTAGGAATTATCAAGGGATATTTTACTGTTCTATACATCTTTATAAGAGTATGCATACAGCAATCAGTTATGGGATAAAGATAAATTTTAATATATACAGTTAAATTTTTGAAGAGGGTGGAGTTTTTGCAGCTTAAGGATTTTGATTTTTATTTACCAGAGGAACTAATAGCACAACATCCAGCAGAAAAAAGAGATGAGTGCAGATTGATGGTTTTAAGTAAGGATAAAGGTCATATTGAAAATAAGGTTTTTAAAGATATAATTGACTATTTAAATCCTGGGGATTGTTTAGTATTAAATGATACCAGAGTTATTCCGGCTAGACTTATAGGAAATAAAGAAAGCAGTGGTGGGAAAATAGAATTATTGCTTTTAAAGAGAGTAAATAAGGATAGCTGGGAAACTCTTGTAAAGCCCGGGAAAAAAGCCAAGGTAGGAGCTAAATTTGAATTTGGAGATGGTCTTCTTACAGCAGAAGTAAAATCAATAGCTGAAGAGGGCAATAGAATAATAGAATTTCAGTATGACGGTATATTTGAAGAAATACTGGATAAATTAGGGCAAATGCCTCTGCCTCCTTATATAACGGAAAAATTAGAGGATAAAGAACAGTATCAAACTGTATATTCAAAGAATGAAGGTTCTGCTGCAGCACCTACTGCTGGATTGCATTTTACCGAAGAACTTTTGGATAAGATAAGGGAAAAAGGAATAAAAACAGTATTTTTAACATTACATGTAGGACTTGGAACCTTTAGGCCGGTAAAGGTTGAAAATATAGAACAGCATCATATGCATTCAGAATTTTATATTCTCTCAAAGGAAAGTGCAGATATAATAAATGATGTAAAAGATAAGGGTGGTAGAGTTATCTCTGTAGGTACTACTTCTACAAGAACTCTTGAAACCATTGGAGATGAAAATGGAAGAGTAAAGGAATCAACAGGATGGACAGATATATTTATATATCCTGGATATAAATATAAAGTAGTTGATGGACTTATAACAAATTTTCATCTTCCTGAATCCACTCTTATAATGCTGGTTAGTGCTCTATCTAATAGGGAAATAATAATGAATGCCTATGAAACAGCAGTGAAGGAAAGATATAGATTTTTCAGCTTTGGAGATGCTATGTTTATACGATAACTATGCTTAATCAATGAATCTGATATTGATTAAGTTGAGTTGAGATAGATTTAAGGCATATGAAAATAAATAGTGAGTCAAAGATGTGACGTATATTTTGAATCATACAAAGAAACAGGTTCAGAAGATAGTGAGCTATCTGAGGGTTCTGTTGAGGTAGTAGGATTTAAAATAGACTAGCATACTGACTAGTTATTTATCTGAATGTGCCTAAATATAGGTTGTGTAAGGAGAATAACATAATGTACAAATTGCTAAAAAGTATTGGTAAAGTCAGAAGAGGAGAATTTACAACTCCTCATGGAGTTATACAAACACCTGTATTTATGAATGTTGGTACACTAGCTGCCATTAAAGGTGCAGTATCCACTATGGACTTAAAGGAAATAAAATGTCAGGTAGAGCTTTCTAATACATATCATTTAAGTTTAAGACCGGGAGATAAGGTAATTGAGCAGTTAGGTGGATTGCATAAATTTATGAATTGGGATAGACCTATATTAACGGATTCAGGTGGATTTCAGGTTTTCTCTTTGTCAAATATAAGAAAAATAAAGGAAGAGGGAGTATATTTTAATTCTCATATAGATGGCAGAAAGATTTTTATGGGACCTGAGGAAAGTATGCAAATTCAAAGTAATTTAGCTTCCACTATAGCCATGGCTTTTGATGAGTGTATTCCAAATCCTTCACCAAGAAGTTATGTAGAAGCTTCCGTAGAGAGGACTACAAGGTGGCTTGAGAGATGTAAAGATGAAATGAATAGACTTAATTCTCTTGAGAATACTATAAATAAAAAGCAAATGCTTTTTGGAATAAACCAGGGTGGAATTTATGAGGATATAAGAATAGAACATGCAAAAACTATTTCAAAATTTGATTTAGACGGGTATGCTATTGGTGGTCTTGCGGTAGGCGAAACTCATGAGGAAATGTATAGAATTATTGATGCTGTAGTTCCACATTTACCACAGCATAAGCCTATTTATTTAATGGGAGTAGGTCTGCCGAGCAATATTTTAGAAGCTGTATCAAGAGGGGTAGATTTTTTTGATTGTGTTCTTCCTGCTAGAAATGGAAGGCATGGACATGTATTCACTAAACATGGTAAAATAAATTTGTTTAATGCAAAATATGAATTGGATGAGTCACCAATAGATGAAAGATGTCAATGCCCTACTTGTAGGAACTATTCACGAGCATATATAAGGCATTTATTTAAGGCTAAAGAAATGCTGGCATTAAGGCTTTGTGTTCTTCACAATCTTTATTTCTATAATAGTCTTATGGAGGAAATAAGGGATTCTATTGATGGAGATTATTTTGAGGAATTAAAAAAAGAAAAATTAGGTATGTGGGACGGAAGAGCCTAGAAAGGAGGATTTATTAATGAGTCAAAATTATGTTATTATAATCTACATGGCGATAGTGCTTGGATTGTTTTATATGATGATATTCTTGCCTGAAAGGAAAAGAAAGAAAAAATTCAGTGATCTTATGAGTAACATAAAGGTCAATGATGAAGTAGTAACAACTGGTGGAATTGTGGGTAAAATTGTTAATATGCAAGATAACTATGTTATTATCCAGTCTGGTCCTGATAAAGCGAGAATAAAAGTATTAAAGAGTGCTGTAAATGGTGTTGTTAATAAGCAATTAAAAGAAACAGAAACAAATAAATAGTAATAAAACACCTCTTGTCTACATAAATAGTATTAGATAGGAGGTGTTTTTATGGAGAAGAGAAGAAAAGGGCTATATGTTAATGTTATAGAAGGAGTACTTATGGGTTTTTTTATGACTCTTGCTATATTACTTATATATGCAGTAGTAGTCCATTTTGTGCAGATTAATGAAAATATTACTTCTTTACTTATTATTGTTGCAACTCTTTTAAGTGTAGTATATGGATCTGTTTATGCTTCTAGAAAAACAGGTAAAAAAGGCTGGCTAAATGGACTTATGGTAGCATTAATTTATTTTTTAATATTTTATTTAGTGGCCATTGTTGCCCAGAGCAGAGATGCAATGTTAACTGTAAAAGATTTATCTAGATTAGGATTATGTATATTTGTTGGTATATTAGCAGGAATGCTGGGAATTAACATAGATTGACTTTATTTAAAATACTTATTGTGTTATAATTGATCAAGTAATTTATTGAATGGAGGAATTTTCATGAAACACATAAAAAGTATAAACAAATCAAATATAAAAGAAAGCTTAAAGAAGCCTGGCTGTAAAGAGTGTGCAAATTCATGCCAATCAGCATGTAAAACTTCATGCACTGTGGCAAATTTAGCTTGTGAAAAATAATTAATTAAGGCATCTGATTTCAGATGCCTTAATTACTGCTTCAAATTTATCTTTAGGGAGGAAAATATTTTGTCATTAATTCATAAATTTGTTCAAGGTAATGACTATTATGTTATAGATATAAATACGGGAAGTGTACATGAAATAGATAAATTGGTTTATGATTTATTAGATGAGAAGGGTTTAAAACCAAAAGGGGAGCTTATAGATAAGTTTTCAGATATTTATTCTATAGAAGAAATATCTGAGGCTTATGGTGAAATAGAAGAACTTGTTAATGAAGAGGTGCTGTATTCAAAGGATTTATATGAAGATATTGCAAGGAACTCAACAAAGGGAAAGTCCTACATTAAGGCTCTTTGCTTAAATATAGCCCATGATTGCAATTTGAAATGTAAATACTGTTTTGCAGAAGAAGGAGAATATAAGGGCTGCAGAATGTTAATGTCATCTGAAGTTGGGAAAAAAGCTATAGACTTTGTCATAGAAAATTCAGGACCAAGAAATAATATTGAAGTTGATTTATTTGGAGGAGAACCACTTTTAGCCTTTGATACAGTTAAGGAAATAGTAGAGTATGCAAAGCAGCAGGAAAAAGTACATAATAAAAATATAAGATTTACAATGACTACTAATGCAACTTTACTAAATGATGAAATAATGAAATATGCCGATGAAAATATGGGAAATATAGTTTTAAGTATAGATGGAAGAAAAGAAGTAAATGATAGTGTTAGGGTAAGAGCAGATGGCAGCGGATGTTATGATGTGATTTTGCCTAAGATTAAAAAGATGGTAGCTATGAGAGATAAAACTAAGCAGTACTATGCAAGAGGTACATTTACAAGAAACAACATAGATTTTTTTGAAGATGTAAAGCATATGGCGGACTTAGGCTTTAAAGAAATTTCCATTGAACCTGTGGTGCTTCCAGAGGACAATCCTCTTTCCATAAGAGAAGAAGATTTAGAAACTATATTTAAGGAATATGATAAATTATATGAAGAAATGCTTAAAAGACATAGAGAGGGAAATGAGTTTAAGTTTTATCATTTTAATATAAATTTACAGGGAGGGCCTTGTGTATACAAGAGAATATCAGGATGTGGAGCGGGACATGAATACGTGGCAATAACTCCAGAGGGGGACGTATATCCCTGTCATCAGTTTGTAGGCAATAAGGATTTTAAATTAGGTACTATATTTGATAAGGATTTAAATGAAGAAATTCCTCAGGAGTTTAAAGAGGCTCACATATACAATAAACCTAAGTGTATAGATTGCTGGGCTAGATTTTATTGCAGCGGCGGGTGTCAGGCAAATAATTATAACTTTAATAAAGATATCCATATACCTTACGAAGTAGGCTGTAAAATGCAGAAAAAGAGAATAGAATGTTCCATAGCATTAAAGGCAAAAACTATGGAATAATCAATATAAAATAAATAACATGATAAAAATGCCATCAATGTTTTACATTGTATAAGAAACAACCTCAGTTAAAGTAGTATGATGTTAGAATAGTATGATATTGGAGCAGTATACTGATTCTATATTCATTTAATATAGAACTTAGCATAGTGAATTGCCTATTATTGACTAATTATATATACACAACTATAATTAAATGGGTAGCTAAAAATATTGTCAACAAAGGAGGATAAAAATGAAGAAAAAGAGTACAGTTTATTTTGTACTGAGTATAGTAGTGATTGCAGTTTTAGCCTATTTAGGTGCTTTTGGATATGTGGGAAGTACATATGAAATAAAACCTTTTAGTAAGACTATAAACAGAGGACTCGACCTTCAGGGGGGAGTATCTGTGGTTGAACAGATTACAGATAAAAATGTATCAAATGCTACTATGCAGAGAACTATTCAGCTGCTCTCATTAAGAGTAAATAAAATGGGGGTAAGTGAAACCAACGTAGCTAAAGAAGGTGCTGACAAGATAAGAATTGATGTTCCTGGGAAAATTACCCCAGATGAAGTATTGAATACTATAGGAAAAACTGGTCAGCTTAAATTTGTAGGTCCTGATAATTCAACTATCTTAACAGGTAGCGATGTGAAAAGTGCCAGTGTAGGTACAGATCCACAGACCAACAAACCACTGATAAATCTTCAATTAAGTGACAGTGGTACTAAAAAATTTGCAGATGCCACTCAAAAATATTTAGGCCAGGCAATTTCCATATATATGGATGATCAACAGATTACAAGTCCTACAGTGGATACAGTCATCAGCGATGGTAAAGCGCAAATTAGTGGTAATTATACAATTGATACCGCAAAGCAGCAGGCAGATATTATAAGTGCAGGAGCTCTTCCTGTTACACTAAAAGCAGTTCAAGTTCAAACTGTAAGTGCTACACTTGGATCTACTGCACTTCCTATGAGTGTTAGGGCCGGTCTAGTAGGTATAGCAATAGTTTTGTCACTTATGTTTATATGGTTTAGGCGTCCGGGAATTATGGCGGATATTGCATTGATATTATATGTATTTTTAGTACTGTTGGTGTTTTCAGGTGTAGGTGCTACGCTTACTCTTTCAGGTATAGCAGGATTTTTGCTTACAGTTGGTATGGCTGTAGATGCAAATGTACTGATTTTTGCCAGAATAAAAGAGGAACTTAGAACTGGAAAGTCAATAAAATCTTCTACTAAAGCTGGATTTCAAAATGCTATGTCCTCCATAGTTGATTCCAATATAAATACAATAATCGCTGGATTGGTATTGTATTTTGTAGGTTCAGGTCCTGTAAAGGGATTTGCGTTAACACTTATAATTGGAGTACTTGTAAGCTTATTTACAGCATTGTTTGTAACAAAACATCTGCTGAATTGGTCTATAGATATTGGATTAATTAGTAAGCCTAAACATTTTGGAGTAAAGAGGGGGTAAACATATGCTGAAAGTTGTTGAAAAGAGAAAAATTTGGTTTACCATTTCCATAATTATAATAGTAATTGGCATAGGCTTTATGTGCTACAGAGGACTTAATTTCGGTATAGATTTTAGGGGTGGTACCCTTATGCAGATAAACATTAATAAAGATTTTAACAAACAGGATACAGACAAGATAATAGAGAAGTATGTTAAATCCAATGAATTTGAGAGTACAAAGGCCAATAATAAAGAGCTTACTATAAGAATTAATAGTGAAGCAATTTCTGATGCAAATACTACAAAATTATTTAATGATATTAAAGATAAATATAAATTAAAGGATTCAGATTTGATAAGTAGAGATAGGATAGGCGCAACTATTGGAAACGACCTTGTAAGAAATGCTGTAACTGCCTTATCAATATCCATAATTTTAATGTTATTTTTTATAGCATACAGATTTGAATTTAAATTTGGTTTAGCAGCTATAATAGCGCTTTTACATGATGTATTGATCACATTAAGTGTTTATGCTATAGGAAATCTGCAAATTAATACACCTTTTATAGCAGCAATTTTAACTATAATAGGATATTCCATAGCCGATACTATAGTTATATTTGACAGAATAAGGGAAAATCAAAAGAAGCTGCGAGGCAAAGAACTTATAGAAATTGCAGACACAAGTATTTCTCAAACCGTAGGAAGATCTATATGCACTGTAACTACTACAGTGGTTACAATAACCTGCTTACATATATTTGTTCCAGGTGTAAGGGAATTTACTATTCCTATACTAGTTGGTATAATCTCAGGATGTTATTCTTCAATATTTATAGCTAGTCCGATATGGTACTTATTTAAAAAGAGATCATCGGATAAAAAAAGAACTGATAAAAAAGAGCTTATTAAATAGACTAAATAATTGACTTAAATCGAAGTGACTGTGAGGCACTTCGATTTTTCTCTGAAAAATGTTTGTATTATATGGGATTATAATATATAATATATTATGTTTTCTACAAAGCTGGAGGAATAAATTATGGAAATAATTGAAGAAAATGTTCACTATTTAAAACAGCTAAAATTTCATAATCCCTTTTTTATGGACGGTATGCAAAAAGCTATAGATAAAGTTGTTAAGGCAGTAAATAATAGAGAGAAGATAATAATTTATGGCTACAGCGATGTAGACAGTATATATGGTATATCCATACTGTTTTTATTATTAAAATATCTTAATGCTGACGTAGAATATTTCATACCAGATGATATGGATGAGGAATATAGAATAAGCAGCGAATCATTAAAGGACTACATAAGATACCTTGGAGCAGATTTACTTATAACTGTAGGCTGTGGAAGTAATTCTAAAAAAGAAATTATACTGGCTAAGCAGCTGGGCATGGAGGTTATAATTACTGATTACCATGAGATTTATGAGGATTGTAAACAGGCAATACTTATAAATCCAAATAAAAAATTTTGCAAATATCCTTTTAAGTATTTATCTGCAGCGGGAATTGCATTTAAATTTTGTGAAGCAATTTCTATGTACTATAAAATAAAAGGTGTATATAAATATATAGATTTAGCTATGCTTGGCACTATTTCTAGTAAATTTCCTATAAAAGAAGAAAATAGAACCATAGTTGACGTGGGTTTAGAACATCTTGCTGCTACTAATAATTATGGAATAAAAGCACTTATAAAAATTAATAGGTTTAAGGAATTTAATGAGGGTATGGCAGTAAAATTGGTTGAGTCAGTTATTTCGACAAAAAGTGTAGTGGGAAGAATTGACAATGCTAGAATTGCAGTAGAACTCTTTACTACTCATGATAGCTATAGAGCATTGCAGATTGCCAAGTACTTAAATAAAGAGGTCTTAAAAAAATAAGTAATATAGGTCTATTTGATTTATGAATGTTGCCTGAACTTATATGTTTAATATGTAGTATTATATATCTAGATAATAATTTTTAAAATTCAGTGGAAGTTAAAAAAATTTCATTTGGGTATAAAGCTTTTTGTATATTGATTTAGGAGGAATAAAAATGAATTTAGAAAGTAAAATTAGGATTATTGAGGATTTCCCCAAAAAAGGTATAAGTTTTAAGGATATAACAACTTTACTTGAAGATAAAGCAGCCTTTAAATATACAATAGACTCCTTTTCTGAGTTATTAAAGGATAAAGATATAGACATAGTTGTAGGACCGGAAGCAAGGGGGTTTATGTTTGGGACTCCACTGGCTTATGCACTGGGAGCTGGCTTTGTACCAGCAAGAAAAAAAGGAAAATTACCTTGTGATACTTTAAGTATTGAATATGGTCTTGAATATGGAAAAGATGTTATTGAAATACATAAGGATGCTATTAAGCCAGGGCAAAAAGTTGCAATAATAGATGATTTACTTGCTACTGGTGGTACTATAGAGGCAGTAACGAAACTTGTTGAAGAAATGGGTGGAGAAGTTGTTTCTATAAATTTTCTCATAGAGCTTACTGGACTTAACGGAAGAGAAAAGTTAGAAAAATATGATATCAATTCATTGGTTACCTATGAGTTTTAGTTTTGACAAATTAAGGCATATGAAAATAAATAATAGATCAAAGATGTGACGTATATTTTAAATTAAACAAGGAAACAAGTTCTGATGATAGTGGGCTATCAGAGGGTTCTGTTGACGCAGTAGAATTTAAAATATACTAGCATACTGGCCTATTTATTTTTTGAATATGCCTTAGCTATTGTAACATAATTTTAAATTGCAAAAAAAGACATTATAATATATAATATTAGTAAAAATAATTGGGCTGGTTGTTAAACCAGCCTTTGATTTTAGGGAGAGAAAGCTGAATGCTGAGCAAGTTAATGGAAACAATAGATAAATACTGTTATAATGTTGATAAAGATTTTATTAATAAAGCCTATAATTTTGCTGTGGATGCCCATAAAAAACAAAAAAGGGAATCTGGAGAACCTTACATCATACATCCTGAGGAAGTTGCCCGCATTTTAGCTGAAATGGGTATGGATCAAAATACTATAGCAGCTGGTCTTTTGCATGATGTTATAGAGGATACAGAATATACCTATGAAGATGTCACAAGAGAATTTAATTCTGAAGTGGCAAATTTAGTTGAGGGTGTAACAAAGCTTGGAAAAATAAGCTATAAAACTAAAGAAGAACAACAGGCTGATAATGTAAGAAAAATGCTGCTTGCAATGGCAAAGGACATAAGGGTTATATTGATAAAATTATCCGATAGATTACACAACATGAGAACATTACGTTATATGTCAGTTCAAAAGCAAAAGGAAAAAGCTAAAGAAACCTTAGACATATTTGCTCCCCTTGCTCACAGACTTGGTATTTCAAAAATAAAATGGGAATTAGAGGATTTAGCTTTTAGATATATAAAACCAAATGAGTATTATGAACTGGTGGATGATATAGCAGAAAAAAGAGTAGAGAGAGAAGAATATATTAAAGGAATAATTGCTGAACTCCATAAAAATTTGGAAGATGCTAATATAATAGCTGATATAGATGGAAGACCTAAACATTTTTATAGTATATATAGAAAAATGGTAAATAAGAATAAAACTTTAGATCAGATATTTGATTTAACGGCTATAAGAATTTTAGTTAAAGATATAAGGGAATGTTATACAGTTCTTGGAATTGTTCACACAATGTATAAGCCTATACCGGGAAGATTTAAAGATTATATTGCCATGCCAAAGCCTAATATGTATCAATCGCTGCATTCAACAGTTATAGGACCACAGGGAAAGTCCTTTGAAATACAAATAAGAACTCATGAAATGCATAAAACGGCAGAATATGGTATTGCAGCTCACTGGAAATATAAGGAGGGAATGACGGAAGGAATAACGGAAGATCCCGATGGAAAAATTTCAGAACCTGTAAAAGCAGATTTTGATACTAAGCTTACATGGGTAAGGGAAATGCTGGATTGGCAAAAGGAAACTACAAATCCAGAGGAATTTATGGAAAATTTCAAAATCGATTTATTCGAAGATGAGGCTTTTGTGTTTACACCTAAGGGTAAGGTAATCAACCTTCCTTCTGAAGCTACACCTGTAGATTTTGCTTACAAAATACATACAGATATAGGAAACAGATGTATAGGTGCTAAGGTAAATGGGAGAATAGTACCATTAGATTACAAACTGAAAACAGGTGAAATAGTAGAAGTTTTAACTTCAGGAATAACAAAAGGTCCTAATATACAATGGCTTAATAACGTTAAAAGTAATCAGGCAAAAATTAAGATAAAAGCTTGGTTTAAGAAGGCTAAAAGGGAAGAAAACATAAATAGAGGGAAAGAAATACTAGAGAAGGAAGCAAAAAAACAAGGCTATAATTTTGCTGAATTTATAAAGGAAATTGGCTTAGAACAAATTTTAAAGAAGAACAATGTTAATAGTATAGAGGATCTTTATGTCTCTGTGGCTATTGGAACCACATCGCCATCATTGCTGGTATCAAAACTTAAGGAAAACATGCAGGGAAAAAGCCCCTCTGCTGCTGATGAATCAGCTTTAAAGGATATAAAAGAACACATAAATAAAGAAGTCAAGAAAGAGAAGGCAAGAAAGAGTTATAATCCTGGAGTTACAGTAAAAGGGGAAACTGATATACTTGTTAGATTTTCTAAATGTTGCAATCCTGTACCAGGAGACGATATAATTGGATATATAACCAAAGGGAGAGGAGTATCTATCCATAGAAAAGATTGTGAAAACGCCAATAATTTGATAAGACAGGATGGAAGCAGAATAGTAGAAGTGGCTTGGGGTAATGGAAATGAGGCTTATGTTGCGGAAATTCAGATAAAGGCAGATGATAGACCAAGACTTTTGACAGATATAATGGAAATATTAAATTCTATGGATACAAGTATTCAATCTATGAGTGCAAAAGCAGTAAAAGGTGACATAGCCTTTATTACTTTTAAAATTAAAATAGTTGATATAAGCCATTTAGATATACTTATGAGAAACATAAAAAAGCTAAGAGGTGTTATGGAAGTATATAGAACAAAAAATTAGGAGGTAATTATGAAAATTAATATTATACCAGCAGGTATTTATGATGCCAATTGTTATATTCTAATTGATGAAGATACAAATGAAGCAGCAGTAATTGATCCCGGTGGCGATGCACAGATTCTTATAAATAATATAAAGGCTTCACAGGCTAAGGTTAAAATGATTTTATTGACTCACGGCCATGCAGATCATACAGGAGCGGTAAGTGAACTTAGAAATGAATTTGGGTGCAGTGTTTATATAAATGAAAAGGATGCAGAATTAATAGATAAAAATATTCCTATTTATGGCAACCAAGATGAAAATGGAGATAAATTCATTAGTGAAGGTGATTTGCTTAAATTCGGAAATTGTGAAATTAAATGTGTGGAAACTCCAGGACACACACCAGGAGGAATGTGTTTTTTCATAGACAATTTAGTTTTTACTGGTGATACGCTTTTTAACAGATCCATTGGAAGAACAGATTTTCAAGGTGGAGATTATAATACAATAATAAATAGTATAAAGAATAAATTAATGATATTGCCTGATGCTACAGTAGTTTATCCTGGACATGGACCGGAATCAAGTATAGGTTTTGAAAAAAAAAATAATCCCTTTTTATAAGGTCGAATACCAGTGGAGAAAATATGACTAAAATAAAGATCTCTAATGAAAAATTTAAATATGAAATATATAATATATTTCATTTGTTTTATGATGAAATAAAATTTGTAAATGATGATGAATATGATTACCAAGTTATAATTAAAGAGAATAATCTGCAAATTTTATATAATAATACATGTGAAAACTACATTTTTGAAGAAAAGCTCACAGAAAAAGAAAATGTGAAAAAAATTTTGTACAAATATGTAAATAAAATTACAAATGTGGAAATTCCCTGGGGAACCCTTGTGGGTATTAGACCCACTAAAATAGCATTAAAGCTTATGAAAGATGGGAAAAAACAGGAGGAAATAAGGGAGTACTTTAAAGAGCATAGTTTAACGAGAGCAGATAAAGCAGAGCTCTGCATAGATGTAGCAACGGCTGAAGAGTCTATTGTGAATAAGGACACTAATTCTATAAGTGTATATATAGGTATGCCCTTTTGCCCTACAAGATGCCTTTATTGCAGCTTTATATCGGATACTATACAAAACTGTAAGGATGTAATAGAGTCTTATTTAAAGGCAATGTATTATGAAATAGAAAACATATCTACTTATATTAAGAAAAAGGGTCTTTCCATAGAATGTGTATATTTCGGAGGCGGTACTCCCACGTCTATAGGCAATGAACAATTTGAAGAAACTATGGCTAAGATATATAATAGTTTTATAAAGGATAATAATGTAAAGGAATTTACAGTGGAATGCGGAAGACCTGATAGTATTACAGTAGAAAAGCTTAACACATTAAAAAAATATGGAGTTCATAGAATAAGTATAAACCCTCAAACTATGAATGATACTACCCTTAGGCTTATAGGCAGAGGACATAACTCTAAGGATGTAATAGATAAATTTAGGCTTGCCAGAGGCATAGGTTTTGATAACATAAATGTGGATATAATTGTAGGCCTTCCAGGAGAAGGCTTAAAAGAAATTGAATATACTTGCAGTAAAATTTTACAGTTAAGTCCGGATAGCTTAACTGTTCATGGTATGTCCTTAAAAAGAGGATCAAAGCTGCATCAAAATATATTGAATAACATTTATATGAAGGTAGCTATGCAAGATGAGCTTAACAAAATGTATGATGAAACAGTAAAGCTTTCTAAGGCTTTAAAGCTTAAACCCTACTATATGTATAGACAAAAAAACATGGTGGGAAACATGGAGAATGTAGGCTATTCAAGCTTAGGCAAGGAATGCATATATAATATAGAAATGATTGAAGAAAGGCAGACTATTATAGCCATAGGAGCTAATGCAGTTTCTAAAATTATATTTTTAGAGGAAAACAGATTGGAAAGATTCCCTAATGTTAAAGATGTAAGGGAATATACTAAAAGGATAGAAGAAAAAGTTAAAAGTAAAATAAAATTTCTAAATGAATTATACTGATTAGGAGGATGCAAAATGGCAATTCAAGCACCAAAGGGTACAAAAGATATGCTGCCACAAAATGCCTATAAATGGTACTACATAGAGGATAAATTAAGACATATTGCAGCAACTTATGCCTGTAGAGAAATAAGAACCCCTGCTTTTGAGAGTACTGAATTATTTGAGAGAGGTGTAGGTGATACTACAGATGTAGTTCAAAAGGAAATGTATACCTTTGAAGATAAGGGGGGGAGAAGTGTAACTCTTAAACCGGAAGGAACGTCACCAGCAGTAAGAGCTTTTGTGGAAAATTCACTTTTTAATGAAGCTCAGCCAACTAAACTGTATTATTTTACACCTGTTTTCAGATATGAAAATGTTCAAAAGGGAAGACTAAGAGAGCACCATCAGTTTGGTATAGAAATTTTTGGATCAAAGGAAGCTTCTTTGGATGCAGAAATTATAAGTCTTGCCATGAGAGCTTTTAGAGAATTTGGAATAAGGGGTCTTAAATTAAACATAAACAATATAGGGTGTCCAAAGTGTAGAAAAACCTATAATGATGCTTTAAAAGCATATTTAAAGGAAAATTATGATGATTTATGTGATGTATGTAAATCAAGATTTGAAAAGAATCCTATGAGAATATTGGATTGTAAAAATAAAGATTGTAAGAAAATTGTAGAAGGTGCACCTGTCATACTGGATTATGTATGTGACGATTGCAGAGAACACTTTGATAAATTACAAAGCTATCTTACTGCTCTTGGCATAGAATTTAAGATAGACCCACTTATAGTAAGAGGACTTGATTATTATACTAAAACAGTATTTGAGATTATAAATAAGGATATTACTGTTTGCGGCGGAGGAAGATATGATGGCTTAATTCAGGAAATAGGAGGGCCAGAAATGCCAGCAGTAGGATTTGGCATGGGACTTGAAAGGCTTATACTTACCTTAGAAGAAGAGGGAATAGAAATTCCAAAGTCTAATTATATAGATTTATATATTGCATCAATGGATGAAGCTAGTAAAATAGAAGCATTAAAAATTGTGAATTCCTTAAGAGAAAAAGGCATAAAATGTGATTGCAATCACATGTCCAGAAATGTAAAAGGACAGATGAAATATTCAAATAAAATTGAGGCTGCCTATACTATTGTATTGGGAGAATCGGAGCTTAATGAAAAAAGAGCAAAACTTAAGAGAATGAATGATGGAGAGCAGATAGATATAGATATAACTGATTTAGAGGATATTGTATTAAAGATTAAATAGACTAGGTTTCATTAATTTTTTAGGAGGAAGTAATATGGGAGAAGCATTAAAAGGTCTTAAAAGAACCGTTATGTGCGGTGACCTTAGAGAAAGTAATATAGGAAATACTGTTACTGCTATGGGTTGGGTTCAGAAAAAGAGAAATTTAGGTGGTCTTGTATTTGTAGATTTAAGAGATAGAACAGGACTTCTTCAAGTGGTGTTTGGAGAAGAAATAAATAGTGATGCCTTTACAAAAGCTGATACTGTAAAGTCTGAATACTGTATAGCTGTTACTGGTAAGATAGTTAAAAGAGAAGCACCAAATGAAAATATGCCTACAGGCATGGTGGAATTACTAGGAGAAAATATAAAAATTTTATCCGAAAGTGAAACTCCACCAATATACATAAAAGAAAATCTGGATGCAGGAGAGAATATAAGACTTAAATACAGATATCTTGATTTAAGAAGACCGGATATGCAGAGTATTTTCAAAATAAGGCATAAAGCTGCAAAGATTATAAGAGACTTTCTAGATGAAAAAGAGTTTTTAGAAGTTGAAACTCCAATGCTTACTAAAAGTACTCCTGAGGGTGCAAGAGACTATCTTGTACCAAGCAGAAATTTTAATGGGAAGTTTTATGCATTACCT
Source organism: Clostridium pasteurianum BC1 (assembly GCF_000389635.1). Classification (NCBI taxonomy): domain Bacteria; kingdom Bacillati; phylum Bacillota; class Clostridia; order Eubacteriales; family Clostridiaceae; genus Clostridium; species Clostridium pasteurianum. The sequence goes on from NC_021182.1 coordinate 2,358,892, forward strand.
CAATCACCACAGCTTTTTAAGCAGCTTTTGATGGTTTCAGGCTTTGACAAATATTTTCAAATTGTAAAATGCTTTAGAGACGAGGATTTAAGAGCAAATAGGCAGCCGGAGTTTACACAGGTGGATATGGAACTTTCCTTTGTAGAGGAAAATGACATAATAGCATTGAATGAAGAACTTTTAACAAGAGTATTTAAAGAAGTGGCTGGAGTGGAAATTAAAACTCCTATTGAGAGAATGCCATACAAAATAGCTATGGAGAAATATGGCAGTGATAAACCAGATCTAAGATTTGGAATGGAAATAAGTGATTTAAGTGAAGTAGTTAAAGATACTGAATTTAAAGTGTTTAAGGATGCTCTGGAGAATGGCGGAAGTGTAAGGGCTATAAAAGCTGAAGGCTGTGGTGCCATGGGAAGAAAACAAATAGATAAGCTGGGAGAATTTGTTAAAACCTTTAAGGCAAAGGGCCTTGCTTGGATAGCCGTTAAGGAAAATGAAATAAAATCCCCAATAGCAAAATTTCTTACAGAGGAGCAGTTAAAGGCTATAATAGCTGCGGTAGGTGCTAAGACTAACGATTTAGTATTAATAGTTGCCGACAAAAACAGCGTAGTATTTCAAGCCCTTGGTGAATTAAGATTGCACCTTGCAAAGGAGCTGGAACTGTTAAAGGATAATAAAGAGTTCAGATTTGTTTGGATAACTGAATTCCCTCTTCTATCCTATAATGAGGAGGAGAATAGATTCCAAGCAGAGCATCATCCTTTTACAATGCCTATGGATGAAGATATTGAGTATCTTGAAAGTGACCCGGGAAGAGTAAGAGCTAAAGCTTATGATATAGTTTTAAATGGAGAAGAACTAGGCGGAGGAAGTATTAGAATACATGAAACAGATCTTCAGGAAAAAATGTTTAAAGTCCTTGGATTTACAAAGGAAAGTGCCTGGGAGAGATTTGGTTTCCTACTGGAAGCCTTTAAATATGGTCCACCACCACATGGCGGATTGGCTTATGGCTTTGATAGAATGATAATGTTCCTTGCAGGTACAGAAAATATAAAGGATGTTATAGCTTTCCCTAAAAATCAAAATGCTGCCTGTGTTATGACAGAAGCACCTAATGTAGTAGATGAAAAACAGCTTCAGGAATTAGGTATAAGTATAGCAAAAGAGGAAAAATAATATAAAAATTACCATTCTAAAAACTAAGTTACTGTAGTATAATAGATTTATACGATGACTACCAACTCTAATACTCCCATCGCTTTTCGTAAAGTGAGAGTAAAGAGTGGCTACGTCCCTGGATAACGATTTACCCTAAAGGACAACGATTTCTAAGTATCGAAAATACCGATACCAAGAACTCTGTTAGTAAGCATCAGAGGTCATAAACAAAAACTCCATCTGATACCAAGAAACTCTGTTTATAGAAAGAACAATTGAATAGAACTCCTACTGTGTACGAGAATTGAATTTATGTTGACCCAACACTTTTTTCCTGGGAACCTAACTCTCCCTGTGGAATGATACTTATTTGTATAAATAAGAACAAGAAGCAGGAAGGCGGTGCCCACCTGCTGAGAGCGGGTTATCTTTTAAGTTCATGAAACGGCACAGCAGGAGTTTTTTGTTATATAACAGAAAAATTGAAGCTGTTTCACAATGCATATCTATGCATTGCGAGACAGCTTTTTAACTATTCTACTATTGAAAATAATTATTAAAATCTAATTTTTAATAATTAAATAAGACTGTTCTCAAAAGAAATAAATATTGATTTCTTTTGAGACAGCCCCTTTAACAATGAGTTGTGGGATTAATGGTGAAATTTATATTAAACCATTGGCTTTTTCTTCAAAAACAGAAGCTTTGATAAAGAGGATACCATAGCAATGGCTATAGCTATTGAACCAGCAGCACCTAAAGTTTGGATAGCATAAATAGTGGCCTTTGCTGTATTGCCAAGGATAGTTTCATACATAGTGTAATACATGCCATTACCTGGTACCAGAGGTATAATACCGCATATTATAAAAGTAGTTACTGGAGCCTTACGCAGCCTTGCCATTATTTCAGAATAAATAGATGCGGCTATAGCTCCTAAAAATAAGGATAATATATTTGAATTATATAAATGGTGCACTATTAAATATACGAACCAGGAAATACCACCGCCTATACCTGCTATAAAAACATTTTTTCCCTTTATATTATAGATTATTGCAAAGCATAAAGATGTAATAAAGGAGTAAAGGGCATACATAATCATATATTTATACCTCCCGAAAACGCAAACCAAATTTTAAAAACCATACCGGTACCAACAGCTATAGCCACAGCTATAAAAAAAGCTTCGATTGCTCTAGCGGTTCCAGAAATTAAATCTCCATTCATGGCATCTCTAATGGCATTTGTTATTGCAAGTCCAGGTACTAGAAGCATTATATCTCCAATTATAACTTTATCATAGTGAGTTGAAAGGCTAAGTTTGTAAGAAATAATTGCCAGAAGTGCAGCTTCTGCACCTCCTACTATGTTTGTAAAAAAATAATCTACTTTAAATTTTGATATCAAATTTGTTGAATATTTTATAATTCCAGCTATAATAAAAGCCGCCCAAAAGTCCTTAAAATTACCACCAAACAGTATAGTAAAAAATGCACCAATAAAGCAAGCTGCCAATAAGGTCATTTTATTGGAATAGGAAGGACTATTTTTTATTGAAATAAGTTTCATTTCTACATCTTCAATAGTTAATTGTTTTCTTTCTATAATTCTTGAAAGATCGTTAATCTTAGATATTTTATCTATATTAAAAGTTCTGTTTACTATTCTCTTTATAACTGAAATATTTATATTTTCAGCATTCTTACCTGAAATTATTATTGCTGTAGGGGTGGCATATGCATCTAAGGAAGCAACTCCAAGAGCTTTTGATATTCTTATCATTGTTTCTTCAACTCTATAGGTTTCAGCTCCATTTTCAAGCATTATTTTACCAGCTTCTGCAGCTAAGTCTAATATTTTATTAGTCTCCATTTGCATCTCCTTAATAGTATTTAGCCATATTCAAATAAATAACTTGTCAGTATGCTGGTCTATTTTGAATCTTACTATTTATTTTCACAAGCTTTATAAATTTACAAGCATATTATAGCACAAATAAATAGTTCAAATTACTGTTGTTTTATTTCAATTTACATTATATAATCATAATTATAGTGGAAATTATATAAGCTGCAATTAAAATATTACATTTCATTAATATGTACATAAAATAATTATTAAATTAAAATAACTTTTTACTGTATGGATATTTAATGTAGCCTATATAGGAATAATATTATTATTTATTAATAAAAGGGAGTGTAAACATTGGATTTTCAAAACGTTAAGGAAAATGACCAGAATGTATATGAAATAATAGCAAAAGAACATGAAAGACAAGAAAATAATATTGAACTTATAGCTTCAGAAAACTTTACTAGTGAAGCCGTTATGGAAGCTATGGGATCATATCTTACGAATAAATATGCAGAAGGTTATCCTGGAAAAAGATATTATGGTGGTTGTCATATAGTTGATCAGGTAGAAGATTTAGCACGGGATAGAATGAAGGAATTATTTGGTGGAGATCATGTAAATGTACAAGCACATTCTGGTTCACAGGCAAATATGGCAGTATATTTCTCAGTATTAAAGCCTGGAGATACTATACTTGGTATGGATTTAAGTCATGGTGGACATTTAACACATGGAAGTCCAGTTAGCTTTTCAGGAAAATTGTTTAATGTAGTAAGTTATGGAGTAAACAAGGACACTGAAACTATAGATTATGAAGAACTTAGAATGAAAGCAATTGAGCATAAACCTAAGATGATAGTAGCCGGTGCCAGTGCCTATTCAAGAATAATAGATTTTAAGAAATTTAGAGAGATCAGTGATGAAGTTGGAGCCTATTTAATGGTAGATATGGCTCATATAGCAGGTCTTGTAGCTGGAGGAATGCATCCATCACCAGTACCTTATGCAGATTTTGTAACTACTACAACCCACAAGACTTTAAGAGGACCTAGAGGTGGAGCTATTATCTGTAAAGAAAAATATGCAAAGGATTTAGACAAGACAATATTTCCTGGAATACAGGGTGGCCCATTAATGCATATAATTGCTGGAAAGGCAGTATGCTTTGGAGAAGCTTTAAAGCCTGAATTTAAGGATTATGCCAATCAAATAGTGAAAAATGCAAAAGTGCTTGCAGAGGAACTTACAAAATATGGTTTCAGATTGGTATCTGGGGGTACAGATAATCATCTTATACTCATAGATTTAACTAACAAAGATATAACTGGTAAGGATGCAGAAAAACTTTTAGATTCTGTGAGAATTACAGCAAATAAAAACACAATTCCCTTTGAGACAAAGAGTCCTTTTATTACAAGTGGTATAAGAATAGGAACAGCAGCTGTAACTACCAGAGGCTTTAAAGAGGAAGAAATTAAGCAGGTTGCGGCTTTCATTAATGAAGCTATCGAAAAGAGAGATCAGGATTTAACTGAATTAAAAGAAAGAGTAACAGCTTTATGCAATAAGTTCCCTATATATAAATAAGATATAACTAATATAGATTATTATAGAAAAAGCATTGAATTCTAACGTATTTGCCATAGAATTCAGTGCTTTTTAATATTTTAACTAAAGTTTTGATATGTGTGAATCTTATAAAGTTAATGGTTTTTTATTATAGTAAAATGAGAATAATAAAAATAATGTGATAAAATATAAATATACTTTTAATTAGTAATATAAGAAAATCGAGAAGTAACTTGATAGTTTCTGTTCATTAACCAGTGAAAGCTTCAACTATATTCACTATAGATTATTATTATATATTTAAATTTAAAAGGAGTTTGTAAATTTATGAGTTTAAGATTTATATATGGAAGAGCAGGAAGTGGTAAAAGTAATTTCTGCATAGAGGATATAAAGAAAAAAGTAGAAGAAGATGTAGAGTATCCACTTATATATCTAGTGCCAGAGCAGTTTTCCTTTCAATCAGAAAAGAGTATTTTGAATGCCATTGGAGAAAAATCAAATTTAAAGGTTAGAGTTATCAGCTTTAAAAGAATGGCTTTTAGGGTGATGAATGAAGTTGGTGGAATTACTCATAAGCACATGGATTCTGCTGGCAAATGTATGCTTATTTCGCATATAGTAGATAAAATACTGGAGGAGTTAACCGTATTTAGAGGAGCTGCAGCTCAGCAGGGATTTATAAATACTATATCGGATTCAATAAGTGAATTTAAAAGATATTCAGTTACTCCAGAATTGCTTTTAAAAACTGCAGAGGACATGGATAAAAATATAAATCTTAAAGATAAACTTTTGGATTTAAGTAAAATATATGGAGAATTTGAAGCTTTACTACATAAAAATTATATAGATGCTGATGATGACTTAACTTTGCTTGCGGAAAAGTTAGAAGAATCAAAAATCTTTAATAATGCTGAAATATGGGTTGATGAGTTCTCTAGCTTCACTCCGCAGCAGTATAAAATAATTGAAAAACTTTTAAGAAAGGCAAAAAGAGTAAATGTAGCATTAACCAGTGATTATGTAGATGGTAAAAACTATGGTACGGATATCTTTGAATTCACTAAGGGAACGGAAGATAGATTTTTAGAAATAGCAAGAAATAATAATGTTAAATTAGATAAACCCATAGTACTTACCAAAAAGCCTTTTTATAGATTTAAGAGCAGTGATGAAATGGCATTTTTAGAAAAAAATCTATTTGTTTTCCCCTACGAAAAATATAAAAGCAAAACTTCAGATATAAAACTTTTTAGAGCACAAAATACATATTCAGAAATAGAGGGTGCAGCCAGAGACATTATAAGAATGTGCAGAGATGAAGGCTATAGATATAAGGATATAGCTGTTATAACAAGAAATCTGGAAAATTATGAAACTATAATAGCTTCAATTTTTGAAGAACATGAGATACCCTATTTCATAGATGAAAAGAGAAATATTGAAGGAAATCTGATAGTTGTACTTGTAACATCTGTAATAGAAATTCTCACTAAAAATTGGTCCTATGAAGCTGTATTCAGATATTTAAAAACTACACTGACAAATGTGACAATTGAAGAAGTAGATATTCTTGAAAATTATGTTCTAGCCTCAGGAATAAAGGGAAAGAAAAAATGGCTGGAGGAAGAAATTTGGAATTATAGGCCGGATTCACTATTTGGAAGAGATGAAATATCTCTTCAGGAAGAGGAGCTTTTAAATAAAGTCAATTCTATAAGAAGTATTGTTATAGAGCCTCTAAAAAAGCTTTATAAAAACACTAGAGGAAAGAGAAATGGAGAAGAAATTTGCAGAACTGTATTTGAATTTTTAACGGAAATAGAGGTTCCGGAAAAAGTGGAGGCATTAATTGAAGATTTTAAGGAAAATAAAAGACAGACTCTTGCCAATGAATACAGTCAAATATGGAATATAATAATAGATTTATTAGATCAAACCGTTGAAGTAATGGGAGATACACCTCTTACTCTTGAAGAATTTGTTAAAATTATGTCCATAGGTTTTAGGGAGCATAAAATGGGATTGATTCCTCCTACAGTGGATCAAGTGCTAGTTGGTAGTGTGGAGAGGCTAAAAAGTCATGATATCTGCATTCTCTATTTAGTTGGAGTGAATGACGGAGTATTTCCATCGGTGAATAATGAAGAGGGAATACTAAGCGATAGGGATAGGGAATTGTTAAAGGATAGAGGAGTGGAGCTGGCAAAGAATACAAGATTAGCTGCATTTGAAGAGCAATTTTTAGTATATACTACTCTAACAATTCCAGGCAAATATCTCAGAATAAGTTATCCTATGGCAGATTACGAAGGTAAAAGCTTAAGACCTTCTATAATAGTTTCCAGATTAAAAACCATATATACCAATATAACAGAGGAAAGTGATTTGGTTTTTGAAGAAAGTGATGAGGATAGACTAAAGCTTATAGATGCAAAGCTTCCAGCATTTAATCATCTTATTTATGTGCTTAGAAAAAGGTTAGATGAAAATGATGATGCTATGCTTTGGAGAGATGTTTATAAATGGTTTAGCGGCTATGAATACTGGCGAGAAAAGTGCAAAAGAGCCTTCAGTGGAGCGTCCTACACAAATCAAACCCAACTCATAAATAGTGAAAAAGCTAAAAAACTCTATGGAGATAATATGCATATAAATGTATCCAGAATGGAGAGATATGCCCAGTGTCCTTTTGCTTACTATGTACAATATGGATTAAATGCCAAAGAGAGAAAGGTATTTAAGCTGAGCTATCCTGATATAGGAACCTTTATGCATAAGATAATAGATGAGTTTAGTGAAAAGGTAAAAGAAGAACAGCTTTCCTGGGATGAGCTTGATAAAAATTGGTGTGAAGAAAATATAAGCAGTATAGTGGAGAAGAATGTTAAAAAGAGTAATAGCTTTATTTTGAATAGCTCTCCAAGGTATAAATATCTTACAGAGAGGCTTAAAAGAGTACTTACTAAAACAGCTCTTGTAATAACAAATCATATAAAGAGAAGTGGATTTAAACCTGTAGGTTATGAAATAGATTTTAGTGAACAGGGGAGTTATCCACCAATAATTGTACGATTACCTTCTGGTGAAGAGATAAAGCTCATAGGGCGAATAGATAGAATCGATATGTTGGTTAAAGAAGGGGAGACCTATATAAGAATAATAGATTATAAATCTGGAAATAAGCTTTTTAAACTTTCTGATGTGTATTATGGACTACAGGTGCAGCTTTTACTTTATCTTGATGCCATACTTACAGAAGAGGGAAAAGATCTAGATAAAAAACCTATTCCAGGGGCCATATTGTATTTTAAAATAGATGATCCTCTGGTAAAAAGTAATAAGGATTTAAGTGATGATGAACTTAAAAAGGAAATAATGAAAAGATTTAAAATGAAAGGCTTATTAATAGATGATCCTGAAATAATTAAAGAGATGGATAGAGAAATGGAAGGTAATTCACTGATTATTCCTGCAAGAATAAATAAAGATGGTTCCTTAGGAAAATCTCAGGCAGCTTCAAGGCATCAATTTGAACTTTTGAGAAGTCATGTAAAGAATGTAATAGCTAAAAATTGTGAAAGCATGTTAAGTGGAGATATAAGTATTAAACCTTGTAAAAATAAGGACTCTGTACCTTGCGATTTTTGTATGTATTCCTCCATATGTGCCTTTGATCCATCTATAGATGATAACGGCTATAGATACATATACGATAAAAGTGATGAGGAAGTTTGGAGCCTGATTAGTAAGGAGAATGATAAGGAAGGTGAAAACAATGGGCAATAACTGGACTGAGGAGCAAAGGGAGGCTATTGAAACCAGGGGATGTAATTTGTTAGTAGCGGCGGCGGCAGGTGCAGGAAAAACGGCAGTTCTTGTAGAGAGAATAATAAAAATGATTACAGATAAAGAGAAAGCTGTGGATATAGACAGATTATTAGTTGTTACATTTACTAATGCGGCAGCAGCAGAAATGCGAGAGAGAATTGGAAATGCCATATCAAGGGAGCTTTTTAAGAATCCTGAATCAAAGCTTTTGCAAAGACAACTAGTGCTGCTGAATAAGGCAAGAATAACTACAATTCACTCCTTTTGTCTTGATATAATAAGAAATTATTTTCACCTTATAGATTTGGATCCTAAATTCAGAATAGCTGATGAGACAGAAGCTGTGTTATTGAAAAATGAAACTATAGAGGAACTTTTTGATAAAAAGTATGAGGAATCTGACAAGGAAGAATTTTTAAATCTGGTAGAATGTTATTGCTCCAACAGAGATGATTCAGCTCTTATGGAAATGGTACTTTCTCTTTATAATTTTGCGAAAAGCAGTCCCTGGCCAAAGCAGTGGCTTCAGAATATGAGTGAGGCTTTCAATATAAAGGAAGACTTTGACTTTGGCAGTTCAATTTGGGCAAAGTCAATTTTATCTAATGTAATAATTGAACTTACAGGTATTAATAAAGTAATAGAAAAGGCTTTGACAATTATTAATAATGAGAATACTCTGGAACCTTATGCTAAGTCTTATGAAGAAGATCTGGCAATGATAAATGATCTGGTCATAGAGAGTAAAAGTTCATGGAACAGCTTTATAGAATGCTTAAGCTCTGTAAAATTTCCAGCATTAAAGAGATGTGGTAAAGATGTAAACAGAGATAAAAAAGATCAGGTACAAAAAATAAGAGATAAATATAAAAAGCAAATAAAAGATATGCAGGAAGAAATATTAAGCTCTACTGGAGATACAATGGAGGATCATATTAGAGAATTATATCCGATTATGAAATGCCTTGGAGAACTGGTTATAGAATTTGATAGAGAATACATTAAGAAAAAGAGAAGTAGAGGTATAATAGATTTTAATGATTTTGAACATCTTACATTGCAGATACTTACAGATACAAGCGAAAAGGAAGAACTAGTTCCCTCCAAGGCAGCACTGGAGCTTAGAGAAAAATATGAAGAGATTCTAATAGATGAATATCAGGACAGTAATCTAGTACAGGAGGTTATATTAAATTCTATATCAAGGAATGACAGTGAAAATCCAAATTTGTTTATGGTAGGAGATGTAAAGCAAAGCATATACAGATTTAGACAGGCAAAGCCTGAGCTTTTTCTTGATAAATATATTAATTATTCCAGTGAATCAGGAGCAAAAAATAGAAAAATATTATTATTTAAAAATTTCAGAAGCAGGAAAGTAGTAGTGGATGGAGCTAACTATATATTTAAGGCCATAATGTCTGAAAATATAGGAGAACTCAATTATGATGAAAGGGAAGAATTAAAGGCAGGAGCAGAGTTTAGTGAGGTGAATGAGGATGAATTTACTGAACTTGGAGTCAATGAACTTCATATAATTGAAAAAAGCAAAGTTCAAGACAGTAATAATTCAGAATCTGATACCCTAGATGATGAGGAAGAAGAAAATATTGATAATATAAGACTTGAGGCAAGAATGGTAGCTTCAAAAATAAAGGAATTAATAGATAAAAAAGATAAGCCCTATGCTGTTTTTGATAAAAATATTGATAACTATAGAAGTATTCAGTATAAGGACATAGTAATACTGCTTCGAGCCACAGCAGGTTGGTCTCCTACTTTTACGGAGGAATTAAAGGCTTTTGACATACCTGTATTTGCAGATACAGGCAGTGGCTATTTTGAAACTACGGAAATAAAGACAATAATTTCATTATTGCAAATAGTAGATAATCCTCTACAGGATATAGCAATGCTTTCGGTATTACGTTCTCCTATAGCTTCCTTTACGGATGAGGATCTTATAGATATAAGGTCACTGGATAGAAGCAGCTCCTTTTATGAATTGATGAAGCTTGTAAAAAGTAAATATGATGAACTATGTACTGAAAATAATGAAAGTATTTATGCTAAAAATGAAGGAGGCAGCCTAGAGAATCTTAAATATAATAGGGAAAAGTCAAATAGAAATACTGAGGAATTTAAATATAGTGATGAGGACATCTATGCAGAATATGATGAGGGCTCTGAATATGTTAATGTAGAATATATAAAGGTGGATGAAGAAAAAAGTATAAGCAAGAAATTGGCAAAAAAATGTTATGATTTTGTAAGGTTACTTAAAGGATTTAGAGATTTGGCACTGCATATGCCTATAGATGAGTTTATATGGCATTTATACACTGAAACGGGCTATTACAGCTATGCTGGAGCTATGCCAGGAGGAGTTCAAAGACAGGCAAATTTAAGAATACTGTTTCAGAGGGCAAAAGCATATGAAAATACAAGCTATAAGGGGCTATTTAATTTTATAAACTTCATAAACAGATTGAAAATAAGCAGCAAAGACATGGGAAGTGCTAAAATATTAGGTGAGAATGAAAATGTAGTGCGAATAATGAGTATTCATAAGAGTAAAGGCTTAGAGTTTCCTGTAGTTATTCTAGCAGCCTGTGGTAAGAATTTTAACTTGAGAGACATGACAAAAACTGTATTATTTCATCATGACCTTGGAATAGGGCCGGATTATGTTAATTTTAAGAGAAGAATATCATATCCAACTATATTTAAAAATGCCATTAAGAAAAAAATAAAGCTGGAAAGTCTTTCTGAGGAAATGAGAATACTCTATGTATCATTAACCAGAGCTAAGGAAAAACTTATAATAACAGGTGCTGTAAGGGATATTGAAGCTGCAAGTAAAAACTGGGCAGAGGATATAAATAGTAATGAAGAAAAGATATCAGAAAATATAATACTTAGGGGAATGAGCTACCTGGATTGGATATGCCCTGCTGTTATTAAGCATGAAGCTGGAGAAGTTTTAAGAGAAAAAGCTGATGTATCTATAGAAGATAATTTCAAACTTAGTCATGAGTCTCAATGGAAAATAAAGCTTTGGACTAGAGATGAGATTGTAAAAGATAATATAATATTGTCTGAAAATGAAGTTTTTAGTGAGGACGATACTAGTAGTAAAGTTAAACTTGAGCATGAAAATAAAAAACTCAGTAAAATAGAAGTACTTAAAAATATTCTCTCTGAAATAGAAACTAAAGCGCCAAGAACTCCTTATTATGAGGAAATAGACAGAAGACTCAGCTGGAAATATAAATATGATCTGGCTAAGGGGTTACCTTCCAGTGTGTCGGTTACTGAATTAAAAAGGCAACAAAGCTCTGAGGATGAATATTCCAGAAATATATTTCCGCCAGTATTAAAGAAAAGACCAGTGTTCTTGGAGGAAAGAAAAGGACTTACGCCTGCAGAAAAGGGAACCGCCATGCATGCAGTAATGCAAAGACTTGATTTTAGCTTACCTATAACAAAGGAAAGTATAAAATCACAAATGGAAAAGATGATTTTTAAGGAGCTTATAACAGAAAAGCAAGCTGAAGCTGTAGATATAAAGAAGATAGAAAGATTTTTTCAGGGTGAAATTGGTAAAAGAATGCTTTCATCATTACATATAGAAAGAGAGATCCCTTTTGTAATCAGACTTAAGGCTTGTGATGTCTATGTAGAATTGTGTGAAGAAGATTATAAAGATGAAAGTATGATGCTTCAGGGAGCTATAGATTGCTATTTTGAAGAAAAAGATGGTCTTGTTCTTGTAGATTATAAAACAGATTATGTAACAGATAAAAATGTGAAAGCTGTAGTAGACAAGTATAGAAATCAGTTGAAATATTATTCTCAGGCACTTACCAAGATTACAGGAAAGAAAGTCAAGGAACAGTATTTATATTTATTCTATGATGGAAGAGTTGTAAAAATTTAAAGTTTATACAAATGCAATTTACCCCAGGGGTGCAATTTTTTCTAATTTTAATTTTCAACTTGCGTGTTCTTAAACTACGAATTTAAGTTTATATAAAAAGGAAGGGAAGTAATGAATATGAATAATATGATTAATGGTACAGAAAAACTTTTTTATAATGACCCATATCTTTGCGAAGCAGAATGTGAGGTAGAAGATATAATAGAGAAGGATGGCAAATATGAAGTGGTACTAAGGAGTACTCCCTTTTACCCTGAAGGCGGTGGTCAGCCATCTGACATAGGCTTTATGGATAACATAAAGGTTGAATATGTATATGAAAAAGAAGATATTATATACCATGTTATGTCAGAAAAGCCATCAAATAAAATAGTCAACTGCCAGGCGGATTTTGACAGAAGAGTGGATCACAATCAGCAGCACTCAGGAGAACATCTAATGTCAGCAGCCTTTTTCAAATTATATGACGCTGCCAATGCAGGTTTTCACCTTGGAGAAGAGTATGTAACTATGGACATTAAAATTAAAGATATGACAGAGGACATGATAAAGAAAGCAGAAAGAGAAGCAAATTATTATGTTTTCAGAAACGAACCTGTAAAAACTTATTTTTTAACCAAGGCAGAAGCAGAAAAATTGCCTTTGAGAAAAGCTATTACAGCTGAAGGAACTATCCGAATGGTACAGATGGGGGAAAATCTGGATTATAGTGCTTGCTGTGGTACTCAGGTTAGAAGAACAGGAGAAGTAAGAATCATTAAGGTTGTAAAATGGGAAAAGAATAAAGGCATGACAAGAATATATATAAAATGTGGTTTAAGAGCCTTTAAGGATTATGTTATTAAAAATGATTACGTTACAGAAATTGCCAGAGGCTTTTCGGTGGAAGATACTGAGATAGTAAATAAGGTAAAAAATCAGACAGAAGAAATAGGTAATTTAAAAAAGAAAATTTCAAATTTATATAATTCAATAGCGGAAAGTGAAGCACAAGCATTAATAGCAAAGACTGACTCTAAAATTATAGCTGCTGAATATAAAGAAGAAGGCTTTGATTTTCTAGACAAGCTTTATGAACATTTAAAAGACGAAGAATATATTCTTATTTTAAGTTCTCTAAAGGATAATAGATTTTTATTTGCACATAATGGTTCCTTTGATGTGGAGTGCGGAAAATTATTTAAGGAGAAGTTAAAAGAGTTTAATGGAAGAGGTGGGGGAAATGCTAAGAGGGCTCAAGCCAATTTTCCTGATTCAAATTCCATGAGAAGCTTCACTGAATATTTGAGAGAAAATGTTATAAAATATTAATAAATATTTTTCACTCTATTCCATTTATATCAATGTGTTAAACATCTTCTACATATAGACAATTGGATGATTATGTAAATTGTATTAAAACATTTATTGAAAACCATAGGATTTAGGTAAGACGTCTGTCTTATCTAAATCCTTTTTGAAGTTATATATAATATGAATAATTTTGGAAAAACAAGATATAAGAAGAAGGATTATAATAGATAATGTAGAATAATTTATTAAAAAGGAGGGATTTTAATGGAAAACAATGAAAAAATATTAAATAATCTGCTTCAAAGAGTTGAATTAACAGAGGGTGCCATGGAGGAACTTGTGATAGTATTGCAGACTTTAAATAAGATATTCACTGAAAAGGGTATATATGATATAGATAAATTCCATGCTCTTATGGAAGAAGTTGCAAAAGATGAAAAGACTAATTTTAGATATAGGGATAATATAAATAAAGTTAAGGAAAGCTTTAAGGAAAGTGAAAAATAGCGATTTAAAATAATTTTAATGTGAACTAAAAAAGTAATTTAAGTATAGAAAAACACTGATTAGGGCTTTGAAAGTAAGTCTTGATCGGTGTTTTTGAATAAAGTCGTTGAGATATTACAATATAAACTTTCAGATGATACAGTGTAAAAAATAAATGCTATAGTACTATAAGATAGTTTTTTCAATAAGGACAAATGAATTTAGAAATTAATATAAAAATTTGTATTGAAAAAACTAATACTATTAGTTATAATAAAACTAAGGACATTAGTATAATAACTAATCATATTAGTTATTATTATATTAATTTATTATTAAAAAAAAGGTGAGGAGATGATATCATGCGAATTATTCATGAAAAAACAGTTTATCAATTGACATTTTTACCACATTTGTTTCCTGTTAATTGTTATTTTGTGGAGGAAGAAGATGGATTAACTTTGATTGATGCTGCACTACCTTATAGCTGGAAGAAAATAATAGAGGCTGCGGATAGTATCGGGAAAAAAATTACAAAGATTATTTTGACTCATGCACACGAGGATCATGTAGGCTCTTTAGATGCACTGAAAAAAGCCATCCCGGATATTCCTATATATATTTCAAAGCGCGATGCTAAGTTGATGACTGGAGATTGCACATTAGAATTGAATGAACCGAATTTGCCGATACGTGGAGCAGTACCAAAAAAACTTAAGACACGAGCAAATATTTTACTCAAAGAGGGGGATAAAATTGGTTCACTGATTGCTATATCAGCACAAGGACATACTCCTGGGTCCATGGCGTTTTTAGATACGCGCAATAATTCCTTAATAGCTGGAGATGCATTTCAAACAAGAGGAGGTATAGCTGTAGCAGGACAACTTCGACTATGGTTTCCGTTTCCTGCAATGGCAACATGGAATAAGCAAGCAGCACTAGAGAGTGCACGAAAACTCAGAGGATATTTTCCTTCATTACTTGCTGCTGGTCACGGACCAATGCTAAAACAGCCAGTAACTGCTATGGATGGTGCCATTGCTAGAGCTGAACAAAATTTAGAAAATACAAAATAGTAGAGGAAGATGATAATATGTCTCCAAGAATGGGAGTTGATTTGTCTGCAATTTTGAAAGTTGCAGTAGAAATTGCAGATACAAAGGGCATGGATGAAGTAACATTAGCTTTAGTAGCTAAAAAACTGCATATTCGCACTCCATCCTTATATAATCATATAAATGGATTGAAAGACTTGCGAAAAAAATTGGCCATTTATGGTATGGAACAATTTTATAACACTTTGGCACATGCAACCATTGGGTTAGCAGAAGATGATGCAGTTCGTTCACTGGTTGGAGTGTATGTAGCATTTGCTCGTACTCATCCGGGATTGTATGAAGCAACTCTTCTTGCCCCAGATCCAAGTGATATAGAAGTGCAGCGGTCCGGAAGCAAAATTGTAGATATTGTTATCAGAGTGCTGAAAGCTTATGGGTTGGAAGGTGAAGCAGCACTGCATGCTACCCGTGGATTGCGAAGTATCTTACATGGATTTGTTTCATTAGAGCAAAAAGGTGGATTTGGACTTCCATTAGATATTGATGTAAGTCTAAATTTTATAATTGATACTTTTCTTACTGGGATTCATGCGTTGGAATATCAATGAATCTTACTCAGTGGGAGTATTACGGATGGTAGTCATCGGATAAATGTGGAGGAAATATGAAAAATGAAAAAATAAGTAAAAATTGCGATGTATTTATTTATAATGAACTAAAAGAGTATACCACTAACATTTTCTTAATTGAAAAGAAGTCAAAGATATTTTTAATTGATACTTTTTGTGGTTCTGAGAGTATGATACCAATAAAGAAAATATTAGCAGATAAATATAATAGTAAGGAAGTTATCGTTATAAATACGCATTTTCACTGGGATCACGTATGGGGAAACTCTAGTTTTAAGAAAAATATAATAATTAGTCATAAATTATGTAGAGAGATATTGAATGAACATTGGGAAGAGCAATTTAAGAAAAATGAAAATTATATATTAGGCAGTGTTGAAAAGTCTCTTCCTAATCTTACTTTTAAAGGAAGTATTAATTTTCCTGATGAAGGAATAGAAATATTTTATAGTCCAGGCCATACTGTGGATAGTATTTCAATATTTGACTATGATGAAAAAATATTGTATGTTGGCGATAATTTGGAAAAGCCAATTATATATGTAGAACATAAGGATATTGACACGTATATACAAACTCTTAATGCATATTTAGGTTATAAATTTACAAAGATTATGGCTGGTCATACATTAAATTTAACTGAGAAAGATATCTATGAGACAATAAAATATTTAAATGATCTAAAAAACGGAAACAAATTTGAATTTGAGTCGAAATACATGAGGAAAATCCACCAACAAAATTATAGATTTATTCATAAATAGTATAATTATATAAATTACAAACAGGCGAATTCCATAAAAATTTTAATATAGAGTATAGGTGTAATTCACTAATTAATTTAGAATAATTATTAAGACAAAAGTCAAAAATTGTATAGGGAGAAAGTCTCAAAAAACGTTTTGTGCCTTGAGGAGAGTGAAAGGAATGGTTATATTTATGAAAAAGAATATACTAATAATTACTACAGAAAATAAGGAAATAAATAATGTATTAAATTCTCTTACCATATAGGATTTTATCATCTCTTATTAAGTAGACAACTCTTCCTATAAATGTTTTACCATTGGGAGATTTTATTTCCACTTTTATCCCTCTTGGATGATCATGTCTTGTGAGTTTACGGATAACAACTCCTTGTGTTAGGTCATCTATTTTAGAAGCAGATCTTTGCATAGATTTTTCACAAATATATACAGTGTCACCTATATTAATAGAGTTTACTAATTTGGATTCATATGATCTGTCTTTGAAATAATCTTTTTCCATAAATGTGTACTCCTCACTTTTGCTAATACTACAAATTCATAGCTTATTTTTTTAGTATTTTAATTTATAATAAGTATATCAGATTTTAGTGTAAAATGATACTATTGTAGAGAGGTAAGTACTATAGACATATGTAATATTTAACTCTATCTTAATACTATATTAGAAATAGCTACATAGCAAGTTTCTACATTTAATATTAAGCACAACATTAAATATGAAGGAGAGATAATATATGTTAGATAAAAATATTGAAATGATGAAAAAAATAATTGAAGAGAAAAAGAAAAAAAGTTCACAGCAAGGTTCTCTTAAAAGGGCAGATAAAAGCATTGGAAAAAGTCAAGGTGCATATAAAAACACGAAACAAGGTGGAGTATTTGATAAATAAAAGAGTTGAAATTGCTTATTGGAGTCATCATAACCTCACTTTATTCTAATAAATCGAGTAAATTAAAGGAATATCATGATAATTATATATATCCAACTTATAAAGTTTTTTGTATAATTTTCACCAAATTGATACATAATATTTATAAAGTGACATTTTTTAGTTTCAATTGGAAATTAAACTAGAGTAATTTCTATTGATAGGGAAAATAGTCACTTTAGAATTCTGTGTAATAAAATCTTTATAGGTAGGTAATTCTACAAAGAACAATAAAGTGAATTCAATAAATTTATTTACAAAAGAGAGGCAAATAATATGACAAAGAATTTATTTAAAGAATTTCCGGAAATAAAAACAAATGAAATAATGCTGAGAAAATTAAATTTTAATGATATTCAGGATATGTTTGAAATTTTTTCCGATGAAGAAGTATTGAAATATTATGATGTTCTTCCACATAAGAATATTGAAGATACAGAAAGATTATTTTTTACATTTACTAATAATTATAAAGATAATAAAGCAATAAGATGGGGTATTGTCAATCTAGAAAATAATAAGTTGATTGGTACCTGTGGATTTCATAATTTTGATTATAAATCAACTAGAGCGGAGATTGGATGCGAGCTTAACAAAGCTTATTGGAAACAAGGTTTTATGCACAAAGCTCTTAATGAGATTATTAAAATTGGATTTGAAAATAGTCCTTTAAATAGAATTGAAGCAATAGTAGATGATGAAAATGAAAACTCCAAATTGATTCTTGAAAAATTAGCTTTTAAACATGAAGGTTGCTTAAGAAAACGATTTTATTTCAATGGACAATTTAGAAATGAAAATTATTTTGGACTGCTTAAAGATGAGTGGAAATAATTATAATATAAGAGCACTTTTATTCATTATGAATTTGAGTGCTATAATTTTGTTTTCCATTATGATAAGATATATATTATCAATGAATCTTACTCAGTGGGAGTTTGTGCTTCCACTGAGTTTAGATGAATTATCCAGGAGCGTGTCGCTGTTATCTCCAGCTTGTAGACGGTAGAGTGTTACAGCGACTAGTTATCGGATAAATAATAGGAATTATATTATTTTAAGTTATATGGTGATTATCTCACAAAAAGTATATTTAATAAAATATATATACTATATATGGTGAAGATTCACATTGAAGCAACTATAAATGAAAATTAATTTATAACTTTTGTGTTTTAATCGTATGATTTGTTTCAAAGAAAAATTTAACCTAGATATTAGCACATGATGGTAAGGAGAAAGTAAAATGATATTGTCTGGAAAAGAAATCAAAGATAGATTGGGAAAAGAAATAGTAATAGAACCTTTTAGTGAAAAGCAGTTAAACCCCAATAGTTACAATTTGAAATTGCATAATGAATTACTTGTATATGAAGATGAAGTTCTAGATATGAAAAAGGAAAATAAGGCTAGAAAAATCATAATACCACCTGAAGGGATAGTTTTACAACCAAATAAACTTTATCTTGGCAGAACCAAGGAATATACAGAAACAGATAAATTTGTTCCTATGCTTGAAGGTAGATCATCTGTGGGTAGACTTGGCTTGTTTATACATGTAACCGCAGGTTTTGGAGATGTTGGATTCTGTGGATACTGGACTTTAGAAATTCACTGTATTCAGCCTATAAGAATATATTCAGATGTAGAAATATGCCAAATATATTATCATTCAATTGAGGGCAATTATGATAGATATTCTAAGGGTAAGTATCAAAATAACAGTGGAATTCAGACCAGTTTATTATATAAAGATTTTGAAAAGGAATAATTTGGTGATTAAAAATTATTTATAATATATGTGTTTCAATAAATTATCTTTAATACATGGTATAAATAATTGCTGTAATTATGACATATTTTTTGTTTTATATTATAGCTTAAATATGTATTTTTGTGCTAGTTAATGAAATCTTTATTGAAAATGATAATATATTTATATATAATACAAGTAGTCGACGTCGACAAAATAGCTTGCTGTAGAAATAATAGAGTATAAAATATTTAGATAAAGTTAAAATTTATATATTATCTTTATATATTTGGATAAATATAGAAGTTTGCATTTGTATAGAGGGGGTTTTATGCTATGGTAAAATCAATTAAGGATACAATAACTTTAAATAATGGTGTGGAGATTCCACAACATGGCTTTGGAGTATATTTAATTACTGATGAGAAAAATGGGTATGAGGCAATTAATAAGGCTCTAGAAGTTGGATATCATGCTTTTGACACAGCACAATTCTATGAAAATGAAGCTTTATTAGGTAAAATATTAAGTGAATCCAATGTTAAAAGAGATGAATTATTTATAACTACTAAAGTTGCTAATTATAATCAAGGATATGACAGTACGCTTAGCACTGTGGAACAGTCTTTAAAAGATTTACATATAGATCAAATAGATCTTTTACTAGTTCATTGGCCAAGTAAAAGACGTTTTTTTGAAACCTGGAAGGCAATGGAGAAATTGTATAATGAAAAATTAGTTAAAGCTATTGGTGTATCTAATTATGAAATTCATCATTTAGAAGAGCTTGCTGCAAATTCTGAGATAAAACCAGTTATTGATCAGGTTGAATGTCATCCGTATTTAACCCAGGAAAAAATTAAGGAGTATGCAGATAAAAATCACATAGCGTTTCAAGCTTGGAGTCCACTCGGCAGAGGGGCAGTACTTAATGATCCTATTATTAGAATAATTGCAGAACATCATAATAAATCAAGTGCACAGATAATTATTCGTTGGCATTTACAAAAGGGAAATGTTGTAATTCCAAAATCCAGTACACCTTCCCGTATTGAAGAAAATGCAAATGTGTATGATTTTAGCTTAACTGAAGAAGAAGTTAAGATTATAGATGCTTTAAATAAAGACGAAAGAACTGGCGATGACCCAGATGCTTTATGGTTTCAAATGTAACATAAACAAATTCTTTAAGTAAATAAATTGAAAATAATGTAAATTAATAAAAAACTGTCTTAAAAAAGTAATTTTTATAAGGCGGTTTTTTTGTCGAAAAATATAATTTAAATAATTTTGTAATATTAAATATGACCATAAAATATGTTATTATATTAATAAGTACATAACAAAATTATGTAAGGAGAAATTTTATGATTATACCAGAAAAATTAAAAATAGGGGATGAGATTAGAGTCATAGCTCCATCAAGAAGTTTCCATATGATAGATAAGGCTACAAGAGTTATTGCAGATAAATGCTTAAAGAAAATAGGTTTGAAAGTTACTTTCTCTAATGCTGATTTTGGACACACTAATCCAAGAATAACTTTCCCTATTGGAGAATATGCAGAACTTATAGCGGAAAAAGAAATTAAAATTTCAATAAAGAATCATTAAAGATATGAAAGAAGTAAGAAAAATTAGATTCTCCAAATAATTTTCTAAACTATTTGGAGAATTTAGGTTATGATTTATTTAAAAGGAGAAGAGCATGCTAAAAGATAAAATACTAAACAGAGAAACCGGTATAATAACTTATGCTATAACACCACCAAAGAAGGATAATACAAAAGAAAAAATTGCTGAAATTTCACAAAGACATCTGGAAAGAATAAAAAATATAGATATAGATGGTTTGATTATATATGATATACAAGATGAAACTGACAGATTGAAAGATGAGAGACCTTTTCCATTTTTGGAAACAATAGATCCTGCTGCATATGGTAAAGAGTATTTGAAGGAATTAAAGGTAGAAAAAATCATTTATCGCTGCGTTGGCAAATATAATTCACAGGAGTTAAAGCAGTCCATAACATCCGAGACACAGCGGGATAAATTTTCTGTATTTGTAGGTGCCGCTTCACGCAATCAAGAAGTTAAATTAAACTTATCAGAAGCATATAAGTTAAAAGATAAGTTTAATGAAAATTTCATGCTAGGTGGTATTGTAATACCAGAGAGGCATACGAAAAGTAATGATGAACATATGAGAATTGTTAGTAAGGCAAAATGTGGATGTGAGTTCTTTGTTTCTCAGGTAATATATAATATAGAGGCTTCAAAAAATCTACTGTCAGATTATTTTTATTATTGTCAGGATAATAATATTAAAATGGTGCCTATATTGTTTACGCTTACTCCTTGCGGATCTACAAAAACTTTAGAGTTTATGAAATGGCTTGGTATAAATATACCGAAATGGTTAGAAAATGACTTGATACATTCAAAGGATATATTAGATAAATCAATAGATTTATCAAAAAGTATATTTGAAGAATTATTAGATTTTGCATTAGATAAAGGAATACCAATTGGATGCAATATTGAAAGCTTATCTATTAGAAAAGTAGAAATAGAGGCTTCAATACAGCTAGTAAAGGATATAAAGGCCATTATTGAAAATAAAATGAGAAAAGGTGATTTTTATAAATAGATATTTTATAAAGGTTTATGGAAGAGTTCAAGGAGTTGGTTTTAGATTTCATGCCCAGTATTTGGCTGATCATTTTAAATTAACTGGATGGGTAAAAAATTGTGAAGATGGAACTGTTGAGATGGAGGTTCAGGGGAGAGAAGATGATATAGATGCATTTAAAATAAAGATTAAAGAGGGAAATAGATTTATAAAGGTAAAGGATATATATTCTGAAAAAATAGATATTACTAGTGAAGAAAAAACATTTAGGGTTATTTACTAAAGAGGTGAGTTATGTGAGTATTGCTGATGGCAAGTATTTAAAAATAGTTAAAGATATATTAGAAAATGGATATTTTGATAATAATAGAACGGGTGTAGAAACTTATAAATTACCTCATCAAATTATGAAATTTGATCTTGAAAAAGAATTTCCAATTTTAACAACAAAATTTGTAGCTTTTAAAACTGCTGTACAGGAAATGCTTTGGATATGGCAAAAACAAACTAATGACGTCACCTGGCTAGATGAAAGAAATATTCATATATGGGATAGCTGGGCAGATGAGAATAATACCATTGGTAAAGCATATGGGTATCAGATAGCAAAGTATGATCAGTTAAATAAATTGATAAATACTTTGAAAACAAATCCACAAGATAGGAGAATGATAGTATCATTATGGAATATAGATGATTTGCCTGATATGATGCTGCAGCCATGTGCATTTCAAACTATGTGGGATGTCACTAATGAAAGACTCAATTGTATGTTAGTACAAAGAAGTGGAGATATGCCGCTGGGAATACCATTCAACACAACTCAATATGCAGTATTAGTTCATCTAATAGCACAGGTAGTTGGCTTAAGACCGGGGCTTTTTACTCATGTAATTAATAATGCACATATTTATAAAAATCAAGTTGAAGGTATGAAGCTGCAGCTTGAAAGACTGGATAAAGCTTACGAAGCGCCTAAGCTTTGGATAAATCCAAAAATTAAGAATTTTTATGATTTTACTATAAATGACATAAAATTAATTGATTATAAGCACTGGGGAAAGATAAAAATGGAGGTATCAGTGTAATGATTGCAATAATAGCGGCAGTAGCAAAAAATAATGCTATAGGTAAAGATAATGAATTATTATGGTATTTACCAGAGGATTTAAAAAGATTTAAGAAAATTACTATAGGACATACAATAATCATGGGAAGAAAAACCTTTCAATCTCTACCAAAAATTTTGCCTGATAGACATCATATGGTAATTACAAGAAATAAAACATTTAAAGTGGAAGATGATAGAGTAACTGTAGTTAATTCAATAGAAGAACTTCTAGCTTCATTAAAGGAAGATGAAGAGTATTTTGTCATAGGTGGTGCAGATATATATAAGCAGCTTTTACCTTACGCAGAAAAGATGTATATAACTGCTGTGGATGATGAATTTGATGGAGATGTTTTCTTTCCAGATATAAATCATAAGGATTGGAGAATTGTGGAGAATACTGAGCAACTACAAAACAGCAAAAATTCTTTATCCTATAGATTTATCACATTTAAAAGAATTAATAACAATGAGAATTGAACTACTCTAACTTAAAGAAGTAAGAGCTTCCTGCTTCCAAGAGTTCGTAATCTACATCCTCCACAATTTAAGGTTAAACTTTATATATGTGCTATATTGACATTTATAAAAAGCTATGATATATTTTCACTAATATATCTTATCCTATGATTAGAGTCTGTAATATTTAATCTCCTAAAGAGGGGATTTACAGAATAGAGATATTTTAAGTTAATTAATTTAAAGAATTTTACTAAGTAAGAATCGCTGAAGTTTTAAACAAATGCTAACTGGAAAACCAGAGGCTTTGTGTGGAATAATATAATTCCGCCCAAAGTCTTTTTTTTATTTCTAAAATTCAATGTAGTAAAATTATGGACTACATAGATTATATGTAGTCTATGTATAAAATAAGTAAAATCAATCAGTGTACAAGTCTATACACTAAATATTATTGAAAGGAATGAATAAAATATGAGTATTAATTTAAAAGATACTGCAGCTCCCCTTAGAGAAAAGAGATTAGGTTCTGTTTCAGGATACAGTGGAGATGCTGAAGAACTATATAAAAAATCTCATGATGGCAGTCTAAAGGATACAGACAGATCATTTTCGCAGTGCACTTCCTGCAGTGCAAATCAAGTGAAAAATCAACTTGTATATATACAAGATGCTGCTGTAGTAGAGCACGGCCCTGCAGGCTGTAGTGGAGATATACCAAATAGAAATATGGTTGGAAGATCAGGAAGAAAGAAGAGAAAGCTTCCTATTAGAAATTTACACTATATAAACACAAATTTAACTGAGAAAGATACAATATACGGTGGTGCTAAGAAATTAGAGTTATCAATAAAAGAAGCTAAAAGGAGATTTAATCCTAAAGCGATTTTTGTAACTACTACCTGCGCATCAGGAATAATTGGAGATGATGTGGAAGCTATATGCAATAAAATGGAAATAGAAATAGGTATACCTGTTATTACCATAGTTTGCGAAGGCTTTAGATCTAAGATTTGGGCATTGGGATTTGATGCAGCTTATCATGGAATACTGAGAAAAATAGTAAAACCAGCCGTAAAGAAAAGAAATGATTTGGTTAATATAATTAACTTTCAGGGAAAGGATATTTTTACAGGACTTTTTGGAAGACTGGGACTTAAGGTTAACTATCTTGTTCCTTATACTACTATTGAACAATTATCACATATTTCTGAAGCGGCAGCTACTGTGCAGATATGTGCTACTCTAGGTACTTATTTTGCAGCAGGACTTGAAGAACATTTTGGAGTACCAGAAGTAAAATCTCCACCGCCTTATGGTATTGCTGGTACAGATGCATGGTTCAGAGAACTGGGAAAAGTGGTTCATAAGGAAAAAGAAGTTGAAAAGCTAATAGCGGAGGAAAAAGAGAAGATAACTACAAAATTAGAAGAATTAAGGAAAAAACTAAAAGGCAAGAAGGTATATATAGGTGCTGGAGCCGCTCATGGCCATGGGATGATGGCTATTGTTAATGAACTTGGCATGGAGCTTGTAGGAGGATGTACCTGGCATCATGATGCTAAATTTGACAATGGTGACGATAAAGCTGATAGTCTTAAGCATGTTGTAGAGAATTATGGTAATTTTAAATTATCAATTTGTAATAAGCAGTCCTTTGAATTAGTGAATACATTATATAATTTGAAACCAGATTTATTTATAACCAGGCATGCTAGTACAATATGGGCAAGTAAATTAGGTATTCCCTCTTTGGAAATGGGAGATGAGCATTTTGCCATAGGTTATCAGGGCCTACTAAATTATGGAGAGGTTATTTTGGATACTATAAGTAATCCTATGTTTGTAAAAAAAATTGCTGAACACAGTAAGCTTCCCTATACTGATTGGTGGCTAAAACAAAATGCCTTTAAATTTTTAGGAGGTGAAGCCTAATGAGTGAAATACTTCAGGAACCAAGACATTTTTGTGCATTGGGTGCTCAGCAGACCGTTATCGCTATTGAAAGAGCTATTCCAATTGTTCATGCTGGTCCAGGATGCAGTGCAAAACTTACTACGGCCATGGCTTCCTCCGGAGGACATCAAGGTTCAGGATATTCAGGAGGGGATGCTATTCCCTGCAGTAATTTGATAGAAAAAGATGTAGTATTTGGTGGAGAAAAAAAGTTAAGAAAACTTATTGAAGGAACTCTACAGGTAATGGATGGAGATTTCTTTGTTGTACTTACAGGATGTATTTCGGATATAGTGGGTGATGATGTAGGAAGTGTAGTGAAAGAGTTTACAGGAAGAGGGATACCTATTGTATATGCAGAAACAGGGGGATTTAAAGGTGATGCATATAAGGGACATGAATTGGTTTTAGAAGCTATAATAAATCAATATTTAAAACCTTCACCGGAGAAGATTGAAGGACTTGTAAATGTATTTGCATCAGTGCCTACTCATGATCCATTCTGGGAAGGGGATTTAAATGAAATTAAAGAATTATTGAAAAGCATTGGACTTCAGGCAAACATATTATTTGGCCATAATAGTGGAGGCATAGAGGCTATAAACAACATACCCAAGGCAGAATTTAATCTCGTAATTTCTCCATGGATAGGTTTGAAAGCAGCTAAACTTTTGGAGAAAAGGTTTGGAACAAAGTATTTACACTATCCAGTATTACCTATAGGTGGAGTGGAAACCAGTAAGTTTCTAAGAACAGTAGCGGATTTTGCTGGAGTAAATAAAGAATTAGTTGATAAGGTTATTAAGGAAAAAGAAGAGGAGTTTTATCATTATCTAGTTCGTTCTGGTGAATTTCTTGTAGCATCTAGATATGATTTACCAAAGAAATTTTTTATAATAGATGATTCTTCCTATACTCTGGGAATAACTAAATTTTTAGTAAATGACTTAGGACTTTTACCTGCACATCAATTTATTACCGAAGATGTGCCAGATCAGTTCAAAGATAAAATTATAGAATATTTTAAGGAGTTTGATATTGAAATAACCGCTGATGTTACTTTTTCACAGGATGGTGGAGTTATAAATGAAGAATTGAATAAGTATGAAATTAATACCTATCCATTAATATTAGGAAGCTCCTGGGATGTAGATATAGCAAATATAATAAATGGTTTGCATTTGAGTGTAGGACTTCCTATAACAGATAGACTCATATTAAATCATACTTATGTAGGGTACAGAGGTGGATTGAATTTAATTGAGGATATCTATACTAAGCTTTTATCTTTACAAATTTAAATTATTAATAGAATATTTTCATTGAAGATGCCTTATTTCAAAATATATTTTGTGTATAAGAATTATGATTAAAGCTTCATAATTAAAAAAACACTATGAAATTCATATAATTTTAACTGATTTCATAGTGTTTTTATTGTTATTTTAAATACAGTTTATATAAGGCCTGTGTTCCAAGATCCCCTTTTCCCTGTTCTATAAGTTTATCATATAGCTTTTTTGAAAGACTTAGGGCAGGAGTGTCTAGACCCATGGCATCTGCTTCTTCTAAGGCTATTTTCATATCCTTTACAAAATGTTTAATATAAAAGCCAGGTGCAAAATCACCGTTAAGTATTCTTGGCGCATAAGCACTTAATTGCCAGCTGGCAGCTCCACCAGCACCAATGGATTTCAGAACAGTTTCTGGATCAAGACCAGATTTCTTTGCATATACTAAAGCTTCACATACACCCATTATGTTAGAAGCTATAGCTATTTGATTACACATCTTAGTATGCTGCCCAGCACCGACGCCACCTTGAAGTACTATGTTCTTTCCCATTAATTCGAATATTGGTTTTAAATTTTCAAAAGCTTCCCTGTCTCCGCCTATCATTATGGATAAGGTACCTTCAGCAGCACCTACATCTCCACCAGATACAGGAGCATCCAGAGCAAAGATATCTTTTTCTTTTGCAGCTTCATATATCTTCTTTGCAAGAGATGGCTTAGAAGTGGTCATATCTATAACGTAACTACCTTTTTTAATATTATTAATAATTCCGTTTTGACCTAGATATACTTCTTCTACATCCTTGGGATAGCCTACTATAGTTATAACTACATCTGAATCTTTAGCCAGTTCAGCTAAAGAAGCTTTCCAGATGGCACCTTTATTAATTAAAGCCAATGCTTTTTCTTTAGTTCTATTGTAGACTGATAATTTGTAGCCTCCATCTAATATATGGGAAGCCATGGCAGCTCCCATTACTCCAGTCCCAATAAAACCCACTTTTATATCTGATTTTATCATATTATAAATTCTCCTCTCCTTTACATATTAATTTAATTATAAGTATTTTTGGGTGTTTATACAAATTGATTTGCATAGAGTGGTCATATATAATAAAATTATGAAATTAAATAAAAGTAAATTTTACAGAGGAAAATATATTTATCAGATTATATAGCAATGAGTATTAAAAGTGAAATAGATGGAATAGCCAATAAATAATAATATTTTTGAAAATATTACAGATAATAATAAGGAAACTATATATAGATATTTACAAAGGAGTATTTAAATGAAAATTGAAAAAGGAACAACTGAAGACATAAATGAAATGATGAAAATAATTAAAGCTACTGTAGCTGATATGCATGAACAGAAAATATATCAGTGGGATCATACCTATCCCAGTAAAGAAATAATAATTGAAGATATACATGAGGAAAATCTTTATGTATATAGAGATGAAAACATAATTAAAGGTTTTGTCGTGTTAAATGAATACCAAGACAAAGAATATGAGGAATTAGATTGGAAATATAATAAAGGTAAGAAGTTAGTTATACACAGGTTATGTGTTAATCCAAAATATAAGGGTAAAGGTATTGCAACTAAACTTATAGAATATGCAGATATATATTGCAGAGATAATAATTATGCAGCAATACGTTTAGATACATTTATAGACAATAAACCTGCTTGTAGATTATATGAAAAGAAAGGTTATAGTGTAGTAGGTGCATTGGAATTTAGAATGGGTGTATTTTATTGCTTTGAAAAAGCACTTGAACCAATTACAACTTATATATAGTACTATTAAATAGTATATTAAGTCACAATTTAATCAATAACATTTAAACAAAATATATTTCATAATGAAGTTAATTTATTGCATCATATATATTGTAATTAGCAATTAGAATATAATATATAAAGGAGATTTTTTATATATGAAGTACGAAGGAATTGTATACAGGCCACCTAGCGAAGCTCATAGTCTAATAGTTCAGGTGACTATAGGCTGTGCACATAATAAATGTAGTTTTTGCAGCATGTATAAGGATAAAAAATTTAGAATAAGAAGTTTGGAAGAAATAGAAGATGATTTGCAGGATGCCAGAGAAAAATATAATTACGTAAAACGTATATTTTTAGCAGATGGTGATTCTATTGTTTTATCCATGAAGGAATTAAAACATATATTATTTAAAATAAAAGAACTATTTCCAGAATGCGAAAGAGTTTCAGCCTATGCCGCTCCTAAGGATATTTTAAGAAAAACTACTGAAGAGCTTAAGGAATTAAAGCATTTAGGCATAGGTATACTCTATATGGGAATAGAAAGCGGCAGTGATATAATATTAGGAGAAATACAGAAGGGTGTTACTTCCTCTGAAATAATAGAGGCAGGAAAAAAGGTTAAAGCTAGTGGAATTAAGCTTTCAGTTACTTTTATTTCTGGTATAGGGGGAAAAGATAGATGGAGAGAAAACTCTATAGAATCTGCAAAGGTTATAAATTCCATTAATCCTGATTATGTTGGCCTTCTAACACTTATGGTTGAGCCAAAAACAGATATATATGAGAATATTAAATCTGGTGATTTTAAACTTTTGAGTCCTGAGGAAGTTATGTTGGAAACCAGAGAACTTATTAAAAATATTCAAGCACAAAACTGTATTTTTAGAAGCAATCATGCCTCTAACTATGTAGCCATAGGGGGAACATTACCACAGGATAAGAAAAAGTTAATTGATATAATTGATGATATATTAAGTGGAAAGTATGGGTACAAGCCTGAAGAACTTAGAAGATTATAGATGATAATTTGTCTAGACTTATTTGGGGTATAAACTTCAAATAAGTAAAATTTATTGATTTTAGGAGGAGATTAATATTATTAGATGTAGATATTTCTACTATTTTAAATGCAACTAAGCATTAAATGATATAATAGAATTTAGATAGGGGTGATGTAATATGTCAAAAATTAAAGTATGTAAGCATACCGTTGATTATGATAAATTGGTAAAAGCGCTAAAGGATAATAAAATAAATTTTGAAACAAAGAGTTGCATTCATAAATGTTCTACATGTCATGAGAAGGTTTTGATTAAAAAGGATGAGGATTATATATCAGCAAAGACTGTAGAAAAATTAATATCAAAATTAAAAGATGAAAATTAGTAAAGAGTATTTGCAGCTGAGTTTATTAATAATTTTTTTAACAATATAATCTAATAACTATTAAAGGGATAGTAAAAATCTCTGCTTATAAGATGAATATTCCAGCTAAACTTTGTAGCTGGAATATTTTTGATGCCAAAAATTCTGCATATAAGCTTGGCTTTTGCAAATAAGGTGCTGCCTCACAGTGCATATATATGCATTATGAGACAGCTTTTTAGATATTTAATTATTAAAGTTTGATTTTTAATAATTATAATGGGACCTTTCTCAAATTCAATGCATATTTGTTCCTTTTAAGACATTATCTTATTTTGTAAAATTTTTATATGAATATAAGTAAGCTTTATTAATGCCTTGTGGAATTATTTCATGCTTACAGCATATACATGATGTAATATCAATGAATGGGGGAAGATATGTTATATATACATGATTTTATAAAAATATTGATTGCCTGTGTTTTAGGTGGAATAATAGGCTATCAAAGGCAGAAAAAAGGTATGTCTATGGGTATGAGGACACATATTATTGTTTGTGTCAGTTCCACTTTAGTACAAATAATATCCATAGATTATAATGTCTTAAATAAAAGTAACGCAGATGTAATGAGACTTGGAGCACAGGTTATATCTGGAATTGGATTTTTGGGAATGGCAAGTATAATTAAAGAAGGCGGGAATGTTGTAGGATTGACAACAGCAGCAAGTGTATGGTTTATTGCATGTGTTGGTTTGGCTGCTGGAAGTGGCCTTTATGTTCCAGCAGCAATTGCTACAGTAATTGTTTATTTTATTCTTAGAGATGTATTTAAAATAGATAAGAGAATAAAAAAGATTAAAGGAGATGATAATAGCTATGAATTAGAAATTGTGTTAAATGGTGTTATTGCTGATAGTAATAAAATAAATGTAATTTTTAATACTATAACTAAAGAAAAATTTAAAATTTCTTCAATAAATGTAAACACAGAAGATAGGAGTAATATAACAATCTATATGAATGTAACTTTGCCCCCAAATAAAGACGCTAATGATATATTGAATAAATTGCTTAAATATGAATATGTTAAAAAGATTTGTATAATGTAAATTAGAAAATATGCATAGAAACTTATTTATTATATAGTATAAAATCTATTTTCATATTTGCAAGAATATGATAGAATTAGTTTGCATTTTTGAAGGAATATGATATAATTAACTGAAATATAAGTTGATTATATCATATCAAAGTATGGGTTCATTATATGAATTTTATAGTAGAGTTTTTTATATTAATAAATATTACTCTTAGGGATGGTAGTTTTTGTTAATAAAATGTCAATCTTTACAAAATCGTATAGATGAGCCAAAATATTTAATCCTAATGTAAAGGATTAAAATGAAGGATTAATTAGTATAAAATGATATACAGGAGGATTACGATGAATAAGAATTTCAAAAATATGATAATTATTTTTCTTGGTTTCTTTTTTTTATCCCTATTTTCTAATACATTGTCACCATTTATAACTACAATAAAAAACACTTATGGGGTATCAAATGATCTTATTGCAATACTGCCGCCGGTGGTTTATTGTGCTTCTTTTATAATGAGTATAGTTAGTGCTAGATTACAATCTTTAATTAGTCTTAAAAGAGGATTGCAGATAGGGTTTTTATTCGCAATTATCGCCAGTGTTGTAATTTTAGTTTCAAAATCCTTTTATATACTTTTGATTGGATATTTTATATCAGGTTTAGCCGTTGGTATGGGAGTTTTATTTTTGACTACAATGCTTTCACTACTTCCAGTGCAATATCAAAAATTTAGTTTTTTCAATGCATGTTTTGGATTAGGTGGAATTTTAATCTTACCAATAGATAGACTTATATTAAGCAATAATATAAATTTTAATTATACGTATATTATTCATATAATTACTATAGCTATATTTATTATTATTTCGTCAAAAATTGAAATTTATAACTCTTGTGAAAGAGGAGCTGAATGTAATAATACTTTTTCAATACTAAAAAATCCATTGGTTTTACTATTATCTATTGCAATATTCTTTTATGTAGGAGCTGAAATATCAACAACAAATTGGACTGGAACTTTCCTTGAAAATTATTATGGTATTACTAAAGCTGATGTCCCAGCAATTCTATCTAGTTTTTGGATTTTATTTACTTTGGGAAGAGTAGTAGGAGATAAATTTTTAGAAAAGGTTGGACAATTGAAATTCCTTTCTATTTCACCTATAATGGCTATTATTGGAATATTTATAATTTTATCAGGCAATACTAAGATTCAAGCATTAATTGGAATTGCTGTAATTGGTTTATCTATTTCTTTAATATATCCGGCAATTCAAGGATATGTTATTCAGCATGTAGAAAATGAATATGTTCCTGCAGCTTCAGCAGTTATAACAATTTTTAATAACCTAGGAGCCACATTTTTAACATATATAATAGGTTTTGCAGGTGGAATAAAGGCTAGCTATGTATTTATAATTCAGATATTCTTTTATGCATATATACTAATAATATCGATGCACTATTTAGTTTCTATGACTAAAAGGCAGCTAAATTAATATAAACATAAATATTGTTAAATATAAGGCTTTCAGCGTTTTACTGAAAGCCTTTTTTAATATTATAAGATATATATTTTAGTTGTTATCCATTCCATCATCTGTAGTAGGTGCGTCTGTCTGAATATAGGTAAGATGTCCACCAGGGTACACTCCATCATTAGTTACTTTATAGTCATCGTGATTGTGCATTGGATAAAATTGAGGGAAAAACTTTTTGTCAGGATTACATTATATAAGTTGATTATTTAGAGTTATATGTTAAAATATAAAAAATAATAATTTTTGTAATGTATGGGAGATTGAAAATCTAATAGTAATTATTTTGAAATTTTGTTCCATAATTTATTATTTGCATATATGCAATGTGAAGTTGTTTCAGAAAGGAATTTTTATATGAAGAAAATTTATGATACCATTTTATTTGATCTAGATGGGACTTTAACTGATCCTAAATTAGGTATTACAAAATCCATCCAATATTCATTAAAGTACTTTGGTATATTTGAAAATAATCTTGATGATTTAAAAAAATTTATTGGACCGCCTCTTAAGGATTCCTTTAAAGAATATTATAATTTCAGTGATACTGACGCAAATAGTGCAGTAGATAAATATAGAGAATATTTTGCTGATAAGGGTATATTTGAAAATAGATTATATACGGGCATAATTGAGTTACTGAATAAACTTTGTAGTGAAGAAAAGAATTTAATTATAGCTACATCAAAACCTACTGTTTTTGCTGAACGGATATTAAAACATTTTAACATACACCAATATTTTAAATTTGTAGCTGGTAGTAATCTGGATGGAACACAAAGCAAAAAAGGAGAAGTAATTTCTTATGCATTGAAGCAGGGTAAATACTGGGATAAGGATAAAATAATTATGGTAGGAGATAGAAAATATGATGTTATTGGAGCAAAAGAAGCAAAAATTGATTCAATAGGGGTATTATATGGTTATGGCTCCTTTGAGGAATTGAAAAAAGAAAGACCTGAATATATAGCTAAAAATATTGATGAATTAAGCAAAATATTAGTTTGATTTTTATGTATTGATTAATGTATAATAGAAATTTTGATGAAATTATTTAAATATTTCAAATAATATAGTAAATTATGTATGTATACTTTAAACTTTTAAATAGAAATGTTACAATAAACTTATTAAAATAGAAACCGTCTCATTATAATTAATATTTGAGACGGTTTTTATATTAGGTATCTGGAAATAAATAATAAGTTAAATATACTAGTGTACTGACTGGTTATTTCTCTGATGATGCCTTGATTAAAAAACCAGATTTTGTAATAGATAGGAGAATAATTTATGGATTCATTGATTAAGACAAAGGTAGAAAATTTTAACTTAAGACTTGCTGAGGAAAAAGACGCAGCACTAATTTTAGAATTTATTAATGGGCTTGCTCATTATGAAAACTTGACAGATGAAGTGGTTGCTACAGAAGAAATTCTCAAAGAATTTTTATTTGAAAAGAAAATGGCAGAAGTTATAATTGGAGAATATAATGGTGAAGCAGTAGCATTTGCATTGTTTTTTCATAATTTCTCAACATTTTTAGGACGACCAGGAATATATTTAGAAGATTTATATATAAAACCTGAAATGAGAGGCAAGGGATTTGGAAAAGTAATACTTTCATTTTTGGGAAAGCTAGCAATTGAAAGAAAATGTGGTAGAGTTGAATGGTCATGTCTTGATTGGAATGAACCATCTATAAAATTCTATAAACAAATGGGAGCAGTTCCAATGGAGGAGTGGACTGTATATAGAGTAACTGGTAAAGATTTAAGTTGTTTAGCTTCAGAATTTTAATCTAGCAAAAATTACAGTTTAATAAGAGTACTACATAGATTTTAAGATATACTTATTTTCACAGGACAGAATAATATCTGTTTTATAGAAGAAATATATATAGTAATGAGAGGAGTTTTATCATGGATTATAACTTTTTTAAAAAATATGCCAGCCTTATAGTTAAAGAAGGTATTAATATTCAAAAGGATCAGATTCTTGTTATAAATTCTCCAATAGAATGTGCAGAATTTACTAGAGAAATTTCAGAAATAGCCTATAGAGAAGGAGCTAGGGATGTAGAAGTTAGCTGGAATGATGAATTACTGGCAAAAATTAAATACTTAAATGCTCCAGAAGAGATTTTTGAAGAATTTCCTAACTGGAGAAAGGAATTATACGTATCTTATGCAGAGAAAGGCGCAGCATTTTTAAGTATTTCAGCTTCAGATCCAGAACTAATGAAGGATGTAAAGCCAGAAAGACTTATGAAAGCAAATAAAGCTTCCAGTACCGCACTAAGAGATTATAGAGAAAGACTTATGAGTGATAAAAATGTATGGTGTGTGGTGTCTGTACCTACTAAAGCTTGGGCAAAAAAGGTATTTCCTGAGGTAAGTGAAGAATTAGCTGTAGAAAAGCTTTGGAGTGCCATTTTTAAGGCGGTAAGATCTGATGTAGAAGATTCTGTGGCTTCCTGGGAAGAACATAAAAATAATTTGAAAAAGAGTATGAATTTCTTAAATGAAAATAATTTTAAATATCTTCATTATAAAAATTCGTTGGGTACAGATTTAAAAATAGAGTTACCTGAAAATCATCTATGGTTAGGTGGATCTTCTCATGCACCTGAAAATATTGAATTCATAGCTAATATTCCTACAGAAGAGGTATTCACATTGCCTAAAAAAACTGGAGTAAATGGCATAGTAGTAAGTTCCAAACCATTAAATTACAGAGGAAATCTAATTGAAGATTTTTCAATTACCTTTAAGGAAGGTAAAATTATAGATTTTACAGCAAAAAAGGGTTACGATAGCCTGAAAAGCCTCATAGATACAGATGAAGGTAGTAAATATCTTGGAGAAGTTGCATTAGTTCCTTATGATTCGCCTATTTCAAATTCAAATATATTATTTTATAATACATTATTTGACGAGAATGCTTCCTGTCACTTGGCTATAGGTGAGGCTTATCCTGTATGCATAAAAAATGGGGAAAATATGTCAAAAGATGAACTTAAAAGTATTGGAGTTAATAATTCAATGGAGCACGTAGATTTTATGATAGGAACATCAGATCTTAGCATAATAGGTATTAAAGAAAATGGAGAAGAAGTAACAGTGTTCAAGAATGGAAATTTTCTGTATTAAAAAACTACTTTAGATACATGTATTAGTTTACAAATAGATTTTTATAGTTAAAACATTGTGAAATCAATTTGTTAAAATTGATTTCACAATGTTTTTATTTTTTCTAATATAATTATTTTATATTCACTAAGCAATTCTTATAAATATTGATATCACCATATTTATAAGATTTTTCTGCATATATAATTAAGTATTGTTAATGCTTTGATGGATTATTTGGCTAATTGAATACTATATAGTTTATGATTAACCAGTTAATTTGAGAAAAGTTAAATTTGATTATAAATTATTTGTCTCATATTATTAATAATTAAACATATCTTGAAATTTTCAAAGAATATTGGTGAAAATATTAATAATATTTGTAAGTAATGATATAATTTAAATAAAAATGTTTTAAGAAGGTGATTTTGTGTATGAATTTTTACCTATAGTTTATAATTCTTCAGAGGGAAATGAGGTAATTAATGATTATTATTATGATAAAAATGATTCTAATTCTCTAGTAGTATTATTTCCAGGAGTTAATTATAGTTGTGAAAAACCTCTATTGCATTATGCAAGAAAAGCAGCAGTTATAGAGGGATATGATGTGCTGTGCGTTAGATATGGATATAAATTATCCAAAGATGATATTGGAAAAGAAATAATTAAAACTATAGCAGAGGAAGTTTTACAGACAATAAAAAATTGTGATAATAAAAAGTATAATAAATTATATTTCATCAGCAAGAGTATAGGTGGTGAAGTGGCTGGCAATATTGCTAATAAAATTGGATATGACAATGTAAAGTCTTTGTATTTAACTCCTACACCTAATACGTCTCAGCACATGATTAAAACTAATGCTTATGCCGTGGTAGGCACTAAAGATAAAATATTTACAGAAGAAAATATAGTATTTGTAAAAGCTTATAAAAATGTTAATTTAACATTAATTGATAATGCACAGCATTCCTTGGAGATTGATGGCAACATAGAGAAAAGCATAGAAAGTTTAAGTAAAGTAGCTGGTATTTTTAAAGAATTTCTTGAGAAAAGTAAAATTAATAATTGAAAGAGTATGCTTAATTATTAAAACATACTAATAGCAATTCAAACAAGAAATACCATAAGGATAATAGAATTAGCAGAGTAGAGTAGTACCAAAAGAGATGAATTGATTTTAAATAAAATATAGATAGGAGTTAATGTATATGTCAAAAAAATTACCAGTATTGTTTATTGGACATGGAAGTCCTATGAATGCTATATTAGACAATTCCTACACAAAGGCTTTAAAAAAAATTGCAGATGAAATTGGGAGACCTGAAGCTATACTTGTAGTGTCAGCTCACTGGCAAACTAGAGGTACATATATTACTTATAAAGATGAACCAACTCAAATTTATGATTTCTACGGATTCCCTGAGGAATTATATAATATAAAATATAAGCCTAAAAATTGTGAAAAATATTCTAAAATTATATTAGAGGAATTAAAGGGTGAGAATATAAAATCAACAAATGAATGGGGATTAGATCACGCCTCTTGGGCTGTACTAATTCATATGTACCCAAAGGCAGATATACCTGTAATAGAAATGAGTTTAAATATACTTTTGGATGAAGAAGGCCATTATGAGCTGGGTAAAAAGTTGTACAAACTTAGAGAAAAGGGAATACTTGTCATAGGAAGCGGAAATATAGTTCATAACCTAATGAATTTTAGGGAGGAAATAGATGCTGAACCATTTAAATGGGCAGTAGATTTTGATAAATATATATCAGATGCAGTAAAATATAAACAACATGATAAATTAATTAATTATAAAAATGTTGGGAAAATTGCACAGTTATCAGTGCCAACGGATGAACACTATCTACCACTTTTATATACAGCAGCAATGCAATGGGAAAAAGAAGGAGCAGAGTTTGAATATGAAGGTATACAAAATGCTTCCATGTCTATGAGGTGCATAAAAATAGAATAGATATTATCACAGCGGTTAGCCAGGGGAGAAAGTTATAGGTATTAATTGACATAAAGTTTACATAAGACTATAATAAATTTAATTCCTAGGCTTTATATATGAAAACTAAGTGATATTTTAGAATTAGGGGGAAGAAATTTTGTCAGATATTATATTGGACATGGATAAAGTTGAAAAAAGATTTGATAATTTAAAAGTAGTTGATAATCTATCATTGAAAATTAAAGAAGGAGAATTTCTAACACTTTTAGGACCCAGCGGCTGCGGTAAAACTACTACACTTAGAATGATTGCTGGTTTTGAAGCTCCAAGCAGCGGCAGAATTTTATTAGAAAATGAACATGTTGAAAATAAACAGCCCCATGAAAGAAATGTTAATACAGTATTTCAGAATTATGCGCTTTTCCCGCATATGAATGTATTTGATAATATTGCCTATAGTCTTAAAATTAAGAAGGTAAATAAAAAAGAAATTACTGAAAGAGTAAATGATATGTTAAGCTTAGTACAACTTAAGGGATATGAGAAAAGAAAGCCAAGTCAATTAAGTGGTGGACAGAGACAAAGGGTTGCCATAGCAAGAGCATTAATAAACAGTCCAAAGGTTTTACTTTTAGATGAACCTTTAGGTGCCTTAGATTTAAAGCTTAGAAAACAAATGCAGTTAGAATTAAAAAGACTTCAAAAAAAGCTAGGTATAACTTTTATTTATGTCACTCATGACCAGGAAGAAGCTTTAAATATGTCAGATAGAATTGCAGTAATGAATAAAGGAATAATAGAACAAGTTGGTACACCAGAAGAAATATATGAAAAACCTAAAACAAAATTTGTGGCTGGGTTTATAGGTGAATCCAATTTAATTAAAGCTTATGTTGAAAAAGAGGAAAATAATAAGTTTTTTGTAAAAATTGGTGATGATATTATGAAGGTTGAAAATATAAGCAAAGATATCATCAATAAAGATGTTTATGTTTCAGTACGACCAGAAAGTGTAAAATATTCTATAGATAAAAAACCTTTTAGTCTCAAAGCTACAATAAAAGAACATGGTTATAGTGGCTCATTAATTAAAACAATTGCTACATTAATAAGTGGACAAGAAATATTAATTTATGATTATAGTAAAAAATCATTATTACCTAAAATAGGTACTGAGGTATGGCTATTTTGGGAATCTGGAGACATGACAATGGTTGCAGATGGGTAGGTGAGAAGAATATGAAAGAGAAAAAAACAGGTATATCAAAATTAGTTACAACAATACCTATTTCACTATGGATGTTAATTTTTGTAGCCATACCACTTTTATATATAATATTCATAAGTTTTATGCAAAGGGGAACAGATGGAGGAGTTATTTATACTCCAACTATTGAGAACTATACGAGAATGGGAAGTCCATTATATTTTAAAGTATTTATGGATTCATTAATTATAGCATTTATTACTACGGTGTTAACTTTGATATTAGGGTATCCTTTTGCATATTTTTCTTCCAAAGTACCAAAGAAGTTTAGCATTATAGTGCTAATAATTATAATTGTACCATTTTGGACTAATTCTCTCATAAGGACTTATGGTTGGATTATACTTTTAAGATCTCAGGGAATTATAAATCATTTTCTCATGTTAGCAGGAATAATTAAAGAGCCATTAGAAATGTTATATACCTATGGTGCAGTACTTATAGGTATGGTATACACTATGTTTCCATTTATGGTGCTTCCACTATACAATTCCATAGAAAAATTAGATAGAAGTTATATTGAAGCGGCAAAAGATTTAGGTGCCAGCAGATTAAGAACCTTTTGGACAATAACAATTCCACTAACTATGTCAGGTATAATAGCTGGATGTATACTTGTATTTATACCATCTGTAGGATTATTTTTTATACCAGATTTAATGGGAGGAAGCAAGGTAATGCTAATAGGCAATTTAATAAGAAATCAGTTCCTGGTGTCAAGAGATTGGCCTTTTGGTGCAGCACTTTCTATTGCCATGATATTGGTTTCACTTTTATTAATGGGTATATATGTAAAAATAGCGGGTAAAAAGGTTGATATGGAGGTATTTTAATGGAAACAAAAGCATTAAAAAGGTTGTCTGATTTATACATATTACTTATATTCGCATTTTTATATATTCCAATAATAGTTATAGTAATATATTCTTTTAATGCATCAAAAAGTAATGCAGTATGGACAGGTTTTACCTTTGATTGGTATGCAAAATTAATTAATGATGATGATGTATTAAGTGCTATACAGAATAGTTTGACAATAGCAGCTTTTAGTACAGTACTTTCAGCTATTATTGGAACTATAGGTGCTGTTGGATTGCATAAATATAAGTTTAAAGGTAAAGGTGTAGTTAATCTGTTATTATACATACCTATAGTAATACCAGAAATAATAATGGGTATCTCTTTGTTAGTATATTTTTCTATGCTTCAAATGAATTTTGGTATATTTACCTTAGTACTTGCTCATACAACTTTTTGTATGCCTTTTGTTTTAATTAATGTTAAAGCAAGGTTAGCAGGTTTTGATTCCTCTATTGAAGAGGCAGCTATGGATTTAGGAGCCAATGAATTTACTGTTTTTAGGACTATAACTTTACCAATAATTTTTCCGGCAGTAATATCAGGAGCTATGTTGGCTTTTGCATTGTCTTTGGATGATGTAATAATAAATTTTTTTGTAGGAGGACCAGAAAGTACTACTTTACCTATAAAAATATTTTCAATGCTGAGGTTTGGCCTTTCAGGAGAAATAAATGCCATATGTACAGTAATGCTAGTTATAACTTTTTTAGTTCTAATTGTCTCACAGACTATTAAGCTAAAAGTGCAAAAATAAAGTTTTAGGAGTGATTTTAATGTCAAAGAAATTATTTAAAGTTCTTAGTATTCTACTAATATTTTTAGTAGCTATATTGTCATTTGCAGGATGTTCAAGCAAAAATTCCACTACTTCCAAAAGTAGCGGAGAAAAAGTAGTAAATATTTTTACTTGGGCAAATTATGTGCCTGATGATGTAATTAAACAATTTGAAAAGCAAACTGGAATTAAAGTTAATTACAGCAATTTTTCTACTAATGAAGAAATGTTAGCAAAACTTCAAGCCTCAAAGGGCTCTCAGTATGATGTAATAATTTGTGCTGATTATATGGTACAGATTATGGGAAAACAAAAAGATTTATTAATTCAGCCTATAAATAAGGGCAATATTCCTAATTACAAAAATGTGGATTCTACTTATTTAGATCAATATTATGATAAGGGGAATAAATATTCCATACCTTATACTCTTGGAAGTGAAATGATTGTATATAATCCTGATAAGGTAAAAAAGGATATTAAAGGGGTTAAGGACTTATGGGATCCTTCACTTAAGGGTTCAGAGGTACTCTTAGACGATCCAAGGTCTGTAATAGGTATGGCGCTTACAAAGCTGGGTTATAGCATAAATGAGACTGATCCTAAAAAACTTGATCAGGCAAAAGCAGAACTTAAAAACTTGAAACAAAATGTGAAAGTATTTGATGCAGATACTCCACACAATAGTTTAATAAGTGGAGATACATCAATAGGAGTTATGTGGGGATCACAAGCTTCAGCCGCCTTGAAGGGAAATCCAAAACTTAAGATTGTATATCCAGAAGAGGGAATGCAATTTGAGGAAGACAATTTTGTAATGCCAGTAAAAGCCCCACATAAAGAAAATGCAGAAAAATTTATTGATTTCCTACTTGACGGCAAGGTAAATAATGATATAACTAATAATATAGAGTATATAAGTACAAATACAGCAGCAAAAAAATATATGTCAAAAGAATATTTAAATAATAAAGCTGTTTATGTTCCACAGGAGGAATTCAATAAGGCCAAACATCTTGAAGATGTAGGAGATGCTACAAAGCAATACGATTTAATTTGGTCTGAATTTAAACAACAATAATTTAGGGGAAGTGAGGATATGAATATTTATGATTTAGTTATAAGCAATGGAAACATTGTAGATGTAGAACAAAAAAGGATAATAAAAGGTAATATAGGAATTTGTAAAAATAAAATATGCAAAATAACTGATAAAAATATTCAAGGTAAAATAGAAATAGATGCAAAAGGGC
This sequence comes from Clostridium pasteurianum BC1, assembly GCF_000389635.1. Lineage (NCBI taxonomy): Bacteria > Bacillati > Bacillota > Clostridia > Eubacteriales > Clostridiaceae > Clostridium > Clostridium pasteurianum. Next base: position 2,400,708 of record NC_021182.1, read on the forward strand.
TCATTGTAAGTCCTGGTTTCATAGATATTCATGGCCATATTGATGGCTCCATTCCCTGTGGAAAACTTGCAGTACTTCAAGGTGTTACCACAGCTGTTGGCGGTAACTGTGGTGGCGGAATATTAGATATAGAAAAATTTTTTGATGAACAGGATGCCAGAGGCTTTTTCATTAATCAAGCCCAATTAGTAGGTCATTCCTTTAGACTAAGGGAGGCTGTTGGAATTACTAATCCCTATATTGCAGCAACAAAGCAGCAGATTGAAAAGATGTCTGATTTGCTTAAAAAATCTTTTCAGGCTGGTGCCATAGGTTTATCTTTTGGCATTGAGTATGCGCCTGGATCTTCCAAGGATGAAATTATGATTTTAAGCAAGATAGCTGAAAAATATGGTAAATTTATAGCCATACACACTAATGTAAATAATCCTAATGATTTAAGTTCTCTTGAAGACGCAATAAAAATATCTGAAATAACAGGAGCAAAGGTTTTAGTATCTCATTTTGTATATCAATATGGAACAGGTATTATGACTGAAGCACTGGAGATGATGGATAAAGCACGCCATAGAGGATTAGAGGTTTCCGCAGACAGTGGTATGTATAGTGCTTTTTCTACTTTCATTGGTTCTACAATTTATGATGAACAGTATATGAAAAAATTTGGTTGGAAATTTGACGATCTTTTAGTTGCTACGGGAAAGTATAAAGGAAAAAGATTAACCAGAGAAACCTATGAAGAACTTAGAAGATATTCTAAAGAGGATAGTGTAATTTGCTTCACTGGAATTGAAGATGAAATATATGAGGCTTTAGCTAAGGAATATGTTATATTATCATCTGATATTGGACCTAGTCCAACAGGACGTATAAGTGAGGGTCATCCTCAAAATGCTGGTACTTTTCCAAGATTCTTTAGAAAAATGGTTAGAGAGAAAAAAGTTCTTTCACTTATAGAGGCTATTGAAAAGTGTACTCTATTTCCTGCTGAGAGATTAGGTCTTACTAATAAGGGTAGGATGAAAATTGGTGCTGATGCAGATATAGTTATTTTTGATATTGATACTATAAGAGATAAAGCTCAATTCCCTGATATTGGTGAACCAGATGCTAAACCAGAGGGTGTACACTTTGTTGTTGTTAATGGTAAAATTGTAGTAAATAATGGGGAATTAATTTTAAACTCTATGCCAGGTAAATCTATAAGAGATTTACCAGCTTGTACTATATGGTAAGATTAATATTATCATACAATATACAATCTTTCGTAATTAAAACTATATGCTTCATCAGTAATATCTAGTTGGGTATTAAAATAATTTTCTTATAATGAAGGGATTGTCTCTAGGTGTACTAATATACATAAGAGGCATCCCTTTTATAATATGTATTAAATTTATCAATTAAAATATTTGAAAATATTCAATGAAAGTTTAATAGAATAAAAAATATGGAAATTACATATGCTAGATTGAATCATAGGTATAAAATTTATGGAAGGTTGGATTGATATGACATTACTTAAATGGATTGGTGGAATAGTTATAGTATTTTGGATTTTAGGTCTATTATTTAGAATAGGTGGAGTATTAATTAACTGGCTTCTCCTTATAGCTGCCATTGTATTTATAGTAGACTTGATTAGTGGAAAAAGATATAAAAAGTGATTTTCAAAAGGGGCTGTCTTCAAAAAAATAAATATTCATTAAATTTGAGAACAGCATCATTTAATTACTAAAAATGAGATTTTAATAATTATTTTTAATAGTTGAATATGTAAAAAGCTGTTTTACAATGGATATATATCAATTGTAAGGCAGCTCTTTTGCTATATAGAGTATCCAATGTAAATATATACAAAATTATAATTAAAATTATATATGTAGTAGTAATGTTAAATTCTATTCTAATAAAATAGCTATTTTATTAGTAAAGATGATTTATTATAGCGTATATAATAGAGAAAAATAGTTAGACCATTAGACCATACTTCTATTTTGTGATATTCTAATAATAGTATTTAAAATCAAATGGAGGGATTGGATTGGATTTTAAGCAAATAAGTGAGCTAAAAGCAGGGAATAGGACAGATAGTTTTTACGTTATAAAATCTGTTTCTAGCAGAGTTTCATCAAATAATAAAAAATTTCTTGATTTAATTGTTGGAGATAAGAGCGGAGAAATCAGTGCTAAGCTCTGGGATGCGTCTACGGAGGATGAAGAATTATATAAAGAAAATAAATTAGTAAAGATAAGAGCGGCTGTAGTAGAATGGCAGAATAATCTTCAGCTAAAAATAGATAAGATAAGATTAGTAACAGAACAAGATGGAATCGAAATTAAAGATTTTGTACCTTCAGCGCCTTATGAAGCTGACGATATGTATATAGTTATGTTGGATTACATAGAGAGAATAAAAAATAAAGATATAAAGGATATTGTAAATTATATTATTGAAAATGCAGGGGATAAGCTTATGAATTTTCCTGCAGCAAAAAAAAATCATCATTCTATTAGGTCTGGATTGTTATATCATATAACCACTATGCTTAAAGCCGCAGAGGCCCTTAGTAAAGTGTATGTCTTCATAAATACAGATCTGCTTTATGCGGGAGTAATTCTTCATGATATGTCAAAATTAGAAGAAATGGATGCTTCAGAACTAGGAATAGTTACATCCTATACTATAGAAGGGCAGCTTTTAGGTCATATAGTCATGGGAGTTGAAAAAATAGGAGAAGCTGCAAAAAAAATAGGTGCAGATAAAGAAATCTCAATGATACTTCAACATATGATTTTAGCTCATCATTATGAGCCAGAATATGGCAGCCCTAAAAAACCAATGTTTCCCGAAGCAGAGATGCTCCATTATTTAGATGATATGGATGCCACTATGTTTGATATGAAAAAGGCTGTGGATTCTGTTAAACCAGGAGAAGTATCTGAGCCTGTATGGTCTCTAGAAAAGCGAAGAATGTATAATTCAAAATTTGATAAAGAATATATAGAGGATGAAAAGAAATAATAAAAATTTTTAAATATTAAAAATATACAACTTTATTCTATTTAATGAATTATACAGAAAGAATTATGTTGGCGGTATAATATATATATTACTGACTGCAGATTGCAGTCAGTTTTTTACTTTATTTATTATACAAAACAGGAAAAATAATATAAAATATATTTAGGGCATATTCAAATAAATAACTAGTCAGTATGCTAGTATATTTAATTTACAATTTATTTTCATATACCTAGAGGTAAAATAAAGCTGTACATAATAAAACAATTTAATTAAAAAGGAATTTCGGAGGAGAAAAATGGAAGTAAAAAAAATTTTTAAGGATTATATAATACCTATATTAGTTGCAATTATACTAGCAGTGCTCATAAGACAATTTTTATTTTTTAAGATAATGGTTCCAACAGCATCTATGTACCCAACTATAAAAGATAATGATCAGATAATTGTTACAAGAATTTATAACAGGAATAGCCTTAAAAGAGGAGATATAGTAGTGTTCAAATCCATAGAACTTAAAGAAGAATTAATAAAAAGGCTTATAGGTCTTCCAAATGATACTATTAAAATTAATGAAGATGGCAGCGTATATGTTAATGGAGAAAAAATAAACCAGTCTTATGTAGTAAATAATGGTGGAAAATTTGGTACATTTAAGGTTCCGGCAGGACATTATTTTTTCATGGGTGATAACAGAAGTAATTCTTTGGATTCTAGGTATTGGCAAAATCCCTATATTGATTGGTCTGAAATAGAAGGCAAAGCCAGATTTATAATATATCCTTTTAATAGATTTGGTGATCTTAAATAATAATTCTATATCGAACAAGTAAATATGTTAGGCATTGATATCTCCATAATTATTTATCAAATCTTTTTATGGATGACTATGTCTTGTAAATAATTTTGCTGGAGTATTTAAAAAAATTAAAAATTAGAACCGTCTCTATACATAATAATGTATTTAGAAACGGTTCTTTTTATTTATTATATAAACAGAGATTTAATTGTTAAAATAGTGATGAATACAATTCTTTGTATTTATATGCAGAATTTGTCCACGAGTTATCCTGCCACATACCTCTTAAAATTAAATTATTCCATACATCTTTTCTATTGTAAAAAAAGTACTCTGCACGCCTGATTGTGTGCAGCATATCATGAGCGTTATAGCTGGCGAAAGTAAAACCATTACCTTCTCCATTACTGTCATTATAAGAGAATACAGTATCCCTAAGCCCACCAGTTTCTCTTACTATAGGTACAGTACCGTATCTTAAAGAAATTAATTGACCTATGCCGCAAGGTTCAAATAGGGAAGGCATAAGAAACATATCTGAACCAGCATATATTTTTTGAGCCAATGAATTATTAAAGGTAATGCTGGCTGATAATTTGTTTGGATATTTATATGCAAAATATTTAAACATATCTTCATACTTTTTATCACCTGTACCTAAAACAACTATCTGAATTCCATCTTGAAGTAATTCCTCTAGAATATATGAGATTAAATCAAAGCCTTTCTGATCTACTAATCTTGATACAATTCCTATAATAGGTACAGTATTATTTACAGGTAAATTTAGCATTTTTTGAAGTTCTGTTTTATTTATATATTTATTTGAGTAATAGTTTTTATCGTAATGAGCAAATATGTCTTTGTCAAAAGCTGGATTATAAACATCAAAATCTATACCATTAACTATGCCCCAAAAGTCCCAGCTTCTGTCTCTAAGAAGAGCATCTAATCCTTCTCCATAGAAGGGAGTTTGCACTTCATAAGCATAGCTGTTACTTACAGTTGATATTTTATCGGAGAATTTAAGTCCACCTTTCATAAAAGATATACCATCGTAAAATTTTAATGCATCTTCATGAAAATAGCCTTCATCTAAACATAACAATTCTGTCAAAATATTTTTATCAAAAACACCTTGATATTTTAAATTGTGTATTGTATATACAGTTTTTATAGAATTATGTCTTGGACTAAATCTAAATATATCCTTTAGTAATACTGGAATCATACCAGTTTGCCAGTCATTACAATGAATAACATTAGGAGTAAAATCGCCCATATGATGAATAGCTTCAAGCACTGCTCTTGAAAAGAAAGCAAATCTTTCTGCATCATCATAATAGCCATAGGCATTTTGCCTATAAAAATAGTATTCATTATCTATAAAATAAAAGGGAACAGAATCAAGTTCTATATATTCTAAACCACAAAAATTTCTTCTCCAACCTACAGAAACATCAAAGCTTTCAATATGATGCATGCTATCTTTAAAATAATCAGATATAGCTCCATATTTGGGAAGTATAACTCTAGCATCAATACCAATTTTTCTTAAAGCCTTTGGTAATGCATAGGCAACATCACCAAGACCACCTGTTTTCAGAAATGGAAAGCATTCTGAAGCAGTAAACAAAACCTTCATAAGATCTACCCCTTTAGTGTAATGATTTTTTTTCTATAACTAATGGAAAATCGGTATCACCTTTTAATTCTTTATTTCTATCAATAATATTATCTTTATCAATTATTACATTGGATAATTTTGCATTGGATTTTATGTGACAGCCCTGCATTATAATACAATTACTTATTTCTGCGCCTTCATCAATTTGTACACGTCTTGAAAGTACACTATTGTTAACATTTCCTTTAATAAGGCATCCATTTGCAATAAGAGAATTTGACACATTTGCGGTGCTAAAGTGCTTGGTAGGGGATTCATCCATTATTTTCGTGTAAATAAGGCCATTATTAAAGAATAATTCTTTGTTTATATCTAAATTCAACATGTCCATATTTGCCTTGTAATAGGAATTAATGGAATTTACATAGGATAGATATCCTTTAAATTCATAGGCGCTTACATTTAAGTCGGCTATATTATTGTAAATACAATCTTTTAAATCAGCCCAATAGCCTGTTTTTATGCAATTATTAAGTATATTTATTAAAGTGTCTTTGTCTAAAATAAAAGTTCCCATAGATATATTTTCATAGCCATCAGAAATTAAATTTTTTCTATTGTACAATTCTGTAACTTTTATATTTTTCCCGATGCTTATTACGGAATTGTCATTGTTTATGTTTAGGATATTACAGTTTCTAAAATGGCTATTGCTGGATTTCACCTTTTTGTAAATAATAGTTATATCTTTGCCAGATTCTTCATGAAATTTTGCTGCTTCTTCGTAGTCTATATTACAAATCATAGAAGGAGAGCATAATATAACTTTATCTTGCTTACTTCTATAAATATATTCCATATTATTTTTTATCATTTCTACATCACTTAAATAAGAATTTCTTTCTCCAAAATTGAAAATAAAAAGCCCATTAATTTTTCTGTCTAAATCCCAAGGTTTACCGGAACCTATATGATCAATCAAAGATCTTGCTTTACTCTGAGTGAATATCCCAACATTTCGAATACCAGAATTTATTAGGTTTGATAATACAAAATCAATGATTCTATATCTTCCAGCTATAGGGATTGAAGCAATTAGTCTGTTTTTTGTAAGACTTTTAATGTTATCTTCATTTTCATTTAAATTTAGTATACCCATGTAATTAGAAAGCATTTTAAACACCTCTTTTTTTAATTATACTGCTGCACTTTCTTTTACTTTATTTCCTTCACCTATTACGGTTATTTCCTCTGTATTATCAATTACACAACCACTTGATATTATAGCATTACTTCCTATAATTGCTTTTTTAATAGTTACATTATCACCTATAATGGCATTTGGCATCACAATAGAATCATATATCTTAGAATTCTTACCTATATGGACACCAGGGAAGAGTACTGAATTGTTAACCTCGCCAAGAATTACACATCCTTCAACTACAAGTGAGCTTTTAACTAATGCATCACAACCTATATATTGGGGAGGTCTTGTTGGATTAACAGAATAAATTCTCCAATCTGGATCATGCAGATTCAATTCATTGTTGTCATTAATCATATCCATATTTGATTGCCAAAAACTATCTATAGTACCAACATCTTTCCAATATCCACTGAAAGGATATGCAAAAAGTTTTTTCCCACTTAAAAGCATCCTAGGGATTATGTTTTTGCCAAAGTCGTTACTGGATTTTTCATCTAATTCATCCTCATGAAGGAGTCTTTTTAAAGCTTTCCAATTAAAAATATAAATTCCCATAGAAGCTAAATTGTTTTTAGGGATTTTAGGTTTTTCTTCAAATTCAAAAATCTCATTATTTTCTTTTGTATTCATTATTCCAAATCTACTAGCTTCATTTAAAGGAACTTCAAAAACAGCAATGGTTGCATCAGCATTTTTTTCTTTATGGAACTCAAGCATTTTTGAATAATCCATTTTATAAATGTGATCACCAGATAAAATGATTACATATTCTGGTTCGTAGGAATCAATAAAACCCCTATTTTGATAAATGGCATTTGCAGTACCCTTGTACCAATTACCACCATTCTCTCTCATATATGGTGGTAAAAGAAAAACTCCACCATTGGATCTATCAAGATCCCAAGGACTACCTATACCAATGTGGTTATTTAATATAAGTGGCCTATATTGTGTTAATACTCCAACGGTGTCAATACCTGAATTTGAACAATTACTTAAAGTAAAGTCTATTATCCTGTATTTACCGCCAAAGGGAACAGCAGGTTTTGCTGTTTTTTTGGTGAGAATTCCCAATCTACTACCCTGTCCACCTGCTAGAATCATTGCAATCATTTCTTTATTTGACATCTTGTACCCCCCCATTATAAGCAAAATTTTAAGGATTTAATTGAATAAATAACATATTATCTATATATATATTACCTTATTTTGTGAAAAAAGGCACTACTAAAAAATATAAATTTTGTTAATTATTCAAGATTTTTTTTACTAGGTATAATATCTAATTATAAAGCATATAGTAAGTAATTAAATCTATTTTACAATCCTTGTAATCAAATGTGCGAAAAAGTTTACATGTTTTAAATCCATATATAAGTTTTAGTTAAAATTCCAGATTTAATTAATAATAATTAAATGGAACAGTATTTTATAATGAATATAATTTATTCTGATATATTAATTATGTTTAATTACTATTATTTAGAACTCTAAAGGTTAAAATAAGGCATGTGAAGGTAAATGGACATAAAAGATAGAATGTATATTTTAAACATATAAGGAAACGGGTTCTGATGATAGTGGTGCTATCATAGGGCCTGTTAACACAGTATGATAGATAATAGACTAAGTATACTGACTAAGTCTTTACTTACGATGCCTAAAATAAATGTATATATAATATTTATAAAAATTACTTAGTGAATTTAGAATAAAAAATTATAGATTACGAAATATATATACTGGAGGTGTTTAAAATGTCAAAACGTTCAATGGTTAAAACTTCACCAGAAAAAGTTAAGTTATATGATGATAGAAATCCTGAAAATAAAGATACTCAATCAATACAAACTAATGAATTAAATGAATCTTCCTATGCCTTTGGGAAAAACGATGTGGAAGATTCTGAAAATAATATAACTAGATAATATAACAAAAATCGAAGTATTATTTACTTCGATTTTTGTTTTGTAAAAAATTTAGATGATTAAAATGTTCAAATATTGATATTAAGGCGGAAATAAATAAAGTAGGAAAAATAGCTATATGGGAGTTATTAAAAATATATTGAGATAAATATATAAGTAAAAAGGTTGCTATATAATCAATGCCCGTATTTATCCAGAGAGTTCCTTTTTTTAGTATAATAATTTCCAGTATGTGGGATAAAACAGCTAGAAACAAACCAATTATAATGGGTTCATAGGCATTAGAATAATCTATACCAGACAATATGATATTGAAAATCAATAAAGTAACTGGATAGAGGATAAGTTTATTTATTAATCTGATCAATAGGAAACCTCCTTCCTAACTTTAGTTATTTCCAGATAGTACTTTTTTATTCTTTACTTTATTTCGAGAAAGTTTCAATTGGATAGCATAATTGTTCAGAAATATTATTTTTGTAAGATAAATTAAGGAAAAAAGGATAGAAATAATAATCATTATCATATAAAGAATTATATATAATATTATCAAAATAATTATTTTTTGTAATATCAATGTTATTTAATGTATCATGGTTTACAGAAGTTATATTAATTGCATCATACATTTGCAAGCCTCCTTGAAATTAGGATATATTAATAAAATATGAGTACATTATCAATAGAGTGCTATATTTTGGAATAAATTATATTGAAATTAAGTAGAAGTATTAAATAATATACATAATATTTTTTTTAATGCTAATAATATTTTTGTCTTAGAAAAAAGGAGGAATTTTAAATGGCAAATAGTTCAATGCATAGTCACAATGATAGTATTGGGTGTACAGTTACTGAGTGTAAGTACAATGATAGAACAGATAATTACTGTACTCTACAGAAAATTGAAGTTGTAAAACATGAATCTGTGGCAAAAACGTCAGAGTGTACAGATTGTGGTAGTTTTGTAAAATTAAGCTAACATAAAGCTAAATAAAATAAAAATTAAGGGAGTAATATTAAAATTTTAATATTACTCCCTTAATTTTTGGTTAGTATATTTTATTAATGAATATTATATAGCTATTTATCATTTTTTGTATGGCAGAATATATTAAAGCTTTTAACTAAATTTGGATTAGAACTAATAAAGTCAACGAAATTTTTAAGATATATAAGTGTATCATTACTAATGGTGTGCTCAATTTTTTCTGTTTGCTCAAGGATATTATGAGAAATTCCAAGTAATTTTAAAAATTTTTCTATAGTATTATGTCTATCTAGAAGAAAGTTACCTAGTCTTTTTCCTTTTTCAGTTAATGTTATTATGCCATAGCGCTCATAATTTATTAATTCATAGTCTGAAAGCTTTTGTACCATTTTTGTAGCAGAGGGTGGTTGGACATTTAAAGCATTTGCTAGATCATGAATTCTAGTGAACTTTGTTTCTGAAGAAAGTCTATATATCATTTCAAGATAATCCTCCATAGAGGCCGTAAGCTTATCTTCTTCCTTTTTCATATATTCGTTAAATGTGTGGAAACTTTCTTTTGACATATTCACACCTACCTAAGAATTAACTTATTTAATAAATTATATACATAATATTTATTTTAAAGAACGGAGGGCAGCACAAAATCTTTTTTAGAATTATATATATTGAAAATAAAAGGATTTTGTACAATCTAAAATTATCTTATTACATATTAGTTGTATTTTTCATTTCATTTTTTTAGTTTGCTTTGCCAGTAAATTTGCCTTCTCAGAGGAAATAGTAATTATTATTTCACCAACGGAAATCATAAAATTCCCTATAACAGTTAATTCCTCTATGCTTTTGTTCTTGGAAAGAGCAGTTGCTATGATGCTTATAAGCAGAGAAATATCTTCCGGATCAAATGAATTAAAATCTTCCATAATGTTATACCTCTATAGTTACTTTAAAGTGTTTACATGTAGTTATAAAATTCTTTTAAATAATACACTTGCTTATATACTACTATTATTATATGCATGACTTTCTTAATGTACAATTTTGTTTAGTAAATAACAACATAGCTGCTGGATTTATTTTCAATCATATAAGAAAGCAGATTACCATGATTAGAAACCCTATGGGAAGGTTCTACTTAGGAAGTATCATAGGAATGGGCTTCCATACTGTCTAGTTATTTTTTTAAAAATGTCTTATAATAATTATTAAAATGATGTTGATCATAAGATAAACTGAATCAATATAATATGTAAATAATGAAAATTTCGAAATTGAAGTAAAAATATTTATAAGGTGGGTGATTCTATGAATATATATTCATGGAATGTTAATGGGTTAAGGGCAGTAAGCAAAAAAGGTTTCTTTGAATTTTTCAGTAATGAAAATCCAGATATATTGTGTATACAAGAAACTAAGCTCCAGCTAGACAATTTAAGTGAGGAAATGAAAAATATAAATGGCTATTATTCATATTTTTCCTGTGCAGAAAAAAAGGGATACAGTGGTGTGGCAACTTATACTAAGGAAAAACCTATTTCTGTAGAGCATGGTATAGGAATAGAAAAATTTGATAGTGAAGGAAGAATACTGATTACAGAATTTACAGATTTTATATTGTTCAATATATACTTTCCAAATGGACAGAAGGATGAAGAAAGACTTAAATATAAATTAGATTTTTATGATGCTATATTGGATTATTTGAATAAGCTTAAAGTTGAAAATAAAAAACTTATTATATGTGGGGATTATAATACTGCCCATAATGAAATAGATATTAAGAATGCAAAGGCAAATGAAAAATACTCAGGTTTTCTACCTATAGAACGTGCTTGGATTGATAAATTTATTTCACAAGGGTATGCTGATACATTTAGGTCAATACATAAGGATGTAGTTAAATACTCTTGGTGGAGCTACCGCTTTAAGGCTAGAGAAAGAAATGCAGGGTGGAGAATTGATTATTTTTTTGTTACTGAAAATTTAATGAAAAATATAAAAAGTGCAGAAATATTAAATGAGGTTATGGGGTCAGATCATTGTCCTGTTGTGATATCTTTGGATATATAGAAGGCTAATGCATTCAGTTGAGAATTGAGAGTTTAAAGTTGAAAGTTTTGGTAATTCAAAAGGTAGGAAGTAGAGATAAGAATTAAGAGGTAATTAAGATTTTCTGTGTTAAGGGAAATTTAGTTGAAAATTATTTTGCCTTAGGTAAAATTTCCTTTACTCTTAATTCTTCACTCTTGATTATTAACTTATTAAGTATTATTTTAGCTTTGTACCTTCAGTGTTCTGTTCAATAATCCCTTGCCTCATAAGCCCACCTAAAGCATTTTTAAAGTAGTTTTTGCTTTGATGAAATACTTTTTTTATGTCCTCAGGAGAGCTTTTGTCATTGTAAGGCATAAATCCATCATGATTTTTAAGATATTCTAGAATTGTGTCTTCAAGAGATAATCTTTCATCTTTGGGAGATTTTCTTGGAGTTAGGGACATTTTTCCGTCTTCAAAATGCTTTTTTACTCTTAGTTTCAAGACTTCTCCAGGTATAATTCTTGAGAAATATTCATTTTTAAGAATTACTCCTCTATATTTATTCTCAATAGCCACCATGGCACTGTCATTTGTTTGAAAGCCGTATACAGTTCCTTCTACATCATTTCCAACTAGATAGTCCTCTGTATTTTCCAGATAATCATCTATAAAAGTAGTAGCTGCCAATCTATTGGTTTTGTCTACATATATATAGAATAAATATTTGTTTTCTGGAACAAGTAAGTAATTCTGCTCTTTTATAGGGACAAATAAGTCTCTTTCAAGTCCAAAATCTATAAAAGCACCTATATTAGTCACAGAAACAACTTTTAGATAAGCTAATTGGAAAGCAACAGCATAAGGTTCTTTTAAAGTAGCAACAAGTCTATCCTTAGAATCACGATAAATAAAAGCAGTTACCACATCACCAATATTAATTTGTTTATCAGTACAATTACCTTTTGGAAGTAGAATATCATCATCTGTAGTATCTGTTTTAGCATCTAAAAAATACCCGAAAGAAGATTGTCTTACTACTTCTAATTTATTAAATTTACCTATTTCAATCATAAATTGAAATTCCTCCTTGAAATAACTATAAAAATTAAATAAGATTATGTTATGATTAGCTTTCATCGAATAAAATTTTAGCTAATAACATGTTTCTTCATTTTATCACATTTTAATAAATTGTGTTATAAGTATTTTAATAATTAAAATGATATAGTTAACCTAAAAATATTTTAGGCAAGTGATTTATTTCATCACTACCAATGCAATATCGCCATGATATTAAAGTTAAAGTAAATAAGGCATATTCAAATAAATAACTAGTCAGTATGCTAGCCTATTTTGAATCCTACTGCGTCAACAGAACCCTCAGATAGCCCACTATCATCAGAACCTGTTTCCTTGTATGATTCAAAATATTCGTCGCATCTTTGACTTACTATTTATTTTCACATACCTAAATGCAAAGTAAATTATGAAAGTATTTTATGATTTAAATTATTCCCAATAATATTGACATTATGTTATAATGTCTTGGTGATTGAAAAATATTTAATACAAAAAATTAAGTATACTATTTTAGTAAAATAAAAAATTTTTAATAAGGATGGTTGGTATTTTAATGATAGTTGCAAATAATGTAAGCCTTAGCTATGGTGGTAGAAAATTATTTGAAGATGTAAATATAAAATTTACTCCTGGTAATTGCTACGGAGTGATTGGAGCAAACGGAGCTGGAAAATCCACATTTTTAAAGATATTGTCAGGTGAGATAGAACCTAATACAGGAGATGTTAGCATGTCTCCAGAGGATAGACTCGCAGTATTAAAACAGGATCATTTCCAATTTGATGAATTTGAGGTTTTAAAAACTGTTATTATGGGTCATTCTAAATTGTACAATATTATGGTAGAAAAAGACGCTATATATGCAAAGCCAGACTTTTCAGATGAAGATGGAATAAAGGCATCTGAACTTGAAGGTGAGTTTGCAGAATTAAATGGATGGGAAGCAGAATCAGAGGCAGCTGCTCTTTTAATGGGACTTGGAATACCTGTAGAGGATCATGTTAAGAAAATGACTGAATTAAGTGGTGCTGAAAAAGTAAGAGTATTGCTAGCTCAAGCTTTGTTTGGTCATCCTGATATTTTGCTTTTAGATGAACCTACAAACCATTTAGATATGCAATCCATAAATTGGCTGGAGGAATTTTTAATAAACTTTGAAGGTACAGTTATTGTGGTATCTCATGATAGACATTTTTTAAATAGTGTTTGCACCCATATGGCAGATGTGGATTTTGGTAAAATACAATTATATGTAGGAAACTATGATTTCTGGTATGAATCCAGTCAACTAGCATTACAGCTGGCAAAGGATCAAAATAAAAAGAAGGAAGAAAAGATGAAAGATCTACAAACCTTTATTGCCAGGTTTAGTTCCAATGCATCTAAAGCAAAGCAAGCTACTTCAAGAAAGAAATTACTGGATAAAATAACATTAGAAGACATAAAACCTTCTACGAGAAAATATCCTTTTGTTGGCTTTAAACCTGAGAGAGAGGCTGGAAATGATATTTTAACCGTAGAAAATATAAGTGCTGCAGTAGATGGCGTAAAGGTGCTGGATAATGTTAGCTTTATAGTTAATAAAGGCGACAAAATTGTTTTTGCTGGTGAAAGCGAAATAGCTAAAACTACGCTGTTTAAAATATTGATGGGAGAGATTGAACCAGACAGTGGTTCATTTAAATTTGGAGTTACTATTACTACTTCTTATTTCCCAAAGGATAATTCAAAATATTTTAATGAAGTAGATTTAAGTTTAGTTGATTGGCTAAGACAATTTTCAGAGGAAAAATCTGAAAGCTTTATTAGAGGATTTTTGGGTAGAATGCTTTTCTCTGGGGAAGAGGCACTTAAAAAAGCAAATGTGCTTTCGGGAGGAGAAAAAGTTAGATGCATGCTATCAAAGATGATGCTTAGTGGAGCAAACTTAATTATTCTTGATGAGCCTACAAATCATCTTGATCTAGAATCAATTACAGCCCTAAACAACGGACTTATTGATTATAAAAGTGAATTGATGTTTGTTTCCCATGATCATCAGTTTATAGAGACAATTGCCAATAGAATTATAGAGATTACACCGAAGGGAATAATAGACAGAAAGATGACCTTTGATGAATATTCAACAAGTGATGATATAAAGAAACTTTCTGCAGAATTAAATTCTTAATAGTGGGAAAGGGCGAACTAACTATAAAGATTGATTAAGATAATAAATGGTAATTTTGCTCATTAACTAGTGAAAGCTTTTCACCCGGCTGGCGCGGTGAAAAAGTGAAAGATTGCCGCAGGGGCGTCAAGGTGAAAGATTTAACTTTTTGTGGCTGTAAAATCTCATGTTTTTTGGGATTTTACAGCCACAAAAACTTTCACTGGTTCATGGATAGAAACCTTCAATTTAGTTTGCAACATTCTTAAATTATGTTTTTTAATTTATTCTTCTTCAAAGGCAAATTTTGCTGCTGGAAATGGTTTTAAAGCTCTTTCAAGGATTCCGTGAACATAGGCTATTAGCACTCCATAATTTACTATGGGAATACCTGCCTCTACTGCTGAATATATTCGATGCAGCATAGCTTTTCTATTTAGCATGCAGCCAGCACAGTGAACTACAAGGGCATAGTCCTTCAAGTTGTCAGGAAAAGAAAAACCACTGGAAAATTCAAAACTAAGATCCTTACCAGTACTTTGTCTAAGCCATCTTGGTATTTTAACCTTGCCAATATCATCTGATTGTCTATGATGAGTACATGCCTCAGAAATAAGTATTTTATCCCCGTCTTTAAGTCTATTTATAGCTTTTGCTCCCTTTACCAGTTCTGTTAAATCTCCTTTATTTCTTGCTAGGAGTATAGAGAAGGAAGTAAGTAAAATATCTTTAGGTGTGTCCGCAGATACTTTTAAAAATGCCTGTGAATCTGTTATTACAAGCCGGGGCTTTTTATTTAAGTTTTCAAGTGTTTCCCGAAGCTCATATTCCTTTGTAACAATGGAAACAGCATCGCTTTCTAAGATATCTCTAATTACCTGCTGCTGTGGAAGTATAAGTCTTCCCTTTGGAGCAGCCTTATCTATAGGAGTTACAAGAACTACGAAATCTCCTGGAGAAATCAAATCCCCTACAATTCTGAATTTATCTTCCTCCTCTGGAATTGACTTTATGAGTTCAGTTTTTATATCATCTATACCTATATTCTTACAAGCAGAGGCTTTTATAATTTTTATTTTAAGTCTGTCTTCCAATTCTTTAGAAGCAGCTGAATCTATATCCTTTATATCTAATTTATTTAGCACAGCAATTACTGGTATGTTTTTTGATTTTATTTCTTCTATAGTTTCAATATCAAAAGTAGATATACCGGCAGAACTATCTATTATTACTAGGGCTATATCTGCTTTATTTAGTACATCCATAGTTTTCTTTTTTCTAAGTTCTCCAAGTTCCGTTTCATCATCAAGACCGGCTGTGTCTATTAAAACTACGGGACCTAAAGGAAGGATTTCCATAGATTTATAAACTGGATCTGTAGTGGTTCCTTTTATATCTGACACAAGAGCTATATTCTGTCCTGTAAGTGCATTTATAATACTGGATTTACCAGCATTGGTTTTCCCAAATAGGGCAATATGCAGTCTATTAGAACGAGGTGTTTCATTTAAATTACTCACAGTATCACCATCCATTATATTTTTTATAATACTAGGTATTATAACATTTCGTAAAATTTTTTTATTTTCCCGGAATACCTGGACTGGTAAGTGAAAAGGGATTTAATATTTTGTCCAGTAAATCCGTTGAAAGAAGCTTTTCATCAACAACTATTTCTTTTATGGGTCTATTTTCATTAATAGCTTTTTTTGCAACTTCTGAGGCTTTATCATAGCCAATATAGTATTCAAGAGCTGTTACTAAAGCCGTAGAAGCATCTAAATTAAATTTGCATTTATTTACATCTACTTTTATACTATTAACACAATTCTTCGTAAGAGAAATTACTGCATTGTTTAATATTTCTAAGGACTCCAATATGTTTTCTGCAATGAGTGGTGAAAAGGCATTTAATTCTAACTGACCACTAGAGGCTGCAAAAGTTATAGAGGTATCATTTGCAATTACTTTCATTGAAACCTGGGAAACCATTTCTAAAATCACAGGATTAACTTTACCAGGCATTATGGAGGAACCTGTTTGAACTGCTGGAATTAAAAGTTCTCCGAAACCACCTTTAGGTCCACTGCCTAAAAGTCTTAAATCATTAGAAATTTTTATAAGGTTTACTGCAGCAGCTTTTAAAAGTCCAGATACTTCGCAAAATACATCCATATTTTGGGTAGTGTCCACTGGAAAATCACTTCTGGAAAGACCTAATCCTGTAATGTCCTGTAATATGTCTGTAATTAAAAATATATATTTTTGAGGTGCATTCATGCCAGTTCCTATGGCAGTGCCGCCTATATTTATTTCTCTTAGCCTCTCTTCTACTTTATATAATCTCCAGCGGTCTCTTGCTACAGCTCTTGCATAGGCTCCAAATTCTTGCCCAACCGTCATTGGAAGGGCATCCATCAGCTCTGTTCTACCTAGTTTTAAAATATGAGAAAAATCATTTTCCTTTACTTGCAGAGCTGTTTGCAGCTTAGAAAAGGAATCTGCTGCAGCTCTTAAAAGCCTTATAGCTGCTATTCTTAAAGCTGTAGGATAGACATCATTAGTAGATTGACACATATTAATATCATGTATAGGATGTATTAAAGAATAATCTCCTTTTTTACCACCAAGAATTTCTATTGCAATATTACTTATAACTTCATTTACATTCATATTAGTGGAAGTACCTGCTCCTCCTTGAAGTGAATCGGTTATAAATTGGTCTTCAAATTCTCCCTTTAATATTCTGTCGCAGGCCTTTATTATTGCTTGTGATTTTTCGATGGAAAGTAAATTTGCCTTTTCATTTGCCAGTGCAGCAGCTTTTTTTACAATTACTAAAGCTTTTATTAGCTTAAAATTAACTTTTTTTCCACTTACATTAAAATGCTCAGAAGCTCTTAAAGTGTTAATACCATAATATACGTTACAGGGAAGCTTTCGCTCTCCTAAAAAATCTTTTTCCAGTCTGAAATTTTCCATTGTGAAAGTCCTCCACATTAAATTTGTAATGAGGCACATTCTATTTTCATATGCCTAACTTGTAAAGTTATTTTAGCAAAGTTTGCATTTAATTTCAAATTACTAAGTCAATTTAAGGGTTAAAATGTTAGCGTAATATGAAATTTTAATTTTAAGAATACATAAACAGAGTTCTTGGTATCAGGTTGAGTTTTTTTCCACATGATGCTTACTAACAGAGTTCTTAGTATCGGTTTGTGATACTTAGAAATCGTTGTCCTTTAGGGTATCGTTATCCAGGGACGTAATCACTCTTTACTCCCACTTTACGAAAAGCGATGGGAGTATTAGAGTGGGTAGTCATCGGATAAAATTTAGAAAATATTAATTTATATAAATAATTATTATATAAAATGAAGAATAATAATATATACTAAACAATATATTGAATTGACTACTTTTAAAAAGTATATTACAGTTAATTAGTATAGTAAGCAATTTTTGATGTTATATGAAAATTTTACTAGGAAAATGCTTATTCTTTATTTATATTTTAAAGATTTATATAAGTAAAGATGAATGCTATTGAAGTACTAAATATAGAGAGGGGCAAATAATACATGAATTTTGAAATCAATAAAAATTATTATGGCTTTAAGCTTTTGGAAGAAAAGAAAATTGATGATATAAGTTCAACGGTAAGGCTCTTTTCTCATGAAAAGAGTGGAGCTAAGCTTGTTAGTATAGAAAATTCTGATGATAACAAAGTCTTTTCTATAAGCTTTAAAACATTACCGGATAACAGTACTGGCGTTTTTCACATATTAGAACATTCAGTTTTATGCGGATCAAGAAAATTTCCATCAAAAGAGCCCTTTGTGGAACTTGTTAAAGGTTCACTTAATACCTATTTAAATGCTGCAACTTATCCTGATAAAACTATGTATCCTGTAGCTAGTAAAAATGATAAAGATTTTAGAAATCTTATGGATGTATATCTAGATGCAGTCTTTTATCCCAATATATATAAATATCCTGAGATAATGAAGCAAGAGGGATGGCACTATGAAATAAATAATAAAGAGGATGAGTTAAAATATAAGGGAGTAGTATATAATGAAATGCAAGGTGTATATTCTTCACCGGAATCACTACTTTTTAGAGGAATAAACAGCAATTTATTTCCTGATACTCCATATGGTTTTGATTCAGGAGGTGATCCTGATGAAATACCTGAGCTTACTCAGGAGCAGTTTTTAAATTATCATAAAAAATTCTATCATCCTTCTAACAGCTATATTTATCTGTATGGAGATATGAATATTGAAGAAGATCTGAAATTTATAGATGAAAATTATTTGAGTAATTTTGATAAAGTAGATTTAAGTATTGAAATACCTGCTCAAAAGCCTTTTGAAGAAATGAAGGAAAAATTTACAAATTATCCTATAGCCAACGAGGAAAGTGAAGTTGATAAAACTTATTTAAGTTTAAATTTTACTATAGGAGATGTAAAGGATAGGGAGCTTTATTTAGCCTTTGATTTACTGGAGGATATGTTGCTTGAAACTTCAGCTTCGCCTTTAAAGAAAGCCTTAATAGATTCAGCTATAGCGAAGGATGTATTTGGCATTTACAATAATGGTTCTCTTCAGACCTCTCTCAGTATTATTGTTAAAAATTCTAATGAAGATAAAAAGGAAAAATTTAAATCTGTTGTATTTGAAACTCTACAGGATATTGTAAAGAATGGCTTTGATAAGAATTTAATTGAAGCAGTACTCAACGCTAAAGAATTTGAATTAAAAGAAAGTGATTACAGCAGTTATCCAAAGGGACTTGTCTATTGTGAAAAGGTACTTGGCAGTTTACTTTACGGTGGAAGTCCTTTTCAAAATTTAGAATTTAATGAGGTACTTAATCGTATAAAAAATAATGTTCACAATGGATATTTTGAAAAATTAATTGAAGATCATATATTAAATAATAATAATAGCTTATTATTTATGGTTATTCCACAAAAGCATTTAGCAGAAGAAAAAATAAAAGAGGATAGAGAAAAACTTCAAAATTATAAAAAATCTTTAACAAAAGAAGAAATAGAAAAGCTTATAGAAGAGAATTCTATATTAGTAAAAAGACAATCTTCTCCAGACAGCCAAGAAGATTTAGAAAAGATTCCACTTTTGTCAATTGAAGACGTGAAGAAAAATTTGGATACTTATAATACCATAGTTAAAGATTTAGATACTTATAAAATACTTTATACGGAACTTGTAACAAATGGAATAGATTATATAGATTTTTATTTTGATACCAGTTACGTAAATCAAGAGCAAATACCTTATATAACTTTACTTTCTTATTTACTAGGAAGAGTTGATACGGAAAAATATTCCTATGAGGAGCTTTCTAATGAGGTTAACAAGAATACTGGAGGTATAGATTTTGATGCTGAAGCTTATTCAAATTTAGATAAAATAGAAGAATATTATCCTAAATTCATAATTAAGGGAAAGGCTCTTCATACAAAATCAGAAAGTTTACTTAACCTGATTTTTGAAATAATTAATTCAAGTAAATTTGACAATCATAAGAGAATTAAAGAAATATTATCTGAGTTAAAATCTAGAATTGAAATGATAATTGTAAGTGGAGGACATAGAATTGCTTCATCTAAGGTAACTTCTTATTATTCGCAATTAGGTGAATATTTGGAAACTATTAACGGTTTTACCTTTTATAAATTTTTAGTTGAAGTTGAGAAAAACTTTGATGACAAAAAAGATCAGTTTATAAAAAATTTACTTGAAGTGTCAGAGAGTATATTTACAACTAATAATCTAATTGTAAATTTGGGCTCCAGTAAAGAAGATTATAATGAACTATCAAACAATATAGAAAATATTATTTCAAGTAAATTGAAAGTTAATAATAATGAGAAGATTCAGTATAAATTTGAACTTAAGAAAGAAAATGAGGCTTTAGTTACTTCATCCAAGGTACAATATGTGGCAAAAGGCTATAACTTCTCTAAGTTTGGTTTTAAGTATAGTGGTAAACTTCAGGTGCTTAGAACTATATCAAATTATGATTATCTTTGGAATAATGTGAGAGTAAAAGGTGGAGCTTATGGAGTGTTTATTAACTTTAGGAGAAATGGCAATATGAATATTACTTCTTACAGAGATCCTAATTTAAGTGAAACGATAGAGGTATATGATAATTTTTATAAGTATATTGAGAACTTTTCCGCAGACGAGAGGGAAATGACAAAATATATTTTAGGAACTATAAGTACTTTAGATACACCTCTTACAAATTCGATGATTTGTGATAGGCAGGCAGTCCTTTATATCAGTAATATAGATGATGATTTCTTGCAAAGAGAAAGAGAAGAGATTCTGAAAACTAAAGTAGAGGATATAAAGAAATTTGCAGCTCTAATAGATAAATGTATGAGGGAGAACTATATTTGTGTTTTAGGTGGAAAAGATAAAATAAACCAAAACTCAAATATATTTGGAAGTATAGTTAACGTATTTAATTAGATTTAAATAATAAAAAGATTGTCCTAAAAATTAAAATTGACGGAGCATTTTTAGAAGATTAGCAATAATTGGAATAAAATAATAAAGACACTATGAATTAATATGATTTCATAGTGTCTTTTATAATTATCTCGGATAAATTTTACAAACAAAATATCTAAATATCTACATGTATTCTATCTGTTTTCCAGATTTCCTTTGAATACTGTTGTATGGTATTATCACTAGAAAAAATTCCAGAGTGAGCAATATTACATATACACATTTCACGCCATTTAGCTGTATTTCTATATAATTGATCTATTTTACCGTGAGCTTTTATATAGTCATCGAAATCCTTTAATACAAAATATTCATCATTATTAGCTAGTAAGTATTTATGAATATTGCTAAATTCAGAATTGGCTACGCCAAGAGAACCATTTATAAGATTATCTAGTATTTTTTTTAGTCTAGGGTCAGAATTATAGAATTTATAGGAATTATAATTCTTATTTTTCTCGTAGTTTAATACTTCATCTTTTTTCATGCCGAATATGACAATATTATCATCACCTACAGCATCATGAATTTCTACATTAGCACCATCTAAAGTAGCTATGGTAACGGAGCCATTCATCATGAATTTCATATTACTTGTACCAGAAGCTTCTTTAGTTGTAGTAGATATTTGTTCACTTACATCTGCACAAGGTATAATTTTTTCAGCAAGAGAAACGGAATAATTTTCAAGAAAGATTACTTTTATTTTATCATTTACGCTGTTGTCTGTATTTATTTTATTTGCTACAGCATTTATTAATTTTATTGTCTCCTTAGCTAAATAATAGCTTGGAGCTGCTTTAGCACCAAAGAAAAATGTCCTCGGTATAATATCCAAATTTCGATTTTCTTTTAGTCTATAATATAAGTCTAGAATATGGAACACATTTAATACCTGTCTTTTGTAAGAATGAAGTCTTTTAACCTGTATGTCATAAATTGAATTTGTATTTACTATAATTCCATATTTGTCCTTTACATAATTTGCAAAGAGTACTTTATTATTTTGTTTAATTCCATGAATACTATTTTGAAAATCTTCATTTTTAGAAAAGGCTAAAAGGTTAATAAGATTATCTGGTTTAGTTATCCAGCTTTCACCTATGGTTTTTGTGATAAGTTCAGATAAAGCAGGATTAGCCTTCATTAACCAACGTCTATGAGTTATTCCATTAGTCTTGTTATTAAATTTAAAAGGATAAAAATTTGAGAAATTTGATAGCTCTTCGTTTTTAAGTATTTCTGTATGAAGTTTTGCTACACCATTTACTGAATGACTACCTACTATAGCTAAATATGCCATTTTTACATTTCCGTCACTTATTATGGACATATTATGGACTTGTCTCTCATCTTTATATTTTTCACGTACTTCATCACAAAATCTTCTATTGATCTCTTCAATTATCATGAAGATTCTTGGTAAAAGCTTTTTGAATAAATCAATAGGCCATTTTTCAAGGGCTTCACTCAATATAGTGTGATTAGTGTAGGCAATAGTATTAGTTGTTATCTTCCAGGCGTCTTCCCAGGATAAGTTTTCCTCATCAATTAATATTCTCATTAACTCGGCAACAGCCACAGAAGGATGGGTATCATTTATATGAATTGCTATATAGTGGTCAAACAAATTAATAGGCAATCCATTTTTTTTGAATCGTCTAATAATGCTTTGAATACCTGCACTTACAAAGAAGTACTGCTGCTTTAAACGCAATAATTTGCCTTCAATTCTAGTATCATCAGGGTAAAGTACCTGAGAAATAGATTCCACTGAATATTTGTGCTCCACAGCCTTACTGTATTCACCTTTACTGAAAGAATCTAAATCAAAATCTTTATCTACAGTTTGGGCGTTCCACAGTCTTAAGGTGTTTACTGTATTGTTATTATATCCGATAATAGGTGTATCATAGGGAACCGCTAAAACGGCTTCATAATTTTCGTGTTTAAAAGAAAGTTTACCATCTTCCAATACTGAAGTGACGGTACCACCAAATTTTACTATAGCAGCTTTATTTTCCTTTCTTATTTCCCAAACATTACCTTGTCTTAGCCAATTGTCAGGAATTTCAACTTGATAACCATTTATTATTTTTTGCTCAAATAAACCATAATCATACCTTATTCCGCAACCGTGACCGGGGATTTCAAGAGATGATATGGAATCAAGAAAACATGCTGCAAGTCTTCCAAGACCACCATTTCCAAGACCTGCATCGCTTTCAACTTCTTCTAGCTCTGAAAGATCTATTTCTAAATCACTAAGAGCTTCTCTACATAAATCAGTTATGCCAAGATTTAAAAGGTTACTGCCAAGCAGCCTTCCTATAAGAAATTCCATTGAAAAATAATAAACCTGCTTTACCTGATTTTTTGAATACTGTTCATTGGTTTTCATCCATTTTTCAGATACATATTCTCTTACAAGAGAACCAAGAGTTACATATAAATGGAGCTTTGAAGATTCTGTGATATCTTCAGAGTAAAGATTCATGAGCTTTTTTTTAAAGTCATTTTTGATGCGGTCTTTAGTCAAATTCATATTATTCCTCCTGATAATTTTAGTATCCTCAATCCAGTAAGTAATAGAGCAAAGTACTAATAATCTTTAATTTATGGACATATATTTTTTACAAACAAGTACATGGGGATTAATGCCGATAGCTATTACTTCAAGAATAAAGGATTGTTTAAATGCTAAATGATAAAATAGATTGAATGGTTTTAATTAATGAAAATATTTCTAAGTAAATATTACATCTTTTGGGTTATATAGTCAATATCCCTGTATTTATTGGTAAATAATATTATTTATTAATTATTACCATAAGTATGAATTTTAAAATTTATTTTGACAATAATATATATAATTATATTATTTGGAGGTAATAAGATGAAACAGGGAACAGTTAAATGGTTTAATGATGAAAAAGGTTTTGGATTTATTTCTGTTGAAGGTGAGGATGATGTATTTGTACATTATTCTGCTATAAAAGAAGAGGGAAAAAAGAAAAACTTAGATCAGGGGCAAGAAGTAAAATTTGATGTGGTGGATGGACCAAAAGGATTACAAGCATCAAATGTTCAAAAAGTATAAACATAATTATAATAGCTACAAGTGAAAATTAATTAAAGAAAGCCCCTTAAATGGATGTAGTTAAAAGCTTGTATATAAATCTATTTATGGGGTGAATTTTTATATTTAGTTAGAAAATACTTGTCCAGCAGTATTTTCATTCATGGTTGTGCTGTGGGCGACATGGATGGTTAATTCGTAATAGTGAAAAAGTGAAAGATTGCCGCTGGGGCGTCAAGGTGAAAGAATTCACTGGTTAGTGGACATAAACATTCAAGTTAGCTCGTACTTTTCAAGAATTACGAATTGAAGTTTTTTTATAATATATATGTTAATTTTTATACAAAAGTGGTAATATATTTTTGGTCGGTATTCTATAGAAACTGGACTTATTAATAAGGTATTAAAAAATGACAAGGCAGAAATTCGTATTATATCCTTGTGGAATGAGAACGAAGGGGGATCAAAATTTTGAAACAAAATATTGGAACAAATAAAAAATTTGGAGTTAGGCAGCTGACAGTAGTAGGTATGCTGTCAGGTATATCAATCATGTTAGGAATAACAGGGTGGGGATATATAAAATTACCTATACTTCAGGCAACCATAATGCATGTACCAGTAATCATTGGAGCAATTATAGAAGGACCAATGGTAGGCATGTGTATAGGACTTATATTTGGAATATCAAGTATCATTCAAAATATTATGACACCAAGTTTACTATCCTTTGCATTAATTAATCCATTAGTTTCAGTATTGCCAAGAATTTTAATTGCATTAACCTCTTA
Organism: Clostridium pasteurianum BC1; assembly: GCF_000389635.1. NCBI lineage: Bacteria > Bacillati > Bacillota > Clostridia > Eubacteriales > Clostridiaceae > Clostridium > Clostridium pasteurianum. The sequence goes on from NC_021182.1 coordinate 2,425,981, forward strand.
CTATGCTTACAAATTTACGATTGGCAATAATAAGGCTTTGAAAATTGGTATAGGCGCTGCCATAGGGTCTGTAACAAACACTGTAGGAGTACTTGGAATGATATATTTATTATATATAAAGGAGTACGCAATACATATGAAGATAAGTGCAGCAGCTGCTAATAAAGTTATACTTGGTATTGCTATTGCTAACGGAATACCTGAAATGATAGCGGCAATTTGCATAACTGTACCAATAGTACTTGCAGTAACTAGAATTAGGAAAAGATAAAGAATTTATTAAAATAAAAATTTATCTTATGACTAGCCGCTGTAACACTCCCGCCTTATTTAAGGGGGAAATAACAGCGGCACGTCCCTAGATAATTCATCTAAACTTAGTGTGGAAAACAAACTCACACTAAGTAAGATTCATTGATAATAGTAATTAAGCACTATCAAAACTATATCTTATTTAAATATAATTTGATAGTGTTAATTTTTAATTTAGAGGCCGTTAAAAATATGTTAAAAACCAATAGAGGAGGGAATATTTTGGATTTATTTACTATGGCTATGGAAAATAACAGATCAAATAAACCTTTAGCCGAAAGAATGAGACCTAGAAATTTAGATGAATTTTATGGGCAGGAGAAAATAGTTGGAAAAGGAAAAATTTTAAGAAGACTTATAGAGGCTGACAGATTGACTTCCATAATATTATATGGTCCTCCAGGGGTTGGTAAAACTACACTAGCATCAATAATTTCTAAAGAAACAAAATGTGAATTTGTAAAACTCAACGCTGCCATTATAAGTGTAAAAGAGATTAAAGATTATATAAATAAATCAGAAGAGTTACTAAAGCTTTATGGAAAAAGAACTATTTTCTTTATAGATGAAATTCATGCCTTGAAAAAAGGATCTCAGCAGGACGTACTTCTGGATGCTATTGAAAGGGGCATAGTGGTGTTAATTGGTGCCACTACTGAAAATCCTTATTTTGAAATAAATAATGCGCTTTTAAGCAGATCAAAAATATTTCAATTAGAAAGTCTCAGTAATGAAGAAATAGTTAAAATATTAAATAACGTTCTAAAGGATAGAGAAAGAGGCTATGGTAGTATAAAGATAAATATAGAAGAAAAATCTTTATCTTACATAGCACAATTATCTGGTGGAGATGCAAGGGCAGCTATAAACACTTTAGAGATAGCAGTTCTATCTACAGTTAAAAATAAAAAGGGCATAATAGAAATAGACGAAAAATTAGTACAGGAGTCCATGCAAAAAAGAATTATAAACTATGATAAAGCAGGGGATAACCATTATGATATGGCTTCTGCCTTTATAAAAAGTATGAGGGGATCAGATGCAGATGCAGCTCTCTACTGGTTTGGAAGAATGATATTAGGAGGAGAAGATCCTAAATTTATTGTAAGAAGAATAATAGTACACGCCTCTGAAGATGTAGGTATGGCAGATTCAAGAGCGATGCTTATAGCTCATGCTGCATGGAATGCACTTGAGACTATAGGTATGCCAGAAGCAAGAATACCTATAGCTGAGGCTATAATATATATATCAAAAGCACCTAAGAGCAATTCGGTAGTAATGGCAGTAGATAAAGCCTTTCAGGATGCTAAAGATTTTCAGTATAGAGTTCCAGTTCATTTGAGGGATACTCATTACAAGGGTTCGAAAAATTTCGGAAATGGAATTGAGTATAAATATCCTCACAACTATCCAGGGAATTATGTAGAGCAAAAATATTTTCCTGATGAAATGGAAGATAGGAAATATTACAAGGATGATGAGAAATTTTAAGTATGGATAATATAACTAAGATAAGGATATCTGTAAGGGATTTAATTGAATTTATTTTGAGAAGTGGGGATTTAGTATCCACATTTGCTGGAAATAATAGAAATATAGAGGCAATTAAAGTACATCAAAAAATACAAAAAAATTCTGGCGACAATTATAATAGAGAAGTAGCTATTTCTCACACAATAATAAAGGATGATATTTCCTTGGAAATAAACGGAAGAATAGATGGAATAATTACAAAAGATAAAGTTACTATAATTGATGAAATCAAAACTACTACTAATGATCTAAATAATATTACTGAAGATTATAATAGGTTACATTGGGCACAGGTTAAATGTTATGCTTACTTTTATTGTGTACAGAATGATATTAAAATTATTGATACAAGGCTAACCTATTATCAAATGAATAGCAGGGAAATAAAATACTTAATTAAGTCTTATACTCTAGTTCAATTGGAACAATTTTTTAATGAGATAATTGATAAATATATATACTGGGCAAAACTTCAAAAAAATTGGAGGGAAAAGAGAGACCTATCTATAAAAAAACTTATATTTCCATATAGAGAATACAGATTAGGACAAAGAAAACTAGCGGTAGCTATTTATACTTCTATTAAAGAAAATAAAAATATTTTTGTAAAGGCACCTACAGGAATTGGTAAGACAATATCAACTATTTTTCCTGGGATTAAGGCACTAGGGGAAGGTATTATATCAAAAATTTTTTATGTTACAGCAAAGAATACCACAGGAGAAGAGGTAAAAAAGGCTTTTCTTCTTCTAGCAGAAAATGACCTGGATTTTAAAACGGTATGGATTACTGCAAAGGATAAGATATGCTTTAAAGAAGAAACTAATTGTGATCCAGAGTTATGTAAGTATGCTAAAGGTCATTTTGACAGAATAAATGAAGCTATAACTGATGCATTGAATAGAAATATAATTACTAGAGAAGTAATTGAAAAATATGCAGAGAAACACAGCGTTTGTCCTTTTGAATTTTCTTTGGATTTAACAAACTGGTGTGATTGTGTAGTGTGTGACTATAATTATGTTTTTGATCCAAAAGTATACTTAAGAAGATTTTTTTTAGAAAAGGGTGGAGACTATTGTCTTCTTGTAGATGAGGCTCATAATTTAGTGGACAGGGCAAGAAATATGTATTCAGGAGAATTATACAAGAAAGATATTTTAGATTTAAAAAATAAATGTAAAAATATATCTTCTATTTTATATAAAAGTCTAAATAAGATAAATACATTTTTGGTAAAGGAAAGAAAAAAATGTGAGGAAAATAATATTGGAGTAAATGTACAAAAAGATCCACCTAAGGATATAATAAAGCTTCTGAATAATTTTATATATGAAGCAGAAAGATTTTTAATAGTAAATGATAAGTGTGAGTTTAAAGCAGAAATTTTAGATATTTATTTTAAATTAAATTCATTTGTTAGGATTTATGAAGATTATAGTGAAGAATATATTACCTATAGCCAAAAAATTAAAGATGATCTATTATTAAAGATGTTTTGTGTTGACACATCAGAAGTTATGAAAAAATGTTTAGAAAAAGTAAAGTCTACAGTATTCTTTTCAGCTACACTAACACCTATGAATTATTTTATAAAGTTATTAGGTGGAGATAATGATTCCTATAAAATCAGATTGCCTTCACCTTTTAAAAGAGAAAATTTATGTTTGCTGCTAAACGATGGTGTATCTACAAAATATAATAACAGACAGTTTACTTATAAAGAGATAGTTTCCATTATAACAAATTGTGTATCTCAAAAGGCAGGAAATTATTTTGTGTTTTTTCCATCCTATAATTATATGAAAAGTGTTTTGGATATATTTCATGAGGAAAATAAAAATATCAATGTAGTATGCCAGAAAAACAATATGACTGAAGAGGAAAGAAATAATTTTATTGCACTTTTTTCTGAGAATAACAGAGAAACACTACTTGGATTTGTAGTTATGGGCGGGGTGTTTAGTGAAGGTATTGATTTAATAGGAGAAAAACTAAGTGGTGCTATTATTATTGGAGTTGGTCTTCCTAAAATATCTTTAGAAAGAAATTTAATTAAAGAATATTTTATAAAAAATAATGAAAATGGTTTTTTATATTCCTATGTCTATCCGGGCATAAATAAAGTCCTTCAGTCTGCAGGAAGAGTTGTGAGAACCGATAAAGATAGAGGGATTGTAGTATTAATAGATGAAAGATATTCTGAAAGTATTTATAAAGGATTATTACCTGAAGAATGGTCACATATGAAAAAAATAAATACTTTTCTAAATAAGAACAATAATGTTATTTTAGAATTTTGGAGTAAAAAATAGTATTTCATTGTGAATATTTCAATAATATATATTTCATTGATATAATCTTCTTCTAAATAACAGATTTTTAAAAAATTAATATATATGCATTAATTTTTTAAAAATATCATTAAAAAGAGAGGTTTATAGATAAATTAACAATGAAATAAATTGAAATTATTTATAATTATGCTTCTAAATGTATATATTTTAAAAATTAAAATAAAAAATCTTTTGGAATAGCAATAATTATAGTGTAAAATGCAAGTTTTCAGTTGAAAAGCGTCAAAAATACAATTATAATATATACTAAACGGATTTGGTAAAATAAATATATTAAAACTCCATTCAATATATAATTTTAATTTATATTTATGAATTGGAAATAAGCTTCTATTGATGTTATATTAATAGAACATATGAGTATAATTTAAAAATTCAGGGGGGCTAAAGTAATGAACGTAAAAACTGGTTATCCAAAAAACCAAGGCCTGTATGATTCACAATTTGAAAAAGATAATTGTGGTATAGGGTTTGTGGCAAATATAAAGGGTGAAAAAACCCATGATATTATAAAAAAGGGTATAGAAATACTAGTAAATTTAACTCACAGAGGTGGAGTTGGGTCTGATGTTAAAACTGGTGATGGTGCTGGAATTATGTTTCAGATACCACATGAGTTTTTTAAAATAGCATGTGAAAATTCAGGAATAGTTTTACCAGAAGAAGGTCAGTATGGGGTAGGTATGATGTTCTTACCTAAAGAAATTACTCTTTGCCATCAATGTGAAGGCATAGTAGAAAGAGTAATAGAAGAAGAAGGTCAGGATTTTCTTGGATGGAGACATGTACCAACTGATAGTAGAATAATAGGAAGAACTGCAAAGGGTTCAGAACCTATAATAAAACAAATCTTTATAGAAAATAAATGTGCAACTCAAGATGAGTTTGAAAAAAAATTATATATAATTCGTAAGAGAGCTGAAAGTGAAGTAAAAAGACTGCTGGATAATGGGTCAAATTATTTTTATGTTTGTAGTTTATCCAGTAAAAAGATCATATATAAAGGACTACTTCTTCCAGATCAAATTACAAGTTATTATATGGATTTAAATGATATAAATTTTAAAAGTGCTATTGCTTTAGTTCATCAAAGATTTAGTACAAATACTTTCCCAACTTGGGACTTGGCTCAGCCTTTTAGATATTTAGCTCATAATGGAGAAATAAATACCATAAGAGGTAATAGAAATTGGATGCATGCAAGAGAAGGAGTTTTAGAGTCAAAGATTTTTGGGAAAAACATAAGCAAATTATTTCCAATTATAAATCCTGATGGAAGTGACTCTGCTTCATTAGATAATGTATTTGAACTTTTAGTTATGGATGGAAGAAGTCCTGCTCATGCAATGATGATGCTTATACCAGAGGCTTGGGAAGCAAATGAAGAAATGGATGAGGATAAGAAAGCTTTCTATGAATATCATGGTTCATTAATAGAACCTTGGGATGGTCCAGCAGCTGTTACTTTTACAGATGGAACACAGGTTGGAGCAGTTCTTGATAGAAATGGACTAAGACCAGCTAGATATGTAATAACCAAAAGTGGAACAGTAGTTCTTTCTTCTGAAGCAGGAGTTTTAGATTTCCCAACAGAAGATATAATCCAAAATGGTAAATTAGAACCAGGAAAAATATTTTTACTTGATACTAGTAAGGGAAAAATAATAAGTGATGAAGAAGTTAAAAAATCTATATGTTCTGATAAGCCATATAAAGAAGCAATAGCTAAATATAAATTTGTTTTAGATGATTTAAATGGTTTTGAAGATGATACACAAATAATACCAGAAGCATTAAAAGAAAGACAACAAGCTTTTGGATATACTCTGGAAGATTTAAAAATAATATTGAAAGGTATGGCAAGTACAGCTAAAGAACCACTTGGTTCAATGGGTAATGATACTCCACTTGCAGTTTTATCAAATAGACCACAGGTATTATTTGCATATTTCAAACAGTTATTTGCTCAGGTTACAAATCCTCCAATAGATCCAATAAGAGAAGAACTTGTAACTTCCCTTACAAATTATATAGGATCACAGGGGAATATATTAAATAAAGAACTTTACAATAATCCTTTTATAGAGATACATTCACCTATTTTAACAGATTTAGAGACATCAAAAATAAAGGTGCTTAGTAACAACGATTTTAAAACAATAACTATACCAATTACTTTTAAATATGACACTGGGGTAGCAGGTTTTAAAGAAGCTTTAGAAAAAATATGTGAAAGAGCTTCTAACGCAGTAATTAAAGGCTATAATATTTTAGTTTTAAGTGATAAATCCAGTAATTCCTTTGAGGCAGCTGTTCCAAGTCTTTTAGCAGTATCAGCAGTACACCATCACTTAATTAGGGAAAAAACTCGTACTAAGGTTTCCATTATAGCAGAAACTGGTGAAGCAAGAGAAACTATGCATGCAGCTCTTCTTCTAGGATATGGTGCAACAGCAGTAAATCCATATATTGCTTATGAATCCATAAAGCAAATGGTTAATAATGGAGAAATAAAAGATATATCTTACAAAGAAGCTGTAGATAATTATATATATGCAGTAAATCATGGATTGTTGAAGATTTTATCTAAAATGGGCATTTCCACTTTAAGAAGTTATCATGGAGCACAAATTTTTGAAGCTATTGGACTTAAAAGTGATTTTGTAGATAAATATTTTGAAGGAACGCCTTCAAGAATAGAAGGTATAGATATAGAAACAGCAGCAGAGGAAGTTTTAATTAGACATAAAAATGCTTTCAATAATATCAGAAAACCAGTTTCTGAATTAGATGTAGGTGGAAGCTATGCATGGAGAAGTAATGGAGAATTCCATCTTTTCAATCCAGAAACAATTTACAAGCTTCAAGTTTCTACAAGAAGCAATGATTATAGTTTATATAAAAATTATGCTGGGCTTATAAATAATCAAGATAAAAATCTATGTACTATCAGAAGTATGTTTAAATTTAAAATAGATAGAGAAATTCCTATAGAGGAAGTAGAACCAGTAAGTGAAATACTAAAGAGGTTCTGTGCAGGAGCTATGTCCTTTGGTTCTATAAGTAAAGAAGCACATGAAGCAATTGCTATTGCCATGAACAGAATAGGTGGTAAGAGTAATAGTGGAGAAGGTGGAGAAGATCCAATAAGATACAAAAAAAGTGCAAATGGAGATTGGAAGAGAAGTGCAATAAAACAAATTGCTTCAGCTAGATTTGGAGTAAATGCTGAATATTTAGTAAATGCAGATGAACTGCAGATTAAAATGGCTCAAGGAGCTAAACCAGGTGAAGGCGGGCAGTTGCCAGGAAGAAAAGTTGATGAAGCTATAGCAAAGGTTAGACATTCAACTCCTGGAATAGATTTAATATCACCACCACCTCATCATGATATTTATTCCATTGAGGATTTAGCACAATTAATTTATGATTTGAAATCTACAAATCCTGAGGCAAGAATAAATGTAAAATTGGTATCAGAGGTTGGCGTTGGTACAGTAGCTGCTGGAGTTTCAAAGGCACATGCAGATGCTATATTAATAAGCGGACATGATGGAGGTACAGGAGCTTCACCAGTATCATCTATTAAACATGCAGGTATACCATGGGAGCTTGGTCTTTCAGAAGCACAGCAGGTGCTTTTATTGAATGATTTAAGAAGTAGAGTAGTACTTCAAACTGACGGGCAGCTTAAAACTGGTAGAGATATAGTTATAGCAACTCTTTTAGGGGCAGAAGAATTTGTATTTGCATCAACACTTTTAGTAGTACTCGGATGTACAATGCTTAGAAATTGTCATTTGAATACCTGTGATATGGGAATTGCAACTCAAGATCCAGAACTAAGAAAGAATTTCAAGGGAAAACCAGAACACATAGTAAACTTCTTGACATTTATTGCAATGGAAGTTAGAGAATATATGGCAAAGCTTGGATTTAGAACTATGAATGAAATGGTTGGAAGAGTTGACAAAATAGCAGTGAAAGATGAAAGCAACCATTGGAAAGCAAAGGGAATAGATCTTTCAAAGATATTATATAAACCTGATATGCCAAGCAGAATAAAGCCATATTGTGTGAAAAAGCAAGAACATGGCATTGAAAATTCTATGGATCGTAAATTGATAAAGATAGCTCAGGATGCTTTAAATAATCAAAATAAAGTAGTTGCTAATTTTGAAATTAAGAACACTGATAGAGCAGTTGGAGCTATGATAAGTGGAAAGGTTGCTAAATTATATGGCAATAAAGGCCTTTTGGAAGATACAATACAATTTAATTTTAAAGGAGCTGCAGGACAGAGTTTTGGTGCCTTTGGTGCTCATGGCTTAACACTTAATCTTGAAGGAGAGGCAAATGACTATGTAGGTAAAGGTTTGTCAGGGGCAAAGATAATAATTAAGACTCCAGCTAATGCAAACTATAAACAAGATGAAAATGTTATAGCAGGTAACACTATTCTATATGGAGCAACTGAAGGTCAACTATATATAAACGGTCTAGTAGGAGAAAGATTTGCAGTTAGAAACAGTGGTGCTATTGCAGTAGTAGAAGGTGTTGGTGATCACTGCTGTGAATACATGACTGGTGGAACCGTACTTGTCCTTGGCAATTTTGGTAGAAATTTTGCTGCTGGAATGAGCGGGGGAATAGCTTATGTATTTGACGAAGATAATTCATTGAGAAATAAGATTAAAAATAATACTGTAGATATAGATGAATTAGATGAAGATGATATAGAAGAAGTTTACAGCTTAATTGCAGCACATGAAAATTACACTGGAAGCTTAAAGGCTGCTAGCTTAATTAAAGGCTGGGATAAGGCACAGAAGAAGTTCAAAAAGATCATACCAACTGCTTATAAGAAAATTTTGCTAGAGAAAAATAAAGAAATCTCTGCTTTGAGAGCATAGGAGGTATAATAATATGGGAAAAACAACTGGTTTTAAAGAATATAAAAGACAGACTGCTAAAAAACGTCCAGTTAAAGATAGAATAAATGACTATAAACAAATTTATCTTCCAATGGAAGAAGGGGAATTACGTAAGCAAGGTGCTAGATGTATGGAATGTGGTACTCCCTTCTGTTCCTGGGGGTGTCCTCTTGGAAATTTAATGCCTGATTTTAATGATATGGTTTATAATAATGATTTTGAAGCTGGCTTTAATAGATTGTACTTAACAAATAATTTTCCAGAGTTTACAGGTAAAGTTTGTCCTGCACTTTGTGAGGGAGCTTGTACTCTTGGAGTTAATTCCGATGCAGTATCAATAAAGGAATTAGAGCTTGGAATTATTGAAAAAGCCTTCAAAGAAAATTTCATAAAACCTAATCCACCAAAAGTTAGAACGGGAAAGAGTGTGGCAGTAGTAGGTTCTGGTCCATCAGGACTTGCTGTGGCTGCTGAATTAAACTCAGTAGGTCATACTGTTACTGTATTTGAAAGGCATGACAGAATAGGAGGACTTTTAAGATACGGTATACCAGATTTCAAACTTGAAAAAGACATAGTAGATAGAAGAATAAATTTGATGGAAGAAGAAGGTATTATATTTAAAACTAATACTGATATAGGTATTAATTATGATGTGAAAGCTCTTTCAGAGGATTTTGATGCAGTAGTTCTTTGTGGTGGATCTACAATTCCGAGAGATTTACCAATAGAGGGCAGAGACCTTGAAGGTATACATTTTGCTGTGGACTTTTTAACTTATATAAATAAAAAGGTAGCTGGTGACGATGTATCAAAAGAAGCTATAGATGTAAAAGATAAAAATGTTTTAGTTATAGGCGGTGGAGATACTGGTTCCGATTGTATTGGTACTTCAATAAGAGAAGGGGCAAAGAATGTATATCAATTTGAAATAATGCCTAAACCACCTGAGGAAAGGGATAATACAATGCCATGGCCACTTTATCCAAAGACTTTAAAGGTTTCTACTTCTCATGAAGAAGGCGCAATTAGAGAATGGTGTACAGAAACTAAGAAGTTTATAGGTGAAAATGGAAAAGTTACTGCCATAGAAGGGATTAAGGTTCAGTGGGGAAAAGATGCATCAGGCAGATTTATCCCTACAGAAGTACCTGGTTCTAGGTTTGTGAGAGAGGTGGATTTAGTATTATTGGCAATGGGCTTTGTTCATCCTCAACATGAAGGTCTTATAAATGCACTAGGTTTAGAATTAGACAACAGAGGAAATATTTCTGCTGATGAAAATCATATGACTAGTGTAAATGGAGTATTTACAGCTGGAGATATGAGAAGGGGTCAATCACTTGTAGTTTGGGCTATAAATGATGGAAGACAGGCAGCAAAAGCTGTGGATGAGTATTTAATGGGTGAAAGTGTACTAAGAGGATAATTATAAAACAAAGGTCTGTACGAGAGTGCAGACCTTTGTTTTGCTAATTTATCAAAGATATTCATTATTTATTAAATTTTATTCAATATAACATGAAAAAAATACAAAATTATTGTTGACAGTTTTACTCTGGTTTGATATTATAATGCTATAAAGTTTAGTAAAACACTCAAGTTTAAAATTAGTGGGTTATACCATAAAGGAAGTGAGCTAATGAAGCTTTCAACAAAAGGAAGATATGGTGTAAAAGCCATGGTTGACTTAGCCATAAACTATGGAAATACACCTGTGTCAATTAAAAGTATTTCTGAAAGACAAAGTATTTCTGAATACTATTTGGAACAATTATTTTCAGCTCTTAGAAAAGCAGATTTAATAAAAAGTATTAGAGGAGCTCAAGGTGGTTATGTTCTAAATAAAGATCCTAGGGAAATAAGTGTTGATCAGATTTTAGATATACTTGAAGGGCCCATAGAGATTTCAGAATGCATTGAAGAAGATGGAATTTGTAGTAATAGCAGCTGCTGTGCTACTAGACTTCTTTGGGCTAAGCTTAAAGAAAGCATAGACAATGTAACTAAATCTATAACATTACAGGATATGGTTGATGATTACAAAAGCATAAAACTTAAAGGAGTGAATGTACATGAGTAAAAAGAGAGTTTATATGGATTATGCAGCTACTACCTATACAAAGCCAGAAGTTTTAGAAGAAATGTTGCCATACTTTACAGAGGAATTTGGTAATCCATCTTCATTATATTCTTTTTCAGACGATACAAAAAAAGCTATAAATATTTCTAGGGAAAGAGTTGCTAAAGCTATCAATGCTGAAAAAGATGAAATATATTTTACTGGCGGCGGTTCTGAAGCAGATAACTGGGCATTAAAGGGTATAGCTCTTGCACATAAAAATAAGGGAAATCACATAATTACTACTGCAATTGAACACCATGCTATTATACATACAGGTAAATTTTTAGAAAAAAATGGATTTGAGGTTACTTACCTTCCTGTAGATGAAGAGGGATTTGTTAAAGTAGAGGATGTAAAAAATGCTATAACAGAAAAGACTATTTTAGTTTCTATTATGTTTGCAAACAATGAAATTGGAACTATTGAACCAATAAAGGAAATTGGCAAGGTCTGTAGAGAAAAGAAAGTATTGTTTCACACAGATGCAGTGCAAGCAATTGGTCATGTGAAAATTGATGTTAAGGACATGAATATTGATTTATTATCCCTGGCAGGTCACAAATTTTATGGGCCCAAAGGTATAGGCGCCTTGTATATAAGACGCGGTGTTAAAATAGAAAATTTAATACATGGCGGTGGTCAGGAAAGAGGAAAAAGAGCAAGTACAGAGAATATTGCCAGTATTGTAGGTATAGGGAAGGCTATAGAGCTTGCTACATCAGAACTTGAAGAAGAATCACAAAGACTTAATAATTTGAGAAATAAATTAGTTAAGGGAATAATGGAAAAAATACCTTATACAAAATTAAATGGTCCCAGTGATGATAGAAGACTACCGGGAAATTCAGATTTTAGTTTTATTGGCATAGAGGGAGAAACATTACTGTTAGATTTAGACTATGCAGGCATATATGCTTCCACAGGTAGTGCATGTGCATCTGCTTCACTGGATCCTTCGCATGTGCTTTTATCCATAGGATTACCTCATGAAACAGCTCATGGTTCCCTTAGATTGACTCTAGGAGCAAAGAGCACAGAAGAGGATGTAGATTATGTTTTAGAGACTTTACCAGAAATAGTTAGAAAAAGAAGAGAAATGTCACCACTTTGGGAAGATTTTTTAAAAGAGAAAGGGGAAAGATAATTATGATGTATAGTGATAAAGTAATGGATCATTTCAGAAATCCAAGAAATGTTGGAGAAATAGAAAATGCCAATGGTGTTGGCGAAGTTGGAAATCCACAGTGTGGAGATATAATGAAGATATATATAAAAGTAGAAGATAATAAAATAGAGGATGTAAAATTTAAGACCTTTGGTTGTGGATCTGCTATAGCTTCATCAAGCATGGCAACAGAGCTTATAAAAGGAAAGACTATTGAAGAAGCTTGGGATTTAACTAATAAAGCTGTGGCAGAAGCACTTGACGGTCTTCCACCAGTAAAGATGCACTGTTCAGTTTTAGCAGAAGAAGCTATTCATAAGGCAATAAACGCTTATAGAGAAAGTGTTGGACTTGAAGCATGGGAAATGAAGACTCATTCAGAAGCAATCCATGAACATGTCCATGGAAATTAGTGTAGTTCATATTTTTTATACTTTAAAACACTATGAAAATCATTGAATATTCATTGATTTTCATAGTGTTTTACTATTTTATTAAATTAAATTCAACTTAGCAGACTATTAGTAAATCCTACCTTTAAAAGATTTTACAAATTCTTCGTGAACTTTAATCTTAAGGTAACAGTATTTTGCATTAAAAATATATTTGATGGTTACAATATATTTAGGTGGTAATATGTATAAGAGAAAAGATTTCATATGGATGGATGTCTATAATCTAAAGGGTAAGAAAATTGGAGTTATAACAGACTTACTTATAAATATGAGTGAAAATGCTGTGAAGGGATTTGTTATTTCAGGCACAAGTATTTTAAAAAGATCTTCAACTGTTTTAGCTGAAGATATAGTGTCTTTTAATAAGTATATGATTATAGAAAAATTAAATAAAAGCCATTCTTATCTTAGCTTTGATGATCTTCGTGGATTAGAGGTTGTGGATGATTTGGGGGATATAGATGGCATAGTAGAAGAGATAATATTTGACTCGTCAAATTTTAAAATCAAAGGATTAATCATATCTAGAGGAATTTTACAAAACTTTACGCAGGGAAAAAAGGTTATTTTACAACAGGATTATATAATTGGAGATAAAAATGTATTTCATGTGAATAAAAATAGAAAATTTAATTTTGTAACTATTTTTCACAAATTAAATTTAGAAGATGGTGAAAATGAAAAATAAACTTAAATACATAATAATTATTTTAATAATATTTATACTAGCTTATATATTCTATACTAGTGAAATCATAAGAAATATATCTTATATTCTGTTTATTAGTTTCATAGTAGCATATATGTTAAAGCCTTTTAATGATTATCTAGTTAGAAGAGGTATTAAAAAGGAAATTGCATCAATTATCTTATTGTTAGGTGTATGTACCTTAATAGTAGGCTCAATAGTATTTTTAATACCTGCTATGCTTAAGGAAAGTACTAGTATAAATAAAACCAGCAGAGAGATTTTAAAATATATTACTATCATTAACGAAAAGATAAAATTAATGAGAAATAATCATTCAGAAAATAGAGCCTTTTTTATTTTATATAATAAAATCAATTATATAGTAAAAGGATTTGTAAGTGGTTTAATTGAGATGAGTATGAAAATAGGACAGAATTTGCTAGCTATTGCAGTTATACCTGTTATTTCTTATTATTTTTTATCAGATAGTAATAATATAAAGAATAAGTTTTTAATTTTATTTGGTGTAAAATGGAGAAATATAATTAGAAAAACTATGGAAGATATAGATAAAAATCTAAGCAGATATATAGTTGGCCAATTAACACTATCTCTTATAATAAGCATACTTACCTTTACAATACTATTCTCTTTAAAAGTTGACTATCCAATAATACTATCAGTACTAAATGGAGTCTTTAATATTATACCTTATTTTGGACCTATCTTTGGGGCTATTCCTGCAATAGTTGTAGCATTTATGGAATCACCTAGAGAAGCATTGTGGACAGCTATTTGGCTTTATATACTTCAGCTAATAGAAGGTAATATAATATGTCCTAAAATTACAGGTGATTCTATAAACATGCATCCTCTATTAGTTATTGTATTATTGCTAATTGGTGAAAAACTTGGAGGCTTTACAGGTATGATACTTATAATACCTATTTCAGTAGTCATAAAAGTTATATATGAAGATTTAAATTATTATTTATATTAAATTAAGGTATAGTAAAAGATGGCCAGTGAGTATGTCAGTTGTTATTTATTTTTCAGTAACCCTATTTGATTAATATTGACATAATGGATAATTTTAAATATAATCGTATGTAGCTAATATTTTAAAGTGATGACGAGAAGTAGTAGATATTTATTGATATATATAGAGAGGAAGTGGCTGGTGAAAACTTCTTAATCAATTTATCGAAGCAGTCTCTGAACTATATTATTTAAGTGACACAATTATGTGTAATTAGGGTGGTACCGCGGAATTATAGCTTTCGTCCCTTGGATTTTCAGGGATTGAAGGCTTTTTATTATATATGAACTAACTAATGTAATAAACTGCTAAATACAGTATAACAAAAGCATGTACCCAGATAATTCATCTAAACTTTCAATATATTTAGAGGGATTAATAGTTTGCCTTATAACAGGAGGAGATAACCATGGATAAAATAGGATTGAATGAAATAAGAGAGGCATATTTAAGCTTTTTTGAAAGTAAAGGTCATTTAAGATTACCTAGTTTTTCATTAGTACCTAAAAATGATAAAGGATTACTTATTATAAATGCAGGTATGGCGCCTTTGAAACCTTATTTTACAGGTCTTCAAGTGCCACCAAATACAAGAATTACTACCTGCCAAAAATGTGTCAGAACTGGAGATATAGAAAATGTTGGTAAAACTTCCAGACATGGTACTTTTTTTGAGATGCTGGGAAATTTTTCTTTTGGAGACTATTTTAAAGAAGAAGTAATTCCCTGGGCATGGGAATTTATAACTGAAATATTAAAACTTCCAAAAGATAAATTATATGTTACAATATATCTAGATGATGATGAAGCTTTTAAAATTTGGACTGAAAAAGCTGGAGTAGATCCAAAACGTATATTTAGATTAGGTAAAGAGGATAATTTTTGGGAAATAGGTAAAGGACCTTGTGGCCCTTGTTCAGAGATTCACTTTGATAGAGGACAGGGGGTTATTACCACCGTAGATGAATTTGTAAAGGCTGCGGATGAAGATAGAGTTGTGGAGTTTTGGAATCTTGTGTTTACTCAGTTTGATAAAGATGAGGATGGAAACTATAATAGATTGCCAAAGCCTAATATAGATACAGGTATGGGACTTGAGAGAATAGCAGGTATAATGCAGGACAAATACAGTATATTCGAAGTAGATACTATAAAAAAGATATTGGATGAAGTATGTAAAATATCCAAGAAAGTATATGGAGAAAGTAAAAGTGATGACATTTCCATTAGAATTATAACTGATCATATTAGAAGTACAACTTTCATGATTAGTGATGACATACTCCCTTCAAATGAAGGAAGAGGTTATGTACTTAGAAGGCTTTTAAGAAGGGCTTCAAGGCATGGGAAGCTTTTGGGAATAGAAGGGAATTTCTTAGGCAGGTTATGCGATGTAGTAATTGAAAATTCATTTAAAGCTTACCCTGAATTGAAAGACAAAGGCAATTACATAAAAAAAGTCATAAGACTTGAAGAAGAGAGGTTTGCCGAAACTATAGATAGTGGTATGGCTATTTTAAATGAATACATATTAGATATTAAAAATACAAAGTCTAATATTTTATCAGGTGAAAAGGCATTTAGATTATATGATACTTATGGTTTCCCATTAGAACTTACGGAAGAAATTCTTGAGGATAAGGGCATAAGCATCGATATAGATGAATTTAACAAAGAAATGCAGCAGCAGAGGGAACGAGCTAGAGCAGCAAGAGAAGAATTAAGTTACATGGGAGTGAATAATGGTATTTTAGATAAAATTCCATCTAAGATAAAGACTGAATTTGATGGATACAATAATTTAGAATTAGTATCTAAAGTCGAACTGTTGATCTCAAAAGAGCAATTTGTTAAAGAGTTATCTGAAGGGGATAGTGGAATTTTAATTACTGAAAAAACTCCATTTTATAGCGAAATGGGTGGTCAGATTGGTGATAGGGGAATAATTTCTGGAGATGATTTTGAAGGTATAGTAACTGATTGTAAAAAAAATATCTCCAATAAAATTATTCATATTGTAGAAATAAAAAATGGTACAGTTAAATTAAATGAAAAAATAACTCTAAAAGTAGATAAAGATATAAGAAATAGAGTGTCAAAAAATCATACAGCAACCCATATGCTTCAGAAGGCGCTTAGGATAGTGCTTGGAGAGCATGTCCATCAATCAGGATCATTTGTGGATGACGAGAGATTGAGATTTGATTTTACACATTTTGCTCCCGTAAGTGAAGATGAGTTAAAAAAAGTTGAGTTTTTGGTAAATGAAAATGTAATGGAGACATTTAATGTGGAAACTAAAGTCATGACTTTAGAGGAAGCTAGAGAATCCGGAGCTACGGCATTATTTGACGATAAATATGGTGAGGCTGTAAGAGTGGTATCTGTAGGTGACTTTAGTAAAGAACTCTGTGGAGGAACTCATGTAAATAATAGTGGTGAAATAGGGTTGTTTAAGATTGTCTCCGAATCTGGCGTAGCAGCCGGTATAAGAAGAATTGAAGCTGTTACAGCTTTAAAAGCACTAAAAAATATTGATGAGAAAATTGAATTGATAAAAACTATTGAAAAAGATTTAAAGTGTTCAGAAAAGGATATTCTAAATAAAATTAGTATAATTACTAATGAAGTTAGAGAAAAAGAAAAAGAAATAAATAAATTAAAGTCAAAATTGGCTTCAGGTTCTGAAGATGATATAATAAAGTCTATTAAGAATGTTAAGGGAATAAAGTTCGCAGCAATGGAATTAAAAGATGTTGATAGTAATTCTCTTAGAGATCTAGCTGATAAAACAAGAGGCAAAATAGGTGAAGGAGTAGTTGTTTTAGGCAGCAGCATTGATGGTAAAGTACAGTTAATAGCAATGGCAACAAAGGGTGCTGTATCAAGAGGCGTTAACTGTGGTAAGATAATAAAAGAAATAGCTGCCATTTGCGGAGGCGGAGGCGGTGGAAGGCCAGATATGGCTCAAGCTGGTGGTAAGAATCCGGAAAAGCTTGGGGAAGCTATAACAAAAGTTGAAAGTATAATGGAAAAATTAGTTAAATAGTATACTTTTGATGAAATATGATTTATAATATAAATATCTAGTTTGATACCATTTCACAAAGGGGTGAAAGTTTAAATGGCAAATAACAATGATAATACTATCCAATTTGATGTATTAAAGAATAAAAAAGATTTGACAAAGGCTATATTAAGTGAAGTATATGACTCTTTGAAAGAAAAAGGATATAATCCTATAAATCAGCTAGTAGGGTACATAATATCAGGTGATCCTACATATATAACTAATTATAATGGTGCACGTGCTCTAGTGAGAAAACTGGAGAGAGATGAGATACTGGAGGAAGTATTAAAATCTTATTTAAATGTAAAATAAAAGTGCCTATTATAGGCATTTTTATTTTTATTTTACGCATAATAAAAGGAGTCAATTATGAGAATTTTAGGATTAGATATAGGAGATAGAACTATAGGTGTAGCTATAAGTGATCCACTGGGCTATACAGCTCAAGGAGTTACTACCATAAGAAGAAAAAACGAGGATAAGGATATAGAAGAATTGGCAAAGTTATGCAAAGAATATAATGTGGAAACTATTGTTTCAGGTTTACCTAAAAATATGAATGGTACAGTGGGTCCACAAAGTGAAAAGGTTTTAGCCTTTTGCGAAATTATCAAGGTAAAAATAGATATACCTGTGAAAATGTGGGATGAGAGACTTACAACAGTTGCTGCTGAAAAAGCCATGCTGGAAGCTGATCTCTCAAGGGCAAAACGTAAAAAGATAATAGATAAAATGGCTGCTACCTATATTTTACAGGGATATTTAGATAGTTTATCAATGAATCTTACTTAGTGGGAGTTTGTATTCCCACTAAGTTTAGATGAATTATCCAGGGACGTAGCCACTCTTTACTCCCATTTGAAGAAAAGTAGAGAACCAAAATCTTTGATTTTGTGTGAATCACTTTCACAGAGTGCAGTGAGAGTATTAGAGTGGTTAGGCATCGGATAAAAGTAAAATTTGACAAAGTTCATTGTAGTATTTAAAATAGTAATAAAATGGAGGTACAGTTTATTATGGAAAATGATGTGACTAATATTACTCTCTTAGATGAAGATGGTAATGAAGTAGATTTTGAAGTGATAACTAAATTAGATATTGAGGAAAATGAATACGTGATAGTTGCACCTAAGGATGATAGCGATAATTCAGAAGCTGTAGTACTTAGAATTGATATAGATGAAGACGGTAATGATATTCTCTATACAGTAGAAGATGAGGATGAATTTAATATGGTAAGTGAAGCTTATGAAGCGCTATTTCCGGATGGAGAACTAAATTAGGAGAACTTTATTTAAGGTCTGTAATTTAGGCTTTATTTACTTACGAAATGGGGGATTTATGTGCCTAAGTTATCAATAGATGAAATAGAAAAATTAAAAAATAATTTAAAACAAAAGGGCTATAAGCTGACACCTCAGAGAAGAGCTGTTTTAGATATAATAATACAAAGTGAAGGGCAGCACCTTACTGCGGAAGAAATTTATGAACTAGTAAAAGTAGATTGTCCTGAAATTGGATTAGCTACAGTGTATAGAACTGTACTTCTACTTGAGGAATTAGGCGTTATATCCAAGCTTGATTTAAACGACGGCTGCAGTAGATATGAACTTGTTCACGAAAATGAAAATCATCAGCATCACCACCTTATTTGCACAAATTGTGGTAAGGTTATAGAGGTAGAAGGGGATTTATTAGATTCTTTAGAGCATACTATTGAAGAAAAGTATGTGTTTAAAATAAAAAATCATAGTGTTAAATTTTACGGATTATGCAGTGATTGCAATAAATCCAGTAAATTAAAATAAATTTGAAAATATTTATAATTAATATATAAATATTGGCATGTGAAAGGAGATAGTAAGGTAAATGTACAAGATGAATTTTGTATTAGATAAGGGTGCGGTTTTACTTATGATTATACTGTGAATTTTTATCAATTAAATAGGATGCAAAATATATCTGTATACTAACCTTCTAATTCTTTGAATATGACTTAAGTAAAAAAGGAGGGTAGAGTTATGCGTAAAGAAAGAGACAAAATAAAAATTATGCCATTAGGTGGTTTAAATGAGATTGGGAAAAACATAACAGTTATAGAATATAAAGATGAAATAGCAATAATTGACTGTGGATTGAAATTTCCAGATGAAGAAATGTATGGAATAGATATAGTCATTCCAGATGTGACCTATTTAGTTAAAAATATTGAAAAAGTTAAGGGGATATTTTTAACGCATGGACATGAAGATCATATTGGAGCACTTCCCTATGTTTTGAAACAATTAAATGTTCCTGTGTATGGAACAAAACTCACCTTAGGTATAGTTGAAACAAAACTAAAGGAGCACGGTCTTTTAAGCATTGTTAAGCTTGTATGTGTTAAGCCAAAAGATATTATAAAACTTGATACCATGTCAGTTGAGTTTATAAGAACAAGTCATAGTATAGCGGATTCAACTGCTATAGCTATTCATACTCCACTTGGTGTGATTTTCCATACCGGTGATTTTAAAATAGACTATACTCCAATTGATGGATGTGTTGCGGATTTCGCTAGATTTGCTGAATTAGGTAAGAGGGGAGTCTTACTTATGCTAGCTGACAGTACTAATGTTGAAAGATCAGGATACACTATGTCTGAAAGTACAGTTGGAGAAACATTTCAAAAGATATTTGCTAAAGCTACTGGAAGAATAATAGTTGCTACTTTTGCATCTAATATACACAGAATTCAACAAGTGGTGGAGGCAGCAGAAAAATTTGATAGAAAAGTAGCTGTATCAGGCAGGAGTATGGAAAATATTTTAGCGGTTGCCATTGAATATGGATATCTAACAGCTAAAGAGGGAACAATGATCAGTATAGATGCTATAAATAGGTATCCCGCTGACAAAGTTGCGATAATAACAACCGGAAGTCAGGGAGAGCCTATGTCTGCACTTACAAGAATGGCAGCTTCTGAACACAAGAAAGTAAATATTGTTGATGGTGATATGGTTATTATTTCAGCATCACCAATACCAGGAAACGAAAAATTAGTTTCTAGAGTAATAAATCAGTTATTTAAAAAAGGTGCAGATGTTATATATGAAGCATTAGCAGATGTACATGTATCTGGTCATGCTTGCCAGGAAGAATTAAAGTTAATTCATACTTTAGTTAAACCAAAGTTTTTCATGCCAGTTCATGGAGAGTATAGACATTTAAAACAGCATGGTGAGCTTGCAGCAAGGCTTGGTATGGAAAAGAAAAATATACTTATAGCTGACAATGGAGATGTAATTGAGCTTACAAGAAGTTCTATAAGAAAAAATGGCAGTGTAATTTCAGGTCAAGTATTTGTAGATGGACTAGGTGTTGGAGATGTGGGAAATATTGTTTTAAGAGACAGAAAACATCTATCACAGGATGGAATTCTCACTGTGGTTGTTACTATTGAAAAACAAAGTGGCAGTGTTATTGCTGGACCAGATATTATTTCTAGAGGTTTTGTATATGTGAGAGAATCAGAAGATCTTATGGATGAAGCAAGAGAAATTGTTAAAAATGCTCTAAAGGAATGTGAAGAAAATCATATAACTGAATGGGCTACAATAAAATCCAATATAAAAGATGGTTTAAGGTTATTCTTATATGAAAAAACTAAAAGAAAGCCTATGATACTACCTATAATTATGGAAATATAATTGACTTAATTATTTTCTTAAGTTGACTTTTTATAAACATAATATTAGAATAAGTATGATAAAAGTAAAATTGGATGCTAATCAGTATCCAATTTTTATTTGTGACTTTTGCAATTATATATACAATTCTCAGAATTGTAATACAATTACCATAAGGTATTAAAAAGATAACCAACCAATATACTAGTCCGGTTTGTTTTGTTATTTATTTTGAAATACCTTAAATTAAGTTTGGAGGATAAAACATGGAATTATTTACTAGAAATGACATAAGAAACGTGGCTATAATAGCTCACGTTGACCATGGTAAGACAACACTTGTAGATTCACTTTTAAGACAAAGCCATGTATTTAGAAGTAATGAAAAAGTTCAGGAAAGAGTCATGGACTCTAATGATCTTGAAAAAGAAAGAGGAATAACAATACTTTCAAAGAATACATCTGTAATACACAAGGGTATTAAAATTAATATCGTAGACACACCAGGACATGCAGATTTTGGTGGAGAAGTTGAGCGTGTATTGAAAATGGTTGATAGTGTTCTTTTACTAGTGGATGCTTTTGAAGGACCAATGCCACAGACAAAATTTGTTTTGAAAAAGGCTTTAGAGCTTGGACTTAAGCCTATAGTTGTTGTAAATAAGATAGATAAACCTAATGCTAGGCCTACTGATGTTATTAATGAAGTCTTTGACTTGTTTGTAGAACTTGGTGCTAGTGATGAACAGCTTGAGTTCCCAATAATTTATGCTTCTGCAAGAGATGGAATAGCAAAATATGAAGTCGAAGATGAAAGTGATAATATGGAGCCATTATTCGACACAATAATTAAGCATGTAAAGGCTCCAATTGGATATTTAGAAGCACCTTTTCAAATGCTTGTAACTACTATCGATTCCAATGAATATGTTGGAAGAATTGCTATAGGAAAAGTAGAAAGAGGTCGTTTAAAGAAAAATCAGCAAGCTGCTGCTATTAGAAAAGATGGTTCTACACAAAATTTTAAAATATCTTCTCTCTATGTTTATGAAGGATTAAAAAGGGTAGAAACTGATGAAGTAATGATAGGAGATATAGCTGTTGTTTCCGGTATACAAGACGTAAATATTGGTGAAACTATAGCGGATGCAGCTACTCCAGAAGCACTTCCATTTGTAGATATAGATGAACCTACTTTGAGTATGTATTTTATGGTAAACAATTCACCTTTTGCAGGTAGAGAAGGCGACTTTGTTACTTCAAGACATATAAGAGATAGACTTAATAAGGAACTTGAAACTAATGTAAGTTTAAAAGTTGAAGAAACTGATTCAGCTGATTCATTTAAAGTTAGTGGAAGAGGAGAATTACATCTTTCAATTCTTATTGAAACAATGAGAAGAGAAGGTTATGAATTTCAGGTTTCAAAGCCAATGGTTATCTATAAAGAAAAAGATGGTAAAAAGCTTGAACCAATAGAAAATTTAACTATTGATGTACCAGAAGAATTCATGGGCGTAGTTATGGAAAAATTGGGACCAAGAAAAGCTGAACTTAAAAACATGACATCAGCTATAAATGGTTATACAAGATTGGAATTTAAGATACCATCAAGAGGTCTAATTGGTTTTAGAAATGAATTTATGACTGATACTAAGGGAAATGGTATAATGAATAGTGTACTTGATGACTATGAAGAGTACAGAGGAGAAATACCTGAGAGAAGTAGAGGCTCAATTGTAGTATTTGAACCAGGAACGGCTATAACTTATGGGTTATATAATGCACAAGAAAGAGGAAGACTTTTCATTGAACCAGGTACAGAAGTTTATGCTGGAATGATAGCTGGAGAATGTTCAAGAGCTGATGATATTGATGTTAATGTTTGCAAGAAAAAGCATCTTTCAAATACAAGATCATCTGGTGCTGACGATGCATTAAAATTAGTTCCTGTAGGGGAAATGAGTCTAGAAAAATGTCTTGAATTCATAGCTTCTGATGAATTAGTTGAGGTTACTCCTAAAAGTATAAGAATGAGAAAGAAAGAACTTGATTCAAACATTAGAAAAAGAACAAGTAGAAATAAATAGAAATATGTAGGATGGTAGCGGTATGAAAAACATATATAAAGGAAAAAATAAGCTGATTATTAATATTTCTATAGTTATTATAATATTACTTGTTTTATTCGCATATATAGCAAATTCATTAAATCATCCTTTTAGGGTTAATAGTAATAAGGAGTTTGAGGTAAAGAATGGAGATACGCTTTATGGTGTAATATCTAGACTTGATTCACAAGGACTTGTTAGAAATTCTAACCTTATAAAAGCCTATATAAAATATAAAAAAGCTCCCGGTAATATTAGACCGGGACTTTATACTCTTTATAACAACTTAAGTATAGATAAATTTATAAACAATATAAATAATGGAGTTTTCGATAAAAATACAGTATTTATAACTATACCAGAAGGTTATAATTTATCACAAATTGCAGAATTGCTGGATAAAAAAGGAGTTATAACTAAAGATAATTTTATAAAGGCAAGTAGTGATTATAAGCTTCCTGATTATATTAAGAATGATAATAATAGAAAATACAAATTAGAAGGATATCTTTTCCCAGATACTTATCAATTGAAAAAGAATATGCCTGGGAAAGAAATAATAGATTTGATGTTATCCCATTTTGATAAGCAATTTAGCGCCTTACTTAAAAGAGATAATATTTCTTTAGATAAAAGTAAGTATGACGCTGTAATTACTATGGCATCTATAGTTGAGGGAGAAGCTGAAAGTGATACAGAAAGAAATACAATAGCTTCAGTATTCTATAATAGATTAAATAAAAATATGAAACTTCAATCCTGCGCTACAGTAGAGTACGCATTGGGTTATCATAAAGATAAATTATATGATAAGGATTTAGAGATTAAATCTAATTATAATACATATTATGTGAATGGATTACCGGAAGGACCTATATGTAATCCTGGGCTAAAATCCATTGAAGCAGCTTTAAAACCAGGTAATACAAATTATATTTATTTTGTGTCAAATAATAATGGAACTCACTTCTTTACAGATGAGTATAAGAAATTTGAAGAAGTTAAAAAAATTACTCAAGGTTCCAATTAGTTTGGAGGAATTTTAATGAGTGGAATTACTTTTGACTATGTTGAACAATATATTAAAAGTCTTATTTGCGAGGAATCTGACATATTAAGAGAAATAGAAGAGTTCGCTCATAAGAATCTTGTACCTATAGTTCAAAGGGAGACTGCAAGGTTTTTAGAGGTCATATTAACCATAAAAAAGCCTGCAAAAATATTGGAATTAGGCACTGCTATTGGATATTCATCAATTTTAATGAGCATGTATGCCAATGAAAATTCAAAAATTACAACTATTGAACGAGACATCAATATGATAGAAGAGGCTAAAAAGAATATAGAAAAATACGGATTAACCAGTAAAATTGAAATAAAACAAGGGGATTGCTTAGAAGTTTTGAAGGGCTTAAAGGATAAATACGACTTAATATTTATGGATGCGGGAAAGGGACATTATAATCACTTCCTTCCAGAATGTTTAAGACTTCTAAATAAAGATGGCATTATTGTTGCAGATAATGTTTTATTTAGAGGAATGGTTGCCAATGATGAGCTTGTGAAAAGAAGAAAAATTACCATTGTAAAGAGGATGAGAAGTTATTTAGATATAGTTTCTAAAGATAAAGGACTTATAACTTCTGTAATTCCCATGGGAGATGGAATAGCAGTTACTACGAGGAGGAAAATAATAGATGAATAAACCAGAGATACTTGCACCAGCGGGAAATCTAGAAAAATTAAAAGCTGCTATAAATTTTGGAGCAGATGCAGTGTACCTTGGTGGAAGCAAACTTAATTTAAGGGCTTTTGCAGATAATTTTACTACAGCTGAACTTAAAGAAGGTATAGAATTTGCTCATAGTAGAAAGAAGAGAGTTTATGTAACTTTAAATGTATTCCCCCACAATGAAGATTTAGAAGGACTAGAAGACTATTTAAAGGAGTTATATGACCTGAAGGTAGATGCTATTATTGTATCCGATCCAGGTATTATTATGACTGCCAGAGAAGTGGTACCAAACTTAGAATTACATTTAAGTACACAGGCGAATAATGTGAATTGGAAATCTTCCATATTTTGGTATAGACAGGGAGTAAAGAGGATTGTTCTTGCAAGAGAACTGTCATTAGAAGAAATAAAAGAGATGAGAAAAAGGATTCCAGAGGATTGTGAAATTGAGGCTTTTGTCCATGGTTCCATGTGCATGTCTTATTCTGGTAGATGTCTTCTTTCAAATTACATGACAGGTAGAGACTCTAACAGGGGTCAGTGTGCCCAGCCCTGCAGATATAAATACTATTTAGTTGAAGAAAAAAGACCTGGTGAGTATTTTCCTATAAACGAAGATGATAAGGGTACTTATATAATGAATTCTAAGGATTTGTGTATGATAGAACATATACCGGAACTCATTAATTCAGGAATAAATTCCTTTAAAATCGAAGGTAGAATGAAAAGTGCATATTATGTAGCATCTGTGGTGAAAGCATATAGAGAGGCTGTTGATAAGTATTTTGAAGATCCATCGAAATATGAATTCAATAATAAATGGATGGATTATTTGATGAAGCCTAGCCACAGAATTTATTATACAGGCTTTTACTTTGGTGAAAGAAACAAAGAGTATCATAAATCTTCAGCATATATAAGAAATTTTGATATTATTGGAATTGTGATGGATTACAGCATGGAAACTAAAAGAGCTGTTATAGAACAGAGAAATAAAGCTTTTCAGGGAGATACTGTGGAAGTTTTAAAGCCAAAGGGAGACAATATTATTATAGAACTACAGGATCTAAAGGATAAAAATGATAAACCTATTGAATCTACACCAGTAGCTCAGATGATATATTCAATAAGAACAGATGTAGTTTTAGAAAAAGGTAATATGCTTATTAAAGGAAAAAATCAGGATATATAAATTCAAATTAAGTTATTTTTTAATGAGCATAATTTATTAGAGGATATATTTTTTAAAATTATCTATAGAGATTATTTTGTATAAAATACTTTGCTTTGGTCTAGAATTAAGACTAGGGTGAGGTGTTTTTTTGTGAATATAAAAAGTAAAAAATGTTTAATAGTTCTGATTATTTTTTTTAGTATGTTTATTTTTTTAATATATAAGCTCTATTCTATAGCCTGTATTAAGAATGCTGCTCTTATGACAAGCTTTAATGCTCAAAATACTTCTTTTGAAAGGACAACAGATTTAAATTATAATGTATTAGACACTAATGGTGAGCAGCTTTTAAAGTATCAGCAGGAATATTATGCAGTAATAAACCCATACATATTTCTTAAGAACAATAGCGATACAAATATGTATAATCTTAGAGCATTAACCTATACTTTAAGAAGTTATAACAAGGATTACGATTTATTTAATGCTAGTATTAAAACAGAAAATCAGAAATTGTATTGGAGAATTGATGAAGATACCTACAATAAGATTAAAAATATAAAAGATGTAAATGGATTTTATGCCTATATATACTATAAAGTTGACCGTAGTGAAGCGGCAGATATAAGCAATATAATAACTAATATTAAGGATAACAATAATAAGGATAAGGATAAAAACTCCTTAGAATATGAAATTGTAAATAGATTAAAAAATAATTCCTACACTGAAAAAGCTTTTGAGAGAGACGTGTATGGAAATCTTACAAATATTAGAGATATAAAAAGTAATTCTTCAGTAAATGTAAAATTAACTATTGATAAGAAGATGAATGATAAAGTAAATAATGTTCTAAATGAAGATGAATTTAAGAACTATAATCAAATTAGTGCAATAGTTATGGAAAGTGATACTGGTAAAATAAGGTCATTAACTCAAAAAAATCTAAATATGGGTAATGAAAATGCAGGAATAGAATATGGATATCTTTTTCCAGGATCAATATTTAAGACTATAGTAGAAGAAGCTGCACTTGAAAGTAATAGTATAACTACTACACAACACTTTCAGGATACTGGTAAATACAATCAAGAGGGAAGAACGGGAAGCTATACAGCCGATGAAGCATATATAGTATCTTCAAATGAAGCATTTATGAAAATAGGGAATCTTACTGGCTATGATAATATATATAAATATGCAAAAGCACAGGGAATCTTTGATAAAGTTTTGAGCTTAAATTATGAACAATACGGTATACCAAAATTAGATCCTAATTCTGTAGGAGATATAAGTCTTATGTCTATAGGGCAGAAATTTAGGATAACTCCTTTAGAGGCATTAAGTATCCCTAATACGGTTATTAATAATGGCGTATATGTTAAGCCCAGCATTATAGAAGATTATGTAGATGGCAATGGTAAAGTGGTTTATACTCCAGACGCTATAAGTAGAAATGTATTTAGTACCAATACTGCAAGTATAATGAAAGAAGAAATGAGACAGGTAGTGTCCGATAAAAAGGGTACAGCACAATTGGCTTATGTACCTAATAATGATATCGGCGGTAAAACTGGAACTTCCACTAGAATTGAAAAAGAAAAGCATGTTGATGGATGGTTTGTGGGATTCTTTAAGATAAAAGATAAATACTATTCAGCTGTAGTACAGGTACCAGACATAAAAACCAGTGAAGAGGCCGGAGATACAGCTGTGCCTGTATTTAAAAGGATAGTGGAAGAACTTAACAAATAGAGAAAGTTAATCCACTATGTGCCATAATATTTTTCTCTTTTAGAATTGTGTTTTTGTAGTACATGCACTTTTTTGGTTAATGAACATAATATATTAATAAGCATTATTGGGAGGGGCATCTATGTGTTTATAATATATTGTTTATTAAATATGTTTGGAAGTATAATTTTTTTGACAGCTTATATTGGAAATGGTGCTTCATTTCCAAAGCCGTTAACGGAAGGTGAAGAAAAATATTACTTAACCAAATTAAAAGAAGGAGATAAGTTTGCTAAAGGTATATTAGTAGAAAGAAATTTAAGATTAGTAGCTCACATTGTAAAAAAATATTCTTATTCAGGGAAAGATTCTGATGATTTAATATCTATAGGAACTGTAGGACTTATCAAAGCCATTGACTCTTATGATGATTCCAAAGGAACTAGACTTGCAACTTTTGCGGCTAGGTGTATAGAAAATGAAATATTAATGTTAATAAGGAATAATAAAAAAACAAAAGGTGAAGTATATCTTCAAGATCCAATTGGCGTTGATAAAGAGGGTAATGAAATATCATTAATGGATATTTTGAGCAGCGAAGAGGATTCTGTTATAGAAATTGTAGAAAATAGAATTCAAGTAAAAAAGCTTTATGAAGAAATAGACAACTGCTTAAAGGGAAGAGAACGATTAATTATTTTAATGAGATATGGATTAAAAGACGGAAGGGCGAAGACTCAAAGAGAAATAGCAAGTTTATTAGGTATTTCTAGATCTTATGTTTCTAGAATTGAAAAAAGAGCATTAAAAAAATTGAATCGTCAATTAAATGCCTTGGGCAGGTGAATTGTTAATTAAGGATTAAGAATTAGTAAATATGTAATCGGTGAATGCATTAATATATTTTAAGGCCTAAATGATTATTTCCCATGAAAATTCTAATATTAATCCTTAATTTTTTTTTACTAAATATTAATTTTAGTATATAATTAATATAGTATAAATTTAAGTAATGGAGGACTAAACTTGAAAAAACTGAATGAACTATTGAAATTAACATTAGATAATAAAGCATCAGATTTACATATAACTGTTGGAGTACCACCGGTTATAAGAGTAAATGGTGAACTAAATGCCATAGATGAAGACAAGCTTCTTCCTACTGATACAGAAAAGTATGTGAGAGAATTACTTCAATCTAAGTTTAATGAATACTGTGAAAAAGGAGAAATAGATTTGTCCTATTCTGTAGCTGGTATAGGGAGATTTAGAGTTAATGCGTATAAGCAGAGAGGTAGTGATGCTATTGCCATTAGAAATGTAGGTTTAAAAATACCAGAACTTAAAGAATTGAATTTCCCAAAAGTTATAAATGATGTGATTCAAGCACAAAGAGGTTTGATTTTAGTTACAGGGCCAACGGGAAGTGGCAAAAGTACTACTCTTGCTGCCATGATAAATGAAATTAATTTTACAAGAAAGTCACATATAATAACGCTAGAAGATCCAATAGAATACATGCATAAACATAATAAGTCAATTATAAATCAAAGAGAAATAGGTAGGGATAGCTATAGCTATGCATCTGCTTTAAAGGCTATTTTAAGAGAGGATCCTGATGTTATTTTGATTGGAGAGATGAGAGACTTAGAGACAATATCTATAGCTATTACAGCGGCTGAAACAGGTCATCTTGTGTTTTCTACTTTGCACACCATAGGTGCAGCTAAAACCATAGACAGAATAACAGATGTATTTCCACCTTTTCAGCAGCAGCAAATAAAAATTCAGCTTGCCGCAGTACTTAAGGGTATAATATCTCAACAGTTAATACCTAATGAAGACAATACAGGTAGAGTAGCAGCACTTGAAATAATGATTAATACTCCTGCAATACAAAATCTTATAAGAGAAGGAAAAACTCATCAATTACAATCACTTATACAAACTGGTAATAAATACGGTATGAAAACAATGGATATGTCTTTGACTGAATTATATAAAAGAGGTATTATATCACAGGAATCTGCTTTAACTTATAGTGTGGACAGAGAACTTATTTCAAAATTATTGATGTTTTAATATAAATATTATATAAATATTTATACTAAGAATTGTGCTAAAATAAGTTTTAAATTAAGAATTCAGTACTTGCATAAAAAAAATAATTTTAAATATAAGGTAAAGTGGATATAATATATATTAATGGTATTAGTCACGAGGTTGTTGTAATTTAAAATATTTTTAGTATTTTCTTATAGTAATTAAAATATTTTTGTGCTAAAATAACTTTGTTTAGGGGGGATACATAGTGAATGAACTTAAAAATATAATTCTTATTGGTTCACGCGCCTTAACAGGTTTTGTATTTATTTTTTCTGCATATTGTCTATTTATTTCTTTATTTGGTTTCTACAAAAAAAAGGATTCTAGTTCCATAAAACCCAAAAAGACTTTTGCTTTAATAGTGGCGGCACACAATGAAGAGGCTGTTATCAGCGATATAGTTGTTAGCTTGAGCAGGCTGGATTATCCTAAAGATATGTATGATACATTTGTAATCGCAGACAATTGTACCGATAATACAGCAAAAAAGGCTAGAAAAAGTGGCGCTTTAGTCTATGAAAGGTTTAATAAAGAAAAAAGAGGAAAAGGTTTTGCATTGGAGTGGATGTTTGGAAAAATATTTAAAATGGGAAAGAATTACGATGCGGTAGTGATTTTTGATGCAGACAATATAGCCTGTAAAAATTTTTTAAATGAAATGAATAAAAAACTTTGTGAAGGATATAAGGTAGTTCAGGGCTATTTAGATAGTAAAAATCCACAGGATACTTGGATTACTGGAAGTTATTCTATATCCTTTTGGGCAAATAATAGAATGTTTCAACATTCTAGAGATAACTTAGGCATATCTAGTCAATTAGGTGGTACAGGATGTTGTATTGATACAAAAATTCTTGAAAAGTTGGGCTGGGGAGCAACCTGTTTAACTGAAGATTTGGAATTCACCTGTAAACTGGTAAATAATGGATATAAGGTTGGATTTGCTTATGATGCAGTAGTTTATGATGAAAAACCGCTTACATTAATTCAATCCTGGAAGCAAAGAAAAAGATGGATGCAAGGTTATGCCGATGTATCAGGAAGATATTTTTTTAAACTACTTAAAAAGGGTATAGTAGAAAGAAATTTTACAGCTATTGATTGTGCAATTTATACTATACAACCTGTATTGTTTATTTTAATGGGTATATCAACGGTAATTGGAATAGCTAAATTGGGCATAGGTGCTTATGATTATCTGTTTAATGTTCAGACACTTGTAGATAATTCAAGTGGTAGTTTGTTTACTAAATTGACAGGATTAATGGCTTTGATAATGTATTTGTATACTCCTTTCTTACTATTGCTAGATAAAAAAATCAATTTGAAAATTTTACTTTATTATATTGTATTACCTATTTATGCTATAACCTGGTTACCTATATCTATTCAAGGAATTTTGAATAGAAATGATAAAGAATGGAGTCATACTTTACATACACGAAGTGTAGATATAAAGGAATTTGAGAAAGCAAATTAATTAAGAATAAGGGGCATAGGTAATACTTGCCTCTTTTTGTTTTCCCTGGTGTTTATACCTTGGAATATTTATATATTTACTTTTAAAACTCTTATAGAGAGAATTAAATTTTATCAATGTTTTTATGATTATTTATCAATTGAAGATAGAAGTATTATCTAATATTTATGAAGTTTAGAGATGAATATTTATATTTAAAAATTAAATGAAATCATAAAATAAATTTTAAAAAAAAGAGGAAAAATAAATTATGTGTTGAATATAGTTAAGGAAAGGGTTCTCTTATAGGGGGGGAAACTGTATGAATGATTATTTAGTAGGAATAGATATCGGGTCTTCAAAGATTTGTGCGGCAGTAGGCAGATTCAATAAAAATGGGGAACTTACAATACTTGGTGTTACATCTGTTGCTTGTCGTGGATTAAAAAAAGCTGTTGTAGTTGATATTGACAATTCAGCAGAATCTATAAGGGAATGTGTAAAAAAGCTTGAAAGAATGGTAGATATTGAAATAAAAGAAGCTTATATTTCACTTCCTGGAGGAATAAGTAAACTTGTACATAATACCGGAATAGTTGCCATATCTTCTGAAGATAGAGAAATAAGAAAGAGTGATGTTGATAGAGTTTTAGAGGCTGCTAAACTAATATCAGTTTCATCTGATAAGGAAATTATAGGTATTGAACCACAGCAATTTATTATTGATGGCTATGATAACATTAAAGATCCAGTTGGAATGAGTGGATTAAGATTAGAAGTAGAAGCAGAGGTACTTGTGGCACAAACCACTATAGTTAATAATCTTATTAAGAGCGTAAATAAAGCAGGAATTGAGGTTAATGGCATTTGTCTTCAACCAAAAGCAACTGCTAAAGTTGTATTAATGCAAGAAGAAAGAGAAATGGGAGTTGCGTTAGTAGATGTGGGCGCAGAGATAATAGATGTAACTATAATAAAAAATGATAATGTATGTTTTACATCAATAATACCATTAGGTGGTAATAGTATAACTAATGATATATCATTAGGTCTCAAGATACCATTGAGTGAAGCGGAAAAATTTAAGATTAAATATGCGAATTTATTAGATAATTCTATAGACTCAGAAAAAGGTGATTTCAATATTAAATCATCCTATAATGAAGAAATAACGGTAAATTATAATTTTTTAAGGGAAATTATAGAAGCTAGAGTGGAAGAATTAATAACACTTACTCGAAATGAAATAATTAAAAGTGGACATTTTGAGGAAATTACTGATGTTGTATTTGTTGGAGGTGGAATTTCATCTATTAAGGGAGTCATAGATTTATCAAAAACCATATTTAAAAAACCTGTTAGAATTGGATCGCCTAAATATGTAGGTGCTGCTAATCCTATATATGCTGCAGCAGTTGGTATTGTAAAAGATGCCTCAGATATTTTTAAGCAAGGTGAAATCTTAGGTAGTGATCATGAGGAAACAGAAAATGATAGTATTTGGAATCAAAGTAATAAAAAAAATTATGAAAATACAAGTGTCTTATCAAAAGTGAGAAATTTTCTTGCAGATTTTTTCTAATGAGGAGGTAATATTGTGCTTGATTTTGATGTTGATGTTCAACAATTTGCGCAGATAAAAGTTATAGGATGTGGTGGTGGAGGAAATAACGCCGTTAATAGAATGATTATAGAAGGACTTAAAAATGTAGAGTTTATTGCTATAAATACAGATAAACAAGCTTTAGCACTTTCCCAAGCTTCACAAAAAATACAAATAGGAGATAAGCTTACCAAAGGTCTTGGAGCAGGTGCAAATCCTGAAATAGGCCAAAAAGCTGCAGAAGAGAGTAAAGATGAAATATCAGAAGCCATTAAAGGAGCAGATATGGTATTTATAACAGCTGGTATGGGTGGCGGAACTGGAACTGGGGCGGCACCTGTGGTTGCAGAAGTAGCTAAATCTATGGGTATACTTACAGTGGGAGTTGTAACAAAACCTTTTCCTTTTGAAGGAAGAAAAAGAATGATTCATGCTGAAGGCGGTATAAAAAGTTTAAAGGAAAGAGTAGATACTTTAGTAACTATTCCTAATGAAAGACTTCTTTCAATTGTGGATAAAAAGACTACATTGGTTGAATCATTTAAATTTGCTGATGATGTTTTGAGACAAGGTGTTCAGGGTATATCAGACCTTATAACAATACCAGGACTAGTTAATCTTGACTTTGCTGATGTGAGAACTGTAATGCTAGACAAGGGACTTGCTCATATGGGAGTAGGATCTGGTACTGGCGATACAAGAGCTGCAGATGCAGCAAAGGAGGCTATATCAAGTCCTTTACTAGAAACTTCAATTGTTGGAGCAACTGGTGTGCTTCTCAATGTAACAGGAGGAGAAGATTTGGGACTGCTTGAAATAAATGAGGCTGCACAAATTGTTCAGGAAGCAGCAGATCCTGATGCAAATATAATTTTTGGTGCAGTTATTGATGAAAATTTAAAGGATGAATTGAGAATAACTGTAATTGCTACGGGATTTGAAAGTGATAGAACAGAGACTACTTTTATAAATAATATTAAAGAAGAAATTAAAAAACCAGAACAAGAAGTTGCAAGCACAGTGGATTATTCGTCAAATATTAAGCAGAATGATTTAGATGTTCCAGCATTTCTTAGAAGACAACATAAGGGAAAATTGTAGATTAAAACACTGTTTTATTTTAGAATGTGATTTCTAAGATAAAACAGTGTTTTTGTTATTGATAAGAGATTGTAACTATAAATTTTTAAATAGCTTATAGTTACAATCTCTTATTTTTTTGTTTAAATATTTTAAGGCATATTCAAAAAATAAATAGGCCAGTATGCTAGTATAATTTAAATTCTACTGCGTCAACAGAACCCTCTGATAGCCCACTATCATCAGAACCTGTTTCCTTGTTTAATTTAAATTATACGTCGCATCTTTGATCTATTATTTATTTTCATATGCCTAAATCAATTTTTATAGCATTTATTATATTTTTTTATAAAATTTTTGTATGAGAATGAACTTAATTGAAGTTATTTATTATAAACTGGCATATTTAAGAAATAAAAAATGCTGCTTAGAAGTTACAAAGTGACAAAATTTTATAGAATTAAGTTATATAATAAACTCTAAAAGGGGGATTAATATGGTTGTATTTTTAGATGTACTTATAATTGAAAATTTAATTGTTAATATGTTTTTATTGTACGTAACTTCTCAAACATTAAAAGTAAAGGTTAAACTAAGATATTTATTTATAGCTGGTTTTTTGGGAAGTCTATATGTTCTGACTATTATATATCCCGTTCCTAAATTTTTTATTTCTATATTTTTAAAGTTTCTTGTTGCCGCAGTGATGATATTAATAACTTTTAGAAAGAGCAATATACTATTTAATATTAAAGCAGCGGGTATATTTATTTTATATGCAATGATGACTGCAGGTTGTTGTATTTTTATAGAATTATACTTTAGTAAAGGTTTAACCTTTGATAATATGCCTACTTTTTCTTATAAATATATTCTATGTACACTAATGATTTTGTATATGGTACTGCATAGAATTGTTATATTTGTTAAAGATCGTAAGGAAATTTTTAATTTTATATATGATGTGGATATAGTATTTGGTGAAAAAAAGAAAAGAGTAAAAGCCTTTCTGGATACGGGAAATGAACTTAGAGAGCCAGTAACTAATCTTCCTGTTATGATTGTTGAAAAGGATATTTTATCTGACATAAATATAAAATCAAAAGAAGTATTTTACATACCATTTAAAGTTGTAGATGGCTCAGGTGGTTTTCTAAAAGGATTTAAACCAGTTGACGTAAATATTTGTAAAAATAACATTTTTGAAAAAACTGAATTAATTGTTGCTGTTTGCGATACTAAGCTCAGTGACTTAAATGATTATAATGCTTTATTATCAAGAGGAATTATTTAGTATTGGGGGAAATGGGTATGTGGTTAATAGTATTGTTTAATAGGATATTAGTAAAATTTAAAATTTTTGCGAAAAAAGTAATGTATATTGGAGGAAACGATGCTTTGCCACCACCTCTTACTAAGGATGAAGAAAATGATTTGGTAAATAAATTAGTAGATGGTGATGAAAGTGTACGATCTACTCTTATTGAAAGAAATTTAAGATTGGTGGTTTATATAGCTAGAAAATTTGAAAATACAGGTGTGGGCGTGGAGGATTTAATTTCTGTAGGAACAATTGGATTGATAAAAGCTGTAAATACTTTTAATCCAGATAAAAAAATTAAATTGGCAACTTATGCCTCAAGATGCATAGAAAATGAAATATTAATGTATTTAAGAAGGAATAGTAAAGTTAAAGCTGAAATATCATTCTATGAGCCACTTAATATTGATTGGGATGGAAATGAGTTATTACTATCAGATATATTGGGAACAGAAAATGATGCAGTATACAATCTGATTGAAGATGAAGTAGATAAACAACTTCTAATAATAGCAATGAAAAAATTAACGATGAGAGAAAAGGAAATAGTGGAATTGAGGTATGGTTTGAATGGTAAGGGAGAGAAGACACAAAAGGAGGTTGCAGATATGCTTGGAATTTCTCAATCCTATATTTCTAGACTTGAAAAGAGAATTATAAAGAGGCTAAAAAAAGAAATTAAAAAAATGTTGTAAGGTTGTCTTTAGTATAAAATCAGTTTTTCAAGGGAATAATTTAAATGCTATTATTCTAAAGGGGCTGATGAGATTGATGATCAATAAAGTAGAAATATGCGGCGTTAATACTTCGAAACTTCCAGTATTAAAAGAAAAAGAAATGAGAGAACTTTTGCTGCAGATGAAAAATGGCAATAGAACTTGTAGAGAGAAATTTATAAGAGGAAATTTAAGGTTAGTATTAAGTGTTATACAAAGATTTAATAATCGAGGGGAAAATGCAGATGATTTATTTCAAGTTGGATGTATTGGATTAATAAAATCTATAGATAACTTTGATTTAAGTCAGAATGTTAAGTTCTCTACATATGCAGTTCCTATGATAATAGGTGAAATAAGGAGATATTTAAGGGATAATAATTCTATAAGGGTTAGTAGATCTCTTAGAGATATTGCCTATAGAGCATTACAGGTAAGAGATAGGCTAATTGCTAAGAACAATAAAGAACCAACAGTTTCTCAGATTGCAAAAGAACTTAATGTTCCAAGAGAAGAGGTTATATTTGCCTTAGATGCTATTCAAGATCCTATATCTTTATTTGAACCTATATATCATGATGGAGGAGATGCCATATATGTGATGGATCAAATTAGTGATAGTAAAAATCTAGATGATAGCTGGCTTGAAAATATATCTATAAAGGAAGCTATGAAAAAATTAAATGATAGGGAAAAACTTATATTAAATATGAGATTTTTTGATGGAAGAACACAAATGGAGGTTGCAGATGAAATAGGAATATCTCAAGCTCAAGTTTCAAGACTTGAAAAAACAGCTTTAAGGCATATGAGAAAATATGTATAAAATATTTAAAAGTTAAGTGAAAGAGGATTAAGGAGATATAAGTATTAATATGAAAGATCGCTATGAAATAGAAATAATAGCGATCTTTTATTATTATTAAAAATCAGATAAATTACTGATAATAAAGTAATTATATGAAGTTTATATAATATAATTTAGTATAAGGCATCGTAAATAAATAACTAGTCAGTATGCTAGCCTATTTTGAAGTCTACTACGTCAACAGAACCTTCAGATAGCATCACTATCATCAGAACCTGTTTCCTTGTATCATTCAAAATACACGTGACATCTTTGACTTACTATTTATTTTCAGATGCCTAAGTAAGATTCATTTATGTAAGGGGGATATAATAATGGAAAATGGTATGTATTCTTTAAATAGCTTAAGATCCATGGAAATAATAGATATAAATACAGGCTGTAAACTAGGATATATAAAAGATTTGGTAGTGGATTGTGATAATTATAAAATTATCTCTATTTTAGTACCAAATCAAAATTCCGGGTGGTTCTCAAAAAATAGCGACATAGAAATTCCATGGTCTAAAATAACTAAGATAGGAGTTGATGTTATTTTAATAGATGGAAGAGATATACTATACAATAATGATTGAAGATTTTAGGACTTTAAGTGTATAATATATGTATTATTCTATACAAAGGACGTGGAAATATTGAAATGCCCATTTTGCGGATTTGAAGACAGTAAAGTGATTGATTCTAGATCTACAGAAGACAATATGGCTATTAGAAGAAGAAGAGAATGCTTACAATGCAATAAAAGATATACTACCTATGAAAAGGTAGAAGATATTCCTATTCTTGTAATAAAAAAAGATTCAAGTAGAGAATTCTTTGATAAATCCAAGATAATTAGCGGACTTATAAAGGCATGCCAAAAAAGACCTATATCTAGAAAGCAAATAGAGGATATTGCTAGTGAAGTGGAGAAGAGTCTTAGTAATGAGATGTTAACAGAGGTAAAATCTGATATGATTGGTGGAGTTATAATGGAAAAATTAAAGGAAATAGATGAAGTTGCCTATGTAAGATTTGCATCAGTATATAGACAATTTAAAGATATCAATACCTTTATGAAAGAAATAAGTAATCTATTAACAAATAAAAAATCAAAATAATGAGTTTTACTGTTAAATTCTTGTTAATAATATTAAATTTAAATTTTAAAAGTACTATATATGCTAATATAATAGAGGTGGAAAATGAATATTACCGTTGATAATTACCAATTTATAAATTTTGAAGATGACAATATAAGAATTAATTTTTCTACTGCAAAGAATAATCTAGATTTTAATATGTCAACTTCTGAAGGAATAGAAAATCTTGAAAATATAAAAAAGTGGTTTCAAGTTGAGGAGGTAGGTTATCTTAAACAGACTCATAGTGATAAAATATATTTATATGATGGTATTGTTCATGAAGGTGATGCAATAATTACGGACAAGCCCAATGTGGCAATTGGAGTATTTACTGCTGATTGTGTGCCAGTTTTAATTTATAGTAAAGATAGATCTATAATAGCGGCGGTACACAGCGGTTGGAAAGGTACATTTCTCGAAATTGTATATAAGACTATAAAAAGAATTGTAGATATGTATTCTGTAGATGTAAAGGACATTAAAGTTTATATAGGTCCTCATAATAGGGAATGCTGTTACGAATTTGGAAAAGATATAGCTGAAAAATTTTATGAAAAAGACATATATAAAAACATAAAATTTTATAATAATGGTAAACTTAATCTAGAGGCTTGCATACTAAGGCAACTTGTAAAAATTGGAGTTCTTAAAGAAAATATAAAAAGTTTAAATATTTGTACATTTTGTAATGATAGATATGAGCTCTTCTCCTATAGGAAACAAAAGGTGAATTATGGGAGAATGTATTCTTTTATATATATGAAGTGATGATATTGGAGGTACAGTTTTATGGCTGGAGAAAAAATATTAATTGTAGATGATGAAGAACATATTATAGAACTAATAAAATTTAATTTAGAGAACAATGGTTATAAAGTAATATGTGCTAATAATGGAAATGACGCAGTTAAACTTGCTAAGAGTGAGATTCCTCAACTTATACTATTGGATTTAATGCTTCCTGGATTGGATGGTTATGATGTTTGCAGGGAGATAAGAAAAGATCCTTCTATTTCAACTGTACCTGTAATTATGATTACAGCTAAAAGTGAAGAAATTGATAAAATATTGGGGCTTGAACTGGGGGCAGATGATTATATAACGAAACCATTTTCTATAAGAGAAATGATGGCAAGAGTAAAGGCCATGTTAAGGAGAGCAAAAACTCAATATCATGATGATACTTATGCAATTGCTGACATAAATATTGACTTTCAAAAACATGAAGTGATAAAACAAAATAAAAAAGTAGAATTAACTTTAAAAGAATTTGAATTACTTCAGATTCTTATAAAAAATAAGGGAAGAGTTATGACTAGAGACTTTTTACTGGATAAGGTTTGGGGATATGAATATATGGGGGAAACTAGAACCGTTGATGTACATATAAGGCATTTAAGACAGAAGATTGAAGATGACGATAAAAATCCAAAATATATTGAAACCATTAGAGGTATTGGATATAGATTTAATTATAATGGGGAATAATATGAAAAAGAAGATTATACTTTATACCTTAGCAACTGTGTTTTTTACATTAATAATAGTAACTTTACTTTTTATATCTCTAATCAATTATCAATATGAACAAAACACTAAATCAAGTCTTAAGAGCAATAATGAATTTATTATAAAAATTCTTGATCCTAATAATGTAAGTAAAAACAGAGAATTTCTAAATGAAGAATATGGCAATTCTAATATAAGCGTTACTTTTATAGATAAATATAATAATATTATGTTTAATTCAGATAAAGATTTTAAAAAATCCAGCGAAAATTCCTATTTTGAAATTAGTACGGCTAAAGAAAATAATGATTCTTACGCTATAAGATATAGTAATACATTAAACAAAAATGTTATGTATGCTGCAATTAAATATAATGATTATATTATTAGAAGTGCACAACCATTGAATTTTATAGAAACATTAAAAATGTCTTACTTAAGATATTATTCTCTCATGATATTAATAACCTTTTTAGTATCTTTATGGTTTGCAAAAAAATTATCTAATATTATTATAAAACCAATAAAGGATTTAGAGACTATTGCGGATATGGTAGATAGAGGAGAAATCAAAAAAACTATCATGATTGATTCTGATGATGAATTAGGTAGTCTTGGGAAAAAATTTAATAATATGGCAGAAAAATTGAAACTTACCATGAAGGATTCATTAGATAAACAAAATAGAATTGAGGCCATACTAAAAAGTATGGAAAGTGGAGTTGTTGCAGTAGACAGAAAACGTAAAGTTATAATGATTAATCCCTATGCTGAAATGTTATTTGGTATAGAAAAAAATATTATAGGTGAAAGTCTAATGGACAGCATTAGAGATTTTGAAATTGAAGATGTATTTAAATCTGGTTCTAATGGATTTAAGGAAATTAAAATATTGTGGCCGCAGGAGAAAGTTATTAGAATTAAAACTGCAGATATAGTTGATGAGGAAAAAAATATTGGTAAAGTAGCAGTATTTCAAGATATAACTGATATTAGAAAACTTGAAAATATGAGGTCTCAGTTTGTGGCAAATGTTTCTCATGAATTAAAAACACCTTTAACATCAATAAAAGGATTTACGGAAACCTTAAAATATGTCAAAGATAATGAAAAGAGAATTCAATTTTTAGATATAATTGATGAGGAAGTAGAGAGGTTAACTAGGTTAATAAATGATATTCTAAGTCTATCACACATAGAAGCACAAAAGAAAATGAAGCAGGAAGTGTTTTTTGTAGATGAGATAGTAGACAATGTGTATAATTTAATGAAAAATACAGCTGAAAATAAGAATATATCTTTATCTGTTGTGGAAAATTCACGCATAAAGCTTTTAGGAGATAAAGATAGATTTAAACAGATGCTAATTAATTTAGTTGATAATGCCATAAAGTATTCTGAAAATAATGATAGTGTCTATATGTCCTCAATTATAGAGAATGATGTATGCATTATATACGTTGAAGACACTGGCTTAGGTATATCACAGGAACATATTAAGAGACTTTTTGAAAGGTTCTATAGAGTAGATAAAGCACGCTCTAGAGCAAAGGGAGGAACTGGTTTAGGCCTTGCCATTGTGAAACATATAGTTTTAAACTTTGGTGGAACTATTGAAGTGAAAAGTGAACTGGGTAAGGGAAGTAAGTTTGTTATAAAATTGCCATTATCAATGAATCTTACTTAGTGTGAGTTTGTATTACCACTAAGTTTAGATGAATTATCCAGGAACGTGTGGCGGTTATCTTCACCTTTAGAAAAGCGATTCAAACAAAATCAAAGATTTTGTTTGAATCGCTTTCATAGAGTGCGGTGGGAGTATTAGAGTGGATAGTCATCGGATAAATAAATTTAATTACTATGAGTTTTTTATATCACTAAACTTAGATGAATTATCTTTTATAATTAACATGTAATTAATACTGGCTAAAATTGAATTAACATAAATAGGTTAATATTTAGTTGTTAATTACTACTCATTAAAGGGGAGATACTGCATGAAAAAATTTAAGAAAACTGTATCAATGCTGAAATTTAAAGAACCTATATTAATATTGAAATTAAAAAAATCCATAGCAGCATTAAATTTTAGAAAGTCTATATCTTTAAAAATAATAGGAATTGTATCTTTAGCTATAATATTAGTTATGCTATTGGTAGGGGGAATTATATATTTCATAACTTATAATAAAATGTTAGATATGAGTAAAGAAAACATGAAGATTCTATCTCAGGAAATAAGTGATAATTTTGATAGTTTGATATTAATACAAACTAGTGATGTGGGAAAGACAACTTCTGATATTGATGTAAATAAAGTTGCACTTGAAAATGCCAGTAATACAAAAGAAGTTTTTCAAAAGAATTATGGCGGTGATGTAGAAAAACTTAGGAATAATCTTAAACAGTATGCAGCTTTAAATAAATACAATGAAAATATATTTGTTACAGATAAAAATGGATTAGTTATTACTTGCAGTAATGATGGTTTTTTGAGATTTGATTTAAGTAATAATGACTATATTCAGCAAGCTTTAACAGGGAAAAGCGTTATGAGTAGTGTATATACTTCAGTAATATCAATTAAGCCAGTAGTTACTTTTGTACAATCTATAAAGGATGATAAGGGAAATATAATTGGACTTGTTGGCAAGAATATTTTTACTGATTATTTTTCTAGCAAACTTGACAATTTTAAATTTTTGAATTCAGGCTATGCATTTATTGTAGATGGATCTCAAAATACCATATATAGTCCTATAAAAAGAGATATTAATAAAAAGGTAGATATTAAGCCTATTTATAATCTGTCTAAAGATAAAAAATTTTTAGGTTCTAAAAATTCAAAGGAAATAGAATATAATTACGATGGCAAAAAATACTTCTCAAATTCTACAAGTATACATGAATTAAATGCCATGGTAGTTCTTACAGTGGGACAAAATGAAATTGAAAGAGCACCAAAGGCTATAGGTACAGTTATAATAATATTGAGTTTAATGTTGATTATAGTAATAACTCTGTCTTTAAATGTAATAATCAGAAAGATTTTTGAACCAATGAATTTATTAATTAAAAATACTCACGAGATATCAAAGGGAAATCTTACTGTAATAAATGAAATAAAATCTAAAGATGAAGTTGGAAAACTTACTTTAAGCTTTAATAATATGACCCTTGATTTAAAAAATCTTTTAATTGAGATAAAGAATACCATTAAGGGTCTTATACATATAAATAGTATAGTAAAAAGTGCTCAACAGGATACTGTTACAGGTATGGAAATAATAAATAAAAGTACTGAAAATATATCAAAAGATACTATGAAGATGTTTAATGCAGTTGAATGGAGTTTTAATTCATTTAGCAAAATAAAAGACAAACTTTTAAACATTAAAGATCAATCAGGAAAAGTTTTAGAGGAGGCAACTAAAATTCGGGAAATAAATAAACGGGGAATTTATACTATAGATGAATTGAAAAATGTTAATATAGAGTCAAATATGAGAATGAATGATGCCAGTGACTCCTTTAAAAAATTAAATGACAATTTAAAAAATATAACAAACATAGTAGGAGCAGTAACAAATATATCAAAACAGACACATATACTTTCTTTAAATGCATCCATAGAAGCAGGAAGATATGGAGAAATAGGAAGAGGATTTAATGTAGTGGCTATTGAAATAAAGAAATTATCTCAAAATATTTTTTTGCAAATGAATAAAATAGAGGAAATTGTAGAATCATTAAATTTAGATATGTATTCTGCTGAGGAAAAAATACAAAATGCAAGGCAGGTTACATTATCTCAATCTCAATTTGTGAAGAATACCATAGATAACTATAATAATATGCTTAATTCTACAGAAGGTATAGTTAATTACATAGATGAGGTAGATAAGAGCATAGAGGACCTAAATGATAAAAATGATTCTATGTATGAAAAGTTAAATGAAGTTAAAGAAGCTT
This sequence comes from Clostridium pasteurianum BC1, assembly GCF_000389635.1. NCBI lineage: Bacteria > Bacillati > Bacillota > Clostridia > Eubacteriales > Clostridiaceae > Clostridium > Clostridium pasteurianum. Next base: position 2,469,845 of record NC_021182.1, read on the forward strand.
GTGAGGATTTCAATGAGTCAATAGAAGCAGTAAAACAAGTAGTAGTAGAGCAATGTGATGGTACAAAAAATATGAATAATATTATAGATAAAATGGGAAAAAATACAGAAAATATAGTTGTTAGTATAAATAAATTTACTGTATAAAATTGGAATGTTAAATTATATTAACAAAGGTATAATATTATATTAACGTTATTCTGATATTATTACTTTGTAAGATAAATGATAACAATATTTTTTATAGTTTGAATGGAGGTACCCTTATGAAAAGTAAAAAACTTAAACTTGTGGTGACAGCGATAGCAATTACAGTGGTTGCTGGATTGTTTGCTGGATGTGGAAACAGCAGCAGTTCTTCAAATAATGCTACTGGTAATTCAAGTAATTCTTCAAGTTCAACACAAGCGGTTTCAGGTTCAATAACACTTTCAGGATCTACAGCTCTTCAACCTTTGGCAGAAAAGGCAGTAGATGGATTTAAAGCAAAAAATCCGGATGCAACAGTAAATGTACAAGGTGGCGGTAGTGGAACTGGATTAACACAGGTAAGCCAGGGAGCAGTAGATATCGGAAATTCAGATATTTTTGCTGAGGAAAAAGATGCAAATTTAGCTAAAGGCTTAGTGGATCACAAAGTTTGCGTTATTGGTTTTGCAGTAGTTACAAGTAAGGATGTAGATGTTACTGATCTTACTAAAGCTCAAATACAAGATATATTTACTGGTAAGGTAACAAATTGGAATCAAGTAGGTGGAAAGAATTTACCTATAAATGTTGTTCACAGAACAAGCGGTTCTGGTACTAGAGCTACATTTACTAAAACAGTTTTAGATGGAACTAAGGAAAACGATAGTGTAGGAACTACTCAGGATTCAAATGGTGCAGTTCAAACAGCTATGTCAAAGACATCAGGAAGCATAAGTTACTTAGCTTTATCTTATTTAACTGATGCTGTTAAGAATGACATAAAAGAAGTTAAAGTAGCTGGAGTAGATCCAACAGCGGCAAACATAACTTCAGGAAAATATCCTTTCTGGTCATATGAACATATGTATACAAAGGGAGAAGCTACAGGAGTGGCTAAGGCATTTATTGATTATATTTCAAGCAATAAAGCCCTAATTGAAAAAACAGGCTATATAGCTTCTAGTGATATGAAAGTTAAATAGTAGATATTTTAGACTGGCTGCTTGCAGCCAGTCTAATGTCTTACAAAATTAAATTATTTGAGGTTGATTATATGGATAAAAGAAGTGTATGGCAAAAGATTAAAACAGAATATTTAGGCAGAGGCTTTTCTATAATTTGTGGATTGTTAATAGTAGTATTGACATTATCCATAATATTTTTTGTTGCGTCCAAGGGAATAAGAATATTTGTAAAGGATCATTATTCTCTGTCAAATTTTCTTTTTAGTTCCAGTTGGAAACCTGATGCTGATAAACCTGAATTTGGTGCTGCAATTTTTATTGTAGGTTCCACACTGGTATCTGTTGGTGCGGTAATAATAAGTGCACCTGTAAGTATAGCACTAGCAATTTTTATGAATTTAATATCCCCTAGGTTAGGAGAAAAAATCCTTCAACCTGCTTTGGAGTTGTTTGTGGGAATACCTTCCGTTGTATATGGATGGGTTGGCGTTATACTTTTAATACCATTTATTAAAAGATTAGGTGGTGGAGTTGGTTTTAGTTTGATATCGGGAATTCTAGTACTCAGTATTATGATATTGCCAACTATTGCAAGCATATCTGCTGACGCAATAAAAACTATACCAAAGGATTACATAGAAGCTTCCTATGGACTTGGAGCCACTAGATGGCAGACTATTTATAGGGTGATTATTCCTGCAAGTAAAAGTGGGATTTTAACGGGAATTGTACTTGGTATTGCTAGGGCTTTTGGAGAAGCTTTAGCTGTTCAGATGGTCATAGGTAATACCTTGAAATTTGCTGATAAATTGACATCTCCTACAACTACTTTAACCAGTATATTAACTATGAGCATATCTAATACTGTCGACAACACTCCCTGGAATGATGCACTTTGGTCAATAGCACTTATACTTTTATTAATATCTTTTATTTTTATAGTGCTAATAAGACTTTTGGGAAAAAGAGGTGAAGCATAATGAAAGCTAAAACTTGTGATAAAATAGCAACTGTGGTATTATATGTAATATCGGCTTTTATAGTTTTACTGCTTATAGGTTTTATAGGTTATATTATTTACAATGGAAGAAGTTCTTTAAATCTTCACTTTTTATTAGGAGATCCTAAAATTGCTGAGGCCGGTGGAGGAATAGGGCCACAATTGTTTAATTCCTTTTATATGCTTGTAATAGCGCTTATAATAACTATACCTATTGGTATAGGAGCAGGCATATATATGTCTCAATATGCTAAAGATGGAAAAGTACTAGAGATAATTAGGTTATGCATTGAGACTATGGCGTCACTTCCCTCTATAGTTGTAGGGTTATTTGGATTATTAGTTTTTGTAACAATGACTCATTGGGGCTATACTTTATTATCAGGAGCACTAGCCATAACAGTTATAAATCTTCCAGCTATGACAAGAGTAAGTGAAAATGCTATAAAAGCTTCTGCAGCAAAGGTGAAAGAAGCTAGTCTTGGACTTGGTGCAACACAATGGCAAACCATACAGAAAGTAATACTTCCATCTGCAATGCCACAAATACTAACAGGTGTAATATTAGCATCAGGTAGAATATTTGGAGAAGCTGCTGCACTTTTGTACACGGCAGGAATGAGTGCACCTGTTTTAAAATATAGTAATATAAGTCTCACTGGCAAAGTTTCACCTTTTAGTCTTTTTAGGCCAGCAGAAACTTTGGCGGTTCACATTTGGAAATTAAATTCGGAAGGTATGGTTCCTGATGCTTCTAAAATAGCTAATGGTTCTTCAGCAGTATTGGTAATTATGGTTTTAGTATTTAATGTTTTAGCAAGAATAATAGGAAAGAAAATATATAATTCTTATAGCGGAAAGTAAGGGGGAACTAAAATGGGTATAATTAAGACTAACAATTTAAATTTATTCTATGGAAATGTCCAAGCACTTAAAAGTATTAGTCTTGATATAGAAAAGAATTCTGTAACTGCACTAATTGGGCCGTCAGGGTGCGGTAAGTCTACATTTTTAAGAACTATCAATCGAATGAATGATTTAATTGAATCTGTAAGAATAGACGGAGAAGTGCTATTTGAGGATAAGAATATATATAAAGATTATGATGAAATTCAATTGAGAAAACGAATAGGCATGGTGTTTCAAAAGGCAAATCCATTCCCTATGTCTATATATGATAATATTGCCTATGGGCCAAGAATACATGGTATAAGAAGTAAAAATAAATTAGACGAAATTGTAGAAAAAAGTTTAAATGGTGCTGTACTTTGGGAGGAAGCAAAGGATAGATTAAAAGAAAGTGCCTTAGGACTTTCAGGAGGCCAGCAGCAAAGATTATGCATAGCTAGAACTTTGGCAGTGGAACCAGAGGTGCTTCTTATGGATGAACCTACTTCAGCATTGGATCCTATATCCACCTTAAAGGTTGAAGAACTGATGGATGAATTGAAAAAGAAATATACTGTAATAATAGTAACTCATAATATGCAGCAGGCTGGCAGAATTTCAGATTACACAGCTTTTTTCTTAAATGGAGAGGTTGTTGAAGATGGAAAAACAGAAAGTATATTTTACAAACCAGTAGATAAGAGAACAGAGGATTATATTACAGGTAGATTTGGTTAAATTTTTATTTTTAAATTCTATTTTGGGAATCAATTTAATATGGTATATGGTATATGATAAAAAGAGGTGATTTTAATGCCAAGAAAAGTTTTTGACTCACATTTGGAAGAAATGCATACAGATCTTTTGAGAATGGGTAGTATGGTTGAAAAACAAATATTCCAGTGCATAGAAGCTTTAGTCAATCAAAATGAAAAATTAGCACAAGGAGTAATAGACAATGATGATTTAATTGATGACATGCAAAAGGAAATTGAGAATAAGGCTATAAAGCTTATAGCAATGCAGCAGCCTTTGGCGATGGATTTGAGAAATATATTTACTACAACTAAAATAGTAACTGATCTTGAAAGAATAGCAGATCATGCTGTTGATATAGCGAAGGTAACCAAGAGATTAAAAACGGATGATTATGTGAATCAGCTAACAGATATTACCCGTATGGCTACTTTGGTTAAAGAAATGCTTAAAGTTTCTCTTGATGCATATGTGCAGGGCGATGTAAAGCGTGCATATGCTATATGTAAAAAAGACGATGAAATAGATGCTTTATATAAACAGATTTTTAGTGAATTTTTAGTAATGATGATGGATAATCCAAAAGCTATAAATCAGGCCACACAATTTCTGTTTGCTTGTAAATATTTAGAACGAATAGCGGATCACACTACTAATATTTGTGAAGGTACTATATATTTAGTTACCGGAGAACAAATAGATTTAAATGAATAATTAATAAAATCTCCTTATAGTAATACTGAGGGAGATTTTATTTTTTTCATTTTCTATTTCTTGACTAAAATTTTTTATTAAGGTAATATAACTTAAGATATGTGAAAATAAATAAGATTATTTATCTAATATAGGGAGAACACAATTAGTGAGGTAATAGATTAACATATGTTTTGGTTTGGGAGCGTAAGATATGCAAAATGAGATTTTAAAGGTTTATAGTGGAAGTATTGCGGAAGAGTTAGGTGTTCAGGTTGGGGATAGAATCATAAGTATAAATGGTGAAGAAATAAAGGATATAATTGATTACAGATTTTTAATGGCAGATGATTATGTAACTATTGAGGTAGAAAAAAAAGATAATAACGAAATATGGGAACTGCAAGTAGAAAAAGAATTTAATGAAAAATTTGGTATAGAATTTAAAAATGGAATAATTGACAAAGCACAAAGCTGTAGAAATAAATGTATATTTTGTTTTATAGATCAATTGCCAAAGGGCATGAGAAAATCTCTGTATTTTAAGGATGATGATTCAAGATTATCTTTTCTTCAGGGGAATTTTGTTACGTTGACAAATATGAAGGATGAAGATATTGATAGGATAATAAATTATAAAATAAGCCCTATAAATATATCTGTGCATACAACTAATGCTCATCTTAGAATAAAAATGCTTAATAATAGATTTGCTGGCAATGTTATGGAGAGACTTGAAAGGTTGTCTCAGGGTGGTATAACTATGAATTGTCAATTGGTGCTTTGTCCTGGTGTTAATAATGGTAAAGAACTAACAAAAACTATAATGGATTTATACAAGTTTTACCCTAATATAAAAAATGTTGCAGGAGTACCTGTAGGTGTAACAAAGTATAGAGAAGGACTATTTGATTTAAGGACTTATGATAAGAGTATGGCAGAAGAAGAGATCAATTTAGCTTCACAATTACAGGAGAATTTTATAAAGGAAATAGGTGTTCCCTTTATAAGACTTTCGGATGAATTTTATGTTTTAGCGGATATGGATATACCAGAAAAGGAGTTCTATGAAAATTTTGATCAATTAGAAGATGGAATAGGTATGATCAGAATTTTTAGAGAAAATATAAAAAGCACATTAAATAACTTAAAAAAAGGAATTAAAGGTGAATTTACTTTAGTAACAGGGGTTTCAGCTTTTAAAGAAATAAAGTCAGCAGGAGATGTGATTTCATCTGTAAATAAAAATTTAAATATAAATACAGTTAAAATATTAAATGACTATTTGGGTCACACCATAACTGTGGCAGGACTTATTACAGGGAGAGATATTATTAAACAACTTAAAAAAGTTAAATATGGAGAATATATTATAGTGCCAAAAAATATGCTGAAGGTAGATACAAAAATGTTTTTAGACGATATACTTATTGAAGATATTGAAAAGGCTTTAAATACAAAAGTTTTAGTTTGTGAATATACAGGAGAAGATCTAATAGAAATTATAAATGAACACGCTGGGAGGAATAATACATGTCAAAACCAATAGTAGCAATAGTAGGAAGACCTAATGTTGGAAAGTCAACTTTATTTAATAAATTAGCAGGAAAAAGAATTTCCATTGTAGAAGATACACCAGGGGTAACTAGAGATAGAATATATGCTGAAGCAGAATGGCTCAGCAATTTATTTACCATTATTGATACGGGTGGTATAGAACCCGAAAACAGTGATATTATAGTAGCACAAATGAGAAGGCAAGCTCAGATGGCTATAGAAACTGCTGATGTTATTGTATTCATAGTGGATGGAAAGCAAGGACTTACAGATGCAGATAACGAAGTAGCCTTGATGCTTAGAAAATCAAAAAAACCCATTGTGCTTGTGGTAAATAAAATAGATAAGCTAGCAGATGAGCAAAATTCTTTTGAATTTTATAATTTGGGAATTGGTGAGCCAATAGCAATCTCAGCTTCCCAGGGATTGGGTCTTGGAGATATGCTTGATAAAATAGTAGAGCATTTTAAAGAGATAGTTAATATTGATGAGCAAGATGAATATACTAAAATTGCAGTAGTAGGTAAACCAAATGTAGGTAAATCTTCATTAATTAATAAATTACTTGGAGAAGATAGAGTTATAGTAAGTGATATACCTGGTACTACTAGGGATGCTGTAGATAGTTATCTTGAAACAGAGGAAGGAAAGTTTATTTTAATAGATACAGCTGGACTTAGAAGGAAGAGCAAAGTAAAAGAAGAAATTGAAAGATACAGTGTTATAAGAACTTTAGCGGCTATAGAAAGAGCTGATGTATGTATACTTATATTAGATGCAACTGAACAGCTAAGTGATCAGGATGAAAAAATTATTGGTTATGCCCATGAATTAAGTAAAGCAATAATGGTTTTGGTAAATAAATGGGATCTTATAGAAAAAGATGATAAAACTATGGATTTATTCAAGAAGAATATACAATATAAATTATCCTTTATGGCCTATGCACAGTATCTGTTTATTTCTGCAAAAACAGGTCAAAGAGTTAATAAGGTATTAGATGAAGTAAAGAAATGTTATGATAACTATTCTAGAAGAATATCCACAGGTGTTTTAAATGATGTAGTTAGCAAAGCTGTACTTATGAAAGAACCACCTGTAGTGGCTTTAAAAAGACTTAAAATTTATTATGTAACACAGGTAGCCATAAAGCCACCCACTTTTATCTTTTTTGTAAATGATACAGAAGCTATCCATTTTTCTTATGAACGATACTTAGAAAATAAATTAAGAGAAAGTTTTGATTTTAGCGGAACTGGAATTAAAGTTATTTTCAGAGAAAGGAAGGAATGATATGAAAAGTGTTACTTTCCTTGGCGGTGGAAGTTTTGGAACTGCATTAGGTATACTGTTAGCTAACAAAAGATATGAGGTAACTATATGGGATAGGAATCCAGCTGTAGTGGAGGAAATAAATAACAGTAAAACTAATCATAAATATTTAGCTGACATTACTATTCCAGATGGAGTTATTGCTACTAATACCATAGAAGATTCAATACAAAAAAGTGATTGTATAATTTTAGCTGTTCCTTCTTATGCAATAAGAACTATATGTGGCCAAATAAGCAAAAAGGTAAGTAAAGATCAAATTATAGTTAGTATTGCAAAAGGAATAGAGGAAGAGACTAAAATGAGGCTTTCTAAGGTAATTAAAGAGGAACTACCTTCAAATCCTGTAGTGATATTATCCGGACCAAGTCATGCAGAAGAGGTGTCAAGGAATTTGCCAACTACAGTTGTAGTTACTTCTGAAAATATGGAATATGCCTACAAAGTACAGGATCTTTTTATGACTAATACTTTTAGAGTATATACTAATGATGATATAATTGGCATAGAAATAGGAGGTGCAGTTAAAAATATAATTGCACTAGCTTGTGGAATTTGTGATGGGTTAGGTTATGGGGATAATACTAAGGCTGCACTTATGACAAGAGGCATGAGTGAAATAGTGAGAATTGGAACTTTACTTGGAGGCAGGCGGGAAACTTTTTATGGACTCACTGGTATGGGAGATTTAATAGTTACCTGCACAAGCTTACATAGTAGAAATAGAAGAGCAGGTATTTTAATTGGAGAAGGTGTTCCACTTAATGAGGCTTGCCAGAGAATTGGTATGGTGGTTGAAGGTGTTAAAGCCTGTGAAGCTTTTTATGAATTAAAAGGCAAACTAAATGTAATCATGCCTATAACAGATATGCTATATAAAGTTTTATTTGAAGATAAGGATGTAAAAGCAGCTGTGAAGGAACTTATGGAGAGAGATAAAAAGGATGAAATGTATTAAGTAAACTATATAAGATATGTTCATAGAACAGGCACTATTGGAATGATTAAATAAAAACACATTCTAATAGTGTTTTTTATTGCAAAAATTATTAATTATAAATTACAAATAAGGTATATTTAATAATATACACCAATATATATATACTGTTAATATTAAGATACAGGAGGGTACATTTTGGATAATTTCGATATATACAAAGATATAGCAGAAAGAACCCAAGGAGATATATATGTTGGGGTAGTAGGCCCAGTTAGAACAGGAAAATCCACATTTATTAAAACATTTATGGATCTTATGGTTATTCCTAACATAGAAAATTCCTATAAAAAAGAAAGAGCTAAAGATGAACTTCCTCAAAGTGGTTCGGGAAAATCTATTCATACCACAGAACCTAAATTTATACCAAATGAAGCTGTAGAAATAGGCATTGGTGAAGGTATAAAATTCAAAGTAAGAATGGTAGATTGTGTTGGTTATATAGTAAAAGGAGCACTGGGATATAAAGAGGGAGACAGAGACAAAATGGTAACAACACCCTGGTATGATCATGAAATACCTTTTGAAGAAGCGGCAGAAATAGGGACAAAGAAGGTAATAAATGAGCATTCTACTATAGGTCTTGTAATAACTACAGATGGCACTATAACAGATATCCCTAGAGATGAATATTTAGATGCAGAAGAAAGAGTGGTAAAGGAGCTTAAAGCTATAAATAAACCTTTTATCATTGTACTTAATTCTTCTAGAGCAAAAGATCCAAAAACCTTGGAGCTTTCTAACGAATTAGAAAATAAATATGATGTTCCAGTGCAAATAATGGACGTACTTAACATGGATGAAGAGGACATAACTGATATATTTAAAAGAGTATTAAAAGAATTTCCTATTAAAGAAATAAACATAGATATGCCAGAGTGGATTGAAAAACTGGAGTCAAAGCATTGGCTTAAGGATAATTATTGGGGGCTAGTTAAGGAAATATGCAAAAATGTAAATAGAGTAAGAGATATCAGTAAAACCTTGAATAGTTTTACTGATACGGATTTTCTTGATTCATCACAAGTAGATGAGATGAATATGGGAAGTGGAGTAGCAAGAGTTAGTCTTATACCTAAAAAAGGTATATTTTATAAGGTGTTAAGTGAGTACTGTGGAGCGGATATTTTAGGGGAAAGTCAATTATTAAATACTATTAGGGATTATCATAAGGCTAAGGTTGAATATGATAGAATTTCTGATGCATTAAGAGATGTAAAGGAAACAGGTTATGGTCTTGTGGCCCCTCAACTTACAGAAATGAAGCTTGAAGAACCTAAAATAGTTAAAAATGGATCTAGATATGAGGTTAAGTTAAAAGCCAGTGCCCCATCTTTTCATTTTATAAGAGCAGATATTGAAACAGAGATATCACCTATAATGGGAACCGAGAGAGAAAGTGAAGAATTAGTAAAATCCCTATTAGAGGAATTTGAAAGTGATCCTTCTAAAATTTGGGAAAGTAATATGTTTGGTAAATCCTTTGATTTAGTAGTAAAAGAAGGCTTGCAAAAAAAATTATTTAAAATGCCAGAGGATGTTCAGGTAAAAATTCAGAAAACATTAGAAAAAATAATCAATGAGGGCAATGGTGGACTTATTTGCATAATTCTTTAAATATATTAAAGGGCTGTCTCAAAATGCTATAAGGCATATGAAAATAAATAGTAAGTCAAAGATGCGACGTATATTTTGAATCATACAAGGAAACAGGTGACCAGGATAGTAGGCTATCTGAGGGTTCTGTTGACGCAGTAGGATTCAAAATAGACTAGCATACTGACTAGTTATTTATTTGAATATGCCTTATATGCATTAGAGATGGTCTTTTTTTGTTTTGAAATATATTATTTTTGTAACAATAAACAAAGCAGGGCATATACTAAAATGATAGACAGAATTCTAGGAGGAATAAAAGTGAAAATTAATAATAGAATTGCTACACTTGGAGAATATCATTTTAAAAAAATTGATGATGAAAAAAATAAAATTTTATCAGAAGGTAAAAAAATAATTGATTTAGGTATAGGAGACCCTGATCTACCAGTTCATCCTAGTATTTTAAAAGAATTAATCAGTGCATTAGCAATAAAAAATTTTAATAAATATCCACCTTATGATGGAGTGGAAAAGTTAAAAAAACAGATTATAAAATATTATTCTGATGTATATTCTGTAAAGCTTGATTTAGATGAAGTATTAGTACTAATAGGCTCTAAAGAAGGGATCAGTAATATCATACCTGCAGTTTGCAATTTTGGTGATGGTGTTATAATGACAGATCCGTCTTATCCAGTATATGAAACAGCAACAAAACTTTGGGGAGCAGTGACCTATAAAATTCCGCTTAAAGGAAAAAATAGTTTTTTGCCAGAGCTGGATTATATGCTAGATGGAGATATATTAAGATCAAAATTATTTATAATAAATTATCCTAATAATCCAACAGGTGCAGTAGCTAGTGAGAATTTTTACAAGGATATAATAAAATTTTGCAGCCATAATGATATAATACTTTGTAATGATTCCGCCTATAACGAAATAATAGAAGAGAATAAAGCACCTACTAGCCTTCTCCAATATGACATAGATAAAAAAAACTGTATTGAATTTGGAACTATGTCTAAAACTTATAACATGACAGGTTTTAGAATTGGTTATGCTGTGGGAAATAAAGATGTTATAAAAGCACTGTTAACTATAAAAAGCAATTTGGATTCAGGACAGTTTAAGCCAATACAGTATGCCGCAATTAGAGCATTGACATTAGAGAGGAGTTATATAAATTCAATTAGGCATATATATAATGATAGAAGAAAATCAGCAGAAATTATTTTAAAAAATAAGAATATAGAGTTTTTTAAAACCACAGGGACTTTTTATGTATGGTGTAAAGTTCCTAACAATTATACAACCTATGAATTTTGTAGTGAAGTCTTAAAAAAACATCAAATAGTTATTACTCCGGGGTACAGCTTTGGAAATTTAGGACATCAATATTTCAGAATAGCGCTTACCAAGGATAAAGTTACAATTGAAGAGGCACTAAACAAATTTAGCAGGTATAAATAAATATTAAAAAAGTATTATGTAGCAGAAAAAATGTGGTATAATCATTAAAGTCGAATATAGTACTTGAATTTATACTTATAGTTTTTGTATAATAATAAGTATGAATTGTTGGCAAAACAATGGAAGGATGATTTACCATGGTAAGCAGTATGACAGGATATGGTCGAGCTTTTTATGAATGTAAAAATAGAAATTTCACCATAGAGATAAGAAGTGTAAATCATAGATATCTTGATTTAAATATAAAAATGCCAAGAAGTTTTACTTCTCTTGAAGATAAGATAAGAAAAAAATTACAAGAGAAGCTCAGCAGAGGGAAAGTAGATATCTATATAACACAGACTGTTTTAGAAACGGAAAGTTCTAAAGCTTTGCTAAACAAAAATTTGAGTGATAGCCTTGTAAAATGTCTACAGGAGATAAATGAGCGTTATGGACTTAAGGAATCGTTGTCACTTTCGTTAATAGCGAAATTTCCAGATGTAATAACTATTGAGCAAAAAGATGAAGATTTTGAGGAGATTTGGAGTAATTTAAAAATTCCCTTAGATGAAGCAATAATTACTTTAGCTTCTATGAGATTAAAAGAGGGTGCAAAATTAAAAGAAGATATAGAACATAAATGTTCCTCTATAGACCAATTAGTTAGCAACATAGCTGAAAAGTCTAGCTTGGTTGTAGAACAGTATAAAACAAAGCTTAATGATAGAATTAAGGAACTTATTGGAGACAATAATGTGGATGAAAATAGATTGGCAATGGAAGTGGCAATCTTTAGTGATAAAGCCTGCATAGATGAAGAAATTGTAAGACTTAGAAGTCATGTATTCCAACTTAGAGAAAGTTTGAATAGCAATGAGCCCATAGGAAGAAAATTAGACTTTATAGTTCAAGAAATGAATAGAGAAGCTAACACTATTGCATCTAAAGCTAATGATGTTAATGTAGTTCATTTGGTTTTAGATGTAAAGAATGAAATAGAAAAAATAAGAGAACAAGTTCAAAATATACAGTAGTCTTAAGGAGGATAAAAATGGGTATACGGTTAATTAATATAGGATTTGGCAACATAGTTTCAGCAAATAGATTAGTTGCTATTGTTAGTCCTGAATCTGCACCTATTAAAAGAATAATACAGGAAGCTAGAGATAGAGGTATGCTTATAGATGCAACCTATGGTAGGAGAACAAGGGCAGTTATAATTACTGACAGTGATCATGTTATACTTTCAGCAGTTCAGCCAGAAACGGTAGCTAATAGGCTTGCTTCAAAGGATGAAGAAGCCATAGATGAGGTTGAGGAATAATGAAAAATAAAGGGCTTTTAATAGTATTATCTGGACCCTCAGGAGCAGGAAAGGGTACTCTTTGTAAAGAATTATTAAATAGAGAAAATTTTTGGCTATCTGTTTCTGCCACCACAAGAACACCACGAAAAGGAGAGGTTCCAGGTAAAAGTTATTACTATTTAAGTAAAGATGAATTTAAAAATAGAATTCTCAATGATGATTTTTTAGAGTATGCAGAAGTATATGGGAATTTTTATGGTACTCCAAAATCAAGTGTTATAGAAAGATTGGAAAATGGAGAAGATGTAATATTGGAGATAGATATTCAAGGAGCTTTAAAGGTAAAGGATAATTATCCAGAGGGCGTATTTATATTTATATTACCACCATCCATGGAAGAACTTAAAAATAGAATTATTGGCAGAGGAAGTGAAACAGCAGAATCTTTAGTAACAAGATTTAAAGCTGCTTATAGAGAAATTAACTATGTTTCAAAATATAATTATGCTGTTATAAATGATACCATAGATGAGGCTGTGATCAAAATAGAAAGTATTATAGCCGCTGAAAGGTGTAGAGTAGATAGGATAAAAGATAAAATATTAAATTCTAAGGAGGATTTGATTCATGAACAATTCAATGATTAGTCCATCAATAGTTGATTTAGTTAAGAAGGCTGGAGACAGGTATTCTGTAGTTGTAATAACATCAAAAAGAGCAAGACAAATTATAGGTGGGGCTAAACCACTAGCGGATATTGATTCGAATAAGCCTCTTACTATAGCAATAAATGAGTTGGACCAAGGTAAATTTGGATATGAAACTATAAAAGAAGGAAGTAAGTAATATGGCCTCAAAAACTGTAGTTGTGGGTGTATGTGGTGGCATAGCAGTTTATAAGGCATTAGATGTAATAAGCCGTCTTAAAAAGAAAGATATTAATATCCATGTGATTATGACCAAATCTGCTATAGAGTTTGTAACCCCCTTGAGTTTTCAAGCCCTGAGTCAGAATATGGTTATTTCTGATATGTTTGAAGAGCCAAGAGCTTGGGAAATTCAGCATATTTCACTGGCTAAAAAAGCAGATTTGATGCTCATAGTACCTTCTACAGCAAATATTATAGGAAAAGTAGCAAATGGTATAGCTGATGATATGCTATCTACAACCATAATGGCAACTAAAGCTCCTGTAGTATTTGCACCGGCTATGAATACAAATATGTATCAGAATCCTATAGTTCAGGATAATATTAAGAAATTAAAGAATTTTAATTATGAATTTATATCACCTAGCAGTGGTAGACTTGCCTGCGGAGATACGGGGGAAGGTAAACTTGCTGATACAGAGTACATTTCAGAGATTGTTTTAAGTATGCTTTATGATAAAAAAGATTTATGTGATAAGGAAGTGCTTGTCACAGCTGGTCCAACTGTTTCCTATATAGATCCTGTTAGATATATTACTAATAGATCTTCAGGAAAAATGGGTTATGCTATTGCAGAAGAGGCAAGGGATAGAGGCGCAAAGGTAACACTCATTTCAGGTCCTTGCTCTTTAAAAAAGCCTCATGGTATAAATTTAATAAATGTTAATACTAATGAGGAAATGTACAATAAAGTCTTAGAATATTATGATAAAAGTGATATTGTAGTAAAATCAGCAGCCGTTGCGGATTATAAACCCCAAAATTATTGTGAAAAAAAGATTAAAAAATCTGAGGATGATTTAAAAATTACCTTTGTAAGAGATTATGATATTCTTAAAACTTTAGGTGAAAGAAAGAAAAATCAAATTTTAGTTGGTTTTGCAGCAGAAAGTAATGATTTAATTGAAAATGCCAGAACTAAAATTAATAAAAAAAATTTAGATTACATAGTAGCGAATGATATAACATTAGAGGATACAGGATTTGCCAGCGATAATAATCTAGTAACTATTTTAAGTAGAGATGGTGAAGTATATAATTTAGATAAAATGTCTAAGAGAGAAATAGCAAGAGAATTATTTAATTTGTTAAACAAAAAGCGCTAAAGGCGCTTTTTTGCTCTAGCAAAAGTGAGGTAATTGTTTTTTTCATATTTGTCAATACAAAAGGGTGATTTAGTGTTTAAATATGCGGGGATTGTTATAAATAATGAGTCTAGTGAAGTAGACAAAATATTTACATATGAAATTCCAGAAGACTTAATAGATTTTATTAAAATAGGTCAAAGAGTGAAGGTTCCCTTTGGAAAGGGAAATAAAATAGTTTTTGGATTTATAATTGAGCTCTATGAAACTTATAAAAGTACATACAGTATTAAAAAAATTCAATGCTTTTGTGACAGCTTTACAGTTCTTAGAGAAAAAGACATAGATCTTATAAAGTCAATGAGAGAAAAATATATATGCACTTATTTAGATTGCATAAAATTAATTATACCAACGGGCATTAATAGAGGAATGAAACAAAAAACTAGCAGTAAAATTTCAGTAAAAAATCAACTGACAGGTAAATATAATAAAGAACCCTATAATAATATATTTTCTATAATAAATGAGAATAATGGAAACTATACTAAAAATCAATTAAATAAAAATTTTAAATTATCCTTATCCTCCATAAATACTTTAATAAAACATAGCTTTTTAAGTGAAGAAGAAAGGATAATTGATAGATATAATGAAAAAATTTATGAAAAATATAATGAGAAGAAATTAAATAATGATCAGCAATTAGCCGTAAATGCAATAATGAGGAAAAATGAGAATAAATTTTTGATACATGGTGTAACTGGAAGTGGAAAGACAGAGATATACATGAAGTTAGTAAGTCTAATGATTGAGAGCGGCAAAGATTCCATTATTTTGGTGCCAGAAATAGCTCTTACACCTCAAACTGTAGAGCGATTTAAAGGCAGGTTTGGTAAAAATATAGCTGTATTTCACAGTAGACTTTCCGATGGAGAACGATATGATGAATGGATTAGAGTAAAAAGTGGTAAAGCAAAGGTAGCCGTTGGAGCCAGGTCTGCAATATTTTTACCCTTTTCTAATTTGGGATTGATTGTAATAGATGAAGAACATGAAAGTAGTTATAAATCAGAAATAACTCCTAAATACACTGCAGTGGAAATAGGAAATATGAAAAGTGATTTGGAAAATTGTAAATTAGTTTTAGGTTCAGCTACACCATCTTTAGAAACTTATTACAAATGTCTTCATAATAAAATGTCTACTATAACTATTTCAGAGAGAGCTGATGGAGCAAAACTTCCGAAAGTAAGTATTGTGGATATGAAAGAAGAATTGCGCAGTAATAACAAATCTATGTTCAGTAGACTTCTTTTGGATGAAGTTAATAATGCTCTCAAAAATAATAATCAGATTATATTATTTTTGAACAGAAGGGGACATTCTACTTTTGTTTCCTGCAGAAAATGCGGATATGTCTTTAAATGTGAACATTGTGACATATCTCTTACTTATCATAGTGAAAGTAAGAAGCTTATTTGTCATTATTGTGGAAACACTAAGGAATTGACTTCTACTTGTCCCAAATGTGGTAGTAAATATGTAAAATATTTTGGAGTAGGTACTGAAAAAATAGAGGAGGAAATAAAAAAGATCTTTCCATCAGCTAAAACTTTGAGAATGGATTATGACACCACAAGGCAGAAAAATTCTTATGAGATAATATATAATAAATTTAAGAATAGAGAAGCTGACATATTGATAGGTACTCAGATGGTGGCCAAAGGTTTAGATTTTAAAGATGTAACTTTAGTTGGAGTTATTGCAGCAGATCTATCACTAAATTTACCAGATTACAGAGCAAATGAGAGAACTTTTCAACTGATCAATCAGGTTTCAGGAAGGGCTGGAAGAGGAGTAAAAGAAGGAAAGGTAATTATACAAACCTATAGTACTGAGAGTCATGCTATAAAAGCAGCAGCTGATAATGACTATTTGGGATTTTATGAAGAAGAAATAAAGATAAGAAAATCTATGGAATATCCACCTTTTAGTAACATATTCTTAATTAATATAAGTAGTAAGAATGAAAATTTATTAATAAAAAATACACAAAATATTGGTATGTTATTAAAAAATATAGTAAATGAATATAGTAATATAAAGATGTTAGGACCCTGTCCCTGTATAATATCTAAGATAAAGGAAATGTTTAGATGGCAAATAATTCTAAAGGGTAACATTAATTATGAATTTGCCAGCTATATAAAAAAATTTGTTTATGATTGCGTTAAAAATGATTATAATGATATAAGAATTAGTATGGACATAAATCCTGTTAATTTATTGTAAAATATAATTAAGATGTATAATATTTTATTTTGGAGGTTATTGATATGGCATTGAGAAATATAAGAACTTTAGGAGATAATATTCTAAGAAAAAAGAGCAGAAATGTTGACAAAATAAATGATAGAATACTTACATTGATAGAAGATATGAAGGAAACTATGTATGAAGCCCATGGAGTTGGATTGGCAGCACCTCAGGTGGGTATACTGAAAAGATTAGTAGTTATAGATGTAGGAGAAGGACCTATAGCACTTATAAATCCTGAAATTATTGAAACTAAAGGCAGTGCAATAGATGAAGAAGGCTGCTTAAGTATACCAGAAAGAGAAGGAAAGGTTGAAAGACCAGAATATGTTAAGGCAAAAGCCCTAAATGAAAAAGGAGAAGCTATAGAAATAGAAGGTAATGGTCTTTTAGCTAGGGCAATTTGTCATGAATTAGATCATTTAGATGGAGTACTGTTTATTGATAAGCTAGTTGAAGGAGATGAACAATAATTTGAATATAGTTTTTATGGGAACTCCAGAGTTCTCTGTACCTTCACTTAAGAAACTTATAGATAATTTTAATGTAAAAGCTGTTTTTACTCAACCTGATAAACCTAAAGGTAGGGGTAAAAAAATAGCTATGTCAGCAGTGAAAGAAGTAGCTTTAGAAAATGATATACCAGTTTATCAACCAGATAGAATAAAAAATCACCATGAAATAATAGAAAAATTAAAAGAAATAAATCCTGATTTCATTATAGTTGTAGCTTTTGGGCAGATACTGCCAAAGGAAATACTAGATATTCCAAAGTATGCTTGTATAAATTTGCATGCATCCCTTTTGCCAAAGCTTAGAGGAGCTGCTCCAATAAATTGGGCAATAATAAATGGAGAAGCTGTATCAGGTAATACTACCATGCTTATGGATGTTGGATTGGACACAGGGGATATGCTTTTAAAAGACAAGGTAAGTATTACAGAATATATGACTTATGGAGAACTGCATGATATTCTCATGGAAAGAGGAGGGGATCTTCTGGTAGAAACTATTAATAAATATGCTAAAGGCGAAATAGTACCAGAGAAACAAAAGGATGAAGATTCCAATTATGCACAAACATTAAATAAGGAAAGTGGAAGAATTAACTGGAATAATAGTAGTAAAAATATTGTAAATTTAGTTAGGGGTCTTAATCCACATCCACTTGCCTATTCAGCTTATGAGGAAAAAAATATGAAAATACACAAAGCTAAAGCTTTGGATAAGGTATATGATAAACTGCCTGGTACAATAATAGAAGTGAAGGATGAAGGAATAGTAGTTGCATGTAAAGAGGGTAGTATATTGATTGAAGTAATACAATTTCCAGGCAAGAAGGCAATGAGGGTAAATGATTATATTAGAGGTAATACAATTGAAGCAGGAGTTGTATTAGTTTAGATTTAATTTTTATAGATAATTATAAACTATTTATAAAAATTTTCTTCTAAAAAATTTACAAATCAATATAGAAGTACTACGCTTTAAATGGTAACAAGTAAAATCAGGGGTTAAGTAAAAAAGAAGCTTATAAAAATGATTTTGGAGGTGTTATTATGTTTTTCGATAGAACTTTTATTTTATTAATTCCAGCTATAATTATATCCATTTGGGCACAGGCAAAAGTAAGTTCAACCTTTGAAAAATACACAAGAATCAGGAATAGAAATGGATATACAGGATCAGAGGTCGCTAGAATGATTTTAGATGCAGCAGGTTTAAGAGATATTCCTATTGAGATTATACCAGGTAAGCTTACAGATCACTATGATCCTTCAAATCGAGTTATGAGATTATCTCCAGAGGTATTTCATGGGGATTCTGTTTCTGCCATTGGAGTTGCGGCTCACGAATCAGGTCATGCTATACAACATAAAGAGCATTATGCTCCTCTGGAAATTAGAAATTCTATAGTTCCTGTTGTAAATTTTAGCTCTGGAGTATCCTGGATAATATTTTTCCTAGGCATGATATTTTCCATACCTATTTTAGCTAGAGTTGGTGTTATACTTTTTGCAGCTGTAGTGGTATTTCAACTTATAACACTACCAGTAGAATTTAATGCTTCAAATAGGGCTGTAAATATATTAGAAAGTAGGGCAATACTAATGGGTGAGGAAGTAAAAGGAGCTAAAGAAGTATTAAGTGCAGCTGCTATGACCTATGTGGCAGCGGCTTTAATGGCTGTATTAAATCTTATTAGACTTATTGCTATAAGCAGGAGAGATTAAATTGAGGTTATGTAATGGATAAAAGTAGAGAAATAGCAGTAAAAGTTTTAACAGGAGTTTTTAAGGATAAGTCTTATTCAAATATACTTTTAGGAAGTTCGCTAAATAAATCTAATTTAGAAGGTAAGGATAAAGCTTTGACTACTGAAATAGTATATGGCACTTTAAAATATAAATATACAATTGATAAAATTTTATCCTATTTTATTAAAAAGGATCTTCGGAGTATAGATATTTATATATTGAATATTTTAAGATCCTCTGTATATCAAATTAGATACCTGGATAGAATACCTGAATTTGCAGCTGTGAATGAAGCTGTTGAGATGACAAAAAAAGAAAAGGGAATAGGACCTTCTAAGTTTGTAAATGCTGTTCTTAGAAATTACCTTAGATCAAAGAACATAAATTTTATAGAGAAGGATAAAGATGATATAGATCAAATTTGTTTTGATTATTCCTTTGAACCCTGGATGGTAAACCTATTTTTAAAACAGTATGGTAAGGAAAATGGTATATCAATAATGGAGGGACTCAATGAAGTGCCAGGTATTTCTGTGAGAATAAATCCTTTAAAAGGAAGTTATCATGAGATTTTCAGTAAACTTTTAGATTGTGGCTTTAATGTTGAAAAAGGATACATAAATAAAGAAGCTATTAACATTATAAAAGGTGGAAACATTGAACAAAATGAATTGTTCAGAGATGGATTTATAACTGTTCAGGATGAAAGTGCTATGCTGGTAGCTTCTTCCATGGAAATCCAAGATAATATGACTATTCTTGATTTATGCAGTGCCCCTGGTGGTAAGGCTACTCATATTTGCGAGATACTAAACAACACAGGAGTAGTTAAAGCCTTTGATCTTCATGCAAATAAACTAAAATTAATAGAAAAAAATGCAAAGAGGTTAGGCATAAAGAATTTAAATTGCAGTGAGATGGACAGCAGAAAATATAATGATAAATATAAAGAAATTGCTAATAGAGTTTTGATAGATGTTCCCTGCTCAGGACTTGGAATTATAAAGAAAAAGCCAGAAATAAAGTGGAATAAGTCATTAAAGGATTTAAAAAGCTTAATAAAAACTCAGAGAAGTATTATGATAAATGCAGCAGAATATGTTAAAAGCAATGGATATTTGATATATTCAACTTGTACTTTAAATTCAGAAGAAAATGAAGAAAATATTCAGTGGTTTTTGAATAATAATAAAGTATATAAGATTGAACCTTTATATTTTGGAAAATATGATAATATAATATATAGTAAAGAAGGATGGGTAACTATAATGCCTAATAAGTACATGGATGGTTTCTTTATTTGTAAACTGAGGAAAATTGGGTAGGTGAAGTTATGATTAACATATTAGATTTTGATTTAGCAGCTTTAAAAAACTGGATGAAGGAAAATGGAGAGAAAGAATTTAGAGCAAAACAAGTATTTAACTGGATTTATAATGAAGTTTGGGATTTTTATAATATGAACAATATACCTAAATCTACAAAAGATAAATTAAATTCTTTTTTTTACATAGGTATTCCAGAATTACTTGAAGTTTATGACTCAGAGGATAACAATACAAAAAAATTTTTGTATAGATACAAAGATGGAAGTATAATTGAATGTGTAGCAATGGAATATACTTATGGCAATTCAATTTGTGTTTCTACCCAGGTAGGTTGTAAAATGGGATGTAAATTTTGTGCTTCTACTATTGGCGGCATAATAAGAAATTTAACAGCTGGTGAAATTACAGCTCAAATACTTAAAACTCAAAGTATAATTCATAAGAGAATTTCTAATGTAGTACTTATGGGAAGTGGGGAACCCTTAGACAATTATGAAAATGTAATTGCGTTTATAAATGATATAAATAATGATTATAGCCTAAACATAGGTCAAAGGCATATAACTTTGTCTACCTGTGGTATTGTTCCAAAAATATACGATTTAGCAGATTTAAAACTTCAAATAACTCTAGCAATATCTCTCCACGCATCCAGTGATGAGGAAAGAAAAAAAATTATGCCTATAGCCAATAAATACAATATTCAGGAACTGATTAAGGCATGCACTTATTATATAAGTAAAACTAATAGGAGAATAACCTTTGAATATGCTCTTGTAAAAGGTATAAATGATAATGAAGATAGTGCAAGAAAGCTTGGAGAATTGCTAAAAAATATTCTCTGTCATGTAAACTTAATACCGGTTAATACGGTTACAGAAAATAATTTTAAGAAACCTTCTAAGGAAAATATAAAGATTTTTAGTAATATACTAAATGATTTTGGTATTAATAATACTATAAGAAGAGAAATGGGAAGTGATATTAATGCCGCTTGTGGTCAGCTCAGAAGAAGTTATGCAAAGAGTATAGAAAAGAGGTGTTAAAATGGTTGGTATTTTAAGCGATATAGGCCTGTCTAGGAAGCTAAATGAAGATTATGTGGGAACTTATGAAGATGATTTGAAGAAGGTTTATATAATTGCAGATGGAATGGGGGGACATAATGCAGGAGAAATTGCAAGTAAGATTGCTGTGGACTCTACCATTAAGTATATAAACAATTTAAGTGAATTTAATGATCCTGAAACTATTTTATGTGAAGCTATTAAGTCTGCAAACATTGATATTTATAATAAGTCTCAGGAGAACTCAAGTATGACAGGCATGGGGACTACAATTACAGCTTGTTTAATAATAAAAGATAGGTTGTTAGTTGCCAATGTAGGCGATAGCAGTTGCTTTATTGTAAAACCAAATGACATTATTAAGATTACTAAAGATCATTCACTAGTACAGCAATTGGTTGATTCTGGCAGTATTACAGAGGAAGAAGCAGTAAACCATCCCAATAAAAATATTATAACTAGAGCTTTGGGAACCAATATAACTGTGGATGTAGATTTATTTTCTATAGACATAAAGGACATTTTGAAAGTTATTTTGTGTACTGATGGCTTGACAAATGTTGTAAGTAAACATGAAATATATGATATAATAATAAAAAATAATAATAAAGATGCTTGTAATCAACTGGTTGAACTTAGTAAAATGAAGGGCAGTAAGGATAATATATCTGTTATTATTTTTGAAGGAGAGTGTGAAAATGTTAGTAGGGACTACACTGAATAATAGATATGAACTTCTTGAAAAAATAGGTGAAGGCGGAACAGCAGTAGTATATAAGGCTAAATGTCATCTTTTAAATCGTTTTGTTGCAGTAAAAGTTTTAAAAGATGAATTGGCTAGTGATAAAGAATTTGTAGAAAAGTTTAAGAGAGAAGCATCATCTGCCGCTAGCTTATCAAGCAATAATATTGTAAATACTTATGATGTGGGAACTGAAAATAATATAAATTACATTGTGCTAGAATATATTAAAGGTAAAACTTTAAAACAGATTATTACTGAAGAGGGGAATTTAAGCTGGAAAAAAGCTGTGAATATAAGTAGACAAATTGCTTCAGCTCTTGATTGTGCACATAAAAACAATATTGTACATAGAGATATAAAACCACACAATATCCTAGTTACGGAAGATGGTATTGTAAAGGTTGCTGACTTTGGAATAGCTAAAGCATCTGACTCGGTTACCATTACTAATAGTAATAAAATAATGGGTTCAGCTCATTATCTATCTCCAGAGCAGGCTAAGGGAATAGTGGTTGATGGAAGAACGGATATATATTCACTAGGTATAGTTATATATGAAATGCTTACAGGAAAAGTTCCCTATGATGCTGAAAGTCCAGTGTCTGTTGCTTTAAAACATATTCAAGATCCAGTTATACCTCCACAGAATATTAATGCTAACATACCAAATAATTTAAATAATCTTGTATTAAAGTGCATGGAAAAAAATCCTGTGTCTAGATATCAAAATGCCAAAGAGCTTATAGAGGATTTAGATAAATTAAATAATAATTCAAATTTTGATAATCAGACTCTAAAAGATGATTATACTAGAGTTATGGATCCAATTAAGGACACTGCACAATTTACTCCTTTGGGAAATACCAATAATTTAAGTAAAGAAAATCTACAGGATGAAATAAAAAAGAATTCTTATACTCCAGAAGAAAATAAAGAGAACGAAGAAGAAAAACAGGATAAGGAAATCCCACATAAAAGAGTAAGTCCAGTATTAAAGAATAAAAAAAGTTTGATAATGGCTACAATTATTGCCATAGTGGCTATTATAGTGGTTGTGGTAGGCTTAAAGTTAGGTGAAAGTGCAGCAAGTGTTACAGCGAAAAGTGGAAAAGTTCCCAATATTATAGGAATGATGCAAGATAAAGCTAAAACTCTTGTGGAAAGTGAAGGTTTTAAATTTACCATAGCTGGAACTGAAAAGAATGATAAGCCTAAGGGGACTGTAATAGCGAGTTATCCTAATGTGGGAGATGCTGTTAATAAGGGAGATTCTATAAGAGTGACTATAAGTTCAGGTCCTGATCAATCTGTTGTGCCTGATGTGGGAGGATTGGATTTGGAAAAGGCGAAGGAAGTAATTCAAAATGCTGGATGTACCGTAGGAGATGTAAGTAAAGACTATAGTGACAGCCCTGTCAATACAGTTACAAGCATTAATCCTATTGCAGGAACTACTGTAGACAAAGGTAGTGCTATTAGTATGGTTATAAGTATGGGACCAAGAATAAAACAATCCGTTGTACCTTCTGTAAAAGGGAAGTCTCAGGATGAGGCAGTAGCAGCATTGAGCAATAAAAACCTTTTAGCAAATGTAATACCCAGGGAGACTCAGGATAGCAATCAAAATAATATTGTAGCAGATCAGGATATACCAGCAGGAACTAAGTTAAATCAAGGCTCTAAAGTAACTATAGCCGTTTATAAATATACTCCACCAGCAGCTGTAATGCCATCTGTAAAGGGAGTGTCACAGGATGTAGCCATAGCCAACTTGAATAGTGAAAATATAGCTTCTAATGTGTCTTACAAGATTACTCAGGATAAAAATCAGAATAATGTTGTAGCTGAGCAGGATATACAACCGGGGACTAAATTAAATCCAGGGGATAAGGTAAACTTAACTGTTTATCAATATACAGCGCCAAAAGATACTAATTCTACGGGAGATAACAACACTGTAAACAATACAGTTACAAATAATTCAACTGCAAATAATCCAACTGCAAATAATCCAGATGAAAACAAAAAAGTTAAAAAATGAAAGTCACATTTTTTTAGAAGATAAATATTATTTGTAAAATTGTGTTACTATTAAAACTTAGGGAGGCATAATGCAAGGAATAATTGTAAAAGGTATAGGCGGTTTTTATTATGTAAAAGTAGCTAATGAAATATATGAATGTAAGGCAAGGGGAAAGTTCAGGCATAATGAACTTTCCCCCTTAGTAGGAGATAATGTTGTAATAGAGCTGGACAGGGATAATAAAGGTTTTATTAAGGAAATATGTACTAGAACTTCAATGCTTATAAGACCATCTATAGCAAATGTAACTCAAGCCTTTATAGTATTTGCTGTTCGTAATCCTGATTTTAATATGGACTTATTGAATAAATTTTTAGTTCTCTGTGAAATCAATAAATTAAAAGTTGTAATATGTTTTAATAAAATTGATTTGGCTGATAAACATGAAATAGAAACTACTGTTTTATTAGTAAAAAGTATAGGCTATGAAATAATCTATTTGAATGCAAAATTAGGTCAGGGCATAGATAATATTAAAAATCATTTAAAAGAAAATATTACTGTATTTTGTGGACCTTCAGGAGTAGGTAAATCTACTATATTAAATTCTGTAGTAGGTCATTTGGCTATGGAAACAGGAGATATAAGTGAAAAATTAAAGAGAGGTAAACATACTACAAGGCATTGTGAACTTTTAGAAATAGAGGGTGGGTATGTAGCTGACTCACCTGGCTTTTCTTCTTTAGACATAGGTTTTATAAAAAAAGAAGAATTACAAAGATGTTTTCCTGAATTTGAAGATTATTATGATTCATGTAAATTTTCCACTTGCATGCATTATAAGGAACCAGGATGTGCGGTAAAAGAAGCTGTAGAAGCTGGTAAAATAAATGAGAATAGATACAAATTTTATTTAAAAACACTTGAAGAAATTTTAAATAGGAGGGAATGGAAATGATAAAATTATCTCCATCTATACTATCTGCGGATTTATCAAAGCTTGGAGAAGATGTTATTGC